>CAWKCO010000001.1:0-178511 GCA_963848175.1 uncultured Cytophagales bacterium
GTAGCCTTTTCATTACATCAAGTAATTAAAAATCATGTTGCAAAATTTCTAACCCTCCATTTCTTCCAACTCCTTGCCCTTAGTCTCATAGACATATTTGGCCACAAAGAATATAGAGATGACCGCACCGATGGTGTACAGACTATACGCAAACGCCAAACCTGCTGATCCCAATATCATCGGGAAAGTCAAGGTCACGAGGAAGTTGGACACCCACTGCGCAATACCAGCAATGGCCAATCCTAATCCACGGATTTGATTAGGGAACATCTCGCCTAACATCACCCACATTACAGGTCCCCATGAGAAGTTGAAGAAGATCACGTAGAGGTTGGCAGCAACGAGTGCCAAAACACCCATTGAGTCACTCAAAGACAAAGTCTCTGCTCCTGTGATAGGATCAGTGACCATAGAGCCTGAAGCAAATGCTACTACTACTAAAGCCAATGTGATACTCATGCCTACCGAACCGATAAGTAAAATCGGCTTTCTTCCCATTTTATCTACGAGCAACAGAGAAGCTACCACCGCAGCAATGCTTAGTGCACCAGATACCACATTGATCAACAATGCATCATTTTCTCCAAAACCAACTGCTTGCCAAAGGATAGAACCGTAGTAGAACACCACGTTGATCCCCACAAACTGCTGAAAACTGGCCAAGCCAATTCCTATCCAAACGATCGGCTTTACTCTGCCCAAGGTTTTGTCATACAAATCGGACAAACGAGGTTTGTGATGATCTTTTGCCAGCGAAGCTTCAATTTCGTTCACTTTGGGTTGCCCCATGCCAGCACCGTAGAGTGTATCCATTACTTTCAAAGCGTGGCTGTTCTTTTGCTTTGCTACGAGATAGCGAGGGCTTTCTGGGATGAAAAACAATGAAACTAAAAAGATCGCTGCCGGAGCCAATTCTACCCAAAACATCCATCTCCAAGTCTCATAATTTAGCCATAGGATGTTCTCCGCCGAACCTGAAATATCTGCTAGCACATAGTTGCTAAGAAAAGATAGAAATAAGCCAAAAATGATAGCTACTTGCTGCACTGTGGCCAAGGCTCCTCTAAATCTTGCGGGCGCAATCTCCGCAATGTAAGCTGGTGCCATCACTGAAGCTGCACCTACTGCCAAACCTCCGATGATTCTATAAATGATAAATTCTGGCGATGTGGTCGCGATACCCGAACCCCATGCCGAAATGAGGAAAAACAATGCAGCGATCATAAGCATGGAGCGTCTACCGTAAGCATCTGCCAGTTTGCCAGCGAAGAAAGCTCCTACCGCACATCCGAGCAGCATTGAAGCAACATTGAAGCCACTGCCGATATCCTCAGCCTCAAAGGCCACTTCTAATCCACGCACCGTGCCGTTGATGACGCCACTATCAAAGCCAAATAGAAACCCGCCAAGGGTAGCTACCAGCGTAATCCCTATGACGTAGAGATTGTTAATTTTTTCTTCTGTTTTCACCATTGTGTTTTTTTTCAATTTTTGGGATTAATGGGTTAAAATATTGCCTCCGACCAAGCTCACATGTCATTGTCGCAGAATTTTTTTCGATGAGGCACGTCTAGTGGCATTAAAACTCACTAGTGAGTGAAAAAGGGGACAAAAGCCCCCTTTAATATTTATCAACTCGTAAACTTATAAAAACTGATTGATGATATTCTCATACATTTCTTGCTGCCCACTTCTTTGTGTCGGCTCGCCTTTTTGTCCAGCGATTTTTGCCAAGTCTTGAAGTGTCAGTTTGCCTGCTTCGAAAGCCTTGCCATCAGCAGTTTTGAAAGACTCATATCTTGCCGCTTTCAGCGCAGGATACTTAGATTGTGACAATACTGCATCTGCAAGCATCAAAGCTCTTGCAAATACGTCCATTCCACCGATGTGTGCGTGGAAAATATCTGCCAAGTCAGTAGAGTTTCTTCTGGTTTTTGCATCGAAATTGATACCACCACCTTGCAAGCCACCAGCTTCTAAGAATACCATCATCACCTCCGCTAGTTCATATACGTTGTTAGGAAATTGATCTGTATCCCATCCGTTTTGGTAATCGCCACGGTTGGCATCCATGCTTCCAAGAAGACCAGCGTTTGCAGCCACTTGCACTTCGTGCTGGAAGGTGTGCTGTGCCAATGTTGCGTGGTTTACTTCAAGGTTTAGTTTGAAATCGTCCATTAGGCCATATTCTCTCAAGAAACCAATCACAGTAGCTGAGTCGAAATCATATTGGTGCTTGGTAGGCTCCATTGGCTTAGGCTCGATGAAGAAGTTTCCTTTGAAACCATTGGCACGTGCATAGTCTTTCGCCATGTGTAGGAATCTCGCCAAGTGGTCAAGTTCCGCTTTCATGTTGGTGTTGAGCAAAGACATGTAGCCTTCTCTTCCTCCCCAGAATACGTAATTTTCACCACCCAATTTGATCGTAGCATCCAAAGCCTGCTTCACCTGTCCGCCAGCATACGCTACTACATCAAAGTCAGGATTGGTAGCTGCACCATTCATGTATCTTGGATTAGAAAATAGGTTGGCAGTACCCCAAAGCAATTTTGCACCTGAAGCCGCTTGCTTCTCTTTTGCATAGTCCGTGATCGCGATCAAACGCTTCTCAGACTCAGCCAGAGAGCTGCCTTCGTCCACCAGATCATAGTCATGGAAGCAATAGAAAGGAGCACCTATTTTCGTGATAAATTCAAAAGCCGCATCCATTTTGTCTTTAGCTTTTTCTACAGCATCTTTCTTAGCATCCCAAGGGAATACTTTTGTACCTGGGCCAAATGGATCACCACCCGTTCCGCACATCGTGTGCCAGTAAGCGATAGCGAAGCGCAAGTGCTCCTTCATCGATTTGCCAGCGACTACTTTGTTTTCGTCGTAGTATTTGAATGCGAAAGGATTGTCTGATGTTTTTCCTTCAAATTTGATCTTTCCAATGCCTTGGAAATACTCCTTGTCTCCTAATGTAATTGAACTCATGTTTTTATTGTTTATTTAATCGCTTTACGCTAACCGCCAAACGCTATACGCTGACGGCTTTACGCTTATTTAATTGCTCTGCGCTGACCGCTTTACGCATTATTACTTCCTTTAGACGCTTGAATGCTTCGTTGTTGATCTCTAGACTATCCTTTATGACTTAATTATTCACCTATTCAAAATCTGCATCAACCAAGGTCTGAAACCTCAACAGCGTAAGGCGTACAGCGCTCTGCGGTAAGCGTATTGCGCTAAGCGCTTTTCAACTTCCCACTTTAATCTATCAACTTCCCAAGATCCGCTTTCCAAACCTCATACGCTGCTTTGTAGTCATTTACATTACCCTGAGGCACATGCGTTTTGATCACCTGATCGCCAGACATGGCTTCTTTCACACTTGCAAAATGACCTACTGTGTAGCCTGCCGCTCTTGCCGCTCCTATCGCGCCAGTAGTCTCCACCATCTCTATTTGTCCACCCATGAGCGTGGCTATTGTTTGGCTGAAAACATCCGATTGGAAAAGGTTGTCGTTACCCACACGCATAGACGAAATCTCCATGCCCAGGCCATTCATCACCTCAATGCCGTATACAAATGAGAAGGCAATCCCTTCTAATGCCGCACGGAAAAGGTGCGCCTTTTGATGTCTGTTGAACTGCAAGCCTTGAATGTGCGAGCCAATGTCTTTGTTTTGAAGTACACGCTCGGCACCATTGCCGAATGGCAACATGCGCAAGCCATCCGATCCGACGGGTATGCTGGTCATCATTTTTTCCATGTCGAAATAGGATGTACCCGCAGTGGCTACCTCCTGATTGATCCAGCGGTATTGTATGCCCGATCCGTTGATGCAAAGCAATACACCCACATTGGGCTGCTCGGCAGTATAGTTGACGTGCGCAAAACTGTTTACCCGATTTTTGATGTCATAGACGGGCGTTTTGTTCACACCATATACCACGCCCGAAGTACCACCTGTACCCGCCACTTGGCCAGATTCCAATACGCCGAGGGACATGGCATTATTTGGTTGATCTCCTCCTCGGTAACCAATCGGAATGCCCGCTTTCAATCCCAAAAGCTCAGCGGCTTGTGCAGTCACATGACCCTGATCCGAAAAGACAGGCTTTATCTCTGGCACCAAATCCAAGTCAAAACCATAATAATCAAATAGCTCTTTGGATGGGCTGTTGGATTTAAAATCCCAGATCATGCCTTCTGACAATCCCGCGATGGTGGTGTTCACCTCACCTGTCAGTTTCATAGCGATGTAGTCACCGGGCAGCATCAGTTTATACACTTTGCTGTATAGCTCAGGCTCATTGTCTTTTACCCATTTCAATTTGGAAGCGGTAAAATTTCCTGGCGAATTGAGGAGGTGATCCATGCATTTTTGCTGACCGATTCCTTCAAAAGCTGCATCGCCAATGGTTACCGCGCGGCTATCGCACCAGATGATGGATGGGCGCAATACTTCATGATTTTTGTCTATCAATACCAATCCGTGCATTTGGTAGGAGATGCCAATTCCCCCGATTTCCTTTGCATCGATCCCTGCTTTTTCCACCACCTTTTTAGTAGCCAAAATGATGTTTTCCCACCAAAGTTCAGGGTCTTGCTCAGCCCATCCAGCTTTCACACTGCTGATGGTCATCTCTTTTTCTGGGTAGCTAGCTACTGCCACTTGCTTGTTGGTGCGGCCGTCTACTATCGCTGCTTTGATGCTCGAGCTGCCTATATCGTATCCTAAAAAGTACATATCTAAAATGATCTAAGTCTTTTAATAAACTGCCTTGATCGCTTGCGGAGTGCTATATTTGACGAGTCAAAGGTCATAGCGCTCCACTGATTTAAGGCAATTGGAGAGCCAAGATAGACACTTATGGTCATATTGACTATATGTTTGATTGAATTTTTTCCTCACCAGTGAATTTTAGTATTTAGCGTGCATATCTATTGAAATATGTGTGCTACAATTGCCCTTCTCTTGCGCCGAAAGATTTTATTTTTAGCTTCACAAACCAAAAAACATCGCACAATGGCCGATCACATCATGGAGGATCTTTCTATCGACTGTATCATCTTCGGATTTACCGATGAGCTAAAGGTGCTTATGGTAAAACATGCCGAGGGGATCAGCAAAGACAAGTGGGCGCTTCCTGGTGGGTGGATCACTTATGACGAATCGCTGGATGATGCAGCCAGTCGTATTCTTTATTTGCTCACAGGCGTGAAAAATGTTTTTCTTGAGCAGCTCAAAGCCTTTGGTTCGGTGGGTCGTTTTCCGGGCAAGCGTGTGGTCACCGTGGCTTATTATTCTATGATCAAAGCTTCGGATGTGGATTTGGTAGCGGGTTACACTGCTTCGGATGCCAAGTGGTATTCGCTGAGCGAAATTGGTGAATTGCCTTATGATCACCATGATATTCTTGACTATGCAATGACCCTTTTGCAAGCCAAAGTAAAGCAAGAGCCTATCGGCTTCAATTTGCTTCCTGAAAAATTCACCTTGCTACAACTGCAAAATCTCTACGAGTCCATTTTGCAAATTAAGCTGGACAAGCCCAACTTCCGCCGCAAGATTTTGGGCATGAAGCTGCTCATAGACTGTGAGGAAAAGCAAGACAATGTCTCCCACCGAGCTGCCAAGCTCTACCGCTTCGACGAGCAAGTGTACCAGTCGCTCAAAGAGCACAAGTTTGTGCTGGATTTGTAGAAGGGTAGTTGTTCATTCTTTGGCACAGTCTCAGTTCCCTTTTTCCTTGCTTGATTTCAGAGCAGTATTTGGTATAAAAGGGTAGGTACTATTACCTTTCATAAATTTTAAACTAACAATCACCGTAACCATGGAATTAGAAAATCAAAATGACAAAGAGAACGCACTTCAAATAAATGAAAGTGCTAAACAGGCACTGCTTGAAGCAAGTAAGTGGGGAAAGTTTTTGGCCATATTAGGCTTTTGTTTTATTGGACTCATTGTAGTTGCTGGAGTGTCTATGGGATCGATTATGGGTAAAATTGGCGGACAGGCCGCAGCTCCTTTTGCTTCTGGTGCGTTTGCATTGATTTATCTCGTGATTGGCGTGATTTATATTTTTCCCGTGTTGTACCTCTATCGTTTTTCTGCCAATACAAAAACAGCATTGATGGATGGCAATTCAGAAGTTTTAGCTTCGGGATTTGAAAATCTCAAATCACTTTACAAGTTCATGGGTATTTTCAGTATTATCACTTTGGCGCTTTATGCACTAATGATTATCGGAATGGTAATCGGTAAAACAATGTTTTAGGAAATGAAATTTGAAGTCCTGCGATTTTGTTGGGCATAAAAAAACCTACTCTCGCAGGTTTCTATTTTTTAGCTTAGTGCTACAGTGAAGCACCGATCGAGGATCGGTTCGTAGGGCCGGTCAAATTCTGAATAACACCAGTCTCGCAACTGGCCAGCCTCTTCAGGAAGCAAATGGAGAAGCGCCTTTTTCAGCTCCTTTTCAAACAACCCTAAGTCAAAACTTACTTTTGATAGAACGGTTTTAAAGTACTCCAACATAACTCCTAATTTTTGTTAAAGATGATAACTAGAATGTAAATTTGCCGTTTCCATTTGAACTCTGGGTTTCCCAAAAGTGAAATGATGTCACGATTTTTGGAATGAATGTTATCCCACAGAAAACGATTGCAAATTGTAATATGATACTAACGAACAAGTCGATTTTAGGTTTTATTTTTCTTCTAACTATTACCCTAACTTCCGTTGCTCAAGAGATCTCCGTACAATATAATAAAAATACCATTGCGCTTAACGAATATTTTGCAATAACTATCACGATCAAGAACGAAAAACTGCGCGAGTATTCAGGATTTCCAGATATACAGGGCTTTGTGAAGCGTGGAACATCTTCTAGTTCTTCCACTACTTTCACCAATGGTCAGATGGCCTCCAGTCAGAGTATCACACAAAACTATCAGGCTGCTAATAAGGGTACGTACAAACTTGACCAGTTTTCGATTAAAATAAATGGAAAGGAAGTGAACGTGGGAGGTACTACGATCACGGTGGAAGAAGCCGCACAACGCCAGCAGCGTCGCAGTGATCCGTTCAGTGATCCGTTCGATATTTTCAGAAACAACCAGCCCACGGAATACATAGATGTGCAAGCGGATGCATTTTTGGCGCTTACTTCGGACAAGCAAGAAGTCTACGTTGGCGAAGGTTTTACCTTAACGCTGGCCTTTTATGTAGCAGAGACCAATCAGGCCAACATGCGTTTCCACGACCTACCCAATCAGCTCACAGAGATTTTAAAGAAGATCAAACCAGAGAATACTTGGGAAGAGAATTTCAATATCGACAATATCAATGGTGAGCCGGTAAAGCTCAATGGCAAGAATTACAATCAGTTTAAGATTTTTCAGGCGACTTACTACCCACTTAATAATCAAGACATCTACTTTCCGAAAGTGGACTTGAAAATGGTAAAATACAAAGTGGCCAAAAATCCTACCTTCTTTGGCCGCAACCGTCAGGAGGATTTCGAAGACTTTTCTTCCAGACCTAAGACCATCAAAGTGAAAGCTTTGCCACCGCACCCACTCAGAGATCAAGTGGCTGTGGGCAACTATCGCATGGCAGAGTCTATCAGTGCGGTAGAGCTTAATACAGGACAAAGTTTCACGTATGTGTTCAATATTTTGGGAGAAGGCAACATCAGTGCCATTGAAAACCCATTGATTCCAGAGTCGGATTATTTTGATTTTTATGCTCCCAATGTGAAGCAGGACATCACTCGCGCCAATGGCAGAGTGAAAGGCACAAAGAGTTTTTCTTACTACGGCATACCTAACGAGCCGGGCACGTACGACTTGGGAGATTATGTTCAATGGATTTTTTTCAATCCAGAAAAGGAAAAGTACGATACTTTGAAGTCTCGGCAGACGGTGACGGTAAAAGGCGAGAGCCGCAAAAACGAGTACATCATGTCCAATGACATGGGCTCATTTTACGATGGAATCGAATTTGAAAATAATGAGCTAATGACACTCGGTGAGAGTGCATGGGTGCGTATTTTTGCCAACATTTTAATTTTAACAGTGTTAGTACTATCTGTACTGATCATTATCCGCAAGTAAGCACACACATGGGAAGCATTTTTGGGAAGATATTTACAATCACCACTTTTGGGGAATCACACGGAGCTGCCATAGGCGCTACCATCACGGGCTGCCCTGCGGGTGTGGAAATAGACTTGGATTTTATCCAAAGCGAGCTGGCGAGGCGCAAGCCTGGGCAATCAAAAATCGTAACACAGCGCAAGGAAGAAGATCAAGTGGAGATTCTTTCAGGTGTATTTGAAGGTATTTCTACCGGCACGCCCATATCTCTGTTGATCAGAAATCAAGATCAGAAGAGTAAGGACTATTCGCATATAGCAGATAAATTTCGTCCCTCACATGCGGACTATACTTATGAGGAGAAATACGGTCATAGAGACTACCGAGGCGGTGGACGCAGTTCTGCTCGCGAGACGGCTGCACGTGTGGCAGCAGGAGCTATCGCAAAGCTCATGCTGAAAAAAGTCGGCGTTACCTTCAATGCTTACGTGTCGCAAGTAGGTGACTTGAAGTTAGAAAAACACTACACCGAGTTGGATCTTTCCCTCACGGAAACCAACGACGTAAGATGCCCCGATCCAGCAATGGCGCAGCAAATGTATGACTACATAGACAATGTGCGCAAGGATCAGGATACTGTCGGTGGGGTTGTGACTGGTGTGATCAAAGGTGTGCCCGTAGGTTTGGGTGAACCTGTTTTTGATCGCCTACATGCTGAGCTGGGCAAAGGAATGCTGAGTATCAATGCGGTAAAAGGTTTTGAGTATGGCAGTGGCTTTGAAGGAATCAAGCAGCGAGGCTCACAACACAACGACGAATTTTATAATGAGGGAGGCCGTATCCGTACCAAAACCAACCAATCGGGTGGAATACAAGGCGGCATCTCCAATGGAGAAGATATTTATTTCAATGTGGCCTTCAAGCCTGTGGCGACTATCATGCAAGATCAAGATAGTGTGGACAAAGAAGGCAATGCGGCTGTAGTGAGCGGAAAAGGGCGTCATGATCCTTGTGTAGTGCCACGTGCTGTGCCTATAGTAGAAGCTATGGCGGCATTGGTGATTGCCGACTATTACCTGATCGCTCGCACGAATAAGATTTAATTCGTCCATTCAAGAGTTTACAAATCCGTTTGGTTTCAAGCGGATTTTTTTTTGCTATTTTCGGAGTTCATTTTAACGAGTCCAAATAGAAAGTCATATCCTTTTTCTCAATAATAACTAAATTGACAGCCTAACCAGAGCAACTATGAAAAACCTCCCATTACATTTCAAAATCATTATCGGATTAGTATTGGGCGTTTTGTGGGCTTTTGTCTCCAGCTGGCTGGGGTGGAATGAATTTACCATCAACTGGGTAGACCCATTCGGGCAAATCTTTATTCGTTTGCTGAAGTTTATTGCCGTTCCGTTGGTCTTGTTCTCAATTATCGATGGTGTCTCGGGGCTCAGCGATACTTCCAGCCTTGGCCGCATGGGAGCTAAAACCTTGGTTCTCTATCTTATTTCTACTGTTTTTGCGATTACTGTAGGCTTATTGGTTGTCAACTTCATAGCACCGGGTACGCACATAGACAATGATCAGCGAGTGAAAAACCGCATCTCCTATGAACTATGGGTAGATCGGACGCCTGATGTAGAAATTAAAGATGGCAAAAACTATCTCGCCGATCCTGCTTATGCGGATATTGTGCAGAGTCAGTTAAGCAACGATCAACTTGCGCAGCAGCAAGCTAAAGTAGCTGATAAAGTCTCACAGGCTCAAAAACAACAGGAAGTGGGGCCGCTTCAGTTTATTGTGGACATGGTTCCCGAAAACATCATCCTGTCCGTTTCCAACAACACGTTGATGCTTCAGGTCATCTTTTTCGCGATCTTTTTTGGTATCACCTTGGCGGTAATCCCCAATGAAAAGAGCGCCCCTGTCAAGAATTTCATCTCTTCTATCAACGAAGTTTTCCTTCGCATGGTAGACACCATCATGAAGGCCGCACCATTTTTTGTGTTTGCCTTGCTGGCTGGAGTGGTAGCCAAGATGGCCGATAGTCCGGGAGAAGTTTTCCAGATTTTCAAAGGACTGGGATCCTTTACCATTACTGTTTTGATCGGCCTGGGTTTTATGCTTTTCGTATTTTATCCTTTGGTCGCTATACTTTTCATCAAAAAACTTTCATACAAAAAATTCTTTCGAATCCTGAGCCCAGCACAGTTTCTGGCTTTTAGCACCAGCTCTAGTGCCGCTACCCTTCCTGTAACCATGGAGTGTGTGGAAGACGGCATGGGTGTTTCTAAAAAAGTATCGAGTTTCGTTTTGCCTATTGGCGCTACGGTGAACATGGACGGAACGAGCTTGTACCTAGCCATTTCCACGGTATTTTTAGCGCAGCTTCACTTTGTGGATTTGACACTTTCGCAGCAGCTAGTTATCGTGCTTACAGCGACTATGGGATCCATTGGCACGGCAGGTGTGCCTGGGGCAAGTTTGGTCATGCTTATCATTATGATGCAGACCGTGGGGTTGAACCCCGCTTGGATCGCGATCATTTTTCCTGTGGATCGTATCTTGGATATGACTCGCACGGTAGCCAATATCACTGGAGATGCGACTGTCGCTACACTTATTGCAAGTAGTGAAGGGGAATTGAGGGCGGAGGATTAGTCCGCCCATTATCTGTTTAAGCCATTTCAAAAAACAGTTTAAGCACGGTCAATCCGCGATCAGTGTACTGATCTTTGCCCATGATCATTTTCTCAAAGATTTCTTTATTGTCGGTACTAATGGCGGTGTGAAAGCCCAATTTATCATCGGAAACATTTTTGTACCCCATGTGCCAAGATGGGAAAAGTCGTTTTTCAATAGGTGCAAAGCTTCGCTGGTTGACCGCTGTATGCCTGTCATCTTCTTTGATGGTATCATAGAGTGCCAAGAGTTTTTCGGGCTCTCCCTCTATGTACTGAATGAAACGGTTTTCTGAATGTAGCAAAACTCCCGTTAGTCCATGTTCTGGATTATTCTTTTCACAGGAAGCTAAAATTTTCTTAATTTCTGATTCGTCACAAGATGGTTTTCGAAAACTTGTGTAAATCAATCGATGTAATCCACTCATAAATTTACTCTCTGGTTGAGCTTTCACAACAAGTGGAATAAGTGATTGTTTTTACTGTCGTCCGAGTAAAATGAGTGTGATTTATTGAAGTCTTAGAAAAGTACAAAATAAAAATGGGCGGCCTTGCAGCCCTCCCATCTTATAGGTAATGTTGAGTTCGACTAAAAACAAAACTTACCATGGACAAAGTTAACGCAAAGTTTCTTTCAGGTCAGCCAATTATAGCTCAGCTTCTATCCTTAATTCCAGAAGATATTTTCAAGAAAGCAGTTGACGATAATCAGGCGGACAAGTATTACAAACAAATGAAGAGCAAAGACCACTTTATCTGTTTGTTTTATGCTGTATTAACTCGCAATGGTAGTTTAAGGGAGGTTTGTAAAAACATTACCCTGATAGCTAAAAAGCTTATTTATGTAGGATTGAAGCAATTACCTCACCGTAGTACGCTTTCTGATGCTAATAGAGAAAGGAGTAGCGATTTTTTCGCCTCTCTCTACATGGGTCTTTACCTTCACTATCAAGTAGCACTAAAGACAAATTGGGGGCCAATCGGCGATGAAGTTGATCTGGCTCAAATTGAGGTGTTTGACTCCACTACAATAACCCTATTCAAAGAAATACTCAAGGGTACCGGCCGTAATCGAATAGATGGTAAGAATAAAGGTGGGATCAAGATTTTCACAAAAATGAACCTATCTGAAGGAGTACCCAATTTCATTTGCATGAAGGCCGCCTCTACCAACGAGAACACCTTTTTAAAAGTACTAAGCCTACCTGAAGGAGGAATTGTTGTCTTTGACAAAGGGTTCAACAGATACCGATACTTTGACATCTGGACAAAAAACAATCGCTTCTTTGTCACTCGTCTTAAGGATAATGCTAAATATGAGGTAGTCGAGGAAAACAACACAGCCCCCTTTCCAGATGTATTGAAAGATCAAACGATAATCCTCAAATACAAACATGAAAAACTTACTCGGACAGTCCAACTAAGACTGATAAGCTATCGTGATCCTATTTCAGGTGAAATCCTTCAGTTTCTTACTAACCTGATAGGTCACACTTCTATGACTATCGCATTGCTTTATAAGAACAGATGGGTAATAGAAGTGCTTTTCAAGCAGATTAAGCAGAACTTTGAACTGAAATATTTTTTATCGGACAGTGAGAACGGTATCAAATCACAAATTTGGGTGGCACTAATACTCAATTTATTATTCACCATACTCCATAGAAGAATCAAAGAAGCAGAGGACTTCTCAACCATGGTCATGGTAGCAGCTAAAAACCTGTGCTCTTACGTGAACTTGCACGCATTTTTAATCAACACCACAGCCTACTGCCAAAGCTGGTTTAAATCTGAAATTGGGAAAGTACAAATTGAAATTGACTGGTCTGGCTAGGGGGTGTTTTTGAGAATTGAAAATTTAACCTCATTATGGCCTAAATAAGAACTATTTTAGGCAAATTGGAAATTAGTCGGACGACAGTAGATTGTTTTAAGGAAATTAGGAAAATATTTTCCTTTCTTTTTTGGGATAAAACGGGTAACAATACCTGCCAAAATCGGGTTATGGATATGGCTGAGTGTCGCGTATTCCCTTTGGGACTAGGAGCCACAAGAAAGACTTCCCTAAAAACAAAAGTTGCTTTAGATTTATCTCTGTGCACAAACTCAATCCCATCAAATTTTGGCCACCAGTATCTCTGCTGAGTGCCACAGTCATTTTTAGTCTTTTGAATAAAGACAAATTCTTGTCTATGACTAGGGCCGCCAACTCTTGGATTCTGACATACTTTAGTAGTTTCTTTAGCTGGGGTGTGCTCGCATTTGTACTGCTTCTGGCCATTGTCTATTTTTTGCCATTTAGTAAGCAGATCATCGGAGGGAAAGAAGCTAAGCCGCTACTTTCCAAATGGAAATGGTTTTCGATCACGCTCTGCACCACGATAGCTACAGGTATTCTGTTCTGGGGCACGGCAGAGCCATTATTTCATTTCCACCAGCCACCTACTGATCTTCAGCTAAACGCTGGATCGCGTGAGGCTGCCACCTTTGCCATGTCCACGATGTTTATGCATTGGACAATCAGCCCTTACGCCATCTACACATTGGCAGCTCTGGTTTTTTCATTTACGTTTTACAACCTGAAGCGTCCATTTGAGGTGAGTGCTACCCTATACCCACTTCTCGGGAAGTATTCCTGCGGGTGGATCGGACATGTGGTGGACATAGTCTGCCTGTATGGTTTGGTGGCAGGGATGGCGGCTTCTTTGGGAGCTGGCATTCTCACTATTGCAGGAGGGCTTCAAAAGCTATTCGAAGTTGAACAGACCGCTTTTCTTCTTGGTGTGATCGCCGTAGTGATTGTGGTCACATTTGTGATTTCGGCCTCAAGTGGGTTGATGAAAGGTATCCGGATCTTGTCTGATTATAATATCAAAGCATTTATTCTGCTTGCCATTTTCTTCTTCATTTTCGGAGCTTCACTTTATTTGATGCAACTAGGTTTTGATGGATTTGTACAATATTTCGTGCATTTTTTGCCGCGAAGTGTCAATTGGAACAATGAGCTTGGGCAAGAATGGTTTCAGAGCTGGACAGTCTTTAATTGGGCCAATTGGTTGGCATGGGCGCCCATAACCGCACTTTTTTTAGGAAGATTGGGTCGAGGATATTCTATTCGTGCATTTATCAGATATGAACCTGATCTTTCCATCCATCTTTGGAGGATTGTGGATGATGATTTTTAGCGGGTCGGCGCTTTATTTTGATGGGATAAGTGGTGGTTCATTGTATGAAATCTTAAATACACAAGGAGCTGAAAATGTTATTTACGCCATTTTCGAGCAGCTACCATGGCCAAGCTTTATTGGAGCCATTTTTCTGCTGATTACTTTTATTTCTTATATCACTGCAGCGGATTCTAATACATCGGCTATGAGCAACCTCTGCACTAAAGGTATCACAACGGAAAATCAGGAATCACCGCTCTTCATTCAAATCATTTGGGGAACGATTGTAGGGGCACTCGCATGGGTGATGATTTCCTATACAGGAATTGAGGGGATCAAAATGATTTCCGTCTTGGGAGGTTTTCCTGCTTTGTTTTTGATGCTTGCCATTGCGCTGGGGATGATCAAATTGCTTTGGAAGTGGAGGGAAGAGGCGTGAGATTACTCTTAGAAAAATAGACGGAGCATCAAAGAACTAAGTCACCTTCCAACAACGACAGTCTCTTTGATCACTTCATTGCGGCCAGTCTGATCATAGACCTCAAAAACAACTAGATAATAACCTAATCGGACGATGCTGCCATTGTCATTGGTACCATCCCATCGCAAAAATCTAGTACTCCCCAACGAAGCTCCATTGGCGAGTTCTTTAACAGGTCGTCCATTTTGGTCATAAATGGTCACGTTGGTAAATTGCCCAGTTTGTGCAAACTGATAGTTGATCGTGGTGAAACTTTTCATGGAAGTAATACTGCCATCCGGAACAAATACTTTTGGCTCGATGGCCAAAGTACCTGCAATTTTCGGCACGTCAAATTGCTGTGAGTTGGCATAGCCAGGCGTAGCAAAGCCGACATCACTAGCGGCGGATGCCCAGTTGTTTCTGTCTTGTGTAGGCGCGGTAAAGGAAATTCGCTCTAGCGAAACGCCATCCACACTTTCGAGCAATCGGGAATGAAAATCCGTGTCGTAGGTAAATCGATCCATGATTTTACCTTGGGCATTGAGCAAAACTACCGTGCCCGCTTCATTGGGATAAGTGGGTAGCGCATCAGCCTCAAAGAAATCGTTTTGATCGCTTTTTGGGTAAGCAAGTTGGAGCAAAGCAGCATCAGTGGTAATCGCCAAATATTGCTGAGGTGATAAGATATATTCCGTATCCGATATGGGTTTGACTTGCGTCAAAATCCCATTCTCTTCTCGACCTAGCGCCCAGCCTTTCAGGTCAATGTGCTTTTCAGAGTAGTTGTATATTTCCACAAAATCCACTCCCGTATTTTTCGGGTCGAACAAAATTTCACTCAAAATCACATCCAAACTGTCTGCCGTTTCGGGTCTCACGAATGCGGAAGTGTTTTTTGTTATTGGATTTCCATTGCAATCTGAGATATTCTGGACGGTGATTGAATAGGTTATATTTGATTTTAGCTCTTCTTCAAAATGGAGGATTAATTGATCTCTGTTTCGATTGGACAGGATACTGTTTAAAGTCAATGACGGTTCGGTTGTGATTTCCGCTTGTTCATCAGCACCAAAAGCCAGAGGTTCGTTAAAAGTCAGCTTGACGGTATGCTGATCTTGTACAAAAGCGGAGAGTAGTTCCGGCCCAAAATTGTCTGGCACACTTTCACTATTCGCATTGGGAAGACCGGGTGTGCCACCATTTGAGGAAGTACTGCTTCCCCAAACCAAGCGGCCACCGCAAGGGTTGGTTATGTCTTTCATTTCCAATGAATAGCCACCGCCTTTCTTCTCGGCTTCATGCCAAACTGCCTGATATTCGATGGAAAAAATCGATCCTTCTGCTTGAGCTAAAGCTAAAAATTCTCCTCCATTCGCGAGAGAAGGCCAATTACTTACTCCCATGACCTTGCCAAATGCAGAAAGTGCCACAACCGAAGCATTGGGGCACAGAATGAGATAAGATTTCGGAGGAATGATTTGTGCAGAGAGCGCCGTGGTATAATTGGAATCTACAAGTAAAAGTCCTTCCAACGACAGCAAATCTTCTGTCGCATTGTATATTTCTAAATATTCAGAATTGGGTAAATCACTCACTACAGGATCTGGATCCGCCATGATTTCTGTGATTAATATTTCATTGAAAGCGGGCTTTCTGCCTATACCTATTTCAATATTCACGGTTTGTAAAATTCCACCAGAGCAATCTTGAAGGTTACTTACTTTAAGCGTATGGAGTTTTCCTTTTTCCAAGCTCGAACTCAAAGTAAGTATGGCGCTCTCAAAATATATCCCACTGGTTTTCACTTCGATATTGATTCCTTCAATCAAATAAGAGCCATTTGCTAAGCTCGCACTGTCCATCGGTTCACTAAAGTTGAGCGTAATTTGATTTAGGTCAGTCAAACTCCACAGAAGAAATCATTGGTGCTTCGCTATCCGATTCTTGACCAAAGACACTGTTTTCCGTGCCAGGCGTACCGCCTTTTTCAGCGGTGGAAGCCGTCCAATTTGCTTTACCAAAGCAACTACTTTCCAAGGAGATCAATTCGAGGCTATAGCCACCATCATCCTTTTGCGTGTCACCATACCAATCCGAAGTATAAACTACCTGATCAATAAGTGCTCCCGAAACTGTGCTAATGACCAAACTGTCTTTGCCATTAGCAAGCGAAGGTAAATTGCTTACTCCTACTGCATTTTCCCCTTGAAAGAGGAACGCATTACTTGTGCTTGTCAAGACCGCATAAGCCCCAGAATTCAGTTCATAGTCAGGAAGCGCAACAGAAGCTGTCGGATCACTTAGTATCAATGATTTTAGGTTGATGATATTATCCGAATGGTTGTAAAGCTCCAAATATTCTGCCTCGGGAAGACCAACTGCTGGGAGTTGGGTCAGCCATGATTTCTGTGATCCTGATATCGCCTTTTTGCGGAAGCTTGGGCGTGATATAAGTAAAAGTCTTTGCAGCATGAGCAAGAAAGTTGCCATTCGATATCAGACACGTTTTTCACTACCAACTCATACGTTTGCTCATTCGTCAGCAAGTTTTCAAAATGCAGCAACACAACCGAATCCGATTTCATCTCCGCATTTTGTCGGATTGCCAATACCAGTGATTGCATACAGATTGGCGGATTGGCTTGTGATGTCATCTAAGGGCTCATTAAATGTCAACACAATCACCCCGTCAAAATCAGATGCTATTGTCAGAAGCTTTGGAGGGGTTTTGTCATTGTAAAGAGAGACTTCAAAATCGGGAATTCGCCTTTCATATTTATCGTGAAGACCATACCATGAAACCTGCGACGATTGATTGTCAAGGATTTTTTCTCCAAAAAATAAACGGATAAGGTTTGGGTTTTTTCCATCCAACACGACAATTTCAGGATGTTCGTCATTCAGTAGAAATTGCTTCGCTAGTGATATTCACTAGAGGCATAGCAAAAAGCAACTCTACGGTTTTCTCATTCACAATTCGCCCGCTTTCAAAGTAGGTGTCAAATACGAAAGTCTTAGATGTTTGAATCAGCGCATTGCCGCTTGCATCTTCTATGTTTTGAAAGGTCAGTTTTAAGGAATCGCCTTGATTTAGCGGTTCGGTCAAAACCATGATAATTGTAGTGTCATTCTGCTTTTCTGTTGATTGAATTGTCTGATTGGTTGAAGAATAGTTGGCAAGTAGGGCAAAGGATTCCGCCATCGGCTGACTGAAATGCAGCTCCAACGTCCGATTATCATGTGCGGTAATGTTCACCAAATTAGGATTCTCGATGTTGATATTCAGCAAAGAATCCTTGACGACATTTCCATATTTGTCCGAGATTTTCTTGTAAGAGAAAGGTGCATTTTCACTTTTTGAAATATTTGCAAAACGAAGAATGAGCCCATTGGAATCTGAGCTAATGAGCAAAGCGTTCACAGGGTTTTGCCCCTCTAATTGAAAATTCTCGACATCCACAGACGCTACTGATAGGGGCTCATGAAAAGTCAATCTTAGCGAAGCATCTCCTGATTTAATGATTTCAACCAAACGAGGAGGCCTAGTATCATAAGTGAAAGTAAGCTTGCGTGTGGTGCTGTTTTTGTTGTCATAGAGATCAGCGATGGGTTTGATGGAGAGCACTGTTTCTTTTTCCTGAATAAAAGATTGACTGAAAGTAAGAATCACGGCATTTGCTGCGAGGGAATCAACTGTAATGGGCGAGTTGCCATTGTCCAAAACATAATTGGCAGCAGAAACAGCCGACTTGTAGCTAATCGCCTCATTCCATTCGATTATGAGTTGCTTATCGTTGATCACGTCTATTCCTGCAATGCTTGGAGCGCGAGTATCATACACGAATGAAAAAGCTGGCGTGATCATCGGTTCATTGGTTGCTTCACTTCTCAGTCCTTCAGCGTAAAGAAGGAGTTCCTTATTTTCCGATAGGTTTTCAGCAAAAACCAAACGAATGGTATTTGGATCACTTTTATCTCTTAAAGCTGCCGAAGGCTTTTCTCCATTCAAAAGGGTGAGATTTTGAAGGTTTTCACTAGACGCCAAACTTGGAATTTCAGTGAATCGAACGGACAGTAAGTTTGCCGCACCCACCAAAACCGTATCAATTTGGCTTTTGAAAGTAAACGGCAACTGCTGCAAACCAGAAATATTTCCAAGCGTGTCTTTCAGTTGTTGAAAACCAAGCATATAGCTGCTATTTACTTCAAATGGGTTTTCAAAAGTTAGATGAACTCTAGACGCGGAGGAATCTTGCAGCGTGGCTTTGGTTGGAAATTCAACGCCGAGTTGAAAATTGTCTTCCTCTTCTGCACTGCTTTTTGACAAAGGCTCATCAAAAATCACCCCTAATTCATTTGTAGACAGAATCACCAAATCCACAAAAGTGGGAGGTTCTATATCGTAATAAAATTCGATGGAAATCGAGCTCAAAATATTGCTACTACAGTCGGAGATATTCTCAATCGTTAACTGGTGATATTGATTTGAAGCGAGAGGAAATTTAGAGGTGAGCTTTAAGGAAGAAGTAGTTTGAGCTTCAACGGATTCAATTTCATTTTCCGCCAAGGTAAAGTTTTCTTGCTCAAAAGAATCCGCAGCTATTGGCTCGTTAAAATAAATCACTATTTGTGTGGACGAAAGGATTTCGTGGGAGTGAATAGCCGGTGGAGTTTCGTCTAAAAGGTCAGAAAAAACCGAGTTCTGAGCAGCAGGCGTGCCACCACTTGCATCAGTAGAAGCCACCCAATTATTGCTGCTACTGCATGGCAAATTGGGATTGATCAGTTCCAGCGAATATCCCCCATCTTGTTTTTCTGAATCGCGATACCAAGTCAAATCATACTCAAGGCTATCCACGACTTTGCCAAACTGATCTTGCAGGATTACGGGCTCTCCTGTATTGGTGAGCGCCCCAAAACCGGCAATGCCGATCGCATTTGACAGAGCAGAAAAGTGATTGGAATAATTAGAAGTACTTGTGATAAACAAATAGGATTGGGAAGGAAAAATTCGCTTTGGCAGTACGCCTCCATTGATTTCAAAACCTTCTATGTTCAAATCGGATGAACTGCGATTGTATAACTCAAGGTATTCAGCATCTGGTTGTCCCACTACGGGCGTAGGATCTGCCATGATTTCATTGATGACGATTTGACGAAAGTCTAAAGGTTTTTCAAAATCAAAATTGATAGTAGAAATAATTGTCGTGTCCTTACTTTCATTCTGCAAACCAGTTATAGACAAATCGAAATTGGCATTGTAGAGATTCGCAAAAGTCAGAATCACAGAAGAATCTCCATTGGCGAGCACTGCGCTACTTGGATTTACCTCTTCAATGCTAAAAGTTTCTACTTTTTGTGCAGTGACTACATCCAATTTTTGATTGAATGAAAGTTGAATGGTTTCATCATTTGGCTGAGTAAGCACTAGCAATTTGAATCCCTCTTCGGCATTCGCCAAAGTAGAAATAGTGATATCATCCATCCAAAATTTTTGGGAATTACTACTTGTATAGCCACAGCGAAAGCCAAAATACAAGCTGGATGTAAAAGTCTGATCTTGCGCCGTGCCTTCCGAGACATAGTTTTTTTCTTCTCCAATCGACCTCCAAAGCTCCCAATTTCCTTCACTATCGCGAGTGACTTTAACCCAGATTTTTGAAGAGGAGGCGTCCAAAACATCGTCCGTTCCATCGATGATTTCGGAGAGCGTGGTTTCTGATTGCCGATAGAGACTCACTTCATCATCAGTATTTCCGAGTCTTACCAAGTATCCGTTAAGCGACCCTTTCAAATCTGCTTGATCTGAGACCAAATACACGAAAAGCTGGTTGCCACTCGTGGTGTTAAACCCGAGCTCAACATAAAACTCCCATGTGGTTTCATCCATTAGAGTATTAGGGGTTGATAGATAAGACTCGGAAGTGAGGCTTGTGACGTTGAGATGAAGCTGATTGTCAGCATTGACTTCAAAATCGGAGACATCTCCCGTCCATGTTATGGGGTCTGTGAAGTTCCCATTGGAAAAATCTTCGGCTAGCTGTCCGTAAATCGTTGAGCAACAAAAGACTATTGTCAATGAAATTATGGTTCTTACGATCATCTTAATGTAAATTTGCGGTCTATTAAAAATAGGAATTATAGATTCCATATACCACATTTATAAAGGATAATTATTATGAAAATCGCTGTTGTTGGAGCTACTGGCTTAGTAGGGCAGGAGATCCTAAGAGTTTTGGAGGAGCGCAATGTGTCCTTCGACGAATTGTTGTTAGTCGCGTCTGAGCGTTCTGTCGGTAAGAAATACACCTTCAAGGGTAAGGAATACACAGTGATTGGATTGGAAACGGCCGTAGCGGCTAAACCAGATGTGGCTTTGTTTTCTGCTGGTGGTGGCACTTCGCTAGAGTGGGCGCCAAAATTTGCTGAAAATGGTACCATCGTCATCGACAACTCGTCTGCATGGAGAATGGATCCAACTAAAAAGCTGGTAGTGCCGGAAGTGAACGGTGATGTATTGAGAATTGACGATAGAATCATCGCCAACCCAAATTGCTCAACTATTCAGATGGTATTGCCATTGATGCCTTTGCACAAAAAGTACGGCATTAAGAGAATAGTGGTTTCTACTTACCAGTCTGTGACAGGTACTGGAAAAGCCGCTGTAGATCAAATGATGAACGAGCGTGCTGGCAAAGAAGGCGAGATGGTTTATCCATACAAAATAGATATGAATGTGCTTCCTCACATTGATGTGTTCCTAGAAAATGGATACACCAAAGAGGAAATGAAAATGGTGAACGAGACCAAAAAAATCATGGGCGATGACAGTATTCAGGTAACTCCTACTTGTGTGCGTATCCCTACTATGGGCGGTCACTCTGAGTCTGTGAATATCGAGTTTCACAAGGATTACGAGGTTGCTGAACTGACCAAATTAATGGCGAGTGTTCCTGGCGTAGTGATCCAAGATGATCCTGCAAATAAGGTTTACCCAATGCCACTTACTTCGCACGGCAAAGACGAAGTTTTTATTGGAAGAATCCGCAGAGATGAGTCACAGCCAAACACAGTGAATATGTGGATCGTAGCGGATAACCTAAGAAAGGGAGCAGCTACCAACGCGGTGCAAATCGCAGAATACCTAATCAAGAACAACTTGGTGTACTAAATGTCCGCCAGACTAGATGGGTTGACTTCTGAGATTTTTGCACAGTTTGTGAAAGACCATGAAAACGAAGATGTGTCCAAGCTTTTGCTCAGCAAAGCGCCCGAGGGTATTGATTTAAAAGAAGCAGCCGATCAGATATTAAGTAGGAGGAAAGCCAAAGACAAACTGCCACGCTGGCTGGCGAGTCGAGGGTTGGTCTTTCCTCCTCCTCTTTCCATAGAGCAGAGCTCATCCGAGGCTGCTGCCAATTACAAAAAAAATATTTTAAAAGGCGATCACCTTGTGGATCTCACAGGTGGCATGGGCGTGGATTTGCTTACGTTGAGCGACCAGTTTTCGCAAGCGACTCATGTGGAAATAGATCCGTGGTTGAGTGAAATTTTCGCTCACAATTCCAAGTTGCTATCGCAAAATCCAATTGCAGCCGTCAATACTTCTGCGGAGGAATTTTTGGATTCCTTTGAACGAAAGGCTACTTTTTTCATTGACCCAGCACGTAGGGATAGTGACAAAAAGAAAGTCTTTTTGTTTGAAGACTGTAGCCCGAATGTGGTGGCCATGCTGCCAGCGTTTAAAGCAAAGGCCGAAAAAGTATTGGTGAAAGCCGCCCCAATGATCGACATTACTTTGGGCATAAGTCAATTACAATACGTGAGCGAAGTGCATGTAGTGAGTGTAAATAATGAGTGCAAGGAAGTGCTTTTTCTTGCTCGATTTTGAGTTTCACGAATTACTCCAGAGATTCACTGTGTCAATATCACAAAAGACGAAAGCAGAGATTTTCACTTTCACTCAAGAGGAGGAAAAAGAAGCTGAAGCATCTTTCTCTGAGGTTAAAAAATACCTCTATGAACCCAATGCTTCCATCAGAAAGGCTGGGGCATTTAGGTCAATTTCTGTCGCTTTTGAATTGCATAAAATAGCGAGTAACACGCACCTCTATACATCTGATGATTTGGTATCCGATTTTCCCGGAAGGGCATTTGAAATTTTAGGTTCAGTGGATAAGAAGAAAATTAAAAGCCAGTTTCCCGATGGAAAAGCAAATGTGATTTCCAAAAATCATCCATTAACACCCGAGCAGATCAAGCAAAAATTCAAGCTTAAGGACGGTGGTGAGAAGTTCGTTATGGCCTTTCGAGATGAAAAGGGAAATGGGAATATGGTTGTGGCTATGAAAAGGCAGTTTTAGGTTTCGTCTCAAGATTTAAAAAAAGCGCATAAAGAACCAGACTAAAAACTTTCATAAATTTGGTGCGTTACTTTTCGAAATGCCAAAGTCAACTACATTCGATCGTGAAACCGTAATAGCGCAGGTTACTGAACTCTTTTGGAAAAAGGGATTTCATGCTACTTCTATGCAAGACTTGGTGGACGCTACTGGCTTAAACCGATCGAGTATTTACAATACTTTTGGAGACAAACACCAGCTTTTTGAGGAATCGCTAAAGCAGTATGCTATTTGGCAATCATATCTAACCAGTAAGAGCTTAGACAATGCAAATTCGCCACTAGAATCAATCAGGCATTTGTTCAATGCTATTTTGATTAATATCAAAAATGACCCGCATAACAAAGGTTGTTTCTTTTCCAACTGCACTACAGAGCTGGGCAATTCGGATAGTGGAGTGCAGCATTTGCTAATTGCAAATAAGGATGCCTTTGTGCAATTGTTTGAGAACAAACTAATTCAAGCAAAGGAAACTGGGGAAATTGAGCCTTCTAAAAATCCACATGCGTTGGCACTCTACCTTTATTCAAGCCTTCATGGGTTGAGAGTGACAGCTATTTTGTCTACCGACCCAAAGGAGCTGGACGCATTGGTTTCGCAAATTTTGGACAATCTATAATTTTTTTTACTTTATTTGAAACGTTCGTTCCATTACGTCGTTATCTGAACCATTCGTTTCAAATAAAAATTTAAGGATGAGTAAATTAAAGAACAAAGTAGCCTTCATCACAGGAGGTAATAGTGGTATTGGTTTGGCAACAGCCAAATTGTTTGTGGCAGAAGGTGCCAAAGTTGTAGTCACAGGTAGGAGGCAAGAAGCACTTGATGCGGCTGTTGCAGAGATTGGTGGTGAAGTTAAAGGAGTACTTGCAGATGCTTCGAACATTAAGGCCAGTGAAAGCGCAATCAAGCAGGCAGTGGATATTTATGGAAATATCGATATCCTTTTCTTGAATGCCGGGATTGCCCACTTCCTACCAATCAGCATGATCACCGAAGAGCATTTTGATGATCATTTTAATACCAATGTAAAGGGCCCGTTTTTTACGGTAAAAGCGGCGCTTCCATTTTTGAATGACGGAGCTGTTATTGTTGGCAATACGTCGGTGGTCAATCAAAAGGGATTCCCAGGATCTTCGGTTTACTCAGCTACTAAGGCTGCTTTGAGATCTCTATCAAGGGTGCTTGCCAATGAACTTAAAGAAAAGAAAATCAGAGCTTTGAGTGTAGCTCCAGGACCAATCGAAACGCCTATCTATGGCAAAATGGGAATGAGCGAGGATCAATTGAATGAAATGGGAGCAGGATTCGCACAGCAGGTGCCTCTAGGCAGGTTTGGCTCTTCTGAAGAGCTAGCAAAAGCCGTTCTTTTCTTGGCTTCTGATGATGCTTCATTCATCAACGGAGCGGAATTGGAAGTTGACGGTGGTCTTAGTCAAGTATAATTCATCTCAATTTTTTGAACACAGCCTTGGTTTAGCCTAGGCTGTGTTTGATTAAAACCGACCAAACCTCACAGAAAGTGTCGATGAAAACCCTGAAAGATCCGAATTTACCACATTCTCAAAACTAGAGGCAGTTACATATCTGTAGGTCAGCACCAGCGGCTAAGCGGAGGTTTTTGGTAATGTTTACCTCCAATTGCACAGCAGGCTCCACTACTACAAAAGCCGATTGCTCCACGGCAACTTCCTCATTGCTAAATGGGCCTCTGAAATGCTCGTCGATTACATCTACATAACCCACCCCAAAGAGTACGGGAAAAGTAACATGAATTATCTCTCTTGTAAAGAGCGTGGCTCCAAACATTAATCCGCCATAGCCACCACCCAGACTGAGTTCTTTTGTTGCTGTTTGTCCAGGAAGTTTTCCTTCAAAATCATTGGAAGAAGCCAAGCCATAAGCACCAATTCCGAAAAGAAAATGTCTATTAATGACAAAGCCTCCATGCATACCCACAAGCACGGTGCGGTCATCTTTGATCATGCCGAGTTTCACATCCGCCCCAACGAAACCAGAAAGCTCATTCCCTTTTCCGAGTAGTGACTTTACGTCACCAGACTTTGGGTCGTGGGTGTCATGATAGGTCTGCGCAAAGAGCATGAAAGGGGCGAGTAAAAGGATAAAAGCAACAAGTATTTCTATTCATCAGAAAATGTATTTAACTGAAAGTGCGGCATCCCAAAATTCGCCATTGGTGTAGCGCATCCCTACGAAACTAAAGTAAGGTTTGATATCAAAACCAATGGTGATAGGCACGCTCAGCCAGCGATATTCTACTCCAACGATAGCGTCAGCACCGATTACGAAGTAATTTTTATCGATCATTTCGTACATGGGTGGGTCAAAGGATGTCGCCACAGGTCGGGCATTGGTATATTTTTCGTACCCTATATGCGCACCCAATCCATAGTAGATATAAAAATTCTCATTGAAAGAAATCTCCAATGGGCGATGAAAAATGTAATTGGTGTTGAATTGAACTCCATTGGGTCTACCACTAACCATATATTCTATGGCCTCCTCGTTCACAATAAATTTTTTGTACGTCAACCCAGAGGTAGTGCCAAGTCGCACTCCAGCAGATTTCTTATAGCCTTGCGCATGTGCCAGTGTTCCTACCAGCAAAAGACCCATGATTATGGCGAATTGCTGCATTTTTTGAGCGGTGTGATTCATTTTATTCAGTAGGGCTATTTTTTATTTGAAAAAAGGGGGAGCTCCTTTATGGCTATGATTACCTCTCCTCCTTCAGAGTTTACGGTCAGTGTACCGTAGTTTTTTTGCGTAGGCCCCACGAACCCAGTTAATGAAATGCGATCGGTGGCTGTATCCACAGTTTTGCTCAATACCATCATACTATTAGGCACGATCATTTTATCCTGATTTGCCACAATATTAGTAGAGATGTAGGAAGATTGATCCAGCACCAGGTTGATATCCGCCGATTTGCTATTGATTGTAAGCTTTTGAAATTCGGTTTGATGTTAGGACAAAAGATATCTCCATAGTTGAAATTCAGGTGACCACTTGTGTTTAAAATGTTAATGGTCAGATCGGAAAATGTACCATCAGCTAAAATCTCATTCAGCTCAGCAATGAATATCTTATCATTTCTACTATTGAGCTGGAGACTACCAATTACGCCCAGTTCCAATTCGGAAGTACTACTTTCTATCCTCAACTTGTCTGCCTGACGAACGGTAGTCTGCACACCGCGTAGTGAAAACTGTCCATTGGCCACATAATCAACATTGCTTTTGCCAAAGCTGTGCTTGACAGAAAATTCACCTTTTAGCTTATTGGCCTTCAAGTCTCCATGTGCCATATCCACTGCTACTCGACCTTTCAAATCCGCCATGTATATGTTGCCAAATTTATTTTCAATGTTGAGCGTGAAGTTTTCCGGCATCCACACCTCATAATTGATTTTCATCCCACCGTTTCCGAAAACGGATTTTGAATAGTCATCCACCTCAGAGATCAATTCCTTGAATAGTCCAGATCCCTTATTTATGATGGTATTGACCGTGATCATATCACCTACAGATCGAAAAACAATTTCGATTCTATCCATGCTTTTTTGTACCAATTCGCTGGTTTTACCAGAGGTCTCCACATGCACCACGATTCGCACTGAGTCGCTATTCGTGGTACGGATGATTACTTCACCGTATTTGTTGCTGATATCCAGCCGACCGCCTGATCGAGCCAGAAAACTGCGGTCATAGTGCTTTTCCATGCGGGTGGATTGACCAAAAGCCAAACACACTGTCATGAGCAGCAATACACTAAAGATGTATTTCGTTGTTTTCATTTTTGTCTTCGCTTAATTGCTCCAAAATGCTTTCCAATATTTTCAATTTCAATCGGTAGTTTTCCATCATGGCTTCCACCACTTCGGCATTGTCTACATTGTCTTTCAAGTCATTTTTCAACTCACTGATGGCTTGATCCATGTCGGCCATATCCTCCAAAAGGAACGGGTCATTGACTTTCGTTTGTACCAAAGCCAATTTGCTATTTATTTGTCCTTCGTAGTATTGCTGAGCTTCTACCCATTCTTGCACGGCCACTTCTTCCCCTGAGGTTTTACCTAAATGGTAGGCACCCAAGCCAGTAAACACCAGTAGGCAGGCAGCTATGGCCATTTTTGCAATTCTCATCCAAGGAACGACTTTTTTCTGTTTCAGACCTTGTGAAATCGCATTCCAGCTTGTGTCCGCATCAAAATCGAAACCGTCAAATTCATCGCGATAATTCTCAATATGTTCTTTTAGATTATCCCGCATAGTTCTGTGCCTTATTATCTAATATGTTTCTTATTCTTCCTTTGGCTTTGCAATACTGCGCTTTGGAAGCCGACTCTGTAATCTTTAAAATTTGGCCAATTTCCTTATGGTCATAGCCCTCAAAGAGGTAGAGGTTTAGCACCGTCTTGCAGCCGTCCGGCAGTTGCTCCACAGCTTCCAATATTTGTGCCGCCTTGTACTCCGTATATTCAAAATCATCCTCTTCATCTACTACCTCAATGTTCTCATCCAATTCCGCTGAGAGAAGCTTCTTCTTTCGAATGGCATTGATACATTTATTAACTACTATTCGTTTGATCCACGCACTGAAAGTACTGATCTCTCGCAAGTTGGGCAGACCTTGAAAGGCATCAATAAAAGCCTCTTGAAGCAGGTCTTTGGCCTCCTCTTCGTCACCCATCATTCGTCGGCAGATGTTATACATCGCCTTGGCATACAGATGATATAGCTGCGCTTGCGCGGCTCCATCTTGCTGCTGACTCCTGATTATCAGGTCTCGGTGAATATTTTTTTCTTCTCCTTTCACGGTTGGTAAGCTAATGACAGGCTCCTGAGGCAAAGGTTTCTCAGTGGCATGATATTTTGTAATAAAAATGCGATAAAAAATTGGTGGAGGCTAATTGAATTCTAAAACCTGATAGGAATGCACTTTACATAGAGGCTATGAGCCTTTTACACGAGAAATTTTTATAACTATCTGATAATAAGCAGCAAACAGCCAATGTTTGTGTAATTATCAAATGGACTTTATATAATATGACCACTAATCATGGATTAAAAGTAAATAATTATATACTTTTGTCTTATGTACTTGATACTCTTAGATATTTAACAGAAATGAAATATGGATGAAATGTAGTGAAATTTGGAGATTACTTCGTAAAGATGGCTGGTATGCTGTCTCACAAAAAGGGTCTCATGTCAAATTAAAGCATGACAAAAAAGAAGGTATGATTATTTTTCCCAATCATGGGTCTGCCGAAATGGCTACAGGCACAGCTAACACAATTTTGAAACAAGCGGGTTTAAAATGAAGAAAAAATTTAATGCGATCATTGAAAAAACCGAAACTGGGTTTTCAAGTTATATCTCCGATCTGGGTGTTTTCACTACGGGTCGCTCCCTTACTGAGTTGAGGGAAAATCTAAAAGAAGCCTTAGAATTGCTTTTTGAAGACGAAGAGAATTTTGAAGTTTCTTTGACAGATATTGAAATGCAATTTGATTTGCAACAATTTTTTCAATACTACAGAGTAATTAATGCGTCTTTTTTAGCCGATAAAATTGGCATGAATCCTACCCTCTTGTCACAATACGTACAAGGGAGTAAGAAACCGTCTCAAAAACAGACTGAACGGATTCTCAAAGGAGTGCAAGAAATAGGACTTGAATTGTCGCAACTCAACCTTGTGCGCTAATTTCTAAAAACCCGTAGATATACCCACCCCTTCAGGAAAGCTTTTTCTTCAATCATTTTAAAACCTACGTTGGCAATGATCTTCTTAAAATCTAGAAGTTGACGAGATTCTAGTTTTGTTGTTATGCGAAAGAACATTAACATGATTTTCGTCACAAAATTTTGAAGCGGAGCGGCTCGTTCAAAATCTACAACGATTAATTCTCCTCGACTGCTTAACTCAGCTTGGCATTTTTGCAGTATGCTGTTGAGGGAGCTTTCGCTAAAAGCATCCAAAAAAAATGGAAATAAGATCGCATCAAACTTCTGGTCACTTTGCCAAGTCAGGTAATCTTGCTGTACAAAATCAACCGCAGCGGATGTTTTTCGTTGCTTTGCCAAATCCAACATTTTTTTTGAGAGCTCGACAAAAACCACTTTTTGATTTTCTTCCAAAGATTCTAGAATGAGGCCTGTGCCTCCTCCCACAATCAGGATGCTCTTTTTGTTTTGAAGAAATGGTAAAGGCGATTTTTGAATTTTGTCCCATGTTTTCCCAAATACCAACTTTGCCAATAGGTCATAGTATCCTGCGACTCGGTCAAAGGAATTTTTCATATTAGCAGCAAAAGTGGAAGATAAAACACACCATCGCCAATCAGCCGAAATCGCTCGTGCTTATGAAAATAGCTAGGCAGCCAGAAGATCAATCCAAGAATTACAGTCATGGCTAGAAAGACACTTGACAGGTTGGCAATGGATGGGATAGAGAAGATGGTCACTGTAGAAAGCAACATCGAGGAGGCCATAAGTATGATGATAAAGCTGCGCGTTTTTTGTGCACCGAGGCTAATCGTCACAGACCCAAATCCTTCGCTTTGATCTTCTTCCCGATCGTAGTAAGAAAAAATACAAAGGTTGATAAGTGCCACAAGCACGAGCTGTAGGAACAGTAGCCAATCTTCAATATTTATACTGGTAACAGTAGAAAGCGGCGAAAGAAAAATGCCCCCTGCATACCCAATCGCTACCAAAAATTCTTTGACCCAAAGTCCTTTCACAAAATATACCAGCATCAGGTAAGCCACACAAAGTGCCGCTAACAGTGCGCCATTTTTAATTACAGCAATTGGTAGAAACCAAACATTAACCAATGCGACAATCGCCAAGCACCCACAAACCAATACTAACGCCCGAAAATTGGTGAAATGAAATTTTCTTCTTTCTACGGGTGAATCAGCTTTTGCATCTAGCAAATGATCTATGGTGTAAATAATCCATACTGCTGAAGCTAAGGCAAAATAGATGTGCCAAGACAAATCGAGCAAGTAATGCTTCTCCAACATGGCCAATATTAATACTGCACCCAATACAATGTCTAAAGAGAGATATCTGAAATAGGTATAGTATGATTGGCGCAGTGTCATTTTTGCTCGTAACTATTAATTTTTAGCCAGTTATTGATATACACCACAACTACTTGCAAAGCCTTTTCAAAGCCAGAATGATTAGGAATAATCAAATCTGCTTGGGGCTTTTTCGTTTCTATAAAGTTCTTAAATGCGGGCATCACATGTTTAGCAAATCTGTAATTGACATCTTCCAAGTCATATCCGCGTTCTACGGCATCTCGATGAATGCGGCGAGATAGCATCGTTTCGGTAGGGGCATCAATAAAAAGTTTTAACGATAGTAGATCGAATATTTCCTGAAAGTGAAAAGTGAATATCCCCTCGATGAGTATAACCGGTGCAGATTTGATGTGAATCAGCTTTGGTTCCGCATTAGAGTTGTTGAAGGTATATTCTTTGATGGAAAGGTTTTGTCCTTTTATTAAAGCCTTTAGGTCAGCAGCAAAGCGATCAATGTCCAATGACTCAGGTGTGTCAAAGTTTTCAATACCGTTTTCGTCTTTGGGTTGTAAATGGCGCGGCTGATAGTAGTTATCAAAAGAGAGCACACTTACTTTCTCGTCAGGCAGACTATGTGCTAGTTGCTTTAGAAAATGCGTTTTTCCAGAGCCACTACCTCCTGTGATACCTATGACCAAAGGAGCTTTCATAAAGACTTATTGTTGGTTGAGGAAAGCGATGAATTTCTTAAATGCTCTCGCACGGTGAGAAATGGCATTTTTTTCTTCTCCACTCATTTCAGCAAATGTCCTCGTCTCTCCTGTCGGTTCGAAAAGCGGATCATAACCAAAACCCTTTGTCCCGGACTTGGTCTTGCGGATAGTGCCGTCTACTTGCCCCACAAACTGCTTCGAAACGCCAGACTCATTTATGTATGTGATCACTGTTTTGAAAGCTGCTGATCGGTCGGCTTGGTCAGTTAGGTTTTTAAGCAATAGCGCCATATTGGCGTCATTGTCTTTCTGATCACCTGCATATCGGGCAGAGTACACTCCTGGAGCACCGTTCAGGGCTTTTACTTCCATACCCGAATCATCTGCAAAACAAGCAATACTATATTTCTCAAAAACGAAATTTGCTTTGATAGCCGAGTTTTCGGCCAGTGTTGTTCCAGTTTCAGGGATCTCTTCTGTCTGTCCCAGTTCGTCCAAACTGACAATCTCCACCCCAACAGGCGATAGCGATCGTATTTCTGCAAGCTTGTTTTGATTATGTGTGGCAAAACAAATTTTCATCTCAATTAGTCGTCGCTTTTCTTACAAAAACAGGGTAGATATCTGCTATGATCACTGAGTTCGCAGGAATGCTGATCAGTTTGTCTACACTGTCTACCTTGATTATGTAGTCCAAATCGTAATTACTGTAAGCAATAGTAGAGGGAACAATTAACCGCGCATGTCCGCCAACTTTCATTTTAGGTACTGTCACACTAAGGCCAGCACTAAAAGTATCACCCATGAACCTACTCATAAATGACGGGGTAGAAGCTGAAGATCGAGATAAAGTGAATTTGATCGACTTATAGAATGATGTATTTTCCTCATAATAAATACCATATTCTTGTGCAAGGGCAGCATTGTTTGTGAGTTTCACCGAATCGTTAGTGAGTCTTATGGCATAGTCAAACGAAACAATATCGTCATAGTCCAATATTTCACCATCGCCTTCATCTAAAATGGTGTAGATCATTGGGCCTGATGATCTCACCTCGCTATTTCCGATGAAGTAAGTAGTGAACAAATCCAGCGTGTCCAACTTCTCATGATCATATCCCTTTTCTTTAATATAATCAGCAATGATCACGCTATCGATTGGGTATTGAAGTATGGTTGGTTCTACCTCAGGAGAGCCACAATCCGCCAAAAAAGCGATTACTGAAACAATCAATCCTGCTTTGATAATAGTTTTAATACTATTCATATATTTTATTCTGAAATTGAATTTGAATCTTTTTGAAATCTAAGCTTTGAACTGCGGAATTAAGCTTTTGAATTTTTCCAGTGTTGCTTCAAGTCCCTGATCCGAATGTCCTCCAGCGGCGTTTTTATGCCCTCCACCATCAAAATGCTCCGCCGCAAAATCATTTACCGCATAGTCTCCTACCGATCGGAAAGACATTTTTACTTCATTGTCTTTTTCCATAATAATGGCAGCAACGCTGATGCCTTTGATAGAAAGCGCATAATTCACAAGCCCTTCGGTATCTCCAGATTTTAAGTTGAAACGTTTGTGCTCTTCGCTTGTGATGACAAAGTAAGCAACCTTCATCTTACTCACGATGGTTAATTTCTCTGCCAAGGCATAGCCTATAAATCGTAAACGATTCACGGAGTTGTTGTCGTATATATTTCTGCTGACTTTATTTACGTTAGCCCCAAGGTCGATTAAATGTGCGACGATTCGATGTACTTTCGAAGACGTGGAGGGGAATTTGAAAGAACCTGTATCAGTCATGATACCGGCGTACAGACATTCAGCAATAGCGACATTTAATTCTTCCGTGCCCCCCAGCATTTCAATAAGATCATAAACTAGCTCTGCAGTAGCAGAAGCATCCTGATCCCAAAGCTCAAAGTCACAAAACTTTTCAGGGTTTCTGTGGTGGTCTACCAAAAGCTTTTTTGCAGTAGCATTCCCTACCACATCACCTAGGTTTTTTATTCTATTGAGTCCAGAAAAATCTAAGCAGCAAATCAAGTCGGTGGCATTCATTAGGCTTTTGATTTGTTCAAAAGTCTTTTCCGAATTGATAATCACTTCGTCATTTCCTTTCATCCAAGTAAGGAAATCAGGATACTCCGTAGGTGTGACCACAGTGACATCATGACCTCTTTTTTTCAAGAAATGATATAAACCCAATGAAGAACCGAGTGCATCTGCATCGGGGCTCGCATGAGTCGTAATAACGATTTTTCTCGGTGTGGAAAGAAAGTCCTTTAGTGCACTGAGGTTTTGCATGAAATTTTGCCGAAAGGCTGATTGTAAAGCGCAAAAGTCCACATAAAACCCATAAATACAAAATGCCCCATCTTGGCGGCAAAGTGTTAGTTTTGCGAAGAATTTTTAGGATACAAAACAATTACACTCTAATGGCAGGAAAATTAACTTTTACGATGATTAAGCCAGATGCATTTGCGGATGGACATTCAGGTGCTATCATCAAGATGATCGAGGAGGCTGGTTTTAAAATCAAAGCAATGAAGATGACTAAGCTTTCTGAAGCGAAGGCTGGTGGATTCTATGCTGTACACAAGGAAAGACCATTTTTTGGAGATTTGGTGAAGTACATGACTTCTGGAGCGATCGTGGCGATTGCTTTAGAGAAAGAAAATGCGGTAGCAGACTTCAGAAAACTAATCGGTGCTACAAACCCAGCTGATGCAGCTGATGGAACGGTGAGAAAACTTTTTGCTAAATCTATTGAAGCAAACGCAGTGCATGGCTCGGATTCTGACGAAAATGCGCTTATAGAAGCTTCTTATTTCTTTTCTAACTTGGAAATGATCTAATAAGAATCGTTCGATAATGATTTTAAAGAAAGCCACTGGTCTTAGGATTGGCGGCTTTTTTTATAGCTTTTCGATCCAAAAGTTATTGAAGCCTTCTCCGATATGGAGCGTGATTTCGCCCAATTGCAGCAGTTCTAGTATGGCTAGAAAGTTGAAAATAACAATGATTTTTTCCGCTTTCTCCTGCATCAATTCTAAAAAAGAAATTTTTCTGCTCTCACGAGAAATGAGCCGCTGAACAACATAGTCCTTTTGCCCTTCGATGGTATATGGAAACTGAACCACCTCGTGAATAGGCTTGCTTTGTTCGTATTCGTAGCGTTTGAGCACCTTCTGAAATACTTTCATCAGTTTGTACAAATCCAAGTCCTGCATTTCGGCTTCTACATCGGTACTTTGAGCCAGCTTTTTGATTTCTTTCATCAAGTTGCCCCTGTGCTCCATCTCCAGCCGGTCGCTTTCCATTTTGGAGATTTCGGCTATTACCGATTTGTACTTTTTGTATTCCAGCAGGTGTCTGATAAGCTCTTCTCGCGGATCCAGTTCATTGCCCTCTTCGTCCAATACAGGTCTGGGTAAGAGCAATTTCGATTTGATACGCATGAGCGTGGCTGCTACCAAAATAAACTCGCTGGCAACTTCTACGTTCATTTTCTCCAAATGGTGGACGTATTCTAGAAAATCAGCTGTGATTTTGGAGATGGGGATATCATAAATATCTAGCTCATCTCTTTCTATAAAGAAGAGAAGCAGGTCAAAAGGCCCTTCAAAGAGGGGTAGCTTAATTTCAAAGTTTTTTTCCGTTTCAGTATTCACAGCTTTCAAATTTACATCGAAATCAGTCGAGATGAGAAGTCATAAAATAAATTAAATTTGCGTCTAGTCGATTCGTTAGCGGAGATCAAAACATTTGGGGTTGATTTGTGTTTTTAGGAATCACTAGCTATACATTGTATATATGGATATAAAGCCAGGACCTCTACTAGCGAAAATTGATTCTCCCGCAGATCTCAAGAAATTGGATAAACGGCAGTTAGCACAGCTCAGCGAAGAACTTCGTGATTACATCATCGATACCGTATCTGTATATGGTGGGCATTTTGGGGCTAGTCTGGGAGTAGTAGAGCTTACCACGGCGTTGCACTATGTCTTCAATACCCCTAATGATGAGATTATTTGGGATGTGGGACATCAGGCTTATGGTCACAAAATTCTTACTGGAAGAAGAGAAGTATTTCATACGAATAGACTTTATAAAGGTATTTCGGGTTTTCCTAAGAGAACTGAAAGCGAATATGACTCCTTTGGAGTGGGGCATTCTTCCACTTCCATCTCCGCAGCATTGGGTATGGCGTTCGCCTCGCACCTGACAGGAGAAGATGAAAAACAGCACATTGCGGTAATTGGTGATGGAGCAATGACTGGTGGTCAGGCTTTCGAAGCTATGAACCATGCAGGAGATTCTAACAAGAATATTCTGATCATTCTCAATGACAACTGCATGGCCATTGACCCGAATGTCGGAGCACTGAAAAACTACCTTACCGATATTTCTACCTCTCAAACGTTCAATAGGTTTCGAGACGACATCTGGAAAGTCCTTGGCAAAATCAGCAAGTTCGGCCCCAATGCTCAAGAGATTGCCGCGAGTGTAGAAACCAGTGTGAAATCATTTTTACTCAAGCAGAGCAATCTTTTTGAATCACTCAACTTAAGATATTTTGGCCCGGTAGACGGTCATGATGTTAACCATTTGGTAGATGTATTGTCTGATTTGAAAAAAATTAAAGGGCCAAAAATTCTTCATTGTGTAACAGTGAAGGGGAAAGGCTACAAACTTGCCGAGAAGGATCAAACGAAATGGCATGCGCCAGGGAAGTTTGATAAAATCTCTGGTGAGATTCACAAAAAGACGTACTCCACGCCACAACCGCCTAAATATCAGGATGTATTTGGTCATACAATAGTAGAATTGGCTAAAGCCAATGATAAAATTGTGGGTATTACTCCGGCAATGCCATCTGGCTCATCCATGAATATCATGATGAATGAAATGCCTGATAGGGCATTTGATGTGGGTATTGCTGAGCAGCATGCAGTGACATTTTCTGCGGGTCTGGCTACTCAGGGGATGACACCTTTTTGCAATGTCTATAGCACATTCATGCAGCGAGCTTATGATCAGGTAATTCACGACGTATGCATCCAGAAACTACCAGTAGTTTTCTGTTTGGACAGAGCTGGGATAGCAGGTGCAGATGGCCCTACGCACCATGGCGCTTATGATATTCCCTATATGAGATGCCTTCCAAATATGGTTGTTTCTGCGCCTATGAATGAAGAGGAGCTTCGTAATTTAATGTTCACTGCTAGTGAATATAAGGATGGAGCTTTTACAATCAGATATCCTCGTGGCAATGGCGTGATGCCAAATTGGAAAACACCTCTGGCTAAAATAGAGGTTGGAACAGGCCGAACACTAAAAGAAGGTACTGATTTGGCTATTCTGACTATCGGGCATATCGGAAATTCTGCTTCGGAAGCAGTAGAGCGATTGGCTCAGGAAGGAATTAATGCAGGCCATTATGACATGCGCTTTGTAAAGCCTTTGGATGAAGTTCTACTTCATCAGATTTTCAAAAAATACAAACATGTTATTACTGTTGAGGATGGAACCATTGTTGGAGGTTTCGGATCGGCAATCTTGGAGTTTATGGCCGACCACCAGTACATGTCAAAAGTGATTAGACTTGGTATTCCGGATCGGGTAGTTGAGCATGGTGAACAATATGAGCTCCATGAAGAATGCGGCTATGATGCCAATTCCATTAATGCTGCTGCACTACAATTAATGCAGGACGCTTCGGCACTGGCTTAATCCTGTAATACGCCACCCACTCGCATACTGGCTATGTTCCTGGGTTTGGTTAGTTAAATAATCATTGATTTTTTTCAATAAAGAATAATCGTTCTATGATTTTTAGATCAAATGTACTTTATATCTCAAGCCTAGTTATTGCTTGTCAGCTGTTAATCGCCTGTTCCAGTAAACCAGTGGAAAGTGAAAGTAAATGGGATAATACGAAGGTTGTTAGCTTGGATCTAGAAGCAATTAAAGAGCGAGGTTATATCACCGCTATTATGATCAATAATTCTACTAGCCTCTTTCTTTATCAAGGAGAAACAATGGGCTATGAGTATGAATTGATCAAACGTTTTACTGAAAGAATCGGGATTCAATTAAAAATTGATGTTACTCCTAATTTAACGGAAGGCTTTAGAAAACTTCATGAGGGAGAAGGCGATATTTTAGCTTTCAATCTCACTGTGACCAAGGAAAGGAAAAAACAAATTGCATTTACAAACCCTCATAGATTGGTAAGAAGTGTGTTGATTCAAAGGAAACCAGACAACTGGAGAAAAATGAAGCTGCACGAGATTGAGGCCGAAGTGCTGCGCAAGCAAGTAGATCTCATCGGTAAAGAAGTACACCTAAAGGCTAATTCTTCATTTGTAACCAGAATCAATGATTTGGCAAATGAGATCGGTGGTGATATTACTGTTTTTGAACACAATAAAGATACTGAGCGCCTGATTAGCATGGTGGCAAAGGGTGAAATAGACTATACGGTGGCGGAAGAAGATATAGCATATGTGAATATGCGCTACTATCCCAATATAGATATAGAGACTCCCGTAAGTTTCGAGCAGCAAATAGCTTGGGGGGTGCGCAAAAATGCACCTGAATTACTTCGGTCGTTGAATGAATGGTTGTCCGAGACAAAGTCAACTAACGATTACTATGCCATTTACGATAAGTACTATAAGAGTACCCGTGCGGCATTGCGAAGAAAGAAAGACGATTATTTTTCTCAATCCACCGGGGTTTTAAGTGCCTATGATTCCTTGCTTTATGCCCACTCAAAAAAACTTGGGTGGGATTGGCGACTTCTTGCGGCACTTGTTTTGAGGGAATCTAAATTTAACCCATCAGCTGAGTCTGGAATGGGAGCAATAGGTCTAATGCAACTCTTGCCACATACGGCCTCACTTTATGGAGTGACGGATTTGCGTGACCCTGAACAGAATATTTTTGCCGGGACAAGTCACCTTTTGTGGCTGCTTGAATATTGGCAAGAAAAAGGGGTTCAGCCTACTCAAATTGTCAAATTTGTATTGGGAAGCTACAATGTGGGGCATGGTCATGTGATGGATGCCGTGAAACTCGCAGAGAAATACGGTTTAGACCCGCTTATATGGGAAGGTAGTGTTGCTGAATACTTGTTAAAAAAGGAGCAATCGAAGTTTTACACCGACCCGGTTGTTAAATACGGTTATTGTAAAGGAAGTGAAGCTGTGAACTATGTTCGAAGCATTCGGGCATCTTATGCCAACTATTTAGAGCTTTTGCCCGAAGAAATGACTCATTTAAATTGATTTGCTACAATCTTGGCGGAAGAAAGGCACATAGGAATACCTCCTCCTGGATGAACACTCCCTCCACAAAAGTAGAGATTTTTGATGCGGCGGCTTTTATTGGCATGCCGAAGAAACGCAGAAAATAAATTATTCGAGCTATTGCCATAAAGCGCCCCTAGCGATGAGCTAGTGCGAGATTCGATGGTTCTTGGATCTAAAACCCGCTCGGTGACTATGAACGATTCAATGTCCTTGTTTAAATTTCTTGAAAGCTTTTTGAGCATATTGATGCGTGCTTCTCTTATCAGCTGATCCCAATCTTGACCTTGGTTGTTGGGCACGTTGATCATCACAAACCAGTTCTCACAGCCCTCCGGAGCATCTTCCTTACAATATTTGGAGGTGATATTGACATATATCGTAGGGTCGCTGTAGATATCTCCCTGTTTGAAAATATGGTTAAATTCTTCTTTGTAGTCTTCCGAAAAGAAGATGTTGTGCAAATCCAATTCAGGAAATGTCCGATCGATTCCCCAATAGAAAATAAGTGCTGAACTGGATTTTGGTTGAGAGAGAAGAAATTTTGGAGGCTCAATGTCTGGCAGTAAATATTTATAGGAGTTCACCACATCCATGTTTGATATGACGGCATCATACAAGAGTGTTTTGGTGTCTACTTTTATTCCCTTGATGTGATTTTCTTGAGTCAAGATACGCTCAACTTTTGTATTGTAAATGAAGTTGACACCTTGTCGTTTTGCCAATTTTTCTAGAGCTAGGCTGATACTATACATTCCTCCTTTTGGGATATAGGCCCCCATAGACATCTCTAGGTGTGGGATGATATTCATGGTGGCAGGAGTCTGGTGTGGGTCAGAGCCATTATAGGTAGCATATCTGTTGAACAACTGAACCAAGCGTGGGTCGTCCAAAAGTTGCCTATTGGAGCTATCCATGGTTTGGAAAAAGCCCAGCCATGGGATTTTGATGTATGCTCTCAAAGCTGATTTTGAAAAATAGATTTTCCAATCGTTGAGTGAGCTGTACATAAAAAGCGAGCTCAACCGATCATAGAGCATTGCTGATCTTTTGATCACCTTCTCTATTCGAATTTTGGGCTCGGATGTTTTTTGGGCCAACTCGTTGATCAATTTTTCTTTGTCGGCATAGGCTTTGAAGAATGTCCCATCTTCATAGAAATAATGACAGTTTACCTCAAGCCGGTCGTATTCAAAATGATTCTTGGGATTCTCGTTACAAAGCTCAAAAACTTCGTCCACGAGTTTAGGCAGAGTGAATAACGAAGGACCAGCATCGAACCTGAAGCCTTGAGATGTTATTTGAGTCAGCTTACCTCCTGGGCCACTGTTAGCCTCGTAAACATCCACGTGATGGCCTGCTTTTGCCAATCGAATGGCAGAGGCTATTCCTGCTATACCAGCACCTACTACAGCGATATGTTGATTCCTGTTGCTCACGTATGTCTAGGGTTTCATTCTTGCTCTAAACAAAAAAAGCTGACCCTTGTTAGAGTCAGCTTTATGTTTTTAAATAGAATTTTAATATTCTCTTTCTCTTAGTTTCGAAAAATCAAATTCTTCAAGGAAGTGCTTTGCTTGATCTCTGTTTTGAAACTCAAAAATCTTGGTATCTCCATCCGTGTCATGGATTTCAATTTTGATGATTTCAATTTTGTGATCATGCGAGTGTCTATCCAAAGCCTCAATTGCTGGGTCTTTATCCAGATTACTTGTAAGCTTCATGGTCTTTCTTTTGATCCTACCACAATAGCTACATTTGTATTCCTTTTCTATTTCTCCATCCGAATGAGCTGTAGGTTTTCTAAGGATTTCCTCTTTTTCAAGCTTCAAAGTCTGAAAACCACATCGGTCACATTCGAGCGCACTTAAGTGGCCTTTATATTTTTCGATATGTGTATCCCCAGTTTGCTCGTCTCTCCAAACATCATAATCCACTGAAAATGCATTCTCTTCAGCCTGCATCCCTTCATCCAAATAAGCATCCTCCTCAGATTCACTTAATAGTTTCATCAGGTTGCCTGTAGCTGGATTGATCCTTGGCGTATATCTCAGCTTCTTGAGTTTTTTATCCAATTGCCCAGGATAATAAAATCTAAAAATCAAGTGTGAAATGTAGGCATGAAGCGTAGCTAAGCACAATGCAATGAATATTCTTATGAACATCCAAATAACATTAATTTCGACGATCTCTGGTTTTGCTGTGTTGACTATAAAGAAAATCGCAGCACCTACTGTGTAACTTACTATCAGATAAGATTTTATTTCTGATTGACTGGCCAGTTCAAACCTCTCTTTATACCCAGCAGCAATGAGGTATCTTATTTTGTAAGCAATCCATAGGATAGCTGCTAGAGCCAAACTCCCTAAGAATGAGTAAAACATTACGTCATTCCATACTTCCAGAAACGCTAAGTAAGCTTCCTTGTTTTCCATAATTGTTTAAGTTGTTGCGATCTTAAATATAACTTGGTCAATTTCTATGACAATATATATTAGTCTATTCAAATGGTCATTTTGAATAACTTCAATTGTCATAAAATAAAATAATCTTAGGTGTTGCGAGCAAAACCTAGATACTACCGCTGGATTGGAGCATCGAAGTTACATAATGCCTTACAACAAAGGAATTTTTATAAGAAAAACGCATCATTTTTTTGAGAAGTATTTGTATTGGTATTTTTATTTTCGACCTGACCACTTTGTATGATTTAGATTCTGGTCTTTATTTGAGGAGAAAATTGACTCCATTTCACTATGATTTCACGAAAAATGTGAAGAGAATCTTTTTAAGCTGTTAACAATCGCTGTTCCATTTCGTTTTTTTTGTATAAAATACAGGGCTGTTGCCATGGCATAAAAATTAAGGATCAACTTCATGACTGATACACACAAACGACTTACAAAAAACATAATAAAGAAAACATTGCTGGTAGAGACCGCCTGGGAGGTTTTGAACCAAGTAGGAGGAATTTATACTGTGATACGATCCAAAGTGCCTACAGTCATGCCAAAGTGGGGAGGTAACTACTGTCTTTTAGGACCCTATATGCCTCATAATGTGGCCTCAGAGTTTGAGCCTTATGAAAAAGCGGATGACATCTTTGGTAAGACGGTAAAGCGCATGCGCGAAAAGGGGTACGGCGTGCATTATGGTGAGTGGTTGATTTCTGGTCGGCCGAAAGTAGTCTTATTCGACTTGGGGTCAGTTATGCCTCGGTTAGGAGAGGTAAAATATTCGCTTTGGGAGCATCATGGAATTTCATGTCCTGCAGATGATTTTTTGTTTAATGATGTTGTGGCATTTGGCGAAATGGTGCGCATTTATCTTACAGAGCTAGCAGAAGTCGTAGGAGAGTCAAAGCATATTGTCGCTCACTTTCATGAATGGATGTCAGCATCGGGTCTACCTGAACTAAGAAGACAAAATGTAAATGTGAAAACTGTTTTCACTACGCATGCTACGTTACTTGGTAGATATCTGGCCATGAACGATCCAGAGTTCTATCATCATTTGCCATTTATCGATTGGCAAAAGGAAGCGCAGCATTTTAATATCGAGGCAAGCACAAGCTTGGAGCGGGCAGCCGCTCATGGTGCTCACGTTTTTAGCACGGTAAGTGAGGTGACGGCTGTAGAGTGTAGACAGCTACTAGGTAGAGACCCAGATGTGATTTTGCCTAATGGAATCAATAACCAGCGCTTTGAAGTGCTTCATGAGTTCCAAAATAAACATTTGGAAGCGAAGAAAAAGATTCACTCTTTCACCATGTCTCACTTCTTTTCTAGCTACAATTTTGACCTAGATAAAACCCTTTACTTTTTTACTTCTGGTAGATATGAGTACTTAAACAAAGGCTATGACCTGACCTTGGAGGCACTCGCCCGATTAAATCATCGTTTGAAAACGGAGAATTCTGATGTGACGGTAGTAATGTTTTTTATTACCAAAAGGCCATATCACGGAATCAATCCAAGCATTCTGCATTCTAGAGCGCTACTTGAGGAGTTTAGAAATACCATAGATGCGATCAAAGAACAAATTGGAGATCGATTGCTTTTTGAATCAATAGCCAAACAGGACAATAGATTGCCGGAGCTGAAAGAATTTGTTGATGACTATTGGAAGTTGAGATATAGAAGAACACTCCAATCTTGGAAGTCCGACAGTCTGCCGCCTGTAGTGACTCACAACCTGCATGATGATGCCAACGATGATATTTTGAATTTCTTGAGAACTTCCAACATGGTCAATCACAAAGATGACCGAGTGAAGGTGGTTTACCACCCTGATTTTATCAACTATACCAACCCACTGTTCAGTATGGATTATGGTCAGTTTGTTCGTGGCTGTCATCTAGGAGTTTTCCCAAGTTACTATGAGCCTTGGGGATATACGCCGCTAGAGTGTATTGCCAGTGGTGTGCCTACTGTGACCAGTGATCTGGCTGGTTTTGGAGATTATGTCAATGAGCACGTACCCGATCACGACAAGCGAGGTATCTATATAGTTCGACGTAATGAAAAGTCCTTTGATGATGCGGCAGGTCAGCTGACGAATAAGCTATATAACTACATCCGACTCAATAGAAGACAAAGAATTGACTTGCGCAACAGAACGGAGGGTTCGGCAGTGCTATTTGATTGGGCTAACCTGATCAAGTATTATGATCAGGCATATATGCTCGCTGTAAATAGTTAATCAATTCAACAATTTACCAGCCTCGTTTTTGAGCGATAGTGCTCTGACGAGGATTTCGTTTTGCTGATTTACAATTGGGAAGAATCCATCATTGCCCCACAAGCTCCGCCCAATGTACGCTTTCAAATAGTTTTTGATCATTGACTTTGATCGCTTGAAATTCACTTCATCAAACGGCACTCCATTTTGTTTTCCGAGAGCTACCAAGCTTTCGAGGTTTTCATCAGTGACTTTAAAATCCTTGATAAATGTCTCTAAACTCCATTTGTTGAGCGCCTCTTTATTCTTTTCTGAATAGCTCAAAGAGTATTCTTGTATTGAATTGCTATTGAAAAGACGAACGAGATAACTGCTGTTTTTACTCGTATCCAGTGGTACGAAATAGTCAGGCGTAATTCCTCCACCACCATATACTTGGCGTCCTTTGTCTGTTTTGAATACAAGGCTGTCGTTGACTTTTATACTGTCTTTGCTATAAATCTCACCTGTCTCAAAGCGTTCATAATATTCATTGTGATAGCTGTCCAAGCCATCAGTATACGGTTTTTGGATGCATCTGCCACTAGGCGTGTAATAACGGGATATCGTCAACCTCATGGCCGAGCCATCTGAAAGTTCAACAGGCATTTGAACTAGGCCTTTGCCATAGGTTCTGCGACCAACTACTATAGCCCTGTCGTGATCTTGCAGCGCTCCAGAGACAATTTCAGAAGCGGAAGCAGATCCTTCGTCCACTAGAACAATGATAGGCTGAGTTTCAAAGTCACCACGCTGTTCGGAAAAGTACTTGGTGTCATGCCTAGTGTCTTTTCCTTTTGTGTAAACGATCATTTGATTGTCAGTGAGCAACTCGTCTACAATTTTCACAGCTTGGCTCATATATCCCCCAGGATTGCCCGTGAGATCTAAAATGAGCGTTTGCATTCCTGCTTCTTGAAGCTTATGCAAACCCTCTTTAAACTCCATGTAAGTGGTGGTCGAAAACCTATTTATTTTAATGAGTCCAGTGCTGTCGTCTATCATATAGGCCACATCCATAGAAAACTGAGGAATCACATCTCTTTCTATCGTGAAGTCCAACAGTTCTTTCACTCCACTTCTTCTAATTTTCACCTTTACTACAGAACCTTTGGCACCTCGAAGAAGCGTGATAACTTTTCGGTTGGTAATGCCTACTCCAGCCACAATTTCATCATCGACCTCTATAATTTTATCTCCCGAACGAATGCCTAGACCTTCAGAAGGCCCCCCGCTCAAGGCTGTGACAACATAGATGGTGTCTTTGAAAATATTGAATTCGATTCCTATTCCCTCGAAATTTCCCTCTAGCTGAGAATTGGTCAGGGCAAGTTCCTCGGCAGGTATATATACAGAATGCGGATCAAGCTTTGTTAGCATTTCTGTGATTGCCGTTTCGATTAGTTCGTCCGTATTCACATCATCCACATAATCAACTTGAATGTGGGTCAGGATTTGTCTGAATTTATGCAGGCTTTTGTGCAAAGAACTAGAAGCAACAGGATTGCCATCGGCCATGTTTGCCCCAATGAAAATTCCGAGGACAATTGCCGCTGCGATGAAAATTGGTAGGCGAATGGCGCTTTTAGAGTTTTTATGTGAATCCAAAGTGTGAATTGATTATCTAAGATTTAAAAATACAACTACCAGCGAAAACATAATGCTTTTCTAGACGAAATCATTTTTTTCTCTAAAAATCTAGAACGATCTGTGTAAAAAAAAGCAAAAATGATGAGGTCGCTATTTCCCTATTTTGAATGTACTTTTTCTTTGTCCAATGTAAAGTGCACCAATTACAAGTATGGTGCCTAAGATTGTATAAATAGAGAATGGCTCGTCTAGCAAAATGGTAGCATAAGCAAACCCAAAAATAGGACAGAGATATAGCCACAGAGAGGCCCTGACTGCATCTGTTCTCAAAAGTCTGAGCCATAGCTGAACAGCAAATATGGAAACCATTACGACTAGCCATAGTTCAGAAAGCCAAAAAGTGGTGTCGAAATTATTTTCTGATTGATGAAAAATGATGGTGAAAGGCACAAGGATAAACCCCGCTATTAGCACTTGCCACGCGTTGATTACAAGTCTTGGTAATTCCCATTTTACGGAGGCGAAATACACCGAGCCGAAGGAATAGGCGAGCATACTTAAAGCCAAAAAGAGCAATCCAGAAATACTTGCATAGCTCGTCTGAAGAAGAGGATAAGCGGCTAGCCCCACACCTACAGTACCCATAATGATGCTGATGATCGTGATTGGTCGAATGGACTTTCTGGAATAGATGGCAGTCATCAAACTGATAAAAAGTGGATTCAGAGCCACAGCCAAAGTGGTGATGCCCGCTGCTACTTGCTCCAACGCTAAAATGAAAAACCCTAAATACAGGACTGTGTTGAATGTGCTAAAAATGGTGAGGCGCTTGAATTCTACAATATTGGGCAGTCTGTTACTTTGCCAGAGATAAACTACCGCCATTAGAGCGATTCCAGCGAGTACAAAACGAACATTGAATAACAAAAGCGGTTCCACAGACAAGAGCCCATACTTTCCAGCCACTGATGCTGAAGACCAAAGCAGAGCAAATACAAATCCTTGAAATAGATGATTGGTTAGCCAATTTTTCATGGACTACAATCGCTGCAATACTTGCATGCGGTGGGCATCAAGTTTCAAAAACACAAACAAGAGCATGGTGAAGCCCCAAAGGGATGAGCCACCATAACTAAAAAATGGTAATGGAATTCCGATCACCGGAAAAAGCCCGATAGTCATGGCAATATTTACTGCAAAGTGGAAAAAGAGAATGGAAACGACTCCATAACCATAAATTCTGGCAAAAACTGATTTTTGGCGCTCTGCCAAAAAGACTAACCTCAAGAAAAGGGTACAAAACAAGGAAACGAGTAACATCGTTCCTATCCAACCGTGTTCTTCTCCTATGGTGCAAAAGATGAAGTCTGTGGTTTGCTCTGGGACAAAATCAAATTTTGTCTGTGTTCCTTCTAAATAACCTTTGCCAAAAAAGCCGCCAGAGCCAATGGCAATTTTGGATTGTGTCACATTCCAGCCTATCCCCAAAGGATCTGCATTTGGGTTGATCAAGGACATCACGCGCTTCTGCTGGTGCGGCTTGAGCAAATCTGATAGGATAAAATCCACACTTTTTATAAAAACCGCACATAGCAAAGCCCCGACAACCACGATTCCAATTTTCCTAATATTCTTTGCCACAAGGGCAATAAGCAACCCTGTAATGGCTACAAGTCCAATAAAAAGGAAAAATTGAGGCACCAATAAGGTTAACAGAAACAATACAATAACTCCTATTCCGACGATGAGAATGACGGGGTGCATTCCTTCTCTAAACATTACAAAGACCATACTGCCAAAAACCATTGCCGTACCTAGATCTCCTTGTAGCACCACTAGAAGCAAAGGGATTCCGAAAATAGCAAAGCCTATGAGTTGTGATTTTAGTTCTTCAGTTTTGAGGTTGGTTCCACTTAAATACTTTGCCAAGGCAAGTGCTGTAGCAAACTTCATAAACTCGGAAGGCTGAAACTTGAAGGGCCCCAACTCAAACCAAGATTTTGATCCTGCTACTTCTTCTCCAAAAACCAAAACGGCAATAAGGAAAAACATCATCAAACCATAGATGACATAAGCCAGAGTGGGGAAGAGCTTATAATCCAATAGCATAATAAGTGTGATAAGCACCAATGAAGAAAAAATCCAAATCAACTGACGACCAGAGCTTGCAGCTAAACTAAAAATACCGTGATCGGTATCTGGGTCAAAATCGGCCGCATAGATATTGAGCCAGCCGCCAAGTACCAGAAGTAAAAAGACGCCTGCAGCGATCCAATCAATTTTGTATATCAGTAAGTTGTCTCTCATTGTACGGTTACAACTTTAGGTTTGGCTTTTGATGTGTCAGGAGCAATCTTTTTGGGTTTTGGATCTCCAAAATCTCCTCTCAGCATATATTCTTCTAGATAGGTGCGCTTCACTTCTCCGTTAAGGTATTTTTCTATGAGAAGGCTGGCAGCACTCGCTGCGGCACGTGCACCTTGACCGGCGTTTTCAACATAGGCAGAAATCGCAATTCTCGGATTGTCTTTTGGCGCGAAAGCCATAAAGCCCGAGTGATCTTCTCCGTGTGGGTTTTCTACTGTACTGGTCTTACCACATACCTGAATGTCTGGAATATAGGCTCGTCTACCCGTACCTATTAGGACTACATTGGCCATGCCATCAATCACGGGCTCGTAATATTTCGAATTTACACCTACTTCACTTTTGGCTATGTCTGTTCTCAGCTCTCCGTCAATCGCTTTCACTATATGCGGCGTATAATAGTAACCTCTATTCGCAATGATGGCGCCAAGGTTTGCCATTTGAATGGGTGTAACCTGAACTTCTCCTTGTCCTATGCTGAGTGAATATACATTTGAAAATTTCCACCGATTGGTACCGTAAACTCTGTCGTAGTATTGGACACTAGGAATGTTTCCTGATTTTTCTCCTGGAATATCTACTCCCAAGGGCTCACCGAGCCCGAATTTTGACACTGCATTGTTCCATTTTTCAAGTCCAATTCTCGAATCAATGTACACATTCGGGCTTTTGTCTTGCAAAATCATGCGACGAAAGACCTTATACATAAAAGTATTGGATGAAAGCGTAATTGCCCTATCTACATCATAAACTCCCATAGGCGCATGGTCTCCCATAGGGCCTCCATCGCACATGATTTTTTCGTGTGGCCCAATACACCTTCTTGCATTGCCACCAATGCTTGTATGGTTTTAAACATGGATCCTGGTGGATACATAGCCTGTATTGGTCGATTGAAAAGTGGCTTTAAACTATCGTGTTCTAGCGATGGGTAAAAATCATTTAAGCGCTTGCCGCTCAGCCAATTGGGGTCATAAGAAGGAGCGGAGACATAGGCCAAAATTTCTCCTGTAGTAGGGTCTATCGCTACGATGCTCCCCACTTTTCCTTCCATCAACTTTTCGGCGTACTTCTGAAGTTCAGAATCAATGGTCAATTGTATGGTTTGGCCAGGTATGGCAGTGGTATCATATTCGCCATCATTGAAAGCGCCTTTCACTACCCCTTGTACGTTGACGATTTTAAAATTCACGCCTCGCTTGCCTCGCAATACATTTTCATAAGATCTTTCAATTCCAACAATACCAGTGTAATCCCCTGATCGGTAATAATTCGTAGTATCTCTGTTGAGTTGTGCTCGACTGATTTCCCGCACATAGCCAAGCGCGTTGGCAAGGGTATTTTCGGGATACTCACGCACGGTTCTGGGAAGCACGTAAAAACCAGAGTAGTCTACCAGCACGTCTTGAATCTCAGCAAATACGTCATTGGGCATTTGCTCGATAAACTTAGAGGCCAAAATCGGAGAGAAGCGTCTAGCCTTCGTATATTTTGCTTCATAAGTGGCATGATCAATACCCAAAAGCGCGCAAATTTCCGTTGAGTCTGCCAAGTCAACTTCTTTTGGCACAATCATTAAATCGTAAACGGGTGTGTTGTAAACCACTAGTTTATTATTGCGGTCATATACCAAACCTCGGTAAGGATAGTCCACGATACGCTGCACAATGTTGTTTTGTGCTGCTAGCTTATATTCTTCACTCAAAACCTGGATAGAAAACAACCGGATTGCGAACGTGAGTGCAACCAGTAGAATGAATCCTTGAATGATGATGCCTCTGCTGTTCATTGTCTTCTTTCCTTGGGTGCCAAGAGTAAACTGATGCCAAAGACGGTGATGAAGGTATAAAGGCTACTTAGAATAACTTTTTGCATGAGGTAAAAGAAATCACTCAAACCTCCATTTTCCACAGTAAAAATGATCAAGTGGTGCGCTGCTATTAATGGTAATAGAAACCGAACGCTCCCCCAGATTTTTAATTGATTCCAAGAGATGTTGGTTTGATCCTCAATTTCGCCTATGCTAAACATATACCAATAGTCCTTAGTCAATGCTATAAACACGCAAGCCGATGCATGGATTCCCGGAGTATTGGAAAAAATATCTATGAGCAAACCTGTGATCAAGGCTATGATCATAGAAATATTTCTGTTGAGACCTAGCGGTAGCAGTAGGATGAACCCGACATAAAAAAAACCAAATGCGGTATTGAAAAGGATGAACTTGTAAAGTAGCGGCAATTGAAACAATACAAATGCCACAAAATGCCCTACTTGTCTGAGATAGTTGATTCTAATCATGGCTCCAAAACTTCAAGTTCTAAACTATCCTTTTCTATTTTGAGCTCACTTTTTACCACATAGGCGTAGCTAAGAGAGGTAAAATCTGAGGCTAATGTCATGCGGGCTTCATAAAAAGCGTCTGCTTCTGTCAGTGTTAGATCAGAGACAATCCCCACAAGTATATTAGAAGGAAAAACGGCATTGTAGCCAGAAGTGACCACACTATCGCCTGCCTGCAATTTTACATGCCTTGGTATATACTTGATTGCTGCTTCAGTCGGCAGGATACCATCCCATTGCACGGTGCACAGCGTATTGGTTCTTTTAATTGAAGACGAGATCATGAGGTTTCTATGCAGCAGAGAGGTGGCCGTAGCAAAATGAATAGAAACAGATTTCACACGTCCCACCACCCCTTCATTGGAGATGACTCCCATTCCGGGCTTTACTCCATCTTCAGAACCAACATTCAGTGTAAAGAAATTGAGAGATCGGTCGAAGGTATTGTTAATTACCTTACTAGGAATAAAATCGAATTTCTTAATGATCGTAGAGTCTGGCCCTTTTTTGTCTCGGTTTGCAATGGCTAGCTGTCTTCTTAAGAAAGCATTCTCATCTAGCAGTTTTTGATTCGTTTCACCTAAAGCCAGATAATTGTTCGCTCCATTGGAATACTTGTTGAATCCCGCAATGAGCGTGTTGCTAGAATTAAGAAAAGCGGCATTTTGCCGCTGATTGTATGAGATAATAAGCCACGTACAAAAACCCTCCAATAGTAGAAAGAAACCGAAGGTTCTGAAACGATAAAGGAAGTTTATTAGGTTCTGCATTTAAGCCTAGGTCATTAAAACTGGCTTGTAGTTGTTGAGGTTCTTCAATGCCATACCCGTTCCTCTCACTACCGCTCTCAACGGATCATCTGCAATATGAATTGGAAGTTTAGTCTTCATGGCCAAACGCTTATCCAACCCTCGAAGCAATGCTCCTCCACCAGTTAGGTAGATTCCATTGTCATAAATATCAGCAGAAAGTTCTGGTGGCGAAATCTCAAGTGCTTTTAGCACTGCCTCTTCTATTTTGGATACCGATTTGTCAATAGCAAAAGCGATTTCTGAATAAGAAATTTTGATCACCTTCGGAATACCTGTCATCAAATCACGGCCTCTGATTTCATAATCTTCGGGACCTTCATCCAATTCAGTCAAAGCAGAACCTACTTCGATTTTCACACGTTCTGCCGTGCGCTCACCTATCAAAAGGTTGTGCTGGCGTCTCATGTAGTCCAAAATATCTTTGTTGAATGAATCTCCCGCTACACGGATAGACTGGTCGCAAACGATACCGCTCAAGGCAATAACCGCGATCTCTGTAGTACCACCCCCGATATCTACAATCATAGATCCGATAGGTTGCTCTATTTTGATCCCAATACCAATGGCCGCAGCTATAGGTTCGTGAATCATATAGACTTCTTTTGCTCCTGCATGCTCTGCACTATCTCTTACCGCTCTTTTCTCCACCTCAGTGATTCCCGAAGGAATGCAGATCACCATTCGGTGAGAAGAAGGGAAGAACCTACTGCTGCTACTCGTTTCAATCATTTTGATCATGCCTCTGATCATGTGCTCTGCAGCATGGAAATCGGCAATTACACCATCTTTTAATGGACGGATCGTTTTGATATTTTCGTGCGTTTTTTCATGCATTTGCATGGCTTCTCGCCCGATGGCCAAAACTTTATTTGTATTCTTGTCAATGGCGATGATTGAAGGCTCATCTACCACAATTTTATCCTTGCTGATAATCAAAGTGTTAGCCGTTCCAAGGTCAATGGCTATGTCACTGTTGAAGAAATCGAAAAAACCCATTTTATGCCTGCTAGTTTAAGGTGCGGAAAGATACAAATTAAGTACTAAATGATTAGTGTTTGAAATGGCGTATTCCTGTCATGACCATAGAAATACCGTGAGTGTCGCAATAATCGATTGAAAGTTGATCTTTTACAGAGCCTCCTGGCTGGATTACAGACTTGATGCCCGCCTTGTCTGCTATTTCTACACAATCAGGGAAAGGGAAAAACGCATCAGAAGCCATCGATGCTCCTTTTAGGTCAAAACCAAATTTTGTTGCTTTTTCGATTGCCTGCTCTAGTGCATCTACACGTGAGGTTTGTCCTACGCCGCTAGCAAGTAGCTGGCCATCTTTTGCAAATACAATCGTGTTTGATTTGCTATGCTTGCACACTTTGGATGCGAAAAGTAAATTTTCAATTTCCTCCTCTGATGGAGCTACTTTGGTGACCACTTTCAAATGCTCTTTGGTATCTGTCACGCTATCAAAATCCTGCACCAACGTACCATTGAGCATGCTTTTGTGAATCGTTTTCCTATCCCAAACTTTTTTCTGCTCTAGCAAAATTCTATTTTTCTTTCCTTGTAAAATCTCTAGTGCTTCTGCCGAAAATGAAGGTGCAATAAGGATTTCAAAGAAAAGGCTATTCATCGTTTCGGCTGCTGCCTTGTCCACTTCTTTGTTGGTGATCAAAACCCCACCGAAAGCAGAGGTAGTATCAGCAGCAAAGGCTCTTTCGTAAGCGTCTGCCACATTTTTCCCTGTAGCTACACCGCAAGCATTGTTGTGCTTCAAGATGGCGAAAGCTGTTTTATCTCCAAATTCTCCGATCAACTGAATGGCCGCTTCCACGTCCACTAGATTGTTGTAGGAAATTTCTTTGCCATGTATTTGATTAAAATAAGGTTCGGTTTCTTGATAGAAAACTCCTTTTTGATGAGGGTTTTCTCCGTATCTCAAAACTTTTCCATTCCCTGCACTCACTTTCAATGAAGGCACTTCACCTTCACGATTCATGTAACTGAAAATAGCAGAATCATAATGTGACGATGTGTCAAAAGCTTTAGCAGCAAATAGCTTGCGATCGGCCAGGCTAGTAGTTCCATCTTTTTCATTGAGTAAGTCCAAAAGATCGCTATAGTAGTTTCTTGAACTTACTATTACCACGTTCTGGAAGTTTTTGGCTGCACCACGGATCAATGCGATACCTCCAATGTCAATTTTCTCGATGATATCTTCTTCACCTGCTCCGCTTGCCACCGTTTCTTCAAATGGGTACAAGTCTACGATAACTAGATCGATAGCCGGAACGTCATATTCTGCTTTTTCTTTTTCGTCGCTCTCCAAACCTCTGCGATACAAGATGCCTCCAAAGATTTTTGGATGAAGGGTTTTTACTCTTCCTCCGAAAATAGAAGGATAAGCAGTCACGTCTTCTACAGGGATCACAGGTATGCCCTTTTCTTCCAAAAACTTCTGAGTACCTCCTGTTGAGTAGATTTTTACACCTTGGGCGTGTAGCTTCTCAACGATTGGATCTAGACCATCTTTGTAAAATACAGAAATTAGGGCGGATTGGATTTTTACTTCACTCATGCTTTTTCAAATAAGCGGCAAAAGTAAAAACTTCTAAACTTTAATCCTTTGTTATCTTTAATCTATTGTTGGATTAAGCTCCTCATTTCTTAGGGGTTTAATGCTTTTTTGACAAAAATCTTGCCTGAAAACCACCATGCCTATAAGCCAAAATGAATTTTACGAAATAGATTCCCTCTACGAATTTTGTTTTGGAGCCGCCAGCGTGCCTACTGAGACCATTGCCCAATGGTTTGAAGCCCAGCCCGATGGTTTAGTGGCTTTAAAAGTGGAAGGCAACATAATCGGGGCGCTTAGCTATTGGTATGTAGAAGAGGCAGAATATCTTGCAATGCTGAAAGGTGAATTGAAGGAAAAAGAATTGTCAATTTTACCCATAAACTTTGCCACGAATCGATTTGTATACATGAGTGAGATTGCATTACACCCTGAGTTTCGAGGCAAAGGCTATGCAATGAAACTGTTAGAACTTTGGCTCAATCAGCTGCATGAGGAGAATTTGGCTGTCAGCCAGTTGACGCTTTTTGCTTTGGGCTATTCGCAAGGGGGCGTTGGTATCTTAGCTAAGCTTGGGTTGAATCAGGTCAAAGCTGCAGATGAAACTGCCGATAACATGCCTCTGTATCAATTGGAAATAATTAAACCTGAAAGCATTGAGCAGCTTATCCATCGGTTGTTTTGAGTTGCTATTCATATTAAACTAAACGGTTGAAAAAAGTCTCCTCTCTTGGAAAAGAGTGCTTCGTTGTGGTTCTAGGTTAGCATGTTCTACTCTTTCGACCAACTTAACAGACAAAACGCTTCATTCATAGAATACTATTGCCAGACACAAATCTTAATCACTAGATTTGGCCTGACCATGATGCCTAGAATCATTTTTTGCATACTACTCTTACCCAGTCTGTTGAGCGCTGAAATAGTGCGAGATGGAATAGCGGATTTGCGAGAAATTGATTTTGAAAATTCGTCTCCCATTGCCTTAGTTGGCGCTTGGGAGTTTTATCCATCTGAGTTTATTTCGCCAGCAGCTTCTTCTCAATTCACTGCGAAAAACTCAATCACAGTCCCTAAAAGGTGGGAGGAAAGCGGATATGCAAGGATGGGCTTTGGTACTTACAGAATAACGATTATACGTACTTCATCCGGAAGGTTAGCAATTAGAATTCCTGATATTTTCAGTGCATATAAACTCTATGTTAATAACGAACTCATTGCTCAGGTGGGAGAGCCAGCAACTACTGCAGAATTATCAAAATCAGGACGAAAAGTAAAATTAGCTTCATTGGCGCACTTTAATTCCGACACGCTCAGATTGACCATGCATGTCTCAAATTTTATGCATAGTAAGGGAGGAATCGGTGATCCTATTTTGATTGGAGACCAACACCATGTCTTCAGTAAAAAATTACGGGAAGATGCCGCAGATGTGTTTTTGACAGGTGGCTTAGTGGTAAGCACCTTCTTCTTTTTGGGTCTTTATATTTTTGGTAGACATGAGCGAATGGCGTTTTGCTTTGCCCTGTTCTGTATTGTTTATGCGTATCGCATCATTGGTTGGGGCAACTATGTGCTTCATGATTTAATAGAGATGCCTTATAGGCTTGGTATATTTTTAGAGTTTGCTACACTTTATCTTTCGGGGTATTTTTTTGCCAACTACATTCAGAGCCTTTATCCGGAAGACACTCCAAAACATCTGGTTAAGCTATTTGCTTATTTCTCGCTGGCCTTTGTTCTTCTAGCATTTTTACCTGTGCATTACATAGGCCGCCTAAACTACATTTATGTCTATGGCGCCCTGTTGGGATTGGGATTAGTATGTTATATCATCATCAAAGCATTGGTGAGAAAAAGGCAAGGTTCATTATTTACAGCACTGAGCATTGGAGGTATTTTGATTGTTTTTTCTATGAAAACTTTGGATTTCCTCGATATTGCCGATGAGATTAAATTTGTGACCTTAGGTGGGCAGTTTGTGTTTTTCTTTTTCCAAGCGATGGTATTGTCCAGACACTTTTCTGATACTTGGAAAGCTGCTAAAACCAAGGCTGAAATAGCTTCCCAAGCCAAGTCTGATTTTGTATCTGTCATGAGTCATGAGATACGGACGCCACTTAATGCCGTCATTGGCACTACGCATCATTTGATTGAAGCAAATAAGAATCCAGAGTATCAGGAAGATCTAAACAATTTGAAGCGATCATCTGAGAACCTACTTTCGTTGATCAACAACGTGCTTGATTTTAGTAAAATAGAATCAGGTAAAATAGAACTGGAAAAAAGTGCTACGAACTTGAGAGAGTTCTGCGCACATACCTTGGAGGCTATGAAGCCTTTGGCTGACCAAAAAGGCATTGACTTGATTTTAGTATATGAAGATACACTACCTAAAAGGGTGGAATTTGACAAGGTGCGTCTGGGTCAGGTAATTACCAATTTGTTGGGCAATGCGATCAAATTTACCGAAAAGGGGCATGTAAAGCTTGTTGTCAACGAGCTGACGAGAAAAGGAGATACGGCGCGTGTTTATTTTGCGGTGGAAGATACCGGAATAGGTCTGGCCGAGCATGTGAAAGACAGTGTTTTCGAGGCTTTCAACCAAGCCAATAATAGTGTTTCGCGTAAATTTGGAGGTACTGGCTTAGGGCTTACCATTACAAAGAAGCTAGTCGAGTTGATGAAGTCAAGAATTTTTGTCGATAGTGAACCAGGTAAAGGTGCTACTTTTTCATTTGCGCTGACGATGGAGATTTGCGATACACACGAAGAGGTGGAGTTTCACCCTGAAGTGCCAAAAGATATATCGGGACATCATGTTTTACTTAGTAGAAGATAATTCTATGAATGTACTGATAGCCACCCGTCTGCTACATAAATGGGGACTTCATGTGGTAGTGGCAGAAAATGGGGCTGTGGCTCTCGATATCATGAAAACTCATGACTTTGATTTGATTCTAATGGATCTACAGATGCCAGTGATGGACGGCTATGAAGCCACCTCCATTTTAAGGGAGCAAGGATACACCAAGCCAATCATTGCTCTGACTGCCTCTCCAGTGTTTGACGAATCTTCAAAATTGAAAAGGTCTGACTTGGACGGAATTATTTCTAAGCCATACATTCCAAAAGATCTTTATGCTGTTTTATCGGCTAAACTTCAACCAGCCAAACTTGTAGCCAGCTGAGGAAATCTTAACAGGGTTTTGTGTTCGATTCATTAAAACCTTGCTTTTGATTGATGCAATCCATTTCATTTTTCTAAAAAACCTGATCAAAATTCTATATTTGCGGCTATGGCAAATATTGAAGAAGCAACCACATTAAAAAATATCTCCTCTCATTGCAAAGAGTACGGTTTTATTTACCCATCGAGTGAAATATATGATGGCCTTGCAGCCACTTACGACTATGGTCCAAATGGCTCTGAGCTAAAAAATAACATCAAGGAATACTGGTGGAAAGCCATGGTTCGCATGAATGAAAATATCGTGGGCATTGACGCTGCGATTTTCATGCACCCAATGACATGGAAGGCTTCTGGTCACGTGGATGCCTTTAATGATCCTTTGATTGACAACAAAGACTCTAAGAAGCGCTATCGTGCTGATGTGCTGTTGGAAGATCACATGGCTAAGATTCAAGCCAAGATTGATAAGGAAGTGGATAAGGCTGCCAAACGATTTGGAGACACTTTTGACAAAGAACAATATTTGTCTACCAATCCAAGAGTGGTTGGATATCAAGAAGACATCAACTCGATAGAAAATAGAATGAAATCCGCCATAGAGACGGCTGATTTGGAAGCGTTGAGGCAGCTGATCGTAGACTTAGAAATAGCCGATCCAGTTTCTGGAACAAAAAACTGGACAGACGTGCGTCAATTCAATTTGATGTTTTCTACCGAACTGGGCTCTGTGGCAGACGAGTCAGGCAAGATTTACTTGAGACCTGAAACGGCACAAGGAATCTTTGTAAACTTCCTAAATGTACAAAAAACCAGCCGTCTAAAGCCTCCATTTGGTATTGCACAGATTGGAAAAGCTTTTAGAAATGAAATCATCGCTCGCCAATTCATCTTCAGAATGCGTGAATTTGAGCAAATGGAAATGCAATTTTTCATCAAGCCAGGCACAGAGATGGAATGGTACGAGCATTGGAAAGAAAAGAGAATCAACTGGCACAAGGCACTAGGTCTTGGCGAGGCAAATTATCGTTTCCATGATCACCTAAACTTGGCGCATTACGCCAATGCAGCTTGCGATATTGAGTTCAATTTCCCAATGGGTTTCAAAGAACTAGAAGGAATCCACTCTCGCACAGATTTTGATCTTGGCGCACACGAGAAGTTCTCGGGCAAGAAAATAAAATATTTTGATACGGCCACCAACGAAAGCTACACGCCTTATGTATTGGAGACTTCTATCGGTTTAGACAGAATGTTCCTTGCGGTAATGTCTGCTTCTTACTGTGAAGAAAAACTGGAAGATGGTAGCGAAAGAACGGTATTGAGAATACCTCCAGCGCTTGCGCCTGTGAAGGTGGCTGTGCTACCTTTGATGAATAAAGACGGCTTGCCAGAGAAAGCGGAAGAAATTATGAGTGCAGTGAAGCTTGACTTCAATGCTCAGTATGATGCCAAAGATGCCATTGGTAAACGATACAGAAGACAAGATGCGATCGGTACACCATATTGTGTGACGGTGGATCATCAAACGTTGGAAGACAATACCGTGACGATCAGAGAAAGAGATAGCATGGAGCAGCAGCGTGTGTCTATTCCAGAGTTGATCTCTACTTTGGAACAAAAAGTGAGTTTGAAAAACCTATTGGCCAAAATCTAATTTTGAGCTGGTTTATACTTATAGTCGTTGGATTGAGTGCGCTTTGGGCACTCAATCGCAATGGCACTAAAGAATACCTTGCCTCTAAAGGTTGGCGCAGTGGGCTTGCGCAAAAACATCGAGTCATTCTTTCTCGGTATTTTGAGTTTTATAACTCTCTCCCTCCTAAGTCCAAATTGATTTTTGAATACCGCGTTCGGCGTTTCATTAGTTTCAAAAACTTTATTCCTAGAAATCTCATGTCGGTCACGGAAGAGATGCAAGTGCTTATTGCCGCTTCGTCTGTACAGCTGACTTTTGGCCTACCTGACATCACCTTGGCACATTTTGAGAATATTATCGTCTATCCAGATCAATTTTTCAGTCAAGCCGGAAGGCGCGAGCACAAAGGAGAAGTGAACCCACGGGCGAAAGCCATCGTGCTTTCGTGGAAGCATTTTGCTGAAGGTTATGCCAGTAAAGAAGGTGTCAATCTTGGTCTGCATGAGATGGCTCATGCACTGCAACTCGAAAACATAGTGATGAATAGTGAATATGATTTTCTAGATGAAGATCATATCAAGCGTTGGCAAAAACTGGCCGGAATTGAAATAGAAAAAGTCAGGAATGGGGAGACCGCTTTTTTTAGGGCTTATGCTGGCACAGACCATGCGGAGTTTTTTGCTGTGGCTGTAGAGAATTTCTTCGAGCGCCCTCAGGAGTTTAAGGCTAATCATGAAGGTGTCTACAATGCTTTGAGCGATTTGCTCAACCAAGATCCGCTTTTGCTGGTGGAGTGATTTTAAAGTCTTGTTATTGGTTGTTTATCTTGAATTTGGCTTATATGACTAAACTAGTAAAGTCTTTCGAGCTCAAAGCATCTGAATTATTGCTAATGTGCCTCAGCTTGAAAATCCTGTTGGGTTAAATGATTGTAGGAACGACCTTTCCTCATTTCAGCTAAGTATGCCTTCATTTCCTCAAAGGTCATGTCCTGCATGTCCAAGTTCATTTTGTCTCTTATTTCACGTAGGTTCTTAACCACTCCTATTTCGGTGTTTATTTTTTTCTTACTCATATTTACATAGAGGCTATGAGCCTTTTACACGAGAAATTTTTATAACTATCTGATAATAAGCAGCAAACAGCCAATGTTTGTGTAATTATCAAATGGACTTTATATAACAACTTCTAAAGGTGAATGAATCTCAATCAATTTATACCCGAGTTTTAAGTTCACTGAATTATAGCCTCTCATTCTGTCAATGTTCACAACCTGCCTTGCCGCAGGCAGGTATGTTTAAAGTTCCAACTTATCAAAAGATCAGCGTGACAAAGTGTGGCTACAGCAATATGTAAACAGTCGGCATAACTTGTTTTGCCCACTACATTCTCAGAAATGTATGCTTTTGCCAAAGCCTCTGCCTCTTCACTGATCTCAATATTTTTTACTTGCTCCTTAGGAATGGTGATTAACAGTTCTCTAATGTGTTGTGGTGCGTTTGCAAGCTCTGCATCTAAAATCTCTGAAACAAACACCACTATTTTCTCTTTCATGATGCGATTGAATAGTTTCTCGGTAGGGACGGAAAACTCTTTGTCAAAATATCCACCAAAAACAGAGGTATCTAAATAGACTGATTTGATCATATTGAAAGTTAGTTGATAATCGAATCAGATACTAGTAGAGTTGCTTTTCCACAAGCTCAACTTCTTCATTCGTTGGATTTAGCTATCATTCATTCAAAACTTCAAATAGTGATCCAACGCTTGAGAAGTGCCATTTTTGAAAAAAACCGTGATCTCAATATTGAACACTCCCCAGCCTGATCGCGTGAGCGGAAATCCGCTTGATCTACCTTCATAGACGTTGATGATATTGTTGGTAAAAGAAGGGTGCAGCTTATACTGCACGTAGCTAATCTGATTGAGCGTAGCAGCATCGGAATTTATAAAAACTGTCCAATCATACCAGTTATGCCCGTTGTTAGATCCGCGAAAAGAGGCGGTATTGCTTGCCGATAGTCTTATGGTTTTCTCGCCTCCTAAGCCAATGATGTATTTTTCAATGCTGGCTTCTAATTCACTCCATTTGCTTGGGATCGATTTACCCAAAATCCAACTTTGAAAGTTGGAGTCAAATGATTGCTCGGAAGTACCCGATGCTTGTAGGACTAGCCGCATGGTGCTTTCCTTGGTCGGGTTGTTCATTGAGCGAAAGCTCTTGTATGTACTTTCGAGCGTTCCCTTTTGATTCAAATAGATCATCAAATAGCGACTATATGCCGCATAGAGCATGGTTTTTTTGTCTCCGTCGAAATAAGTGTCAGGCGCAGAAAGGAACTCACGGAGGCTTGGCATGATGCCAAAATTGATGGCTTTCTGTAGGTAAATCAAGCGGTAGTTGTCTATCGGTTGGTAGTTGTTCGTCTCTTCATACATGGATGCCAGCCCTTCATTGAGCCAGCCGGGGATATCATGAAAATCCTGATTGATGAGGGCATGCATGACTTCATGATTGAGCGTGCCGCCTCCCGTGCTGATCCAGCAGACCACACTCTGATCTATGGGATTGTAGTATGCTACCCGTCCGCCAGCACTGCGCCCATGTATGTCTTTGGCGAAAGCCGAAAAAGAACGGTAGCCATCCGTAGAAAATGTGGCGGTAGATAGATAAACAGGAATGTAGTATTCTGGAGTTTTAAGTCCAAATCGGTTGCTGATGTGGTAATAAAAGTCACTAAGACTTTGGGCATATTGAGGCGCAAAACCCAATCTGGCAGATTTCATCTGTGATGTTTCTTGTCCCATCGAATTGATTCTTGCTTGTCCGTTTATTACCACAAACGGAGCTTTGACCTCTGCTAGCTCGCTGGATGCTTTGTTTTTCAATAAACTCAGATAACCATTATCTACGCCAGCAGCCAGAGATCTGCGACTGGCCAAAAGGGTTTCCAACTCATCGCTGGTGTAGGGGATGTCAGGCTCATTGTCAAACATCAAGGCTTCTTTGATGATCTTTTCGGTATAGCTGCCTTTGCCGGAATAAGTCACTGTGCGAGAGCCACTGGCTACAGAATTGCTAGATGCATTATTATATTGCAAGGATTTGAGCATGCCTTGCGACAACTGCGCGTAGCTGTAGTTTCCCAAATAGTACCTAGCAGCGTTTGGGTATTCGGCGCATTTCTTGAAATAGAACTGGGCGTTGATTTGATTCTCTGCGTCTTTGTAGATTTTACCTAAGCGATAGAGCCTTACGACCGTGGTTTCGGAATCAGAAGTTGGAACTTCTTCGAAGCATTTTTCCATCAAAGAAGCCGTTTGTTTTGCTTGATCTCGCACACTTGCCCTGCCCGATTGGGTAGGTTGGTTGTTGAATGCGTTCTTCAACTGATTGAGATAACTATTGGAATTTTGGTATTTCTGGCAATATTCTTGAGCAAAGCAAAGGAGCGAGATGAAAGTTAGAAATGCAACTAGCGGTAATCTAATCATGGGTTTGTTGGTTTTTTTGACGGGATGCCCAAGGCACTGTCATCGTCTATCTCATAAGGTGCGATAGGTAAGGTTTCTTTTTGAGGTGCGGCCGCCGACCCCAATGTGTAGTCTATTTTGAATGTGGCACAAAGGATAATAATGATGGTGGCACATAGAATCACAAAAAGACCTGGAGAAAGTCGAGCAATTTTCAGCTTGTGATCGCCGGAAGTTGCATCTACATCTACATCCCCTTTGGCTTGAATTAGGAAAAGAGAAAAACCTAGAAACCCGAAAGACATCCCCACAAAAATAGCGGTAGAGAGTAACCGCAAGCGCATATCTGCTGTTAAGCCGAGTAACTTAATTTCTGAATCGAAGAGAGTGGCATCTGGACTATTGGTGATGAAAACGAACAGGTAGATGGCCGATCCGATCATGCCGAGAAATGCCAGTAGGATTCCGGCCTTGTAGCCAAGTTCAATGAATTTATCTTTTTCAGACATTGGATTAGGTAGGTGATTTGAAAGGTTCTGGTTTTCAAATCTAACAATTATTTGCAATTGGCAAGCTTGGACAGAGGTGCTTCCTCGAAACAAGGGCCTTTAAAAAAACAAAATCCCCCGAACCAGTCAGGGGATTTGATTGAAATAAATGTATTGGACTCTACGCCAAAACAGTTTTCTTAAATCTCTTTAAAACGATCTTAAAGCGTGATACCAAAGCTGATGGCATTGAGGCCGCTGCTGCCAGCTGGGCCTCTGCCTGTAGCAAACACGTCATTGAAATCGTACGCCGCGAAGATATCTAAGCCTTTGAAGCCAAACTGCGCTCGAAGACCGTAGCGGATATTTTCTAAATAAAAGCTGTCAGATACTTTCTTTCTTTCGGTATCGCCATCATCTTCATATTTGTATTTTGAATTTCCGCCCAGTCGATAGCCAACGTACGGTCCCACACCAAAGCGAATACCCTGTTTTTTGTAAGTTCTAAATGTTAGGCTGCCTTTCTCGCGGTTGTCCACTTTTCTTTTGCCTTTGGCAAAGTCAAACATGGGAACGAACGTCGCATTCACAAATGGCACGGACAGCCGGCTTTTTATAGAGTTAAATTCTACATCGGCAGATGTCAGCTCGATGTTCGTGGCTCCTTTTTCTATGATATAGTCAGGATCTTGTAAGTTGAAGTTGTACCAGCTCACCCCAAATCCCCAGTCAAAAAACAATGGCCCTGCGATCCACGTGCTAAAGGTGCTGTTCACACCAATGTACCAACTTCCCAGTGGCTTCAATCTGTAGGGAGAGTTATTGGCATCAGGAAAGCTACTTCCTTCCATCCAGTTGTTCATCCCAATATCAATCCTGAAATCATTTTTGGTGCGATCTTCCGCTGGCTCTTCGTAGCTAAAGCGTTTCATTTTATGGTCTCCTTCCAAAGACTCCTCTATGACGTCATCTAGATCATCCCATTCGTCAGCATCTACGAGTAGCTCCATATTGCCAATTTTTATTCTTGTCTTGGCTTTGTTGTCTCCAAATACGATGGTGGTATCCTTGAGATATTTCTTTCCAGATTCATCTGTAAGCTCAATTTTTTCAATCTTTTTGGAGCCAAGCGCCTCGTTCAGCTCTTTGATCATCTGATTGATATCATATTTCTCCATGGACTTAAGCTCCATCCTGTCCGAGGTATAAATCACGATTTTGCTTTTGTTGGTAAGCTCGATGATTACCGTATCGGCACTTGCCGCTTCAGTGGTATATGCGCCTGCCAAGGTCAAGATTCCGGCCAGTATTGCAGTTATTGTCTTTCTCATTGTCGTTGTATTTTGAGTGAGTATTTTTTTACCCTTTCGGGAATATTCAATTTCTATTTAACAAGTTGTTTTTAGCATCTCTGATGTCGGCCAGCACGTCTGCTGGCGAAATCTTCTGTGCTGCTGTGAGCATTTTGTTTAATCTGTTTTTCTCTTCACCTTCGGGAGTTTCCGCAGCTATGTAAGTAATTTTTACTGGTTTGGGTTCTTCTGTTTTTTCCAAAATTGCTTCAGTCTCTATATCCAGCTTTGCTACTTCTATAGCTATTTTCATCTCAGGTTCTAGCTCCGCCAATTTTGGCATTTCTACCACTTCGGTCACAGGTTGCTGCGTTTTTTCTATTGGTGCAGTGGCTACAAGCTTTTGCCTCGGCTTTGCCTTTTTCTGAGTTTGAACCACCTCCGGTCGTGATATTTTTGGCCAAGCAATAGCCTGTGTTTTTGGGTGGTCTATCTGTCCCGCGATATTTTCTCCTCGGTTGCTGATACTGCCCTTTGGAGTAAAAAGGAATAGACCAAATGCGATGGCAATCATTGCCGCCGTGGCGGTTATGCCTATCCAAGCCCAAGGGGTCTTTTTTGATGGCAGACTTTGCTGCACCTTGCCCCAACTTTCGGGCATTGGGGGCACTTCGAGCTCGTTTATCCGCTCTTTAAAAAAGGCGTCTAGTTTATTTGACTGTGCCATGTTCTACTTTTTTTTTAAGTTCCAAATCCTGAGCAGCGTTCAGCTTCTGCTGTAGGAGCTTGCGCGCCCTGCTCAGTTGCGATTTTGACGTGTTTTCGTTGATCTCTAACATCGCGGCTATTTCCTTATGGCTATACCCTTCTATGGCATAGAGATTGAAAACCGTGCGATAGCCAACAGGTAGCGTGGCGATCATTGCCAGCAAATCCTGTGTCTCAAGCGTGCTATCCAGCATGGCAAAATCCAGTGTGGGTGACTCATCTGACAACTCTACCTCTAGCGACATCATCCGCGACTTGCGGATGTACATCAGGCATTCGTTTATCATAATTCTTCTTATCCAGCCTTCTAAGCTGCCTTCGCCCTGGTACTGACCAAGTTTTTCAAATACCTTGACCATCCCGCCGATCATCACATGCTCTGCCTCTGTGCGATCATGGATATATCGGATGCAAACCCCCAGCATTTTGGATGCAAACAAACCGTAGAGTTCACGCTGCGCCTGAGCTTTGCCTTTGCGGCAGTCTCGTAGCAGAGATTCTTCAGATATGGTTCGGTTGATTCGTAGCATTTACCAATGGACTTACGGATAGAAGATGCAGAAGGTGGGGGCGAGGTTGCACGGGACTGGAATTATTTATCAAAGATTTTAATTGGTGGAACGAGAAGTAAAAATAACCATTGGCTAGGCCATCCAAAAATGTGGCGTGTGAGAGCTACCGTCTTTGCTGGATTCTGACTATTTTGGGTGGGAATTTGATGAGGAGGCTTACGCTTTAGCCAAGTGCCAACGTTTATTTTCGGCTAACTCGTTGATATTTAAATATTTAATCACAAAATGCCATAACCTAAATATACGCCATGTGTATGTTGGGTTGTTATGCACAAAATAGAAATGATTAAGGCTGTCCCTTTAATCTTGTAAAGCATCTACCTCAACAATCAAATACAAGTCACGAACTAAGACAATTTCTTTATGACTACATTAATAGTTGTATAATTATAAATATAGTTGTACTATTGTGATGTGAAAGAGTTAACAAAAGCAGAAGAACAAGTAATGCGCATATTATGGAGGCTTGAAAAAGCCTTCTTAAAGGATGTGGTCGAAGGATTCCCTGAACCGAAACCAGCTTATACTACTGTGTCGACAGTGGTCAGAGTTTTAGTTAAAAAAGAATTTATCGGCCATACAACTTATGGTAAAGTGAATGAATACTATCCGTTGGTATCGAAACATTCATATTTCGGTGAGCGTATCGGAGGGGTTATTACAAATTTCTTTGACGGCTCTACCAAAAAGTTTGCTTCTTTTTTTACGGAAAATCAGGATTTGAGTATTGCTGAGCTTGAACAAGTGAAGAAAATCTTTGAAGATAAAATTGATAAACTAAAGAATAATGATGAGTGATCTGATAGTTTATTTGCTAAAAGTCAGTGCGATATTTTCAATATTGACGCTAGTCTATTTTATTTTTTTTAGACGTTTAACCTTTCACAAGCTTAATAGGGCTGTTTTATTACTAAGCATACCTATTTCATTAGTCCTACCAATTTTGAACATTGGTTATTATTCACCTGTTGCATATGATTTGAGTGAGATTGAATGGATTAGTACTTCTGAGTCAGAAATAATTGTAAACTCTGCCTCAGTATCTAGTAATCAGGATCTGGACATTAGTCTAGTTATTGAAATCGCCTATTGGATAGGTTTTGCAGTCGTAGTTATGTTGCTTGTTTCTAATGCAATTAAACTTTTTCACAAAATAAAAGCGTCTCGCAAGGTCAACTCATTAGGCTTTTCGATAATTCGTACTGAAGTACCAGGTGTTTTCTCCTGTTTCAAATGGGTTTTCATACCAAAACAAATAGAATATAAGTATGATGACCCCATTATTAAACATGAGCTTGCGCACCTTCGCTTGTTTCATTCTTACGATTTGATTATCACAGAGTTATTTATAGCTTTTATCTGGTTCAATCCTTTTGTTTTTCTCTTTCGCAAGCTGTTGCGATCTGTTCATGAGTTTCAAGCAGATGATTATGTATTGTCAGACTCCATTAAAAAGTCAGATTACTTAAACATTATGTTAGATAGCCTGATGAGTACGAATCACTTCAGTCTCGCAAGTAATTTTAAAAGTTTAACAATCAAAAATAGAATTGAAATGATAACCAAAAATAAAAATAAAAAAGCAGCCATCATGAGATACGCCCTATTAGGTCCTATGATCGCCTTAATATTGATGTCCTTCTCGGTTACGGAAGGGAGTAAACCATCAATCAAGCCAATAGAAGAAGGAAAGTATAAACGAATTTCTTCTGGATTTGGAAAGAGGATGCATCCCATTCTTAAAGTGGAAAAAATGCATCTCGGAATCGACTTTTCTACAGAGATTGGCACACCTATTCGAGCTACGGGAGATGGCATAATATCACTTATTAAAACCGATAAAAAGGCGCATGGCAAACAGGTTCAGATTGATCATGGCTCAGGCATTGTCAGCGCATATTGTAACCTTAATGAATTTGCCGTCAAAGAAGGGCAAAAGGTTAAAAAGGGAGAAGTCATTGCTTACTCTGGGAATACAGGGGCAAGCACAGCACCACATCTCCACTATGAAGTCTTGCTCAATGGCAAAAATGTAGATCCAATGAATTATTTCAACTAAGAAGTGCATAACATTAGATAAATATGAATGCGCCTGCTTTTTTCATTGAAAGCCAGAAGTCAAATCAAGCTTTTGAGTCTTTAAAGAATGTGGGCGCACTCATTTTATCAGGACGTTATGCTTCACTTCTTAAAAATGACTGAAGAACAATTCGATAAAATACTTGCTAAGATCCCCTCTGATAAGATTTATGATGATCTACTAAGTCCAGGTTTCAAAAGGGCTGGTGAAGTTCTAGCTACAGTTTTTGATTTGGGAAACCTTGTTCTTTTGCCTTTCAAGCTGGTCAATGAACGATCAAAAATCACATTTCGAAGAAATTTGGAGATCTATGAAAAGAAGCTTCAGCAGATTGATGAAAAAGACCTTTGCGAAGTTCCTCAACAAATTGGGCTTCCTATTATTGATAAATTAACAATCGTAAATCAGGAAGAATTATCCCATGCGTTTACGAATCTGCTGGTAAAGGCATCTTCTCATAAAACAATAAATATTGTTCACCCTGCTTTTTTAAATACGCTTAATGATATTTCACAAGATGAAGCAATATTGTTAATGGCATTAAGTGATAACCTCATGCATCCATTTATCGATGTTAATGTTCTTAAAACGCAATTTCCGCCAAATCCTCCAGAAAAATATGGCGAACCTGGAGCGAAAACTAAAGAACAGCTAAAGAAGATAATGAACTACTAAGATGGTATTCAAAAAACGTCTAATCCCTTTCATGTGAACCTAACTGGTTTAGAAAGTGAGGTAAAAGTATATTTTCCAGAAAACATCAACCTTTACCTTGAAAACCTAAAAAGACTTGGGGTGATTGAATTTGAACGAACAAAATACTTGACTGATCAGACTGACCGATATACCGAACTTGAAAATAAAATTTATCAAGAGAAAATTGATGAGGTTAGACAAGAAATACTTCCTTTAAACACAGAAACATTTAAATACGAGATTGAGATACGACACTGTTTTTTTAGGTTTACAGAGTTCGGGCAATCATTTATCGAAGCTGTGATCAAATAACAAGAAGCACAACAAACACTTTTATGAATAATCTTGTTCGGGGTACTTGAGTTGAATTTAGTAAAATCAAGCAATAAATTTCTTTTGGGCACCTTTTCTTGAGAAGCCTAGTACCGAAGGAAACGAAATTTGAATTGTCTACCCAAATGGCCACCTGCATTTCATCAGGGATGGTTAATCAGTAATAAAGAGTTGTGGCTATGGGAAAATGCTACACGCCTAAAAAGTGGCGAAAAATGACTTTCGATTAGGGTAATAGCCTCGTGGCAATGGAACTCGAGTTTGACCGAAAGAATACTCGGTTTTTCTAAAAAACCACTAGCCCAAAGCATCTACCACCTTCTCCGCCTGCTCTCGCACCCGCGCGTTGGGGCTTTTGGTAAATGGAGTGACCATGGTGGCGTATTCCTTGTTTTTCAGTTCTTGAATCAGTCGGAAAACCACAATTTTCAGTTTTGCATCTCGGCCTTCCAGAAGCATAGCCAAACACTTTTGTTCGTCCGGTATTTTCACCTTGAGGTTGATTAGCGTCTTGTTGGTGATGTCTTCAAAAATGGCACTTTCAGCTATGGGTACAAGGGTGCGCTTCAGTGTAGGTTCCAACAAATTGTCTAGAAATTCCACAGAGTTGATGCGCACATGCTCATTGCTACTTCTGATACCCTGATATACTGACATTACTTCTTCTGGAGGATAGCGCAAGCCAATCAATCGGAAGATGCGCTCAAGCGTGCCATCCAATCGGCGCTCAAGCAGTTGAATAAGCTCTGTGCGAGCCTTTTTCAATGGGCTTTCTTCTTCCGCAGGCAAGAGCGAATTTTGCTGATAAAGAATACCGAGCGTGTTTTTGTAAAGCTCTGCTTCATCTATGATATAACCGATGATGTCTTCTTTTTTTATTTTGAGATGAGGAAAGTCTCGCTGCATGGTATTTAGCGAACGCAGTGCTTCTAGGCGGAGCATCACATCAGGAGTTTCTAGAAAACTGAGGAGTGTTTTGACCGAAGCTTGCGCATCGAGCAGTTCCAGCACTCCGGGCAGTTGGTTGATGATTTCCGCCTTTATGGCTAGATTTTTGGCCATGGCTTGCAGTGGTGTCGTGATGCCTACACCATAATTAAGCAAAGCTTCTTGAGCCGTCTTTCTTGTTTCTTTTTCTACCAAGAAAGAAGCGATTTTCTCCACAAAATAGTCGCTCATGGTGTAGCCCGCTGCGAGAATGGCCTCTTTTACGATCGCTGGATTTTCGTCAATCAGGTATTTTTCTATTTCACTATAAAGTGAATCAATATTGGCGTGTCCAATAGCACGCAAAATCATGGCTTTGTATTGGTATTGCTCTTGAGGGTTGTTTGTCAAGAGTAGGTAGTCCATTTTTTCGCGAATGCGTAACTCCACTTGCAGCAGCTTTTTCATTTCTGCGTTGTTTCGAGCTTCTTCGGCCAAACCTACCAATGCAGCACCACTGATCATCGGGTCTACATCGGTCAAATATCTGTTGATGGTGATGATTCGCTGTTCCTTGGTTTGTTTCAAAAGTTGGGCAAAGGCCTTGTAGCGAACTTCTTGGTCAGGGTCTTTGAGTAGCACTTGGATCGTTTCAGGATCGACGGTTTTTTCCAAGTAATAAATGCATTGCAAAGCCGCCATGCGCACTCGTGGAGAATCATGAGTTAAGAATTTCACTACATTATCAAACAGACGCTTATCAGGAATTTGTCGCACTTTGTCTAGCACATATAGCACTTGACTTTCAGTGCCCGCATCCAAAGCTTTCTTAAGCCCACTGAGCACCGAGATGTTATTAAAATCCATCAGCTCCTTGGTAGAATGCTTGTCTGCCTGTGTTAGTTTGGATTTGAATGTTTTGATGTATTCACGTCTCACTTTTACGGCTATCCACATCCACAGTCCCAAAATCAAAAGACTGAGCACGCTGACCGATCGTACAGATAGTTCTAAGCCATTGACCAAAAAGATAAGCAGCAAACCAGCGATACCCGTAGCAGCCAAGTCCACAAACACGTCTATAAAGCTCTTTGTCTGGCTTTTGATATTGGCAGGAATAGGTAAGGCCAAGAGTTCTGTGGCTGATTTGTTTACCGATTGTTTCACGGACACTTCCCACAGTTTCACGAAAATACCCGCCCAGAGCGCTGGTGAAAAGAGTAGTAGCAAAGAGCCAATGGTGATGCCTCCGGGGAGCGCAAAGAGCGAGGTGCCTACGCCAAACGTACCCACTATTCTTTTGGTAAGAAATAATTGAATGACCAGCGAAACCACATTGAAGGTGGAAAACCAAAACCCAAAAAATGCGGTGAGGTCATCAGGGTCAGAGAAGTTGATTGATGCAACGCTGCTAAATTGAAATTCTACCAGTTTTGAAACTACCACGCTCAATCCAATGACTAGAGCCAAGTAAGTAAGGTGTCTTGATTTGCGGATCAGCCACAGTGGGTGATCTCCAAAATCCGTCAATCGTTTCTTTTGTTGAAAGGTGTTGAGCTGTTTGATGTGCTTTGTCCAAATGATTTTATTGAGTGGCAAGCATATACACAAAAGTGCCGCTGCGACATAGAGCAGGTTGATTCCTTGCACGAAAATGGCCGCTACGGAAGTAAAATATCCTCCTGCCACACCACCAGCAATGGGTCCAGCTCCGATAAAACTAAAAAGTCTTTTGGCTTCCCGTGCATCAAAGGCGAGGTTGGCCATGATCCAAAATTGTGAGGTTGTTAGCACGCCAAAGATGGCTACCCCGATGTACAATATGTAAATGATAAATTTTGGCGCGAGCTTCAGGTGAAGCAATGTTGCTAAAATCACCAAAGAGACAATAGAAACGATAAGCGTACCCGCCGTGACATTGCGCAGCGATTTGCTGTTGAGAATACGCGAATAGAACGTACTCACCCCCATGGCGCAAACGGCCACCAATAGAAATACGGAAGGGAGTTTAGAAATACCAATGGTGGAAAGAAACTGGGCGTTTACCACCGGCTTGATGATCAAAAGGGTGAATATGATAACGAAAATATTGAGCTGCATGAGCAGCACCCGTTCATATTCACCCTCTCGGATATCAAATGTTTTAAGAAGAAAAGCTTTTAATAATACTTTTAGTTGATCCAATTGTTACTGTGTCGGTTTCAATTTTTTGTCTACTTCAAGTATCAATTCTCTCATAATTTGCTCCCCAGAAGGGTCATCTGCTAGCGCTACTATAATGTATTTGCGCCAAGAAGATCCCCAAATCAATGCGGAATCAGAGTGATAAGTTCTCCATGAGCCAGATTTACGAAAAACCTTGGCCTGTGGTGCTACTTGGTCGAGTGTGTTTACAAATTTGTGATGAAGTTCTGGATCACCCAAATATGCAAGCATCTCTTTTGATCGTTCGTAATTTACCAATTGTCCGTATGCCAAGAGGTAATAAAATCGACATACTTGTGTCGCACTCGCTCCATGACTGATGTTCTTGAGAGGGTCGCCTTGTCTAGGGCCTGATTTTGCGTAGCGTTTGCCTACCCATAGTCCTCCTCCCGTTTCTTCATCATAAAAATCATAGCGAGGGTCTTGCATCACAGATGCAATTTTGTCTAGTCCTATGCGATCAATCATTCGCGTGGTAGCTTCATTGTTGCTTTTAGCGATCATAAGACGCATGTCTGCTCTTATTTCCTCAGTTTCTATCAGCTCACCTTTCTCCATCGCATCACTGGCTGCAAGAAGCACCGCAATCTTTGGTAAGCTGGCGGCATACATCATATGAGAACCATTCACTCTAGCAAAGCGCGCATTTTGTGGATCACGCAAATCCACAAGGCCGATGCATAATTTTTTGTTTGCCACCAGATCAGCCCATTTGCTATTCGAGCCTACAATGCTATCCAGATTGGCTTGAAGGTTCAGATCAAGAAGTTTTCGTAGTGGAAGTATTGTAGAGTCATCCACCATCATTGGTAGTCCAGGAGGCTGCTCTTCGTTGTGTATCTCACGTTTCAGAGCTACCAAGGCAACATACTTGTTTTTAATCTTTTTTGGAGCATTGGTGAAAATGGCAACCATCGTAAATAGCCCAAGAAACCCTATGAGGTAGGGTGATCTTCTTAGGTGTGGCATCATCAGATGAAGGCCAATGGCCACTGGGTTTTTCATGTACTTCATATTCTAGAAACAATAATATTGTCGTCACTAAATTTTAACCAGAACCAGGAGATGCCAGTTGAGTGAATATGAAGAAAATTCATTCCTTTGCTTGCCTATTAAATCACCCAATACGTTGGAATTATGGATATGTTTTCAGTAAGCGTATAACATTTTGGGCAGATTTGAGTTAACCCAGTTTTTTAGTGCATGAAGGAGCATAATTTTAGATGGAAATGCGTGATTAGAGAATTTAAACTCATTTTTTGGATCGAAAAACGAGACGATCTGATATGCCTTTCTTTTCGCTGTAATTTACCTGTTATTGTCTTTCATTTTCACAATCCATAGCGCGGTATTGTGCTCATTGAGTGAGATGTTTTAATATTGGCTAGAATTATTATATCAAGGAATTTCAATTCGCTATGAATTATAAAATCACATTATTGCTGTTGTTGGTTGCAAGTTTCGCTTGTAATCAAAAAAAGACACTTCCAGAGACACTTTTTACCAAAGTGGAAAGCTCTGAATCGGGTTTGGATTTTAGTAATGATCTAAACGAAAACGATAGTATGAATTATTTCACTTATCCATATATCTATATGGGAGGAGGAGTGGCTGTGGGCGATGTGAATGGCGATGGTCTTGAAGACCTTTATTTTACTGCCAATATGAAATCCAATTCTCTGTTTCTAAATAGAGGTGACCTGAAGTTTGAGGAAGTAACGGAAGCCGCAGGAGTGGGTGGCGATGATCGTTGGATGACAGGCGTGACATTCGTGGATATAAATGCGGATAATAAATTAGACATCTACGTGAGTGTTTCGGGTTTGAGACCTCCTTTTGAAAATTTATTGTTTGTAAATCAGGGAAACGACGAAAATGGTGTGCCAAAGTTTGAAGAGCAAGGTGAAGCATATGGTATTGCGGATCAAGGACATACCACGCAGGCCACATTTTTTGATGCTGATAATGACGGTGACTTGGATTTATTTACTGCCAATTACCCAATCACAAAATTTAATGTTCCAGCACAATATTATGCGATGAAGATCGAAAATCCTGAGCTAGAGCATTCAAGTCATTTTTACAAAAATGATGGAGGAAAGTTTATCGAATCAACTGAAGCAGCGGGTATGTTGAGCTATGGACTGAGCCTTTCAGCTACTGCGGGAGATTATAACAATGATGGATTTATAGACTTGTATGTGTCAAACGATTTTGCCTGTCCAGATTTTTTCTATTTCAACAATGGTGACGGCACTTTTACCGAAAGAGTAAAAGAAGTAACGAATCAAATTCCTTTTTACGGCATGGGAGCCGATGCAGCTGATTATAATAACGATGGTCTACTAGACATCATGCAGGTGGACATGGCGCCTGAGAGTCACCGCAGGTCAAAAGAGAATATGGCAGGAATGAATCCAGAGGGTTTTTATACCATGGTGAATTACGGCTTGCATCATCAGTATATGTTCAATGCGCTGCAACTGAGCAGAGGTATAGATGAGCAGGGGTTGCCAATGTATAGCGATGCGGCTTGGATTGGTCATGTATCAAAGACCGATTGGAGTTGGGCACCTCTTTTTGCTGATTTTGACAATGATGGGCTTAAAGATTTGTTTGTCTCCAATGGAACGAGGAGAGATATAAACAACCGTGATTTTTTCTTTAAGTCTTTGGGATATTTTAGCAATGACGAAGGAGTTAAAACGTTAGCCGATTTAGAAGAAATGCCATCAGAAGCTATCCCAAATTATGCCTTCAAAAACAATGGAGATTTGACTTTTGATAAAGTAGCCAAGGACTGGGGTTTGGCAGAGCCATCATTTTCTAATGGAGCGGTGTATGCTGACCTTGACCAAGATGGTGATTTGGAGATTGTCGTGAACAATATTGATACGAAAGCATTTTTGTATAAAAACTGGTCGGTAGAAAAGGCCGGTGGTAAATTTTTGCAAGTGAAACTCAAAGGTGCGGTGGGCAATCCTTTGGCATTGGGAACTAAAGTGAAAATTGAGACTGCAAGCGGTATGCAGATGATTGAAACAACCATGACTAGAGGCTTTCAATCTTCGGTGAGCCCATTGGTGCATTTTGGTTTAGGTGCGGATGAAGTGGTGGAGCGCGTGACGGTGACATGGCATGATGGAAAAATTTCTGTCATGCAAAATGTTTCAGTGAATCAAGCATTGACTGTGACTTATGCCGATGCAAAACCAGCACAAGAAGAAGCTAAGGAAGATAATACGCAGTTTTTTGCGGAGACTTCAGCGGATGCATCTCTTGTGTTTGAGCACAGAGAAAATGGCTATAATGATTTCTCTATAGAGCCACTGCTGCCGCACAAAACTTCCAATTTCGGCCCAGGACTCGCCTCTGGAGATGTGAATGGAGATGGTCTGGCCGATGTGTATTTTGGAGGTGCAGCTGGACAATCGGGACAGCTTTTTATTCAAGGAAAAGACGGCTCTTTTGTGCCAAGCAAACAGCAAGTGTGGGAAGCGGATGTTAATGCTGAAGATTTGGATGCAATTTTCTTTGATGCCGAAGGAGACGGTGATTTGGATTTGTATGTAGTGAGTGGCGGTAATGAATTTAAATTCGATGATGTGCTGCTCCGGGACCGATTGTATATTAACAACGGCAAAGGCAACTTTGCTAAGTCTCAAACTGCACTGCCAGCGATATCGGTGAGTGGAGGTAAGGTGCTTCCTTTCGACTATGACAAAGATGGAGATCTTGACCTATTCATAGGTGTTCGACTCACGCCAAGTCAATATCCAGTGCCAGCCAATAGCTATCTTTTGCAAAACAACTCGACGAAACAAAAGGTGAGCTTTGCAGACGTTACCGCTGAGATCATTCCTGCATTGACGAATTTGGGTATGGTCACTGACGCTGTAGCTACAGATTTTGATGGAGACAAAGACCTAGACTTGATACTGGTGGGCGAGTGGATGCCGATCACATTTTTAGCGAATGCAGACGGCAAATTTTCCAACGTGACTGAGAAAATGGGATTCGATGAAAGTACTGGCTGGTGGTTTAGCATCGAGCAGGCAGATATAGATCAGGATGGCGACATGGATTATATCGTCGGCAATCTTGGACTGAACTATAAATATCGAGCGAGTGCCGAGTCTACATTTGATATTTATTCTACTGATTTTGATAAAAATGGACGTAGAGATATCGTGCTAGGATTTTATCAAAATGGCACACAATTTCCTGTGCGTGGTAGACAATGCTCGTCAGAGCAGATTCCTGACATCAAAAATAAGTTTAAGAATTACAAAGAGTTTGCAGGAGCAACATTGCAGGACATTTATACACCAGATATGCTAGAAACGGCCTTGCACTACAAGGTGAAGTCGTTTGCTTCGGTATACTTAGAAAATAAGGGCGCAGAAGGTTTTGTAACCCATCAATTACCAAATGAGGCACAGTTATCTCCTATCAATGATATGGTGATTGAAGACTTCAACGCTGATGGAAAGCTGGACGTGCTTATTGCTGGAAACCTATTTGCAGCGGAAGTGGAAACTCCGAGAGGGGATGCCAGCAGAGGTTTGCTGATGCTTGGAGATGGTGCAGGAGGTTTTAAGCCTTTGGCGTATGCCGAATCAGGAATAAACCTGCCGTACGATGCTAAAAAACTGGGGTTGATCGAGGTTGCAGGCAAGAAAAGTGTGGTCGTGGCGAATAACAATGAAAAAAGCCAAATGCTTATGCTGCAAGAGTAATAAGGTCTAATTTCTTTTGATTTGCAAAATATCACGCCAATGTGGAATCAGAATGGAATATTTGGAGAGTCATTAATAGTTCATCTAAATATTCCAATTTTGATAAAAATGCGCAATTCAAGAAGATTTCTGGCTTTGACCCTTATTAGCGGTCTTTTGCTGTTTTCAGCCTGCACTCCCCAACAGCAGGTAGCCGAGACGACAGCACCAATTATTTACCCATGGAAGCAATATCGTGGAGCCAATGTTCAATGTTGGGCGACTGAGCAGGACGTAAAGAATTTGGCGGCTTCTGGTGCCAACTTACTGCGATTCAGTATGCCCATTTGTACCCTTATGGATATGGAAGAGCCGTATGCTTTCAATGAGGATGGATTTTCTTTAATTAACAATATGTTGAACTGGGGAGAAAAATACGGAATTAGCGTATTGATAGACCCACATAGATACCCAGGCACTGAGCATAAGTGGACAATGTTGGGGAGTGATCCTTTCTGGAAAGAACAGAAATATCAAAATTTAATCATTGATCTTTTTGATACATTGGCTCAAATAGGCGCAAAACGTGGGGAGGTGCTTGCTGGCTATGATCTCCTAAATGAACCAGAAATAAGACCTAATTATATAAAAGACTCAACGCAAGATATCAATCGTCTCTATGCTATGCTCACCGAAGCTATTCGTAAGAGAGATTCTGTTCACACTATCGTATATGCGCTACCAAGGTATTGGGTTGAGGAGGAGAAAAAAATGTATGGCTATCATGAAGGAATAAAATATTTTGAGTTGCCTACTGACAATAATATTTGCCTAGAAACTCACACATATATGCCCATGCCGTTTACCCATCAGGGAATATGGGAAGAAAGCCCCTACATAGCTTATCCTGGAGAGATAGAAGGGGTTTATTGGGATTCTGCACAGTTGGAGTTGGATCAGAAAATATTAATAGAATTCTCTAAGGCTAACCCAGAAGTGCCAATTTTTGTTGGCGAGTTTAGCTGCCCGAGACAAACAGGTGAGGATGGGATACAATACATCACTGATGTGATCAATATTGCTGAAAAGCATGGCTGGTCGTGGGCATATCATGCTTTCAGAGAAAATGAAGTATGGGATGCTGAGATGTCAAGTGAAAGAAAAGATACAGTGAGACGCGAATCTGCTCCTCGTTGGATGCTTTTGAAATCTTATTTTGCAAAGAACTAAATTATTGGCTCGTGACCATGCTTTATAGGCTGATCGCGTGAGCATATTTCTAAACTCAAAACAACATTTTTAACCCAACCTAAATTATGATTATTGTAGAATCTTTCACTACGGCAGTTATCATGTGTATCATCACGATGCTCTGCTGGGGCTCCTGGGCCAACACCCAAAAACTTTCAAAGAAGAGCTGGCCGTTTCAGCTTTTTTATTGGGACTATGCTATCGGAGTGGTTTTGTGCGCCCTGATTTTGGCATTCACTATGGGCAGTACAGGTGACGCTGGCAGATCCTTCACGGAAGATCTGGCACAAGCTAGTTTCAATTCTATTCTTCTGGCCATCATAGGAGGGATCGTTTTTAACCTTGCCAATATTTTGCTAGTTGCAGCTATAGACATAGCGGGCATGGCTGTAGCATTTCCTGTAGGTATTGGTATTGCTTTGGTATTGGGTGTAATCACCAATTATATTGGCGCACCTTCTGGAAACCCAGTTATTCTGTTCATTGGAGTGGCAGCCGTGGCAGTGGCTATTTTGCTTGACGCAAAGGCTTATAAGAAGCTTTCGGGAGGCCAGTCCAATGTCTCTAACAAGGGCTTGATTTTGTCTGTAGTGGCAGGTGTGCTAATGGGATTTTTCTACCGCTTTGTGGCCTCTTCCATGTCGCCAGATTTCAACAACGAATTGATCACTGGAAAATTGACCCCATACACAGCCATCGTATTTTTCTCTATCGGCTTATTCCTCTCCAATTTCATTTTCAACACCATAGTGATGAAAAAGCCCTTTTCTGGAAGTCCTGTGGCGTATAAGGATTATTTCAAAAAGGAAAACTTAGGCTTACATTTCGTGGGCATACTAGGCGGGATGATCTGGAATCTAGGAATGTCCTTTAGCATCATCGCTTCGGGAGTTGCAGGATTTGCAGTATCTTATGGTTTAGGCCAAGGCGCAACGATGGTGGCTGCATTTTGGGGTGTTTTTATCTGGAAGGAATTTAAGGAAGCACCAAAAGGCACCAACAAGCTTTTGATTGCAATGTTTGCCTTTTTTATTGTAGGCCTAGTGCTGATCGTATATTCACGAATAGCATAAGTAAACCATTAACCAATCAGCCGAGAAGACGTACGAGATCATGAGTAAAAAAATTGTAGTTATCGGGAGTTCCAATACGGATATGATTTTGCGTTTGCCGCAAATTCCAAGACCAGGGGAAACCCTTTTGGGTGGGCAGTTTTCTAAAGCTGCTGGAGGAAAAGGTGCCAATCAAGCCGTGGCTGTAGCCCGCGCTGGTGGCGACATTACCTTTATCGCTAAGGTGGGGGATGATGCATTTGGTGATGATGCCGTGGTAAACTTCAAGAAGGAAGGTATTGACGTATCGTCGGTTTTTGTGTCGGAAAATCAAGCATCTGGCTTGGCCTTTATTTTTGTGGATGATAGAGGAGAAAATAGTATCGGAGTTGCTGGGGGTGCCAATGATGGACTTTCCGTAAAGGATATTGAAGGGGCATCTGCCGTGCTCGGAGAGGCAGAATATGTCCTTTTGCAGTTGGAAACACCCTTGGAAACGGTCACTCGTGCGGTTGAAATTGCTAGCAGCGCAGGCAGCATAGTCGTTTTGAATCCAGCTCCAGCTCGTCAATTGCCAAAATCTCTTTTGAGCCAGCTAGACATCATTACCCCTAACCAAACGGAAGCAGAGCTGCTCACTGGTGTGGCTATCAACAACAAGTCAACAGCGGAACAAGCCGCCAAATATCTATTAGAGTCTGGGGTGAAAATAGTCATTATTACGCTCGGAAGTGCTGGGGCGCTAGTCGCCAATGCGGATGAAATCCTACACATTCCATCCTTTGTGGTGAAGGCTGTAGATACTACAGCTGCTGGTGATACGTTCAATGGCGCACTCGTGGTAGCGTTAAGCGAGGGAATGGGGCTCAAAGAGTCTGTAAGGTTTGCACAAGCGGCAGCATCTATTTCGGTGACAAGGGCAGGCGCCCAACCATCGATCCCAACGCGTGCGGAAATTGACGAAAAATTGAAAGGCTAAATATGGGGCACGCTATGTAATAATCGCATGATGATTTTTCATAATGAATGACATTATCAAATAGAAAAATGAAAAATATATTGCTCACGCTAATTTCTGTTTTATCGCTTCTTGGTTGTCAAACGGCAAGTGAGAAGAGTAGCGAACTAAGCAGACCAAATATTATTTTCATGCTTTCTGATGATCATGCTTATCAAGCAATCAGTGCGTATAGCAATCGTCTGATCAAAACGCCGAACATTGATCGACTAGCCAAAGAAGGCATACTTTTTAGCAATGCATCTGTGATGAATTCTATTTGTGCTCCTTCGCGAGCAGTAATACTGACAGGAAAACACAGTCATATCAATGGGAAGACGGACAATCAATTCCCTTTTGATACAGCTCAAGTGACTTTTCCCCAGTACATGCAGCGAGCTGGTTATCAAACTGCAATGTTTGGAAAGTTACATTTTGGCAATAATCCTAAGGGGTTTGATCAGTTTAAAATCTTACCTGGACAAGGTTCTTATTACAACCCTGATTTTATCACAAAAGACAAAGGAGAAATTCAGACAGAAGGCTATGTCACGGATATTATCACCGATATGACATTGGAATGGTTGGAGAAAGAGCGTAATCCTGAAAAGCCTTTTTTGCTAATGTATATGCACAAAGCACCGCACAGGGAGTGGTTGCCTGCGCCGAGACATTATAAGGAATACACTAAAAAGACCTTTCCAGAGCCAGAAACATTGTTTGATGACTACCGTGGGAGAGGCACTGCCGCCAAAAGTGCTGAGATGAATCTTTTGACTCACATGCATTGGGCTGGCGATTCAAAAATCTATCCTGAAGTGATGGATGAATTGGGATTGGAGGAGGTTGACGCTTGGGACAAAGCGTCTTTTCATTGGAGTTTTGATCGAATGACGAAAGAGCAACGGGCTACTTGGGATAGCACTTACATGGATATCAACGAAGATTTCAAAACCCGATTCCCAACAATGAATAACCGAGAAAAAATGCAGTGGCGCTATCAACGCTACATGCAGGATTACTTGGCGACTGTGACTGGGGTGGATGAAAATGTTGGTCGTTTGCTGGATTATCTGGATGCCAATGGATTAGCAGAAAATACTCTTGTGATTTACACGTCCGATCAAGGATTTTATCTCGGTGAGCACGGTTGGTTTGATAAGCGCTTCGTGTATGATCAATCATTCAAAACGCCTTTGCTTATGAGGTGGCCGGGAGTGATCGCTCCCAATAGCACTTCCAATCAGATGGTTCAAAACCTTGATTTTGCTCAGACTATTTTGGATGCCGCACAAATAGAATTACCAAACGACATGCAAGGCGAGAGCTTGATGCCGCTGCTTACAGGGAATGATGGCGAATGGACAAGAGATGCCGTCTACTATCATTATTACGAATATCCGTCCATTCACATGGTGAAGCGCCATTATGCCATTGTATCACGAGAGTTTAAGCTGATACATTTTTATTATGACATAGATGAATGGGAGCTCTATGACCGTAGCAACGACCCACATGAGCTCAACAATGTTTATAGCAATCCCGCCTATGCGGAAGTGGTGGAGGAAATGAAAGTGCGACTGGCGAAGCTTCGCACCAAATACGGAGATTCTGAACTTCTAGACCAAGAATTGATTGACCAATACAATCAAAAAAACTCCGCACATTAGACCATCTTTGCAAACAACTTTTAACAATTGACTAAAGATGAGTATGAAAAACGGTTTTTTGATTTGGTTTGTGGCGATTGGTGCCACTGCACTAATCTCTTGTAATCAGCAGGTTAAAATTTCCAAAGAGGCATTTGGCACGGCTGATGAGAAAGAAGTCTTTCTTTATAGCATTTCTATAAAAGACGGCCTGGACGCCACAGTGACCAATTACGGCGGCATTATTACCAGCCTCTCAGTAGCTGATAAAAATGGAGTGAAAGAAGATGTCGTGCTCGGTTACGACAGTCTTTCTGCCTATCAAGCAGATAGCCCATATTTTGGAGCGCTTATCGGACGAGTGGGAAATAGAATTGCAGATGGAAAATTTTCCCTTGATGGCAAAGAATACAACCTGCCGAAAAATAACAATGGCAATACCCTGCATGGCGGAACGAAAGGCTTTGATAAAGTAGTATGGGATGTGGTAGACACCAAAACCACCGACTCCACCGCACAAATAACCCTCAGATATGTAAGTCCGGATGGGGAAGAAGGTTTCCCCGGCACATTGACTAGCTTGGTGAATTACATCTTTACCAAGGATGCGCTAAAGATCACCTACGAAGCGACTACCGATCAATCTACTGTTGTGAACCTCACACAGCATACCTATTTCAATCTTTCTGGAAATGTGAAAGAAGACATTCTCAATCACAAACTACAGCTAAATGCTTCGCAGTTTGTAGAAGTTGGTGAATTGCTGATCCCTACTGGTGAGCTGCCTTTTGTGAATGGAACGCCAATGGATTTCACAAATGCGAAGAAAATAGGCAAGGACATCAATGAAGATGATGCCCAATTAACAAATGGAATGGGCTATGATCACTGCTGGGTGCTAGATGGTGGACATACACAAGTGCCGAGAAAAGTAGGCAGCTTGTACCATGCTGGGTCTGGTCGATTTATGGAAATTTTCACGACAGAGCCTGCGATCCAGTTTTACTCTGGAAATTTTCTGGATGGTTTTTTGACGGGGAAAGGCGGAAAAGTATACGATTATCGCTATGGTTTGTGTTTAGAAACGCAACATTTCCCTGATTCACCCAATCAGCCGACATTTCCAAGTATAGTGCTCGATCCAGAACAGACTTATTACTCAGAAACGAAATATCAGTTTTCGGTGAAGTAAAGGGTGAAAGGGCGTGCAGAGCGCTCCTTTTCGATACATTTTTAAGATTCTCAATTAAACCACAAGGCCGTCTCAAACTTATTTTGAGACGGCCTTGTGGTTTTGTGAGTTTCACTTCTTACCCACCTTCACATGTTGGGAGAATGTGCCTGCCTCGTCGGTGAAGACGATAAAGTATACGCCAACGCTATATGGCGTCAGATCCAAGGCTTGATTATAGGTGGCCTTGCGGTAACCTACTTCGTGCTCTTCCAAGAGCACGCCCTGAGCGTTGATCAGCTGTACTTTCAGGTCATTGAGCCTACGGTAAACCGTATAATCGAAAGATAACAGACCCTCCGTAGGGTTTGGATACAACTTGATGTCCTTGATGTATGGCTTCAGACTGTAGAGCACTTCGATTTGTTTTACAGTAATTCCGCTTTGTTCTACTACCGCATCTACACTGAAAACTTGGTTTTCCTTATCTCCACCAATCACAAACTCTACCGCAGCATCAGGATCCATAGGTACCCCCGGAAACTCAATGTTGAGCAGATATTTGCCTTCGGCTACTCCCGTGAAGTTGAAATACCCTTCATCATCAGTCTCGATGTAATAAGCAATACCGTCTTCTAGCTCGTCCTCTTCTTGATCGGTACGTCCAGTACTCTTGAACTTACGCATAGAGCAGGCTGCCTTACGCACCTTACGTCTGGCCTGCGTTCTACTTTCTTCGTCTTTTTCTGCTATATATTCCTGAAACAAAGTCCCCGAAATCTGTGCACCCTTAGTTACTGGTGCTGGAGTATAGCTCAGCAAGTCAATATCTACCTTTTCTTTCATTGCATCAAGCAGTAGTGTATCTGCCTTGTTATAGGTCAGCTGGCTGGTGTAGTAGGTCTGAAGGGTATTCTTATAAACTTCTTTTTCTCTATCGGGTTTGGCGACTACCACAAATGAGCCTAAGACGATATCTTTTAATTCATAGTCTCCTGCGCTATTCGTCTTTGTACTGTCTTCTTTCACAAAGGATCCCTCTGGAGTTTGGCGCCATACAAATACTTCTGCATCGTTCACTACTGAGTTCATTAAACACTCACAGTGCCATAGAAGTCTGTCTGTGCCATGATGTTGCGGTTGCGACTCTCGATGGTCAGGTTAGGAAGCGCTGGGTTCGTAACTGACACACGGTATGTTCCCTGACTATTGATATCAATATTCTCCAAAGTATACATTCTGCTCGTAGCGCCTACAACGGTGTCTACTTCATTATTGAAGGACTGACCTGGCTTCAGCTTACCAAATCTCCATTGGTATTGAGAGCCTACTCCCATGTCCTCTATGCTGAGCAGATAGTTGGTGCCCGCATCTAAGGTATCATTTACTGTTTGTCCAAAGCGCTTTTGATCGTTATAGACGAACCCTGGTACATCTTTATTTGGAAGCAGGTCTTTGAAGGTGAATCGATTGAGTGTAAGGTTCAAAGTAATAATACTCTTTACACTGCTCATATTTGGGAAGCTTGTAAGTTCATTGCCTGCCAGATTTATGACTTCAATACCAGTAAGATTTTTGAGCGCTTCAGGTACAGCACCTCTCAGATTATTTTCTGGTAGCTCTATCTGAGTGACACGTCCCTCAGCCACGGTGACTCCAAACCAAGTCGATAATTCGCTTGTGAGCCAATTTGATTTATTTATCCAATTAGTTCCACTAGTAGCAGTATAGAGTGCAGCAAGCGCGAGACTGTCACGTTCTAGCAAGGCTTCTCCTGTAAGCAACTCATCGCCAGTGATGATCCAATTATAAGTATCTGTTAAAATGTCTCGTCCTTCCTGACCTATGCTAGAATAGGTCATACCATCGGCTTGAAATGTCAAGTCAGACTGCACTTCCTGAGAGGACCATCCATTGAGCGTAGCATCATAGCTCTCAACAGATAATCCTGAGTTGTCCAACATTCGAGTAAGGTTCAATCCACTGACATTGGTCACATTAAAAGAACCCAGGCTTTGATCAAAGGAGGTAGCACCTTCAAACATTCTAAAGAAAACAGCACATGACGAGGTATTCCATGAGTCCAGAGACTGATTGAATGAGGTGGCATTTTGAAACATAAAACGCATCTCCTCTACATTGCTGACATCCCATGAGCCTATTGGCTGATCAAATTGTGCTGCTCCATTGAAGGTGCCGTTCATGAAAATCACTGAAGAAACGTTCCATCCACTGATATCCTGATTGAAGTTTTCCGCACCATTAAACATAGACGAAATGGCTATAGCGGAGGACATGTCCCATAGAGAAATATCTTGATTAAAGCTGATTGCGGATACAAACATGGCATTAAATTGAGTTACCCCACTAACGTCCCATGAGCCAATGGCTCCATTGAAAAGAGTTGCTCCTGAAAACATGAACGTCATATCCGTAACCATGGAAAGATTAGGAGCATCAGTAGCATTATAAGTTAAGTTTGCACATCCATCAAATGCTTTTTCCATTGACGTCCAAACGATATCACCCCATTGCTCTATGGTTTGGATTTTATTCTTCTCGCTACCATTATTATGGAAGATTCTCGGAAAATCTCCGACTTATTTCAACGCGATAGGTTGCTCCGATGGTTAAACCAGTCACTGTTGCATTGCCGCTCTGGTTCGAGAGGCTGAAGGTGTTTGATGGATCGGATTGGTTCACTACCAATAGATCGTAATCGTAAACTCCACTAGTAGTAGGAATCGTAATTTGACCATCCGAAGTTATCCATGTAGTGATGAAAGGCCTTCCTTGAAACTCATATGCTCCCATGTCCACAGCTCCATTATAATTTCTCGTATTTCCCAAGATATCCGTGACAGTTGCAGTTACTACACCGGCATCTATAGCTGGTGAGTTGACAGACAATCTTAAGCCATCATCTATTGTACCTAAAATATCATCTAGCCCATCTGGATCAATTGCATTTGTAAATAGCGGATCTAAATCGAGGTTGTTACCACCATCAGTACCAAAGACGGGATTCCAAGAAGTACTTCCACCACTTTCCCCTATTATACTAGAGGAAATCGAAGGCGTACTAATGTTGTTTGAAATATTATTTTCACTTCCTGCTGTATTTCCCGAAATAATACTATTAGATATCGTTATCACAGCAGGAGCGTCAAAAGCGCTAAAGCCATTATACATACCGCCTCCTGTACCCTCCGCCGTATTTGAAGAAATCGTACAATTTATAAGTTGGGGAGAGGATTCACTATTATATATTGCACCACCATCGGATGTTGCACTATTGTTTGCAAAAGAACAATTGGTAAAAGTGGCCGTTGATAGCGTTTGATAATTATACATGCCTCCACCCTCAGTTGCGGTATTCGACAAGAAAGTACAATTGACGAGAATCGGAGATGATAAAACAAAATTTTCCATACCACCACCACTATTGTCAGTACTGTTAGATATGAAAGAGCAATTTGTAAGAGTAGGAGAGGATTCTCTATTATACATACCTCCTCCGCCACCTGTAGCAAAATTGTTCTCAAAAATGCAGTTAGTGATTTGTGGGGATGATTTATAATTATACATACCACCTCCATTTCTTGCCAGATACGTATTACCACTAAAGATAATTGCGCCCGTTAATAGATTATTGGCATTTCCCTGCCTAAAAGTGAATCCATCTATGATAGAGGAGCTTGACAGGTTTGCAGTAATCATTACGTGATAGGAATTATTGGATCCACTTAACCTTGTTAGATTCTTACGCGGGTCACGCTGGCTTAGCACTGTTTCTGTCCCATTAAAACCTCCATAAATTTGTTTATTTACAAAACCGATATAAAAAGTCCGTTTCTTGCTATCAGGTTGACCTTCCGGTTCTCTACTCGGGGTGTAAGTACCTTTAGCTACCCAGATCTCACTGAAACTAAATTCGTCAAAAGCATCCTGTAGGTCGGTATAAGCGTTTATCCAAGAAGTGCCATTGTTAAGGCCCGTGGCAGAAGATCTAACATATATGCGTTGCGAAAAACTCGTTTGTGCCAAACTTAAAAAGAATACCAGTATTACGGTCTTCATAAGCAAGTGCCTTTGATAAGACGAAAATTTCCTAAGTAGGAGTTGGATAGTTTGGTTGAATTTCATAGCTGTCGGTTTTGTTTTTTGAATGTCATTGGTTTCACTCAAATATTGATCGAGCGAATCAAGACTTTTTTAACCTTGTACATTAGACCAATCAGGGCTGGTAATTTTGAAATGATTATTGCATAGGAATACAAAAAAAAACTATTCACGTAATAATCCACTGTGACATAGTTAATGAACGCTATTCCCCCTTTAAAAAACCAGATAATTGTTTTAGGAATTTATAAGACTTTGATTTTCTCTCGATTATGTAAGTGATCAAAAGTATAGTCCTGTCTAAAGGATAAGCAATTTGTCCAATGCAATATTACGAAATTATGAGTTTAATGGTCTAAAGAATCTTCTACCAGAAATAATTTATAGCGTCCCATTTAATGATGGCACGAACATTAACAATGAACTTTTCTTATTATCAGGCAACTAAAAAACGCTCTACACAAAAGATTGCCACACGAGTAACCATAACCTCTATGTAATTTCTTATGCTTTGATGAAAGAACAAAAAAAACATAACCTTAATCCAAAACATAACATAGTGTTTCAAATAAGATAATACAGCACCGATAAACTTAGCTATATCTCTACGATTGATGTATTGGGAGTTAAAAAAAGCAATTAGTGCCGTATCACGATATCTTCATAGGTTATGGCGTTATTTTTTTTAATTTCTTTCGACAGAATCTTAGCAAAATTTGTCTTAAGAACCTGAGTAGTTAAAAAAACATTAGTCACTCAATCTCAGAAGCGCTGATTAAGGAGAATGTAAGATAAAACCCCTATACAGTATTACCGAATGGGGGTTTGTTTTTACTGGACAATCGCAGCGATTTGCGGTGAGCGCTGAGTGTGTTGCTTCTACTTTCTACTCACTTTAATATGCTGAGCAAAGCTGCCTGCCTCGTCGGTGAAGACGATAAAGTATACGCCAACGCTATATGGCGTCAGGTCTAAGGCTTGATTATAGGTGGCCTTGCGGTAACCTACTTCGTGCTCTTCCAAGAGCACGCCCTGAGCGTTGATCAGCTGTACTTTCAGGTCATTGAGCCTACGGTAAACCGTATAATCGAAAGATAACAGACCCTCAGTAGGGTTTGGATACAACTTGATGTCCTTGATGTATGGCTTCAGACTGTAGAGCACTTCGTTTTGTTTTACAGTAATTCCGCTTTGTTCTACTACCGCATCTACACTGAAAACTTGGTTTTCCTTATCTCCACCAATCACAAACTCTACCGCTGCATCAGGATCCATAGGTACCCCCGGAAACTCAATGTTGAGCAGATATTTGCCTTCGGCTACTCCCGTGAAGTTGAAATACCCTTCATCATCAGTCTCGATGTAATAAGCAATACCGTCTTCTAGCTCGTCTTCTTCTTGATCGGTACGTCCAGTACTCTTGAACTTACGCATAGAGCAGGCTGCCTTACGCACCTTACGTCTGGCCTGCGTTCTACTTTCTTCGTCTTTTTCTGCTATATATTCCTGAAACAAAGTCCCCGAAATCTGTGCACCCTTAGTTACTGGTGCTGGAGTATAGCTCAGCAAGTCAATATCTACCTTTTCTTTCATTGCATCAAGCAGTAGTGTATCTGCCTTATTATAGGTCAGCTGGCTGGTGTAGTAGGTCTGAAGGGTATTCTTATAAACTTCTTTTTCTCTATCGGGTTTGGCGACTACCACAAATGAGCCTAAGACGATATCTTTTAATTCATAGTCTCCTGCGCTATTCGTCTTTGTACTGTCTTCTTTCACAAAGGATCCCTCTGGAGTTTGGCGCCATACAAATACTTCTGCATCGTTCACTACTGATTCATTAAAACTCACAGTGCCAGAGAAGTCTGTCTGTGCCATGATGTTGCGGTTGCGGCTCTCGATGGTCAGGTTAGGAAGCGCTGGGTTCGTAACTGACACACGGTATGTTCCCTGGCTATTGATATCAATATTCTCCAAAGTATACATTCTGCTCGTAGCGCCTACAACAGTGTCTACTTCATTATTGAAGGACTGACCTGGCTTCAGCTTGCCAAATCTCCATTGATACTGAGAGCCTGCTCCCAGATCTTCTATGCTGAGCAAATAGTTAGTGCCTGCGTCTATGGTGTCATACAAGGTCTGGCCAAAGCGTTTTTGCTTGGCGTAGCTCAGGCCTGATACATCTTTATTTGGAAGCAGGTCTCTGAACACGAGTCTGTTCTCTGACACATCAAGTGCTGTCAGTGGAAGAGAACTTACATCTGGGAAAGAGCGTAAGTTATTCTTAGATAGGTCTATTGTTTTTACGCTCGCCAAATCTGCTAGTGATACTGGCACATTTCCATCCAGCCCATTAGCTGGTAGTGAGAGGCCTGTCACTCTATTGTTTGTTACTGTGACTCCAAACCAACTATTACTCACTGTGGCTGTATTCCAACCTGTATTATTGATCCATTGTGAGCCTTTGGTGGCATTGAATAGCTCTATAAGTGCCAATCTATCACTTTCAAGTGAGGATAATTTCACCTTGATTGGTAGGGTAGTAAGGGTAAGGCCGGGCACTGTGCTATTGGTCACTTCTGCGTAGTAGAATCCTTCATCAGAAAGGCCAACAACATCAAGCACAATAGTGGACGTGCTCCCAGCCACAGATGTAACCGTTCCTGCATTGTCTTTCTTAAACCATTTGTAGGTATTGGCTGATCCTGTCACTGTTCTATCAAGTGTATAGCTTTCTCCTTGCTCATAGAGTACGGAAACTTTCTTGAGCACACTGTCCTGTGGCGAATAAGTCAAGCCAGATATCTCGAGATTCGTTTCCAGAGATGAAAAGCCTAGCTGGTTGTTTACTAGGTTTAGGGAGGTCAACTTGCTTAGTGCGTTCAAATCCCCAACACTGTTCAAATTGTTTTTACTCAAATCTAAATTTGTCAGCTCTTCTAAACCTGTAGTGATCGTTGGAAATGCGCCTGTAAGATTGTTTGTAGCAATTTCTACGGCTGTTACTCGCTTATCTACAACCGTCACACCAGCCCAGGCAGCCAAATTTTGACTTTTCCAACCGGAGTTATTGATCCACATGTCACCGTCTGTCGCATCATATATAGATGTAAGTGCCGCTATGTCATTGTCTTGAAGCTGCTCGTCAAAGAATTTAGCCAAGGTTACTTTTCCTGCAGGAACCACATCACCACTTGTAACCAAACCGCTAGCCAAATCTCCAGATCTAGAAACAGCCCCAGATCCAAGATAAGTATTTTCCAATGGAGCATAAGCGACTACAACATCTGAAAAGACCTCAGCGGCATCTTCATCGATAGCTGGAATTTCCATAACCGCTCCTGAGTAACCACTCTCATTCGTCACTTCCCAATAGCGCTTGGTGGAGGTTTTAAGGATGCCCTCTCCTGCTAAACCGTTTGGATTTTCTTCTTTCAATTCAATACTAACTTTAGGAGTGCCTGGAACACTTTTCAGCGTGACGGGCGCATAAACTGACGCTGTACCAATCGGAAAAAACAAATCTCCATTTCCCTCTAGGGTTAGTTTACCGATGATGTAATTGGAAGAAGTTGCATTGGCGATTGAACCAGAGACGGTGAGCGATTGGCTATTCACATCCAACTTACCGTTTGTCAGATCCAAAGTCTCAACATTGAGGCTCGATTCCAAAGTCTTAATGCCCCCACCCTGTAAGGTTAAGTTGGTAATGGTTTTATCGGTAGCATTCAGGTTTTGATTTGTTCCCATGAGTATGACCGATCCAGCGCCTGAGTAGGCTCCACTCATGGTTACGTCTCCACTTGATCGAAGCGTTCCAGCATTTACCAAATCCCCAGTTGTATTGAAATCAAAAACAGTAACGATCGTATTGGTTGATATGCCAATAGACAGCCCTGTATTAGTGACTTGGGCGTTTGCATAGAAATATCCATGCGCTAAAAGAGCAATAAATACAATGATATTTTTCATAGCGATGTATAACGTTTAGTCAAGTTGAATTACTGCTTTCTATCAGCAGACACAACATGCCACAAGTTTCCAACGGACCTTAAGGTAATTGCAATAATGCCTCCAGTTACGTTCTGCATAATTATATCAGCCGCGCTCACATCGCCATTAAAAACGAAACTGTCTGCCGCTTGCAAAGTATGAAGACTTGATCCCCTTGTCATAAAAATAAGTTCCCTCCCAGCGACACTTATCGCACTTGGCAATGTGACAGTTGTTCCTGAACCAAAGACAGTAATTATGTGGTCACTTGGAGTCACTGAATAGGTAGCTGAAGTAATTGAGATGGCATTTGAGGACACAGCCCCTCCTGTAGATAAATTACCTGAGACAGTAGAATTTCCAGCAATAGTAACATCAGCTCCAAACGAGGAAGTTGGTCCTCCCAAAATAGTAGTACCTCCTATGCTATTTTGAATATTTAATCCAGGGCCAGACCCGTTTTGGATGATAGATACGGCGGCTAGTGGGCCTGCTGTTCCCGTATTTTGAAAAGTTGCTATTGAACCTGACCCTTGATTCTGAACTGAAAAAGCTGTGACTGAGCTTGACGAATTTGCCTGAGTAAAACGGCCTGCCAGACCTTCTCCATTGTTAATTCCTTCTATCGCATTTCCAGTTCCCGCATTTACTGTCCCAAGTAGAGCAGAGCTATTGTTAATATTATTATTAATTTCAAAACGCCCAGCACCTCCTAACCCATCTGTCTTTACATACAGAGCATTATTTGAATTACTAGAATTATTAACTAAAAATTCTGCAGATGTACCTAAACCATCATGATTCACTGACAAACCACTCGAATTTGTGTTTTCAGCATTGGTAACAATACTCACCGCATTATCAAAAGTACTTATATTATTAACCACAAAGCGAGCTACTCCTGCCGATCCGATGTTATCAATTAAAAATGGAGTACTTGAACTTTCGTCAATGAAATTTTCAGAAGGAAAACTCAATCCTCCTAAATTTTTCCACCCTGTTCCATCATGACCATAAAAGGCACCTTGTGAAAATGCCAACGTACCACTATTTATGGATGTGCTGTCCTGAAGCTCCCCTACCTCTATGCCACCTCTAAATTCTACGTCCATACTTTCCTTTATTTCGACGGAAGTCTTAATATCATTTAGCGCAATTTCACCAGCAAGTCCATCTGGTACATGTAAGAATTGAAAGGCTCCTTCGTCCATAAAAATCGCTGAAGAAGGGCCATCTTGGTGTTTCATAAAAGTGGTATCTCGAGCATAAAAATTTGCTCCAATCATTTCCGCATCAAAGGGGCCACCCCCACCTAAAGTTGGATGAAAATAGTGAAATATGTCCAAATTATTTCCTAGTTGAATATACTCTACTGAAAGGGTATCTACTGCATTATTGTTGGCAACAGGCTGCCATCCTTCAGAAAACCAAAAATAAAACTGTGACTCGTCAGTATCAAATACCATTAGACCATTTTCCGTACTAGTAAGCTTGGTGGTGAATGAGGTAGCCGTTCTTTCGGCAGTAGTGACTCGCGGAACCAACAATCCTTGGTCTTTTGTAGGGGAAACCAGTTCAAGAACAGCATTGGGGTTGGGGGTAGTGGTACCTACGCCCATCGAATTTTGGGCTTTTGCACTTACGACTAGCAATAACAAGGTTGCTAAGGAGAGTAGCTTATTCATGACAATTTAGTTGGTGATTTACTTCTTTAATAAATAAAAGTAAATCATTTCAAAGTGCTATTCAAGCTATTTATCTGATAACTCATATTTTAACCTCAAGTCTAAAGCTTTTTTCTACTACTCTAAATCAGGAAAATTCCTTACTCGAGGATGTTTTTTTGGTGCAGAGAGAAGCATCAAAGCTGATTATCAGGTTGTGACTGTATCGCTTTATCGTCATTGCGAGATTTGAACTGTAGAAGACAGGGCAAAACGAAGCAATCTCAAAGTAAGATGTACCCACTCAGCCTAAGCGATACACTGGATGGATGAAGACGATCCTACTCACGGAGGATGTTTGCGTTGCTGAAGTTTGAAATGGTTTCATTATTTTTAGGAAATGGGAAAAGGAGGCGTAGTGTATATCCTTGCTAATAAAAATAACACTAAGTTATATGTAGGAGTTACTTCCGATTTGGTAGCCCGCATTTACGACCATAAAAATCACCGTCATCCAAAAAGCTTCTCTGCTCGCTACAATGTCACAAAGCTGGTTTACTATGAGACGTTTCATGCTATAGTAGAGGCCATTGCTCGTGAAAAGCAATTGAAAGGAGGATCAAGATTGAAAAAGGAAGCCTTGATTAATGGCAGCAACCCTGATTGGAATGACTTATTCGACGAAGTATTGAAGTGGTAGTACGTCATCGGTAGGGTTGCGAAGCAGTCTCGAACTCGATAGGATACTCGATTACGAGATTGCTTCGGCAGCTTTTTCTCTGGAAAAATCTGTCTCGCAATGACGTCCATGACGTTAAAGCAATATATCCTCCCTCACAATCGAATAAAATGCGCCCTCGCAAAAACACGGATGTTTTCCTTCAGATTAGATAAAACTGCCTCCAGATCTATTTCCTCGGCGTTCACGTTCTCACAACTTTCATAAAGATTTTGGATAAAATTTTTCAGCGCAACATTCTCAGTTGTAGCCTTTTTTAAGTCAATATCGCTCAGGAAGAGTGCTTCCTGAGCGTCTGCCAGCTTTGCTTTTACTTCATCCAATTCCTTTTGTGTATCCACGGCGCTTATTTATTTTTTGAATGCCAAAATGGTTTCTTCTATGATATCACAACATTCATGCAGTTGCTCATTGCTCATTACTAATGGCGGAGCAAAACGAATGATATTGCCATGAGTAGGCTTTGCTAGTAGTCCATTGTCTTTTAGCGCTACGCAAATATCCCAAGCTGTAGTGCTGTCTTCTGAGTCGTTGATCACAATAGCATTAAGCAAACCCTTTCCTCTAACGAGTTTGACTAACGGAGAGTGCTCTACGAGTTTGGTCATTCGTTCTCTGAAAACTTTGCCCAAAGCACGAGCATTTTGAGCCAATTTTTCTTCCTTCACCACTTCCAGTGCTGCAATGGCCACTTTGGCACCAAGAGGATTTCCTCCAAAAGTAGAGCCATGAGACCCAGGAGTAATCACGTTCATAATTGCATCATCAGCCAATACCGCTGATACTGGGTAAGCGCCACCTGATAAAGCCTTACCCAAAATCAAAATATCCGGACGTACATAAGTAGCTGTTCTTTCACAATGTCCCTCACAGCTGCAATCTCCACACGCCGCAAGTAAACTTCCTGTTCGAGCAATTCCTGTTTGAATCTCATCATCGATGAAGAGCACCTTATTTGCTTCGCAAACTGTTTTTATAGTCTTTAGAAAATCAGCATCAGGCACAAATACCCCCGCTTCTCCCTGAATAGGCTCAGTAAGTACGCCAGCTACATTAGGTTGAGCGCATGCAGCTTTCAAGGCTTCTTTGTCATTATACGGGATTCGAATAAAGCCATCCGTATAAGGACCAAAGTGCTTTCTTGCGTTTTCATCACTGGAAAAAGAAATGATCGTAGTAGTTCTTCCATGAAAATTTTGATCAAAAACGATGATTTTGGCTTCATTTTCAGGAATCCCCTTTTTCTCATAAGCCCATCGTCTACATATTTTAATGGCAGTTTCTACCGCTTCAGCTCCTGTATTCATCGGCAGCACTTTGTCAAACACAAAATACTCTGTCAAGTATTTTTCATACTCACCCAACACATCATTGTAAAATGCTCTAGAAGTGAGTGTTAGGATAGAGGCTTGATCTACTAACGCTTTAACGATTTTTGGGTGACAGTGTCCTTGGTTCAGCGCAGAGTAAGCTGAGAGAAAGTCGAAATATTTTTTACCTTCTACATCCCACACGTACACACCCTCGCCTTTGGCAAGTACCACCGGTAGCGGGTGATAGTTGTGCGCTCCATACTTATCTTCTATTTCGATTATCTCTTCACTTTTCGTCATTGTTGAATCTAGCATAAGCCTAATTTGATTTGCATTTCTTAAACAAAGTATCTACTTCGTGGTTCAAAGGTAATATTTATACTAGGAGCGGAAGAATGGATTTCGAAAGACTAAGGGAGGGTTTGGACTATTATTACACGAAAGAGGGATTATTGGTATTTACGGAAAAATATCACCGTGAGCGTGGCTACTGTTGTAAGAGTGGCTGTCGCCATTGTCCCTTTGGGTTTAAAAAGAATTAAACTAGGCCTTGCTTTTTAAATTGGAATGGCGATATTTGCAGTCCGTTTCAAAAATCGGTGGAAATCATGTCAAAAGTTTGCGATATATCAGGAAAAAGACCAAGAGTAGGAAACAATGTTTCTCACGCTAATAATAAGGTCAAAAGAAGATTTAACCCAAATCTTCAAACTAAAAAATTCTTCATTCCTGAGGAAGGTAAGTGGGTAACATTGAAAGTAGCTACGTCTACTTTGAGAACCATCAATAAGAATGGTATCTCTGCAGTGTTGAAAAAAGCGAGAGCAAAAGGTACTTCCTTAGTTTAAGGAATTATAAAAGATATACTCATTGTGACTTAGCCTGTGTCGAAAGATTCAGGCTATTTTTGTTTCCATTTATTGTATTGTCCAATACCCAGATCATCAATTCACGGATCAAGCAATATTTCTGTGGGAAACCTTTAAATGTTACAAAAATGAATAACGGCATGTGGTAGATTATATCATTTTCCGGATTTATTCTAAAGGAAGTTGCGTTTTGGAGGGAGGAGCATCCAAGGTAAGTGTGAATCATTTTGATTTCCCGAATGAAGTCATTGATACTGACCATAATAAAAATGATTTTTTGCGTTGGTGCCTTTTCTTTTGGGGTCCGACCCCTCGGTTCGTTTTCTTTGCCTACGCGGCGCGGGGCATGCAAAGAAAATGAAGGATATCCTTGGCTTGGAATGCGACTCAACGAAGGCTGGGAAATGAATTTATAGGATAAATACAATTGCTCCCCAACTTTTCCGCTTGATCCCAATTCACTGAGAGGTGATTTTGTGCCATTCAAGTTTCTCCACAACCACAATCATAAAAATCAGTTTTAATACATCTAACGATAAGTTATAATTGTGATATGATGAATAGACTAATTTTTTCGTGCCTAGTATTGATTCTTGCAAATCTGGTCTCTGCTCAAGATTTGCCAAAGGACTTTTTATCTTCAAAATTTCATAAAGATCGACGTGAGCAGGTGCGCAAAAAGATGCCTGAGAACTCCGTGGCTGTTTTCTTCACAAACCCTGTGAGAAATCGTGCCAACGACGTGGACTATATCTATCATCAAGACCCAAATTTTTACTACCTCACAGGGTATAAAGAACCACATGCTGTGTTGCTTTTATTTAAGAGCAAGCAGAATGGCCCAGACGGAAAGAAATTTGATGAAATCATCTTCATTCAACCAAGAGATGCCATGGCTGAAATGTGGACTGGCAGAAGAATGGGTGTGGAGGGAGTGAAAGAAAAACTTGCGCTCAATCAGGTTTTTAACAACACGGAGTTTGAAAATTACAACATAGATTTTTCCAAGTTTGACAAAGTCTTGTTCTATGACTTTGAAAATGATGTGAGAGATACAAAAACGAAAGGGGATTTATATGATTTAATTGCATCGTTTAAAACTAAGGCGAACTATCCAAGTGCATCGCAAATAGAAGTGGAGCCCAAAGTAGGCAATCTGGATACGGAGACACTAGACGTAATCATGGACGAGCTGAGAGGAGTGAAGACTGACGAGGAACTAGACTTGTTGCGCAAGGCTATTGATATCTCGTGTATTGCTCAGGCTGAGGTTATGAAAGCGATGAAACCTGGCATGTCAGAAATGGAAATACAAGGCTTGCATGAGTTTATATTTAAAAAGTATCAAGCCGAATATGAAGGTTATCCTTCTATCGTGGGGGCTGGGCACAATGGCTGCATTTTGCACTATATAGAAAACTATAAGCCAGCCGTAGAGAGTGAAGAAATGATCTTGATGGATCTTGGGGCGGAGTATCATGGCTACACGGCCGATGTGACGCGCACCATTCCTGTTGATGGAAAATTTTCTACCGAAGAGAAAGCTATTTATGATTTGGTGTACAAGGCACAGCAAGCGGCGATTGAAGCCTGCAAGCCGGGAGTGAGTTTGGGTAAGGATTTGGATTTCGCCATTGCTAGAAGGATTATCAATGAAGGTCTGGTAGAGCTGGGGATTATAGATAGTGCAACGCAGCGTCATTTGTATTATCCGCATGGTTTGGGTCATCATATAGGTTTGGATGTGCATGACAAAGGAGATCGAACGAAGTTGGTTCCCAATATGGTGATCACCATTGAGCCAGGCATATACATCCCAAAAGGAGCGCCATGTGATAAGAAATGGTGGGGAATAGCAGTGAGAATCGAGGATGATATACTTATTACTAAGGATGGTTATGAGTTGCTTTCCGATAAGGCGCCTCGCAGAAGTGACGAAATAGAGGCGTTAATGAAACAATCAAGTATTTTTGATGATTTTAGTTTACCTATATTAGGTGAAAAGTAAAATGTTTTCTACATTTGCACTCCTTTTAAGTAAACGGGGAAAAAAATGGCAAAGAAAGGCAATAGAGTACAGGTAATTTTAGAATGCACAGAGCATAAAGCAACTGGGCTTCCTGGAACCTCAAGATACATCACTACAAAAAACAGGAAAAACACTACTCAGCGTATAGAGTTGAAGAAGTATAATCCTATTTTGAGAAAACAAACTGTTCACAAAGAAATTAAATAACCATGGCTAAGAAAGTAGTTGCGTCCCTAAAACAGCCTGGTGGAGCTAAATTCGCCAAGGTAATAAGATCCGTGAAAGCTAAGAATGGTGCTTACACCTTCAAAGAAGAAATGGTACCTGAAGCAGAAGTAGCAAATGTGCTTGCTAAAAAATAAGGTTATCTAAAAATATTTAGTAATTTGAAAGTCCCTCATTGAAGGGACTTTTTTGTTTGACCAATACTGCAAAACATCAATCTTATGGGTTTAAAAAGCTTTTTCTCGAAAGATAAAAAGGAGTCGCTAGACAAAGGTCTAGAAAAGACCAAAGAGAATTTTTTCAATAAGCTTGGAAAGGCCGTAGTTGGAAAATCTACTGTTGATGAAGATGTATTGGACGAACTGGAAGAGGTCTTGATTACTTCCGATGTGGGAGTAGAGACCACTATCAAGATTATTGAGCGCATAGAGGCCAGAGTGGCAAAGGATAAATACCTCAATGCTAGCGAACTCAACCAGATTCTGCGAGATGAAATCGCAGGACTGCTCTCTGAGAACAACACAGCAGACATGGTGGACTTTGATTTGCCAAAAACAGATGGCCCCTTTGTCATGCTCGTGGTTGGGGTAAATGGTGTAGGGAAAACCACTACCATAGGAAAGCTAGCTGCTCAGCTCAAAGGCTTGGGAAAAAATGTGGTGTTAGGTGCGGCTGATACTTTTCGTGCTGCTGCCGTAGATCAATTGGTCATGTGGGGTGAGCGAGTGGGCGTGCCAGTCATTCATAAGGGAATGAATACTGACCCAGCTTCTGTGGCTTTCGAAGCGGCAAAGTATGGTGTAGACAACAAGGCCGATGTGGTAATCATAGATACTGCCGGGCGTTTGCATACCAAAGTGAACTTGATGAACGAGTTGACCAAAATCAAGAAAGTAATTCAAAAATTCATTCCAGATGCGCCGCATGAAGTCATGCTAGTGCTAGACGGAAGCACTGGACAAAATGCGTTTATTCAAGCAACAGAATTTACCAAAGCTACAGAGGTCACTTCTCTAGCAATCACCAAGTTGGATGGTACTGCCAAAGGCGGTGTAGTCATTGGTATTTCAGATCAGTTCAAAATTCCTGTTAAGTACATAGGAGTGGGTGAAAAAGTCACCGATTTGCAAGTTTTTAACAAGGCAGAATTTGTGGATTCCTTCTTTAAGAAAGCTCCCTAATTACATAATTTTACATTTTTCCTGACTTCCAAGCCTTGATCGCTGAGATGCTTTCGGGTTTCATACGGATGTAAAATGTCGCAAAATCGCGCGTGACTTTCACTTCAGAACAGTAGCCATCAGTATAAGTATAGATATTTTCTCCGTCTGGAGAATATAGTGCGTATTTGTGTTCGCCTATTTTTTTAGTTGTCAGATACTGTCCAAAGTATTGTGAGTAGAGTTTCTTTCCGTCAACCAATTCTTCGTGGTAAATTCTAGCCATGGACTCTCGGATAGGTTGAGTTTCATTGTGTCCTTCTACCCCATCAATGATCAGATGATATTTTCCGTCAACATAGCTTATAGAAGTTTCTTTTTGGCTGATTCCATTGAGGGTATTATGGCCTTTTCCAGAGGTGAGTATACCGTCGGTAAAGGTTTCATGTAGGATATATTCAACCGAAAATGTCATCAAAACCCTGATTTCTACCAGATTTTTAATGCTATAAGTCACTTGGTTGTCCTTTGTTTTTTGAATAACCTCGAGAGATCCTACTGTGCTATTGCCTTTGACTATTTCATAATATAGATTTTGCCCAAATGCATGGTTGGCAATAAAAAAGGTAATGATCGATATGAGTAGCGGTTTCAGCAAGTCGTCGGATTTAAATATAACTTTTAATGATAGACACGTTAATACCTAAAAAGTTTCCAGCCTTAAAAATAACCTTCTTTCAGATATGCATTCGCAAAAAGTAAAATTCAATAATGCACAGGGTGACTTGCTGTCAGGAATGTTAGATTTTCCCGTACTCGGAAAGCCTAAGGCCTATGCGCTTTTTGCTCACTGTTTTACGTGCTCTAAAAATTTAAAGGCTGTTAGTAACGTAAGTAGATCACTTACGAGCCAAGGCATTGCGGTGTTGCGCTTTGATTTTACTGGGCTAGGCCAAAGTGAAGGCAGTTTTGCTGAAAGTAATTTTTCTTCCAATCTTTCTGACTTGGAAAGTGCTTGCGCTTTTTTGACTTCTGAATATGAGTCTCCCCAGATTATGATTGGACATTCGCTTGGAGGTACGGCCGTGTTGTACGCCAGCCTTACTATGCCAGATGTGCTTGCGGTGGTGACAATAGGCTCTCCAGCAGAAGCTACTCACTTGAGGCATTTGCTAGGAGAAAATGAAAAGCAACTGGAGGCGCAAGGCGAGGCAGAGGTGAATATTGGCGGTCGTCCGTTTAAGATGAAAAAGCAGTTTTTGGATGACCTAGAAAAGGTTGGAGGTGTGGACGTCATTCATGACTTAAAAAAGGCTTTGCTGATCATTCATTCACCTCAAGATAAAATCGTTGGAATAGATAATGCGGCTGAAATTTATCAAGCAGCCATGCATCCCAAAAGCTTTGTGTCGCTGGATGGGGCGGACCATTTGATGTCCGAAGAAAAGGATTCTTTGTATGTCGGTAATATGATTGGTCAATGGGCTGTGCGCTATTTGGATTTGCAAGCGAAAAATGATGTTGCGCCAGAGGGGGAGGTGAAGGTTAGGTTAGAAACAGAAGATGAGTTCTTAACGGAAATATCTGCAGGGAATCACTATTTCATCGCAGATGAACCTGCGGGTAGCGGGGGAACAGATTTTGGTCCTTCGCCTTACGATTTTCTACTTTCGGCTTTAGGGGCGTGTACGGCCATGACCTTGCGGATGTATGCTTCCCATAAGAAAATAGACCTTCAAGAAGTCAAAGTCCATTTGACACATGAAAAAAAGCATTTTGCAGATGGCCAGTATCCAGATGAATCAAAGTCTAAAATTGATGTCATTAAGCGGACGATCACCATGGATGGAAATTTAGACGAAGCACAAAGAAAAAGGCTACTTGAAATTGCTGATAAATGCCCTATTCACAAGACACTTGAATCAAAACCAAAGATAATAACCGAAGAAGCGCACTAGCCTTTTTGGCAAGTTGTGCCATCTTTGCGCTAGCAATGAGAGGTATGAAAAATATGAATAAGGGCAGCCTGCTGCTATTGATGATGCTGTTTTCGAGTGCGTTATTTGCACAGCGAAATTTTTCTAAGTCTAGCCTCATCGATCTGCGCTTGTATGTAGATACGCTAGTCTACAATTGGGAAGATGACAAAATTAAATATTTGAATGTTGATCACCTTCCTTTTGAATATCAGGAGGAATCGGAAGTGGCTGAAGTGTATGTTTATTATGACATAAACTCGGCTATTGAAGATGTTTCTCTTGCGGCTTCATCGGATTTTGAATTGCTCGACTCGATCGTTCTAATAGGGGATCATGCCCGCTTCAAGGTGAAATTTCGGTCATTAACCAACTCGGATTTTTTAAAGTTCACCTTCAAGGTAAAACTTGATAGTCAGAATTTTGAAATAGTAGACGCGCCTCTATTTCCTTACACCAAAACCTATGTGGCGTATTACCCATCGGAAGATCAACTCTTCATTGGAGAAGAAAAAGTAACAGAGATTACGACGAATAGGCCTGACAATATTGTGATTGACAATAGGTGGACAGAAGGGCTGCCCATTAATTATCGGATGACAAAAAAGGGCAATAGGGTTAATCTTCATTTGGAGCCTACAGAGTTGGGGTACCAAACCATCAATATGCCCATTAGGGCGAAAAAACCCTATGTCAAGGACGGACAAATATTGTATGAGGTGGGGGAGATAAATAAGGGCTTTTCCATTAAATCTGGGCGCTTGGCTTTTATACAAATGGATCAGCAGGAGGTTACGCCAAATGATGATTTGAAACAGCCTATAGAAGTGCAGATACAAAACCATCGCTACCTCAGTATGGGAAAAACTTACCGAATTGAAGATCAGGAGGAGAGTGGTGGAGCGCTAGTAGCAGAGCTTTTTACCAAAAGTAGACTCAACAATGATAAAGTGCTTTGCCTGCTACGCCCTTATGCTCACCACCGCAAGTCTGAGGGCTATCTATATATCAAAGATGGGGACGCACCCCGATTTGTAACCAACGTAGATATCACTCCCAAAACAGAGATCACTGGCATATATGTACAGAGAGAAGGTGAAGACTGGGTAAAATCAAATGTGGTCTATCCTGGCGAAAACTTAAATATTCGTATAGAAGGAATCTCTTTACATAAGGCACAGTTTAGGTTCCCAGGGGTTGAAAACTTGCAGATGGACTCGCTCATTAGGAATGAAAAAATATCCCTTTTCAATATCAAAGTTCCCATTGATATTTCGGCCAACCAAATTGAGATTTTTGACCATGCCTCCAGTACTGGAAAAAGTCTGAAAGTGAACGAGTATCAAACACCAAGAAAATTTGACTTCATTACCCTCGAGATGGGAAGCGAGCGGCATATCGTTGGCAATATTGAGCGTCCGATCTATTTTGAAGGTAATCTCACGGATTTGGTCATCGCATTTGACCGAAGTATGATCGACCAAAATAAAGACATCAATGGCAAGCAATTTCTAGACATCAAAGTAAAAGTTTCCAACAAAGAGGGTAATCTCATCGAGCTATATGAGTTCAAAGATGTAGTGGTATGCCCAGATGCAACCTCTATAAGATCGGCGCACTATAAAGACCCCAATTGTATCAGCAATGGATTGAACCTCAATAATTACCTTTCTAAGAAAACGTATGATTTGGAAGAATGGTCTCGCATAGAACTACAGATAAGTCATGTCAAAGACAAATATTCACAACAAATAGAAAGCAAAAAAATACTGGTATACCTCAAGCGAGATTACAATTTTGATATTGACGTATCATTTCCCGGGGGTCTTTTGATACTCAAAGCTAAAGAAGGAGATTTTACCAATTTCTCGGGGGTGAGTTTTGCCATGATCGGACAGTTTAGTTTTTATCAAAAAGGCAAAATCGCCAAGTATAGGCCTTACAAAGTGGGGGCTGGTTTTATTGCGATAGACGCATTCAATTTTGCGGAAAGTTCGAAAAACAGAGATGTTGGACTCGTGGTAATAGGCTCTATATATCCTTCTGGCTCGGCCAATCGCAAGCTTACGTTCCCACTCTATGCGGGCTTTGGGTATTTGATGCGTGAGGAGAAGTTTTTCTCACTAGTAGGGCCTGGGATTCGGGTGAGATTTTAGTGGAATGGATTTATTGTGAATCCATCTTCACAACTGTTTCATAATAAGACGCGTCGTGATTATATTACTATGTTTTAGTTTTTATAACTGCCCGTACTATGAAAATAGCCTTCACTCTCCTGATAACACTTGGTATCTTTTCTTCAACATTTGCTCAAGATTTAAAAACACCTTTGATCCAGAAAACGAAAATACGCATTCACACTTTTGGAATGCGCTCGGAATTAATCGTTTCTGATATCTCACCCCTTTCTCACGAGTCAATTTTAAGTATGGTTAAAGACCCTAAACAGGTGTCTCACGACATGGATACTTATGAATTGACAGATCAATATCTAAGTGAAGGGCTTAGTGTTGGTGCATTTATGAGGTTGAGTCACCTTCAAATGGGAAGGTTGACTACTGAGGTAGAATTGGGAATGGATTACTTTGTTCACTCGGAGATATTTGTGGATTATGAAAATGAGAACTCAGCGGATTTGCCGTATTTAGGATGGTGCTTGATGCAGGATCGAGCTGATTTTCAGGCGGCTTATTGGTTTGTCACGGATTTAGATCGCAAATGGAATTTTCGATTTGGCCCTTCAATAAATGGTGGTCGCAGTTTGAATGATCATGTGCTCATTTTTGATGAAGAATATTCGTTTGAGCCAGTAGAGACTATGGACGCACGATCTACTTCCTTTGTTTATGGATATATGAACGCTCAAATTTTTCGACCTGCATTTGGTGTTTTTGACTTAGGATTTGGGGCAAAGTACGGAAAAGGTGTTTAGCTTAAAGAGAGCAATCGTTTCTCCTCTTTTGGATTTTCAGCCTCGCTGGCTTATAAGTTTAGATAACCCCTAGGCATTAAAAAAACCTTCCCATCCAGCTTTCTTTTGCCGGTTGTTTCCAGCTCGTTTGCCACTCTCCCAGGGTCTGCACGGTATTGTTAAACACAGTCATGTCGGGATTGATTGCTCCTTCTGTTATTTTGGATTTTATTCCGTTGAAAGGGTAGATGGTGATTTTATCATTGTCCAGCACAGCCACTTTGGTTCTGTCGAGCAAGCTCACTCCAAACTGCTGCTCTATCGAGCGAATAACGCTCACCGATGCATCTATACTGCATCCACTAGCCCCATGGTGGCTCTCATCCACAGCAATCACGATAAATTGATCCTGCTTAATGGCGTATGCAGATTTCAGCTCACTGCCATGTGCCGCCCATTGATCCAAGAAGCTCTGGAGTACTTGTTCAATTTGAATTTTTTCTGCTGGCGCAAAAGCTCTGTCTGATTGGTAGACCCACAAGCGTGAGGTAGCTGGCAATTGATCAATGGTTTGTACTGTCATGCTGCAAAAATAATTTGAATTATTGACTCTGTTTAAAAACTAATCATTCAACCCTTCAGCCTCCGCAATAAGTTCCGCAAGGTCTTTGACTTTCACGTCGGATTCTCGCTCCTTATTTTTGATGCCATCGGCCATCATGGTCATGCAAAATGGACAACCCACGGCAATTGTATCGGCACCAGTTGCTAGCGCTTCCTCTGTGCGTTCAATATTGATTTCTTTGTTGCCCGGCTCGGCATCTTTAAACATCTGCCCGCCACCAGCGCCGCAGCATAGGCCTTTGGTCTTGCATCGTTTCATCTCTACCAAGTCCGCATCCAGCGCTTCCAAAACCTTACGTGGCGCTTCATACACGCCGTTCGCTCTGCCAAGGTAGCAAGAGTCGTGAAAAGTGATTTTCCTACCCTTGAAAACGCCTCCACCTTTAATAGCCACCTTCCCCTCGTCAATCAAGCCTTGTAAAAAAGTGGAGTGATGAATGACTTCATAGTTACCACCGAGCTCAGGGTATTCATTTTTTAAGGTATTAAAACAATGAGGGCATGCCGTCACGATTTTTTGAATGCCATATCCATCCAATACTTGGATGTTAGCCATGGCTTGCATTTGGAAAAGAAATTCATTTCCAGCGCGTCTGGCAGGATCTCCTGTACAAGTCTCTTCTGTGCCGAGTACGGCAAATTTGATTCCGACATGGTTCAAAATTTTCACAAAAGACTTGGTTACGCTTTTGTATCTGTCGTCATAAGATCCGGCACAACCCACCCAAAACAGAATTTCGGGTGCTTCGCCTTTGGCTACAAGTTCTGCTACAGTTGGGATTGCTATATTTTCGTTCATCGTGAGTTCGGGTTATTTGTTTGATTTTAATTCGTCCGCCCATTTGAAGCGGTCACTTGGGGCAAATTTCCATGGTGCAAAGTTGGTCTCCACGTTTGAGAACATGGCATTCCATGATTGGGGAGAAGCAGACTCTTCCATGGCCACATAGCGGCGCAGTTCCAAGATGATTTCTAAAGGATTGATATTCACAGGGCATGCCTCTACGCAAGCATTACAGCTGGTGCACGCATTGATTTCTTCGTTAGAGATGTAATCTCCTAGTAGCGATTTACCATCAGCCAGACCTTCTCCACCTTTCTGCAATGAAATTCCTACATCTTCGGCACGATCTCGCGTGTCCATCATGATCTTTCGAGGAGAAAGTTTTTTGCCTGTGATGTTGGCAGGACACTCAGAAGTACAGCGTCCGCATTCAGTGCAGGCGTAGGCATCCATGAGGTTTTTCCAAGTAAGGTCGTTGATGTCTTTGGCTCCAAATTTCATTCCTTCGGCTGGCGGAGCTACGTTTTCATCCATTGGCACACCCAGCATTGATTTCACCTCATTGGTGATTTCAGGCATATTCTTGATTTTCCCTTTTGGATCCAAACGGCTGTAATAGGTATTAGGGAAAGCCAAAAAGATATGCAGATGCTTAGAATACGTAACATAAAGAGCAAAAGCAAAAATGCCTACGATATGAAACCACCACGCTGCGCGCTCAACAAAAATCAAAAATGACGTTGAAAAACCTTCGAAGAGAGGACTAAGCAGGCTGCTGATCAGGAAGGAGCCTGTTGGTGTGTAATGTCCTTCGCCTCGTGTTTGTAGCACTTGATCGGCGGCATTCATTTTTAGAATCGCGAACATTAAAACGATTTCAATAATAAGAATGAGATTGCCATCCATTTTTGGCCAGCCCTTCATCTCTATTTTTTGAAAACGATCCACCTTTAAAATATTTCTTCTAATCAGAAAGGCCACACAGGAGAAGATAACGAGCACGGCGAGAATTTCGAAAAACGAAATGAAAACAGCGTAAGCATCACCGATGATTGGAGCGAGCACTCTGTGTGTACCAGCCAGTCCATCAATGATGATTTCCAGTACTTCTATGTTGATCAAAATAAAGCCTACATAGATCATCATGTGCAAGATGGCGGGTGTCGGACGCTTGAACATTTTCTTTTGACCCATAGCTACTAGGAGCATTGTGCGCCAGCGCTCAGGTTTTCGATCATTTATTTTCACATCCCTTCCAAGGAGAATGTTGGCCTTTATTCTGGCTATTCGCCTGAAAATCAGGTAGCCAAAAAAGGAAAGTACGGCAATGAATGCTATTTGAGGTATTGGGTTCATTGTTTATTTGATTTAAGCCTTATTTTTTATCCACATTGTTTTGCGACTGTCACATTTATTTCTACTTTTGCCCCCTCTAAAAGACGGTGCTATAGCTCAGTTGGTAGAGCATCGGACTGAAAATCCGTGAGTCGCTGGTTCGAATCCAGCTAGCACCACTTTTGAAACCTCAACGTTTACGTTGAGGTTTTTTTATGCCCACCAAGATACAATAACTCTGAAATATAGTATGCATGCATACTATATTTGTTTTGCACATTCTGTTTTAAAGGTACGATGCAATCTGAAAATCACCCTAACACGCCAGATTTTTCTCCACACTATATATAATAGTGCTCTTTTCCTTATTTCGAAAATGGAAATGTTGATGCGCTGGCGGCTTGGCAGGATTGGATAGATTTGACTGAGCCAACACCGAGAAGTAAGTTCGGTGCTCTCTATATAAAACAGCAGAACGATCCCGAAATAGTTTATCTAACACCTATCACTCTTTAGTGATTAGAATCATAGTAATTTGCCTTATCTCTCCAAAGCCACTTATGCAATTTGATATCAAACATTGTATCAAAATAGTCGAACACTAAATACCGACGGAGGGTCAGGCGTGCATTTTATTCTCAATCGTGATCTGGATGTTTTGAGCAGTTCACTTTAAGAGGGCGCAAACAAAAAAAAGGATCATTTGATCCTTTTGAGTTGCATGATTTCTTTTGGAGCAAGATGTCGCCATTTGCCTCTTTGCAGGTTTTGTTTGGTCAATGGGCCGAACATCACGCGATCCAGTTTATCTACATTGTAGCCAAAGTGCTCAAAGATTCTTCTAACAATTCGATTTTTACCAATGTGTATTTCTATACCCAAACTCTTGTTGTCAGTAGAGATAATAGCTAGTTCGGTTACGTGAGCTACACCATCTTCCAGAGGTACTCCTGTGAGTATTTCATCAAAATGTTCTTTGGAGATGGGCTTGTCCAAAGTCACTTGATAGATTTTCTTGATCTGATGAGATGGGTGAGTTAGTTTTTTGGCCAAGTCGCCATCGTTGGTAAACAATAGTAGCCCAGTCGTGTTGCGATCGAGTCTTCCTACAGGGAAAATACGCTCGTTACAGGCCGTTTTTATTAGGTTCATCACTGTATTTCGCCCTTGTGGGTCGTCCATGGTGGTGATGAAGTCTGTTGGCTTATTGAGCAGTACATACTGCATGGTTTCAGGAGTCAGGTCTTTGCCAAGATATTTCACGTTATCTGTGCGCTTTACCTTGAAACCCATTTCGGTGACTATCGTGCCATTCACGGTGATTTTGCCTTCTGCGATAAGCACATCGGCATCTCTACGAGAGCAAATGCCCGCATTGGCAATAAATTTATTGAGTCTGAGTTCTTGAGGAAGCGGCGCAAATTTGCCATCTACCTTCTTCTCTGTCCCTTCTTCCTTCTTTTTAAATGGCTTTTTCCCCTTCATTAGTCCTCTTCTTTTCCTATGGTATTCTCTTCTTGTATAAAATCCTTTGGCGTAGGCAAATCCTTGATGTTATTGATGCCAAAATAGTCCATAAACTTTTTGTTGGTACCGTATAGCATCGGGCGCCCTACAGCCTCCGATTTTCCTTTTATTTCTACTAGCTCTTTTTCTAGGAGCTTCTGTACCGCATAATCGCAGTTGACCCCTCGGATCTGCTCTATTTCAGATTTGGTTACAGGTTGCTTGTAGGCTATGATGGCCAAAGTCTCCAATGCTGAATTGGAGAGCCTCTTTTTTGACTGCTGTTTTAGCAGTATGCCTATGCTCGCCTGATAGGCAGGTTTGGTTAGAAACTGAAACCCACCACCACTCTTTACCAACCCAAAAGAAAACGTCTCGTCTGAGTATTTTTCTTCCAGTTTGGTAATGCCTATTTGAATATCTTCTAAAGGCACCTCCGCCTCAAACATTTCTTTTAGGCACGAATGAATTTCTTTTTCCTCAATAGGCTTTGGGGAACAAAATATCAGTGCCTCAATATGATTGACCAGAAAATCCAAAATCTCAACGTTTGTTCAGCTTCGCCTCTATTGAGTGCATGGTGTGTGGTACGGCTCTCAATCGCTCTTTGCTTATAAGCTTTCCTGTATCTACACATACACCATAAGTACCGTTTTTGATTCTGATCAAAGCATTTTCTAAGTTGTTGATAAACTTCTGTTGTCTACCAGCGTGCTGGCTCAATTGCTCTTTTTCAGCAGTGTCTGCTCCATCTTCAAGCGTCTTGATAGATGTGTGATTTGCGCCAGTATCTCCATCGCTGCTTTTTGTGAGTGATTCACGCAGGCTTGTCAACTCTTCTTTGGCCTTGCCAAGTTTTTCATTTATCAGCGCTTCAAATTCCTTCAATTCTTCCTCTGAGTACTTGGTTTTTTCTGACATTGATTTCAAATATTAAGGTTAAAAGGGAAATAATGGCTAAAGTAACGAAGTTGTACTACAATTAAAACACGTCTTTCGGTGCATTTTTCAATGAAAAAAATGTGTAAAAAATTTTGAGTAACGTGGTGTTGCTGAGGAGTTACCCGCTAATAGTCAGGGCTTTTTTACACTGATATTTATGTTTTCAATCAGGGAAAGTTGGGTCAACTCGTCGTTTTCGAACTTTCTGGGTAGCGACTCCAACTTGCTGTCTTTATCAGCTTCATAATTCACATAATCTTGAAACACGATTCCGTCTATTGTGGTCCGTCTGAGAACCGTTCTGAATCGCACTCCTCCACCTTCAGTCTGATAGCTATAGGCCAAATAGTCGATAAGGTTTGATGTGGTGTTGATCCAATAAACGAAGCGATCGTCATGGTCTTGGCCTCCATTTGCAGATTTGAATGTAACTTCAATTGCAGCATATTGCTCTCCATTTATTTCTGTAAACCCTTTGAATTGTTTGATGGCTGCAGGGTCGTTGAGGGTATAAGGTAACTGAACAAAGTAGAGAACTGAGTTGATTGATGATCGGTATTTTTTAGCTATTTCTTCTACTACCAGTACCGTGCTGTCCTTGATTTTTCGTGAGAATTGATCACTATTGATCAACTCATCCTCCACTAGGTCTTGCCCTTCTTGAAACGAACGGCGATAAACATAACCTTCGTCAGTTCTTAATGCGCTGTAACTTTTACCCCGAAACTGAAAGCTTATTTCGCGACCGTCTAATCGATGGAGGCCATGCGCCTTTATAGAAGCATCTACCCATTTTTGAGCGACATCTTTTTTCTCACAAGAGAAAATAGTTAGTGCTAAGAAAATAAGCAGAATTGGTGTTTTCATAATTGCCATAACGCATGAGTATTCAAATAAGTTGATTTGAAGAAAAGATATTTTGAAACGAAATCTGCTCTATTTTTTACTTTTTTCCCAATGAGTACGTTAGCTACATCAGCGGTAAGATTTCCTTTACCAAGAATGCTTTCTTATTTACTGACCCAAAATAATCGGATTAGCTTTGCAGCCCAACTATTGACAATGAACACAAGAATTTCTGCATTAAGCATATTGCTTATCTCACTTTTCGTATTTACTGATTGCTCTAAAACAAGGCAAAAAGACAAGGAAGCTCCTCCTTTGAAACTGCCCCCTTCCACTGTCAGTTTCAATGTTCATTTTCCAGCATCGGAGCTTGCTGCCGGAGTGAACTCCCTTCTCAAAAACGTTTTGATTGATGATGAGATGGTCATTAATAGCAAAGGGGATGTGGTTTATTTAAAGGTCATTAAAACAGGAGGGCTGTGGCTTTCATTCAAGGGAGACAAAGCTGAGGCCACTTTGCCTTTGGATGTAAGTGTGGCGATCAAGAAAAAAGTGATGGGGATCACCTTTAGCAATCGAGATACTCCCATTTCCTTTTCAGGGCAGATCAAGACTGTTTCTTCAGCCACCTTGGATGCAGCGTGGAATTTGACGCTTGAATGCGAAAATTTGGATTTAACCTGGACGGCCGAGCCTACGCTCAATATAATGGGAATAGAGATAGATTTGAGCAACACGATGGATAAGGTTTTGGCCGAGAATGAAGACAAAATCCTCGCTGAAATATGTGGAGCCATCAATCGGTCGCTTGATATTCGCTCCACGATGAGCAAGGTTTGGGGAGATGTTCAAAAGCCTATTCGCATAGCGCAAAACCCTTCCGCTTTTTGGCTTCATACTAAGCCAGAAGCTTTGAATGCTGCCTTATTACCCTTGGATAACGATACATTGAGCATTCATTTGGAATACAAATCTGAGTTGTCAATAAAACCTACAGCTATTTCCGCGCATGCCTCCAGACCTCTTCCTGATAAAGGACTTCCACTAAATGATCAGTCCGCAATTTTGGCCTATATCGATGCGAGAATACCAGTGACCTTATTGGATAAATTGATAGCGCAGAAGGTATCTGGGCAAAGTTTTTCCTATGAAAAATATTCGGTGAAGATAGAAGGCGTGTCAGTGGAGCAAGCAGGAAATAAATTAGCCATCAAACTACAGACGAGTGGCGATTTGAATGGGCTAGTGACGATTATGGGACGCCCATTTTTGAGCCGAAAACAGCAATTGACTTGGACGGATTTTGAGTATGAAATAGACTCGGAAGACAACCTGACCAAAGCGGCGCATTGGTTTTTGAAATCTGTGGTAGAAAGCTATATCACTGATGAAATTTCTGTTGATGTTTCAAAATACCTTCAAAACCTCGGGTCACTTGCTGAGCAGGGCTTAGAGAAGGCACCTATTGGCAAAAAACTCAAAGCCAAACTCTCCTTCGCGGAAGTCAATGAACATCAGCAGCGGATTCATAATGATACGCTACAATGGATTTTGTATGTGGAAGGTCGAGCCGATTTGATTCTTAATCGAGAGATTTTTTCTAAAAAGTAGAAGGTTATTTAGGCTCGTAGCATTCAATGATCACCGGAATTGTCGTTCCTTGAGGGTATTTTTCACAAATGGCATTGGCGTCTACATCACCCAGATAATCATATCCAAATAACACCGAAACGGCGAAATTGGCTTTTCCTACTTTGGGAATGTTCAATTGTGCGCTTTCTGCTACTCTGACTGGCTGAAGCCATACCTGTCTGTGATTTTTTACGCTATCCTTAACCAAGACCCACTGCCCCAGCCAAACATCAGCAACACAATAGCCCACCGCAATTTCACCTTTTAACGTACAGTTATTCGAGGTGAGTTTTGCTAGGTTAAGATCTACTGTGACAATATTTTTGTTGTAAGCATTTTTGATTTTCACAATAGTCACATCTGCGAAATCAAGAGCAGGAATCACTTGTTCTATATTGAAAGATATGGTATCTCTAACAAGGCTTTCGCAGTTGTCTCCGAATCCATTGTGCCAAAGTGCGATTTCTGTTTGTGTTTTTAAAGCCAGGTTTTCGACCTGAGTCAAAGCCAAATTAAAGACATGTTCACCACAGCCTCCACTATACTCTACGATTGCATCCCAAGACTTTGATCTCGGCACTATGGCGATGATTTTAAATTCGTCTCCTGGCTGAACATCCTTAGACTGTCCATAAATAAGGTCTGACTGGGACGTAACTATATCGCTATCTAGGTTGGTGTCTAGACATGAGAAAAGCGTGCAAGCGGTAATGAAAAGGGCAATTCGGTTGATTAACTGTATGTACATATTCCTATGACCCAAAAGTCGTGCATTAGGTTGTACTATCTTCAAAAAAAAATGCTAAGATGCTTCGAAAAGTGATTTTCGGCTTTTTGCTACTGTTGAAACTTGAAAAACTCAACACTATGAAGTTGTCCATTAATTGCCGTGAAAAACCCATTTAGATAGGGAACTGTTTTTGATAAAACCTTTTACCAAATAATTGAAAGACATCCGTCGTTATTGATTTTTAGACCCTTTTTCTTTTTTAAAAGAGGTGATTATTTTCTGGGGATAGACATTTGAGTGGAAAACTCCTGTAAACCTTTTTATATTTGAATTTGAATGCGAGTATTCAGTCAAACCATATCGTCCATTGTAGATGAAAACTACATCTATGCCAGAGCACTGAGCTATTTGGGCATAGATTTTTATCGGTATCCTCATCGTAAGCTTGGTGAGTTGTGTGCGGAAATGGGACTTATGGAGGAGCAGGTAATGAGGAGCTTTTATCTTTTTGATCGCAACCATCGTCTTTCTTTTAAAGAGCTAAATAATTATCCACTCGCCATTATCATCCAATATCTGAAGCATACCCACAGTATGTTTATCAAAGATAAGCTTCCATATATTGCGAGGTTGATCAATACCGCAGAAGGATTGGAGGATTTAAAATTGATTTTCCCTGAATTTATCGAGGAGTTTATCCAACACATACACACGGAGGAAGACACGGTATTTGATTACATCCAAAAAATGATGGAAGTAGATCAGGGTGTAGGTAAAAATCCAATAGCTGTACTATGGCAGCACAGGGACAAATCTCTTGCAAAATTTCATTTAGAGCATCGGGATGAAGATGAAATGGCGGGGTTAAGGAGTATTGCTGAAGAGATGGTAGGCGAAGACTTACATTATAAAGTGATTATAAGTGAAATTCGTGCTTTCGATAGAGAGATGATGTATCACGCTCAAATAGAAAACGAAATCCTTTTCCCCAAAGCCATGGCGCTCGAAGCACGTGTGCATGCTCGCATGGATGCAATAAGTAAACTCAACTAATGGGAAGAATTCTGGCCATAGACTATGGAGCCAAGCGTACAGGAATAGCAGTGACAGACCCATTGGTGATCATAGCATCAGCACTTACTACCGTTCCGACTCACACGTTAATGGATTTTTTGAAGGACTATTTTTCCAAAGAGTCTGTCTCTGAGGTGGTTGTAGGTATGCCCAAAAACACTGATGGCTCGGCTACTGACGCTACGCCTTTGGTACAAGCAATGATCAACAGATTTAGGAAGCTTTTTCCTGATATGAAACTAATTTTGCATGATGAGCGGTTCACTTCCAAAATGGCTCTGGATTCGATGATTGCCTCTGGCGTTAAAAAGAAAGACCGGAGAGTCAAAGGAAATATAGACATGGTGAGCGCGACAATCATTTTACAATCCTATATGGAATCAAGAGTATGATATACCCAATAGTGTTATTTGGAGACCCTGTTTTAAGGAAAGCTGGAGAAGATATTCCCCAAGGAACGGATATTAAAGAGTTGGTAGCAGATATGTTCGAAACGATGAAATCTGCTAGTGGTGTAGGCTTAGCTGCTCCGCAAATAGGAAAGGCGCTGAGGCTTTTTATAGTAGACAGTACACCCATGCATGATGAGGGTGAAACTCCTTTGGTCAAAGCCTTTGTGAATCCTGAAATTTTCGAAGAATCGGGAGAAGAATGGGCGTTTGAGGAAGGCTGTCTGAGTATTCCGGGAATCAGAGAAGATGTGAAAAGAGCCGCCAATATCAAAATCAAGTACTTTGATGAGGATTGGAACGAACATGTTGAGGACTTTGATGATATCAAAGCCAGAATTATTCAGCATGAATATGATCATATAGAAGGTGTGATGTTTACTGACTATCTCACGCCATTCAAAAAGAAATTGCTCAGAGGAAAACTAGCCAATATTAGTAAAGGGAAAGTGGATGCAGATTATCGTGTGCGCATTCCTGCCAAAAGATAGATGCAAGATCTAAGGGTAACCATCATTCAATCAGATTTGTATTGGGAGAGCATAGAAGCCAATCTTTCCATGTTCGAGGAAAAAATCTGGCAGATTGATGGCGCTCAAGATTTAATCGTTCTTCCAGAGATGTTTTCTACGGGGTTTACGATGAATGCAACATCGCTTGCAGAGCCTGTGGGTAGCAAAACTTTGCGTTGGATGAAGCAGCAAGCTGCTCAAACCAAGGCAGTGATCATGGGCAGCTACATCGTGCAGGAGAAAGGGGCGTATTTCAATCGTCTTTATGCTGTATACCCAGACGGCAGTTATTTTTCTTATGACAAGCGTCATTTGTTTGCCTTGGCAGACGAGGATCAAACTTATATACAGGGTTCAGAACGATTGATTATAGAAATACAAGGGTGGAGAATCATGCCTTTGATCTGCTATGACCTTCGCTTCCCGGTTTGGAGCCGGTCTCAATCTCACGAATATGATTTGGTCGTTTATGTAGCCAATTGGCCGGCACCTCGTATCAGCGCTTGGGACACTTTACTGGCAGCTCGCGCAATAGAAAATCAGGCTTATTCACTGGGTGTAAATCGTGTAGGAAAGGACGGCTTAGATCATAAATACAATGGACACTCGGCCATTTACAACTTTCTGGGGGAGAGATGCTGCTTTTCTGAACAAGACGCAATTCTTTCCCAAACATTAAGCGCCCAGGCATTTAAAAGATTATCGCAACAAATTCCCTTTTCAAAAAGATCAAGACCAGTTTCAAATGCGTAAATAGCAAAGCGTAAATAATTGGTTAAGCAGATATCGTAAGGTCAATGGTACACTCTTTTTTCGCACAAAATGTTTCATTTCTGTGCTCAGAAGTGTAGTTGTATTATCTTTATTGCTGATTCACCACCTAAAACCGTCTTACTAAAATGAAATCACAGGCCGAATTGCTCTTCAATGAGTATAAAAAAGTAAGGAATGTTGACCTTACCCTTGCTCAGTTCACGTACCTGCTCAATTTATATCCTAGCCTTATCGTCTGTATGAGCGATGGTGTTTTGGATAAAGAGGAGTGGGAAGGGGTCGATAAGCTAGCTAAAGGGCTTACACTTAATTTTAGTGACGATCTTGAACCTGAGGAGGTGGTTAGAATGGAACAGAAATTCAGAACAGAATTTATGTACCTCATAGAGAATTTGGAAAAGTGGCAGAAGAAATTTCTAAATGCCCTTAAAAACCATATAAGCCAAAGCAAATTGGATAAAGAGTTTGTTTTGGAGTCGATGTATCTTTTTGCTAATGCGGCAGATGGGATCTCAGATGTAGAGCAGCAAGCCATAGATATGCTTTCTGATCGTTTGGCTCTTACCTATTAGAAATTCCATTCCTTTAGTTATAGAGAGAAGTAGAGCCGAAATTTTAAAATAATTCATTAGACCCATATAGCAATAAAAAACCCTGCCTTTGTTAGAAGACAGGGTTTTTAGGTTAGGTAGGTTTGTTAATTAACTTTCAGCGGCAGGGCGAAGTTTCGCAATGTGGAAAGACTTTCTTTGTTTGTGTCCACAATACCCGCAGGCCATATATTTCATCAATTCTCCTGGCTCTTCTAGTGATGCCTCTTGAATGATTTCTTCTCTTTCTACTTTCAATGTTTGGTAGTTGCACTCTTCGCATTTCAAAGCATGCAGACGACCATTGTATTTTTCAATTTTAGTGAAGCCAGAAATTTCATCCATCCATACATCGTAATCTACAGAGAACGCGTTTTCTTCAGCTTGCATACCTTCATCTAGGTAAACATCTTCTTCTTCTTCGCTCAAGAGCTTCATTTTACGACCATCAGGAGAAATCCTTGGTGTAAATCTCAGACGCTTCAATCTCTTTTCGATGAAGAAAGGATAGTAAAACTTCAAGATGTTTTGTACAATCACGCCAACAATCATGGCCATCATTCCTGACAAGAATATTCTAATGAAGAACCACAACCATGTAGTGTTTTCGAAAAGGGTGTTGATGTAAAGGGATACGCCTATCAATACAAGTAAGAAACCCAACCATAGGAGGTTGATTTCGTGCATATTGATATAATCATAGCGCGTTTTGTAATCCTTCGTTGTGGCCAACTTTAAATAGTGACCAAGTAAAATAATGAGTCCAGCTCCCACAACGGCAAATGCTGCAATTTGTCCGTATTGATTCCAGGGGTTCAAAAGACTAGGTGATATAACTTCAGTCATAACAGTGTTTTAGATTAAGCGGATTTTACCAGTCACAAAAATGTAATAAATTTCAGAAACTCCACACCATTCAAGCGAATCAAGTGTAAAAATCTCATTCATCGATGTAAAATATCAAAAAATAAGTTGTCAGTCAACAATGGTAGAAATTTAAAAACAATTTCCAACCATTTTCTTTCGCGTGGGGTCTAAGGGGACAGTGAATATTTCTGAAACATCTTTTTTACGAAATACGTAAGGAAGTTTTGTTTGAATTGAAGAGACAACTTCTAAAAACGATATTCGTTACAATCAAACATCAAAAACGCAACAATTTTTAAACTATTAAATTAATTGAAATGAAAGGATTATTGAAAAACACATTTTTAATCGCATTATTAGCTGTAGCTGGTTTTGTAGTAAGCTGTACTGAGGATGAAGAGCCTACAGCAACTAAGCCATCAGCTTCGGTTTCTTTCAAAGTGGAAGGGCAAGTTGCAACTAGTGCAATGCCAGGAGATACTATTTCCTATGCCGTCACTGCAAATGCCGCAGGCGGAGTGAATAGGATTGTAGGAAAGGTTTCAGATGGAACAAATACTACAGATTTGTTCGATGTTTCTAGATTGGATTTGAATATAGAATCAGGGGAAACCACTGCTGACTATGCAAGTTTTATTGTGCCAACAGCAGCTGCTGCGGGTAAAACATGGGAATTCTGGTTTGTGGTAGTAGATGAAATCGGTACATCTTCAGATACGGTTTCTTTCGAAGTAGAAATTGATGCTGTTCCTATTAACGAGTTTGAAACTGTACTTATAGGAGGCTTTAAGAGTGCTGCTTACGGAAGCTCTTACGACGCTATGACTGACTCAGTATATTTTGTATCTGGAATAACTGCAGACGTGGCAAATCAGGCAAAAATTGACTTTATCTATTACTTCAGTGATGCATCTCAAAGAACAATAGCTTCCCCGGATAATGTTGAAGCTGAAGCAACTTGGAAAGCTCAAAGTGCTGCTGCTTGGCCATTTCCAAACACAGAGAACAGTACAAAATTCCAAGAAACGACCTTAACTACAGCTCAGTTTGACGCAATTACTGCTGGAACTGAGATAGCAGCAGCATATTCTGAGGTTGCGACAGGTCTTTCTAGAGTGACTGATTTAGCTGTTGATAATGTTGTAGCCTTCAAACTAGCGGAGGCACGTGGAGGAAAAATGGGTCTTTTTAAAGTGAAAGCAGTAGATGGTAATAGCTCAGGTACTATTACAATCGACGTAAAAATCGAGAAATAATTCTCTCATTGATATAGAATTTAAAAAACCTCGCCTACAAGCGAGGTTTTTTTATGTCCCACGTACTCAGTAATTTAGTTTTATGATCAGAAAAATCCTTTCGCTCGCTTGTCTCGCTTTAGTAGCCTTCCTTATGGGGTGTAACAATGATCCCGATCCCACACCACAAGAACCAACGGCTACTATAGCACTGAGTGATTCTATAGACGCATATACGGTACTGTCTACCCTGCGCTTACAAATAGTGGCGATGGCTCCTTCAGGCATTACCTCAGCCACTTGCAAGGTGTGGCAAGGAGAGCAAGAGCTACAAACGCTCTTCACCTTGGATAGCACTCAGGTTTCGGTTTCCGAGTCTTTGAGTTTTTATCTAGACCCTTCTTATCAAGGCCAAACCTTGAGTTTCACCTTTGTGATAGAGGATGCGTTTTTCAATGTATACGGAGATACGGTTTCACTTCAAATTGCAGCTTCGCAAATTTCCTATATCGAGACAGATACTGTGGGTAGTTATTCCAATTTCAAGTACGCAAGTTTTTATGATGTTAAAAGTCCACTTTCTTATTACGGCGTGGGTCTGAGCAAGACAGCTACTAAAAAGACCATCGATTTTGTTTATTACTATACCAAGACTGACAAAGCTATCCTTAGCAGTCCGTCTAGTGAAGGTGTTGAGACGGTATGGGCTGAACAGAATACGGGTTTATGGCCACTTTTCGGTGTGGAAAATGAAACAAAGTTCTATTCGCTTTCTTCGGATATCGATTATGCAGGCATTAGCACCGCTGTAGAGCTGGAAAATGCTCTCACGGGTAAAACTGCGGTTTCTGAGATCAAAGGGCTTACTACTGGGCAGTTGATAGGCATTCGTTTATCAGATAGTCGAGGAGGCAGTGTGGGCATCATGAAAATCAAAGAAGCCAACAGCGCGGCTTTAGCCACTGCTCAGATTGTTTTTGAAGCGAAAGTTTCAAAGTAACGGGTGAAAGGTGATTTGAAGAAAACTATTTTCCTCCCCTTAAATCTCGAATGAATTTGGCCCAAGCGAAAGGATTTATAAAGCTAGTGGTAGGTGCTTGAAAGCGACTGTCATAAGCCTGACGCTGCTCTGTCATAGTATAGTTATAATTGTCTCGCGATGTTCCGTTGAGGTCTTTGTAGCCTCTGGCCATATACTGAGCTGCTAGCCAAGCTTCTAGATTTCTATAATCTTCGCTATCATTCATGTCCAGGGCAAGCACAGCTTTTTTGAACATGGCTTCTGAAGGATAAGGGAAAATTTCTACTTCTTCCAAAAAGGCAATGTCTTCTTCTAAAGTAAGCAGCAACTTCATGCTTCGGTCGGAATCATGGGCTGGGATCACAAAAGATTTTCTTTTGAAACCTACGGCACTAAAAATCAGGCTATCGCCTTCCAAAACTGGAATAGAAAAGAATCCGTACGGGTTTGTAGTTGTCCCTCGTCCAACTTTAGGGACGTAGATGTGAACTCCGGGAATAACGGAGGTGCTGTCGGGTGTGAAGACCACTCCCGTAAATTGTATGATCTTTGGAGAGTCCTGTGCCTGCGTGGTGAACGCAGCGAAAAGAAGTAATATGACTATGAAACTTGAGCGCAAAATGAGATTCCTTTTATTATACAAGACTCTATTAACGGGAAAAGTTTAAATTTCGTCAAATCTAAGCAGAAAAAGTCATGAGGTTAAAGAATTTCAGTCTCACATACGGTACACAAATCTTTAAATGTTTTGCTGAGGAGGCGCGTGTGCGCATTATTCATTTGCTTTTTCGCAATGAAGAATTATCCATTTCTGATCTGGAATCGATATTGGACTTTACACAAACGAAGACTAGCAGGCACATCAATTACCTAAAACATTCTGGATTGGTCAATTCTGTAAAAAAGGATCAATATGTGATGTACAGCATCAAAGATGAAGTGTATGACATGGTGGCAAGAATTTTTGATTTCTTGAATAAAGACGTGCAATTGCAAAAGGATCAGGAGGTTTACAATGTCATGAACTCCAATAGAGAACTGGCAGCCAATAAACTACTTTCAAAAGACTATAGAGGATGAAAGATATTACGCATGTATTTTTTGATTTGGATCACACCTTGTGGGATTATGAAACCAATTCACGAAAAGTATTGCGTGATTTATATCGGCAGTTTCAGCTTTCGGCAAGCCTCACTGCGTGCGAGGATGAATTTCTGCTTTCATATAGCCAGATAAACGATCGATTCTGGGCAGATTTTGACAATGGTGTGATTGACAAAGAATATCTCCGAACAGAGCGTTTCAAAGAAGTGCTGCGGGTATGTGGCGCGGCGGACGTATCCAATTGGGAGGTGCTTAATGATTATTTTCTTGAGCATTGTCCACGACAAGGTGGAATTATGGAAGGCACTTTGGAGGTACTGGATTACCTGTCTCAGCGCTATAAGCTTGCGATCATTACCAATGGTTTTGATGCGATTCAGCAGATAAAAATGTCCCATTCGGGAATAGATAAGTATTTCACGCATATCTACACTTCAGAGACCATAGTCAAGAAAAAACCCGATCCGGCGATCTTCCAACATGCCATGAAAGAGCTTGGTGCTTTGCCCCATCAGGCGGTGATGATCGGAGACAATCTCAATACTGATGTGGGCGGAGCTATCAATGCAAAAATGTGCGCGATACATTTCAATCCTTTACGGGCGGTGCACGCTCATTGTGAATGGCAGATATATCATTTGTCGGAACTCTGTAAAATTCTATAGCTAAGTCTGATGTTGTACCTTTGCGGCAAACAAAAACTCGAAAATTATGCCAAAAGGAACATATTTAATCCCCAAGCCCACCAACGAGCCCATATTATCGTATGAACCGAACTCTCCCGAAAGGGCAGAATTGCAAGCGATGCTGTCGCAAATGCGAAATGAAATAGCTGATGTGCCAATGTACATTGGCGGTGAGGAAGTGCGAACTGGAAATAAGATTAAAATGAGTCCGCCGCATGATCATCAGCACGTCTTAGGACATTTTCATGAAGGGGACAAAAGCCATGTGCAGCAAGCAATACGTGCTTCATTGGATGCTAAAGACGCATGGTCAAATCTAGATTGGGAACAGCGCGCCAGTATCTTCCTTAAAGCTGCAGACCTCATTGCGGGCCCTTATCGTGCCAAAATAAATGCTGCTACGATGCTAGGGCAAAGTAAGAATCCTTTTCAGGCAGAAATAGATGCGGCCTGTGAGTTTATAGACTTCTTGCGCTACAATGCCTATTTCATGCAGGAGATTTTCAATCAACAGCCTGAATCCTCTCCAGGAGTATGGAATAGATTAGAATATCGTCCGCTAGAAGGATTTGTATTTGCTATTACGCCTTTCAACTTTACTTCTATCGCAGGAAACCTCCCAGCTGCACCCGCACTGATGGGCAACACAGCGATATGGAAGCCGGCTTATACGCAAGTATATTCAGCTCAAGTGATCATGGAAGTTTTCAAGGAAGCCGGCCTCCCAGATGGTGTCATCAATATGATATATGTGGATGGGCCAGTGGCAGGAGAGGTGATTTTCTCGCATAAAGATTTCGCTGGTCTTCATTTCACTGGTAGCACGGGTGTATTCCAGTCATTATGGAAAACCATAGGAGCGAACATAGACAAATACAGAACCTATCCGAGAATAGTTGGAGAAACTGGGGGTAAAGATTTTGTCATTGCTCATAAATCGGCGAATGCCAAGCAGGTGGCAACCGGTCTAATCAGAGGGGCGTACGAATTTCAAGGACAGAAATGTAGTGCTGCTTCAAGAGCTTACATTCCGTCCAATCTGTGGGATGAGATCAAGGGCTACATGCTTGCGGACTCTGAAAGATATGAAAATGGGAAGCCCAGAAGATTTCGCAAATTTCTTCAATGCGGTGATTGACAAACGTTCTTTTGATAAAATCTCAGGATACATCGCTCAAGCGAAAAAAGATAATGGAGTAGAAATTGTTCACGGTGGAAAGTGCGATGATGCTATCGGCTATTTTGTAGAGCCTACATTGATCGTGGTAGATGATCCTAAATACCGCACCATGAGCGAGGAAATTTTTGGTCCTGTGCTTACGGTATATGTGTATGACGAAAACAAATATGAAGAGACTTTGGCCATTTTGGACGAAACTTCGCCGTATGCTTTAACGGGAGCAGTTTTCTCTACTGACCGGTACGCAGTTGATCTGGCAGTAAAGAAGCTTCAAAATGCGGCAGGTAATTTTTATATCAATGATAAGCCTACTGGGGCAGTGGTAGGACAGCAGCCCTTTGGCGGTGGCCGTGCTTCTGGTACGAACGACAAAGCTGGAGCACCGATGAACTTGCTCAGGTGGGTAAGTGCAAGAACGATCAAGGAAACCTTCAATGCTCCTACAGATTATAAGTATCCGTTTATGGCTGAGGATTAATCCTTTGCGGATAATTATGCGTTCTGTGTAGATAAAACACAAAAGCGGAGAATTGCTGTTGCAGTCCTCCGCTTTTTTTATATACTTTTGAAATTGTTCGTGTCCACAGGTTCGGATATTCAGTATGCCTATTGGCAAAACTAAAATTAGAAATTGCATCTTGGAAACAGTTTTATCTACAGTATCACAGTCATCTTACGAATGCACCATCACCGTGGATTGCAGTGTTTTTGGTTTTCAAGACAATGAACTCAAGCTTTTACTTGTGAAGCGCTCTGTAGAACCTTTCAAAGATTTTTGGATGCTGCCAGGAGGTATTATGGGCGAGGGAGAAACTTTAGAAGAGTCTGTAAGTAAAGTGCTTTATAATCTGACAGGGATTCATGATGTACATCAAGAAGAGGTAAAATGCTATAGTAGTGTAGATAGACATCCAATCAAGCGTGTTGTGACGGTTTGTTTTTACGCCTTGGTGAAACCAGAAAATCACCCTGTGATTGCGAAAAATTATGTGTCAGATGTACAGTGGTTTTCATTATCTGAACTTCCCAAGTTAGGCTTTGATCACGAGGCACTCGTAGCAGATGCGTGGGCAAAGTTGAAAGATAACCTCAAGCAGAACCTAGTATTCGGAGAGCTTCTTCCAGAAAAGTTTACCTTGAAAGATATGCAAGATCTTTACGAGAGCATTCTCAACGAAACATTGGATCGCAGAAATTTTCGGAAGAAAATTATACAAATGGGACTTTTAGAACCTACCAATGAAAAAAAGGCTGGTGTAAAAGGTGGCCCTGAACTTTACATGATCAGAAAAGTAGTTTTTTCTTTTTCGTCAAAAATCAGCAGTGCCAGAGATATCCGATCATCATTCTGAGAAGGAAAAATTGCATTTCTCTTTTATGTGTGTATAAATTACACAGAAAATCGCCTTGTATGTCGAAACAAACTCCTGAGCGATTTTGAAACAAAAGACAACAAAGTGAATATGAACCCAAAATTTGAAGAATTGAATGGCAAAGTAGCCGTGGTAACAGGTGGAGGAGGTGTACTCTGCGGTGCTATGGCAAATGCGCTTGCCCACCAAGGAATGAAAGTGGCAATACTCGATTTACGATTGGAGAATGCTCAAAAAGTGGCTGATGAAATCGTAAAAGCAGGAGGAAAAGCAATAGGTGTAGAGGCCAACGTACTGAATCTTGAAAGCTTGAAAAAAGCACATCAAGAAGTGAGCAAAAAACTTGGAGCATGTGATATTCTGGTAAACGGAGCTGGAGGAAATCACCCAAAAGGCACTACTTCTAAAACTCATTTGTTTGCGGAAGATTTGGCAGGAAATGAAGAGATAAAAACCTTTTTCGACCTAGATCCAGAAGGTATCCAGTTCGTTTTTAACCTCAATTTTATTGGAACTTTGCTACCCACTCAGGTTTTTGCCAAAGACATGGTAGGAAGAAAAGGCTGTTCGGTACTGAATATCTCGTCAATGAATGCATTTACGCCTTTGACCAAAATCCCGGCTTATAGTGGTGCCAAGGCGGCCGTGAGCAATTTTACTCAGTGGCTCGCGGTACATTTTTCTAAAGTGAATATCAGGGTAAATGCGTTGGCACCTGGTTTTTTTCTTACAGATCAAAACAGAGCATTACTCACTCAAACGGACGGTTCTTTGACTGACCGTGGCAATGTCATCATTGACCATACACCTATGGCGAGGTTTGGAGAAGCAGAGGATCTTGTCGGTACTTTGCTTTGGTTATGCAGCGATGGGTCAAAATTTGTCACAGGAGTTGTTGTGCCAATTGATGGTGGTTTCAGTGCATTTAGCGGTGTTTAAAAACTGAATAAATATGAGTTTAGAACAAACCTGGAGATGGTATGGACCAAAGGATTTGGTGCCTCTCTCACATATAAAAATGGCAGGTGCTACGGGTATCGTTACGGCCTTGCACCATATCCCGAATGGTCAGGTATGGACAGTAGAGGAGATTCAAAAACGTAAAGATGAGATAGAAGCTGCAGGACTTACTTGGTCTGTGGTGGAGAGTATTCCTGTACATGAAGATATCAAAAAGCGTAGTGGCGAATACAAAAAGTATATCGAAAATTACAAACAAAGTATTTGTGAATCTGGGCAAAGTGGGCATAGACACGGTGTGCTACAATTTCATGCCGGTGCTAGACTGGACACGTACAGATTTGGCTTATGAGATGCCAGACGGGTCCAAAGCTTTGCGTTTCGATGCGTCTGAGTTTGCCGCTTTTGAATTGTTTTTGTTACAAAGACCAGGTGCTGAAAAGGACTACAGCGCTGAACAGCAAGAAAATGCCAAAAAGACCTTCGACAAAATGACGGAAGAGGCTAAAACTCTTTTGGTCAATAATATTATTGCTGGTTTGCCAGGTGCAGAAGAAGGTTATACTTTGGATCAGTTTCAAACAGTCTTGGATACCTATGCTCAAGTAGGTGATCAAGAGCTACGAAGCAATCTCTATGCTTTCTTAAAAGACATCATTCCAGCTGCGGAGGAGGCCAAGGTTTTTATGGCTATACACCCTGATGATCCTCCCTTCCCTATTTTGGGACTGCCACGGGTGGTAAGCACAGAAAAGGATGCTAAGCAATTGTTAGAAGCTGTTGATAGTAAATACAATGGATTGTGTTTCTGCACGGGATCTTATGGCGTACGTAGTGACAATGATCTGGCTGGAATGGTAGAGCGTCTGGGTAGCCGAATCAATTTTATCCATTTGCGAAGTACCAAAAGAGATGTTCAGGGTAATTTCTATGAAGCGGATCACCTGACTGGTGATGTTGACATGTTTGCTGTGATGCAGGCGCTTGTAAAGGAGCAAGACAAACGAGTGGCGGCTGGGCGTGAAGACACAAAAATGCCTATGAGACCAGATCACGGACATCAAATGCTGGATGACTTAGGTAAGAAAACCAACCCGGGATATTCGGCCATAGGAAGGTTGCGTGGATTGGCTGAGCTCAGAGGATTGGAGCTTGGTATACGTGGGGTACGAAAAAGTGAAAGTTGAGAATAAAATGATAAAGTGGCTCTGCTGCTTATCATTTCCACATCTGATAACTAACTTCGTAAGTGTAAAACCTTACGCCCATGGATGTAGAAATTCTCTCCCGAATCCAGTTTGCCTTCACCATCGCCTTTCATTATATCTATCCACCTCTCAGTATCGGTTTGGGCTTAATGCTCGTGATCTTTGAGAGTTTATACATCAAGACGGGAAATAAAGAATACGAGCTGCTTACACGATTTTGGACGAAGATCTTTGCACTGACTTTTGGTATCGGCGTTGCTACGGGTATCGTCATGGAGTTTGAGTTTGGCACCAATTGGGCTACCTACTCGCGCTATGTTGGCGATATTTTTGGAAGTGCACTTGCGGCAGAAGGGATTTTTGCTTTTGCCCTGGAGAGTGGCTTTCTTGGTGTTTTGCTGTTTGGATGGAATCGAGTGAAGCCATGGGTGCACTTGGTTGCTACTTGTGGCGTGTTTTTGGGATCCATGTTTTCGGCAGTTTGGATCGTGATTGCCAATAGCTGGCAACAAACTCCGGCCGGATATCACATTGTGGGAGAAGGCATGCAGAGCCAGAGCTGAGATTACCGACTTTTGGGCGATGGTATTCAATCCATCTAGTATGGATAGGTTGTCGCATGTGTGGCTTGGTGCAATTCTCTCAGGAGCATTTCTCGTGCTGAGTGTGCATGCATTTTATATCTACAAAGACAGATACAAGGCGATTTCTATGCGAGCGTTTAAAATTGCTTTGTTGGTGGCGGTGGTATTTTCATTGGCGCAATTATTTACAGGTCATCGCTCTGCAGATGGAGTAGCGAAAAACCAACCAGCGAAGCTTGCGGCTATGGAAGGACATTTTAAAGCCGAGGCTCCTGCCGATATGTATTTGGTGGGGTGGGTGGATAAGGAAAATCAAGAAGTCATTGGATTGAAAATTCCCAATGGACTTTCTTTTATGATTCATCAGGATTTTGATGCGCCCGTGACTGGTCTTGAACGCCTTTCTCTGGAGGATCGACCCGTCACAAGTTAATGCAGTATTCCAGTTTTATCACCTGATGGTGGGCATCGGCATGACACTCATAGCCCTGAGCCTGTTGGGTGCATTCTATTGGTGGCGTGGATCGCTTTTTGAAAAGAAATGGCTTATGCTCATTTTTGTTTTCAGTACGCTACTTCCTCAGATCGCCAATCAGGCAGGGTGGTTTGCTGCCGAGATGGGCAGACAGCCGTGGGTCGTGTATGGGCTTTTGCGCACTTCAGATGCACTTTCTAAAAGTGTGACTGCCGATCAGGTGCTCTTTTCTCTGATCATGTTTAGTGTCATCTACGTGATTCTATTTGCGCTTTTTATTTACCTGCTCAATAAGAAAATTCACCACGGACCCTATGACGAAAGTGAGCTTGAAAGTCATCCGATGCAGCACGATATGGCAGAAGTAATCGAAAAAATTTAAACAATATGGAGACGATATTTGGTTTGGATTACCCTACGCTTTGGTTCTTGGTTGTTGGTGGACTTTTTTCAGGATATGTCATTTTAGATGGCTTTGATTTTGGAGCAGGCGCATGGCATATGTTTCTAAAAAATGAAGAAAGCCGCCGAATCGCATTGAATGCCATCGGCCCTGTGTGGGATGGAAATGAGGTATGGCTGGTGATCGGAGGAGGCGCACTCTTTGCGGGTTTTCCGGAGCTTTACGCCACGCTGTTTTCGGCGATGTACATTCCCTTTATGCTCTTTTTGATGTTCATCATTTTCAGAGCTGTTTCCATTGAGTTTCGAAGCAAAGAAAAAATGCTTTGGTGGCGCAAAATGTGGGACATTGCCTACAGTGCCTCCAGTATCATGCTTTCGCTTTTGTTGGGAATCGTTCTTGGCAATGTGCTGCAAGGAATGCCTATAGATGAAAACTTTATTTATCGCGGAGGAGGTTTTTTTGAGTTTCTGAACCCTTATGCGCTTCTGGTAGGTGTCACTACATTGGCGCTATTTATGATGCATGGCGCTATTTATCTTTTGCTCAAAACAGAAGGACGTTTGCACATCAAACTCAATTTTCTGTTGAAAAAAGGGATGATCTTTTTCCTTGTCTCGTTTGGCATCACTACCATGTACACTTTGATTTATATCCCACATCTGTCAGATACCTTTCGTGCCAATCCCACTATGTTTTTAGTACCTTTAGCTGCTTTCCTAAGCATCGCCAATATTCCTCGCTTGGCGCAAAAGAAGAAATATCACAGCGCTTTTCTCTTTTCTTCTCTTACCATGAGTTTCTTATTAGTCATGGTGGCTATAGAGCTTTATCCAACGTTGCTACTATCTACTTTAGATGTGTCAAATAGTTTGGATATTTACAATGCCGCCGCTTCGCAAAAGTCACTCGGTATTATGTTGCTGATAGCAGCCATCGGCGCACCACTGGTCATCGGATATACTGTGTTTGTATACATGACCTTTAGAGGAAAAGTGAAAATTGATGAGCACAGCTATTGACTTAAAGTCAATCAATACGAATCGCTACTTGGAAAAAGTTGTTGATCTCTCCTATAACAGTATATTCTATGTAAAAAGAATTTGCCCATTCTGTAAATGCCTTGTACTCGTGCATAGGCACATTGAATTCATCAAAGAGGAGAATATCGCCTTTTTTCAAATAGGGGCTAAAAGTTGTCAACACAAAAAGGGTAGCAGAGTAGAGATCTGCGTCTAAATGTAAAATCTTTCGCTTGTCCGATTTGAAATCTTTCAAAAAATCATAGACAGTTTTTTGGAAAATGCCTTGATAGAATTGATGGCGATGGTCATCAATCTCTGGAGGTTTGTTGCCGTTAGACATAGCACCTTGAGCAAAAGGTCCCCAAGCTTCGGGAAGTCCCGTGAAAGTATCAAAGCCATAAAACCTCGTTTCTGGGTTTTTAAGATTAGCCACAAACCAGCGAAAAGACTTTCCTGTAGACACTCCAAATTCCAGATAATCCACGGGTTGGTCTTTGATTTCGTCATCCAACAAAAACCGGTAAAGTTTTTCACGGTCTCCATAATTCACATTTTTAGTTGGAAATGAGGTGAATCTTAAGTTTTTCTTTTTAGAAATCCACTCGGAAGTTCCCCCTAAGTGGCCAAGAAAGGTCAATTTCTGCCATGGCAAAAATGCGTGAATACCGTACTTGTAGAAGTAATATTTGAGCGAGCGGATGATTTTTATTTTGTTTTTCACAACCAGAAAATTTTATTCAGCGCAAACTAAAAAGGTTTGAGGCTTCTTTCCGGTTTTAACTTACTTTTTTGTGATGTAGTAAAAATACTATCAAATAATTTATTGATATTAGCATCAATAATTGATATATCAATAAAATGAAAATATTCATCTTGTCAATTTTACTTCTACTCGTGCTTATGGGTTGTAATCAAGAAATAGTGTTGGTCAACACTGAAAAGGCTTATAACACGGCCAAGTTTGGTTTTTCTCAAGCTGTCTCCTACAATAATTTGCTTTTTCTGTCTGGTCAGGTGGGCTGGGACGTGAATCATCAGCTAACTGAGGACGGATCATTTGAAGAACAGTTAGCCCAAAGTCTAATCAATACTGAAACGATTCTAAACGATGCAATGAGCTCAGTAGATCAAATATTAATGATGAGAATCTATGTGAAGGCATTAGACAACACTAAAAAAGAATTGATTTCAGAAAGCCTAAAATCCTATTTTGAATCACAGCATCAACCTGCGACTACTCTCATTGGCGTTGAAACTTTGGCAAGAGAAAATCTCTTGATTGAAATCGAAGTTGTTGCACAAACAAATAAAAAATGATAAAAATAATTCTTCTTCTAATCGCTATGGCTATTGGTACTATTGCTTTTAGTCAAAATGCAAAATCTACTATCAATAAAAATGGAATGGAAGTAAGCTGGTATTATGCTTATGATAAGATTCATTTCGAAATGCGAGCGCCTACCGATGGTTGGGTCACTATTGGTTTTAATTCACATGCTGGTATGGGAGGAGCTTATCTGATTATGGGAAATATTATTGAAAGTAATGTGAACGTTGTTGAGCACTATACTATTTCCCCTGGAAACTATAAGCCTATTGAGTCATTTGGGTTAAATTCTAATGTAAATGATATTATGGGTAGTGAAACTAAAAAATCAACTTATATAACCTTTTCTCTTCCGATAAAAGCTGATGACAAATACCGTAAAAATCTCGAAGTAGGACAGAAATACATTCTCACTATGGCGTATAGCCGAGAGGATGATTTCCAACATCATTCTATGATGCGTACGTCTGAGGCGATTACGCTTTAGTTAGTTCTTTCTAAGTTCAAAACAATTTGTCCAGCCGAGGGTTTTATTTGTCCAATAACCATTTGATTTAATATGTAGCAGATATGTTCGGATTGTTCAATAGAGACTCAAAAAAAGAGAAGCTGCAAAAGAAGTATGAGCAGTTGATGAAAGAATTATTTATGCTCTCGAGTAAAAATAGCAGGGCGAGTGATGCCAAACTGGCGGAAGCAGAAATCTTCGCTAAAAGAATAGCTGATTTACCTCACTAAATCATGATAGACGAACTTGACGAACGTTCTTGGAATCGAATCATCGAAATGGCATGGGAAGACCGAACTTCCTTTGAGGCCATCGAACAGCAATTTGGCACTTCGGAAAAGGATGTGATCAAATTGATGCGAACCGAGCTGAAGCCTGCTTCTTTTAAAAGATGGAGAAGGCGTGTGAACAGTGGGGTGAGCCAGAAGCATGAGAAGAAACGTAATCCAGAGATCAATCGATTCAAATCCTCAAGTCAAAAAGCGATCAGTCTAAATAAGCTTACGAAGAGATTGTAGGGTTAGAAAACCCTAAGCTTCACATTTCAATTTTACCTTATCATGCACCTTACAAAATCTGAAATAGAACAAGCTGATCATTTGACCAAAATCAATCTGATCAACAGCATCACAGGAATCAAACCAGCCAATCTTATTGGCACCATTTCTAACGATGGCCAGACTAACTTGGCGATATTTAGTTCAGTCGTTCATCTCGGTAGCGATCCAGCCGTCATTGGTTTCATTTCTCGCCCCGTGGGTGACGTGCCACGCAATACCGTGGAAAATATACTGCAAAATGGATTTTATACGATCAACCATGTCCCTGCAAGCTTAACCGAGCAAGCGCACTATACTTCAGCCAAGTTTGATCGAGCGATTTCAGAGTTTGACAAGTGTGGCTTTACAGAAGAGTACTTACCTTCCTTCATAGCACCCTTTGTGAAAGAAAGTCGAGTGAAAATCGGGATGAAATATTTGGAAACCATTCCAATAGCAATCAATGGCACCATGCTCATTATTGGGGAAATTCAGCATTTGATCTTGCCAGATATGCCACTAGAAGGTCAATTGGATTTAGCAGCTCTGGGGAGTGCTGGTATCTCAGGACTCAATAGCTACTATCGCTTAGAGAAAATCGATGAGTACCCTTATGCCAGACCGAGTACACTTCCAAATTTTGTAAAAGAGAAGTGAAAAAGCAGCATCTACCGACTAAAATCTGTGTGGTCTGCAAACAGCCGTTTGCTTGGAGAAAGAAATGGAAAGACGTATGGGAAGAAGTCAAGTATTGTAGCGAAAGGTGTCGAGGAAATCGAAATCTAAAGAACGCTTAATTTTAATAGTACATTGGGATCTGTTTTAAAGTGACTTTCTGGTATCCATAGAATCGGTCTCCGCATCTTCTTACAACGGTTTTTATGAGCTAAGGGTCTGTGTGTTGAGTAAAATCAATTTTTCACCCAAAAAAAACACTATGAACCGTTTACTTTTAAGCTTAGTATTTCTTTCCCTCGGCACATTTCTACAGCGCTGTGCATCTGAAGATTCTGAAATGCCTTATTCTGAAGCCTACTTTGATCAATCCGATTACACTGGTGGTGAGCGATACAATGAAATTACAGAAAACCCATTCGTGAGCACTGATGTAGAAGCAGTAAGTACCTTTTCCATTGATACGGATGGTGCTTCCTACGCCAATACAAGGAGGTTTATCACACAAGCGCAGGCGATACCCCCTGTGGATGCAGTTCGTATTGAGGAACTTATTAATTATTTTCCTTTCGACTATGAGGCTAGTGAAGCACTCATTACAATCAATACGGAAGTGAGTGAATGTCCTTGGAACACTGCCCACCATCTCGTACGGATAGGCCTCAAAGGCAAGCCAATGGAAACCATTCCTGGGTCGAATTACGTTTTTCTGATTGACGTATCTGGCTCAATGGCAGTAGAAGATAAGCTTGAACTCTTGAAAAATGGCTTACTCAAGTTTGTTGATCAAATGAAGAACGATGATAAACTTTCCATCGTCACCTATGCTGGAAATGCTAATGTGATAGCAAGAGGTGGCACCATTGACGAAAAGGAGACACTCAAAACCTCGATCAGAAGACTCGAAGGTGGGGGTGGAACGGCTGGTGCTAAAGGAATAATTACAGCTTATGAGATTGCGAAAGATGAGTTTATTGATGGAGGAAACAACCGAATCATATTGGGAACGGATGGAGATTTTAATGTAGGTGTATCCTCTCAAGAAGAGCTGATTTCGATGATAAAAGAGAAAAGAGAAGAAGGTGTCTATCTGACTGTCTTGGGCTTAGGAATGGGTAATCTCAATGAAGGTATGATGGAGCAACTCGCGAATAATGGGAATGGAAATTTCGAATATTTGGACAGTTCGGCAGAGTTGGAAAAGGTATTCGTACATGAGTCGGCAAAGTTTTTCACCATAGCCAAAGACGTGAAAATGCAAGTTTCTTTTGACAAGACCAAAGTAGCATCGTATAGGCTGGTTGGCTATGAAAACAGAGCGCTGACAAACGAGGAGTTTGAGGACGAAAAGACAGACGCTGGTGAACTAGGAGCAGGACAGACTGTTACGGCGGTCTATCAGGTGGTTCTTAAAGATGGGGTGAAAACAGGAGATAAATTGGCGAGTCTGGATTACAAATATAAAAGTGCCAATTCCACCAACACTTTTGATGGTGAGGCGGCTATCCTTTTTACCAATACAGCATTTTTATCTTCTTCAGAGAATATGAGGTTTGCTGCATCCGTCGTAGGGTTTGGACTTCTGTTAAGAAATTCTGAACATAAAGGAGAGCTTACGTGGGATCAAGTTCAAAACTGGACAGATAATGCCCGAGTGTATGATCCTCATGGCTGGCGAGAAGCGCATGCAAATTTGATAAAACAAGCAAAAGGGATGTAATAAAAAGGGGGAGCTAAATCCCCCTTTTATTTTTAGTTCGTCTTCAGTTTCAAAAATCGGATACACTGAGGCGCAAGCACTGTTGCCACTTCTCCCACTTTTTCAAAGAAGCCTGTGGCGTGATCAATTTTTAAAATACTGATTTGATTCGAATTCTTGTTGGCCACAAGGATAAAATCACCTGATGGATCAATGGCAAAGGCTCTCGGCCAATCTCCTCCACAGTCTTTCGCACCTAAAAATGTCAACGCTCCACTTGCTTGATCAATACTAAAAACTGCCAAGCTATTATGTCCTCGATTTGAGGCATAGAGATATTTCCCATCGGGAGAAACGTGTATGTCAGCAGATTTATTGAATTCCTTAAAATCCTCCGGAAGGGTACTTACCGTATTGATCTTATCTGTAATTCCTTTTTCTGGATCAAAACCAAAGCCTGTTACGTGTCCAGTAAGCTCATGAAGAACATACACGCGCTTGCCTCCTGGTGCAAAAGCCAAGTGACGAGGGCCGCCACCAGCAGTAATGTTTGTTGCTGCATTAGGAGCGGGTGTTAATATTCCATTTTCGTCGGATCTATAGCTCTTTACTTGATCTATTCCCAAATCGGGCATTAGAATAATGTCACTATTTGGTGCAGCAAAAGCCATGTGGACATGCGGGGCTTCTTGTCTTTCCTTGTTCACACTCGAGCCCGAATGAACTACTGTAGAAATTTCTTTTCCTACAGTGCCATCTGGTAAAATCGCATAAGTGCTGGCACTTCCAGAGCTGTAGTAGGCCACCGTGATAAACTTCTTGTTGTGAGCAAGACTTAAATAACAAGCCCCTTTTCCTGTGTCTTTTGTTTCGTTGAGAGCTGTCAATTTTCCAGTTATTGGATTTATGGAAAATGTGGCTATAGCACTACCGACACTATACAATTTGTTGTTTTCTGCATCTATTGCCAAGTAAGAGGAGCTCGTATAACTAGAATCGACACCAATTTTAATCATTGTTGCGCTAGTCGGAGACCACTCATAAATACCTATGGCTGCACCATCTTGCTCATCTCCAGAGGATACATATACGGCATACTTAGGTGTGTTATCTGTATCAGAATTTTTTTGCTCTACGATTTCTCCGGCGGATTCATCTTCAGATTTGGCGCCCTTTTGCTGATCGCAAGACAGCAAGAAGAATAATACAAGAAGGGATAGAAATGGGTATTTTAGTGAAAGAGACATTTTTTTGGGTTTGTATTATATAATATGACTATCCGTAATTAGAACCAACCCCTAAAAATCGCTAACTTGTATAAGGATCAAAAAGGTTATTGGTATGAATTTACATGAGTTTTTCAAGAAATACCCAGATGAATCTTCATGCATTGAAGGCTTCAAACAGAAACGACTAGAACTAGGAGTTTTCTGTAGGAAGTGTGAACATAATGAGCACTATTTCCGCAAGACGGATTTGAAATTCCAATGTAAGAAATGTGGCAGTCGTCAAAGCTTACGTTCAGGCACTGTTATGGAACACAGCAATTTACCTTTCTATTATTGGATGCTTTGTATAGAGTTAATGACGCTATCGAAAAAGAGCTTTTCAGCTTTAGAAATGCAAAGAATGTTAGGTCATAAGCGTTATGAGCCTATTTGGTTGATGATGCATAAGATACGTAGAGTGATGAGCAAAAGAGATAGTAAATATCAATTGGATGGCTATCTAGAATTTGATGAAGGTTTTTTTGAAAGTACCCATCAAAAGCTGGAAGGCGATCAACAGGAAGGAGACGAATCACAAAAGCCAGAAGAGACTAAAAGGGGTAGAGGAAGCCAGAAACAAGCAAAAGTATTGGTTATGGTAGAGTCTGAGCCAAGTATAAGAGCACCCAAGAAAGGCAAGCCTAATAGAAAAGTTGGTCATCTTAAAATGGTGGTAATGGAAGATTTGAAGTCTGCGAGCATTAATAAAGCAGTAGAAGCATCTGTAAAAGAAACGGCTCATATAACCACCGATGGATACCGAGGCTATTCCAAATTGAAGGATAAAATAGCCCATCATCATGTGGTTATCGAGCCTAACAAATCAAAATCAGCCAAAATATTCCCTTGGGTGAACAGAACTATCAGTAACGCTAAGAAAGTAATGTTAGGTGTTCATCATAATGCGATAGATCAGCAATACATCCAAAACTATCTGGATGAATTCTGCTACAAATTCAATAGGAGATATTTTGGGGACAAACTATCAGATCGGCTAATGATTGCTGCTCTTGAAACAACTTGGTATTAATTACGGACAGTCATATTATATAAAGTCCATTTGATAATTACACAAACATTGGCTGTTTGCTGCTTATTATCAGATAGTTATAAAAATTTCTCGTGTAAAAGGCTCATAGCCTCTATGTAAACCCAATATTAGCCAAAAATCTTATTATTCAATCCAACTCTCCAAAGTCATGGAGTTGTTATCATGATGAATTTCCATCACAAATGGGAGTAGTTTATTACTGTCTTCAGCGGCCTTTGTGATAATTTCATTCTCTATCTGCTCGGGAGTTGGCCTTACTAGTGGATGCATAGTGAGATGAGCTACGTATCTTTTCTTAGATTGATATTCCTCTACCTCAAAATCAATGGGAATCTCAGCCATATTTTCGGCCAAAGAAATGCCTATAAATTGCTCTACATAGTTTCCCTCAACTGAATCTTGTAAATACGTAATGACAATTAAGTCACCGCTGATATCATTGTTTTCAATCAATTCTCGACATTTTACAAAATGTGCTTCGATTTGCTTGTCCGTATATCGAGTCTTAAACATCTTGCCTACCACTGTACGCTTTATCGGTTCTTCTAGTACGATTTCAACAGGAGCGGTTCCCCCTAGATTGCTATACAATTGGTATAAACTTAGACCGATGACCCCAATAAATAGCACAATTAAGCCGCCATATACTACCCTCATGTCTTTTACTTTCATAAGCTTATATTTCTGCAAATATCAGAAGTTCAAATGATGTAGCAGCTTTATAATGAAACAATGATTTTGTTTTGGTGAAAGCCAAAACAAAAAAGCCGTATCCAATTACTCAGATACGGCCTTAATATGTTTTTAAGTCTTTTTATTCAGTTTTGGCAGGAGGAGTGATTCCCAACTTTTTCAAGATCAAGTCAGAAACATCGTCTTCTTCTCTAGCATACAACAGCACGTCAAAACCAGGAGCACCAGCACTGAAGACATGGCTGTAACCGTTTGCAATAGCTACGTCCTTGATCGCATTGCCAATTTTCTCGTATGCAGGCTTCAATAGCGTATTTCGCTTGTTCATCAATGAAGTTTCAGCGTCTTGGCTGAATTTTTGGATCGACTGCTGTTGTTGCTGAATTTCCTGCTCTTTATCTGCTCTGATCAACTCATCATAACCAGCGGCATTTTTTTCGTACTCTGCTACTTTTGCTTGCAAGTTGGTGTACTTAGCTTGAAGCTGATTTTGCAGTTGCTTCTCGTAAGCCTTCAATTCAGCATCTATTTGTTTAGCTTCTGGCAACAGGCTCAATACATAATCTGCATTAGTGTAACCTATTTTCAAACTGCTCTGAGCTGAAACTTGCAACATACATGCAAGTAGCGCTACCATAATTATCGATTTAGCTTTCATATTCTTGTGTTTGTTTTAGTCCTTATTTATTTTCTTTTCCATCATTATTATCTCCCAAACCTAATTCCTCCAATACGTAATCAGTATAATCATGAATAGGGTCTGTATAGATCATGACCAAATCTCCCGATTTGTCAAACATGATCTGTAATCTGTTATTCTTTGCCACTTTTTCTACCGCTTCAAATACTTGATCCTGCACGGGTTTTATAAGCTCTTTCTTTTTTAGAAAATACAACCCTTCAAAACCAAATACCTGCTTTTGGTATTCCTTTACTTCTTTCCACAGCCGATCTATTTCAGCTCTTCTATCCTTTTTCAACTCAAGGGTAAGTAGTACTTCTTCAGCTTGTAAAATGACCTCTTTTTCTTCAACGTCCTTATACATTTGCTGAATTTCTGCTTCCCAGCCCTTGGCTAATTTTTCAATTTCACCTTGAGCCTCTTTGTATTCAGACATCTGGCCGAGCACATACTTGGTATCTACGTAACCAAATTTCTGGCCAAAACTCTTTTGAACCACGAAAAGAAGCAAAAAACTTAAAAATAAGTGTACTAACCTCATGTTTTAACGTATTTGTTGGCCAATAGAAAAATGGAATTGAGCACCACTTGGAGTTAAGAGCACCTGGCGCAGGATCTAGTCCGTAACCCCAATCCAACCCGAGTAAGCCAAAGGCAGGCATAAATATACGTACACCCAACACCAAGTGACCGATACATATCATAAGGATTGAAGTTCGAAAATTCGTTCCAGTTATTTCCTCCTTCAAAGAAAGTAAGTGCATAGATAGTGGCGGATGGATTCAGTGAAATCGGATATCTCAGCTCCATTACGAACTTGGTAAACATTGTTCCTCCATTAATATCATCAGTAGGGTTATCAATCGTGCCCCTGTTATCTCTCGGGGTGATAATATTATCTTCATAACCTCTCAAGCCAATGATATCTGTACCCAATAAGAAATTTTGACCGGTAAGGCCACTTCCTCCCAATTGGAATCGCTCAAAAGGCCCAACGTCTACTTTGTCAGAATATGATCCGATGTAGCCGATGTGCATCCTAGGAGCAAGCACCAAGTTTCCTACCATTTTCAAGTAATACTTCAAATCTAAGTTCCACTTATGGTATTCTAGTACCTTATATTTTGTCGCATTGTCCGCATTGTCATAGTCCACATTGTTGAATAAGGAATATGGAGGGGTGAACGTTGAGCTTAGTGATAGCTGAGAACCCGTGCGTGGGTACATCGGGCTGTCTACACTATTTCTTGATATCGTATTGTTAAAGGTAAAGCTATTCGCTACTCCGGTTTCAAACCCGAGTTGTCTGCCGTATTTGTAGAGATCGTATCTTAGGAATCCAAGTGAGTTGCTGATTGTGAAATAATCATCTGGCCATTGGACTCTACGTCCTAGGGATAAGGAGACACTTGTTACCTTCAAATGAGGAGTGTTGTTGTTAATCTCCCTGGACCTACCTAATAGGCGGCTAATGGACTGGCTATAGCTCACACCAAATGCGTTTGGTTTCTTTCCTCCAAGCCAAGGTTCTGTAAAGTTTACAGAGTAACTCTGAAAAGCTTTACCATTGGCTTGTAGTCTCACGGCAAACTTCTGCCCATCTCCCATCGGTAGTGGTCTCCACTTATCAAAATGTGGAATATTTCTAACAGAGAAGTTGTTAAAACTTACGCCTAAAGTTCCTACGAAACCAAAAGCTCCTCCCCAACCACCAGAGAGCTCGACTTGATCATTGGCTTTTTCCACTAGTTGCCACTCAATGTCTACTGTTTCATCCATTGGATTTGGTACCGGCACAGGATTTACTTGTTCTGGATCAAAATATCCTAGCTGGGAGAGCTCTCTCTGAGTTCTTATTAGATCAGCACGACTGAATTTCTGTCCTGGAAGGGTTCGCAATTCTCGAAGTACCACATGGTCGTTGGTTTTGTCATTTCCGCTGATAGTGACTTCATTGATAGTTGCTTGCACGCCTTCATAAATTCGCATCTCTAAGTCAATTGAGTCACCTTCAACCCCCACTTCTACTGGTGTGACGCTGAAAAAAAGATAACCGTCATCCATGTACAAGGCGCTGATATCTGTTCCATTTGGGTTGAAGTTGAGTTTTTTCTGAATAAGCTCTAGATCATAAACGTCTCCTTTTTTCACACCAAGGACTCTATCGAGTTCTTCATTTGTATAGAGGTAGTTTCCAGTCCAAATAATATCTCGGAAATAATATTTAGGACCAGGAGCCATGTAAAAATCAATGTTCATATGTTTCTTACTCACATCGTAGATGCTGTCATTTGCAATTGCAGCATCTCTATATCCTTTAGAGTTGTAAAAGGCGATAAGCAAGTCTTTGTCTTCTTTGTAGTCTGATGCAACAAATTTTGAGGATTTGAAAACATTTAAATACACATGCTCTGCAAGGTATTCTTTTAATGCATTGTAATCTTTTTCTTCTCTGTGCGTTGCAAAATGAGCGGCATTTTTAGGGTTAAGTAGTGCTAGTGATTTTTCGAGGAGGTCTTTTACAATTGAGAATCTAGGAGCTTGTCCTGTTTTTTTCAATTTACTTCTCAGCTTGCTTGAAGGAAAGTTGTCATCACCATAGAAATTGATGTCTTTTATTTTAACCTTTGGATTTTTCTCAACGTCAATGATCATCTTGACGCTGTTGCTCAAAACAGTATCTTTTTCTTGACGCACTTTCACCTCAGCGTTCAAATACCCTTTTGCCTCAAAGTATTTAAAGACAGTCAGTTGGGTGTTTTTGATCAATACGTCAGTAAGGACTTTCCCACGAACCAAATCGATTTTATCCTTTAGCTCTGTTGCTTGGCTTTTGCTTACGCCAGTAAACTCGTATTTACTAAGCCTAGGACGCTCCGTCATGACAATTGTGAGCCAAACTTTTCCATCTTCGACTTTATTGGCCTCAATGGCTACATTTCCAATGATTCCTTGTTTCCAAAGTTTCTTAATTGCAAAAGAGATGTCCTCACCTGGAATTTTAATCTTATCACCTACTCTCAAGCCTGAAAGAGAGATCAATGCAGTATTGTCCATGAATTCTACACCAGTCACTTGAATGTCTGCGATTTCATATTCTTTTGGACTGGAATAGTTGATGCTCAGGCCTTGTGGTGATTGGGTTTGAGTATTAAACCTCTTGTTAACCCCGATCTGAGCAAATGAATGGTATCCTATCAATAGGATCCAAATGAATCCCTGTATCTTTTTATGCATTTTAGCCAATTTTCAACTGCTCACTTATTTTTCCAAACCTGCGCTCTCTCTGTTGATAGGAGATGATGGCTTCTATTAAATCTTTCTTTCTAAAATCAGGCCATAACACTGGGGTGAAAATCATTTCCGTGTATGCCATTTCCCATAATAGAAAATTACTAATTCTCATTTCTCCGCTCGTGCGAATAAGAAGTGAGGGGTCGGGTATTCCGCTGGTAGACAGGTGCGAAGATATCGTTTCTGATGAGACTTTATCTGCGTTCAACTCACCATTCTCTACTTTTTTTGCAATCATTTTTGTCGCATTCTCTATATCCCAACGACCACTGTAGTTTAAGGCAAGAACCAACTTTAAACCAGTGTTTGTGCTTGTGTTATGCTTCGCTTCATCCAGTTTTTTTGCGGCCTTCTCTGGTAATTTCGAAATATCACCAATAGATAGTAGGCGTACGTTGTTTTTTTGTAGCGTTCCTATTTCGTCATTAATTGTAGAAACTAGCAAATTCATTAAGCCATCTACTTCAGCTTGCGGCCTAGCCCAGTTTTCTGTAGAGAAAGCATAGAGTGTAAGGTATCCAACTCCTATCTCGGCACACCCTTCAGTAACATCCTTAACAGCCTTGATTGCGTGTTTATGACCGAAAATACGAGCAGCGCCTTGTTTTTTAGCCCACCTTCCGTTCCCGTCCATTATAACGGCCACATGCTCAGGAATATTATCTTTGTTGATTTGCTCAATCATTCTAGAAAAGCTACATTTTTCAAAAAGCTACAAAGTTGTGCTTTTTTTTCGATAGCCGTGAATTATTAAACATTTTTTAACGGCTACTTAGCTCTTATTCGAGTCAGAATAGAACGATTCGGAATATATGGGAAAGGGCACGGTATCTTATATAGGACGTACGTCAAACTAATCCCCGTGAAAAAATACCAATCGTTATCATTGGGGTTGCCAAACTGATAATCTTTGATGTCAGTGTCTCCATCAGAAACGCCATCCAAATGATCAAAGAAAGTCTTTCTGGCACCTATTTCTCCAGTCAATGTGAACTGCTTGCCTAGCATGTACTTCACTCCAGCCCCCATTGGTACTACAAACTGTAAAGGATTAAAGTCTTCCTGAGTTGGAGCTACACCACCGATTTTTAAGAACCCAAGTCCTGCAAAAGCATAAGGTGACCATTTGGTAGGGTTCTTTGCATTTCTGTAATCTAAAAAATGGAATTCTAATACTGAGTGGTACTCCAGAATGCTGTGGTTGAATGAATAGGCTCTGGCAATTGAGAGCGCATCTATTGGTTTTTGATCATCACCTGCGATTTTCCCATAGGTCAGTCCCATCTTGAGGCTGAGAATATGAGAAAAATTCATTCTATAAACTCCCCCAATTGCAGGGCGAGATTTACCAATTCTCGGAGTATGATTTAAATCTCCAGTATAGTTAAATACACCAACACTACCACCAAATTCAATAAACTGAGCGTGGGAGTATGTAGCTTGCAGGATAAATAAAAGGAAGAATATTCGTTTCAAATGACTTTTTTGTTACCTAAACTTCGCATGCGTGCGAATTCTTGACCCTAAAATGTATGTAAGTTTCAGGGTAGTAACGATATAAATGTCATTATCTTTTGGGTTACCTCGATTTTTTTCAGTTCCTTCAGGATACCATGCACCACCTTGATTTTGGTCAACATAATAGGTTTCATAGGTTTCGTTTCCAAATTCCAAAGCCACTGGCTTAAGTGCTGAAAAATCTCTGTCCTCTCCTGTTCTTACGTTAACCCTTTCCGCACTTCGATCAGACATGATACGTGCTAGTGGGTCATCAAATTTGTCTAAAGGAACATATTGCCCTTTTACATCGTCCAGGTAATCCGTAAAAGTCACTCTATATCCAACTTCCAGACCGGCATCAAACGGTGTTCCAGGAATTCTCATTTTTACCCCAATGCCGATAGGAATCGAAATTTGGATTGGGCTGTATTTGCTTTTACCATATCCCTCAATGTTTTGTCCCTCTGTTCCCAACTTGCGTAGGTTCACCCACTCACCTGCCTGAGGAGCTGCAACTTCTCCATTGATATTGGTTTGATAATCCTTCTCAGGTACTTTGCCATACGGTGTGTGGTAAAATAACGCCCCTCCTAAAAAGAAATAACCATTGAACGGATGTCGTGCTTTCGACCCTCCATGATTAGACATAAAATAGAACTCTGCACCAAGCTGCAGCTCGTAAATATCATTTCTGAAGCTCAAATTCCTTTGATATCGACCGCCACCATCTCTTTTATTCAGATAGTCAGGGTCAGCAGAAGCATCAGAAGCGGCTATTCTTCCCCAGTTTACACCTCCACGTAGTGCAATACTCGGGCTAATTTTTGAACCCATATTCACACCAAACCCGGGACGGGTAAAACTTACGTCGGAACTAGCTATACCCGTAGTTGGAGCTAAATCTCCATAGTAATTCAATGCATTTACATTGATCCCTGCGTAATTATATGGCTTGAAGCGTCCTCTGATAGTACCGCCTCTGTAGTTCGATACGGATTTATTTCGTTTCCTTTTTTTAGAATACTTGTTTCTCCTTTGAGCATCAGCATCATAGGCAGTAAAAAGAAACAGTCCTAGAAGGACAAAAATGAAAGAATTTCTGATTCTCATAGTTCAAGCAATTACTTCAAAAGTAGGAAATTAACATCATTTCTGTTTAAAATCATATTAATTTCGACGATCAAGCCCCCAAGTCAGTTTATTTCTTAGCGTATCTAGAAAAGAACTTCCCCTTACTTTAATCAATCTGGCCGTAAATTTAGCTTTTCTTATTGTTAAAATCGAATTGTTTTCGATGGCCTCAGACCGTGAGTCAAGTGTGACTAAAAAGGATTGATTTCGAGATTCTATTGTAAATGTAAGTTCACTGTCCTCAGAAACTATCAATGGCCTCACATTGAGATTATGCGGGCTTACAGGAGTAATAATGAAATTTTTAGTTTGAGGCATAATAACAGGCCCTCCACAGCTGAGCGAGTATCCAGTTGAGCCAGTAGGTGTAGACACCATGAGGCCATCTGCCCAATAGGTATTCAGGTATTCACCGTTTAGATAGCACTTCACAACGATCATTGATGAAGTGTCTTTCCTCAATATGGCGAATTCATTTAATGCAAAATTATCTTCTTTGAACACATCCAACTCCGATTCAAGGTGGAGTAGCGTTCTGTCATCGTATGCGAAATCCCCTGAAAAAAAGGAATCCAAAGCAGATTCTATATTCTCTTCTGCGATGTTGGCTAAAAAACCTAAGCGACCGAGGTTAACCCCCATAATAGGAAGATGACTGTCTTTTACGTAAGTAAGTGTGTTTAATAAAGTACCATCTCCACCTAGACTGAAAATGGCTTCAAAATCAGAAAGGTCATCTTCTTTGGTGAAAATTGGGTACTTATTTAAAAGATCGAAATTGTGATGAGCAAGTTGATCTGAAATATAAATTTTGCGTTTCGCAGCTTTTAACCGACTCACGATTTTTTCGACAGAACCTAAAGCCGATTCTTGAATTTGAATAGCGTGGAGTGCTATTTTGCCCATATTTATATTTTCAGATATTTCAGGAAGATGTCGAGTCGTTCTCTGTCATTGGACTCTAATGAGACAGCATTAAAGGCATTTTCTACATAAAAGCCTTGATTGCCGAGAGAGGCTACAATTCTATTGACATCCTCGGTGTTTAATTTGATGGTGACAAGAATCTTGTTGCTGTCCACAACGTCATTTGATAGATGTGCTGAAAGTATTTTGGCGTCATTTATTTCCACCACTCTACTTATATCTGATAGTGAGTAGTCAAGCAACCCCAATTTTAAAACTAGAATGGCTCCAGGAGCGTTGATGGCAACAGAAGAAGCCCATTCATCCACGATTTTATCAGTGGATACTACTCCTAGGTATTTTTTGGATTCATCCTCAATCGCTACCAGATGACTGTCTTCTATTTGCGATGTTTTTAGGATATCGAAATAATGGCTGTTTTGATCCGCTCTTGCATGGATACCTGCGAGTGGGTAGTGTCCCACATCAGAAAACAGTAATTCATCATCAAAAAGCATTTCTTCGGTAATGATCCCGAGAAAATCTCCATTATCAACAACTGGCAACTCAACTAGATGCAACTCATCCATTATCAACTTTGACTTACTGATATCGTCAGTAGGCTTAAGTGATGGAATCATATGATCTATGAGTGCTTTTCCTATCATTTCAAATCATTTAAGAATTGAGAAACAACTATGTTGAACTCTTCTGGTTTTTCCATCATTGGCGCATGGCAGCACTTATCTATAAATCTAAGTGTGGTATTTGGAATCAATCTGTCAAACTCATGAGCTACATAAGGAGGAGTGATGGTGTCGTTGAGCCCCCAAACCAATAACGTAGGGACTTTGATTCCGGGTATATCATTTGCCATGTTGTGTCGCTGTGCTGACTTGGCTATAGCAACTATGCGAAGCGCCTTCGGAATACTTTTGGTTGTTTCGAAAACTTCATCAATTAAATCCTTTGTGGCTGTCTTGGGATCATAGAAAGTGTATGCTACGCGCTCTGCCACATATTCGTAACTTCCTCTACGAGGAAATGAACCGCCCATTGCATTTTCAAATAACCCTGAACTCCCAGTTAGAATTAAACTATTTACTTTAGAATGATTTTTCAATGTGAAGATCAAACCCACATGACCCCCTAGGGAATTACCAATCAGGATGAAATTATTCAAGCCCATTTCCTCAACAAATTCTTCTGCAAATTTGTTGAGTGCATCTAGGCCAGCTTCTTTTAGCGGCATGGTATAAATAGGCAATAAAGGAATGATGACTCGATAGTTGGCAGAAAAATGCTTTACTACACCATCCCAATTGCTCAGTGCTCCAAAAAGGCCGTGAAGTAAAAGCATGGTTTCACCTTGACCTTCGTCGATGTACTGAAATTTTCCTTGTTCTTTAATCTCCATTACTTAAAACTACAAAAACGTATAGATTGACTTTGATTTATCTCCAATATTTTCGAGGTTTTCGATCATATCTTTGATAAAAGGCATTATTTGTGACATCCAATCGAACACTTTAGGTCCGATTGTTTCTATTAGTGGGTAGATGAATGATTCATCTTGAATTTCCTGAGATAGGCGTATCCCTATTGAATCAAACACCCAAATTAGCACGCTGAATATAAATGCCCATTTGAAAAGTGAAGCTACTGCTCCAAGCACATTGTCGAAAAAACCTAAAAAGGTGATGTCAATGACTTTTTTCAATATTTTGCCGAGCATCGTGACGATGAGCAGGACAAGAATAAAAAGCACCACAAAAACAGCTACTGTTAGCAGCTGAAAATAGTTGCTATCCAAAAAGAAGTTCTGTGCTATCGGGATGGTCAGTTTGATGGCCGCAAAGAGCCCCGCAAAGAAACCAACGAATGAAAAAAGCTCAACAACGAGTCCTTTCATATAGCCTTTGATCATTCCAATGATAAAGACAGCTGCAAGGATAATATCTATATAACTCAATGGATCAGCTCAAAAGTTTTTTAGCTAGCGTGGAAATTGTTTTACCGTCTGCTTTTCCTGCCAATTGTTTCGAAGCTGCTCCCATTACTTTTCCTAAATCTTGTGGCCCTGAAGCACCTACTTCCGCTATGATTGCTTTTACAGCTTCTTCGGTTTCTGCCTCTGTCATTTGTTTTGGCAGAAACTCTTCTATAACGTCCAACTCCGCTTTTTCTACAGCGGCTAAGTCTTCTCTATTTTGTTGAATGTAGATGTCGTATGAGTCTTTACGCTGTTTAGCTGCTTTGATGAGCAATTTCATTTCCGCATCCTCAGACACTTCTCCAGTCGTTCCCTTCTCTGATTCCGCTAGCAATATCAATGACTTGATGGATCGAACAGCAGTCAATCTTACTTTGTCTTTATTAAGCATTGCTTGCTTAATTTCTGCTTCGATTTTAGTTTTTAAACTCATCTTCTATTTTTTATGAACAAATTTGCCCTCAAAATTGTGTTATTTCTATGACCAAACTTAGCGTAAACATCAATAAAATTGCAACTCTGCGAAATGCAAGAGGAGGGAATAATCCAAATGTGGTGCAAACGGCACTTGATTGTGAGTTGTTTGGATCACGAGGGAATCACAGTGCATCCACGTCCAGATGAACGTCATATCACTTATCAGGATGTATTGGACTTGAAAAAAGTAGTTACTACCGAGTTTAATATTGAAGGATATCCTGATGAACGATTTTTGGAAATTGTTTCAAAGGTAAAACCTGAGCAAGCGACCTTGGTACCAGATGGTCCTGATGTTTTGACCTCTTGCGCAGGTTGGGATACGGTCAAGCACAGTGAATTCTTGATTGAGGTTATAGCTGAGCTAAAAAAATCAGGAACACGAGTGTCTGTTTTTGTAGACCCAGACCCTAAAATGGTGGAGGGTGCTAAAGCTGTAGGAGCTGACCGGATCGAATTATACACAGAGCCGTATGCTGCGGGCTTTCATAAAGACAAGGACAAGGCGGTTGCGGATTATGTTTTGGCTGCTGCCAAAGCGAAAGAAATAGGTCTGGGGATCAATGCTGGTCACGATCTTGGATTTGCATAATCTGAAATTTTTGAAAGAGAGCATTCCATACTTGGATGAGGTTTCCATTGGTCATGCGCTGATCTGTGATGCGCTGTATTATGGATTGGAAAATACCATTCAAATGTATAAAAGACAGTTGCACTGAAAATGTAGATTTTGGTTTTGAATAGCCTTTAACAGATGGCTCACTGATCTGAAATCAAATCACATCCACAATGCTATCTGGCAAGTAAAAAAGGAAATAAATGAAACTTAATTTTAGGACTTTAGGCGAAGGAGATCCTGTTGTGATTCTCCATGGATTTTTTGGCTCTGCTGACAATTGGCAAACGATTGGGAAGGAACTAAGCCAAAATTTCAAAGTGTACTTAGTAGATCAAAGAAATCATGGTCTTTCACCGCATGACGACACTTTCGATTATGATGTAATGACGGCCGATTTGCTAGAATTATTTCAGGATGAAAATCTTGATAAGGCTGTAGTGATCGGACATTCGATGGGCGGAAAAACAGCAATGAACTTCGCTACGGAATACCCTGAGAAAGTAGAGAAATTGATCGTTGTGGATATTGGGCCAAAGCAGTATCCTCCTCACCATGAAAATATTTTTAATGGTTTTCGTGCAGTGGATTTAGCTAAAGTAGAGACCAGAAAGGATGCCGATGATCAACTTGCCACGATTATTCCAGATATGGGCGTTCGTCAGTTCATTCTGAAAAGTCTCACACGTGGAGATCAGGGGTTTGAGTGGAGAATAAATCTGGATGCTTTAGAGAAAAATGCTCACGAAGTGGGGCGCGCTTTGGATGCTGGTGATGTGTATAGTGGAGCTACGCTTTTCATTGGTGGAGCTACATCGGATTATATAAAAACCGAGGATCACGACTTGATACTTAACCATTTTCCGCAAGCCAAAATAGAAATGGTTGAAGGATCGGGGCATTGGGTGCATGCCGAAAAACCAAAAGAGCTGCTATCACTTGTAAACGACTTTATCTTATGAGCAAAGGCTCAATTTTTTTAATTCCTTCTTATTTATCTGAGGCAAATGACGCCCATTTTATCGCACCTATGGTTTTGGATGTAATCAAAAACACGAATTATTATCTGGTGGAGGATGTGCGTACAGCTAGGCGCTATATCAGCAGCCTGAAGTTGGGTATAGATATTTCTGCCTTGCATTTTGAAATTCTAGACAAAAAGACCAACTACCAGCAAATGGGGGAATTGATGAAGCCATTGAATGAGGGACATGATGTCGGAATTATTTCGGAAGCAGGTCTGCCAGGTCTTGCAGATCCAGGCCACTTGGCCGTGGCATTTGCCCACAAAAATGATATTAGTGTGGTGCCTCTACCAGGAGCATCGTCCATACAAACGGCGGTTGTCTCCTCTGGCTTCAATGGACAGCAGTTTACATTCAACGGATATCTACCCATAAAGAAGGCCGAGCGAATCAAAGCCATGAAAGACCTAGAGCTTGAAGTAACAAAGTCTGGTTTTACGCAGGTTTTTATGGAGACGCCTTTCCGAAATATGGGTCTATTTCAGGATTTGCTCGAAAACCTATCTCCTACGGTATTACTTCATGTGTCCAGCGATTTGTTTGGAGACAAAGAATTTGTGAAAACTAAGACCATCGCAGACTGGGAAAAGACAAAAGTTGATTTGCATAAAATACCTACGGTTTTTTGCTTGGGGCAAATGTCTTAAAAAGTGACTGTTTATTAATTGAATCTTCTAAATTTGCAGCCCTAAAACCATTACTCATGTCATACTTATTTACATCAGAGTCCGTATCGGAGGGACACCCAGATAAAATTTCAGATCAAATTTCAGATGCACTTGTAGATCATTTCATCGCATTTGATCCAAGCAGCAAGGTCGCTTGCGAAACCTTGGTAACTACTGGGCAAGTAGTATTGGCAGGAGAAGTAAAGTCCAAAACTTATTTGGATGTGCAGCAGATAACCAGAGATGTGATCAAGAGAATCGGTTACAACAAGTCTGAATACATGTTTGAAGCTAATTCTTGCGGTATTCTTTCGGCCATTCATGAGCAGTCTCCAGATATTAACCAAGGAGTGGATAAACTCGACCCTAAACTGCAAGGTGCTGGTGATCAAGGAATGATGTTTGGTTATGCTACCGACGAGACAGAAAACTATATGCCTTTGGCGTTGGATTTGTCGCACAAAATCCTAATTGAGCTTGCTGCGCTAAGACGTGAGAATAAAGAGATTGCCTACTTGCGACCAGATGCCAAGTCTCAGGTGACGATTGAGTATTCTGATGATAATCAGCCAATCAGAATAGACAGTATTGTGGTTTCTACTCAGCATGACGATTTTGATGAAGAAGCTACGATGCTTGCCAAAATCAAAAAGGACATTGTGGAGATTTTGATTCCTCGCGTAATAGCACAACTTAAGCCAGAGCTTCAAAAGCTGTTTAACTCAGAAATAAAATACCACATCAATCCTACGGGTAAATTTGTGATTGGTGGCCCTCACGGAGATGCAGGACTTACGGGAAGAAAAATCATTGTAGATACTTACGGTGGAAAAGGAGCTCACGGTGGAGGTGCTTTTTCTGGTAAAGATCCATCTAAAGTAGATAGGTCAGCTGCGTATGCGACAAGACATATTGCCAAAAACTTGGTAGCGGCTGGTCTTTGCAAAGAAGTGCTGGTACAGGTTTCTTATGCGATTGGAGTAGTAGAGCCTATGGGACTTTACATCAATACCTATGGCACTAGCAATGTGAAAATGACTGATGGGGAGATTGCGAAAAAAGTACTCCAAATCTTCGATATGACTCCTTATGGCATTGAAACGAGATTGAAACTTCGCACACCTATGTACCAAGATGCTGCGGCTTATGGACACATGGGTAGAAAGTCTGAAACAGTAACTAGAAGCTTTACTGATGGCTCTGGCGAAACGAAGACCATTACTTTTGAGACGTTCACTTGGGAAAAGCTAGATTATGTAGATCAGGTGAAAAAGACTTTTAGTCTTTGACGACTCTTTATTGCATAAAAAAAATTAAAAAAGGTCAGTTAATCGCTGACCTTTTGTTTTCTTTTAAGCTTCATCATTCATGCGAACACTTCTAATATTAATGACGTCTCTTATCCTATTTACACGATGTGAGGAGTCAGGGCCTTTTCCAGCTGAAGTTATTGTATATCCCAATCCATTTGGTGAATTTTTTCAATTTGTATTTAGATGTACCAGAAAGCACCCATATAGAAATAAGGATACTTGGTACAGACAAAAAAGTGAGTTTGAAAGTAGAAATAAATCTGAGTCGAGTACAGGAGGACTTAATCGAACAGCTTGGTGGCGAAGTTTATAATATGCAATTGGAAACTAGCATCATTCCAAGCGGCTCTTATTTTTTGGATGTATCTGTAAATGGCATTGGCAAACGAATAAAGATTCTAAAAAAATGAGACTGTTTTATCTCTTTCCTTCTTCTGCCAATAAGTGCATGGTCGCAAAGCACTCCAATCTTAAAACTTGGCATTACACTTGGCGCAAATATGGGATTTGTGGAATCTCATGGAGATTATTCACTCGATGATGATCGTAAATCTTTCCCGGCTACACATCTTGGAGCATCCGTTGGTTTGGATTATACTAACTATTTGTTTGAGACAGGGATAAGTGTAGAGGGAGCAGTTTTTAAAGAGGAGCTTGTTGTTGTAGACACTAGTGCGCATTTTATCTGGTTCTTTGATGCGTACGATATCTCTTCATATATCGCGATTCCGCTTGATAGTTTATCCTAAAAGATGGCCTGTGGGCTTGCATGGAGGGTTTAAACCCAAATTTGAGGTTAGGTTCTACACATTATTGCATCGGAGGATTAACGGTCTATAAGGATGAAAAGCGTCACGCAGACATTAATTATCTCGCTTCGTTTGGATTAGATGCCGGGTTGTGGTGTTTCACTTCCTGTTGCGTTTCTGACTTTAAGTACTTAGATACGAACGCGGTTTTCAATCGCCTAGCCAAAAGCCCCGATTACAAGGAATATGACAATCAGGTGAAGGTTATTGTCAATTTCCGCCTATTTCAAAATTAATAGAGGGAATAGTGTTTATTCTCTGGGTGATAAAATCACTTTCACGATGCAGAATCGGGGAATGCGAAAGTGATTTTCGTAAAGAGCAACACTCGTTCTCAAGTCTGTAAATCTGTGCGATTGCATCAAAAAAGTCGTAAAATGAATGGCCGCAACCCCCATTTGCAAATGGCGATAATTATCCTCAATATTGAAGCCAATTTCACTAACCTAATCACATTACCGCCTATGAAAAAGATCATCAAAATTGTTGTTGTAGTTGTTCTCCTAGCCTTTGCGGGCTTGGTTTCTTATGTCAAATTTATGCTGCCCAATGTGGGCGAACCAGAGGACATCAAAATAGAAATAACTGACGCGCGAATAGAAAGAGGTCGATACCTAGCCAATAGCGTTTCGGTGTGTATGGACTGCCACTCTACACGTGACTGGACAAAATTTTCTGGGCCATTAACAGAAGGAACTCTCGGAATCGGTGGCGAAGAGTTTTCTCAAAAGTTTCGGATTTCCAGGGGCTTTTTATTCGAAAAATATCACACCTTATGCGCTTGCTAACTGGACAGATGGAGAGATCCTACGCGCGATCACTACGGGTGTAAATAAAGATGGTAAAGCACTTTTTCCTGTGATGCCTCACCCAAATTATGGCAAAATGGATCGTGAAGACATCTATTCCATCATCGCGTATATTCGCACCCTGGAGTCAAAGGAGAGCACTCCTCCTACCTGAGTGCCTGACTTTCCAATGTCATTGATCATCAATACCATTCCTCAGCCAGCAGCGTTTTCGGCTGTTCCACCAAAAGAAGATGTATTGGCTTACGGAGCATATCTAATGAATGCAGCTGCCTGCGCTGACTGTCATACGCAACAGGATAAAGGACAAAAAATAGCTGGACTGGAATTGGCAGGTGGTTTTGAGTTCCCTATACCTAGTGGAGGCGTTGTTCGTTCGTCTAATATCACACCGGATGTTGAAACGGGCATAGGCAGTTGGACGGAAGAGGCTTTCGTCAGCCGCTTCAAAATGTATGCTGACAGTAGCTATGTGCCTAGCGCTATCGAAAAAGGAAATTTCAATACCATAATGCCTTGGACAATGTATGGAACGATGGAAGAGGGTGATTTGAAAGCACTTTTCGCTTATCTTCAAACCCAGCCAGCCATTGCCTATAAAGTGGTGAAATTTTCAGAAAACTAATTCATTGAAAATGAGGCATTCGTAAGGGTGCCTCATTTCATGTTTTTTAAAATCCCCAAATGGGTGTGCTGAAAACTATCCGGGTATTTCAGTCCATATCCGAAAATTCTATCCATACTAGCATGCGCAAATAGGATAATACCAGCCAGTTCTAATCCCTCTGACTGAATATAGTACCCAAGCAGGCCAACTATTATGGCTATTCCCTTATGATGCGCAAAATTATATGAATAAGCTCCGATACGGTTGCCAAAAGCATATCCAATCATGCTCACATCGGGCACTAAAATGAAGGCAGGATACCACCACCATGCAAATGAGAGTTGTGAAAAGAATACGATACTCAGCGCTAGCATGGCGAGCTCTTCAAGTTTGATTGTGTTTTTCAGAGAGATGAATTTTTAGATTATTGAATTTGATCTGTCCTAATTTACTACGACCCAAAATACCGATCTGGATAATCTGTAATCAAACCATCCACATCCCAATCAATGAGCCGTCGCATGTCCACCGTTTCGTTTACCGTCCAAGGAATTACCTTGATGCCTAAATCGTGTAATTGCTTCACATCTGCTTGCGAAAGGAGCTCAAAATCACAGCTATAGATGGGCGGGTTGAATCCTAGGTTTTTAAGATTTTGATCTACTCCATCATTGTTCTCCACCAAGATTGCCAACCTGACTTTTGGGTAAGCATTGTGAAAATATCGCAAAATCCTAAAATCGAATGATTGAATGGTGATTCGCTCCCAATCCATTTTTTGATTTATCAAACGAAAAACGATTTCAGAGAAAACTTGAGGGCTAGGGTGATATAAATCGTCCCACGCTTCCTCGCTTTTTATTTCAATATTGTAATTGACTTGAGCGAGTTTATTTTGTGCAATGTACTTCTCTACTGCGTCAAAGACTTCAGAAAGCAAAGGCTTTGTGGCATGCATTTTTTCTTGTTGAGGAAAGCGCTCATGTGGTTTAGAACCACAATCATATTTTTTGACCTCCTCCAAATCCATTTCATAGATATTGAAATTCTTCTCATCGTCTAAAGTGATTGGCTCGCTCAAAGAGTCTAAGCAAAACGCAGCATTCATAAATGGCTCATGACTTACCAGCACCTGATTATCTTTGGTGATAACCACATCCAATTCGAGAGTTGTCACGCCTAAATCTACCGCTTTGAGAAAAGCAGGAATTGTATTTTCGGGCATCAGTCCACGACACCCTCTGTGACCTTGAATATCAAATTTTTCCATATTCTGCTGACAATGATTGAATGACAAAGCGATGAAAATAAAAAGAAAAAGCGCTCTCATGCCAAAAATCTAATTCTAGTGAAAATATAGTCTAGCGTTTCTTCATTAAGCACCATTCGGTAATAATCTGTGTCGCCCAGTTGCTCTGGCTCATAACCAGTCTGCTGCATGTATTTGGCACTTTTTGTTTTGTCAAACCAATGTACCAATCGAATTTTTCCTCCCTCGATTTCCAAACAGGTCATGCCTCTTTTGCCAATCACGCAACCTGAATTGAAAAGGCAAGGAATATGAAAGAGCGTATTGTAGACGTAGTTTTGAAAATTGGTGTCCTTATTTTGCTTGAAATATTGCTTGAGGTCTTTTTTATTCGCACGAATGCTTGTTTGCCATTTCAGGATCGTGTTTACCCGATTTGGCCAGTTCCCGACACATCTGCTCTATTTTATATTTGAGCCGCTCTACTTTGTGCATCGACTCAAACAATGGGCGGTGCGTATGTCCAATTATTGAGGCTATTTTGCTGTAAGCTGAGTAGCTGTATGTGCGCTTCTCAATGTTGTATTGCTTCTTGCTATCGTGCGCCACCGAATAGTTTTTGATTCCTAAAGGATTGGCTAGATATCGAAGCGTAAGTCCTATGATGTGGTTGTGTGATTGGAATTTCTTGGAGGCTTGATGTCCGTGAAAGATGAAAAGGTCGTCTTCTTTGTAATGAAATTTAAATGCCTCAAGAAGCTCATAAGGGTGAGGGTTGTCAGAAATGCTTGGCAACTCAATGTCATGATTCCCAATGGTTTTGAGTAGTTGGAACTTCTCATGAAATTCTGTAAAAACCTCATAAACTTGAGGCCAGCGTTTGATGATTTTGTTCAATGAAAAGCGTTGTAATTCTTCCACATCTCCATTGAGTATCAAAGAAAAATTCTTCTTCAAATAATGATCTCTCAAGGCTTTGATGAAAAGATCAGCATTGTCTTTAAAATCGTCGGTAGAGCCACCATCACCCATGTGCAGGTCGCTAAAAATGACCCATCTGTCTGAATCCGTTAGATCATAAGTGGGCGCTTCCGCAAAGAGCTTATCTAGATTTTGGTAAACGACCTTATTATTGACTTTCACTTTATTAAATTAAAAGCTACAAGATGGAATATTTGATTGTAAAAATGAATAAATCCTGACAATTCAATTCATCCCCACGCACGAAGCAAAAAAAGAGGAATCTACGGCAAATACAGTTGTCGCGTTCTTATCTAATTATTAAGCAATGGTTAAGCCCGTGATTTAAGGGGAGAAGATGTTTTGAGTTTTAAAAGCTAGCTGCGTTGTGTTGAAAGTAGGAGTGCTCGCTAGGATTTGACCTTAAAATTGACTAATTTAAGAGACTAACAACATTAAAACTATGGTAAAAAGCTACAGAGGAGTTCAGCTCGAACGACCCAAATCCGAAGGTAAGCCAGCCGTGACCGTGGCTGAGTATATGTCCACCAAATTGATCACTTTTCACCCAGACATGAGTATGGATGAAGTGATCAATAATCTATTGAAGAACCGAATATCGGGTGCCCCAGTGGTGAATGACGATGGTGAAATTGTGGGAGTAATCTCAGAGGGAGATTGCATGAAGGAAGTCGTGAGAGGAAAGTATAATAATATGCCTACCCTTTCGGGAAAAGTATCGGAGCACATGACCCCAAATGTGATTTGTATCGGGCCTGAAATGAATATTTTTGATGCTGCCGACAAGTTCTTGAGTATGCGCATTCGTCGTTTTCCTGTGGTGAGCTTTGGTAAACTATTAGGCCAAATTTCACAAAAGGATATCATGCGCGCCGTGCATCTTCTTAAAAGCACTACATGGTAAGAACGTTTCTTGACCATCACCACCCTAATCCCTGTAAGCAAAAATGACTTTCAGGGATTTTTTATTCATGTTGTTATCAATGAGGAGGCCGAGTTGATTATACTTTTGCACCCCGATGAAGAAAAAGAACAACCGACCAATAAACGTGCGTATCATCAGCTACGGTCTATACGCTGAGTGGGATCGAGACAGTGATGAAATACCTCAGTTTATTGAACTTGCTACAGAAATAGAAGCCCAAATAGGCGTAGAGTTTGGGATGATTGTGGAGATCACACAAGCCAAAGGCCGATACCTAGATTTCTTAATTGAGCATCCGCCCTTTACGGATGCTGAAGGCAATATCGAACCGCCCTTCAGAGGAACATTTCGCGTGAAGCATCCCGTGTTTGAATTTTTTCTTGGCGATACCGTGTGGGAACCTGTCGAAGACAAAAAGGGTGATTGGAAACTATCCATACTTTTGGATGAGGAAGTTTTGGCCACTAAAACCATTCGGTTGGTCTAGTGTCTCTAGGTTACTCCATCATCACAAAAGCTCCCCAATAATAAGGCTCTGGATAGGTTTTCATCAGGTCTATTTGCGCCTTTCGGAATGCCTCCGCAGGAGGCATCCCTTTTTGAATCCAATTGGCATAAAATGACGACATCAGCATTTGCGTCGCAGTATCGTCTACTTTCCACAGACTCATCACCAGACGTTTGGCGCCTGCCACTGTGAAAGCCCTTTGTAATCCATACACGCCCTCTCCAGACTTCACATCTCCCTTGCCCGTTTCGCAAGCCGAAAGCACGACCATGTCTGTATTTTCTAAAGAAAGGTTCATTGCCTCGTAGGCCGTAAGTATTCCGTTATCTTCTTGGCTAAAACTCTGCCCTGTTTGTTCTCCACTTTCAGAAGCTCCTGCCAGCAGCAAGCCCGAACGGAGCAGTGGATTGTTACGCGCATTGTCTACTTGCACTCCAAAAACACTTCCCGACGACTGCACATTCTCCATAAAGTATCCATGCGTGGCAATATGAACCAGTTTTGGATTTTTCACAGCTTTGATAGCTGTCTCTGTAGCGCCAGCTCCGGTCTTGAGCGTAGTTTGGTATTGACTCGCCTTCAGTGCATTGTTGATAATTCCTACTTCTTTGCCAGTGCCCGGTAGTGGCGCAATAGATGGAGATCCATAAACAGGAAAACCTAGCAAAAAGGCATTTTTGGAACTGTTTTTCGCTCTAGCTGACCCCAGCAAATCCGCAACATTTCCTATCAGCGTAATATCTTTTTTTGTGACCACATAAGCGCCATCCGGTGCTTTGAGCGTATTGAGGTTGATTTGGCTATAAACGCCATCAGGTGAAAAATAAATCTTCGTTGAGGAAGCTACTTCTTGCCCTATTTTGCTCCAATATTTGTCGTAAGAATAGTCGTCACTCATCTTGAGTTTGATCATGTTTTTATACGAGCTGTAAAACTTGCCATCTAGTTCTTTGCCGTTTTCTAATATCACGAGCTTAGGTGTATTTCCCGATTTTAACACAATAGCCGCATATCTGGTTTGCTCAGAAAGTTTCGTGTCGAAATATGGATATTGAATCATTTCAATAGCGGCCTGCTGAGCCGTTAGTTTCGGTAAAATGTCTTTGTAACTGCGAGTAGAAGAAACCACCACTTCCGAGAATGCCGAAGATTTTTGCGAAAGCTCACGCTCGGTTTGGTTGGCTTGTCGCTCCATTTCGGTTAGGTCTATTTGCTGTTCTGCCAGCTCGTCTTTGGAGAGGCTATAATATACTGCCAACGCCTTTTTCTGATCTGTCCACTTATTGTATAGGGCTATTAAGGCTTGATCATTGCCATTGAGGATGGTGTTTTTGATTTTGGTGGAAGTGCTCAGAAGTAGTCCTTTGGTAGCCATGCGGTAGTTCAGCGCCGATTCTAGCAGTTGCGGATTGTTTGCAGCCTGATCAAAAGCAAAATTGTAAAAGCTCAGATAGCGCGGTTTAAGCTTGTCCCAATATTTGGTTTTTTCTGCTTCGCTCATTGGAGGAAAAAACTCATTGATAAAAGACATGCTGTAGTCCATCACGCTTGCGTACAAATCTTTGGCAGTGAGCTATTTCGTCTTTTTTCCATTTTACGATGGCCAGATCTTCCATGCTTTGCACCGTTTTAGGATGCTTTTCGCCCAAGCGAGATTTGTTGGTAGAAAGAGCGGCAGTGATCAGAGGCTCTGCTTCGGTGTATTTGGCTTGAGTACGATAGAGATTTCCTAAGTCTTGCTGCGCACCAGCCGTAAGCGGATGGCTATTACCAAACTTATTTTGATAGATACTCAAACTCTCTTTCAACAGACCTTCCGCTTCATTCAGTCGGTTAGTAATTGCGTAGAGAGACGCCAGATTGTTGAGCATGTGCGCATAGTCAGGATCAGAAGTTCGGTTGAGTTTCAGTCTAGCAGTTTGTAAATTGATGGCCTCCTGATAGGTAGCTTCTGCCTCGGCAAACTTCTCATTTTCTTGAAGGATCAAAGCCTTGTTGGTGAGCAATTGAAGATATGTGCCTGATTTTTCTTTTAAAAGAGATGCCGAAATAGTCAGTGATTGGGAGAGCAACTGCAAAGCCTCTTCACTTCTGCCCATGTATTGAAAGAGGATTGCCTGATTGTTCAACGCAAGAGCGAAGGGCATGGAATTGGCTCCTTCGGCTGTTTTGATCAGCTCAAGCGCCGTTTTCATTTCAGTTTCAGCGGTATTGTATTCCCCTTGACTGAACCTGAGCACGGCCATATTGTTGTACTCTGCAGCATAGCCTTTGCTCGTAGTGCCATGGTGAGTTGCCCAGCCTTCGAGTGCCCGAGAGGTGTATTCTTTGGCTTTTTCGTATCTGCCCATATCGCTATACAGCAAGCCGAGTAGGCCTATAGACTTCAGTAGCAATGGATCTGTAGCATCTCCGAGCACCTCAAAATCTGCAACCGCTTGTTTGAGTGTAGTCTCCGCTAGTTTATAGCTTCGCTTGATGTAATTGATCCGACCAAATTCGTAAGTGTCTTTGGCTTCATCGCGAGCAGTTTTGGATTCTTCGTCCTTGGTCAAAAAGCTGGCAGCTTTAAAGAGCGTTTCTCCTTCCTGCTTGTTTTCAAAAGATTCAGACTTGTCTAAAAAAGCGATAGCATAGTTGAAAGACTCAATTTCGAAGGATTGATTCTTTTCTTCTACTTTTTCCTCAACAAGCTGTACGGCTTTCTCCTGTAGTTTTTTTTGTAATGCTCCAAACTGAGCGTGACCAGCTTGAAAAGCCAACAATGCGATTCCAGATAAAACAATTGATTTCATAATAGGCAGATTTTACTTTAAAGTTGTAATACTTATGGCAGAAGATCAAATGCTCTGATTCTAATTGTTGGGATAGATATTTCTCATGTTTTGATATTTTGCAGAGATATCGTAAAACCGATGGAAAACGCCTCAGCCAATACGCTACAAATTAGACCAAGATTTCGACTCGTGATTACGCAAAGTGCTGAATCAATTGTTGAAAAAGTGAGCCTCCAGCTCAAACAACCAGAGAGTACATGTATTGGTGAAACACGCAAAGGATTCATCGCACTTCAATTGCCATTGGCAGAACAACATTACTGGTCGCCCCAACTCTCAATGACTCTAGACGAAGAAGATGGAGAAACGATCATCAGGGGGCTCTACGGTCCAAGACCCAGCGTATGGACGATGTTTGTATTTTTCTATGCAGCCATTGGTTTGGCTTCCTTAGTCATTACCATGATTGGTCTTGTGAATCTGCAATTAGGAGAGCCGTCTCACATTCTTTGGGTTGTGCCAGTGCTCCTGTTCATTTTCCTCACTTTGTATTTGGTGGCCTATTTTGGACAAAAGTTGGGAAAGAAACAAATGGGGGTTTTAAAAGAGTTCTTTGAAGAAAGTACGGGTTACAAACCGAGGTTTAGTTATAAGATGGGATGCGGGTGGTGGTTTCGTAGTGCAAGATTTCCAATAGAGCATCTACTACGTTGAGTTTTGTGGAGAAGGGCATAAGTCCTTTGTATTTACCGCCAATCACCATGGCTGTTTCCATACGAAACACCAAAGACCCTTGCTTTTTCCTGCTTTGTTTGTCAAATAAAACTGCTTGCATGACCGTGGTATTCAAGCCATCGTTGTAGTCACAATTCAGTTTCCAATCAAGCTTGGGAGTATGATCGCAGATTTTATTTAACAGGTTGATTAGCGTAATTTCATCCATGTTTTTAAGATAATAAATATCTCTAACTCAATAGGCTTGAAAGCGGAAAACTCTCAAACCTATTCGACTAAATACAAAAAAGCCCCGAAATATTTCCGAGGCTCTGAAGTCGCTTATGGGAGTTTGCTTATGAGATCTTTGACAGCCAGTTCCAAATAGTAGTAGTATGGTATGACGTCTCCTTTTTGGTTAATCACCATAGACCATCCATCTACTTGAAGGCTCTGTTGTGAGATTGTGATCTTTTCATCATGCCTGTAGGCACCCACATATTTTTCAATGACCTTTCCATCTTTACCTGCGATTTTCAGAGTTACCAATATTTCAGGGAATGCTTTAGCAGTTTCATCTGTGCCACTAGAAGCAATGCCAGTCTCTTGATTGTTTTCGTAAGTGCGGGTGCGCGTGCTGGTATATCGTTGTGCTACGTTCAATAGCAAGGTGGCATATTGCTCGTATTTCCCACTTTTTGCTGCCTTTTTCAAATTTCCAATTGGGTAGCCCATGCGTGAAAGTGTGACAGAACCCTTAAGTGCATCTGATGGTAGGATTTCCAGTTTTCCGGTATCGGAAACCATTTTTCTGATCATCTCATAGGTGTTGTACATCAGCGCATCCGCTTCAGCTTGAGGTTTTTGCATAGCAATGGCCATCATCGTTTGAGCGGAAATGTCCATAGGTATATACATGTCTTCTTCCACAGCGATCATAAATTGGGCAATGGCAGTAGGTATATTTTTTACAGATTGCGCACTGACCTTCACTGTCATAGTGAACAATGCCAAAGCGCATAACATAGCGGAGAAAATGGATTTTCGATTCATAAGTGTGGTGAGTTATATACGGGATCAAATTAATCAAATTATGCTCTTATTCTAAGGCTGATAAGTCAATGATTGAAAATAAAATGCCACCGACTTTTTCTTTGATAAATGAAAAATTACCGAAAGGCTTTCCTTTCTCAGTAATAAGTGGATATTTATGTCTCTGAACCCTCAAGTATGAAGACCAAAGAAGAAATAGTAAAAAACTGGTTGCCACGGTACACGGGGCAGCCGCTAGCATATTTTAATAAGTACATCCTGCTTACCAACTTCCGAAATTATGTAGAGCAATTTGCCGCATGGCACAATGTAGAAGTGAAAGGCGCAGGTAACAGCATGCAGTGCGCCAGTGCTGATGGACTTACCATTATCAATTTTGGCATGGGTAGCCCCAATGCTGCCACTGTTATTGATTTGCTTACTGCCATTGAGCCTGAGGCAGCTTTATTTCTTGGCAAATGCGGGGGACTAAAACAGAAAAATCAGGTGGGCGATTTGATCTTACCAATAGCCGCTATAAGAGGAGAAGGAACGAGTAACGACTACATGCCACAGGAAGTGCCTGCTCTCCCGGCCTTTGCTCTGCAAAAAGTAATTTCTGCTGCTATCAGAGATTATGGAAAAGATTACTGGACGGGCACGGTTTACACCACAAACAGGCGTGTTTGGGAGCATGACATTAAGTTCAAAGAGTACTTAACCAAGCTGCGAGTGATGGCCATAGACATGGAAACGGCCACCATTTTTACATCGGCATTCGCCAACGAAATACCAGCAGGGGTGCTCTTACTCGTTTCGGATGTGCCAATGATCCCTGAAGGTGTAAAAACGGATGAGAGTGACAAACTCGTAACAGAAAACTTCGTGAACGACCACCTGAAAATCGGAATTGAGTCTTTAAAAAAGCTGATCAACCACTCTACGACTGTCAAACATTTGAAATTTTGATTGTGGATAATTTGGTGAGAGGCGGCAGACCTTCTGCAAATTTATTTCTTTGTGCATTTACGCAACCCTTTAGCACAAATTCAGTCTTAGGGATATGAAAATATTCCAGTGCGGAAATTGCGGCCATCCTTTGTTTTTTGAAAGCACTCAATGTGAAAACTGTGGACATCTCTCAGGCTATAGAGATCAGGATCATGTGATGCTCACATTTGATCCAAAATACGCCGCGATGATTTCTGATCGTGAGCAGATCGAGTACAAATATTGCAAAAACAAGGAGCAGAGCGTGTGCAACTGGCTGCTAGATAAGTATGATCCCAATGAGTTTTGTAATGCTTGTCAGCTAAATCGCACGATACCCAATCTGCGTAATGGCAAGAACTACCCGAAATGGCAGAATTTGGAAATCGCCAAACATAGACTAGTCTACCAACTTCAGAAGATAGGCCTGGAACTGAAAAGCAAATTGAATGACGACCAAGGATTGTGTTTTGATTTTATCTCCAAACAAAACAATCCCAAGATCATGACTGGGCATGCCAACGGCGTGATTACGATTTTGATCAAAGAAGCAGATTCGGCCATGCGCGAGCAAATCCGCATATCATTGCAAGAACCCTACCGTACACTCATCGGTCATTTGAGACATGAAGTAGGGCATTACTTCTGGGATCGACTTGTTTATAGCGATCACTACATCTCTAAATGAATTTCGATGAATTTTTGGTGATGAGCGAGCTAACTATGGCGATTCACTCAACGCCTATTATCAAAATGGTGCGCCCAGCAATTGGCAGGAATCATTTATTAGTAAATATGCTACATCCCATCCGTGGGAGGACTGGGCTGAAACCTGGGCTCATTATCTTCATGTTATGGACATGGTGGAGACGTCCCACTATTTTGGTTTGAGTGTAAATCCTCCAGACATACTCCAAAGCATGCAAGCCGTAGTAGCTGTGGATCCTTATACCATTGCCGATTTTCAAATGATTGTAGAAACTTGTGTGCCCTTATCTTTTGCTGTCAATAGCATCAACCGGGCAATGGGGCTACCTGATGTTTACCCATTCATAATTTCCCCTGGCATTGTACAAAAAATGAATTTCATTCACAGGTTGCTTTGGGATAAACGCTAACCGATAGAAAATCTTTAAAAACCGTAGATCAAACCCCTTCGGTAAAATGTCGATTGCCCTTTTCTTTCGAAAACTTATCGGTATTGTATGCTTTGCTCGCTCCTTTGGGTATAGAAAGTGATTGCCAGTCATCGCCTTTGAGCAATTTGGCTGCAAAAATGATTTGCCCAATGTGCATAGGGTAATGAGACATTTGGCGTTGAATAGCGTCCATCACCGAGTGCCCCTCATTGCGGATATAAATGGTCTTTTCTAAATCGTCGGTAGTGAGAGATTCCAGTGCGCTCAAGAAGCACTCCCTACCTTCATTCCATTTGCTGAGAAGCTCCTCCATGCCTGTGATGTCATCCTCAAATTCTGCATCGCGCTGACGCCATGGTTTTTCGCCATCTTCTGTGAGAAAATTGGTGAATCGCGAGAGCATGTTGCCCCACAGGTGTTTCACTATGGCAGCAATGCTGTTGCAGCTTTCTCCGGCAGACCAGTGAATGTCGCTTTCGTCTAGCTGAGCAAAAGTACTATCACCAAGGCTTTTGTAGTATTTGGCCAGCTTGATGGTGTTTTGTAAGTATTGTTCAGTCATGATTGAAGGGGTTGGGTTTTACGAAAGTTACTTGAAATGGAGAGGTGCTCTAGGCACTTCTCAGAATCTTTTCCATTTTCCGGCCTTTAGCCAATTCATCCACCAGTTTATCCAAATACCTTACTTGCTGAGTCAGTTTGTTTGCTATTTCTTCTACGCGGTAGCCACAGATCACGCCCGTAATCAATTGAGCATTTGGATTGATTGAGGCCTTGGCAAAGAACTCCTCGAATGTGACTTCTTTTTCAATGAGCTCCATTAGCTGGCTTTCATCGTAGCTCGTCAACCATTCTATGACTTGATGCAATTCTTCTTTTGTCCGGTTCTTTTTCTCAACTTTCGAGACATAATGCGGATATACCGAGGCGAATGTCATTCTTGCAATCCACTCATCGTGGTGGCTTGTGTCTTTCACTTTGGTTTGATATAAAAAAATGTAAACAATGTCTTTTTCTCAAAATCCCGAACCTTCTTCGGACCATATGCTCACACCACCTCCTTATACTGCATCCGGTGAAGTTGAGCGTAGTGTCCGTCCAGTTTTAACAGCTCGTCGTGCGTGCCGCTTTCCATAATTTCGCCTTTGTCCAGCACAAGGATTTTATTCGCATTTTGAATGGTGGACAGGCGGTGGGCAATCACAATGGATGTGCGCCCTGCCATAAGCTTTTGTATCGCGGCTTGTATCAGCTCTTCGGTTTCGGTATCTACGGAGGAGGTAGCCTCGTCCAGCACGATGATTTTTGGATCATAAACCATCGCCCGCACAAAGGAGATCAACTGGCGCTGACCTACAGAGAGCGTAGCTCCACGCTCCATTACGTTGTAGTTGTATCCGCCAGGCAAGCGTTCTATGAATTCATTTGCTCCCACGAGCTCCGCAGCTTCCTTCACTTTTTCGATAGGAATTTCAGTATTGCGAAGCGTGATATTGTTGTATATGCTATCGGAAAACAAGAATACATCTTGCAACACCACGGAAATATGCGCTCGCAGATTATTGAGGTGGTAATCACGAATGTTTCGGCCATCGAGTGTGATTTCCCCTTTGTTGATTTCATAGAAGCGATTGAGCAAGTTGATCACAGACGATTTGCCCGCGCCAGTAGCGCCTACCAGCGCCAGCACTTCGCCTTGCTTTACCTCGAAGTTGATATTTTTCAATACCCAGTCTTCATCATTGTAGGCAAAAGAGACCTCCTTGAAACTCACATCTCCACGGATTTCGCTTGGCGTATAAGTGCCATCGTCAGGGATATTTTCTTTGCTATCCAGCAAATCCAAAATACGGTTAGAGCTCACGATCCCCATTTGTAGCGTATTGAATCGATCGGCGATCATGCGGATAGGACGGAAAAACATCTGGATGTACATGATAAAAGCGATCAATACGCCAAGGGTCAGTTCTTCTTTGATCACGCCAGAAGCACCCCACCATACCACCAAGCCGATACCACCAGCCTGAATGATTTCTGCAACCGGGAAATAGACCGAGTAATACATCACAGATTTTACATTGGCTCGGCGATGCTCTCGGTTGATCTCTTTGAATTTTTCGTATTCTCGTTTCTCGGCATTGAAAATCTGCACGATGTTCATGCCCGTGATATGCTCCTGCACAAACGTGTTGAGATTGCTCACAGCTGTGCGCACTTCGTTGAAGGATTTTTTTACTTTCTCTTTGAAAATATAGGTGGCAAAAAGCAGAATTGGCAAGAGCGCCAAACTCACCAGAGTCAGTTGCCAGCTAGTGTAAAACATCAACCCCACTATGACCAAGAGCTGCAAAACATCTGATACCATGCCAGCAATACCCGTACTAAAAACTTCGGAAAGTGTTTCGATATCGGAAACACTACGCGTGACCAATCTTCCTATCGGTGTATTGTCAAAAAACTTGAGGCGCAAGCTCTGAATATGTGCAAAAAGCTTGATTCGGATGTCTTTGATGATGTATTGCCCCAGCCAGCCCGACACGAATGTGTGGTAATACTGAACAATGGACTGAGCCACCAATATAGCGATCAAGATGATCGTCATGGTGACCAACCCCTTGTAGTCGCCTACCGCCACATTTTCATCTATGGTTTTTTGGATCAAAAAAGGTTTGATAGGGCTGAGGATTGCCAACGCAAAAGTAAGCCCCACCAAAAAATAGAACTTGCCCATATACGGTTTGGCAAAGGCAAAAAGCCTCCCCAAGACCTTCAGGTCTACGATGTTTCCACTGATTTTTTCTTTTTCCAAAATCTATTTGATAAAGAGATGATCGGGGTATGATACCCGCGTCAAAAATAAACCATCTGGGGGAACTGCCCTCCCCACTTTTCGTCGATCCCCACTTTCCAGAGCGGATTTTAATTGCTCAATGGACATGCGCCCTTGCCCCACGTCTAGCAGCGTGCCCACCATGGCGCGCACCATCCCCCTCAAAAATCTGTTGGCACTTACGTGAAAAATATAACCCTCGTTCGTTGGCACCCACTTTATTTCCTTGATGTCGCAATTAAATGTATTGACTTCTGTACGAACACGGCAGAAGGCCTGAAAGTTTTGCCACCCCAAAATCAACTGACACGCCGCATCTATGGCAGCCAAATCTAGTTCGGCAGCAAAGAGGTATGACTGCCCTTCTTTAAAGGGGTTTTTGAGCGTATGGATGTGATATTCATAAGACCGCACGTCGGCATCAAACCGCGCGTGAGCTTCTGGCTTTACTGGCAGACAGTCTTTGATACCTATGGTTTTAGGCAAAAAAGCATTGAGTTTATATACCAAATTCGCAGGCACAAAGGTCTCCTCTGTATCGAAATGCGCGATTTGCTGCGAAGCATGCACACCCGTATCTGTACGCCCGCTACCCATGCAGGCAATTTCGTTTCGCAAAACCGTGCTCAGTGCCTTGTTGATTTCGGCTTGTACGGTGTGGGCGTTGTTCTGTATCTGCCAGCCGTGAAAGGCTGTGCCCAGATAAGCTATGTCCAGAAAAAATCGCATTCCGCAAAGTAACCGCAATTAGCATTGAGATGATAGACTTTCGCGGGGAGATTATTAGACTTTAGGTAGGTAGCCTGTCAACCTATTTTATGAGGACAAAAGCGAATAGCGCACTGCGTAAAGCGCTCACCGCACCGCGCATTTGTTGTCAGAGAAAAAATCAATCTCTATTTTAGCGGTTTCAAAAAAAGCAGGTTATGTACACAAGGATCAACGGAATACAGCATATCGGGGTGGGAGTGCCAGACTCAGAACTTTCTCAGAAGTGGTACCGCAAGTTTATGGGCATGGATATCGCCATATTCAATGGAGAAGCACCAGCTCCGCTGATGGATATCTATACCAACAACGAAACCATCACCAAGCGTGCAACCATGATCTTGAACCTGCAAGGTGGCTGTGCCATGGAGGTGGTGAACCCGACTTCATTTACTGCTACAAACGCCGATGTGGAATTTCAGCTCGGCGATCTGGGTATTTTTATTACTCAGGTCAAAACCAAAGACGTAAAAGCAACTTACGAATACTACAAGAAAAATGGCGCGACGATGGTTACCGACCTGGTCACCATGCCTGATGGTGGCGAGACGTTCTACGTAACCGACCCCAACGGACTGTATTTTCAGATATTGGAAGGCGGAAATTTTTATGCCAAAGGCCCTCACATCACCGGTGGCCCAAACGGCTGCACCATTGGGGTGTCTAGCATCGAAAAGGCCATGTCGCTATATTCCGACATCTTGGGATATGACAAAGTGATCTATGACCAAACAGCCGTATTTGCGGATTGGAAAAATCTGGCTGGTGGCGAAAAAGAATTCAGAAGGGTGAAGCTCACACAATCCAATCCTCCGGGTGGTGGGTTTGCCAAGGTTTCTGCCGACACGTATCTTGAGCTGGTAGAAGCCAAAAACTACACGCCAAAGAAAATCTACGAAGGCCGCCTGTGGGGAGATATTGGTTTTGTGCATGTGGGATTTGACGTGCGAGGCATGGCTGCCCTTGGCAAAGACCTTGACGCCAAAGGCTTTGGATTTACTTGCGACACAAAAGACATCCTAGAGATGGGTGGTACTACCAAAGTGCATTGTACTTATATAGAAGACCCAGATGGGACTTTGATAGAATTGATCGAGGTGTATAAAATTCCCATTCTGGAGAAATTTGGCATCTTCCTCAATGTAGAAAAGCGTGACCCACTGAAGCCGCTTCCTGATTTTATGCTCAAGGCTTTGAGGTTTGGGAGGATAAAAGATTGAATCAGTGAAAAGTTGAAAGATTAAAGTGGATAGTTGAAAAATGAAAGTTTAGCATTCAAATTATTATCACCGATCACCGAATATCCATTAAGCTCGGCAGCTCTTCTAAATATAATGACCATCACTCATCGCGGATTTTAGGGTTTGCGATGAGTGATCTTTTGTTTTTAAGCAATGTGTAAAGCCTCATTACTCACCCCAACTCTTCCATCACTTCTTGGAGTTTTTTGATTTTGCTAAGTGGCAGTTTTCTTAGTTTCTCCATGGTTTCCATTGTGGCTGCATCTCGCTTGAGTGCTTGCAATGGATGCTCGGAGCTAATTCGGCTATCACTGTCGTCAAACTCCATGAGATCATTGGGAGTGCAGTGTAGTGCAAGGCAGAGGGCTTCAAGGTGCCGCATCTTTACACCCAAAGTTTGGCCTTGAGCCAAGCGGTGACTTACGTCATGGCTCAGTCCCAGTTGCTTGATAAAGCCGTAGTGATTTTTGATTCCTCGTATCTGGAATATGTAAGAGAGATTAAGTTTTAGCATAGCAGTGTTTCGTTTTTACTACCAAAAGATACGTTGTTCACAAACAAGGATCAAGTTTTACTGAAAAGAGTTGCGTTTTAGTCATACAATTTTCTTGTTTTACTATAAAAGGCGAGCTTTTTACTACTATCGCTTACGTTTTTACCACGGTAGTTGACCTTTTAGCCTAAGTGGCTTACCTTTTAACCTAGCTGACTTTGTAAATACCCGAACAGGTCTATCTTTTTACCTAGATAGTTGAAGTTTTAGCCTAACTGAGTTATGTTTTATCCGACTGCTCTCACCTTTTAACCTAGCCGAGTTGCCTTTTAACCTAGAATAAGTTGATTGACTGAAATAGTTGGTAGCTTTTACTGAATTTTTAGTAGTAAAAACTAACAATTGGTGGAGTGGTCTGGTTGGGGTTGCTTTTTTATTTCGAGAAAGGGGGATTTTGTAATTATGGAAAGCAGAATGGATCAAAATGAAGGTGATCTGCTTGATCCTATTGATGGACAACCTGCAAAATTTTGTGTATTTTTAATCATGAATTGGAGTGAAAGAATAGTGTCGGATCGAGATGTACTGCTAGGTAAGCCACTGATTAAAGGGACACGGATTTCTGTTGAATTCATTTTAGAGGGTTTGGCTGATGGTTGGAACGAAGACAAAATACGGCAATCGTACCCTCACTTAAAAAAGGAAGACATGCAAGCCGTCTTTTCCTTTAGTCAATGACTGAAGTTGTTTATCGCTAGCCTTTGAGGCTTAGGGGAAATGAATTAGATTTGATGTTTGTCAAGTAAGCGATTGTTAGAGAGGCTTTTGTAGGAACATTAATGTTATGAAATGCTTCAACTTCCGATTGTCCAAACGACTCGCAAACGGTGGCCAATCTGCTTAGAAACATTTATGTCCTGTGTGATAATGGTTTTCCTTGTACTTTGGTTGAGGAGTACATTGATACATCGTTCTCCAGAAAATGCCATTTTAGTTATGATTATTGGTGTGGTGCTCGGGAATGATGATAAGGATTCAGCTTTAAAGAGCACAAGAAATTGGCCAAATTGATTCAAAGCGAACTCCTTCCAAAGGTGGTTCAATAAATCGGCACGAAGTTCTTATTGATGAAAGTCTTTCCAGGTTGAGATTAGAATCACGGGTATTTCTGGTCAAGATTATTTTAGATTGAACGTTTTGCTTGCCATTAGAAGATGGCACAGGAATTATGTGATCATCAGCAAAGACCGTGCACATCAATTAAGAAAGTTGAATTCTTGTTGAGAATAGCGTTCAGGCGAGAATATTAAGAACCTTAATAAGTCAGTTCTGAAACTCACACGTGTGATTTAGTATGAAAGAATTAACTTAAGATTGACCCACTCTCTCCCATACCCCAAGCTTGATATTCCTCCCGTTCTGAGAAAACTTAGATTTTGATTAACTTCCATGGAGCAAATCCAATATGAACAGGAAGCACCCCAAAATATTCTTAGAACCGTATTTCAAATACATTTTTATCGCGCTGGTATTTTTACTGCTCTTTGTAGCGGTGATAGAGCTCAAGCGTCGCGAGATTGTGTCTAAGTACCGTCAAGATACTGTGATGTATGGCGAGTCTCTCACAGACAACCTTACCCAAAACCTCAACTATAAATTCAACGCTCCTGTAGATGGTATCATCGCCTATGTGCAGGGACATCATGAGCAGATAGATTCGGTGCGCTTTATGAGCTTTCTCTATGAGCTGCGTAGCAATTACAATTCCATTGCCATTCTCAATTTGGTCAAAGACTCCACCATTTGGTTTGTAGAACCCATAGTGGGCAATGAGTCGGCCATCAATTTTTATTTGCCAAAGCAAAAAAAGGAATGGGAGCAGACCAAGGTGGCCATCAAAAACAAAACGGGCATCATCTTGGGTCCGGTAAATTTGGTACAAGGAGGCACTGGGTTGATTTACAAAAAGCCCATTTACATTGATGAGGTTTATTGGGGCATGGCCGTATCGCTATTCAAAACTGACAGCCTGCTGAGCAATTTCATAGAACCTTATACCAGTGACGAATATGAATTAGCTATCCGTGTTGTTCCTCATGATTTAGATGCAAAAGGATTCATGTTTTTTGGTGATTCGGCTTTATTTGAAAACACTAAAAACATTTTCATCAGCACAAACCTTCAGAATCTCTCATGGGACTTTGCTTTGAGCCCTAAGTCTAAACCCAAAGCGCTGGTATGGTTTTATCTCATAGAACTTTTCGTTGTGATAGTGACGGTGGTGGTTACCCGCCAGATGATTGCTTCTATGAAAAGGGAGGAGCGACAAAAGGAATTTATTCTGAAAAATGAGAAGCGGCTACAAGCCATATATGACAACTCTAAAGCCGGAGTGATCATCTATGATTATGAGGGCAACCATGTGTTTGTAAACAAAAGAACCTGTGAGATAAGTGGCTATAGCAGGGAAGAACTGCTCGGTCAGCCATTTGATTTAGGGTTGCACCCAGAGGATGTTCCGTTGGCGCATGAGCTGCTCTATGAACTTCAAAAGGGCAAAATTTCAAATTTTGATGGTGAACTGCGTTTGGTCAATAAACGCACCAATGAGCTGATATGGATACATGTCAATATCTGCCTTTTCCCTCAGGAACTTCGCATGTCGGATGAATTTGCCATTGTCACACATCAGGATATTTCTAAACAAAAATCTATAGAAGAGAACCTGGCGGAATTAAACTCTGCCAAGAACAAATTTTTGTCCATCATTGGTCATGACCTCAAAGCTCCCATGAATACTCTTTCGTCTATGCTTCACTTGATGGATGCCTCCGAAGGCATCATTACTCAAGAGGATTTTATGCGATTGGTTGGAAAGCTCACAGAGCAGGTTGATAGCACCAATGAATTGTTTTCGAATATTTTGACTTGGGCACGGAGCGAATCTGGCTTGCTAGAATTTAGTCCCAAGACTTTGAATCTAAATGATGTTGCGGATGGCGTGGTGCAGATGATGAAGGGTGTGGCTGAAGAAAAGGGCATTGCTATTGACAATGCGATTTTGCCAAATCATGACGTGTGGGCCGACCCCTATATGCTCAATACAATCATGAGAAACCTGATTGGAAACGGCATCAAATACACTGAAAGTGGAGGAAAAATAACCATCGCAGCAATAGCCGATGGTGAGTTTGTGAAAGTAGATGTGAGCGATACAGGCGTAGGGATGTCGGAGGAGCAAGCGAAGGTGATCTTTGATTCGGTGATAAACAGCAGTACACATGGCACGAGCGGAGAACAAGGAACTGGGATTGGTCTAAGCCTGAGCAAGGAGCTAGTGGAAACACAAGGCGGGCAGATTACGGTGAAAAGCGAGGTTGATCAAGGAAGTGTTTTCTCTTTCACCCTGCCAAAAGCACACAATAAAGCAATAAAAAAGGAGGTTTGAATTCGATATCCAACAATCTATTTGTAGGGAGAGTTTATGACAGATTTTGCTTATTCATTGGTACAACCATCCCTCAAACAATCCGTAAATAGCGCGCATGCATCTATTGATCGTAGAAGATGAAGTGAAAGTGGCCGAAAACCTCAAGGCAGGGATGGAAGCTCATGGCTTTACCGTGATGGTGGCCTACGATGGGCTGATGGCTTTGAAAGTTCTTCGTCAGAAGTCCTTCGACCTGATGCTCTGCGATCTGATTCTCCCTGGAAAAAATGGCTTTGAAGTCTGCAAAGAAGCACGAGCGGAATATCCAGCTATGAAAATCATTATGCTTACGGCGCTAGACAGTATAGACGACAAAGTGGAGGGACTAGAGTCAGGAGCGGATGATTATATGGTCAAGCCGTTTGATCTGCGGGAGTTACTGGCTAGAATCAAGGTGGTGACCAACAGGAAGGCCGTAGCGCCAGAAGAAGTGCAAAGGCTGAAGCTGGCAGATTTGGAACTGGATTTGAGCACCAAAACCGCGCAGCGCGGAGGAATCAAAATTGACCTGACGGCCAAAGAGTTTAGCCTTCTGCATTATCTCATGAGCAACAAAGGCAAGGTGCTGTCTCGCATCCAGATCACTGAGCAGGTTTGGGATTTGAATTTCGATCCGGGAACGAATGTGGTGGATGTGTATATCAATATTCTGAGGAAGAAGATAGACAAGGCGCATGAGCATAAATTGATTCACACCAAAGTGGGCATGGGGTACATGCTGAGCCATGAAATCGCCTGATATCAAGTCCCGCCTCACGCTGCAGTTTGTAGCCATCTTCGGAGCGATATGGATTGTCGGCTCGCTGATCATTTATTTTGCTTCGTCCAATTATCGCAAGGAGGAATTTTACAGGCGCTTACACAGCAGGTCAGAATTGATCGCACGCTTGCTTATTGACGAAGACCAAGTGGATGCCACGCTTTTGCAAAAGATAGAAAATGCCAATCCCATTCGCTTACCTGGAGAGAAAATCAGCGTTTTTGATTACAACAACATGGAGGTGTTTACTACCGATCCTGAAAATTCCATTCTTATCGAGGAGGCCATTTTCAACACCATCCGACTAGAAGGCGATCAGGAATGGACGCAGGCTGGGGAAGTGGAGGTGTTGGGTATCCTGTATGAAGGGCAGTATGATCGTTTTGTGGTCATAGCTGGAGCTAAAGATATCTATGGTCTGAGTAAACTGTCCAATCTTCGCAACATACTTTTGATCACATTTCTGACCTCTATGCTCATAGCAGGAGCTGTGGGTAGAGTGTATGCTGGCCGAGCTTTGGCGCCTATCAATCAAGTAATGCATGAAGTAAATGCACTGGATCCAGCCAAACTCGACGGTCGGGTGTCGGTAGGCAATGGGTCGGATGAAATTGCGCTTTTGGGGATTACTTTCAATGAAATGCTTTCACGAATGCAGGCGGCTTTCGAAAGTCAAAAAAACTTTATTGCCAATAGTTCCCACGAAATGCGCACGCCCCTTACGCGAATCTTGACACAAGTGGATGTGGCGCTACTCAAAACACAAACTGCCGCCGATTATCAACACACGCTGCAAGTTGTAAAAGACGAAGTAAACAAAATCTCTGATCTCACGTCCAAACTGCTCTTGCTCACCAAGCTCGACGGTTTCAAAGAAACTTTTCAGACGGTGCGCATAGATAATGTGATTTGGCAGCTAGTGGACGCATTCAAAATCAACTACCCTAAGGTTCGCATAGCCGTGACTATGTCTGAAGCTATCGATGATGAGGCACTGCTACAGATCAAAGGAAATGAACAGTTGCTAGAACATCTTTTTCGCAACCTAATGGACAATGCCTGCAAATATGGTTTGGATCGAGGCGTGGAGATCAGCATTGGGGCAGTCGAGGGCTGGTCTGCAAGTAGGCCGTTGTCCGATAGAGGCATAGGGATTCCTCAGGAAGATTTGGCCAGAGTGGGCGCGCCATTTTTCAGAGCGGGCAACAGTGCGGGTGTTTCGGGAAGTGGTATCGGTATGAGTTTGGTGAAAAGGATCACTCAAATTCACGATGGTAATTTAGAAATTGATCTCCAAAGAAGGCTCAGGAACGACAGTTACAGTCATTTTTCCATTGGCCTGATTTTTTAATCTCTTTTTAATCTCCTCTTCATGGTGTCTTAATGTGGTGGGCGTTAGAGCTATCATAAACTCGAAAAATATTCAACCATGTTTAAATCTAAAGAAAGTACCATAGCAATAGTAGTAACAGTTTTCTTACTTGACGTCCTTCGGGTTGTGTGTACACCTGATGACGGGAAAAAAATGCTGTAGAGCGAACCCTCACCGAAGAGAAAGTAAAATCTGAGAAGATGCTCTCAGAGAAGCTAGCGCTCGCAAAAGAAATAGAAAAGCTTAAAAACGGAGATCAGCGCTAAGTCGAGCAAAAATGGTGAGCTTTCCGAATCGGTAAAAAACCTTCAGTCGGAGCTTTCTAAAAAAGAAAACCAATTGAAAAACTTGAATGCGGCCTACAATGAGCGCGACAAATACAAGAAAGAATTGGAAGCCCTCTTGCAAGAAAAGAAAATCTCCGATGAGCAACTGGCACAATTGAATTCAAAACTGAAGTCATTGGAGACTCGCAACAACGATATGAAATACGATGCTGAATTGATGAAGTCTAAAAATGATGCGCTTGCTGCAAGAAATGAAATGCTTGTCTTCGCTGATGGCCAACAACTACGGTTTGGAGGCACACAAAAAAGGTGAGAAGCTGACTGTGAAAGCAAGGAAAACCAAAGAGTTGGTGGCAGGTTTTGACTTACCAATTTCGATGACAGAGAACTTAAGGTTTACAATCACTAATCCTAAAGGTCAGAAAGTAAGCAGTGAAAAATCAAAAACGATCAACTACGTAGCGAGTGAAAATTGGAGTCAAATACAGATCTGATCGCGTCTACAGATTGGAAAGTGCAAGCAAATGACTTTACAAAAAGGATTGTGCTTACCTATAAGCCAGAAGAAAAATTAGATGGTGGGATCTACAATATCGACATCTACGCAGGCGAGGTGTACTTGGGGTCGTCTCAGATTCGCCTTAGATAAGAAAAGTAGTAGAGGTTTTAATTATTAGTTTCATGTTGAAGAGAGAAAGGGGGCTTTGAGCCCCCTTTCAATTTTGGTGTGCTAGCATGTAGCCTTCAAAAATCAAATAACGTTATTCAAAGCCCCTTCTTGGCAATCAGCTTTCGCTATCAGTTCTTTTGCATAGTAAAACTGTTAAGCATACCTGATTTTCAAAAAGCGAAATCAATACACAGTACGAAATATCCTGATTATGTCGATTCTAAAAAAACAACTAAATTTAGTCTATGGTATCATTACAGGATATTAAAGGCACTTTAGAAAAACACAGACTACACTTGTTTTCTGAATACCCTATTAAGTCGTTGGCAATTTTTGGCTCATACGCTAGAAATGATCAGAACACCGCCAGTGATTTGGATCTAGTTGTGGAGTTCAACGATTCAATAGGAATCCGATTCATTGATTTAGCAGAAGAAATTGAAAATCTGGTAGGAATTAAAGTGGATTTGGTTTCGAGGAAGGGGATTAAAGAGAAGTACTTTGAATCCATTGATTCTGATCTTATTTATGTCTAAACGTGATTTTCTGCTATTGCTTGGTGATATGCTTGAGGCGTGCTCAAAAATAAGACGCTATACTGATGGACTCGATTTTGATTCTTTCATCTCAGATGATAAAACCATGGATGCTGTAGTAAGGAACTTCGAAATTGTAGGAGAAGCAGCAAATAGGATAGATGCAGATTTTAGACTGCAAAACCCTGAGATTGAATGGAATCGATTACGAGGATTTAGAAATAGAATTGTTCACGAATATTTTGGCATTGACTACACCATTGTTTGGTCAATTATTGAGGAATATTTGTCTGAGCTAATAGAAAGGCTTGAGCATCTGATTCTTGAAAATTCTAGCGTATAATTCTTTACTTGGGCTCTTTCTGTATAGACTCAATCGACGCACGAAAAACTACTCAAATCTCATCCTTAGCAATCATCTCATCACAAGCTGCTCGTCCGGCATTGATTAATTCCTCTGCTTTGTAAAATTCAAACGTACCACAAGCATCACGAGAAATATTGACTACTATGCCCGGCTGATGTTTTTCTAGCAGCAGAGAAGTCAGCCGATCCTGCATCAAGTCAATGGATTCTGTAAGGATATCGAAAAAACCCAATTTACTTTTTGGCTCTGGATTGTTGCCCGGCAGGTAGTTGCTCCAGCGGCTCAGAAACTGTTGGATTTTCTGGTTGTAGCTGTCTTGCTCTTGAATCTCTTTTTTCGGGTTTTCGATTTTCTTCACATAAGGAATGATGGAGTTTACATTCGATACCACTAGGATGTCTCCTTCCGTTCGGCTCACATGGTCGATAGGGATAGGGTTTGTCACCCCACCATCAATGTAGGCCTTGCCATTGAGTATCACAGGTTTGATTACAGTAGGGATGGCCACTGATGCTTTCATTGCTTCATACATACTGCCTGTGGTGAAAACAAACTCTTTCTTGTCTGCAATATCCGTGGCTACCGCACAATACGGAATTCGCAAGTCTTCAATGTTGCAATCGGGAATCATACCCTCCAGCGTTTTGAAGACTTTTTCTCCTTTCACAAAACCCTGAACCGAGAAGGTGAAATCTATCAGGTTGAAAACATCCATCCGATCGAAGCTCATTACCCATTCGCGATAGTCACCTAGCCGTCCACTTGCGTAAAATGCGCCCACTACTGCTCCTATGGATGAACCAGAAATCGAGCTGATTTCATAGCCATTGGCTAAAAGCGACTCAATCACACCAATGTGGGCGAGCCCACGGGCACCACCACTAGATAGAACCAATGCTACTTTTTGAGGCATATTATTTTAAGAGTTTTTCGATTTTTGAAGCCAATTTATCACCAATTCCTTCGCTGTAGCCTGTCATTCTTTCTGAGATGATCCCTTCTTTATCTACGATGAAGTGGGTAGGAAAAACGGTAATGCCTTTGGCCAAAGTTTTGGTCATCTGATCGGGGATGATCATGTAATTGAATGGGTGTTTGGTTAGAAATAAAGAAACGCGTGGAGCGATCTCATTGGCGAAGGCCAAAAACACGACCTCATTTTCTTTGAATTTTGCCACTACTTCGTTGAGTTCGGGCATTTCCATCATACATGGGCGGCAGCCGATAAACCAGTAGTTGATCACCACCACCTTGCCTGCCAAATCTTCTTTTTTAATCACGTTTCCGTCTATATCAACCACCGACTCGAAAGGAAAAACGTCACCTGCTTCCAACGAGGCAGGTTGTCTGATGATCACTTCTTTGAGTTCGTGAGAGATGTCCGCAACGTAATTTCCAGATTGCAGCAACTTCACTCCCTTGGAGTAGCTGATTGACTTGCCATTTTTGATGTAGGTGTAGGATGGATCAAGCTTGATTTGGGCAGAAAGTGCGAGGGAAAGAAAAAGAAGGATTAGCGGGAGGAGGTTTTTCATTGATGAAATTTTAGAGAGAGATTATTGACTCACAAAATTGCTTGAAATAAATCAGCTTAGTATGCAATACATTTTCAACCACTTGAAGGTTCAATGAAGAATAGTCGTGAACAGCGATGTTTCTAAACCCGACCATTTTTTTCATTTCAGAAGCAAGGCTTTCGTTTATGATGTCACCTTGTTGAAGAAGGTCAAATGATTCCCGATTTTGTTTAGGAAGTCCAAGTTTTTTGGTTTTTATGATGTGATTGGCTGCATCAATAGTTGCTTGACAAGCCCGCTCTAGGTTGAGCAAAAGGGCATCTTGATGCGTGTAGTTATTCTTCCAATCGTGACTCATCTCACTTTCAATACGAAGAACGCATTTTTCGATGGTGGCTACCTTATTTTGAATGACTTCATTCATACACGCGTTTGTCTTTTTGTATCGTCTCCAAAATTTCACGGCGATTTTCGTTGAGTTCACCGTACATGGAGTAGATCATGGTTTCGAAAAACTCCACCGTGTATTCCTCCGAACAATAAACTCTCAAACCAGTAGAAATAATTTCTGCCTGAAAGACCGTATTGGCCTTTCTTAAATCCACTAAATCCACCTCGCGGTTTAAGATATCAGCAAGTACGTGCCGCACTTCCCACAGATGAATAGCGTCTATGGGTGAGTCGTGTTTTGCTAGGATTGCAATATCCACATCACTAGTGTCAGTAAAATCCCTTGTGATGCTACTTCCAAAAAAGTAAACAGACAGCAAACCTTCGATCTGAGAGGAGAGCGTGTTTTTGACTTTTTCAATTTGCAAATTAGTGACCAACATAATGGTCACTAATCTACTTATTTTACTTCAAACCTTCCCATAGGATTTCTACAGGGTGCATGGATTTGCGCCCAGTACCGTCTTTGATTTGATGTCTACAGCTCGTGCCTGGCGCAGCAATGATCACTTCCTTCGGTTGCTTTCGCACGGTAGGGAAAAGCACCAGCTCGCCTATTTTCATAGACAATTCAAAGTGCTCTTTTTCATAACCGAATGAACCAGCCATTCCGCAGCAGCCTGACGGAATCAGGTGTACTTCGTTTTTGCCGAGTGCCGTTAAAATCTTCTTGGTGGGAGTGAGGGAAGAAAGCGCTTTTTGCTGGCAATGTCCATGCAATTTGATCAGGTGCTTTTGCTCTTTGAATAGACTTGCGTCAATATTTCCTGCATCTAACTCCTTCGCCAAAAACTCCTCTACCATAAAGGTGTTCGCGCCGATTTTCAGTGCAGCTTCTTTTTCTTCGCCACGCACAAGATCAGGATATTCGTCTCTGAAAGTCAGGATAGCAGAAGGCTCCACCCCAATTAAAGGGTTTTCGGCTGTGATCAAGCCTTTGAAAATGGCAATGTTTTCTTTGGCCAATTCGCGCGCCTCTTCCAATAGTCCTTTGGACAAAAACGTACGCGCAGACAGAGCATGCTTCACATACTTCACCTCATAGCCTAGCTTGTCTAGCAACTTCACCGTTGTGATGCCGATCTCCGCCTCATTATAATTGATCAACTCATCAATAAAGATGAACACCGTCTTCTTAGGTGTTTTTACACTTGGTTTAAAGTCCTTTTTGAACCATTTCTCCCAAGTAGTTTTAGAAAGCGTAGGCATGCTTCTGCCATCTGCAAATCCAATAACCGACTTGGCGATAGACGATGTGAGTTTATTGCTAAAAGCAAGCTTATACCCCCACGGCATAGCAGAGGCCAGCTTCATACCCCCAGCGAAATTGCCAATAAGCCTATTTCTAAAAGGCACACCCTTTTCCTTGTAATACTGGTATTGCCACTCTTGTTTGAGTTTGCCCATATCCACATTCGAAGGACACTCAGACTTGCAGCCTTTGCAGCTGAGGCATAGATCCAATACCTCTTTGATCTCGTCGTGAGCAAAAGGATTTTCTTTATCAGAGCGCGTGAGCATTTCCCTCAGAATGTTAGCCCGTGCGCGAGTCGTGTCTTTTTCATCGCGAGTAGCCATGTAGCTTGGGCACATCGTGCCGCCACTCAGCTCAGATTTTCGGCAGTCGCCAGAGCCGTTACACATTTCGGCTGCACGCAAAAATCCTTGGCTCTCAGAAAAGTCCAAGATCGTGTCGTACTGCTTCGTTTCCTGACCAATATCATATCGCAAAGACGTATCCATTGGAGGCGTATTCACGATTTTTCCCGGGTTGAAAATGTTGTTCGGATCCCACGTTTGCTTCACTTGCTTGATGAGCTCGTAGTTGTGCGCTCCGATCATTTGTGGGATAAATTCTCCACGCAAACGACCATCGCCGTGCTCACCAGAAAGTGAGCCTTTATATTTTTTCACGAGCTTGGCAATGTCCTCAGCTACGGTTCTGAATAGCCGAACGCCTTCAGCGGTTTTCAAATCCAGAATTGGGCGAAGGTGTAGCTCACCAGATCCGGCATGCGCATAATGCACACAGAAGAGTCCGTGACCTTCCAACGTCTTGTTAAACTCAGCGATAAAGGCTGGCAGGTCTTTTACATCTACAGCCGTGTCTTCAATCACAGGAGCAGGTTTGGCATCTCCAGGAACATTGGAAAGCAGCCCCAAGCCCGCCTTTCTCAGTCCCCAAACCTTTGCGATATCTGCACCGCCCACGATTGGGTAGGAGTAGCCAAGGTTTTTGCTCTTTAATGCGGCGATAACGTCTTGTGCTGTTTTTTCAGCTTCTTCTTCTGTACCTCTTGTGATTTCCACCACCAAAATGGCTTGAGGATCGCCCTCTACAAAGAAGCGATATTCGCGGTAGGTAATATTTCTTTTTGTTGCCTCGAAGATGAAGTGATCCATCAGCTCACATGCAGACGGGCCATACTCTAGCGCTACAAGGTTGGCGTGGAGCGACTCATCTATAGAATGGCAATGGATACACACCAACCGTTTATGAGGAGGCGCAATAGGCGTGAGTTTGATTTTTGCTTTGGTGATAAAAGCCAAAGTGCCCTCAGAACCCGCAATCAATCCATTGAAGTTGAATGGTGCGCCAGTTTCTGTGAATGGCTCCATTCTGGCTAGCATGTCTATGGCATAGCCCGTGTTCCTTCTCGGGATCGTTGGTTTCGGATATTCCTTTTCTATTTCGGCAATATTTTCCTTGTTGGAAAGCATCTCCTTCGCGTGTAAGTAGATGTTTGTTTCCAAATCGCCAGATACACCTATGCCATTGGCTTTCGCCAAAAAAGCATTCATATCTAAGCTACCAAAAGTGGTAACACTTCCATCTGCAAGAATGGCCTCAGATTCGATCAGATGCTCGCGCGTGCTTCCGTATACCACAGAGTTTGACCCGCAAGAGTTGTTGCCGATCATCCCACCGATCATGGCACGGTTGGCCGTAGATGTTTCGGGAGCAAAGAAAAATCCGTGTTCTTTTAAGTGAAAGTTGAGGTCGTCACGTACCACACCCGGCTGCACGATAGCCCATCCTTCCTCCGCATTGATTTCCAATATTTTGCTGAAATGCTTGGAGACGTCCACCACGATTCCTCCGCCAACTACCTGTCCAGCAAGCGAAGTGCCAGCCGTACGAGGAATAAGCGAGGTTTTGTTTTCGTTGGCAAAGCGAACAAGTTTCACCAAATCAGCATCTGATTTGGGATGTGCCACAGCCACAGGTATTTCACGGTAAGCAGAAGCATCCGTGGCATACAGTTTTCGAGTGGTTTCGTCGGTAAAAAGCTGACCTTCCAGCTCTTTTTCTAGCATTGCAAAATTCATGTTGCAATATTAATTCAAACTAAGATCGAAAACGATAACAAAATCGGAAAGTACATGCAGCTTTTAAGTGAAGTTGTGCATGAAAGTGCAGGTTGTGCTTGAGCACGGGGAGGGGTTTGGTGTAAATTGGGATTAAAGGTGATTAGAAGAAGAACTTATAATTTATAGCTGATTATGAACACTAAAGCCAATACAAGAATCAAAAAATATAATAGCCCAGAAATGATATTGGAGAGTGTTTTCAGTGTTCGAAGTTCATCACCTTGCCACCAAAATTTTGTAGAACTAATAGTCAGATGGCGAATCATCAACAAAAGGCCATTAGGATTTCGGCTAAAGATTCTCGGGTGATTGCTGTTCTCAGTTTTGCTGAGCACCACCCAGTTCAGTAGGCCTCTAATAGCATATAGTCCTAGTCCTAGAGCGAGTAGTAGTGAAAGGAAATTATTGAGAGTCATGCACGGACAGTTAAAGTAGTATTATCGTTTGCAGCACGTGCTACAAAACCCAATTATGAACTTAACAAGCTCAATTTGAAGAATGAGTTGTAGGATTGATATCGTCTGGCTGTATCGCTATCACCTTGCCGTCTCGCGATACAATCAAGGGACTATTGTTCTTTTTTTTGAATTCCACCATTTTTCTATAGGCTTCTCTTAAACCTAAATCTACCTTTTGACGAAGATCTTCCAGCTTTTCTTTAGTTTCCATGATATTCTCTGTTTAAATGAGTCCATTTTTCTTCGCTTGTAATAAACACTTCGGATGAAGATCCTTCAGCTATACATTC
>CAWKCO010000002.1:0-12526 GCA_963848175.1 uncultured Cytophagales bacterium
CTTGACTTGCGGGCTATCTTGCGGGGTGACTTGGTTATTTTTAAATATCGCAACCTCTACGCCTCCATCTTTTTCGATTATTTGAGGAGTTGGCAACCACTCCCTTTTTTTCATACGCTCTAGTCTTATATGATATTTAATAAGATAAGGGAATTTCTTCGCTATGAAGGGTAACGACCAACTATCATCCGTAAGCTGGTCTTTTCAAATGTAATTAAAAGTATCTTTTCTCACTGACCCTTGCAAGTAGCTGAGTAAGCTTATGGATGATAGTATCTGTTATGCACCTATTAAATCTTTATTAACGGCAAGTATTAGCGATGCGTGTTCCTCGTTAAAATCTAAATATCCAACAAAAATCCCCTCATTTGAATCTGGCAACAAGTCAATTTTTGATTTGTTAGTTATTCCTATTCGAAAAGGTTGTATTGAATATTTAAGAATTGATGGGTGTCCGGAGAATTTGAAATTGAACAATTCTTTAAGATACCCTAAAAACCCTAGCATTTCATGGGACCAATCATCTTCATTAATGTTCACAAATAGAAAGTAGTCGATTGATAATACTCTTCCGTATTGGTGATAAAACAAGCCCTTGAATATCTTTTTATGGAAATTTTCAATTGGTGTTTTATTGAAATAGATACCTGAAACTTTACCGAATCCATCAAATATTTTTCTATTTCTTGAAGATTCCTTTCGATTTATAGATCTAATGGTTTTCTCGGTTATTGAGGCATTTTCCCTTCTCTTAGCTATGATTCCAATCATATTTCTAAACTCCTCATCTGTAAGGCTATATGAGTTATTGCAGGTAAAGCAAGCTGGAACTGTGATTCTATTAACCTTATAGTGATTTTCGTATCCTTCAAACAAATTTTTTGATGGAATATGTTCTTTTGTGGAATCCTTATCATTTAGGTACTTACCACAGTTGTAACAAACTAACTCCGACATTTTATTTTAGTGGTTTACCTATTCTCAGCAATATTGAAATTACGTTTTATTTATCCTTATAGACTTTAGAATTTTGGCAAAGTCTTCACGCCAATATGATGATTCAGAAATTCTGTATGAAAGTGTAACCGTATGCATTTTGTCAAAATCCTGAAAATAGTAGGAATTAACAAGCACTTCAGGACTATCCGCTATCTTTCTCTTATACTTAATATGAATACAACTCATTCCATTAACACTTTCAATTTTTAAAGGGTACCATTCAATTAATTTCATTTCAGTTCCCACAAAACTTTGGACGGTATTCTGTCTAGTAATTTCATTCAATTCAGAAATTTCCGATTGTGAATATTGGTTTATATTGAAGTCTAGCGTCGCATAATCTCCAGATTGGCCGTAATCCGTTATAAAAATCACTCGTGCATATCTATTGAAGCTATTATTGTTATATGTATTAAGTCCTTTCTGTTGCGCAGTAAGTTTAGGTGTGTCGTAACCCTTAACTCTGTGTTGTTCGACCATGAATTCTTTATATCTACCATTTTGAATTTCCATTGTCGGAGGTAAGTCAAAACTCCCAATATTTTCAATATAAATTCTTTCCCAATCTGGGGGCAAAATTGGTTTTGATATCTGTCCAAATGATAGTTGAAATAAAAAGGCGAATAACGTAACTGAAAGTAATATTCTAATCAGTAAGTATTGGGCTAAATGTAATTTTAATTTCATAATTCCCTTGTTTTAAAGAAACTAGCTTCAATGGTTGGGTTTAAATCAAAACCCAAAGAAATAGTCTTAATTGCCAGAGTACGATCACCAAAATTGATAATTCCAACTGAATGAAATGTATAAACCGCGAATCCTCCATGCTTATTTTCATATTTTCTGTAAAATCTCACTTTAGCGAGTACTCCATCTGATTTTGAAATTGTATTAAGCATATCGTATTCATTACGACCTCCTTCTAGTACATCAGATTCAAAATCAGAGAAAATAGAGTCAATACTTTTATCTTCAGAATCCAATTCAACGAATTTGATTGTTCCAATAGTACGGTCTTTCCTATATATCCATTGGTCATCTGTATTCTTATAAAAACCATTTGGTATATTATATTCAAAGGATTCAAAAATTACTGTTGGTGAGGTTTCAAGAATTGGTGCTGGTTTTTTATCACATCCACTTAAAAGGAACAGGAATAAGAGAATTGTGCAATTATTCATGTTTTTCATATGTTGTAATCAATATTATGAACATCCTTCATTTTGATGACTCTTTGATTATACATTTGTTTGAAACATTTAAGGCATATTTCTGTGTCATACTCTGCTTCATGTTTTTCTTCAATCTGCTCTTTGAAGAGGCATTCATAAAGTTCAGTCAATTTAGGCCATTTATACTTTCCGTTGTTTCTTATTTTGCAATATTTAGTCGCCAATTTCATTGTACATATTGTTTGAACATCACCAATTCCAATAGAAAACTCATTTCTTTCAGCTTCGCCTTTCAAAACATTTTTATCATATTCTACATTATGTGCTACCAAATAATGCGCATTTGATAAGTCATTTTTCAAATCTTCTAAAGCTATTTCTAGGGAAGTTTTTATTGCTTTAGGTGCTTTTGTTTTTGCATTTCTTGACGCCCCATTGATTAAATAGTTTTTTCGATTTATCTCATTTCCTTTTGGGTCAATTAGTATCCAACATATTTGTTGAATCTTTGGAAATCCCAAGTGATTGGACATCATAAAATCAACTTCGTGTACCTTACCAATTGTTTCAGTATCAACAATAAGGAAGTTGCCCTTTGGGAGGCTTGCTTCAATCTCCTTATCTCTCCTTTTACCAAAGACTAATTCAACTAGCAAAACTGCAATCACAGTAATAATCAGGCCTGGAATCATTTCATCTTATTGTCTTTGTCGGCGTTTTTTTTCTTATCTCTCACATTCCATAAATAGAATAGAAATACCATTGCAATAAAAAATCCAAGAAAGTGACCAATTGGATTTGTTTGGGAAGAAACCTGTAGAAGAATTGATTTGAGTTCCATCATTATTTCAGTTTGATTCGAGCATGTGGTGCATAACAACTCGCTATCAACTCAAAGGTGTTGACTGGGCGTCCCCGATTACTACGGTTGTCTCTTGATTACGAATCTACTCCATTTTCCATCTTTTGCAAACAATACCGCTTTGGTCGTAAGCTCGTTAGGTGCGGAAGTATTCCAGTGCAGAGAAACCCTCTTCTTATCAATTTTACACAAACGATTTAAATCAGATCAAAAAAATTCATTGCCTTCCTGAGCAAGGTCGAAGGAAACAACCCCTCCGCGCACTGCAAGGCCTGCTCGGCCATCTGCAATATCATCTCGGAGGGCTGCAACATGGTCTCAGTGGCGTGCAAAGACCGCTCGGAGCACTGCAAGGAGGTCTCGGAGGGCTGCAACAACCACTCGGAGCATTGCAAGGTGGTCTCATCGCACTGCAAACCCCTCTCGGCAAGCTGCAAAGCCATCTTTAGGTGCTGCATGGCATTTTTATTGAAATAAATCCATTTCCAGATATCATAATCAACCATCCAGCACGTTGTTTTTCAATAAATCACTTTGAGATAACGCTTTGATGCTTTATTTTCATGCTGTTTTTAAAATCATTTTTTAACCCCAAAACAATTCACTGTTATGACTAGAGAACAAATCAATCGCTCGGAAATGTACCAAGCCACCAACACTTTCTTAGATGCCAATGCGGCCATATGGAGTCCCATTCCCGTGATCAACATCTACAAAACAAAACTGGTAGAAACGCTCAATGCCATGGAAGATGCCGCCGATAAACAGGAAAGCGCCAAGGTCTTTATAGGTGGTTCGGTCAGTGAGCTCAAGCGTACCATCTCACAGAAAATGGACATTCTGGACGACACACTAGAAGCCTATGCCGAGGATACGGACAATGCGGAGCTACTCTCCAAAGCAACCAATTCTCAGTCCGACTACTTCCGCCTGTCTCACGAAGACTTTGAGATCAAAACCAAAAATGTAATAGCCCTGCTAGACAGCCATGTGGATGCAATGACGGACTATGGCATGTCCGCGGCTCAGATAGAAGAAGTGAAAACCAGTTTTGACCTATTTCAAGACAAGCGCGGCAAGCCTCGCGCCTATCAGATAGCCTCACGAGTAGCCACAAGCGACCTGAACGCGCTCTTCTCTGAAGCAAACACGCTCGTAGAGCGACTAGACAAAGTATTGAAGCGCTTCAAACGTGCCAACGCTTCCTTTTATCAAGGATACACTGCGGCCAGAACGATTGTCAATCACTAAGCTGAGCGCATAAAATCTACTAAACAGGTTACTTCGAGTAACCTGTTTAGTTTAAAACCAAAAACCAGCTGTTCGGGATTTCTAATCCTCGACTAAAAAATACCGTAGAAGCGGCTTTCAAGTACCTACTACGATGAGCTATTGACATTAAGCCAAAACCCTGAATTAATTATTTCTTAATAATTCACCTTTATCAGCCTTATTATACTTCATTAAAGAGCGATCTGGATTAATTTCACGGCAATCATAAAAAATTCGCTGTTGATGTATAAAAATCTTATTGCCATTTTAGGCTTGCTTGTGCTTGCCCAGCCCTCTCGAGCACAAAGCTCCATCGATCCTGATGCGCGTATTTTGAAAAAGCATACCCATCTTGAAATCAACTGCTTCCAAGGCCGGTTTAACATCACTGAAAAGAATACTATAGATACGGAGTTTCATAAGAATTTCGAAAAACACTCTAGGGAATCTATCTATTACTCGGACTTTGATAAGCTACAGGAGTTTCATGCCTGGACGGTAGTGCCGCATAAGAAAAAACACAAAACCATCTATGTCACAAGTACGGAAACCCAGGATATCGTACAGCCAGGCATATTTTATGGCGGTTACAAAAGATTAGAGTTCGTATTCCCGTCACTGAATCAACCTTGCGTTGGTCACTTGGATTATGTCAAACAAATTTCTGACCCCCACCTAATATCCCCTTTCTATTTTGATGATTACTTACAGACCACAGAGTCTGTGTATTCCGTCACTTTCCCCTCGGATGTAAAAATTAACCCAAGAATTTTCGGTGAGCAGACAGAGGCACTTTCGTTTGAAGAAACCAACTCCGGCAACAAAACAACCTACAAATGGACACTCAGAAATGTGCCAGCAATTACGAGAGAAAAAAATGCTCCATCACGGGGTTCGCGCTCGCCACACATCATTATCCTAATAGACTCGTACAGCACAAAGTCTGAAACATTCACTGTTTTATCCGATGTAAAAGATCTTTATGGGTGGTACGTACAGCTGGTAAATCAATCCAAAAACAACTTCGACGAAGATCTCCACAAAATTGTGGACGAACTGCTCGTAGACAAGTCCTCTCGGCGTGACTCAGCTATGGCCATTTTTAATTGGGTGCAAAAAAACATCAAGTATGTAGCGTTTGAAGATGGCATGGCCGGATTTGTGCCTCGCGGTGCTGCAGACGTGCTCAATAAGCGCTATGGAGATTGTAAAGACATGGCCAATTTGCTTCACCACCTGCTCGACTATGCCAAAATAGAAAGCTATTTGACATGGATAGGCACGAGAGCCAAACCGTACTCTTATCTGGAGCTTCCAAGCACAGTCTCTGACAACCACATGATATGTGCCGCCAAAATCAACAACGAACTGATTTTCCTTGACGCGACCAATCCTTATGTCTGTTTTGGATACCCTACGAGTATGATTCAAGGCAAAGAGGCGCTTGTCGGCATAAATGACAGTGTTTACCAATTAATTACCGTGCCTATTGTCGAAACACACCAAAACAAAAGAAAGGATGTACTCGACCTATCGTTTGCAGAGTCTGCCGTGGTGGGCTCGTTCAAGTCTACCCTAACTGGTTACCACAAGGACAACTTTGAAATAGCTTCGTTGCGCGCAGAAATCAGAAATGAATCGGAACACCTTCGTGACTTCTTCTCCATAGGAGACAACAACATCAAGATCTTCGATGAGCGTTTTGCTGGACTTGGAAATGAAAACGACCAAGCTGAAATTCAATTCCAAATCGATCAGCCAAATTATGCGAGATTTATTGGTGACAAGATTTATGTAAACCTCAACTTTCACAAGAAATTGCCTGGAGAGAGAGTTGATACCGATCAGCGGATAAATTCAATGGAGTTTGAATTCAAACACGAATATACGCAGGAGGTGACCCTCCAAATTCCAGAAGGCTACTCTGTGGCATTTCTCCCTAATGATCAGGATTTTTCTAATGATCAGATGACTGTACAAACATCGTATAGCCAAAATCAAAACACTTTGTCCATGACCAAGACTTACGCACTAAAAGACCTCTTGGTAACAAAAGATGAATTTGCGAATTGGAATACCAGCCTAGAGTTTTTGACCAGCGTAAATCAAGAATCTGTGATTCTAAAAAAGCAATAACAAGAACCTCATAAAAGATACTTACTCACCATATTTTTCGGAAATGAAAAAACTACTTCTACCTCTAATTTTATTAATCACCGCTCATATTGCGACCGCACAAATTCTGACCTCACCTGCATATAAGGATTATCAGTGGGCGGAATCGCCAGAAGTGAGTGTACTCAGCGAAGCTGAAACCAAGTATCCTGCGGTGATTTTAGCAAGTCGCAAAATCATTGAATATAGACAGCCACTCTATGGTATGATAGAAACACTGTATACCGAACACCAATTGACTCACATCAATAGTGATGCTGGCCTAGAGAGCAACAACAAAATATTTATTCCGCTAACTTCAGGAAAAACCCTGCTCGACTTGCAAGTAAGAGCCATAAGCCCGACAGGTAAAGTCACCCTTATCCAAAGAGAAAACATCAAGCAACTTGAAAATGTAAATGGATATAAGAATGTGAAAATTTTCGCAATTGAAGGTCTAGAAATAAATGGTGAAGCCGAGTATATCTACACCATCACAGGCCCACTCGAACCATACGGAAAAGAAATATTACAAAACCAAATACCAATAAGGGAAGCCCAAGTAAATCTCATTTATCCGAAAAAATGGGCGTTTGAGACAAAGTCTTATAATGGACTCTCCAAAGCTACTTTCTCTCTAGAAAGTGGTAAAAATGAGTATGTAGTTATGGAAAAAGATATCCCAGCATTCCAAGATGATGAATACTCTTATGGAACCAACGATCTCAAAAGATTTGAATACAAAATCACGAGTAATGGATATGAGAAAAATCTTTTCACTTGGGAATATTTGAGCAGTAAACTGATCGCCAACCTCAATACTAAAAAAGGCTTGCGAATAGCTACGAAATACATCAAAGGGCTCACCAACGAATCTATGAGCACTGAGGAAAAAATCCGCGCTCTAGAGCAAAAAATCAAATCCAACATTACCATACAAAATGGAACCAATCCTGCGCTATCTGAGCCTGCCAGCATTATCAAAAATGGCGTGGGCAATGATCGTGGGCTTTTCAAACTTTACCTCTATTGCTTAAAGGCAATGAATATTCGAAACGAGATTTTGTTTTGTAGCAACAGATATCGTGGCGTTATTGACCCAGAGTTTGCGAATGTCTCGGGCATTTCGGATGGCTTGATTTACTTCCCTGAATATCAAAAGTACCTAGTTCCTGGTGCCATAGAGATGCGTTATGGTGCTGCTCCTTCGTTCCTTGCCAGTTCTACAGGTCTATTCGTATCCTACTACATAGACATCAATTCGTTTAAATATATCAAACACTCATTCGATGTGATCAAACCATGGGAGGTGTCGCTCAACAAACAAGGCGTGAAAGTAACGATTGATTTGAGCAGCAACATAACAAATCCTGCTATTGATCAAGAAAACTACAGCATGGGCTATCGAGCGTTTTCTGATCGAGCTGCCTATTATTATAGTGATGAGGCTGGAAAGGAAAATTACTTGCGGGCGACTACCCTTTCTTCTTTTGAAAATTTCAACATTATCGAGCGGTCTGTGGAAGGTCACGCTCTAGCAAAATCCGCCGAGGATAGCAGCTACTTCCAAGTGTTTACGAAATACACCACTCCCGAACTTGTAGAGCAAGTAGGTACTGACTACCTGATATCCATAGGTAAAATCATTGGAAAGCAATCTGAGCTCTATCAAGAAACGGAACGTACATCCGACATTGCCTTTCACTCCATATCCAACTATCTGCACAAGCTTAAAATCATACTACCGGATGGCTACAAGCTTACTGGAACAGAGAGCCTTAAAATTGATAATCGGGTAAGTGAAGGTGGTAAAGATGTGATGTATTTTATTTCAAACTATGAGATCAACGCCAATGTGCTGGAAATAACCATACAAGAGGTTTATAAGGTTTTAGGTCTCCCAGCAAAACAATACCCACAATTCAGAAAAGTGATCAATTCTGCTGCAGACTTCAATAAGGCTGTCATCGTTTTATCTCCTGAATAAGCTCCATAAAACTATACTCAACAGGTTACTCGAAGTAACCTGTTGAGTATAACCATCTCCTTCTGTGCGTAGTGTTACGAAGCGCACTACGAACCAGTTATTAAATGGAGTCTATGACTCCTTCTACTATTTTGGGTTTAAAACCGAAAGCCAGCTGTTCGGGATTTCTAATCTTCGACTAAAAAACCTTCAAGGTTTTTATTGAACTGGACAGAAAACCTCCAAGGTTTGAGACATCTTTCACGCCATCAACAAAGCAATGATCTCCTGCTCCGATCGCTTGCCAGCCCGCATTTGCTCAATCAATTGTCGCACTTCCTCAATCATCTTATCCAACATGTCCATCAAGAATGACTCCATTGGGCTTGCTCCTTCTGTCCACTCTACCTGTTGTATCATTTGGTAATACGTGAATGCCTCTTCAACATCTTTTTTGGCTAAAAAGTAGGCGCCCATTACCGAATTGAAAGACAAAAATTCAGAGACATGAAACTCCTTTCTATCCGGCAAAAATCCAGACAATGAAAATTCGCCGTTGAAAAGGGCTGGAATATCATCAACCTTTCCTTGCACCAATAGCATTTTGGCATAGGTCAATTTGCCAAAGAGATAATCAGGAAAATCGGCTAAAATCCGTTCCATCTCGGCATACCCCTTCGATTTTTCACCCAACATCATATAGGAATTAATCAGGTAATTTCTAAGAATTTGATTTCTAGGCCATTTCGCAATGGCGGTCTGTATTTCTTCCAGAATTAACTTGAGCTCCGACCTGCTAGGGTTGTTTAGCACAATTCTCCGATGCAAATTTTCAATTTTATCTAGCTCTTCCTGAGAAAAATTATCTACATCTAAGGCATCATAAGTGATTTTCATATTGCTCTCCATCGTCCTTCCGGAGGCTGCTAGCTGCTTGCCTGTGATCGCAGGTAGATAAATGCATTTTTCGTAAATCTCCTCCACTATTTCAACATCATCGAGAAGTTCACTCAAGTCTACCACATTCAGATACTCGCTCCAGTCTTCTTCATCAAATTCTTCATCATAATCATCTTCATCGTCCCAATCGGGAATGTCTCCATGCATAAGTTTATAGCCATCCACTCCGGCATACTTATCCATTTGCCTTTTGAAGTAGGCATTTCTTGGCTCGTCTGGGTGCAGGATAAGCATTGGTTTATCGTCCACTCCCAGAGGAATTTCTATCAGAGGGATATCATCTGTATCTTCTTCTAGTATCATTCTGCCAAGCGCAAAATCTGAATGGGGTTCGATATGAAACTCTGCTGCATAGGCCTCCGCTCCCCAAATTACATTATGGGCAAGCTCATAGTCAACAGGCTGCATGTCCAAATCCATATAACCATATTTTTCCACCAGTAGATCGTATTCCGATGGCGGTTCATTCACGATGAAGAAAACTTCCTTGACCCCAGTACACATCAAGTCCACAAAGTAACTACCACAGGTGATATTGCCACTTGCGTGCTGCCGAGCCACCAACACGGGAAATTTCTTGATTGTTGCCCAATCCTTCGGCATAAGGCATTCATAGACGGGCAGAGAGCGCACTTTGCCTGATCGCAAGTAGGCCACAGGAGAAAATTGTTTCTGCTGTTGTTTTTTCTTTTTAGCCATGGATGTTTCTTCAATAAGATGTTATGTGATTTATTAGCTATGCCAAAGTTGATTTTGCTCCGCAAAAGTCAATCATCAACATGGTATTTCAATTATCCCTCACCCTGAGCCCGCCGATGAATCCTGAGCTTGTCGAAGGATAATTCTCAATTCTTAATTCCCCGTCTCATCCTGAGCCTGCCGAAGGCTAATTCTCAATTTTAAACTTTCTACTTCCCCCTGCACCGCTTTGATATAATCATTGATATGCTGTCCTGCTGCCATGCGCATCGGCTTGCCAATCAAAACAGAAACTGGCCCTGAGCTCAAAGTAAATTTTCCTGCTGGCAATACTTTTTCCGTTCCCAAAATTGCCACGGGCACTACGGCTATGTCCGCTTTGGTGGCAAGCATAAATGGCCCTTTTTTGAACTCTCCCAGTTTTCCCGTTTTGCTACGCGTTCCTTCGGGGAACATAAGCACGTCTTTTCCCTTTTTGATCAATTTGCCTGCACGATCCAAGCTAGCAATGGCTTTTTGTCTATTGCTTCGATCTACGAAAATCATCCCCGTGGCATACATATACCACCCGATAAACGGCACCCACTTGATTTCTTTTTTGGCAACAAAATGCAGGTTGTGAGGAATGGCTCGGAAGAGCGCAGGGATATCAAGGTAAGAAAGGTGATTGCTTGCGAAAACGTAGGACTCTTTTGATGAAAGGTTTTCTGCACCCTTCACATCGAGCTTCACTCCACATCCCCACAGTATTCCGGGAGAAAACATGGTGCGTGCCATGCGTACGGATATCTTTCTATTGAAGGTCAGCAACAACACAACAATGGAGCTGCTGATCATCAGCACTGTCCAAAAAACACAAAAAAGGATACGAAACGGAGTAAGCAATGGAATTGATTTAGGCTTAAAAGTCAAAATTAGTTTTTCTATTGGATTGATAAACTTAAAAAAGCCATTACTGAAAAAAGTTCTTACTGAAATGAGTCAAGATCATTCCATAAAACCAAGTCATCACTCATATTAAAATGAATATTATTTACTTTTTATTAAATAATATTTATAATTGCATCAATATTATTTAATAATAATGATCAAAAACAAAACACTACCCACAAACTGCCCGAGTTGCCAATCGGTATTGAACGTAAGTTCACTGAAATGTCCCGATTGTGAAACAGTGGTTTCCGGTCTTTTCGAACTGCCGACACTCGCAAGTCTTTCCAAAGAAGACCAAGTGTTCATTCTGCAATTTTTCAAAGAAAGTGGCAAGCTGAATGTAATGGCTCAACAACTAGGGCTCAGTTACCCCACTGTTAGAAATAAACTTGATGATCTCATTGAGAAAATCAGAGTAATAGAGGCGAAACATGATGAGTCATCCAAATAATTATACACATGAACTTTAAAACCTTTCTTAACCCCTTCGAAAAATTAAGTCCCCTTCTTCTCATCCTTCTCGGCACTGCTGCGTTACTTGCTCAGTTGTTTTTAGCACCCCTAGTTGGAGTCCATTTCGAAGGTTTTATTGGAATCACCAAAGGTGCAAAAATGGGCTATGAGATCGTCTCGATAGAACTTTTCGCAAGTTGGATTATCGGCGTAGCACTCTTTTTCATATCAGGTCAGGTGCTTTCCAAATCCGCTATTAGAATAATTGATGTAATGGCTTTCACTGCCTTTTCCAGAATCCCATTTCTGTTCGCTATTGGCTGTGCGGCACTTATTGATACTAATCAATGGCTCTTTGACTCAACTCTCCAGTTAGTACTCTATACTATGATCTATTTATCCATGGGTTGGTCGCTGGTGTGGCTGTACCAAGGTTACCAACTCTGTTGCAATCTAAAAGGTGTTCGATTGAATATATCCTATGCTGTAGTTCTTTTATTGGGATCAATTTTATCACACTTAGCCATTCCAAAAATTTATCTTTTGATTTTTTAATTAAACCATAACTAATGAAAACTATCCTATCAACACTCACCCTTTTACTTCTTTTTGGCTGCCAAAGTCAACCCACTTCCGCCGATGATCAGAAGCTTATCAAAATAGCAGAAGAGGTACTAGAAATTTTTGAAAATGGTAATTTCAAGGAGCTACCTCCTTACTTTGATGCGACCATGAACTCACAATTCCCTCCTGAAACAACGGCTAAGGTATGGAAGCAAATTCAAAGTCAAGCGGGCGCTTTTGAGTCGAAAGGTGAATCATCTACCGGAATGATAAATGAATACCGTGTTGTTTATGTAGTTGCCAAGTTTGAAAAAGCGCCACTGAAATTAAAAGCCGTGTTTGATAAATCGGATAAAATAGCTGGACTATTTTTTGTCCCTCTTACAGCAGAATAACTAAAAAAGCATCAGGGTAAAACAAAGAGTTTACCCTGATGCTTTTTCTATTTAGTGCAGATGCAATACATGATAAGACTCTGCTGCAACGAAGAGT
>CAWKCO010000003.1:0-846370 GCA_963848175.1 uncultured Cytophagales bacterium
TTGCTGATACACTTCTGCATGTGACTGTATCCCCTGCACCGTGATTTGCTGAGGGAGAATTTAGGCTTTGTGGTACTGCAGCTATTCAAAGGGTGAAATGCTTGAAGGCTTCCAACTGCTGTGAATCAGCAGTGAGGCCTGCCCCCAAAGCCATGAGAAGCATGTATCTACTCTTGCAAGGGGAGCCTTTCCACTTTGAACCAGCTTACCTCAGCAGGCATGCCTTTTACATTGCCTTCAGTTGGAGACAAAGGCTCAGGCATTTAGTGCAAAATGATGGAACCAGCACCCCAGACATTCTGGATGCAACAAGATGAGTTCCCACCCTGCCCTCGCAATTGCGCGTTTCTGTGTTTCCAGTCAAAAGCATGGATGTCTACCTTTTTATACTGACAAGACCCCCTTACTCTACGGGTCTGTAAGCAAGCGCAGGCCAGCAAACGGCACAAGCGCCCGCTCTCCTGAGTACCGGTGTAGGGAATTGGTAGCAATCTGTTGCATCGCCAATTGCACTGCCCAATCTTCAGTGCCCACCTGGTACGTACAGCAGGACAACCTCAGCTGCATGCTTGGCCAAGCTCAGTTGCTTTGTTGGAACAAGTGATGGTGGTGCACCCCTGGCGTCTCCACCGAGGGCCAGCTGCGTACAATGGCATTTGCTGCGCCATCATGTGCATGCATAGCGCCAGGCACATTGGCATTACCGCGCGGGCTGGGTGATGGCCACCACGATTTTGAAGTTGTACATCGCTTCCTGCTGCGACATACTCCGCTCGTTGGGGGCCGGATTGGGTGTGGGGGGGGGGGGGGGGGGGGGGGGGGGGTACAGTGGGTCGGGGAATGTGGGGCTCTTTAGAGCCCACTGTCCAGATGAGCTCTGCAATTCTTACATCGTCACTTTCCTTGCGAGAGTAAAATTCCTAGTCTAAAGTCCAGAAAAGTCTGAGCCTAGCCATAAATGTTCTTGATTTCAAATGGGAATGACACCCCTCTGGACCAGCTGAGGATTGTCCTCAACCACAATCTCGATTACAAGCCCAAAATGCCCTCTAGCAGAGATATATTGAGAACTGCCATCGCATGTGAGCAATGGGAGCACTATGAGCGTCTCCGCACCTCCAAACCAAATCCATGTGCACAGCTCCTCGATTTCAGGGGCAAATCATTTTGTCACCCATAGAGTTTGGATGGCCCCATTCTCAGTCCACGAGTCAAAGGGAGCAGCCGAGAGGACCTGCCACGCAGCTTCTGCAAAAGTGTTCACCTGACGCTGATAGAATGATGTGTCTACCCTTGCAAATTGCTTGTGCCATTGCAGTGGCTGAGCCCCCAGGACGCCAGAGCATGAAGGAGTACAAGCCAATGTATGCTGCCATTTCTAGCAGACATAGCTGCAAGCTGCTTATAGCTAGGGGGAAAAGTGAGATGATCCAGGCTCTTTCTTAATGCGGCAATCTGGGAATGAAGGAATTGCAGATCATGCTTTGCGGCAGGCTTGTTAATCGGCAGGTCAGACTTCTCAATCCAAGTCTAGGGATCTGGTTGAACCGATGGTCTTGAGAAGATCGGTGGATGATCATGCCTTGCGTAAAGCATTGGCAGCAGCAAATAGCATGGATGATCTATGTGCTAAGTCACTCGGTTTAGTGGCAGCTGGAAACTCTGGTGCAGTCTGCATGAGAAATAAGGCCCGGTGTACCTCGTCATCGTTATGCTGCCCTGCCAGTAATACCATTCCTCTGACCTGGTGGGCATGGCTGCCGACTGTCAGCCGAGTGCTTTGCAGAGGTGCCTGTATGCACTCCTGAGCCTCATGCGCCCCTGCACCCACATGATGCCCACTCAATTGCAAAACGACAAGAAGCAGTTGGGATTAATGGGGACAGAGATGTACCAAATGCACCATATCAAGCAAGGCAATCTAGCTTGCGGGAGACTGCTGAGACAGGTCAATACTAGCTTTGTCAGCGTTGCAGTTGCTCCAGATATGTTGGCAATCCCACTCGTTCCATCCACCTCCTGTTCATGAATCCTCCTCCCATATCAATGTCTACGCCTGGCATGCATGATACAAACTCCGCCGTCTGTCCCCCGAAGATGAACAAACTTCTGAGCGTGCATCGAAACAATCAAAACAATTTCACCTCTCAATGCTCGATTGAGAGAATGAAGCTCTTGCGGAGATGCAACCTGCAAAAGGTGTGTGGTCTAGACCTGCCAGCAGATCCACCATCTGCCACAACCCCTGCTTCCACGCCACCCCATTCTTGGCAGCTGCGCAACCTCAGGCTGGCCACTCCACTTGCCAGATGCGAACTTGAGTAGCAGGCAGAGCTCCTCAGCAGACTAGGGTTTAGAGTTTGCTCCAAGCCCTGCCATAGTAGTGGATGTCCGGCAGGGTGGTGGCATCAGCAACCCCAGGCTCTCCCGTGCATATTGACTAACGGTCTGTGGAGTAGCGTGAAGGCGTGGTTTGCTTTAAGGATCAAGCTGCTGCAACCCTCGACTCAGTTGACATGAATGTTTGAAGGACAGACAAGATGGGGGTCCTGCAGAAGATCGCGCACATGCCACACTCCAACACCAACCCCACAGCTACAGGTGTCTCTTTTAAGCTGCTGGGCAAGAGCACCACAGCTCTGCACTGAACTTCGGCAATGTTCACCATGTCACACAGACCACAAATGTACTGCAAATTTTGGTGCTAACACTGAGCAGAAGAAGAGCAAGACCTGGCAATGACTTGTATTTTATCCGTGAGCGCTTGGCGTGACATTGTCCCCTCCTCTCCAATAAATAGCAGCTGATCTGCACCGCCTCATGCAAATTACAGAGACTGAAGGCATGCACAGTAAGCCATTGATGCAGGGACTCTGGCCCGCTGTGGATGCGAGCTGGTGGAGAGTCTGGGCAAGGGATCATCGGGAAAGCAGTGAGGAACACGGCCCATGAAAACTTCCCGTCATCCTCGCGTCCCTTTCCGATTGGACAGCAGCCTTGACATATTACGGACTAGCAAAGTGTCTGCATAGATTAATTTGGCAATAGCCATTGGCAAGCTGGCAATGTCCTAAGTACAACTTCTGTGGGCGGCTTCCTGGCCCTTTGCCATTCAGCCCTCTGTATTGAGCCATTCTCCCATGCCGCATATTCCTCCAAGCTTGCACTTCTGGGCTACTGGCAGGTTCTGTTACACTGCAGATGTGTCTCAGGAAAATTACTATATCGTATTCATCTTCCTCCCCTTCTTTACCCCCCCCCCCCCCCCCCACACACACACACACAGACACACACATACGTACACACACAACAAATTCTTCCCATCACTTTCAGAGCAAAAGAGGAAAGGGGCATGCCTGGCCTGCTATGGCGATCAGCACCTCCTCCCGTCACCTCGCACTCCCTGCCGTCCTGTAACTAGCCAGCCTTGCGCCAACTGTTTTGCTTGCCCAGCTCCCAGGTGTCTTCATGCCTGGCCCTGGCCACAGAGGTGGGCTTGCCCCTCCAAGTAATGCTATCAAAGCTGTGCTGGGAGTCTCAATTTCCGCTGCCGGACTCAGGTGGACGCTGCTGTAGAGAGGGCTTGCTGTAAAAATTTGAATCATTTGGTCGTGCCCTGAGAAGTCCCAGACAGACTTGGGATCTGAGAGTGTCCATGATCATAGCGCAGCAACTACAAGCTCTAAAGGACTCCATACTATCTCCATCAGATGCAACTGCGACTTTTTGCTCTTTCTCCTGAAGTCATGGAATGCTTGGTGCACGATTGGAAGCCGAAGGGTATACTATCATGGCCCGTGTGGGAAGAACTTCAATCGAGAGCAGGTGTGGCCGACATCTTTGAGGAACTTCGCATTTGAAGAGTCTCTCTGTTTGTCCATGAATATCATATAATGAAAATACACCACTTAGTACTACTTGAAGGTCTAAGTTAGACCTTGGAATAAAAAAAAAACAGTGCCGGAGTAAGCTTGGTAGGCGAATACCTTCAATGACATCAGGCTGTTCTGATGTCACCACTGCATTTCATGATCTTTGAGAGCTCTAGACCTTTCCAGGTTCCCGATTTTTTCAGCCCGACGATCGCTCTGCCCAATTCGACATTATGCGCAGGTCGTACATGTCCATATGTTGAACGTAGTTCCAATATGATTTACTGGCTGTACATGTCCAGAAACCAGAATGTGTTGTTACATGTCAAGCAAATTGAGCGTATATCAAATCCAGTCAACAAACATCTGCTCCAGCAATTAAAACTCGCCAAACACAGCTTTTGCTGTGTCAATCCACATATGGCCCTTGCAATTCAAAATTTGATCAAAACTGCAGACAGGCCAACGCCTTATCAAATCTATTCCCAAAACCAGTTTTGACCACTTTTCTCAAGCAGCTTTGACCTTGCCCAGCCCCCTGCGCTTTCGGAGGTGGTAGTCGTGCTTATGCTTCCGCCTGGTATCCTGCAGCTGTTTTCCATCTCCAGGACCTCCTGCAGCGCTGACATGAAGTCAGTTTGGCGACAGAGGTGTGCCCGCACAACCCTTGGGCTACTCAAATCAGGTGAAGAACTTTCTGATCAAAGACCGTGCTCTTGTTGACCACAAAGAAGCTTGCCTACACTCACCGATCATATTTGAGCGCATTTATTGTCTCAGAGGCTCTCTCTGGAATTTCTTATTAGTCCCAGGCTACTTTAGGCAACCGTTTTAATTGTCTCTACCTATCCAATATCAATGTCATAATTGAATCGCTTGATTGAGTGATTGATCTTGCAGTCTTGACTCCTCACGTTTGCACCGCACCCCCTGGCCAGCCATCTTATTGCCAAATTTTGAAAATTAGCTGGGAATACCTCACAACCTCCCAAATGTGTAATACACAAATGCCAATGCCACAGTTATAAATGTAGATCAGTAAGGTTCCGTGCCTACCTCCACTTGGCGTAGAAGAGGCAGCACTGGAGCCACCGATTGGTCCAGGTAGTCCAGAGTCTGACGCCCTGCAATTCAGGGCAGGCAATTAGAGCAGAGGGAGAGAGGGGCACCATGAGAGGAGAATCCTTCTTCTGAAGCGGCTGAGGTCGGGAGGGGGTCAATTGGGACCTTGTGGGTGGATCGGGGGGAGATGAAGGGATTTGATGGACTCCAAATCTTCAAATGGACAGTGCTACTAGCGCGGTCTTTCAACTTACGATGTGATGATTGCCTCGTCATCGATTTTGTTTACCAACATTGAATGGCGACATGATTCCTCACCCTTGATTCCTGTCTATCCTGTCTAATTTGGGTAGATGCAAGAATGTCAGGCTGACTGCCACCCTGCTCTCTCAGCCAGAGACAATAGGGCCTACATGGCCCAATTGCTCATGCTTGCCGACGCCGGTTTCAAAGCCACAATTGCATGGGTCAAGCTGCTCAGCCTTGTATTACTTGAACATGATTGTCTGAGCAGCCCCAACTTTTTCAAGAGCAGCAAGACGCTAGAGAAGAGAACTCGAGCTCGCAAGAAAATTATGTAGGGTATGGCTCTTGCTGGGGCACACCAACGCAATAACTTCTCTCAGACGAGCTTTCCCACTGTCACCCATCCTAAATTGCTCGTGGCTTGTGGCTTAATTCCACTCGGCTTTAACATAGGCTCAGGAGGGACAGCAAGGGCCATTTCCAAAGCAAAAAAAGCTTGAAGAAAAGGTTACAGGGAAAGGCAATGAGAATTGATAATGCGCATGTTAAGTTTACCTTGGTGTTTGGCAAGCAAATACCACAAATGCTCCGCTCAGCCCGAATCCTGCCAAGCCTGCGCAGAGAACAAACTCCTCAGGTGTATTTGTTTATATTAATCAGACATTAAAGACGTTTATGACTTTGTACTGCAGATCTTGGCAATACATCAAGATCCACACACATTACAGACCCAGCAAATCAGAGGCTCTAGCAAACCACACAATACAAGCTTCCTGCCCAGGTAGCGCAGGCCCTGACAAATTTGGCCTGTATGTTCTAGATTTTCTGCCCTTAAGTGCACAGCACTGCACGACCTTTGAAATTTACCGAACCGAACGGCATTCAACTACTGTGAGCTTTCTGGCAGCGACGGAAGTCTGCCCACCGTTGCGACAGAGCGCTTATTTGCATCTCAGTTCTTTCGATCAAGACCACGAATTACACGAATCATACTTCGAAAAGCTCACCCTCTGCAGCAAGAGCAACACGTCGTCCAGAAGATTTCTGAAGGGGAGCTGCGGTTGTTGTCGTTGGTCTCGACTTCCGAGAGAGTAGCTAGGATGCGTAGATTATTCCTACGTTTTGCTGTGATCGATCGGATTTCCAGTCGACTGCTTTTTTCTCCCGCCAAGTAGCCCTGGTCAGTGTGTCGTAGGGTTTCCGGGCACTGGTCTTGCAACTGGCTGAGGTGTCATGTCAATTCTCTCAGCCAGTGTATGATTCACTCGTCATGCTTAATAAGTGACTCCACAGTTGCAATGCACTGATGGAGGGGAATTGAACAATGCTCTTCAGAGGTAACCTAGGCTGACCACAACAGTCCAGCAGGCAGACCCACCACCCACATGGATGCCACAAGGCTGAAGTCTGACACGGTGACACGCAAAGCCTCCATTGATCTCCACATATCCACATACTCCACTTGTGGCTGCAGCCGCTCTTGCTGATCATGATCTATGCAGCCACTCTAGCCACTCTAGAAGATCTTCAAGTCCCTGCTTGCGAAACAACTGGCATGGGACTTGCACATTGCAAGTGGAAGTGGGTTGATTGGGGATTCCAATGCTTTGTGTACTTTGTGACATGGCAGGCTAGGCCGTGGCAGCGCAAGGTGCTGTATGCCTTTGACCCTGTGAAATCCCTGCTTTCAAACTCCTGGCCACCCATCCAACATTTGCACAGTATGGAATACTCTGCCAGGGAGAGAGCGACAGGCCTCCTGGTACTCCTGCAGCTGGAGCCAAAATGCCCAGCAAAGTATTCTTGATGACAACTGCTCACACAGCTTCCGGCCCTGTCTCATCCACCAAGACAAATTGCAGGTCGACAGCAGACTACTGCTTGCCTTGCAGTCCTTGCCGCCGGTGACTTTCAGCATTGCTGTGAGCTCCATTGCTGCTATGGCAGTGCCCACACCTTGATGCAGACCCTCAATTTCCAGGGCGCTCACTTTGGTCCTCTTGGCTCAGACCCTGCACAGCTTTGAGGCTACAGCTTTCTTTACAAAGCCCACGTGCAGCCTTGCTACCTTCATTTCCAGAACACTGCAGAGGCACCTTTGATGTTGTAAGCGGTATCAGGTTCAACATTATGGATTAAGTCTCCAATCTCCTTCTACCCCTTCGCAGATCAGGGCAGCCCAATTCTTGTAATCTACAGACAAATATGCTCACCACGCATCCATACCCTACAGTGCCAGTGCCCTGGTTAGAAGTCAAATGCTCAACACAGACCCCAATCATACCCACAGCTGGATGAAGCGATTGAACAAAATGTCGCCACTTACTTCAATCGAGATCAAAATTGGTGGCATGCTGGCAATGTGGACCAAATGACAAGCTTGATCAATCTTTTGCCCTCTTTGCTGCTGTCAATTCCTTTACCTCCTGGATCATCACACATTCCTGGTTGTAACCGCAATACTTCAGCTTGTAGATCAAGCCTAAGCCTCTGCCTCTCCTGCCCATACGTATGAAGCCTCTGAATTGTTTCATGTGGATGGCGCATGCTTAAGGTATTAGAAAGTCTGGCCATTTCAACTCTATCAGAACAGTGCGTGGCAGATGGGATGATGCATGCTTGCCACTAATTGTGAGCCCTTGCTGAGGAAAAGCACTCCGAGCAAAGATACAGAGGATGTTGAAACGCCAAGCTGCAACTTATACATGAAATCGTGAAAGGGTATCCATCATTCCTGTCACATCAGGCTGAAGGAAGGTTGCCCTCCCTCCATCCATGTTGGTGACCAATCCAAGGTGTCCAAGGTTTGAAAGCTCGCGACGTTGGCAAATTTCGATTTGGGAGGAGGGGGAAGGCAATGATTAATTGAAATTTCTTTACAACCTTCACGCTGTGCTTGCTCTGATATGAGTTTGAGATACTAAAATAAATATGTCACGATGTGCATGCCGACATGTGCCAACTCCGAATTGACCCCTGTTTGTGACATTCTGTTCATTCTTATAGCGCAATGTGTGGGATGTTTTCCCCGAGATCAGGCAGATAAATTGTCCTTGGCAAGTGCAGACAAAATGTAATGGCAGATTTGCAAAGGAACACCGCAGCGTTTGAGTCCATTCTGTGATTCGTTGAGGGCGTGAAGATGTCAGAATTATTTTCTGGCACCGGTGATGGTGTGATAGCCACAATTTGCAAGCTAATGACCCAGGTGGGCTGGGGGATGTGGATCAATAGTCGTGCGCAGGTGAGCCTTCAGGCACATGGGGAATGGTTGGTGATTGCAGTAGGCAAAGGAGGCGGATGAGACAGAATTATGAGCTCAGCAGTTGGCACAGTGCAACAAAATTGCATATACCATGACAGGCCTTGATCTGCAGGCTGTGTGACAACAGGCATACCATGGCTCGTAGAGAGCAAGACAATCAAGTGGCCATTGGCAGGCTCAAGCTCGCGACCATGGCGTTCTGCTCAGACCTTCTGTCTAGTTATAACGTGCTTAAGAGAAATGATCATCTGCACACTTTGCTGACCTTCTTAGTGTCTAGAGCTTCCATTCCAGCAGCTTTATGGAATTGAAAGCACTTTTCAACTGGCATGAAGCCATGGAGAAGATGGCAGAATTCTCAAAGATTTGCGCATTCATGTGTAGATGTTCTGTCATTCATGCTGCAGAAAACGCCGGGTTTTGTCACATACATGTAACCACATTTGCACTGAATGGGTCAAGGTTGTGCACAGAACGTCTACTGCCTAGCACTGCTGTAAGCAGCCCTGAAGGGGCAACGTAACTTTGCCTTGCTACGCTGTCTCATTCAGGAAAGGATTGCCTGCTGGTTGACGAGGTAGTATACTCGGGGGGAAATTTCCTCGAGGTAGTATACTAGTACCAACAAGTCGTGCCTGTGACAGGATTCAGATGGTTCTTTGACTTCTATTCCAAGCGTTCTTATGACTTTCAAAAGAACACATTTCACAATCTGCAAATCCGCTACCAATAAGCAGAACTTTAAAACTGACTACATTCAGGAAATTGCCTGCAGACCTGCCAGCTTCCCCAATATCTGCAACCAGCCTCATAACAGAGGATTAAAGTTGGCAGAATTTCGCTGCAGCTGCCCATCATTGGCTTTCTTGGCTGCTTTTGATTTGTTTGGGCTTGTTGTCTGCTTGGAGGCTTGAGTTCCCAGCCCCAAAGCTGCCTTTGGAACGGCTGAAGCACTGCCAGTGACACCCTGAACGGCTCCGTTCCGCCCTGGGCTTCCCTTTGGCGCAGACAAGGAGCCAGTGCTTGCCTTCAGGAATCCTGACCCCCCCTTTAAAGGTCCACCTGCCAAGAAGGGGAGTCATCAATATCTGTCTGTCAGCTTTGATTGGGGCTGTTGCGGGTGGGGCAACTGGCCGAGCTTCCTCAAAATACCCTTTATTAGTCAGGAGCATGCGGATGCCGTGTGCCGTTCAAGCTTCTTGCCTTTCTGTGCTGTATAGCACAGAAGAAATTGTCATCCTCAAATGGCAGGAATTAGCATGCTGAATGTCGCGCAACCAATCTGCAACACTATATTCTTCGTCAAGCGCCTACAATATCCCCAGTTCGTTTTCCTGCCCTTTCTAAGGAGCTTATGGACGGGTGGGAGGGGGATAAGCGTACAAGCAGTGAAGGAATACTATACATACCTTGCAAGGTGCCTGCCTCAGCTGCCACCTTCCTCGTGGATGTGGCTGATTGCAAGGGGTCCATGAGTGGAGTTGATGCCTGAGCCGCCCCCTCAGCAGTGGCGAGGGTGGCGGCCTGCAGTTTGCTGGGCACTGCAGAGGTGCTTGAGCCTTGGACGCTGTCTGCTTGTCCAGCAGGGGAGCTAGGCACGGGCAGCTGAGGACGAGTGGGGTTGTGGCTTGGTTCTGGGAGTCCTACGGTGGGAGATGGGGGCGCTGCTTGCGTCGTCGGGCCTGGACTGGGATGAGGGACTGATGCCAGGCTGGCAGTGGCGCTGGAGAGTGAGGGCTCACTGCCTCTGCCCTTGTCAAGTGCCCTGCAGGTGGCATAACATCAAATTCTCAACAGGAAGACAATGGCTGATACAACCTTTGGCGAGATAGCCCCTCATTTCCCTCACAGTTCACTGGCCCCCTCTTGATGAACCAGATGCAGCCAATGGCGGTGATGGCATAATGTCCCCCCTAACTCCCCCCACCCACCCACCCTCCCTCCCACAGACACGACAACCAAAAGCGATTCTCCTGGCCAACAATGAAGGTCTGGCCATATCAGCACAAGCTGATGAACTGCATCACGGCTCTCCAGTGCTTACACCTTCTAAATCATATGATCTGAATCAGAGTTTCGAATCATAAATGTATAATGACTCCGGAACGCAAAAGCTTGCCTGCGATCCGAAGCCCCAGGCTGTGCTTCAGCAGCAGTTGGCACCTCTGGACTAGATCCTGGTTGTGGCGTGGGCTCAGCCTTTTCCCGCACCAATTGCTCCTCTTCAGAACTTGGTGATGCACTGTTTTCCGCCGCGCCTCCTCCACGCTCTGCATCCAAGCTCGGCTGCTCAACCAAGCTGCTGAATGGCACCCCAGGAGCAGACGACTGCTGAGCCATTTTGCCAGCCACCGCCGCCTCCTCCAAGCCCACAGCTGTGGTGTCCCTCCCTGTGGCTGCGTCAGGCTCCCCCTCTATGCGACTGGAAGTGGCCTCGGCCGATGTTCTGCTCCCCGCTCCATGCTCGTTCCCTGGCTGACCGACACCGTTGGTTTCTGAAGCTTCCCGCCGGTCTGAAGGCCCCCAATGTTGCTCCAAGGAGGCAGCCAGTGCTCCGCTCGCCTCCCCTTCGACTGAGCTGGATGCACGCTGCCCGGGCTCTTCCGCCGCCTCTGCTGCAGCTGCCCCGCCGCTCCCAGGTGCCTCCCCCCTTTCCACCTCCATGAGCCTTGCACTAGCAGGACCCACTGCTCCACTGGGGAGTCCAGGGCCGTCAAAGCCCCTTTCTGCTGTGGACTTCTGCAGCTCAGCGTTGCCGCTGCTGAGTGCTGGCAAGCCCCAGGCTGGACGTGAGGCTCGTCACGTCCAGCTGCTTCTGGCATGCTACTGCTTGATGCGTCTGGAGCACCAGGCTGCTGTTCCAACACTGGCTGCGCCTCCTCCGGCCCGGATTTGCTCTGCTGCTGGGAGACTTGATGTGCGATTTGCTGGCCCAAAGGGCTGCTGTGTGATGCATCCGGGGCTGCACTGGATGGCTCCTCTCCCGCAAGGACCTGTGCGCCATAAATCTATTCAGCATTACAGGATACATTACACAATCTGCTCCCCAGGCAGTGCAGCGCACTATTCGGCCCAGAGATTGATCTTCCTTAGCGACATCGTATCAATCTCCCATGTCCAAGTTTCACCAAGAGCTCTTCCTCTGCGGCATACACATTATTTGCATTGTGAGCTTTGCATTGCCAGATGCCCAAATAGCTGGGGATGATCTGAATGTTTTCTCTCAGAGGATGTTCAAAAGGAAAAAAGCGTAAGAGTACGGAGAACCGGCCATTGCTCTCAGGGTCGTTCAAACATGCCTTTCTCAAGTCACCCTGCTGTCCACCTCTTATGCAGTGATGAACGCATTGGGACAAGGGGCCTGCTTGGAACGCTTCAAAAATATTGTCGACGTAGCAAATGTGAGGTGTGGGATTCAATCCTGCTACAACTCTATTCTTTATATGCTGATCATGTCAATGACGTCTCAAGCAAGCAATCCCTTCCCATGCCCCAAGATGCAATTGTTTGATCCAGCAAAATTGTAATTTATGTACCCAAACAAATGATTTGAAACAATAATTGTGCTTTGTGCAACAGACACCACCCTGTCACTGTGTGCTTCCCACACGGTGAATGTTTTGCGCACCTGGCCTTTTGCTGCACCCCTGTGCGCCTCAGGCTCCCTTGCCTCATTGGCGAGTGGATCAAGATGCGACGTTGCTCTGCCCTCCAGCGCCATGAGCGGCTGTTTCGAAGCCTCTGTGGCCGGTATCTGAGCTGCTTGGGAAGCACTGCCAGCTGCAGAGGTCGGCCCCACCCTTGAGGTGGCTGTGTGCAGAGCTGAATCTGCAGCAGGGGACTGCTTGGCCGCAGGGTCCGATGCTGGGAGTGCGGGTGGCTCCACTTTGGCAGGTAGGGATGCACCCTCCTCAGCCCTGCCCTGTGGGGCTGCGGCTGGCTGTGGGATGGCAGGGCTGGCAGTGGCGGCAGCTGGCGGGGCGGGAGTTGCTGGAGGCGGTTGGCGGGTGGCTGGGGCTTGTTCCCTGGGGTGCAGCTTTGGGGCAGGTAGCGCAAACTGTGCGGCCTTTCCTTCCAGCAACGCCACAACACCCCCCTGCACAGAGCGAGAATGCTGTATGAGACCGGTGGTGGGGTGGGGGGCTGTCTTCAGTGTGACCATTACTTCCAGGTCAAACAAAAATTAAAAATATGCAATGCTAGGGAGGTGAGGACAGCGAATCGGTGCTCCTACTGTCGCTCACAACAGACAATGGCAGTACTGGTGGTTCTGTACACTCCGATAGCAGACTGTTGGAATGCAGGTGGACAAGAAATCGAGACTGTCTGCCACAGTACGGACCCATTGTATTCAGCAGAGAGATAACAATGATCTTCAAAGGCGACTTTTGGCACAAAGCAACCGGCTCACTGCTGTGTGCCCGTGATGCACAGGACAGTATTTGAGCATGAAGTGGGCAATTACCTGGGAGTTGCTGGCAGCAGGCAAGAACAGGTCATGCCGCTGGTTGCTGTACGCCTGCAGCATTCATGCAAGGTGTTAGAAACGTTTAGAGAGGGAAAGCAGCGCTATGAAAGTCCAGGCAAATGCAATTAGGTTTGGGGGTGTCCAGACTGCAATACTTGAAAGGCAGGCAGAGAACATTACGACAATGGGATAGGAGGGTAGCAGTAGAGATTTGGGGGGAGGGCTTGGGGGCAGGAACTGACCTGCCAGACCTCTGACCCCTGTAGCTGCTGGTTGACTGCCGCACTATGGGCCCCCTCTGCTGCCAGCAGGTGCACCACATCGATGGCCAGCACACGCTCCACCGCCTCATCGCGATCCTGCAACAAAGGCGCTTAGTGAAATGGCAAATATCAATTGCCAGAATTTCTCTCTTCCCACGTCCAACCTCCTCCCAATCAAAAATCGCCTCCCCCCCTGAAGACGCAGCTTCATGTCAGTCCGTTATTTCTGTACGGTCCTGCTTTTGAAGCGCCCCCCCCCCCCCCCCCCCCCCCGCGCTCCGTAGCAGATGAGCCTTGCTTATGACTCATACACTCATTGGGTCAAGACTGATGAACTTTACCCCTGCCCTTGCTGTGCAAGCAGAGTTGCGGATCAGCCGTAGCCACCTTCTGCACAACTGCAGCATTACAAATGTGGGGCTTTGCCTCCAACCTTGATCTTTGAATCATAGTCTTGCATTACATGCCTATCCGCCTATGCTTTGGTCAATGTCACAGTTCCCTCATCCCTTTCCACCTTGCCCTTGCCCTTTTGCAGCTCATTGAGCAGCATCAGATGCTGCAGCGCAATCCGTTTTCGTTTTGGCTTACACTCCGAGCACCATCATGAAGAAACGTAATGCACTGCAGGTGTTAGATGATGGCTAAGTGGACTTACCTCATCATCTTCGCCTCCCTTGCGCTGCCAGTCCAATTTGTCCAGCAGCTTATCCAGCAGCCCCCCTGCCAGCAGGGGCCCTATGAGCAGGTCCCTGGACAGGTTGTCCACCACGATGCCACGCTTCACCGTCTCCAGGGCCAGCACACTGCCGGCAAGGCCCCAAGTGGCCATGGCACCTGCAAATGCGTGGGTGGTGGTCCATGATCACCACAAGATGGCAGTGGATGTTAGCAGCTCAGCATGATGTCAAACAGCTAGCGTAAATCCACAGCGTTGGAATCACCCATCTTCCAACATTGCACAGAAATTACAAGGACACATTTTTTTGCCAATGCGGACAGCGCTTGCCAAGCTGCGTGCAGATGAACGTTGTATCGAATGATTCTGGCGATCCTTTGTCATATTTTGACACATTGTTCTCACCATCCACTGTTGGCAAACATCCAAGCACCAGAGGTTTGGGCATGCCTCCAATATGGGTAAGGCAAGCGTGGGGTAAGCAGGGAGGGGATACCTAGCAGTGGCCCTGCAGCCGAAGGCACGCATCGGGCAAGCGCCTCCGCTGCCGGCAGGGATGTGGAGACCTGGTGCAGCAGCCTGAGGGCAGTTCCCCCTGTCTCATCAACAGCGCCATCGCTACTATCCGCCCCTCCAACTGCCAACCTCCCTGCATCATGATTGTAAACTTCGCTGAGCCAAGAGATTCTAAGCCCACATCTGCTAGCTTATGTGCAAAGCAGTCACATGCGGGACAGAAGAGCGCCCGGACCGTGCTACTTGCTCAATTCCCGCACTTGTCAGGAGAGCTCATGGCTGGATTTTTCCTGGCAATGGCGCGCCCCGGGGGGGGGGGGGGGGGGGGGGGGGATGAAGAAACAGTCTGCCTGCAGAAGCCTTATTGGCAGACCAAGCACGGAAAAGCGGGCGCTGACCTTGGGTAAGCCTGGCTGACAGCAGCTTGACGAGTCGTGCAACATAGCCCAGCGTGACGGCATGCTCAGCCAGGCCTGAGTGGTGGCGCAGCAGCTCGACTGTGGCCGCCGCAATCAGGGTGGCACGCTCCTGGGATGCCTGCAAAGTGGATGTTGAGTGCATGTTCAGTGGCGATTCATGTTGCGATTTTCCTTCTGGATGGTTACGTGGCGCCTGTGCTTGTCCTGGAGGGCTAATTTGGTAGGAACACCATTCACAGAGCATTGCGATCAGAAAAGTGTGGAGGCTTCTCCCCGCCAATGGTCCTCAATCTTCACATGAAGGCAAGCTGCTCTCAAATGCAGGGCAGCAAGGTCAACTACTGTCTCAACCGTGCGCGGGAGGCTGAGAGCCATACTGCAGTTTTGCTTGCTTTGCAAAGGTATGGAGCTTGCAATTGACGATGACCCTAGGGAGTCAGACGTCTAGACCAAGGACCATGGAGAGAGGTCACTCTGACCTGAGAGGCATCCGCCACATCTGCCAGGTACGTCTTCAGCAGGCCCTCCAGGAAAGCCTTGGGGGCTCGCAGGGGGAAGCCTGGGTTCTTCAGGTACAGACGCACGTACACGTTGCCCACAAACAGCTCGGAGGCCAGGTCGTCGAAGCGGATGGAGAAGTTGGCTGGGGGTGCCCATGCCAACTGGCCTTGGGCCTGCAGGAGTGCATCCGACCTTGTCAGGAAGCAAAATTGCACAAGGAAAGCTTGATGCATCCTTAGCATATCAGTTAAGGAATATTAGGTGGTGCCTTGTGTGGATGCCCAGATCCAAATATCAAATTTGGGTGGCGAGATTATGCGTTGGACAGGATGACTTGGGGATCCTGACCTGGGCGGCTCTTGCTTGGTTTGCCAGGCTGGCCACCTCCAGGGCGGTGGTGGTGGCCATGCTGGCATTCCATACCCTCTCAGGGTTCTCTGACTCCTGCCCCAGTGCAGCCACCACAGCCTCGCCTGGCCCCTCCTGTGCCAGACACTCTATCTCTTGACTTTATGAGTTCATATTGAAGGATTTCTCCGTGTGTGGACAGCATGAATTGCTTTGCTGGTAGTCAGGGATCCTCAACTCATTCTGATGCAACCCTGCACTCCTTCCCATTGCGAGCGGCGGGGCGGGGGGGGGGGGGGGGGGGGGGGGGGAGGGGGGAGGGGGAAGTATGGGGCAGGCCGGCTGCAGGAGTGGTCCAGTCGCCAGGTGAGGTAACTAGAACCATTTTAAATCAAGCATCATGAAATACGCAGTAAGAATCACCACAACGATTCAATTCTGGCACATCTCCTGTCCACATCCCAAAGTGGCTCCACAGTTATGCAAGGAGGGGTCATCGAGACCTCGCAACAGCTGAATGGACGGAGGAGTCGGGAGCCAAACACCACCAAACACGAGTCAGGACTGCAGGTCATAGCCAGCGGGCACCTGTATTGCGGTGACGTGGCCAGGGGGGAGGAGGCGGGCGAGGAGCAGCAGAATGCGGGGGCCGTGCAGGGGGTTGGCACACAGGCGGGTGAGGATACCGCCCACCACCGCCTGCACCTGCTCCACCTTCACCTGCAACAACAGATAGATGTCGTCTTTCGGAAGTGCAAAGCTGCATGGAGGGGAAGGGAGGAGTAACGCCGCATTCCATCTATTACAGGACAGCCCATTTGCTCTTTGATGCAAAATTGGCATTGTGACCACGACAGGACTGCCCATTAGTTCTCCTTTGCTAAGCCCTTCGGCTCGTTCTGTGCCAAAAAATCATGCACAGGTACCTGATGCTGGCTCGAACCTCCAATGTCAGATCCAGAGGCCGATAACGTCTGTGACCAGCCATGAAATATTCGAGAATAGGTGTCATCTGGGCAGATAGCTGTCGAGCAGCACGGCAAGCCCATACCTATGATGCGGAGGATGACAACATCCCCCGTGCAAACAAACAGCGTAGCATTTCCCCGATCTCCTCAAGGCGCCCACCCCAGGAGACCCAGGACTTGAGCAGAGGACAGGCACGAGATTTGTGCCATGCAGTATCATGGAAAAACATGAGGAGGTATCCAAAAAGCTGAGTCCCCCCCCTTTCCAACCTGCATGGCCCCCCTCCCCACTGCCCGCCCTTCCTGCCATCGCCTAGAGCAGCCTGGCTAGTTGCTGACGGTGTTCAGCAGTCACCTTCTCCGCAGGAGGGGTGGGGGTGGTGGGCAGGAGGCGTGTGAGCAGGTAGACAGCTCCCCCCTGGGAGCATGCTGCCCACGCGGCGGCTGGGGACTGCGCCAGGGCATGCAGCAGGCGCAGGGACAGCTGCACCAGGGTGTGGCTGCCAGGCCGGTGCACCAGCCACAGGGCCAGCATGAGGGCCTTCTCCTCAGCCAGAGCCTCCACACAGCCTGCAGAAGATAGACGGCTTGTTGATTTCCGCAAGAGGGCAGTGCCCATGACGATATCAGTCTCCCGGAGACATATACAGGAGACAAGGAACCTGATGTACTCATGCAGCAAACACAACCCACAGGAGAGTATCGAGGGTGGAACGCGCCAAACTATGAAGATTGGAATTTGAAAAATTGCTGCCCTGAAAGAAGGCAAACAGCCATGGGATCTGAACCAGGTCACATGATCAGCTGGCACCATTGCACATGCACAGAAATCCGCGAACTTGCAATTGTAGTACAAAGTCTGCTGTATCCAGGCAGATGGCATCATGGAGGAGGATACCGCTGTGGCTGGTGAGTCGCACGATGGCGGCCAGTGCCAGCGCCGCCACCTCGCTTGTGTACTGCAGCTGAGGGGTGGGGTTGGCCAAAACCTGGTAGGTTTCTGCAGAGTGCAGCTCCCTGCAGACATGGCCAGACTGGATCAATTTCAGGCATTGTACATCTGTAGAAGTCTATTTCCCAAGCTACAATTTCAGGCTTTAGGAAAGGAAGTCGCAATCATGGTGTTCAACGGATTGGCCATACTTTTTGTGGCAAGCAGCATTGTCTTTGCAATTGGTAGGGAGCTTGAGGGAGCTTCAATTTCAATTCCGCAGTGATGCTGCTGGCAAGCAGGTGTTGACATGCGGAATCTGCAGTCCAACATTGGATCAGGTGGCAGACTGCTCTGTTATGCAATGTTAGAGAGGTGAGCAAATCCTCTTTGGACAGCACCCGAGATGTGCTGGGATCAATAGAGCAAATTTGGCCAACATAAGCAATACTGTGCTGCTATTGGAAAGGGCTGTTTTATCATAAATCTAACAAGTTAAGATGGCTTAAGTATGCGCAATTGCACGAGCAGCTGGCAGCTCTTTTGGTTAAAGGGGAAGGCATGCGACGCGCCCTGCAGGCAACCACAGCAATGGCAAGGACGGATGACGAATCCCTGCTCGGGGTGGCACTATTGCTGATGATTCAAAAAGGTCCAGAAACGAAGGAACACGAATGTTGATTCCAAGAGGAGGGGAAGGATGCAGAACAAGGTAAGAGGGGAAGGGGAGAGGGGGAAGGGGGCTGCCTGCATAGAGGATGGATGCAAGCAAGCAGTGGTGCCAGGGCTGGGCGTGAGGCCATGAGGGCCGCCAGCCTGGGATGGGCCTCCAGCACATGCAGCAGTGCGTTCAGGGCAGAGACAAGGTGCCCCCTCTCCAGCTTCCCACTGTCCACCCCCGGTGTCTCGCTGCCGCCTACCACAGCAAGCAGGCCAACTCAGCATTTGACCACTCCTTGGGTTTCTTTTGCAGTTGTCATTTCTCGCTCCTCGGGTGTGGGACCCATACATTTGAAAGGTAAGCGTTGCATGGACATGCGGGGGTCCCTCATTGCCAGAATACAGGCTTTGACATGCCTGTCACGGGACTTGCAATATTTTGACCAGACAGGAAACCCGAAGGAAATAGTCTCTCCACCAGTCTCTGTGAGTCTTCAATGAAGCCATGAACAGGCGCCTTTTTAACTCAATGATGATCAACGCAGATGAAGCCAAAACCCCAAACTGCGGGAAGGTGCTCCTAATGAGAAATTTATTATGGTCCTAATTAACCTTGGCTTTCTCCAAGTAGACAACAGGTATTGTTTTCAACTATTTCTTTTTGTTTTACCTCTTCAATAATGCTTATCTAGATAAGCAAATCTCGGCGTGTACACAAGAGACAAGTGGCTGTATTCACCTGTTGGTGACGGCACGGTGCAGAAGCCTGACTGCTTGGAGTGGGTGTTGATCCAGGTAACCAGCCCCTTGCAGAAGGAGGTGGCCTCCTCATGCCCCATCGCAAACCCAGGCTGCTGGTTGTACACGCGCACAAACACACCAGCCACGACCAGTTCCCCCTGCAACACAGCACCTTTTAATCTGCAACTAGCAAGATCTATTTTCCACAGTGCTGCGACAGGCGCGCATTCCTTCCAAACCAGTTTTGTGCAAGGCGCAAGGCAGAGTTCCCCATTTGCACGGTGTAAAATCCTGCCAATTTAATTGGGAGTCCAGAGTGAGTGCGGCGATCCCATGTAGGATTTTGGAATGAGGTGGAGAGCTTTTTGAGTTTTGAAATCGTCACTCCCCAGAACTTGCAGGGAGTATAGTCAGAATGTAACGCTCAAAAGCTCAAGAAAACATATTTCTCCTGCAAATCAAGACACAAACAATTGCCGCAAAGCTGCATTTGGAGGCACCTTGATGGTGTCGAACTGGAAGTCGGAGGGCGGCAGGATGCTTGCAGGGTCAGAGCGGGCAGCCTCCATCTGCTGCAGAAGCTGCTCCCGCATCTTTGTGTTCCATATCACCTGAAATTGAACCAGAGGACGTTGATGGCGATTCGCGCTGGAACACTGAATGTACAAAATTGAGCTGGCATATTTCGTCTGCATAGCTTGTCACCTGCTGTGGATTTTTGGTGAGGAGCAGAAAGGGCGGATGAAGTAAAAGGCAGGCTTCTGGTAAGGTGTAGTCGTACCTGGAAGGATGGCCAAAAATTATGGCGGGATCAACGTTGAAAAGAAATGGAAAGGAGGCAAATGCTGTTGTGGCGACAACATCAGGAATGAGAAGGGTTGAAATACAAATGACATCGGCGGGACTTGGTGCAACCCTGATTCAGATCACCATGAGTGAGACATGTGGGCGACATACAGATTGTAGACAACAATTCGGTGCTCTAAATAGAAAATGGCTCACAGCCACGTTGCCATCCCTCTTTTGCCAACAGATCTGGTAAAGGTGTGCATGCAAAGAGAGAGAAAGCCAGCCAGGCAAATAAGTTACCAGGCACTGATGGAGAAAGAATGGAAGAGGTGCGGATACCTGAGGCGTGAGCACAGATGAGTTGAGCAGCGACAGCAGCTCCCGGGGGTCCGGCTCAGTGAGACGGGAGGCCAAGGCAGGTGTGAGCAGCTTCCCAAGGGCCTCCTGGGCCGGCAGGCAAGCAGGGGTGGCCAGAGCACCAGGCAGGACCCCTGCCAGACGCCCCAGGGCCCGAGCAGCCAGCATGGCATGGTAGTTCTTGGCTGCCTGCACCACAGGTCAATGCCTTGTCCCTTGGAGGGAGTGCAGATGGGTTGGCCGTCTATACGCCTCTGCCTCAATTCATGTGTGCTTTGCAAATGTAAGTCCTGGACAATGTGACTCAGTGAGACTTTGTAGGTTCCCTGTCATTTGTCTGGCTGGACTGGATGCGGGAACATTAAGACAGTAAATAAGTGTTGTTGTTGCACTTTTGAGGGGACCAGGGAGCAAGAAAGAACAGGTGCTCAGCTTTGCATTTCCAAGCCTGGAAGACTCGTGCGAGGGTACATTGTTGATCCACGTCACAACAAATGGGGGACCTCCTCTACTGCTCTAGCATACTTCAAAGCAAGGCACGTTAGGGAATAGGGGGCAAAGGAAGGGTTTTGCACCTGCATGTTGGATCGCTCCACACCCAGCCCCAGGAAGGCAGGGCCCCTCTGCGCCGAGTCCCCACCAAAGTCGAAGGCTGGCTGGCCTGCCTGACCCTCCTGGTGGGTGGTGTCATACCCCAGCAGCAGGGGGATGACATGCCCCAGCAACCCCTCCCGGATCAGCAGCTCCTACAGCCCAGAGCATACGTTGATTTTCGGCGGTGACTGGAAGCTGTCGAGTCAAAACTTGGTTGGGGGAGGTGTGTGCAGAAGGGGCCTGCAGCAGGAGAAGGGGGTGGGGAAGGGGAAGAGAAAGCCTAGCAAAATTGGTCTAGCCCCTGCCCGCAAAGATAATGGCTGGGCTGCTCTTGTTTGGGAATGAAACACTGCCAACGGGGCATGTTACAGCCAATCTGCCCTCCCTATGAAATTTCTTAAGATCGTAAAATACAAAAGGCCTAATCAGGAGTCAGTACTCAGCAGGCAGGCAGGATCAGCGGTGCACCTTCTATACTGAGTCTTCATCATCAGAGAAATTTTTACTCAAGGGTGGGGGGGGGGGGGACCTGGAGTTCTGGCGAGGCAGACAGCTGCACTATGCACTGTAGGGCGGCATCCACGGCAGCAGCAGCGCGCTCCAGGGAGCAGCACCTCACAATGTCACCCACCAGGCCCGACCTTCATAACGAAATTGGTGTAATGTAGGAAGTTTCAAGCCATTCATTGTCTCGTTGCTACATTCTAGCAGTACCCTAGATGGAAGGGGGGGCCATGCAAAATGCCTGGGCGTGTCTGCAATGTCGTTCTTCCCCAAGCTGGATGAAGGAAAGACATTGCGATGATTGATTGCTAGGAAAAACTCATGTTTCCCCCGCGGAGAATGGCCTAAAAATTAGCTGTCGCCGGTTGCTCAGCTGGCAAGCCCTACTTTTCGCATTACAAACATCGTTTTGCATAAATGAATGGTTCCCCAGAGAACTCGTGGCGTCGCTGCCGCAGCATCCTCGATGACCTTGTCAGTGCACCTCTCTTACCTCTCCCCACCACCCCCCAAATGCTCCATGTCCCAACGCGATCCTCCGCAGCTTCAAGGACATGCACAGCGGATTTGGAGGTTCAAAAAAAATTGGTCATGAAAGGTCATCACCTGTCGGCAAGTTCCCTCTGAGCGTTGCTGAACGCTGACATGCCTGCAAAGGCCCTGAGGCACTGTGTGGCGATGCCGGCAGCAGGCAGGTGGGCTGGCGCATCTTGCGGCATCACGGCGTAGCACCGCTGCAACAGCCCCCCCAGGATGGCGATGCCCCCACAGCGGGTCAGCTCCTCAGCGTTCAGGTCGGAGGAGACGCACGTCAGCCAGCAGAGCATCACTCCCGCCTGCACAGAAGAATCTTGCAGGAGACAAAACATTGAGAGTTCCTAAATGCTTGTCATTTCCAAGAGCTTGCAACAGCTGAGAGGGCATGCATCACAAGCTCTACGTCTGCAAGGAGTTGAGGAACTTCATATTGAGCACTGTACACATATCCTCAATGCGGTTTGGAGCCAACAGAAAGGTCAGCGTCATGCTGCAGAAAGGCAAAAAGATGCCATGGTGGATGGCGGGGGATGGGTGAAATTCAGAGCAAGCCCACAAAGTTTAAGTCCAGCGTCTAGAACAAATGGTCCAGAATCAGAAACATGTCTCGACTCTCTTGACGATGCAGGGGAACCAGGGACACGTGGGAGGAGGAGAGGGGGGGGGGGGGGGGTATACCTGTAGCTGGGGTGTGCGCTCCTCTGCCAGGAAGTGGTCGGCTCCAGAGGCTTCCTGGGCATCAGGGGGAGGGCCACAGCCTGGAGCAGCATGGGGTAGCCGGCATACTTGAAGGGGGCCAGCACCTCAGGGCAGCGCCGGAACAGGATGCACTGCGCCTGCAATTCAGGGGTGCAGGGTTTGTGGTTTTGGTATCTGAATGCAGGCTTTGAAGCAAGCTCTACAAAGTTTTGGTACTCATCTTGCCTATGATCGCTCATTCTTCCCCACTGCCCCAATAAATCTCCTTGTGTGAAAAGGCGAGGGGGGGAATAAAGCCTCTTTTGATGCTTTCAGGGGGCACTAGGGCAGGGCATGAGCAGATTTGCCAGGGCGGCAAAGAACTCAAGGCACAGCAATAGTGAGGATGATTCCCTCATCTGCAAAGGCTATGCCACACACAGGGATCACTGGAGATTGCTGCAGGATCATCATGAAGCATCCCCCCCCCCCCCCCCCCCCCCCCGCCCACCCTCCTTTCCCCCTTCATTTGGCCACCGCCTCCAACTGCTCCTGAGACACACATCTTTTGCCTTGGCCCTGCAGTAATGGAAGAGACTGGAAACACAACGGCGGTGACCACGACCACAACTCTTGTGAACCAGACGGTGGCAAACCAGAGAGGAGAGCATACCTTGAGCAGCAATAGAAGGCGCCATGCCTGAGGACCCTGGCCCCCTGAGACTCCTGCCTGCAGCCGCTCATATGCCTTCTGCACCGCCATGAAACGCTCCCTGCCTGCTGGATTCTTATCTGGGTGAAACTTGCGAGCCAGGCCACGGTAGGCTGCCTTCAGCTCCTCCTCCGACACCTGCATCCAGTTCAGCGATTTGTTGCCCTGCTCTCCCATTCTGTAAACGCCCTATGTTGGAGGGGCATGGAATCGGAAACTGACTGCTACAATATGTTCGACTTCACCTGTACAGTAGAAAATCACTCCTAGTTCAGGATGTTGATTTTTCAGTACTTTATTTTTATGTCACCAGTTCCCCACAGTCGTGTTTTGCTCCGAAGGCACTATTGCTCCCCCTCCCCCCCCCCCCTCGCCCCCCGGGGCCGCCCGGCGCCATCCAACGACTGCCAGGATATGGCCAGAATCTGCTCCCCTTCCTCTGATCATATTGCCCTTTAAAGGACAGGTATCTGCCACTGCCGTATCAGAAGCAGCTTCCCACCCTGCACTACAGATCTTTGAGTCAGTTCAGATGAGATGGCTGGGGCATGGTGGCTGAGAAATAGGTTTGGTGATACCTGCTCCCCTTCCCTGGGTTCCAGAACCCAACACGGCACAGGCGTCTGCCTCAGTCATGCCGAGGGGTTTCCTTGCCAGCTCCAGCCGCCACTCATCCAGCAGAGCCTGCCACCGCACTTACAATCAGGGCAAGGCACGAAGGGGGCTGAATTTTAGCTTGCTGAACAAGAAGTGGAGCTGATCGAATGACATGCGCACAAAAGCAGCAACATGTGCTGGGTAGGATACAGGTGTCTGAAGCGGTCACCACCCTTGCTGTGGACAAGAAAGACAGTTGCATGTTGGATGAGAGGAAAAGCAGTGTAATCTTACAAAAGCGGTGGTATGCATGCAATGTCCACATTGGAATTGGCAGCACTTGGGTTCAAATCCAGCTGTTAAATATGCCTCATGCACATTGCCCTCTTTTACAATCCTTTTGGAAACCACTTGTGGTTGCTATCTTGCTGTGGACAACAATTTAAGGACGACTCAGAAGACTTGCTTTCGAGTGCTACAATTGACAGCTCGATAGAACACCAAGAATGCCAGAAATTCACCTGAAGGAAGGGAACATGGTCCACAATGGGCCAGTCGGGGAAGCGCTCGGTGTTGCAGAAGTTGCGCAGGTAGTAGCGGTGGCAGAACAGCTCATCGGTGATCTCGGGGTAGCCCACGGGGGGACAGTCCACATGGTCGTACACCGCCTTGTTGCTCTGGACCAGACGCTGGGGCAGGTTGCCCAAATGATGCAGCATCTGCACGCAGATCACAGCTTGGACCTTGCATTGCAACCACATTACGACACCCTAAACGATTGAGGTCTGCCCTTTCCAGCTTGAGTGAGCTGACAAAATTGGGTGAACTTTTGGTTCTCCCAACGTAATTTCAGAATCTACTGATGGAGAATACTTGAAGGGGGACATGCGAGCGCGTCAGCTCTCTCTGGTGTGGCCAGTCTTGACGTCCTGTCAGGGGGGCATTCATTCACCACTCCGCCCAGACATCGCTGAGGAGGAGTAACAACAAGAGTTTTATTCTAGAAGCTGTGTCTGCCCAAACGAAAAGGAGTGTTTTGGAACGTCAGGGTAACAGCTGGAATCCGGGTCGCTGAATTTGAGGTTTGCATGGATGGCGGAAAGGAGATCAGAATGACTGATAACAGGTAGCCAGGTGTACTGAAGGGGGGGGGGGGGGGGGGTCCGCCATGAAAGCTCTACCTGTGGCACAAGTCGCTGGCCCCGCATCTGGTGCGTCCACACCAGCTCCGGCGTGTCCATGTCCCCCGCCATGGCCGCGGCAAAAGCCTTGGGCCCATGTGTGGTCAGCACGTACAGCAGGCTCTCCGGCAGCAGGCCCCCCAGGAAGCTCTGCTGCGCCAGGGGGCCCAGCCCCGGAGTGGGCAGCCGCCCCTGCTGCCGCTTGTGTGCCACCTGCAGAACAACTGATACAATCGACAGTCCTCTGAGGGGATTAGTCCACTGAATGATGTGTGTGCGGGATGACCAATAGGGCCAACATCCATGACAAGGCGAGTCCCGTGAGAGGAAAAGTGCCTTCGAAAGGCCCAAAAGTGAGGCTTCATGCAGTTCCCAAATTTTTTTGCTTATTGCGTTGATGACTGCAGTCCAAATCCTCAATGGAATGTGACCAGTGCATGTATGCAAAATGTTTGCCGCCTGCAAGCATATTGCTTTTTCTAGCACCGGGTCAACATGCATCTGTCAAATCAAACTTCCTGATATTTTGCAACCTAATCACCTGGCTCAGCTTAATTCGCATCACTGAGAAGAGATGTTTGCTTGGGCATCAGCTTTGGAGGGAGGAGCAGGCAGATCTCTGACCTGAAATAGCCGGGCGATCTCCACCAGGTTGGAGCCGCAGTAGGTCAATGCAAAGTAGAAGACGCCTGTCTGGTAGAGGTAGGCAAGAGCCGCCTTGTTGTCCTGCATACGGCAGGGATCTGGACCTCAGACTATTCCACTGCAAGACACTGCAATTGCCGATGGCAGCTGCAACTGACCTTTACACCAAATTGCCATTTATATCATCAAGTTCATATGTTCATATTTGTTCATGGATGCTGTCATGGATGCTGGAGGGGAAGTAGAGAATGGGGTGGATTGAAAAGGGGCTGGATCAAGGAGGGCCGAGCAAGCTGATACAAGTGGCAACAATCTGCCCAAAAATACTCCTGAAATCCAACAGAATCACCCAAAAAGCCACAAACCAAGATATTCAACTTTCTTCCACCACCTGAGGGTTGGAACTCGGAGTCAATGTTGCATTTGCAATGCTGAAGGAATCAACCTTCCTTTGCAACAAGAACTGTTACTTGCAGGAGCAGTAATCACGATCATACTTAATATTCTATTGATTCCGCTCATTGGCTATATGGGCAGTGCGATCACGAGTTTTGCTACTTATTTTATCATGGTGGTCGTGAGCTACGTGCTTGGCCAGCGTCATTACCATGTGCCATATTATTTGGCCAAAGACAGTTTTTATCTCTTTTTAACAGGGGGATTAATAACCACGTTCTATTTTTGCCGTTTCGAGGGGTATTTTAAATACTTGATAGCCACTGGATTTCTGGCCATTTTCGTCGGACTAGTCTGGCTTTTAGATATTCGAACGGGCACAATAAAACTACCGAGAAAGAAGTAAAGGGTTGACTACCAAACGTAGCGACCTGAAATATTCAAACAATTGAAAGCTCTACTGGGGAGCTCCTTAACTAAACACTATGAACCTAATTATTCCCATGGCCGGGATGGGTAAACGCCTCAGGCCACATACACTTACCACACCTAAGCCACTTATACCTATTGCAGGAAAACCGATCGTTCAAAGATTGGTGGAAGATATCGCTAAAGTCACACCTGAACCTATTAAGCATATAGGGTTTATTATTGGTGATTTTGGTGCGGAAGTGGAGGCGAATCTGAAAGCCATTGCCGCGGAAGTGGAAGCCGAAGGACATATCTTTTATCAAAAGGAAGCACTAGGCACAGCACATGCTGTCTACTGTGCAGAGCCTTTGCTCAATGGGAAGGTGACCATTGCCTTTGCAGATACGCTTTTTCAAGCCAATTTCACACTCAACACCAACGATGACGGCATTATCTGGGTAAAACAGGTGGAAGATCCGAGTGCATTTGGGGTGGTGCAGCTAGACGAGCAGGGTGTTATTACCAAATTTGTGGAAAAGCCTAAAACTCCCGTTTCAGATCTTGCGATCATAGGTATCTATTATTTCAAGGATGGAGATGCGCTGCGAGAAGAGCTCAAGCAGATCATCGACAATAAAATTATGGCGAGTGGCGAATATCAGCTCACCACTGCACTGGAAAATCTGAAACAAGCAGGCGTGAAATTTACTGCTGGTAAAGTAGATGAATGGCTGGACTGTGGAAATAAAACTATTACCGTACAATCTAACAGCCGCTACTTGGGCTTTCTAAAAGAAAATCAGGTTGCTGCCACAGCCAAGGTGGTGAATTCCGTTTTAATTCCTCCAGTTTTTGTGGGGGAAAATACTCGGATCGAAAACAGTGTCGTTGGCCCAGGAGTTAGCATCGGAGTTGATGGTCAGGTTTTTAGCTCTGTCATCTCGAATTCTTTGATTCAAAATAATGTTAATTTGCAGAACGTTAACCTCGCAGACTCGATGATTGGCAATTTTGCCAAAATCGAGCGTACCCCCAACAACGTAAGTTTGGGAGATTACACTGAGTCGAAGGGATAGAAATATGAGAGTAGTTTTTGTTTTAGCCATTTTATTTTCATTTGTTTTTCACCCTGCTTTTTCTCAAAAAAAGAAAAAGTCGAAGCGTGAGAAGCAGGACAAAACCGAGCAGAAAATTGTCTCATCATTTTCGGATGAGATGCAGGTGAAGTTGGAGTCTACGATCATTGAGGCTGAAAAACAGCTTTTGTTAGACAATCCGGCCAAGGCCATGGAGTTGTTTAAAGTAGCTCTCGATATGAGCCCTGACAATGGAGCTGCCAAATTCAAGCTGGCGGAGATTTTGCGAAAACTGGGAAGATCAGCTGAGGCACTCGTTTATTCCAAGGCCTCTTTGGATTCGGATCGCACCAATATGTATTATTATTTGCAAACAGCAGAGATATACAAGTCTTTGGGCGAGTTTGAAAAATCAGCAGAACTGTATGCTGAAATGATCCAAAAGCTGCCAGAAGCAGATTCGTATTTGTTTGATCTTGCGATTTTATATCAATTTTTAGGTGAAGATGAAAAAGCTCTGGCTACTTATCATAAAGGAGAAGAACTTTTTGGTTTGAATGAAATGGTGCTTCGCGAGAAGCAAAAAATCTACATTAAGAACAGAGATTTTGATGGGCTATTAACCGACTGGGATCAGCTCATTGCAGAAAATCCAGGAAATAATCGCTATACCATTGAACTTGCAGAATTTCTGATCAGCGCAGGGGAAACCGAGAAAGCGAAGCTTCGCCTGAACCAGATTCCTTCTAGTGATATTCACACCTATTTGCTGAAAAGCAAAATAGCAATGAAAGAGGGTGATACGGAAGCGGCGATGAAGATCACGGAAGAAGCTTTCATGTCAGATGGTGTTGATTACAAAACCAAAATGCAATTGCTCAATGGATATATGGATTTTGCCATTTCACCAGAGCAGTTTGACGATGTAGTGAAGATGGCAAAGTCTTTGGCTGATGAGTTTCCTGCGCAGTATGAACCACAAGCGTATGCAGCAGATGTTTTTTACCGAATGGAAAAAAAGGAGTTGGCAAAAAAACATTACCTACAAGCAATAGCGATTGACCCAAATCACTTTGATGTTTGGCAAAACATATTGAATATAGAAGCTGAGCTTAATCAATACGATGATTTGATTAAGCACGCGGATCAGGCTTTAGAGTATTTTCCCAACCAAGCCATTATTTATTACTTTGCTGGCACAGGCCACATGATCAATAAAGATTATAAAAGGGCTGTGGAAATGCTCAAAACAGGCACTAAGTATTCCAAAGAGGCCAGACTTTTAACGATTTTTTACGGCCAAATGGGGGATGCTTACAATAGCCTGAAAGATCAACACAAATCTTATGAAGCGTATGAGTCTGCACTCAAGTACGATCCATCCAATGATCATGTGCTCAACAACTACAGTTACTTTTTGAGTTTGGATAAGAAAAGCCTCGACAAAGCCTTGAATATGTCTACCAAACTTGTAGCCATGCACCCTGACAATGCGACTTATTTGGATACGCACGGGTGGGTTTTGTATGTGATGGAAAAATATGAGGAGGCAGAAAAGTACTTAAAAAAGGCTGCTAAAACCGATGAAGACGGCACTATCATTGAGCATTATGGTGATGTACTCTATAAACTTGGCCGAATAGACGAAGCTGTGGCTCAATGGGAGAAAGCCAGTCTGATGAAAGATGCTTCTGCCAATATTCAAAAGAAAATTGCTGACAAAACACTCTATGAATAAAAGCCTGATCGTTGTTCTTATTCTTGCTATCACGGCGGCTGGATGCGGAAAGAATATTTCTCAATTATTTTATCGAGACTCATCAATCACCGTTCACGAGATTCAGTTTGACCATTTTTCGGGTAAACTCAAAGTGGATTTTGATGGGGACAAAAAAGTGTCTGGATTGGCAAATTTGCGCATTAGAAAAGATAGCGTGATTTGGCTTTCGCTTTCGCCAGGGCTTGGTGTAGAAGTTGCCAGAATTCTGATTACCCAAGATTCTATAGCTGTTATTGATAAGTTCAACAAGAAATATATCCACATGGATTTTCAGAATTTGAGCAAGAAGTTTGATTTCGATATTGATTATCACTTGGTAGAGTCGGTGTTGTTGGGGAATCTCATTCATCCTTACAAGCGAGAGCGATACAAAAAATCCGAAGGAGGTTTGATGTATGAGCAAATGGAGGGGAATTTTCTTTTTCAAAATCAAATTGGCACACAAACCAAAAAGTTGGAAAAACTGATGGTTCAGGATACACTTTCGAAAAGCAGCATTTTTGTTACGTATTCCAATTTTCAACAATTGGAAAATCAGGTTTTGCCATTTCTGATCACAGCTATTTTGAAAAAAGGTCAGCCAAATGCTCCATCCACACGAGTAGAAATGATATACAGTAAAGCTGAAATAGAGAACAAACCTTTGAGATTTCCATTTAATGTGCCAGACAAGTATGAGCGTAGCGAGGCTAATTAAATCTGTCTGTTTGGTTGGGTTTATGGTCTGCTGCTTTCAAGTATCAGCTCAAAAGACCAAAAGCCAGCTGGAAAACGAAAAAAGAGAAAACCTCAAGAAAATTGCTGAGGCGGAAAAGATATTGTCTGATACCGAGCACGAAAAGAAGGCTTCTATTGGGCAGTTGAGAGCCATCAATCAACAGATTTCGGGTCGGGAAAATTTGATCAAATCGTTGAATCAGCAAGTTGGGATTTTGGATACAGAGATAGGGCAGCTTAATACCATTGTGAGTTCGCTTCAAAGTGATCTTGCCAACTTGAAAGAAGAGTATGCGCAGATGATTTACACCTCGTATCGAGCCAATCGAGGGTTTAGTAAACTCACTTTTCTTTTTTCAGCGGCCACCTTCAATCAGTTGTTTCAGCGGCTCAAATATCTAGAACAGTATGCTGAAGCGCGAAAGATTCAGGTAAAGCAGATTGAGATAGTTTCAGATGAGCTGAGCAAACAGAAAAAAGAAGTGCAGAGCAAAAGAGTAGAGCAGAAGGTGCTTTTAGATCAACAAATTGCGGAAAATAGAAAGCTTCTTGGTCTCAAAGAAAAGCAAGCTGATGTAGTGGCGGAGCTTGGAAAAAAGGAAAAGCAGCTAAGGGTCGAGTTGGATAATAGAAAGGAAGCCGTGGGCAAATTGGATAAACTCATCGCTGACATTGTAAAAAAGGAATTGGAGCGGTCAAAAGCACTTTCTTCCGCAGCGCAGGCCAACGAAGAGGTGGTTTCTTCCACATTCGAGAGCAATAAAAATAAATTGGTGTGGCCTGTTTCTACGGGGTTTGTTTCATCTAAGTTTGGTAAGCACCCTCACCCTGTGATCAAAAACATTATGGAAGACAATCCGGGCGTAGATATTCAAACCAGTCAGAATGCAACTGTAGGAGCGGTTTTCGAAGGGAAAGTGGTAGCAGTGGCTATCGTACCGGGGATGAACAACGTGGTGCTTCTTCAACACGGAAATTATTACACGCTTTACGCCAAGTTGAAAGAGGTAAAAGTGAAAAAGGGAGAGATGGTGAAGCGCGAGCAAATTCTGGGAACAGTTTTCAGCGATTTAAGCGGTGTTTCAGAGCTTCATTTTGAAGTTTGGAAAGATTATCAAAAGCTTAACCCAGAAAGTTGGCTTTCTTCCAAATGATTTGTTGATGGCTACCTTTTATCCCTATCTTTGAGTTTCTAATAAATAACTTTCTTATGAATACGGTGTTAGTTTGGATGCCTGGGCCTGGTGAGATGATGGTCATTGCATTGGTTTTCATAGTCTTTTTTGGAGCTAAAAAAATCCCAGAAATCGCGCGAGGTATGGGTAAAGGTATCCGCGAGTTCAAGGATGCGACCAAAGAAATCAAAAAGGAAATAGAAGATTCTCCGGAAGACGACCAAAAAAAGAAGTAACCATTGCAAGCCAATTCCTCATTTTATCAACTCAAAAAGGAGCTTGATGCAGGTACTCTCTCATGTGTTGATATTGTCAACCATTACTTGGGTAACATACATCAGAAAAACGCTGACCTCAATGCCTTCCTGTCCGTATACGAGCAGGAAGCATTAGATCAGGCGGCTCAAGTAGATCAGAAAATCGCGAATAAAACAGCTGGCCGCTTGGCGGGTATGGTCGTAGGTATCAAAGATGTGCTTTGCTACATAGACCATCCGCTCAACTGCGGTAGTAAAATTTTAGGCGATTTTGAATCTCAATTTTCGGCAACTTGTGTAGATCGATTGATAGCAGAAGATGCCATCATCATCGGACGAAATAATTGTGACGAATTTGCGATGGGGTCTTCCTGCGAAAATTCTGCTTTTGGGCCAGTGAAAAATGCGGATGACACCTCCAAAGTGCCAGGTGGTTCTTCAGGAGGTTCTGCAGTGTCTGTCCAAGCTGATATGTGTGCCATTTCACTCGGCACAGATACAGGTGGTTCGGTTCGTCAGCCAGCATCTTTTTGTAATGTTATTGGCTTTAAACCAACATATTCTAGAATTTCCAGACATGGTTTAGCAGCTTATGCAAGCACGTTTGATACGATTGGGATATTTTCCAATTCTGTGGAAGACGCGGCGCTAGTGCTAGAAGTTATTTCTGGAGAAGACGGTCATGATAGTACAGTTTCAGCATTGCCTGTGCCATCCTATACTAAATCTCTTGAGTTTAAGGATAAAGTCAAGGTTGCTTACCTAAAGGAAACTTTGGAAAGTGCCGCACTTAATTCTGAGGTGAAAGATGCGGTATTGTCAGTTGGTGAATCATTGAAAAAAGCTGGGCATCAAGTTGATGTAGTGTCTTTTCCTTTGATGGAATACGCACTTCCCACTTATTATATACTTACTACAGCAGAGGCTAGTTCCAATTTGTCTCGCTACGATGGGATCAAATATGGGTACAGGGTAGAAAATCCTAAGAACCTAGAAAGCATGTATAAAAAGACCCGTACGCAGGGTTTTGGCCCTGAAGTGTTCAGGAGAATCATGCTTGGAACCTTTGTGCTTTCGGCAAGCTATCACGATGCGTATTATACCAAAGCGCAAAAAGTTCGTCGACTGATTAAAAACAAGCTTGAGGAGCTTTTTGAGCAGTATGATTTTGTGATCATGCCCACTGCTCCGACTACAGCTTTTGAGCTTGGGTCAAAAACCAACGATCCCATGGAGATGTATCTTGCGGATCTTTTCACGGTACAAGCCTCAGTAGCAGGCGCACCAGCAGTTTCATTGCCAATGGCAAAAGACAGTAGCGGAATGTCCATAGGACTGCAAGTGATGTCTAAAGTTTTCACTGAGGAAAAATTATTAGCGTTTTCAAAATACTTATTGGACAATAAATAAGTTATTCGCCTATGCGATCTCTATTGATATTTTCGATTTGTTTCATCGGCTGGGCTGCTGCCTACGCTCAAGACGTCTATGACTATGATTACGTTCCTGACGCTACCTACGACGAAGTGGCAGATAGGATTTCTTGCATAGACACGGATCTTCCTTTGAATTACAATACCAAAGTGAAGTCCTTTGTCGACTACTTCACCGTGCGTGACCGTAAGTATACGCGAGATGTACTTTCGCGCACTCAGCTCTATTTTCCAATTTTCGAAGCGGCGTTAGAAAAATACAATTTGCCAAAAGACCTTAAGTATTTGGCTATCGTCGAGTCTGGTTTGCGTCCCAATGCCGTGTCCCGAGCCAATGCTGTGGGGCTTTGGCAGTTTATGGCTGCTACAGGCAAAATGTACGGTCTCAATGGAGACTGGTATGTGGATGAGCGCATGGATCCTTATGAATCTTCGGATGCAGCTGCACGTCATTTAAAAGATTTATATACCATTTTTGGGGATTGGGAACTGGCTTTGGCGGCTTACAACTGTGGATCTGGCAATGTGAGAAAGGCTATTCGACGCAGCGGTGATCAAAGAACATTTTGGGGGATTTACAATTACCTTCCACGAGAGACACGCTCGTATGTGCCTCAGTTTGTAGCTATAGCATATACTTTTCATCACGCAGAGGAGCACAACCTCTTTGTAGACGAGTATCAAAGTATACCTGAATTTGATACAATTCTGGTGAGTCAGTACTTGCACTTAGAGACTTTTGCGAAGCAAATCAATATTGGTTTGGAAGATATATTGGTTTTGAACCCACAAATAAAAAGAGGCGCGCTTCCTGAAGGAACTAGAAACTTTGGATTGAAAGTGCCGAAAGACCTCAAGGACTACATTGTAGAAAATCGTATGGCACTCTACGATACAGCGGGGAAAGTAGGCAAAGAGCAATTGGATTATTTGGCTAGGAATATGCCTGGCAGTACTTATGGTAGAACCAAACAGGTATATCGTGTGAGAAGTGGTGATGTGTTGGGGACGATAGCGGCTCGATACAATGTATCCGTTGCGGACTTGCGCAAGTGGAATAATATCTCTGGAAATATGATCAGAGTAGGGCAAAATCTCAGTGTTTATGTTTTGCCTACATACAATAGCCAAACCAAAGATTTATATGCTTCCTCGGCAAAGCCAGCACCCAAGCCCGCACCGAAAGAAATTGAAGGCAAGCAAGTGCATCAGGTACAACCCGGGGATTCGCTTTGGAGTATCGCCAATAGTTACGCTGGGCTTTCCATCGAGAAATTGAAGCAACTCAACAATCTTATCAACAATACTATCAAGCCAGGGCAATTACTTATCATATCTGTGGATTAATTTCGTTGGGGAGGTAATAAGCTTTTTAAAATTTTACCTTTACAAAAAAAAATCACGACTATGAAACAGTTGACTATTCTCTCATTGATAGCCTTACTTTTTGTGACTTTCAGTTGTAAAAAGACACGGGAGCAAGCAGCCAAAGAATTTCAAAAGACTGCCAGAGGTGAGGCAGATGAAATGGTGCTGGTAATAGATACTGCACTTTGGAGTAGCGATTTGGTAGGAAAACAAATCCAAAAAACCTTTGGAGATGTGATACTTGGTTTACCACAGGACGAGGCAAAATTTAATGTGCACAAGGTCAACCCACGAGAGATGAACTCTACGCTGAAGACGGCAGTGAACATGGTTTTCGTGATGACGCTAGATGGCACAAGCAGCCAGAGTAAAACAGTGAGAAGCTATTTTTCTAATAATTCTCTTAAACTCATTAAGGAAGACTCTTCGATTTTCATGACTGTCAGAAAGGACGAATTTGCCAAGGGGCAAATTGTCCTGTACCTCTTTGGTCAAAATGAAGAAATACTTGCGCAAAAAATAAAAGACAATCGCGCCACTCTGCAAGAGGTTTTTGAAAGTGCCATTCGTGAGCGTACCCGAAAGGAAGTTTTGACGAAAGTGGATCAGACCGCCATGAAGGCCATTCAAGAAGATCATGGCTATGGCATCAAAGTTCCGTATGGTTGGGATATTGCGAAAAATGTGAAAGATTTTGTGTGGCTTAGAAAGCTTGAAGCCCAGTCTGAGTGGAACGTATTTATTCACGAACAGCCTTATAGAGATCAAAATGTATTCAACGACATTGGTCAGCTTCGCGATGAGATTACTGAACTTCACCTGACAGACAGCCAGAAGCCAGAAATCTTTATTACGCGCCAAGCCCAAATCCCTCTGTTTACCAAGCGAGTGAATTTCAATGGCTTGTTTGGAGTGGAGACCAGAGGGCTGTGGAAGATCAGTGATAGTTCTGCCGGTGGCCCATTTGTGAGTTACACTGTGGTGGATGAAGAAACACAAAAGCTTTATTATGTGGAGGGATATGTTTATTCCCCAGGAACAAAAAAGAAAAAACTGGTGAGAGAAGTTGAGGCCATTCTTTCTACATTTAGGACACCATCGCAAATGAGTACTACCAAATAGTATTCATCTCAACAACCAAACAACTCAAATTGACCCAAATATGTGCGCAAAAGTTAGAAAGCAGGAAGCTTTGGATTTTCATTCACAAAAGCCTGCAGGAAAAATTGCCGTTACCCCCACCAAACCATTAAGTAGCCAGCATGATTTAGCATTGGCTTATTCGCCAGGTGTAGCAGAGCCTTGTTTGGAGATAGCTAAGAATCCAGAAGATGTGTATAAATACACAGCCAAGGGAAATCTCGTTGGTGTAATTAGTAATGGTACGGCAGTGCTAGGCTTGGGCAACATTGGCCCAGAGGCCTCTAAGCCAGTGATGGAAGGCAAGGGTGTTTTGTTTAAGAAATTTGCGGGAATCGATGTTTTTGATATCGAAATTGCTGAAACCGATCCTGAAAAATTCATAGCTATTGTCAAGAGTTTGGAACCTACTTTCGGAGGGATCAATCTAGAAGATATCAAAGCACCTGAGAGCTTTGTGATAGAACAAACGCTGCGCAGAGAAATGAATATCCCTGTGATGCACGATGATCAGCACGGAACGGCCATTATTTCTAGTGCAGCACTGATCAATGCCCTTGAGTTTAATAGGAAAAAAAATAGAGGAGATCAAAGTAGTGGTGAGCGGCGCAGGAGCGGCTGCCATTGCTTGTACCGATCTGTATGTTTCTCTTGGGGTAAAGAAAGAAAATGTAATCATGACTGATAGTCGTGGTGTGGTGCGTGCCGATAGAGGAAATTTGGACGAAACCAAAGCGCGCTATGCGACCGATAAAGATTTAGAAACGCTGGAAGATGCGCTCATTGGTGCCGATGTGTTTTTAGGTTTGTCTATAGCAAATATTCTTTCTCCTGAGGCCTTGATGACAATGGCAGAGAATCCAATTGTTTTTGCACTATCAAACCCTAACCCTGAGATAGCCTATGAACTGGCGATGGATACTCGTAAGGATATCATCATGGCCACAGGCCGTTCAGATCATCCTAATCAAGTGAATAATGTACTTGGTTTTCCATACATATTCAGAGGAGCTTTGGATGTACGAGCCACCACCATCAATGAAGAGATGAAGTTAGCCGCAGTTCGAGCAATAGCAGACCTGACCAAGCAAACTGTGCCTGAGATGGTGATGAAGGCCTATGGAGCTAAGAGCATGAAATTTGGAATCGATTATTTGATTCCGAAACCGCTGGATCCACGATTGATTACGACCATCTCTCCAGCTGTGGCTCAAGCAGCCATGGATAGCGGTGTGGCTAGAATAGAAATAAAAGACTGGACACAGTATAAAAGAGAGCTGGAAGAGCGTGTTGGTCTTGATCAACGTTTGATTTCAAGACTTGTGACACGTGCACGTCAAGCTCCTAAAAAAGTAGTATTTGCTGAATCTACCAATATTGACATCCTCAAGGCAGCTCAAATGGCATTGGATGAGGGCGTGGCGATACCGATTCTCTTAGGAAAACACGAAGAGATTAAGCAGCTAATAAAGGATAATGATTTAGAAGGTTTGCTTGACTGTACGATCGTTGATCCAAGTCAAGACCCAGAAAAAATGGATAGATATGCTCAGGCCTACTATCAAAAGCGTCAGCGCAAAGGTGTCATGCTCAAAGCGGCATACAAAGCTATGACACGTAGCAACAATTATTTTGGTGCAATGATGGTGGAACAGGGAGATGCTGATGCATTTATCTCTGGACTTTCCAATGACTACCCAAAAACCATTCTCCCTGCTTTGCAAACCATTGGGGTGGAGAAAGGGATCAATAGAGTTGCGGGTATGTACATTATTCGTACAGAAAAAGGCAATTTCTTTTTTGCCGATACTACGGTGAATTTGAATCCTACAGCTGAAGAGCTGGTGGATATCATTGGCTTGACCGCTCGAGCAGCAAAAGTGTTTGACACAGAGCCTAGAATTGCTGTTTTGTCGTATTCCAATTTTGGCTCAGCCAAAGGAGCCAGTGCCAGAGAAGGCGGCCAAAGCAGTGAAAATGGCCAAAGAAAAATGGCCAGAGCTGATCATTGATGGAGATATTCAGGCCAATGTCGCATTGAATGCTGATTTGATCAAAGAGAATTATCCATTTAGCGCGCTTTCAGACAAGCCTGCCAATACATTAATTTTCCCTGATTTGGATTCGGGAAATATTGCCTATAAGCTACTGATGGAACTCGGTGGTGCAGAAGCGATAGGGCCAATCCTGTTGGGAATGAAAAAACCCGTTCACGTCTTGCAAGTGGGTAGCTCGGTGCGGGATATTTTTAATATGATAACGATAGCGGTGGTTGATGCGCAAATCACCCTAGAAAAAGAGGCAGTATGATAAATTATCTTATCGGCACCCTGGCGGTGAAAGATCCTACTTACGTTGTGGTGGAGACAAGCGGAGGAGTGGGGTATGAAGCAAAAATTAGCTTGGCTACCTATTCGGCTATTAAGGATTTAGATAAAGTTAAACTCTACACGCATCTGCATGTAAAAGAAGATGCACATACTCTTTTTGGCTTCTCTGAGCCGTCAGAGAAAATGCGATTTTTAGATTTGACTTCTATTTCTGGAGTAGGACCAAGCACGGGATTGATGATATTATCTTCGCTTTCGCCAGAAGAACTACAGTCCGCTATCGCGAATGAAGACCTTAAAACCATTCAGGGAGTAAAGGGCATAGGAGCAAAAACAGCTCAACGCATCATTTTGGAATTGAAAGATAAGATGAGGAAAGAAGGTGTTTTGGAAAAAACTTTGGATCCACTTTTCTCCAATCGCAATACCTTGCAAAATGAAGCGTTATCAGCACTCACAACTTTAGGAATCAACAAAGCACTTGCTGAAAAAAGTATAGCTTTGATTCTGAAAGAGAGCGGCCCTCAAATTAAACTTGAAGAGCTAATCAAAAAAGTACTTAAGCGGGCCTGATTTTTTTTGAATATTCTTGATCAATAAACCTTACATATTATTGCTGGTAGGTGCAGTGGGACTTGGACTCTTTTCTAGAGGGAGTCACTCCTATGCCCACGTGCCAGCGTTTAATATCCAGCTTGACAGTATACCTTCAGACAGCATTAAGGCCGATACAATAATGCCGCCTTACAGCCCTTCTAAGACTCCAACGTACAACGACGCATATCGTTTCGGAGATCCGTTTTCTAATAGAGAAAGTCCATCACCATTGCTTCTTGCTGATCCTTCTGCAGTGGATTTGGAGGTCAATTATGACACAAGTGGAGTTAGCTATAGTGTTTATGAGCGTATTGGTGATGTGAACTTCCGCCCGATGACCACCATGTCGTTTGAAGAATACGATGCGCACAATGACAAAGAGATTCAAAAGGAGTATTTTCAAGAGCGATCCGCAGGGCTTGATGGAGAAAGTGCCGTAAGTGGACGAACGCTGATTCCAAGGCTTTATATCAGTCCGATGTTTGATCGCTTGTTTGGAGGTAGCTATGTAGATATTCAGCCTACAGGTTTTGTGACTTTGGATTTTGGTGGACGTTTTCAGCGGATGGAAAATCCTCAGGTATCTCAAAGGCAGCAGCGAAACGGAGGATTCAATTTTGATCAACAGATATCGCTCAATTTGGTCGGTAAAGTCGGCGAGAAACTGGCCGTCACTGCCAACTTTGATAACAACAATACTTTCGATTTTCAGAACAACATGAAAGTGGAGTACACGGGATTCGAAGAGGACATTGTAAAGAAAATAGAGATTGGAAATGTGAGTATGCCCGTGTCCAACTCACTGATGACGGGTGCTCAGTCGCTTTTTGGGGTCAAAACGGAGTTGCAATTTGGAAAGCTCTTTGTGACAGGGGTCGTTTCACGGCAACAAGGTAAGAATGAGGTCATCAGCGTAGGGGGCGGAACTGATGGAGGAGGATACCTAGGAAAGGAATTTGAAGTGCGAGCTTCCGAATACGATGAGAATAGACACTTTTTCTTGGGACATTTTTTCAGAGACAACTACGAAAAATGGCATAGAAATTTACCTAACATCACCTCTAGTTTGAATATTACGAGGTTGGAGGTCTACGTGATCAATAGAAGTAACGACACCCGAACAACAAGACAGATTGCAGCATTTCAGGATTTGGGAGAGGCTTCCGTTATTGGAAATGACCAGATCATAGGTAAGGATGGTGCTGCTGCAGGAAACCCTACTGAGAATGCTGCGAATAACCTTTATAGTAGCATTGAGGGCGTAAATAGAGATAAAGATGGAATAGTAAGTGAACTGGATGATTATGGTCTAGAGGAATCAAAGGACTACTTGAAAATTGGTACCGCTCGTAAGCTGGAAGCCAGTGAATATGTGATTAATGGTAAACTAGGATATGTCACGCTTTTGCGAAAACTGCAAAATGATGAATTACTGGCAGTTTCTTATGAATATACCTATGCGGGAAGACCTTATAGAGTGGGGGAGCTTACTGAGGATTACTCCACTTTCAGTGAAAACGATGTGATTTTCTTGAAAATGCTTCGTCCAAACAAGATCGATACCAAGGCACCTACCTGGGACTTGATGATGAAGAATATCTACTATCTGAATGCAAGCCAGATTCAGCAAGATGGTTTTCAACTCAGAATACGCTATCGTGATGATGCTTCGGGTATAGACAATCCGTCCCTTCACCAAGGAGCACAAACCGCCAACATTCCCCTTATTCAGTTGGTAGGATTGGATCAACTCAACCAAAACGGGGATTTGCAGCGAGATGGAAATTTTGACTATATCGAAGGAGTTACGATTGAAGAACGCAATGGCTATTTGAAATTTCCAGTATTGGAGCCTTTCGGTTCTACACTAGAGAGCAAGTTCTTGCCCAGTGAACAAAATCTAGTCAATAAATACGTATATGACACATTGTACAATGGCACTCAAGCCGATGCACAGCAGGTTTCTAATAAGGATAAATATTTCATCACAGGTAAATACAATGCCAGCGGAGGGCAAAGTGAGATTCAGATTCCAGCCTTCAATCTTTCTCCCGGATCAGTAGTAGTCACAGCGGGTAATACACCACTTACCGAAGGGCTGGACTACACTGTAGATTATAACCTGGGCTCGGTCAGAATATTGAATGAAGGAATTCTAAGCTCTGGCAAACAGATCAATATTTCTTATGAAAAAGCTGATTTATTCAACTTTCAAGCACGCTGGCTATATGGAGCAAGGCTAGATTATCGCTTCAATGAAAACTTTAATATCGGAGCGACTATTCTCCATCTCAATGAGCGACAAGGAGGAGTAAGTCGTTATCAAATTGGAGATGAGCCAACAAGCAACACCAAGTACGGTTTTGATCTGAACTATCAGGAGGAAGTGCCTTTTCTTACAAAAGCGATGGACTTTTTACCGTTGGTCAATACCAAAGAGGCTTCTTCCGTTTCATTCAATGCTGAGTTCGCACAGCTTGTTCCTGGGACTTCCAATGTAGTGAATGGAGAAAAAACTTCGTATATAGATGATTTTGAAAATGCCGTAAGTAATATAGGGCTCGATGGATGGGCTGGGTGGAGTCTTGCAGCCACTCCATTCTCGTTGTACAAAGGAAGAGAAGGAACCCAACGTGTAAATGACAATCGAGCAAAACTTGCTTGGTATAGTGTCGATCCTACAGTCTTTTACCGTTCTACTGGGGCCATTAATAAACCAGATAATATTAAAGATGAAGACCTTGATAATCACTACGTACGTCCAGTAGGCCCTCAAGAAATCTACAGAGAACGAGCGAATAATCAGATTGTGGCTTATGAAAACATCTTTGATATTGCATACTATCCTGAAGAAAGAGGCTCTTATAATTATAATCCAGAGGTTAAGGGTGATGGGAAACTTCCAGATGCAAGAAGCAACTGGGGAGGCATAACCAGAGCAATCATAAATGAGGTGGATTTTGAAAAAAGCAATGTAGAATACATTGAGTTTTGGATGATGGATCCTTTTATAGGAGGTGCTGTTGGTGCGATAGAAGGAGAACCTTATGCTCCTGGGACTAGAAATGGTAAGCTTGTCTTTAACCTGGGTAGTGTTGCTGAAGATATTCTCCAAGACAATAACCACTCATTTGAAAGTGGCCTCCCGCCGAATGGTGATCCAGAGAAAGTCAATTTTAGTCCTGATTGGGGCAATACACCCAAAGACCCGTTTTTGGTTAATTTTTTTGAAAACTCGTCCAGTGCTAGAGTAAATCAAGATGTAGGCTTGGATGGTTTGGATGATGATGGCGAATTGCAACTTTACACTGGCGCAAGCCGTCCTCAGGCTGTTTTGGACGACCCTTCTGCGGATAATTTTTATCACTTTTTAGATGAAAAATACGATCGGGAAAATGGAAAAATTCTGGAGCGATATAAAAACTGGAATGGTATGGATGGTAACTCTCCTATACCGTCTGGACGTTTTCCAAAATCTTCTACTGTCATCCCCGATAACGAAGATTTGAACCGTGACTTAACTGTAGCAGGAGCGAATTCTGAACAATACTACGAATACACGGTCAATTTGAAGGATGGAGAATTGGAAGTAGGAAAAAACTTCATTGTAGATAAAGTAAGAGGAGCGGAACTGCAAGGGACACCTGCCAATTGGTATTTGTTTAGAATTCCAGTGCGTACAGAAGATAAAAAAGCCATCAATGGAATCACAGGATTTAAAAATGTGAAGTATATGCAGGATGTACCTCACAGGGTTTGAAAAGCCGGTGGTACTAAGAATGTCGGATTTACAGTTGGTGAGAAGCCAGTGGAGAAAATACGATCAAACCTTGCATGGTGATGAAATTAAATTATATCCCTGAAACGGAGAGTTCAGATTTTAATATTTCGGTGGTAAATATTGAAGCCAACAGCTTTGGAGATAGTTTGAGTAAATCTCCTTATGTGATCCCTCCAGGAGTTCAGCGAGATCAAGACAACACTACCGTAAATAACAGGAGTCTGAATGAGCAGTCACTTCAGCTATGCGTGAAGGATTTGGAGGACAATGACGCTCGTGCTGTTTTTAAGAATGTCGGTCTTGATTTGATCAATTATGGTAGACTAAAAATGTTTTTTCATGCAGAAAACTATGCAGGAGATAATATTCAGGATGGAGATGTAACAGGTTTTATCAGATTGGGTACAGATCAGGATGAAAACTACTATGAAATTGAGGTCCCTCTGTTACTTTCAAGAGGCGTTAGTAAGCCTGATGCCGAAAGAGATCTCAGTTTAATCTGGCCAGACGAAAATGAGATTAGTATTTCTATCAATGAACTTTTAGGACTGAAATCGGAAAGAAATAAAAACAAGAACCCTCAGCTCAATGATTTGGAAACTAGATACTCTGGAACATCCAACGATGGTAAGTACAATCTATATGTAAAAGGAAATCCAGATATCAGCACCATCTTGACCATGATGATTGGTGTGAGAAACCCAGTGGTCGAAAATGGTTCAAGCTCTCCAAAATCCGTGTGTGTTTGGGCAAATGAGATTCGTGTCACAGATTTTGACTCAAACAAGGGATGGGCGGCCAATGCACGACTGAGCACCAAGCTTGCCGATGTAGCTACTATCAACGCCTCTACTAGATATACTTCTATCGGTTTTGGTAGTATCCAGCAAAATATTCAGCAGCGTACGAGAGAAGAAACGATACAATATGATGTGTCTGCCAATGTAAACGTGGATAAATTCCTTTTACCTCACAAAACAGGACTTAAAGTGCCCATGTTTGTGGGCATAGAGCGCTCTCGTGCTACGCCTCAGTTTGACCCGCTCGATCCTGATACGCCTTTGGAGGCATCCTTAGAGTCCCTCGATTCTGAAGCCGAGCGAGCAAGATATCGCAAATTGGTAGAGGATAGAACGGAGCGGAGAAGTATCAATTTCACCAATGTTCATAAAGAAAAAGTTAACCCTGAGGCTAAAAAGCACATCTACGATGTGGAAAATTTGTCTTTTTCTTACGCCTTTAGCGAAACGGAATCTAGCAATATCAATACGGCACAGTTGCTTCAGCGGACGGTATCTGGAGGAGTAGCATATACTTATTCTCCAGTGGGTTTCACTTTCGAACCTTTTGCCAATGGGGATTTGTTTTCGAGCCCTTATTTGAAATTGATTAAAGATTTGAATTTTTCACCAATTCCCAACAACCTCTCAGTAAGAGCTGATTTGAATAGGAATTTCAGGAAAACGCAGCTCTATGATGATGATCTAAATGCCACAGACACTTCACTTTTGTACTACGAAAAACTATTTACCTTCAGTAGAAATTACGGTTTGCGCTGGTCGCCATTCAAGAGTTTGAGTTTGGACTATACTGCCAGAGCCAATGCAATTATTGATGAAGCGGAAGATCAGGTAGAAGGTGCTATCGATACGCAAGCAGAGAAGGACTATATCTGGGGAAACATAAAGAACCTTGGTCGAATGAAAAACTTTGATCAGGATATTACCGCTACCTATCGTCTGCCATTGGATAAGTTGCCATTTACAGACTGGCTGAGTGCTGATGTGAAATATGGTGTTGGGTACTCCTGGCTGGCTGGAGCCCAAAACAGGTCAAACGAGTTGCGAGAACAGGATGTGTTTTTCGGGCATACAATCAGCAACAGTAGAGATCGTGGAGCCAATGGAAAGATTGATATGACCAAGCTTTATGACAAGGTCACTTTCTTGAAAGAGGCACAATCTAAAAAGCGAGATGATGACGATAGCTCTGTAGGAACAGGGATTTTGAGGTTTTTAATGTCGGTAAAAAACTTCAATGTGACTTACAATATCAGAGAGAGTACCGAGCTTCCAGGATTTTTAAAGTCTCCGTTCCTTCTGGGGATGGACAGCTCGTGGAATGCTCCCGGTTGGGATTTTGTTTTGGGTTCTCAAGATGCTGAGATACGCAAAGAAGCTGCAAGAAATGAATGGCTTACGGAAAATCCAGAATTGACGAATCCTTTTCAGCAGACTTTCACCAATGATTTTTCTATCAAATCTTCTATCGAGCCTTTTAGGGATTTGAAAATCCAACTGGATGCAGTTCGAAGCAATAGTGCTTCTTTTCAGGAGATTTATAGATATGATACGACTTACTTTTAACGACTTTCAGGTCGCTCACTCCTGCTCGCTCGGGTAGCTATTCCGTCAGCTTTATCGCTATTAAAACGTCTTTTAAAAAGAATAGAAGTGATAACTCAAACCCAGTTTTTGATCAGTTTGAAGAGAATATAGAAGACAATGAAAGTCGAGCAGAATGGAGAAAATTCTAATCCGGGTGAATATCAGACGAAATTCTCAGGATGTTTTGATACCAGCCTTTTTGGCCGCATATTCTGATCAAGATGCCAATGAAGCCAATCTTAGTCCATTTCCAAAGATTCCCGTGCCCAACTGGAGAATGGATTATACCGGGCTATCAAAAATTCCTGCGATTGCCAAGGTATTTAGTTCGTTCACACTTTCTCATGGATACCGATCTTTGTACAGCGTAAATAACTATACCAATTCTTTGGAATATGATCAGGGAATAGCATTAAATCAAAATATTTTGGACTATCCCGATGCAAGTGTAAATTGATTCTGCTTCGGAACATTTATTCCAGTTTACATTATCAACCAAGTATCTATTGTAGAGCAATTTGCTCCACTCTTAGGTGTTAACGTGCGTACGAAGAGTGGCATGACCATTCGATTTGATTATAAAAAGGAACGAAATCTTTCATTAGAGATGTCTAATGCTCAGGTAACGGAAGCACGAAACAATGATTTTACGATTGATTTTGGCGTAACCAAATCCGATTTCAAATTACCGATGAAAATTAGAGGCAGGGTAGTAGGGATTGAGAATGACGTCACTTTTCGCATGGCTGTGACTTTGAGAGATGGGACTACAATACAAAGAAAGTTAAGTTCTCCAGACGAGGAGGGAGACAATACAGTCACACAAGGAAATACTAGTTTTAACTTCAGGCCGCAGCTTACCTATAAGATCAATAACCAAATGGATTTGACGGCATACTTTGATCGAAGCGTTAATGAGCCTAAGATTAGCTCTTCGTTTAAAACAGCTTCTACCGCATTTGGTTTTCAGCTGAAATTTGGTTTGGCACAATAAGCAGTCTTCTCTTTTTTCAGGTACTTTTGCTTGATAAACCACACAAAATATGAACGCACCAGAGAATTTATTTTATACCGAAGATCACGAATGGGTAAGGTTTGAGGGAGATGAAGCTTATGTTGGGATTACTGACTTTGCGCAGGGAGAGCTTGGAGATATCGTCTATGTGGATATAGAAACGGAAGGAGAAACACTGGGCGCTGGTGAAGTTTTTGGTTCTGTAGAAGCTGTTAAAACCGTTTCGGATTTATTTATGCCAATATCTGGTGAGATTTTGGAGCTGAATGAAGGTCTTGCTGACGACCCAGAACTTGTTAATTCTGATCCGTATGGTAGCGGGTGGATGATAAAAATAAAAGTGACTGACAAAGGAGATAAACTCATGTCAGCGGAGGAGTACCTCAAGCTTGTAGGAGGTTGAAGAACTTATCAAAATTCGCTTTTGTCTTTTGGAATCTAGTTATGCTCTACTTATTGCTCAAGCCTGGATCTGGGGATAGTACGCCAATTTGGTTTAAGCAAGAAGATAAAATTGTCCATTTTGGTTTATTTGCCGTGTGGGCAGTGGTGGGATGCTACCACTTTTATATCCAGCAAAAAATGCCTTTGTTCAGATCGGCAGGGCTGATTGTTGTGATTGGAATTTTACTTGCAATAGGTACGGAGTTGATCCAGCACTGGGTGCCGAAGCGTCAGGCAGATAAAATGGACGCTGTAGCAGATACCTGTGGAGTATTGGCTGGTGTTTTCTTCGTAATTCTTTCAAAAAAGGAACTACAAAATGGAGGAAAAAATAAGGAATCGTAATATATTTGATGTCACGACCATTTTAGCGGAAAGAAAAATATGGAACTAAAGAAAAATCCAAAAGCTGATTTAGCGAGAAAATCAGGCCTGTTCATGAACATTGGCTTGACAGTAAGTTTGCTGCTCGTTATCGTTGCTTTTGAGTGGAGAACGTATGACAAATCTGAGTTGATGGATCTCGGCCAGATGGATGATGATTTTGAGGATATCATGGAGATTCCTCCTACGGAGCAGCCACCTCCCCCACCACCAAAAGTTCAGATCCCAGAAATCATCGAAGTACCTGATGAAGAGGAGATAGAAGAAGAGATAGAAGTGGAATTGGATGTGGAGGTTACTGAAGAAACGGTAATTGAAGACATTATCTTTGAAGAAGCACCTGAGGAAGAAGTAGTAGAGGAAGTTTTCACCATTGTGGAAGACCCTGCTGAGTTTCCTGGAGGTATGGCGGCATTCTATAAGTACGTAGGTGATAACATGAGTTATCCATCTCAAGCTCGTAGAATGGGTATCGAAGGTAGAGTATATGTGCAATTCGTAATTGACAAACAAGGAAACATAACCGAGGTAACTGCTGTAAAAGGTATTGGCGCTGGAGCTGATGAAGAAGCAGAGAGAGTACTTCGTGAGTCACCAAACTGGAAGCCAGGTAAGCAAAGAGGAAGAGCGGTGAAGCAGAGGATGGTTATTCCAATTATCTTCAAGTTGAGCAACTAAGCAACTCAGTTGATAAAGATTTGAAACCTCGGCAGTTTGTCGAGGTTTTTTTGTGATTTTACTTTTCTAGATATCTGTTTTAGAGTAAGCCCTTTTTAAACTCACATTGTTCATTTGCTTGATAGAATATCCTAGACGTGATTTCTAGAGCCGTGAGCCATTGCCCTCCATAAGCGAATGTGTCGATACATATCGTGTGGCCAAAATCTGCAATTTGCCCATCCTTTCTTGCAGTATGGCCGCATATTACCACGTTTTCATCTGAGTATTTAGTAGGAATTTCTTGTTTGTCCCAGTAGAGAACGGATTCAGGTTGTTGCCCCAAAGACTTGCCAGATTCTACTCCAGCATGTACAAATATCCAATCGTCAATTCTGTGGTACGAAATGGTGCTTTCTAGAAAACGCCAAATTTCCTCAGGTATGGAGTGATGCCAATTCGGAGAATACCATCTTTCTATATCAAACGCCTCTAGAACTGAACTTCCTCCTGCCGTAAGCCATCTTTCAAAAGAAGCTTCATTATGTACACGCTTCCATCATGAGGATATCATGATTGCCACGGATAAAAGTGCATGGATTGTTTTTCGAAAATTCAATGAGCCATTTTAATGTTCCTTGGCTGTCTGAGCCTTTGTCTACATAGTCTCCGAGGAAGATGTACTGATCGTCAGACGTGCGAGGTAATTGAGCAAACAAGGTGATCAAAGCGGTATAACATCCGTGAATATCTCCTATAGCATAAATACTCATCTATCGGTTTTTAGCGAATGCAAAACTAATCAATGCCTTGCAAAAGGGGCACTCGGTCAAAAGGAACGTGAGGTATCTCAATGAAGAGCATACCCCACGTTTTTCAAATGAACTACTTTTCTTTTTTGTCCAGCATCAAAAAGTCATTGAGATTAATTTCTGTAATGTATTTGGTCTCACCGTCTTTTTCATAGCTTCTGTTTATGAGCTTTCCTTCTATGGCGATCTCGCTTCCCTTTTTGAGGTACTTCTCTATGGTCTCGGCTTTCTTGCCCCATACCACAATGTTGTGCCACTGCGTGTCGTCCACTTTTTCGCCTTTGTTATTGATGTACGTTTCGTTGGTGGCCATGCTAAAAGAGGCCATTTTCTTCCCAGAGTCAAAGTTTCTTACTGTGGGCTCGTTACCTAATCTGCCGATTAATTGTACGCTGTTTTTTAATGATGTCATGATAATAAAATTTTGTGTTATAAATGAAGTCCCTGATTGGCAGATGACTTTTGTCTATCGACATCACAAAGTAAGATTGAGGAGGAAGGGTTATTCGGTGCTTAAATGTTTATAGTCGTTTATAAGCGTTGGCACATGGATAAGTGTTTATAAATGAGATTTTTACAAATTTTATTTTTACAAATTTATTTTGAGAGAGGAAAAAAGGAGTGATAAAGACTTTACCCCTTTAAGGTTGCAGACATTCCGTTTTGATCTAGGAGCGTGTAATGAATTCCTAATTTCTTTTAAGCATTCAGACCCTCATTCAATATTCTTAAAAGATCAATATCTTGATCGTAAGGTCTACCTTAGAGGTGCACTAGATTAAAAACTATTACAACCATCCTATAACTTTTGCGTATTTGCGCATGCATTCAAAAAAGTGCTTTTACAAATAATAACGCTATGAAACTCTTTACTCTCTCACTTTGTGCGCTTTTGGTCACTCAAATAGCCATTGGGCAGACCAAGTCAAAATCTGCGAAATACACAGACACAGAAATTGCTCAGCTGGTCAATAGCTATAAAAAAGATCCGAAGGGGCCTTATAGAGATATTCGCTGGTTTTGTCCGGATGGAAGTTTGGTGCTGCCACAAGAAAGGTGTACGGAGCTGGGTGGAGTGCAGCGGGCACGTTACAAGGATGAAGTGGTGGCGCTCGGAAAGAACAATCACATCTATCTTGGGCAGATACTGTCTGCCACCGAGATTGCAGATTTTTGGGATGCAAGCAATGACCATTCTCGAGCTAAGCAGTACCAAATGGAGCAGTTTCTACGTGCCAATGCTGACGGCTGGATCAACAAAAGAGCGCAATACTACCGTGGAGCTTATCAGGTTGAAGACGAAGAAAATTGGGGTATTCGCTACTTCTGGTGGGTGTTGGAAGATACCGCTCGTGTCAGAGACAAGTTTTTCTTTATTCGACAAAGTGCCAAAGACATCCCACATGCCGCTGAAAGTAACTTGACTTTAAGCGTGCGGGCTGTGTCCAAAGAAATATCAGATGTATATGCGCCTTTTATGGATTTGCGTGTGAAGCTTCACGGCCAGCCAGAGAATGGGGACATTCAACGAGTGAAAGATTTTAGAGCTAAAAACAAGACGAAATTAACGCCTGAGCTAGAGGACGAAGTTCACAAAGTTGTTGCGGATATGGATTTGCTATACAAACCTATTGATATCAATGACCTAAAGGTGCTGACGAAAAAGCTGCCTGTTAACTCTAGTATCGCAGCTACGCTGAGCACTTTTATGACCTATTATGCCAAGGCGGAGACTATTGGAGAGCGAGGAAGGTTGATAGCTGGAGCGGCGCTCTCCATTCGTAAAGAAATCAGCAAGCCGATGAAGCCAAGTGCAAGGCTGGCGCTGTTGGATATTTCCAATCAATTGGAAAGCATTTTGAATAAAGAAGCGGCTGAATGGAATCCTACGACGCTGAGAAGTCAGATGCGCAAGGTGAAGATTTTGGGAGAGGCCGCAACTGGATTTGGTTATTTGAGCCTTTGGGAATGGGAAGAAGTAGAGCCAGAGTTGACGGCCTTGGGCAAAAAAGACATTACGCTGAAAGAGCTCAATGCCTATGTGGACAATGTGCGTCGAATGGTAGAGTGGGGCGCTGGCATGGTGCGAGCGAGTTACGAAGATGTGGTGAAACTATATGGCGGTTTTGAGCCGTTGGCCAATGGTTTTGTGGATGATAAAGTGCGCGCTTCAGTGCTTTTGCAAATGGGTAGCAGCGTGTCTAAGTTGGGAGACTTCTTTGCTGCAAAGGCAGGCTTTGCTAATAATCTCATGGGCATTAGCAATCAAAGTGCCGCACGTGGACTGAACCCTGGATATGCTTTTGGTGAGCTGGTCGTCACCACACAATCTCCCGAAGAGATAGAAGTGTCGAATGACAAAATCTACGTTTTCCACAGACCACCAGCGGATCTCAAGCCAGTGGCAGGGATAGCTACAGTGACGGAAGGAAATATGGTTTCTCATGTACAACTTTTGGCGAGAAACTTGGGCATTCCCAATGCCGTGGTATCCATGGAAAACCTGACGGCACTTTTGCCCTACAATGGAAAGAAAGTATTTTATGCCGTTTCCACCAAAGGAACCGTGATCATTAAGGGAGAAGCGGATATGACAGAAGAGGAGCGGGCGCTTTTTGCCAAAAAGGTAAGAAACGAAGAAAAAATAACCGTGCCTGTCGAGCTTATGGAACTAAATAATGCGCACGTGCTCAATCTCCGAAATATTGACGCTTCTTTTTCTGGCAAAGTTTGTGGTCCCAAAGCCGCCAATCTTGGTCAGCTCAAGCAGATGTTTCCTGATCATGTGGTGGAGGGGCTTGTAATCCCATTTGCTATTTTCAGAGTTCATTTTGATCAGCCTATGCCAGATCATGACATGAGCTACTGGCAATTTTTGAATGAGATCTTTCAGTCAGCAGAAAGTCAATTGGCCGACGGGAAATCAGATGCGGAGGTAGAAAAAATTGTTTTGGCGAAGCTGTCTGTTTTAGAAAAAGCGATCAAGCAGATGCCGTTGCAGCCTGATTTTCAAGCAGAATTAACTGCACTATTTGTAGAAGTATTTGGAAAACCTTTGGGGCAAGTGCCTGTGTTTATTCGTAGCGATACCAATATGGAGGATCTGAAAGACTTCACCGGGGCTGGCTTGAACTTGACGCTTTTCAATGTGCTGGATGCCGATTTAATCTTGCAGGGCATCAAAGACGTGTGGGCGTCACCGTACATCGAGCGTAGCTACAAGTGGAGACAGAAGTATTTACTCAATCCTGAAAATGTGTTTCCTTCCATTTTGATAATTCCTAGCGTAGATGCCGACTGCTCGGGCGTATTGATCACGAAGGGCGTAAATAATGGCCTTTTGGATGACAATACAGTGGCATTCAATAGAGGCGTGGGTGGAGCTGTGGAAGGTCAGGCTAGCGAGACGTGGCTGCTTAGTGCGAGTGGCAAGAATATCTTGCTGTCACCTGCACGCGAACCGATGTACACGAGCATTCCAGCTACAGGCGGCACAGCTAAAGTACATACAGACTTCAATGAGCCAGTACTCTCTAATACCAATCTCACAGCACTGCGAGAAATGTCCAAAGCACTGAATAAAAAACTGCCAACTGTAGGGGTGAAGGGGCCGTATGATGTGGAGTTAGGATTCAAAGACGATAAAATCTGGCTTTTTCAAGTTCGACCTTTTGTCGAAAATAAACGTGCAGCGGCTTCAGAATACTTGCGGTCTATCGCACCAGAAGTGGATGAAAACCTCCTTATTTCAATAGATTCAGAGCTATGAAAGCGAAATTAAGATTTTTGCCTATCACCCTATTTTGTGCGTTGGTTTTGACCTCCGCTACATATCCGATAGACGGCTATGACGAGACGGGCATTCGCCGATTAAAGCGTCTGCAATTGATCATGTCTGGTGAGATCAAAGAAAAGATGCCCATTGTAGGTGCACAGAAATCTATATGTGACATTACGCTCAATTTGCAAAATGCAAAGGGAGATAGCCTCAACAAATTGCCAAAACCTGATGCCAGATTGCAAAAGTCTTTGGATGCGCTTTTCCCAAATTTGGATGAAAGTTATTCTATAGCAGCACTAGATATCACACCGGGAAAACCCTTGCGCTATGCTGCGCGAAAGGAGATGGGAAGATACCAGCCAGGCAGTGTGGGCAAGATTGCTGTAGCAGCAGGATTTTTCACTGAGATTAGTAAAATCTATCCCAACTCTTTTGAAAAGCGTCAAGACCTCATGCGCATAAAGCAAGTACGAGCAGGTAAATGGGCTATGGTAGACGAGCACACCGTGCCATTTTTTGATCCTGAAACCAATGTGCTACGTAAAGCGCACCGTGAAGGAATCGGATGTTTTTTCACTGTATGAATGGATGGATCACATGATGTCGGTGAGCAACAATGGTGCGGCGAGTGTGGTGTGGCGAGAGGCTGTTTTGATGAGAGCGTTTGGCGAAGCGTACCCGCAACTTACCGAGGAGGAGGCAGTGGAGTATTTCAAAACCACACCGAAATCTGAGTTGTCTGATCTTGCCAATGCTGTAGTGAACGAGCCACTGCGAGCACTCGGTATTTCGGAGGAAGAGTGGCGTTTGGGATCATTTTTCACCAAAGGGGCTGGCTCTTTCATTCCCGCACAAGGCGGTAGTATAGGCTCACCTGTTGGCGTGATGAAGTTCTTGGTGGCCATGGAGCGAGGCTTGGTTATTGATGATTCTAGCAGTTTGGAAATCAAACGCATGCTCTACATGACCGATCGTCGTATTCGCTATGCTTCGGCTTATGCCTTGACAAAAGCGGCGGTGTATTTCAAATCAGGAAGTTTATACAAATGCAAACCAGAAGAGGGATATGAGTGTGGCAAGTATAAAGGCAATGTTGATAACTACATGAACTCAGTAGCGATTGTGGAACACCCCGACGGGGCTACTTATATGGTGGTGCTGATGAGCAACGTGCTAAAGAAAAACTCCGGAACTGATCACGCCGCTCTGGCCAATAGCATTGATGCGATCATGCGACCGAAGGTTAAGAAGGGGTAGTGGATATTCGGTTAACAGTGATCGGTACTAGCTCAGCTTGATTGGATTGAATTTTGAATGCGATCCACAAGAAGAGAGGTCATGTGCTTTTAAACTTACTGGAGGGTTGAAGTTAAGTTTTATTGTTCTCATCACCTCCATCACCTTCCCAAGCTCCACTTTTGTTGGAATTACGTCCGTTATTACGTACGTTTACCTTCTAAAATAGGCAGAAGCATATGAAAACGCTGACCACTACAGACGCAAGAAAGAATTTATATAGGCTGGTAGAACAAACGCATGAGACTCATGAGCCAATACATATTACTGGTAAAAAGAACAATGCGGTTTTAGTAAGTGAGGAAGACTGGCGCAACATTCAAGAGACGCTTTACATAACGTCTGTTCCTAACATGCGAGAATCGATCATTGAAGGAATGAAAACGCCTCTCTCGGAAACTTCAAAGGATTTGGATTGGTGAGCACATACACATTGGCCTACACCAAACAGGCACAAAAAGACGCAGAGAAGGTCGCGGCTTCTGGGCTTAAATCCAAAGTTCAGACACTTTTAGCAATTCTAGAAAATAACCCATTTCAAGATTATCCACCCTTCGAAAAATTGCAGGGAGACTTATTAGGTGCTTACTCTCGCAGAATCAATATTCAACATCGGCTAGTCTATCAGGTTCTGGTAGATGAAAAAACGGTGAAAGTTATTCGTATGTGGACACATTATGATTAAGTGCTTATCGCTAACCCTCTTTTATTAACTATCAGTGTAGTTTAAAGGTCGTTTTTTGGAGTTGATGAGTAAATCTTTATTTACAAACAGAGGGGTCTCCAAAGCTTAATCCTTTTACAAAGCCTTTCTTCCTCTCCATCGCCATAGTTAATATTTAGAACAAAGATTAGGACTAAATCCTGCACCTCTCCAGTTAAAGTGGTCGTAAAAATGTTTTCAGAATTGAGGGTGTAATTAGAATGAATTTTGGAAGCTTTTACGGAATAGGAGGTGTCTACTAATGTTTCAACTTCACTTGTGATGAAGGTGTTATCGTAACATCCAGCATAGTCCATTATTGATTTCGAAATGATTAATTTTTCTGAAACCCCATCGATTACTTTATTCGATTGAAATGTGAAAAATGGCTTGATCGTTCCATTGTCATATAGGGTATTATATCTTGATTCTAACTCTTCAATGGAGTGTGCGTCAGTGTTCGATACATCAAGGGCAAATAAATAGTAATTGCTAGGTTTGTAAGTTTCTGAACAAATACTTAATGGCCCTTGGCAAGTAACATCACCCATAGATGTATATGCCCCACTAACATAGAAAGGCTTGCTCAAATCCAAGATTTTCTGCTTGTACAAGTAATCATTGCTTTCGTATTTTTCACATTTCTCTAATGTATCCGTCTCATACAGGCTAATGTCAATTAGAAATTCATCCCTTTCTTCAGAAATGAATAAATCTTGCTTTTCAATCCAGTATTCTACACCATGCCCCAATTGCCTCCCTTTCGATTCTCCATTTGTTATTTTAAACCAATTAGGCATGGAGGCATCAATAATCTTTAACTGAAGGCCTGCGTAAACATATTTAATAGCAGTACTATCCAAGTTATGATGATTTCTTAATGGAATAGAGTCCTTTACTACCAATCCAAAATTGAGCGGGAGCTCTTTTTCTATAGGTTCTATGTTTTCATCGTTGATGATAGATGTACATGATATATGAAATGCACCTAGAAAGAACAACGAAACGATTGTTATGAGTTTTGATCTCATCGTATTATTTTTATGATTACTAGTACCTGAAAATACACTATATGTATTTTTCACATGGCCAAATCTAATCCATTTCAAATAGTGGTCAAACGAATTGAAAGCAACTTTATTTTGGAGTTAAAAGACCTCAATAGTGGACATTCGAGAAGCAAAATGGAATGGAAATCAGCCTAATCAGCCTTTCATTTTTAAAGGATCTTGTCTGGAATCGAAGAAATCCGTGATGAAAACAGATTCTCCTTCTAAACGGTAGATAATCTTGAATTGATCTTAAAAAGTTCTTCTGTGACCTTTTTCTAAATGAGCCAAGTATTCTTCTTTCTGATGTTGATTATATGTTTGGGCAAGCTCTTCAGCTTTATCTAACAACCTTTTACGTAGAGTTAGGACTTTTTCTATTGGCCAGTTAAGCTCATCCAGTAAAAATTCAATGGACTCATTCAGACTTTCATAACTCTGATCGGTATATATAACCTTCATATTCCGAGACGTGCATCAAGCCGTTCTTCCATTTCTTTTCTTGTCATAACTTTGCCTTGAACAATATCCTGTTCAGCTTTGAGCGCACGCCCAGTTAGTTTTTCTTTCAGTATGGGATTCAGTGCTTTTTGCTCCTCTTTGAGGATTAGTTCCAGCTTAGCAAGGAGAGTCTCATTCTGAAGGGCTAAAAAATCTTCAATAAAATGCAGTTTTCGTGCTTCTATGTTCATATCCACAAAATACCATTCTAGATTATTTTCGATCATATTTAGAACTGAAAACTCATTCTCCATAGATCGCCTCAAAGGTAATGGCCAGATTATGATTAAGTGTCTACTGTCAAAAATGAAGTCCAATGTCCACTACCCAGCGTCTTAAAGTCTGCACGCTTCCCACTAACTTAGCATTCGCTAAAATCTGTCTTTCAAAACTGGATTTAGCATCTTTTCAACAATCCGCACGCAGATGAATCAAACCTTTTTGCAAGAACTCGCACAACGAGTGATGTCTGAAAACACTTCACTTGAAAATGTGACCATGATCTTTCCTAACAGACGGGCAGGGCTTTTTTTCAAAAAAGCATTGGCTCAGCTCATCGACAAACCCATCTGGATGCCAGAAGTCGGTAGTTTGGAGGATTTCGTGTTGCGCCATCAGCCCATGCGCAAAATGGAAACATTGGAAGGTGTTTTTGCGCTGTTTGAAGTATATAAAACCTTTCAGAAAGAGGAGGAGTCGTTTGATCAATTTTACTTCTGGGGCGAAATGATCGTAAAGGATTTCAATGAGATTGATCATTACCTTGTTGATCCTGCCAAGCTTTTTACTTCCATCAAAACACAGAAAGAGCTCGATGAGGAATTTTACTTTTTGGATGAAGAAGAACGAAAAGTCATACAGTCTTTTTGGGCGAGTTTTTTACCCAAATCCACTAAAACACAAGATGCTTTTCTGGAAACTTGGAAAATTCTTTTGCCCATTTATGAAAAATATACCGCTGCACTTTTGGAGCGTGGAGAGGCTTATATGGGGCTGATCTATCGGCAGTTTTCTGATCGTTTGGAGCAATATCTGGGCGACTACAATCGCAAAGTATATTTTGCAGGATTCAATGCCCTGACCTACACGGAGGAGAAGATTTTTAAATATTTCGTTCGGGACAAAGGAGCGGCCATCGTTTGGGATTTGGACGACTATTATTTTGCTAATAAGCGACAGGAGGCTGGCTACTTCCTTAGAGAATATGCACGAGATACGGTCTTGGGTAAAACATTTTCGGAAGAAAAGCCAAAACGCTTTGCTGACAAAACAGCAAAGACCATTAGCAAAACAGGCGTATCTCTGGAAGTGGGGCAAACGAAAGCTTTAGCCCAACAATTGGATACATTATCCAAAGAGCCGAATTTTAGTCTGGAAAAAGTGGTGATTGTATTGCCGCAGGAGCACATGCTTTTCCCAGTGTTGCACGCCCTGCCAGATAGCATAGATAAGATCAATATTACCATGGGCTTTCCGCTAAAGGATACGCCTGTATTTAGTTTGGTCGAGAGCTTGCTTTTCCTTCAAAATCCTCCACGAAAAAGTGACTTGGGCAAGGTGGTGTTTTATTATAAACCACTGATGGACTTGCTGGAACACCCGCTACTCAGCGGTATCGAAGTAGAGCGGTCTAAGGCATTGATAGGTACGATCAAAAAGCGAAATCAGATCATACTTTATCAAGAGGATTTGACTTTCGAGCATCCTTTGCTCAAATTGATTTTTTCTAAGGCCGAGCACCCACTGCAATATTTGATGGAAGTGTTGCAAGCACTTCATGCGCACTGGAAAGAGGCTGGACATGATTTGGAATTGGAGTTTCTCAGTCGATTTTACTTGCACATTGTGAGCTTGCGTGAGATGATTGCCAACAGAGAAGATCAACTGAGTTATGATTTTCTGATCAAGCTTTTCCGCAAGTTGGCGCGTAGTTTGAAAATCCCTTTTACAGGAGAGCCGCTACATGGCTTGCAGATCATGGGGATATTGGAAACCAGAAATCTTGATTTCGAGCATGTTTTTGTTCTTAATATGAATGAAGATGCCTGGCCAGCACCACCCAAACGTGGTTCGTTTGTTCCTTATAACATCCGTCGGGCATTTGAGCTACCCGTGCAGGATCATCACGATGCGATTTATGCGTATCTATTTTATCGCCTTTTGCAGCGTGCAGACCATGTTCACTTTTTCTACAACACCGTTTCGGAGTTTAATGTAAATGGTGAAATCAGCCGACTCGTACAGCAACTGGAAGTAGAGTCAGGTTTTGAAATCCAAAAAGAGATCCTTGCCAACCCCATCAAAGTGCCACTGCCCGAACCAATATTGGTGGAGAAAACGGATGAAGTCTTTGCCAAAATGCAACGATTTTTAGAGGGGTATGCAGGACGTGATGCCTCGCGCTTCACTCCCTCAGCGCTCAATGCCTATCTCGATTGTCGCTTGCGTTTTTATTTCAAATACGTAGAAAAGCTCTGGGAACCTGAAGAAGTGCAAGAGGAAATGGATGCAGCAGTGTTCGGAAACATACTGCACAACACCATGGAGTTGCTTTATAAGTCTTTTATGGCGAGGGAAAAGCGAGAGGTCGTTCACCCCCAAGATTTGTTTTGGATTAAAGCGGGGATAGAAGGAGCGCTCAAGCAGGTTTTTATTGAGCATTATGGGATAAAAAACGAAAAAAAATTCAAGCCCGAAGGGCGTACTTTGATCGCTTGGGATATTCTGAGAAAATTCCTCAACCAAATTTTGACATTGGATGAAGCTTATGCCCCATTCCAGATTCTAGGCTTGGAAGCAAGCACGCGCGAGGGCTACAGTTTGGATTTTCCTGTGGATGTAAATGGAGAGAAAATAGCTGTTCGTCTTAAGGGAATCATTGACCGACTGGATATGAAAGACGGCAAGGTGCGGGTAGTGGATTACAAGACTGGAAAAGATGAAAAGTCTTTTACTACCGTAGCTTCGCTTACGGATAGAGAGGATACAAAACGAAATAAAGCCATTTTTCAGGTCTTTTTCTACAGCTATCTGTACATGGTTAATGCCAAGGAAAGCTATGACACCATAGAGCCAGGAATATTCAATAGTAAAGACCTTTTTGCCAAGAAATTTGACTCTCGTGTTTTTAGTAAAATAGCTTACAAAGAAGCTGAGCCTGTGTCGGAGTTTCGCCAGTACGCAACGGAATATGAGGAGGGCTTACGCACATTACTCACCGAAATGTTTGATCAAAATGTGCCATTTGATCAAACAGACGATGAGAAAAAATGTGGCTACTGTCCGTATAAAGAAATTTGTAATAGGAGGGGGTAGCTCTTGAGATGTCCCACTGACACCCATACAAAAAGGAAGAGCCCAAAATAAGTTTAATATTTTGGGCTCTTGCCAATTTTCAGAATGAGTAGCAAACTACTCATTCGTCTTTAAAAAAGATGTGTTAATTTATTGAATCAATATTATTCAGTGAACAATTCATGAACTTCTGATGAATTTAGAGCGCGATTGTAGATTCGAATATCATCTAGGTCTCCCTTGAACATCGTGCCTCCACCAAACGTCCGAGCATATGCCCCTATTTGTAATGGGTTATGTTGTGAATAATTAATTGTATGGGATATTAATGAACTGGAAACAAGCGAGTCATTCAAATATAGTTTAAGGTTATTGCCGTTAAAAGTGTAGACGACATGATGCCACTCATCTAGAGAAACAATTTCGTCATCAGTAATGGTCTGAACCCATTGATTACTTCCCTTGTGGTTGCTGCCTCTGAGATTGCCCTCTAATACTCCTACATAGTATCCACAATTGTTTCTTATAGGACTAAAACTACTCATAGTGATAATGGCTCCTGTGCTGTCTTGAGCTTTGAACCATGCAGAGACAGAGACTTCTTGATTTTCAAAAAGAGAACTATTAGCAACTTCTATACGATCATCTACGCCATCAAAGCTATAGGCCTTATTTGGATTGCCATGTCTGTCACTAGTTAAAGTAGCACCTAGTACTGTTCCGTTTAAGCTGTTGCCGCTTGCATCATTTGCATTTCCATCGAAAGTATATTTTGCTACAAGCCCTCTATTCACATCAAAAATCACAGATAATGGGTGAGTTCTGAAATAATTCAGTGTGTCGGCGTTCAACTGAAATATATGTATATCGCTTTCCTTTGAAATACGCAGTTCTACTGCGCCATTTCCTGTAGGAATTTTTACTATATTAATTGAGTCTCCTAGAGATCGTGAGTAGATTGAATCACCTCCAGTAAATAGAGATAAATTAGCTCCAGTAAATTGATAGCCGTCTTCACTGGCGTTAGGTTCAAATACACTAATTAGAATGTTGACAGTGGGGTTGACGCCAAAACTTAAAGAAGTATATCCAAGATCCTCAATGTCGGAGTAACTTGTTTCGATCACATCAAGAGTAATATTTGAGACTTTATCTGCTGATATTTCAAAATATACTGGTAGTGGATTATCCACGAATGAAGCCAACAATGAGCCTTCTTTAGGCGTGCCATAAACAATATTGTCGCTTTCGTCTAAAACTAAAAATTTGGTCACACTATAGTCTCCAATTTCTAGAAGCAAAGGAGAACTAGCATAGTTATCACTAATGGAATTGAGTGGTATTTTTTTGTCTGTGACGACAGGGCTGCCATTATCATCTTCCAGAGAAAGAATAATGGAGGCAGCCTCGGGAAGAGATTCTCTTGAATGAGTGTTTGAACTTGTTTCAAAGGAGAAAGTCACTTCATTTTTCTGAGGTTCTGTCGGATTTTCTTCACAAGAAGAGAAAAGAAATAGACCAGAAACGGCGGTAATAAAACATGCGGTTTTTAAATTCATAAGGTGAAATTTAGTTATGTCGCAATATATTTAATTTTCTTGTTGAAGAAGTGTTTTGAAGGCTTTAAATTCAATGGATTCTTTAAAAAACACAATTTCATCAGTACAACTTTTGACTAAACAGAGGATGAGAAAAAATGTGGCTACTGTCCGTATAAAGAAATTTGTAATAGGAGGGGGTAGATTCCCAATAACGATAAAGTATATTTCAGTCTTAAAGCACTAATTTGAGTAATGGTATGAATGAACAACAAAATAATTTGAAGGAAAAATTCGGTGATCTTTTGGCAAGAAATTACAGAAGATTGGAAGTTTTAGGTGCGGCACTTGTGCTCCTGGTATTTGCTCTTCAATTCGCTGGCGTTGGGGGAATCAATACATTTTTAGGTGTATCGCTTACTTTTTTGGCCATCATTCATTTTCTAGGAGCTTATATCCCCATTGAATATGATAATCTTTTTGGTATTGTTGGTTCTAAAGTTGTTCATATCAGTTCTTCCATTACCCTTGTGGGTGTAATGTACGCTAATCTTATCCTGCCAGGAGCCGCTCAAATGCTGATGATCGGTTGTAGTTCTCTGGCTATTGGCCTGACGTTGCTAATTGTCCTTTGGATGAAAAACAAACAAGAGGCTTACCTACCAGTATTATTGCGAGGGGCATGTGTATTGTTGTTAGGGTTGTGTTTTGTGCTATGACAAAACACAAAATAGGATAATATCACTGATGCTAAGATGTGTCATCATCCTACCCAATATACTCTTTCACCACATTTGGGAAGTGCGCGTACTCCAGTTTATGAATCTTAGCAGCAACAGCTTCCGCATCATCGGCAGGTGAGACTTCACATTTGGCTTGAAAGAGGATGCGCCCTTCATCGTAATGCTCATTGACCAAATGTATCGTGATGCCCGTTTCCGTTTCTTTATTGGCCACTACCGCCTCGTGCACATGTGAGCCGTACATTCCTTTGCCTCCATACTTGGGTAGTAAAGCGGGGTGGATATTGATGATTTTATCAGGATATGCTGCGATTAGATATTCAGGAACTTTCCAAAGAAAGCCAGCCAAAACGATGAAGTTAACATCATAATTTTTCAGTTGTTCTAAAAAGACATCTGTTCGAAAATCCTCCCTATTGAACACCGCACAGGGTACATTAAGCTTTTTTGCACGCTCAATCACATAAGCTTTTGGGTTGTTACAAAAGATGACTTTTACGTGAAGGTCTGTTTCTTCAAAGTCGGTGATGATTTTCTCCGCGTTTGATCCGCTACCCGAAGCGAAAATGGCAATGTTTTTATTCATGCGTGTAAAAGGAAAGTCTAGAACTCTAGGAAGTTCATTATATAAAAAACATACTAATCAACCCCGTAAAGATGATCAAATTGGTGAAATAGGTCAGTTGTCTATACTCTTTTTGTCGGTCGGCCCGTGACAATTTGTAAACAAACCACCCGAAGAGAGGCATAAGCGCCATGAAATAATAGAGCACCAAGGGGTTTCTGATTAAAACCAAAAACGTGACTAGAAAACCTCCACTTCCTAAAATCACGAGATAGATAAAAAATTTCGCACCACGAATGCCCCAAACCACGGGTATCGACTGACAGCCGAACGTGGCATCACCCTTCACATCTTCTATGTCTTTGACTACCTCACGTATCAGCACAATACCCATGGCAAAAATGGAGTAGATGTAAACGAGCACTTCATTTCTCCCAAGAAAAACAGGTATCAGCAGTAGGGCCAATCCTGCCATTAAAGCAACAGTAACGTTTCCAATGATGGGCAAGCGACGAAGGGAGTTGGAGTAATGCCACAAGCTAAAACTCGAAAAGAGGTGTACTATCCCAACGGCTGGCTTCACGTAAAATCCAATTGCTATGCCTGCAACTGTGAGTAGTAAATGTGCCACCATGGCCAGTCTGCGACGAAAGAGCGTGCCTACTACCACTTTGTCTGGGCGGTTGATCATGTCTATTTTCTGATCGTAGTAGTCGTTGATAATGTAGCCACCAGCCGCGATGCAAAGTGTGCTTGCTACCATCAAGAAAAAGCTAAATGAGGAGAAAATGGATGCTTTCTTTTCGAAAGTCGAAACTAAGAAACACTAAGTGTCAGGTATTGCGTGCTGGCGATGATCAGCAAGTTGGGAATGCGACTTGCCTTCAAGAAACCTACAAAATCGTATTTGATGATCCGTCTCATGAGTTTTGCTGTCTTTGGATCAAACGTGTGAGTTGCTTGTATATTTTCTGTATCTCAGGGTCTTTCTTCAGCAGCTTTTTGTGCTTCGCAATGGTGGATATGTCGCCACGTGCCGCAGGACCGGTTTGTGCTTTACTCGGCCCTATTGTCAATGCTTTTTGTGTTGTCTCGCTGATCAGCGGCTTGATCAATTCAAAATCGAGCCCTATCGCATTTAGCTGATTTTCTGCAAGCGAATAAAGCGCATTACTGAAATTGCAGGCAATGACAGCTGCAAGATGAATCTTCCTTCGCTCTTTGGATCGAAGAATGCTTACTTTATTCGAGAGCCTGTCGGCAATGGTTTCAATGCTTCTAAATGCCTCTTTGTTATTCGATTCAATGAATATTGGTGTTTCACTAAAGTTGACATGCTTTTCCTTGGTGAAAGTCTGAAGTGGATAGAGCACTCCGAAATTTTCAATAGCGCTATTGTCAAATAAGTTAATTCCTTGCGTACCAGATGTATGAACTACGGTTGCTTTTGGTGGAAATGTGTAAGTGGAAATTACTTCTGGAAGTGCCTCGTCCGAAACAGCCAGAATGACCAAATCCACCTCTTGGCTAGATAAGTCTGATTAGCGAGGATGACCTTACTATCATTGCCAAAAAAAGGTCGAAATTCATCAGCATTTTCCTGCTGATCTTACACAAAGTACAGTCAATGGATTTTTAGTTTCAAAAAGCCGTTTTGCTAGATGATAGGCCAAATTTCCATTTCCAACAATCGCTACTTTCATTTTTGAGGGCTATGCGCAGACCGCTTACCGCAGTGCGCTTGTTAAATCAATATTTATTGAAAAATATATTTCCTATTCATATTGCAATTCAAAACGCCAACGAGGTTTGAAACCTCATCGGCCTAAAGCGTAAAGCGCTAGGCGTATTGCGCTTAGCGCACTCATTCCATCCCCTTATCACGCATCTTCACAAACTCCGTATATCTACGATTGATAGCCACACCAAAACCAATGACCAGCATCAGCGTGCCGATCCACAGAATATTGATCCACGGCTTTTCTACCGCCTCAATAATGATCCAATCCTTTTGCGTAGTACTCACTCCAAACACAAAACTATTTTCTTCTGGAATAATATTTTGTACAGTGATTTTTGCTGCTAGATCATTTACCAAATAAGGAATACGCCCAGCCATATTGTCTTTGATCACATAGATGGGTTCAGCGGTATATGTCTGATTTTCTGCCTCTATTTCAATGACGGTTTTGATCGCAATATCACCTTCATTCATTTTCACCCCGGCTACTTCCGTCATGGGCTGCATGCTCACAAATCGAGCAACATAATCATTGATGAAAAAGGGCTTACCCACTTCCGCTTTGATCTCTTTCACATCGCTCCATTCCGTTTCTTGCTCTGGGTCTGGGAAGGTTCGTACGTGCGTGTACAAATCTGCCGTAAGCGTACGATTGATGTCTGGTGAATACACGATCATATCCATTGATTCGTTCATTTGCACACGAGGATAGAGCGTAAAAACATCACCATTCGATTTGCTGTAAACAACCTCAAAGTAGCTGTTTTCAGGATTGTAAATGTTTACCGTATCACCAGCTTCTAGCACTTTGCCATTGCTGCCTGTGGTTTTTCTCGCGATGATCAACTCCAGTGGACTTATTGCTCCCTCAATGTCATTGAGATTTACATAGCCATGATCTTTGGTCAATTTGCGCAAGCCTTTGTAGAGGAGGCTATAGTCGCCCATTTGCCTTGGCTCATTAAGGAAAAGTAGCAAGTTGTTTTGGTTTACCTCGTCGGGAAACTCCTTGCTCCAGAGCAAGCCTGTATTGTTTTGTGATAAAATTTTTGAATATCCAGAGGAAAACAAAATGCCGATAAGCATCATCGCCACACCGATATGAGCGATAGACCCGCCCGAGAGTTTGATATTTGATTTAGCTACTGAAAGGAAAATTTTGGCATTTGCCACAATCGAATAAATGGATGCCGTCAGTAACACAATGTACCAGATGTCCTGAATCTTAAAAATGACGATAACTAGACCTGAAAGAACAAGCGCAAGAAGAAAAGGAACGGTAAGCTGTTTTTTCAGTTCTTCTCCATCCATTTTTTTCCACCAAAAAAACTGCCCCGTACCCGAAAGCAAAGCTACTGCTATGGCAAAGTAGAGTTGAAATTGGGTGTAAAATCCGATTTGATCCACAGGAGGAGCCATATTGGAAGTGCCACCAAAAGTCTCCACGATCGCACTCCATACCGGAATAGAAGTTGGGATAATTACTTGAAAAGCCATTAAGCTGAGTGTGATTGCTCCCATGAAAATCCAAAACTCACGAGAATACGCAGAGACTTCTTCCGCTGAACTTGGAATGCCTCTCCAGGCTTTCACCGCTAAAATCACAGACAAAATGATGAACACAAAGAGGTAAATCAAGAGCTGACCTGAAAGCCCAAGATCGGTGAAGGAGTGCACAGAGGCATTTCCTAAAATGCCGCTTCTTGTCAAAAAGGTAGAATAAACGATTAGGATATAGGATGTGATGATCAGAATGATAGAAGCCTTGAGAGCCGTCTCATTTTTCTTAAAAGCAATCATTGTGTGAATGCCCGCCACCATAATGAGCCACGGCACGTATATCGCATTTTCCACAGGATCCCAGTTCCAATATCCACCAAAGTTCAATGTTTCATAAGCCCAATATGCGCCCATCAAAATCCCAACACCAAGCACGGCTGCTGAAAATTGTGCCCATGGCAAAGCAGGACGAATCCACTCTTTGAATTTGCCTGTATATAATCCGGCCAGACAATAGGCGAATGGAATCACGGTAGTAGCAAATCCTAAAAACAAAGTCGGCGGATGGATGACCATCCAATAGTTTTGAAGCAGCGGATTCAATCCACGCCCGTCTTCAGGCACGAAGTTGGGATTGATATCAAAAATGGGATCAGCTACCACATCTCTTAGTAGCATGAAAGGCGAACTTCCAATCTTGATATTGAAAACCACCACGCCCATGATCATCGATACCAAAAACACTTGCGTGAATGAAAACACCATCATCATCGGTGCTTTCCATGTTTTGTTGGTTTGAATAAGGATGATTCCTAATATAGCATTCCAAAACATCCACAGAAGAAAAGACCCTTCTTGACCATTCCAGAAACTTGAAATTTGATAATAAACCGGGAGGATTTTGGATGTGTAATTATAAGCGTAATGATACTCGAAATAGTGATTGCTGATAATCAAAAAGAGCGTGATACATACGCCAATGATGGCAGCCGCATGAACGAAAAAGGTGATTTTCGAGAATCTATTCCACGATTCATCATTTGTTTGATTGGCTTTCCAAAAGGCAAAAGCGGCAAGGCCAGAAGTAACGAAGGCCACAATGACGAGCAAGTGGCCTATATTTCCAATGAGTTGATGGATCATTTTTTAGCTATTAACACCTTCTTCTTGATACTTCGAAGGGCATTTTAAAAGGATTTTGTCTGCGACGAAATTGTTGCTTTGATACGCACCAACCACCACTACTTGCTCCGAACGAAGAAAATCAGTAGGCATTGGGTTGGGGTGAAAGACCACCTGCTCCTCGTTGTTTTCATCCACCATGGTAAATTTAAATGAGAGCATATCTGGACTCGTTTCTATGCCAACAATCTCTCCTTGGCTGTCTTTTTTCAATGTGCCTACCACATGGATTTTGTTGTGGTTGCCAGCGTCGTACATTTCCTGAGCATCTTCGAAAGAAACATAAGAGCTAGCATCTCCAGCTGTGGTCATGATCACGACGATGGCTATGGCTATCACCACGATACCAATGATATGAGTCTTTTTCATTTTTTGCTGTTTTTTACTTCTTCTTCCAGTTTATCAATCTTTTTATCTAAACGAAATAGATAAAAAAACATTCCGAAAAGAATGATTAAAATCACTGCTACAACTACGTAAATTTTACCTTCACTTCTGAAAGTATCGGCCATAGGTACTTGGAGCAGCACGGCCGTCAATATTGAAAGCATACTAGTCATCTAGCTGATTTTTTATGTTGTTCAATTTTATTTTAATCGTTGCAATCCAAAATCCGACAAGAGACCAACCGATCACAGCAGGATAAAAAACCCATCTCAGTCGGCTGTCAAGGTCATAAGAATTGAAACCGGGGTTTCCTCCATTGCCTGGGTGCAGACTGTCTGTAAGTCTTGGTAGAATAAATAGCAATGGTACCAAAGCCGCAAAAGCGAAAATATTATACACCGCAGAAATTCTGGCGCGTTGTTGTTCGTCCTGTATTGATCCTCTGAGGATGAAATAAGCAAAATAAATCAAAAGCCCAATAGCTGAGGCATTTTGCTTTGGGTCGCTGCTCCAAGCCTCACCCCAAGTGAAAGTCGCCCAAAACATGCCGCTAAGCATTCCCAGAATGCCATAAAACACCCCGATGGTAGCAAGGCTTTGACTGATATTGTCATTGAATTCTTTCCCCGAAGAAAGGTATTTGATCGCATTAATCACAGACCCCAGAAAAAGAAAGAGCATACCAAACCACATAGGCACATGAAAGTGCAGTACGCGGATGGTTTCATTAAGAATGGGTAGTCTTGGTGTAGGCATTAAAAGGCCTGCTATTACCACATAGGTGAGCAATCCTACGCTCGCCCATTTCCACCAATTTGTCCTCAAAAGATATTGCATAACTAAGATTTCCAAGTGAATGGAAACAGTATAAATGTGAGCGCAATGATAATCATATTCACGCACCCAAGCGCAATGAAGTTGGTTGAGATATCTTCCCATCCACCGCCTAGAATGATGTTTTTTGAATTGGTGATGGCCAAGATTAAAACAGGGATAATAACCGGAAATCCTAAGTATCGCCATCATGATGGATTGATTGTTGGTTTTAGAAGCCAAAGAAGAAATCATAGTGAAGGCACTGGACAAGCCCAACGACCCCACCAGCAAGTTGATGGCAAACCACCAGCGATCCCCAGTCGCAGGGCCTAAGAACAATGAGAAGGCCAAGTATGCGACAATGAGCAGCGCCAGTTGATAAATAAAATGGTAAATAAGCTTAGCCATGATGATGGCCGCAGGTTTGGCTGTGAAAAAATAATACATCGACCGATCGTCTTCTTGTATAAAGCTCTTGGCTATCGCATTCACTGATGTGAAAAGCAGAATAGTCCAAAAAAGTGCATTCCAAACCTCGGGCTCAATGAAATTGGCAAATGACAAATAGGCGATGATTACCAACACAACAATATAGAGGAGAAGCCCCGCCACGGGATATTTGTTTCTCCAATCTACTTGGAGGTCTTTTATTATGAGAGCTATGACTTGCTTTTGCATTAAACGCAAATTTATAGGCAATTCTTAAGACATTATTTTTTTACTTTGCCGAATTATTGAAAAGTTGTAAAAAGCGAAATGAATAAACTGGAAATAGCACAAGAACCAATATTAGTTACAGGAACAGCTGGCTTTATTGGTTTTCATTTAGCAAAACGGCTTTTGACGGAAGGTCACAAAGTGGTGGGGATTGATATTGTCAATAACTACTATGATGTCAACTTGAAAGAAGAGCGACTTAAATTGCTAGGTGCATTTGAAGGCTTTACTTTTTATCGCCAAAACCTGATGGATAAAGAGCTTCTTTTTGAATGCTTTGAAAAACATCAATTTAAGTATGCTGTAAACCTTGCAGCACAGGCAGGTGTGAGGCATTCACTTACACACCCTCAAGACTACATTGATTTTAATATTACAGCTTTCTTGAATATTCTAGAAGCATGTAAAAAATATGGAATCAAACATTTGCTTTATGCTTCATCGAGTTCAGTATATGGTGCCAATACCGATCTTCCATTTTCGGTAAAACAAAACATAGATCATCCAGTATCGCTATATGCCGTCTCCAAAAAGACCAATGAGCTCATGGCTCATGCGTATTCTGTTAATTATAATATCCCGACTACTGGATTGAGATTCTTTTCGGTTTATGGACCGTGGGGCAGGCCAGATATGGCACTCTTTATATTTGCCACCAAAATGCTAAAAGGTGAGGCGATAGATGTGTACAATCACGGAGACATGCTTCGCGACTTTACATACATAGACGATATTTTGGAGGGGATTTGCAGATTGATGCCAAACCCTTCACTTCCAGACCCTAAGTGGGATTCAAAAAATCCAAACCCATCCACTAGCTTTGGGCCGTATCGCATTTTCAATATTGGGAATAATTCACCTGTCAAGTTGATGGAGTTTATCGAAGCAATCGAAAATGAGATTGGAGCTAAAGCAAAGATCAATTATATGCCATTGCAAATGGGAGATGTGCCAGCTAGCTATGCGGACGCATCAGAATTGATGGATGCCGTAGGATATAAACCGTCTACTACTGTAGCTTATGGGATGAAACAATTTCTCACTTGGTTTAGAGAATATTATAAACTGTAAATTAGTTATTTCAAGATGAAATCAATATTAGTCACAGGAGGAGCAGGATTTATAGGTTCCCATGTCGTGAGACGATTTGTAAAAAACTATCCAGACGTTCAGATTTATAATTTGGATAAGCTGACCTATGCAGGGAACCTGGAAAACCTCAGAGACATTGAGAATGCTTCAAATTATCAGTTTCGTAAAAGGTGATATCTGTGATGCTCCTTTCATCATTGATATTTTTGAAAAACATGATTTTGATGGGGTGATTCACTTGCAGCAGAGTCTCATGTAGATCGATCAATCTACCAATCCAATGGAATTCGTTCAAACGAATGTGATTGGAACGGTTACGCTTTTGAATGCAGCCAAAAATGCATGGAAAGGAAAAGAAGGAAAACGTTTTTACCATGTATCAACAGATGAAGTTTATGGTTCTTTACATGATGACGGTTTCTTTTTAGAATCAACACCTTACGACCCACAATCTCCATATTCTGCATCCAAAGCCGCTTCAGATCACTTTGTGAGAGCTTATCACAATACTTACGGCTTGCCAGTGGTGATTTCCAACTGTTCCAATAACTATGGGTCACACCATTTTCCAGAGAAATTAATCCCACTTACAATAAATAACATAAAGCAGAACAAGCCTATTCCAGTCTATGGAAAGGGAGAGAATATTCGTGATTGGTTGTTTGTGGAAGATCATGCTAGAGCCATTGATGTTATTTTTAATAGAGGAAAAGATGGAGACACCTACAACATAGGAGGCTTCAACGAATGGAAAAACATTGATCTGGTTAAATTATTATGTCAGGTCATGGATAAAAAACTTGGCAGAATTGAAGGCACTTCAGAAAAGCTCATCACTTTTGTAACCGACAGAGCAGGGCATGACCTTCGTTATGCCATAGATGCTACTAAGTTGAAAAATGAATTAGGGTGGGAACCGTCCTTACAATTTGAGGAAGGACTAGAGAAAACGGTAGATTGGTATCTCGCAAATGAGGAATGGTTGAATGCCATCATTTCGGGAGATTATCAAAAGTATTACGCTGAACAATATAATAAATGAAGGGAATCATCTTAGCAGGAGGATCTGGGACAAGATTACATCCACTTACGCTTGCCGTAAGCAAGCAAGTATTGCCAGTATATGACAAGCCAATGATCTATTATCCATTGTCGGTTTTGATGCTGTCTGGCATACGTGAGATATTTGATTATTTCCACGCCGAGGGATTTGCCTACTTTCAAAGAATTATTAGGTGATGGCAAGAGTTTGGGCTGTGAATTCAGTTATGCTGTTCAGGAGAAACCAGATGGGCTAGCTCAAGCATTCATTATTGGAGAAGAATTTATTGGAAATGATAAGGTGGCACTTGTACTAGGAGATAATATTTTTTATGCTTCAGGTCTTTCTAAAAAGCTTCAAAGTTCGACTGACCCAGATGGAGCGATCGTATTTGCCTATCGAGTGATGGATCCTGAGCGCTATGGAGTAGTTGAATTTGATAGCATGGTAAAGCCATTTCCATTGAAGAGAAGCCAACTCAACCGAAATCGAGTTATGCCATACCAGGACTCTATTATTATGACAATGATGTTGTAGAAATCTCCAAGAGTATAAAGCCAAGTTCAAGAGGAGAGTTGGAAATTACAACGGTAAACAATACTTATCTAGAAAATAAGAAGCTGAATGTGGTTACTCTAGATCGAGGAACCGCGTGGTTGGATACAGGCACTATCGAGTCGTTAATGCAAGCAGGAGAGTTTGTAAGAGCTATTGAAGATAGACAGGGGTTGAAAATTGGCTGTATTGAGGAGATTGCATACAAAATGGGGTTCATCAGTCAAGAACAATTATTTCATCTAGCCGAGCCTTTGGTGAAAAGTGGATATGGCGAATACCTTAAAAATGTCGCAAAATGGAAATAATACAAACTCCATTGGAAGGTTGTGTGGTAATAAAAATGCCCAAATTTGGTGATGAGAGAGGTTTTTTCTTAGAATCTTTTAATCAGAGAAAATTATTGGAGAATGGGATTGATTTTGAGGTGAAACAAATCAACTTTGCCAAGTCTCAGAAAAACGTATTACGTGGGCTGCATTTTCAGAATGAACCCTTTGCTCAAGCGAAGTTAGTTGGGGTAGTTAATGGTGCGGTTTTGGATGTGGTTGTCGATATGAGGAAAGACTCATCAACTTATTTAAGACATTTCAAGCTTGAGATTAGCAGTCCGGAGTGCTTTTTACTCGTTCCGAGAGGTTTCGCTCATGGATATTATACCTTAGCAGATGATACAATATTCAATTATGCTGTGGATAATTTTTATTCACCAGAGAATGAGGGCGGAGTGTTGTTCAACGACACAAAGCTTAATATTGATTGGGAATTGACTGAAAAACCAATCATTTCAGATAAAGATTTAGGACATAAAAATTTATAATTAACCGTATAGAATCATGAAGATAGCTGTAGTAGGAACAGGCTATGTAGGTCTTGTGACAGGAACTTGTTTTGCTGAAACTGGAAATCACGTAACCTGCGTAGATATTGACGCAAAAAAGGTTGAGAAACTGAACAACAAGCAGATTACTATTTACGAACCTGGCCTAGAAGTATTGTTCGAACGAAATATTCGTCAAGGTAGACTTGAGTTTACGACAGATTTGGCCAAAGGAATTGAAGGGGCTCAAATTATTTTCTTGGCGCTCCCAACACCTCCAGGTGAAGATGGAAGTGCTGATCTTAAATACGTTTTGAAAGTAGCAAATGATCTTGGTCCTTTGCTCAAAGAATACGCAGTTATAGTTGATAAAAGTACCGTGCCTGTAGGGACAGCTGATCGCGTAACGGAAGCTGTAGCAAAAGGAGCGAAAGTGGATTTTGATGTTGTTTCAAATCCTGAGTTTCTTCGTGAAGGAGTGGCTGTGGACGATTTCATGAAGCCGGATCGTGTGGTGATAGGAGCGGAATCAGATAAAGCTCGTAAGGTGATGGAAAAGCTCTATGGCCCTTTCGTACGCCAAGGGAATCCAATTATTTTCATGGATGTGAAGTCTGCAGAGCTGACAAAGTATGCTGCCAACTCATTCTTGGCAACCAAAATCACCTTTATGAATGAGATTGCCAATCTATGTGAGCTTCTAGGAGCTGATGTTGATAATGTTCGCAAGGGTATGGGTACAGATTCCCGAATAGGTAAGCGATTTTTGTTTGCAGGAATTGGTTACGGAGGAAGTTGCTTTCCAAAAGACGTTCAAGCATTAGCCAAATCAGCGTCACAATCTAGCTATGATTTTAAAATTTTGAATTCCGTAATGGAAGTTAATGATCTCCAAAAAGGGAAAATGATCGATCCATTGAAGAAATATTTTTCTGGAGATTTGAAAGGAAAAACCATTGCGATTTGGGGACTTGCTTTCAAGCCTTATACTGATGATATCAGAGAGGCGCCAGCCCTTGAAAACATCACAAAATTATTGAGTCTAGGTGCTAAAGTAAAAGCTTATGACCCTGAGGCGATGGAAAACGTAAAGGAGTTGTTTGGAGATAAGATTTATTTTGCTGAAGATGAATATGATGCTTTGCAAGATGCTGATGCACTTATGATTATGACTGAATGGCCAGTTTTCAGAACGCCTGAGTTTGATAAGGTGCAGTCACTATTGAAAAATCAAGTCATTTTTGATGGAAGAAACCTTTATGACCTGTCTCAGATGGAAGAATTGGGTTTTGAATATTATAGCATTGGTAGGAAAACGGTTAAGAAATGAAGAAGAAGGTATTAATAACTGGAGGGGCAGGGTTTTTAGGCTCTCACCTTTGTGACCGTTTTTTGGCTGAGGGTTTTCATGTCATTGCCATGGATAATCTCATTACAGGCGATATTGCCAATATCGAACATTTGCTCAAAGAGAAAGACTTTGAATTTCATCATCATGATGTTTCAAAATTCGTACATGTTCCTGGTGAATTGGAATATATCCTTCATTTCGCTTCGCCTGCAAGTCCCATAGATTATCTTAAAATGCCCATTCAAACAATGAAAGTGGGTTCTTTGGGAACTTTAAACTGCTTAGGGTTGGCAAAAGCTAAAGGAGCTCGTATGCTCATTGCTTCTACTTCAGAAGTTTACGGTGATCCTTTGGTTCACCCACAAACAGAAGATTACTGGGGCAATGTAAATCCAGTAGGACCAAGGGGAGTGTATGATGAGGCAAAAAGGTTTCAAGAAGCTATCACTATGGCCTATCATACCTTTCATGGTTTGGAAACACGTATCGTACGTATTTTTAACACATTCGGCCCAAGAATGAGATTGGATGATGGCAGGGTTTTGCCAGCCTTTATCTCTCAGGCTCTGAGAGGAGAAGATCTCACAGCCTTTGGTGATGGTTCCCAAACACGCTCATTTACTTATGTAGATGATTTGGTTGAGGGTATCTATAGACTTTTGCTTTCTGATTACCCTCATCCAGTGAATATTGGAAACCCTCAAGAGATTACGATTAATGAGTTTGCAGAGGAAATTTTGAGACTTACTGATAGTAAATCAAAGATTTCCTATAATCCACTTCCAAAGGATGACCCGAAGCAGCGCAAACCAGATATTACTTTAGCTAAGAAAATTTTAGACTGGGAACCAAAATATTCAAGAGCGGAAGGATTAAAACCGACTCTGGAGTATTTTAAAGAAAAAGTTCTAAAATAATTTGAGGAATATTAGGTGTTTTTAGCGTGCTAAACTGGTGAGATGGTTTTGTAATCATAGAGCGTAGTCACTCCTGGCGTGACTTTTATCAGCAGAGAACATTGAAGACACATGTTGATATGAAATGCTCAAAAAGGGGGTTATTGCAACTGAAGTGAAGCTAATTAAGTCAAACTAATGATTGAACTGGCTTGGCTAAGTGAGGACATTACTTGGCGGCAATGAAAAAACAATAACAGTTATATCTTCCAGAGTCATGGAATATAAAGTTGCAGTTATAGGACTTGGGTTATGTAGGACTTCCTTTGGCCATTGAGTCTGGGAAGCATTACTCATACGGTTGGTTTTGATATTGATGTAAGCCAGAATTGAGCAGTTACGTTCTGGTTATGATCGAACCAGAGAAGTGGAGATCATCTGATTTTACAGATTCAAAATCTCTTGACCTTTTCTCATAACCCGTCCGAAGTGATCAGAGGCATGCAATTTCTATATTGTTACCGTTCCAACGCCTGTTGATAGGAATAAAAAGCCAGATTTGACACCCTTGTCGTCAGCTTCAAAAATGATTGCTCCATTTTTAAAGAAAGGAGATGTTGTGGTTTATGAATCCACTGTTTTTCCAGGTTGCACGGAGGAGTTTTGTGTACCCCTACTCGAACAGGGTAGTGGATTGATTTTTAACGAAGACTTTTTTTGTGGCTATTCTCCTGAGCGGATCAATCCTGGAGATAAGGAACACAGATTGGTGAATATACTTAAGGTGACCAGTGGGAGTACCAAAGAAAGTGCAAAGTTCGTCGATGAGTTTTATGCTTCATTCGTTACCGCAGGCACGCATCTGGCATCAAGCATCAAAGTGGCGGAGGCCGCTAAGGTGATTGAAAACTCTCAGCGAGATATCAATATCGCTTTTGTAAATGAGCTGTCTCACATCTTCAATAGGATGGGTATAGATACATGCAGAAGTGCTAGAAGCTGCTGGCACAAAATGGAATTTTCTCAAGTTTAGTCCAGGACTCGTGGGAGGGCATTGCATTGGTGTAGATCCATACTATTTGACATTCAAAGCAGAGGAACTCGGTTATCATCCTCAAGTCATTTTAGCAGGCCGAAAGATCAATGATGGAATGGGAGCACAAGTGGCTCAAGGCACCATTAAATTTTGGCTCAAAAGAAGAAATTGATGCCTGACACACGTGTTTTGATTATGGGCTTTGCATTTAAAGAAAATTGCCCAGATGTTCGCAATACACGAGTGATAGACATTTATGAAGAACTGATCGATTATGGAATTGAGGTAGATGTATTTGACCCAGTCGTAAGTGGCGATGAAGTTCTTCACGAATATGGATTTGGCAATGAGGATGTGAGTGAATTTCGAGCATTATCAAGCCGTTATTTTAGCTGTTTCACACAAAGAATTTAGACAATATGATTGGGCGAAGGTACGATCTCAAGTTTCAGTAATATTTGACGTAAAAGGAATATTACTACGAGATTTAGTAGATTCGCGCCTTTAATTTGTCATAAGTCGAAGAGTATATTTTATCGAGTAAACTTTAAAGAAAGACCCGTGTCGATAACAGAGAATATTATTCCTCATGATCATGCCGTAAAACAAGCGGATCGCATGGCCAAATATGGTTATCAGCCTAAGTTGTTATGGTTTACAGGACTTTCGGGCTCTGGAAAATCTACATTGGCAAGCGCACTAGAGACCTACCTTTTCAATCAAAATTTCCATACCTACATTTTAGATGGAGACAATGTGCGGTCAGGGCTCAATAGTGATCTGGATTTTGGTGATGCTGGGAAGAAGAGAAAACATTAGAAGGATTTCGGAAGTATCTAAATTATTTGTGGATGCAGGGTTGATTGTCTTAACGGCCTTTATTTCGCCATTCAAAGAAGATCGGGAAACTGCCAAGAAGTTGGTAGGAGAGGAAAATTTTGTTGAAATATTTGTGGATACTCCACTGGAAATTTGTGAACAGCGCGATGTGAAAGGGCTTTATGCTAAAGCGCGAGCTGGAAAAATTCCCAATTTTACGGGAATAGGTTCACCCTTTGAGCGTCCTGAAAATGCTGATCTTCACTTGCAAACAGCTGGTAAGACGGTAGACGAGTCGTTACAAGAAATTATTGATCATTTAATATCAAAACTGAAATAGCATGAGCAGTTATAACCTTACTCATCTTAAAGAGTTGGAAGCAGAGTCCATTTACATCATGAGGGAAGTGTTTGCCCAATTTGAAAATCCAGCGATACTATTTTCTGGAGGCAAAGACTCAATCGTGATTACTCACTTGGCTAGAAAGGCTTTTCACCCTGCGAAAATTCCGTTTCCACTTGTGCACATAGATACAGGTCATAATTTTCCAGAAACAATGGAATTTAGAGATCAGCTGGTGGAGGAACTTGGAGCAAAGCTCATTGTAGGGTCTGTTCAAAAATCAATCGACGAGGGAAAGGCTGCAGAAGAGCGAGGAAGAAATGCTACTAGAAATGCGCTGCAAACGGTAACGCTTTTAGATACCATCGAAGAAAATAAATTTGATGCCTGCATCGGAGGAGCGCGAAGAGACGAAGAGAAGGCCCGTGCTAAAGAACGATTCTTTTCTCACAGAGATGAGTTTGGTCAGTGGGATCCAAAAAATCAAAGACCAGAGCTTTGGAATATTTTTAACGGGAAGCAGTTTCAAGGAGAACACTTCAGAGTATTTCCTTTGAGCAACTGGACGGAGATGGATGTGTGGCAATACATTTTGTCAGAAAACATTTCCATTCCATCGCTGTATTTTGCTCATGAGCGAAAGGTGATCAGAAGAAGCAATACTTGGTTGCCCATCTCTGAGTTTATTCAAATTGACCCGAAGGAGGAAGTGCAAACGAAGATGATTCGTTTCCGAACGCTGGGGGACATTACCATTACTGGTGGAGACGAATCTGAGGCTGATACGCTGGAGAAAATAGTGGAAGAAGTGGCTGCAGCGAGACAGACAGAGCGAGGCAATAGAGAAGATGATAAGCGATCAGAAACCTCTATGGAAGACAGAAAGAGGCAGGGGTATTTTTAATTTACTATGACGAATAACCTTTACTTTAACTAAAAAAATTATAAGTGAGGGATTATAATAAATATGAAGTTTGGAATTCCTCAGTTGAGCTTTCTACTGAGATTTACGCCATAACTAAAAATTTTCCAGATCATGAGAAGTTTGGCATCACAAATCAACTTAGGAGGGCATCTGTATCAATTCCTTCAAATATAGCAGAAGGTTGTGGTAGGACATCAGAAAAGGATTTCGCAAGATTTTTGGAGTTTTCTTTAGGTTCTGTTTTTGAGGTTAAAACGCAATTATTGATATCTAAGAATCTGAAATATCTTGAAATTTCTGAATATGAAAAGATGTCTGAGAGAACAGACGAAATTGCAAAGCAACTATCTGGACTATTAAAAAGTATAAGAAAATTAAGTTAGACCAAAGTCATAGTTAAGGTTAAGGTCATAATTTTGAAATAAAAGAAAGATGAATAACGAAATTGAAAAGCACGATAATACTGGTTATCTAAATATGGAGCTTCTCAGGTTCACTACAGCAGGCAGTGTAGATGATGGAAAAAGCACGTTAATTGGTAGATTACTATTTGATTCAAAGTCAATATTTCAAGATCAAATGGACCAAGTTGCTAAATCCAGCGAGAGAAAGGGCTTGGAGCATACTGACTTGGCATTATTGACCGATGGGCTTAAGGATGAGCGTGAGCAAGGAATCACCATAGATGTAGCCTACCGATATTTCGCTACGCCTAAGCGAAAATTCATCATTGCAGACACTCCTGGTCATATCCAATACACCCGAAATATGGTGACAGGTGCTTCTACTGCCAATTGTGCGCTGATCTTGATAGACGCTAGACATGGTGTAGTGGATCAAACTTGCAGGCATTCCATCATTGCCTCATTGCTTCAAATCCCTCACCTTATTGTATGTATCAACAAGATGGATTTGGTCGATTATAAAGAGGAAGCCTATAATAAAATTGTTGCTGATTTTGAGGAATTTGCATCTAAACTGGACGTACATGATGTTCGCTTTATTCCCATTAGTGCATTGAATGGTGATAATGTTGTGAATAGAAGTGAGAACATGAAGTGGTACGAGGGTTCTACTTTGCTATATACCTTAGAGCATATTCATATTAGCAGTGATCAAAATCACATTGACTGTCGCTTCCCTGTTCAGACAGTTATTCGTCCAAAATCGGATAAATATCATGATTATCGAGGATATGCAGGTCGCGTAGCTGGAGGCGTATTTAAACCTGGCGATCAGGTTACGGTATTGCCTTCTGGCTTTAGTTCGAAGATCAAATCTATAGATACTTTCGATGGAGCAGTGGCGGAAGCATTCTCTCCAATGTCTGTGACCATTACGTTAGAAGATGATATAGATATGGGTAGAGGAGATATGCTGGTTAGTACCAATAATCAGCCAGAAGCAAAACAAGATTTGGAAGTGATGCTGTGCTGGCTCAACAGCAAAGGGCCAATGCTAAAGGGCAAATACTCTTTGCGTCATTGTACTTCAGATATGAAAGCAATGATTAAAGAGATGAAGTACAAATTGGACATCAATACGCTCCATAGAAACGAAGCAGACCTTGAGATCAAAATGAATGATATTGTACGGGTTTCTATTCGCACGACCAAGCCTGTGCTGGCCGATTCTTATAAGAAAAATCGATATACTGGCAGTATTATTCTTGTTGATGACGCCACTAATGAAACGGTAGCGGCTGGAATGATTATTTAATTGAAAAAAGCAAGTGCAATATGGATTTTCAACAACTTTTAGCGAAGGCGAAAGTAGCTGCAATACACGGAGGCGAAGCAATCATAGAAATCTATAATTCTGGTGACTTTTCAATAGAAGCTAAGTCGGACAACTCTCCTCTTACACGTGCCGATAAGGCAGCCCACCATGCGATTGTCAATGTGCTTGAAGAAACAGGCTTGCCTATTTTGAGTGAGGAAGGTGCATCAGTTACATTTGATCAAAGAAAAAACTGGGAATTTTTTTGGATGATAGACCCTTTGGATGGCACCAAAGAGTTTATAAAAAAGAACGGTGAATTTACAGTAAATATTGCCTTAATAAATGATAATAAATCGATTATGGGGGTCGTTTATACACCGGTGACGAAAGATTTATACTGGGCAGTAAAAGGGGAAGGAGCATTCAAAAATGATAAATACATTAAGGTTAATAAACGATTAAAATCCGAGAAAAATCTCCGAAGGTAGTAGCTTCCCGATCTCATTTGAATGAGGAAACTACTGCTTTTATTGAAGCATTTGAATCACCTGAGATTGTATCCAAAGGGAGCTCTCTTAAACTTTTAATGGTTGCAGAGGGAGAAGCAGATCTATATCCAAGGTATGCCCCCACAATGGAGTGGGATACCGCTGCATCTCAGATTATCGTAGAGGAGGCTGGTGGGCATGTTAGAATCAAAGATTCAGCAAAGAGTATGCGTTATAATAAGGAAAGTTTATTAAACCCACACTTTTTGGTGGCTGGAATAGATAATTAATGCCTTTTGTATTGAAGTTACCTCAAGCTTATATATTTGCCGCGAAATTAAAATTTGAATGAGACAATTAGTTATATTATTTTTTTTATCTACCGCCGCTCTTTTTTGTCACAATTCCATAGCGCAAAATATACCTTCAGGTAAAAATTTGGGTACGCTCAATGTAGATGACCTCTCTGATGAGCAGTTGGAAACGTATATTAAGAAAGCGGAAGCAAGCGGATATTCAGAGCAGCAGATCATTCTTATGGCGAAATCTCGTGGAATGTCCGACATGCAGATTTCCAAGCTCAGACAAAGAATAATGGAGCTAAAATCCACTAAGAGGCCATCAGGCTCATCCTCAAGTTCTGTTTCGAGGATGCGAGAAAGACCAGATATTTTGGAGGATAGAGAAACCACTTTTGATCCATTTAATACTCTTTTCCCAGAAGATACGATAGCAGATAAAAATGAGCTTCCTATTTTTGGAATGTCTTTTTTTAATGATACCAATCTTACATTTGAGCCAAGCACAAACATACCCACGCCGGCCAACTACGTTTTAGGTAGTGGAGATCAAATTATCATCGATATTTGGGGGGCTTCAGAAAATACTTATCAGGTGGCAATCTCTCCTGAAGGCTCCATTCTCATTCCTAACATTGGACCTATTTACCTAAGTGGCCTGTCTATCGAAAAGGCGGAAGCTAAAGTGATGGCCAAGCTCAAGTCAATATATAGCACACTCGGGCGACAGACGTATGCTCAGATGAGTTTAGGTCAGATTCGTACGATCTCAGTCAATGTAGTAGGAGAGGTTGTGAAACCTGGGACTTACAGCCTGTCCTCCTTTGCCACCGCGTTCAATGCGCTTTATATGGCCGGGGGACCCTCGAAAAGTGGCTCTTTACGAGAGATTGTTGTTTTTAGAGCAGGAAAAAAATTAGAGGCGCTCGATGCATATAAATTTCTTATCGATGGAGAAGGCGAGTCTGTATCTCTACAGGATCAGGATGTGGTTTTGGTAAAACCTTATGTCTAGTAGAGTGGCAATACGAGGGGAGGTCAAGCGTCCTGCATATTACGAGATGAAAGAAGAAGAGTCCCTTGCCAAATTAATAGAATACGCGGGAGGCTTCACTTCTATGGCTTATACCAAATCGATTTCACTCCAACGAAACGATGAAAATTTTAAAACTGTGAAAACGGTGAGAGCTGATGATTTTGAATCTGTAAGTGTACAGAATGGCGACCAGATAGAGGTAGGTTTAATTTCTGGGCAATTTAAAAACAGAATTAGAATAGAAGGTGCGGTAAACCATCCATCCGAATTTGAATTTGTTTCAGGAATGAAACTTTCTGAAGTCATTAGTTTGTCAGATGGGTTCAGACCTGATGCTTTTATGGCTCAAGCTTTGATCATTAGAGAAAACCAGGATTTATCACTATCCACTCTGGCATTTGATCCTTCCAAATTACTTTCGGGAGACTATGACACTGATCTCCAGTCGGGTGATTTGATAAAAGTACAGTCCATTTATGATCTGCGAGAAGATTATAGTGTGACTTTGGATGGGGAGGTTTTGCATAGCGGAGAGTATCCATATGTAGCAGGTATGACAGTAGAAAATCTAATTTACATGTCGGGGGGCTTTAAAGAAACGGCTGCAAAATCATTTGTTGAAGTTGCACGGAGAATTGTAGATGATTCAAAGGGTGTAGCTGCGACCTCAGAGATATTTACTTTTCCTATCGATAAAGACCTTAATCTTTCAAGTGAGGCATCTACCTTCATATTAGCACCCTTTGACTTGGTAGTTATACGCCAGTCTCCATTCTACGAAAAGCAACTTGTTGTGCAAATAGAAGGCGAAGTGGAATTCCCTGGCAAGTATGTGATTAAAACGAAGGATGAGCGAATATCAGATCTAATCCAACGAACTGGCGGATTGACCAATTATGCCTATTTAGAAGGAGCAACTCTTGTCAGACGAACAGAATATTATAGCGCTCCGGGTGAGGAAGACGAACCTATTGAAAGCAAAGCAAATCAGAATAAAATTCCTCAAAAGGCGAACGCTGAAAAGGCAAAAGTTCAAGTGGATGATAAATCAGTCGCTGATTTACGTAGAGAAGAATTAGAGGAAATTTTGAAACGGGATACCATCCTTGCCGATAACTCAGTAGCTTTTAAAGAGCAAGAAACGATAGGAATTGAACTAGATGAAATTATGAAGAATCCAAGGTCATCCTACGACCTTATCTTAAAAGAAGGGGACGTCATTACCGTTCCAAGAGAGCTTCAGACTGTGCGTGTCCGAGGTTTAGTTTTGTATCCAAGTACGGTAAGATTTGATGATTCTTTCAGGTTCACTAAATTCGTATCACAGGCGGGAGGATTTTCGGATAAGGCGCATAAGCGTAAGTCTTATATTATTTATCCCAATGGCACCGCTGCCAGCACCCGTTCATTTCTCGGGTTGAAGACCTACCCTAGAGTAAAACCTGGCTCTGAGATAATTATCCCGGAAAAGCCCAACAGGAGGCGAATTTCTCCTCAAGAAGTAGTAGGAATTACGACTGGTCTGGCTACTATAGCTTTGATTATTAATAATATTTCAAAACAGTAATCTTTAATAGGCTATATCTTCGCAAACCAAAATTGAATAATGGATAAAAATCAAGAAGTGGAGACGAGCAGAAGCCAAGAGCCAGAAGCGCCGAGCAGGATAGCCCAAGCGGATGAAATAGATCTAGTTGAGTTAGCCAAAGTCATTTGGTCACGCAGGTGGTTTATTGCTAAAGTGACAGGAGTGTTTTTTCTATTGGGATTGGTTATTGCTTTTACTTCTCCGAAAGAATATAAATCTTCTACGACGCTTATCCCAGAAGCGGCTGGGGCAGAGGGAGGTCTCAGTGGGTCTCTTGGAGGCTTGGCCGCTTTGGCAGGTGTGAATCTTGGAGACGCGGGAACTACTTCCACTCTTAATCCTGCACTCTACAGAAGTATAGCAGAGAGCACCCCGTTTCTACTGGATTTGATGAATAAAGAATTTTATTTCGAAGAGTTGGGTAAAGAAGTTTCGTTATACAACTATTCGATAGAATATCAGCATACTAGCTTGTTTTCTAAGGTTTTATCTATTCCATTTCGGCTTGTCGGCTTAGTGATGCCAAAATCGAGCAATGTCAATGAATGCTAAAGAAAGTTCAAATCTTTTGATGCTTACAAAAGAGCAGCAAGGCATTTTAGAGGATTTGAAGTCTCGTATTAAAGTGACGATGGATTGGGATTTGAATGTGGTTAATGTAGAGGCGAAAATGCAAGATGCACGAGTGGCCGCTGAAGTGACGGAATATACTCAGGATTATATTACCAAATATGTGAAAGCGTATTCGGTTGCTAAAGGAATGGAGCAACTAAAGTTTGTTGAGCAGCAGTTGGATGTGAAAAGACAAGCGTTTGAGGCCATTCAAATGGAACTTGCAGAATTTCGCGATCGCAATCAGTTTGTTACTACAGCGAGAGCTCGGTCTGAGGAGCAGCGTTTGGAATCTCAGTATAATATTGCTTATAATGTTTATAATCAATTGGCTCAGCAGCGCGAAACAACGAAAATTCAAATTAATGAAAATACTCCTGTTTTTACTGTTTTGGAACCAGTGAAGGTTCCTGTTGAGAAGAGTGAACCTAAAAGAGCCATCATTCTAATTATTTTTCTGGTCTCAGGGGCAATGCTAAGTATGGGCGTTGTATTAGTGATGAAAGTAAATTGGGTGGCTCCTGTCAAATAGAAAGTATGCCTATTTTGAACCCTAAACTATATACTTAAGAATGAAAGTACTTGTAACTGGAGCTGCGGGTTTTATTGGATTTCATACCGTAAAAAGGCTATTATTGGTTCAGAACGAAATTGAAGTTGTAGGTCTAGATAATATCAATGACTACTATCCCATGACTCTAAAATTCGAGAGATTGAAGCAACTAGGAATTTCGCCAGACTTTGTTCGATACAACGATGAAATTGTTAGTTCATCGTACACAAATTTTAAATTCATAAGACTGGATTTGGTGGATGAAGTGCATCTAATGAATTTGTTCAGAGATGAGCATTTTGATTTTGTAATTCATTTAGCAGCGCAGGCTGGCGTTCGGTTTAGTATAGATAATCCAAGTACTTATATACAATCTAATATTGTAGGGTTCAATCATATTTTAGAAGCGTGTAGGACTTATCCCGTTAAACACCTTGTCTATGCTAGCAGTTCAAGTGTGTATGGTTTGAATAAACAACAACCATTTAGTGTAAATCATCGCACAGATGAACCCGTTAGTTTGTATGCAGCAACAAAAAAAAGCAATGAACTAATGGCACATAGTTATAGCCACTTATTCAGAATTCCAACTACTGGTTTGCGTTTTTTTACTGTTTATGGGGCATGGGGACGACCAGATATGGCACCTATGTTATTTGCAAAAGCTATTATGGATCAGCAACCTATCAAAGTATTTAATAACGGTGATCTCGAACGCGATTTTACTTATGTAGATGATATCGTAGAGGGTGTTATTAACGCAATGAATGTTATCCCTAGAACCAATGAAAATGGAGTACCATTCAAGATTTATAATATTGGAAACAGTAAGCCAGTAAAGCTATTAGATTTTATAAATGAAATAGAATCAGCTTTAGGTAGAAAAGCAATAAAACAATTCATGCCAATGCAAGAAGGAGATGTTTATAGTACCTATGCAGATGTAAGTGAATTGGAAAAAGAAGTAGGATATAGACCTGACACCTCTTTGTCTAAAGGTATTAAGGTATTTGCTCAATGGTATTTAGATTATAAGGCAGGGGCTGGAGTAAATACGAGTAAATTATAATGACGATTCAAAGAAATTTTTTTTTAATTTACTACTAACGCTAAGCGGAATCGTTTTTCCAATTATCACTTTTACTTATACCTCTCGAATTTTCGGGCCAGAGGGGATTGGTAAGTTTACTTTTGTTGAGGTTTTCTCAAGATATTTTATATTATTTGCTGCAGTTGGGATACCAATTTACGGAATCAGAGAAGTCGCCAAAGTGATTGAAAATAAGCAAGAACTTAAGAAACTGTTTTCTGAACTTTTTGTAATTAATTCCATTTTGGGGATAGTGATGCTGATTCTCTACTATGGGATTTGTATCAATTTAGAAAGATTTCACAAGGATCCTAGATTGTTTCATATGGGGGCTATCATGATAGCCACTAGTGCGCTGAATACCACATGGTTTTACAAAGGGTCAGAAAATTTTAGAATTATTACATTATTCACAATTTCATTACGATTCCTTTCAATTATTGCAGTATTTGTTTTTGTTAATGTAAGGGAGGATTACACATTGTATTTCTTCATTTACTTTCTCTCCAATCTATTAACAAATTTGATTCTTTGGCTATTAAGCATTTATACGATAGGATTTCAATGGAAATGGGACTTTAAAAGACATTTGAAACCAATTTTATTAATATTTGGCACTAATGTGGTTATCAGCATTTATGTGATGTTAGACTCCATAATGCTGGGTTTATTATCTACAGATACCGAGTTGGGATTATACACTGCATCCATTAAAGTTAATAAGATTATGGTTACAGTGATCACTTCTCTAGCGTGGTATTACTCCCTAGAATAACACAATATTTTCGTGATAATCAGGCAGATGAGTTATCTGCTATTTTGAAGAAGGCCTTGTATTTCATTGTGTTGATAGGTTCCCCGATATTGGTTGGTTTGTTTATTTCCTCTTCTGAAATATTGTATTTATTTGCTGGAGATCAATTCTTAGCGGCGACATTAGCTATGCGTATCCTTGCCCCGATAACATTACTAATAGGGTTAAGTAATCTTTTTGGAATCCAGGTACTTATCCCAACGAATAATGAGAAGAAAATGCTAATAGCTGTTTTATTTGGAGCGATAACTAATTTAAGCCTTAATTTTCTTTTAATTCCAAAAATGGGTCATATTGGAGCGGCAATCGCAACATTAATAGCTGAATTTACTGTCACTTTATTTACCTTTTTATTCGCGAGAAAATTAGTAACATCGGGGGTGTCTAGGGCTTTTGCAATACAATTAATCTTTGTTTTGCTACTTTTCCTTGTCATTAGTTTGCTAGTTGAAATGTTTGCCTTTAGCCTTATTATAGGCTTTGGAATTAAGGTGCTTACATGTAGTGCACTTTATTTTTGGTTCATTTGGTTTTCGCGAGATTTAGAAGTAGTAAGTTTTAAAATGCGAATAATTAAAATCTTGAAAAAATGACATATGATTATCTTATAGTTGGGGCAGGTTTGTTCGGAAGTGTTTTTGCCCATGAAGCTACTAAAATGGGTAAGAAATGCTTAGTAATTGATAAACGAAAACACATTGGTGGAAACATCTATTGCGAAAATATTGAGGGAATTAATGTGCATAAATATGGCCCCCATATTTTTCATACCAATGATGAAAGAATTTGGAAATATGTCAACCAACATGCCGATTTTAATAGGTTCACCTATTCACCAATAGCAAACTACCAAGGGAATCTTTACAATTTGCCTTTCAATATGAATACCTTCAATCAGATTTGGGGCGTAACAACCCCTGATGAAGCTAGAAGAAAAATTGCTGAACAGGTTGATCTGTATGGTGTCTCTAAGCCCAGTAATTTGGAAGAGCAAGCCATAAATCTTGTTGGAAAAGATATTTATGAACTTCTAATTAAGGGTTATACTGAAAAGCAATGGGGCAGAAAGGCAACAGAACTTCCGCCATTTATTATAAAAAGGCTTCCAGTAAGATTTACGTATGATAATAACTACTTCAATGATGAATTCCAAGGAATTCCTAAAGGTGGTTATAATGTCTTAACAAAGAGCTTATTGAATAATATTGAGATCAAGCTAGATGTGGATTATTTGAAAAATCGAGAATATTGGGATTCGCTAGCAAGCAAGGTGGTTTATACAGGTGCCATTGATGAATTTTTCGATTATAAATACGGAGCGTTGGAATACAGATCTTTGAGATTTGAAAATGAATTTCATGAAATTGACAATTATCAAGGTGTTGCTGGAATGAATTATACTGATGCGGAAACCCCATACACAAGGATCGTTGAACATAAACATTTTGAATTTGGCAGCCAAAAGCATACCGTCATTACGAAAGAATACTCTGCCACATGGAAGCTGGGCATGGAAGCTTATTATCCCGTGAATGATGACATAAATCAAAAAAGATTCAAACAATATTCTGATCTTCAGACTACAGTACCAAAGTGTATATTTGGTGGAAGGTTATCAGAATATAGATATTATGATATGCATCAGGTGATTGCTTCTGCTTTAGTGTCTGCAAAAAAAACATTAATTCAATGATTTATTCTTTTTATCATAAAGATTCGTTTGTTCCAAACTCTAATATTGTTATTCCTTTACAATTAGGAAAAACACTTTCAAAAGTTGAGCTTGGGTTTTTATCTGATGATTCAGGTAATAGTATATCCCATAAAAATAGGAAATATTGTGAGTTAACTGGAATGTATTGGGTTTGGAAGAATACTGATCATGAAGTCTTAGGTTTTTGTCACTATCGTCGGTTTTTCATATTTGAATCAATGATTTTTAAATTAAATCTAAAATTTATTGATATTGATCAAAGGATTTATGGACAAATTGAGAAAGAAGATAATCTTGATAGAATTAAAATCATTCTCGATAAACATGATTTTATTGTTCCACAGCCTAGAAGACTAAAAGTAAGTGTTAAAGCTTATTATATTCTAAATCATTATTTAGAAGACTGGGAGATTTTGGGTGAAATTTTGAAGAAATATAACCCGGATTACCTTGAGAGCTATAATCAGTTATCTAAGACTAAAGAGATGTATGCCTTTAACATGTTTATTACCTCGAGAGAGCATTTTAATAATTATATGGAATGGCTTTTCCCGATACTGGAGAAACTTGAAGAATTATTACCTAAGAGGAATGATGTTTACCAACAAAGAGTGATAGGATTTATATCAGAACGATTGTTCACTATTTATTTAAATAAGCATGCCTTCAAACTTAAAGAGTTGCCAGTTCTTACTGTTCAGGAGCCTTCTTTTAGAGAGAATTTAATTAGTAGAATTTTTTTATCGTAATACTATGGTATTGGTAGCCACTGTCACTTATGGAAGTAGATATGCTTTTGTATACGATCTATTAGTCAGCCTTAACGAAGATTCTGTTATTGGTAAAATAATTGTATTTGACAATGGGTCGCCTCTTGAGAATAGTATAAAGCTACATGAATTGTGTGAAAGTGACTCTAAATATGAATACTTGCGGTCAGAAAAAAATATTGGTTCAGCAGGTGGTTTTAGAGAGGTGATTGAGTTTGCTCATAAGGGCATGCAGAATGGAGATTACTTATGGTTGCTAGATGATGATAATCTTCCCAACAAGGATGCACTTAAATCTAATATTGATAAATTTGAAGCAATAGAAGAAAAAACTAGTTGTATTTCTTCTTTAAGGATAGAACGATTTCCCTATAAGGTTATTTTCAATAACCTAGATTCGGAGTTTTATATGAGTAGAGATAATAGTTTTTTAAGCTTTAATGTTTTTAAGTGGGTGGTCAAATTGAGAAAAGGTTTAGGTAGGAGTAGTGGTGGACAAAATAATACTAGTGCTAACGAAATCAGCCTTCCTTATGCTCCCTATGGAGGGCTTATGATTCCAAATGAGATATTGAATCTGGTGAGTTATCCAAGATCAGATTTTTATCTCTATCGGGATGATCATGAGTTTACAAAACGAATTACTGATTTAGGATTTAAAATTCTTCTTAATAGACAAAGCATAGTGAATGAAATGGAGAGCTCGTTTTATTTTAAAAGAAAATGGTTAATCTTCGATTCATTCAGGTCTCTTATAATGGAGAAGAGAATGACAACTTACTATATTATTAGAAACTCAGTTTTCTTTGATGAAAAATATTATTTAAAAAATCCTTATCTCTACCATTTTAACAAATTCATCTATAGTTCTATCTATATTATTATATGTCATTTTCTTCGGAAACCAATCATGATTCGTGTAATGAAACTAGCGTTAAAAAACGCTAAGAGATTATAATGACCTCAACCATCAATATTCTGATGTCATGAAAATTGCCATCTTAACAACGTCTTATCATCCTTATAACATTGGCGGTGGTGAAATATCTGCAAAGAAATTAGTAGATGGTCTGGTCTCTTTGGGTCATGAAGTCATTGTTATTGCAGCTTTTAGAGAGACAATAACGGAGTATATTGATGGAATAAAGGTGTATCGGATTAAGTCACCCAACTCATATTGGTCTGCAGATTCGAGTGATAAAAATAGGATTCAAAAACTATGGTGGCACCTAAGAGAGTCTTACAATCCTACTGTAGGGAAAGTTATAGTGCCGATTCTTGAGAAGGAGACGCCCAATATTATACATGTCCGAAACATCACTGATTTTTCATCTTATGTTTGGGTTGTGGGTCGTAGGTTGGGAATCCCCACAGTAACGACATTAAACAACTATGCTTCTATTTGCTCTAAGACTACCTTCTTTAAGAAAGGAAAAATTTGCGAAAAAAGATGTTTGGAATGCAGAATACTATCTTTACCTAAAAAAATTGCAAGTCGCAACGCTAGTTGTGTTGTAGGGGTAAGTGAATTCACATTAAATAAGCACTTAAATGCTGGTTTTTTTAATCATGCCATTAAAGCAGTAGTCCGCACTCAAATGTCTCCTGATCGACTGCCATTGCCATCTGCCAATAATGATTTTCTATCTTTTGGCTTTCTAGGCCAAATCATTCCAACCAAAGGAGTAAGGGAGTTGATCAAGGCATTTAATAATGCAAATACAGGGTCAGCTCCTCTTTATATTGGCGGTGCTGGAGATGAGCAGTATATGGCAGAGTGTAAATTGTTAGCCGAGGAAAATCCTAATATTCATTTTCTTGGAAGGGTAATATCAAAAGATTTTTATGCTTTGGTAGACGTGGTAGTTATTCCTTCATTGTGGCATGAGCCATTTCCAAGGATATTGGTAGAGGCCAACGCTCATGCTAGATTTGTCCTAGCAACAACCTATGGCGGGACAAAGGAAATGATAGAGGAAGGGACTAATGGCTACACTTTTAAAAACTTTGAAGAACTTGAGATTCTGTTAGAAAGTCCGCAGTTGCGAGATAATTGTAATGATTTGGGAAAAATCATCAATGAATCTGTGAATGAAGATCAAGGTGATATTGAGGGCTATGTGAGTTTGTATGAAAGATTATTAAAACCAGACTAGTGGTGAATAAAAATGGTCGAAGAATTTATTGGGTAAATAACACCAAAGCCATTGGTATTTTCTTAGTCGTTTTGGGACATAGTAATTTCTCAGAGGAAATTATCAATTTCATATACTCTTTCCACATGCCTTTGTTTTTTTTCATTTCTGGATATTTATTTAAGCCAAGAAAAGTGTCTAAAGAACTGCTTAAAGAGAAGATAAATAGACTAATCATTCCATATCTTTTTTTTTGTACCCTAGGGGTATTTTTTTCATTGGCAGAGACCTTTATATTAAAGAGTGATTTTAGTTTATTGAATCATATAGAGGGAGTCTTGACATCAATAGGAAGGGCTGATCAATTAGGTATTAATACCCCTTTATGGTTTCTAACCTCTATTTTTATTATTGATCTTTTGTTTCAATTACTAGCTAAGTATAATCGGGTGAACATATGGAATGCTGGTCTTATGTCCTTATTCGGGTATATTATTTTCAAATATTATGGAAAACCAGTTTATTGGAACTTTGACATTTCCTTAATTATGTCTCTTGTTTTTTTTCTTGGATACGCAATACGAAAGCGATTTGGAGAACTTCCTCAAGTTCTGGATATTTCAACGTTGTGGCTTTCTATCATAACATTAGTAGCTGGTGCTTTAACATTTTGGTTTTCTACTATCTCAGGTAGGATTGATCTTAATGGTAGGTATCTCGGGGAATTTTTGCTTTTAGTTCCATTGCAAATTCTAATAGGAATAACATTCGTAGTTGTACTTTCCTTTCTTTTTAGAGAGAACAAAATATTAACTTTTTATGGCAAAAATACGCTCATAATTTTAGGGACACATATTCTACTACTGAAGACTCTCAAATATTTATTTATCAATATTATGGGTTTAGCTTATTATGCCGACTCAGCCTGGCGGCTGTTTTTATTAGTCTTTATTGTTATGATTTTGCAGCTTCTTGTGATTCTATTTCTCAAGAAGACCGTTCCTGCGTTAGTTGGGGATAAAAAACACTGAATATTTTAGTATTGATGAAGCGAGCAAATAAAATAGGGCTTTTACTTTTAGTTGTATCTGGAATATTCTACACCTCAGCTATATTTAATTATGGTGGGTCAGGCATTCCAATATTTCTCATTGCGTTTCCAATACTAGCAGTGAGAAAACTGTTTATTGATAAGCGGATAATGCTGCTTTTTTTGTGTGGTGCTCTTATTCTTATAATACCATCACTTTTCCACTTAATTATATATGCTCATTTAGCAAAGGATGTTTTTATCCAACTTAATTATAGGTTATTGCTCCTATTATATTGCTTTTTATTGAGCAGTTCTAAATTTAGTTATCAGGAAATGCAATATCTCAAAATGACTTGTTTGTTCATACTAAAATTGGGGGTGCTCTATGGAATTTATGAATTGTTTGCTAAAATTTATGGACTTCCTGTTTTCTTAAGTTTTATTTCCAATAGTGACTCATTTACTGTTGTTGATAACACTCAAGGTTGGATTAGGTTCCCTAGAGTAAGATCTTTCTGGGCAGAACCTTCAATGTGTACTTGGCCGTTAATCATATTTTTAATTTTGCTTGTATCCAGCAAAATGTCACGGGTAAAAAAGGCGGCTTGGTTAATGTTAGCTGGTGTTTTTATTATTTCTACATTATCCAGAACAGGAATATTTTTTTATTTTCTCTTTATTTTTGGTTTTAGCATGTACTCGATTTTAGGGCAATTCAGGATTTCCAAGTTTCCTTTAACTGGTGTCTTTAGAAGATTAAAGCTTAATGTTTTTATTCCTGTGATATTTTTTATTTCACTAATCTTAGCGCTATGGCCAATTTTAGCGGCACAATATTTTGCCGATGCTTCTTCTGATGGCAGAACTAGTAGTATTTTAATTGGATGGGAAATTTGGTTAGATCACCCTTTGATTGGTACGGGCTTTAATTCGTATGAATTATATGATGATGATTACAAATTACAATATCCTAGTTATAATTCCGAACCTCTATCCCTTAGTGAACTTTCTTCTTTTGCTCATCAGCTAGGAATTTTTGGAATTATTTTCATCGCTATACCTTTCATTCTTTCTCTTGTATATTTGGAACAATCAAAACTTTTTCGGATTAGCTTTGCTACTGTTTTTATCATTTATTGTTTGATTTCAGTAGGTGTTCTGTATTTTTCGATATTCTGGTTTTTTTTAGGAATTACTTTGAATCATGCTAATAGAAAATTTGATTTAACATGAAAGTACTAGTAAATGCATCCATATATGACGGAACTAAAAATGGTTTAGGAATTTATACAGAGCAAATCTTAAAGGCACTTCATAGAAAAAATGAGAATCTAGTTTTTGAAATTTATTCCTTCAAAGAAATTCCAGAGACTTTCCCAGTTAAAGTAATTTCTTTTTCATGGTTAAATCGAATCATATGTTTCGGTAATCTTTCAATTTTTAGGATTGTATGGAATCTCATCTACCTACCTTTCATTTCAAGATCATATGATCTAGTTTATTCTGTTAGTCCACATGGTACTTGGTTTATATCTCACCAAATTATCACTATTCACGATTTAATAGGAATGGATTGGAGGGTGAGTATGAATCAGGCCTGCTATTATCGAATGATTCTACCTAAACTATTAAGAAAAGTTAAAGCAGCGATAACAATATCTGATTTCACGAAGAATGCAGTTGTCAATGTTTTTGATATTGAACCACAGAAACTTTTCACTTTCTATAATGGAGTTGATCACTTTGATTTGTCTGAATATTCAGTATGCCCAGACGAATCTCTTCAGATTAGGCCTTTTTTTCTAGTGGTCGGAGCTTCTTTTCCACACAAAAATGTGCTGAGGTTATTAAACGTATTTAAGAAAGTTTCTGAAGCGGATTTAGTTATAGTAGGTAAGAAGGGTAGCTATCACTCAAATTTAAAGAATGTCGTTGATAGAGATGGAATGAGGAATGTTAAATTCATGCATAAGGTTTCTCGTAATGAGTTAGGATGGTTATATCAAAATGCGAAGGCCAATTTGTATATTTCTTTAATCGAAGGTTTTGGCTTTCCTCCTCTAGAAGCAATAATAAATAATACCATCTCTATAGTGTCGAAGATTGATTGTTTTGAAGAAATATATGGTAATGATACAGTCATCTATGTAAATCCAAAATCAGAAGAAGAAATATATCAGAACATATTAAAAATTTTAAATTGTGAAATCAATGAGGTTGAAATGCTGCAAAGAGGTAAATTATTAATTGAAAAGTACAGGTGGAATTTTTTGGCAGAAAATGTAATAGGCCTCATTAATAGAGTAAACAATCAGGACAATGAGCGAGAAAAAGACAGTGATTATATGTCCAACTTATAATCCAGGAGTTTTGTGGAAGCACTGGATTAATGTATTGAAAGAACAAAAAAGAATAAATTTTGATGTAATTATTTTAGATTCATCTTCAAGTGACGGTACTCGAGTAGAATCTGAAAAGGCTGAATTTACGACTATTCAAATACCTAAAGCAGACTTTAATCATGCTGGTACGAGAAACAAAGCTGCTCAGTATGCCAAGGAAAAGTTCAAACCAGATATACTTGTTTTTCTTACTCAAGATGCTTTGTTAGATTCGGAGTTGTCAGTAGAGAATATTATTAAACCGTTTACTGACCCAGATGTGGCTGCTGTCTGTGGTAGGCAATTGCCACATGACTGGGCAGACCCTATTGCCAAACATTCCAGGCTTTTCAATTATAAAGAAAATCCATTTCAAAATTCAAGTGAGGATATCCCCAAAAAAGGACTGAAAACAGCTTATATGTCAAACTCACTTGCGGCCTACAGAATGTCTGTCTATGAAGAATTGGGGGGGTTTCCTGAAGGATTAATATTTGGAGAGGATATGTTTTTGTCTGCAAACATGATCCTTGCAGGATATAAAACCTATTATGCTGCTGATGCAACGGTTCGCCATTCACATAATTATACACTCAAAGAGGAATTCAAGCGGTATTTTGATATTGGTGTTTTTCACTCATCACAACCGTTCTTGTTACAAAATTTCGGTAATGTTTCTGGTGAAGGCGCTAGGTTTGCTATTTCGGAACTAAAATATTGTATCAATCATGGAAGTATTTTTTGGGGCCTTAATTCAATTATCCGCACAGGCCTTAAATTCGTGGGTTATAAGCTGGGTTTAATTCATGTGAAACTTCCAACTTGGCTCAACAAGAAACTTTCGATGGATAGTAATTATTGGAAATAATGAATGTAAGAAACGTATTAATATTTGGTGGTGCAGGATTCATAGGCTCTCATTATAGATCATTTCTAGAAGACTTTCAAAGTACAATTAAAGTTATCTCATTGGACTTAAAGGAAGATTCAAAAATTTGTGACGTTAGAAAAATTATTGATTTAGAAGGAGACTTTAGTGAGAACGATGTTATTATCAACCTAGCAGCAATTCATACTACCCCCGGTCACCCTGATCATGAGTATTTTGAAACAAACATACTTGGAGCAGAAAATATTTGTGAATTTGCGGATAGAGTGGGGATCAAAAATATTATTTTCACGAGTTCTATTGCCCCATATGGACCTTCGGAAGAATTGAAAGAAGAGACAACTCTTCCAAAACCCAATAGTCCTTACGGAATATCGAAACTGGTTGCGGAGTACATTCATAAAGAGTGGGCAGCAAAGAGCGAGGAAAGAAAGCTTCTAATAATCAGACCTGGTGTAGTGTTTGGTAAAGGGGAGAATGGAAATTTTACACGATTGGCAGCAGCTATCAATAAAGGAATTTTCTTTTATCCTGGAAGGAGAGATACCATTAAAGCATGTATCTATGTTAAGGAATTGGTTTATCAGTCTTGGAATCTGCTTGAGTGCCAAAGTGAGCAGGTTGAAACCTACAACTTCACTTATGAACCAGCAAAATCGATTAAGCAAATTGCTGAAGAACTGGCGAATGTAATGAATAAGAAGAAGCCGAGTCTCTTGGTGAGCACATGGTTGCTCAAAGTTACTGCAAAGGTCTTTCAAATGGTAGGACTTGGAGGGTTAGGAATTCATCCAGACAGAGTTAAAAAGTTGATGGTTTCAACAAATATTTCGGGAAGGAGATTAAGAGAAACAATCACAGAGTACAAATTTGGTTTTGAAGAAGCCATCAAAGATTGGCGCAATGACTGTGCCGGCGATGAATTGAAATAGAAGCTTCTGTTTATTATTATTTAAGAGGTGTTGGATGGAATTTAGGTCAATTGCTTACCTTCGAGCATAATTATAGTTTTATGCCACATCGTAGATATTCCCAATACTTCCCAATAGTTTTTATTCTTGCGGATTTGGTGGCTTTAAATTTAGCTATTAGCGGGGCTAATTATGCAAAATTTGGCACCATTAGTAATGAGAGTGAGCCTTACTCCATTCTTTTTATTCTCTTGAATTTACTTTGGTTAGGAGTTTTTTTTGCTTCCCGACTGAATGAAATTAAGCGAGAGAATAGGCTCTTAGAACATTTAAATACGGTGCTTAGCGCCTTAGTGATCAATTTAGCAATTGTTTTTGCATTATGGTTTTTGACTAAGCCATACTACTACTCAAGAGAACACATTTTTTATATTTATCTCTTCTTTTCTCTACTAATAATTTTTTGGAGATTTGTTTGGCACTACTTTATTAGATATTACAGGTCAAAAGGCTTCAACGCAAGAAAAGTGATTATACTTGGGTGTAATTCTGTCGCCGAAGATTTGACTAATCTTTTTGATGTTGATAGAGGCATTGGATACCAGTTTTTAGGGTATTTTGATGACGAGATTGTTGGAGCGAGGGTATTGGGTAAGATTGCTGATGCTGAAAAATTCGCTTTGGAAAATGATGTTGATATCATCTTCTGCTACTTGCCGAAAGTTGGTTCTGATGAAATAGGTGGAATTATCAATTTTGCTGAAAATCACCTAATAAAGGTTAAGATAATTAGTCAGTTTAGTGCTTTAGGATATAATAATCTGACGCTTCAGAATTATGGGGCTATTCCAGTGCTTAACATAACGGCTTTACCTCTTGACAAACAAGTTAATCAATATGTCAAGCGATTATTTGATTTTGTTTTTGCTTCATTTGTCTTTATCCTTTTACTGTCTTGGCTTATTCCAATTGTCTCCAGTTCTTATCAGAGTTGAATCAAAAGGACCAATATTTTTCAGACAAGATCGAAATGGATTGAATAATAAAAAATTCAAAATTTGGAAGTTTCGAAGCATGTATGTTCATGATGATACGAAGGTTGTTCAGGCTAGAAAGGGAGACAATCGTATAACTAAAATTGGTGCTTTCTAAGAAAAACAAGCCTTGACGAATTGCCCCAGTTTATTAACGTTTTAATGGGAGATATGTCTGTAGTTGGCCCAAGACCTCATGCCGTGAAGCATAATGAAGAATTTCGAAAAAAGATTGACAAATTTATTCAGCGACATGCTGTAAAACCCGGAATTACTGGTCTAGCCCAAGCAAAAGGCTATAGAGGTGAAACTACCACTTTCAACGATATACAAGGAAGAGTCCGTCTTGATCGATTTTATGTGAAAAATTGGTCACTATTGTTGGACTTCAAAATCATTATTCTAACAGTTATTTCAATTCTAAAAGGTAGCGAGAATGCTTATTGATTTTGAATTATATGTTAAAACTTCATCAAGATCTTATTCAGACGGATTGGTATTCATAACATCCTTATAAAGAATTCTACCTCCTTCAATAAAGAGTAATATAAAAGGAAGGCCGAAGAGTTTTTGAAAGGCCTCATAGCTTACTAAATAGAGGCTATGGAGATCGAAAATCTTACCAATAATGCTCAGCGATATTAGGAAGAGTATTAGGCCTGATAGAGCAAAAACCAAGTAGTTTCGAGTGCGTTTTTGTTTATGAAATAATAAGAATATAAAAAGGATGTGTAGCAGAAAATAACTGGGGTAATAAATAAACCAACCAATTATTCCTTTTACTAGCTTTGGGGATTTGGAGAAACTATATAGGGTCTCAATAATTGGAGTAGGATCTACCCCAAATTTGTCGAAAATTTGAATAATTAGATCTGAATATAGTTTAAGTACCAAAGTCTTAAAAAAACCATAACAGACAATAAGCACTAAAACAATAGAAGAGAGCGCCTTCGAGGAAATATTATTAAACATTAGCAATTACTGAAAAGCGCTTTAACCAAAATCTCCAGATCATAAATACGACGATGTATACCACGAAAACGTAGGTGTATTTGTGGTTAAATTCAAAGGTTTCTTGAAAGAATTTATAGTTAAGTGAAAGCACAATCTCTCGTCCTACATTCACCAAAAAGATAACACCAATCCCCAGAGGAATGAAAAGCGCCTTGTAGATTAACTTACCAGGGAAACAAATTAAAAAACCTGCATATAGCGCGAAAAGCTCAAGGCCATTACAGGCATCAGCCACCAGAACTACGGGCTGGTTGTCGATGAGCACTAGATTCCCCTCACCAGAAGTACTATATCCAAATAGGTTTAAGCCCATCACAGTTCCATCAATAACTAAATTAGTTAGAAATGCGTTGAGACGCCCATCTGCTTGAATAAAGCCATAATAGGCGATTAACCATACGACATACGCAATGCCTGATCGGATCAAAAAAACCTTGACCAACTTCTTCCTATCTTCATACTTGTGCTCAATACCCATACTCCAAAAATACAATTAGTTTTTTTATCTATTAATCCATCCACTTATCATTCTTTACTAAAATAGATTCGGAAAGAGCTAAACAAGTATGTAGCACGTTTATATGCTGGGAATTGAATCTAAATTTGTTTGCCTCTATGTTACCTTTGTCGACTTATTACCAGGTCTTAACTGAAATAATTATATTTATTCTGCCTATTGCAATACTTTAGCTAGAGTAAATAAGCAACTTTTATATGCTCTTACTCATATCCGTCTTGGTGGCCGTACTGGTTACATTTATATTATTGCCAATAGTAATAAAGATTTCTAAATCGATAGACTTATTGGATATTCCCGACAGACGAAAGGTTCATCGTATTAGTGTGCCATCGCTTGGAGGAATTGGTATTTTCACAGGTTTTGTTATCGCTATTGGGATTGCCTTGCCTTTTTCAGCATTCGCCGAAATGAAGTTTTTCTTGGCAGGGATTCTCATAACTTTTTTACTAGGTGTACGGGATGATATGTCCAGTCTTCAAGCCAAACAGAAGGTGTCGGTTCAGCTCCTTTGCGCTTTTCTTGTTGTTTATTTTTCGGGAATTAAATTAGAAGGTCTCTACGGTCTTTTTGGGGTTAATGATTTACCATACGGTATATCAGGTGTGTTGTCCGTATTCATGATCATGGCACTTACCAATTCATATAACCTTATAGATGGAATTGATGGTTTGGCAGGGTCTGTAGCATTAATTATCCTTACATTTTTTGGATGGATCTTTTTTCAACTTGGGGAAACAGCCTTGGCTACAATATGCTTATCCCTTTCAGGAGCACTATTGGCGTTTCTGTTTTTTAATTGGTTTCCTGCAAAGATATTTATGGGAGATACAGGGTCTATGATGCTAGGTTTTGTTATTTCTGTGCTAGCTATTTTGGTGATTAATAAATCAATTGGTTTAGAAGTAACAGAGTTTTTAAAAATTGAATCATCCGTAGGTTTGGTTATTGGTGCTTTGATCCTTCCAATATATGATACTTTTCGGGTGATCACTATTCGCATTTCTAAGGGTATCTCTCCTTTCTTTCCTGATAGAAATCATATTCATCATGCGCTACTAAGGCTGGGGGTAAACCATGCTAAAGCGACCTCAATTTTACTTGCGATAAATGCGACGACCCTTTCTGTATCAATAGTTTTGAGCGAAACTTTGACCAATGGAGCATTGATTCTGATTAATGTGGTTATAATCTCAATTTTCGGGTTCGTTATAGATTTTTTGGGTAAAAAGAAAAAATTTTTGGGAGTAACTAAAAAAGCAGACTCAGGAACGTTATACGTTTCCAAGTCTGCTTAAACTTATTGCTTCGAGGTGTCTGAAAATATAAATTAGGGCTTGAGAACAGCTATTACCGTTTTTCCTCCGTAAGAGATGTCTCCAATCTTTACTTTAATTTCCGCATCCAGAGGCAAATACAAATCGATTCGACTACCATATCGAATAAATCCGAATCGCTCACCTTGCTCCACAGTTTTTCCAGTTTCAGAGTAGAAACAGATTCTTCTTGCTACAGCACCCGCCACTTGTCTCATCATAATCTCAATACCCGAAGGATGTTTGATACCTATAGAAGTTCTTTCATTATCAGTACTTGATTTAGGATGCCAAGCGACAAGAAACTTGCCTGGATGATACTTGAAATAGGAAATTAACCCTGCAATAGGACTTCTGTTTACATGCACGTTCAAAGGAGACATGAATATAGAAATCTGTATTCTCTCATCCTTAAGGTATTCTGATTCTGTTGTTTTTTCAATGACAACCACAGTACCATCTGCCGGAGCTATGATATGATCGTTGTTAAAATCGATTTCTACGTCAGGATTTCTGAAGAAGCGAACAATAAGAACGAACATTATCAATCCAGCAAGAGCCAGAATGTAGTGCACGATTGGAAAAGGGATTAACCAATGTAATAAAGCATATAGTGCAACTAGAACAAGGGTAGAAATAGGAATAAGCTTATATCCCTCTTTGTGAATTTTCATAATTAAAAACCTCCTCTGAATTTATATGTTTGAGCAACTTTGTCTATTGCCACTATATATGCAGCAATGCGCAAAGATGTACCATATTTTTGAGCTGTATCGTATACTTTGTCAAATGCTGTTTTCATTATTCTATCAGAACGGCGGTTTACGCGCTCAGCAGTCCACTTATAGCCCAATCTATTTTGAACCCATTCAAAATATGATACTGTCACGCCACCCGCATTAGCCAGAATATCCGGCACTGCCATGATCCCTTTTTCATTGATGATGTCATCTGCTTTGGCTGAGGTTGGGCCATTGGCACCTTCTACTATCAGTCGAGCTTTGATCTTATCCACGTTGTGGTTGGTGATAACATCCTCAACTGCTGCGGGTACGAGTACATCTACATCCAATAAAAGTAATTCATCTGGTGATATCGGTTGCGCATTTTGGTAACCTTCAAGTGTGCCATTGTTTTTGCTTCTGTAAAGATTGGCATCTTGGATATTGATCCCATGCTCATTGAAATAAGCACCAGAAAGGTCGCTAATCGCAACTATTTTCACTCCTCGCTCTGCAAGTAGCGTAGCTGCCCATGAGCCCACGTTACCGAAACCCTGGACTGCACATGTAGCTTTGAACGGATTGATTTTCATTTTTTCCATTCCAGCAAGAGCTGAAATCATTACGCCTCTTCCTGTGGCTTCTGTTCTTCCAAGAGAACCTCCAAGCACAATTGGCTTTCCGGTTACTACTGCATTTACGGTCATTCCTTGCGATCTGGAGTATTGATCCATTAGCCAAGCCATTTCTCTTGGCCCAGTGCCCATGTCGGGTGCAGGAATGTCTTTGTCTGGACCAAAGATTTCGTACATCGAAGAGGTGTAAGATCTGGTCAGTCGCTCAATTTCTCCTGCTGACATTGCACGCGGGTTGCATTTAATGCCACCCTTTGCTCCACCATAAGGGATGTCCACCACGGCACACTTCCAAGTCATCCATGCGGCGAGTGCCTTGACCTCATCTAGGTTTACGTCCATATCGTACCTAATCCCACCTTTGGATGGGCCCAGAATGTTTGAGTGAATGACTCGATAGCCTTCAAAGACTTTAATGGAGCCATCATCCATTGTGACGGGTAGATTGACAATAACTTGCTTGGTGGGAGATTTTAATACTTCATAAATCTCATCGTCAAGACCTAAATGCTGTGCAGCAATATTGAATCGAGACATCATTGACTCGAAAGGATTGTCCTTGTCCTTAATAGGAGCTGGTTCTTTGTAACCCATAATTTTAGATTAGTTTGGGGTATAAATGTTGTTTCAAGCAAGTCTACGGGTTTTACCCTACATTGTTGAAGCTTAATTGAAGAGCTTAAGAAAAACGACGATGAATGGTATAGCAAGGATAAGACTGTCAAAACGATCTAAAAAACCTCCGTGTCCAGGAATGCTATTTCCAGAATCTTTAATGGCCATTGAACGCTTGAAAAGTGACTCGACCAAATCTCCGTAGGTACCTACTACCACCACTATTCCTGAAATAATTATCCACTCCCAAAGAGCTAAATCTTTGTAGTAAAGCGAAATAATGAATGCGAAGACAAGCGCGGTACAAGCTCCTCCTATAAAACCCTCCCATGATTTTTTTGGAGAGATGCGCAGAAAAAGCTTGGTTTTTCCAAAATATGTCCCTGCAAAATAAGCACCTGAGTCACTGGCCCAAATAATAAGAAGCAATCCAAGAAGAATTTGGTAGCTATAAAAATGGTGATGAAAAACGATGATATTCATCAAAGCAAAGGGCAGAGCTACATAGGTGATGCCAAGGTAGAAAAGGGCGATATTGATAAAGGGTGTGTTATCACTTTTTTTGTAAAGCTTAATGACCAGACTAAGGGAAGCCAAAGGAAATAGGGCATAGTAGTAATTGCTGCTCCAGTTTTGACTTTCTATAAGAAAGCTTAGAATGAACATGACTACACCCACCGTGACGCCCAAAAGGCGGACGGGTAGATAATTCTGCAATTTCATAAGCCCATAAAATTCCCAAAGGGATAGGGTGGCGATGAAAAGAAACATCGCAAAATAAGTCCATTCCCCATAGACCAAAGATGCCATAATGGTAAATGCGCCTATGATGGCGGTCAGTAGTCTTCGTTTTAAATCTTTGAACTTATTCAAATCGGATGTCTTCGTTAATAATTTTCAATGCTCTGATCACATGGTCAGGAGATACTAGTACCTCGTAATGCCCAAATTGATAAGCTGAATCTTTTTTGGTCAAAAGAACGGCTTGTATTTCATTATCGGATAAAACGGCTTTGACTATTTCAGCTCGATACTCTTGTTTGTCCTGAAATACTTTTTGCCACTCACTCATGTTGTGTTTTGAAATATTTCCTAAATAAAAACAATAAAGGGAAGCCAACGCCTAAAAATAGCAGAATTACATAAAATGAAGGTGATTTTTCTAAATCATCTGGCGTAATGTCTATCATGCCTTGCTGGCTAAGGTAAAACATGGTAAGCGAAAAAGCATTGTTGATGAAATGGCCAATCATCGCAAGTGAAAGACTCCCAGACCAATAATACAAGTATCCGAATAAAATACCCAACATCATTCGTGGCAAGACGCCATAAAATTGCATGTGGAAGACCGAGAAAATGAATGCAGAAACCCAAATAGCTACGTGTGCATTTTTGAATGTTGAATAAAATAGGTTTTGTATTAGTCCTCTGAAAAGCAGTTCTTCTCCAATGGCAGGAATGATGGCGATGACAACCAAAGCAATTATATATTGCCATACTGAATCAAAAGCAGTAAGGTATTTGGTGAGCTGTTCCATGCGTAGCTCTGTATCCTTTGCCCATTTTTCCACACCAGAAAGTGCCTCTGGAAGAACCATATTTTGATTCCATTCAATCAAAATACTATTGCTTACCATAAAACAAAAGATAAGCACAAAGGTCATTGCTATTGGGTAAAATGCAGGTTGGGGAACTTTCAAGAAGTCTTTGAGGTTCATCTTCAAATTTTTGTGAATGAACAACATTGGGGCTAATATGAATGCACCGATCGCTGTAGTTGCTTGAATAAGCATTAGCGGCATTTTTGCAGCATTATTTCCATAAGGATTTTGTAACACTGAAACCATTTTTTCAAAATTGAAATTGAAAAAGGGAATGGTGGCAGCATACGCTGCAAACTGAAAAAGAAAGAGAAAGGCAAAAACGTAACCCGTTAATATGGCCAAAAGAATCCATGAGCCAACGCTTTGTGATGCGCCAGGAGCGTTTTTAAGAATGTTCTGCATAATTGGTCTAAATTTACGGCAAATATATACGATAGGCTGTGGTCAAAATAGGAAACATTGAAATTGGCGAATTCCCGTTATTACTTGCTCCCATGGAGGATGTGAGTGATCCGCCGTTTCGCGCAGTGTGCAAAGAAAACGGGGCGGATTTGATGTATACTGAGTTTATCTCTTCAGAGGGACTCATTAGGAATGCGGCAAAAAGTGTAGCTAAGCTTGATATATACGATTACGAAAGACCCATTGGGATTCAGATTTTTGGAGATAAGATAGAATCTATGCGTGAGGCAGCGGCTATTGCAGAGGAGGCTGATCCAGAACTTGATAGATATAAACTATGGCTGCCCTGTGAAAAAGGTGGCTTGCAAAGGAGCAGGAGCGGGCATTTTGCTAGATATTCCTAAAATGGAATCCATGACAGCAGAAATCGTAAAAGCGGTAAGCAAACCAGTAACCGTTAAAACGCGCCTCGGCTGGGATGATAGTACCATCCGAATAGTGGAGGTGGCGAAAAGACTACAGGGCGTAGGTATACAGGCATTGACGATTCATGGTCGTACACGTCAGCAGATGTACAAAGGTGTAGCAGATTGGACGAAAATTGCTGAGGTGAAAAACCACCCAGATATTCATATTCCAATTTTTGGAAACGGGGATATTGACACTCCTGAAAAAGCACTAGAGTATAAAGAAAAGTACGGCATAGATGGGATCATGATCGGGCGAGCAGCTATAGGCTACCCATGGATTTTTAATGAGATCAAACATTTTATGGCCACAGGGGAGCATTTGGCTAAACCTGATTTATTGGAGCGCGTGAAGGTGGCGAAGAAGCACCTAGACTTCTCTGTGGAATGGAAAGGTGAAATTCAAGGAATTTTAGAGATGAGAAGGCATTATACCAATTACTTCAAAGGAATACCAAATTTCAAGCCTTTTCGTACGCGATTGGTAGAGACAGACTCTTATGCAGAAGTAGATTTAATCCTTCAGGAAATTCCGGATGCTTTTGCAAATGTGGAAATGGAAGCGTAGCGGTGGAGCAAAAACGACCTGTGCTCGCTTGGGTGCTATTAGTTTCCCTTGCGCTTATTTGGGGTAGCAGTTTTATTTTGATCAAAAGAGGTCTTGGAGGGTTGACTTCCTTTGAGGTGGGGGCGCTTAGGATTTTCTCAGCAGGGGTTGTACTGCTGCCAATAGCAATCAGGCGAATGTCTTCAGTGCCCAAGGCGAGTTTTAAATTCCTTGTCATCATAGGGCTGGCAAGCAGTTTTATCCCTTCTTTTCTTTTTGCCATAGCGCAAACTCAGCTGGCCAGTAGTCTCGCTGGAGTTTTTAATACCATTACACCAATATTTACATTGCTTATTGGAGTGTTGTTTTATCATCAAAAGTTCAATATTCGGGTGATTTTGGGAGCGGTGGTGGCATTTGGCGGAACGGTAATTTTGCTTACTTCAGGGCAAGATGGTTTTGGTTTTAAACCCTATGCATTGCTTATTCTTATGGCAGCATTACTTTATGCGATCAATGGTAATGTGATCAAGTTTCATCTTTCGAATATTCCTTCACTTACTATTACGAGCGTGTCTGTGGTATTCGCAGGAATGCTTTCGGGGTTGTATTTGCTGTTGTTTACCAGCTTTTTTCAAAATGTATTTACGTCCAATGAAATGCTGAGCGCATCAGCCTACATCATTCTTTTGGGGGTGATGGGGACGGCTGTTGCACTACTGATTTTTAATAATTTGGTACGAATCACTGATCCAGTATTTACCTCCTCAGTTACCTATATCATTCCTCTGGTTGCCATCTGCTGGGGACTCATAGATGGAGAGACCATGGCACTAATACAGTTTGTTGGAGTGGCGCTCGTTTTGTTTGGCGTTTATCTTACCAATAGAAAAGGGTAAAAGTTTAGCGCATCTTACTGCGTCCTAATTGCCATTTTAGCAGCGATGGCAACAGGCGAAATTGTAGCAAGTCGTGGCTGAAACTTCTTATTAATCATCAGGGACTCATTTAGATTGAAGTTTTGAACTGTTTCTTTTTAAATAGTCTTTTATTTCGTCAAAGCTCATTCCTTTTAAGTCTTTAGAAATTTTATCTTTTATTTCTCTAAAAACGTTGACTGTGTCAAACGCTTCTTCTTTATGGGGTTCTTTAGTAGTCATATTCTACGATTTCTTTAGGTGAGCGTATTTCCAAAGAAGAGTAATTCATTCTTAAATTAATAGAATTATAACCTCTTATTCGATACACGTTTACGATGTGCTTAAAGTTCCAACTAATCAAAATATCGACCTTGTAATAAGTTGCCGTCGCAATATGAATGCAATCATCAAAACTAGTTTCTCCAACAACTTTCTCTTCTATGTACTTAGATGCAAGAGCCAGAATCTCATTATTAATATGCACTTTTTCTAAACCTTCATTAGGGAGCTCCATGAAAAAGTTTTTCACTTTGGATGGAGCGTTTAATAACTCAGTTTCGGTCAATTCAGAATAAACACATTTAACTTTCCCAAGTCGAATTCTTTCAAAAAGTTGAATTGTGTGCTTATCAAATTCTTTGTCGAAAACGCCACCAAATACCGATGTATCCAAATAAAATCTTTGTTACAAACGTTATAGTCATAATTTAAATCTACTAAAAAAGCCATGAAGAAGGTGCAATTAGCACGCCTTTTTTACTGCGTCCTAATCGCCATTACAGGATCCATTTTTGCAGCGATGGCTGCTGGTACAATTCCCGAAATAACTCCTATGGTAGCCGAAATACCTAAGCCTAAAGCCACATTCGAGAAACTTAAAATTAGATCCAGTGTTCCTAGCTGAATAAATGACAGAAGCCAAATTAAGAAAATACCAATGCTACCTCCAATGACACTTAAGAAAACTGATTCAAACAAAAACTGAAAAAGTATGAAATAGTTTTTAGCACCCAGTGATTTTTGAATGCCAATAATATTGGTTCTTTCTCTCACCGAAACGAACATGATATTGGCAATGCCAAAGCCTCCCACCAATATGGAGAAGCCTCCGATAATCCAGCCTGCTATGCCAATGATATCGAAGGTAGACCCAATAAAATTGGATAAAGCTTCAGGGCGATTCAGTGCAAAATCGTCTTCTTCTTTGGGTTTTAAGCCTCTCTTTTTTCTCATCAAACCTCGCAACTCTGATTCAAGCTGCATTAAGCCAATGTCCGACGGTTTTCCCTTTACGGTGATGTGAGGTTCTACCCCTGAGCGTCTGCCGCTGTAGTATATTTTCACGAAGGAATGATATGGGATATAGATGGCCTCATCGTTTGTTGGCCCACCGATGAAACTTTCTCCTTCTTCTTCAAGTACACCAACGATGTAATATTTCAGTCCCTTTATTTTAATTTCCTGACCTACAGGAGAAACCTGTGAAAAAAGATCTTTTGCTGTTCTATGCCCTATGATCGTAACATTTTTGCCTCCATTGGCTTCATCTCGGGTGAAATAACGGCCTTTTGCAATGGGCAGCTCATAGGCATCTTTGTGGTCATAAACTATGCCGAGCAGGTTGTGATTGGTGCTGCTACTGCTTTTATATTTGGCTGTCACACCATTTTTTACTGTGAAAATACATACAGCTTCAGCATTTTTCGTTTTTTCCGACAGAAACTCATATTCATCATAAGTGGGATACGGACGTTGAAGGTATTTCCACCACGGATAGGGGCCGCCAAAACCATAAGGCCATTTTTCGACATTTATGTTGTCTGTGCCCAGGAAGTTGAGACTATCTTTTATTGACCTTTCGAGAGAATCTACTACTGTGAAAACCGCTATAATGGCAAATACGCCAATTGTCACACCAAGTAGGGATAGCATGGTTCTAAGAATATTGGCTCGAAGTGCATTCCATGCAAAACGAAAACTTTCAAATATCAATCTTAAGATCGTCACGTATTATTACTAATTATAGTAGGTAAATAGGTTTTTTCTATATTAAAACAAAAGATTTCGCTATTTTTGCGCACTTATTTTTAATCAACATCCGATTAAGTCAAAGTTTCCTTTATGAAATTATCTGCATTCAAATTTGATCTTCCAAGTAGCCATATTGCACTCCATCCGACAGAGAACAGAGATGAGTCTCGTTTGATGGTGATACATAAAGATACGGGAGAAATCGAACATAGACTATTTAAGGATATTGTCGAGTATTTTGATGACAAGGATGTGATGGTGATCAATGACACCAAAGTATATCCTGCCAGACTTTATGGAAATAAAGAAAAAACTGGTGCTAAAATAGAGGTTTTCTTGTTGAGAGAGCTAAACAAAGAGATGAAGCTTTGGGATGTACTCGTGGATCCGGCAAGAAAAATCCGTGTTGGCAATAAGTTGTACTTCGGAGATGGGGAATTGGTAGCTGAGGTTATCGATAACACCACTTCTCGTGGAAGAACCATTCGTTTTTTATATGATGGAGACGAAACGGATTTTCATAAAATGATTGACCGTTTGGGCGAAACCCCTCTTCCTAAAAATATTGGTAGAAATGCTGAGCCAGAAGACAGAGAACGTTTTCAGACGATTTATGCAAATAAGATTGGAGCCGTAGCAGCACCAACAGCTGGATTGCATTTTACGAAGCAAGTAATGAAGCGCCTAGAGATTGTAGGTGTAGATATTAAGCCGATTACTTTGCATGTAGGTTTGGGGACATTCAGACCTGTGGATGTGGAAGATCTTACTAAGCACAAAATGGATTCTGAAAACTATTTTGTGAATGAAGATACGGCTGAGAGAGTGAATTTGGCTTTGGATGAAAAGAGAAGGGTATGTGCGGTAGGAACTACGGTAATGCGTTCTTTAGAGTCTTCTGTTTCAGCACTCAATCGCTTGAAAGCAAATGAGGGATGGACTGATAAATTTATCTTTCCGGAATATGATTTTAAAATTTGCAATGCACTGGTAACTAACTTTCATTTACCAGAATCAACGCTTTTGATGATGGCTTCCGCTTTTGGGGGTTATGATTTGGTGATGAAGGCATATCAGATAGCTATTAAGGAGAAATACAGATTCTTCAGCTATGGAGATGCAATGTTGATTATATAAATTCTTTTGATGTCGACACATCATGTGATTATTGTGGCAGGAGGGTCTGGTTCTCGAATGAACCAAGCGCTTCCTAAGCAATTTACACTAATAGAAAAGGCGCCAATTGTGGTTCACACAGTTCGCGCCTTTTTGCATTTCGACCCAGAGATTCACATAGTATTGGTTTTGCCTGAAATACATCTGGCTACTTGGAAGGCCATTCGCCAAGAATACCTAGAAGGGGTGGAGATAGAGGCTGTTATTGGAGGAGTCACGCGCTACCAATCAGTGAAAAATGGTCTTGAGCACGTAGGTCAAGGGCTGGTGGCTATCCACGATGCGGTGCGACCGTGCCTTACCCAAGAGTGCATTATCCAAACGTTTGAAGCAGCAGCTCAATATGGCTCAGCTATTCCTTGTGTGCCGCTCAAAGACTCCATCCGAAAAGTAGTAGGTTCTTCATCAGAAATTGCAGATCGTGAGCAATTTCAAATTGTGCAGACTCCCCAGACATTTCAGGTAGCTAAAATCAAGCAAGCATTTCTAGCACCGGAGGAGTCGTTCTTTACGGATGATGCTAGCGTATACGAGTATGTGCTTGGTGAGGAGGTTCATCTGGTAGGTGGCGACTATCAGAATATTAAAGTTACTACACCAGAAGATTTGCAGGTGGTGTCGCTCTTTTTGGGAGGTAGGCAAAACAAAAAACCCTGAGTAAATACACAGGGTTTCAGTGTTTTCATGTTAAACGGGGTGATTAATACTCGTCTTCGTTGAAGAAAAAGTCCTCTTTGGTAGGATAATCCGGCCAAATCTCTTCGATGCTCTCGTAAGGGTTTCCATCGTCTTCAAGCTCTTGTAGGTTTTCTACAACTTCGAGTGGAGCACCTGATCTGATTGAGAAATCGATCAACTCGTCTTTTGCAGCAGGCCATGGTGCATCTTCAAGATATGAAGCTAATTCTAGTGTCCAGTACATAGTTGTTCTCGTTTTAAAATTTCGTGCAAAAATAGGTTTATTCCCGAGAAATCAAAGTTTATTTCTTGTCCTTGGAAATGTAATTCATTAATACGATTTCTTCCAGTTTTGTTCCACGAAATTTAAAAGAAAATATTTAGCCCTTTTTAAGCATCTCAAGGAGCTTTTCTTTCACTGCTACCTTGTTTTTTTGTTGGTTTAATTTCTTTTCAATCATTGGATTCATCGCGCCAGAAGCAGAAGAAAATTTTTCAGAGTTCTCCATATAGAGTTTCAGGTCTTCTCTGTCACGAGTCAAAAGCTCTTGTAAGATTTTGATTTCTAGCTGCTTTTGCTGAGTAATGTCCAAGGTTTTGTACTCTTTGAAACGTTTTGCAGCTATAGATTTTAGAAAAGAGCCTTCTATAAGGAGTTGTATTTTCGTGAAAATATCTTTTCTGGTTTGCTTTCCTTGAAAATCATTTGGATGATAATTCTTGAGTGTGGCTCTGTAGCTTTCAAGTTTTTTTAGATCTGCACGTTTCTTGCCCGCCAAGCACTCGTCTAGTTCAGCAGTCATACCTTTTAGGTCTATTTTAACTGGTTCTGACTTCTGTGTAGGTTTCAATAGTTTGTTAAACTCATCGATCAATGGTGCATAGTCTTCTTTGGGTATACTGCCCAGATCTGCCCATTGTTGCTTGAGGGTTTTTACTTTTTCAAATCGCTCTTTCCCATGAATGTCTCCAATTGCTTTGGCTTCTTTCACGAGTGCTTCATAGCTTTTCTTGACTTTCTCCGATAGGCGTTTTTTATCTTCATAAAAGGCTTTTTTCATTTCGAAAAAGCCACTCATGATCTCCCAAAATTCTGTTTCCAAATTTTCTTCCTCACCATCTACAGCATGTCCCGTTTTGATCCATCTGTTTTTGATGTCATGAACTTCTTCGGTGGCTTCTTTCCAGTTGATTTTTTCTACTGCCAGTTTTGCCTCTTCTATCAAAGCTTTTTTGATCTCCGTGTTTCGCTCCCTATTTTTGGAGATAAACTCTTGCAGCAGCACTTCTTGACTTTCCAGTCTTTCTTCTAGTGCGATATAATCACCAATTCCTTCATGGCTTTGAATAAGTTCTTTGAGATGAAGGAGTTTCATTAAGTAGGATCCCTTGTTTACTGACTCTTCAATGATTTTTTCTAGGTCATTGATCTTGTTCTCCAAGTCAGCAAATCGCTCTTCGAAGTATTGAACAGAAGCTTCGGGGTTGCTTTCTCTCACTTCTCCAATCTCGCGATCAGCGTGCTTGCCCCAGGCTTTTAAAATCACCTTGTTGTCTTTTAAAAAATAGAATTGGGTTTCTTGATCTTTCACGCGCTTTGAAAAGTGTATTGGTTAATATTGTGCCTTAAATTCCTGTAAATTCGATATCATTTTGAACAATCTCAAAAATGTCTGACGAAAAAATCATATTCTCTATGGCGGGGGTAAATAAAATTTATCCTCCCAAGAAACAAGTACTTAAAAATATCTATCTCTCATTCTTCTATGGCGCAAAAATAGGGGTATTGGGATTAAACGGCTCGGGTAAATCTTCATTGCTCAAAATTATTGCCGGTATGGACAAAGAATATCAAGGTGAGGTGGCATCCTCGTCTGATTTCACTGTGGGCATGCTAGAGCAAGAGCCAAATCTCGATCCCAACAAAACGGTGAAAGAAGTGATCAGCGAAGCTGTTTCGGAAATCACCAAGCTGTTGAAGGAGTATGATGATATCAATCTGAAATTTTCAGAGCCTGAAATCCTCGAAAATCCAGATAAAATGAACGACCTGATCGAAAAGCAGGGAAGAGTTCAGGAGCAATTGGATCACGTAGGTGCATGGGAGCTGGACAGTAAGCTTGAGCGCGCCATGGATGCGCTGAGAACGCCTCCAGAAGATGCTTTGATCAAGAACCTCTCAGGTGGAGAGAAGCGACGTGTGGCGCTTTGCCGCTTGCTGCTACAGAAGCCTGATGTGCTTTTGTTAGATGAGCCTACCAACCACTTGGATGCAGAGTCTGTGCATTGGCTAGAGCAGCATTTGCAGCAGTATGAGGGTACGGTCATCGCCGTAACTCACGATAGGTACTTCCTAGACAATGTGGCTGGTTGGATACTGGAACTTGATAGGGGTGAAGGTATTCCTTGGAAAGGCAACTACTCTAGCTGGCTAGAGCAAAAAGAACAGCGTTTGGCAAAAGAGGAAAAAACCGAATCAAAACGTCAAAAAACATTACAGCGAGAGTTGGAGTGGGTGCGAATGTCACCAAAAGGCAGACAGTCCAAGGCTAAGGCTCGTTTGGGAGCTTATGATAAGCTTTTGGGGCAAGAAGGGAAAGAGAAAGAATCTCAATTGGAGCTTTATATCCCGCCAGGACCTAGACTTGGAGCTAAGGTAATTGAGGCCAAGGGTGTGAGTAAGTCTTTTGGTGATAAAGTCTTGTTTGAAAACTTGACCTTCAGTTTGCCACAAGGAGGAATTGTGGGTATCGTAGGGCCAAATGGTGCGGGTAAAACCACACTTTTCAACCTGATCACAGGAAAAGAAACGCCCGATGCTGGCACGTTTGAAGTGGGCGAAACGGTGAAGATGGCTTACGTGGATCAAAGCCATGACGACCTCAAGCCAGAGCAGACGGTATTTCAAGCCATCTCCGGCGGCAATGAGATCATAAATATGGGAGGCAAAGAGATGAACGCTCGGGCTTACGTGAGCAAATTCAACTTTGCAGGATCTGATCAGGAAAAGAAAATAGGCATCCTTTCTGGTGGAGAGCGTAACAGGGCACATTTGGCCATCACGCTAAAACAAGGTGCCAACTTGATTCTACTCGATGAGCCTACCAACGATTTGGATGTAAATACACTTCGAGCACTGGAGGAGGCACTGGATAATTTCGGTGGCTGTGCAGTAGTGATCAGTCACGATCGGTGGTTCTTGGATAGAATCGCTACGCATATTCTGGCTTATGAGGGAGATTCGCAAGTTTATTGGTTTGAGGGCAACTACTCAGATAAGCAAATGAAATCCCAAAATGAGCGTATTGCTCAAATAGAAAAAGAGAATGAGGAGTTGAGAAAGGGTATTTTAAAGTGAGTTAGCTTTTGTAATGTTTGGAGTTTTTCATTTTTTTTAGCACTATGAAGAAAACCGCAAGAAGCGATTGGGAGACCATGAGCCAACGAGGATCAAGTATAGGAAGTTGATGAAGTAACAGGGATTGATAATCCAGCTTACCGGGTGGACAGTTACTGTCTGGTAAGATTGTTTAAGTCAATCTTTAGAAAGCATTTCCTTAATCACTCAATATTTTCCTAGTAATTAGACAGGGCATTTAGCGTGCTTTGGGTTATTGAATCTCAATTTAGAAGTACATGTCAAGTCAGAATCGTGACTTAATCGCAGTTTCAAATTTGAATTTCTAAGAAAGGATCCTATTGAAATTAGATAAGCGCCCATTCAGAGGTGACTGGTTGGTGATATTATAGAAACTAAAACGGCCTTTTACAGAATTTCTGAAAGGCCGTTTTAGTTTTATCCTTCTTTACTTTTATTACTTCTTATGAGTGAAATAATAGACAATAGCCGTAATGATGCTGAAAATTAGCGCGAAAATTGTCCAGAGTATTTTCTTCCCTGACGACATGGATGGTTGGTTTGACCATACATCGTAGATTACATAAATAGCGCAGATCAGCGCCACGATTCCAATAATACTTCCCATATGATTTTTGTTAGGTTAAACTCTTTCAGTTACACGGATATAATCGAATTAGGATGTCCATCCCTTCCAAAAGCTCAATAGCATGACTAATGGGGCAGCTACACTTCGTCTGTAAAATGTCTTTCTTTCTTGGTTTCTGTAAATTTCTCGCTATTGTATTTCTCGCTGGCTCCTTTTGCTATAGAGAGTGTTTGCCACTCAGAGCCTTTGAGCAGCTTGGCGGCAAAGATGATCTGACCAATGTGCATCGGGTAATGCGCCATCTGTCGTTGGATTGCGTCCATTACGCTGTGGCCTTCATTACAGATGTAAATGGTCTTGCTCAAATCCTCAGTATTTAGTTTTTCTAAGGTGCTTAGAAAGCAACTCCATCCTTCGTTCCATTTGCTGAGCAGTTCTTCCTTGCCGGAAATATCATCATCAAACTCTGCATCGCGTTGGCGCCAGGCCTTCTCTCCGTCCTCCGTTATAAAATTGGTAAAGCGTGAAAGCATATTGCCCCAAAGATGTTTTACTATCGCAGCGATGCTATTGCTATTCTCACCAGCCGACCAATGAATGTCTTCTTCGCTGAGCTGCTCAAAAGTTTTGTCCCCGAGATTTTTGTAATATCTAGCGAGTTTAATTGTATTAATGAGGTATTGTTCAGTAGAGAGCATTATATGGATCCGAAATTGATGGAAAAATAACACTTTTATTGCTACACACTTTAGTGCTTTAGTAGATAAAAACCGAAAGGGTTGATTAATCGATTTAAAATATGGGATCTCTCTAAATACGTTGCATTCTACTCATCACGACGGAAAAAGTTCTTTTTAAACGCCCATACAAGTTGCCTTCTTGGTCCGGTCCCATGTCCCCACTTGAAATTGTACTTATTCCCCATTTTGTATTTACGCATCCAAAGCATTTTCCAATTCTATACATTACTTTTGCCCCCTGTTTTGATGGAGGCGCTTGCATTTGTCAAAATATTTAAGAATTGACATAGAACAAATACAAAATAAAAAATGGGAAATACGCTGTTTGATAAGGTATGGGACTCGCATGTGGTTAGAAAAATTGAAGGTGGACCAGATGTGTTTTTCATTGATAGACATATGGTGCATGAGGTGACCAGCCCAGTGGCTTTTTTGGGATTGAAAAACAGAGGCGCTAAAGTGCTTTACCCTAATCGCACATTTGCTACCGCAGATCACAACACACCTACGATCAACCAGCACCTGCCTGTGGAAGATCCACTTTCTGCTAGTCAGCTACAGGCTTTGGAAACCAATGCCAAAGAGCACGGAATCTCTCACTGGGGATTGGGACACGAAAAGAACGGTATCGTACACGTGGTAGGGCCTGAGTATGGAATTACTCTTCCTGGAGCTACTATCGTTTGTGGAGACTCTCATACGTCTACTCACGGTGCTTTTGGAGCTATCGCTTTTGGTATTGGTACTTCTGAGGTGGAAATGGTGCTTTCTTCACAGTGCATCATGCAGCCTAAGCCTAAGAAAATGAGAATCAGTGTGAATGGCGCATTGCAAAAAGGAGTGACTCCTAAAGATGTGGCATTGTTCATTATTTCTCAGTTGAGCACTTCGGGAGCTACAGGTTATTTCGTGGAATACGCGGGTGATGTGTTTGAAAACATGACGATGGAAGGTCGTATGACCGTTTGCAACTTGTCTATAGAAATGGGTGCCCGTGGTGGTATGATTGCCCCAGACGAAAAGACTTTTGAGTACATCAAAGGACGCGAATTCACTCCAACTGGCGCGGCTTGGGACAAAGCCATGGCTTATTGGGAAACATTGAAAACAGACGCAGATGCGACTTTCGACAAAGAATTGACTTTTGATGGAAGTGCCATCGAGCCAATGATCACGTACGGAACCAACCCAGGAATGGGCATGGGCATCTCAAAAAATATTCCTGTAGCAGAAACGCTTGAAGGTGGTGTAGCTACTTACAAAAAGTCTTTGGCTTACATGGATTTTGCTGAAGGCGACTCCATGATCGGAAAGAAAATCGACTATGTGTTCGTAGGAAGCTGCACAAACGGCAGAATCGAAGACTTCAGAGCATTCGCATCTATCGTGAAAGGCAAGAAAAAAGCAGATCATGTGACAGCTTGGTTGGTGCCAGGATCGCACAAGGTAGAAGCTGCCATCAAAGAGGAAGGATTGCTTGATATCATCAAAGAAGCTGGTTTTGAATTGAGAGAACCAGGTTGCTCTGCATGTCTGGCGATGAATGACGATAAAGTGCCGGCTGGCAAACTTGCGGTTAGTACTTCCAACAGAAACTTTGAGGGAAGACAAGGCCCAGGTTCTCGTACGCTTTTGGCGAGCCCACTCGTAGCTGCTGCTAGCGCCATTACTGGTGTGGTATCAGATCCGAGAGAGGTGATGGCTTAAGCGCTTTACGCTGAACGCTAACCGCCTTGCGCTGACTGAAAATCGAAATGAGGGATTATAAGAAATATCAAGTTTGGGAGTTAGGTCATGAGGTAACTTTGGCCATATACAAGATTACGCAAGATTTTCCTACAGATGAGAAATTTGGTATTATAAGCCAAATGCGAAGAGCAGCATATTCAGTGCCTTCAAATATTACGTGAGGGATGTGGGCGAGAATCTGATGTCGAATTCAAGCGATACCTCACTATCGCTAGGGGTTCTGCGGCGGAGTTAGAATATTTCCTGATTCTTTCTAAAGACTTGGGATTGATGGAAAGCACCACATTTGATTCTCTTTTTGATAAAGTCAATCAGATGAAAAGGAGTTTGAATAATTTAATTAATAAGATAAAATAAGGCTTTCAGTTTTCCTGAACCTGAAATAAGAATACTAATCATAGCGTAAGGCGCACAGCGCTAAGCGTCTAGCGTAAAGCAAATAAAAATGGCATACGACAAATTTGAAGTACTAAAAAGCACGGCGGTTCCATTGCCGATTGAGAATGTGGATACGGATCAGATCATTCCTGCTCGTTTTTTGAAAGCAACAACCCGTGAAGGTTTTGGTGACAATCTTTTCAGAGATTGGAGATACAATTCTGACGGTTCGCCAAAGGCAGACTTTGTGCTGAATAATCCTATATACAGTGGTAAAATACTTGTAGGAGGTAAAAACTTTGGATCGGGATCTTCTCGTGAGCATGCTGCTTGGGCAGTATATGATTACGGTTTCAGATGTGTGATTTCAAGCTTCTTTGCAGATATTTTTAAAGGAAACTGTCTCAATATCGGGGTGCTTCCTGTGCAAGTGAGTGCTGAGTTTTTGGAGAAAATCCTGAGAGCGATCGAAGCTGATCCAAATGCAGAATTTGAGGTGAACTTGCCTGCGCAAGAAGTAACTATCCTTGCCACTGGCGAAAAAGAAACTTTTGATATCAATACCTACAAAAAAGGCAACATGCTTAATGGTTATGATGATATCGACTATCTGCAAAGCATGAAAGAAGAGATCACTGCATTTGCCGCAGAGCGTCCGCTTTAAGATTTATATAACAAGTATTTTATTTCGCCCAAACTAGAGTTGCCTCTGGTTTGGGCGTACTCATAAAAAAACCACGTGTTTTGAAAGTAGAAGTCCTCGATACTACCCTTAGAGACGGAGAGCAAACCTCGGGTGTGTCTTTCACCGATAGTGAGAAGCTCACCATCGCTCAGCTATTGCTAGAGGAGTTGAAAATCGACCGTTTGGAAGTTGCTTCGGCGCGTGTTTCTGATGGCGAGTTTAAGGGTGCGTCTAAGATTCTTACTTGGGCTGCCGCCAATGGGTATTCCGAGCGCATCGAGATTCTTGGTTTCGTGGATCATGACATCTCTGTTGACTGGATCAAAAATTCTGGAGGCAAGGTTATCAACCTACTTTGCAAAGGCTCTCGCAAACATTGCGAAGGTCAGCTCCGCAAAACTGTGCAAGAGCACTTAGCGGATATCAAGCAAACTGTCACTTACGCTCAAGAGCAAGGATTGACGATCAACGTTTATCTTGAGGACTGGAGCAATGGCATGAAGACCTCTCCAGACTATGTCGATGAGATGGTGGATGGATTGTTGGCTATGCCTATCAAACGCATCATGCTGCCCGACACTTTGGGAATTCTCAACCACCGCGAGACATTTGACTATTGCAGTCAGATGACGGCCAAGTATCCACAGGCACACTTCGATTTTCATGCACACAACGATTATGATCTAAGTACGGCCAATGTGTATTCTGCATCTTGAAGCGGGAATTTGTGGGATTCATACAACGCTCAATGGCCTAGGTGAGCGCGCAGGAAATGTGCCGCTTTCTAGTGTGATCGGGATAGTGAAAGATCACCTACATGGCGAAATGCAGGTAGATGAAACGAAACTTTACAAAGTGAGCAAAATCGTGGAGTCGTTTTCGGGTGTACGCATTCCACCAAATAAGCCTTTGATCGGAGAATTTGTGTTTACCCAAACAAGTGGCATCCATGCCGATGGGGATAGCAAAGACAATCTCTATCACAATAATCTGAACCCTGAGCGTTTCGGACGTCATTACTCTTATGCCCTTGGTAAGATGTCTGGCAAAGCCAACATCAAGAAGAACCTTGAGGAGCTTGGGATAGAGTTGACTAAAGACGAAACAAAAAAGATCACCGAGCGGATCATTCAGCTAGGGGATAGAAAAGAGTCTATCACGAAAGAAGATTTGCCTTTCATCATCAATGATGTGCTACGCAGTGATAAGCTGGAGCAGCACGTGGTGATCAAGAACTATTCGCTATCGGTGGCGCAGGGCTTGCGCTCCATGACCACTTTGAGTATAGAGATAGCAGGCACTACTTATGAAAAAACTGCTTCTGGCGATGGTCAGTATGATGCATTTATGAATGCACTGAAGCGTATCTATAAAGATTTGGGCGAAAAGCTGCCACGGTTGGTGGACTATGAAGTGCAGATTCCTCCTGGTGGAGAAACGGATGCGCTGGTAATCACCACCATCACTTGGGACAATGGAAAGACCTTCAAAACACGAGGCTTGGATTGTGACCAAACCGTAGCGGCCATCAAAGCCACTATCAAAATGTTGAATATCATTAAATCATAACTTTGGCAGAAGCCAAATAGAAATCAATAAAAACGAGTAAAAAGCATATGAATTACAAAATAGCAACCCTTCCTGGTGATGGTATCGGGCCGGAGGTCGTAGATCAGGCCATCAAAGTAATGAAAGCAATCGGTGTGAAATACAATCATTCTTTCGATTTTGAATTTGCTCCTACGGGTGCTTCTGCCATCGACTTGGTAGGCGAGCCTTATCCAGAATCTACCCACCAAATCTGTATGGATGCTGATGCGGTACTTTTTGGTGCGATTGGTGACCCAAAATATGATAACGATCCTAAAGCAAAGGTGCGTCCTGAGCAAGGTTTGCTATTGATGAGAAAGAAATTGGGATTGTATGCCAACATCCGCCCGGTAGCGACTTTTCCTTCTTTGATTGACAAAAGTCCATTGAAAAATGACCGTGTAGAAGGTGCAGACTTGATGGTAATCCGTGAGTTGACTGGCGGTATCTATTTTGGTGACAAAGGAAGATCTGAGGATTTGACTTCTGCTTTTGACAACTGTGTGTACACTACCGCAGAGATTGAGCGCATCTTGAAGTTGGCTTTCGAATATGCTGAGAAGCGTGACAAGCGACTGACAGTTGTGGACAAGGCCAACGTGCTTTGCACGTCTAGGCTTTGGAGAGAAGTCGCGCAGCGCATGGAGAAAGACTATCCAGCGATCACGGTAGACTACATGTTTGTGGACAATGCGGCGATGCAGCTGGTGCAGTGGCCTAAGAAATTTGATGTGATGGTGACTGAAAACATGTTCGGTGACATCCTTTCTGATGAAGCGAGTGTAATCACAGGTTCTATGGGCTTGTTGCCATCAGCATCTGTTGGTTTGCATACTTCTGTTTTCGAACCTATCCACGGTTCATACCCACAGGCTGCTGGCAAAAACATTGCCAATCCTCTTGCGACGATTCTTTCTGCTGCGATGCTTTTGGAAGCGTTGAACTTACTAACAGAAGCGCAAGCCATCCGTGATGCGGTGAATGCTTCTCTTGATGCCAACTTCGTGACAGAAGACATCTCTAAAGAAGGTGCAAAATCTACCACAGAAGTAGGCGACTGGATCGCTGCTCAGATTAAGTAATAAAGCTGTTCGTAGTGTTCCGAAAGGCACTACGAACTGGAAACAACAATGAGTCTCTGACTCTCGAATGCCCTGTCTGGTTTCTGAAATCTGACAGGGCTTCTTAATGTTAACTGTTGTTTTTTAGAAAAAACAAACGATCGCCAAAATTGAGCCGGATCATTTTATGGATTTACATAATGCTGGTAAATCTGTATATTTGTTCAATGACTTATCGAGTGGATATTCTAAATCCTAAAGCTGAGAAGCTGCTACAAGAGCTTGCTGACTTGGAACTCATAGTGATTGCCTATGAGTCAGATGATCCCTTTTTGGCTGCCGTAAATATAATTAGAGAAAAGTCATCCCCAACACCTCCTACATTAGAAGACATTACTCGGGAGGTTGAGGTAGTTAGAACAAAATGCTATGCCAAAAGCTGGGCATAGAGTCATCATTGATACCAACCTTTGGATAAGTTTTCTTTTCTCGAAGGAGGCAAAAACTACCCAGAGACCCTTCATAAGACTAATGTTATTTTCACTATGAAATTTTGGATTAATGAAGGCCTCTGGATCCCGACCTCTTCCTCTAATGTCCGGATTGTACTTTCCCACAAGTATTTAAGACTAAAATCACATGCAAATAGACCCTTCTGAATTATTATCAAAGTCATTATCGCTTTCGGTCAATTCACCCCCAAAAGTGTCTACTATAATACCGCAACCAGTACTATTTCTAAGGATGGAATTGGTAATGGTTAATTTTGGAGCATCGTAAGCTCCATCTTTGTCTAATCCTACATTACCTTTTTTAGCCCCTACTATATTATCGCTACCTCCGTATTCTACAATACAGTAATTCATTTTATTCAAACTGCTACTACTTCGGATAATCAATCCCTGCCAATATCCAGGAGTGGCTTCCACAGCTGTAAAAGTGATCTTTTTATTCTCTGTACCATTGGCGATCAGTATTCCGTCATTGTTTCCAGAATAATCTTCTCTAAAAATGATAGTCTGATTGGCTTCAAATTTTAGTTTAGCACCTGCTGCGATTGTTAATTTTGCTTCTGCCTGAAAAGATTGGGCGATAAAGTACGAAGCACCATTCAATGCCGCCCATGTTGCATCTTGAGTCAATAGATGGGTAGGGCTGCCACTAGCATTGATTTCCACGCCTTCCATACCATTGCTTCCGGCATAATTACTAGCAGCATCTAGCACTCCTACATTATCAGCGTCAATTTGGACTGCTGCCTTCTCATTTTCTGAAAAACTGTTAGATGAAAAAGATCTAACGGTTGTTCCTCGCTCAACGATGAATCCATAACCTTTACATGATCTTATTGTTGTATTAAGGAGTTTTACACTTCCATTAAACCCTGTAGTACCATTAAGAGCAAGTCCTCCCTTAACTTTTACACTTGAATACTCCACTAAATAGTCGCTACCAGCATATTCTAAAATGCAATGGCTTAATTCGTTTCGTACATCGTTGGAATAAATAGTAATACCTCTCCAAAAACCTGGCTCCTTTTGAAGCCCGGTAAACCTGATTGGGTTTAGTGCTTCTCCCTTAGCTATAAATACACCATCAGCAGTATTTATATCCTCAACAAAAAATCCTGAATTGGCATCAAACGCAATTACCACGCCTGGTTCGATGGTTAAGGATGATCGAACATCTAAGTAACCTTTTACAATATAGTCCGCTACGTTAGGATCGGTTATAATATCTTTTAATACTGTTTCTTCCGTGATGTTAGACTCGATAAGTATTGAATGGGAATTAATAATATTATCATCAGATTCGTCATCTGAGTTACATGCTGCGAGCATCAAGAAAAAAGCCAAGAATGGAAGGATATTTTTCATAAAGAATTATGTTTTTAACCGGTGAACTATTTTTTCATTCACCCCAAATATAATGGATTGGCCACAATGTTAATAACTTAAGGTAAAACATGGCATTAAGTTCTTTAATAATTTCATATAGCGACCTTAGGTTTTTTAAATTTTCTTCCTTTTCATATTGGTTCAAAAATTTATCTTTATAAAGAGGCACAATGGGAGCGATTATTATAAAATCAGCCAAGAAATGCAATAAACTGCTTTCTGAACTTGCTAAGAAATTAGGCGGTGATATAATGCATGTAAATGATGATCAGTTTGAGGATTTGGCACTTGGTATGGCCATAGAAAACATCAAGACTGGTGAGCTTGTTGATCGAGAAGCAGTTATGAATCAACTGAAAGGCGAATGAATGTTGAATTTGATAAGTCATTTATCAAATCACTTGGCAAGGTCAAAAGGAAGTCGCTTTATTCGAAAATAGACAAGCTAATATCTGAATTGGAGCAAGTGTATATAAAATGAGTGGCCTATTCAAAAATTCTGCATAAATGAAAAACGGACTGAATCTCTCCAGCCCGTTTTTTTATCTATATCAAATATGAATTGGGTCATCCCAGTTCTTGGTTTACCTCGTAAGCCAGCCTCTTTTGCTAGCCGTAGCAATGGCATAAGGCGTGATCCAGAATAGTGAGAAAGCATAAAAGATGCTATATGGATAAGACCATAGAGACTCCCACCTATTGTTACGATTTCTTTTTGCGAAAAAGAATGCTTGAATACTGGAGAATATCAAAATGCTTACCAGCGTTGAGCTTAAGAATAAAATAGGGTGAGTTACTATTAAGAATAACATAAGGAATATAACCGGATAGGCCATGATCACCTTTACCCATTGGTTCAACAAGAACAACCTTGTTCCTGTCTTTGGCCCCTTTCTGAAATCTTTAAAAGCAAATTTACTCATCATGATATTTTCACGAACGTTGCTTCTCTCCCAGCGAATGAACATCTGATAAAGATTTTTGTATTTTTCAGGGGTATTGGTGTAGACATAGGCATTGCGCTGAAATTTCACTTTATAACCTTGTTTTAAGATCATATTAGTCATGGCGCGATCTTCTCCAATATCAGAAGCTTGTCCCATAAATGTCTGGTTAATCCAATCATTAAGACACGCCATTACCGCATCTTTTCTGTAGGCTGACAAAGCACCTGGTGTGCAAAGCACAGAGCCCAGCGTGCTCTGCGCAGATCTGATAAACTCAAAACTAAATGTGAAACTCACATTGAGCATTTTAGGAATGAAAGCATGTTGATTATTCAATACGCGCACATTACCAGCTACCGCACCGCATTCCTTGTTGCCCACAAACGGGCTCACCATTTGGCGTAAAGTGTCTTCTTTTACAAGGGAATCACTATCTACGGTCACAAAAATCTCTCCAGTGCCCAGATTGAACCCGCGATAAAGCGCATGTCTTTTTCCTTGATTTTTTGGCTGCTTAAGAATGGTTACACGGTCTCCCAATTCTGCTTTTGCTTTTTGCATCCATGCCCAAGTGTTATCCTTGCTTCCATCATCGATGGCTAGGAGTTGTATTTTTTCTTGAGGATAGTCACTTTTTGAGAGACTCATTAGTGTTTTCCATACCAATTCTCCCTCATTGTAGGCTGGCACAATCACCGTCAAAGTAGGTAGCATCTGATCAGATACTGCTTTTACGGGCTTATACTTAAGAAATAGAACCAGAACGTAAAGCAAGAAACACACTTTGAGGGTGAGAAGTGTGATGCCAATGCCTATAAAAGCGATACCCCAAGGAGTGCTCATTCTTTCAAGGCGTAAGCTCTCAAATTGTGGTTGTAGGAGGTAAACGAGATATACCGCCATAGACATCAAGAGAAATGTCGCAGCTAATAGTAAGTTTCCTGAAGTGTTTTTACCTGTAACAGGAATCGATTCTATCAAAGAATTTTGCGATTCTTGATTTCTATTTTTTTCTTCCTGCCTATACGGGTAAGGAATATTTACTGATTGATTCGTAGCGTTCATTCTATATGTTAGGTGGTTAGTTCAACTTTTCTAGTGATAAGTAATCATAGTTCTGCCTATGCACAGCAGCGAGGAAGTCAAACATCGAGCCATAATCAAAGAGCTCAAAAACGCAGTTTTCGTTATTTTAATTGGGATTATGCGATAATTTTCCTCAACTTAAAATACTCACATTGTAGACTTTATCCCCACTTTGTGAATGTTAGCGTGAATAGAACATTGCTGACAGATGCGCGCAAGGAGATCATGATAATCCAGGAATATTAACTTAGGTAAAACACTTTTTTCATTGCAACGCGGATTTACAAAGGTCAACTGATTTTTTTAAAGAAACAGCAGTGGCAGTGGGTTGTGTAATGGGGGCTATTGCTTTAGTCTCTAACTGTGAAACAAACTGTGGGCATATCTCTTCTTCATTGTAGTCAGTGTTACCAATATTTGGGGAAGTGATGCCCCAAATATTGTGGGTTTAGGTCTTTATTATCCCTTTAAGTAGTTAAGTGGCTCTTTGCACGATATTTGGATATTGCGAGGCATTTAAACTTAAAACGATCAACTATGAACAATAAGAAAGAAAAGCTCGCTAGATTCGGAATTGCCACAAAGGGCGGAGTTTATTGCCTAATAGGTGTTTTGACAGCCATGTCGGCATTAGGAACTGGAGGAAAAAAGACGGGAAGTAGCGGTGTGCTTGATTTCATTGCGCAGCAGACTTTTGGTCAAGTGCTTTTGTTTATTGTAGGACTAGGGATTTGCGGATTTGTTTTTTGGAGATTTTATCAGGCCATAGAAGATCCTGAAGATAAGGGGTCTGATGCTAAAGGTCTCGTAAGCCGTATTGGGTATGCGTCAAGCGGAGTTTTTTATGGTTTTCTGGCTTTTACTGCCTTTAAAACGGCTATCGGTGCAGGATCAGGTTCGTCGGGAAATGGTAATGAGTCGTTTGTGGCTACCTTATTAGGGGAAACCTATGGGCAGATTTTAGTAGGAGTTTTAGGAGTTGTTTTTCTTGGTAAGGCTGCTTATCAATTGTGGAGAGCCTATTCGGAAAAATTTGCAAATAAAGTAAAAGAAACAGGGCTCGCTCAAAAAGCGCAAAAACTTATTCTATATACAGGAAAAGTTGGTTATACCGCTCGTGGTATTGTCATTGGGATAATCTCTTTTCTCACTTTCAAGGCCGCATTTACTGCGAATTCTGAAAGTGCAGGAGGTACTAAGGATGCTTTTCAGTTTCTGCAAAATGAATTTGGAACCATCGTTCTAATAGTCATTGCTGTGGGTTTAATTGCTTACGGAGTATTTATGTTTGTAAAGGCACGATACCGTGAAATGTCTCTGGTGTAGGGCATAACACGATAAAATTAAGAGATGTAACCTGAGGCTTTTTGACATAATCTTGATGTGAGATGTGTAGTGTCTGGTAAAGAAACAGATGAATGATTTTGGTAAAATCAAACTAGATTTGACCTGCTGAGTTATCTACTCAACAGAATGAAATTTTGCTATCATTTTTCGTTCGATAAGTTATTAATCTATTACCATCCATTCATCAGCTATGTGGCGGTTACTTCATATTTGTTTTTATAGTCTCATTTCAGGACTGGTTTTGTTTTCGTCCTGCAAAGAAGATGTGGATGATCCATTGACCGAGTCGGAAGTGAATGCATGGATCTATGGCGAAATGCAGAATTGGTATCTGTGGACAGATGAATTGCCAGCAAGCCCAAGCTATAGCCTCGAATCAGGACTCTTTTATCAGACGCTATTGGTTTCTCAGGATCGCTTTTCGTTTTACTACGAGGACTATCAAACGCTCATCAACTTGCTCAACGGTGTGTCTCTTGATCCGGGATTTGAATTTCGGCTGTTCAGAGACAAGGACAATGATGGCAATGTGCTGGGGATTGTCCTCTACGTGAAACCTGGCTCTTCTGGAGCTAAAGTTGGAATGAAGCGTGGCGACCTTTTCTCCAAAATAAATGGAGTTACGCTAACGGAGGCCAACTATCGTACATTGCTAGATGAAATGCAGACCACTTTTGACTTGACATTGAGTCGATACAATTTCAACTCAGAATCGTTTCAATCAGCGCAAGTCAAAACGATATCCCCATTAGAATTTGCAGAAAACCCCTTTTTGTTGGACACGGTTTATCAAATCGGTGGAAAGAAAATCGGTTATTTGATTTACAATTTTTTCTCTTCCGGCCCCACGGAAAAATCAACAGAATACGAAGATTTAATGGAGGTCGTGTTTAATGGATTTAAGTCTGAAGGCATCTCCGAATTGATTGTGGATTTAAGATACAACTCAGGAGGAAGTGAGGTTTCGGTTAAAAATCTGACGAGCCACATACTGCCAGCACAATATGCCAATCGCTATCTTTTGAAGAAGCAGTACAATGCCGAATTGCAGGACTACATTAAAAACGAACCGTCGTTGGGCGATGAATATCTCAATGTGAAGTTCGAAAGCAAGTCCAATAGTGTAGGTAATCAGTTGTCGGCAGGTAGAGTGTTTTTTATTACCAGTTCGCGCACGGCTTCTGCTAGTGAAGCTACCATGAATGCGCTAAAACCATTTATGAATCTTTATGTAATTGGTGATACTACAGTTGGAAAAGACGTAGGCTCCAAAACGATTTATGATGAGAAAAACAAAAGTAATCGCATTGGCTTGCAGCCCATCATCGTAAAGATCGTGAATGATGCTAATCAGGATTATCCATTAGGATTTTTACCACAGATCGCGTTGGAAGAGGGTGGAAGGATTTTGTATCCTTTGGGAGATACCAATGAGCCGCTCCTGCAAGCGGCGCTCAATGAGATCGTGCCACAGCCCGCTCGTCGTGCTTATCCTGAAAATGATTTTGTTGTTTTGGGTGAAAGCATCAAAGATCGTGGGTTGATCGTGCAGTAGCTTTCACTTGGTTGTTATATTTCCTTATTATAAGGATAAAAATGAAATAATCTTCTTTACTGAAAGGAAGAAATAAGAAGATCGAAGATGAAAAAACTCAGCCGATATCGACTGAGTTTTATGAAGCGAATCTCAATAAACTTTTTGTAACTATTCAGAGCTTAAAACTTGATGTAATCAGATTTTTGTCATGATTTTTGCGAAAAAAGCAAAAATAACGCCAAAACCAGCATGTCCTTACTCAATAACCATGGGTAAAACTATTGATATTTCACACCTTCGGTGCTTGAACGCACCTTTTAGGACGGATCAAGAGGAAAAGTTGGGGGACAATTGTATTTATCCTATAAATTCATTTCCCAGTCTTCGTTAAGTCGCATTCCAAGCCAAGGATATCCTTCATTTTCTTTGCATGCCCCGCGCCGCGTAGGCAAAGAAAACGATCTGGTCGATCACATCGCAGCGGCGAACCGCTCGAGTCCACGGTGGACAAAAGAAAAGGCACCAACCTAGCCGGTCGCACACAAAAGATCATTTTGATCATAATCAGCATCAATGCCTTCATTCGGGAAATCAAAATGATTCACACTTGTCTCGCGCCGCGTAGGCTGGATGCCCTTCCCTCCAAAACACAACTTCCTTTAGAACAAACGCGGTAAATGATATAATCTACCGCATTCCATTATACCTTTTTGTAATATTTAAAGGTTTCCCCCAGAAATATTGCTTGATCCTTTAGGACTCTGAATAGTTACAACCTTTTTAGTAAAGCTCCTTGTAATATTGATCTGCCATTCGGCGGCTCGTAAATTGCGGAACCACTCCATCTATACCATTGAAGATAATCTCTTGCCACTTGTCGGGTGTGTCGTAGAATGCAGGCAGTACCCTTTCTTCTAGTAGTTTGTAGAGATTGTCGCTATCAATTTTGTCTTGATCCTCGGCTGGGAGCGTATGATCCGTTTCTGGCAGCACGAAGCAGTTTTCTCCATCCTTCACAAATTCTGGAATCCATCCGTCATTGGTAGAGACATTGACCGATCCATTCATAGCTGCCGTCATACCACTGGTACCAGAAGCTTCCCTAGTGATTCTCGGCGTGTTCAGCCAAATGTCCGAACCGCATTTAAGTTTCCTGCTTAGCGCCATTTCATAGCCAATGAGCACCGCGAGATTTTTAGAATGCTTGGTATGGTGAATGAGATGATTGAAAACACCGATAGCATTGAAATCACGAGGATACGGCTTTCCTGCCCAGATGATCTGTACGGGATATTTGCTGTTGGAAATGAGCTTTTCAAACTTAGAAAGGTCATAGAGTAGCAAGTCTGCACGCTTGTAACCAGCGAAACGTCTAGCCCATACGATTGTGAGCACGTCAGGATCCATGAGCTTGCCTGTTTGGTTCAAAACCTCATCGAAGAGTATATTTTTTAGCTCCGTCTTTCGCTTTTTGTACAGTTTTCCATCGCGCTTCGTCCAGGCTTTTTCTATCGTTTCATCCATCCAAAACTTCTGGTTTTGTGCGTTGGTAATGGGGATGATTTCGCAAGTATTCTTAAAATCCTTCCACATACCTTTGGCCACTTTTGCATGAAGTTTAGATACGGCATTGGCTTTCTTGGCTAGGCGTAAAGCTGATACGGTATAGCTGAGCATGCCATTGTCCACGGTTTCTTTTTTCAACTCATCTTCTGATAGTGGCCTGCCAAAAAATCCGCATCTGTTTAGATAATTGCCGTCATGTTCTTCATTACCAGCTTTTTCGGGAGTATGCGTGGTGAAAACCATTTGATCTTTTTTTACCCCTTGTTCTCTCAGGTAATAAAAAGCTGGCAAAGCATGGCCTTCGTTGAGGTGATAGACATCTGCGCCACCGAGCGCTTGCACTATTTTGGCACCACCTATTCCCAATACGATGCTTTGAGAGATACGTGTCAGCTCATTGGCATCATAGAGATGATCGGTGATCGTTTTAGACAAAAAATCATTGCCTTCCACATCCGTGGAAAGTAAATACATAGGCACAGAGCCGAATATTTCAGGCTTTAGCACATACGCTCGTACCTTCACCGACTTATTGTCAAGAATTTGAACTTCTACTTCAAGTCCAGAATCTTCTAGGAAATTGTAATGTTTCTCAATGAAATTGGCTTGGAGCGTTTGGTCTTGATTTCTACCTTGGTCATAATAGCCGTATTTCCATAGCATGCCCACACCTATCATGTTTTGTTTCAAGTCAAAACCTGATCTCATGTGGGAGCCAGCCAAGAACCCCAATCCGCCGGAGTAGATTTTGAGTGCTTGGTGAATGGCAAATTCCATACTGAAGTAGGCCACCTTTTTTGAGTATGCTGCTGCGGGCTTGTAGGGGTGGTGCCACTTGCTGTATTTGCTTGTCATAATTAGTCCTTTTTAGTTTCTGATTATTAAAATTAGACACACATTATCATATACTTGATACCCAATAAGTACTCAATTTGTTGTCTTTTTTAATAATGACTCAGAAGAGTGTGTATGGCCACCTGGTTAATTTGCTCAAGATCAAGAGGCAATTGATTAGGAATGAAAGAATATTCCTTATTTAGTGGTTGTATTTGAATTTTATAGAATGAAAACGATCGGACGAAGAGACTATATAGACTTACCAGCTTTCCAATTATTTGATTTGCCAGCCAAGGTGGATACAGGAGCGTACGGTTGTGCTTTACATTGTCATCGGATGGAGGTGGTGGAAAAAGACGGTTCGGAGGTATTGAGATTTCAGGTGTTGGATCCCTCTCATCCAGCATATCAGGATCAGTATTTCTATTCAGATTCGTTTGCGATCAAAGTAGTAAGGAGTTCTTCTGGAATAGCCGAAAAAAGATTTGCCATCAAAACAGACCTATCACTTTTTGGTAAGAACTATAAAGTTACTTTTACGTTGACAAATCGAAAAAAAATGAAATATCCAGTCCTCATAGGGAGGAAGTTCTTGACCAACCGCTTTATTGTAGATGTAGCGCTCAAAAATCTCTCTTTCGACGCTAAAATCCCTTCGAAATGAAAATAGCGGTACTATCTCGCAACCCAAAGTTGTATTCGACCCGACGACTACTAGAGGCTATTGAAGCCAAAGGTCATGAAGGGATTGTGATTGATCACTTGAAATGTGATATTATCATGGATGAAAAAGGGCCGTCTCTTCTCTACAAAGGCGAGAGTCTGGCGGATATCGACGCAGTGATTCCCAGGATAGGAGCATCTGTTACTTTTTACGGTACGGCAGTGGTTCGTCAGTTTGAAATGATGAAAGTATTCAGTGCGGTGGATTCATTGGCCATCACTAGGTCGAGAGATAAACTGCGCAGTTTGCAGATTCTTTCCAGAGCAGGGGTGAGCATGCCGCGAACTGCTTTTACCAACAATAGCAACGACGAAAATAAAATCCTCAAGCACATTGGACATGCACCTGTCATCATCAAATTGCTAGAGGGTACGCAGGGGCTTGGTGTAATCTTGGCAGAGTCTAACAAAGCTGCAAAATCTGTGATTGAGGCTTTTGAAAGCCTAAAAACCCGTGTGATCATTCAGGAATATATCGAAGAAGCAGGGGGCGCGGATATTCGTGCCTTTGTGGTGAATGGTGAAATTGTTGGTGCAATGAAACGTCAAGGCAAGGAAGGTGAGTTTAGGTCTAACCTACACAGAGGAGGCGAGGCGACTTTGCTTAAGCTCTCGCGTGCTGAAAAGTCTATGGCGCTCAATGCGGCAAAGGCCATGGGTTTGGCCATTGCGGGTGTAGATATGTTGCAATCCAAGCGTGGGCCGATGGTTTTGGAGGTGAACTCCTCGCCAGGGCTGGAAGGGATCGAGGCGGCCACACAGATAGATATTGCAGGGAAAATCATTGATTATATCGAGGCTTCTGTGGAAAAGAAAAAGAAATCTAAAAAGAAAGTGAACGCTTAGGCATGGTAATAAACGATGTAGAAATTTTACCTGGAGAGGAAAAGGTGATTAAAGTAGGTATTGCCATGCTGCCTTCTCATACTCCAATTGATATTTCAATTACCGTCTATCGGTCGAAACAACCAGGGCCTGTACTTCTATTGATGGGTGGAATGCACGGCGATGAAATCAACGGCGTGGAAATTGTCCGCCGAATGATTGAAAAAAATCACCATAAGGTAAAACGCGGAACGACCATTTGTATTCCCGTGCTCAATGTGTACGGTTTCATCCACTTTTCGCGAACGCTTCCTGATGGAAAGGATGTGAATCGTTCGTTTCCAGGTAATAAAAATGGCTCTCTGGCTTCTAGGATGGCATTTTATCTGATGAAAGATGTGATTCCGCTCATCGATTTTGGAGTGGATTTTCATACAGGAGGAGCGGAGCGCACCAACTACCCGCAGACGCGTTGTTTGATGAAAGATCCAGAGAATCAAATTTTGGCTGATGCTTTCAATGCACCATTTGCTTTGAATTCTCAATTTCGATCCAACTCACTTCGTTGGGCTGCTGCGCGACTTAAAAAGCGTATTTTAGTATATGAAGGAGGAGAGTCTACTCGCTTTGACGACTATGCCATAGAAGAGGGAATCAATGGAACGCTCCGTTTGATGAAGCACCTCAATATGATCAACAACGCCCAACCAGCACCGCATAAGCAACTCAATGTGAAGAGCTCAACTTGGATTCGGGCTAAAAATTCGGGATTGTTTCAGTCACTAGTTAAGTCTGGTGAGCAAGTAGAAAAAAATCAAATTGTCGGATACCTCACTGATCCTTTTGGAGAGTTTAAGAAAAATGTGAAGAGCCCTGCCGATGGTTACGTCATTGGCTTAAATAACAAACCGCTGCTACACCAAGGAGATGCGCTCATCCACGTGGGCATTGTATAAATGCCCAATTATTTTTGATGTTATTTTGAAAGGGTGATCGTTCGTTTCTCTTCGATGCTCTTTCTGGCGGCATCAAGAATTTCTACGACGATCATATTATTTTCGAGAGAGTAAGGATCGTAAGGAGGCAATGAGAAGCCTTCTTTCACTACAGCTGCCAAAACCGAAAATGGATCATTGTAAGGGCTCTTTCGCTCGTCAAGGGTGGATGCTTCTTCGGTATATTTGTCATATCCTTCTGAAATGCGTACGCGTAGTGATTGCTTGTTGTCGGCATATATGACTCCATTTTCACCATATATTTCCATGTCTTTGCGACCTATAGGCCAGTTCCATGATGGTTCTATGAGTGCCATGCTGCTTGGGTAAGTCATGATGATGGTTGCGTCATCTTCCACTTTGGGATTGTTGTCTGGTTGGAGTTGCTGAGCCACCGCCGTGACGGTTAGTGGCTTTTCTCCTGCTTTCATCCATGTCATCAGGTTGGCACCATAGCATCCGAAATCCGTCAAGGCCCCACCTCCATTTAGTTTTGGATCTATAAGCCATTCAAGAAATTCATCCGGTACACCAATCCTTTTTGGTCCCTTGTGACCATCTCTGATGATCACTTTTTTCGCATCTCCGATCTTTCCCGAGTTCAAAATTTCTATCGCCTTTTCATTGGTGGGGTAACTTGTGGTTTCATAATTGGTGAGGAGCTGAACTTGATGTTTGTTGGCCAAAGCTTTCATTTCATTGGCATGAGTCATATTCACGGCGAGTGGTTTTTCTACCATCACATGAATGCCCTTCGGAGCACAAGTTTTCACCACATCCAAATGTTCATAGATAGACCCGAATGCAGCCACTGCCTCTGGTTTAGTTTTTTTAATCATCTCCTCCAGTGAGCCGAAAACAATATCCATTGAGAAGCCAAATTGATCTGCAAATCTTTTGGCTAATTCACGGTCTGGTTCTGCAATACCTACGAGCTGTATATCGCCAATATCCGCCCTCCCAAAAATCATGTAGACGTGAGAGTGCGTAAGACGAGCTATGCCTAGCCGCAGAGGCTGGTCTTTTGCAAAGGATGCCGTGGATAGGCCGCAAACAACAAGAAATAGGTAGATTTTGAGCTTCATAATGAAATAGATCAGTGCTGAAAGATAGTCATTTCAGTGAAAAAAAAGGCTCTATCAACTATTTCAACAGCACATTTACATATTCCCACTTCATTTCACTTACGTTATGCACTTGTTCTTCTATTTTTTTTAAAAGGTTATATCTGTAATCAGCAGGGATTTCCGACAGGTTGTTCAGGTCAATCTCGTTGATTTTGAGCTGCTGAGAAAGCTTAAAGTTTGATTTCTCATTAGCGGAAAAGAGGTGTCTTTTTTCCAGATCGGCATAGACATACAGAAAGAAGTAGTCAGGATACCAGCGGTTGTTGTGCGGTTGGTAGCGCACTTTTTTTGTCATCATTACATTGTCTGCGGAGAGGCCGTAAGCAAAGAGGAGAGGGCGCACGATCATTGGAATAACGATTTCTGCTGTGTAATCCACCATTACGATGGCGTTCGATTTTACATCCAAATAGATTATGCCTTTTTGCACCATGTGATCAACGGTTTTTTTCGCTTCGAATTGAATGGTGAGTAATTGTTTCTCCTGATACACTTCAGGATTTCCAAAGCTGTATCGAAATTTTTTGAACTGAGTACTATCAAGGAAAGGCTCTGGATATTTGAGTAAGTCCATAGAAAGGATATTAGCTGGCCCGCCAAAGGTGTTTTCTATGAGCATTTTTTCCTCGTCTATATATTCTTCACCCTTTTTGGTCGCTTTCTTTTCCTCCTTCAGTTTTTCTTTTTCTATTTTATCTCTCATAAACTGAATCTGGTGATGATTTTTGTTTTTGCGATAAAGCAAGAGTTGGTGCTGACTCTTCGTGGTGTCTTGATAGGCGGGGTAGAAAGATTTGAAAACACATTCCGAAAAGCTGATGTACTGGTTGTTTTCTTTGATCATCTCCTGATAGTAGGATTGAGAGCCAAAAGGATCACGAGGAAATGCATTTGGAAAATTTCGAACCGCCTTTTTGATATAATCTTCTGGTGCGAGCGGGCGTACGACCACTTCGCTGAGTTCAAGCGTAACCGGAGTTAATCTAAGGTTACTTTGCGTATGATTATTTGGCACAATTAAGAGTGTTTTATAACCGATGTAACTGATACGTAAAGTGTCATTTATCAGTGATTCGGGGTATACAAGTTTGAATTGTCCCACGTCATTGCTCACAGTGCCAATGGATGAGGAGGTGAATCCAATCGTAGCGTATGCAAGTGGACTGTTGGTGGATGCGTCAATCACCCTTCCTGAAAAGGTGTTTTGAGCAAAAGCAATTAAACCTAGAAAGTATAGTAAGGCGGAAATTAAGTGTTTGGTGATCATGGGGGTGAGATGCTTTTTCGATCATTAAAGTTGCACTTAAAGCTAATACTGTTCCAAGATTGTTTCGATGAATATTTCAATGTTCACCAAAGGTTGAGTGATGAGTGGAATATTACTACATAATTCAAAGAATTTTTCCATCTAGTAAATGGATTGCGTTTCTTTGCCGCATGGTAAGAAACTGCTCATTATTTGTTTTGGTTTTGATACTGTCGTGTTCATCACCCAGTACTCAGCAGACTAAAGATCAAGTAGAGTCCTCTAATAGTCAATCAGGTGTTTCGATATTTGTTAACTTTGGAGATAGAGAGGAGGCTTTTATGAGCAACCCATTAGATTCTGCAATATCAGTCTATGACTTACTCTCCAAAATGACTATCGAGACGGCTGGATTTCAGATGATCGATACGTTATATGGTGAGCTTGGTCATTTGGTCTTGGGATTCAATGGTGTAAAAAATGAAAGTCCGAAGTATTGGGTTTATTGTCTCAATGGAGCAAAAGCCAATAAAGGAGTGGATCAAATGATGATAAAAAATGGTGATCAGATCACTTGGTATTATACCAGCGAAATGAAGCCATGTGACAATAAAATAGAAGAATGATGAAAGTGAATATCAAGGAAGTATTGGTAGGAGCATTGCTGATAGCGATTGCTGTTTTTTCACGTGTAGTACTTCACGTACCCAACTTTGCAGCATTAGCAGCTGTAGGTCTATTTGCAGGTTTCTATTTCAGAGAAACCGGGGCATTTGTCATACCCTTATTGGCCGTGTTTATTTCCGATCTGTTCATAGGTTTTTATGATCTCGGTGTAATGGTATTTGTATATGCCGCATGGTTAGTGCCTGTGTTCATTGGCAAATCCAAGCTTTCCTTCAGAGGCAGGAATCAATGGCTGGATAAAATTTTAACTATTGGCAGTAAAGCGTTGGCATCTTCCCTGGCTTTTTACATGATTTCAAATCTTGGCGTATGGCTATTTTCTGGTATGTATCAGCCTTCTTTTGCAGGACTTTTGGAATGCTACCTTTTGGCAGTGCCTTTCTTCAGAGCTACTGTTTTAGGAGATTTAGCTTTTAGTGGTTTGCTATTCGGCACATATTATTTAGTGTCGTCTCTTTCTGTATCCAAAAATGAAGTGGCGACAGTTAAAGTTCGAAAGTAAGCTTTAGCCTTGAATCAAAGAATTTTTAAAATCATTCTCTTCACAGGGAATGATTTTTTTATTATAGACCTCTTTAACCTGAATACTATGAATCAAAGGTTTGGTGAATAGTAAATGACTAAGGTTGAGTGAAATTTCAGATTGCTTGATGCTTTTGTCAGGGGCATTTCTGAGAAGGCATGTATTTTTTGATTGAAAGAAACTTATTTAGTGTTAAGGTCTTCAAATAAAAACGCCGACCTGCAATCAAGCAAATCGGCGTTTTCTGTGTTTACAGTTTTCAGGATCAATCCTTTATCACCTTTTGAATATGGACTTTATCGCCATTTATAAGCTTAAATAGATATACACCTTTGGTGAGCTCATGATCTTTGATTGTCAAGAGCGTCTCTTCATTCAAGATGCCTTCTCTAATCACAGAGCCATTTAAGCTATAGATAAGGAAGTTTCCACCTTGCCAGTCTGCACTATATCTGATATGCAAATCTGCCTTTGCAGGGTTAGGGAAAATAGTTACGCTACTGACCACTTTATTTTCTATAGCCTCTTTCACTTCGGCTGTAGCCGTTCTTGCACCACTTGTATATGTGTAGGTTACAACTAACTTAGGCGCTTGAGAGGCAGATCCATCGTAAGATTCTGCTGTTCGTGTTCCTGAACCATCTATGATAAACGAAATGTTGTTGCCGGTATTCCATCCTGAGCGGTTCACTATTTCTTGTACTATGCTTTTCAGGTTTGGAGTGCGCTGGTCAGTGCCTGCTGCTCCTATACTATTCCAGGATGGAGGATTCCAGCTTACAGAAGCTGACGTTTTCGTACGATTACTTACATCGTTGGAGCTGCTGCTGAATGCTCCCGAACTGTTGCTATCTTCGCCATAGATGGATTTAGATCCGTTCGAGTTTTTTGTTTCATCTACTGTGAACTGGATATAAGCATTGTCAATAGTTGCTCCCTGAGGAATATTAATGCTAGTGAATCGTAAACCCACCACTTGATTACCTCCAGTGTAGCTATCGTTGGTTAACTCAAGATCGGAGCTATCAAAATACATTGTTCCATCAGGGCGCTGCTCCACGTCATCATTGCCAGTGGCTATAGCTTTGGTCAGAGTTTCAGTTACAGGAGTGTTTCCACTACCTGATCCACTCTCTTCAAATTCAATATGTAAGAGAGGTGCTTGAGAAGGTACTCCGTCATAAGCTTCTGCTGTGCGTTCGCCAGTACCCGTGATTATAAAAGCCAGATGATTGCCAGCTGACCAGCCAGATCGGTTGATGATTTCCTGAACAATAGCTTTTAACTCAGGTGTGCGTTGTGCACTTCCCGCTTGTCCTACGCTACTCCAAGATGTGGGATTCCATGATGCTGAAGCAGCGGTTTTGGCTCTCCCAGACACGTTGTTGGTAGCTGTGGTAAATGATGCAGCACTATTTGAGTCATCTCCCTTGATTGTAAGGTTTGTTGTACCAGAATTAGTCTCATCCGTAGTGAATTGGATGTAAGCATTGGTAATGGTAGCGCCTTGCGGAATATCAATATTTGTGAATCGAAGACCTATTGTCTGATTGCCTCGGGTTCCATCGGCTACCAGTTCCAGATCACTTGAGTTGGTGTACATGCTGCCATCAGAATGCTGCTCTACGTCATCCATGCTGCTGGCAATACGCTTGTCAATGTTGCCTGGAGTAGGGTTTGATCCACCTCCGCCAGTGCTCTGATTGATAGTCACCACAGACCCATTGCTAGGATTCCATACATCAAGATTATTTGGGATTTGAAATGGGTTGCTGTTGGAAACTTCACCTACAGAAGAGGCATTGTCCACTTTGATCGTACGAACTTCTATTTTGGATTGATCTACAAAAATCCATTTGAACTGATTGAAGCTGCCACTATTGCGTGTCCAGTTTTTGTTGTCATCATTAGATCGAGTAGGTGCGCCCCAACATCCTTCTCCTGCATATACAGTTCCGTTGGCATCATCTCTAATGAAACCTTCGTCTGAGCCACTTCCGGTAGAGGGTCTCACTGGCCATGTTGTTTTCACGGTATGCGCGTCACATTCTATGACTAACTGTACTTTATGATCATAGAAAAGGCCTGACCAGTAATTGTATTGGTTGTTTCCTTCTGATTTTGATGCCACGTGTGGACGCATTGGTTTGTGGTATTGAGCCAGTCTCCATGTTACGTTGCTTCCTGCACCACTTAGGTCGTTAGATAGCCAGCTTGTTTGGCTACCTGAGATGGACATTTCGGTATTGAGCGTATAGGAGCGCACGAGGTTTCCACCAAAATTGAGGGCATAATAAACATTGCTTGATGGCACATCAAAGAGATTATAGATTACGTCGTTGCTGCCCTCGTGATTGCCTCTGGTCGCTACGATCGGATACATCCTGCCATCGCCCGATTTTGTATACTGCCAGTCCTCAAACCACTCGATCCACTGTGCGTTTGTATCATTATCGGTCATATCTCCACCAAAAAGAACGGCCGTAGGCTTGAGCTTAGACACCAATTTATTTGCGTTCTGTCTTGGTGTTCGGTTGTTTCTAGAGTCACCCCCAGCTATGAACGACAGGCGTTCATTGGCATTGTTAGGTGCTGTCTTGAAATACATTCTTTGGCTTGTGCCTTGACTGTCACGGATCACGAAATAGTAATACGTGTTTGGCTGAAGACCTGTTAATCGGGCAAAATGATTGTTCATGCCACGATAACTTTCTGAGCGGTCTGGTGTTTTGCTATTTAAATAAGCACTGTAATTTGTGCCTTGGTCAGTTGTGCCATAGTGTACCACAGGGTTTGATCCAGAGGTCTGATCCCAACCTATAACAATGGTAGTTGCAGGATCGGCTCTTAAGGAGAGGCGGTATTTGCTGGTATTTGCAAAGACACAAAGCGAGAAAAAACTCAATAATAACGTTGAGTAGAATTTTGTTTTCATTTAATGCAGATTTGGTTATAAATTTTTCGGCAAGATAGAGTGGCTACATTACCAAGGTATTTCCATACCGTTAGAAGAATCTCATTTAATTGTTAATTCCGTAATTTTCAGATAACCTATCTGTTGTAATTATGAGGCTGGAAAAAAAAAGTTAAAATATGACAGCTTCACAGAGAAATCTTATTCTTAATATCCTTCGTTTATCGTGCTTTTTGGTGCTTGTCGGAAGAGCGTGGGAGCATCTTTTTTGGGATGCACCTTTCAGGACATTGCTGTGGGATCAAGCATTAATGGAAGGTGTGATCAATGCTGTGTTGGGAATTGCCTGGTTTGAATATGTGACCAGCCCAACTACGGATTTGGTTATTCAAAATATTATAAGAGGCTTTGGCGTATTCTATTTACTGATGGCCATTTTGACTTTGTTCATTAAAAAACAACATTTGAGTTTTGCTGTGCTGTATGGCCTAGCTAGTATTTGTCTGGCGTTTTTAGCCTTCCTTTATTGCAAAGAGAAATTTTATCACGGCGGGCAGTTTTTGGAATATGCCATTCAGGTGTTGGTTCCTGTTTTTTTCTATAGATTCTTAAACACGGAAAAGACCCTCTCTCGATGGTGGCTCTCCGCAATGAAACTTACCATCGCTTTGACTTTCGCTGCTCATGGATTGTACGCTTTTGGGTTTTACCCAAGGCCAGGTGTTTTTGTGGACATGGTCATCAATATTCTTGGAGTAAGTGAGCCCACAGCACATGTCCTTTTACAATGGGCAGGAATCCTCGATTTTGTGGTAGCAGTGGGTGTGTTCATTCCTCAAGTGTCTGTTTATTGCTTGGCTTATTGCGTAGTATGGGGTTTTTTCACGGCACTCGCTCGCACTTGGGCCAATGTGGATTTCGGTCCGTTTGCTTTTTCCATGCTGCACCAATACCTGCCACAAACGATCTACCGTTTGCCGCATGCTTTGCTGCCTTTGGCGGTTTTTGTGATCGAAGTAGCACATCGAAAACTTTTTGGTCGCTGGTGGATCAAATCGTAATCTGTGCTTTTTCTTTTGTTCCATTTTGATCATTTGATTTTTGTTGATCGAGTTTTTTCAGTTATCGGCGTGTACTCACCCGTATTTAAAAGCTAACTTCGGCATTTGAAAATCAACGGAAATCATATCACAAGTGGACTATAAAGATATTATTGCAAAGGCTTTTCATTATACCAATGGGTTGCCAGACAAAGGGAAGCTCGCAACATATATACCTGAGCTGGCCAATGTGGATCCAGCCATGTTTGGAGCTCACATGACCGCTCTGGATGGAGATGATTTTGGTATGGGCGATAATTTGACAAAGTTTTCCATTCAGAGTATTTCCAAGGTGCTTTCATTGACACTTGCCTATAAAATTTTGGGTGAGAAGATTTGGAAACGTGTGGACGTAGAGCCATCAGGTACCAAGTTCGACTCTTTGCTGTTGCTAGATACAAACAATGGAATACCTCGAAATCCTTTTATCAACTCTGGGGCTATTGTGATTTGCGATATTTTGATTTCTCATTTGGGCAATGCGCGGGAGGAATTTTTAGCTTTTGTGAGAGATATCAGCGATATACCGGATTTAGATTATTCTGATAAGATCGCCGATTCAGAAAAATCTAATGGCTATAGAAATGTGGCTTTATGCAATTTTATTAAGTCGTTTGGCAATATAGATAACGAACCAGAAGAGGTGCTAGATTTCTATTTTGACGTTTGTTCTTTGGAGATGAATTGCCAGGAACTGTCGCGAACTTTTGCGTTTTTAGCCAATGGCGGTTGCAAGCTTTCGGACGGAAGCAAGGTCATCTCTAAGAGTCAAGCCAAAAGAATCAATGCATTGATGCTCACTTGTGGATTTTACGATGAGTCGGGTGAATTTGCCTTTAAGGTAGGTTTGCCAGGCAAAAGTGGAGTGGGAGGAGGAATCGTGGCGCTCTACCCTCACAACTACACCATCGCTGTTTGGAGTCCGGGACTTAACCCTAAGGGGAACTCCTTTTTAGGAATGAAATTTCTCGAAAAACTCACTACCCACTCTGAGCTTACTATTTTTTGAGAAATATTTTGAAGCATGACTTTTTGTTTATTGAGTGTCTGATATTCCTATTATGGTCTCTAGAATAAATTGCGCGATGATAAGTTTTTGTTCAAAAAGGATCGAGTTCATATATTTTATTGCATCTCAATATGAAAGGTAAGAGCCCACAGATTTGACGTTTCTTGTTTTTTATAATCCTCGATGAAAATCAGCATGTATTAGATTTTGAACCATAAAAGGTTCTTTTATATAACTTGATAGTAATACCCTTTATAGTCATGATGTGAGGTGTTTTCTTGGTACGCAAGTGCCCATAGAGTGATCATTCTGGCGCACGCTGGGGTTTGTAACACTTTTGAATCTGCGGCTCAGCCGAAGCTAATTTGCGTAAAATGACTTACATCTTCACAGACTCGGTATAAACTGGAAACATTATCGCTTCATTCATTGTATAACAACTTATTATTTTATCCATATATGTTTAGATCCTCAGGGGCGAATTTATTTTTACTAGTTTTATTTACTCTCTCAGCTGGTGCACTGCAAGCTCAAAAGAAGCCCGGAATGGTAGGTCGGGTATTTAACTCAGTATTTAATGATACTACTTCAATTGAACAGCCTAAGTTTATTGTGTACCCTACCATCGCCTATGCTCCCGAGACCAAATGGGAAATTGGTGTCAGCGCGCTATATGTCTATTATGCAAATCGTGATACCCTTAACAGACTGAGTGAAGTCAATGCCTTTTCATTTGTCACCCTTGAAAGTCAGTACGGACTATGGATAGATCATGCGCTCTACTCAGACAAAAGCAAGTGGTTTTTTCTTGGAAGGTTACGCTTTCAGAGATTTCCACTATTGTATTATGGGGTTGGCCCCACGGTCACTGGTGAAGAACTGGCACAGATCGATGCAGGAAGTATAAGTATCCGAGAGCGCATATTGCGAAACATCTTCGGTCCCTTGTACATTGGTCTGGAGACTGACATTCAACGCCTCAGTGGTGTGGAAGTGGAAGTTTTGGCAGAAGATCTTTTTAGGCCGCCAGCAGGTTTGGAGAGTTATACGAACCTTGGAATCGGCTTAGGTTTAGTCTATGACAACCGTCATAATGTTTTGAATGTAAGGGAGGGCTTTTTTGGAGAGACCGGTTTCCTAAATTATAATGCTGCTCGAGGGAGTGATTTTTCTTTTACAAGTTTCTTCTTGGATGCCCGGTTTTATAAGTCAATAACTAAAGAGCAGGTATTTGCTACGCAGTTTTTTCTGTCCAATGTAAATGGCAACCCACCCTTTAATCAGCTCTCGCTCATGGGGGGAGAGGGCCTTATGCGGGGCTATTACACGGGAAGATATCGCGACAATACCTTCATTGCCACTCAGGCAGAGTATCGTTTTTTGCCATTTCCTTTCAGCGAGCGCTGGGGTGCAGCTGCTTTTATAGGTGTGGGTACTGTGGCAAACTCTGTGGGCAGTATCGATCTCAATAAGCTAAAGGCGGCAGGAGGTGCCGGTGTGCGCTTTCTCATCTTTAAAAATAAAGATATCTTCACCCGCTTCGATGTAGCCTTTTCTGAAGATGGCCCTGGTTTTTACTTTTTTATAGGGGAGGCATTTTAGAAGGGAACTGTTTCGGAAGCCCTGATCTTTTGTTACAAGGATTCCTTGGTGAGCATCAATATATGTTATGATGTCTCGGTCGTGAGTATGCCATTTATCCAGAATGTTGTTGATATGTTCTGATTGATGCCCTAGCTCTTCGAGGCGTTTGGATAGCTTGATTGTAATATGGACATCACTCAGAAACCTCACTGAGCCTAAAGCTGGTAAGCCTCTCCTGAAACTTCCACAGGCCATCGCATTCCTCTAATTATTGGTTTACCATGACAAATAGCCGGGTCAATTGTTATTCTATTTGCAGCTATGTTCATATTATAAAGACACAAAGAAATGTATTCAAATGATGTTAGAGAATTTGAGGGCTAGTTAATAGAGAGTAGTCGATTTGGAAGCCCCAAATTTTCCGTAACAAACAGCGTATGGTGGTGTGAGGGGCCTAGTGAGACGCATCGTGGGCTTAGGGTTCACGGCCGTCTACTCGATTGGTGATCGTTACTTTCCCTCCGTTGCTTTTTGATTACCAAGTACAAGGTCGTTAATGTATTTGATAATATTAGTAACTAGTTCTGGTTGTTCTTGATGTATATGATGTCCAAATTTGTCAGTAACCATCCAGATTACATTTTTTGATGAAACTGTCCATTCGGAGTGTAAATCCCTCCATAATTGGAGTCTTTCTTCGTCAGAATCGGATTTTAACATGGAGGTGAAAACAGCGATTGGAATAGTCGGAAGTTCTGGGATTAGCTCAATATCTCTATCAACCAAATCCTTTATACCGCCCTCTGCCTCCACTTCTGCAATTGCACCTTCAGGTACGTCATATTCACCGGATTTTGCCATTCTCATCATTTCGTGCATTCTTTTTCTCCCCTCTTTCCACTTCATGCTATCCAATTCCCATAGTCGCATACTCTGACCTTCATGCGAACCGTCAATTAGCACTAGTCCATCAATCAAATCTGGATTTTGAGTGGTAAAATATCTAACCAGCATTCCGCCTTTAGAATGACCTATCAATATTACTGAATCATGAATAGATAAGGAGTCACAAAGCACCGTAAAGTCTCTGTATATCATTTCGATAGTTCTAGGTTTTTTACCCAGTTCAGAATTACCATGTCCGGCTCTTGAATAGGCTATCGCATTTGCAAAGCCTCCTACTTCATCGAAAATAGAATCCCATGATGAAATATCATCACCTGCACCAGCTTCAAAAATTATGTTAACTGATCCTCCTCGTTTTATCTTGACATCAAGTTTATGTCCTCCAACGTCTATCATTCGCCTTTCTTGGGCCGACACTAGGGTTGAAAAAACGACTAATATTAGGGTAGTTAAAAGCAGAAAAGTTCTCATTGTATAAAACTTGGTTTAGGGGGTCACTATGATCACCAACGATTAGCTAAGCACAGTCGGCTCAGCCTTTCAAGTATCTCAAATCTATCTTTTTCAAATGCACTTTGCAAATAGCTCACTAAGCTTATGGATGATAGTGTCTGTGTGTGCCTTGAATGGTGAATATAGCTCATGAATTTGAGCGTTCCAAAGGGTGGAACCGGCGTGGAACGATCCCGTATGCGCTGGGGTCGTGCCTGGAAGCAAAGCAAGTGGCAAGCTCGTTTACCGTGAGGTATGGAGTGAAGTAAGCCAGACTGCAATGTCTGTACTGACGAACAGAAGACTACATACAGAGGCATAAATACGTGGGTGAGCAAACACATCATTGTGAAGCCCTACGAATACCAAAAGCGTATTTATGTAGATGTAGCAGGGATAGACATAAGGATATTCACCTTACCGAGGGAGGTCTCGACTGTTACGTGTAACAGATGAGAAGTCAGCAGAAGTCATAGTAATTGACCAGAAACGAGCCGATATAGATCATCGGAGGTCTCACGAGTTGATGAAGGACGGAACATTAAATCACGTTGAAATTCGTGTAGGAATGGTTGCAAAATCATAGCCCACACTTAGGACAGCAAGACTGAACAAAATGATAGAAAAAGTATTACATCCGAGAAACCTGACCAAAGCTTACCGCCAAGTGGCGAGTAACAAAGGTTCGGCTGGAATTGACGGTATGAAAACAGGCGATCTAAAGTCATTTATTGATGAAAATCGCTCTGCTATCGCACTTGATATTCTGCATCGGAGGTATATACCCACAGCTATCAAAGGCGTAGAAATTCCCAAATCAAACGGGAAAACCAGATTACTAGGAGTGCCAACGGTAGTAGATCGCTGGCTTCAACAAGCGGTAAGCCAACAATTAGCAGCCAAATTTGATCGCAGCGGCGAACCGCCTAGAGTTCGAAGAAGAAAGCTATGGGTTTCAGACCGCAAAAGAACACTCAAAAGGCAGTCCAACAGAGCTTGAAATACATCAATGATGGCTATCAAGACATTGTGGACATTGACGGGGACGCCAGCTTGAAGAGTTTCTTTGATGAGACGGTCCCGGCGGGCAGCACTACAAACTCCTACAACTGATCTATCAGAAAGTAAAATGCACAACAACCCTATGGCTGATCCGAAAATGGTTACGTGCGCCTATCCTTATCAAAGGAAAATTGCACAAACGCCGAAAAGGAGTGCCACAAGGGAGTCCTTTGAGTCCACTGTTGTCGAACATTATGCTCGACCAATTGGACGGGGACGCCCAGTCAAATACCTCAAATCCGAAGGCCATAAGTTTGTCCGCTATGCTGATGATTTTAGTATTTACACAAAGTCAAAAGCAGAAGCCCGAAAGATTGGCAACAAAGTCTTCTTTATCTTAGAGACAGACTGGACTTGCCCATCAATCGTGAAAAAAGTGGCATCCGAAGACCTGTAGATTTTGAAGTTTTAGGTCATGGTTTTACACCGACCTATCAGAAGGGCGAAAAGGGCAAATACCAACTGGTAGTCAAACAAGGAAGTTGGCTCAACCTGAAACGCAAGCTCAAACAGATCACCAAGAAAACTTTGCCTTACAGTTTCGAAGAACGATTATAAAAGCTCAAAGAAGTATATCGAGGATGGGTTAATAATTTCCGTTTGGGAAGTATAAAACTCAAACTCAAGAAGCTCGATGAGTGGCTTAGAAATCGCCTTCGATATTGTATCTGGCATGACTGGAAGAAGCTGGAGCGGAAACGTAAAAACCTGATCCGATTAGGCATAGAACAAGGCATGGCTTACGCTTGGAACGGTCCGCCGCTGCGGTAGGACGAGAATGGGTGGCTGGGCGGTAGCTCAAAGCCCCATACTCAGAACTACAATTACCGAAGTTCGTCTAAAGAAGAGAGGGTATGAAAGTATGACTGGATTACTTCTTGAAAGTGAAAGTCTGATTTAATGAAGGGGCGCGCCGCCCAGTACCTGCCTGCGGCTGGCAGGCGAGAACCGTACGCTGGGTGGTGTGAGAGGCGCACTCGGTTAGTGAAAGCTAGCCGATCCGTCTACTCGATTGTAGTGCGGTTTCATTTTCTTTCCCAATCCATTTTATCTATAATTTGATTGACATGGTCGGGTACCGAAGGATGACTAATGACGTATTCATGAACAACTATTACTTCATAAAAATCGCATTCCATTTTTGTACCTATTAAATGATATGTAATTAGTACACCCTTCTCACCATTAATTTTCACAACATGATGGTCGAATTCTAACAGATTAGTCAATTCATTTTTAGTACATGAGCAAATTGATAATTTCCCTCGATACTTTGTAAGAATTGATTCAATCTCTGATTTCATGTAAACAAGTTATTTTAATGCACTACAACGTTTAGTATATAGCAAGTAGGGCAGTAGAAAGCGATAAACTTTCAAGTTTGCACTGAGCCAAAGCGTTGTATTTTGTTTTTAATTTATTCATTCTTAAAAGCCAAATCAACGATTTGGCGGTGTTGGTAAATAGCACTGAACTTTCGTAAACCACTGAACGCCCTATTTGCTATATACCGTGTTATGCTCTTTTTTTATTCAACTAAGCTGATTTCTCCATTCTTCAGATGAATAACCATTCCATGCTCACTTTCCCAAGGCACATCAAACTGCCAACATGATATAACATATTCGTTTTGATTTTCATCTTTTTTTTGGGTTATCAATACTTCAATCGGTTTTAAATTTTCAAATGCTGATTCAGTCGAATTAATATTGAAGTGCTGGTGATTTATTTGCTTCAAATCGTCATTATATTTCAACCTCAATTCTTCAGTAGCAATTCCAAAGTCTGTTGTTTCAATACATCTTTCATAATGACTAAGGGCTTCCTTTGATATCCGTGAAATCATTTCTTCATCAATATTTTCAAAATGTGTGATAGCAGTCAGAATTGGCTTTGTTATTTTAAGCTCTTCATTAGATTCAGTATCCAAAAATACTTGATATGGTACTTGAATATTAAACCGTTCATGAAACTCAACAAATCTTGTTGAAATTTCATAGGCAGATTTAATATGTTCTCCAGTCTCTAATATTTTCTTTTCTGTAATCATCAAATTATATTGAGCATAACAACCAATATCAACTCAAAGGTGTTGACTGGGCGTCCCCGATTATTTCGGTTGTATCAAAGTGAATCTAATCTATTTCAATAACACCAAAAATCAAACTCCCAATCTTTTCACATATTGCTCACCCATATCAGTGAGCGAGCCATTTTGCTCTGTGATGATGGCTTGCTTGATCATGTGGAAAGCCATCAGGTGCAGGTCTTCTGTGATCTCCATATCGTTCACCGGGATGTGTACGACCAAGTCGGCCATTTCTTTAATTTTCCCTCCTATATAGCCACAAAAGGCGATGGTAATGGCTTTTCTATTCTTCGCTTCCGCAAAAGCATTGATCACATTTTCTGAGTTTCCGCTTCCCGAAAGTCCGATGACGAGATCATTTGGTTCGGCATAATTTTTGATTTGCTCACTGAAAATGTGATTGAAAGAGATGTCGTTGGAAATGGCGCCTATGGCCGAGAAATTGTCATTCAAGCAGATGAATTTGAAACGTTTCTCCTGATTGTAGCTCGCTCCTTTGATGAAATCCCCTGCGACATGAGAGGCCGTGCCGCCGCTACCACCATTCCCAAAAATGTAAATACCATTTCCCTCATTTTTTGCTTTCACCAATGCTTCTTTCACAGCCTCTAGCTGCGAGTGGTCAAGTTTGCCAAGGGTTTCAATGACTTGACGAGTGTATGCTTCAAAATGCTTCATATCGTAGGGTAATGGACTAATGTCTGTTGCGGTGTAAAGATAGAAAGTGAATGGGTAATCTTTTTGGTTGAGCCAATTTAGATTGTGTCAAGGATTGCGAAAGGTTAAAACTCCTTTTCATTACCGTAGTAAATCACCTTAGAACCTTCGTTTTCGAGCCCGAAATCAATTTTTCTAAAGCTTCCCATCGCCTCTATGAGCTTGCTTTGTTTTTCCTTTTCACAATAAAAAAGTAAAAAACCACCTCCGCCAGCACCGAGCAGCTTGCCACCCAAAGCACCATTTTTCAGTGCTGTTGCATAAGCATCATCTATGCCGCCGTTGGTAATTTTTGATGCTAGACCTTTTTTGAGCAACCAGTTTTCGTGCATGATCTTACCAAAGTCATCCAAGTTTCCACTTGTTAGTGAAGTCTTAAGATCATCAACTAGTCGAGTCATTTCAATCAAAGTAGCTTTTTTGTCTGCTGCTTTGGTATTGGTTTTTTGCTCGCTTAGGATTTCGTTGGCTTTGCGTTGCGAACCCGTGTAGAACATGATCAGATTGTCTTCCAGCTGTGCACGCGTTTCATTTTTGAGGTAAATATTTTCAACCGTTACCGACTCATCGGTATTGAAGCGGATGATGTTGAGCCCTCCATAAGCCGCAGCGTATTGATCTTGCTTGCCTATCGGTTCCTGAAGTCTTTCTATCTCTATGGCGCAAGCTTCGGCGGCCAGTCGTTCCTTAGACACATGCATGCCTTTCACAGCGTAGAGATTGTGGAGCAGCCCCACGGTGAACGACGAAGATGAACCCATGCCCGTGCCTGATGGCACATCGGCGATAGAAGAAAGCTCTATGCCACCTTCAATATTGAATTGCTTCAATACCTCACGAAATATCGGGTGCGTGATCTCGTCGATGCTCTCTACCGTCTCCGTTTTGGAGTACTTCATCCTGATCTTGTCAGGCTCGAAAAAGCGATGAGACGACAAGTACATGTATTTGTTGATGGAAGTGCTCAAAACAGCCCCAGGGTGCTCCTGATAGAAGGCGCGAAGGTCTGAACCCCCACCTACAAAACTGATTCTGAAAGGTGTCTTTGTAATGATCATGGCGTAATGTTGATGGTCAGGTCGGCAAATATTTTGGTTTTTTCTATCACTTCAAATTCATCTACGGTTCTTTGAGCGAGTAGTGTTTCTGTTTCCTGTTCCGAAAATCCCTTCCAAGTGTAAAGTGAGCGAAAACGGGATTGATATTGGTCTTGGGAAGCTTCTACAAAAACGGAGTAAGAAGCACGATCCCGCAAGAAGTCAGAAGCCAGTGCCACCACTCCGTCAATAATCAGTACTTGTTCGTTTTGATACTGCAGCGTCGTTTTAGTTCTATCGATGTTGGGGTCTTTGTGATAAACGTTCAGTGCAAGCATGGATCCGCTCAAATAAGTACTGATCAGTTGCTCCATATTTTTCAAATCAAACCTTTCCATGACGTTTTGGGCAGAGATCCTTTCTTCTTTCGGAAGTAAAAAATGATCAAGCGAAAGTGTTTGGTTGCTGATCTTTTGATTATTTAGATAAAAAGACAACCTCTTAGCCAGCGTTGATTTTCCTGATTGGGCATTACCTCCAATCAGAACGATTTTCGTTTTTTCTGAAGCTCCTTGGAGCTTTTGGAAAATCTCCTTGCAATATGGAAGTAATGGATCTTCAACAATAAAATCAACAGCCGCTTTCACATCAGCGAAAATGTAATCTGGTTTGGTAGCGGCTTTTTTGTATCCCTGACCCGTACGAACGGCAATTGTCGTACAACCAGCGGCCTTTCCTGCGATCACGTCCGTTTCCCGATCACCAATCATATAAGACTGGCTCAGGTCGATATTGAAATCTTCCGCCGCTTGCAGCAGCATACCCGGACTTGGTTTTCGCCACGGATGTTCCATTTTGTAGGCAGGGTTTTCTTCCGGATAGCCTTTGTCAGGATGATATGGGCAATAATAAAGTTCGTCCAGTTTAGCACCTTCTTCACCCAGTTCTGTGTCCAGCTTTTTGTGGATGTATTCCAGCTCTTCTATAGTGCAGAGATTGCGGGCGACTACAGATTGGTTGGTGACGACTATGCTCAGATAATCCGACTGATTGATTTTTTTGATAGCCTCTGCCGTGAATGGATAAAGTTCCAGATTCTCAGGCTTGTGAATAAGGTGGTGGTCTTTATTCAGCACTCCGTCGCGATCGAGGAAAATGGCTTTTTGTTTGTGCTTTAAGTTCTTTCGGGCAATTTTTCCTGAAGCTAAATCTTCGTTCACTTTAGCTAGGCGATCAAGCGTACCCATGTCTTTTAGGTATTCGGGGGTATTGTATCCAAAAACTTTGAGGGTTTTGATCCACTCAGGAAAAATGTCTTTTCCAAAATCACCTTTCACCGCACCGGGCAAAGTATCAATGGCCTTTTTTGTGAATACGTAAGCGCCAGCGTTCACCATGTTTTTATAGTACCTATCAGGTTCATGCGGTTTGGAATGAAAAGCGATGATCTGTCCATCCGCATCCATCTCCACCAAATCACTATCTTGAGGGTGATCATTGGGATGAACCACTAAGGTTGCGTCAGCTTTTTTTTGTTGATGAAAAGCGATAAGCCGATTCAAATCCATGTCCATCATCACATCTCCATACAGTACAAGAAAAGTATCTCCTAGCTGATCTTTGAACAATGGAAAAGCGCCAGAAGTGCCTAGCGGAATTTCTTCCTCATAGTAGCTTACGTTTGCGCCTAGCTGATTTCCATTACCGACATAATCAATCAGGGGCTTTTTTAGGTGGTTTACTATCACCAAAATATCGGTGATTTGATGTGCCACCAGCAGTTTTATCTGATGCTCGATGATGGCCACTCCTCCTATCTCCACCATGGGTTTTGGTACTTCGGCGGTTATATGCTTCAGTCGTGTGCCTTTACCTCCGGCCAGTATTACTGCCTGCATTATGGTTTGCTTACGGTAAAAAGAATTTCCGATTCCAATAGTCCAAATTTGTGCAATTCTTCTTTTGAGAGCGTACTGGTGTAATCCTCATTGACTACAAAGCCAGCGGCCTTCAATCGATCGGCATAATCCAATCCGTATTTGCGTACATGATCATCCTGACCGAATAGCTCTTCCCTGATTTTTGGATCGGTGATAGACGGGTCTTCAATGGTTTTTTCCGGAAGGGGAAAAAATAGTGGGATTTGCAAAATACCCCAACCTCCGGGTTTCAGCACCCGATGAATTTCGCTCATCACCCGTGCATCGTCATCTACATGCTCCAATACGTGGTTGCAAAAAACCATATCGAAAGTGGCATTCTCAAAAGGTATGTCATGCGCATCCATTTTTACTTTGGCCAATGGTGATTCTATATCCGCAGTGATATACTCCAAATTGGGCAGTTTTTCAAAGCGATCAATGAAACAGTGCTCGGGCGCGATGTGCAGTAATTTTGCTTTCTTGGTAAAAAAATCCGTTTTTCTTTGAAGATAAAGCCAGATTAGTCTGTGTCTTTCCAAAGAAAGACAACTGGGGCAGAGCGCATTGGCTCGGGATTTTCTACCATAAGGTAAAAAGACTCGGAAACGCGAGGAACAAACGGGGCATTCCACTTTATTTCCTTTGTAGAAAAGTGCTAAAACAGCCAATCCATAATGACTTACAAGCTGCAAATATTTGCGTGGGACTTTTCTGAGGAGGAAGCTAATGATACTTTTCAAGGATTTGATCTGACTAATGAGGTCGCAAAGATATTTAAGATAACTTATCTTAGGCCAAGAATTGCCGTGTATGAACGTTTATGAATAGGATTTCCTTTGTTGTGATACTTACTCTTTTCATTTTGGTGTTGCCCAAAATGTCGCTTGGACAGACTTCCAAACCTGCGAAACCATTGTCAAAATACATTCCCACTGAAAATGTAGATTTTCGAAAAGAGTCCAATAACAGGCAAAATCGGCCTGAATCGAGCGAGTATGATTATATCTACAAGCAGAATATCAGCGGAATGCTACTAGGCAATGCATGTGCAATACAGGCCACTCACAATATGGGATTTGAATATGTGCTGCAGCCCGTGGGTGGACCAAACGGGATTTCAAGATTCAGAGTAACCATGAACAACCTGTGGATCAATACTAAACTGGTAGTTACCCGTTCTCCTTTCTGGAAAATTATACTGGACAATAAAATCAAAACCTGCAGGGAAAAAAGTGGTGATTTTGCAGGGTAAGATCAGGATGGGTATTTGATCAATATTTCAAATACCAATTTCCAGCAAAAAAATCTTCAAACGAAATTTCAACAATACATAACTCATTAGTAGTCTTCATTCAAAGAGTGTCTGTCGAAATAATTCATATAATTGTTATCTGATTTTAGTGAAACTCGTTCATTTCTCTTAATTTATCAGTTATAATGATTCTCAGGATAAAAATTATGAAACTCACTTAATTAACTAGTTTAAATGTATGATAATTGAGTATCTCTTAACACTCCTTTCACTAAAATGTGAATTAAATAAGCCGTCAATGTCTAAATATGTCATTATTTTTTTATCATTATTCTTTGTGCAATATCAAATATTTGGACAAGACTATGATCATTTGATGTTTGATCGCATTACGCTTGATGATGGGCTGGCGAGTAACGAAATAAGAAATATTGATCAAGACGAGCTAGGTCGCATTTGGATAAGTACGTCCAATGGGGTGTCGATATACGATGGAGTAACAATCAAAAATCTTGGTAGGAAAGAGTTGGATGGTGGATTTAGTTTTATCTGGGATGTTATTGATGATAAGAATGGGAAAATATTCATTTCAACAGGTAATGGGATAGTTGTCCACGATCAGCTTAAGGAAACGTATAAGCACTTTTCCGTCACTGGTCATCCTTTGGATGTATTTGTGATTTCCCAAAATTTTTATCTGGACAAAGAAAAAAATCTTTGGATGGGTGTGAGCAAAGGAATTGTTCGATTGGAATATGATGCCGACACTGTTATTTTCCATCATCAATATGCCAAGTTGCTTTCTGGAGAGCGAAGTGTGCTCATGGGGTCTGTTTTGGATATTCAAGAGGACAAACATGGAAACTTATGGTTGAGTGGAAATGATAAGTTATATGTTAAATCTCCTACTCAGCAGGATTTTGTGGAGTTGGATGATTCTGAGATTGGCGATATTGATGGTTTGATGCTGAATAATGATAACCAATTGATTTTGTCTGGGGAGCGAGGGATTTATGAGCTGCAGGGGGGGGCAAGTGGAAGGGATTTTGGTTTTAGAAGATTTATTAGTGCCGATGATATTGGGGGTTTTTCACTCGGACGTGTAGCTGGTATGGTACAAGATGATTTGGGGAATTATTGGCTTAAATCTGGAGAAAAATCCATCACTGTTTTGGAAGATATGGGAGGAGGAAAGTGGGAATTACACGACATTCAGAGTGATTGGTATCAGCCAAATTCGTTGAGTACTACGTTTAGCAACACCATGTTTGTGGACAAGGAAGGCGTTGTTTGGATTGGAAGTTTCAACCATGGAATCAATAAATGTTACATCAAGAAAAACAAGTTCTCAAACATCCTGCCTGAAACAAGTGCCGACGAAAAAGGTGTAGATGGTCGTGTGGTTTTTTCTATTCTAAAGGATGATTCTGATAAGATATGGTTTATTCCAAAAGATGCCCCTGTACATATCTATGATTTTGATGGGCAGACAATGAGTAAACTCCCAGAAGGACTTTTACCACAAACCGCTTGGAATCTTAATTCAATGTGGCAGGAGGATAATAAACTTTATGTAACAGGAGAGTGGACCACCGCAGGCTTATTTGAAATCACCCTCCCAGCAAATTATTTGAATAATCGGAATAGAAAGGATTATAAAGTGACTGAGTACTTTAAGTCCGAGGGCTATGAATATGTGCGTTCTAGAGGATTTAAAATAATGCGAGATAGCAAAGGGAGGCTGTGGTATGCATGTCATGGTGGACTGTTCCTTATGATGGAAGGAGCAAATGGATTAGAAAGCAAGGAAGTGCTTGATCAACAGGGAAAATCTTTTGGATCGATCAAAAGCATATTGGAAGACTCAAATGGAGGGCTGTGGCTAGCGTTAGACAATGGGTTTGTATGGTATGACTTTGATGCGAAAAAAGTTAAAAGATATGATGACGGTATGGGCGACTTTTCTCATGGCGGATCTATAACTTTTTTTTATGAGCAGGGTCAATATCTTTGGATTGGTCAAACCAACACAGGTCTACATCAATTCGACAAGAAAACCAATAAAATTATCAACAGGTACGATGTAGATTCTGGTTTTCCCACTGATCACGTGCGCTCTATGAGTATTGATTCTCAGGGCGATTTATGGGTCGGTACCGGTAGGGGATTGGTGAAATTTCAGCCAAAATCAGGCGAAATGAGAATTTTTGATAAAGAGGATGGGTTGGCTTCCCTTGAATTTAAAGTGGGAAACGCAATTTCGTTTTCGGATAGGTTGGTTTTTACTTCTAATCATGGTTTGGTGGTAGTGTATCCAGATTACATTCAAGATTTGGAGAAATACGAGCCCACGGTGTATTTCACTGATTTGCATGTCAATGATTCGATTAATCATGCATCCAGCCAGTCAAATTCTATTCTCACCAAGGCTATCGGATATACCAATGAGCTAGTTCTCAAGCATAAGCAAAACAATTTCAGAGTGGATTTTGCGTGTGATTCTTATTCGATACCATTGGATATTCAATATGCCTATAGGTTGACGGGCTTTAATGATGAATGGCGGTATACTGATGCGAAAACTTCCAGTGCAGAGTATACAAACATTCCAGCAGGATCCTATAAGTTTGAGATAAAAGCCTCCAATGTAGATGGGGTATGGAGCGATCAAGTGACCACACTTCAGATCAGTGTTTTGCCAGCATGGTGGGCTACTTTGTGGTTTAGAGCCATTTGCATAGTATTATTCGTTTTTGCGATTTATCGACTTTTTAGATGGAGAGAAAAGCAAGCAAAAAGAGAAAAGGAATACCTTAAAAGTAAAATAGAGAAAGCGACAGAGGAAGTAAAAGAGCAGAATGACGAACTAAAAGTACAGCAAGGGTTCCTTGTAGAAGCAATAGCTGACACTAATTATGTGATCAAAGAGGCAGTAGAGTCTGGTAATTTTAAAGCCCGTATTGATTTAGGGAATAAACAGGGAGCTTGGCGTTCACTTGGGGAGTCTATCAATCAGCTTTTTGAGTCCATTCTTACTCCATTCAATGTCATCAATCACGTTGTGAATAGAATGGCAGAGGGAGATTTGACAGAGCGTTTTGAAGTCGAGGCAAAAGGAGATGTACTAAGGTTGAAAGACAATCTGAACGTAGCGGTAGATAATCTGGCGCAGCTTTTGCGAGATATATCAGGTCAGGTAGAGGTGATAGGACAGTCTTCAAAGGCGATGGCAGTAACCAGTGATGAGATGAACTACAGTACTGCAGAGATAGCGTCTTCTATCAGTGAGATGAGTCGTGGAGCACAAAATCAATTGATGAAAGCCGATCAGAGCTCGGCGTTGATCGAAGGAGTATTGAGGTTTTCAAATGAAATGGGCGAACAGGCAGAGATGATCAATGCTACAGCTAACGAAGGTGTGATTAAAAGTACCTCAGGGAAGGAACTGGTAGGGAAACTTAGCCATACGATGGATGCTTTGCAGCAGACTTCCGTATCTACTACAGCGTCTATCGAGTCCTTGACGAAGCGCTCGAATGAAATTTCTCGTGTGCTTACAATCATGCAAGAGATAGCCGCGCAAACGAACCTCCTAGCATTGAATGCAGCGATAGAGGCAGCTCAAGCAGGAGATTCTGGTAGAGGTTTTGCGGTAGTAGCAGAGGAAATTCGCAAGCTTGCTGAAGAATCGAAACGGTCAACCAAAGAAATAGAGAAGTTAATAGCAGATGTGCAACAAGACACTAAAACTACTGCCAATATGATTCAGGAGATGGTGAGCAGTGTAGCCGAAGGTAGGGCAGATGCCAAACAGGGCTCAGAAGCATTTCAGGAGATAGCCATGTCTTATTCAAAGACTTTTGAATTGTCACAGAAGATAGTAGAAGCCACGAAGCAGCAAACAGAGGAGGTTGGCAATGTGATGAATATCATAGAGGGAGTGGTGGTGATTGCGGAGCAAACCGCAGCGGGCACGGAGGAGGCCGCAAGTTCAGCTACAGAGTTGTCTTCTGGGATGGTGAATTATGCAGAAAAGAGCAAGGATGTGTCAGCCATCGTAAGTGATCTACAAGAAAAAGTTTCGAAATTTAGGTTGTCAAGAAAGTAAGAGAAGTTGAGCGATCTAAACTGGACTTTTTTAAGATGACCCCTTGATTATTGAGCTGAATTCGTAAATTGTATTAAGTGATTGATTTTCAAGGAAATCCAGTTGTCATTATAGCTGAAATTTAGGTTCAATATCGATATGTTGCAATGTTCATATAGCTGTCTTGGAATGTTTTTAAATAAGTTTTACCATCCAATAATTGCGATTTTATTTCTTTTATTTACCTCATTCTCTACAGTCTTAAAAGGTCAGGATTATGAAAATCTGATTTTTGATAAAATTAAGCTTGACGATGGACTTATTGGTAATCAAATTACTAAGATTACTCAGGATCAAGTTGGTAGAATTTGGATTTCCACATCAGTTGGTATTTCGATTTATGATGGAGAGTCCATTAGAAACCTGGATCATCGGCAATTAGGAAATGGATTCCTTTATATCTGGGATTTGCTAGATGATAATAAAGGTAATATGCTGATATCCAATGGTAAAGGGATAGTCACTTATAATTACAAAAGTGAAGCACTTAATTTTTATCCTATTAACCTAGAAAAGAATGCTACAAGTCAGACACAATGCATGTTTATGGATAGTGGGGGTGATATTTGGGTAGGGCTGAATAATGGATTGGTTAAGCTGGAATACAATGCAGATACACTTATATATGAAGATTACTTAGGCATTGGTCAGCAACAACAATATTATGTCTCTGATATTGCTGAGGATAGATATGGAAACCTTTGGATATGCAATGATGATGTGTTGCTTGTTAAACTTGCTAACACAAATAGATTTGAGAGGGTAAATTTCTCATTGTCAGGTAAGATTAAAGGGGTCTTTTCTAACCAGGAAGGAGAGCTATTGATGTACGGGACATTTGGAGTTTACTCCATTGATGGACAAGTTAGTTTTTCGGTTAAAAATTTTAGAGAGACAATAAACCATGATTTTGACACATTGGTAGATGTTTCGGCTTTGACACAAGATTTGGAGGGTAGTTATTGGATGGTTATCAAGGGGAGTCGTATACTGATTCTGCAAAAGAAGAAAGGCGGACTTTATAAGTCGTTTATTCATATGAGTGATGTTAAAAATCCACATTCTTTAAGCACGAATTTCATCAAGACAATTTTTGTTGATCGAGAAGGAGTGGTGTGGTTGGGCTCTTTTAGATATGGTGTTGATAAATGCTATGTTAAAAGCGGTAAATTCAAGATAATTGAACCCAATACTGATAAGTTTGAAGAAGGTCTAGATAGGAGGTATGTGTTTTGCTCTTTTGTTGACGACAATAAAGATCTCTGGTTTTATGCTAAAGGAGGTCCAATTCATATTCATGATTTTTTGAAAGACACTACAATACATTTACCCGAACATCTTCTGCCTGAATCTTCATGGAGCTTTACTTCCATGGTGAAAAAGGAGAATAGGATTTATGCTACCACTCAATGGACCGGAGTAGGCCTCTATGAAGTTACATTACCAGAAAATTTCAAAGTCAATAGAGAGTCACAGGATTATGTCAAAAAGAATTATTTTGTAAATGAAGGTGAGCGATCAATAGGAAATCAGGTTTACCTTGATAGTAAAAATCAACTTTGGTATTTAAGTGGTGCTGGCATCTTTCTCATGAACAATGGTATTTTTCAGGAGGTTTTTGATGCTGATGGCCAGTCTTTTGGAAATGTGAAAAAGATTTTTGAAGACAAGAAATCTAATTATTGGCTAGCTGTAGATAATGGATTTGTGAAAATGAATCTTAATGATAGAACCATTATTAGATATGATGAGGTGATGCCAGATTTTGCAGATGGAGGCTCAATTAATTTTTTCACCGAAGTGGATGGTGATCTGTGGATTGGGCATAATGTTTTTGGACTTTTTCAATTTGATCCTAAACAAGAGAAGATTGCAAAAAAAATAAGGGCTGATGAGGGGTTGCCGAATGAGAATGTAAGAGCCATGATTAAAGATGCTCATGGTTATTTGTGGATAGCAACTGGTGGTGGATTGATCCGCTACAACCCTGACAATAGAAAGATTAAAGCGTTTGATAAAGACGATGGGCTTCCTTCATTGGAATTCACAAGTTCAGAAATAGAAACTTATAACAATAATTTAATTTTTGGCACCTCAATGGGGATATGTGTGGTAAATCCAGATGAGTTTTTGAACAAAAGCGATTTTCGCCCAAAAACATATTTTACTCATTTATATGTCAACGATGAACTTCAGAAAATTGATAAAGAAGATAAAAGCATACTCCATGAGTCACTTATTTTTCAGCCTGAAATTACTTTGGATTATTTTCAAAATGACTTCAAAATAGAATTTAAGTGTGATTCCTACGCCAACCCCAAGGATATAAAGTATGCATATATGCTAGAAGGGTTTGATGTTAGCTGGAAATATACCAATGCAAAAAGCTCATACGCAAAATACAACAACCTGCCAGCAGGTACTTATTCGCTTCTATCGAAATCGTCGAACGTGGATGGGGAATGGAGTGAGAATGTATCTACCTTAAGAATTAATGTACTTCCTTCATGGTGGACAACATGGTGGTTTCGGGTGAGTGTGGTAGTGTTGCTGGCTATTGTCTTTATCAAAGTTTATTTGATCAATATCAACTCGCTCAAAAACCAGCGGAAATTATTGGAAGAAAAGGTGACAGAAAGAACAGTGAAACTGAAAGAAGCTAATCATGCATTGGAAAGTAGTCATCATGAAATCAAGGGTCAAAAAGATGTATTGCAAAGTGCCTTTGAAAAGCTCAAAAATGCACAATCACAGATGTTGCAATCAGAAAAAATGGCCTCAATAGGGGTGTTGACAGCTGGAATTGCACATGAGATTAACAATCCTTTAAATTTCATTGTCGGCAATAAAATGTTGTTGACCAATTATATCGAAGAAAACCTGCAGGATCATCATGACGAACTATTCCCGATGCTTAGTAGACTGCAAACAGGGCTAGATAGAACCACGTCAATTGTAAAAAGTCTGAGTCGATTCAATCGGCACAATTCAAGCTACTCCGAATTGTGTGATATTCATTTAGTTGTGAGTAATTGTCTCACAATTCTCAATTCTCAGTTTAAAAATAGAATTGAAGTAACGTTGTATTTGGCTAAAGAGAGTTATAAGCTCTATGGCAATGAAGGAGAACTTCATCAGTTGATTATGAACGTTCTTTCAAATGCGGAGCAGGCCATTTCGGATGAAGGAAAAGTTATTGTTAAGTCAGAAGTTCTTGAAGATTGGTTTCACTTAACAATCATAGATAGTGGCGGTGGAATTGATCCCAAAGATATTGATCAAATCACAAACCCATTTTTTACAACCAAAGAACCTGGCAAGGGTACGGGGTTGGGGCTTTCTATATCCTACGATATTGTTCGGAGGCATCATGGCCGGTTGACTTTTGATTCCAAGGTAGGTGAAGGAACGTCCGTTTTGATAGAACTTCCTCTCATATTCGTGAAATAGGATTTCTATAGCTTAAAAACGTATTATGAGGGAGGCTGGATAAGTGTCCCTTTTTGATGAAAGCACCATTCGAATTACATTGCATGAAAAAGCTAGTTAATTTTAAAGCTTTGTTATTGCAACCGACCTAATATCTAACCATGGACGCTGTATCAGTAGAATTTTCTAAAACCATACTTACCGAGTTAATGATTCCTTCTTATGCCAATTTTGGTGGAAAAATCCATGGAGGTATTTTACTTTCTTTAATGGACAAGGCGGCCTATGCCTGTGCAAGTAAGCACGCTGGCAATTATTGTGTGACTGTGTCTGTAGAGGAAGTAGAATTTTTGCAGCCAGTCGAGGTGGGTGAATTGGTTTCGCTGACTGCTACTGTGCATTATGTGGGTAATAGCTCTATGGTGGTGGGTATAAAAGTGACAGCTGAGAATGTAAAATCTCGAACTGAAAAACATACCAATACAAGCTACTTCACCATGGTGGCAAAAGGTGATGATGATAAACCTGTGACCGTACCACCACTTTTACTGAAAGATATGAATCAAGTGAAAAAATTTGTGGACGTAATTAAGAAGAAGCAGGTGAAAGCGGATGCCTTGAAGGCAATCAATCGGGCAAAGTCAACTTTCACCATGGAGGATGATCATCATTTACTTCAAGGGCAGAGGTGCGAGACGATGTTGGAACGGTAGGGCAAAAAAGCGCTTTTCCGAGGATTGGGAATTGTAAACTTTTCATTTTCCTTTCGTTTAAGGCTCTTAAAAAAAAACTAAAGAGCATGCAAAAACCAAACGAAAGACTGGCTGGCCAAACGGCTATCGTGACAGGTGCAAATTCTGGAATTGGAGAAGCGGTAGCGACTGCTCTTGGCCGAGATGGAGCCAATGTGGTGATCAATTATATTTCTCATCCTGAAATAGCAGAAGAAATAGCGCATAAAATATCTCTAGATAGCGACTGTGGAGATGCCATTGCCATTCGGTGTGATGTGAGTAAAGAAGATCAGGTACAGGCCATGTTTAAGCAGACGGTTGACCATTTCGGCACAGTAGATATTTGCGTGCCCAATGCGGGTTTGCAGAGGGATGCGGCCTTGCATGAAATGACCATGGATCAATGGCAGACTGTAATAGATGTAAATCTAACAGGGCAGTTTCTCTGCGCCCGGGAATCCATTCGTGAGTTTATGAGGCGGGGGATGCGTCGTGAAATCTCCAACTCCTTAGGAAAAATCATTCATATGAGCTCCGTTCATCAGATTATACCCTGGGCAGGCCATGCCAACTATGCAGCCTCCAAAGGAGCGATAGTAATGTTGATGGAAAGTATCTGTCAGGAATATGCCCCTATGAAAATCCGATGCAATAGTATCGCTCCGGGAGCGATCAAAACTCCGATAAACAAACCTGCATGGGAAACTACCGAGGCACTTGATAAACTCAACGTGCTTATTCCTTACAAGCGAATTGGTGTTCCTGAAGACATTGGTAGTACAGCCGTATGGTTAGCTTCTGATGAGTCTGAATATATCAACGGAACCACCATTTTTGTAGACGGAGGGATGACATGCTATCCTGGCTTTACCGAAAATGGATAAAGCCAGAGATAGTACTTTTTGTAAAACAAAAGAATGTTGCTATTCAGTGGTCATGTCCAACACCGAGTAAGAAATGAGGTTTCCTTTGTCGTTGTAATCTTCTGAACGTACGAACCCAACCTTCTCAGCCAGATACGTCACATTTTTAGCCTCTCGGTTACCGAGTCCAGTCATCTTTACTGTTGAAGTAACCTTATAAGTATCAAATGTTCCGGCAGGTACAGTGATTTTTTCCTGAGAGGCTACCATACGATCCACAATCATCACGTTCAGGTTCATTTTCATTGGGCCATTTATTTGGATTTTTATTCCTCCATCTTCCAGCTTTTGACCCACTTTCAGATCTTTTGGAATGGTGAGTTCATCAATATCTATCTGTACCTCCATAGATTTGAACGATTCAAGCATTTCTTTAGGGAAAAAGCTAGACATGTCCATTGTTACCTTTCCGTTGTTGCACATGAACTCAACCTCGAGGCGCTCTATCTTTGCCCCATCCTTATCCATCTTCACTATGTTATTTTTTTTGTCATAAGTGGTGATCCCCACTGTGGCAGTTAGGTTTGCACCATCCTTATTTAGCGCCAGCACCTCATTTACCTGTTTACCAGTAAACTTATCTTTACTATTATAGCTTGAGACAGTCCACTTTCTACCTTCTTCAAAAGCAAAAAATGGATTGCAGGCATCTTGACCTAATAAGGGAAGGTGGAGCAATATTGTTGCAACGACAATAAAAGATTTTACGAGAGATTTCATATAGTATAATTGTTTTTTTACGTGGCTATACGCATGCCAATTAGATAATTTGCTATAAACCTATGGGCCAGAAAGCTGAGCTCGCCGTTCTTGCTGGGCTGTTTCTTGATACGTGAAGGGGAGTTCAATTTATGCGCATTTTATATTTATTAGCTTTGATCAATAATATTAAGCTTTTTCTCAATACTTCTTTTAAAATCCTTGCTACAAGTTTAACAAGTTCGAAAATATGTTTTGAAAAACCTTGCTGATGTTTTAATAACAGCCAGTTATAGCGCATTGTAATATGATTCTGTAAGACGGCATCCCCACTACAATTCGTACCGAGCCAAAAACTCCTCAGACCTCCGTATCAAATCAGGAAAGAAAAGCTCAAAATCCGCTTGGAAGAGATCATAGTGCAACGCCAAATCTTTTGCGGCATGCTCCATTTTCGATACAAAAGTAGTTCTCCTAGACATGCCTGTTAGCGCTTGGTCTATTCCGTCCACAAATTGATAGTTGTACAGCCAATTGCCCGCGCTCATATATTTGAGCATGTTAGCGGCGCGCTCAGGGAGGTTGTCTCGGTGTTTTTCCGCAAGGGAATAAAATGCTTCGGTGTAGGGCAGCAGTGGTACAGTGGAATAATTGCTCCAATTGGCAGCCAAGAAATGATCATAAAATACATCCATAATTACCGGGGAATAATGACGGTATTTGGCCTGAAGCAGCTTTTTGCTTCTTCTTACAATTTCATGTTTATCCGTAAAATCGTCTATTTCTCGGTGCAGTAGTACGCCTTTGATTATGCCCTCGTCTAGGTGCTCAAAGTTTTTACCTTTCACAAAATCACCGATAAAATTTCCGATGGTCACTTGTTCGTCATTGCCTGATAGATAAATGTGTGCAAGAAAATTCACTGGGCAATGGTGTTTTAGGTTAATTTTGTCGAACTGGGATTTTGAACTAAGTTTATCAATTATTTCGATTTCAAAGTCATAACAACAACAATTATAGAAGGGAGTTCAAATAATATGTCAAGGACACATCTGAATCTGCTAGTGCAGCTGGCCAAAATTGATGGAGTAGTGGTGCAAGAAGAGATAGACCTCATCAAACAAATTGGTAAGGCCAACGGCATGTCTTCCGACGATGTGAGTGCTTGTTTTGAAGACCCCACACTTATCGAAAATCTGGACATCCTCTCTGATGATGAGAAATACGAATATATATATAGCATCGTGCAGCTCATGAAAATAGATGGGCGGCTTTACAAAGAGGAGCTTGGCTTCACTGCCAAGATGGCCAGCAAGCTTGGCTACAGCGAAAATGTACTGCTTGAGCTTATGCTCAAAATCTATAGCGACCCAATGATCTCTGCTGAGAAAGAAACGCTGAAAAAGACCATTCAGACTTATCTGAAAAAATAACTCAGTAACGGATTTTACAAAATGCACCTTTGGGCTGAGTGGATCAGTCTGCCTCCTTCAAACCTATCGACATGCAATACGCCGATCATTTTCTTCATCTACTAAAACTCATTAAACAAGAGCGTGTAGAAGACCGCAAGCAGTACGAAGACAAGATTGGCAATCGTTCGCTACAAGATCGCAAGCGAGAAGGAGTGGCGTGGTATCCCGTCAGCATCTCCAAGTCATTTCTGGGTACGGGAGAAAAGTGGATGTTTCAACTAGAGCGCACCACCGATCTGGATCAAAGGCATTTCTTTCAGGCCGGATCCTCTATCAGCATTTTTTTGAATGACGACAAGAAAAAACTTACAGCTTCAGGGATAATTACGAAAATCAGGGACAATAAAATGACCCTGATGCTCAATAGCGAAGATGAGCCAGACTGGGTCTATGACGGCAAACTCGGTGTGAACTTACTATTTGACGAGAGTACTTACGACGAGATGGAAAAGACGCTACGCAAACTTGCCAGCACTGATTCTGGGCGTGTGCATGAACTCATGCCCATCCTTTTGGGTAAATGCGCACCTTTTTTCAGACCTAAAACAGCTATCAAGTTCCCAGGACTCAACGACAGCCAAAATCATGCGCTAAACAAGATCCGCGAAGCGGAGGATTTAGCCTTGGTTCATGGCCCTCCCGGTACTGGCAAAACCACTACGCTCGTGCAAGCCATCAAAGAAACTGTGGCAGACGAGAAGCAAGTGCTCGTAACAGCTGCCAGCAATGCTGCCGTAGATCTTTTAGCTGAAAAATTAAGTGAACTAGGTTTGCGAGTATTGCGTTTGGGGCATCCTGCCAGAGTCACCGAAGCGGTGGTAAGCACCACCATGGATGCTCGTCTGGCGCAGCACCCAGACTCCAAAATGCTGCGAGATCTACGTAGAAAATCCGAGGAGATGCGCAGCGTAGGAGGTAAGTACAAACGAAATTTTGGGAGAGAAGAACGCCAGCAGCGGCGCTTGCTATATGAAGAAGCCAAAAACCTGAAAGAAGAAGCCAGAATGCTCGAAGGGCACATGATCTTTGATGAGATTAACAAAGCCGAAGTGATCGCCTGCACTTTGGTAGGTGCCAATAGCAATTTTCTTGGCAACCGTACTTTCAAAACAGTCTTTATGGATGAAGCCTCTCAGGCGCTGGAACCTGCCTCATGGATACCCATTATGAAAGCCCAGCGCGTGGTAATGGCCGGAGATCACTGGCAGCTGCCACCCACAGTCAAGTCCAAAGAAGCCGACAAATCCGGACTAGGACAGACCATCTTCGAGCGCACCATCAAGGCATACGATGTGGACGTAATGCTCGAAACCCAATACCGCATGAATCCGCAGATCATGGCTTTTTCCAACAAGCATTTTTACAAAGGGCAATTGCAATGCGGTGAAATCATTCACCAGCGTAGACAGCTCTACGACGAGCCCGCCATGTTTATAGACACTGCTGGCTGTGGTTTTGATGAGAAACTCAACCTCGAAACCCTGTCTACTTACAACATCGAGGAGGCACATTTCGTCCTTCGTCGCTTAGACCAGCTCATAACAGACGGAGGCGAGGAAATCAAAAAGCTCTCCATCGGAATCATAGCACCATACAAAGCCCAGACCGAGTGTCTGCGCAAGGCCATTCTGACCTACGGGTGGTACAAGGAATTAGAAAAAAACATCTCGATCAATTCCGTAGATGCATTTCAAGGGCAGGAGCGTGACATCATGCTCATTTCCCTCGTTCGCAGCAATGCCGACGGAGAAATAGGTTTTCTCTCTAATGTACGACGAATGAATGTCGCTATGACCCGAGCGCGCCACCTGCTCATGATGGTCGGCGACTCAGCCACCCTCAGCAGCCATCCGTTCTTCGACGAGCTCATACAGGACATGCAGAGCCGCAACGCCTACCACAGCGCATTCGAATATATTTATTGATGCGGAGACTTTCAATAAACTCTGAGCCAGATAGTGGCAAACCCTTTCCCAACAGCCCAAAAGCCTAATCACCACCTCAATGAAAATGCCCACATATATGGATAGGATGCCATACTGGCATGACTAGAGATCGATAAACCAACACTTTCAATTCCCCATTCTCAATTTTCAACTTTTATCTTTCCTCTCTTTCCACTTTCACCATAAAAAGAAATTTCACCTTTGAGACGGGGCTCATTAAATTACGCTGCAAAACACAAAGCATTGGCCAAACTCAAAGAGACAAAAGGAATAAGCATCTACCACAGCCGCGCGGGACTTAAGTGGGTGGTTTTGGCAGTGTCTGTTGTGATTAGCGTAGGCTCTATTATATACACCAATGACCTAGTCAAGAAAATAAAGGAGCGTGAGCAAAAGCAAATAGATCTATACGCCAGTACATTGGAGTACCTGGCCAATACCAATGACGCCATTAACCTGATGCTCATTTTGGAACAGGTGATTCAGGCCAATCACACCATTCCTGTGATTCTTAGCGATCAGAATGGGAATCCCGAATTCTACAAAAACCTACCAAAAGCCGACAAGATTACCGATCAGAAAGAGCGGCGTGCGCTTTTGCTATCAGAGATTGCCATCATGAAAGCCCAGCGCGACCCAATAATCGTGACGCTCAACGATGATGAAAACAAGGTGTATGGATACAAGTACATCTACTATCGCAACTCCACTTTGCTCACACAGCTGAAGTATTTTCCTTATGTGCAGCTGTCTATCATCGCCATCTTTGCGCTGATCACTTTTACCGTATTCAATTACTCTCGAACGGCAGAGCAAAACCGCGTGTGGGTGGGGCTGGCCAAAGAAACAGCACACCAGTTGGGAACGCCACTCTCTTCACTGATGGCTTGGGTGGAATATTTCAAAACTATATACCCCAACGAAACAGAAACCTTCGATGAACTCAACAAGGATGTGGAGCGGCTGAGCATGATTACAGAGCGGTTTTCTAATATCGGAAGCACGCCGAAATTGAAGCTTGAAAACGTGTGTACTCTGGTTTATGAGGTTACGGACTATCTCAAAAGACGTATTTCGACGAAAGTGCAACTGGATATTGAAACTTTTCCGAATGATGATATTGAAGTCCCGCTCAACTCTTCACTTTTCTCATGGGTAATAGAGAACCTCATAAAAAATGCCGTAGATGCTATGGGAGGCAAAGGGGAAATCAAGGTGAAAATAATGAAGGTCAACGATGGAAAAGTGGCCATTGACCTTACTGACAATGGAAAAGGAATTGTAAAGGGAAATGTCTCAAGAGTTTTTACTCCTGGATTTACCACAAAAAAACGTGGTTGGGGCTTGGGGCTGGCCTTGACAAAACGGATCATAGAAAACTACCATGGAGGTAGAATTTTTGTGAAAGAAACGGAAATAAACAAGGGCACTACCTTTCGGATCATATTAAAATCTTGACTTTTCCCTTTTCGGGTTTTCTCTTAACAAGATTTAGTTTAATTTCGCATTCGATTCGAATAACTGTTTCTTTAAATCAATAAAAATGGCTAATAAAGGCAAAATCACACAGGTCATCGGTCCGGTAGTCGACGTGACATTCTCTGCTGAAGGAGCGAAACTTCCTAAAATTCTTGATGCACTAAGAGTAATAAAAGAAGACGGCACGCCCGTAGTTCTGGAAGTACAACAGCACTTAGGTGAAGAGTCCGTAAGAACTATCGCAATGGATGCGACAGACGGTATGATGAGAGGTATGGAAGTAGAAGACTTAGGTGCTCCTATCTCAATGCCAGTAGGTGACCACATTAAAGGTCGTTTGTTCAACGTAGTTGGGCAGGCTATCGATGGTATTCCTCAGCCTGAGGGTGGCAAAACAATGCCTATCCACAGACATGCGCCAAGATTTGAAGATCTTTCTACTTCTACCGAGGTGCTTTTCACGGGTATCAAAGTAATTGACTTGATCGAGCCTTATGCAAAAGGTGGTAAAATTGGTCTTTTCGGTGGTGCTGGTGTTGGTAAGACAGTATTGATTCAGGAATTGATCAACAACATCGCGAAAGCTTATTCAGGTCTTTCTGTATTTGCTGGTGTTGGTGAGAGAACAAGAGAGGGTAACGACCTTTTGAGAGAGATGATCGAAGCAGGTATCGTAAACTACGGTGAAGACTTCAAGCATTCTATGGAAGCAGGAGGATGGGATCTTTCTAAAGTAAAGACTACTGATCTTCTTGAATCAAAAGCAACCTTCGTTTTCGGACAAATGAATGAGCCTCCTGGGGCACGTGCTCGTGTAGCGCTTTCAGGATTGACTATTGCAGAATACTTCAGAGATGGAGATGGCACAGGCCAAGGTCGTGACATCCTTTTCTTCGTAGACAATATATTTAGATTTACTCAGGCAGGTTCTGAGGTGTCGGCACTTTTGGGTCGTATGCCATCTGCGGTAGGTTATCAGCCTACGCTTGCTACTGAGATGGGTCTGATGCAAGAGCGTATTACTTCAACCAAAAATGGTTCGATCACATCGGTACAAGCGGTATACGTACCTGCCGATGATTTGACTGACCCTGCTCCGGCAACTACTTTCTCTCACTTGGATGCTACTACAGTACTTTCAAGAAAAATTGCTGAGCTAGGTATTTACCCAGCGGTGGATCCTTTGGATTCTACTTCTAGAATCTTGAGTGCAGACGTACTTGGTGAAGAGCATTACTCTTGCGCACAAAACGTGAAGGAGTTGCTACAGAGATACAAAGAACTTCAAGACATCATCGCCATCCTTGGTATGGACGAACTTTCTGATGAAGATAAGTTGGTGGTTCACAGAGCAAGAAGAGTACAAAGATTCTTGTCTCAACCGTTCCACGTTGCAGAGCAGTTTACTGGTTTGAAAGGTGTGCTTGTAGATATCAAAGATACTATCAAAGCTTTCAATGCGATTATGGCTGGTACTTACGATCACCTTCCTGAGGCTGCTTTCAACCTCGTAGGAACGATCGAAGATGCTATCGCTAAAGGTGAAAAATTGATGGCTGAGGCTAACGCATAAGCGTTAGTCACTAAAGCATCAAGTAACAAATTAGTATTTCAATCAACTAACTTTCAGCTTGCGTCAGTGAGCATGACTGTTGAAATAGATCAATATGTTTTTAGAAATAGTAACACCAGACGAAAAGGTTTTTGAAGGAGAAGTGGAAAGCGCAACTTTCCCTGGAAGCGATGGGTCATTTCAAGTATTGAACAGTCACGCTCCAATGATATCTACACTGGGAACGGGAGACATCAAACTTGAAAAGCACGTTGATAAGAAAATCCAAACTGTGATGTATGCAGTGGAAGGTGGAATCGTGGAAGTGCTCAACAATAAAGTGACGGTACTAGCCGAAAAAATCCACGCTTGATAAAAGTTTAAATCTTAAAAATTGAAACCCGCTTCCCAAAAGGAGCGGTTTTTTTTTGTCAAAAAAACACGTTCCATTTACCTTACCCGTTGTGATTTGCGGCTGTGTTCTAGGAGGAGTTGTTATCCTCCTGCGCCGTTGTGGGTGTTATCACCCACATGTCGTGTGACTCAAGTACAAAAACAACAGAGAGATTTGCACATGAAGCTATTTCCAATTTTTCCAGCATAAAAAATCCATTAGATTTGGAAGACTAAGGTTAGTTAACCGCAACGTTGCGGTTCACTAGCGTTAGATGTAAATTGGACTGCATGGACGAGGAACTTCAACAACTAATTCATGATTTGAAGCAGTACAACTTCATTGTCGTGCAAGGAATGTATTATTTCGTCAATCCCAAATATGACGCAATGATTAAATCAGAATTTGATGATCCTGAATCCTTTTTGGCATTATACAGAAAGAATTCTGATGATTTAACTTATAAACTTCCCATGTATCCAATTATTGATGAATTTAGAAAAGCACCTAAACAAACTACCTTCACGGCATCTAGATTCGCTCTTGGAACTTCAATCAGTCTAGTATTCGATTTACTCCTTAAAAAAAATCTTGTTGACTCCTCACCTGAAATTCAACTTTTACGCCACTTAAGAAACGCCTTATCCCACGGTAATAGATTCTATTTGAAAAATGGATGGAACCCAAACGTCTTGCTAAATTCAACGAATTCGAAGTGACCGCTAACATGGACGGAATGGAAAATGTATTATTTGAGTTTATGTATCCTGGTGATATTATGGATCTATTAGACTATATAGCAAGCAAATAATCTACATCTAACAGACGCTGATCGGGTATATGTCTAAGTAGTGCTTTCTGGCTGATTTCAGTGCAACTCGGCTGTGATATCTGCCGCTGGGAAATGGTAGTGCTTTCTACCAGCTTCTGCTCGCAGGATTTTTTGACTTTCGGAACGCAGTGCCATTTAGAACCGTTGTGAGCTTCGGCAGATTTCACTACTTTAGCGCTATTCACAAGCTGTGGGACATACGCCCGATAGCTGTGCGTTATCCACAACTATCTCCCTTCAAATTGTTTACATTTAGGGAAACTTTAGATAGCTTTGTATCACTTAACTAAATGAGTTGAATGATAAAGCGATTTGAAGCTGTGTTGCTTGAAGAGGCAATGAAATTTCTGCGTAAACAGAATCTGAAATCAAAGAATAAGATATTGCAGAATATTGAAAGGGCGAGTGAAAAAACAGACCCTAAATTGTTCAAAAAACTGCAGGGTGAAATTTGGGAGTTCAGAACACTGTATTCAGGACTTCAATTTCGACTTTTAGCCTTTTGGGATAAAACAGATAGGCAGGATACACTCGTTTTAGCCACCCATGGAACTATTAAGAAAACCAGTAAGGTGGATCAAAAAGAAATCGATAAGGCAGAACGAATTAGAATGCAATACTTTAAAGACAAACAGTTATGAAAACTTACTCATTGGACGAAGCAAAAGATGAACTCGTCGGAAAGCAGGGAACACCTGAACGAGCGCAGTACGAGTTTGAACTCAAGCTTGAGCTGGTTGGAGACATGATTCAACAGGCTAGAAAACAGCGGAATTTGACACAAGAAGAATTGTGGAAGGCTCATTGGTGTAAAGACAAGCCCAAATCTCTCGACTAGAGAACAATACGGGCAATATCACAAGAAACTATTCTGGTTTTAACGCACTTGAAGCTAAGGTAAACTTCAATATCCAAATGCTGAACCAGCAAATCAACGTGGCTTAACGAAAAATGTGGCTAACATTCGCTCATCAGTCATGGGGTTTTAGAGGTTTGGAAAGGATTAGAGCAATTGGAATGTTCAGTGCAATATTAACTTTAGAAGATAATAATCCCCACGCCTGATGTTGTGGCGTTATGTGTAATGAGAGCAACTAAAATCTTAATCTTTGTTTTTCTATTAGTTGGGGGGCTTGGCTCAACTAAGGGAATCGCTCAGTTCTCTGAATAGAGAAATTCGGAAATTTACTGGTGAATTTTCTGCTGTAATTTCTACCTCTGAACTAGAAAAAGGTCTTTTGATGAGCTATAAGAACATTTAAGAAGGGAGCCATTGAACCAGCATCGGGAAAGAGAAGGCGTCTTTAATGACAACCATGTTACTTGGCAGTGCAACACTTCTTTATGACTCACTTAGAAACAGGCAGGATTTTGAACCCATTGTTCACAAGTCCAATGGGTTTACTTCTACGGTCTTTCTGATTGAACTCAATTTGGAAATCGGAAGCATATTTATTTTAAGAAAAATGGTTTATGGCAACTTAGGGTTAAATCCACTTGCTTCGGAGAACCCCCAGAATGGAATTGCTACAAAAAACTGGACAATATATTAAGCGCATTTTGAATAATTGATTTTACTGTATTCGTTTGGGGTTTTATATCCTAGATACGAGTGTTTTCTTTGTCGATTATACCATATTTCGATAAACTCAAAAACCTCTGTTTTGGCTTGACAGAATACTGATAGGCTTGCTGTGATTGACCATTTCTGATTTCAGTATTTTAAAGTAATTCTCTGCTACTGCATTATCCCAACAATTCCGCAGAGAAGTAAATTGTACGCCTCTGTCTGAGTGAAAAATTAGTAGTTGTGTGATCGGTCTATTGAGAACGGCCATTCTCCATGCAGCCAGTACAGTTGCTTCTGTGGTCATATCTGTGCTTAGTGCCCATCCTACAATCTTTGTGTCGAATAAATCCATAATGATAGTTAGATAAAGCCACCCCTGTTCAGTATGTATATAAGTTATATCAGAAACCCATTTTTCTGCTGGTCTTCTAGCAGTGAAATTTCTATTCAAGTGATTCTCTAAATAGGAAAGTTGTGTGAAGAATCTGTGGTGTTCACTCGAAACTTCTTACTTACGATGCTTCTAATACCATTACAGCGCATAATTCTAGCAACACGTTGACGAGATACTTTCCAACCATTTGACACTAGACTATCGGTTATCTTAGGGCTACCATATCGATTTTTACTTTCTTTATACACCCTCTTGATTTGCTCTGCAATTTCTCTTATTCGCAATAACCTTGCAGAAGGCTTTCTCCTTTGAAAATCATAATATCCACTTCTGCTTACGGTCAAGACTTTGCACATCCTCTCAACACCAAATTCTAAGTGATAATCCATTATGAATTTGTAGATTTGGTGTCTCCCCTGGAGAAGATGCCTACAGCCTTTTTTAGAATATCACGCTCCAATTGAGCTTCTCTTAGCTCTTTCTTTAACTGCAAGTTTTCTCTTTGCACATCGGAAATTTCAACAAGGAAACTGGTGAATTCCTTTTTCTTGGTCAGGATTAACTGAAAAGGCCGAGAGCTTGTCCTTTTAGACATAATACATAGATTAAGCCATCAATTTAAATAAATGTAGCCCACTGCGGATATGATAGTTTCGACTCAAAAGATCGCCTAGAATACTCGATTTGTCCAATTTGCTTTTGGGAAGATGACCCTATTCAATTTAATGAACCTGAATATGAAGGTGGTGCTAACAGAGTTTCATTAATTCAAGGACAGAAGAATTTTGAAGATTTCGGTGCTTGTGAAAAAGAAATGGTTCAGAATGTAAGAAAGCCCCGTTCAGGAGATAATTTAAACCCAAGTTGGATCAACTAAAAGAAAAAAGAATGCAAAGCCGAATTATGTACATCGAACATAAAACTGATCAGAATGATCGAGGTGAAGCATGGATTGGAAGGGCAGAATTCTCCAAGTCAGGGCAAACTGTTTACTTCAACGGACATGCATACAAGAAGCTCAAATCTGGTGGGACGGCTGGAAACTTCTACGATATTGAAACTGGAGATGAATTTTGGATATCTGGTGTGAAAAAGAACGGACAAGACCGACATTGGGCAGGTAGTGGCAGAATTAAAATTGAGAGGGCCATTGTTGAGGAATATCTGAACATTGTGGATTTCGGTGAACTCAACGAGCAACACTACGAACTTGCAGATCCCAAGCGAGCGGATAAACGGAAATTTCTGGAACTGGAAAACGAGTAAATAGAATAGACGTGCTACAACAGGCCTAAGCCCAATCGGCTTACTTAGTTGTTTGCAAAGTGCATTTGAATCCGATACTTTGAGATATTTGAAAGGGTATGCTCACTGAGCTTATCTGATCGTTGTGATCCATTTCTGCAAACCCTCAGTTGATTAATTTTTTGTTCCATTATTCGTTAACTTTGAAGAATGGAACAACATCGTCAAATCATACTTTTCAAAAAGTATTTCAAAGAGTTTTACGACTCGATGGATAGCAAATTGAAGAATAAGGTAGATGAAGTTCTTTTTATGATTCGCATTGCAGAAAGAATTCCTAGAAAATTCTTCCAGCATATGACAGGAACAGATGGCTTGTTTGAAATACGCATTGAATATCGTAGTAACATCTACAGGGTATTTTGCTGTTTTGATGAGGGGAATCTGGTAGTGCTTTTCAACGGTTTTCAAAAGAAGTCCCAAAAGACTCCAAAGAAAGAGATTGATCGAGCATAGAGAATAAAAGAAGAATACTTTGACCTAAAGAACAAATCAAAATGAACAAACACATAACATCATTCGACGATCATTTAACTGAACAATACGGTGAAATCGGAACAGCTGAACGGGCGAATTTTGAAATCAAAGCAAAAGCCTTTGCGATTGGAGAAATAATCAGAGATGCGCGTAAAGAGGCGCATTTAACTCAGCAACAATTAGCGGAAAGAACAGGCACGAGGAAAAGCTTCATTTCTAGAATAGAAAATGGACATAGCGACATTCAGCTTTCTACGCTATACAGGCTAATGGAAGTTGGCTTAGGTAAACGAGTTAACTTAACAATCAGCTAAAAAGACGGATCACAACATGCTGTGATGAAATCATGCGTGGATAGGGATAGTGCTAGACGAAATTTTTCTTCTTTCTGGCAGCCCCGCCAATTCTGCGAATTGGCTATTTTGTAGACGAAACTAAACCACACGCTACGCTTGATACAGAGGCGTTACAGCTCATACTCACCTCACATGAACAAAGAATCAACTCAAGACGATGAAGATGCAAGAAAAGACACAAGACTAAACAACATCTTGCTTATAGCTGTTGGTGGAGTCTTGATTCTATGGATCGCCATAACCTGGACAATACTCAAAATTTATGATGGTGTCAATTCGGCCAATGAACTTGGAGATACATTTGGTGCAGTTAACGCATTATTCACCTCTTTAGCCTTTGCTTTTTTGATTTACACTGCTTTATTGCAGAAGCGAGAACTCGAATATCAGCGACGCGAATTAAAAGAAACAAAGGAAGAAATTGCTAAATCAGCTCAGGCACAGCAAATGCTCGTAGAACTAACGAATCAACAACTAGAATTGCAAAGGGAAATAAGAATGAGCCAAGTGTTCCCAGAACTCTATCTTGCTTCAACTGCTGTCAATTGGATTACAAAACCCGGTGTTGGGTATGTCTTAAAATTAGAATTCGGAACAAAATACAATAGAGTTCGAATAACTCGCTTTGAAATTACAGGAAAGGATTACGGCTTTAAGTGTATAAATGAGGATGAAATAACTTCTAGGTACTTTGAAACGAGACAAACTATATATCCGGAGTTCTTTAGGGGTGATGGAAAGAACTTTCACCCATATGATATGCAAATCAAAGTTTATTATGAGGACATTGATAAAAATCCTTACTACCAAATTGTTTCATTTCAGAACAATTCACAATTCATAGGAACTCCCAAGCGTGCGGAACTACTTTTATAAACTAGCTGTAACAGTCACTAGCAATTATGCGCCAAACTGCCACTTTACAAACTTCAGTCCGAACTTCACCGAACCTGCCGCTGGAACGGGTCAATGCTTTCTACCGATCTTCTGCTCACAGGATTTCCTACCTAGCAGGTAGGCAGGTTCATCTTTCTATGCACAGTGCAATTCTGATACCCAGTTGCTCGGGGCAAATTCTTAAGAAACCATTCCACAAAAAAAAGTCACTACCCAGACCGGATAGTGACTTTTTATCATTCTAAAAAATGCTTATTCAGCATCGGGGTGTTTGCCCCATTCAGCACTTCTACTGGCATCATAATCTGCATTCACGGTGGGCATCTGCGCATCTACTTCTTGTCTCCAACTTGCTAGAAGCGTTTGCAACTCAGCGGCTTTCTCTGGCATTGATTCGGCCAAGTTCTGAGATTCGCCTATGTCTTCCTTCAGGTTGTAGAGCTCCACATGATTATCATCCAAAAACTCAATCAGTTTATAATCTCCAGACCGCACTGCACTGGCTGGCACGCTGTGATGATAGTGTGGGTAGTGCCAAAATGTGGTTCTGTCCTTCATCACTGTATCAGCACTTGCCAGCAAAGCTGGTACTAGACTCTCTCCATCTACCGTGTGGCCTTCTTGCATCTTTGCGCCAAGCATATCAGCGAATGTTGGATATAAATCCATGCCATTCATAATGGCGCTACTGGTTGAATTCGGCTTTACTTTTCCTGGCCATTTTATCAAAAGAGGCACTCGAATACCCCCTTCATACAGCGCTCCTTTTTCATCGCGTAGTGGAGCATTGTCAGTTACGAGTATGTCGTCGCTCTTATCAAAAATCTGACGCAAACCTCCATTGTCAGAATAAAATACGATGATTGTATTGTCTTCAATATCCAACTCACTCAGCACTGAAGTGATTTCACCCACTCCATCATCCACGCTTTCTAAAAGCGCCGCATATACGGCATTGTTGATTCCTTCGTCAGGTTTTTCAGCCTTCTCATATTTCTCAATGATTTTTTGCTTTGCCTCTAAAGGCAAATGCACAGCAAAGTGGGACAACATCACAGCAAAAGGTTTACCTGCATGTTGCTTGATAAAATCTACAGTGTATTTAGTGAGTTGATCCGCTGAGTGAACGCTATCAGGAATGCTAGTATCTGCTGGTGTAAGTTTCTTATCCATCTCAAAATGCCCCCAACCTCGGTACACGACCATGGAATCAAACCCTTGTCTGTTGGGGTACTTATCGGCGACATCTCCAAGGTGCCATTTTCCAAAATAGCCCGTAGTGTATCCTGCGTCTTTCAGTACTTCACCAAAAGTGACACTAGATAGCGGAAGCTCCTGTGCACGATTGATGGGTGCAAGCATTTTTTCAAAAGGTCTCCAATGACCGGGTACCCAATCGGTCATGCCTACACGAGCGGGGTATTGACCAGATAAAATCGCCACTCTAGCAGGCGAGCAAACAGGGGATGCTGCATAAGCATCCGTAAAGAGCATAGACTCTTTTCTAAGGGCATCAATATTTGGTGTTTGATTGAATTTATTTCCATAGTCCGGCAAATCCGACCAACCTAAGTCGTCCACAAGAATGAAAACAAGATTTGGTTTTTTAGCCTGAGAGGATTCTTTTGAATCTTTCTCCGGCTTACATCCTCCCAGCACAATGATCAGTGCAAATAGGTAGGCGATTTTTACGGTATTATAATTCATTCGATTAATAAACATTTATTGGGTGTGTGTTTGAAATATCTTTCTAAGTCTCTTAAATCTACGCCCTTGTGGGTGTTATCACCCACAAGCAAGAACATAACACTGCTGGTATTGTCGCACTTTTTCCTGTTCGGCACAGGGCAGAATCCGTCGGAGATAACTCCAACGGAGGCTTCTAATTATTTATTCAACCAAGTGGCTTCACGTCTCCATGCGCCAGCTCCTGGCGTACTGATGTAGTAGTACCATTTGCCTTTTGTTTTTGCAAACATGCCAGAAGTCACTCCTGCAAAATGAAGATCATCTGTCCAGTTTTCCCAAGTTACTTGGCCGTCTGGTTGCATTGTTCCTTTGAACAGCCCAAAGCCACTCTGAAATTTATGGTTGTAATAATTGCAAATGATTGTGCTTCCCTTCGCAGCAATTCCACCTTTGCTTTGGAAGGTGTATTCCTCCTCGATATGCGGATACCAAGCTTCATTGGCCTCTTCGCCTCTGATTTCTTTGGCCATGTCTTTGTCAAAAATTCTACGCCATGTTTTTCCTTCATCCTCAGATAGTGCGATCACGAAATGGCATTTGTCATTGTGCTTTTCGTTAGAAGCTCCTGCATAGACCAAATACACCTTTCCCTCATGCTCCCAAGCCGCCACTTCAGCTTCCCAACTATGACCTTTATAAACCTTGCTCCAAGTCCATACGCCGTTGTTGTTCACTCCTTTGTAGACTCCCATTTTCCCCGTTGTGCCTGTCAGAAAAACAATGTTTTCATTAGTTGGATGAACGGCAATTTTCTTTGAAGTTTTTACTTTGTCTAATACGCCGTTGCTGATTTTCACGGCGTTGTAAACCTGTCCATTTTCTTTCGCTTCTATGGCTTTTCCAAGATCTTCGATCATGTACATGCCCTTTTCATTGGAAAACGTATACACCTTAGATGGATTGGAAGGCGCCACTGCTACCTCACGGAAAATGCCATTTGCAAGTCCCAATTCTTGGTTTGGCCCACCGCCCAAAAACATCCACTTATCTTCGGGTGAGTGTTTGATGAGTTTTTTAACGAGAATGCGGCCATCTACCGCTCCACCACCATAGCCGCCTGTAGCTTGAGCCACTACAGTGGGTACTCCATTCGCTTCTGCTATTGCCACTGACTGTACATCCGAATAGTTCATGCTGTCGTTGCGGTGCTGCATATTGCTCCACGAGTGGCCATAATCCCAGCTTTCAACCAGACCATTGTCGGCTTGTCCCTGAATTACATAATTTTCGTGGGTCGTAACATCGTATGTATATGTACTTTCAGTTCCTCTTCCACTGTAGGTTTTGAATTTCATTCCATTCCAATCCACCACAAAATCATCAGATGGTTTGCTGTACTTGTTGTTCCACTGCCAAGTGCCGTCGGCTAAGAAATCGGCCTGAAAAATCGTTTGATTGGTTGTTGACCATGCACCTCGCGCCCATGACTTGGGTGTGTAATGAGCCACCCTCGGGTTTGGATCTGCAAAGTCCCAGCCGTGATCATAGCCCTTGAGACCTTTCCAAATCACATCCCAAGAATAAGACTTTAGCTCGTCTCCGCTCCAAGAAAACTTACCTTCAAAAAGTCCATCACGCTGACCAATCTGACCAATCATCAGTTTGTGATCTTCTCCTTCACTTCTGCTATCTACTTCTGGGTACCAATAGTTGCGCTCGCGCAGCTGAAGCCCATCGCCCTGTATCACTTTTTGCCAACGAATGTCCTTAGTACTACTGGCGTATATCGCTCCACTATAGTCATTATCCTTGCTCGATGCGTAAGTTGCGTAAAGCACCTTGCCATTTGGACTCACAGCTAAGCCTGTGTGTCTCGCTGTATTTTCTGGACTTGGTATCATGCTCCAAGTGGCTCCTGCATCGCTGCTTTTGTATGCTCCCCCACCAGTAGACAAGTAAATGATTTGATCATTGGAAGGGTCAAAGCTTACCGTCCAGACATTTCTATCTTCGGTCTTTTGTGCAAACGTCACCTCAGTCCACGTTTTTCCTCCATCTTTAGAAACGGTGATTTGGCCTTTGCCAGAAACTTTGCCATCTATCACCCACAAAAAATCATAATCATCTCTCCACCCGAAACCTGCAATCACATGGTCAGGATTGTGTGGACTCACCGACACGCAACCGATGGTTCTTTTTTTGGTGCTTGGCACAAAAGAATAAGGTCTTGCCTGCGTCATTAGAAGTATGTAATCCGTAAAGCGTGCCGACATAGATTTTGTCAGAGTTGTTTGGAGTCACCGCTACGGAAAACACTCGGTTGTTGAGCAAATGCCCTGTGAGTGCCCAAGATTCACCATTGTCTACGGATTTATAGACTCCTTCCATATCGGAAGCCAGATATACCGTATTTGGAATATTTGGATCACAAACCAAATCTTGCACTTGCCCGCCAGCACCAGGGTTAATAGACTCCCATTGGGCAAATGTGGATAGAGTCACCAAGACTCCAACGATCACCAAAAGACTTTTTCTTTTCATGTTTTTGTATTTAATCTAAAAATAAAAGCAACCCGCTTGCAATAGGCAACTGGGCTGTAACAACTCTATTTAAACTACTTTTTTAATTGATTTACTCATTTAGCCAATTGGCTTTTCTTCTCCAAGCCCCAGCTCCTGGCGTACTGATATAGTAATACCAAGTGTCCAGTGTATTGATGAATTGGCCAGATGTCAAAGCAGCAAAATGCAAGTCATCTGTCCAGTCTACCCAAGTCACAGCGCCATCCAGCTGGATGGTGCCCTTGAAGATACCAAAACCACTTTGAAATTTATGATTGTAATAATTACATACGATCGTATTGCCAATGCCTGCGATTCCGCCTTTGCTCTGGAAAATGTATTCTTTCTCGATGTAGGGATACCATGCGTTATTGGCCTCTTCGCCTCTTATCTCTTTGGCCATGTTTTTATCAAACACCTTACGCCATGTTGCGCCTTCATCCTCTGAAAATGCGACAATGAAATGACATTTGTCGTTGTGTTTTTCTTCTGAAGCTCCTGCATACGCTAGCAGCACTTTTCCTTCGTGCTCCCAAGCCACCACTTCTGCTTCCCAGCTATGCCCTTTATAAATCTTTGACCAAGTCCATGTTTCATTACTATTCACGCCTTTGTAAACGCCCATGTCGCCACTTGTACCTGTCAGAAATACGATGTTTTCGTTGATCGGGTGAACGGAGATTTTCTTAGAGGTCTTCACGCCTTCAAGCACGCCGTTGCTGATACGCACTGCGGTGTATGGTTCTCCTTTTTGCTTTTTCTTAATGGCTTCACCAATATTTTCAATCATGTACAAACCGTAATTATTTGAAAAAGCATAGACTTTGGATGGGTTGGAAGGGGCAACTGCTATCTCTCTAAAAATGCCATCAGGAAGCCCTAGTTCTTTGTTTGGCCCACCTCCTAAAAATATCCATTTGTCCTCAGGGGAGTGATTAATTAGCTTTTTCACCAAAATACGACCATCCACAGCCGCTCCTCCATAACCTGCCGTGGCTTGAGCCACTACCGTAGGCACACCATTGGCCATGGCTATATCCACTGCCTGAATATCTGAGTAGTTGATACTATCGGCGCGGTGCTGCATGTTGCTCCATGAAAAACCAGAATCCCAGCTTTCCATCAAGCCATTGTCTCCTTGTGCCTGAATCACATAATTGTCGTGTGCCGTGATGTCATACGTGTAGGTGCTTTCCGTACCTCTTCCTGAGTAGGTATGGTATTCTTTGCCGTATTTTTTTACTACAAACTTTTCATTGGGCTTGCTGTATTTGTTGTGCCATTGCCACGTGCCATCATCCTCATAGGTAGCTTGAAAAATCGATTCATTGGTCGTAGACCATATGGCTCTAGGCCAAGACGCTGGTGTATAATGTGCCACACGAGCATTCGGATCTGCCCAGTCCCAGCCATGGTCATAGCCATCTACACCTTGCCAGATGATCTCCCAAGAGTAGTTTTTAAGTTGACCATTTTCCCAAGAGAATGTCCCTTCAAAAAGCCCATCACGATTTCCAACTTGCCCTACGAGCACTTTATGCTCCGAACCTGTGCTTCTGCTATCTACCTCAGGATACCAATGGTTGATTTGCTTCATTTGCACCCCTGTGCCTTTCATCACAGGTTGCCAGTCAATGTTGTCCGTAGCAGTGGCGTAGATATTGGAAACATAATTTTTGCTAGGTGTATCGTTGATGGTGTAGGTAGCATAAATGACCTTCCCGTTTGGACTAAGAGAAAGCCCCGTATTTCCAAAAGTATTGGCAGGAGCGGGTACTAAATCCCAAGATTTACCTGCGTCTGAGCTTTTATAAATTCCTCCGCCAGATCCCAAGTAAATGACTTGATCGTTGGTAGGGTCAAAAGTGACAGTCCACACATTTCTATCTTGCATTTTCTTGGCAAACGTGACCTCTTTCCAGGTTTTTCCGCCATCCTTAGAGACGGTGATTTGTCCTTTGCCTGAGCGTTTGCATCTATCATCCAGAGCCAATCGTAATCATCTCTCCATCCGAAACCTGCAATCACATGATTAGGATTGTGAGGATTTACGGCAATGCTTCCGATGGTGCGTTTTTTTGTGTTTAAGACAAACTCATAGGTCTTGCCTCCGTCGTTGGACGTATGCAAGCCATATCTCGTCCCTACATATATTTTTTCGGAATTGCCAGGAGTCACCGCCACGGCATAGGCGCAATTGTTGAGCAATGCGCCAGTGAGATCCCACCAGTTGCCATCGTCCTCAGTCTTGTACACACCTTCCATATCTGAGGCGAGATAAACACGCTCTGGAACATTGGGATCACACACAAAATCTTGTACCTGACCACCTGCTCCAGGATTTATCGCCTCCCATTGTGCTTGTGCACCTAAACTCCCCGCTAGCAATGTTGCTATTGCAATAAACTTTTGAATCACCCTTTTCTTTTATTCAACAATAATAATACCTGCAAAATAGCCTTGCTTGTTAGCAGATACCTTTGATTTAACGAATTGAGAGAAGTTGGTGATTTTTCGGAGACAACAAGAAGTAGATTTTAAAACACTCAATGTGTGTGCATTTGAGTTAATCGCTCCACAGGGACAGGCCTCATGGATCGGCGATTCATGACAGAAAAACAGCTTAACGAAGGCCTCAGAGGCCATGAATACAGTTGTCCTCTACCCAATAAAAGCAAAGTAAAAACTACTTCCTTCGGATGATTTTGGCAATGGTGCGACTGATCTCATCGAGCTTTTCTAGCGGTTCTATTAGGGTGGCATTTTGTAAGTCTATTTTGGACGAATCGCTAACTCCAGCTTGCTTAGGGTAGATTAAAATATAACTGGTGTTTTGGATGTGCTCACTCAGATAATGAGGTATTTGAAGCATATTCGAGTGAAAGGACGACTTGTCTTTTCTGCTCAATACAATGACTAAATTGTCATCTGGACGAAAGGCTTTTGCTATATTTTGAAAATTCTCCCAAACATCCATTTCGAGAAATTCTGCATCAATGGGATGTTTCAATTGTATCTCACGTATCACGACAAGCGTTTCAGAAGTAGCATAAAACAGCATCCTGGCACCAGTATTTCTGGCAATGTTCCAAACTTTGAGTACCCATAGTGGAAATCCGATTTCCTTTTCAGCATTTTCAGGTATAAGAACCAAGTGTCGCTTTATTGTATCGAGGGGCTGAACGGGCTTGTAGATTAAGGTGGTGGTATTACATTTTGCTAAAATTCCTTTCGTTAATTCACCAAGGAAAGAATCTGTCAATCGACTTTTTATATGAAGTCCCAGTATTAAATCGGTAATCTTTTGCTCTTTCACCACCCCTGTTATGCCACTCACTAGATTGATGTCATAACGTAAAAGTTCGTGCAAAAGCGTGTCTGTAGCCGATGCAGTAATAGCAGCTCTTTGCAATACTTTTTTGGCATGTTTGTAGGCGGCTCCTTCTTCTTGTCCATTGCTCACCACACTGAGCGCATATAAGCCAGTTTTGTTCCTCTTAGATTTGATGGTGACTCCAAGGTTGATCAGTTCGTCAGTAGTTTCTGCATTGCTCACAGGGATGAGAATTTTCTCCTGATGATCGTCATCATCTATTTCTGTATTCTCAAGAAGGGCAATATTTTGAGCACCTTTTTGCGCTGCAAAAGATGCAATGGTGCACGTGAACAAAATCATCAAAATGGTTCCGTTTAAGATACTTTCACCAAGCAGGCGCACGGGTTCTCCTGCAGGGGTTTCTCCAATAATTATATTGTAACCTACCAAGACTGCTGCGAGTGTTGCAGCGGCCTGCGCGTTGCTCAATCCGAAAATCAATCGACGCTCGTCATTCGTAAGTTTATAGGTTTTTTGCGTGAGCCATGCTGCAAGAAATTTGGCCAGAGTAGCTACTACGATCATCACCACAGCTACTTTGACGGTTTCCAAATCCTTGAAAAAAAACCGAAAATCAACGAGCATTCCCACACCTATAAGAAAGAATGGAATGAAAATGGCATTTCCCACAAACTCTATTCGGTTCATTAATGGGGAAGTGCGAGGGATGAGTTTGTTAAGAGCCAGACCCGCCAAAAATGCACCGATGATTCCCTCTATGCCAGCTATCTCTGCTAAAACTGCACCCAGAAAAACCATCATCAAAACGAAAATATACTGAGCGACATTGTCATCAAATCGCTTGAAAAACCACCGTCCAATGATTGGAAAAAGCACCATGATAGTCAGTCCAAACAGGAGCATATAAACAGTGAGTCTGATCCAAAACTCGGTGGTGACCTCACCTGTGGTCATCCCTACGATCACGGCAAGAACCAGTAGCGCAAGTGTATCTGTGATAAGCGTACCGCCCACAGTAATATTCACAGCTCTGTTTTTGGCCACTCCCAATTTGCTAACTAGCGGGTAGGCTATAAGTGTATGAGAGGCAAACATACTGGCGAGCAGAACGGAAGAAGGGACAGAAAACTCTAATACGTAGATGCTCACGACCGTGCCCAACAACATGGGGATAATGAAAGTGTAAAGGCCGAAGACCAAACTCTTAGTACTGTTTTTTTTGAAATCGCTCAGATCAATTTCTAATCCTGCAAGGAACATGATATAGAGCAGTCCAGCAGTGCCCGATAGGATGATGCTACTGTCACGTTCTATCAAATTGAATCCGTGAGATCCGATAACGACTCCTGCTATGATGAGTCCAAGAAGGTGGGGAATTTTTATTTTATTGAGAAGGATTGGCGCAAAGAGAATGATGACCAAGATCAAAAGGAATTTTGATACAGGGTTTGTAAGTGGTAAGGACACTTCAATTAGGTTCATATCATTCCCTCTCGTTTATTAAAATTAGAGCATCTATTTCTTCATTATGTCATAAGCATGTAAAGTTTTGAAAGAATTTTTTGCTACGCACATTCACTTGGCGCTGTTAACGAGATTAGTGGATTTTTGAATGAAAGCTTTGTTGTTTCCTTTTCAGGAATGATTTTTATTCCTAAAAGACCAGACATTCGAAAGGGGTAGAAACATCAAAAGCCGACTGAGAGATCTCCCCAGTCGGCTTTAGAATGATATTGTGAATTATTTATTAAATCACCACAGTAATAAAGAGGCGTAGGATTCAATGATCCGAAATCTGCTTATTCTTGAGTGTCTGGTAAACTAAATTCGACCTCAGAAGTGTCTTGCTCCTTGATGTCATCGTAGAATTTAGCAATGGTAACATACATATAGGGCATCAGCCATAGAAAGCCTATACCTAATGTAAGAATACAGAGTAGTGCAAGACCAAAGAATCTCAAGGATAAAATAAAGTATTTCATCTTATATCCATCCATCATTTGCTTGCTCTTATCCAATGCTTCTTTTGGCGCGAGGGTAGGGTCGTCGGCTAGAATGAAGAAAGTCATAGAATATGAAAAGGCAGCAATAATACCTGGTATAATAAGCAAAAGCGACCACAATATGATAAACAAAATCATAAGCAAGTATGCCCCTAAGGCTGTTCCGAAATTATTGAACCCCTTGAAAATATCTTCTAGTTTGGCTTCTTTGCCACGAGAAATGTTGAGACTAAATAATGCGACACCAACGCCGAATGCCCCGCTGATGAGCAAAGACACAATCGGCCCAGCAATAGGGATTAATTGAATCCCGACTAATATGAGCATGTACAATAAAAATGTCCCGATTGCGAGTCCCCATTTTTCTTTGAGAGACTCCCGCGCCATTGATACTAATTCCTTGTTTTCAGTTTGCATTGTTAATTATTATTTGGTGAATTTTTTGATTTTTAGCCGGCTATATACTGCCGTCTTTATAAGTCAAGTATAAGCCATTTTTTTAATAATTGCACTGTTTGCACTTATCTCCAAAGGGGTGAAACCCGCTTAAAAATTTTGACCAATGACAAAACCATTTTTTCAATGCTGATAACTGAAGAAAGCAGATGTCTGCATTTATACCCCCTTTCTATGATAAAGTCTGGTAGAGGGAAATTTCCTAATTGGTCTTACCTAACTTATTCCAATAAATGAAAGCACCATGCCCAGCAAGATTAAAGACCAATGGCAAGACTGGCAAAAGAAATCTTCCATCCCAGTTTACACTCGTAAAACAAACCGTGAGAAACTGAAACGCAATGAACGAACCTGTCACCAACTTAAGTTTAACTTTCTCCAAATGCCAAAATCCATAAGCAGCTGCAGTATATACTGGATACAAAAACACTGCGATATGAGCGTTGTGCAACCACGAGTAGTATGGCTTGACGTTACCAATAAAAAGCAGTCCTTTGAGCATTGATATTTTTAGGAAATACAGTGGGTTTACAAATACAAAAACAACCAACTTACTAAAGCGGGAGATTCCAAATTAGGAATAACTAGCGCTGCTGGCCTCTCAACAAACATTTGTATGTTCGGGTATTGATTTCGGCATTTTCATAACTTTTAATAAAGGAATCGATAAAATGTGCCAAAACTGTATTGAGAAAGAAAAGTGATAAAGACGCAATGGTGAATGATATGATGTTTTTTTGATAGAGTTGGAATCTATGCGTTCTAGATAATTGCACCACCACACAAACACCCACCGCAAATAACAAACCTACCCCCGTGGGTCTTATGAAGCCAGTAAACAGAATGAGTGCGAATGCCATTGCTTTTTGTTTCACATTTGTTGCCGTTGTAAAAGCAAAAACAGAGATAACTACCATGTGCGAAAACAGTGCGTCGGTGTAGATAATCATGTTCCACTGCTGGAACTTAAACCACAGCACATACAGTAAAGGCGCGATGACCGCTAAGTTGTGATTATTCATTGACCGTAAGGCCAACTGATAAGTGCAGATGATTGCAAGGATAGCCGCAAAAAAGTGTAGATAGAGAATGCTTTCTCCACCTAAATTCAGCAGATGGAGCAGCGCAAGTACGAGTATATAGGAAGCGTACAAAACATCCTTTCCACTTGGAAACTCGCCCTGAACTAATTTTTCTGCTCCCGAAATATAAATCTCAGAATCCACAGATGCCCGCATTTCAAACTGCTGACTGACGATAAATTAAATAATCGCCCGTAAGAGAATCAGAAATGCGAGGATGATATGTTTTTTCTTGATGTCGATGTTGTTGCAAATGACGGTGGAGATATGAAAACTAGCATGCTAAAATTAGCGAAAGTATGAGTTGCTAATTTACGCTAAACGAACAGTCTTACCTCCGACATACTTACTAAAAGCAATTACAAGATCACGAGCCAATATGCTATGTTGTAGAAAGTAAATGCTATGTGGAAGAGGAACAACACGCCATTAGGAGCTTATGGTTCAGGTACAATTCTGCAATCAAACCCATTGTCTTCCATGTCTCGCTTAAACTGTTTTGCTTGACTAGAAGTATCGAAACATGCTCCCTGCTTGCTAGAACTACTCGTTGTTGATTTAGTACACTCGTAACATTTGGCGCACCCAGCCAGACCTAAGGCTGCAATTAGTGCTAAAAATTGAATCTTTTTCATCCAGCGAAGATATAGAATAATGAAAGTTCATGAAAATTGAGATTTTGATCTCGCTATTGAGTTTATTTAGTATTCTTAAATTTGACGGAGCTTACATAACACGAAAGAAATCTGGCCATCGAATCTGAATAATAGCTTGTCAAGGAAATCAAATCAAATGAGAATCAGCCCAACCCTAACTTTTCTCCTTGGACTAGGTCTTTTTGGGCTGAGTGTCTGGTATGCAAACGAACTGGCCAACTCGGCGACACAGGTTTGGCAATTTTTGACTATTGGGTGGTTTGTATTCAACTTGGTTTTTTGGTTAACTATATATCTCACGGGGACGACTTTTACAGATAGGCTTCCAGAATCTGCTAATAGGACATGGAAAAATGACATTGGTGCTGATAATCCACTATCTGGTTGTGCTTTGTTTTTGTTGTTTTACCGCAAGATGTTAGTGATTTTGACCGATCAGAAGGAAGAGAAAAATAAAGAAGCAAAAGGCGATTTTTCAATCAGCCTTTCACGCTCAATTAGAGCAAGTTTTTACTGTTGTGGATGGATTGCGATCGTTTATGTGATAGTAGAAGTATTTACTGCTATTCAAGGTAGCTAGTGTTAGTTTTTTTAAGGAGAGAATAATGAAAGGCCGGTGATTTTGTTCGTTTCATATCTCTTACTATAAAGCAAGTATCACTTTACTAATGACAACTTCTCCATCAAATCATAAGCATTCGAAATTCCTTGCTTCAAACCTCCACTCATACTCTTCATTTACTGATTGTAGCAAGTGATATGGTTGAGTAAAACTTCTCCCTTAAATTGACGGCAAAATACTACTACAGCCATGCGTACTTCTTTTTATTTTCAATTTGTATTGTTGCTTTTCGTCACATCGGCCGTGGCTCAGTCCTCGTTGTATATGCCTATTGAGTTTCGACAAGCCTATGAAAACGGCACTCGCCTGTGGACAGGGGAAGTGTCAGACGCGTATCGGCAGAATGCTGCCAGCTATGATTTAAGCGCAGTTGTCAATCCTAAGACAAGAAGGGTAGAGGCCAAGGGTAGGATCACTTATATCAACAATCAAGTGACCCCACTTCCGTACATTGTTTTTTATGCTTACAAGGATATTCACCCAGGAGGATTGCAGATAAAATCGCTACAAATAAATGGAGAGTCGCAAAGGCTGAGCGACAGAAAGCGCATTCAATACCGAGGAACATATTATCGTGTGATGCTGGACAAACCTCTGGCTGCTGGTGCATCATTGGATTTAGACTTGCAGTGGTCTTTTACGATTCCTGCAGAAGTAGATAGAGACGGGGCTTTTAACAAGACCAGCATGATGGTGGCATACTGGTATCCGGAAATTGCTGTGTATGATGATATTTTTGGATGGGACGAAATTGCTTTCGATGGAAAGGCGGAGTTTTATCATGATGTGTCAAGTTTTAAAGTGTCGGTGGAGCTCCCGAGCAACTATGTGGTTTGGGCGTCTTCAGAGCTAATAAATGGGGAGGAAATATATCCGAAGCACCTTACGGAGCGTTTGGCACTGGCTAAGCAATCTGATGAAAAGGTAACTATCGTGGGTTCTCAAGACTTAAAGAAAGGATTGAAAATGAAAGGCAATGTGTGGAAGTATGAGGTGGACAGCTTTCCAGATTTTTCATTTGCTTTCAGTGATCATTATATATGGGAGGCTTGTCGCTATCAAGATCAGAATGGAACATATTTTCTCAACAGTGCCTACCCAGAGTACAATGCGCCCTTTTCTGATGTGCTCAAAATAGAGAGGGAAGCTCTGGCCTCTTTTCATAACGATTTTCCAAGATATCCTTTTCCTTTTGAGCACTTTGTGGCCTTCAATGGAGAGAAAGGAGGAGGGATGGAGTTTGCAGGAATGTGTAATGATCAGTTGCGTACCAATTACGTCACCGAGGGCATTCCATATACCGACTATGAGGCAAATAAATTGCTCACCTTTCATGAGATGATGCACATGTATTTTCCTTTTTTGATGGGAATCAATGAAAAACGCTATGCCTGGGTAGATGAGGGCATGGCGGAATTTTCGGAGGACTATTTCACGGATGTGAACTTGGAATCCTACAGAGATCGCTCGCGTTTTGCACGGTCATCGAATCCTCCGCTGATGGTTGAGACCTACACGATCCCAAAGACCTACGGCATCATATCGTATGATATAGCCTCACAATCGTATCATGCGCTTTTGCATTTATTAGGCAAAGAACTTTTTACCCAGTGTCTCAATGGCTACATGGATCGGTGGAAGTACAAGCACCCGTCACCGTATGATTTTATGTTTACTTTCAACGACCTCTCTGGGCAAAATCTAGATTGGTTTTGGAAGGCTTGGTATTTTGATTGGGGATACCCAGATGTGGCAGTTAGAGGGTTTGATGAAAAGACATTGAGTATTGAAAATGTAGGTGGCCGACCAATAGCTGTGGAAGTGGCGATCACTTATAAAAATGGCAAAACGCAATCTGTACCGGTGAGTCCTGAGGTATGGAAATCGTCAAGGGTATTTGATTTAGACATTGCTAATGCTGCGGAAGTGAGCAAAATTGAGTTGAAAACGCTGAATGGGTCGGATGCCATCGGGAGTAATAATTTTTGGCAAGCCAAATAGCAGACTGTTTATATGATGGATAAAAGAAGGAATGTATTAACTTTCGTCAAAACAACAGAAGAATGGATGATGTCTACGAATGTCACGCAGCTATTCTAAACCAAACACATACAATATGAAAAGTGGAATGATAAGAGGATTAGTGCTTTTAGGATTAGGAGCATTTATAGTTTATTGGGCGATTACTCATTCGCCTAAGGCAGGTCTGGGGCAAATCGTCACCAATGAGCTATCAGGTTCGTACACTATGGGGGAAACAGCCTATTATGCTTCTTTGGTGGTAGGTACGATCATAGGAGTGTTGGGAGTGGTTAGGCTCTTTAAATCATCGAAATAATTCTTTTGACATACGTCAAAAACAAAAGCGACTGCCTCTCGTGGACAGTCGCTTTTTGTTTTTAGTTCTTGATGATTTCCTTGAGTTCCAGATAATACTGCATGGTGCGATAGGTGTCTACATCAGGATATCCGTTGCTTGTAGGCGAGAGTTTTTCGTAGTGATTTTTAGCGAACATAGACTCTGATACCAACTTTTTGTAATCTTTTTTCTTGCTCGGTGGGTTTGCGTTCTGAATCATGGTAGGAGGGAGCGTTCCATCTCCTTCACGTCTAATGCCCCATTTGATCAATCCATTTTCATCTCTGACAAATTCGGCAGGTTCTTTTGTATGTACCTCTGTATCTATAGCAAAAGCTACTCCTCGTTCATTGGCCGGCTCAGTGAATCCGATCATAAATGCATAGCGTTTTCCTCCTTTCAGTGTAATTTCAGAATCGCCCATAAAGTCACATCTTAGGTATCTCAAATGCCCCGCTTGCTCACCATAAGGTACAGGTGTGCTCTTGGGGTGGCCTGGCTGAGTGGTGGGGGCGATATTTGGGAAAATCCCTCCTGTAGATCTGTGAATCACTTCGTATTCTGCTCCTTCAATGTAGTCGTCGCATCGGTTGAATTGATGATCAAAACCATGTGTGGCTTCATCTCCTTTGGTAGTTCCGTTTTCATTGATACCAAAGTTGTCATTCGTTTTCACTTCAAAAAACACAATGTATAATTCTGCACCTATGGCGTCTTCCATTACAGCATTGCTGCCCAGTGAGGTTCTGAGAACCAACGCATCTAGTTGTACATCTACACCCTCGGGCACATTGAAAACCTGCCCCATGTCTCTGTTGCGTTGAAAGTACCCAAAACCATTGCTGCTGGGACTATCTTTCCAAACTAGATGAGCTTCATCCGTATTTCTAATGCTGGTGTTGCCATGACAAACTTTTTCACTGGGAATGTGAAAGTGCATTCCTTTGAGAAGCTTATCCTGTGGAGGAGTGTATGACTTATTGAGGTCGGTAATTGTAAAAGTGCTTTGCGCCAGCGTGAAAAGTGCACTGAAAAGCATTACGACTGTTAGGGGTGTTTTAATCATTTTGTTCATAATGGAATTGTTCGGTTCGCGTAAAAAATCCCTCAAAAGATACTCTGTTGCGGGATAGTGTTGTTAGTCTTTCATTAAATCCTCCACAAGCATGATAATACTGTGGATGCACTTGATGTGTATTTCCTGTATTCGATCGGCGAAACCTTCGTGAGGAACTAAAATTTTCACGTCAGCCAAGGCTGCCAAGTCTTTACCTGTTTTTCCAGAAAGCAGAATGGTTTTCATGCCTTTGCCTTTGGCTGCTTCGAATGCACGCACAATGCTTTTGGATGTGCCGCTCGTGCTTAGCCCAAATACGACATCACCTTCGTTTCCCATTCCTTCTATAAAGCGTGAGAAAATGAATTCGTAACCAAAATCATTTCCCACGCAAGAGATGTGACTAGGGTCGGAGATGGCCATGGCAGCATAAGCTGGGCGGTTTTCTCTGTAACGGCCAGAAAGTTCTTCAGCAAAGTGCATCGCATCGCAGTGCGATCCGCCATTGCCACAAGAGAGCACTTTGCCTCCTTGCTTCAATGCTGTAGCGATGGTTTCGGCTGTTAGCACGATATCACCAAAGTTGTTTTCGTCGGTCACAAAGTCATTCAAGACTTTCTGTGCCTGTGCAAATTCTTTTTGTACGAGTTCTAAATAGTTACTCATTGGATGCTTCAATTTACAAGCATGGCAGCTCCGAATACGCCAGCACTATCACCAAGCTTTGGCTTTAAAAATTTAGTTTCAATATTTGGGTTGAAAAGGTATTGCTCTGCTTTTTTCACACCTTCAGTATAGAGGAGGTCGATATTACCTACTCCGCCACCCAAAACAATGGCATCAGGGTCGAGCACGTTGATGATACTGGCTATTCCTCTTCCAAAAAATTCCAGCATGCGCTCGATTGTAGCAGTGGCATTTTTGTCTGTATCAGCAGCATAAAGCTCCATGATGTCTTTTAGCTTTTTGTGGCCACCAGATTGTTGTTCGTAGAACCTTTCTAGCCCTGTGCCAGAGATGAGGGTTTCCACACAGCCTATCTGCCCACAGTAGCACTTGCCGCCAGATTCGTGCAGGATGTTGTGCCCCCATTCGCCTCCTATACCGTGACGACCGTTGATCACTTTGCCATTGATTACTACACCGCCACCTACACCAGTGCCCATGATCACACCAAATACAACTTGTGCGTCGGGTGCTTCGCTCGGTACAGCTCCCATAGTTGCTTCAGCTAGCGCAAAGCAGTTGGCATCATTAGCCATACTCACTGGTACGCCAAGAGCTGTTTCCAAATCTTTTTTGAAATGGCGACCATTGAGGCAAGTAGTGTTGCTGTTTTTTAGTGTCTGAGTAGTGGGGTCAAGTGTTCCTGGAGTACCTATTCCTACGGCCGTTACTTTTATTCCGCTTTTTTCTTCAAGCAGGCCGACTACTTTTTTGATTTGAGATACGATATGGTCGTAACCGTGCTCCTTTTCAGTAGGGACTCTTAGTCTTTCTATTATTTCAAAGTCTTTATCACCTTTAGAGATCAGTACTCCTTCAATTTTTGTACCCCCTAAATCTATTCCGCAGAGTGTTTTCATCGTGTATTGTTGTTAGTAGTTAATAGGCTCCATACTCGGGCCATCGCATTTCAATTGGTCTCCTTCCCAATACAGCGGATCTAGCCTTGAGTATCTGGCCGTGAAATTAACATCCCAGCCATGATAAGCCAACCATAGTTGTCCGTTTTTATCTGTAAAGACCGAATTATGGCCAGGGCCTTTTACTTTATCACTGCTTACCACAAGTGATTCATCTACGACTGTAAATGGCCCTGTTAAAGACGGTGAAGTAGCCACATTTACGTGATAGGTGGAGTCTTTCCATCTGCCAGTACTGAAGGTCATGTAATATTTGTCTTCTTTCGGTATGATAAAAGCACCTTCTTGCCAGCCATAATTATCCATAATTAGAATAGGATCTCCATCTACGGTAAATGGGTCTAGCATTTTGTGAACATAGATTTGTCCCATTGGAAGGTCTCGGTTGTTGAGTTGCTCGGTGGTGAAGTAAATGTACATTTGGCCATCTTTATCTATTACGGGGTGACCGTCTATTGACCCATGAGGAATGACCACACCGTGATCTTCATAAGGCCCAGTGATGCTTTTGGAGGTAGCCACACCTACGCGATTGTATTGATTGCGTGGAGAATCTTTTCTCGAGGCGGTATAATATAGGTAATAAGTATCCGCTATTTTGATGACTTCTGGAGCCCAAAAGTGCTTGTAGTTCCAATCGGCAGTGTCCCCAGCGGTTACTGCACCATTGACGAATGTCCAGTCATTTAAATTTTCAGACTTATATATTGGAATGTATAGACTGTCTGGGGCGCGGTGTGAAGCAAAGAGGTAGTAGAAGCCATTGTCATAGGTCACATACGGATCCGGAAGGCTATTATCTACAATGGGATTTTGTAGTGTCTTGATTTCCTTTTTTTGATTTTGGCAAGAGGTCAAGAAAATGATAGCAACTAAGCCGAAAATAAATTTATTCATGAAGTGTTTTTTGAACCCAAAAGTATGTTGTCTTTATTTCACAAGCTTCAGACTCTGGATTTTCTTGCTTTTGTTTTACTAATCAAAACAATGAAAGGGCTCTCTAGGCGGATATTTGAATTGGGAGTAAGAATGTGAAATGTGGCGAATGAGTTGCTGAGGAGATGTAGATTTACCCAAAAAATGTTCAAAGAATTATTAGAAATGATGAATCGAAAATTTTCAATGTGGGTAGTACTAGGAAACGTTTTTTTACTACTTTTTCTCTGTACGTCTTGTCAAAAGGAGGTGAAATTATCTGAAGAGCAATTGTTGCGGATTCCGTATACAAGTGCATTTGATCAAACTGAGCGCGAATACTTCCTGTACTTGCCAAAGGGATATGGTGACGAGCCAGACAAAGAGTGGCCAGTGATGTTGTTTCTACATGGAAATGGAGAGCGAGGCAATGGCAAAGATCAATTGGACTTCAGCTTGGCACATGGGCCAGTTTTTGAGGCGTGGGTGCAACGAAGAGATCTGCCTTTTATCATTATAGCTCCTCAACTTCATATGCATGGTTTTGATACGCTTAAGTCTTGGATGGCTAATAGAGATATTAATACATATCCAAAGCGTCTGGCTGAGGGTGTACCACCTCGAGCTCCGAAATTTCCTTCAAACATGTTGATTGACGGAGTTTTGTCAACAGCAGAGTATCCATACGAGTCATTTGGGCCAATCAGAGGATGGGAGACTGTCGAGGGAGATCTCGTGACGATGTTGGATTATGTAAAGGCTAATTATACTACAGATCAATCTAGAGTTTATCTTACAGGTCTTAGCTACGGTGGGTTTGGTACGTGGTATATGGCCAGTAAGTACCCTGAGCGTTTTGCGGCTATTGCGCCTATTGTTGGCTGGGGGCATGTAGACTTAATGCAGCCCATTGTCGACAACCAAATTCCAGTTTGGTGCTTTGCAGGTGGTAGAGATCAGGTAATAGAGCAGAAATATTTTTATCCTGGCATCAATAAACTAGAGGAGCTTGGGCATAAAGATGTCCGATTTACCATAGAAGCAGACATGGCTCATGATGTATGGACACGTGTGTATGCTGGAGAGGAAATTTACAATTGGCTTTTGAATTATAGTTTGAAAAAATAAATGGGTCGATAGGACCAAGTACCGATGAATATTAATAAATAGATATGCTGCTAAAAAGAAACCCCTTATCCAATCATTTTTGGGCGATTGTTCTATTACTCGGAAGTGTCTTGAGTTCGTGTGGAACAACTACAACTTCAAGTACGAGTAAGCCCAATGTAATCATCATCCTTGCCGATGATTTGGGGTATGGTGATATCTCTGCCAATCAAATCGACCCAAAAATATCTACGCCAGCTATCGATGGTCTAGTTAACCAAGGGATGCATTTTGATAATGCGCATACGGCATCATCGGTATGTACTCCTTCTAGATACGCTTTGCTGACTGGAAGATACAGTTGGCGAACAAAACTAAGAAGTGGGGTGCTTTTCGGTTACGATCAACCATTGATCACAGAAAGAGATTATACCATAGGTCAGTTGTTTCAAGATGCAGGGTATCGTACTTCTGCTATTGGAAAGTGGCATTTAGGCCTCCCATGGTCTATTAATTCAGCTTCGGACTATGTCAGTCGTACGAAAGATAGTATCGTGCACAAGCTTTTGGCCAAAGAAAACGACATGGATATTGCCGAACCCTTTACCGAACTAAATTGGCATAAAAATATTGGGTTTGATTATTTCTATGGCATTAGTGCATCTTTAGATATTCCTCCCTATGGGATGATTGAGAATGGCCAGTATCTAGCACCAATCAATAGTAGGGTAGAGGCTTCAGAACATCAGGCTAGTTACGATCGTGATTATTGGCGTGAAGGGCCAGCCACAGAGGGTTTTGATCATGGTAAAGTCTTGAAAGATATTACAAAAAAGTCGGTTGAGTTTGTTGAAAAGAATAGTGAAAATCCATTTTTCATGTATATGGCTCTTACCGCACCTCACACACCGTGGTTGCCATCTGAGGAGTTCAGAGGAAAATCAAATGCGGGAAAGTATGGTGATTTTTTGGCTATGGTAGATTGGAGTGTGGGGCAAGTACTTGAAGCCTTAGAGAGGAAAGGATTGTCAGACAATACAATAGTAATATTTACATCTGATAATGGCGCTCATGAAAAAGCAATTGAAGAATTTGGAGGGAGTGGCCATCGACCCAATGTTAATTTCAGAGGACAAAAAGGTGATTTGTACGAAGGAGGTCATCATGTACCACTGGTAATAAAGTGGTCAGGATATGTGCCGGAAGGTGTTAGGTCGAGCCAGCTTGTGGTACTTACTGATTTGATGAGGACAGTTGCTGATATGGTAGGGGTTGCTATGCCAGAGGGTGCAGGTGAGGATAGTAAAAGTTTTTATTCGGTGGTGTCAGGTGAGAATAAGCGCTCAGAAAGAGTGAGTGCTATCTATCATTCTCAAATAGGAACATTTGCTGTTCAGCATGAAGATTGGAAGTTAATTGAGCATCTAGGATCTGGGGGATTTACTCAGCCTAGATATGTTGTCTCCACTTCAGATAAGCCTCCCAGACAGTTATTTAACCTTGAGTCAGATATCTCTGAAACCCAGGATTTGGTTTTACAACAAACGGACAAGGTAAACGAATTGCAAAAAATATTGGATGAAGCCCGGTCAGGTCTTGATTATTCGCCACGTAAATAGAAGATAAAAGTCTTTGTCATCGAGTGAAGTTTATTCATAAGGGGTGAATTTAGTGTTTAGGCTGTATTAGGGTGTCGTGCCAATGTCAAGTGTGCACTTATTCTATAGAGCGGTTATGTATTATTGTGGGGGAGCGTCTTTTCTTTCGATTTCTTAAATCAAAGTGAAATGGGATGCTATACACTTAATTTGGAGTGTGTAAAAGGGATGTTATTATATAAGGAAGTATCACCGCCTCTGATTCTTTTGAGATTTTCAAATTGCTACATACCTGACTAAATCCAAATAGTTAACCTAAAACCCCAAACCCTTTAGCGTCAGCCAAAAGGTGAAAACTCAATGATGAAAAAACAATTACTCGTCATTATGCTCGTACTGGTGAGCATGGTGTCCGTATCAGATGTCTTCGGGCAATCAAAAAAATACATATTGGATGCCGACACTGGAAACGAATTAGATGATTTCTATGCTATTCTCAGATGCATAGTGGATCCAGAAATGGATATCATCGGTTTGACCTCTGCTCATTATAGCAATACACAAATCTTCGTAGATAGCGTTTGGAATCAGAATCCTGTAACCAATTTCAATACAGTTCAAGTTTCTCAAGAATACAATGAGCAAATCCTGAAAGGATTAGGAAGACTTGATTTACCTCACCCGATTGGAGGTAAGAGATCCATTGGCTATGCTTGGGGTTATTACGAGGGCGCTCATATTCCTGAAGCTCCAGCCATCGATTTTATTATTGCAGAAGCGCGTAAAGCAAGTCCTGAAAATAGGCTTAATGTGATATGTATTGGTGCATCCACAAACTTGGCATCAGCTTTAGAAAAAGCACCTGAAATAGCCAAAAACATTCATGCTTACCTATTGGGCGCTAGGTTTGATAAAGTGACAGGTGTCTGGAATAAAAGTGAGTTTAATATCCGTAATGATTTAAGTGCTTTTGATTTGCTTCTTGACAACTCTGAGATTGAGTTGACGGTAATGCCAATAACAACTTGCCGTCCATACGTTTTTCATAAAACAGAAACGATGAGAAGGATGAAAGCCTATAAACATCCTGTGGGCAATTTGTTAGCCGATATTTGGCCAGGGATCAATGCTGCAGAGGATAGAGTGATGTGGGACTTAGCCTTGGTGATCGCTATTCAGCAGCCTCACCTTGCAACCCTTGAAAAGCGGGCGCCACCTCCCGAAAATAAGAGAGAGTATGTGAATGTGTATACCAAGATTGATGTAGAGGGCATGGTTCAGGATTTTTGGAGCTACTCAGATCGTTATTTCAAAAAGAAATAGAAGCACGATTTGAGGGGGATGGAATATCGATTGTTGCCGCTATAAATCGATTGTGAGGCTTTGTCGAACATTATTTACCAAGATCAAATAAATAAAACCATGATGGACTTTGTTAGTCAGAGTTTCTATCTCTGGGCTTTTTTGCAGAGTTTTCTTATAGCGGTATTGATTGGGGTTAGCGCTAAACGCCATGTTTCACGCCTGTATGCGCTCTTTTTTGTCCTAGTAAGCTTGGAAACGTTCTTCCAGTACATGTATGCACATAGCGAATATGCTTTAGATATGGTGCATTTCATGTTTACTTATGAATGGGTCAATTTGCTCTATGGACCACTTATTTTTCTGGCTTATGAGCTGAGTGTCGACGAGTCATTTAAATTCAAGACATACTTTTATCATTTTGTACCTGCCATCTTTTTTGTTTTTTATTATTTCTCTTTTGTGGTTTGGCCCAATTATCCCTTTGAGGTTTGGGATTGGGTTAACACGCCGGCGAGTATTGCTTGGTTATTGATTTGCTCTGTTTCGCTGCTATACTACTGTAGGTTGATTTATTTGAGAGGCAAAGAAGATGAGTCTAGCCAGATAGGGAGGTTTACTAAACCTCTGCTTGTCTATTTGATTCTGAAGGCCGTATATGCAGTATTGGCAGCATCATTTAGTCCATTTTATCTCGTCGAGTTTCAATATTATGATTTCACAATTTTTGCTAAGAATATTCTATTCATATTAGGCAATGCTTATATGATTTATGTGACTGCTTTCTGGATTTTTAACCGGGAGTATATCTTTAAATTTGGATCTAAAAGCTCATCGAGTCAGCTGAATTTTACGGAATATTCGGATGTAATTAAGCGTTTGAATGCGCTTATGGATACTGATCATGTATATCTCCAAACCGATCTGAGCAAACAAAAACTAGCGGATATGCTAGAAATTCCAGCCTATATTTTATCAAAAATCATTAACGAAAAAATAGGAGTTTCTTTTTGGGACTACATCAATCAAGCGAGGGTAGAAAGGGCAAAAGAGCTTTTACTTAATACAGATGAAAAGATGCTTGCGGTGGCAATAAAATCTGGATACAACTCAGAGTCTGTCTTCTATAAGAACTTCAGGAAATCCACAGGACTAACACCTAAAAAGTATCAAGAAAAACACATCGAACAAGAATAAGTTATTGAAAGTGGATTTTCAATAGAAAAGAGGCAAAAAAATGGATTTAATAGCCTGTTTTTTTGCCTCTTTTTTAGTTTAAGAAAAAGTACTATTTCTTATGGGGGTAATTTCTGCTGGAAAGGGTTGTTGTGTCTTGCTTAATCCCTCTTACTTTCCTTGTAATCTGCTCAATTTGAGAATTGTGCGAATAAATTAAAATGCCAATAAAACAATCATTAAGTGTGTTTTAATTAACGTTTTATTAATTTATTATATAAAAAATGTCATATTCATAATTTTCTCAGGATAGCGGTTTGGCAACTCCTAGCTTAATTATTTTCTCAAATTGAAGATTTGATAGTTGTAATATTTGAATAGTTGTTATCATTATTCATGCTTTTCAGATTTCGAAAAGCTGAAAAGTAACCCGATTTATTACAACCCAAAAAAGCTAAAATGATGAGAAAGTATTTTACAATGATTTTGTTCCTATTTGTCACCCTGATGGCAAATGCCCAATGGGCATCACTAAACCCTGGAGCAGGTGGTCAAGTTCAGGATATTGTGTGTGACCCCAATCAGCCCAACCGCCTGATTCTAGCCTCTGATATGGAGGGTATTTATGAGAGTACCAATAACGGAAATAGCTGGAATCATAAAGGCCATTTACATCAAAACAGAGTTTACGCTGTTGCTATTCCAAAAAGCAGCAATCAGACACATAAAGACAAAATGTATGTTGGTACTTTGTATGGTTTGGAGGTTTCTAACAATAGAGGTCAGGATTTTACATTGATCACTAGTACTAAGAAACTCTCTATCGGCGCGATTGCTGTGCATCCTTCAAACCCTTCTATTGTATTGGCGGGTATTGGATGGAAAGATGACTATGATTTCTCTCACAAATTTGGATTGTCACCAGACAAGTCAGGAAAAGGAAAAGGTGAAATTTTTAGATCCACGAATGCGGGAGGAGCCTGGACTAAAATCGAATTTGACGGTAATACTGCAACAGATAGAAATGTTTTCACCATTCAATTTGACCCAACCAATGGCAATAATGTGTATATGGCGACTGGAAAAGGTCTTTATAAAAGTACCAATGCTGGAGCCAACTGGACTAAAGTAACTGGGCCAAACAATGGCAAATGTAGAGGTGCGGCGTTGAGTCCTGATGGTACTAAAATTTATGCCGTTTTTACTTCTAATGGAGATAATGGATATGTATATGCTAAGGATGTGTCATCTTCGTCTTGGACGAAGGTGAGCAATGGGATGGCTAGCGAATGGACATTCTGGTATCCTGAAGTAGATCCTCGCAGCACTACCAATCAGCACACGGTGTTGATTGCAATGCACAAAGACCGTCAAGGGCTTTACGAAGGTTCTTTTACATGGAGCGGAAATAGTCTTACAAGTCACAGTTGGTCATTGAAGTGGAATGGTGTTGATGGATATGATCCAGGTTGGGATAAGGCAAATCCAAAAACGAGGATTGCACATTATACCCCTATTTCTTGGTCGAGAGCAGTATGGTCTACCAGTGACCAGACGATGTTTAGAGGCGCACCAAATGGCAGTAACTATACTTGGGAGAATAAATACAGTACCCCGAATAATAACTTCAATGTAAGTGGGGATCCAACTTATTCAAGTAAGGGTACGGCTAGTACTTATACCTATGATGTAGCAATTGATGATAATTATGTACTTCAGTGCATGGCCGATAATGGCTGGGTAGAAAGCTGGGATGGTGGTGTTTCCTGGAGCAATCGTCATATGCGTAACAAAGGAAATATATCAGATATTCAGGCAGCGGATATCGCATATGATAACGGTACGTCTATTGTTGTTTCAGTAGGATCTCAAGGTTGTTATGGTGGTATTTGTTCTCAGCAGTGGTTGCCATCTTATATCTGGGTAAAACAATTGAATAGCCATAGTCCTTCAGACAACTGGGTGAGAGTAGATAACTCAGATAAGGTTCAACAGCATTATTGGTATGCTAACGAGGGTAGATACAGGGAAGTAGCAGTTTCTCCAGCAAAGAAGGATCGAGTATTCTTTGGGGTAAATAATGATGGAATCTATATGATAGACGATATCAGTGATGCCCTTGATGGCAATGCCAACATGGTGAAAATAGGAGGAGACCTTTTTTGGGTGCGTACCATCGCTCCTCACCCTACTAATCCAGATGTTATCTATCTCACCAATACAAACGGGACAAAGGCAAATGGACTATACAAAGCAACAAAAAGTGGAAGTACTTGGAATTTTCAGTTAATTGAATCTGGCACAGGTCACAACTCAGAAGTGGCAGTTTGGATTGACAATGGCACTACGTATGTCTACTACTGGGCAGATTTCAGCGGTGAGTTTAAAGGAAAACTATCTATCAACGGCGGAGCATTTAATACGGTAATAGATGCGAGTGTGGCACAAAGTAAGAGAACGCCCTATTGGAAAAGTGTAGTTGGATCTGACTTTAAATTTCAAAGTAATGGCGGTGTGATAGGTGATGGAAATACCATCATAGCGAACTATTACGACCATACGATGCAATTGTCTTACGGTGTTTTCAAAGGAACGATTCAAAGTAATGGTACTGTTTCATGGGAAGATTGGACAGGGAGCAACTTGCACTTTGGAGGATCTACTGCTATGAAATTGACAGGAAGTGGTACTTCTAAAAAGCTTTACATGTCTACTTCTGGAGCAGGTTTGCTTAGTAGAGACTTTACAACCTCAGGAAGTGTTGCTGTTACTGGTGTAACTGTCAACAATTGCTCATCCCCAACGATCTCTATCGGAGCAACGGTAGATCTAAATGAAACAGTTTCTCCTTCAAATGCTACCAACAAGTCAGTGACTTGGAGTTCTTCAAACAACAATGTGGCTACTGTAAGTAGCTCAGGTTTGGTAACAGCAGTAGCAGCAGGTTCAGCGACCATTACAGTGACTACAGTAAGCGGAAGCAAAACTGCTACATGTGGTGTCACGGTGAATGGGTCGTACGGAAAAGCTATACCAGGAAAAATTGAGGGAGAGGACTATAATCCAGGTGGACAAGGTGTAGGTTAAATGATTTGACCAGTGGCAACCTCTGGCGGTTTTATCGTACCGAGGATGTAGATATTAATCATGTACGAGCCAAGGAGGTTACAACGTAGGTTGGACTGATGCTGCTAATGGCTAGACACACCGTCATTGTTGCTTCAGCAGGAACCTATGATTTAAAGCTGCGGGATGCAAGAAGTAATGTGGAAGTTCTCCTATCAAGGTGCTATTTGGAGGAGTGGATAAAACGGGTAATTTAGATGTGCCCAATCAGGGGCTGGCAGACCTACACTACGGTGACTACAGAGTGTTTATCTAAGTGCAGGACGGAAGTGATGCGCATCTCTTGGTTGGTGGCAGCTACAATATCGAATTATTAGAGCTTAGCTGGAGCTACGCCACCACCATCCACTACTTACAGATACTTGAGATTGACTGTATTGGGAACTACAGGACTGGATATGTCAGTACAGCAGATTCACTGGATGGATGGTAGTACTTCTTATCCAAATCCGAAATTGGTCAATGGCGATCAGTCTAAAGTTACATCCAGTACGAACGGGGGTAATGATTATCGGGCTTTCGATAATACCAATTCTGGCTGGAATGTAAGCACGTATTCTCAGTGGATCACGATTGACTTAGGCGCTGGCAATGAAATAGCACCAGATGAGATTCAGATCAAAGGAAATGCTGGCTAATAGAGCCCCGTCTTCTTTCCAATGTCATGGATCGAATAACAATTCTTCTTGGACGCTGCTTCACTCTAGAACAGGACTTACTTCTTCAGACTATCCTTCCAGTCTTGGAACATTCAGTTTTGGAGGAGGTTCAAGAGAATCAGTAGAAGAGGAACTCGTTCAGCGCGAGTTGAATGTTTATCCAAACCCATTCATCACAGGAGGATTGCTCAATATTGAGGTGCTCGGTTATGAGTCTTTCAGTATGGAAATATTCAGCTTGAGCGGTCAGTCTGTTTATACTCAATCATTTTCTGAAGTATCAGAAAATGTGAAATTGAGCATAGGCGCACTTTCTGAAAGTGGTCTTTATTTGATAAAATTCAATGCCGACGGTAAACAATGGACGCAAAAGTTGGTTGTTAAATAAGATTAGGTGAATTTTTAGTGTGAAAGCCCTTCTTGGATTTATTCGAGAAGGGCTTTTTTCATCTAATATTTTCAGCTCAAAGATTATTTAAACAGGGTTTAATGACTTGAGCAAGAACGGCTAATCCAAAGCCCCGTGTTGCTTGGCTATTGCTACCCAGTGCGTACAAAGCGCATTTGCGTCAGCACCTATGGCATGTGCTAGTAGCAAAGCCATGGACATCATTAGGCAAGAGACTTCATGCCATTCTTTTTGGGTAGCCGCCGTGCCGAAAATATTCTGTATGGTGCTTTCTAGAACGTGGTTGTGCTGGCTTACAAACTCTAGAGGAGAAACGCTGATATCGAGTTCAGACACCATCAATAGATTCATCCACTCTTCGCCTATTCTTTTGACCAATGCATCTGGACTTTCATTGGCCATGACTTTCCAAAGACGCAAGGTTTTTCTATCTCCTGACGCAGCAAGTTCTGTTTCTAAAAGGAATGCAAATGCGATATCAGCCAGATTCTGCATGACTTCAAGGTAGGCATCCTGTACTTGCTCGTGAGCGATTGTGTCCTGACCTTTTATGTATTGAGCCACCGTCATTTTTGGGTGATTCACCACATCACTACATCCAGTCATGCAAGGAAACTCCTCTCCTTGATATATGTAGTTGGTTTCCGTTCCTTGCTTTTGTCTTCCCAAAGGGAAAAGTCGGCAGGCTAGAGGGCGTCCAGCATGTACACTGCACCCAAAATCTGGAATGTACTGACTGCATGCTGCCAACTGTCGGTGATCTCGCGCACCATCAAAGCGTAGTAGAATGCCTCCAAAATCACAAAATTGCTCTCGAAAAGCACTCGGAGTTATACCTTTGGTATGAGCAATCTGCGCCAGCTCCCATGGGTTTAGATTCACCTTATTGCCGTGGCAGCAGGTGCCTTTTCTGATGCAAGTGAGAGGAAGTGTTTCGTTGGGAAGGACTTTGGTTGTATTCAATGAAGTTTTTTTATGGTCGGAAAATTAACAAGAAAGTCCTAATTGTTGGAAAATATTGAGAGAAATGGGCTTTTGAATGAAATGATAATGAAATTTGTTTTCAAAAGGAATGGGTATGATTGATGATAAAAAAATGTGCAGCCACACAAAGCGCAAACCAATTAATAGCATGCCCATCGCTAAGAATAATTTGCTATGCATAGCTTTGATGCCCCAAAGAAAGCATTGTGCATCCAAAGAATCCTTTTATTCAGTCTTATGATTTTGACCTGCTCGTTCAGCATGAGCCGGCTTTGAAAGATTTTGTTTTCAAAAACAAATACGGAACTGAGACCATCCCATTTTCAGATCAAAAGGCTGTGAAGTCATTGAACCGTGCGCTACTGAAATCTCATTATTCAATAGAATGGGATATTCCCGCTCAAAATCTCTGTCCTCCAATACCAGGACGCTTGGATTACTTGCTTCACGTGGCAGATCTGATTAAAAAACCTTCTGTCAAGCTGCTGGATATTGGCACAGGGGCAAACTCTGATTTACCCAATTCTGGCTACTTGCCATCTAGCTGGCAATGTGTGGCAAGTGAAGTGGATGTAAATTCATTGGCGAATGCTCAAAAGATCATTGATAAAAATCCTTTACTTGGCACAATCGAGCTACGACCACAAAAGTCTGATCGCGCTATTCTAGAACATATTGTGTTGCCAGACGATCAACTTGATGTAGTAGTATGCAATCCTCCTTTTTTCAAAAATGCCGAAGAAGCACAGCAGAAAAACCAACGCAAAGTGAGCAACCTAAACCTGAAGGACAAGCAAAAACTCAATTTTGGAGGATTGTCCAATGAGCTTTGGTGCAAAGGAGGAGAGGAGGCTTTTGTGATAAAAATGATCACGGAAAGTACTCGCTTTCAAAACAATGTGGGGTGGTTCACCTCATTGGTGTCCAATAAAGATAACCTGCGAAACATCACGAGAGTGCTCAATAAGGTCAACCGAAAGACGCTCAAGTGATCGAAATGGATCAAGGCAACAAAAAGAGTCGGTTTGTGGCGTGGACGTTTGTGTAAATCTGTTTTTAGTACTTCGGTTTTTTGCTCATGCTCGGTGTTTTACGAAAAAGTCCCTTGTCGCCCAAGTTGGTGTATCACCTCGCCTTTGTTGGTGTTATCACCAACATGTCTCCACTCTCCCTACAACGAATTCCTCAAAATCAAATGAAAATCATTTTTGATGGAGCCAGTACGCTTGCCGATGATCATTTCCGCAGCGAGTGTTCCCATCTGCTCAAAATCGGTCGTGATCACCGATATGCCATCTGCCAGTACTTCTTTTAGTGGGGTGTCATTGTACGATAGTATGCCAATGTCGTCTTTGACGGCCAAGTTATTTTGTTTGGCGTTTTTTATCAAATTCACCAAGTCGGTTTCCTCTAGCACGATATAGGCCGTTTTCGATTTTAGCTTGGTGTATTCGTTCACCTCCCCAATGATTTCATATTCGAAGTTTTCGAATGCACAAAACCGCCTGAACCCTACGATAATTTCTTCAGGATAAGGATAGGTCAAGTGGCGAGGAAAGACCAAAATTAGCTTTTCGTATCGCTTTAGCTGTGCGATAGATTTTTCAAGCGCGTGGTAGATGTCCATCTTGAAATCTTGAAAAACAGCACCATGGCACTCTTCAAAACCTTCTACAATATGGTCGAGGAATATCAGTTTTTCCGGACTGATTTTGCCAAGTAGTTTTTTCAGCTTCAGATGATCATGATCTATGAAATGGGGCATGATCACGTAATATTGATAGCCTTGCAGGTTTTCCTTGAGCGTTCGCTCAAAGAGGTCATACTCGCAGTGATAGATCACGAGGTTGATTCGAGCCCGCTCGCCAAGCTGATGTGCTATTGTATTGTAAATCGTCTTTTTGTAGGAGCTCAGCTTGTTGAAAAGCACGAGCACTTTGATTTTTGACTCTGGCGTAGTGTCCGTGATGTAGTAGCCCTTGCCTTTGACCGCCTCTATGATTCCGCGTTCTTTGAGTTCACCATAAGCCTTCTCCACAGTATCACGGGAGAGGTAGTAGTCGAAGCTCATTTGGTTGATGGACGGGAGCTTTTGCCCATAAGCTATTCGGCCAATTTCTAAGTTGTCGATAATAGCCTTCACAATTTGCTTGTATTTGGGCAAACTGCTGTGATCTACTATCTCTAATCTGATAAAACTATTTTCCATCTCCACTCAAAAAGTTTCACTGCAATATACTACCGACCTTACCCTGAACGCAGAATAGCCACTTCGCTTTTCGTGATCAGAAGAAAATAATTCAACTATTTAGCCTTCGACCCCCAAGGTACAGGATGCCCTTTGGTTTTTGATGAGACAAATTTGTGATTAAGTAGGAAAAAGTGCTGCAAGAGTACTTGGCTATTTTAAACAACAATCCTAAAACCCAATGATAAAAACAACCTCACGAAAGGAAAATTATGCGCTAAAAGCATTTGGCTTTTTGCTTGCCGTAGTAGTCTTGGCGTCTTGTGCGCAAGAGAAGGCTCCAGAGAAACGTCCCAACATTATCTTGATTTTGGCTGATGATATGGGTTACTCGGATCTCGGTAGTTATGGTTCTGAAATCAATACACCATCGCTAGATAAGTTGGCCGCTGGTGGGTTGAGAATGACACAGTTTTACAATGCATCGAGATGCTGCCCTACACGAGCTTCGTTGCTTACAGGTCTTTATCCTCACCAAGCCAACATGGGTTTCATGCAGGAAGATTGCGGTTTGCCAGCTTATGGCGGACATATTCCTGACAATGCTGCCACCATCGCTCAGGTGCTTCAAAGCAAATGGCTATCAAACAGCTATGTCGGGCAAATGGCATGTAGGTAACGACGAAGAATTTTGGCCTACGAAAAAAGGATTTGATAAATTCTACGGTTTTCCTCACCACGGTGGAGCATATTTCTATCCATTTCCCGGAGATCAAGTCTTGATGCTGGGTGAAGAAGTAGTTACACCAGATTCTGGTTATTATTCTACAGAAGCCATCAATGAATATGCTACCTCATTTGTCGAAGAAATGTCAACTAAGGAAGAGCCGTTTTTCTTGTATTTGGCTCACGTAGCACCTCACTTTCCGCTTCAAGCGAGAGAAGAAGACATTGCAAAGTATCGAGGCAAATACAAAGCTGGTTTTGAAGAGATACGCAATGCGCGCTTTGAGAAAATGAAAGCCGAAGGTATTCTGCCACAAGATTACCCTATTTCAGCAGTTGATGGCAAAGTTCCTGCTTGGGATTCGCTTACGGAAGAGGAGAAAGACGACTATGATTTGAGAATGTCGATTTATGCCGCTCAGATTGAGTCAATGGATAGAGGTATCGGTGACTTGGTATCGAAGCTTGAGGCTTTGGGAGAGTTGGACAATACTTTGATCGTGTTTTTGTCGGACAATGGCGGCACGCGAGAAGATTACTCTTGGGGAGATAGCACAATTCAGCTGGGCAAGCAAGGCTCTTTTGGTTGCTACAAATTGCCTTGGGCAAACGTGAGCAACACGCCATACCGCATGTTTAAACATTGGGGACATGAAGGCGGTATCCGCACACCGTTCATTGTTCATTATCCAAAAATGATCAAAGAAGCGCGCATAGACAATCAGCCAGCACACATCATAGACGTGATGACTACTTTCCTAGATGTGGCAGGAGTGGCTTATCCAGAAACGCTCAATGGCAATGCCATACAACCTATAGAAGGCAAGTCGCTAGTGCCGATTTTCAATAAAGAAACCCGTGAGGCTCACAAAGGGATTTTCTGGGAGCATGAAGGAAATAAGGCAGCAAGAATCGGAGATTGGAAATGGGTGAATGCTTACCCTGAAAGCAAAGATGAGCTTTTTGACTTGTCTCAAGATCCTACAGAAGGCAGCAATTTGGCGGATGCCAACCCAGAAAAGCTGGAAGAGATGAAGCAAGCGTGGCAGGCATGGGCAGACAAAGTAGGTGTTGTGCCTTGGGATACTGTGCTAAAAACTGCTCCAAAGCAAGCACGTCTGCAAATTCATTATTAAGAAGATTTTTTAACTAGAAATAGAAATACAACAATAAACAGAGTCAATTATGTCATTGAACAAAAATTCATTTAAGTACGTCGATTACCTATGGGATGATGCGAAAGCTGCTGAGCTAGCAGGTGATGAAATCGCATTGTTTATCTACCGCTCAAACATCTTGGGTGCAGATTTGAGAATCACTAACTACGGTGGTGGTAACACCAGTGTGAAGTTGAACCTTCCAGATCCTTTGACCAAGAAAGAAACTGAAATCATGTATGTGAAAGGTTCTGGTGGAGATATCGGTACTTTGACAAAAGGTGGATGTGCTGGTCTTTATGTAGACAAATTGCGTGCGTTGAAAAACGTGTACAGAGGTATCGAGCATGAAGATGAAATGGTAGAATTGTTCAACCACTGCATCTACGATCTTGAAGTCCAAGGCGCCATCTATTGATACGCCACTTCACGCTTTGCTTCCTTATAAGCACATCGATCACCTTCACCCAGATGCAGCCATTGCTATAGCTGCTTCGAAAGAAGGTGAGAAAATCATGAAAGAAATTTATGGTGATGATTTCGCTTGGATTCCTTGGCAAAAGCCTGGTTTCGATCTTTCTCTTCAGTTGGAAGAAGCTATCGAGAAAAATCCAAACATGAAAGGTCTTTACCTTGGTGGACACGGATTGTTTACTTGGGGAGAAACTTCTTATGAGTGCTATGTAAACTCTTTGGAGTCTATCGAAAAAGCATGTGCTTACTTGGAAGCCAACTATGGTAAAAAAGGTCCTGTTTTCGGTGGTCAAAAAGTAGAATCATTGCCAGCAGATAAGCGTATCGCTCAGGCTTCTACGATTGCGCCAGTGTTGAGAGGTCTTTGCTCTTCTAACCAAAGAATGGTAGGTCACTTCAGTGATGATGCTAGAATCTTGGAATTTGCGAATAGCAACGATGTAGAGCGTTTGGCCAGTCTAGGTACTAGCTGTCCTGACCACTTTTTGAGAACAAAAATCCGTCCACTAGTATTGGATTTGCCAAAGGATGCAGATGTATCTGATGCAGCTGCCGTGGTGGAAAAAATCAAAGGACAGTGGGAAGAGTACAGAGAGTACTACAACAAATATTACAACGATTGCAAAAGAGACAATTCTCCAGCTATCAGAGACAACAACCCAGTTGTGATCATCTGGCCAGGAGTAGGTATGTTCTCTTTTGCTAAAAACAAGCAAACGGCTCGTGTTGCAAACGAATTCTATCTGAACGCGATCAACGTAATGAAAGGTGCTGAGGCAGTATCTGAGTACGTAGCATTGCCATTGCAAGAGGCATTCGATATCGAGTATTGGTTGCTAGAGGAAGCAAAACTTCAGCGTATGCCAAAGGAGCAGTCTTTGTCTAGAAAGGTGGCTATGATCTCAGGATCAGGTGGCGGAATCGGTTTGGAGATCGCTAAAAAATTCGTGGAAAATGGTGCATGCGTAGTGATCACAGATATCAATGAAGAGCAGACTTAAAGAAGCACACAAAACTTTCGCAAGAGATACTGCTGCATGGGCGGTGATGGACGTGACTTCAATGGATTCTATCAAAGCAGCTTTCAAGCAAAGCTTCTTTGGAATTTGGTGGAGTTGATATCATTGTAAACAATGCAGGTATCGCTACTTCTAAATCTTTGGAGTCTACTACTGAAGCGGATTGGGATTTGTTGCATGACATCTTGGTGAAAGGAACATTCGCAGCATCACAAGCTGGTGTTGCTGTCATGAGAGCTCAAAACCTTGGAGGTGGAGATCTTGGGTGGCGATATCGTGAATATCGTATCTAAAAACTCAATCGTTTCTGGCCCTAACAACCTTAGGATACGGCTCTGCAAAGGCTGCACAAGCGCACATGACAAGATTGCTTGCTGCTGAGCTTGGTGGAGACAAAATCCGAGTGAACACAGTGAACCCTGATGCGGTAATCAAAGGAAGCAACATCTGGTCAGGAGGATGGGGTGAAGGTAGAGCAAAAGCTTACGGTATCACCGTAGAAGAATTGCCTGCTTTCTATGCAAAAAGAACTTTGCTAAACGCGATCCTTGAAGGAGAAGACATGGCGAAAGCTGCGCTTTGCTTCGTGGATGGTTCTTTGGCGAAAAGCACAGGAAACATTCTCAATGTAGATGGTGGTGTTGCAGCTGCTTTCGTACGATAATTGAGTTCTAATTTATCAACGAAGAGTACTCGTAACTTCTGATTTCAAAATCAGGTCAGATGCTGAATGTGTAATGACTAATATTAGTCTAACATCAGCATTCAGCTTGTCTGACCTGATGATTACATGAAGCGAGTACTCTTTTTATTTTATTTCCATGACATTAGATCAAGACAAAATATCGGAATTGAACAAAGGCAAATTGTCTGTTCACCTAGATGACCTAGAGCGTTTAAAGGCATCTTTGAACCGAAAAGGAATTGATGCGGACGACATCATCCAAAAATTGCGCGACTTTCAAGTAGCTATTCCTAGCTGGGCTTTAGGTACAGGTGGCACCCGTTTTGGGAGATTCTCTGGCAGTGGCGAACCTCGTTCGCTAGAAGAAAAAATTGAAGACGTAGGTATCCTGCATGCATTGAACCAATCAAGTGGAGCGATCAGCTTGCACATTCCTTGGGATATACCAGGTGATGTTAAAGGATTAAAGCAATTGGCGACTTCTAAAGGCATCAAATTCGATGCAGTAAACTCAAATACTTTCCAAGATCAGAAGGATCAAAAGCATTCTTATAAGTTTGGTTCATTGATGCACGTAGAGCAAGACGTGAGAGATCAAGCCATCGCTCATAACCAAGAAGTCATAGATTATGGTGTGGCGTTGGGATCAAAAGCATTGACGGTATGGCTAGCAGACGGAACTTGCTTTCCGGGACAAGCCAACTTCAGAAAGTCGTATGAGAATACTTATGACTCACTGAAAAAAATCTATGGTCATTTGCCACAAGATTGGTCTGTATTGGTGGAGTATAAGCCTTACGAGCCTAATTTCTACTCTATGGCTATTCCAGATTGGGGTACTTCTCACATGCTTGTGAATGACCTTGGGCCGAAAGCTTTCAGCTTGGTAGATTTGGGGCACCACTTACCAAATACCAACATTGAGCAGATCGTTTCTATCTTGATGATGAGAAATAAACTGGGTGGTTTCCATTTCAATGATAGCAAATACGGTGACGATGATGTGACCGTAGGTGCTTTGAAGCCTTACCAATTGTTCTTGATATTCAATGAGCTGGTAGATGGCATGCGCAACACAGAGAATCCTGACTTGTCATGGATGATCGACGCAAGTCACAACTTGAAAGACCCTATGGAAGATCTTTTGCAATCTGTTGAAGCTATTTTGGTGGCTTATGCACAAGCATTGATTATCGACAGAGAAACCCTTGCCGATGCACAAGGCAATAGCGATATCGCTTTGGCACAAGAGGTACTTCAAGATGCTTTCAGAACGGATATTCGTCCGTTGATCGCTGAGTCTAGAAGACTGAGCGGCGGAGCACTCAACCCAATTAGCGCATACAGATATTTGCGTGTGAGGGAGGAGTTGATCGGAGAAAGAGGACTTTTATCATTTGCGACTGGATTATAAATGACGAAGAAAGTTATAGCCATATTTGACATTGGGAAAACAAATAAAAAGTTCTTCCTTTTTGATCAAGACTATAAGGAAATTCACAGTGATTATGTGAGATTCGATGAATTGCAAGACGAGGAAGGTTTTCCCATGGAAAACCTTCCTGCACTTGTAGGTTGGATGAAAAAATGTATCGATGGGCTGTTAGCGGATGATCGCTATGAAGTGCTCGGGATCAATTTTTCCACCTACGGTGCTTCATTGGTTCATTTAGATGCCAATGGTGAGCAAGTCGGTGATTTTTACAATTATCTCAAACCATTTCCTGAATCGCTAAAAACAAGTTTCCTTGAAAAGTACGGGCCCGAGCCACAGTTTTGTGCACAGACGGCTAGTCCTTGGTTGGGAATGGTGAACTCAGGATTGCAACTATATTATCTCAAAGAAGAGAAGCCTGCGGTATTTAATCAAATCAAGCACACGCTTCACTTTCCACAGTACCTAAGTTATATTTTTACGAAAGCCCTGCATACAGATGTGACCAGTATCGGTTGCCATACCATGTTTTGGGACTATGCTAAAAATGAATATCACCAATGGCTCACTGACGAAGGTGTAGCGGATAAACTATCTCCTGTAGAAGCTGCCGATGTTCGCACTACCGTAATGTACGGAGGCAAGCAAGTGAAATTCGGCATGGGCGTACACGATAGCTCTTCGGCGTTGATTCCTTATGTGAAATCTTCGGAAGAGCCGTTTCTTTTGATCTCGACAGGAACGTGGAGTATCACCATGAATCCGAAGAGCACTCAGTTGCTTACGCCAAAGGATTTGGCACAAGACTGCCTCAATTTTCAAAATGCTGAAGGCGGTGTGGTTCGTGCTTCTCGTTTGTTTTTGGGCAATGAACTGCGCCAGCGCGTGATGGCTCTTGGCAAGCATTTCGGTATCGAATACCATATTTACAAAGGCATAAAATACAATCCTAATTTTGAATCTGGCCGTGCGCACAAGCATGAGCTCATGTTCAAATACGAAGGCATTGACGTGGAGCAATTTGGATATACGTCACCATCAGAGACGAGGTACAGCGATTTTACGGATTTCGAAGATGCCTACCACCATCTTTTGGATGAGTTGACAGACTTGCAAGTTCATTCTGTGAAGCTCGCAATGGGCGAATCGAAGATCAAGAAAATCTACATCGACGGAGGATTTGGTGCCAACGAACTTTATACCCAGATGCTGGCCAATAAGCTTTCGGACATGGAAATTTATTCCACTTCGTTTTCGCTAGGTAGTGCCTTGGGTGCAGCTATCATGGTCAATGATGGCTATTTGCCACAGGACTTTATGAAGAAAAACTACAACATCATTCGGCATTTACCTGAAGTGAAAGTGTAGGAGTATTATTCTTGTAGGAGAATGTTATTGATGAGCGATTATCTTCCCCTGGTGGGTCCTAGCTAGGTGCTCCCCCCGAAGGGAGACTTATCCAATATCCAGATTTTTAGGAAGCACGCTTTAGCATACGATCGAGACAATTAAAAAACCCTTATTTAACTTAGCGCTCAATTAAGCATTAGCAATCATGGCGACAAAACATAAATACAATACCAGCTATCCTTCTATCGACGATCTTAGAAATAAGGCGAAGAAGAAAATTCCAAAGTTTGCGTTCGAATACCTAGATGGTGGTTGCAATGAAGATGTGAATCTGGACAAAAACACCCGCGAGATTCGCGACGTGGAATTGAAGCCCTATTACCTCACCAAGCACATCAAGTCGGAAATGAAAACCGAGCTTTTTGGGCATACTTATGATGCGCCGTTTGGTATCGCACCAGTAGGTTTGCAAGGTTTGATGTGGCCAAAAGCACCAGAAATTTTGGCGAAAGCCGCTTTCGATCACAATATCCCTTTTATTCTCAGCACGGTTACAACCAGTAGCATTGAGAAGATCAGTGAGATCACTGAAGGCAGAGCGTGGTTTCAGCTATACCATCCGGCAGAAGACAGCCTTCGCGATGATGTATTGAAGCGAGCGGAAGCGGCAGAAGTGCCAGTGCTGGTCTTGCTTTGCGATGTGCCTACGTTTGGCTATCGCCCAAGAGATATAAGAAACGGGTTGGCAATGCCACCACGCATGACGCTATCAAACATGATTCAGATCATGGGCAGACCAGATTGGGCATTGCGAACGCTCTTTCATGGACAGCCAGCTTTTGAAACGCTAAAGCCATATATACCTAAAGGGCTCGATATGAAGCAATTAGGGCAGTTTATGGATAGAACGTTCAATGGTCGTTTGAATGAGGATAAGATCAAGGCGATCCGTGATAAGTGGAAGGGCAAGATTGTATTGAAGGGTGTGGCTAGCGAGGAGGATACTCAGTTGGCGATCAAGTTGGGCTTGGATGGTATCATCGTATCCAACCATGGTGGACGCCAGTTGGATGCAGGGCAGTCTTCCATCGCACCGATGATGACGATTGCCGAAAAATACAAAGGCCAAATCAAAGTGATGATGGACAGTGGCATGCGCTCTGGGCCAGACATTGCACGCAGTTTGGCAGCAGGAGCGGAGTTTGCTTTCCTTGGACGTACGTTTATGTATGGAGTGGCTGCACTTGGTGCTCAAGGTGGAGATCATACCATCGCGATACTAAAAACGCAGCTACAGCAAGTAATGGAGCAAATCTGCTGCGAGGAGGTAAAGGACTTTGGTAATCACTGGATTAAGAAAGTGTAGAATTGAGAATGAGAATTGGAAGTGGGTATTTTATCGCTCTCTAGTCATTCCCGAAGGGAATCCTATTCATTTCTAAAAGGTGCGCTGAACTTTAGATGTAGTATAGGATTTTCTAAGAGGGGCATGCCCAGTTGGTAGAAAACATTGAGGATTTTCAAGTCAGACACAAAAAACCGAAGGGAGAATCTTCGGTTTTTTGCTTTTAAAGGAAGCGACTATCTATTATTAACCCGACGGCAATTAAACGCATTAAATGTTCTTGTAACTTGCTTATGAGCAAGATGATCTAAAATTTGGCATCCCAATAAATTCAACTCTAGTTGATAAATCATATTTTCATTAACTTTATTCAATGAATTTGAGCAAAGGCATTATAAAACCTTCAGATGCGATCAAAGAAGAACTTCTTCAGTGGGTATCTTCTTTGGAGGACGGACAAGTGTTGGATTTATTGAATTCAATTAAAAATTCTGCTCAAGGGAAGGAACATGATTGGTGGAATGATCTTTCTGATTCCGAAAAAGAGAATGTTGAAGCGGGTATTGCTGAAGAAGCACAAGGTCAAGTTCTTTCGTCTTCAGACTTTTGGCATGCTTTGAGGGTGGATGGGTAGGTCTTTAGTGGCGACATGGACTCCTCGGTCATTGCGAAATGCACAAGAGATAAGACGCTATATACTGGAAAAATTTTCTGATCGAGAAGTAATAGAATTTGAAAAATATCTACGTGCTTTTGAGGTTGCTGTTGCTGTTTTTCCGATGATGTACCCACAATCGCACCGGATGAGAGGCATTCGACGAGCGGTTCTTCATCGAAATTTAACAGTGTATTATAGGTACAAACCAGATACTATTATAGTTATTGCTATGCAAGATAATAGGAAGTCACCATTGGATGCGTAATTCATAAGTTGTCGTGATACTAAATATTTAAAAAACCGAGGGGCAGCTCTTCGGTTTTTTTGCTTTTTATCATAGTTGATCTACGATCTGCAACAAGATTAAAATATCAACTGACAACTATTTGGGTGATTTTATCCCAGAATTGTCATTAGATCAATTTTGGGTGAAGGGATTCGATACCCTCGGTCCATTGCGACGTTATGAAGGAGTGGTGACAAAGGACGGTGTGAAAAATATTTTATTTTTTTTGCTGCAATTCGTGAAAATATTGTTGTTTTTAACCGTTTGAATCCTTTTAACTTTATGTTAAAATCTCACTCGTAAAAATATCTTCAGTGTTTATGGCGGTTAATAATAACGTAAGTTTGGTTGGAATTGGAGCTTCGGCAGGGGGGCTTTCTGTACTGAAAAAACTGGTGAGCAATTTACCTCAAGAAGGTAATATCGCTTATATCATCGTTCAGCACCTAGACCCTACCCATGAAAGCATGCTTACCGAATTACTGGAAAAAGTGAGTTCATTACCCATCGAAGTGGCAGCAGATGGAGTGAAGGTCGTTTCTGGAAATATTTATGTAATCCCACCAAACACCTATCTTGAAGTAGAAGCTGGCAAATTGAAACTTACCCCTCCCCAAGAAGTGCGTGGAATGCGTAAAGCCGTTGATCATCTGTTTCGTTCTTTGGCACGTGAATGTGAACATAGATGCATAGGAATTGTGCTCTCTGGAGCAGGCAATGACGGTACCGCAGGTTTGCGAATGATCAAAGCTGCAGGTGGGCTCACCATCGCCCAAGACCCCAAAACAGCAGAACATGCCTCCATGCCTGAAAGTGCGATAAATGCGGGAGTAGCAGATAAAATTTTAAAGGTGGAGATGATATGCAGTTCACTGAAAGAGTATTTATCACACCCCTATTTGATTGAAAAAAGTAAAGATATTAGTTTGGGATTGGATGATAGCCTTCAAGACATTGCTCATATACTAGTGAGTCATGAAGGTTTCGATATTCAGCAATATAAGTCTAGTACGATTCAGCGACGCATCGCACGTAGGATGGGACTCGCAGGAATAAAGGACTATGAAGATTATTTGAGCCAAGTGCGCCAAGATGCAACAGAGAGAAAATTTCTAATAAAAGATCTTTTGATCAACGTGACAGACTTTTTTAGAGATGGTGATGCTTTTGAGGTCGTGGAAAATGATGTATTGCCTGATGTCATAAAGTCTTTGGAAGCAGACGAAGATTTTCGTGTTTGGGTGGCAGGATGCGCAACTGGTGAAGAAGTATATTCTTTAACTATACTGCTTATTGAAGCTATGCGTGCTCAAGGTAAGGATAACCGCATTAAAGTTTTTGCCACGGATATAGATGAAGAGGCAATAGCCGTAGCTAGAAAGGGAATTTACTCAGAGAGCATCGTGTCTGAGGTGCCAGACATATACATAGATCGCTATTTTATTAGAATGAACAGAGATGTGTATCAGATACAACGTCAGGTTAGAGATTTAGTGTCATTTGCGGTTCAAAATGTAACTAGTGACCCTCCTTTTTCACAAATGCATATCATAAGCTGTAGGAATTTACTTATCTACCTGAAAAAAGAAATTCAGAATGAAGTGATTAATGCGTTTCATTTTGCTTTAAAACCAGAAGGGTATCTGTTTCTTGGAAGTGCTGAATCCATAGGAGCAGGGAATGATAAATATAAGGTTTTATCCAAAAAATGGCGAATATATAAAAAGGAAAACAGTACAGTCGAACCTGTTTTCTTCCAAAAGAGGCTTGCTTCGAGAGGACGATTAATGGAGAAAAAGAAGTCAACAGACAAGCGACCAGAGTCCATCACTAGGGCAGAGCAGTTGCGTAGAGACTTATTGGGTACGTTGCTGCCACCTACCATGATTGTGGGAACTAAAGGTGAGATTCTCTACAACCACGGCAATCTGTCTCCGTACGTGATTGTTCCAGAGGGAGAGCCTCATAATGACCTATTTCGAACCTTGATTCCAGCGTTGACCTCTCGTGTAAGGAGCGTAATTTTCAAAGCTCGTAAAAGCCAAGAGGCGGTTTCCTTTACTTATATTCCCCCTGAATTTCAGGATAGGAAAATCGCTGTAAAGGTAGAGGCTCAATTACTCCTAAATAAAAACAGTTCTGTTGATGACGCGATTTGCATTACTTTTTTTAATAGTGAATTCAAGCAAGACGATTCGAATCAGGCGCATGAGTTAGATCAGGATAAAGCAGTTCAGCAGATAGAACAAGAACTGGTAGAAACCAAAGAAGAGCTCCAAAATACCATAGAAGAACTAGAAACAAGTACCGAAGAACTGAAAGCATCTCATGAGGAAGCCTTATCTACCAACGAAGAGCTGCAGTCAGCTAATGAGGAACTGGAGGCGAGTACTGAAGAGTTGAGATCGCTTAACGAAGAATTACGAACGGTAAATGAACAGTTAAAAGAGAAAATTGATCAGATGCAATCGCTCAATGATGACTTGAACAATTTCTTTGGTAGTACGAATATACCTACAATATTTCTTGACACATCGCTCAAAATCCAACGCTATACACCAGCTACCGAAACGTTGTTAGGTATAGGTCAAATGGATATAGATCGTCCGATTCACGCACTTAATAACTCGCTTCTTGGAGACGATTTAATGGATGAAGCAAAGAGTGTGCTGCATACGCTGGAATCTTCAAGTTCTGAAAAAATAGGAAATGATCGGAGGTGGTTCAAACGAGGAATCAGCCCGTATAAAACTGAGGATCGGCGTATAGAAGGAGTGGTAGTTACTTTTTTGGATATCACGGAGATGAAGCGGCTGGCAGAAGCCGCACATCGCAGAGAGCTGCAACAATCGACAGCTGCTAAACTAGGTATGCTTGCACTATCAGGAATGCACATAGATGACTTTATGGATAACTTGGTGCGACAAGTTGCTCACACCTTGAATGTGGAATATTGTAAAATATTGAAATACCAACCTAAGGAAAATAATTTATTACTCGTTTCTGGGATTGGTTGGCGTCCAGGCCTTGTGGGAAAAGTCACTGTTCCAGATCAGCAAGATTCTCAAGCAGGCTTTACTCTTACTCAGAAGGAACCTGTCATTGTCCCTAGTATGACTGATGAAAGACGATTTTATGGACCCAACTTATTATTTGAACATGATGTGGTGAGCGGGATGAGTGTGGTTATCAACCATTCAAGTCCTCCTTATGGAGTTTTGGGAATCCATAGTCGGTCTCATCATAATTTTGATCGCGATGATGCCAACTTTATTCAGTCCATTGCGAACCTACTCTCTATTGCCGTGAAAAGCCACGAAGCAAACGCTGCGTTAAAAGAGAGCGAAAGTAAGCTTCGAATTGCTAAAGATTCAAGTCATAGCGGGTCTTTTGAGTACTATTTAGATAAAGAACTTACGGTCTGGGATCCGATTATAAGTGAGCTGTGGGGCTTAACGGAGACTGAAAAGCCATGTCAAGAATTATTTTGGAGAGGCTTGCACCCAGATGATAAAGATCGAATAGAAGAAGAAATAAAAAAAGCCTCAAGCAAAAGTGGGGATGGTCAGTATTCTGCGGTCTATAGAGTAATTAATAACATCAGCAAGAATATCTCGTGGGTGCAAGCCACGGGTAAGGTCATTTTCGACAATGATAGAGCTGTTAAGATGATCGGAATGGTTCAAGATATCACATCAATGAAGCAGTCCGAAGAATCATTGAAATTAGCGAATGACGAACTTAGAAGTATTAATGCTCGTCAGAATGAGTTTGTTGCAACACTAGGTCATGAGTTGAGAAATCCGCTAGCCGCTATTAGTGGGGCGGTAGATCTCATTCAGGATAGTTTAGGTGAAAAAACTGATGTCCTTCATTTAATGGATCGAAATGTACATCGCATGTCGTCTATGTTGGATGATTTACTCGATTTGGCTCGTATCGCTAGAGGTCGGGTTAGACTTGACACAAAGCTTGTGGATTTGAAGCAACTTCTTGGTAATGTGGTATATGAGTTCAACCCTATTTTTACTGCTAAAAATCAGGCTCTGAGTATTTCATTATGTTCGGAAGAGGTGCTAGTAGAAGGAGATGTGTTTAGGCTCGAGCAGGTTATTGGTAATTTATTGACTAACGCATCAAAATTCACACAAACTGGTGGAGATGTAAATATTATAGTAAATACAGCGAATAAAGAGGTTAAAATACAAATCATTGATAATGGTGTTGGGATTGATGGAGATCCAGAAAGGATATTTCTTCCCTTTTCCCAAATTACACCTGATAAAAATAACAAGGGACTGGGTATAGGGCTTGCCCTTGTCAAGAGTTTTGTAGAAATGCACGGAGGTACAATTACTGTAGAAAGTGCAGGTTTGGGTAAGGGGTGTGCTTTTGCTATCACTTTCGAGTTAGTGGAGAAAGGTAAAGTGCGGAAGAGTTTGGATAAGGAAAAGTCACCCGATTATACTTTGAAAAAAGGGTTGAAGGTGATGATCGTAGATGACAATGAAGATGCTGTACAGTTGCTTGAGCTTAGATTGAAGAAGAATAATTGTGAAGTCTCAAAGGTGTATAATGCTGCTCAAGCACTTGCGCTGCTAGACAATTCTGATCCAGAAGTGTTTTTATTGGATATTGGATTGCCCGATATGGATGGCTCTCAATTATTACAAGAGATTAAAAAAACGTATAAAAATCCTGCCTTGTTTATAGCTCATACAGGATATGGGCATGAGGAGGCCAAGGAGGGGACGAAAAAGGCTGGATTTGATCACCATATCACCAAACCTTTGAAAATCACTAAACTGTTGGAGATATTGAGTTCGGTAAAATAACGTATGAATCATAGGAAATGGTAAGGCAGATTTGGGAGTAACAGTACTTGTAGCTCTGCACTACAACTGATCTACAATCTGCAAAAAGACCAAACGCCAATTAATGCTAGGCTTGTGTGTTTCGTTCACAGACACAATAAGAATGTTCTTCTCAGGCATCATATAGATGTATTGATCGTAGAGCCCTTGGGACATAAAGTCACCATATTCTTTCAGACCTAATATCATGTGATATTGATAGCCCCAAATACTACCATTTTTGATGCTACGTTCATGTGTTTTGTCAATCCACTCTTTAGGGATTACTTGTTCACCATTCCACACTCCACCATTCATCACCAACTTACCGAATTTCGCCAAGTCTTGGGGGGTACTATTAAAACAGCAAAATGCCTTTTCCACTGATTGCTTTTCATACGTGCTCCACGAAGCATCATTTTCAGAACCTATTTTTGACCAAATTTTTTCTTGAAAATATGCTGATACGCTCATGCCTGTGCTGTGCCTAAGTATTAGCCCAAGTAGCTGTGTATTGGCACTATGGTAATGAAATGTAATTCCCGGTTTGTGCTCTACCTCCAGCCTGTCAATGGACTGAGCAAGATCTCGACCATAATAGTATCTCGCCACGTCATTATTGAATGGATTGATGTAGCGTTCTTTGAAACGAATGCCGCTTGTATGTAACAGCAGGTGTTCAACGGTGATTCGAGAGAATTTTTTACCTAATTCGGGCAAGTAGTTTGTGATGGGATCATTGATGCTTTTAATATATCCATCTTTCAGTGCCACGCCAACGAGCATGGCTATTATAGATTTGGAAACGGAAAAAGTCGTTACGACAGATTCACGATCATTTCCATTGGCATAATTTTCGAATAATAGCGTATCATCTTTAATGACCAAAAATGCCAGATTGTGATTGAACTTCTTGAGAAAAACGTTTAGAGGGATGGAGTTGGATCCCACTGAGCTGTATTGATCTATAAAAAGCGTTTTGTGGTTCTTAGGGGGAATGAAATTGAAAGTGGAGGTATCCGCCGTGATCACATTGGCAGGAAAGCGTTCGATATCTTCTTGTCCTGCAAAGTTCCAAAAAATGGTTCTACCGAAGGTGCATCCCGTAAGCCCTATTGCCATAGCGCTAATGATCAACAGGTAAAGTGGTATTGAAAGTAGGGATTGACGCTCTCTTGAGAAGTCTTGCTCAGGATTTTTATTCATCCTCGCTTACAAATTCAAAATCAATATCAGAGTCTTTTAAATCTTGCAGTGTATCTATATCGCTAAGTTCTGGCAGGAGCTCAAATGTCAAGTCCTTTTGCGCGATTTCATTAAGCAATTCGTTCAGGACTTTTTTATGGCTATAAGTTTTGTTGGCAAAAAGTGATGGATGCATTTTTTTCATACCCAAGAGGTAATATCCTCCATCTTTGGCAGGCCCTACTACCATATCATTTTCATCCAATGCGAAAAAGGCATCTTCTATATGGCTGTCTTTCAAATCAAAGCAGTCGGAACCAATGATCACTACACGCTCATATCCATCTTTGAAGGCCGTCTCAAAAGCATCGGTCATTCGCTCCGCTAGGTCGGCTCCCTTTTGGATTTTTTGTTGGTAGTCCTCAGATTCAAAGATATCTCCAAGTTCCACATACTCCGAGTAATACACCACTTTGTCACAACTCAAATTTTGGGTTTGTTCATAAGTACATTCCACTAAAAATTGATAGACATCCAGCGCACCATCAATACCAATTTCTTCAGCTAGTCGGGTTTTTACCGTTCCAGGGATTAGATTTTTTACGAAGAGGATGAGAAGTTCTTTGTTATTCATAAACTTTTATGCCGTTTAAAAGCCACTGAGACCAGTTTTTGTTATACGTATGTACACTGTCTGTTTCTGCTCCTGAGGAGTTGATCACGGAATATGCACTGTTTTTCCATGCAAAAATACCACCGTATAAGTTTTTCACCTCTTTGAATCCCATTTTTTGCATTTTTTCTCCGATGCGTTCACTTCGGTAACCAACGCTGCAATACACGATCACGGGAGCGTCTTTGTTTAAGTTTTTTACATCTTTCGGTCGGAAGCGGTCATAATCCACCAAAATTGCATTGGGCAGATGGCTGACGGCATATTCCTTTGGAGTGCGAGTGTCTAGGATGATTAGGTCATCGGCTTTCGTCCGCTGTGAAAGTGAATCTGCTGAGATCAAAGGCACGGTATGGTTATAGAGGCTTTCGAGTTTTTTGTCGTAGGAGGTTTGGCCACAAGCCACAGTGCACCATACCAGGCTAAGAGTGAGGAGGAATATTCGATTCATTTTTATGTCGGATTTCGAAAAATAGGAAAGTAAAGAGAATAAAATATTCCAACATGACCCAATACCCTGATAGTTCAAAACCCCCTGGGGTGTAGCCAGCGTAAGTCACGACAATGAGCAAACTCCATACCACGGGAAAGTAGTAGCCAGACAAAAGCCCTAGAGGGATCAAAGGCAAAACATACCATGGGTGTACCGTGGTAGCCAATAGCAAATAGCTAGACAGTACTAGAAGCATAGTCTTGGGCAATGTCCATCGGTAGTAACTTCCAGCAATGCTTACGCTTAAAATAAGTACAAGGGAAATAACCGCCAACCATGGTCCTAGCGTGCCGATAATGTTGTAGCCCTTTATCCAAAAGCCGATTTCTCTAATGAGAAAATAGATGCTCGCATTGAATTCAAAACTTTGGAAATACAGACCTAAGCTCTTTTGCATATTGCTAAACAAGGCGCTATTGAGTAAAGGTAAAAAGGTGGAGATAGCTACAGTCATGGCTACAACGCATATTATAAGTCCCTTTTTTTTAAGTTTAAATAGTATGACTGGGAGATAGATAAGAGGGAGTAGTTTCATGCCAATGGCTCCTCCAACGGCAAAACCTGCAGAGATCATTTTTTTCTTTCTGATAAAAAAAATGCCCATAAGTACGAACAAAATCACAAAAGCTTCGAAGTGCAGGTTGCCCGTGAATTCTAAAATAACCAGTGGATTTAGGAAATACCAGTAGGCTTTTGCTGGAGATTGATCGTATTGAGTCAGGAGTTTTTTCAATAGCCAAAAAGAGCCTAAATCAGAGATTAAGATAAAAGCGCGTAGGATATTCGTAGCAAAGAGGGGATGATCGCCTGTACTTGTGCTTATCCAAAATAGCACTTGATTGAGTGGAGGATAAACCGTAAAGTAATTTGGTGAATTGAGCTTATTATAAAGCGTGTTAAGGGATACTGGTAGCTCGCTTTTTATCAGTTCACTTGGGAGATGTGCATAAGGATCTATTCCTAAGTGAAGCTGCGTGCCATCCCAGATAAAACGATAGACGTCATCTGAGAGTGACGGAAGGGCTAGGAATAACGAAAGTCGAGAGACAATTCCAATGCTGAACAGTGCTTGTTCATTTAAAATAGGCTTTTTGACAATGAAAAAATAAGCACAGAAAACAGCGGTATAGGTTGGGATGAGTACCAATGTTTCATGTCGTGGAATGCATACTCCCAGTAATAACAACCCAAGGAGGAAAAATAGACTTAAGCCGTAATGGATGGGTTTATTCATGTGAAATAGGCTTGATTGAGTAGATAAACACCCCCCCAAACCCAAGCGAAAGCATCAAATGAAAAAGGATCAGGCCATAATCCTTGAGTGCAATGCCATAGCCAATCCCAAACAGAAAGTAAAGGCACAACAAACCTTCCAAAATTGTCAAAAAACTGATCGATCGTTTCATGTACACATTGCCCTTCCATGTGTCTTTGGTAGAAATAATATTAAACTTGGGAGTTCGAATAAATGGAGTTTTCACGCCCATATACCCTTCAATTACAGCTACAGCGTTGTGCAAGCACAATCCCATGCTGAAAGTGATGAAGAGCGGAAAATTTTTGAGGTAGTAGCGAAACGGTTGATCTTTTTTGTTGGCCTTGGAGGAAATCCAATAAAAGATGGCCATTGCCGCAAAACCAACAATGAATATAGACGCCCAATCAAGCATACTTTTCAAATCGGGGCGGGAGGCCTTTACCGCAATCAAAGGGATGGACAGGAGTGCTCCTATAAGTAAGAATATATATACTGATGAATTGAGCAGGTGCAGTGCTCCATGGAGCTTGATGCTGAAAGATTCTTTTGATTTGAGAACAGAAAAGAGACTTTTCCTTGCCGTTTCAGCAGCTCCTTTATTCCATCGGTATTGTTGTGATTTTATGGCAGGGACAATAACAGGCAATTCTGCAGGAGTGGTCACATCTTCCAAATACTTAAATTTCCAGCCTTTCAGTTGCGCCCTGTAGCTTAGATCTAAATCTTCAGTGAGCGTGTCGTGTTGCCATCCACCAGCGGATTCTATACAAGATTTTCTCCACACCCCAGCCGTGCCATTGAAGTTCATAAACTTGCCAGAGGAAGCCCGACCCGTCTGCTCAATACTAAAATGTGCGTCGAGCCCGAAGGCTTGCATTTTTGTTAGCAAACTGTAGCTTTCGTTTAGGTGCACCCATTTGGTTTGCACCATACCTGTGCTTTGATCAAACTGCGTTACTGTTTTGTTGAGAAATGATGGGCCAGGTAAAAAGTCTGCATCAAAAATCGCGATGAATTCACCTTTTGCCACCCCTAGGCCATACTGTAGTGCACCAGCTTTAAACCCAACTCTATCTGGTCTTCGAATCAGTGAGATATCTAAACCCACAGCTTTCCAATGGTTCACTTTTGCTTGACAGAGTTCTGTCGTCTCATCGCTGGAGTCGTCAAGTATTTGTATTTCCAACCGGTCTTTTGGATATTCCAACCTACAAACAGCATCGATAAGACGCTCAACCACATATTTTTCGTTGTAGACAGGCAGTTGCACTGTCACTTTGGGGTAGCAAGCTGATCGCTCTTCTTGGCTCACTATTTTTTTTGCCTTGCGGTAAAGAATGGCAAGATTGAGCTGCTCAAGGCTGAACAGGCATATAGCGCTTAGTGCTATGAAATATCCGATGATTATGACCCAAACCATGTGTTACAAATATCGGAAGATGGTGAAAAGAATTTTGTAACCCGCCATTATTGTGCCTTTCACTGTTCCAGAGACTTTTGACACACCAATTCTCTGTCTGTAGTTCACAGCAACATCTAGTGTTTTTAGTTTTTGCTTGGCTGCTTTTAGTTGCATCTCGACTGTCCAGCCATAATTTGTGTCCTGCATGTCCAGCGCCACCAGTGCATCATATTTGATTGCCCGAAAGGGACCAAGGTCAGTGTATTTTACTTTATAAAAAATAGCTATCAAAGTTGGTGGCAAGCCAGTTGCCAAATATTTGCTGAGGAGTCATACTTCCACGCTCTTTTGTGCCCATTGCTCGCGAACCGATCACAAGATCAGCTCTGCCGTCCAAAATGGGGTGAACCAGATCGAGGCAGTTGATCCGGAAAATCGGAGTGATCACCATCTAGAAAAACAACGATATCTGGTTGGGTTGCGGATGAAGCGATATGAGCCATGCCTTTGAGGCAGGCTTGTCCGTATCCTTTTTTTGGCTCTTTTAGAGCGGTAGCTCCATGGTTAAGAGCCGTTTGGTACGTATTGTCATTTGAACCATTATCTACGACTATTATCTCTTCTACCCAGTCCTTGGGGATTTCATTTACAACCAAGCCCACAGCATTTTGCTCGTTAAACGCTGGGATTATTACTCTGACTTTTGCCGCTACCAATCTGTGTTTTTTGATCTATTTTCAAATTTAGGTCAATTATATCCGAATGACTTGTCTACACTCTGACAATTAAATTGAATCTACCACGGAGTGGATGCTAAGATCACCAAATGGTTAACTTTTTACCATTTCATGTGCATTTATCCTTTAATTCTGCCAACTGGTCTTTTACCTGTTGATATTGAATTTATCATTGCTTAGCTTAACCACTTGAATCATAACTGGTGGGTGTGTTTTTGTTAAGCCGTTTTGATCAAAGTATGATATTTGTGAGAGAATATCAGTAGTGCCTCAATGATTTTTAGAGGGAGTGAAGAGTTAATTAATTGAAGACTTAAGCGGTGAAACAAATAAATACAATGACCATCCGAAAGAAGATGATGCTTTATATTCTAAGTATTACCTTCTTCTGCTTTTTAATCATTTTCGGCTACATCAGCTACTTTACATTGAGTAAGGCGATTGAGCAAGCTGAAATTCTTACCTCGGTGCGTGCAGAAAAGCTTTCAGAGCAGATGCTGACGAGGTTAGGACATACCGAGGCGCTCTTGAAAGCATCCGAACTGAGCCTGCGCAATACCACTGAATCCAACCAAGCAGAGGAGCTATTGCAAAATTTGATGCAGATGGACGAATCCATTGCCTATCTATCTTTCTCTAACAATATAGGCGAAGGGAATATTTCTGTGAATCAAGGTGCTCAACCGAGTGGTGGTGCAGGTGGGAGTAAGGATTTATACCAGATGTCTATTAACAATGGTGCTGCTACATTATACGGTACAGTTTCACTGAAAGTCCTTTTCGATAATTTGAAAGCGGAGTTGGATAGTGTAGATGTTTTGTTTTTGGCCAATGCCAATGGTGAAATTCTTGATCGGTACTCCGATATAAATGATCTAGAAGGACTAGATGCTGATGCTGATCTTAAAAATATTATTCAAGAATCAGCAAAGCTCAATCAAAGTAAATCTTTAAAGTTTAAATTAGGAGAAGATCAGCGCCCAATTTTATCAGCCATTCAACCCGTCAAAATTCAGGGACAAAATGATTTTCTGGTGATAGGCTTAGGCCTTCCTAGGAGAGTGGTTATTGCTTCGTTTTATGATGAGTTTGTTGTCAATGTAATAGTTGCTTTGTTGTCACTTTCTTTGATGGCGGGTGCTATCTTTATTGTGGCTCGGGGTATCGCTAGGCCCATTGCAAACGCAAGTAGCGTGCTTCAATCATTGGCAAAAGGAGAACTTAATTCGTCGGTAGAATTTGTGGATGCAGGTAACACTGAGATGAATGAAATGTCATTGGCACTAAAGTCCTTAAGAGAAGATTTAAGTACAAAAGCTTCTTTCGCTCAACAAATAGGAACGGGTAATCTCAAAACTGATTTTGCTGTTTCTGGTGAACAGGACATTTTAGGAAAATCCCTATTGACAATGCGAGATAATCTACAATCTTCATTGGCGCAGACCAACGCTGTGGTACGTGAAGCAGGAGAACAAGGAAGATTAGCTGCGAGGGTAGAGACAGAAGGCAAAAGTGGAGTGTGGTTTGATTTGGCAGATTCGGTAAATCATTTACTGGAGTCTTTGCATGCGCCTTTTATGTCAATCAATGAGGTGGTGAATGGAATAGCAGAAGGAGACCTCACTCAGCGTTTTGATGGCGATTTGCAAGGAGATATTCTTGAAATGGCTCAAAATTTCAACAAGGCCTTGGATGAATTAGAAGCTGTGCTCAAAGGAGTCGTATCTCATGCCAATGAAATTGGCGATTCTGTAAATGAAATGCTAGCTGCGAGTGAGGAAATCAACGTTAATACTGGCGAAATAGCATCTTCTATTTCTGAAATGAGCAGGGGAGCCCAAAATCAGGTGGTGAAAGTAGATGAATCATCTAGATTGATAGAGGCTATTTTAAAATCTGCAAATGAAATGGGCTTTCAATCAGAAACCATCAACAAGGCAGCTCAACGCAGTACGGATAGTAGCGAGCAAGGGCTTAAGATGATCAAGAAGGTTGGCTTTAGTATGAAAGATATCACAGCTTTCTCTGAGGATACCAATAAATCAATCACAATTCTCATTGAGCGTTCCAAAGAGATGTCTCGTGTCTTGAGTATCATCACAGAAATAGCCGCACAAACAAATCTTTTGGCACTGAATGCGGCTATTGAAGCAGCTCAAGCGGGAGACGCAGGTCGTGGATTTGCTGTAGTGGCCGAGGAGATTAGAAAACTTGCCGAAGGGTCAAGAAAATCTGTGAAGGAGATCGAAGGCTTAATAGGAGATGTGCAAAGGGATTCACAAGAGGCGTCACAGATGCTTTCTATCATGACTACCAGTATTCAAGGAGGAGAGGAAGCTTCCAGAGATGCATCATCGGCGTTCGCTGAAATAGCACAGTCCACAGCTGAAACATTGAAATTGGCGGAAGGGTATTCTGAATGCGACCAAGACACAGATGGATGACATTAGTAATGTAGTAGGCATTACAGAAAGTGTGGTTGTCATCGCAGAAGAAACAGCAGCGGGTACAGAGCAGATTGCAAGTAGTGCGTCTGAATTGTCCTCAGGTATGGCCAATTATACTCAAAAGTCCTACGGTGTGTCAGAAGTAGCCATAGAACTGAAGAGAAGGGTTGGTAAGTTTAAATTAAAGTCGTAGCGAAATTTTGATTTTAGTTGAAAACAAAAAAAGTCCGATCAGCGGAAATATTACTTGATCACAAACATCTTTGAATGACAAGAGCTATTAATTACCAAACTTTGAAAGCGTTTAATTAGAAGAAAGCAATGCGGAATACATATAGATTCTAGAACCTTTCCATTAGGAGATATTATCTAAATTGAATTTGGCTCATTAATTGTAATAGGTATGGTTGATTAAATGAAAGTTGTTAATTTCACCAGGTTGTTCTTTAAAGCGCGATCATCCTGACGTATTTTCAATAGAATTAAATTTTTCACTCCGGCTTTTAAGTATAAATTGATTTAAAATGAAAAATATTAAAACATACCCAGCAAGAAATCCAAGACAATGGAGAGCAAGTATTTTAGGGCTCGTATTTGTTTGTTTAATAGGAGTAAGTGTGAGTGCGCTTTCTCAAACATTTGACCCAAGATTCCAATCTGTGTTTATTTATGGTATTGCACAAAAAGTGGATTGGGGAAGCTCTTCTAATACTTTTCGTATTGCTATTATAGGTAAAAATCAACCATTGGTTGAGGCATTGAACAAACTGGCAGAATCAAAGAAAATTGATAATCGAAGTATCCGAATAGAAGAGTTGAGCTCAGCAAGCGGAACACTTAGTCAAGATATTGTTTTTGTGACCGATGCAAGTAAAGGTCAGTTGGCCACCTGTCTGGGAAATGTGAGTAAAAACACATTAGTCATCACTGAGTTTGATGGAGCAGTGAATAAGGGTTCTCATTTGAATTTTATTTCAAAGGGAAACAAAATAGCATTTGAGTTGAATAAAACTGCGATTAATGGCACAAATCTCAAAGTGAAAGATGATTTAATTAGCCTAGCGTCTTCAATCAATTAATATAATACAGACTTGATAGAAGTCTTGAAAAGATCAAATCACGCCATGAAAAAGATCAAATTCTTCAAAAGATTTAATATAGGAAAAAAGATAGCTCTTGGAAACGCAGTTGTTATTATTCTGATTTCGATCAGTGGGTTTTACAGCTTGTGGACATTGCGCCAAAGTAGAAAGATAGATACCCAAATCACTGAGGGATATTATCCTCTTATAAGCAGCCTTGAGGAGTTTGATAAAGTAACAGAGTCCACTCGAAATCTTGCAACAAATTGGCTATACCTACCTAATGAGCAGGATAAAGCGGATTTGATTACAATTCGTGAGACTGGATTTTCCAAAGTAGAGAAAGACATTAGTCTACTCATGGAGCAATGGCCTACCATCAATTTTGATAGTATCAATTATTTTATTGATAAGTACAAAGAGACAGTGCCTTTTCAGGATCAGTTGATGGCCCAACTGAATACCAGAGAAGCCTATGATGATGAATTTCTTCTTTTCGAACTTATACCGCTACTGGACAATGATATTGTCAGCACATTAGACGAAGTGAATGTTGGGCTTTCAGGAGAAATAGTACGTCTGAAGAAACAATCTCGCACTCTCGTTGAGAAGAAGTACGCTTCTTTTGACTCAGTGGAAATGGTGCTTATTTTATTTACGCTGTTGGCTGTGGCTATCGGTGCAGTTTCCTCTTTCTTATCAACTAAAGCAGTGACCAAGCCAGTAAATGAGGTGAACGGTCTCATTAAAAGAATGGGTGATGGCGAGTTGCCAGAATTGGACATCAAAATCACCAATGATGAAATTGGTGACATGATCAAGTCACTTATGAACTTGCGGAAGGGTTTGTCCAAGACTTCCATTTTTGCATCGGAAATTGGGAAAGGAAACTTAGAGGCTGAATATAGTCAGCTCAGTGACAAAGATGTACTAGGACAGTCTCTGCTCGTCATGAGGGATAACTTGAACAACGTAATTAACGAAACAAACTTGGTCGTAAGGTCGGCTAAGAATGAAGGAAACTTGAGTGCAAGGATTGATACAGAGGACAAAGACGGAGCATGGAGTGATTTGAGCGAATCCATCAATGATCTATTGGCTTCAATAGCGGATCCAGTTATGGCTGTTAATCAGATTGTGAGTGCCATGGCTGAGGGAGACCTCACTGTAAGGTATACTGCTGAGGCAAAAGGAGATATTTATATTTTGACGTCAGGGCTAAACCAAGCACTAGACAATTTGAATGTGCTACTTGCTCAAATTACAGCAATGGCAAGTACCATAGAAGAATCGTCAACTGAAATGTTGAGTACAGGTGAGGAGATGAACACCAATTCGCGTGAGATAGCAAGCTCAATAGCCCAAATGAGCAATGGAGCTCAAACCCAAGTGTCCAAGGTAGATGAATCATCTTCACTTGTCGAAAGCATTTTGGTGAACTCTCGGGATATGGGTGAAAAGAGTGAAGCGATCAATATTGCAGCCAAGCAAGGAGTTGAAAATAGTGAGCGAGGCACTAAGATGTCTAAAAATGTTGTGGACAGCATCAGTGAGATAATGAAATATTCGCATCAAACCAATGAGTCCATGCGCGTGCTTACTGAGCGTTCAAAAGAAATAGCGCGTGTACTTAGTATGATTACGGATATAGCTGCACAAACGAATTTGTTGGCATTGAATGCAGCGATTGAAGCAGCACAAGCCGGCGATGCAGGTCGTGGTTTTGCTGTTGTAGCTGAAGAAATCAGAAAGCTAGCTGAGGATTCAAGAACTTCTGCTCGAGAAATTGAAAAGCTCATCACTGATGTTCAGAAAGATACTTTGGAGGCAGCTCAGGTGATCGAAACGATGAATTCGAATGTAAAGGTAGGTGTGGATGCATCCAATGAAGCATCGGTAGTATTTCAGCAAATGTCGCAATCATCCAATCAGACGTTGAATTATTCTGAAGAGATACTAAAATCAACCAAGGCTCAGGGCCAAAGCATTTCCAGTGTAGTAACTATTACGGAATCTGTGGTGGTTATTGCTGAGCAGACAGCAGCAGGAACCGAGGAGGTTGCCAGCTCTGCTACGGAGCTTTCCGCAGGTATGGAGAGTTATATGCAGAAATCCGAGCGATTGAATGAAATAGCTCAGGAGCTGAAACAAGGCGTGAGCAAATTTAAACTATTAGGTTAATTGTGAATCCCGATCGATTGAAATGTGCGGTGGGTGTAAATCTTTATATATTTATGCTTAAAACAGACTTTAGCATTTCATCTAATCAAGGATAAAAGGGCTGAACTAAAAACTCTTCAAAGACATGGCACTAGGTAATAATTTGAAAAATACATCAGGTTCTCAGGACGATAGCCCTAAGGAAGCGGAGGATGCTGGTGCTATTGAGGAAATGACCACTCTAGGAGCACAGGGAAGTTGGGTAGATGCTGCAGAGCTTTCTCAGTTGAATGCTCAAGTGAAAAAAGAAACGAAGGTAGATAAGCGAGTGACTTTGGTGGCCTTTCCGATTGGAAAGGAGCAGTATTCACTTTCTATCGAACGAGTTAAAGAAGTAGTTAGAATACCTAAAATCACTAAAATATCACAGACTCCAGATTTTGTGCTTGGAGTTGGTAACGTGCGGGGAGAGGTTATTTGTATTATTGATATTGAAAAAAAACTCTACCCAAAACGTAAAGAAACCTTGATCAGCGAAGATGGCTTTGTTGTTATTGTGAAAGATGAGGATATCAAAGCCGGATTTTATGTCAATAAAATTCCCAGTACCATTTTGATAAATGAGTCGCAAATAGATACAGAATCCGCATTGGTTACGAACGTTTCTCAGGACGATGCTTATTTTCATGGTATCGTCAAGCGAAAGGAAGATATGATCATTGTGCTGGATATTATAAAGATGCTGGAGCAGTCAATTTAAGATTTTCTATGACTAACCATACATAAAATTTGAAAGCCCCGTTGGGGCTTTTTTCATGACTTAGAATTATTATATAAAGTCCATTTGATAATTACACAAACATTGGCTGTTTGCTGCTTATTATCAGATAGTTATAAAAATTTCTCGTGTAAAAGGCTCATAGCCTCTATGTAAATCAACTTAGATTTTTTTTTAAGTAGTTATAGGCGCTATACCTTACAAATACCCTTGTCTATCGAAAATTAAAAGGCTTCTTGGTTGCGTTTTCTTAATTTCATATTAAGATTTTTAAGTAAGAGAGTTATGAAACGAAATAAGCTAAAAGTATCGCAAGAGATGTTGTTGTTCGCAAGAATAGATGTGTATCCAAATATCGCAGATAAATATGCAACCCCACTGGGAGCACTAAAAAGCAACGCTACTGAAATGGAAAAGCTCAATTTTAAGTTGGATCGCTTATTTACTGTAGTGCATTGCAATTAAATTTTGGCACAAAAAAACCAAACACTTTCAAGTGTTTGGTCGGTAAGGTGTCTCTAGACTAGTTGCTAATGTTATGCAGCTGCGAATTTTTTCTTTTTATCATATTCCCCAGTTCCCAATTCATTGAGTAATGTGAAGTGGCTACCCAGCGCTTTAAGAAAAGTGCTATGATGATAATACGGCACATTGAATTCCTCCGCTGTTTGTTTCACGATAGCCGAAATGTCTTTGTAGTGAACATGGCAGATATTTGGGAATAGGTGATGCTCGATTTGATAATTTAGTCCACCAATAAACCATGAAAATGCACCACTACCATTTGCAAAATTGGCGGTGGTTTTCATTTGGTGAATAGCCCAGTTGTTTTCTACACTTCCTGATTGATCAGGCACAAAAAATTCAGTCTCTTCAATTACGTGTGCTGGTTGGAAAATCAACGCAAGAAACAATCCGCAGATGAAGTGCATTAAAAAGAATCCAGACATGATCTGCCACCAAGGAAGGTCTATGGTCAACAATGGTAGAGCGATAAATAAAGCCACATACCAAATTTTGTGAAAGATGATCTCTGCCATTGCTTTTCTCACGGTTAGCCCTTGTCCAGCAAGTAGGTTTTTTTCTTTGTACCTAAGCAATTGTTGAAAGTCTTTTGCTACCAACCAATAGATAGTCATCAATCCGTATAAGAAAGGAGCATAAAACGCTTGAAAACGATAACCGCTTTTTAGTGGTTGATTCGGAGAAAAGCGCATAATACCTTTATCTATATCTTCATCAAACTCGTGCACATTCGTAAAAGAATGGTGAAGCACATTGTGCTGGATTTTCCAGTTGTTGTGATATCCTCCAGTAAAATTCACTAAAAACCCAAGTGCGTTATTCACATATTTGTTTTTAGAATAAGAACCGTGGTTGGCATCATGCATGATGGATAGCCCAATACCAGACATTCCAAGACCCATAAGCGCCCACATTATCAAGATTCCCGCCAATGAGCTAACTACTGCCCGAAACCATCAAGGCTAATGGAATAAAATATAGAGAGATCATGAAAATCGTTTTGATTTTCATTTCGAGATTAGCGTTTTGAGATATTTTTTTATCCTTAAAGTGCTTGTTTACTCTTCGTCTTAATTCGGGGAAAAACTCTGGTTGATGTGCGGTATTAAATTTTACTACTGATGGTGTACTCATACTTATTAATATTTGAACTTACAAGATACTTCCAAATCGCTTGCAAATAGGTTTTTGGGCAAAATATAATACGCTCAAAATTTTGAATCCTGCTACTGAAAGTGCTCAAAAAATGGATTGTGCACAAAAGTAGACACTTTCTGACTCGTGATAATAGCGATTTTCAAGGTGAAGTCTAATGTCCAATCCAAAGCCTTTTAATTTGTATAGCGGCGTCATTATTTGAATATGGAGATGAAGAAATTGTCTTAAGGCGAAAAGGGTAGTAAATTTTCGTTTAAGTTTTGGAAACACGGTAATCTCGATTTACGTTTGCAGTCTCAAATCGATTGTATTCGATTTATAAAGAAGTGCTGAGAGACAGGCTCCATGAAGCACTAGCAACCTTCGACCTCTGGCGAAAAGGTGCTAATACCTGAATGATAAATTGAAATAATATGAAAATCAGAAACCAAAGACAGGCTCATAGCAGCCAATCCGATCCCGTTATTCTCTTCTATCAGGTGATATCCAATGATGGATTTTGTATGCGTCAGCTTTAATCAAATCTGACCCATTCTGGATTTTGTGGTCACCTAAGTGGTGAATTACGCATTCACCTTTCTACAATCCACTTCATTTCATTTTTTATTAAATATTAAACCCCAAATACAATGTCACAAGATTTAAGATTTGAAACACTACAAATACATGCTGGTCAGGAAGTAGATGAGACTACACGTTCGAGAGCAGTGCCTATATATCAAACCACTTCATTCACCTTCAAGAACTCGGAGCATGGAGCCAACTTGTTTGGTTTGAAGGAGTTTGGCAACATCTATACTAGGATCATGAATCCAACTACAGATGTTTTTGAAAAGCGTATCGCGGCACTTGAAGGTGGTGTGGCGGCAGTAGCGGTTGGCTCTGGGCAAGCAGCTCAGTTTATTGCGCTAAACAATATTTTGGAGGCCGGAGACAATTTTGTATCTACTCAGTTTTTATATGGAGGGTCATACAATCAGTTCAAAGTTGCCTTTAAGCGATTAGGAATTGAAGCTCGGTTTGCTGAAACGGATAGTCCTGCAGATTTTGAAAAGCTGATTGACGAAAAAACCAAGGCCCTTTACCTTGAAACTATCGGTAATCCAGGGTTCAATATTCCAGATTTTGAAGCGATCGCGGCAGTAGCCAAGAAGCATGATATTCCACTCATAGTGGACAACACCTTTGGTGCTGGTGGATACTTGTTTCAGCCATTGAAGCATGGAGCGTCCGTCGTTACCGAATCAGCAACTAAGTGGATAGGTGGACATGGTACTTCTATTGGAGGAGTGATTGTGGATGGAGGTAACTTCAACTGGGGTAATGGCAAGTTTCCAGCTTTTTCTCAGCCATCTGAAGGATATCACGGATTGGTTTTCTGGGATGTATTTGGTGAAGGCAATCCATTGGGACTTCCAAACATCGCTTTTGCGATTCGTGCGAGAGTGGAAGGTTTGAGAGATTTCGGCCCAGCACTGAGTCCGTTCAACTCTTTTCAACTGATTCAAGGTCTGGAGACTTTGTCTCTGAGAGTGCAACGCACGGTGGACAATGCTTTGGAACTGGCACGCTGGTTTGAGGCGCACCCGCAAGTGGAGAAAGTGAATTATCCAGGGTTGGAAAGCAGCAAGTATCATGGTCTGGCCAAGAAATATTTGAAACACGGTTTTGGCGGAGTTTTTTCTTTTGTCCTAAAAGGAGAAAAAGAACAAGCCACTCAATTTGTAGATAGCCTTCAGCTGGTGAGTCATCTTGCCAATGTTGGGGATGCTAAAACCTTGATCATTCAACCTTCGGCAACTACGCATCAGCAACTTTCTGATAGTGAGCAGTTGGCCGCTGGCGTTCTTCCGAACTTGCTTCGAGTATCGGCGGGTATAGAGCACATAGAAGATATAAAAGCAGATTTTAAACAAGCATTTGAAAAAACATATGCAAACAGTGGAAACAAGTCCTAAGACTGAAACGCCAAAATCGTTACAGTTGAAAGTGGAAAAACCATTATTTCTGGAGTGTGGAGACACGCTCCAGAATGTGAAAATCAGGTATACTACTTTTGGAAAGCTTAATAAAACCAAAACCAATGTGGTTTGGGTATTTCATGCGCTAACGGCCAATAGCAACCCAATGGAATGGTGGCCAGGAGTAGTGGGTGAAGGAGAGGTGATCAATCCAAAGGATCATTTTATTGTATGTGCCAATATGCTTGGTTCGTGCTATGGAACTACTGGGCCAAAAGCCCCAGGTTTCCCTCTTGTGACCGTAAAAGATATGGTGAAACTTCATCAAATTCTGATCAAGCATTTGGGTGTGGAGAAAATTCACTTAGGCATTGGAGGGTCTATGGGTGGGCAGCAGTTGCTTGAGTGGGCGGTGCAGGAGCCAACGCTTTTTGAGTATATCGTGCCAATGGCGGCCAATGCATATCATTCTCCATGGGGCATAGCTTTCAACGAAGCACAACGTATGGCTTTAGAGAATATCGATCCATCCAAAGGCTTGGAAGCTGCTAGAGCTATAGCCATGCTTTCTTATAGACACTACAATACTTACCAGAAAACACAGGAAGATGTAGATCAGCGCTGGGATTCGTTTTCGGCGGCTTCCTATCAAAAGTATCAGGGAGAGAAGCTACGCAAGCGTTTTTCTACCGATAGTTACTATACGCTCACCAAAGCAATGGATAGTCATCATGTTGGTAGACATTTTGGTTCGGCAGAGGCAGCTTTGAAACGCATCAAGTCCAAGGCGCTGGTGATAGGAATAGATACGGATATTTTGTTTCCACCACATGAGCAGGCTTTTATTGCTCAAGCACATACCAGGAGCCAGATTTGAGGAAATACCTTCAGATTTTGGTCATGATGGTTTTCTGACCGAAGCAGCGCCAATCAGTGCTATGTTGAAAGAATTTTTGAAATAGAAATTAATTCCTATCAGTTTCGTCTGTAGATGGGCTGATAGGAAACCTTACTACGATATTGGTATCCTTGCCAATATAAGACGCAATCTCAAATGAGCCAGAGAAGGCTTCCGCTCTGCTTTGCATCGTTCGTAGACCCAAGCCGTATGAGATTTCCATCGAATCAAAACCTCGTCCATCATCATCGATAGTGATTACGATTTCTCGATTGTGCACTGAATTATTTTTTTTACTTACAAGATACTCAATCTAGAATGTGATTTAAAAAATCAATAGGTTCATATGAGCAACACGAAAGCCTTTCAAATAGTGGCGAATTGTGCATTTTGCCATAGTTTTGAAAGAAAAACAAACCATCTCATGATCAAGCCCATATTAGTGATTCTTACTTTTTTCACGATCGCCACCGTATTCGCTCAGGGCGAAGTTTCCTTTGAGTCAGCGGCCAAAAATTACCAAACCTATTGCGCAGGATGCCATGGAGAACAAATGCAAGCCTTTGTGGATCGCAATTGGAAGTTTGGAAATAGCGCGGATAGCCTAATGGCAACCATTCGCGGAGGTCGGGCAGATGCCGGAATGCCGACTTTTGGTGAGGTGTTTTCCGAGAAAGAAATCAAGGAATTGAGCCAATACATTTTATCAGGAATTGAGAATGTAGATCGCTATTGGTTTACTGAAAAGCTGGTTACTGGTGTTTTTGAAACAAAAAATTTTTCATTCAAACTTGACACGGTATTTTCTGGGGCTGAAGTGCCGTGGGGGATGGCGTTTTTGCCGAATGGCGCGATGCTCATCACAGATCGATCCGGAGATTTGTATCACATAGATGCCGAGCGACAATCTGCGAAAGTGAAAAATGTACCAGATGTACTTGCAGAGGGGCAGGGTGGCCTGCTCGATGTAGCTATACACCCAAATTTTGAAAGCAATCAGTTGGTTTATTTAAGTTATTCAGGGTTTAAAAAAGAAGGAAACAAAACCGTTTCCACCACTATTGTGGAGCGGGCGCAGCTAAAAGGCAAGGAGCTTTTAAATAGAAAAGTGATTTTAGAAGCACTGCCATACTCCACAATGAGACATCATTATGGAAGTCGTTTGCAATTTGACAACAAAGGACTACTGTATGTTTCGGTAGGAGACCGAGGCAATCGAGATGAAAACCCGCAATCACTAGATAATCATTGTGGTAAAATTCACAGGATCAAAGATGATGGAACCATACCTGCGGATAATCCTTTTGTGAATGAAAAGGGAGCCAAATCTTCTATTTATTCTTATGGGCATAGAAACGAACAAGGCTTAGCCATAAACCCTATTGATGGACAGCTGTGGGAACACGAGCATGGTCCACGAGGAGGAGATGAAATCAATATCATTGAAAAAGGCAAGAATTACGGTTGGCCAGTGATCTCTTATGGACTCAACTATAATGGCACCACTTTTACCAATCTTCTTGAAAAGGAGGGAATGCTGCAACCTGTGCTTTATTGGGTGCCGTCTATTGCTCCTTCTGGGATGGCTTTTGTTACAAGTGACAAATATCCAGGGTGGGAAGGTCAGCTTTTGGTTGGATCGCTGAGGTTTCAATATTTGAACCTTTGCTATATAAATGATGGGAAAGTGGATCGTGAAGAGCTGCTAATGGAGAAAATCGGGCGAGTGAGAAATGTGAAAGTAAGTGCCGATGGATACATCTATGTGGCTGTGGAGAATCCAGGTTTTGTGTTTAGACTTCAGCCCATCAAGTGATGGGCTGAGTCCATTCAATTGTTATAGTTGTTCTGAAATATTTTGTGTGATTTTTCGTAGCTCTAAAACGGCTTCACCTATGCCTTCTATAGATGCGCCATATTCGAAGGTGACCTTTTTAGTGCGTGAGCCTATGGTCACTTCGATCCATTCTGAGCCTCCATCTGCACAATCTGGACAGCCGATCACAGGATCTAAAGCCAGAAATTTGGATTGATCCACGATGTTTAAGATTTCTATGTATTTTTCTTCTTCGAAATCCGCAGTTTTGGATTTCGGTACTACGCTGTTGTTCCATCCATATTGACTGATGTAAACGCTCTCGGCAGTTACTTCCAGATCGGTGACACAGTAGCCTATACACATACCAAAGGAAGTGCCATATTTGATGGACTGCACGTCGGCCTGTGTGAGTGGTTCGGCATCCTCGCAAGAGATAAAAAGAAGAGAGAGAAAGAAGATAGTAGCGTATCTCATAGCAGTAGTTTTTAAGGGCTTGGGTTAATGACCCACTGTTTTCACAAAAGGTTGAAAGACCTAAAACAAATTCCGTGCTAGCTTTTATTTTTTATGTCTGATAAAGGAAAAATAGAATGAGCAGCTACTGGATACACTGGAACATATTGCCCCCCTAAATCTAGCGGTAAAACTGAAAGGTGAAGTGGCCTAGTGTTGTTTAAACGCGTGCCATTCTGGCGTATGTTGACCCCCCTAAAGAAATGTTGACAAAATATTCTGGAGGATATTGACCCCCTGTGGTTTCTGATTCCGGATCATGCCTGCCAGACGGCAGTCAGGTTGACCCCTTTAAAATAATGATTTTGGTTTTGCGATCGATAAAATCGCAAAGATTACCCTATGTCAGGAAAACCAAAATCTATGAACCAGATCAAACAATTAATCCTCTTTCGCCAACAAGGCAAAGGCAAAAAGACCATCGCTCGCTTGTTGGGCATGAGTAAGAATACGGTAAAGGTCTACTTGGACAAACTGGAGGCTTTGACTCAAGACAAGGACAGTGGGCATCTGAGTGAGCAAGAGCTTCTGAACTTGGAGCTTCCCATATTAGAAGCCAAGTTTCATCCAGGCAATGCTGCTTATAAGGACGAGCGTTTTGAACGCTTCAAGATCAAAGCAGACTATTATCTTGAAGAATTGACCCGTGTGGGCGTTACCAAACAGATACTTTGGCAGGAGTACCGAGAAGAAAACAAGGACAGCTATAGTTACTCACAGTTTTGCTTTCATATCAATCAGCACCGATTAGCAGCTAAACCCTCGATGGTACTGGAGCATAAGCCAGCGGAGAAGCTTTTTATAGACTTTGCAGGTAAAAAACTCAGTTATATCGACAAGGATACCGGAGAAGAAGTCTCATGTCAGGTATTTGTGGCCTGCCTTCCGTATTCAGATTATTGCTTTGCAATGGCTGTTAAAAGCCAATCTACCGAAGACTTTTTATATGCCTTATCCTGTTGCTTACAAGACCTTGGTGGTGTGCCCAAAGCACTAGTACCTGACAACCTTAAAGCTGCGGTAGTTAAAGCCAATCGCTATGAGCCGACCATCAATACAGCCATGGAAGACTTTGCCAATCATTACCAAGCCACAGTACTGCCAACCAGAGCAAGGAAGCCACAGGACAAAGCCTTGGTAGAGAATCAGACGGTCCGCCGCTGCGGTAAAGCTCATCTATAGCAGGGTGTATGCTAAGCTACGCAACATGCAATTCTTTGACCTTCATAGCCTCAATACTAGCATTAAGGCAAAGGTAAAAGCCCATAACCAGACTCGTATGCAGCAAAAGGGATACTGTAGAGAAGAAAAATTCTTAGGCGAAGAAAAACCTCTGCTCTGTCCGCTACCCAAAGAGAGGTTCGAGCTAAAGAGCTATACCACGCTTACAGTGGCCAAGAATAATCACGTTTACCTATCTGAGGATAAGAATTATTACAGCGTCCCTTTTCATCTGATCGGCAGCAAAGTAAAAGTGATCTATACCATAAACATGGTTTACGTCTTCTCTAAAGGTGAGCAAGTAGCCCTGCATATAAGAAGCTACAAACATGGGAGTTATACAACAACCAAAGACCATCTCTGCTCACAGCATCAGCATTACAGAGACAGAAGTCCTACTTACTACAAGGATCAGGCAAGACGAAAATCTACTAGCCTTTATGATTTGATTACCCTAGTTTTTGATCAAAATAGATACCCCGAACAGCTCTATAGGACCTGTGACGGCTTGTTTGGCTTGCACCGAAAAACAGAAGCTCTTCTCTTTGATAAGGCCTGTCGGATAGCCATCGAATACCAAAACTACAGCTACACTTTCGTGAAAAACATCCTTGAAAATAAAATGGCAGAACAAGAAGAGACAATACCCGACCAGTCCTTGCCTGAGCATGACAATGTTCGAGGCAAAGCTTATTACCAACAATCATTACCACTAAAATTCAATAAATAATGAATCAAATTGAAACACAAATGAACAAGTTAAAACTACAAGGCATGCTGCGTAGTTGGACGAGCTTACAAGAAACCCGACAACTCCATGAACTTAGCCTTAGTGATGGCATGGAGCTACTTCTACAGGCAGAGCAGCAAGACAGAAGCAATAGAAGGTTTAAGCGGCTAGAGCATAACGCTGGCTTTAGATACAAAGCCTCTCTTGAGGAAATCCGGATCAATGCCACTAGAGGTATTGACCAATCTTTACTTAACCTACTGGCTACAAGTGAGTACATTGATAAAGGAGAATCAATCTTGATTACTGGAGCTACAGGTGGTGGCAAAAGCTTTCTAGCGTCTGCATTCGGACACCAAGCTTGCGCTCAGGGCTATAAGGTTGCTTACTTCAACACCCAGAAGCTGATGATCAAAACTAAGATGGCTCGTGTTGAGGGAAGCATTTACAAATTCTTTGATAAAATAGCCAAGACCAACCTTCTCATACTCGACGACTTTGGACTTACTCATCTTGAAAAACAACATCAGATGGATCTTATGGAAATTATCGAGGATAGGCATGGGAAAATGGCGACCATCATCGCATCTCAACTTCCAGTAGGTAGCTGGTATGACGTTATTGGAGAAGCAACCATTGCTGATGCTATTTTAGACCGACTGCTCCACTCTTCTTACAGAATCGAAATCAAAGGAGAGAGTCAAAGAAAAAAACTGTAATATTGGCAGACTTTAGTGTAATCTGAAAAACCAATCATTATTAGGGGGGTCAGTATAGCCAGTACGGGGGTCAACATCACCAGAATATCCAGCTACTAGCAAATGGAGGGTGTATCTGGCATGATCGGGTCGCGTAGATAGGAAGCAGGTTGGAGCGGAAACGTAAAAACCTGATCCGATTAGGCATAGAACAAGGCATGGCTTACGCTTGGAACGGTCCGCCGCTGCGGTAGGACGAGAATGGGTGGCTGACTAGGCGTCCCCGGGCGGTAGCTCAAAGCCCCATATTGAGAACTACAATTACCGAAGTTCGCCTAAAGAAACGGGGGTATGAAAGTATGACGGATTACTTCTTGAAAGTGAAATTCTGATTTAATGAACGGGGACGCCTAGTCCGCCCAGTACCTGCCTGCGGCTGGCAGGCGAGAACCGTACGCTGGGTGGTGTGAGAGGCGCACTCGGTTAGTGAAAGCTAGCCGAGCCGTCTACTCGATTATGGGTTGTTATTAAAATATTGAATATCCAATTACTATTGAAATTGTTCTATAATCAGAGCCCCAAGCTAAATAGTCGCCTAATATATTTCGACTTGCACTATATCTCATTTCAATGCCATATTTGTCCTTAAATTTGTAACCAATACCCAATGCTATATTTGGTCTAGATTTAATTTTAAGTGAAGAAACTACCGAATTATCTTGTCTAAGAAATTCAATTGTTGAATTGCTAGCAAAATCAACAACATAAGAAATGTTTGTAAATAGTTTTGAATTATCATTCAAATAAAAATAGTGTCGTACACCCACTGGTAATTCAATTGATTTGTAATCAACTTTTGAAACAAGAATCCCTCCTGAAATATTACTTGTTTCTCTCGACTGTTCTGAGTTAAAGCATTGATAGGTTGGTTCAATTATTATTCCCCATTTGCTTTTATTAAATGGTAAAATGAATTCCGTTTCAATTCCAAACCTAATTCCAATATTACTACCAAAATCAGTATCTCTTGAACCTGTCATGGAATTGTGTATTTCTAAAATGCTATAATTTATACCTGGTCTAATGGTTAAATTAAATAAATCCTTCTTTTGCTTTGGTTCATAGTTTATATAATTTAAGCTAAGACATTCGTTATATGTTATAAATATTTTTTCTAAGTCTCTTTTAGAATATCTGAGACGCTCTATATCATTTAATCCTATTTCTTTACACTTCAACTGCAGGAATAATTGCTGTTTAAAGTATTCATTCTTTGAAATTTTATCATCAACTAAATATCTTTTAAAAACTAATTGATTTATTTGAGAATCATTCAATTTATAGAAAAATCGCGTCAAATTACCATCAATATAAAGAAATAGGGATGCTTGTCCCTCAATGAGCACTTTAAGAAATACCAACTCTTCCTGAAAATTGGGATTTCTTTCAGAACTCATTTTGTTTATTTTGTCAGAAGACCTATCAATATTAGTTTTAGCTCTGATATATTTGAAAACATTCTTGATTCCAAATTCTTTTATAGTCTGAATAGATGCTTTTTGAACCGTATCATTTTTGGGAAGCCTATATTCAAACTCCGTTGGATTATTTTTCCAATCAATGTTTTTAATTAAACAATCAATTTTTTTGTTTGATTCATTGATAAAATATCCATTCTCAAAAATAATTTGAGAATATGATTCAATGAATGAAAATGTAATTAAAGCTATTACTAATAATTGTTTTCTCATAAAATTTTAATTTTGATAATATTAGAGTTTATCACGAATGATTTTGTATAGCTCTGAAATCTAGTCTTAGGTTATGTAAGGCTGATGCCACGCGAAAGACCTGATCTCTGATTTGGCAGGTCTTTAATCTGATCTTATTGCTGATTATCTTGAGTCGTTTCACTCCGCTGAATGCATGCTCTATTTTCACCCTGCTTGATCCGATAGCCTTGTTTATGTCCTTTTGTAAACCTGTCAATTCCTTATTTTTGGGCTTCTTGTATGGTAAGATGACATTTGGGTGTGTTTTATCCGCCCCTAAAAAGCCTAGGTCTGTCAGTACGTTCAGATCACCAAAGTCGAGATCAATTTGATTCCAAATGGATTTATCATGTGTGGAGCCTTGATATGATCCGCTTATGAACAAGATGTATCCTCTTTCATCGCTGATAGCGAGATTTTTTACTGTATGCAGTTTCTTTTTTCCACTATAGTCTTCTTGCTGGTTTTGATTATCAACACCCCTAGGTACTTGACGTTCAGTCACATCTGCGAGCAAATATTGAGCATCTTGAGGTGGGGATTTGAATTGACAACCACTTTGTGGCATAAAACCCATCTTCTGTAAAGAACGCTCTAGGACAGGTAACAAATAGCTTACCCATTCACTGACTCTGCTTTGTGACATATTATAAAATTGACCATGATAGGATTGGTTGGGATTCTCTTTCAAGTACATCAAAATGAAGTCAAGTTTTGATTTGTTACCATATAGGCTACTATTAGAAGGTTCATTTTCTGCCGTGAACAATCGGTACTGCCCTTTCAAGGTGACAGTACGCAACTTCTCATTTATTAAGGGATCAAAAGGCTTATAAAGCTCATCGTATTCAATTTGATTTAGGCTTACTAATGCTCTAAGTTTACTGTCGGTTGACCGAGGTATGTTTATGTCTTGTCTCACAACAGCAAAACAATCTCAGGTCAACCATTTTAACCCCATAATCAATCATTCGTGATAACCTCTATTCATAGATATTTATGTTTGGCTGTATATTAATAACCCATAACGACTAGCTAAACTCCGTAAGCTTGAACTTGGTAAATACTTCAAAGACCAACGGACTTGCTGTCTCTTGAAAATATCTCATAAGCTTATGGAGTTTGAGCGTCTGTTATGATCTTTATTTGTTTTCAAGGCTCTTAACCTTTCCTTTTAATTCTTGATTCTCAGTTTCGAGTTGGTTCATTCGCTTGTTCATATCTATCATGTAAAGTGTTAGTTCTTCGATCTTCTGAAGCAGTTTGGAGTTCATTTCACCTAAGTTGATACCATTCTCGTTTACTTCAGCTTCACTTGGGATTTCAGGTAGATGACCATTCTCAGTTATATGTTGTTCGACTTCTTCAAGAGTTCGCAATTCAAAACCTTTCGCAAACACAAAGTCAGGCCAAGGGTTTCCAGCAGAAGCATTAAAAGTAGTTGCTCGAACAGTTCCAAGTACTTCTAATTTATAATTAGGAGCGACAGTTCCAATGCCAACATTTCCACCGTTATCATTGATGAGGACATTTGAATTAAATTTCCCTCCTCTGATATAAGTGTCTTCATCTGTTGAAAAGTTGAAATGAGTATATCGTTCAGATCCCCCGAATGCAGCAGTTCCACCATTTGCTGTTCCTCTTTCCACATGCAGTGTTGCATCAGGAGAATTGGTGCCAATTCCCACATTTCCACCTGAGTTATTCAAAATTAGGTCGCCATATGAGCTCCCTGCGGATTTTATAGACTGAATTGAAGAGTAACCATTTTGTGCAGCACTTATTTCTAATCTAAGAGAAGTATGGTTGCCTGAGCTGGAATTGGAGTTTCCAATTTTAATCCCACCCTGACCTAAAGGGTCAATATTCAACTTGGCTGACGGACTGGTTGTTCCAATGCCAACATTTCCACCGTTATCATTGATGAGGACATTTGAATTAAATTTCCCTCCTCTGATATAAGTGTCTTCATCTGTTGAAAAGTTGAAATGAGTATATCGTTCAGATCCCCCGAATTCAGCAGTTCCACCATTTGCTGTTCCTCTTTCCACATGCAGTGTTGCATCAGGAGAATTGGTGCCAATTCCGACATTGCCACCATTATCATTGATAAGGACATTTGAATAAAGTTTTCCTCCTCTGATATATGTATCTTCTGCTGTTGAAAAGTTAAAATGAGAAGTTCTATCTAAACCGCTCAAGTCAACTGATCCTGAAATAGTTGTTACGTTGTTAGTTTGTTCAACTTTAACCTCTGATGTCCTTATTTGAGCTTTAAGGTTAAGTACGATTACAAACATCGTTATTGTAGTAAATATTTTTTTCATATTAACATGATTTTAAGGTTCATAAAATTGATCATAACAACTCGCTATCAACTCAAAGGTGTTGATATATCGGTTGTATCAAAGCGAATCTAATGGGTTTTTGATGTTTTTCAAACTAGAGTTTGTCACATAGGTATACATCTGAGTTGTTTCAAGAGAGTCGTGTCCCAACAATGTCTGAATAGTACGCAAATCCGTACCAGCTTCAAGCAGATGGGTGGCAAAGCTATGGCGGAGCATATGTGGGGTAACTGTTTTGGTTATTTTGGCTTTTTGAGCGGCTACCTTGATTATTTTGGCAAGACTCGTGGCGCTATACTTATTGCCGTTTACTCCTTCAAATAGATAAATTTTCGGTCTATGGGCACGATAATATATGCGTAAGTCATTTAGGAGTTTGGTGCTCAGGATGGTATAGCGATCTTTTTTTCCTTTACCCTGATTCACTCGGATCGTCAGCCTATCACTGTCTATGTCTTCTATCTTCAGATTAAGAAGTTCCGCTCTGCGCAGACCTGTTGCATACAGCATGCTCACCAAACATAAATGCTTGATATTGTGAATACTCGCAAGTAGTCTTGTTATTTCCTCTTTGCTGAGCACTTTTGGAAGTGAGTCTTTTGCTATGGGTCTGTCTACGGCGTAAAAACGATTGGGCATTTCTTTTACAACCTCATAATAAAATTTGATGGCATTGATCGATTGATTGACATAGCTATCTGAAAGTCCCGTTTGCACCAGATGCTGAATGTATTTCAGTATCATTTCTTCATTGATGGCCATCAAATTAGACTCATTGTTGTAATGGTTGATGAACTTCTCAAACATGGAAATATATGATCTGGCGGTATTTAGGCTATATTTTCTTGTTTCTAGTTTTTGGAGAAAATCTTCTGGGACATACCTGTATCCAGAAATGGGCGTTCGTTTTCTATAGGTATCAACACTAAGCTCTTCAACTCCATGATTGACTGGCCTGTTTGTAAAAAAAATACTGTCCATTCACCCATGCCACTCCTTTGAATTTTTCCATAATTAAACTCACATTCTTGCTGGTATTGGGTAGAATGACCATTCCATATTTTTCGCTCCATCGTGGATTAGGAAGCTCTTTAATCAGTGCCTGTATGACCTTGTCGGGATAAAACTGTATCCCAATTATCTTTTGATCGCTTATGAGCAAGTGTTTAAGCGTGATCGAGCGCTCTTTGGTACGGATCATTGTGCTATTCATGGGGGAAAACTACTGGTTGCTTTTTTTGAAACTCAATTTTTAAGTGCTTATATTCGACTATAAGCATTTAAAAAAATGGATAAATCTAGTGAAGGTGTCTGTCGTAATTGTGGCAAACCACTGGTTGGTAGGGTAGACAAAAAATTTTGTGATGCCTACTGTAGAAACTCGCTGAACAACAAGAATAAACGCAAGCACGAGCGTATCATCGCGGCAGTGAATAGACAGGTGAGGAAAAATCGGAGCATCTTACAGCAACTCTGTCCAGAAGGCAAAGCCACCGTTCGCAAGGAACGTCTCTTAGATTTGGGATTTTCTTTTCAATATTTCTCATCGTATTTATCAGGAGGGCAAGCTCACTTATTATTTTTCGCATGAGTATGGCTTTGCGCCCATTGTGCAGCAGTCGCGCTCAGAGGGAGTGCCCGTGCAGAAGGTACTGATCATCCAATACCAGGACCACATGAAGGGCAAGTTTGATCCTTGGAAAATTGAGAATTGAGAATTGAAAGCTAAAAGTTGAAAGTTGAAAGTTTAAAGATGAAAGTGAGGCGATGAGAGAAATGATGTGAAGCACCTGCAATGTGCTACGGAGTGCAGCGGCATACCCGCTCAGCGCCGGTATGCCGCAATGCTTTGTGCGGTGGGGCGTCCCAAGTAGGTGTTGGATTTTTTTGGCTGCTGGGATTTTGGGTGAAAAGGGTGCTAAAACAAAAAAAAATGGCTTATCACATCATGCGATAAGCCATTTTCAATTAACAATTTTCAATTTCTAAGTCGTATAAACCGAGTTGAACATCACATAGTCAGTTGTCAAATCCGTACCCCATCCTGTGGCTTCTTCCTTGCCATTGTTGAGTTTGATATGTACTCTGATATCTGATTGTTTCAGGATTCTTTTGAGCACGTTTACTTCATTCTCTACGGGTGTTCCTTGCTTAGAAGCTCCACCATTTGTCTTTCGTTTCCAAGGTACAAATCCACTTTGTCGGGATCAAAAGCCACACCCGATCGCCCATTGCCGCCAAGATCCGCCCCCAGTTTGGGTCACGACCAAACATGGCCGTTTTCACAAGAGAAGAATCCGATACCACACGAATCATTTTTCGAGCCTCTTGCTTAGACTTGGCATCCGTCACTTTGTATTCAATGAACTTCGATGCTCCTTCGCCATCTGATACAATCAGCTTGGCCAAATGGATCATCAGCTCTTTCAGTTTCTCTTTGAAGAGCAGGTAGTTCACGTCCTTTTCATCTTCAATGAGCTTGTTTTCGGCCATGCCATTGGCCATCACAGAAGCCATGTCGTTGGTAGAGGTGTCGCCATCCACAGTGATCATGTTGAATGAATCATCCACCACTTCTTTGAATGCTTTGTCGAGCAATTTTTGAGTGATATTGATGTCCGTGAAGGCAAAGGCCAGCATGGTAGCCATGTTTGGGTGAATCATGCCAGACCCTTTGGCGATTCCTCCAATATGGATTTTTTTTCCATCTATTTCAAACTCTACAAATCCTTCTTTGGCGAAAGTATCGGTGGTGAGGATGGCATTGGCAGCAAACGATCCCGCACGTGAGTTTTCGGAGATTTTCTTCACATTTTCTTTGATACCGTCCACGATAGCCTCGGTGGGAAAAGCTTGACCAATGATGCCAGTGGAGGCGATCATGACCAAGTTGGGCTCAATACCGAATTCCTCTGCGGCGGTATTTTTCATGGCTTCTGCACCCAGTCTTCCTTGCTCGCCAGTCACGGCATTGGCATTGCCAGCATTCACGATAAGTGCCTGTGCCATGTGGCCACTTTCTTCCAGATTTTTGCTGCGTGATCTTGATGGGCTCAGCCACCACCAGATTTTGGGTGAAAGTAGCAGAAACTTTGGCTGGCTTTTCAGAGAAAATAATGGCCAAATCCCGACGCATGGATTTCACTCCTGTGTGTGCTCCCCAGCATTTGATGCCTCTTACGTTCGTTATATTTTGTAGCATGTGTTTTCTGATTTAGGGTTGAAGTGGTACTTGATTGAGACCAAGGGTTTCTGTATATCCCAATACGATGTTCATGTTTTGAATGGCTTGTCCGGCAGCACCTTTCACCAGATTGTCAATCGCTCCTATGGCGATGATCGTATTGGTACGGCTGTCGTATTTGGCTGTAATATCACAGAAATTTGTTCCGCGAACTTCTTTTATTCTTGGTATAGTCGTTCTGTACCTCACAAAAGGCTCGCTATCATAGTGCTTGTGAAACAGCGCATCCACAGCCTCTTGCGAAGTGGCTTTTTTCGGCTTGAGATATACGGTCGAAAGTATTCCCCTGTCCACGGGCAGTAGGTGAGGGGTAAAGAGCAGCGAAACTTCCTCAGTAGAGCAGTCGCCTATTCGTTCCTGAATCTCGATGGTATGGCGATGAGTAGTCACTCCATACGCCGTGAAGTTGTCGTTGACATTTGGGAAATGGGTGACGTTGCTTGCCTTAATCCCAGCACCCGTTACTCCTGTTTTTGCATCCACGATGATGTTGGTCGTTTCTATCAGCTTTTCCAAGGCCAGTGGCAGTATGGGTAGGATAGAGGCGGTCGGGAAGCAACCAGGATTAGCGATCAGTTTGCTACCCTTGATTTTGTCGCGATACAGCTCTGGAAGACCGTAAGCAGCATTTTCAAATCCTTGTTCGAAGATGTGGTCTTTTTTGTACCATTCTTCATACACGGCTTTGGAGTTGAGGCGAAAATCTCCTGAGAGGTCGATGATCGTAAAATCTTTATCGTGGTTTTTTGAAACAAAATCCATGGATACGCCATGCGGCAAAGCCAAAAATACGATATCTGGTTTGTGATTGCCCAGGTCATTGATACTCTCAAGTGTCAGGTCGCAGATGCCATAAAATTGTGGATGCACATCACTGAATTTTTCACCTTTTCGGCTTTCCGAAGTGATGGTGCAAATCTCTACTTCAGGGTGGTAGGTGAGCAATCGCACCAGTTCAGAACCTGTATATCCTGTTGCGCCTATGATGGCTATTTTCTTTTTCATTTTTTTTCTTTGTTAAATATTTCTTTTTAGAAATCTTACTGCGATTGGTCATTCCCGAAGGGAATCCTATCCGCTCCAAAGAACGCTGTGACCTTCTTCATTGAGATTAAGATGCCATTCTGGCATGACCCCATGAGAAAAACCGCCCTACTTCCTCTCTTCCTTTATACACGCCAACATGATGTGAAGCACCTTCTCTAGCAAGGCCTTTGGAATGTTGAGCGGAGGCACCAATCTGATGACATTGCCAGCGGTGGCATTCGCCAAAACACCTTTTTCCATCATTTTCACAACCACAGGTTTAGGGTCTATCGACACCTGAATGCCGATCATTAACCCCATTCCTCGTACTTCTTCTATTTCTGGGAAATCCGCTTTTGCTTTTTGCACTTCTGCCCTGAACCAATCGCCTTTTTCTTTGGCAGCTGCCAAAAGCGATTCTGATTCTATTACCTCAAGTACCGCCAAGCCCGCAGCACATGCCAAGGGATTGCCGCCAAAAGTGGTTCCATGATCACCCCACTCAATGGCCTGAGCCACTTTTTCGCAAGCCAAAACAGCCCCTACAGGCATACCTCCGCCAAGCCCTTTGGCCAGAGTCATCACATCTGGGCGTACGCCATAGTTCTCAAAGGCAAACATTTTTCCTGTGCGGCCAATACCACATTGCACCTCGTCAAAAACCAAGGCAATGTTGTGCTGGTCGCAGAGTGCTCTCACGTCTTCCAAATACTTTTGATGTGCAGGAGTCACACCACCTTCGCCCTGTATGGGCTCCAGCATAATGGCTGCAATCTCATCAGTGATAGCCGCTTTTAGTGCTTCTATATCGTTGAAGGGCACGTGCATAAAACCTTCCGGAATCGGGTCAAAACCATTCATCATGGCTTTTTTGCCAGTGGCCGCTATGGTAGCGAGTGTCCTGCCATGAAAGGCGTGGTTCATAGCAATGATCTTGCTGCCACGGCCATTTTTCAAGCCATATTTTCTGGCAATTTTAATGGCTCCCTCGGCAGCTTCTGCACCACTATTGGCCATAAAGACCCGTTCGAGACCAGAGAGTTCAGCCAATTTTTTTACCAATTTCATTTGAGGCTCACTCACATAAAAATTGGAAATATGGATGAGCTTATCTGCCTGCTCCGCAATGGCTTTGACCAGCGTTGGATGGCTATGGCCGATGTTGCTCACTGCTATTCCCGCAAGGGCATCTATATATTCTTTGCCTTCTACATCCCAAACGAGGCTGCCTTTTCCTTCTTTCAGTGCAATAGGGAATCGCCGAAAGGTGGGCAAATAATGTTTCTGATCTATTGCGTGTAGTTCTGCATTCGTCATAATACTTATTTTGTAATGGATGTTCCTGTTTTTTCTTTTCCCTCAATCGTTTTGAGGAGGATTCCCGGCTTGGTGCCGTTGATAATTTTCACTTCTTTGGTACCTTTTTCTATAGCTACTTGACACGATTCTATTTTGGGTATCATGCCTCCACCTATCACATTGCCCATAAGAGGCGTTATTTCGGCCAGAGTTAAGTGTTCTATAAGTGTGGATGGGTCATCTTTATCCATGCACAGCCCGTCGATATCCGTCATGACGATGTACTGATCTGCGCGGATAGCCCCTGAAATGTGCCCGGCAAACATGTCTCCGTTGATGTTGTAGGCATGCCCTTTTTCGTCGGAGGCCATGCAGGTGAGTACTGGAAAAAAGCCCTGATCCAAAAGTTGGTTGAGGAGTGCTGGGTTTACTTTTTCTACTTCGCCTACCCAGCCTATGTCCACTTTGTTTTGGCCGTCGAGATGGAATTTTTTCCGGGCTGTCACGAGGTGTCCGTCTTTTCCAGACAGGCCTACGGCGTTGATCCCTTTGGCTTGCAATGCACGAACGAGGGAAGGATTTACCTCTCCCGTGAGCGCCATTTCTATGTATTTGATAGCTTCGGTGGTGGTTTTTCTGTGCCCACCAATAAACTCAGACTCTATGCTCAGGCTAGACAAGATGTTGTTGATAAATGGCCCTCCGCCATGCACCAGCACCACTCTGTGTCCTTGCTTATGAAGGGTAGCGATTTCGTCGAGAATGAAAGCTTTGATGTTTTCATCCTTCATGGCATTGCCGCCGTATTTTATGACTATCGTCTTTTGCGTATCTATAATTGAAAATGTTTAGTAGTTGACTGTTTCCTTTTCGCTCTTCACAATGTTTTTGGTGATGTAGTGCGAGTTGAGCAAGCTCAATGCGCCCATGTATTTCAGTTTGAAACCTACCATGTCGCCCACCTTGTATTTGGAACTATGCTCGCCAAGGTCGATCACGAGCATGTCTGAGCTCGCACCTGTCATGGTTATTTGCTCATCTTCAGGGATGAGATATTGCTCTGAGACATCCAATCTTCCTACATCTAGGATCGCTCGGAACGTCGTTTTACCGTAATCGTCTTCGTTCAACTCGTAGGATTCTCCAGATGGGTTGGTGTCTATCTCGCCAGTCGGCACAGTTGGTTTTTTGGTGATTTCGATGATCTGTGCGTAGAATTTAAAAATATCTCCTTCCATGCCTGGGATAAGCTCTTCGGTGAATAAGTTGGCACCAAAAAACAGCGACTCACCTATTCGGAAATGGTTGATCCCTTTTGGGACTTGTTTTTTGAATATCAATGGAATCACTACGCTGGTGCCACCCGTCACCCAAGGGATTTTTCTCTTGAAAGTGGCTTCTATGAGTTGCTTGTATAGTGAAAGTTGTATCAGTTTATCTGAAGAGGGCATGACTCCATGCAGACAGTTGAGGTTGGCGCCAATGCCTGTCACTTTGATATTAGGTAGTTGGAAAATAGAAGCGTAAAAGTCGATGAGGTGATCGCCCATGATGCCTTCGCGCAAATCGCCCAACTCGATCATAATGATCACTTTGTGCGTTTTCTTTTGTTTTACGGCTTCATCAGAAATCCATTTTATCGTGCGATATTCGGTATTGAAACTGGCATCAGCATACATCACCAGCTCTTCAATTACGTCATGCGCAGGAGGTTTTATGTATACCGTCTGAATCTCAGAGTTTATGGACTTAACCACTTTTAGGTTACTTATGCGTGAGTCGCATACTTCCTTCGTTCCTAGATTGATTACCTCTTCGATGTAGCTCTCCGTGCCGCAGAGCAGTTTGGAAACTACCGCCCACTCAATGCCATTTTCTTTGAAAAGTGCGTCGAGATGATCGTAATTGTGCTTGAGCTTGTCTGAGTATAAGTTTAGGTAAGCCATTTTATTTTACTTTTCTTTCAATTTTGGATGGAAGCCGCGTGAGTAGCTCGTAGTTGAGCTGATCACTAAGTTCGCTGAATGATGATACTGAAATTTCTTGTTCATGATCTACGCCAATGAGTGTAGCAATGTCATTTACCTGCACATCGGGAATATCTGTAATGTCCACGGTGATGCAGTTCATGTTTACGATACCAATCACTGCCGTGCGGTGGCCTTTGATCAGCACACGCCCTTGATTGCTCAATGAGCGGCTAAAACCATGCGAGTAGCCCACTGGAATCACTGCAATTTTCATGTCCTTCTGGGCTAAGAATGTGGTTCCGTAACCAATGAATTCACCCATTTCAATGCTTTTAACACTCATTATCCTACTCTCCCAACGGATTACACGTTTCAGAGGGTCGGTTTTTATTTTTTTATCTTTCAGATATTCAATAAAAATCTCTCTGCTTGGCCAAAAACCATATTGCAGAATGCCAATGCGAACCATGTCTAAATGCATTTCTGGTAATCGAATGGCAGCAGCAGAGCAGCAGGTATGCTTGATGCCCGGCTTTAGTCCTAGCTTGGCCAATTCTTTTTCCATTTGAAGGAAGCGTGCCTTTTGGTCTTGTACCCGTACATAATTGGAAATGCTTTCCGCCCCAGCAAAGTGGGTGCATAGCCCAGCAAACTCGAGGTATTCTTTATGCTCATGTAAAGTCTCTGCCAGCTGTTCCATGTCTTCGGGCGAGAAGCCAGTTCGGTTCATGCCTGTTTCTAGCTCAATATGAACGAGCGCTTTTGCTCCTAGTTTTTTAGCTTCTTTTAAAGCATTTTCCAATCGATGAAAATTGAAAATGAAAAAAGCCACTTTATTTTCAATGACCCAAGGAAGATCCTCGTCAGCCACATTTCCCATCACCATGATTTCTGTAGCTGGATTTTTTACAATCTCTGCCAGCTCTTTGGCTTCATCGGCACTATAAACTGAAAAGTGATCAATGCCTAATTCTTCAGCCATTGGTATATAACATTCTAGTCCGTGACCGTATGCATTGCCTTTGACTACAGAGGAGATGCGAACCTTTTTATCAAAAAGCTCATGAAGAAAATCAAGATTGTTGACAAGCGCTTGTTTCTCCAGCGTAATGATACTGCTCATTTCAGGATGTTTTGGATAATGGAAATGAACATTTTTACTCCCGTAGGAGTGATTTCATCTGGGAAGTCATAATCTGGATTGTGTAGGGCAGGGCAATCTTTTCCTGATCCTATTCCGAACATGGCTCCTTTATATTTTTCTGTAAACAAACCAAAATCTTCTCCCCATTTGAAGGGGTAAGGTCTGGTAGTCAATGTCAAGTCATTCGCTTTTACTGCCTCGTTTATGAACCCAACAGCTTCCTTATTGTTTTGGTTGGAAGCAAATTCTTGCGTCCATGAGATCGTATGCGTTAGGTTTCTTTTAGCAATTATCGTTGCAACTCTTTTCTCTATTTCAGATGTGAATTCATCCATTACATCATTTTTCCAGCTGCGAAGTGTATAGTGCACTTCACCGAGTCCTGCAGATACACCATAAGCCAGTTCTCCCATTTCTATATGGATGGGGGTAGCAAGGGCAAATTCATTGGATGTCAAATCCGGGTTGGAAATTTCATCAAACATGGCGATGATTTTTCCAATTGCAGGAGCGGGATTTATTCCCAGTTCTGGCTCGGCCGCATGCGAAGTTTTGCCTTCTAGTTTGATGATAATGCTTTTAGCAGCAGCTGTAAAAGAACCTTCGCGGCAGACAATTTCATTCAACTCATAACCAGGCAAGTTGTGCAGCGCAAAAACAAAATCAGGTTTGAAGTCAAACCCTTTATCGGCCAATACGGCTTTGGCGCCTTCTCCATTTTCTTCGGCAGGCTGAAAAAGTAGATGCACTACGCCAGAAGCTATAGGCGATTCGTTTAGCTCTTTTGCCACTCCACACATGATCGCACTATGCCCATCATGCCCACATTTGTGAGAGACGCCTTCCACGGTCGATCTGTGATCAAATTCATTAATCTCAGGAATAGGCAAGGCGTCAGTATCTGCTCTGAGCAGTATCGTTTTGCCAGGCTTGCCCGAGTTAAAAGTGCATAGAACCCCTGTCTTCCCAATTTTTTTGATTTGGGAGATGCCCATATCTGATAAAAATGCCATGATGCGTTTTTGAGTTTCTATTTCGCTCATGGAGAGCTCCGGATGAGCATGCAGCTCATGACGAAATTTGGTAAGCTCTTTTAAGAAGGTCTCTTCCATCGCATTTCAAGATATTTATTATTGAAACCCAATTTTTCATAAAGCCTGCGAGCAGGATTTTCTGGCTCTACGTGCAAGGCTATGTCTCCTTCCGTGACTTCAAAAGCCATTTGCATTAGTTTTTTACCTATTCCTTGGCCTCTATAGTCGCCATGCGTCGCGATATATACGAGGATGTTTTCGGGGATATAGCCTCCCATTCCGGTCTTGTTGATGATCACCGCGCCCACAGGTGCGAGTCCATCCCAGGCACAAAGGATAGCCCCTCCATGATGATTGCCATAGTTGAGTGCATATTCTACACACTTGGCTATGTCTTCTCTTTTGTCGCCATATTCGTCAAGGTGCGTGTATAGAAAGGAAATGATGCTCTCCTTCTCATTGAATCCAACCGTCTGTGCGGGAGTATATTTTTCATATCTAATTGTCATGCTAAGTCGGTTTTATTTTTTGAAAAAAGACTGACACCTACAAACAACACCAAGGCAGCCATCAGTCCGTAAATATTTGGATCCAGCCCCATTGGGGATATTTGATAAATACTCAAAAGTGTAGTTACCACTCCTCCCACAATCATAGCGGCAAAGGCTCCTTCTCTACTGGAGTTTTTCCAATACAGTCCGCCTAAAATAGGGATAAGCAGGCCTGAAACCATGAATGCGTAGGAAAAAAGCATGGCGCTGAGGACATTTTGCAGAAAAAGGGCAATTACTAATGCTACTGTTCCCATTCCTAAAGTGACCCATTGGGAGTAGCGAAGTTCTTTTTTATCCATGTCTCCAGAGCCCGAACTTACTCTCAGTACATCGGATAAAAACGAACCTGAGCAAGCCATCAGGCAGCTGTCGGCGGTGGACATTACTGCCGAAAAGTATGCCGCTAACACCAGTCCCATAAAGCCATGTGGCAATACCGTGCGTAAAAGTACTGGTAATCCTATTTCAGGGTCTATCACGCTCCCAGCTGGGAAATCGAGCGGTGCGAAAAGGTTTTGTTCAAAGGCGACCCGAGCCAAAAGCCCAAGCCCCACACCAAGAAAAGCCATTACAGGCCATTCGAAAAGCCCGGCAATGAACCATGCTTTTCTGGCTTCTTTTTCGCTTCTGCTGGCAAAAATTCTTTGGTACAAAGTCATACCGACAAACCAAATAGGAATAATAGTGATAGACCAATTTACAAGTTGTTTCCAATGCACGTTGGTAAGTGTGAGCAGCTCTGGCTGTATAGTAGATTTTATAGCATCCCATCCGCCCACGGCTTGATAAGCAAAAGGAACGCCTATGAATAACAGTCCACTGATGAGTATGATCCACTGTGCAGTGTCGGTGTAAATCACGGCTTTAAGCCCACCTAGGATGGTGTATCCGACTGCCACTGCTCCCATGATAAGGACGGCAGCAGTAAAAGATATTTCGGGAAATGTGCCTGAGGCCAGTTTTGCGCCAGCAACAATTTGTGAACTTGTGAAGCCCAGGTAGCTGACTGTGGTGATAATTCCTGCTAAAATGGCTACTCTCTTGCCATAAAAAGCTTCAAAAATCTGAGGGAGAGTGGTCATTTGTTTGAAGGCCTTCATGTTGTAGACTTTCGGAATGAGCCAAGCGGATGCCATCCAAGCGCCTATCAGCCCTGTGAAGAGCAACCAAGAACCCGACAGCCCCATGGAAAAGCCAAGTCCACCAAGTCCGATGGAAAAACCACCTCCTACATCTGTGGCTACTACTGAGAGGCCATTGTGCCAAACGCCGATGTTTCTACCTGCTACGTAGTAGTCGTCGTGAGATTTGTTTTTGGTGAAAAAATAAATACCCACAAGGAGCACGATCACCATGTATGCGATAAAAATGATTATATCGACAATCATGTAGATTTAGATTGGGTGAATTTATTAAAGTAAAATGTCAAATTTTCTAACAGATCGTTGGATGTTGACCTGATTTTGTATTCAATAATGCCGCAAAGTTAATAATTTTACGGATTATTGTAAAATAAGTTTACAAAATGGAGAAGCTTCTATCTAAGAACATCAAGTTTTTGCGCATGCGCGAAAAGTTAAGTCAAGAGCAGTTTGCTCATAAAATTGGCTTAAACAGGGGAAATATTGCTTCTTACGAAAAAGGTACTGCTGAGCCGAGTGTGAATAATATTTTGAAGATTGTAAAATATTTTAACATTGACTTGGTAGACCTGATAGAGTACGATCTTGCGCTATTGAGTGAATTGACCTCAGAAGGTGCTTTGGTGGGTGAGCTAAAGGATGCCGAAGTGTTTGTCGAGTCTGATTCCCACGTTGATAATCATCTTGAAAAACTTTTGAAGCGCTCAGAGGATTTGCAACAGATATTGCAGGGTTTGGACAAGCTGCATGCATATAAGAAGGCAAAAGGGTTAAAGGATGTGGATCGGCTGTCCAACGACTATGAAGACTTGCTACAGGTAACTCAAGCGCTGATGGTCGCACATGAGGAGCTTTTGACGTTGGTGAAAGCCGCTGAGAGCAATGGCCAAATTGATTTCTCCCGAAATACAGCCAGTGGCAATAAGGACTAGATATTCAAGCTGGATATCCAACAACATAATTTTCCCGCACTTCTTGTCAAATACTTTTACTTTAGTCTAAAAAATATCCCATGGCTGCAGAGAGCAAAAAGAAAAATGCCTACGACCGTTTTTATGTGAGACTCAATCTTATTTTCAATGGAATAGTGGCAAGTTCCATGATTCCTTTTGTTTTTATTTTTCTGCAAAACCAAAGTGATAAGCCTGAACCTTGGGTAGAGGGATCATCGGCGGACACATTCAAAATTGTATGTATCGTGGTATCGCTGGGGCTTTTGTTTTTAGCCAATTTGCGAGGGCCTAAGTTGATAGTCAAGGCAAGGGAGGGTGAGACGATTTCAGAAAAACTCCATATATATTTAGGACAGAAAATGCAGCATTATGCCATGATAGAAGCTGCTGCAATTGTTTCCTTAATTGCTTTGTTTCTAATAAAAGATCAACTCTTCTCGTTTATTTATCTAGGTACGTTGTTTGTGTTTTCTATGCATCGTCCTAGATTTGGTCGTGTAGCTAAGGAGATAGGCACTACGGAAGACGAGCTCTCGCAGTGGGCACAGGATCACACAGAAGATTGATAAAATTTATTTGAATCATTTAGGTCAGCGGATCGTTTGGTAAAAGGCTATGGTAAGAATTTTTGCATTTGTGTTTGTTCTGTTGCTCGTAAGTGGGTGCAAGATTGGTCAAAGCAGTACAGGGAGTACCGTCGTTCGGCGCTCGGCCAACTATCAAATGCTCAAGCCAGATGCATGTAAGATCAATGCCAAAGTCTTGCGTATGGAGGAGCCAGGCGTGTACACGCTTCGTGTATATCAAGTGGTAGAAATGGGTTTTGGCTTCAAACAAAATCTAAATGACGGAGATAAAATCGAGATACATTCACCAGTAGATTTGCCTGTGGAGAGTACCATAGATGTGCTCGTTACTTATGTGCGAGAGCAGGAGGGGGGCTATTACATGTTGAGCACCTCTGCTGAATAATCTAAAACATTCACCCAAATTCACCCCTAATGAAAAAACTTTTATTCGCAATTTTAACCTTCAATATTTCGATTGCTTTCGCTCAGCAGGATGGTGTGTCTAGAGTGGTTAAGATGATAGGAAAAGCGCAAAAGGCCAGTGGTCTATCTGTCCACAAAGAAGATCCCGAGTCGCGAACTTCCTTCGACCGTATGCGATTGCAAGACCCAGCCACGGGGCGAATCCCCTCAGACATTCATACGCTTGAAACACAATATTTTAAAAAATCACTAAGACGAGATCAAAGCAATTTTCGCACTTTAGAAAACCTGATTGTTTGGCAAAATCGTGGACCTTTCAATGTGGGTGGCCGAACCAGAGCTTTGGCAATAGATGTATCTGATGAAGATGTGATATTGGCGGGAGGCGTGTCTGGTGGCATTTGGCGCACAGAAAATGGTGGAGAATCTTGGACAAAAACCACAGGAAGTAATGAGCTTCAGAGCGTGACGGCCATTGCGCAAGATACGCGAGTGGGGCAGACAGATACTTGGTACTATGCCACGGGCGAATGGTCTGGTAATTCCGCTGCGGCGTTTGGTGCGGACTATAATGGAGATGGCATCTTCAAATCTACCGATGGCGGGATGTCCTGGACACAATTGCCAACGACAGCCTCTCTCACGCCTCACCTCAATGATCAGGATTTTGATTTCAATCATGAAATAGTTGTAAGTCCCATTGATGGAACTGTAGCTGTTGCCAACTATGGAGGTGTTTATATTTCTACAGACGAAGGGCTTTCGTGGAGTCGAACGTATACCACTGCGGGGAGCGGATGGACAGATGTGGTAGTGAATGATCAGGGAGATTTTTATGCATTCATTAGAGGTTTAGGCGTGATTCGAAGCACTGATAGTGGGCAGTCTTGGGCCGATATTTCTTCTCCTTCTTTTCCGACATTTGCCTCTTTTCACAGAGGAGAACTTGCGGTAGCACCGTCTAATAACAACGTGGTTTACCTTTTGGCGGAAGCCAATGGTACCGGCTCAGGTCATGCTCTATGGAAATACAATGCACTATCAGGATCGTGGGTAAATCGCTCTGCCAACATCCCACAAGAAGGTGGTGAGACTGGCGATTTTGATTCGCAAGGCGGCTATGATTTGCTCATCAAAGTAAAACCGGATGATGAAAATGTAGTGTTCATTGGAGGAACGAATTTGTACCGAAGCACCGATGGCTTTGCCTCTAAAACGCAAACCACATGGATCGGGGGATATACTTCTGAAAACAACTCTTTTGCCGTTTACCCAAGGCACCATCCGGATCAGCATTGTTTGGTTTTTTACCCTTCCGACCCAGCCAAATCTATTTCTGGTAATGATGGAGGCTTGCAAGTGACCAATGATGTATTGGCGGCTGAGGCCAATAGCTTTTCTGTGGAATGGACACCAATCAATAATGGCTACCTGACTACACAAGCCTATGCGGTATCAGCAGGGCCGGGAGATTTAGTAGTGGCGGGGTTTCAGGACAATGGTAGCTGGATGACACTCACAGATGATCAGGATGAAGACTGGGCAAACACCTTTTCGGGTGATGGTGCATACAGCGCCATTAGTAGCGATGGTCGTCAGCGGTACTTCTCTTCCCAAAATGCCAATGTTTATCGTTTTGATTATCCAAATGGTAGTACACAGAACGCCACGGGAGCAGAGCTTTTTGGTCCAACCAACCTTTCCAGTCCGCTTTTTGTTTCGCCTTTATATGTAGATTCTAAAGATGATAATCTAGTGTATCTCGGTGGCACTACTTCACTCAATGTAAATAACAAAGCCAAAACAGGGTCATCTACCTCAGGCTGGAAAACCATAGGACTTTCGGGTACATCAGGTAGGATCTCAGAAATGGGCGTGATCGGAAACGGGGCATTGTATGTGGGCACTTCGGGTGGCAAACTCTACAAAATTACAGGCGCAAAAGGCAGCTCGCCAGCGGTGACTAATATCTCTTCAACATTATTTGCTTCCAAGTATATTTCTGGGATTGCCGTAAACCCAAACAATGCAAATGAACTGATCGTGACGGTATCCAACTATGGCGTAAAAAGTATTTTTCATAGTACCAATGGTGGGAGTAGCTGGACGGACGTGGGAGGAAATTTGGAAGAAAACACCAATGGAACAGGCAATGGGCCGTCTGTGCGCTCTGTACAAATTCTTGGTGACGGGGCGCTTTATTTAGTGGGAACGAGTGTTGGACTTTTTACCACAAAAAGCTTAAACGGAACGAGTACGGTATGGGAACAGGAAAATCTCAATGGGCTTGGTAGTTTGGTTGTGGAACACATGGCCGTGCGCCAGTCTGATGGACTGGTGGTAGCTGGAACCCATGGCAATGGCGTGTTTTCGGCGCGTTTCCCTCTGATACAAAAAGATTTGGCAGTCAGTAAGATTCTTTCGCCAAACAGTGGCGTGCTTAGCGCAGCAGAGCTTATTTCTATTCAAATCACAAATTTAGGGTCAGAAAGTGTGAGTGCTTTTGATGTGAAATACACGGTGAATGGAGCGGAGCAGCCAGCGTACAACAGTGAATCAAGCTTTAGTTTCTGGGCAGCAATTCAATCATGTATTTTCACAAACCCATGATTTCTCTGCGGAAGGTAGCTATGATTTGGTGGCGTCAGTAAATCTAGCAGGAGATGCCTTTGATGCAAACGACAGTCTGGCTTTGAATGTGATTCATTATCCATACATTCAGGATTATCCTTATGAAGAGGGCTTTGAGAACGGTGCAGCAGGCTGGCAAGCCGAAGGGATATGGGAGTTGGGACAACCGACCGATTTTTTGTTGGATAGGGCTTCTCAGGGCAGCCTGGCTTGGGGAACAGATTTGGATCAGGATTACCCTTCGTATACAGAGGCGAAGCTTATCAGCCCAGTTTTTGATTTGTCGCAGCTCAATTATCCTGTGGTGAGTTTTGACCTGGCTTATGTGACGGAAGAAAACTGGGATGGCATGGTGCTCGCCTATCGCACCGACCCGAGTAGTCGCAAGTTTAAAGTCATTGAAGATGCCATGGGCATGGCGAACTGGTATGATGGTTATGCCGATGTTTTTGGATATGACGCATGGACGGGTACGCAGGCCGACTTTGTGGAGGCACAAGCAAGCTTGGAGTTTTTAGCGGGAGCATCTCAGGTGCAGTTTGCCTTTATTTTTTCTTCCGATGCATTCGAAAATGAAGAAGGTTTTGTGATGGATCACTTTCAGATTTATGAGGACCTGACCATCGACAATCAAATCACACTTTCTAATAATTTGATTCAAGAAAACGCTGGTACCAATGCGCTAGTAGGGACATTGACCACACCGGGAGCTGTGGGTACTCTGACTTATTCCTTAGATGTGGGGGAAGGGAGTGTTAATAACACCGAATTTTCCATTGTAGGAAATGCTTTAAGGGCGAAATCAGCTTTCAATTTTGAGATAAAAAATAGATACCTCATCCGAGTAAAAGGGGTGGATCAGGCAGCCAATGTTTTTACCTCTATTTTTTATATCAACGTGACGGATGCTGATGATCCTCTGAAGGGGCTGGCGCTCAGCAAGTCTTCAATATTGGAAAATAGTCCGTCAGGAACGACCGTAGGTGTTTTGAGTGCCGATGATGAAGATCAATCAGAAAACTATGTGTTTAGCTTGGTATCAGGTACTGGAGATACAGACAACAAGAGTTTTGGGATATTGAATAAGGAACTGCGAACCTCTGCCAAGTTTGATTTTGAGACCAAGAGCAGCTACTCGGTGCGGGTGCAAACGAAAAGCTCAACGAGCGGTGCACAGGCAGTAGCAGCTTTCAATATCAGTGTGGAAGATGGGAATGACCTGCCAGAAAATCTTGCGTTGAGCCAAAATAAGATTCCTGACTTTGAGCCATCTGGTTTTGTGGTGGGAGCATTTTCGGCTTTAGATGCGGATAAAGATGACTTACAATTTTCGTTGGCAGAAGGTATAGGCGACAATGACAATGTGCGTTTTGTGATCAGCGGTACGGACTTGATTACGGAGGAGGGAGCTGATTTTTCTGTTCAGCCCAAGTACCGAATACTGGTAGAGGCCAATGATGGGAAAGGTGGATTTTTGGTTTCTCCTTTCGAGATTTCAGTGCAAGAAATCCTAGGCTTGATGGAGCTGGCCAAAATGGGTGTGACGCTTTCCCCAAATCCCACGAGCCAATACCTCAACTTCAAGATGGCCAACAAGACCATCGCCAATGCCTCTATTTGGATTTCTAATATGGAGGGCAAAGAGCTGATGAAGCTCGACTTCAATAAAGAATCGTTTGTGTATAAGGAGCGATTTGACCTTTCCGGGCTAAGTCGCGGTATCTATATTTTGACTGTTCAGATTGGCGAGCGCTGCGCCACTGGACGGGTGGTGAAGAATTAAGAATTTCCACTCCCCACTTTACTCTTTCATCTTTCATCTTTTCACTTTCCTCTTTCATCTTTAAACTTTTCACTTTCATCTTTCCACTTTCATCTTTCCACTTTCATCTTTCTTACTATCAAAAACCGCCAACGAGGTTTGAAACCTCATCGGCGTGATAATAACTTTCCATTTTCAATTCTCTACTTTCAACCTTCATCTTTTCACTGATCTCTTTCAACTTTCATCTTCTCCTCTTTAAACTTTCCTTTTTCAACTTCCAACTTTCAACTTTTATCTTTCCACTTTCAATTCCTATATTCATAACTTCGCAAACTGAATTTTAATCCATGCGACAAAAACTTTTAAGAGACGGAGCAAGCGAACTGTCTTACGAGATCAGAGAGATTGTGCGAAAGGCTGAGCAGCTTGAGCACCTAGGATATTCCATTTTTTGGGAAAACATCGGCGACCCCATTCAAAAGAACCGCCAGCTTCCCGCTTGGATCAAAGAAATCATTGCCGGATTGCTTTTTGAAGACGACACCTATGGCTACAGCCACTCAAAGGGCGTTTTGCAAACAAGAAAATTTTTGGCCGATCTCAACAATCAGCGCAATGGCGTGCAGATAGATGCGCAGGACATCACCTTCTTCAACGGGCTCGGTGATGCCATTCAGAAAATCTATCAATACTTGTTGCCAACTTCTCGAGTGATAGGACCGTCTCCGGCATATTCCACGCACTCCTCAGCGGAGGCTGGTCATGCCAACCATACGCCAATTACCTACAAGCTCGATCCAGAAAATCAGTGGTATCCAGACATTGAAGACCTTTACAATAAGGTAAAATACAATCCGAGCATAGTAGGTATTTTGATTATCAACCCCGACAACCCAACGGGAATGGTCTATCCGCGGGAGATTCTGGAGCGTATGGTGGACATTGCGCGGGAGTTCGACCTCTTTATCATTTGCGACGAAATCTACATGAACATCGTCTATAATGGAGCTAAAACCGTGACCCTGGCCGAGGTGATCGGCGAAGTGCCGGGTATCTCGCTCAAAGGGATCAGCAAGGAATTTCCATGGCCGGGAGCTCGCTGCGGATGGGCAGAGTATTACAACCGAAAGAACAGCCCCGAGTTTGCACGCCTGTGCCAAACGATAGACAATGCTAAGATGATAGAGGTGAGCTCTACCAAGCTGCCTCAGCGCACTATTCCGCGCATCATGCAGGACAGCCGCTATCCGTCCTTTATCAAAGAGACCAATGATCGGATCGGTACGCGCAGTGCTTATTTGCATGAGATTTTTGGCGATGTGCCTTACATCACCTTCAACCAAACCAATGGGGCGTTTTACAACACCATGATTTTCAAGCCTGGCGTGCTCAACGAAAATCAAAAGTTGCAAGTGGGAGACCCAAAAGTGGCTAAGCTTCTGGAAGAGTGGATCAGCAAGCCAGACATGGCTTTAGACAAGAAATTTGTGTATTACCTACTTGCCGCCAAGCAAGTATGTATCGTGCCTATTTCTTCTTTCTGCTCCGATCTGCTTGGCTTTAGAATTACACTTCTGGAAGAAAACGACGAAATCAGAAAGGAAACTTTCCAGCGTATCAAAGACGGCATCATGGAGTTTTGCCAGTCTGCGTAAATTCTGCAAGGCGCTAGCGAATCTATCAGTTCCCCTCCAAGGAGGGGTAGAGGGTGGGTTTATTGGTGCTCTTCTGGGATACTGTAATAAAAATCCCTGTTTGGAGAGTCCAGACAGGGATTTTTTTTGATTGCTATTTTCCACTCCTTAGAATTGGTGCTGTACTTACCTCTCAAAATCGAGGCTTCAACAGCGGCAGACGGCCTGTTCTCATGGCAGTGAGAGCTGTACTTACCCTTCAAAATCAGGGCTTCAACAGCCCACAGGCGAAAAACGCCTAAAATGAATGAGCTGTACTTACCTCCCAAAATGGAGGCTTCAACAGCATGGAATCTCTAGAACAATTTAAAAAAAGAGCTGTACTTAACCTTCAAAATCAAGGCTTCAACAGCATTTATTAACAAAAGACAATGCAAAAACTAGCTGTACTTACCTCTCAAAATGGAGGCTTCAACAGCTTTCCAATTCGCTCAAAACATCATTGATGTGCTGTACCTACCCTTCAAAGTCAGGGCTTCAACAGCGTAAATATTGCTGAATCTTCAAACAATGAGCTGTACTTACCTCTCAAAGTAGAGGCTTCAACAGCATTAAAACTAAATAATACAATGTTCAATAAGCTGTACTTACCTCTCAAAATGGAGGCTTCAACAGCTATGATGCTCAAAGTTGGTCTGGTCTTACTGCTGTACTTACCTCTCAAAGTGGAGGCTTCAACAGCGACCTCACAACAAAAAAGAACCGAAATACAGCTGTACTTACCTCTCAAAGTGGAGGCTTCAACAGCAGAGAAGATCAAGGACATTTGCATATCCATGCTGTACTTACCTCTCAAAGTGGAGGCTTCAACAGCGGATAATCCCTATGAGGCCATTAAAGTAAGCTGTACTTACCTCTCAAAGTGGAGGCTTCAACAGCAACAGTATCTAGCACCCATCATTGTTGGAGGCTGTACCTACCTCTCAAAATAAAGGCTTCAACAGCTTATGGTTGTGTGAGGTACAGAAATGGTTGAGCTGTACTTACCTCTCAAAATGGAGGCTTCAACAGCATGTAAGGCTACATAGAGACTGGCAAGTACGCTGTACTTACCTCTCAAAGTAGAGGCTTCAACAGCATTAAAACTAAATAATACAATGTTCAATAAGCTGTACTTACCTCTCAAAATGGAGGCTTCAACAGCGGGACATTCCTCAATTCACTATTTATTAGCGACTTAGTCGCTTTCGTGTGATTATAAAATCGCTTCCCTTGCCTCATTATAGCTCTTGATCGCAATTTTTTTCAGTTGTCCGATGATGGATTTTTCCATTACTTCCGGATGTTCTTTGGCGTATGACCCAAGCGCATTGAAATCTGAGCCCTCTACCAGATGTCGGAATTTTTCTACATCAGGATATTCACTATGGCAGTAAGCATTGCGCAAGGCTACCATTGTTTCTTTGCTCTCTTCAGTGAGTGTGGGCACTGCACCGAGTATGATTTTGTGGTTGACGAAATCATATCCATCTTCCGCTTGCGGATGGTACTTCATCATCACAGCACGCTCAAAAGACAAGATCGCCTCAAATACCTCCACTCTGGATTTGTGAAATTCCTCAAACTCCTTTTGTAATGCTGCAAACTGAATTTCCTCAGCCGCGAGGTAAGGAAGCAGACTGTAGAGCCTCCGGTCTTTCAAAAAGCCTCTGAAGTCCCCATAGTTTTTCACTTTCAGTCCTTCTTTTACGATAGTCTTACAATGTTCTTTGGTCTTTTCTGGATAGTACACATGCAGAGAGACGCTATCCATTTGCAGGGATAGCAGGCTTTTTTCTGCGTTTGGTTGGATGCTTCTCAGCTGGTAGTTTCCTTCCATCTGAATCAGCGGTGCTTGCTTTTCTTTTTTTACCCGATCATAAAGAAAGTCTCCGTGCCTGTACATATGATCTGTCATCATAAACAAGACCATATCGCAGTTTTTGTACAAGCGGATTTGCTTTTCATTGTCAGTAAATGCCTTGTATGCTTTATGGTAGTTGTCCCGAACACGATCCTGATCGGTGGCATTATGCACCTTGTTTACTTTGATGTGTTTGGCTATTTTCTCTTCTAGCTTTTGTTTGATCTCTTCCTTTTTTTGATCAAGTTCTTCACCCTTTAAATAAAACTGCTCTTTCTTGTTTCTATCAGAGGGTCTTTTGGTGTCATACAGTTTGTCTAGCAGTGGGTAATTGCGCTTGTAGCCGTAAAAATCTTGACTTGCATCTTTGCGCACCTCCTCAAAATAGGATTGAATGATATATGCCACATTTGCTCTAGGCTCTGCTTTCAGTCTTTTGCCTAGCTCCCTTGATTCATTGCTACTGAGTAGCGCATCCAATATGGGTTTTTTAAATAGACCTCTCGGTAGGTTCATCACTGCAGCTTGCTGCCGTGATATCAGGGTTTGTATGCTTTTGTCCACTTCTCCTAGCTTCAAGAAATGGTAAGTGTTATACTTCTTGTCTAGCAAGCAAAGTTTAAAATAGCTGATGCGCTGATGAAGGTACTCGATATAAAAATCTAGAATCCCATGATATTTTTCGACTGCTATTTTATTTAAAAACGGATGTGCATTCGGTGCGTCTATCAGGTTGCAGAGCGCAAAAGTTGACTTCAATGTACCCTTGGACTGACCAAAATAGGCCAGCTTGGCCTGCAATACTTGAAACTCCGTACTATTGGCTTTGCCTTGATCCTGCTCAACAGGCTTTTGCAAGCGAATCATGTCACGGGCTAAGAAATCAGCCATTTCCCCTGATTTCATCGCCACATAGTCCTTGCTACTGGTCTTTTTCTGATAGTGCTGGGCTTGCCGCTTCACTTTGCTTTGCAAGCGTTCAGTTTCTGCTATCAGTTCGTTGAGCCGAATCACCGCTTTTTCATCATGAGATTTGCTCTCCTTTTTCAAAAGGTATTTCACCACAGCTTTGGGCACATAGCTGGTGTGTAAGTTCCTCTTTTCCAACTCAGCAGCCAGCATTTCGGCCGTGTGGTCAGGAGTGATACTGCCGTTTGCGACCTCCGATAGAAATTGACCTATACGTTTCTTGTAGTCATGTATCACCTGCTCCACAGAAACCTTCACCCGAGTGTTGTCCTGAAGATGTAGCATTTGGTAAAAAACCAAAGCGGGTAGTTCGTAGAGACTCAGCCAAAAGTCAGGTGCTTCCGTTTTCGGTCTGGCATTTCCCTCATCTTCATCGGCGACTGTCACATCTGGCCAAATCTTGTTTTTGTCATAGGTTTCGATCCATTTGAGACCGATATTTTTCACGTCTCCTTCTCCATCAAAATGATAGTGCGGCGTGGTTTCAGTGATATAGGTTTCGGGTTTTTCCACTTCTGTCGGATCTGGAAATTTCTCCCCCCAAGCGGCAGGTCTATTTGTATCATCAAAATCTGCTAGGTTGCCAAATCCGGTCATGCGTTTGATCCACCTGCGCTTGCGTGGCTCATCGTCTATGATCTGGTCATAGCTGTGAAAGCAATAATTGCCCAGATCTACATGAAACTTAAGGTGGTTCGTGGACTGATCCAAAAAGCACAGCGCAAAGTGGTAGAATCGATTGCTGTGCCTCGTCAATGTGGGGATCAGTTCATAGCCCTCTTCCTCGTAGGCCTCTCCATTAAATTCTTGTGGCTTGAATTTGTCTTTGTCCGCTTCACTGAGCAAGTCGTGGAGTGGTTTCGGACATCTTTTTAGTTCATTGATCATGTCCATAAACAAGCCCTGCTCACTGCGGTCGCTCACCAGTCGTGGTTGAGGGATCCGCGTTCTAAACCAAGTATAGCGTTCTAGTGTGGCTTTCTCATAAATCAATTCACTGCGCTTGAACCCCTCATGTTTCTTTAGAAATTCCTGAGCGTCTTTCTTTTCCAGCCATAGGCATACGAAGTACAAAAAGCCTTTCTCTGTTAGCCCGTGCTTATCCATAAAGGCATATTTGAAATTTCTCTTTTCTCTGCCTTTTTCTCCTCTGCGCTCTAGATGCTTCACATCCGAGTCGCTAAACCCAAATCGCTCTTTAAATGGTTTCCAATCCGTATCAAACAAGACTCTCATGCCGTCTATGATGGCGACATCCATCTCTATTGGCTTGTGCTTGGCGTGGCTGTAGTAGTTTCTGTAATCTAAGAGCTGACTGATCCAAAGTTGAAGTACTTCATAGTAATCTTCAGGACCAGCAACAACTACCTTCCGATCGTTTTCTTCCACTTCATCTTCCCTTTCGGCCTTTTCCCGAGCATGATTCAAGGCAAGCTGTTTTGCAAAAGAAAATTGATGTTCCAGTCGATCTATGATTTTTTTAGATAATTCTGGTTTTTGGTTTTCTTCCAACATCGTCCAGATTGCAGAATTTTTCTTCAGCATATTGTCGTCATCTGTCTTGTCAAATTCGAGCCCAAGCTTATCTGAAATATCTCTGAGGATAAGGAATATATTCTGCTTTGCTGTGTTTAGATAGGCAGCATAAAAAGAGTTGTCACCCTGCCTGTTAAACTTTTTGTAGTTTGGTTTCTCTTCAGAAAGTGCGTTTAGCGGTTCATTGTTCATTGACTCGTTGTTTTGAATGTTTAGCTAAAGTAATCTTTAAAGCTGTTTTGCAAAAGGATTAAACACACCCTATTGATTTTCGGCTTGACGGACTAACTACTCAGTCTAGATTAGCACCAGATTAAACAGGTTACTCCAAGTAACCTGTTTAATACCTCTCGAAGTGCGACCCCTTCAAGGTCCAAAGCTGGGTTTGAGCCTTTTGGCTATCCACATGCCATCCCTTTGGGATTGTCTATTGAAAAACCTCGACCTATGCACTCAAAATTGCACTGCGTACCTGCGGTGTGTTTTTTCGGTGCTCCTCCGACCCAGGGTCATATATTTATAGAAATAATTGTAGAATGGATTCGCGACCCTGAAGGGGTCGAATATAGTTGCGCTTCTTGATTCTGATCCCAGAAACCATCTCATCAGTCTTTCCAACTCTCACAAAACCAAATGCAGATAAACATTTGAAATGCCATTCCAAATAAGTAGGAAAGCGCAGGGCGGTGAGCGCCCTAAACCTTATCCGCCATCACATGATAGATAGGGTCTTCGATGATATTCACATCTATGATCTGCTCAGCATTTTTCAACAACAATCGGCAATCTTGGCTGAGGTGCTTTAGATGGATTTTTTTACCCGCTGCAGCATATCGCTCAGTCAGTTTGTTCAAGGCTTCTATACCGGACATATCAGCCACTCGGCTTTCTGCAAAGTCTATGATTACTTCCTCAGGATCACTTGCCACTTCAAATTTCTCATTAAACGCCGTGACCGATCCGAAAAACAAAGGCCCGAAAATCTCATAGTGCTTCACGCCTTTTTCATCCACAAACTTGCGTGCACGGATTCTTTTGGCATTTTCCCAAGCAAAAACCAAAGCAGAAATGATCACGCCGATCAATACCGCCAGAGCCAAATTGTGCAATACCACGGTCACACCCGCCACGAGCACAATCACAATCACATCATGCCAAGGCATTTTACCAAAAGTCTTCAAACTCGCCCACTCAAAAGTACCGATAGACACCATGATCATCAAACCTGTGAGTGCAGCCATAGGCAGCTGCTCGATCAGGCTCGCGCCAAACATGATGAAAACCAGAAGCATCACCGCCGCTACGATACCAGAAAGTCGTGCCCTAGCACCTGCGGAGATATTGATCAAACTCTGCCCGATCATTGCACATCCACCCATACCAGAGAAAAGGCCAGATAGCACATTGGCAGTACCCTGTGCCACACATTCTTTGTTTCCTCTTCCACGCGTTTGGGTGATTTCGTCTATTAGGTTGAGCGTAAGCAAGCTCTCTATCAACCCTACACCAGCTATGATCAACGAATATGGAAATATTACTTGAAGAGTCTCCCATGTAAAAGAGATCCCAGGGATATGAAATGGAGGAAACCCACCTTGAATAGAAGCGATATCACCCACCGTACGCGTATCTACATTGAAGCCAATCACAATGGCCGAAACGGCCAAAATAGCTGCAAGCGAAGCTGGAATAACTTTCGTGATTTTGGGCAGTCCCCAGATGATCACCATCGTGAGCAACACCAAACCGAGCATCATATAGAGTTGTGTTCCGCTCATCCAATGTAGTACACCAGCGGTATCTACCGTTTTGAATTGTGCCAACTGCGCCATAAAAATGACAATGGCTAGACCATTTACAAATCCGAACATGACGGGTTGTGGCACCAGCCTGATAAACTTACCCAACCTGAATACACCTGCCAAAATTTGAATGATACCTGCTAAGATCACCGCACCAAAAATATACTCAACTCCATGAGAGATGGCAAGGCTTACGATCACCACGGCTACTGCTCCTGTGGCTCCTGAGATCATGCCAGGCCGCCCTCCCAATATGGAGGTGATCAACCCCATCACGAACGCAGCGTACAATCCTGTAAGTGGTGAAAGTCCTGCAATCAGCGCAAAAGCGATGGCCTCAGGAATGAGTGCCAAGGCCACTGTAAGGCCTGATAATATCTCGGTTTTGTAATCTACTTTTTGCCTCAGGTCAAATAATTGAAAAACTGCCTTCATGTTTTTTGGTTGGTTGAAAAAGAGGACTGATAGCCCCTAGCCTAAAAAAGGGGCAAAGGTAAGTCTTTTTGGTTTTGTGTAGGCAGCCATGCTCAGAAGGAAACATTGGAACGACGCAATAAAAACTTTTTCGAACTATTATTGTTAGCATTATTCTTTAATACTAATTTTGATAGCAAATACTACTGTTTAAGTTATGAATTTTGAGCGAATCAAAGAGAAATTGACTATTCTGGCGGATGCTGCCAAATATGACGTGTCGTGCTCCTCTAGCGGCAGTAATCGAAAAAATAGCAATAAAGGCCTTGGCGATTCGACTGGAATGGGCATTTGCCACTCATATACAGAGGATGGTAGATGTGTTTCATTATTAAAAATTTTGCTTACCAATCATTGCATTTACGATTGCAAATATTGCGTGACCAGGAAAAGTAATGACATTAAGCGAGCGGCTTTTCAGGTTCAGGAAGTAGTAGACCTTACGATCAACTTTTACCGTCGCAATTATATCGAGGGGCTTTTTTTGAGTTCAGGGATTTTCAAAAATGCAGATTATACGATGGAGCGGCTGGTAGCTGTCGCCAAAAAGCTCAGGCAGGAAGAGAAATTCAATGGTTATATCCATTTGAAATCGATACCTGGGGCAAGTGACGAACTGATGCGAGAAGCAGGACTATATGCTGATAGGCTGAGTATAAATATAGAAATACCAACTGTAGAGGGATTGAAGCTTTTGGCACCAGAAAAAAATCGCGTTGACTTTCTAAAACCTATGACTAAAGTGAAAAATGAAATCATCCAATATCAGTCTGAGAAAAAAGTCATTCTAAGTACTCCCAAATATGCACCAGCCGGGCAGAGCACCCAAATGGTAGTAGGAGCCACAGGCGAGACTGATCTCCAGATTATGTACACATCAGACTACTTTTATAAGAAATACAATATGAAGCGCGTATATTATTCTGGATACATACCCATAAGCTATGATGAGCGTCTTCCTACTATAGGATCGGAGGTTCCCGTAATGCGCGAAAACCGTCTATATCAAACCGATTGGTTGATGCGCTTTTATGGATTTGACATTAAAGAGCTTCTGAATCCCTCCTTTCCAAATCTGGATATGGAAGTTGATCCAAAACTGAGCTGGGCACTGCGAAACATGCACCTTTTTCCTGTAGACATAAATAAGGCAGAGAGTCAAGTGTTGGCTCGAATTCCTGGTTTGGGGATGAAGTCTGTGCACAAAATCGTGTCGGCAAGACGATTTCGAAGATTAAATTGGGATAATCTCCAAAAAATAGGGGTAGCGTTGAACAGAGCGCGATATTTTATTACTTGCCATTCTCCATCTTTCGAAAGCAAAGACCTTTTGCCAGAAGAAATCAGAGGTCGCATTCTCCAGCATTCTTCAAGCAAGTTTAGAAGGTACACTAGTAGCCAAATGTCCCTATTTGTATGAAGAAGGTATCCGAAAAAAATCGATACTCAGTAGACTGACAAGATCATGCAGGGAGCTACGCTTACCTACGACGGAACATTCCAAGGGTTATTATCCTGCATATTTTATGCTTTTGAACACCATTTAGAAATCTGTAGCATTCAGAAAACAGCCCTGGCACAGCCGTCTTTATTTAACACAAATCGCGAAGTGATCACTGACGAGGCAAAGGCAATTAGAATATGGAACGCCATCTTATCTAAATCTCGAAACGGTGGATTTCGTCTATATGCTACTTTCTTGAGTGAAAAATCTGGCATGGAGGATTTAATATTGCGCTTTTTAATCCATTTTTTTAAAAGTAAGCAAGACATTTCTAGCGACTATGGAAATCCCGATGTGTTGCAAATAAGTCAAATAGCTAAGATGGTAAGTCGAGAGAAACATCGAATGGAAGCATTTGTCAGATTTAAGCTAACGCTAGATGATATTTATTTTAGCACCATTGCCCCAGACTTTGATGTACTTCCCCTAATCCAGAAGCACTTCGCGAGCAGATATGCAGATCAGAAATGGCTGATCTATGATATAAAACGCAAGTACGGCCTATTCTATGACTTGGAAACAGCTACCGAAATAGAACTCCCACCAGAAACGCACAATACAATTGCCACCAACCGAAACATTCTGAGCGATGAAGAAATTGATTTTGAGGAACTATGGAAGACCTACTTCAGAAGTACCAATATCCCATCCAGAAAAAACACCAAACTACACATTAGACATGTACCCCGTAGGTATTGGAAATACTTGAGCGAAAAGTCTCCGTTCTAGGCATACTACATCGTTTTGTCTTGGCTACACAATTTAAAAGGATACTTTTCCAATAGAAAAACACTCAATTGATGTTCACTACGATAAACTCTACTCGACGATTTTTGCGCTTGTTCTCTTCTGTAGTGTTAGCAAAAAGTGGCTTTGTTTCGCCGTATCCTTTGGCCTGAATCATTCTTTCAGGCACTCCTTTATCCTTGAGTGCTTCTACTACGGCTTGAGCACGACGGCCAGAAAGTTCCATATTGTCATCATGAGTTCCCGTATCGTCGGTATGCGCAGCTATTTGTACTTCCAGATTGGGGTGCTCCCACAGTACCTCATAAACTTCATTCAACTCTTCCATCGACTCTTTCATCAACTTTGCTGAGCCAGTTTCGAAATAAACCTCTTTCAATTCGAGCTTCATACCCACTTTAATTGGATTAAGCTCCAAGGTTATTTTAATATCAGAGCCTAGATTTTGTTTTGACAAATCGAATTCCACCTCATTAAACAGATGACTGTCAGCTTTGCTAATAACTCGGTAGTTTCCACCCGCTACCAAGTCCACTTTAAGCGTGTCGCTTATTTCTCTTCCCAAAATGCTTCTTTTGGTGCGCATATCCAGCACCTTCACTTTTGCAGTGATAATTTGTTTTGTCTTGCTATCCACTACTACCAAGGTGAGTTTTGGATTTTGATTCAGTGATCTGGAATCAACTTTATCTTCACCAACACGCTGATTCAAATTTGCCGCTGAAGAAGCTTGAGAAAGGTTGGCGGTAAGAAAAGTGCAAATTATTAGACTGTGGATCAATAGTACGGATAGTTTCATTCAGACGATTTTTTCGACAAAAGTAATAAATTAAAAAAAAATAACATCAACCGTCAGGTGGAAGTAGAAAGACCAGAATAAGTCTTAAAGTAGATTTAAAAGGCAATTAACTATTGACCGGGCGAAGAATTTAGAAAAAAACGATCCGTCAGAGATACTCATTTTATCGATGAATCAAAGAAATGATGTTCTATTGTCTGATTGGCAATTCACAGCCAAGTGCAATTTGAGAGGAAATAATCTTAAAATAGCTACATAAAAAGACACTACTTCTCCACCCGCAATGTCTCACCGATAGAAATTTCATTGGCCGCTTTATCATTGAGCTTTTTCAATTCATCTAAAGATAAATCAAACTTTCGCGCGATACCATAGAGCGTATCGCCCTGTTTCACGATATACGTTTTGTAGGTTTTAGCCTTGGGGGGTGTTGCCCCCTTTCGTGGTGTCAGGAGCAATTCCTGACCTGGCTTCAACACAGGATCTTGGGCAAGGTGATTCCACTCCATCACTTCCTGCACAGATACGTCGTAATACTTGGCTATCGTCCAGAGACTTTCCCCCGTCTGCACTACGTGTATCTTGGTGTGCTTCATTTGATTTTTAGACGGAGCAGGACTGACCTTTGGCTCTACCACCACTACGGTAGGCTCTTCCTTTACAGGCTCAGCTACTATGACTGGCTTTTTAACCACCGCCACTGGCTCTTTCACTTGCTCCACAGGTTTTGCTTTTGGCTGAACTTTGCTCACAGGTGTAGGGCTACTTTTTTTCAGCTCCTTGTATTCTATTGGAGTATCTCTCGGACGCTTCTTCTTCAACCATAGGACTCTACCTGCCTCTACTTTGTCCGGTGATTTCATCCTATTTTTCTTCAGCACCTTCTTAAGTTTCACCCCGTGCTTATGCGAAATCTCCCACAAGGTCTCTCCGTATTGCACTACATGATAAGGCACATCTGCACTGTTTCGTTTGTTTTGAATATAGTATAACTCGCCTTTCTTAATTTTTTCTCCATAGAGCAAGTCATTGTATTTCACTAGCTGCCGATTGAGTAGATTGGATTTTTTGGCCAGACTGGCTATGTCATCTGCGCTGGTAGCCATGATCACACGTCGGTCATTTTTCTTGGTAAACACGTTCTTCTCTACCGCTCCTCTATTGCCCGATGATTTGCTCCCAGCCTTTGGTTCTTCTATCTTTTGATGGTACTTTCCTTGATTGGCGATATGCGCTGGAACCTTACCCACCACAGGAATGATCACCCAATACGTTTTATCATCTGGTATGCGACCACCATGCAGCCACTTGTTGTAATTGGTGAGCAACTCCTCATCCACCTTCAGTTCTTTACCAACCTGCTCCAGTGTTTTGTTTGCTCCATTGGTATATTCATTGAGGCTAAGCCCTTCGCTATGCGGCGCACCCACCTCATCTTTGAAGGCAATCACATGCGCAATAAATCGCTTCACATACCAATGCGTTTTGCCAGTAATTTCCATGTGATCGGCACCAATATCCTTTTCATCCACATATTTCTTGACACCCCCAGGCCCTGTCATGTAGGCATTTACAGCATACATCCAGTTTTTTACATAGAAATTATTGCGTTTTAGGTACTTGGCCGCTCCATGACTCGAAGCAATAATATTCTTACGCTCATCCACGGCCCTATCTACCCGCAGACCCACTTCCTTAGCCGTAAAATCTTTGAACTGCCAGTAGCCCACGGCATCAGCAGAGGATACTGCATCGGAAATAAGCGCGCTCTCTTGCACAGAGAGGTATTTCAAATCCTCTGGCACTCCCTCTTCTCTCAGCGCTTTTTCTATCAAAGGAAAATAAAGGTTGACACGATCGAGTTTTACCTGAAAATATTTATCACTCGCCCGCAGTGCATCTACATCCTTTTGTATTTCACGCTGCGCTTCGTGATTGATTTTGAGTTTCATCTCCGCAATGGTGATGGACGAAGGCACACTGGGAATGGGGTTGAGCGCTTTGGCACAAAACCCTGCAAAAAGAAAAATCTGCAAAAGTATTTTCTTCATTTTTTTCTCAACACCATTAGGCCGTCCCTAATTGGGAATAGCACATTTTCCACACGATCGTCATTTTGGACTTTAGCATTGAACTCCCTTACGGAAACGGTGGCTTTATCGGTTATATTATCATCAGAAACTTTTCCACTCCACAGCACATTATCAATGAGCATATACCCACCTGGGCGCATTTGATCAAAGGTAAGATCATAATATGCGGGATATGCTTCTTTGTCGGCATCAATGAAAATCAGATCCCACTGATAGTTGAGTGTGGGGATAATCTCGCGGGCATTGCCAATCTTCAATGTTATTTTATGACCAATTGGACTTTCGTCAAAATAGGCCTGCACGCGTGGCTGTAGTTCATCATTGATATCTATTGTGATCAGCTTTCCATTTTCTGTAAGCCCTTCGGCCAATGAAAGCGCCGAATACCCGGTATAAGTACCTATTTCCAAAATATATTCCGGACACACCATGTGCGAAAGCATGGCCAATACCCGCCCTTGTAAATGTCCAGAGAGCATTCTAGGCTTGAGCACATGTAAATGTGTTTCTCTATTGATTTTGTTGAGTAAATCAGACTCGGGAGTGGTGTGTGTCTCCACGTAATCCTGCAGGGCTTTGTCCAAAAAATCCATGTAGCAAAACTAATGGGAATATTTAAGATCGCAGAGGCGGACTGATAGCTATCGGCCTAGTGCATGAAGTGATTTTGTATGTGCATTAAGTTAAATCCTTTTTAAGGAATTACTCTGCATGAAAAGTCAAGCGGCTCATCTTGTCCCAATCGAAGCAATGGATGGCCATTTCTTGCAAATCAGAGGCTGTGAGCACATCTATAGCTTCAAAGAGTTCATTCAAGTCTGGCACCTTATCCAAATCCAGCAGACTTTTCGCCATCATGAGCATGAGCGCATTGTTGTTTTCCTCCGACATGGCCAGTTGACCTTTGATCTGCTGCTTAGCCTTGTGCAGCTGCATATTGCCCAGAGGCTTGCTTTTAAGCAGCGTCATTTCTCTGTTGATCAACTGGTAGCTTTTCTTTAGATTTTTGGGATCGGTGGCAAAGAAAATTGAAAAAATCCCTGTGTCGATGTAAGGCGAATAGCCTGCATCTATACCATAGACAAACCCATGCTTTTCCCTTAGCGAAAGGTTTAGTCGGCTATTCATGCCTGGCCCACCAAGAATATTGACAAGTACAAAGAAAGGAATGCGGTGCTCACTTTTCAACCCAAAAGAGGTGCTACCTATCGCGGCATGTGATTGCGTGATGGGCTTTTTATATTCTTTACTCAAAACCTCCGCACCACCAAAAGTCGTCCTAACACGATTGGGCTTTTTGTGCGGTACATGTCCTAAATACTTCTCGGCCATTTTCACCACTTTCTTCAGCGGAAAGTTGCCCACTGACGACAAAATCACCTTTTCAGTATCCAAATTTCTCTCAAGGAAAGCCAGAAAATCTGCCTGTTTAAAACCTGAAACTGTATCTACCGTACCGAGAATATTTTTACCTAAAGCATGATTGCTAAAGATGATTTCATCAAAATCATCCTGAATGGCATCTTCTGGAGTATCGAGATACATTGCCATCTCCTCCAAAATCACCATGCGCTCTTTTTCTATCTGAGCAGGAGGAAAAGTAGAATTAAAGGTGATATCGGTAAGCAGCTCCACGGCTTTGTCCAGATGATTGTCCAGCACGGAAGCGTAAAAACAGATTTTTTCCTTGGTGGTATAAGCATTAAGCTCACCGCCTAGCGAGTCCAGCCTGTCTATGATATGAAAAGCCTTGCGCTTTTGCGTGCCTTTGAAAGCCATGTGCTCCCAGAAATGGGCAATACCCTGTTCTTCGGGTGTTTCGTCCCTACTGCCAATATCCAGCATGATGCCCACATGGGCAATCTTGGTACTGGTGATCTGGCAATGGGCTATTCTGATGCCATTGGGTAATGTAACGAGCTCGTAATCCTGCATGAGGCCGCAAATCTAGTACTTTGAGGGGAATAATTGGGAAGGATGTTTTTCCTCTAACAAGCAATCGTATTTAAACTTAAAACACTTGACCCCATTCACATCCTTTGAATAAACAGAACCATTGATGGTGTTTATTCTCGGTTAATTCAAACTCTTCGCTAAATTGAATAAAGAATCATTCTGTAAAACGAAAACAAAGCCCCCACCAAAAGCCGTTAGACCGATATGCGCATTTTTTGTCTCTACATTTTGCTAATATGTTTTTGTCTCAGCGGGTTTGCCCAAAGGAAGCAACCCAGAGACACAAGTGCTTATATTCAGCAAGTAGATAGAATAGAGTTTGATATGGACGCTGCGGAAGGCGATTATCATATTGTGTCGGGAGGAGAGAACGGTCTACTAGTAGCCATACAAACGTATGACCACAATTCGCAGGGCTATCCGTGGAAGCTTCACAAACTGGACTCCTCGCTCAATGTTATGTGGACAAGACTGCTTATAGTGCCACATGCTAGCCGCTATACTGGCTATGATTTTTACGATGGGAAATATTACTTACTGTTCTATTCCGAACAATATGGCCTCAATAAATTAAAGCTGTATGAAATCGCTGACGACAACACGCCCATTTTAGAATATGACATCAATACGGTCTTTCCAATGACGCTTACAGAATTTGAGATTTTAGGTAACTAGCACTCTCTTTCAGGTCATACCAACTACCGGCCCGTGATGCTCGTTTATGATTTTATTGAAAAAAAACCCAAAGTCCTCCCAGGGATTTATGACAAAAACGGTGACATTCTGGACCTGATTACCAATGACGAAATGGGATTGTTTACGGTCATGGTTTCGGATAGAAACAAGAATAAATACAATACCATCATTGCCAAAACCTTCACCTCGCGTGGAGATCTGGTGCAGGAAAACAGCATCACTCCTGAAGAGAAAAAAAATCTGGTGGATGCCGTGTCTACTACTTTCAATGGCGGCTACCAGTACATAGCGGGTACATATAGCAAAAACTCTTCGAGCTACAGTCGCGGCTTGTACCTCTCTAGATTCGCCAATGGCCGACAGCAATTCATCAAATATCACGAGTACGCCTCGCTCAACAATTTCTTTGGCTATATGACCACTAAACGCGAGCAACGTGTAAAGGAGCGGATCAAGCGACGCGCCGAAAAGGGAAAAAGCTCCAATTTCAATTATCGATTGCTGGTACACGACATCATTCAACGAGACAATGAATATCTGCTCGTGGCAGAAGCCTATTATCCGAGATATAGTACCTATACTACTGGTGCTTATTCGCAATACGCGAGGTATAGCCCTACTTTTTTAGGTTACAATTTCACCCATGCGATCGTAGTAGCCTTCAACCAAAAAGGAGAAATTCTATGGGACAACAGCTTTAAAATAGATAATGTGCTCACTTATGGACTGGAAGATTTGGTGGCCGTGAATGTTTATAAAGACAAAGTGGTGCTGATGTATTCTGGACGACAACCATATCAACACCAAAGTGGTGAGCGGCAATGAAATTATAGAAGGCAACACCTTCAACGAAGTGAAATTGAGCTTCGCAGGAGATGAACTCAAAGGCCAAAGTTCCGATATTGGTGGACTGAAGTCTTGGTATCCAAAAACCATGTATGCTTATGGGGAGCAGCGCATTAAAAATGAAAACGGGGCAGGAGGCAAAGTATACCGAAACATCTTTTATGTCAACAAGGTGCAATATCGTGAAGAGCAAGATTTGAATTGACTTAAAAGCCCAAGATTTGAAATTTGTTTCTATGCAGGAATAATTTCTCGAAATATTCGGGTTAATGAATGATGCCCCTATATTTGCGGCCAGTCTGATTATGCAAAAACGACTTCTACTCGACAGCAAACTTCTTCAAATCACAATCAGCCGATTGTGTCAGCATCTCATTGAAAACCATGATGATTTTGCCAATACGGTTATTCTTGGGTCTACAGCCACGAGGAATCTATCTGGCAGAGCGCATCAAAAAAGTACTAGAAACCGAGTTAGGAAAAACTATTCAGCTTGGGTATCTGGACACGACCTTTCACAGAGACGACTTCCGAAGAAGAGAGCAGCCCATCACAGCCAACAAAACGAATGTTCCTTTTTTGATTGAGGGGAAAAACGTGATCATCGTAGATGATGTGCTATATACGGGCAGATCTGTGCGAGCGGCATTTGATGCCATGGCCATGTTTGGAAGGCCAGAGAAGGTGGAGTTACTTGTATTAATCGACCGCATGTACAGTCGCGATATTCCTATTGAAGCTACTTACGTTGGACGTAGGGTCAATACATTGGATTCTCAGAAAATCAAAGTGGAACTGAAGGAGCGCGGAAGTGCCAAGGACAATATCTGGTTAATGAATATCACCGAATGAGCCAATTAAAAACAAAACATCTGCTCGGTATCAAGAACCTCGACAAAGAGGAGATCAATCTTATTTTTGAAACTGCGGATAATTTTAAAGATGTTTTGAACCGTCCGATCAAAAAAGTGCCTTCGCTTCGTGATGTGACCATCGCCAATGTTTTTTTTGAAAACTCTACCCGTACACGCTTGTCTTTCGAGCTAGCTGAAAAACGTCTCTCTGCGGATGTTATCAACTTTTCATCGTCCTCAAGCTCCGTAAAAAAGGGAGAAACCCTGCTCGATACGGTCAATAATATTTTGGCCATGAAAGTAGATATGATCGTGATGCGACACAGTAGCCCTGGCGCACCGCATTTTCTATCCAAACACATCAATGCCAACATCATCAACGCTGGAGACGGCACACACGAGCATCCTACACAAGCCCTTCTAGATGCTTTTTCGATCCGAAGCAAAGTAGGGCGACTTGGCTGGAAAGAAAGTGGTGATTTGCGGAGATATTCTGCACTCCCGCGTGGCACTATCCAATATCTTTTGTTTGCAAAAAATGGGTGCTGAAGTGATGGTTTGTGGCCCTGCTACGTTGCTACCTAAGCACATCGAGTCACTAGGAGTAAAAGTAGAGCTGGACATCAAAAAAGCCTTGGAATGGTGTGATGTAGCCAACATCCTGCGCATCCAGCTAGAGCGTCAAAAGATGCGTTATTTTCCTTCTCTACGGGAGTATTCGCAGCACTACGGCGTAAACAAGCAACTGCTGGATTCTCTTGAAAAAGGAAATTATCATCATGCACCCTGGTCCTATCAACCGCGGCGTGGAGATTTCTTCCGACGTGGCAGATTCTGAACACTCGCTTATTTTACAGCAAGTAGAAAATGGTGTCGCCATTCGCATGGCTGTGCTTTACCTTCTGGCTGGACAAAAGGGTTAAATTTTAATCTAAAATTTCTTTCACTCTTCCTACTTCACCTGTTTCTAAGCGCACTTTGATTCCATGTGGGTGAAAAGCGCTATTGGTGAGAATGTCTTTCACCACACCTTCGGTCAAATCTCCCGTGCGCTGATCTTCTTTCAAAACAATGGCAACCTCAAGTCCTTTGGTGATCTTTTCTCTTCTAGTTCCGTCCATACAAGCAATTTAGCAAAATGGAGAAATAAAATATTTGAAGTGATTGAGCCAATTTTATATCGTATTTGTTTAATTTCCTTTATCATAAACCTAACAATAACGATATGGAAAGTATTATTGGTATAGTCGCATTGATTTGCGCTATTTACGTGATTTACAGTGTTTGGACTAGTAAAGAAAGCACAGGAGGCAAAGTTCTGTGGACGATATTAGCACTCCTTTTCAGCATAATAACTGCAATTGTTTACTATTTCATGAAGAAAAAATAATCGTATGGCCACTTAGGAAATTAATCCCTAAGTGGCTACCCTTTTGAAAGGGTTTGCAAACATTCTTTTAGGCTCTCTCTCCAATAAGGAATTTCTTGATCGAAGGTCTGCTTAAACTTAGACTTGTCCATCACGCTATAAGCGGGTCTTGCAGCTGGAGTTGGGTATTTTTCAGTAGGTATTGGATTCACTTTGGTTTTCACGTCAGCATATTCGAAAACGGCTTTTGTGAAATCATACCATGAAGCAGTGCCCTCATTGCTGAAATGGTAGACACCATACGCCTTGCTGCTTTTTTCTATCACGGCATATATGGCCACCGCCAAATCTCGCGCATAAGTAGGTGTTCCTATCTGGTCAGCAATGATATTAAGTTCATCTTTCGTTTCTGACAGACGAAGCATTGTTTTCACGAAGTTGTTGCCATGAGTGGAATACAGCCACGAAGTACGCAAAATGATATGCTCAGGCAATATCTGGGCGATTTTCTGCTCTGCATTCAGCTTAGATTCTCCGTAATAGTTGACAGGGCTAGTAGGCTCATCTTCTTTCAAAGGTTTGCACGCAGTACCGTCAAAGACAAAATCCGTGGATATATGGATCAAAGTTGCATTGCTGCTTTTGCATGCTTCAGCCAAATTTCCTCCTCCCGTCACGTTTATTGCATCGCAAAGCTCTATATCCGATTCTGCTTTATCAACGGCGGTATACGCCGCACAGTTGATGCAGTAATCAGGATTGTGCTTAGCAAAGAATGTAGCCACAGCCGAGCCATTGGTGATGTCTAGCTCTTTGTAGTCTGTGAAAACAAACTCCCAATTAGAGGTTTTGGCTAGTGCTCTAAACTCATTACCCAGCTGCCCATCCGAACCTGTTACGATGATTTTCATGTTGCTTGTTTTTTTCGATTCAAATTATTTTCCATCCACATAATCCTGCAAATAGACGAATCTACCATGCAGCGAACCTGATTGTGCAATGGTAGCTCTGCTAATCACACCTTTGGCATCATCACCTAGGAGCTCAGGTAGCACATTGTATAGTAATTCATTACCAAAACTCGCAGAAGCATCTCGTGGAAGTTCGCACGGAAGATTGTCTACTGCCATCACAGTGATGTTCCCTTCATCGGTCAAAGCATTTTCCACTCTGTCATCACTTGCATTGTAGTCATAGATTGGATCTTCGATGGTGCTTGGTCGCTTGGTAGATGGGATAGACCCTTCGATATCGCATGTGATATCTGCAATGACATTGATTTTAAAATCGTCGCGAAGCACATCTTCTTTTTTGAACAAAACAGGAGCTTTAGGATCCCAATATGCAGAAGCAATCAATATATCCGAAACCTTTGCGAAGCGAAGGAAATCAGATTCATAACGCTCTGGATTGGCATAAAATTCTGTGCGGCTAAATTCTCCGCCATCCGATTTTTTATTGTAATTGTGGGTATTGAGCTGTGCGAATACAGGAAAATCAAATGTCTCTTCCAAAAGCTCTGCTGCTGACACTTTGCGAACACCCATACCTATTAGCACCTCCATGGCTCCTTTCGCCACTCTTCCTCCGCCTGTCAAAGCAATTTTTACTGGGGGCAATTGCACCTTGTGGAATTCAGTTTTTAAATCTTCCAAATCAAAGCACTCTGTTGCAGGACGAAGGTGAAAAAGATTGTAACGTTTGCCGTAAGTCAAAATACCATTATATGCTCCAACGATTCCAGCCCATCGCCCAAAAGCAATGATGCGCTTACCTGTCTCGTCAGTCAGCGTTTCATAGTCGATCAGTGTGATTTTCTTTTTAAGAATTTCCTGAAGCAAGGTGCGGTTATAAGGCTGCATCTTGATGGTATGACTAAAGAAAAAATACGTTTTATCGTTCATCAAATCAGGAATTGGCACTTCCTTCACACCCAAGATCACATCACAATCTGTCAAAGAATCAACGACCGTAACTCCTACCTTTTCGTACTCTTCGTCTGGAAAACATCTGATCTCACTTCGTTGCGCCACCACCTCAATACCAAAAGTGCTCATTACTTCCTGGGCTTGCGCTGGAGTGAGTGCCACTCTTCTATCCACAGGCACTTTGCCCTCACGTATGATTCCAATTTTCATCTTAGCCATATTTTTTCCTTTACTTTGAGGCTGCAAATCTAGTGTTTCGACGCTGCTATGAACGACTACCTCATATTATTTCTTGCTTGGACTTTTTATTTAGTCACTCACAGCCTGCTCGCCAGCAAGCACATTAAGGCGTTTTTTCCTATTTCAACTCAACTATATAGAGTCGTATATACACTTGTAAGTATTCTCGGGATGGGTTACTTGCTTTACATGATGGCCATTATCCCGCCGCAGTATCTTTATCCTGTGACCCAGTTTGCCAAGTATCTAGGAATGGTGCTTGCTTCCTGGGGAGTGATCCTGATCATCGCTTCTTTCAGGCAGATTTCATTAAGTGCTTTTTTGGGGTTGAGAAAGGAAAGTGACACGGGTTTAGTTACCACAGGGCTTCATGCACACATGCGACACCCCATCTACACGGGTACGATTCTATTGTTTTTAGGAATGTTTATCTCCGTCCCAAGTCTCTCGGTGCTTACTGCGACTATTGCAGTTTTTCTTTATTTACCTCTTGGCATCTATTGGGAAGAGCAAAAACTAATTGATACGTATGGTGAAGAATACCTTGAATACAAAAAATCCGTGAAAGCGATCGTTCCACGGATTTTGTGAGTTTTCAATTCCAAACTTCCTCTATTCCTTTCCCTTCAATTCATCCAGATCATCGCGATCTCTGAGTTTTTTGTCGTCCACATTTTTATTGAGAAACTTATTGATCTCATCTATGCTCATCGACGTTTTGATCTCTCCAAAAGAGTCAATTTTAATATCGAAACCATCTAGCTCTTTGTTCACCTTCGGTTTCTGCGATTCTTGATTTGTCTTTTTGGCCATGATCGTGTGTTTTAAGTTGAAGCCGCACTGCCAACATACATCGACAGTGCAACACGTTTACTTTCCTATCACACTTACGGAATACTTGATCCTTTCGTTCACAGCCTTGCCACCCATGATAGCAATGATCGCCATCAAATCTGGCCCTGAGCCCTCCCCAGTGATCGACAACCTAAGGGGCTGCATATTTTTTCCTGCAGCCATGCCATTACTTTCCATCAATGAGAAAAATAAGTCTTTTGCCTCTTCGGGAGTTACAGTATCTTTTTCAGCCAAAGCCTCACCGTAAAGCGTCACCGCCTTCACCGCCTCCTCATTCCATTTTTTATTCACCACCTTTTCGTCATAAGTCGTTGGGTGTTGGAACAAAAACAAGCAATTGTCCGCAAACTCCTGTGGGAATGTCACGCGCTCTTTGAGTAAATCAAAAATCGCCAATCCAAGCTCCGCGCTTGCCTCAATACTGTATTTATCTTTCAAATCAGCCACAATCAAATCTGCTATCTTCTCAGCATCGTAGCTTTTCAAATATTGCTGATTGAACCATTTTGCTTTTTCAATATCGAATTTCGTACCTGACTTATTTACACGCTCAAGACTGAAAGCCTCCTCCAGCTCTTTCAAAGAAAATAGCTCCTGCTCCGTGCCAGGATTCCAACCCAAAAACGCCAAAAAGTTGATCATTGCCTCCGGCAAGAAACCTGCTTCTTTGAAACCAATTGCTTTTTCCGTTTCAGAAATATCCCAGCTCAATGGGAAAATCGGGAAACCATCTTTATCTGCTGCTCTTTTGCTCAGCTTACCATTGCCATCAGGCTTCAATATCAGCGGTAAATGCGCAAACTTGGGCATGGAGTCTTCCCACCCAAAATACTGATACAGCAGCACATGTAGCGGCGTAGACGGCAGCCATTCCTCACCACGGATCACATGGCTAATTTTCATCAGGTGATCATCCACAATATTAGCCAGATGATACGTAGGCATACCATCAGATTTCATCAGCACTTTGTCGTCTAGTATAGCACCATGCACCATCACCCATCCACGGATCATGTCGTGAAAACGAATATCATCCTTTGGCTGGATTTTCACGCGGATCACATACTGTTCACCCGCATCTAGCTTCGCCTGCACTTCCTCTGCCGAGAGCGTCAACGAATTTTTCATTGACATGCGCACGCTGCTATCATACTGCGGATTGGTCATTCCTCCAGCCTTCAAGCGCTCACGCATCGCATCCAAATCTTCCGGCGTGTCAAAAGCATAATACGCATGGCCTTTCTCCACCAATTGCATCGCATACTGCCAGTACATCTCCTTACGTTCCGACTGCCGATATGGCCCATACTCACCACCCTTCACCACACTCTCCTCAGGCACCATTCCGCACCAGGCCAGCGCATCCAAGATATATTGCTCTGCGCCCTCCACAAACCTATTCTGATCAGTATCCTCTATTCTGAGAATGAAAGTACCGTTATTTTTCTTCGCAAAAAGGTAGTTGAAAAGCGCCGTTCTCACTCCACCTATGTGCAATCCCCCCGTCGGGCTAGGGGCAAATCTTACTCTTACTTTATCCATGCTTACTTGATTTCGGGTGGCAAAAGTAGTCCATTTCGATAAGGTAGCTCACAATAAAGTCAAGGGATTGTAAATTGGACGCACACGACCATTTTTCAGCTGTGTTCCTCTCAGCCAAACCTCTCAAAAAATCCTTCAGTATATCGGGGACGCCCCACCGCACACGGCATTGCGGCATACCGGCGCTGAGCGGGTATGCCGCTGCACTCCGTAGCTAGTTTCAGTGCGCCTTTCAGCAACCAGCTTTTCCAATCCACCTATTTTATCTCAAAAAACCAAATGCAAAAAGCTACCACAAGAGCAGACTTAAGCCCAAACACCACACAAAAAAAGCTCAATGAATCAACTTCATTGAGCTCTTAAATTATTCACCCTGGGTTACAGCCTAATAACCTTAGTTGATCAATTAAAACTCACTAATAGAGTGGAATTTAATCTCAGGGAAATTGTCCTGTACCATTTGCAACCACGCCTTGCTTTCGGCCATAAAAACCAGCTTACCTTCTTTGTCTTTGGCAATGTGGCGGTATTTATCTTTGATAAAAGCATCAAGTTTTTCTTCGCTTTCACTACTGATCCAGCAAGCTTTGTGGATGTTTACATGGTCAAAACGTGCCTTGGCATTGTACTCATTAAGCAGACGGTGCTGCAGTACCTCAAACTGTAGGCTCCCACAGTTCCAACCACCTTACGGCTACCCATCTCATAAGTAAAGAGTTGCGCCACACCCTCGTCCATCAGCTGATTCAGTCCTTTTTCCAGTTGCTTGGACTTCATCGCATCCATATTTATCACCTCTTTGAATAGCTCAGGAGAGAAGCTTGGGATGCCTTTGTATTGACCTTTTTCTCCTTCGGTGAGTGTATCACCAATTTTCAGATTGCCAGTATCATACAGACCTACTATATCTCCTGGAAATGCTTCGTCTATCGTCTCCTTTTGCTGTGCCATAAAAGCCGTGGCATTAGAAAAACGAAAATTCTTATCATGGCGCACGTGGTAGTAGTTGCTACCCCTTTGGAAAACTCCAGAACAGATCCTTGCGAATGCAATTCTATTGCGGTGCTTCGGATCCATGTTGGCGTGGATTTTAAAAATAAATCCAGTGAATTTCTTCTCCGTTGGCTCTATTTTTCTGTCCTCCGTCTCGCGTGCTTTTGGTTGTGGTGCCAGCTCGATAAAGCAATCGAGCAATTCTCTAATCCCAAAATTATTAACAGCACTACCGAAAAACACGGGAGCAATTTCTCCTCTCTTATAGGCTTCTACATCCAGTGGATCATATACACCATTGATCAGCTCTACATCTTCGCGAAGCTGATCTACATAAGATTTTGGCAGATGCTTGTCCAGCAGCGGATCATCCACACCTTTAATTTCAACCACATCCGTTACCTTTTTTGCTTTGTTTGGCTCGTATAGGTTCAGGTTGTTTTCGTACATATTGAAAACCCCACGCAGCGACTTGCCCATACCTATCGGCCAGCTCATTGGGCGCACTTTGATACTGAGTTTCTCTTCTATTTCATCTAGCAGATCAAAAGCATCTTGACCTTCACGATCCAGTTTATTGATAAAGCAGATCACTGGCGTGTTTCTCATTCGGCAAACCTCCATGAGTTTTTCCGTCTGGCGCTCCACACCTTTCACACAGTCTATGACCATGATCACACTATCCACTGCCGTAAGTGTACGGTAAGTATCTTCCGCAAAATCCTCGTGACCAGGCGTATCGAGGATGTTGATTTTGAGGTCGCGGTATTCAAAACCCATCACGGAAGTAGCTACGGAGATACCTCTCTGCTTCTCTATCTCCATCCAGTCGGAGCGTGTAGAAGTATCAATTTTGTTGGACTTTACCGCACCAGCCGTCTGTATGGCTCCACCAAAGAGCAACAATTTCTCCGTAAGGGTGGTTTTCCCAGCATCGGGGTGGGCAATGATGCCAAATGTCCTTCTTTTGTTGATTTCCTGCTCTAGTGTCATGCGCGCTACTTTTTCGAAGCGCAAAGTTAATCTTTCTGAGTGCTAAAGAAAATGGTTTTGCAAATGTGTACTAAGCTCCAACTTTCACTCTGTTCGTAGTGTTCCAACGGGCACTACGAACGATGAATGAAGGTGAGTCTCTGACTCACAATTTTTAACACTAATTTTAATAGTGTTAAAAATATTAAAATATTTTAACACTAAATTGTGCTAGTGTAAACAAAAGCTTGAACCTGCTACATTTGACTGGACAGTAAGTTAAGCTCGTAAAGCTAAATTTTGAACCTGCTACATTTGACTGGACAGTAAGTTAAGCTCGTAAAGCTAAATTTACTATCTATGAAAAGAGAAAGAAGATCCTTTGATAAGGAATTTAAAATGATGGCAGTTAATCTCTGTTTAACAGGAAAACCGTCTAAAGAGGTTGCAGAAGAACTAGGTGTCAGAACCGAACTGATCAGACGGTGGAAAAGGGAATACGAAGAGACAAAAGAAGGTAGCTTTTCGGGGCATGGAAATGCAAATCTTACCGATGTGCAAAGAGAAAACTTGCAGTTAAAGAAAGAGCTAAGAGAAGCTCAATTGGAGCGTGATATTCTAAAAAAGGCTGTAGGCATCTTCTCCAGGGGAGACACCAAATCTACAAATTCATAATGGATTATCACTTAGAATTTGGTGTTGAGAGGATGTGCAAAGTCTTGACCGTAAGCAGAAGTGGATATTATGATTTTCAAAGGAGAAAGCCTTCTGCAAGGTTGATTGAGAATAAGAAAATTGCAGAGCAAATCAAGAGGGTGTATAAAGAAAGTAAAAATCGATATGGTAGCCCTAAGATAACCGATAGTCTAGTGTCAAATGGTTGGAAAGTATCTCGTCAACGTGTTGCTAGAATTATGCGCTGTAATGGTATTAGAAGCATCGTAAGTAAGAAGTTTCGAGTGAACACCACAGATTCTTCACACAACTTTCCTATTGCAGAGAATCACTTGAATAGAAATTTCACTGCTAGAAGACCAGCAGAAAAATGGGTTTCTGATATAACTTATATACATACTGAACAGGGGTGGCTTTATCTAACTATCATTATGGATTTATTCGACAGAAAGATTGTAGGATGGGCACTAAGCACAGATATGACCACAGAAGCAACTGTACTGGCTGCATGGAGAATGGCCGTTCTCAATAGACCGATCACACAACTACTAATTTTTCACTCAGACAGAGGCGTACAATTTGCTTCTCATGCTTTCAGAGTCGAACTCAAAAAACACCCCGTTTTACAATCTATGAGTAGGAAAGGGAATTGTTGGGATAATGCAGTAGCAGAGAATTACTTTAAAATACTGAAATCAGAAATGGTCAATCACAGCAAGTATATCAGTATTCTTCAAGCCAAAACAGAGGTTTTTGAGTTTATCGAAATATGGTATAATCGACAAAGAAAACACTCGTATCTAGGATATAAAACCCCAAACGAATACAGTAAAATCAATTATTCAAAATGCGCTTAATATATTGTCCAGTTTTTTGTAGCAATTCCAATTCCAAACTTATCAATGCACTAACCAATGATTGAAAATGACTTCTTGCTGTTCGTAGTGTTCCAACGGGCACTACGAACGGTGAATAAAGGTGAGTCTATGACTCGCGAATAGAATGAGAACAAGCCCAAGATTTTAAAATCCAATCCACATCTCGAGTAGCCAGATTATTTTATCCCTTCCTCGTATAGGTACTTTCAAAAATCTTATCTGCATTGGCCGCCTCAAAACCATCTCTTCGGTGTTTTCTGCCAATTTCCTCAGCTGATAAATCTTTAAACTCTGGCAATACAGACCGCTCAGCAAACTCTACATAGCTACCCGAAATCATTTTTTCTTCTCCATCTCTGAATTTGGCCATGATCATTCCAGCCATGGAGCTACTCTGACGCAGCAGCTTATCCGCACTCACTTTGATCTCTCCACCTGAGCTATTGAGCTTCACGCTAAGATCTTTTAAAAACTGGTTGAATACATCCAGATCATTGTGTGGTGCTGGCAACTCATGCACGCTGATGGTATAGTGGTTGAGGTAGTATCGGTTGTAGATCACCCAGGCGGCAAACTCGCTTTCTTCTGAAAGCCGCTCATAATCCGCCAAGGTGGGCAAATCCCACAGTGGCTTATGAAAAAAGTCCGCAACAGCCTGGCCGTTATTCAAATCCAGTGAATCCACAGGATCGGAAGTGATCGCATCGGTATATGAATGGATAATGCTCTGCGCTTCTTGAGACAGGTCTTTCACCCGCAATTCACTAATAAAAATACGCGGATATGCTGGAGTGGGTGGCGCATACCAATACGCATCCAATTTCTTTTGCTCGAAATAATATGGATCCATTTTGGTGTATCCATGAGTCAAAAAGATTTTCTCAAAGGATTGAATCCCCAAATTTGGAACACCTAATGTCCTAAAAGCAATGTGATCGTTGGTGATGTCATTTTCACTCTGAATGAGCCCTTGATCAATCATGGCATTGGTGACTTTGTTTACGTCAGGCACGTTTGTCTTGTATCGTTCAAAAAGGTCGGTAAAGAAATAATTCAATGTGCTTAACGATTCTTCCTTCTGCGCTTGATTGATCATGGTATAAAGTCTTTAAAATATTCAACAAAAAAAGGGTGTTTTATCATTACCAACAATTCATATTTGTAATGAAATGATAAGTAACACTAATCAAATAGAACTCCGACATATTCGCTACTTTCTGGCTCTAGCCGAAGAGTTGCACTATCAAAAGGCTGCCGACCGACTTTTTGTTTCACAATCTGCGCTAAGTCAGCAGATCAAGCAGCTAGAAGGAATCGTGGGTAGCGCGCTTTTTGATCGTACTAACAGAAAAGTAAGCCTCAACAAGGCAGGTCAGCTATTCAAGGAAGATGTGTCGGGGCTTATGGCGCAAGTATCGGTAGCTATGGAGCATCAAGCTTTGCTTCGCAAAGGGGTGGCAGGGCGTTTGCGTATTGGGTTTGTTGCCTCGGCCATGCAATCGGTTTTGCCTGCGATGCTTACCGCTTTTGAAAAAGATCACGAGCAAGTGCAGATTGAGTTTGAAGAGCTGCCAAATGAATCTCAGCTGCCTGCCGTGGCTAGTGGCAAGCTTGATATTGGGTTTGTGCGCACGAGCAATGTAGGAGAAGGACTTCAGCTACGCAAAGTGCATTCCGAGAGCTTCGTTTTGGTTTTGCCGAAAGGCCACCCTAAAAGTAATTTTCAAAATCTTGCCGAATACAAAGACGAGCACTTCATCCTTTTTCCTAATGATAAAAGTTCGTCCTATTTCCAGCAGATACTCAGCATGTGTGCCGATCATGGCTTTGTGCCCAACATCAAACACAAGTCTATCCATGCACCCACCATTTTTAAGCTTGTCTCTCTAGGCATGGGCGTTAGCATTTTGCCGGCTTCTTTGGCGGATGCCAACCAAACGGACATAACATTTGTACCTCTCAAATCACTCAGCTACTTCACCGATCTTTTTATGATTTGGAGAACTGATAATCGCAATGCTACACTGGGTGAATTTCTAGCTTCTTAAATAATATTCAATTGGAGTGCTGGCCTAGAGAAAAGGCATTTAATTTCTCGATAAAGAAGGTTGTTTGAGTGGATTCAAATCCGTTTTAAAAACCGTGCATCAAAAATCTACTAGATTAGCCCGAGCATCAATGAAATAACATGACCTTTTGGTTATGTTTAAACTTTGTTACCCCTATTGAAACAATCACTTGAAAAACATCAAAAAGAAGAGCCCTACTAGAGCTCTTCTCTGAAACACCTATCTTTCTGCAATAGAAATGGCTCTTGGCACGCCTTTTCTTACAGCATTGTATTGCTCCTTTTCCTCAGAGTTAGTCCTGTCTAATTCAAGAGAATGAGATCTAACTAAATGGTGTGTTTATTTGGGCTTAATAGACATTTTGGCGGCTGAAAGCCGTATAACTAACTGACAGTCATAGATTTGATTCAAATCAAAGGTTATGAATAAAAAAAGTGCTTTTTCTGTAGAGGGATTATTGTCTCTAAAAATGGAATTCGCAACGGTAAACAGCGTTATAAATGCCACTCCTGCGGTCGTCAATTCAGTGGAGGAAATAAGCTAATTGCAAGGGAGTTATGGATTGAATACGTCGAAGGCAAGCAAACTTATTCACAATTAGCAGAAAAATTTGGCTGTTCAATTCGTACTATTCAAAGGAAAATTGATGAACACCAAGTGCAATTAGCTGCTCCAGTATCGAGCCCTGTCATTGTTTTAATGGATACCACTTATTGGGGTCGCAACTTTGGATTAATGCTTTTTAAAGATGCTGTTAGTGGTGCAAATCTGCTCAAAAAGTACGTAAAGCATGAAACAAATGCTGCCTATGTACAGGGTATAACAGAATTAAAGGAGAAGGGATTTATCATCAATGCTATAGTCTGTGATGGGCGAAAAGGATTACCTCAATCTTTCAGTGATGTACCTGTGCAGATGTGTCAATTTCATCAATCCGCAATAATGAGACGTTACCTCACTAAGAAGCCTAAACTGATAGCAGCTAAGGAATTACTGTCTGTAGTTGATCTATTGAAGCAGACAGACAAAGAATCATTCGAAGGAGCTCTCAATCAATGGATTGAAAAATGGCAGATTTTCTCAACGAAAGAACACTAAATCTTGCTACTGGCAAGACATTTTATACCCACAAAAGACTTAGAAGTGCTTATAGAAGTCTAAAAACGAATCTACCTTGGTTGTTCACATGGTATGACCACATCGAACTCAAAATCCCAAATACAACCAATGCAATTGATGGGCATTTTGCTGACTTGAAAAATAAACTCAGAAATCATAATGGGCTTACTAACCAGCGAAAAATGAAATTCATAAATGAGTTTTTGAAGGTATAAAGACCTCCAAAAATATCAATGGGTTGTACTGATAGCACAACCCATGTACGATATTTTTTATCGGCCATCTGCCTTATCCCTGACAGGTTGCTCTCCAGCAGAGCCTGTTTCCGTTTTAACAGACAATACAAAAATTGGCAATTATCATTTTTGATCAGCCAAATTGAAAAAATAAACACCCTCCAAAATGTCCATTACTAAGTATGTTCTAATTTTCAGCCGCCAAAATGTCTATTACTCCTTTATTTGGATATGTTTTGTTCTTCCCTCAGTCTTCTCAGCAAAAGAGTCGACCTTAAATAAAGATCTGTAATGCCCCAGTGATAATTCCTTAAGAGTATGATTCCATATTCAGATTCTTTGTCAAAAATCAGATTAGCTCTATAACCTGGGGTACCTCCTTGATGGCAGATTGTATGGATTAAGCTGTCTTGGTAAATAGAGAAACCAAGCCCATAGTTTTTTTCCCAATCACTTGTTGGTGTTTGGCTAGTTTGCATCAAGGCAAGGTTATCAGAATTTAATATATCAGCATGACCCATATTGGCCATCATAAATTTGGCAAGATCATTGGCTGTAGACCAAATTCCTCCATTGGGAACGCCCCATGTCATTCCAGAAAGTTCTCGCCTTGGCCTTTCATCGTCATAACCACCTATCGGCCCCCCATGTCTACCATGAGCCCAATGTTGCATCTTTTCTTCGGGAATTACATAGAAAGTGCTTTGCATATTCAGAGGTTCAAATACCTCCGACTCCATCAATTCTATGAATGGTTTATTCGCTGCACGTGAAATAGCTTTTCCAAGAACACCGAACCCTATGTTTGAATAAGCATATTTTTCATCTGGTTTCGAAATGAAATGCGTCTTTGGCAATACGGTGAGCAAAAGTGAATCCCAAGACGCCACTTTACATTGAACAAATCGCATTTCAGGCAAGTGAGCTAACCCTGAGGTATGACTTGCAAGCTGACGAAATGTGAATTTCGTGGAATCTGAGTATCCCTTGATCCCTTTTACTTCAGGGAGGTATTTTTCAATTGGCTCATCTAAAGATATGATACCTTTTTGCACTTGTGTCATCAGAAGGAATGCCGTGAACGATTTGGAAATTGAGCCAATTCTGTAGATGCTATTGGTGTCTGCCGGAAACTCGTTTAAATCAGCTATTCCAAACCCCTTTGAGCGGATTAGCTGATTACCTTTAACAATAGCCATTGATATGCTACCATTGAGGCCATCATCTTTTAAGTCTTTTTGCAATTGCCACTCAAATTCATCTAGTAATGAATTGATCTCCGGATTAGAAGTATTTGGATTGTTGCAGCTCATAAGAGAGAGCAGAGAAATCAATGTAATTAACTTGTACATATCAGATTTGATTAATAGAAAATAAAGTTGTGATAAAATTTAGGTGCTGAGGCGCAATTGCTGTTCTTCATGTTAGAACAAAAAATAAAAGAAGAGCCCTACTAGAGCTCTTCTTTGAATTCCTATCTTTCTGCAATAGAAATAGCTCGTGGCACGCCTTTCCTTACAGCATCATATTGTTCCTTTTCCTCAGTGTTAGTCCTGTCTAGGTCAAAGAAACTTTTTCCAAACATCTCTTTGGTACGCTCCTCATAAATCTGATTGAACGCTTCCTGAATCTGATTTAAGTTAGATAAGTAGTGGCCATAAGATGTGTTGTCATCATACTTGACGCTCACCACATAGTTGGACTTACCCTGCTCGATCTGACCTTTCACAAAATCATAAGTTTGGTCTAGACTAACAGCTCCCAAATCATTACTCAAATCAACTTTGTACAAGTCCAGGTCATGCTTTCTTGCGAACTCATCGTCAATTTTAGCGACTTTAAGTCTAGAGCTACTTCCAGGCGTTGCAGGGAGCAAAAAGGTCATTTCAACCGGATTTCCCTCCGAGGTTTGTCCAATATATAGCATTCTACGGCTGTTCGCCTCACGCAACTCCCATTCTACCTTGCGAACAAGAGACATGGATTGATCCTTGTCTACTTTCATGACCACAAAACCACGTTCGGTGAGATTGGCCTGCTTTATGACCGTACCTATATCGCTTACCTGATATGGTTCGCCATCGATCCATAGCTGATCGTTGAAGATGGAGACTTCTATCGAATTGGATAGATCGCCATCAAACTTATATCCTGTCTCTGGCAATACAGGAAGCGCCAAATTGGGAGTCGTATTAAAGTCTAAGTTCGCGGTGTTCTGATCGTCAATCTTCGAGTTACACTGGGAAACTATCAGACCGAATATTACTACAAAGGATAATGCAAAGGCCACTTTGGCCCTTCCTGCCCATCCGGAATCTTTTATTTTCATCATGGTTATTCTGTTTTTAATGAATGATAAATTGAAATTGTGTACCAACCCAAATGAGTTGTTGCTGATCAATTGTCTCAAAAGCAATGATTGATACTCAACTAAGGAATAACCCTGGTTAATCATTTTTTTATCTGCTATATATTCATGTGTTGTTTTTAGGGATTTAATCAGCCACCATGCCACAGGGTTGAACCAGAGGAAGGCAGCCAAAAGTTGAACAATAAGTAAGTCAGCAGAATGTCTCTGCTCGATATGCGTCCTTTCATGTGCTAGTATCTGCCGGAACTCGTCAGTGCCGATCAGGTTTTCGCATATAAAAACGCTACTCATAAAAGAAAATGGTGGGATTTCGTAGGGTACTTTCACCACAGTCATGCCTTCCATCTCCATTTTTGGATTACGATTTTTCAGTTGATAAATCCAGCGGTAGACCCAAACAAGTCGAAAAAGAGCGGCTAATACACCAACTCCATAAATGGAAAGCAGGAGCATCATGATCACCTTGCTATTGATCCACTTGACTGGAGTTTGCGGGCTTGTGCCCACTTGGTTATTCCCATTTCCATTTCCTTCAAAGTTCCAGTCTGACAATGCCTCGTAGTATGAAAGCCTAGCGACACTCAGCTGTTCGATTGGTTTTTCCATCACCTTATTGGGTGATACGGATACCTTAAAACTCATAAGAGGGATGAGAAAAGAAAATACCAGAATGGCCAACAGGTAAAAACGGTTGAGACTGAAGAATGTCTCCTTTCTCAACAATAGTAGATATAATGAATAGAGCAATGCCAATACAGCACTGGACTCTAATAGGTACAAAATAAGCTTACTCATTTTTCTGTGATTTCAAATCTTCGAGCATTTTCATAACTTCATCCAGCTCCTTTTCATCCAGCCCTTTGCTTTCAGAAAAAAAGTTGACTACCTGCTTCAGAGAATCGTTGTAATAATCCGAAACCAAACGAGACAGTTGCCCCTTGCTATACTCCTCCTTGGTAATAAGTGGGTGGTACTGATGTGTGTTTCCATAAGCTGTGTAGCCTACGATTTCCTTTTGTACCAGCACCCTTACTATGGTCGAAACCGAATTATAAGGAGGTTTTGGGTCTGGGTATTCTTCGATGATATCCTTGATAAAACCTTTTTCAATACCCCAGAGAATCTTCATGATCTTCTCTTCTGCCTTAGTTAATGTTGTCATCACTTTATGAGTTTAATGAATCAGCAATCCAAACATACAACTTAATATTAAGTTATCCAACTTAATATTAAATAATTCAACTTAAAAATAAATTACTAGTGTGCTAATGGCTTATAAAAGAGTTAAAACAAGGGGTAATCGCGTAGATGGCCGTGAGCCAATAGGTTGCGCCAAACCAACAACCTTGACCACAGCTTTCCGATCTTATACAGGCTACATGAAAAAGCCAGACGTAGAAGAACGATACAAATTTGCAGATTGAAATGAAACAGCTACTGTCTCACAAACTGCTAAACGCCCTTTTACAGCAATCCCCCTTTTTAAAACAGCTTTGTCTCCGTAGGTTTACACATTCAAACACGTGAATATGAGCAAACCGATTAGATATATTATTTACTTTCTCATTGGCCTAAGCCTCTATTTTATCCTAGAAAAAAAGGATGGTGGAGAATCTCTGGAAGCCATACACCAGCAAGCACCCATGATTATTTTGGGCTTGATAGCTGTAATGGTGGTACTGAGGGTGATTGTGGAACGAAAGCGCAAGAAAAACGATGAGCAAAAATAACCCTTGGAAAAAGCAAAAAGGCCGCATGGTGTTCGAAAACCCATGGATCAGGCTGGATGAAGACGAAGTGATCAACCCGGGTGGAGGCATTAGCCATTACGGAAAAGTGCATTTCAAAAATCTGGCCATCGGTATTATCCCGATGGATGAGGAAGGAAACACTTGGCTCGTGGGTCAATGGCGTTACTCACTCAATGAATATTCTTGGGAGATCCCTATGGGCGGAGGGCCATTAGAAATAGACCGACTCGATTCAGCCAAGCGCGAACTCAAAGAAGAAACGGGACTCACTGCCAGCAAATGGACAGAAATACTGAAAATGCACACCTCCAACTCTGTAACTGACGAGGTGGGGTATGCCTACTTAGCCGAAGGTCTTACGGAAGGCGAAACTGAATTTGAAGAAACAGAGGATTTGGAAATATGGAAACTACCTTTCAAAATGGCCTATGCCATGGTTATGGATGGCCGGATCACCGATGGCCTTTCTATGGTGGCGATCCTTAAATTGGGTAAAACTTTGGGTCTTTAAATAATCGTATTGCAAACAAAATGCTAATGAAAATCCTTCAAGTATTAACTATCACGTTCATTATAGCCAGCTGTACGGCTCCACCCTACGATGTGATCATCAAGAACGGACAAATCGTGGACGGTTCTGGCCAGCCTTCCTTTCAGGGAGATGTAGCCATAGTGGGCGACACCATCGCAGGCATAGGTGTTTTCTCAGAAGAGGACGCTAAACTGGTGATAGATGTCTCAGGTTTGGTGGTAGCTCCAGGTTTTATCAATATGCTGAGTTGGGCGATAGACGATTTGATTGAGGACGGAAAATCTCAGAGTGATATCCGCCAAGGCGTCACGCTAGAGGTATTTGGAGAAGGCCGATCTATGGGCCCTCTCACTGATCAAATGAAAAGGAACATGGTAGAAAGCCAGGGCAGTCTGAAGTTTGACGTGGCTTGGACGACTCTAGGAGAGTACTTGGAGCACCTCGTAACGCGGGGTGTTTCCCCTAACGTGGCTTCCTTTGTTGGTGCTACCACACTCAGGATTTATGCAGTAGGTTATGATGATCGAGCGCCTACTGAGGAAGAGATGGATTTGATGAAATCACTGGTGAAGCAAGCGATGGAAGAAGGTGCTCTGGGTATCGGTTCTTCGCTGATCTACGCTCCGGCATTTTACTCCAGCACGGAAGAACTGATAGAAATATGCAAAGTAGCAGCCGAATATGACGGCATGTACATTTCGCATTTGCGAAGCGAAGGGCCAAGGCTTCTGGAAAGTTTGGATGAATTGATTACGATTGCTGACGAGGCTGGCATACGGGCAGAGGTCTATCACCTTAAGCAAAGTGGTCAGGCCAATTGGCACAAATTTGATCAGGTAGTAGCGAAAATCGATTCGGCACGAGCTGCTGGTCTGCACATCACCACAGACATGTACACTTACGTGGCTGGTGCTACTGGACTAAACGCCGCTGTACCGCCATGGGTACAAGAGGGTGGTTATGACAAGTGGATGGAGCGCCTGCAAGATCCAAACATCCGCGCACGAGTTATCGCCGAGATGCAAGCGCCAGCTCAAGGTTGGGAAAGCCTCATGCAAGCTGCTGCCTCTCCTGACAATATGCTGCTGATAGGTTTTAAAAACGATAGCTTGAAATACCTGCAAGGCAAGACCTTGAGCGAAATTGCGCAAATGCGTAATACCTCCCCAGAAGAGACGGTGCTCGACCTGATTATCCAAGATGGAAGCCGGGTAGGTACAGTCTACTTTTTGATGTCGGAAGAGAATGTGAAGAAACAAATCGCTCTGCCATGGATGAGTTTTGGGTCTGATGCGGGCTCCACTGCGCCTGAAGGGGTTTTTCTGAGCTCGAGCACTCATCCCCGATCTTATGGAAATTTTGCCAGAGTGCTTAGCAAATATGTGAGGGAAGAGCAGGTTATTTCGTTGGAAGAAGCCATTTACAAACTCACCACACTGCCGGCGACCAACTTAAAAATAGCCAGGCGTGGCGTCTTAAAAACTGGATACTATGCCGATTTAGCTATTTTTGATCCAAGTAAAATTCAAGACCATGCCACTTTTGACAATCCAAGGCAGTATGCCACTGGCATGCAGCACGTCTTTGTGAACGGTACCCAAGTCTTGAAAGATGGAGAACACACAGGTGCATTGCCAGGTCAGGTGGTTCGTGGGCCTGGTTACATTGCAAAATAGAAGGTCGTTATGGAATTGCATTTGATACGCAGAAAATGGGCGCGTATTTAGGATTAAATGTCGTTTTAGTTAGCCGCTTTTAGATTTTAAAGCATTGTAAAAATGCAATTCTCAATATATTGGATAAAGAATAGGACTCCCTGCGGGTGGCACGCATAGTGAGTGACCCTACTTAGGTATGATCGCTCAACTCACATATAAGTGAAATGGTAACAGGCTGAAAATCAGCACTGCCATGTTTTGATCACTTATCTCAATTTGATTCGATCCCATCGCATGGGCTACACGACAGTGATTTATGATTAGAAATCTTTACAGATTGTTTGGGGATTTGATGGCAGTGAGCATAGCTACTATCCAGAATAGATCTTGCGAGCGATTCCTTATTCTCTCCAACATTTACAAAATATGAAAATATCAAAAGCCCTCGTTCCTCCAGACTCTATCTTAAACAGCCATTCTTACGATTATGTCGATAGCTTTCAGGGGGTATTGAATGTCAGTCCCAAGGAAGTTACATCTACAGATCTGGGCAAAGCTTTTTTCGCTAGTGCCCCAGATTGGTTGGCAAAACTATTTGCTTTAAGAAACAAAATCGTGGGCATTTTTGGCCTTAAAATCTCTGGCAAGGTGGAGAACAGACAGCAATTGCTCGACAGTTTCACCTGTTCACCTGGTGAGCGCTTGGGACTGTTTCAGGTGTTTGACCGCACGGAAAACGAGGTGATTTTGGGTGAGGACGACAGCCACTTGAACTTCAGGGTGTCATTGTTTATCCAGCCGCACGCACAAAATACTGAACAGAGCATTGTCATTATTTCCACCACTGTGGTTTTCAACAATTGGCTTGGAAAACTCTATTTCACACCTGTACGCCCTTTCCACAAAAGGATTGTTCCAGTTATGCTCAAGGGAACAATCGAGCAGTTGGAAAAGCAAAAACTAGAAAAAAATTGATCTCATTTTTAGTGAATGGTTTTACTAACGGCAAACAACTTCTACCAGCCTTCACACTATCACAATTCCAACCACTCTGCCACTGCGTCTTTGTTTTCTTCAAAGAGCTGCTTTCCTTGTGCTTTTAGTGCTTTCATATTTTTTGGGGTGGTGTTGTCCATTTCCGGATCTACTTTCGTTCCTTTCAGGTCGCTATCTATCCGCAGATATTGCTTGGGATTCAGGATGGTACCATAGATTTTTTCTAACTGAAAATCCGCCACTTCTGCCCCCGCCGACATCATTACATCAATGACCGGCTGTACCCACTGAGCCATCCCAAATTTCTTGGCCTTTTCATACGGATATGGATTGCGTGTATATCCCGTACCGATAGATAAAATCTTCATGTCTTTCGCTGTGGCTTTTTCCCCATTGTCTCTCTCAAAAATCTGACGTCCTTCGGCGTAAGCCACCAGCCCAGGATTGTTGACAAACACACCTCCATCTATAAGAGCATAAGGCTCTTGAACCTGAGAGAAAACCTGTGCACATTCAAAATAAGTAGGTGCAGCAGATGTGGCACGACAAACATCTTTTACTTTGAAATTATAATCCGAGGATTGTGCTTTGTGTTGATAAAAGAAATGCCCTTTTCTATTGCCAATATCATAGGAGGTAACTACGGTAGGCTTCAAAAGATCTTTGAGCCAAACCTCGCCAAAATATTCGCTCAATACTCGTTCGATTCCTTCTTCTGAATACTTCTCGTCCAACAATCCTCCCAGCGTTCGCAAGCGGTGAAAAGTAGGAATATCAAATATTTCATCCCCGCGCTCAAAGTACAGCCCCACCACCTCTTCTGCTGTGAATTTTGCTTGCTTTTTGGTTTCGTCAGGACAAAGAAAAGCACACGTCAAAATGCCACCTGTGCTCGTACCTGCAACGAGATCAAAGTAATCTGCCACTTTGATGTTAAATGCTTTTTCTACTTCTACCAAAAATTGCCCAGGGATTATTCCTCTGATTCCTCCTCCATCAATGGAAAGTATTCTCTTTAATTGATTCATGTGAATATTTGTTTAGGTCGGTTTGGTGTTATTTAAACCTGTACTCCCGCTCTTGAAATAAGGCTTCCTGTTTGACAAAACCATTTTTTATCATGAGACCGAAGAAAGGCGTGAAGTAAGTCTAGTTCAAGGAAAATTAATATGCCATTATTATGGTAATTATTTGAGTGAAAAAGACCATTTATGGAGTTATTTAAATATTATTTTGGGTTTTGCAAAGACGGAATCAATGTGTTGCTAAAGAATGGAGCGGTTATATGTCAGATAGATGATTCTCTTTATAATTTGATGGACTTTTACCGGAGAAAATATAAAAACCAAGACCAGATTCAGAACAGAAAAACATAATATTGTTAATCACAAAATTTGATCACCTAAAACCTAAACCGATGATTCAAATCAATAAGAAAGTGCTGATTGCGGCCATCGTCATCATGATATGCCTAGTAGGCTATCCTCTGTTCTCCAAAATCAGTGCCTCCAAAAAAATCAAAACCCTCACGCTAGAAATAGAGGAGACCACAAAAACGCTTACCAACATCAAGGAAAAATACGACTCTCTGGCGGTAAGCTACTCCCAAGTTTACGCCGAACTGGAGCGCACTCAATCTAATCTGAGTAGCTTCAAAAACGGCGTAGACTCCATCATGGGTAGCAACATTAACAACTTGAAAACCCTCAACGAATCGCTCAAGACCATCACCAGCAAATACGACAGCATCGCACCGCTCACTTCTTCTAATCCTAACGACCTGATCTTCAATTAATATGCATAAGCTAATTCTAATGACCGTTATACTTTTATGCGCTTCCCTTACCCAAGCTCAGCAAGTCAAATTCACCAATGGAGATGATGCCGTGAAACTAAAAAAAGGGGCGCTTGTAGAAATTACAGCAGACTCTGCGTACGTCATCAGCGGCCAGCGCGCCTCTGTGATCAATCAAAAAATAGTAGAACTGGATTCTATCCGCGCGATCTACAACCGCATGGCGGGCAACCACAACAGCCTACTGAGCGAGGTAAACGAGGTGCAAAACCTCCTGAACCAAGTGTATGAAAAAATGCAGCAGGACAGCAGCATGATGAGTGCGCAGTTTGATCAGATCATCAGTGACTTAGGGCAGTCTATGGAAAACCTAAAAGCCAACAATGCCCAGCTCAAGGACAGCAACAAAAACCTGCAAGAGGAAACGGCCAAGCTCAAATCCATAGTAAAAGACCTGAAAAAGGAAACTCGCCGCATCTGGTGGGATGGACTTACGGACAAAATTGTGGCTTTCGCTGGCGGTGTGGGCATAGGCATATTGGTAATGGTGCTGGTGGGTTGACCGCTGACCGCTGATGAGGTTTTCCAAACTCGTTAGCGGTTTGCATAGAATTGTATCCTTTTCGTCATGCCACTAAGCGTGCCACCTTGAGCATCTTCTCGATTATCTGCCATGACTTGCGTGGGTTCGTGCAGTCTTTCTACAGCATCAGCTGTTGAAAATCCATTTCAGATTTTTCCGAGACCAACCTCTTAAATCACAAACACAACGTTCTTTGCGAAATGTCTTACAATTCAACAATTTCAACCCACAAATATACAGTTTTGTAGAAATGTTTGAGATTTAGAAAAATGGTTTACTATCTTAATGCCATCAATTGATAGTATAATTTTTATTCACCTAATCTAAATTAAAATTCATGGCAAATTCAACTGTATTTCTCAAGTATGATAAAGAGGGATTGAAATTTTCAACCGAAGAATCAGGAAATTATCAAATTGTAGGGGAAGAAACCTTTACAGGAAAACCAAGTTCTGGAAAAACGATGACATGGATTGCTGTGTCTGGTGGTGGGATTGATAAAATTAAAAAAATCGATGTTAATAAAGCCAAATCCCCCGATGACAAACAAAAAGATATTTGGAGTACTCGACCAAAAAAAGATGACTCTAAAGGAATTTCTTGGACAGGCACACTAAAAGATGATGCAGTAGTCGGAACTTACGACGGTTATGACATAACAGTTGACACTACTAGTTTTGGAACTAAAACTATAGATCCAAAAATTCCTGTTATGCCTGGTCCTTAATTTCGATATTACTTTTCCATCAATGAATATGAGCACACTGAAGTTTTTAATTGCAATAGTTTTAAGTGTGCTCATACAACACGATACATATTCCTATAATCAAAACTATGATAGTTTAGTTCGTCTTTATGAATCAAATTCAATTTCCGATTCATTAAAATGTTTAGTTTTAAGAAATCTGGCCTATTCAAATTCCGATCCTGATGAGAGACTACACTATGGGCTAGAATTAGCAAAATTGGCGGATAAAATCGCAAGCCCAATTTGGCAGGCAAATGCAAGAATCTTTATTGGCGTATCGCATCGACTGAAATCAAACATGTCCCTTGCCTTATCGGTTCTATTTGAAGGTGCAAATATTTCAAAACAATATGATCTTAAGGACGAACTTGGACAGTGCTATATCAATATTGCAGATGTATACTCAATCATGGAGGATCACGCCAACACGACAAAGTACTATCAAAGCGCCATAGATATTTTTAAAAAAACAGAGAATTTCAAATCATTATCTGCTGCCCTAACGAACTTAGGAGATCATTATTTCACGCAAAATATCCTTGATTCCGCTCTTTATTATTTTGAACAAGCAGATAAAATAGATTCAACTCGGATACCTGCCAATTATAAAGCCTATAATTTGGGAAATAAAGGGCTAGTTTATGCCAAATTAGGTCAATTTGAAAATGCTGAAAAATTAATTAATGAATCTTCGAAAATACTTCAACAGACAGGGGATTATTACCCAATCTCAGTTTACTTGACTTACCTAGCCGATATTTCTGTTGAAAAAGGTAACAACTTAAAAGCTATTCAATATGTCAATGAAAGCTTGCGTTTAGCAACAGAATATGGCTTAAAAGAGCAGATTAGAGATGCATGTATCAAGCTTGCTCGACTACATGAACTTGCAGGTAACATTTCGAAAGCCTATTATTTCCATAAGCAGTACTTGATCTACAAAGACAGTGTTACCAATATGGAATCTGTGAAGAAAATGGCCAACTTACGCACCGAATACGAAGTAGGTCAGAAGCAAACAGAAGTTGATCTACTTACCGCAGAGAAAAAGACGCAGCAAGTGATTCTGTGGTCTATTATCGCATTTGCGTTTCTATTGGTCGTCCTGGCTGTGGTGATCTATAACTTCTACCGCTCCAAGATGCGTACAAACAAGATACTGGAAACACAGAAGCAGGAACTAGAAACGGTAAACCGCACCAAAGACAAATTTTTCTCCATCATCTCGCATGACCTTCGGGGGCCGGTTTCTTCGTTTTACGGCATCAGCCGCATGATCAAATATCTTGTAGAGTCCAAAGATACAGATCAGCTTCTAGAGATCACTGAGCACATAGATCAGTCTGTAGAGGGGCTTTCCGCTTTGCTAGACAATCTCTTAGACTGGGCTATGCAGCAGCAAGGGCAGTTTCCGTGCGCTCCAGAAGTAGTGGCACTCCACCCCATCGCCAAGGATATGGAAGCCACGTTTAAAAACATGGCACAATCCAAAAAGATTTTATTTGAATCTCGTGTAGAGGAAGGTATTCAGGTTTTTGCAGATAAAAATATGGTAGCCACGGCTATCAGAAACTTGATCAACAATGCCTTGAAATTCACCACGGAAGGGGATAGGGTCACGCTTGTTGCAGCTACGGAAGGGAAGCAGGCGCACATCCAGATTCAGGATACAGGCGTGGGCATCTCACCAGACAAGCTGGAAAAGCTCTTCGGCTTCCAAGACAAAAAATCTACTTTCGGCACATCGGGGGAAAAAGGCTTGGGTCTGGGCTTGCAGTTGGTCTATGAGTTTATCAACCTAAACAATGGCCGCATAGAGGTGGAAAGCGAAGCGGGCAAAGGCACCACTTTTCACTTGTTTTTGCCTTTGGAAGGGTAATGAGAGTCGATATTCTGTGATGATCTTTTTGCAGTCATTCCCGAAGGGAATCCTAATCGTTACCAAGAGGAATATATCCATCTAGATTGAAATAAGGATGCTCTGCGAGCACTCCGTGTAGTGTACGACTACCAGGTGTAGATCACTTAGTCCAAAGATTAAGTACAAAAGTTAAAACCCAAATTAACTTTTCATTCAAGCAATGGCAATAAAACCTTCCTTTGGGATTGAAAAATGCGTTTGGATTCGCTAGCTTGGCACGTTATGAACAGCCGCAAGTATTTTTTTATATTCTTTTTTGCTCTCTTTGGCTCTGTCCAGATCAGCTCTGCTCAAGATTCCTTTCTTACGGATAGTCTGATTTTGAAGTATCAAAATCTTACGCGCGGAGATACGGCTAGAATGAGTGTGCTCACGTTGATCGCACAAAATCAGATAGATCCCAATATAAAACTAGAATATGCCGAAATCCTCATGGAAGAGGCGCGTGAAAGCAACGACCTTAAATATTTGCATTACGCCTACTTGCACCAGGGGCAGGCTTACTCGTTGATGGGGGAGTTTGAGGTGGCTATTTATGCCTTGTTCAAAGCGCTGGACTATGCAGAGCGTGCCAAATACGAAAACGGAATAGCGAAATGCAATGCTTCTTTGGCGGATGCCTATTCGCTTATCGGCAATTCCAGTAGTGCCATATTGTATTACAAAAAGATCCTAGACCAGTTTCAAAACTCCGACAGATGGCTATATGCCAATGGGTTGTTGAATTTGGGAGATGAATACTTTCGTAATGCCATGTATGACACGGCTATCAGTTGTTTCAAACGGTCTCAGAGCATTTATGAATCATTGGAAAATGGAGAGGCAGGAGAGCGCTACAATAGAGCAAATCAAGGTTTAGCGTATTTGCGATTAGGTAAATATGATTTAGGGGAGCAACTGCTTTTGTCGGTCATTGGTGACTTTAAACAAAGAGGTGATTATTATGGAGGGGCTATCTACTCGTATATGGCGGCTGGCTCGTATGTGGAGCTAGGCAATAAGTCAAGAAACACGTTTTGGATGACATCATGTGATCAATTGATAGCCAACCATAAGCTAAATGCGGAGATTGTAAAAGCGGAGGTACGCCTTTGCGATGTGTTTGCACGAAGTGGAGACCCTGTTTCTGCATATCAGTTTTATAAGCAATACACCGACTTGGAAGAGGTAAGCGAGAGTGCTTATACAAGAATCGAAAACCTAAAAGGTGCCTTTGACTTGGCCAAAAAGCAAGGAGAAGTGGAGTTGCTCGTAGCAGAAAAACGCAACCAACGAATCCTTATGATTTCTTTTGGTGTAGCGGCATTGGCATTGACGATTTTGGCAATAGTGGTCTTTTTTTATTACCGATCCAAGGCCAAAACCAACCAGCTATTGGAGCTTCAAAAAATGAAATTGGAAAACCTTAACCGCACCAAGGATAAGTATTTTTCTATTGTTTCTCATGATTTAAGAGGCTCTGTCAGTTCATTCTTTGGCATAAGCCGAATGATTAAATACTATGTAAATAATGACAATGCATCCGAACTACTGGAGGTGGCAGATGATATCGACCATTCTGTAAAGCAGCTCTCAGAACTATTGGATAATTTACTCACGTGGGCCATGCAGCAGCAGGATGCCATACCGGTCAATTTTGAAAGGATACATGTGAAAACGTTGCTGGATGGGATAGTGGGCACGCTTTCTAATTTGGCAAAAGGGAAAAAAATTTTACTGAGAGCGGAGTGTCCCGATGAAGAGCTTCATATCATGACTGATAGAAACACAGTCATGACCATCTTTAGGAATTTGGTTAATAATGCGCTGAAATTCACCCCAGAAGGTGGAGCGGTGGTTTTGGAGGCCGAAGAAGATGATGATGAAATGGTGCATTTTCAAGTGACGGACAATGGCGTAGGTATAGAGCAAGAAAAGTTGGATACCATCTTTAAAGTAGGTGCCAATAAAAGCACTTTCGGAACGTCAGGCGAAAAAGGACTCGGGCTGGGTCTTCAGTTGGTATATGAGTTTGCATCCATCAACAAAGGTAGAGTAGAGGTGGAAAGCGAAGAAGGAGAAGGGTCAATTTTCAATGTTTGGTTGCCAAAAGGGTGAATGAGCGAATTTCATTTATTTTCTTGATGATAATTTCTGGTGGCTGAAACCTTTTCTGTATTAGCTTTGTATTTCAATTTAAGATTCTGGGGCCGACCGGAATCGACAGGAAGTGCAGGTGATATGCTTGCGTGTCGGGTGGTGAGTGTGCATCCGTGATAACTGCACTCGAACTCTAATTGGCGAATCTAATTACGCCATGGCAGCCTAATCATTTTTTAATTGAGATGATTTACCAGGGTTGAGACTAACGTTTCCCCCTGCCACATCCCTCCAAGTCTCTGTCCTTTAGGCTGGATCAAGGGGTGTCGAACTTTAGGACTAGTGTGGGTGATGCTATTAAGCCCATGCGAAACTCCAATAGCTGGCAGATTTGGTAGGTTGTTGTTTGCCGGCCTGTCTGTGAGATCCAAGAAGCAACTATGCATGTAGACGGTATATGACTTCCTTTGCTGGACGAGGGTTCGAATCCCTCCGGCTCCACAAAAAGCAAGCCCTCCATTATGGGGGGCTTTTTTGTGACTATTGGGTTCGAAATGAAATCCACTTGGATTCACAAGGGCCTGAACACAATGGCTTGTGGTGTGCCAAGAATCTTTTTAGTCATCTATTCTGATGTAAAATTCAGTTATGGTTAGGGTCATGTTTCGGAGACATCCAACTTAATCACTACTTTTCGATTAGTCTCATATGAGCACTTTCTTATTTCTTCTACTTCCTTTGTAAATCAATATAAGGGGATTGGCAACTCGTGGTTGCGAGAGCCATCTTCTGCGCTTATTTCAAAGAGCATTAGTGTTAACGTTGAGTTTTCCTCTACTTTTTCCACTTTCACCTCAAAATCAAAACTGCCCCATTCAGGTGCGCCTATATCTGCCGTAGCAAAGCCTTCTTTCAACTCATTGTGCCCATCTTCCACCACCCAATTGAGCGTGGCTTCAAAAACTTGCGCTTCTCCTGTCACCTTGTATTTATGGGTGTCTACTTTTTCTACCTTCACATTTCGAAAACGAGCATTGGAGTATGTCTTGGTTTCGGTCTTTTCAGATTCTTTTGTCAATTCAGGTACAGACACTTCCTGCTCTGTGGGCGTCTCCACAGGTTTTTCTTTGGTGCTTGTACTGGTGCAGCCATAGGTAAGTACAGCCAGCAATGCAATGGTTAATTTCATTTTCATAATGAGTAATTTTTTGCGTTTCTAATTTCTAGGTGGAATCAAAATGTACTTGACACAAGTAAAGTAAGCCACTACCCAATCTGCTCATAAAAAACCTTCTCGCTGATATCCGACCAAGGCTTTATGGTTTTTCTGAAATGCTCAGAATGCTCATAGACTTTTTTGCTTACTGGATCATTTGCAATAATTTCCTCGATGGTTTCTTTCGTGGCTTTTTTCAAGCCTTCAATTACTTCAGCAGGAAACGTGCGCAAATCTGTTTTTCCCTCGTCTAAAATTTTTTGAAGGTATTCACCATTTTTTGCATCGAACTCAGCCATCATCCAATGATTGATTTTGGCGCAAGCGGTACGAAGAATTTCTTGCAGGTCTTCTGGGAGCTCTTGAAATTTATCCTTATTGATGATCATTTCCAGTACAGGGCCTGGCTCATGCCATCCAGGATAATAATAATATTTTGCCACTTGGTGAAAGCCCATTTTGTAGTCGTGGTAGGGGCCTATCCACTCCGTGGCGTCTATTACTCCTCGCTCTAGATTGGTGTATATTTCTCCTCCTGAAACTGTTACTGGCGAGCCACCAACTTTGGCCAAAACCTTTCCTCCAAGCCCGGGCATACGCATTTTCAACCCGTTTAGATCCGCTAGGCTGTTGATCTCTTTATTGAACCAGCCGCCCATTTGTACACCTGTGTTCCCACACATAAAAGGGAGTAGGTTGAAGGGTTCATATAATTCTTCCCATAGCTGCTGACCTCCGCCTGACATAATCCATGCACCCATTTGCTGGGCGTTCATACCAAAAGGCACAGCGCAGAAAAACTGAGCTGCAGGAGATTTTCCTGCCCAATAGTAAGCTGCGCCATGATTCATTTCTACTGCTCCATTGCTTACAGCATCAAATCCCTCTAGCGCTGGAATCAACTCCCCACCACCAAATACAGTGATCTCCAGTCGGCCTCCAGACATTTTTTTCACTAGCTCAGCCAGCATCTTACAGCCCTCTCCCAGCACAGGAAAGTTGGGCGGCCAAGTGGTGGTCATTTTCCAACGATACTTTTTGTTGAAATTGATGTTGGTGTCCTTCAGCTTCTGCTCAGGTGAGCATGATGCAAGTCCAGCAAGACTTGCTGCGCCAGCTAATTTCACTGATCTTTCTATAAACTTTCTTCTTGGGGATGTCTGTTGAGGTTTGTTCACAGGGTAATGTGGTTTTGTAACGTTCGTGTTCGTTCTTTTGAACTTTCCAAGTTCGAAAATACAGTGCATTTTTCATTTCGTTCGCATCAATGTGGGCAGATCATGATCGCATGTGGAGAACTACCACAAGTGAGAGGCTTTTCAGCACTGAGATTATGGACAAGTCGGAAAAAATGACAGGATTAATGCGATGTTCTGTTTCTTTTCAGACAAAACGTCTTGATTTTCGGTCATTTGGTTTTTGGTCAGCAATTTGATTTAAGCAGCACAGTAGATAAAATTTAGACGGATGAACTTCAATAACTATACAATAAAATCACAAGAGGCTTTGCAAAAGGCCACTGAAATTGCTTCTGGCAATGGTCAGCAAGTGATCGAGACAGGACATCTGATGCAGGCAATCTTGCAATCAGATGAAAATCTGATATCGTTTTTATTAAAGAAATTGGGCACAACCAAGGCAGTGTTATCGGCCAAATTAGATGAGCTTATAGCTACCTATCCCAAAGCGTCTGGAGGTCAGCCATATTTATCCAATCAAGCGCATCAGGCTTTGCAAAAGGCTGAAAAATATCTAAAAGATTTTGGAGATGAATTTGTGGCTGTAGAGCACATTATCCTTGGATTACTGGCAGGATCCGATAAGACGGCTCAAGTTTTGAAGGATGTGGGTTTTGCTGAAAAGGGGCTGATTGCATCCATCAAAGAACTACGAGGAGGTGCGAAAGTGACTGATCAAAATGCGGAATCGAAGTATCGGTCTCTGGAGCGATATTCTAAGAATCTCAACGAATTGGCCAAAAAAGGTAAAATCGATCCAGTTATTGGACGGGATGAAGAGATCAGAAGGTTGCTTCAAATTCTCGCCAGACGAACGAAAAATAACCCAATTCTTATAGGTGAGCCTGGTGTGGGTAAAACCGCGATTGTGGAAGGTCTGGCTCAAAGAATCATAGATGGTGATGTGCCAGAAAATTTGAAATCTAAGCTGATTATCTCTTTAGATATGGGCTTGCTTGGTGGCAGGTGCCAAATACAAAGGAGAGTTTGAAGAACGGCTTAAGTCGGTTATCAAAGAGGTGACAGATAGTGACGGGGAGATTATTCTTTTCATAGATGAGATTCACACGCTAATCGGTGCAGGTGGAGGAGAAGGAGCCATGGATGCTGCCAACTTGCTGAAGCCAGCATTGGCACGTGGCGAGCTGCACGCGATAGGTGCGACTACCTTGAGTGAATATCAAAAACATATCGAAAAGGACAAGGCTTTGGAGCGCCGTTTTCAGACGGTGGTGGTGGATGAGCCATCTATTCCAGATGCAATTTCTATTCTTCGTGGGATCAAAGATAAATACGAGGTGCACCACGGTGTGCGCGTGAAAGATGATGCGGTAATTGCCGCAGTAGAGCTATCGAGCAGGTATATTTCCGATCGATTTCTTCCAGACAAGGCCATTGACCTGATGGATGAGGCGGCTTCCAAGTTGAGAATTGAGATAGATTCATTGCCAGAAGAATTGGATGAATACAACCGCAAAATCATGCAGCTGGAGATTGAGCGCGAAGCTATCCGAAGGGAAAAAGATCGCTCCAAAGAAACAGAGCTTAGCAAAGAGATCGCCGACCTTACTGGCAAGCGTAATGAACTGAAAGCCAAATGGGAGAATGAGAAATCTGTAATCCAAGGCTTGCGTGCAGAGAAAGAAAATATCGAGCAACTCAAAGTGGCTGCCGAGCAGGCCGAGCGGAGTGGTGATTTTGGTAAGGTGGCTGAGATACGATACGGTAAAATCGTAGAATCAGAGCAAAAAATGCAAGACTTTACGAAGCAATTGGCTGAAATGCAAGGAGAAAAAACTTTGCTCAAAGAAGAAGTGGGCTCTGAAGACATTGCTGAAGTGGTGGCGAAGTGGACGGGTATTCCTGTATCCAAAATGCTGCAAAGCGAACGTGACAAATTGCTTCATTTAGAAAAGGAGTTAGGCAAGCGAGTAGCTGGGCAGCATGAAGCTATAGAAGCTGTTTCCGATGCGGTGCGTAGGAGTAGGGCTGGCTTGCACGATCCTAAGCGGCCTATTGGTTCTTTCATTTTTCTTGGTACTACTGGAGTCGGAAAAACCGAATTGGCGAAAGCCCTAGCAGAGTATCTTTTCAATGACGACAATGCCATGGTGCGCATAGATATGTCCGAATATCAGGAGCGACATGCAGTCAGTCGTTTGATAGGAGCACCTCCGGGATATGTGGGGTATGATGAAGGTGGGCAGCTAACAGAAGCGGTACGCAGGAAGCCATATAGTGTGATTTTGCTAGATGAAATCGAAAAGGCGCATCCTGATGTGTTCAATATTTTGCTGCAAGTGCTGGATGATGGCCGACTGACCGACAACAAAGGGCGGGTAGCTAATTTCAAAAATGCCATCATCATCATGACCACTAATATTGGGTCTACCTTGATTCAGGAGCGATTTGAGTCGCTAAATGAGGGCAATGAAGAAGAGGTGGTAGAGCAAACGAAGAAGGAAGTCTTCGAGCTGCTAAAGCGTTCGGTACGTCCGGAATTTTTGAATCGAATAGACGAGACGATCATGTTTAGACCTCTCAATAAGAGTGATTTAAGAAAGATTGTGGGTATTCAATTCAAATTGATACAGAAACGATTGGAAGAGAATGGTATCAAGATTGAAGCAGACGACAAAGTCTTGGATCAAATGGGGAAAGTTGGTTTTGATCCTCAGTTTGGTGCACGCCCATTGAAACGTTTGCTTCAGAAAGAGATCCTCAACGAACTCTCTAAAGAGATTTTGAGTGGGCGCATTCAAAAAGATGCCGTCATTGGTATCACGCTTGGAGACGACAATCAAATTGAATTTATCAATTTGGATGAGGTGAATGTGGAGCAGTGATTTTAATCGCGGTTTGATCCGGCCAAACCGCGATTATATTTTTAGGTTTTCTGAAAAGAGGTTATCATTTTATGAGGAAAGTAGTCTTATTCAGTGTTGGGGCGTTTATTCGCCGTGATATTCTTCCTGGTCAACGTATTATTCCTGTTATTAATTAAATTATATCTCCCATTTCCGAAACCAAAAGCAAGTATTTGTGGTTTCTATCCTAGCAGATTGCAAAGAAAAATTTGCCAGAGAGTGAATATCGAAGTAAATTCGCGGTTCGCTTTGGTGAATTCGTGGCATTTTATTTCTATCGAAATTTGAGTATTTTGCTCTTTTTCATTCAAATAAGAATGCTATCTTTCTAGAAGCAATACACATAATTTAGGATAAGACATACGCATATGCGACAACTGAAGATTACGCAATCGATTACCAACCGTCGGGAAAGCCACACCTTGGAGAAATATTTCACTGAGGTAAGTAACGTGCCGATGATTACGCCTGATGAGGAAGTAACCCTTGCTCAGAGGATTCGTGATGGTGACCAACAAGCGTTGGAAAAATTGGTGAAAGCCAACCTTCGATTCGTAGTTTCTGTAGCAAAGCAATACCAAAACAGAAGTTTGCCACTCAATGACTTGATCAACGAAGGAAACTTAGGATTGATCAAAGCAGCTAAGAAATTTGATGAAACTAAAGGTTTCAAATTCATCTCTTATGCAGTATGGTGGATTCGTCAGTCTATCATGCAGGCACTGGCAGAGCAGTCGAGAATTGTTCGTTTGCCGATGAACAAATCTGGTGCGATCAACCAAATCAGAAGAGCGTATGCAGAGCTAGAGCAGAAATTTGAACGTGAGCCTACCGAGGAAGAATTGGCAGAGGTGTTAGACATGAAGCCAAGCGAGGTGAGAAACACCTTGGGAGCGGAAGTGAAGCAAATGTCAATGGATGCGCCGTTTGGTGAAGATGAGTCAGGTTCTTTACTTGACGTATTGGAAAACAGTGCTACTGGTCCTACAGATGGTGAGTTGGTTTTCAATGATTCATTGAAGGTAGAAACATTGAGAGCATTATCTACCTTGACCGCTCGTGAGCGTGAAGTGGTGATGATGAGCTTCGGTATCGGTCATGACAACCCATATACATTGGAAGAGATTGGTGATGCTATGGGATTGACTAGAGAGCGTGTGAGACAAATAAGAGAAAAAGCGCTTCAGAAGCTTAGAGAGCCAAGTAAAAACAGAAGGCTTAAAGAGTTTGTAGCAAATTAAAAATAATTGAAAACCTCGATTGTGTCGAGGTTTTTTTATGCCCTTTCTGATGAAAGTGAGAATGTGGTAGTAGGTATCAAATTAGAATCTTTCGCCATTCATCTGTGAATTCTGCCGCTAAGCATTTGATGCTCAAGGCTAATTCACTAGCTTTGCAGCCGCTTATAAAAAAATACAATGGATTTAGTATCAGAGAGAATCAAGAACATGGCCGAGTCGGCCACCCTTGCTATGGCAGCAAAGGCTCGTGAGTTGAAACAAAGCGGAATCGATGTGATTGGCTTGAGTTTGGGAGAACCAGATTTTAAGACACCAAAGCACATCTGTGATGGTGCCAAGGCAGCAATCGATGAGGGCAAGTACTTTGCATACCCACCAGTAAATGGTTATTTGGATTTGAGAGAAGCGATCAGTGCCAAATTCAAGAAAGACAATGGGTTGGATTACTCTGCAGATCAAATTGTGGTTTCTAATGGAGCCAAGCAATCTATAGCAAATGTATTTCTGGCACTTTTGGATAAAGGTGACGAAGTAGTAGTGTTTTCTCCTTTCTGGGTGAGCTACAGTGCGTTGGTAGAGCTTGGCTGAAGGTAAATGTGTGTTTATCGACGGAGGAATAGAAAATGATTTTAAAGCTACAGCCGAGCAGTTGAAAGCAGCTATCACCGATAAAACTAAGGCGGTAATTTTTTCTTCTCCTTGTAATCCTACAGGATCAGTTTTCTCTAAGGAGGAATTAACTGCTATTGCCAAAGTTTTGGAAGATCACCCAAATGTGGTTGTGTTGTCTGACGAAATTTATGAACTTAATCAATTACGGCGGTAAGCATGTGAGTATTGGATCGCTTCCTGGAATGATTGAGCGTACGGTTACTATCAATGGTTTTGCCAAAGGGTTTTGCAATGACAGGCTGGAGAGTGGGTTATATCGGAGCGCCTACATGGCTTGCAAAAGCCGCCAATAAAATGCAAGGTCAGTTGACATCTGCCAACTGCTCTATTGCTCAGCGAGCAGCATATACAGCGCTTACCTCTTCATTAGAGCCTTCTTATGAGATGGTAAAAGAGTATCAGAAGCGTCGTGAGTTGGTTCATGGGTTACTTTCGGATATTCCTGGATTGAAAGTGAATAACCCAGGTGGTGCATTCTATTTCTTCCCAAATGTGAGCTATTACTTTGGTAAGAAAGCGGGAGATACGGTAATCAAGGATGCAAATGATCTGTGCTTGTATCTGCTTAAGTGATGCACGTGTGTCGTTGGTAGAAGGCGGTTCTTTTGGTGCACCTGAGTGCTTACGTCTTTCTTATGCAGCATCAGTGGAGGATTTGAAAACAGCTTTGGGACGTGTTAAAGAATCACTTGCGAAGTTGTCTTAATGAAGAATCTTCGGATTTGAAAATAATGAAGAAAGCATAGCAAATAGTTATGCTTTTTTTTTGTTTCAGAGCCTTCTTTCGCTGCAATTTTGATAATATTACTACATGCTAGTAAGAGGGCTATGTCTATTAACTTTAATCTGTTGCCAAGCGTTTAATGAGTTCGCACAGGTCTCTGAAAAAGGTTATATAGATTTACGTACATCAGACTTTGATGCAGTTTTTCCACTTGAAGGTGAATGGGAGTTTTATTGGAATCAATTATTATCTTCAGAAGAGATTGATACTCTTTCGATGAAAGGATTATTTAAAATTCCCCCTAGTATGGAATGGTGCCATTACTTCGAATGGTCAACTCATTCGAGCTAAAGGATTTGCTACCTATAGGGTAAAGATTTTCCTTCCACAAGGAGCAACTCCAATGCTCTATATAAAGCATCTATACAGTGCCTACAGCCTAAGCGTGAATGGAATGGTGGTTGCACAAAATGGTGTGGTTGACTGAAAATGCTGAAACTTACACTCCAGCGTGGGTACCTCAAACTGTAGATTTATCAACTTATCGCGATTCTATAGAGCTTGTTTTGCAAGTAGCCAATTTTGATCATCGGTTGGGAGGGATTCGAGAGGCCTTTCTGATTGGTAACAAGGAAAATGTCTTCAATGAATATAATCTTGTTTTTGGCTTGGATTTGTTGCTTGCCGGCTGCCTTGATCATGTGTGGTTTATTTTTTCTGGGGCTCTATTTTTTCGCAAGCCAAAAAACGTTTGTGTTGTATTTTTCACTTGTTCTGCCTTGCGTTTAGCTATCGAATATTGGCGGCTGATGATTACTCCTTGCATATTCTAAATCCTCGGTACAATTGGTATTTAGCTGTTCGCTTGGAGTATTTGAGTTTGTATTTGCCCGTGCTCTTTTTTGCTCTGTATACAGATACATTATTTTCTCAAGATTCGAAGTATGGGATTTTGAAAGTTATAGCAATTATTTTTGGTTTGGGAGGACTCATAAGTCTTACAGCTCCTTCTTTCATTTTTATGGCACTTTTGCCTTTTTATTTCCCAGCTGTCATCTTATCTATTTTATTCTGTACAAGCGTTTATATGCTAGCTTGGATCAAGGGCAGAGAAGGAGCCTCTTTTGCAGTGCTTAGTTCAGTGGTGATTTTTGTTGTGATTCTGTATAAAATACTTGACTATAATGCAGTATTGAGAGAGTATGAAATTGTGTCATTTCTTGGATACTTGTTGTTCTTTTTCTTTCAGGCGTGGATATTGTTTTTCCTTTTCACTAGCAGCTTGAAAAAGGCGAAGGAACAAGCAGAGAAGGCTTCTAAATCAAAATCAGATTTCTTATCAATGATGTCACATGAGATAAGAACACCGATGAACGCTGTGATAGGTTTGACCAATTATTTGCTGCAAGAGCAGCCTAAGCCCGATCAAGTAGAAACACTCAATACCTTGAAGTTTTCTGCCAAGAATTTGCTGGTCATTATCAATGATATCCTCGATTTTAGCAAAATTGAAGCAAGGAAAATGGAGTTCGAAAGCCAGTCTGTCAATTTGAAGCAGCTGTTGCTAAGTTTGGAGCGTGTTTTTATGCCGGCTTTTATGGAAAAAAAGTTGGATTTTGATTTTGAAATTGACCCGAGTGTACCTGATCGAGTTTTTTGTGACCCTACAAGAACCACTCAGATATTAACCAACCTCATCAATAATGCGGTAAAGTTTACGCAGAAAGGTGGGGTCATGGTGAAGTTGGAGTTTTATGGTGAAGTAGAGGATGAGGTAGATATTAAATTCAGTGTTAGAGACACTGGTATTGGTATTGAAAAATATCAGTTAGGTGAAATATTTCAAAGTTTCACTCAGGCGAGTACGTCTACTACAAGACAATATGGTGGTACGGGACTCGGACTTTCAATCACTCGCGAGCTTTTGAGATTACAAGGTGCTGAGCTAAATGTTGGTAGTATCTTAGGTGAGGGGTCGGTTTTTTATTTTACCATTAGGTTTCCAATAGATAAGTCTATTTTTGTGGAAGAAGAAATAGAAGAAATTCAGGATATGGAAATGCCAATGAAACCCGCTGAATGTCGAATATTGGTTGTTGAAGATAACGCCATTAATACCATGGTTGTGAAGAAATTTTTGCATAAATGGGGATTTGTGGTAGTTGAAGCATGCGATGGACAAGAGGCTGTAGACGTTTTTATCCAAGATAAGTCTTTAGATTTGATCTTGATGGATATTCAAATGCCAGTAATGGATGGCTATGAAGCTGCAAGAACGATACGTAAAATGGGGGGTACACTTCCTATTTTGGCATTGACAGCTTCTGCCCTCATGGAAGATCAAACCAAGATTCTTCAATCAGGGATGGAAGATTTTATAATTAAACCATTCGATCCAGATAACCTTCTCCAAAAAATATCACAGTATTGCAACACATCACGTGATTAAGAACTATCCAACTATTTTACGTACAGTGCGGTTAGTCATCTGTGTCTTGTTCGCAATAGTCGTGACTGAGTCTTGGGCTGGAAGCAGTGATAGGGGTATTATTACAATAAATCAGGAACAGCTTACGCAAGGGGAGGTTGTCTTAGATGGTACGTGGGAATTTTACTGGGGAGAGTTGTTGAATGCCCAAGGTATTGTTTCCAAAACTTCGAAGGATTATTATGAATTGCCAGCGCTATGGAATGACCAAGAAACTGAAAATGGAATCTCTTTAAAAGGGAAAGGTTGTGCTACTTATAGATTGAGACTAGTGCTGCCTGAATCGAAGGGGAATTACACGTTTCATGTGGAAGATATGTATTCTGCTTTTGTGCTAATGGTAGCTGGAGATACCATTTACTCCAATGGCAAAGTCGGGCTTAATAGAAATACTTACGAGCCAGAATGGAAGCCAGGGTTCGCGTCGTTCACGCCATCATCTGATACCACAGAGATAATACTTCAAATAGCTAACTACGATCACAAAAAAGGTGGAATTTCAGAAAGTTTAAGAATAGGTCTGCCCAAGGCGATGGAAAATCGTCAACTTGAAATAATGGTTTATGACCTCATCCTCACTGGGAGCTTGATGATGGGTGGGTTATTTTTCCTTGGCTTGTTCTTCTTTGGTCACCATGATAAGGCGATACTTTACTTTGCGCTTTTTTGCATCGTTTATTCTTATCGAGTCATTGGGTTTGGTTATTATGTACTTCATCAGCTGGTAGATATCTCATGGTATTTAACCATTCGTTTAGAATATATTTCACTCTTCGCAAGTGCTTTTTTGTTTGGCAGATTTATTCGTCACTTGTATCCGTCAGAGACCCCAATGCTGGCATGGAGAGCTATGAGTGTGGTTTGCCTTTTCTTCGGGATGCTATCATTAATTGCTCCTGTGTCTTGGTTTACTCATTTGGTTGAACCATTTTTTGCTTTGTTGGTATTTTACCTTGGTCTCACCTTAATGATTTATGTTAGAGCTTATAAAAAGAAGCTAGTTGGTTCGAAGTATGCGCTAGTAAGTACGGTGGTTATTTTTGTGGTGTTCTTATACAACATCATGGCCTATTATTCTTGGCTACCACAGATGGTTATTGCTTCCTTTTTTGGATATGTGATTTTCTTCTTTTCTCAGTCGCTTATCTTATCATTTAGATTTGCTTACTTCCTTAAAAGCGAAAGAGATCGTGCCGAACTTGCGTCTAAGGCCAAGTCAGATTTTTTAAGCACCATAAGTCATGAGATTCGTACGCCATTAAATGGGGTTGTAGGGTTGTCCCATCTTTTGCTTCAAGAACACCCTCGTGAGGATCAAAGAGAAAATCTGGTATCATTAAGATTTTCAGCGGAGCACTTGACTTCACTAATAAATGATATTTTAGACTATAATAAACTTGAATCTGGAGCGGTGGAACTTGAAGAGATGGATGTTAATCTGCCCGAACTAGGACATAGGATTCACCATTCTTATTTGGGTAAGGCTGAAGAAAAGCAACTAAACTTGACTTACTACTGTGATCCAAAGGTTGCGAAAAGCTTGATATTGGATGCAACTCGCATGAGTCAAGTAATGAACAATCTTTTAGATAATGCGATCAAATTCACCAAACAAGGAAATGTTCATCTTGCGTTAAAACTGGTGTCTGAGACAGAGAAGAATCAAACGGTTCTTTTTGAAGTAATAGATAGTGGCATAGGTATTCCTATGGGTAAGCAGTCGGCTATCTTCGAGAGGTTTACACAGGCGAGTTCTTCCACCACCCGTGAGTTTGGAGGATCGGGACTGGGTTTGTCCATTATCAAAAAACTACTTGAAATTCAAGGGACGGAAATTCAGGTGAAAAGTGAGGTAGGAAAAGGGGCGACTTTTTTCTTTGAAATTACTTTTAATAAGGGAGAAGAGATGGCTGTGCAGATTGCGGCTCAAGATGAAGAAGATATTAAAGGGCTATTGCGAGGAAGGTACATTCTGCTTGTGGAGGACAACAAGATGAACGTGATGGTAGCAACCAAATTTCTTACACGATGGGGAGTGAGATGGGAAGTGGCTGAAAATGGACAGATAGGGCTGGATAAAGTACGGCAGAATAGGTATGATTTAGTACTTATGGACTTGCAGATGCCCGTGATGGATGGATATGATGCATCTAAGGCAATAAGACAGACAGACAAGGAAACGCCTATTGTGGCATTGACGGCTTCAGCTCTGATCAACGTACAGGAGAATGTCATAGAAGCGGGAATGAACGACTACATCACCAAGCCATTTGATCCAAAGGAGCTCAAGCGTAAGATTTTGAAGAATATTCGTCCTAACTAATTGAGGAAATTTCATGAATTGTTCTGGCCATAATCAATTGGTGAGGTAAGGCATTTTTGATCTTGTTTTTTTATACCGTTTACTTGCTATTGGCTTTTTCGACAGGTCATGCAACTCGCTTATTTTGTTGCTTTGAAATAACCAATGCCTTTTATTATCGTTTGTTTTCAGGTGCTTGGCACACTGGTTTTGCACTTGATGTGCCACTGACGAACTAAATACAACAATTATATGAAAGAAAAAAACAAAAAGCGACTCATAATTTGGTCATCAATTCTCGGATTTTTACTTCTTGTTCATATCACCCTTCCCTTTGTTTTAGTCAAATACGTGAATAAGGTTTTGACTGATATTGACGGGTACGATGGCTCAATTGAGTGGTTGCATGTAAACCTTTTTCGCGGATCTTATACCATTCATGATTTGCAGCTGGCGGTAGAGGGCGGTGATCCAAATGAGCCATTATTTATATCCGATCAAATAGATATCTCTATTGAATGGGGGGCTTTGCTTCATGGTGAGATCGTGGGAGAGATTGTTTTAGATCACCCAGAAGTAATTTTCGTTGCAGACACCACCTCAAACTCCCAAAAGACTGTCACAAATCCTGATGCAGATTGGACTAAAACAATTAAAGATTTGATTCCTGTTCGGATAAATAGGTTTGAAATTGCAAATGGAAAAGTCAGATTTACTGATCCGAGTAGTGAGCCTAAAGTAGATATCTTCATGGATAGCATTCAGTTTGTAGTTCAGAATTTGAGCAATGCTACTTCTGATGCGAAAGAACTACCTTCTCCGTATGAAATAAGTGCCATTTCTCTTGGAGGAGGACGCTTGACCGCCACTGGTGGGCTCAATATCCTTAAAAAGATACCAGATTTTGATGTTGATCTGAAGTTTGAAAATGCTGATTTGACTGCTTTTAATGACTTTAGTAAAGCCTATGGCAAGGTCACTTTGGAACGTGGTGAGCTTAATTTTTATACAGAACTTGCAGGCACAAATGGGGAGCTTCAAGGATATGTAAAGCCTTTGTTGAAGGATTTAAAATTTATTGATTTTGAAAAAGAAAAGTCGAAACCACTTCAGATGATTTGGGAGGGTGTCGTTAGTGGTGTACTCGAAATTTTTGAAAACCAAAAGAAAGACCAGTTTGGATCAAAGGTACCTCTGTCAGGAAGGTATGATAATACCAAAACTAAGATTTTGCCGGCATTAGGGTCAATTATTAAAAATGCCTTTATCCAGGCATTGAAAAGTGATACTGATGGAACTATTGATTTTGCTAAAGAGAAGAAGGAATAAAAAAAGGGCTTAAAGCCCTTTTTTTAATGTTCCACTGTTTTCTTTTTTAACTTAATGTTAAGCTCTTCAGCCTTTTCATCCCAATCAGCAAGAATTGTATCTCCTTCTTGAATCTCTCCACGGAGAATTTCTTCAGCCACTGGATCCTCAAGGTATTTCTGGATAGCTCTGTTGAGTGGTCGTGCCCCATACTGAGGGTCATAACCTTTATCTGACAAGAAATCCTTTGCTTTATCAGTAAGCTCTACTTCGTAACCTAGATCTGTGATACGTTTGAAAAGTTTGCCTAGCGTAATGTCAATGATCTGATGAATGTGTTGACGTTCGAGAGAGTTAAACACAATGACATCATCTAATCTGTTCAAAAACTCTGGGCTAAAAGCCTTTTTCAGAGCATTCTGAATTGTAGATTTCATGATTTCGTCAGAATTATTCTGTTGCATTTTTGTTGCAAAACCAATTCCCGCTCCAAAATCTTTCAAGTCTCGAACTCCGATGTTGGACGTCATGATTATGATCGTATTTCGGAAGTCTACTCTACGTCCCAATCCGTCAGTCAGGATGCCGTCATCCAAAACTTGCAATAGAATATTGAATACGTCAGGATGAGCCTTTTCTATCTCATCTAGAAGTACCACAGAGTAAGGCTTCCTTCTTACTTTTTCCGTAAGTTGACCACCTTCTTCATAGCCCACATATCCTGGAGGTGCACCCACGAGTCTAGAAACGGAGAATTTCTCCATGTACTCACTCATGTCCATCCTGATCAAGGAATCTTCCTTGTCAAATAGATAGTGTGAAAGCACCTTGGCCATTTCAGTCTTACCCACCCCTGTAGGGCCTAAGAATATAAATGAACCTATTGGTTTTTTAGGATCTTTCAGCCCAACTCTTGTGCGTTGTATGGCTTTGGTGAGCTTTTTCACTGCGTCATCTTGGCCTATCACTTTTGTAGTGAGCTCTGCATTCATGCTGAGGAGTTTCTCACTCTCGTTTTGAGCGATACGCTTCGTAGGGATACCAGTCATCATGCCAATAACCTCAGCCACATTTTCCTCGGTTACTTCATAGCGTTTGGTTCTGGTCTCCTCTTCCCAGTTGTTTTTTTCAAGTTCAAGCTGAGCTAGTAGCTTCTTCTCTTTATCACGAAGTTGAGCTGCTTCCTCATACTTTTGACTTTTAACAACTTGATTCTTCTCCTTTTTGATGTCCTCAATCTTTGCCTCTAGCTCTATGATTTGCTGAGGAACGTTGATGTTGTTGATGTGCACGCGCGCACCAGCTTCATCTAGTACGTCAATTGCCTTATCCGGAAGGAATCTGTCACTTATATATCTATCTGACATGGCCACACATGCATCTATCGCTTCTTTGCTATAGTTCACATGATGGTGATCCTGATATTTATCTTTGATATTGTTGAGGATTTGTATCGTTTCTTCTGGTGTGGTGGCGTCCACCATGACCATCTGAAAACGTCTTGCCAAAGCGCCATCCTTTTCAATATATTGTCTGTATTCATCCAATGTTGTAGCACCGATGCATTGAATTTCTCCTCGCGCTAGAGCTGGCTTAAACATGTTTGAAGCATCTAGGGAGCCTGAAGCCCCACCAGCACCAACGATGGTGTGAAGCTCATCAATGAATAGAATCACATCTGGTGATTTTTCTATTTCATTCATTACGGCTTTCATTCGCTCTTCAAACTGACCTCTGTACTTTGTGCCAGCTACGAGAGATGCTAAATCCAGAGTCACTACACGTTTGCCAAAAAGAATACGTGACACTTTTTTCTGTACAATTCTCAATGCAAGACCTTCTGCAATAGCTGTTTTACCAACACCAGGCTCTCCTATAAGAATCGGGTTATTTTTCTTTCTACGACTAAGGATTTGAGCTACACGCTCAATTTCTTTTTCACGACCCACGATCGGGTCTAGTTTGTCATCCTCAGCCAGTTTCGTTAAGTCACGACCAAAATTGTCCAGCACTGGAGTTCTGGACTTTTCTGTTCCTTTGGCCTCCTTGCTTGTTCCAGACGAACCACTGCCAGAGCCACCACCTCCACCGAAAATTCTCCCAGAATCATCGTCGTTATCATCTGTGTCTGATTGTGCAAGAGGATTTTCTGTTTGATATTCCAAAAGCTCTTTCACCACATCGTAGCTCACATCGAATTTGTCTAATATCTGTGTGGCAAGATTATCTTCGTCTCTCAGGATAGAAAGGAGCAGATGTTCAGTGCCTATCAACTGACTTTTGAAAATTTTAGCTTCCAAATAAGTGATTTTGAGCACTTTTTCGGATTGCCGCGTCAGAGGAATGTTTGCAAGATTTTTAACGTTGCTGGTAGCTGTTCCCTTGGTAGCTTGCTCTACAGAGGAGCGCAAGTCTTCTAGGGAGACTCCCAGTTTTTTCATTAGGCTCACTGCCACTCCTTCACCTTCGCGAATCATGCCAAGTAGCAGGTGCTCTGTGCCTATATAATCATGCCCCAGTCTTAGCGCCTCTTCACGGCTTAAGCTGATGACCTCTTTTACTCTATTTGAAAATTTAGCTTCCATAAAACATGGATTATTTTAATAGTGGTTTCAGTAAATTTAAGACTTAAATAAGTCAATTCCCATTCCGAGAAAAAAAACACTCATTCCAATATAATTGTTCAATCTATATCAAGATTGATTTTTTCAGAATCTGGATGGATTGAGAGCCTTGGGTAAATAATAAATCAAGAATACTCAAATTTGGGACAAAATCATTGCCAAAGTTTTGCACATATTCATTTGTTGAGAATTTTATTCGATCAGGCAGTGCTTTTTTGGGGTGAAACACTTCTCTGAGGTCATTTACTTCACTTTCTGTTTTTTGCAGAAATTCATCCGAAAATTTGAATGCTATGTCAGTTTGTAGGAGTTTAAGACATATTGTCATAGAAGCCATATTTAGATCTAACAGATATTCGTATTTCCGATCATAAATGGATTTAAAGTATTCAGAAAAATATTCAAAAAAAGGAGATTTTCCGTATGCAGAAAAGATTGCTCCCCAATGTTCTCTTACCCAGGATTGACTATTGTCTATTTTTACATCCTTAAAAACTGTTCTATTTCCAAATTTTACAGGAACTATCAATGACTGTATGCCCTGAGATGTCAGGATCGTACAGCGGTTTTTATAGGTTTGTTTGGTAAAGTGCTGATGCTGCTCAAAGACTACTTCATCAGCCATCATTAAACTGGAAAAGTACGAGATATTGCCAAAGTAATGTGGCTCAATGAGCAGGGTAGACATATCAGATAATCAGATTTACATCCCCCATTCCTTCTCTCAAAATGATCGGTTCTCCCGAACTACAGTCTACGATGGTACTTGGCTTATTGTTACCCATGCCTCCATCTATCACAATATCCACTTTGTTTTCAAACTCCTCATAAATCAACTCAGGATCTGTGGAATAATCAATAATGGCATCATCGTGATGAACTGAAGTGGTGATGATAGGATTGCCAAGAATTCTGACAATCTCGCGTGGAATATTATTATCTGGCACACGAATCCCCACCGTTTTTTTCTTCATATTAAGAATCTTGGGAGTCTTATGAGAAGACTGCAAAATGAATGTGAAAGCACCAGGAAGTGCGCGTTTCATTATTTTGAAAACTGGTGTATCCACATGTTTGGCATATTCAGACAGATGGCTGAGATCGTAGCAGATGAAGGAAAGATTAAGGGTCTTGCTCGTCATTCCCTTCAATAAACGAATTTTGTCAATCGCTTTGGGATTGAAAATATCACAACCGAGACCGTAAACAGTATCTGTAGGGTAGATGATGAGCCCGCCATTTCTTAATACCTCTACAATGTGGTCTATTTTCCTAGGATCAGGGTTCTCGGGATACATTTTGATAAATTCTGCGCTCATATTCTTCTCTCCTGTTGATCCAAGACGGAAATTTAATCAATGAATGTGGCTAAGCCAAAATCAAAATTGTGTGTGTGGTTGCAAATGGGGGGGGTGATATTTTGTCAGATGTAGCAGTTGCGGTTGAGCAACGAAATTTGCCGTGAGTCCATTATAAAACAATACTTGTCTAGTTTTGCGTGGATTTAATATTTATGAGCGAGATAGGTTTATGAACAAAAAGAATATTGTGGCTACAGTGATGATCGTCTTTACGATAATGCTATCATCATTTTCCTTCTATTTTTACCAGATGTTTTTCACACCAAATATCCTGGTGGATAAAGGTGATCAATACTTTGAGATACCAATAGGAACAACGTTTAAGGAGATTCAAAGGAGACTTTATGATGAGGGCATTGTAAATGACCCTGTGTCTTTTGGTTTTTTGGCTAAGGTGAAAAGTTACGATGAAAATGTAAAGCACGGTATGTACTTGCTCAAGGAAAACATGTCCAACCGCGAAGCGATAAACCTGTTGCGCTCAGGCCGGCAATCCCCAGTGAGAATGACTTTCAACACGGCGCGAAAAATTGAAGATTTGGCGGAAAAGCTCACTGCTAATTTGGAAATGGATTCGGCGGCATTAGCGCCTTATTTGCAGTCTGATAGTGTAGCCAAGGCTTATGGGTTTGATCGGGAGAATTTCATTAGCATGTTCATACCTAATACTTACGAGGTATATTGGACGGCAGATGCCAAAGACATTCTCGATAGAATGAAGCTGGAGTATGATCGTTTTTGGACAGATGCTAGAAAGGCAAAGGCAAAAAAGGTTGGTCTTACACCACAGGAAGTTTCTACTTTGGCTTCCATAGTGGATAGCGAAACCAATATTATGGATGAGGCTCCCACTATTGCGGGGGTGTATCTCAATAGGTTAAAAAAAGGATATTTACTTCAGGCTGATCCTACGCTCGTATTTGCACTCAATGACTTTACAATAAAGCGCGTACTGACGATTCATAAGAATGTGGAATCGAAGTATAATACTTATAAATATTACGGTTTACCTCCGGGTCCTATCATGATGCCGTCAATGAAAGCTGTGGACGCGGTGTTGAATGCAGAAAGTCACAACTACTTATATTTTTGTGCCAAAGAAGATTTTTCGGGTCGCCATGTCTTTGCCACTAATCTTATAGATCACAATGCAAATGCGAGGCGTTTTCAGCAGGCGCTTAATTATCATAGAATTTACAAATAAATGTATCAATTTGAGACTCAGATAAGAGTACGATATGCGGAAACCGATCAGATGGGGTTCATGTATCACGGCAATTATGCTGCATATTATGAGGTGGCTAGGGTAGAGGCTTTTCGTGAATTGGGTTTTCCGTATAAAAAAATGGAAGCTGAAGGAGTGGGGATGCCGGTGCTCGACATGCATATGAAATTTAACGGGCCAGCCAGATATGATGATCTTTTGACGGTGAAATTGATGCTTCCAGATTTGCCAAGAGCGCGAATTGTGTTTGAATACGAGATTAGTAATGAGGCAGGAAAGATAATAAACACAGGAATGACTACTTTAGCTTTTATGAACATGTCAAGCGGCAGACCTGTGAAAATTCCTGAAACCATGTTGATGTTGCTCAAACCTTATTTTGATTGAAAAAGAGAGCCAGAAATAGGGAGATATTGCACAAACATTTGAGGTACACAAGTTGGTATCTGACAATGCTAACCGTACTCAAGCGGATACGATTGAGAGGCGGAGCAGCTTCGCTCTATCGAACTTCAGTCATTTTTATTGACAAAGTTGGAGATAATCAGCTTTTTGAACGGGCATACGGTGTGGCATTTAATTTTACCCTTTCGCTGTTTCCAAGTATCATTTTTCTTTTCGCGCTTATTCCTTTTGTCCATACATGGATACCGAGTATTTCTCAGGGAGAAATACTCCATTATTTACAAGATGTACTTCCTAGAAGTCTTTTTGAGGTCACAGCGGAGACCATTTTTGACACGATTCAGATTCGCCGAGAGGGCTTAATTTCTTTCGGGGTGTTGTTTGCGTTGTTCTTAGCTACAAATGGGGTAAACTCTCTTATGAATACTTTTAATACCAGTTACAAAACAGTCGATCGCAGAACTTTTGTCAAAACCAGGCTTATAGCTTTGTTTCTTACTGTTCTTTTGGCTTTTGCTTTTTTGATGTCAATAATGCTTTTAGTTATTGGGGAGTTTGTTATCGATTGGTTGTTTGAGCTGAGCCATATATCGATAGACTTCATTATCTATTTTTTATTCCCGTTACGATTTGTTGTGATTTTCACTGCCTTTTATGTGGCTATCGCTTCGATCTATTATTGGGGACCGGCCATTCATGACAAGTGGAGGTTCTTTTCTTTGGGATCTTTCCTTGCCACGTTGCTTTGCGTGTTAGTGTCGTTTGGTTTCTCTCTTTACATCACCAACTTTGGTACTTACAACAAGCTCTATGGCTCCATCGGAAGTATCATTGCTCTGATGATTTGGCAGTATTTGATGTCTGCAATCTTACTTCTTGGCTTTGAGTTTAATGCAAGCATAGATCGTGCTGCATCCGCTGTTGTCTATGATTTAGACAAAGATTAGATTAACTCATCTACGAAAATCTCCAGCTCATCGTAAATAATTCCCATTTACGTATGTCTTATTGTAGATTCATACTCAGGCATTTAGCAACCCCATGTTACACACAACAACCCAATCAAGTTATGAAAAAGTTATTGATAGCACTTTTATTGACGACTACAAGCTTGGTCTATAGTCAAGTAATCGATCAAAGTTTAACTGTTCTTAGCACCCCGCTATTTAATCAAGCGACACTTTGCTTAGAAGCAAAAAGTTATAGAAAAGCCGTTAATCTGTATTCTCAGGCTTTGGCATACTATTCAGAGCATCCAGATTCTTATTTCGGCAAAGCAGTGTCTCACTATTATTTGAATGAGATGGATTCCGCGAATGCGAGTATTTTGGAGGCCTTAAAAAGAGATCAGTCCCAAGCTAATTTTCATTACTATGCTGGGGCTATCAGTTATGAAAAAGGTAAATTTTCAGATGCGCTAAAGTCTTACAAGAAAGCTATTGATTTGAATGCCCAATCTGAGATTAAAATTGATGCTGAAAACGCTAAATTTCAAATGGGAGTTTGTTTTATGAAAATAGAATCACATTACGAAGCAATTCGATTATTTAGTGAATTGGTCAACGAAGATTTTTTGAACTATAAGGCTAGACTTAATAGAGGTATATCCTACGCCAATGTGCGTGAATATAGCAAGGCATGTGATGATTTTTCAGAGGCAGCGATTCAAGGAAATGATCGTGCCATAGAATTTTTGGAAAGGTATTGCTACAAAATGCAGTTTGGGTCTACAAAATAATGCTGTATTGATTTGAAGTAGTACTTTGTTTAGAGGCCTGATCGTGTCGTATGATCAGGCTTTTTTCGTGTATTTGAAAGCTGGGATTTTGATAAACTAGTATTCAAAATCTAGCCCGAGTCTTTCTTTCATTTCCTTCAGCGCAGGGTTAATGCCTACCATGTATTCATACTTATCTTTGCTGGTGTAGAGTTTTTTGGAGACTTCTTGTTCTTGAACTTCGTTCTCGATCAGAATTTTCGAGTTTCTCAATTCTGTTCTGAGGTAAAGAACGATCCCTTGTTCGGCTTTTTCCAAAATATTTACCTCTAATGGGCTAGCCAAGGAGATCATCAATTTGGTATCATCCATTTTACGAATCGGCCGGTTGAGTACTAGTTGCTCCATGTCACCAGCTCTTTCTGCCAATCGTTTGGCACGGAAGGCAACCCACGCTTTTTGTAGGGCTTCATCTGAGAAATCTTCTGTGAGAACTGGCTCAGCTTGTTTGGCATCCTCTTCTTCTTGGCGTTTTTCTTCGGCTGTAGGTTTCCTTCTGAAAATGCTCGGTGTTTCCTTTGGTATAGCAGAAGTAGTGGTCGTTGTGTGCTTTACCTCAACTTTGGGGGTGTGAGGAATAGGTGCTGGTTTATCCGCTGGGGGAACAGGAGAAGGGGCTTTGCTTGAAGTGGCAGGTTCAGTTACGCTACTTTTTTTTTTACGTCACCCTCAGTTCCCAGTTTTATCGCCTTGTTGAGATGAGACAGCTTCATCAAACAAAGTTCTACGTGCAGTCGCTGGTTTTTGCTTGACTTGTAAGTGAGATCACTTTGGTTCATCAGGTTCAAGCCCGAAAGCAAATAGGAGTTGCTCAAAGCCTGAGCTTGTTCCTTGTACTTTGCTTTTAAGTTGTCAGGGACTTCCAGTAGTTGAAGTGTTTCAGGATTCTTACACATTAGAAGGTTTCTAAAGTGCTCTTGCAGCCCTACGAGAAAATTGTGCCCATCAAATCCATTTTTTAAGATTTCATCAAAGATGAGCAGTGATCCAGCCATGTTTTCATCCTTGAAAAAATCACCAACCTTGAAATAATAGTCATAATCAAGAATATGGAGGTTCTTGATTGTGTTTTGATAGGTGATTTTGTTGTCCGAAGAAAACGTTACGATCAAATCGAAAATGGAAAGCGCATCACGCAAAGCTCCATCAGCTTTTTGAGCGATGAGGTGAAGTGCTTCATCTTCCGCTTGGATGCCTTCCGTTTCAGCGATTTTCTTCAGCTGATAAACGATATCACTTATTTCTATCCTATTGAAATCATAAATCTGACATCTTGATAGGATCGTAGGAAGTACTTTATGCTTTTCTGTAGTGGCCAAAATAAAAATGGCATACGAAGGAGGCTCTTCCAAGGTCTTCAAAAAAGCATTGAAGGCCGCCGTAGAGAGCATGTGAACCTCATCTATGATGTAGACTTTGAATTTTCCTTGCTGCGGAGGGTAGCGTACCTGATCAATAAGGTTTCGGATGTCCTCTACAGAGTTGTTGGAGGCAGCATCTAGTTCGTAGATATTGAAATTGCTTGTTTGCGCGTCACCGTTTTCAGTTTCGAAACCATTGACCATGCGCGAAAGAATTCTTGCACATGTAGTTTTTCCCACCCCTCTAGGGCCGCAAAATAGCAGTGCCTGAGCTAAGTGATTGTTGTCAATAGCGTTTTTCAGCGTGGTAGTGATGTGTCCTTGTCCTACCACCTCATCAAAGCCTAATGGCCTATACTTACGTGCCGATACTACGAATGAATCCATTTCGGCTGCAAGATAAAAAGAAACCTCTTTTGGTCATGGTATACCTTCCGATAATTCTTAAACTTGAGGTTTTAAAATTATAAACATGGCAAAAGAGTTAATAGGAGGCATTTTGCAGGTTGGAATCGGTGTGGAAGATATGCCTGAAGCTAGAGGGTGGTATCATAGAAATCTGCATTTTTCGGCACAAGTGCTAGAGGAGCATTCTGTCACGGAGCTAATGAAGGCATACACGGGTGGTGTTGGACATGAGCGTCACGCGGCGGTCGTTATGAATATGTCCGGAGCTGGAGGTTTAGAGGTATGGCAATATTTGAGTCGTGAGCCACAGCAGCCAGTCAGTCCTCCGCGTCTTGGAGATTTCGGGGTGTTTGCGGTAAAGTTGAAAACTCCAGACTTAGGCAGAACGAACAAGTTGATGGAAATGCGCATTCGAGCGACACCTATTTCTACAGATATCAGCGGGAAGCCAACTTATTTTTGTCATGATCCATTCGGAAACGCTTTTCAAGTAATTGAAGGTAAACATTATTTTTCTCATCCAAAAATGACCTCTGGCGTTTTTGGATGCATCATTGGGTGTAAGAATCTTGAGAAATCCATCGAGTTTTATACAAATATTTTAGGGTTTGAGTTAAGAGAAAAGAGGGAAGCGGAGGTAGTTGAAAGTTTCAAAGATTTGTCAGGAGGTGAGTCGAAGTACCGCAGAGCCTATCTAACCAAACCTGTAAGTGATATAGGAGGCTTCTCCAAATTCTTGGGTGAGACGGAGATCGAATTGGTGCAAGCGGTAGATTATGAAGGTGTGCCCATGTACAAAGATCGCTATTGGGGAGATCCGGGTTTTATTCACGTGTGTTTTGATGTGCGAGATATGGAGGCTATCAAGAAACACTGTGAGTCAGTAGGTCATCCTTTCCTCGTTGACAGTTATGAAACAGAAAGAGGTCAAAGTTTTAATATGGGCAATGTGATGAGTAGGGTAGCTTATATCAATGATCCTGATGGCACTGCGATAGAATTTGTGGAGACCCATAAGGTGCCTTTGATTCCGGCACTTGGTCTAGCAATTAATCTTCAAAAAAAGAAAACCAACAAAAATGTACCAGACTGGGTGCTGAAGTTGTTGGCCTTGAAGAAGGTGAAGGGGTAAAGGTCAAGCCAGATTTTGTTTGGAAATTAAAAAAAACATAAGCCCAAACCCAAACACTATGCTCGCTATGGCAGCCCAGAAAAGGGTTATCTCGGCAGGAGGCGAGATATTTGCCACAAAATTGGCAGTAAGTTCTTCCATTTGATATTTTTCCTTCACCTGCGATAGTACCTGTCTTGCTCTTAAATATTGGTTGTTTTCTTCAATGTAACGTCTTGAGTAATCGTGCGCTTTTTCATAGTCGCCCAATTCGACATGAGCCTTTGATACATAGGTGAAGAGGATGTAATGAGAAGGGATTACTTCTACTTCTTCATACAGCTCACTGGCTTTAGCCCCACTCTCCATTGCTTTACTATATTCTTGAGTTAGTAGGTATAACTCTGTGAAGTCCAGCTGGAGATGAAAGCTTGAATAGCTGTCGGTAAAGAATGAATGCAAGGAGTCTGCCAAAAGTAGTTGTTTCAAGGCCAAATCATATTTCTGTTCAGTTAGGTAAGCATATCCTAAATTATGAGTGGCTTGTTTTTTATACTTTATCATGTTAACATCATCGTTTGCGATTGTGAGCATTTTGGACAGGTATGATTTGGCTTCTTGGGTGCACCCCAGCTTCATCAGTACAAGGCTTTTTTGATTAAGGATGTTCAATAGATAAGTTGAATCTATTTTGTGGGACAAGGAGAGTGCTTTATCTATAATTAGATCAGCTTGTTCATAATCTTTTTTGCGGGAATACATCATTGACTTTAGGCTCAGTACCTGCGAAATAGCATTGTGATTTTTACGAGCCATAGCTACTTCATAAGCCTTGTCGAAGAAGGTTAATGCAGAATGATATGCCTCGTGCTGGTAGAGTATAAGGCCAGTATTGCCAATCATGTCAAAATAGAGTTTCTCCGCTCGTTTTTCCTCATCCATGACTGGTTCTATTATGGCCAAAGCCCTCAGGTATAGTTGGAAAGCTTCTCCGGGATGGCCGCTGTTGTCCAATACCCACGCTTGTATGTAAATGGAGTTGGCTTCCTCCCAAGGAAGGTTGGCATCTTTTGCCAATTGCTCAGTTTTAATACCTATTTGTAGGGCTTCTTGCTTGGCCGTGTCCAGCAGTGTATAGGCATGCTCATGCAGAGCCCTTATCTCTTCACGTACATCTGCTTGTATCGCGCTGGATGTCAATATCAAAAAAGAAAGGATAAATGCTTTCAAGGGGTTCTGCTATTGATGTTCAATAACTGTAAGATAATGAAAGCGAGTAAAATTTTTTACAAAAAGAATATTGAAGCCGATGAGGCTACAACTTATATTTAGCTGGTCAGTGATAGAAGGTAAGTAATGGAATGGCGATAGATCAGAAATCCAAGTTGATTTCTTTCAATGACTTCTGGAGTGCTCGTTTAGCCAAATGATTTTTCATCATTCCAGCAAGTAGGATTACGGTAAAAGAAGAGGAGATAAGAGAAAGAATGATCCAATACATGCTTTTGTCTTTCAGGTCGTCTGCGTTCATGAAAAAACTAGCTGTGAGCTCTTCCATTTTGTATTCTTCCCTAACCTTCATTAGCATTTCTTGTGTTTCGAGGTATTTGGCATTTTCTGTCATATACATTTCTGCGTATTTCTGAGCTTCTTTATAGTTGCCTAGGGCGGCATAGGATTTTGAGAGGGTGGTAAAGAGTGAAAAATGATCAGGAATGGCCTTAACCTCGTTGTACATTTTGAAAGCTAGCATGCCAGCCTCTATGGCTGCTTGATAATCATTGACACGCAAATAAACTTCAGATAAATCTAACTCACCAATAAATATTGCAATTGGATCAAAATAAAGCGTATTCGTAATTCTCTCTTGTGAGTAAAGTAAAATTGCACTATCCAACTGTCCTGCTAGCGCATAAGATTGTGCTAGATTATGTTGAACCATTGCTCTATATTTGGGTGATGGCAGATTCTTGGTAATTTTTTCTAATAATTGCTTTAATGTTTCTATTGAATCCTCAAAGAGATTCATATCTTTTTGGTTTAACCCGTACTGGTTAAGAATGACGATGTTTGTTTCTGTTGATACCACCCTTGAATAACTTAGAGCCTGGTTGATGTATTCAGTCGATTTTTTGAAGTCCTTTTTTTCACGGTGCATTGTACTTAGAGCAACTAACAAACGGCAGGCTTCATCATAATTATTTAAGGACAAGGCTTGACTGAATCCTTCTTCAAGGGCGATTTTTGCGGAGGAAAAAGCCTCATGATGGAGAAGTACATAACCCAAATTTCTTACCAACACAAGATAAAGTTTTTGCTCTTTTTGGGTATTTAAACCATTATTTCTAAGTGTATTAATAGCTCGGAAGTAGTCTGTAAATGCTTTTGCACTATTTCCGGAATTATCCAGTACCCATGCTTGGATAAAAACAGAGTTTGCTTCCTCCCACACCAGACCAGCTTCTTTGGCTAAAGTTTCTGTGGTTACCCCAATCGCATAGGCCGAGTCTTTATCGGTATCGAGTAAAGTGTATGCTTGCTCGTGAAGTGCTATTATTCGCTCTTGCTCGCCCGCCTGAAGAGAGCAATTGAAAATAAAGAAAATACCCACAGTAAAAAACGCTTTCATTGAATTGGTCAATGGTTTTTGTAAAGAGTAAATATATAAAAAAGGTAAGTAAAACCATTACTTACCTTTTTTAATTTCCACTTTAAAATATAGTCGTTTGACTCTCAACTACCAGGTTTGCCATCATTTCCATCATTATCTGGTGGCGCTTGTTGATCCAATTGTGCATTTGAAGAGATTTCATCAAAATTTTCGTCAGATGATGAGCATGATGGCGCTATAAGAGCGATACAAAATGTGATGCTTAATACTGTGAGTAACTTTTTCATATAAAACTGATTTTTGGTTTCTATGGTTCTAAGCTAATTGATAAATTTAACTTATACAAGTTAAATATCTGGTTTTCAGCAAGTTAAAAGTCATAACATTTTGAAATTAAAGGAAGTAACATATTGTACTTAAAGTAGATTTTAATTGATATTTTTTTAATCACTGTCTACAATGTTTTTATAAAATATGGAGGAAAGGACTGGCAAGTACCTTGATGGAGTGTTCGTCATATCCTTTTAAAAAGGTCTAATTGGATGGGATTAACCTTTAATTACACGTAGGAATAACATTGGCCTTATTGGGGAAGATCGTTGATTGGTCTTTTTCTTTTATCCAGCAAAGTGAATAAGACCTCATATAGTGTCTTAATATCATCTGCAATACTAGCATGTGAATTGACGGATGTTAAATGAAGGCCAATGAATATAAACACTGTCAAGAAAGACACCTTTTTTCCATAAAGATGCTGTAAAGAAACTTGCTTGAGAGGAGTGACGACAGCCAGTGATGGTGGGGTCTAGACAGCCGAGAGATGCCCAGTTTGGATATTCCAGTTTTTACATCCAGCTATCCTTTGTGATTTCTTGTAGTGATTTTTGGAGCGCTCTCTTCGTAAAATGATTTTTCATCATTCCTGCAAGTAGGATTACTGTGAAGGAAGAAGAGATAAGAGAAAGAATGATCCAATATATGCTTTTGTCTTCCAAGTCGTCTGCGTTCATAAAGAAGCTGGCCGTGAGCTCTTCCATTTTGTATTCTTCCCTAACCTTCATAAGCATTTCTTGTGTTTCGAGGTATTTGGCATTTTCGGCCATATACATTTCTGCATATTTCTGAGCTTCTTTATAGTCGCCAAGTGCGGCGTAGGATTTTGAGAGAGTGGTAAAAAGAGAAAAATGATCTGGATTCAGTTTAACTAAAGGGTACTGCAAAAGGGCTTGATTTCCCGCATTAATTGACTCTTGATACCTACCCAAATTGAAGTAAACTTCTGATAAATCTTGTTCCGTCAAAAAATACGATAGTGGGTCAGAAAAAACCTTATTTGAGTCTCTTGCCTTCAAATAGAAAAACAATGCACTATCTAGTTGGCCATCCACAAAATAAGTATAAGCTAGATTATGTTGTATTTCTTCTTGATAATAAGCCAACTCTGTGTTACCGGATATTAATTCAAGAACGTTTTTAAAAGTTTTCCTTGATTCGCGAGATAGGCCTTGATCAATTTCGTTAATGCCTTTTTGGTTAAGAATTTTTATTAGATTTTTTTTTGAAATTCCTTCTTTTAAGCTCAATGCTTTGTCAATATATTCCTGCGTTTTTTTGTAATCTTTTCTAGCCTTTTGTAATTGAGCCAAAGCAATTAATAGTCGACTTGCTTCATTAAAATTATCGAATGACAAGGCCTGACTTAATCCTTCATTAAAAACGATTTCGGCAGAATGATCCGCATGATGATCCAATAGAATATAGCCAACATTTCTAGTCAATTGAAGGTGGAGTTTTTGCTCTTTTTTGCTTCTAAGGTCACTGTTTTTTAAAATATTAAGCGCTCTAAAATAACTGGAGAATGCTTCACCACTTTTCCTTGTGTTTTCTTGAACCCATGCCTGAATAAAAATAGAATTGGCTTCCTCCCAAAGGAGCCCATCCTCCCTAGATAATGATTCGGTTTTTAAACCAATCATGAATGCAGAATCTCTGTCTGTATCGAGTAATGTATAGGCTCTTTCGTGGAGCACAGTAATCTCATCCTGTATCGTCGCAAAGAGCGATAGAGAAAATACTGTGAGGCAAGTAGTGAAAAATAGTTTCATTTCTAAGCTGTCATTACTTCAGAGAAGTAAATATATAAATAAGGCAGGTAATACCATTACTTACCTTATTTTTTTAAGCAAGAAATAAAGGTTATCACGAATTGCTATATACGGCAAAAATCGCAGCGGCAAAAATTACCATTACCCTATTATTAACCTCATCCTCTGAAGAGGCTTTCCTCCAATAAGCACTCATTCGTGATAATGTCTAATGATAGCTAAAATTATCAACTACCAGGTCTTGAAGAATCATCATCCTTTGGATTAGGCGCCTTTTGATCCAATTGTGCATTTGATGAAATTTCATCAAAATTTTCATCTGATGATGAACATGATGGCGCGATGATAGCGATGGTAAATGCGATGCTTAATACTGTGAGTAACTTTTTCATATAAAACTGATTTTTGGTTTCTATGGTTCTAATCTAATTGATAAATTTAACTTACGCAAGTTAAATATCTGTGTATCAGAGAGTTAAAAATCATAACTTTTTGATATTAAAGGGAGTATCATATTGTACTTAAAGTAGATTTTAATTGATTTTTTTTATCTACTCATGGAGTTTTTTCGAAAATGTGTCGGTACAACTTGCAAATACCTTGATGGAGTGTTCGCTATGTGCTATCAAAAGAGCGCAGGATAGAGCCGTGATTTTATTATTTTGAATCACTTAGTGAAAATGGGTATTTTTTTGTTGAGCGTTTTGATTGCTTCGGTAGAGGTAGGTCAGTCGTCTGAGAAATTTGAGCAGAGCATTTCTCGATCTGAAGACAGATTTTGTCAAAATAGGCAGTCATGTGATGGTGTGGTAAGTAGCTATGGCGTGAAATGCGTGGGTAAAATGACAAGTTGACAGATTTTGATTGGGTGGAATAGTATTTGAAAGCCGATGAGTGACAGTAGAAAATCATTCAATCAATTAGAATAAAAACATGCAAGAAAAAGGTACAATTTCAATTCATACCGAGAATATCTTCCCGATCATTAAAAAATTCCTTTATTCGGACCATGAGATATTTCTCAGAGAGCTCGTGTCAAATGCCGTTGATGCCACGCAAAAGGTGAAAAGACTTTCGTCTTTGGGTGAGTATACCGGAGAGTTGGGAGACTTGACTGTAGAAGTGAGTTTTGACAAGGAGAAAAAGACGATCACCATTTCTGATAAAGGAATCGGTATGACTGCCGATGATATCAAGAAATACATTAACCAAATCGCTTTCTCAGGAGCTACGGAGTTTATAGAGAAATATAAGGACAAAGGTGACGAGCAGCAGATCATTGGTCACTTTGGTCTTGGGTTCTATTCTGCTTTCATGGTGGCCAAAGAAGTGGAGATTATTTCACTTTCTTACAAAGATGGCGCAGAGCCTGCAAGATGGGTTTGTGATGGTAATACGCAATTTGAAATTACGGCTGCAGAAAAAGCCACACGTGGTACAGACATTATTCTACATATAGCAGATGATGCGGAGGAGTTTTTGGAGCAGCAGAGGTTGCAACAAATCTTGGATAAGTATTCTAAGTTTTTGCCTATTCCAATCAAATTTGGTCAAACGGACGAAAGTGTGGAAGATGGTGTGGATGAGGAAGGCAAGCCAAAATATAAAACAGTAAAAGAGGATAACATCATCAATAACACTTCTCCTATTTGGACAAAGTCTCCAAGCGAGTTGAAGGATGAAGATTATTTGGCTTTTTATAAGGAACTGTATCCATTCTCTGAGGATCCTTTGTTTTGGATTCATTTGAATGTGGACTACCCGTTCAACCTTACGGGAATTTTGTATTTCCCGAAATTGAAAAAGGATTTAGAATTTCAGAAAAACAAGATTCAGCTTTACTCGCGTCAGGTATTCATCACAGACGAAGTGAAAAATATTGTTCCTGATTTCTTGCAGCTTCTTCATGGTGTGATTGATTCTCCAGATATTCCATTGAACGTTTCTAGAAGCTATCTTCAGGCAGATAGTAGCGTGAAGAAAATCAATGGTTACATCACGAAAAAAGTCGCGGATAAACTAGGTGAGCTTTTCAAAAAAGATCGACCTTCTTATGAGAGCAAGTGGGAGGATATTGGCGTATTTGTGAAATACGGAACGATTTCGGAAGAGAAATTTGAGGAGAAATCGAAGGATTTCACTTTGGTGAAAAACATCGAGGGTAAGTACTTCACTGTAGAAGAATATAAAAAGCACGTAGAGCCAAGCCAAACCAATAAGGATAAAAACGTGGTGTTCTTATATACCACCGACGAGGATAAGCAACACGGTTATATTGAAACTGCCAAAAAGCGTAGCTATGATGTGATCAAGCTGGATGGACCTATAGACAGTCATTTTATCGGTCATATCGAACAGAAAAATGAAAATGTGACACTCAAGCGTGTAGATGCTGATGTGATCGACAAGCTGATAGATAAGGATGAGAAGAAGGAGTCTGTACTTTCTGAAAAGGAAATAGAGTCTGTAAACGAGGCTTTTAAGAAAGCGATCAATAATGATAAAAATACGGTAGCTGTAGAGCCAATGGCTACTGACGACATGCCTGTAACGGTGACGCTTCCGGAGTTTTTGCGAAGAATGAAGGATATGCAAGCGCAAGGAGGCGGAGGTGGAATGATGATGTTCGGCGATATGCCGCTGAGCTTGTCTGTAGCAGTAAATGCTAACCACATATATACCAAAAAAATCGTGGAAGCTACTTCCGAAGAGGAGAAGGTGAAACTAGCAAAACAAGCTTATGACTGGGCGTTACTTTCTCAAGGAATGCTTACGGGTAAGGATTTGACTGATTTCATCAATAGAAGTGTTGATTTAGCTTCAAATTGAGATTTCATTCTTAAATAGAATAGCAAAAGGGTGTCGGAGTTTTCGACACCCTTTTTTAATGGGTTGAAACTTATAAACAGGTGGAGAAAAAGGAACGCCGATCATCAATGGTACATCACTGCAAGAGGGCTATAGATATTGCTACCAATCACTTGCGCAATCAAATTATATTTTGACCGTATCTTTGCGGATCGTATGAAGAAGAAAATTGAAATCCTCGCTCCTGCAAAGAATCTATTTCAAGGCATGGCCGCTATCAATGCGGGTGCCGATGCAGTATATATAGGTGCTCCACAGTTTGGGGCACGATCCAATGCCACCAACTCAGTGGAAGATATTGCTGAGATGGTGCGCTATGCACACCTTTTCAAGGCGCAGGTTTTTGTGGTGCTCAATACGATTTTGTACGATGACGAATTGAAAAGGTGCGAGAAGCTTATCCATGAGCTTTATCATATTGGCGTAGATGCACTTATCGTTCAGGATATGGCCATCATGGAGATGGATTTGCCGCCGATCGTGATTCACGCAAGTACACAGGCCAACAATAGAGATCCAAAACATGTGAAATTTCTTGCTGATGCAGGCATGAAGCGCGTGGTTTTGGCTAGAGAGCTCAACTTGGATCAAATCAAAGAGATCAGCGAGACGTCAGATGTGGAGCTGGAATTTTTCGTTTCAGGGGCATTGTGTGTCGCTTTCAGTGGCAATTGCTATATGAGTGTGGCCAATGGCGAACGCAGTGCCAACCGAGGTTCGTGTGCGCAAAATTGTCGTTTGCCTTATAATCTTGTGGATGGCACAGGCCAAACGTTGATAAGCAACAGTCATTTGCTTTCTATCAAGGATTTAGACCTTAGTGATCAGCTGCCTAATCTGATTGAAGCAGGTGTTTGTAGTTTCAAGATCGAAGGCCGCTTGAAGGATGTTGTATATGTAAAAAACAATGTGTCTTATTTACGAAAACGTTTGGATGATTTTTTAGAAACTAGCGATCAATATCAGAAAGCATCTTCAGGGCGCACGTTTTACAACTTCGAAGCGGAGATGGACAGGAGCTTCAATAGAGGGTACACGGATTATTTTGTAAATCATCGCACTAAATCCATTGGGTCATGGGAAACACCAAAATCCCAAGGTCAGGTCATAGGCAAGTTGGTTGCTATCAAAGACAGACGCGGGTATATTATTGAAAATGCCTACAAACTCAACAATGGCGATGGACTTTATTTTGTGAATGAAGACGGTGAAGCTGATGGCATTCAGGTGAATACCGTAGAGGGAGAATTGGTCATTCCAAATAACTTTAAAAACATCAAAGTTGGAACGTTGATATCAAGAAATTCCGATGCGGCATTCAATAAGTTGGTTGAGCGTGAGGATAGCGCCATTCGGAAGATTGGAGTAAAAATGATCTTTTCTGAAACTCAAGAAGGTTTTCAATTAAAGGTGGAAGATGAAGATGGTCACGCTGCTGTGTCGGAGATTCAACTACCTAAGGAATTGGCCAAAAATGCAGACTCGGTTGTTTCTGGAATAGAAAAGAATCTTTCGAAATCTGGAAATACCCCATTCGTGGTGGATGAAGTATCTGTGGAGTTTTCTCAGATGTGGTTTTTGCCAGCATCCAAAATCAATGAGATACGTCGTGAAGCGTTGGAGCAACTTATAGATGTACGAGTGAGAGATTATCACCGTGAGGAGTATCAGATTCAAAAAACAGACCACCCTTATCCGGTGCAGAAACTGGATTTTATGTACAATGTGTCTAATAAGATGGCGAGAGCTTTCTATCATAGACATGGGGTGACGGAGATCGAAAAGGCTTTTGAGCTACAGTGGGATCCTGGAAAAGCTCGTGTGATGACGACCAAATATTGTGTAAAGTACGAATTGGGCAAATGCCCGAAATACCAAAAGGACACCATGGGAGAGAAGCTCGTAGAGCCATTGGTGCTCAAGCATGGTGAGAATGAGTACAAGCTACAATTCAAGTGCAAGCCTTGCGAAATGGAAATTTGGGAAAAAGATGCAGATCTGGTTTTTGACGAGGAGGAGTTTTAATCAAACTCATTGAAGTGAAATAACTAGGAGCTCATGATTCTCTTCGAGTTATTTCACAACCAGACCAGTCAAATTAGGTAATATGGTTTATTTGATAATGACTGGTTGAGTCATGGATAAAGTTGAATTGGCGCACTTCATTATATAAAGCCCAGCAGGATATCGTTCAAAATCGTCAAACTGCAAGGTCTTACTGCCATTTTCTAAAACGATGGTTCTATTCATAAAAATTCTACCAGTCATATCTTGTAGAGATAGCGTGAGCTCATCGTTGCGCGCTCCTTTGAAGCGAACTTGCAAAGAGGTGGTGATAACCGTGGGGAATGCAGAGAATGAAAAATTGCCTTCAAAAGAGATTAGCAACAGTTCTGAATACTCAAACTTACCATCATAGTCTGTCTGTAGTAGCCTGTAGTATGAAATACCTGGATAGGGGTCATAATCGATGGCCTCATATTTAGAAATTTCATTGGTACTACCAGCTCCAGTGATTCTCTGAACTTCTTCAAATTCCACCCCATCTTTTGATTTTTCTACTGTGAAGTAATCATTGTTCAATTCAGATGCCGTGATCCAATTGAGTACGACCTGATCTTTAACGATTTTGCCAACGAAGCTCACTAACACGATAGGAAGCGGGTTGGATGAGCCGGGTATTGTAGCAAGGGTGAATGTGCTAAATGAAGTAAAGGGTGTCGAGGTAATTGAACCAGAAGGTTCTCCAGAGCCACCAGATCCAATATTCGTCCAAGCGCCAGCTCCATTGTCTTTTACCATTCGCAAGCTAGAGGCATCAGTTACTTCATCATTTGACCCATAGGTGAGCGTAGCTGTTGCATTGGTAAAGTTCGTTGGATTGCTTTGATTGATATTCCAGTAGTGGATGCTCGATACGCGATCTATGTCTGCCGGAATGGTATATGCCAAAAGGTGGGCACTGGCATTGAATAGCTCTGCCGTGTAATTGGAAGTAGGTGAGCTTGTGGCATTGATGTTCAAAGTGACAGGGCGATAGTCGGCTGCTTTTCCGATAGGAAAAACCTTAGATAATGTGTTGCCGATGGCTTCATGAGTGAGTGAGCCATCTATATAGGATAAAGATGATCCGCCTGTGATCGTTGTGCTATTGGTTAGCATTAGGGAGTTGATCGAGGTGGTCTCTATATTCCCATTTGTTAGTTGAAGTTCATTTGTTACTGTCACTGGCTTCTGGAGCAATAGTGTACCACTAGGATCATCTATTTCCAGTTTGTACAATGATTGGGTTGATGTTGATCCATTGAGCAAGTGAGTATTTCCAGCACCTGTAAAATACATCAGAGCGGTCGATGCATTCAAAGTAGCATTGACTGTTAAGTTGCCCTCAATACCTACATCTCCTAAGGCTGGTAGGGTTAGCGTTCCTGCATTGATGATCAAATCATGGAATTCGGTACTTGCGACTCCAGCAATTGAAGAGGTGGTACCAATGAAAATCATATCGGAACCATTGTTGTCAAAGACGCCATCATTCGTACAAATACCATTGACCCTTATTTTCCCTGTCAATGGATTCGCCGTTAAGGTGGCCGTGGCGCCAATTGTAAGATTGTTGAAAGTTGTGATACCAGTTCCTGTAATCGTTGCTGCGGAATTATTGAAAGTTACAGTGCTAGTGGAGCTATAAGGTGTATCAGCGCTTGAGTTATTCATCCATTGACCATTTATTGTTAAAGCGTTAGCTCCAGATGCCAATTGTGCTGATCCTTGAATAGTCAGGGAATTGGTAACAGTAGCAGCCCCTCCAATCGTTTTAGTTCCTGCATTTTCGAATACCACATCATAGTATGTGGTTGGTTTTACAGTTTGTGCTCCACTTCCATTAAACCTGACCGTATTACCTGTTGCAGTGGCGGTCAGTGTACCTGTTGACATCAGAGTAGAGGTAGTTCCACCCATGGTTAGGCTCGAGTTGGTGTCGTTGATCCAGGTGGATGAATTGTTTCCTCCAGTAATATTTGATCCCGCTACTATTGTTCCTTTATTGGTTACGCTTATATTATTACTAATACTAATCGCTGGATTAATTGTAAGTGAAGTACCAGTAGAGATGGTTTTGTTGGATCCTAAAGTAATCGTTCCCGTTCCTGTAATGCTTCCTGTTCCAGAAATCAAAAGTGCCGCCGCATTGCTTGAGATCATGTTGTTTCCTGACAAAGCAAGCGTGCCATTTATCGTGCTGTTGCCATTGATGGTGAGCGGGAGTTCCAGATGACTGCTGACATGCGCAGGGTTGTTCCAGTACCCAGCGAGAAATTACTTCCAAAGGTTTGGCTCACAGAAGATGTTGATGTGCCTGTGCCAGAAAGCGTGTATTTCCATTGAATGTCCAGCTCGAAGTGGCAGTGAAGTATCCCGTGCCATTCGTGTTTAGCCCGTTGGTGACAGTAAGTGTGTTGCTTGCGGTGTTGGAGAGCACTCCTCCATTTTCTATAATGACTCGGTCTACCGTGCGTGAAGTAGCAAGAGCGATGGCATGATTGACATAAACCAGCCCATTGCCCGCTGTTGGTGCGCATGAGCACGCCGGGCCGCCTGATGTGGTGCTCCACACAGAGGTAGCATTGTCCCAGTTTCCTGCCGCAATGGAATAGTAGAGGTTGGTTGAAATGGTTCGAGAGCCAGCAGGGTTGGTTACCGATGGTGTTCTTGGTGTTCCTCCCACATTGATGGAAGTGCATTGGGCATCTATCGTATTGCCATTGATGGCTGTGCCACCGGGAGATAAGTCATACACCAGCCAAAAATAATGCGTACCTGCTGTTGCCAGGGTGGCTGATCCGTTCACGACAAAACTGAGAGAAGACACTTCCAAAAAGTGTAGTTGTTGAAAAGAGGTTGGTAGTACCTGTATAATAAATTTTTGCTCCAGTAAGATTCGTGGCAGCATTTTGAGAAGCATCCGTGATATTAAAGGAAGTTACAGGAATGTTACTACAAGAACCTGACACAACTACCTGCATGCCTATTATTTGATTGTCGGAGGTTCCAGCAAAAACGGAAGCTGTTGAGGATTGTGTGCTTGTACTAGAGACAAAGTCAATGGGCGTTAAGCTAGACAGGGCACCCCACGAAGTAGTAGCTGCTGGTCTGGTAGCTTTGTTATTGATAAGTAAGGTGCCGCCCGCTCTGCTAATGATTCCGCTACCAGCGGCGGTGGCTCTCACTTCTATGTTGTTAAAACTTAGTGTATTTAGTTCTGTGTTGGTAGCCGCCGTAGTGAGGGTGACGGTAATAGTAGAGGCAGTTATCACCGGAGAACCGACAATAGTTACTTCCGTTCCTGAGATGGTAACCGTACCTGTATTTGGTTTAAATTCAAAACCAGCACTTAGACCCATGATCAACGTCTTGGACGTTTGCCCTTTGGTAAAACCTTTGGTTGTGGCAATACCTGTTTCTCTGATAGAAAATGATCCAACTTAGTAAGGAGTGGGGTAGGTAGCGCAAAAACTGCCATTTGCAAATCTGGTGATGGCGATCTGCGCGTGTGAAAAAAATGGGACAAATATTAAGAATGTAACCAAACAGAAGAGGCGCTTTTGATTGGTTTTGAAAAATTCGATCATAGGTATTTCAAAATGGGATAACAATTGCAGCTTCAAACGTTTTTGCTAGGAATAAGATGGATGTATTAGTCTGTTTTTTCCATCAGTTGATCGAAATGTAATATTGAAAAGAGGATAAGACCATTGACTCGCTACTTGCACATTACAACAGAGATGATTTGTAAGGAATGAAAGCTTGTCTATATTGTTTGTGTTTTCAGTTCAATCTCATAACCATTTCTACTGCATTGAGGTTTTGAATAATTGCTTAAATACTTTAACAAATCTTGCGCATTGAACAACCCAATTGGTGATCCTATAAATGTGGAACAAATCGTGGCATGGCTGTATGCCAATGCGGATGAAGAAAAGTCGATTCAGAAAACGAAGCGGTTTGGTATTGTTGCCAACGAAGCATTGGGCTTTTACCAAAAGGATTTGAATGTATTGGCAAAGAATCTCAAGAAGGACAAAACACTGGCGATTGAGCTTTTCGACACGGGCATTTATGAGGCGCGGATACTTTGTGCGAAAATTTTCCCTATTAAAGACATAACTCCCGATCTAATGGAAAAATGGGTGGCTACTTTCGAAAACTGGGAGATATGTGATACTTTTTGCATGGGGCTTTTTTCGAAAAGCGAGTTTGCAAAAGAAAAAATATTTGAATGGTCTTTTCGGAGCAGAGAGTTCGAAAAGCGGACGGGTTTCACCGTGTTGGCTTCCTATTGTATGGCAGACAAAAAAGCTTCGAACGAGGTGTTTTTGGAGTTTCTCCCCATCATCAAACGGGAAGCGACCGACCCACGCCTCTATGTGAAAAAGGTCGCTATTTCGGTCAGACCGTGCCACCCGTTTCAGTGTAAGTGTGCCACTTTAAGAGTCCTGTAATTTTAGTAAAAATTATTGTTTGATCATTCCTTTTCTTAATGATTCTCCGGAGAGATTTATCCTGTGCGAAGAGTTGACTAACCGGTCTAAGATCGCATCTGCTATAGTGCTTTCACCTATGATGTCGTACCATGCCGATACTGGTATCTGAGAAGAGATTATTGTTGATGATTTGGTATGTCGCTCATCTATAATATCCATGAGTACCTCTCTAGATGTGTTATCCATGGATTGAAGACCAAAATCATCAAGGAGTAACAGTTTTGCCGAAGAGATCTTTTTAAGCTCCTTGATATAGGTACCGTCTACTTTGGCTAATTTCATTTTGTTAAAGAGCCTTGCTGTGACATGATAAATGGCACTATAGCCCCGCAAACAGGCTTGTCTGCCAATAGCTTCACTCAAGTAGCTCTTTCCTACACCAGAAGACCCAGTGATGATAAGGTTCTCTTTTTGTTCGATAAACTGTAGGGTGATCAGCCGACCGAACATATTTTTATCCAAGTTTCTGTTCTCTGAGAAGATGATATCTTCTACACTAGCCTGCTGCTTAAAACTGGCTTTTTGCATCAAGCGAGCTGTTTTCTTGTTTTCTCGGTCTTCCCACTCACAGTCTGTGAGTAAAGTTAGGTACTCGTCGATGGTGTACTTACTGCACAGGTTATTGGCCAAGTTTTGACGGTGCATATTCGCCATGGCACTTAGCCTCATACTGGTTAATTTTTCAATAGTTTGATTATTCATGTCTGTAATTGTTTATTGATAATTGTTTGCCCCTCTGATGTTTTCATGGTCAGGGATATGTGATGTCTCATTTTGTGACTTCTCAATATCATGATCATCCATATTGTTTTTGAGGATGTTTTTGATCATTTGATAGCTATATGCATCATAGTAAACCGCCCGCAGACAGGCTTTGTCTACACGCTGATTTCCGTAGGTTTTGGCTAGTTGCAAGATGCCGTTGGCGCGCTTATAATTGATTTCAGGGTAATCTGCTCGTTGGAAAAGTCCAGTCATAAAGAGTTCGACATTGATACCCACTTTGCGGGCCTGATTGGTGAAGAATTGGGGACTCCAATCATTGTAAAACTGGTGTGTGCTGCTTAAATGCTCTTTATTGGTGATATAACTGCCTTGTCTTTTGATGCGCTCATGAAAGGCGATACGCTCATGTTTGTGGTAGATTTCCACGTGCTTAGCACTGAATTGAATTTGCGTCTGACTGCCGATAAATCGATAAGGGACACTATAATAGGTTTTGTCTGCTGATAGATATACATATCCCATCTTTTGAACTTTGGCTTGGGCGTAATCCTTTGTCTGATAAATAGTTGGTGCTAGTGGCTTGAGCAAGGGTTTTTCAAAGGTTTGGAACAGCTCTCTTCTTGACGACTCCTTCCTTTGGAACAAAACATCATTGTATGATTCCAGATGCTTTTTGATCTCTGCATTAAGCGCTTGTAAGGAGAAGAACTGCATATTGCGCATCGGATAATATATCCGCTGATAAGTCAGGTGAACTGCGTTCCTGCCAGCCGGCAGGCTGGTTCAACCAATGCTTTGTCCTGTGGGGCATAGCTGCGTGTAGGGTTGATGGCACAACTATAGTGCAGCGCAAAGGCTTTGAAGGTCTTGTTGATCACTGCCTCGTATTTGCTAGCCCGGGTGACGGCAGCCTTGAGGTTATCTGAGACGATGGCTTGAGGGACACCTCCAAAATAAGCAAGCGCATTGTTTAGGCATGAGATGAAGTCTTCTCGTTTTTGACTGAAACAGGCCTCTACGTAGGTATATTGGCTGAAAGGCAAGGTGGCTACAAATACTTCCATCTGAATCACCTCACCAGAAGTGGGGTCTATCACCTCCAGTTTTTTACCAGCAAAATCCACGTAGAGCTCTTTAGCGGGCTGGTGATCCAGCTTCATCGAGCCTTTGGGCTGTTTGTATTTGCGCTGATAATGAGTGGTAAACTGGGTATACCCGTATGGATTTTCATTCTGCTCTGCATAGAGCAGGTAATGGTAGAGCAGCGTAAACCCTGGGTGATTACGATGTGCATGCATCGTTTCAAAAAACGACATGAGAGCCGAAAAACGCTCGTTATTGATGGTCGTTTTAGAAGATACCAACTCTTCAAGATCAGCTTGACTCAACGCTTGGAGTTCCTCCATCGATAAGTCCGACGACTGAAAAGAACGGATATACTCATTGATAGTGTTTCTGTGTAGGCCGAGGGTGCGACTAATCTGACGGTTACTCGTACCGTCAAGATGTAAGTTGATAATTTGCTTCAAGTCCATTATATCCAGTTTGTTCGCCATCGTTTTTAATGGCGATGTTAACAGTATAAGAACTCTTAAAGTGGTGGAGCCATGCTGGCACAAATCGAAATGATATCAGACTTGACATAGCCAAATAAATGGCACAAATCGAACCGAAATCAATTCATCCAGAGTGGCACATTTTGAAGTGAAACCACTGGCACACAAAAACTGAAATGAGTGGCATATTTCGAAGTGTAATATCCAAAAGGCCGTGAACTGGGCGCTTCGCAACATTGGTAAGCGAAACATCGATTTGAACACCGCTGCTATCAGTCTAGCCAAAGAATTGCTTTTGCTCAATGATAAAACTGCCAACTGGATCGCGAAAGATGCTTTGCGTGAATTGGAAGGGGAAAATGTGAAAATATTGGATTATCCTAGATTTGTGTATCGGGCTAATCCTTGAGAAAAACGCTACTAATTCCCAATAGATTGATAGTTTGCTAATCCTGATGCCTCTTTTTTATCGACAAAGGATCTTGGTTCATATCAAAAACATCTGTCACATGAACGGTATCGTCTTGCTGCATATAGATGATCTTGTAATTTCCCTCTAAAACAAATCTATGGTTTTGGTTAAGGGAGCGCAATACTTCTTCTATGCGACCTCTATTAGCAAAACTTGATAAGGTCTCTGCCTTTAGAAGGATTTTTTCCACAATGCTTTCAGCAACGTTCTCAGGGTATCGACAATAGATTTTTCTTAACCTTTCTTCTGCAGGGTCAGTAAACTCTACCTTCATATTTTACCAGCTTTTGATGTTGGCTCGAACCTGGTCGATGCTTTTCGTTTTTCCTTCCTTAATTGCTTGATTAGAAGCTTCTGCTCTGAATTTTAGGTCAGATGTGGTGATTGTGCTTCCATCCGGATTGGAGCCAATAGTTTTGCCTTCGTTCGATGCTAAAACATCTTTGATCTTTTGTATGATGGCGGCATCTTGAAGCCGGATCAATTGCTCAATTAAATGAAGTTTTTCAGTCTGTACGTCCATTGGTCTAGTTTTCTGTACTTAAAGTTAACGATTAATACGCTCAAATAATTCTAACCATTTTTTGGTTGACGACCTTTTTGTTTCGCCGAGCAATTTGGAAAATCTACTTTTTCACCTTCACTTTTTGCTTGAGGTATTTCACCACCCGATCGTATTCGGTGTTTTCTTTGTTGGAAAGTGTCAGGATTTTCTTTTTAGAATAAAGGATTTTTACTTCTCTGAATTCTCCTCCTTTGGTTTTGATCACTTCCTCATGCCAGCCTAGCACGTCTTCCACTTTTAGCGAAAGCTTCATTTGAGTAATCAGATAACGCACCTCTATTTTGCCATCGCCAAGAGTCACGCGTTTCAGACTGGCCATGAACTTGCTCAGCACAATTAGTCCGATAACCAAAAGCAGTGGGGTGAGGATCAATTTGAAAACAAAATAATCCGCAGAAGCGAGGAGGCTATTGAGCAACCAGAAAAATGCAGCGAATGTTAGAACAAGAAATAGCCCTAAAGCAAATGCAGTATTGAATTTCGGTTTTGATACGATCATGGTTGCTGGTTGATTCTTTGGATCAGATTGGCTTTTACGCTTGGCCATTCATCTTTCAAGATGCTGTAATAGACAGTGTCTCTTCTGCGATTTTGTTGTACGATGCGATTGCTTCTAAGCACACCATCTTGTTTGGCTCCAAGCTTTTCTATGGCTCGGCGTGAGCGGGCGTTGAGTACGTCTGTTTTAAATTCTACCCGTTCATACCTCAGGGTTTCAAAGGCATAAGTCAAAAGCAAAAGTTTAGCATTGGGGTTCACCTCTGTGCCATGATAGGGAGCGCCGTACCATGTACCGCCTATCTCTAAACCAAGATTTACCTCATCCACGTTGAGGTAGCAGCTGAGCCCGATGGGGGCATTGGTTTTTTTTAGAATTACTAAAAAAGGATACCAAGAACCACTTTTTGCAGCTTCCACTTTTTGCTCCATCCAATTGGCAAAGGCTGTATCAGCACTCATATCTATTGGGAAATAAGTCCACATGTCTGGCACTTTGTTGTAAGCAGTGAGCAGTTTCCAGTCGCCCGCTTGTAGTGGGCGCAGAATCAGCGTGTCGTTTTCCAGAGTAGTGATGGGAAGCATGCGGGAAACTGTATTAATGGTAGGTGTATGTGCCCGTTTTAGTGACAATTTCCACTTCTTTTTTATCAGCAGCTTCTACACGCCCTACGATCTGCGCTTCTATTCCGAAAGATTTAGATATGTCAATGACCGTTTGTGCATATGCTTCAGGAAGATAAACCTCGTATCTGTGTCCCATATTGAAAACCTGATACATTTCTTTCCAGTCCGTTCCGCTTTGCTCGTGGATGAGTTTGAATAGTGGAGGCACTTCCAAGAGATTGTCTTTGATGATTTTGAGGTCATTGATGAAATGCAACACTTTGGTTTGCGCACCACCGCTGCAATGCACCATTCCGTGGATTTGTCCGGCCAGTTCGCTCAATAGCTTTTTTACCACTGGGGCATACGTACGAGTGGGTGAAAGTACCAACTTGCCAGCGTCTAGTGGGCTGCCTTCCACAGCATCGGTAAGTTTTTTGCTGCCAGAAAAAATCAAGTCACGATTGACGCTCGGATCATAAGCCTCCGGGTATTTGTCTCTATAAATTTTATCAAAAACATCGTGACGCGCAGAGGTAAGGCCATTGCTGCCCATGCCGCCATTGTATTGCGACTCGTAAGTGGCTTGGCCGTAGGATGACAAACCTACGATCACATCTCTGGGCTTGATGCCGTCATTGCTGATCACTTCGGAGCGTTTCATTCGAGCGGTTACCGTGCTATCCACGATGATCGTGCGCACCAAATCCCCAACGTCAGCCGTTTCTCCACCTGTGGAGATGATGTCTATTCCCTGATCGCGAAGCATTTGAAGAACTTCCTCCGTACCATTGATAATTGCCGCGATCACCTCACCTGGTATCAGGTTTTTGTTTCTGCCGATGGTGGAGGAGAGGAGGATGTTTTCCGTACAGCCGATGCACAGCAAATCGTCCGTATTCATGATGACGGCATCTTGAGCGATACCACGCCAAACAGAAATGTCGCCAGTTTCTTTCCAATACATGTAGGCAAGCGAAGATTTGGTGCCAGCACCATCGGCATGCATGATGTTGCAATACGCTTCATCCCTAGTGAGGAGGTCGGGTACTACTTTGCAAAAAGCCTGCGGAAAGAGGCCTTTGTCGATGTTTTTGATGGCTGCATGTACTTCATCTTTGGTAGCAGAGACTCCCCGCTGTGCATATCTATCGCTCATAGCCGCAAATTTAAATAAGATGGTTTTAAAAGCACTTTACTTTTTGGCGGACTTTGAAAGAAGGTGAGGGGATGTTGTTTATGGAATCGCTCTTGGTCTTTTTGAATGGACGTGTGATGAGCGTTTTTTTTAAAGTAGAAATAGGTTCGAGGTGATTTGTACCATTGACTTAATTATTTAAGGTCAAAGAAATTCACACCCATGTAGCAGTGAATGGTTTGGTTGTATTTTGAAATTCATTAGATTAGATTGACCAATTGGGAAATGACATGATCAAAGGTGATTGTGTTAGCATTTATAGCAACTGATTATTTCATCGTCAAAAGATGGATTTCTAAATTTAGAGGTAACTCATGAACATAAAAGCCATAGTAATTGCATCAGCCCTAACAGCTCTACTTGCGTATATCATACTAACTCCTCCTAGTTTTTTCAACTTCTTGCCTTTTGCAATTCATGAGAGCTTATTCCGAAACACCTCAATTCAAGAGCACCAGTTTATATTAGCATTCGATGTAACATGTTTGGTTATTTTCTACTTTTCCATTTCGAATTTTCTGAAACGGAGAATGAAATAAACGGCATGTAAAATGGTGTAGGCACGATGAGGTCAGAAACATTTTATTAAAAAAGGGGTGTGAAACCCGAGAACCTTCGTCATTTGAAGATGTAAAAAAGGTTCAAAGGCGAATTGATAAAACTGAGAAGGACATCTTGAAAGAAATCAAGAAAAAAATGAAATAGTGGCTGTCACCATTTAGCCAAATAGTCACTATGCCGCATAAAAAACACAATGAAATTGGTTTATTGAATCTTGATTGATTTCTTGGACTTCATTCTTTGCGTTTCATAGAAATTAACACCCATGTATGTGGCAGGGAATGGTTTGGTTCCAGTCAAAATTCCTTAGATTAGTCGACTATTTTGATGTTAGAGTGCACTATCAAAATACAAAGCTCTCAGACTAGGGGATTCTACTACCATGGTCATTCCTCCAGAAGGAGGCGAACAATTGATTGATGAATTTCTAAATTATTGATTATGAAAGCAAAGGAGATAGAACCAAAAGAAATTTGGAATGAAGGCAAGAGAAATCAGCTAAAGGATTTTATTTCTGAGCAGTCTAAAAAGCAATCTAAAGACAGGCTTCTAAGAAATAAATTGTTATCAATTCAATATCAAATTGAAGACTATGCCAATAGCAGGGAATCACAACCTGAGTTAAGGATTCTTGATTTTGTAAAAATGTATTTGGAAGCTCTTAATATTTCCAAACGAAGTTTAGCTCAATACTTTGAAATGCAAGATGGAAACCTCCATAAATATTTGTCAGGTGAACGGAAACTAAATGCTGAAATAGCAATGAAACTGAGTTCATTTTCACATACAAGGCCAGAACAATGGTTTGCTATTCAAGTGAAAAATGAATTGACTTCATTAAGAAAGGATAAAAAAACCGTTGAAAAATTTAAAAAATACGGCTATGAAAACCTGGTTAATGCCTGATGACTTCTTCTGCTATACCTGATCGTAGTGCCAATTCTGCGAGTTGAGAGTTGTGTCTAAAAATCTTAAACATTAAAACCCCTCCAACTCGCCCAAAATATCAGAAAAGCTGAGGCGAGATTTGACTTCCAAATGGTTGCAATCAGCAATTAATTTTTCCCATTGGTTTACGAGGGGAATACCCATTTCGCCGGCACTAGAAAGGCTCAATAAATCTTCCAGCAAACACCCAAAGGCTCGCACTTCTACACGCTCAATATTCCAAGCGAGCTCTGAGTTGACATCATAGAAAGAAGCTGCACCGAAATCGCCCAAAAGGCATTCTGCCTTTTCATTTATCAATATATTGTGTGCATAGAGATCGCCATGATTGATGCCTCGGCTATGCAGCTGCGCACACACGGAAGCGATCCTTTTTGCGATCTTCAGCAATTCATCCCCATTAAAAACGCGTTTTTCATCAAACACATCTCGGGTGCAAGAGTCCAAACTTGGTGGATTTCCTAGGTTGATAAAAGTGGGAGATATGAGTTTCATGATCAAACCACTTTTGCTTTCTGGATGGTCTTTGATTTTTCCCAGAACTGGTATTAAACTGAGATGCCCACCCGCCGCGATAGATACTTCCATTTCATCCTCTGGTAGTCCATCAGTCGTGACATCTCCTTTAAAAACTTTTATGGCGACCTCCTCTTTTTTAGCCTGCCATTTTGCTTTCGAAATCCTTCCAGAGGCTCCTTCTCCCAATTGTTCTTCAATAGTGAAGTCTTTCCAAGGGAATGATTCAACTTGGGTATGGATTTGAATTCGATTAGTAGCAGGATTTCCCCCAAAAGCTACCCAAGACAAACGAGGCAGTTCAAATAGCCATTTTGGAATGGATTTCAATTTGTTGGCAGAAATGCGTAATAGCTCCAGATTTGAGCAGTTGGCCATCTCTGCCGGCAATTCTTCAATTTGGTTGCCAGCCAATGCACACTTTTGTAGCAGTCGGCAAGTACCAATACTTTTTGGTAATTTTTGAATCCTATTATTGGTGAGAATTAACCATCGCAACATCGGGGGAAATGCACCTTCTGGTACTGTGTGGATTTGATTGGATTTGAAACCAATCATACTCAAGGCAGGGAATGAAGCAAGTATAGAAGGGAATATTGTGAAGTGATTGTTTTCAAAAAAGATAATTCTTAATCGGTTTAGTTTTACAATACTATCGGGTAGCTCAGTCAGGTCATTGTCTGATAAATCCAAAATCTCTAAACTGTCGGCTAGCGATAATATTTCTTCTGGAAACTCCTTAAGGCCACAGGCCAATTTTAATCTTTTTGTGCCAAGAAGTTTACCTGATTTTAATTCGTCTAAAGAATGTGTCATATAGGAAATAGGAGTGCTGAGCTATTAGCTGAAATCGTTTCTATTACATAGAGGCTATGAGCCTTTTACACGAGAAATTTTTATAACTATCTGATAATAACCAGCAAACAGCCAATGTTTGTGTAATTATCAAATGGACTTTATATAATAGTCAAATCCCCGAGCGGGTATTTGAACTACGCTGGATCAAAGCTAAACATGATATTTATAACCAAACACTACTCATCAAAAAACCGATCATACTCATCTAGTTCCTCGGTTGGAGGTCGGCTGTCATCAGTTTGTGCGGGATTGTATCGCAACACTTTAAACTCCGTTCGGCGATTGCGCTGATGCTCTTCTTCGGTTTTTGCGTTTTTGATTACCAGAGCCGTTTCTCCATAACCTTTCGCCACCAGTCGCTCAGGCTTCACCCCATTTTTGATCATATACTGCACGGCAGATTTCGCACGTCGGTTAGACAAGTCCATGTTGTAGTCGTCATCTGCTCTGGCATCTGTATGTGAGCCAAGTTCTATATAGATATCAGGGTTGTCATTCATTAGACGCACGAGGCTATCAAGTACCACTGCCGCATCGGGACGAATCTCTGCTTTGTCCAAATCATAAAAAATGTCGTTGAGTACGATCGCTTTTTCTAGCACAATGCGCTCCATCATGATGCTCGTTTCGAAATTTACATTGGTAATGAAATCTTTGAGATCAGCTTTGTCTACAGATTTTCCGATAGTAGAAAAAGGTTTTCTGGTGGCGAAATAGTCACTTTTTTCGCTTAGCAGGCTGTAGTTTTCTTCGGTGTAAACACGGAATTTGAATTTGGCATCAGCACCCGTAAACGACTCGGCGATTACTTCGCCATCTGTGGTGAGCAAAGAGACCTTGGTGTTGGGCAGGGTGATTTGCTTGCCTCCATCGTCGGTAGTCATGGTAATGCCCTCTAGGAAATAATTGACGATTTTAAGATCAGGGTCGTCATTCACGAAAGTATAGATGTCGTCATCGCCACTTCCGCCAGGTCTATTAGAAGAGAAAAATCCGCGAGTGAGATCATATTCATACAGGCTAAAATCATCAGAAGGTGAGTTCATTGGTTCTCCAAGATTTTCCACCACAATTCTGCCACGCTCACGTGATGCCACAAAGAGATCGAGATTTCCAAAGCCACCATGCCCATCTGACGAGAAGTATAGCCTTCCATCTTCAGAAACAAAAGGAAACATTTCATCCCCCGCGGTATTGATTTCTGGACCCAGATTTTTTACATCTACCCAGCGTCCTCTTCGGTTTAGTTGCGCTGAGTAAAGATCTGCGCCACCATACCCACCTTCTCGTGTTGAAGCAAAGTAGAGCGTGTTGCCATCTGGGTCAAGGGCAGGCGTACTGTCCCAAGCATCTGGGTCATTGCAAGCTGCAGGTCGCGGGTCTAGCCATTGGCCATTTCTAAATCTGGTAAAGTACAAGTTCACCTCAGCATTGCCAGTCGCCTTTCCGTTATTGCCTTTTGCAAAGACGATATAGCTGCCATCGGGTCCAATAGCAATCGAGCCTTCATTGGTGTCCGTGTGGTTGATGGCACCATCTAGCGCTTCGAGTGTGCGCAAGTCCACGTTGGCACCTTTTGTTTTTACTTTATAAATATCTGTGAAAGGCGTGCCAGTGGCATTATAAATCTTGGTTACGGTTCGGTTGCTTGTAAAAAAAAGTTGATTGTCTTTAATGACTGGCGCATACTCCGTGAATGGGGTGTTCAACTCATCGAGGTTTTTGACGCGGTAGTAGTTGGATGTATTTCTTATTTCTTCTAGTCTATCAAAATGGGCAAGTTCTTTTTGCGCCAATTCTTTAAATCTTTTATCCGTATTTGGCTTTACCACATAGTCCGAGAGGGTTTGTTTTGCGGCATCATATTGCTCGTTGGCTTTGAGTGCGCGAGCAAAGTAATAGGGCAGAGATTCGTTTTCAAATCCTGCTTTTTGAGCATTATTGTAATATGTAGCTGCTTCTTTGAGCCTATTAGAACGACGGTAAGCCTCCGCAATTTTAAAGCTTCGTTCCCCGTCTGTTTCCTTATACCCATTCTTATAGAGGGTGATCGCTCGATCAAAATGCCCCTTCTTATAGTTGGCTTCCGCCAATTTTTGAGAACAAGATGTGCCAATGAAAATTAAGAATAAGAGTATAAATAAATGCCTCATAGTTGAACAACAAAATGCGTAATGCTATCAAAACGGAATTTAAGCCATTTTGGATATTTGACCAGCAAATCTATTCGAACGGAAGTTTTAGTATGTCATCTTATGGTTTGTTATCAACCTTCTTACTGAATTTTATTTTGTGGTTATCTCAAAAGAATTTGACATTTCGAGGTTTTTATTTCGAAGGATCTTTTGATTATGATTTCGTGGTGAGGGTAATAAAACACTTGGTCGTTTATTTATTAAAGAATGAATATACAGTTGCACCGTAGATCAACGTTTGGGACTGGTGACTTATTCATTCACTATTAGGATTTAAAGGGAAGAAATGAAAAAAATAGGTATTATTCTCATGCTGTTGTTAGGCTCATAAGCCCAGACCCAGTCGGTGATTTTAGTAGGATCAGGTAAATCGTTTGACGAGCGTTTTTTGACGGTGGGAGCTAGGAAGTGGAATATTAATAGCAATTCAGGGTTTGATAAAGGAAAAGCTGGACAATTCCAGAAGCCATCCATAGCTCGATATGTTGGTGCTTCATTTGAACAAGGTGAAGTAAAGCCTTTCAACGTTTTTGTAGATAATAAGCCAATCATGGCTTATCCAAACCCAAATGCAGGAAGGTTGACCATTGAAACGAGTGAGCCACTAAAAGTATCGATTTACTCTGAAACTGGAGCGCTGATGAAAATAATTGGTGTTCATTCAGGAAAGTCTACGATTTCTTTAGAAACACTCCCTGATGGGACATATATTTTGAAAGGAGAAGGTTTGAATAGCTCAATTTCTAAGAAGATTGTTTTGGCGAGATAGGAAAGTTTGAAGTTTTAATTTGATGGAGTGTCGATAGAGAAAGGTCTCGTTGGGGATTTTTACCTTTTATAGTTATGTCCTTGTTGATGTTATCACCAACCTTCTGATCGCATATCCTTTTGCAGCCAGTTTTAAAAAGGGTCAAATAGAAAAGCAGGTAGAACTTCAAAGCGTTTCCCGAAAGGGCAAAAAAAATCCCGCTCGAAAGCGGGACTAAAATCTGCTATGAAAATAAATCTCTCGTCTATCTTCTTTGTAAAGATGAAACAGAAATTTGCTCTTGTGAATTATTTATCGGTGAATCGGGTGTTTTCTTCGTTTAATCTCTGATCACAGCTCCTCTGCAATTTTTTCTAGACTAAAAGCCTCTGGTCTACCACCAAAAAGTGGGGTCATTTGAGACCAGATGCCCTTGAAAGTAGCTGAATTTCGATACCCTTCGAGGTGATCCACACTCTCCCAATGACTGATGGTGAAAAGTAAATTTGGGTCTTGATCCTCATGGTGAAGCGATACGTAAGAGCACCCGTCAAAGGCTCGTATCATTGGCTTGTAATTCTCAAACAGGGAAATGAATTCACTTCTCGTTTCCGTTTTCAATTTGAGTTTTACGACTCTTACGATCATATTTCAAAAGTTATGGTGATGGGGGTGTCAAGTTTAAGACCTAATAGTTGAGAGGCATTGCCTTTATTAAGGCCGATCTCTAGGAGTCCGTTTGAGTTGAAAAATACGAAACATTCGCCAGAGTCCACATCCGAATAGGTGTTATTAATTTCGGTGAGCACCTCTCTGCCTACCGTGATGCCAAATGCAGCTTGTTTGTTGATAATCTGTATGACATCAAACTCTTCTTTTGAAATATTAGTGATCAGATTGCCATAGTGATCCACGCGAATCACATTTCCGGCGATCTCTCTTTTGGTTACCTTCAGTTTGCGTGCAAAAAGTTCTGTAAGCTCAGGTAGTGCCACACCCATATCATGAATATTTTTCCCACTTGCCAAACTGGTAGCTGCAGGAGCTAAGATGTCTTTGGTAGGAAAGGTTGAGTAGATTTGGCGAACAGCATTGAGATCAATAATGGCCACAGGGCGATCCTGACTGATCAGACTGAATAATCCTGAGTCAGGCCCCACAAAAAAGTGCTCCTCCAGTTTGAGAGCCAACATTTTACTTGGTTCTTTTTGTAATCGATCTATTGCACAGAGATGAACAGTCCCTTTTGGGAAATCTCTAAAAACGCTATTGAGAATGTAGGCTGCTTGTCCAATATCCCCTAATTTTATCTTGTGGCTCAAGTCGATAATGGTGATGCCAGAATTTTGCCTGATGATAGCAGCCTTTACAGCTGCTACATAGTGATCTTCAAGACCAAAATCCGACATAAATGTGATCACTGCCATAGGAGCGAAGGAAATATTCTTTTAATTTGGGCAAAAGTAACCATTGTTAGAGGCAACAAAAATCGTAAACGAACAATCATTTGTTAGAAAAAGTAATTACGCTTGAAAATATTTCTTTGGTTGATTTTTTGGGAGTGGAAAATCAAAATATTAGAGAAATATCCAGTGCCTTCCCCGAGAGCAAAATAGTTTCTCGAGGGAATGAGGTACGTATACAGGGTGCGGGTCCGCAGATATTGAAAATCAATGCTATCATGAATTCTTTGATGGAGCATTATCAGAGATATGGCAAGGTCACGCATCAGGATGTGGTTTCATTGATCAATGAAGGTCAGGCTCAAGGAGTTGATACTGGGGGGGACAATATTTTATTATTTGGTTCACGAGGTAACAAGATTGCGCCAAAAACGCAGAACCAAAAACAGCTGGTAGATGCAGTGGCAAAAAATGATTTGGTTTTTGCGATAGGTCCAGCGGGTACAGGTAAAACTTATATTTCCGTAGCTTTGGCAGTCAAGGCATTGAAAAATAAGGAGATAAAGAAGATTATCATCACTCGGCCAGCAGTAGAAGCTGGAGAAAACTTAGGCTTTTTGCCTGGTGATCTTAAGGAAAAAATTGATCCTTATTTGCGACCAATTCATGATGCGCTGAACGATATGATTCCTGCTGAAAAGCTGAAGTATTATCGTGAGAATGGAGTAATTGAAATTGCGCCATTGGCGTATATGCGTGGGCGAACGCTAGATCATGCTTTTATCTTGCTTGATGAAGCGCAGAATACCACTCCAATGCAAATAAAGATGTTTCTTACTCGTATGGGCCCAGATTCTAAGGTGATCATTACCGGTGATAAATCTCAAATTGACCTTCCGCCAAGACAGAAATCAGGTTTGATAGAAGCGATGGATGTGCTGAAGGATATTAAAGGAATCAGATTCGTGCAGCTCACAGAGCTAGATGTGGTTCGTCACAAACTGGTAAAAGAAATCATTAAGGCCTATAATGTTCACAACGATGAAAAAAGAGATTGAAGTAGTACTCGCTGAAGATGAAACTGTTTTATGGCAGATTTATGCGATTCGCAAAGAAGTGTTTGTGGACGAGCAGGAGGTGGATAGACATGATGAATTTGATTCTTTTGAACATTCGTCAAGGCATTTTCTTGCGCTTATCAATGGAAAGCCAGCTGGGGCAGCTAGATGGAGAACTACCGATAATGGCTGTAAGCTGGAGCGTTTTGCGGTGATGTCTGAAGATAGAGTTCTAGGTGTAGGAAGTGCTTTGATGGAAGCCGTTTTGGCCGATATCGAAAAAGAAAAAGGTAAAGATCAATACTTGTACTTACATGCTCAACTAAAGGCCATTCCTCTCTATGAAAAATTTGGTTTTCAAAAAGTAGGTGAGCAGTTTCAAGAATGCAATATTGAGCATTTCAAAATGGAAAGAGTACTATAGTTTGATTGATTCGTTGTTTGGAAAGATGATTTTTTGCATCTTTAAAAAGCAACGGATTAATAAATGTTTGCATGGAGCCCTTTTCCTTTTATTCGATACGCTCTCGCCCTAATAGGCGGTATTCTTTGCTATGAGTATTTCCCAGACCTCATAGACCCTATTCTTATCCTCTCCATTTTTTTATGCATTGCGGTTTTGGCCTATGATAGTTCATGTTCTACATGATACTGAGGTGGTCAGGCTTTTGGGTGGTTTTTCTTTTTTGGTAATCCTGGCCGTCATAGGCTATTACATCACTAGTCTTCATCAATCAGCAAGCCAGCCGTGTCACTATTCAAATTATGAGCATGTAAAAGCTTTTCAAGGCACGATAGTTTCGGATTACTCAGAGCGCAAGGATTATTTTCGGTATGAGCTCGAATTAACTTCTGTGCTTCAAGATAGTGTGGCTTCTCTGGCCCAGGGCACTATTTTCCTTTATGTAAGAAAGGGGGAGATGGACACTGTTTATCGATACGGAGATCAGTTGAGTGTCTTGGCAGGCTATTTTCCTGTGAATGCGCCTGGCAATCCTGAAGAGTTTGATTATCGTGCTTATTTGCAAAAGCAAGGGATTTACGCCCATGCCTTTGCTTCTACATCCGACATTGAAATTTTGGCAAATGCCCCTCCTAGTTGGCTGATGAATCTCTCCATAGCCATAAGGGTGAAAGTAAAGGCAATCATTCAGGAAGTTATTTGGAAAGAGCGCGAGCAGTCCATCTTATTGGCCTTGCTGGTGGGTATCAAAGATCATATTGACAATGAGACGAAAGCTGCTTATTCTTCGGCGGGAGCGATGCATGTGTTGGCCGTTTCAGGTCTGCATGTAGGCATTATTTTCCTTTTCATTAATGTCCTTTTGGGCTTTTTGAAAAAGAATAAATGGGGAAAGGTACTTTTCGTTTTCCTCTCGCTTTCATTGATTTGGGCTTATGCTTTGGTGACTGGATTTTCCCCATCGGTGTTGCGTGCTTCGGTCATGTTCAGCGTTATTTTGATCAGTCAGACGGTGGGAAAGCAATCCAATATCTACAATTCGTTGGGCTTGGCAGCATTTGTTTTACTGCTTTATGACCCCTATTTGATTTATTCTGTTGGTTTTCAACTGTCTTTTGCTGCGGTCTTTGGGATCGTATTTCTACAGCCACGTTTGGTTAGACTTTTCTCTCCATCGACGAAATTTGCCAAATATTTTTGGGAGATTACCTGCGTATCAATAGCAGCACAATTGGCTACATTTCCGTTGACTGTTTTTTATTTTCACCAGTTTCCAACATATTTTTTGGTGTCGAACCTCATAGTGATTCCTGCTGCTATGGGTATCCTACTAGGAGGAATCGTAGCGATATTTTTGGCGCTCATCAATGCTACGGTTGGTTTTTGGTTTGGCTGTCTTGTGTTTGGGCTTATTTGGGTAGTAAATGAATTGGTGGCGTTGCTCATGTTGCTACCACTTCCCATCGTTGATTGGCTCTATTTTGATTTTTATGATACCCTATTTGTGTATGCCATCATTTTAGCACTTAGTCTAGCATTGGAATACTACTCACGTTTCTCTGTTTATGTGGGTTTGGTATGCTCAATCGCTTGGTGTCTTTACTTGACTTTTTCGTTTCACGAAAATGCTTCTCAAAAGAGAATTATCTTTTATGAAATAAAGGACAAGATTGCCATAGATCTGGTGGACGGAAATAGGGCATTATTACTGATTGACAAGCTAGATACTGCTGAGATGGAGGTCGTAAGTTTTCAGATCAATCCATTTCGTTTGGCCAATGGCTTGCCTCCAGTACACCATTCTTATGTTTTGCTAGATAGTGCTGACATGGTTCGGCCTTTTGATTTTGGTTATTTACTTTCATGGCGTGGCAACCGAATTATGATCCTCAATAATGACAAGGATTTGGTTTGGGACGAGCAGCTTCCCGCAGATATTGTCTATCTAGAGAACGAAAGGGTCGTTTCTTTTGGTCAAATGGAAGTGAAGAGCCTCATCTTCGGTGCCAATTTAAATGCTTACAAAGTGAAGGGTATGCAGGACAAGGCTAGTGAAGCGAGTTTGAAATCTCACAGTCTTGCAGAGCAGGGGTATTTTGAGATAAGGTGGTGAAAAATAGAATGCTTTTTTCTCGTGAGACACTCCATATTATCGGTAGCTTTTATTCAAATAGTAGTCAATCTTTGCCTTACCTTGTCATAGTTTCTCATTTCCTATTGTCTTGTTGATGCGCTATTTTAGCTAACATCCCGAATTTTAATTTTAACGAGGATTTGAACAAAGCAGTCATGAATCATATTCGATACGAAGAGAATGACCGACGAGCGGAAATCGTGCTTACTCGTGCTGAAAAGCGCAATGCACTTCATCCAGAAATGGTGAATGAATTGGTAGAGGCATTCGAACGTGCTAGGTCTAGTGCTGAGGTGAAGGTGGTAGTGTTGGCTGCTCAGGGAGAGGTTTTCAGTGCGGGTGCAGATTTGGCCTATTTGAAATCTCTTCAGCAGGCCTCACTTGATGAAAATCTTGAAGATTCTGAAGCATTGGCTGCCTTATTTCAGCTTATTTATCACTTTCCAAAACCTGTAATAGCCAAGGTGAATGGTCATGCCATCGCGGGAGGTGCTGGGCTGATCTCCGTTTGTGATTTTGTTTTTGCTGTGCCAGAGGCAAAAATCGGATATACCGAAGTGCGTATTGGGTTTGTGCCAGCGATTGTGTCCACATTTTTGATTAGAAAGATTGGGGAAGCACGAGCTACGAACATGTTGCTATCCGGTGATTTATTTACTGCTCAGGATTGTGAGCAAATGGGACTGGTATATAAAGTAGTACCTGCCGCTCAAATGGATTCGGAGTTGGAATCCTTTGTTCAGAATCTGATTACAAAAAATAGTGGATTGGCTATGACTCAAACCAAAGCATTAATTAAAGCTGTTCAGAACAATGATTTGGAGCAAAGTCTCAAATTGGCATCAGCTGCCAATGCGCATGCGAGATCCACCGTAGATTGCAAAAAGGGGATAAACGCTTTTCTCAATAAGGAAAAAATAGATTGGTAGATGGAGTTGAAAAGTCCCATTGAGGTACTGAAGCAATATTGGGGATATCCTGTTTTTAGAGAGCTGCAGCAGGAAATCGTGGAGTCGGTATTAGCGGGTAAGCCTACCGTTGCACTCTTGCCTACAGGTGGAGGAAAATCTATTTGTTTTCAGGTGCCGGCCATGTGTTTGCCGGGTATCTGCATCGTTATATCTCCACTCATTGCACTGATGAAAGATCAGGTGCAGCAGCTCAAAAAACGGGGTATTCGAGCGACAGCTATTTACTCCGGCATGTCGCGAAGGGAGATTGATCATGCGCTTGATAATTGTATTTTTGGAGATATAAAATTTCTTTATGTTTCGCCAGAGCGGATCAAAACGGACATTTTTTTGGCACGTGCCAAAAAAATGAATATCAGCATGCTGGCCATAGATGAGGCGCATTGCATCTCACAATGGGGGTATGATTTTCGTCCACCATATCTCGAAATCTCCAATTTCATAGAAGAACTCAATATCCAGAAAGTAGTAGCACTGACCGCATCTGCCACACGTGAGGTGAAGGAAGACATCATTTCAAGGCTTGGAATGAAAGACGCTGTGGTTTTCAAAAAGAGCTTTGCACGTGCCAATCTTTCTTATTCCGTTTTTGATCTAGAAAACAAAGACCAAAAAATGGTGGAGATTTTGACGAAAGTCAAAGGCTCGGGTATTGTGTATGTGCGTAGCAGAAAACGAACGCAACTCATAGCTCAGTTTCTTCAAAAGCATGGAATTGGAGCAGATTACTATCATGCAGGGCTTGACGAGTGATGTGCGTTCTCAAAAACAAGATGCATGGATAGAAAACAAGGTGAGGGTGATGGTCGCCACGAATGCATTCGGAATGGGGATAGACAAGCCAGATGTGCGTAGCGTGGTTCATTATGATTTGCCTGATTCGCTGGAGGCTTATTATCAAGAAGCAGGCAGGGCAGGTCGTGATGAGCGAAAAGCCTATGCGGTGGCGCTATATCATCAGCGTGGATATTGAGAATCTTGAGCGCAGAACAGAGCAAATGGCTGTGAGTGTTGAGTTTATCAAGCGAGTATACCAAGCTTTGGCCAATTATTACAAAATGGCGGTGGGTAGCAATGCGATGATTTGTTATCCATTCGATTATCAGCAATTTACTTCCACATTCAATCTGCCAGTAGTAGAGACATATTATGCGCTGAACAAATTGCAGGATGAGGGGCTTATTCAAATTTCGGATGTTTTTCATCCCACTTCGAAGTTGATTTTTTTGCTATCGCATGAGGAGGTATATAAATTTCAAGTAGCTCATGCAGAATCAGATGTCATCATTAAGGCACTGATGAGGCTATACGGAGGGGAGCTTTTTGCCGATTATTATCAGATAAGCGAGGGGGATTTGGCGAAGCTGTTGAAGCAAAGTGAGAAAACTGTTTTTAAGCAGCTGGAATATCTTCATAAAATGGAGGTAGTAGAGTACCAGCGAGCTGCTGATCAAGCCGCAGATTACCTTTCTTACTCCGCGTTATGAGATGAACAGTTTGCCTCTTAATAAACAACAAATAGCTTGGCGTAAGCAAGTTGCTTTTGATAAAACCAAGTCGGTGATTCATTATATCACTTCCGAAAAGACCTGTCGTACCAGAATGATTCAAGATTATTTTGATGAAGCGGCGGAGGAGGATTGTGGAGTTTGTGACAACTGCCTAAACAGAAAGAAGCTGCAACAATGGGAATTGCCTACGGAGGAGATTCTTGCCATGTTACACGAATCTTCCTTGACTTATGACGAGATCAAATCTGCTTTAATAAAATATGCACCTGTTCAAATAGAGCAAGCTGTGCGTCATCTCCTCGAGATGAATCAAATTATTTTAAAGGATGAGAAATATTTTAGGCGCTAACTTTCTTTATGCCGAAAGCTCCTCCAATACATGTGAATGGCTTGCTTCTGCCAATTTGAATTGTTCCACTTTGCGCTGTAGCTCCGTTACGATCGTCATCACCTGCATGGTTTTGTCAGAGTAGTCTGTCATGCAAGTAGAAAGCTCATTCGAGCACATTGCGGCCTGTTCTGTGCCAGCAGCCGTTTGTTCAGCAATGACCACCACGGCTTCTACCATGGTCACGATGTTTCTCACATCTCTTGGCTTGCTGATCTGTGTCTTCTACAATTTTTTGTGAAAGCTGCAATGTCTGTTTGTAAGAGTCTGCGATTTCTTCAAAGGCGGCATTTCCGGCGAGTGATGCCTTTTCTCCTTCTTGGATGTGTGCATTCATTTGAGAAATAAGTTCTGCGGTCTTTTTGGTATCGGATTGCACGTCTTCAATGAGCTTTTCGATTTCTTTGGTAGAATTTTTAGAGCCTTCCGCCAACTTTCTAATTTCTTCCGCTACTACCGCAAATCCACGCCCGGCATCTCCAGCTTGAGCAGCTTCAATGGCCGCATTTAGCGCAAGCAAATTGGTCTGAGCCGCGATCTCCTGAATGATATTAAGCACGCTGGAAATTTGTGTCGATCTTTGAGATAAGGATAGAACAGAGTCACTTGTTGCTTTAGAAAATGCCAGAATGGTTTTCATCGTGTCAGTCACTTGCTGCACTTGCTGTATGCCCGAAATACCTTTTCTCACACCAGATTTGGCCGTTTCATTGATGCTGCTAGCTTGATTTCCGATATCAGCAGAAAAGCGAGCTACACCTTCTATCAGTGCAGAAGACTCATCTACTTTCATTACCTGATTTTGGGCACCATGGCTCATTTCACGTATTGCACCAGTAATCTCATGGGTGATATCAGACATCTTTCCGCCCGTTTGCATCATGGCATCAGAAGATGAGCCTATCACTTTTACGCTTTCTGAAATATCTCTTAAAAGATTGTGCAAGCTTTCAAGTGCGCTATTTAGGTTAGTTTTTTAATACTAAAACATCTCCTTTGGCATCTTCTATATACCTGCCTGTGAGATCACCGGCGGACATTTTGTTCACAATGTTATTGATCTGGTTGAATGGAATTGTGACGGTTTCAAAAAGCTTGTTGATAGATGCACTCAGAGCAAGCCACTCACCCTCTTTATTGGTAAGATCAATTCTCGCTTTGAAGTTTCCAGAGTCGACCGCCTCGCCAATAACAAAGTTGGTATCCTCAATAGCCGATTGAAGACTGAGCTTTTGAGCTTGGAGCTCAGCATAATGTTTTTCAATTTCCTGATTCTTTTCAATGGCTTTATCTGCCATTTCCATCGTTTTTTCTTGAGCATTTTCTGTCAGGAGCATGATGAAGTAAAGGATGATAACCAATATGATCAGTGAAATCATGAAATTGATGATAGCCACTTTCGCCAGCGTGGCATTTTGACCTTCATACAGCGGAATGGATGAAGTGTACATATAAATTGTGCCAGCCACAACTATGAAATAGTTTAAGATGAGCGATTTCCTGCTTCCAAAAAGTGCGCTGAGTGATAGAACCACTATCAACATATAAAAACCGCTCACATACGTATTGATGGGATGTACTGTATTCGCTGCTAATAGCATTCCGGTTTGCAACGTGATGAGCTGTCCCGTTGAGAAAAACATCCCCGCAATTCGGTATGACGCTTTTCTTAGGATAAAAAGGTTGATCACAGCCACCATACCCATCATGCCAGGTACGCCGTAATTGGCTATAAATGACTTGGCATTGCTATCAAGGAACAAATTCGCTCCCATTTTCACAAAGACGATGATCAACGCAACCAATGTCAGATAGGCCAAAGCTATGGCTTTGGTTTTGATGATGTAGGACTCGTTTTTGCTATTGCGGGTAAAGTATGAAATAAATTTTTTCATTCTAATTAGGTTGGTCTTAATCGGTCTGATCAAAAATACCTCCTTTTTGCTTAACGACAAACGAGGAAAGTTGAGGTTTTGAAATCGTTAGGTGATCTATCAGTTTTAGCGATTAGAAAAGAAAAAATCCTTTTTTGAAAGAATGCAGTTAAACATATCCGTGTCGAGTTTTTTCGAGACAATGTATTGATGGGTTTATCTGAGAAATGATTTTTAATTATAACGGTTATATATTGAAAATCATTTCTCAAAATACCGCAAATAGGGGATCGACACACCTTATTGTTGATTCGATGGTTTTAGCCTTTGAGGACAGAATGCTGTTCCTTCGGTTGATGGTAGTTATTATTTGATCTTGTATTTTGTAAGTAGCATCATTGTGCTCGACTCTTTTCGTCATCTATACCCGTGTTTCTTCTTCGAGAACCCGCCACACTTTTACTCCCAAAAATATAATTGAAGTTAAGTCTGACTTGGCGGCTCTCCCAGCTACCTCCACCACGAATGTAAAGATCTCCGAATGTGCTCTCTCCGCCCCATGGGTTGGTTCTGAAAATGTCACTTACCGAGAGTTTGAGATTTGCTTTTTCATTCCAAAATTGTTTGGAAAGCCCAGCTGATACGTCGTATTGCGTTGTGGTAGTCCAGTTGCCCCACAGTGCAGGTGAATTGTACCATCCTGACAATTCAAATTTGAATCCTTTCGGAAGTGTAAATGTGTTTTGCCCATAACCATTCAAAGACATGGTTTCCAGATCAATCATTCCACCTTCTAGATTTGCTTGGGTTTGCAGCCTAAATCCCGTCAAGGTTGCATACACACTCCACCATTTGGTGATAGAAAATGGATAACTCACTGTCAAACTCAGGTTCTTTTGTGTGGCAAGATTTGCTTGGATCAACCTAGAGGCATTTTCATTCACAGATTCAGTAATTTGAGAGGAAAAGTCGGTCGTCTCAGTAAAACTCAGTGAAGTGCTTAATGTGGAATTAAAAGTATGAGAAAGCGAATAGCTGTTAGAATATTGTGGTTTCAAAAATGGATTGCCTTTTCTGTAGGTCAATTCATCCAGCTTAAATTCAAATGGATTTAGGTTTTGATAGTTTGGGCGGTCAATGCGCTTAGAATAATTGATTCTAAAACTATGCTTTTCACTCATGTTATAAGTCATGCCGCCAGACGGGAAGAAGTTGAGATAGTTTCTCGTCACGTTTTCATCTTCTGTCTCTTTGTAGCTGGTCAGATCTCCTTCTGAGTGTGTTTGCTCACCTCGCAATCCGAGCATTAAATTCCATTTTTCACCTAATTTCCTCTGCCATGAGAGGTAGCCCGCAATTACGTTTTCAGTATACACAAAATTGTTGCTTAGATCGGTGTTTAGCGTGCGGACACCCTCTACTATGTCATAATTTTCAAAAGTATTGTCCGTATTCACAAAGGATGTTTTAATACCCGTGCCAAGCTTTCCTCCCGCTAGATTACTTTCCCAGTCCGCTTTGGCAGTGTATATATTGATTTTTGTAGGGGTAATATTCGAGAAGATATTTTGCTGGAGGACATTTTCTTCTGTCGAATAATAGGTGTTCGGTTGATAAGAATTTCCCGTATTGTCATAGCTGGCATAGTCAAGATCAATGTTCAGGGATTTGCCCTCACCTTGATATACATAATTAAGATTTAGGCTGGTGTTTTTGTTAGTGCCGTATTCGTCATTTGAAGCAACGAGTGAACTATCTAATTCTGTTGATCCTTTGGTGTAAATAGGGGTTACGGCAGAGGAGTTGTTTTCGTTTTCGCTGAGGTTTCCATTTAGAAGAAACCCAAGAGTGCTTTTTTTATTTAGGAAAAAGTCTGCACCAAATCTGTAATTGAGATTCTGGTTGTTATTTATTGAATTGTTTTTTTGATCAAAGATTTTCTTCCCCTTGCTCACGATAGAGGAAAAAATCATTTTCATGTTGTCCCTTATACCCACTTAGCGAACCGAAAATATTCATATTTTCATTTCTGTGGTTCAAATTGAGCGAAGTGGAATATTTGGGAGTGAGGCCATAATTGATTCCCGCATTCACACTTCCGTTTGTGCCCACATTCTTTTTCTTAACCAACCTGATGTTGATAATGCCTGCATTGCCTTCTGCATCATATTTTGCCGAAGGGTTCGTGATGATCTCTATTGCATCAATATCGGTAGAGTTGAGGTTTTTGAGATAGTTGGAAAGATCATTGCCACGCAAAGGAGATTTTTTTCCATCAATGTAAACTGTCACACCACTTTTGCCTTGTAGGATTAGGTTTTCATTGTTATCCACTACCACACCTGGCGATTTTCTCAGTAGTTCCAATCCGGTATTTCCCACGGCATTTACACTGCCTTCCACGTTGAAAACAGTCTTGTCTGGTTGCACTTCCACAAGTGGTCGTGTGGCTTTGATCACCACATCCTCCAATTGCTGTGCTTCTTCTTTTAGAATAATAGTGGGCATTCCCAAGGCAGAGTTGCCATTATATTTAAAAGCGGCCGTCTGCTTTTTTTCATACCCAATGAAGGTGGATTCGATAAAATATTTGCCCTGCGAAATCGCTTCAAACGAAAATGCGCCATTGGCATCTGAAGCCATGGCCTTGCTCATGGAAGTATCCTGACCTATCTGAAATAATAGAACTGTGGCAAAAGGGATTTCTTTTAAATTTTCATCCTGAACCAATCCATAGATTGCAGCTTTTTGAGCCAAGAGCACTGGTGATAGCAGGAGCAGAAAGAAAGTCAGAGAAAATTGAACAGAGAACTGCGAAAGGAATGTGCGGTGAATAGTATAAGTCAAAACGAGTTTATTAAGATGAGGGATTGAATAGCAAAATTAAATTAATTTCTAATCGAACGGGCTTTATTAAACCCAGCTATTTGAGCATTGGTCGAGAAGATTTTTGAATGGGTTTTGGTATTAAGTATTTTCAACGGTTGGAAGCGAGGATATATTGCCTCAGTTAATTTGAGTTTGTTTTTTGCTACTTATAAAGAGCAGATAAACAAAACATATTTCCGCTGAAAAATACCCAAAAATGGGTAGAAAGAGAGCCATACCTATCTTTTACCTTACATCATCAATCACTATTAAATAAGTCAAAATGAAGAAATTACTACTACTGCTATTTTTTGCAACGATTGTTTCGGTCTCCTTTGGGCAAAAACTCCCCTTTCAAGGCAAGTTGACTTCAGCCGGTGTACCTGTAACGGGCGCACGATCGTTTGTATTTACCATTTCTGAAGCTGCATGGACAGAAACGCACGCCAATGTTTCCGTGTTAGATGGCTTTTATAGCGTGGTACTTGGGAGTATCACACCTTTGCCATCAGGCTTGTTTGATACGGCCAGTGAAATACAAATGGGTATCTCCGTGAATGGCACAGCACTTTCGCCTATCACCCTTTACGCACCGCTGAAAACGCGGCAAGCCCAGGCCGATACGGTGAAGGCTAAATCATTCTTAGCAAAAGATGTGGATGGAAAAACCAAAACGGAAATGAAGACCATTGCTGCGAGTAAATCAGGAAATTTGAATCTTAGAGGCGCAAACGATTCATTGAAAGTTGTTTTAAGCACGGTATCACAAGGGTATGGAGGGTTTGTTGGTGTCTACGATTCATTAGGTTTTCTTGGAGTCCGAGCATCCACTACTACAAAAGGCATAGGGAACGTATTCACCTATGACCAAAATCACAAGAACACAGGTTGGTTTGGAAATGCAAGCGGGACTGGTGGATTCATGCAGCTTGCAGGTTACGATCAAGCTGGAGTGTTTTCAGGAGCCACTTATAGTGGGTTCGCTTCATGGAATAAGGGATTGCCTTATTTTGTGATGGAGGGTTCATCAGAAAGCCCTTTTACAACAATTCTTGAATTTGGAGGAGTGAAGAATGAGACACTAGGAAGTGATGTACCCTACTTCAATCTTAATTCAAGCAAAAGGGTCATTGATAGCAAGGGGGCAATCTTATCTATGAATGTGATTAACGATTCGGAAGGGTCAGATCCTGATGGAGAAGCGGCTGAAATGTTTCTTTGGGGATCAAATACACCAAATATTCAATTAGGAGCCAATTTGTATCAGAGTTCAGATTTGCCTCACCTTAGTTTGTATGGGTCTAAAGATGATGGCAATGGCTGGTTTTCAACCAATGTAAAGCTAGATACTTGGACGGACGGAACACGTGATGCAGGATCATTTTTAATGTACAATACAGAAGATGGTGGTCTTGGTGCATTGACTGTAGATATGACCTCTAATGGAAATGCAAATGGAGGGCAGATTGCCCTTAGGTCAAATAGTGGTCAAAATCTGGTAGAACTTCATGATAGAGGGGGAAATACAGGTGAGGCCAGATTTTTCGGTAACGACACTGGGCTGAAGGCAGAAGTGGGATCTTTTGGAGATAACTCAGGATTTATGATCCTTTATGGAGCCAATGGAAATAAAAATATTCAGATTGACCGTGAATTTGATAATAGTAATATTGGACACATCAATATTATGGGAACAAGTGGAGATTCTCAAGGTGACCCACCCTTAGTTTCTTTAGGTGGAGAGGGGTTTGAGGGCGATACAACAGGTGTTATTCGTCTTTCGAGTTCAACAGTCGGAAATGCTTTAGATCTGCGAGCGGGTGGTATTTCCTTGGGCGAAAACGCTTATTCAGATGGGATTGTAATGAATTATGATCCAATAGGCGGCCCAATTTTCGAGATGTATTCGGGTGGTAATCCGAATATTTTTATGAATGGTAACAACGGCGATATTGCCGTCACAGGAGCAATTGCAGCTCAATTCCTCTCATCATCAGATGGTACTGTACAAACTTCAGATGGTCGACTAAAGACCAATGTTTCTTCTTTAGAAAATGCACTCATCAATACGCGTAAAATGCGCGGTGTATCTTATCAGTGGATTGATAAAAATCGATCACAAGCCAATCAGATTGGAGTGATAGCGCAGGAAGTAGAGGCCATCTACCCAGAGTTTGTTCATACAGACGAAAAAGGAATGAAAGCGGTGAACTATGCTCAGATGGTGGCTGTGCTTATAGAAGCTGTAAAAGAACTAGATGCTAAAGTAACTACTTTGGAAACTCAAAATAGGGAGCTAAAGGCACAACTTGGTGATGCTAGTAGCAAAGAAGACCTGAATGAGCTCAAAGCCGAGATAGAAGCGATTAAAACACTTTTGGCAAGGCCTAGCTCATCAGCACCACAAGTAGGATCAATCAGCAAATAATCAGAAAAACCTTTATCATGTTAAAGAAAATATTTCTGATTTTCATAATGTACAGCGCTGCATCACTGGCCTTTGGTCAGTTGGCGAATACGGCGTATGTGGTGAACTACGGAGGAGGAAGGACGAGTGGGGGCAACCTAACTACCTTATACACAGCAGGTGATCCAGCTGCTAGCGATGAAATAGCAGTTGGTGGAGATTTCGCTGTTTATCCAGGCTTTATGCCAGGCAAATATGTGATTCTGTCTTTTGGACTGAAAAAGGATTCGTCCGTATTGGCGGTGTTTTATCAGTCTACAAAGGGGACAGAATGGATCAACAAAACAGGCTGGCTTACGGATGCAAACTTGGCCAATTGGAACGGTATCACGATCAAAAATCAACGGGTATCAGGCATTACTTTGCCAACTAATAATTTGCAAAATAATGTTCCTGAGCTTTTGAAGAATCTCGAAAAGTTGGAAACACTCAATTTGAAAGACAACAACTTGAAGAAGTTTCCGAACCTTTCGTCCATGCCAAATTTGAAAACTTTGGCTTTGGAGAAAAATGATTTTTCATTTGATGATATCGCACCAAACCTCAAGGTTGCTACTTTCACTTACAGTCCGCAAGACCCTTATGGGCAGGTGAGCAGCGATACTGTGCAAGCGGGAGGTTCTTATGCCTTGAATGGAGCCATTCCGGGAGCTACGAGCTATCAGTGGGAATTTGATCCCTTTTCTACCAAGGAAGTGGACTATGTGAAATTGACTGGGCAAACTACAGCACAAACTCAGTTGACAAATATCGACTTCAATAAAATGGGAGCTTATCGCACGGTAGCTACCAGTAGCAAAGTGCCTGAGCTTACTATACGTTCTTCTAAGAAGTTTGTATGGGCTTCCACTCAGGTATTTGGAAATGTGAAAGTGGATGGAAGCCCACTTACCAATGGTGCGGATGTAGAGCTTTTCCGAATAAATGAAAGTGGAGCTTACGATTCTACCAGAGTGGGACGCACAAAAGCTGATGGCTCTTACGAACTTGGAGATGTCGTGTTAGGACGATTTGTTTTGAAAGTAGATCCAGATCAAGATGTGCTTGGGCAGAATAAGATCATACAGACCTATTATGTTAGTGAAGATGATTGGGCCAAGGCCAATACTTTGGAGATTTTGGAAAAGAAAGAGGGAGTAGATGTGAATGTGAAATTCATTGCCCCTCCGGTAGTGGGTACTGCGAAGATTTCTGGCTTGGTAGAATCTGACCTTCCTGATCGTAGCATAATAGCAGATGAAGGACGAACCCTTGCTCGAAGGAAAGTTAGAAAGGCGGCTTGCTCTATGCGTAAGTTCAAATCTACAGGTAGAGACTTGCAAGAAGTAGAGGACGAAATTGCCTATTACATAGAAACGGATGATGAGGGCTATTTCAATTTCACTGGAGTGGCAGAAGGCAAATACCTTTTAAATATTCAATTCCCAGGAGTTCCAATGGACGAAGAGAGTGGAGTTGTTTTTGAGATTGGTGGCAACAAGGAGAATCAAATTTTCAGTGCTGATGCGCTAGTTACGGAAGCGGGAATTGAGGTTACTCAAAAAGAGATTCTGTTTAGCTGGAAACCATTTGTGAAAGACGTGTTACTCTACCCTAACCCCACAGAGGCAGTGTTGGGTGTAGATTACAATGTTTATAGAAAAGTAGATGATCTTCAGGTAAAGCTGTTGTCGGTAGCGGGAGTGACTATTCTTGAACAAGAGATTGAGCACAGACTAGGTGTACACCATACGGCAGTAGATATGACCACTTTGAGTGCAGGGCATTATTACCTGTCATTCACAGACAAAGGAGGAACTTTCAACCATTCGCTGAAAGTGACAAAAAAATAATTTTACCTTTCTAATTTGTAACCAAAAGCCGAAGGAGCACTCTTTCGGCTTTTTTTATTGGGTGATTTTGATATCGTATTTGGTCAGTAATCCAGCTAGTCCATGCACAGAGAATTGCGCTTTCTTGATCCGATTTTTTTCAAGGTCAATGTTGAAATTAGTAGCAGTTCTAAAGTCTACTTTCTCCAAAATCGTGCGATCAAATACAGTTAGCGCTAGGTCACAGTCAGCGAAAGCCGAAGAGGTTAAGTCACAGTCAGAGAAGTCAGCTTCTTGTAATTCACAATTCTTAAAAATCGTGCCTTTGAGTTTTAGGTTGTAAAAAGATGTGAGCTGAAGTATGCAGGATTCAAATTTCATTTCCAGCAAGAAGGGATTGCAATCCGAGAAATGTACACCGAGCATTTTGCAGTTGGTAAATGAAATATTTTTGAAAGCTGTGCTCCCCACTTTCACCATGGTCATGTTGCAGCCTTCAAATCGACAGTCCAGGAAAGTGATGTGCGAAAGGTTGATATTTGAAAAGTTACAATTGATAAAGTCGCAATTTTCATATTCAGCGACCTCAAAGGCACTCATTGTGAAGTCAAGGTCTTTGTGTTTTTGTTCTTCAAATATCTGCTTGCTCATGTCTGTGAAGTCTCTAATGGTAATTTTTGGTGTGAAATTAAATAATTTCAAATTGGTGAAATTTTTGCACTTAGGACAAAGGTGAGATGTGGGCTTCAAAAAAACCATTGATCACAAGCCAGTAAATTTCTTAGATTTGTTGTCCATAGCAACCTAACGTGAATTCATGGATCTCAAATTGTTTTTCGACCCCATTCCTAGCGATATAGTTATTAGCAAAGCGCTGAGTTCTAATATGGGGCAGTCCATCTACGTGAATCAGGAGAAGATGCCCGATTTTGAAGGGTTTGATATTGCCATTATTGGTTTGCGCGAAGGAAGGGGACAGAAAGAAGTCCATCAACCAGGTTTGGCTCTGGCTGCTGATGCGGTGAGACGTCATCTCTATGAGTTAAAAAAGGGAGCAAACACGCTTAAAAGTGGTTGATCTTGGAAATTTCAGAAATGGCCCACAATTAGAAGATACCTATCTGCGACTGAAAGAGGTTTGTGCATACTTGATGGAGCATAATATCATTCCTCTTCTAGTAGGCGGCTCACACGACTTGGCGTTGGGACAATATTTTGGTTATGAGAATAGCGAAAAGCTCATTTCATTGCTCAACGTAGATAGCCGTCTGGATCTAGAGGATCCAAAGACTTGTTTGCCAGCGACATCTCACATGCATCGGGTGATCAAGCATGATCCCAACTATCTATTCAATTACTACCATCTGGGCTATCAGTCTTATCTTGTGGGAGGAGATGAGTCGGATTTACTGGAGAAGCTTGGTTTTGAAGCTGTGCGCCTAGGAATGATCAAAGAAAATGTCAAGGAACTAGAGCCGCTTATCCGTGATGCCGACATGATGACTTTTGATGTTTCGGCAATTCAGGCTCATTATTGTCCGGGAGCTATAGACTCCAAAGTCTATGGACTCTCTGGTGAGGAGGCCTGTCAGTTGGCATGGTATGCTGGACTCAATGACAAGCTCAGCTCTATTGGGATTTATGGTTTGGACGCCAAAAAAGACAGTGATGACGGTAAGTCAGCCTTTGTGGTGGCCACCATGATTTGGTATTTTATCGAAGGTTATTACAATCGTAAAGGAGACAAACATTTTCGCAGCAATGACTACCTGATCTATGAGGTGTCTTTAGGTGGCGACCCTTCTTCAATTAAATTTTACAAAAGTAAAACTTCTGAAAAATGGTGGATGGAAGTGCCTCATCCAGAGGATACAGATGGTTTTATGCGCAGCAGAATGATTCCGTGCAATTACTCTGACTATGAGCAAGCACTAGATGGCGAAGTGCCGAGTCGTTGGATCAATACTTATACTAAGTTTACTTAAAAAGTAACCGAATTTAGAAAGTTGTTTCTCTGCATGCCCTTGGACTTGCGGAATGCGTCAATCTTATGTTCAAGTAATTAAGACCTATGGTATAAAAAACTTGTGTCTTTGTTTGGTAATGAGTTAGAGAGATATTCCCCTTAATTTTGATCCAATATCTGGCAAGTCACGACATGAGTCGCAGAATCTTAAAAAGACATTTTATTGTACTTATTCCTGTATTCTATAGGTGTTAGGCCAGGGATTTTGTAAAAGTTGTTCGAAAGGCCTTGGTGTCGGGATAGCCCACATCATACATTACTTCGCTTAAATTTTTGCGGCTTGATTCAAAAGTACGTTTTGCAAATTCAATGGCCACGTTGTATATTCTAAAGGGAGTTGTTTGTAGATCTTAAAGCTTTCAAAGCTTCTTCTGCCTAAGTGGACGTTACACTTCGAAATATGCCACCGTTTCAGTTTTTGTGCGCCAGTGGTCTTCCTTCAATATGTGTCACTTGGATAATTATTCGGTTACTTGTTAATTTATTTGGCTATGTCAAGTCTGATATCATTTCGATTTGTGCCAGCATGGCTCCACCACTTTAAGAGTTCTTATACTGTTAACATGCGATGAGAAACGATGGCGAACAAAGCATAGAATGGACTTGAAGCAAATAACCAACTTACATCTTGACGGTACGAGTAACCGTCAGATTAGTCGCACCCTCGGCCTACACAGAAACACTATCAATGAGTATATCCGTTCTTTTCAGTCGTCGGACTTATCGATGGAGGAACTCCAAGCGTTGAGTCAAGCTGATCTTGAAGAGTTGGTATCTTCTAAAACGACCATCAATAACGAGCGTTTTTCGGCTCTCATGTCGTTTTTTGAAACGATGCATGCACATCGTAATCACCCAGGGTTTACGCTGCTCGACCATTACCTGCTCTATGCAGAGCAGAATGAAAATCCATACGGGTATACCCAGTTTACCACTCATTATCAGCGCAAATACAAACAGCCCAAAGGCTCGATGAAGCTGGATCACCAGCCCGCTAAAGAGCTCTACGTGGATTTTGCTGGTAAAAAACTGGAGGTGATAGACCCCACTTCTGGTGAGGTGATTCAGATGGAAGTATTTGTAGCCACCTTGCCTTTCAGCCAATATACCTACGTAGAGGCCTGTTTCAGTCAAAAACGAGAAGACTTCATCTCATGCCTAAACAATGCGCTTGCTTATTTTGGAGGTGTCCCTCAAGCCATCGTCTCAGATAACCTCAAGGCTGCCGTCACCCGGGCTAGCAAATACGAGGCAGTGATCAACAAGACCTTCAAAGACTTTGCGCTGCACTATAGTTGTGCCATCAACCCTACACGCAGCTATGCCCCACAGGACAAAGCATTGGTTGAAAACGCAGTTCACCTGACTTATCAGCGGATATATTATCCGATGCGCAATATGCAGTTCTTCTCCTTACAAGCGCTTAATGCGAGTCAAAAAGCATCTGGAATCATACAATGATGTTTTGTTCCAAGGAAGCAGTCGCAGCCAGTGAGTACGGTTTTTCAACGAGACTAGCTAACGAAAACTTTTGGACAAAGGACTTTACTCAAAAAGCGATTTTGGAGTACAAAAAGTTTATGTATCTGGCTGCAACATCTGACTTCATGGTATCACCATCAGAAATAGTAGATACCGTATGGCATCAGCACTTAATATTTACACACTCTTATCAAGAATTTGGACGCTTGCTCGGGAAGCAAATTCAACATATCCCCTCTACTCATAATAAGGAAGACTTTCAGAAATTTAAGCAAGCTAAAGATCGAACCACTCAATTGTATGAAACCAATTTTGGCTCTCAGCCAAAAGGAATTTGGGAGTGCGTGGGTATGTATGAAAGTTTAAATCTTAAAAAAGCGAATTCTAGGAAAGACACTTGGTGAGTATTGGGCCTGTTTGCGGGGCTATAGTGCCATTTTCATGTCCAGCGGCTCTTAGACAAAAGGAATTTGGGAGTGCGACGGTATGTATGAAGAGTTTAAATCTTGAAAAAAGCAAATTCTAGATAAGAACATTGGTTATAATGGGTCTTTTAGCTTTGGTTATTTTAATTCAGCCCTTTTACTGGTTGTTAGAGCCGATATATGTAAAAATAGACAATCCAGATTTTGTGCTTGGGTTTATTGCTTTGACGCTATGTGTTTTTGTTTTCCTGGAATTGCAAGATAGACTGTCTCTGAAATCGATAGCAAAGTATTTGATGGCAATCTTTTATTTGATCGATCGCTTTTGGTATAATAGAACGAGGCTGAAACAGATAGCTAGGTTTTTTGATGAGGAATCATTCATTTTCAATCTATCTCCGTTTGAACTCATTTATCTAAAGGATCAAAAATTATCAGCAGTAATCAATGGGACTGTAAACGAGCTTATTGACAATGAAACTATTAAAATCAATTCAGATAATACAATCGAACTGGGTGAAAATGATTCAGCTAAATCTGTGGAGCAACGGCAAGCTGCAACTATTCTGAAAGAACACGGGAAGACCTATTATCCAACCCTACTAAGGATATTAGTCTCAAAACCAATCTTCTGGAATACGGCCAAATGCATGGACGCATTAAAAAAGTATTTTACTAAGTCAGAAGTATTCGGCAACTTATTCTCTTCCAATTACATCGCATTATCCATACTTTTAATGTTGGGACTCACTAGGCTTTTTACTGGACTTATGAGAGATAAACCAGTTGCGGTAATTGTTATTGTCCTAATTATTTTGACTATCGCTGTTATAATATATCTCAATAGGCTAACGAAACTTTTTGTAACAAAAATAATCCCAACGCTCTATAAAGAGGAAATACTGCCCACCAGAGATATTGAGAATAATTGGCAATGGACTTATTTCTTATTTGGTACTTCGGTTTTAACAACCTCATTTATTCCTCTTGTAAATTATGTGGACAAGAATAACGCTAGTGGATCCAGTTGCGGTACGTCATGCGGATCATCCTGTGGGAGCTCATGCAGTAGCTGCGGTGGATGTGGTGGTGACTAAAATGCAATAAGAGGAATTGCTTCTTTTCGGTTTAGGTTTTACGACAAGAAGCAATCAAAAAAACCATGTTGTTGTAGTTACTCAAAAGTCAATGGTTTAGTAAGCCTGCGTTTTCTTAAGGACTGGTATGCCTATGGCCCACCTTGCACATTAATTTGCTAATAAATCTACTGGAGTTTGAAATTGTTTTTTCGTAAATTTTCATAACGTTATTCACAGTAAAGATGCTTTTCAAGCATACTTGGACAATATAAAAACCAAAACAGGAAAGAGTCCAGAGGACTTTAAGAAGCTGGCCGAGCAGGTAGTGAACATGTCAAGCGGATAGCCACCGACGGTGTTAAGGCACCGTGGTTACGAATTGAGCTTAAGGAGCATGCTGGTTTGGGACTGGGCGTGAGGTATTTTTGCTTTTTTCAGGGGAAAATCGTGATGACAAAAATCTGATTACATCAAGTTCATTAAGCTCTGAATAGTTGCACAGATTTTGACTCAGATTTTCTCAACGTGTTCGGTTGAGCCTTTCCTTAAGTAGGCATTATCTGGTCAAGTTTTTTAGAGCTTTTCATAAAATTTTCAACCTATCGGCTGGCAGATCGTTGTGTTAGAGAAAGTTATATGTTTATACACATAAAATTAATCTAACATGACAACTACACAGGCTTTATTAAAACCGATAAAAATAGGAGACTTACAACTTGCAAATAGAGTGGTGATGGCTCCCATGACGCGCAGCAGAGCTGCCAACAATGAAAATGTACCCACGGCTGATTTGCAAGGGGTATATTATCAGCAGCGTGCTTCTGCCGGACTGATTATTACCGAAGGGTCTCAAATATCCAAAAAAGGAGTGGGCTATATCAATACTCCAGGTATTCACACACAAGCCCAGGTAGAAGGTTGGAAAGAGGTGACAAAAATGGTTCATGAGAAAGGCGGCAAGATTTTTCTTCAACTTTGGCATGTTGGGCGTATTTCTCACCCGGATTTTCACGGAGGAGATGTGCCGGTGGCACCTTCTGCGATCAATCCAAATGAGAAGTCATACACTCATGAGGGGTTCAAAAAAACAGTGACTCCCAGAGCGCTTACCACAGCTGATGTGAAGCTTACGGTTCAGGATTTCAAAACGGCAGCAAAAAATGCATGGGATGCAGGGTTCGATGGAGTGGAAATTCATTCCTCCAACGGGTATTTGCTGCATCAGTTTTTCAATGGAACTTCCAATCATCGAGAAGATGAGTATGGAGGAAGTATCGAGAATAGAGCAAGGATTTTATTTGAAATTATAGAGGCAATCAAAGAAGTGGTACCCGAGAACAGAATAGGATTGAGACTCAATCCTTCTTTAAACGGCATCTTCGGGATGACAATGGATGAAGAAACGATTCCTACTTTTGAATATATTGTAAAAAAACTCAACGATTACAATCTGGCTTATTTGCACTTGTCAGAGCCCTTCAATGATGTTTCTGATATACCTTATGCTGTCACTAACATCGCGGAGCATTTCCGGCCTTTATACAAAGGAAATCTGATGATCAACGGCGGATTTGATAGAGAAAGCGGAAATAAGGTGATAGAAGAAGGTCATGCTGATTTTGTGTCATTTGCCAAATGGTATATCTCTAATCCGGATCTGGTACAGCGATTTGAAGCGAAAGCTGATTTGGCCGAACCAGATTCAGATACTTTTTATACGCCAGGCTCGGAAGGATATATCGATTATCCTACTCTGCAAGAAGCAAAAGTCTAGAGCATCAAAAAGGGCTAGTCTAGTTGGTGCATCAATTGGACTAGCTTTTTTTAAACTAATGGCTTTACGCCCATTCAATCGTTACTGTCTTGCTATCACTTGGCTGTAACGATACAGCTGATAGCTTGGTAATGCTACATTTGAGAGAACGAATCCATTGAATATTTTGTAACTTTAATAATGGAAAATGCACTTATCAATAGAATCACAATCGATGCAGAAATTTGCCATGGTAAACCTACCATCAGGAATAAACGGTATACTGTGGATATGATTCTTGACCTTTTGTCCGCGGGATCAACTCATGCTGAAATATTGGAAGATTACCCTAATCTTGATGAAGAAGATATTTTGGCATGTTTAGCGTACGCTACCAAAGTGACAAAATATTCTAGCTACACCAAAATTTCAGTATGACACTGATTGTGGATACTCAACTTCCAATAAAGCTTTGTGAAATACTTAGTCAAATTGGACTTGAATCTATTCATGTGGATAAACTTCCAAAAGGAGATGAATCCTCCGATCTAGAGATTATTCAATTCGCTGATATCAACAACCTTACAGTGGTGACTAAAGATTTCGATTTTTACCATTCATATATGACTTTAGGGAAGCCGAAGAAGCTGTTTCTAATCACAACTGGAAATCTTAAAAACCAGCAATTATTTAACTTATTTAGAAATAACTCTTTGATTATTAAAAATGCTTTAAACCGAAGTAGTTTTGTAGAATTAAGTAACGAAGGAGTAACCGAGCATCAATAAAACAACAGTACAAAAACAGCTCCCATAAGCTTAAAATTCATTCTCACCGTGACTACTTTCGCAAATCATGAAAGTGCTACTGCGAGTTTATTCTATTTATTCCTACCTGATTTTTTTGCTCAGCTTCATTGTAGTGGCACCTTTTATTTTAGGATTGTCCACGAAAAAGAGCTGGCATAAAGCCGCTTTGGCTATCAATAGTGGTTGGTCTTGGGTTTATTTTAAGCTTGTCTTCATTCCTGTACACTTTGAATACGAGCAGCCTCTTGACCGTAAGCAGCATTATATTTTTTGTGCCAATCATTTTTCCTTTCTCGATATCGCGATTATGGCTGGGTTGCCTGTTCCATTCAAGTTTATAGGCAAGCGATCCATTACCAAAGCGCCTGTTTTTGGTTATATGTTTCGAAAGCTACATATCACCGTAGATCGCGGTAGTGCCAGAAGCAGGGCGCAAAGTCTTCATGATTCTAGACAGGCATTGAAAGATGGTTTTAGCTTGACGTTCTTCCCCGAAGGAGGGATTGTCTCCACTGACCCACCTAATATGGTTGGTTTTAAAGATGGTGCTTTTAGATTGGCAGTAGAAGAAAATATTCCGATTGTGTCTGTTTCTTTGATGGACAATTATCGCATTTTACCCGATGATGGGCGTTTTCTTTTACGTCCTCACAAATGCCGAATTTATGTTCATAAACCGATTCTTCCAGAAGACTATGGATTTGATGCTGTAGCAATGAAGCGGGCAACTCGAGAGTTGATTGAATCGAAGCTCAGTTGAATCTGCATGTAGCTTAACCATACTATCTTTGATTTTATGAACCGTATCGACCGACTCAACGCTATAATGGTGCATCTGCAAGGTAAATCTCGTGTGCCTCTTGCCGAGTTGGAAGAGCGTTTTGAAATAGGAAGACGAACGATCTTTAGAGATATCAGATCCCTTATTGACTCAGGAGTGCCAATAGGTGGAGATGCTGGTGAAGGGTATTTTATCGTCGAGGGTTATCATTTGCCTCCTGTGGTTTTTAATAAAGAAGAAGCCTCCGCACTTCTGCTTGCCTCCAAACTCATCAACCAGAATGCGGATACCCAAATGGCAAAGCTTGTGGAAGAAGCTATGATCAAGGTTAGGGCTGTACTTCGCTACAGCGATCGAGACTTTCTGGAAGCAATCGATAATAAAATCGAAATTATTGGTTCACCGTCCATTACCAAGCAAGGGTTTCCTGATTCCTATATTTCAGACATTCAAGTGGCACTCGCCACCAAAAAGGTGATTGAAATTTCCTATTATTCCAATTATAACGATAGCACGACGCTCAGGTCAGTAGAGCCACTTGGGTTGGTGTATTATAGTAGCAGATGGCACATGATCGGTTATTGTCGTCTTCGAAAAGAAATGCGGGATTTTCGTACAGATCGCATCCAGTCATTGAAAATCACAGCAGAACCCTATCGAATAGAAGATCATCCTGATTTTTTGAGTTTTACTACTGGGATGGTAGGAGGTACGGATGCCAAGGAAGCGGTAGTCCGCTTCACCAAAAAAGCAGCTCGCTTCATCGGCGACCAGAAGTATTATTACGGTTTCATTGAAGAGCACAAGGTAGAAGAATGGGTTGAGATGAAGTTCATCACACCGCATTACGATTATTTTGGGAGGTGGCTGCTCAGTTTTTCAGACGAGGTAGTGGTGGTTTCACCATCAGAGCTGCAAGGCGTTGTGGCCACTCATTCTAAAAAGCTTTTTGAACATCATAAAAAATATTTCACTTCCGAAAACTGAGTGACATAGGGTTGTCACTCTCGGTCATTTCTTTGTCTTATCAAAACAAAACAAAGAAATCATGACCAATAAGAATATCAAGGAAGTGGTGGTTTACACACTCAAACCCGAAACGGAAGTGCAAAAGGCTTTGGCTTTTGTGCGTGAAATCCTCAACGATTACGATGGTGTGTTGTCTATCGAGACCATGCAACACGCGACAGATCCGCTTACATTCATGGACAATATTGTCTGGGAAAGCCATTCGCATGCTACTCAAGCTCAGCAGACTTTTGAACAACATCCTAAGTTTGCGGAGTTTGCAGGCCTCTTTGCTGAAACCAAGTTTTTCTCTCATTTCAAATCCTTTAATTATTAACCCATGGAAGCAGTTATTTCAAAAATCGATTTAGCCAAAATAGATCGTGTTTATTACAAAGCAGCCAAAAATCCAGAAACAGTAGATTTGGATTCCTATTATTATGTGACCATCGAAGGGAAGTGTGCACCGGAAAACCCAAGATTTCTTTCTGCTATTCAGGCAATGTACGCGACCGTTTATGGAATCAAATTTCTCTGCAAAGGTGAAGACAATGATTTTGTAGTTCCGAAAATGGAATGCCATTGGTTTATAGATGGAGGGGCAGAAAAGCAGCATGAGTTTATCCAAACGCCAAGAGAAGAATGGCGCTGGAAGATCATGTTTCGTATGCCCGATTTTGTGGAGCAGCATCACTTTTTTCAGGCTTTGCAGCAAGCAAAGCAAAAGAAATCAGAGCTCAATGAGTTGTTGGATACGGTAGTATTTGAGTTGGTAAACGAGGGAAAATGTGTGCAAATCATGCACATTGGCTCTTGGGATGAAGAAGAGCCAACTTTGGAAAAGCTCTTCGCTTATGTGGAAAAAGAAGGTCTTTCGATCGATGGCTACCATAAAGAGATTTATATTTCAGACCCTACTCGCGTGGCTCCAGAAAGACGAAAAACGATTTTAAGATATAAGGTAAAATGAGGAAAGTAATATTGTACATCGCCATGAGCCTAGACGGGAAGATTGCTGATGCTGATGGGGGAGTTGATTGGCTGGAACAAATACCTAATCCAGAAGGAAACAATTACGGTTACAATGCGCTTCTAGACCAAGTTGACACGACTGTTATGGGAAATAGTACCTATCGTCAGATATGTGATTTCCCAATTCCTTTCCCCTATGCGGAAAAGAAAAACTATGTGATTACACGAAATGAGAAGCTCACTCAGGATGAGAATGCCACGTTTATTTCTTCAAATATTCCAGAACGAATCGCAGCATTGAAAGAAGAGGAGGGAGCAGATATTTGGTTGATAGGTGGTGCGGAGGTGAATACTTTGCTGCATAATGCGGGACTCATAGATGAATATATGGTTTTTGTGATGCCCGTAGTGCTGGGTGCAGGTGTTACCTTGTTTGCCGACTCACCCATGCGTGCAGCTTTGCAGTTGACCCATTCAGAGGCGTATAATTCGGGAGTGGTGATGATGCGGTTTTTGATAAAAAAGGTGTAGCCCTTATTACTGTTTTAATCCGTCAATGCGGAAGTGATAGCGGAGTTCCACGAATGAGTTAGATTTGAATGAGAGAGAATTTTCAATCACTTTACCCATGAGCTATGTCTACTACTAAAAGCATCTTAAGGAGCATTTCATTTCTTTGTTTACTGATCGTTGTTTCCTTTGCGTGCCGCAAACCCAAGGAGCTGAGTTCTGTGAGTGAAGAAAATTGGACACAAAGAACAGTAGGAGGTACTCTTTCTGATTCGTTGAAAAGTGGCTCTACTTATTTATCTGTTTACTCACAGATCTATAGCGAAACGGAGCATAAGACCCACCCGCTTACTGGCACTATAAGTATGCGAAATGCAAATAGGAGCGATACGATTTATATCACAAAAGCTGAGTACTTCAATACGTACGGGCAAATGATTCGCGCTTACTTTGATAAGCCGATTTTTATTGCTCCAATGGAAACTGTTGAAATAGTTATTGATCAGGAAGACAATCTTGGGGGAACTGGAGCTAATTTTATTTTCGAGTGGGTGGCTGCTTCCGAATATTCACGCTCCTATTTTCGAATGTGTCATGATCTCTACTTATGGGCAGCAGGGGCTTTCTTTCACCACTCAGGGGTATCATCTGAATTGATATATGATTGAGTTTACTTTTCTAAAAAATGTTTTGGTCTACCTGATACTCAACGAAAACTACTATGGCTGAACCGCTAAAGAATAAATTTTTGCAACCAGAGTTTTTCGAAAGACTTGGAAAGGCAATTGAACCAAACTACTCCTCTTGGTCTCAGGAGGAATTTTTACACATCACTTTATACAGCATCTTGGGAGGCTATGGAGCTCAAACAGCGACTGAGACATTCAGCTTTGGTTTTGGGGCAGCATCTGCCTCAGGACTATAGAGCGAGTATTGAGATTTTGAAAAATGCGGCTGGCAATTTTTCTGGTTTGGGTGGAATGATTTTTTCCGAATGGGTGGAGTGCTATGGGCTGAATCACCCTCATGAATCTTTAGAAGCACTATCGTTTTTCACTCAGGTTGGAAGTGCCGAGTTTGCCATACGGCCATTTATTCTCAAGTACGAGGAGGAAACCATGCGTAAAATGCTAGAGTGGTCACAGCACGATAATGTGCATGTACGCCGCTTATCTAGTGAAGGTGCTCGACCAAGATTGCCTTGGGCTTGTGCATTGCCAAAATTCAAAAACGATCCATCCCTTGTTTTGCCTATACTCGAAAACCTCAAAAATGATCCCGAGCTATATGTACGCAAGAGTGTTGCCAATTGTCTTAATGATATAGCAAAGGATCATCCGACCTTAGTGGTGTCACTTTTAAAGAAATGGGCAAAAGACGATCAAAATCATACCAATTGGATCATCAAACATGCGCTGAGAAGCTTGGTGAAAATCGGGTGACCCAGGCGCATTGGAAATTCTCGGTTTTGAGAAAGTAGAAATGGGAATTGAGAATTTGACCGTTCCGGAGCGCGTATCCTTTGGAAGTAAAATTCTGATCGAATTTGAACTCATCAATAGAAGCGCCAATCATGCCGAAATACTGGTTGATTATGTCATCTTTCATCAGAAAGCCAATGGCAAACTGGCTCCCAAGGTGTTTAAGCTAAAATCTTTTCGAGTTAAGCCGAATGAAACGGTAAAGCTTAAGAAGCAACACGCCATTGTGCCCATTACCACTCGCAAATATTATGATGGTCTACACGAAGTGGCTATTCAAGTGAATGGTGAGATTTTGGGTAAAAAGGCTTTCTACCTTGCACTGAACTAGCAGCGTCTGAATTTTGCGACCCTTACAAACAAGAAAAGCCATCTCTTTTGGAGATGGCTTTCAATATATTCTGAAGCTTACTAGATCAAAGTTTTTCTTTGATTCTAGCAGCTTTACCTTTTCTTCCTCTCAAGTAGAACAATCTTGCTCTTCTTACTTTACCTTTTCTCAAAACCTCGACTCTTGTCGATGTTAGGAGACATTATGGGAAAGATTCTTTCTACGGCAATTCCGCTAGATACTTTACTCACAGTGAAAGTTTCACCAGTAGAGTTTCCGTTTCTTACTTGCATTACGACACCTTGGAACTGCTGAATACGCTCCTTGTTACCTTCCTTAATTTTATAATGCACATTGACAGTATCTCCAGCGCCAAAATTGATTTGGTTGGTTCTTGTTGCCAATAAATCTTCTTCTACAAATTTTAATAAATCGCTCATGTCTTTGACTCGTTGTTGAGTGTATCTCCAAAAAGGAGTGCAAATATAGAAAATTGAAAATAAAAGTTATACTATTTAGTATTATTTATGCTAATAAATCCGGCCTTCTGGATTCGGTTCTTTCCACGGCCTGTTCGTGCCTCCATTGCTCTATTTTGGCTTCATGCCCAGAGGTTAGTATCTCTGGAACTTTCCAGCCTTTATAATCCGCAGGGCGAGTATATACTGGTGGAGCCAATAAGTTGTCCTGAAATGAATCCGTAAGCGCAGAAGTCTCATCGTTAAGCACACCAGGTATCAGTCGTATCAATGAATCGGCAAGAACCATTGCTGCCAGCTCACCACCCGATAGTACATAGTCTCCTATGCTGATTTCCCGTGTCACAAAATGATCCCGTACACGCTGATCTACACCTTTATAATGTCCACATAGCATGATGATGTTTCCTTTGAGAGAAAGTTCATTGGCCATATTTTGATTCAAAGTCTTCCCATCAGGAGTGAGGTAGATTACTTCGTCGTAATTACGCTGTTCTTTTAGCTTTGAAATACATCTGTCTATCGGCTCTATAGACAGTACCATACCTGCGCCTCCACCAAAGGCATAATCATCCACGCTTTTACTTTTGGAGGTAGAGTAGTCACGGAGATTGTGAATGGCTATTTCAACAAGATTTTTATCTTGAGCTCGCTGTACAATACTTTGATTGAGCGGGCCGTCAAATAGCTCAGGTAGACAAGTGATAATATCTAGTCGCATCAGTTAGGAGTTTTCCAGATACACATCAATCAGTCCCTCAGGTAAATCTGCAAGGATTTTGTTTTCCGTAAGGTTAACCTCTTTAACAATGGCATCATCCAGTGGGATAAGAACCTCAACATCTTTGTGTTGCACGCCCAGTAGATTATTATTGGGCAGCTCGTAGACATTACTTACCGTGCCAATCAATTCTTCACCGTCGTATAATGACATCCCTACCAATTGGTGAAAGTAGTAATCACCATCACCCAACTCAGGAAGCTCATCCAAAGGTAAATAAAGTGAGGTGCCAACTAGTGGCGATGCAGTTTCTATCCGATCAATATCCTCAAAGGCTAAAAAAACTTTGTCGTTTCGAACTGAAATGGAATCAATAAAAAAAGGAACCAGTTTTCCGTTTTGCTCAACGAAAACTGATTCCAATTCTTGGTATTCTTCAGGATAATCTACATCAAAGTGAGCAATAAGCTCACCTTTTAAACCATGGGTTTTGACAAGATGACCTAAAAGGTAGCAATCATCAATTCCCATTGTTCACTGATTATTCTGCAGATGGCTTATCTTCTCCTTCAGTAGCTTCAGCTGCTGGAGTTTCAGTTGGTGCTTCCGCAGCGTCTTCTGCCAAAGCAGTTTCTTCTTCTGTCGCATTAGCAGCAGCTACCTCAGCAGCTAGTGCAGCCTCTTCTTCTTTTTTCTTAGCCAAACGTGCGTCAAGTCTTGCTTGATTCACTTTTGCTTCAGCGTCTAGAGCAGCTTTAGCCTTAGCAGATTTTTCAGAAGATAATTTGTCCACTTTTCCTTGAACTTTAGAATCTTTCTCAGCAATCCACTCTTGGTATTTTTGCTCCGCAGCTTCTTGAGTCAAAGCTCCTTTGTTTACACCTACTTGAAGGTGTTTTTTCATTAGGATTCCTTTGTAAGAAAGGATCGCTTTAGCCGTTTCTGTTGGCTGAGCACCTGTCATAACCCAATTCAACGCCTTGTCATCATTCAATGTGATAGATGCAGGATTGGTATTTGGGTTGTAAACTCCAAGTTTCTCGATGAATTTACCATCTCTCGGAGATCTTGAGTCAGCTACTACGATATCGTAAATAGCTTGTTTTTTGCGTCCACGACGCGCTAGTCTGATTTTTACAGGCATAATTGATTTTGTTTATGGAACACGTCCATGTCAAAGTATAATTTTTAAGGGCGCAAAGATAATGAGCATCAGGCAATTAAACATTATTAAATCAACGATATAATGCGCCTGTTTTAAAAACATTTCTGTTTGATATTTTTCTCCATTATCATCCATGGTGGTAAAAGCTCTAAAAAATAATCTAAATCTTCAATGAGATGCTTTAAATGCGCTTTTGATAGAGTGCTTTTCATAATGAAAAATACAAGTATTTGTTAAATCGCTTAAGCGGTTTTTATTATTGTGAACCTATTCATACCTTTGGCTCGCAATAAAAAAATCATGCCCAAAAACTAATGGATAAATATTCATACATATCTAATGCAGATGTGAGCTATATAGAAGGTCTCTATCAGTCTTACAAGGAGAACCCTGAAAATGTTGATGAATCTTGGACGAAATTTTTCGAAGGTTTTGAATTTTCCCAGCAGGTAAATGGCTCTTCGGCTCCAGCTGCAACCATGCCTGGTATATCTTCTGCTGTCACTTCTGTAGAAGGTCTTAAAGAAATAATGGTGCGTAATCTTATCTATGCACATAGATCCAGAGCTCACCTTAAGTCTGACACCAATCCCGTGCGAGCACGTCGTGAGCACGTCGTGAGGTTGGAGTTGGAAAATTTTGGACTTACGCACGAAGACTTGGAGGAAGAGTTTGAAGTTGGTTCAGAAATTGGGTTGGGAAAAGCAAAATTAAAAGACATTGTAGCTAAGCTACAATCCGTTTACCTTGGGCACATAGGATACGAATATAACCACTTGCGCAACTCAGACATTTTTGAATGGATGAAAGCCAAAGTGGAAAAGCAAGGAGTGGACATCACCCCTACCACTGCTGAGAAAAAGAGAATCTTAGCTAAACTAAATGAGGCTGTAGTATTCGAAAACTTCCTACATACAAAGTTTTTGGGTCAAAAGCGTTTTTCTCTGGAAGGAGGGGAAAACACCATTCCGGCTTTGGATAAAATCATTACGATGGCCGCTGATGCGGGCGTGCAGGAGGTAGTAATAGGTATGGCGCATAGAGGAAGACTGAATGTGCTTACCAATATTATGGGCAAGACATACGAGGAAATCTTTGCGGAGTTTGAAGGCAATGCGGAGCTTGACCTTACCATGGGCGATGGAGATGTGAAATATCATTTGGGCTACTCTAGCCATGTGCAGACCGAATCTGGAAAAAAAATATATATAAAGCTTGCTCCAAACCCATCTCACTTAGAGGCTGTAGATCCTGTGGTTCTCGGATACACTCGTGCACAGATAGATGACGAATATAGAGGAGACTCTTCCAAGGCTATTCCGGTTCTTATTCACGGCGATGCTGCCGTAGCAGGACAGGGTTTAGTTTATGAATGCATTCAAATGTCGCACCTGTCAGGATATAGAACCGGGGGTACGATCCACTTTATCATCAATAATCAAGTAGGTTTTACTACGGATTATGATGATGCTCGATCAAGTATTTATTGTACAGATTTAGCAAAAATCGTAGATGCTCCAGTACTTCACGTGAATGGAGATGATGCTGAGGCAGTGACTTATGCCGTGTCTTTGGCAGTCGAATATCGTCAAAAATTTCAGCAAGACTTTTTTATAGACCTATTATGCTACAGACGCCATGGTCACAATGAGAGCGATGAGCCCAAATTCACCCAGCCCAAACTTTATAACCTTATAGCCAAACATCCTAATCCACGAGAGATTTACGTCAAAAAACTCATTGAAAGAGGAGATATCAATGATGCAGAGGTGGACAAGTTGGACAAAGAATTTAAGCAACTGCTTCAGGATCGTCTCGATGAAGTGAAGCAAAAGCCTCTTCCATATAAGCCACAAAAAATTGAAGAGGAATGGCATTATTTGAGAAGATCCAAACTTGAGGATTTTGATCAATCTCCTGATACCTCTATCACGGATGAAGTCTATAAAAAGGTAACAAAAGCGCTCACTACAATCCCTAAAGGATTCAAGCCTCTCAGGCAAATAGATAAACTATTGAAAGAGCGCAAAGCCAATTTTGGAGAAAAGAAAATGCTCACTTGGGCCGATGCAGAGCTGTTGGCCTATGGATCTCTATTGGCAGAGGGTAAGATCGTAAGGATGTCAGGGCAAGATGTGAAAAGGGGAACTTTCTCGCACAGACATGCCGTGCTTTTTGATTCAAATACAAATGAGCCTTATTGTAATTTGGATCACATTCAGGAAAATCAAGAGCCCTTCAGGATTTTCAACTCGTTGCTCTCTGAGTATGGAGTTTTGGGCTTTGAATATGGATACGCCATGGCTACTCCTAGTGCTTTGGTGATATGGGAAGCTCAGTTTGGAGATTTTTCCAATGGTGCGCAAGTAATGATCGATCAGTTTATTACTTCTGCCGAGACCAAATGGCAAAGAATGAATGGTCTGGTGATGCTGCTGCCACACGGTTATGAAGGTCAAGGTCCGGAGCATTCTAGTGCGAGAATGGAGCGGTTTCTTCAAATGACAGCTCAAGAGAACATGATAGTGGTGGATATCACTACACCTGCCAACTTGTTTCACCTGCTCAGACGTCAGGTGACATGGGAATTTAGAAAACCATGTGTGGTGTTCTCTCCAAAATCACTTTTAAGACACCCTAAAGTAATTTCTTCGCAAGAAGAATTCCTAAATGGAACTTTTCAAGAAGTGATCGGCGATGACTATGCTACTGTGAAAAGTGTAACTAAGGTATTGCTGTGTACAGGTAAAGTGTACTTTGATTTATTGGAAGAGCAGCAGAATAAAAAAAGGAAAGATGTAGCGATCGTTCGATTAGAACAATTGTATCCTTTCCCCAAAAAGCAACTTGAAGATGCGTTGAAAGCGTATTCCAATCCACAATTGGTGTGGGTACAAGAAGAACCAAAAAATATGGGAGCGAAAGGGTTTATGATTCGCGTTTCAGAGTTGGATCTGAAATTTGTTGCCAGAAAATCTATGGCGTCTCCTGCTACCGGCTACTCAAAAATACACAAAGAGGAGCAAGCAGAAATCGTGAGAAAAGCATTTGAAATTTAAAAAATAAGATAATATGAGCCTTGAAATAAAAGTACCAGCAGTAGGCGAATCAATCTCCGAGGTAACCATAGCCCAATGGGTTAAGGCAGATGGAGACTATGTGGAGATGGATGAGATTATCTGTGAATTGGAATCGGATAAAGCCACCTTCGAAGTGACCGCTGAGTCGGCTGGAGTTTTACATATAAAAGCCCAAGAAGGAGATACATTAGAAATCGGAGGTCTTCTATGCGAGATAGATGATTCTCAAGTGGAGAAAAAAGAAGAATCTAAGGCAGAAAAGCCAAAAGAAGAGCCAAAAAGTACTGGCAAAGTACTTGAAATGAATGTGCCAGCCGTTGGTGAGTCCATCAACGAGGTAACCATCTCTGCATGGCAGAAAGCGGATGGTGATTTTGTCGAACTTGATGAAGTTATTGCTGAAATCGAATCAGATAAAGCCACTTTCGATCTTACGGCAGAAGCACCAGGCGTGCTTAGGATCATAGCTCAAGAAGGAGATACATTAGAAATTGGTGCTCTTTTGTGCAAAATAGAGGTAAGCGAACAGGCAGAGTCCTCTTCATCTCCTCATCTCAGGAGTCGAATTCAACTTCTGCTTCAGAGGGGTCTTATGCTACGGGGCATGCTTCTCCAGCAGCGGCTAAAATTCTAAGTGAAAAGGGTGTAGACGCTTCAAGTGTTTCAGGATCAGGAAAGGATGGTCGCATTACAAAAGAAGATGCCCTGAAAGCAGAGAAGGCTGCTCCAAAACAGTCAGCTGCTTCTAAGCCTGCTGAAAAGCAGGAAACTAAAGCATCTTCATCAACTTCATCTGGAGAGAGAGAGCAGCGAAGAGAAAAGATGTCTTCATTAAGAAAGACCGTTTCAAAGCGATTGGTTTCTGTTAAAAATGAAACCGCTATGCTCACAACTTTCAACGAAGTGAACATGGGGCCGATTATGGAGCTTAGAAAGAAATACAAGGAAGCTTTCAAAGAGAAACACGAAGTGGGGCTCGGATTCATGTCATTTTTCACCAAAGCTTGTTGTATGGCACTGCAGGAGTGGCCAGCAGTGAATGCGATGATCGATGGAGAAGAGATCGTTTATAGTAATTATTGTGATGTCTCTATTGCAGTAAGTGCGCCTAAGGGATTGGTTGTGCCTGTAATTAGAAATGCCGAAACCCTAAGCTTTGATCAAGTTGAAAAAGAGGTGGTTCGCCTAGCGGTGAAGGCACGTGAAGGCAAGCTGAGTATTGACGAAATGCAAGGTGGAACTTTCACCATTACCAATGGAGGAATTTTCGGATCGATGCTGTCTACGCCAATTATAAACGCACCTCAGTCGGCCATTTTAGGAATGCACAATATCGTGGAGCGGCCGGTAGTAGAGAATGGAGAAATTGTAGTTCGTCCTATCATGTATGTCGCCTTATCTTATGATCACAGAATTATTGATGGTAGGGAGTCGGTAAGTTTCCTTGTGAGAGTGAAACAGCTTCTTGAGGATCCAAGCAGATTGCTTTTGGGTGTTTAATGAGCATATCATTACTTTTTTAAACTTAAATTGGTTTTACACCATCTAAAATAGATATATGGATTATCAAGTTACGGTAATAGGTTCTGGGCCAGGAGGATATGTAGCCGCCATTAGATGCGCTCAACTTGGCCTCAAAACAGCCATTATAGAAAAGTATGATACCCTTGGAGGTACTTGTTTGAATGTGGGTTGTATCCCATCCAAAGCACTGCTTGATTCTTCAGAGCATTTTCATAACGCAGCGGAGACTTTCAAGGAGCATGGAATAGATATTCCGAAACCCAAAGTCAATATCAAGCAAATGATTGCTCGTAAGGCTGATGTGGTTAAGCAAAACACCGAAGGCATCAATTATCTTATGAGTAAGAATAAAATTGATGTGCTTCACGGACTTGGTTCGTTTGTCGATAAAAACACAATCAAAATCTCTGGAAAAGAAGAGAAAACGATTACTACTGAGAAAGTAATAATTGCTACAGGCTCAAAGCCTGCCTCGCTTCCATTTATTAAATTGGATAAAAAGAGAGTGATTACTAGTACAGAGGCATTAGAACTGAAAGAGATTCCAAAGCACCTGGTAGTAATCGGAGGCGGTGTTATCGGGCTTGAGCTAGGGTCTGTATATGCGCGACTTGGAGCAAAGGTGTCTGTCGTGGAGTTTATGGATAATATTATTCCTACGATGGATACTACTTTAGGCAAAGAGCTTCAAAAGTCACTGAAGAAGATAGGCTTTGAGTTTTATTTGGGGCACAAAGTATCTCAGGTTTCTACTTCAGATAAAGAAGTGACCATCACAGCAGATACTCCAAAAGGAGAAAAACTAGAATTAAAAGGTGATTACTGCCTTGTGTCAATAGGTCGTAAACCGTACACAGAAGGTTTGGGGTTGGAAAAAGTAGGGGTGAAGCTTTCAGATAGAGGTCAAATAGAAACGGATCAACATCTACGAACCAATATCGACAATATATGGGCAATAGGAGACGTAGTGAAAGGAGCCATGCTCGCGCACAAAGCTGAAGAAGAAGGCGTTTTTGTTGCAGAGCAAATGAACGGCCAAAAACCTCATATCAACTACAATCTGATACCTGGGGTAGTCTACACATGGCCAGAGGTTGCAAGCGTTGGGTTCACCGAAGAACAATTGAAAGAAAAGAAAATAGCTTTTAAAGCTGGTAAGTTTCCTTTCAAGGCATTAGGCAGAGCCCGAGCTTCTATGGATTTAGACGGTTTGGTGAAAGTTTTGGCTGATAAAGAAACTGACGAAATCCTTGGAGTACACATTATTGGTGCACGAGCCGCAGATATGATTGCTAGTGCAGTTACGGCTATGGAGTTTAGAGCATCAGCCGAAGATGTTGCCAGAATGTCGCATGCGCACCCTACCTATATGGAAGCAGTGAAGGAGGCATGTTTGGCTGCAACCGAAAATAGACCTATACATATATAGGTATATGGCCTATCTTTGGAGAATAAAAAGTCATTATGCTGAGAGTCGCATAATGACTTTTTAGTTTTAATTAATATACCCTAACATAATTCCTTAGTTTTTAGTGAATTGTGTTAATTTTAGATAAGTTTATTACCGCCATCATTTTAATCACGAACCGAGGCATGAGGAAAATATTAATTCTTCTAGCATTATTTACATTTCAAAGTGTGCTCGTAGCACAAAAGCATCCGCTTTCTAAAAGTGATTCTGGAATTGTATTCAAAAATTTGGAGAAGTATGACTACCTCATGAAGCAAAAAGATCTGAGGGGCGCATCAGGAGCTTTGAATGATGTAGCTTTTGTCTTTTGGAATAACAATCACTATCAAGAAGCCGCACATTATTATGAAAAGTCCTTAAAACTCAATGAGCAAGTTGCTAATGAGAACGGAATAGCCATGATCAATAATAATTTGGGCATGCTTTACTCTGATTTAGGGCAATATGATAAGTCGTTAACTTGCTTTAGTAAAACGCTATCAGCACGGAGATCGCATGATGAACCTGCTGGTATTACTTCGGCGCTCATCAATATTTCGGTTGTACTAAACAACCTAGAAAGATACGACGAATCAATAGAGCTTTTATCAGAAGCATTGGATATTTCCAGAGCTGTTTATGATAAATATCAAATGAGGAGCGTGTATGGAATGCTTTCTGAAACTTACGAGAAACAGGGGAATGTTGAAAAATCCCTTAAATACTTCGACCTATATAAAACATTTCATGAGGAACTTCAGCGCCAAGAAGTCAGCGGACTGAAAGTGCAAATCGAAAAGGAAAAGGTTCAAACCAATCTGGCCGAAGCTGATCGCGCTTTGAAGGAGATCGAATTATTAAAAAAGGAATTGGAAGTGCTACGGCAGCAGCAAGAGATTCAAATGAAAGACTCAATCAACCAACAGCTGTATAGTAGTCTTTCCAAAAATCAGATTGCACTTCAACTTTTGGAAAAGGAAAAACAACTTGGGGAGTTAGAGGCCTTGGCTGTTGAGCAACAGAATGCTCAATTGGTAAAAGAGCGATCAAGTTTGAGAATCATTTTCGGGATAGTCCTATTCGCTGTTTTAGTGATCGGATCACTCATTTACTTAAATTTTAGAAAAACGAAAGGATTCGCTATTCACATGAGAGAAAAGAACCTCTCCATAGAAAGACAGAAGGTTGAGCTTGAAAAAGCAAACGATTTAAAGAATCGGATATTCTCTATTATTTCTCATGACTTAAGAAGTCCAATTAGTTCGCTTCAGGGCTTTTTTAGCGTTATTGATGGCTTTGAAATGGAGGATGAATTGAAGCAAGCATTAGGTAGTGTAGAATCACAGTTAACCAATAGCGCTACTCTACTAGAGAATTTGCTTACATGGTCTAAATCTCAAATTCAAAACGCTGATCCCGTCATAGAGAAGGTTCAAATCGATGATCTTGTTAACGAGACGTTCATGTTGTTGCAATTTCAAGCAGCGAAAAAGGGAATTACGCTTGAGAGCTCCGTTTCGAAAGGAGATATTCTTGAAACAGACCGTGCTATGGTCAATATTGTCATCCGGAATTTGGTTCAAAATGCCATTAAATTTACTCCAGAAGGGGGGAAAGTGAAAGTTAATTTTGAGAATTCGGAAGGTCATAAATGTATCATGGTTCACGATACAGGCGTAGGGATGACAGAGAAGAAAATTGCTGATTTATTTGATATTAGTACCAATAGGAGTAGTGTAGGAACAGCAAAAGAGAAAGGATCTGGACTAGGACTGATATTATGTAAGGAATTGATAGCCAAAGTAAATGGTCTAATTGAAGTGTCTAGTAAGCCTGGAATGGGGTCTGTCTTTGTTCTGAAATTTTAACCTTACCACTATCTAACCTAATTAAGAATGAAGTATTTATTTGCAGGTCTTTTTATGTTCGCGTTTGTTGTTTTACACGCGCAACAAGAAAGACCAACCCACTTTACTGATTCCACGGGGCAATTGTATTGGAGAAAGTCAACTCCTGTTTACCTTTTTATTTCGGATAAGCCAGAAGGGAGCACACCTACAAGGTTAAAAAGTCAGTCTACACCACAGTATGCCAATCCTTTATATTTTGATACAGAAGGGGTCAATTTTATTAGGACTCGCGAGGCTGTTGATCCAGTAACAATGAAGGTTGTTCCCAATTTGGAGGTTATGTTTGAAGTGTATGCCGATGGTACTGCACCTGTAAGTGAAGTTTCCTATGACAGAGTAAATAAGTTCCGAGGAGTAGATGCTGTTTACTATCAGGACGGACTCACGGTATCTCTAAAGACTAGTGATCAGTTGTCAGGTGTGCGAAAGCTGAATTATGCCTTGAACGACACACTTTTCTCACAATATGATTCGGCTTTTGTTTTTGAAGGTTCGGGTACATATTTGTTGAGATTTTATGCTGAAGATAATGTTGGAAACGTAGAGGAGACCCAGTCGGTATCGTTCATTGTAGATAATCAGCCTCCAGTTACTAAATTGAATATCAATAATATCACAGAGGATAATGTTATTTCAGCGGCATCCAAGATGTATCTTATTTCATATGATTCTGCGTCTGGAGTATCTAAGGTTTACTATAAGTTTGATGATCAGGCCTACCAGTTATATGATGGCAAAGGGATAAACTTCACTTCATTGAATGAAGACGACCATACGGTGACTTTTTATTCGATAGATAATGTTAAGAATGTTGAAGAGACTCAATCTTTTACGTTTTTCTTTGATAAAACTGCACCTCTTATGGTTGCAGATGTACTTGGCGATCGATTCATCGTAGGGGATGATATATACTTTTCAGGAAGGACAAAATTGAAGTTAACAGCGGTAGATAATAAGGTTGGAGTAAAGGAAATTATGTTTTCGGTCGACGATTCACCATTTGCGGATTACGAAAAGCCGTTTTATCTACCAAGTGTTTCAGGTGTGCATTTGATACGTTATTACTCAGTTGATAACCTGAATAACAGCACTGCTGATTCGAAGAGAAGCAACTACTTAGGTAAAGGAGGATATGAAGAGTTTAAACATAGCGTAAGTAAATTCTATGTAGATCTTACAGGGCCACTTATTGACTATAAAATCGGAAAGTATTCGTTTGTGCGTGAGGATACGTTATATATAGGACCGAGTACAAAAATTACACTTTCAGGAAAGGATATGGAGTCTGGCTTCAAGGAGTTGTCTTATTCGGTGAATCAGGAATACGGCGAGGTTATCTATACAGAACCCTTTAGTCTAACAAAGGAGGGGTATACCACCCTTCACTTTTATGGTTATGATAATGTAAATAATAGAAATGTTTCGAAGTTTCAATTTTATCTAGATGCGACTAAACCACAGATATTTGTTCAGTTCAATACTGGGAGTGTAAGAATGAGAGGGAGCGTAGAAGTATTTCCTTTAACTACAGGTATTTTCCTATCAGCTACGGACAAAACAGCTGGTATTAGCAACTTGTACTACAAGATTGATGATCAACCAGAGAAGCCCTATGCAGGGCTTATTACTGAGATAGGAAAGGGCAAACATACAATCACAGTTCGTGCAGTGGACTTTCTTAACAATGAAAATATTGAGGAGTTTGAATTCATATTGAAAGACTAAAACTTTCAAATAAGAATAATTTAAAAGGTCGTATTCTTAAAACAGAGTGCGACCTTTTTTTTATGTAAAATATTCAGTGATCTGCTTTATGAGGAAGGGGGAGTGGAAAATAAAAAGGCCACACAATGTGCGGCCTTTTCTATATTAGTTAAATGTGATGAGTGAGGGTTTAGCTCCCACACATTTCACATCCTTCAGGATCGTCCAAAGAGCATTGCATAGCTGCTTGATTATAGTTTGTGTCTACCTCTGCTGCTACTTTGGCTTCCACAGCTTTCGGCTCTACCTTGGCTTCCTTCGTTACAGTGAATTTAATGGCATCTGTAGCCGCTTTCGTTCTTAGGTAGTACATTCCGGTCTTCAAACCTTTTTTCCACGCGTAGAAGTGCATTGAGGTCATTTTACCAAAATTTGCATCTTGCAAGTGGATGTTCAAGCTCTGACTTTGGCAGATAAATGCTCCTCTATCAGCAGACATGTCAATGATAGATTTTTGTGAAATTTCCCAAACAGTTTTGTAAAGCTCCTTAATGTTCTGAGGAATTTCTGGAATACCTTGGATTGATCCATTTGCTTCCATAATTCTATTTTTCATTCGGTCATCCCATAGACCCAATTTGATTAGATCTGTCATTAAATGCTTGTTCACTATGATGAACTCTCCAGATAGCACTCTTCGTGTATAAATATTGGAAGTGTAGGGTTCGAAGCACTCATTATTACCTAAAATTTGAGATGTAGATGCAGTAGGCATAGGAGCAAGAAGAAGTGAGTTTCTTACACCATGCTTACGAACTTGTTGCTTTAATGAATACCAGTCCCATCTATTACTGTCAGGAGTAATGCCCCACATATCAAATTGGAAAATACCTTTTGATACAGGAGATCCTTTGAATGTTTCGTATGGCCCATGTTCCATAGAAAGCTCCATGGATGTTTCCATCGCACCATAATAGATCGTTTCGAAAATCTCAGTATTCAGTTTTCTAGCTTCAGGAGAGTCAAAAGGCATCTTCAATAGCATGAATGCGTCAGCTAAGCCTTGCACTCCGATACCAATTGGTCGATGTTTCATGTTTGAATAGCGAGCTTCAGGAACAGGGTAGTAGTTTACATCAATAACCTTATTCAGGTTACGTGTAGCTACTTTCGTTACTTCATACAGTTTGTGATGATCGTATGTGCCATCAGCTTTAACAAACTTGTTTAGAGCAATCGATGCAAGGTTACAGACAGCTACTTCGTCAGGAGAAGTGTACTCCATGATTTCTGTACAAAGATTACTTGAACGGATCGTTCCTAAGTTTTTTTGATTCGATTTTCTGTTGGCATGATCCTTATAGAGAACATATGGTGTACCTGTCTCTATTTGTGATTCAAGTATTTCAAACCAAAGGTCTTGTGCTTTGATGGTTTTTCTAGCACGACCTTCTTTTTCGTATTTTTCAAAAAGCTTTTCAAATTCGTCACCGTAGGTGTCATAAAGGTTTGGAGCTTCGTCTGGGCTGAATAGTGACCAGTCACCATTTTCTTCCACACGCTTCATGAACAAATCCGGAATCCAAAGTGCATAGAATAAATCTCTAGCTCTTAGTTCCTCTTTACCGTGATTTTTCTTTAGTTGTAAGAAATCAAAAATATCTGCATGCCATGGTTCCATGTAAATGGCGAAGCTTCCCTTACGTTTACCACCACCTTGATCTACATAACGAGCAGTCATGTCAAAGTTTCTAAGCATTGGGACAATACCATTGGAATTCCCATTTGTTCCTTTGATATATGCTCCTGTAGCACGTACGTTATGAATACTCAGGCCAATTCCACCAGCAGACTGAGATATTTTCGCACATTGTTTTAATGTATCATAAATACCATCAATACTATCATCTTTCATAGTAAGGAGAAAGCATGAAGATAGTTGAGGTTTAGGTGTACCCGCATTGAAGAGTGTAGGGGTAGCATGTGTAAACCATTTTTGTGACATTAGATTGTAGGTCTCGATCGCCGCATCGATATCCTCCATGTGAATGCCCACAGATACCCTCATAAGCATGTGCTGAGGACGCTCTACTATTTTTCCATCCAATTTCATTAAGTACGATCTTTCGAGTGTTTTATACCCAAAATAATCATACTCATAATCTCTTTCATACTGAACAGCTTCGTCTAATTTCTTAGCGTTAGCACGGATAATTCCATAAACCTTAGTTGAAAGTAGGGCTGCATTTTCACCAGTCTTAGGGTTGGTGAAAGTATAAAGCCGTTTCATCGTATTGGAGAAAGAACCTTCCGTCACCTTATGAAGGTTGGAAATAGAAATTCTAGCAGCTAAACGAGCAAAATCGGGGTGTCTGGTCGTCATTGTAGCTGCTATTTCAGCTGCAAGGTTGTCCAGTTCAATGGTTGTTACACCATCGTATAACCCGTCAATCACCTTTTTAGCGATTTCTACTGGTTTTACAAAGTCACTGTTCAGTCCGTCGCATAGTTTTTCTATGCGTGCGGTGATTTTGTCAAATTTTACGGATTCTCTTCTTCCGTCTCTTTTAATTACTAGCATAAGTCATTCGGCGAAATGTGTGGTGGAAATATTACTGTTATTTAAAATTCTTCGTCTAAGCTGAATTTAGCCTTATCGTCATCTTTAGGGCCGTCCATTACTCCAGCTTTCTGGTATTCTCCTACACGCTTTTCAAAGAAATTCGTTTTGCCTTGTAGGGAAATCATCTCCATAAAATCAAACGGATTTGTAGAGTTATATACTTTAGGACATCCTAATTCATTTAGTAATCGGTCGGCTACAAACTCAATGTATTGACACATCAAATCGGAGTTCATACCGATCAGTTTTACTGGCAAGGCATCTGTTACAAATTCTTTCTCAATAAGTACAGCGTCTTTGATAATGTTGATAACTGTCTCTTCTGGTAGTTTGTGGATAAGATGGCTATTGTATAGCAGACATGCAAAGTCACAATGTAAACCCTCGTCACGAGAAATAAGCTCATTTGAGAATGTGAGTCCCGGCATCAAACCTCTTTTCTTAAGCCAGAAAATAGAACAGAAACTACCAGAGAAGAAAATGCCTTCTACAGCAGCGAAGGCTACTAACCTTTCAGCAAAAGAACCTTTGTCAATCCAGCGTAGTGCCCAATCAGCTTTTCTCTTTACACAGTCCATTGTATCAATGGCGTTGAAAAGACTGTCTTTTTCTTTATTGTTTTTTACTAAAGTATCAATAAGTAGGCTATACGTCTCAGAATGGATGTTTTCTATAGCAATTTGAAAGCCATAGAAGAATTTGGCTTCAGTATATTGAACCTCAGAAACGAAATTTTCGGCCAAGTTTTCATTTACGATACCATCGCTAGCAGCAAAGAAAGCCAATACATGTTTGATGAAATGTCGCTCACCTTCAGCTAGGCTGTCCCAATCTTTTTGATCTTGACCTAAGTCTATTTCTTCTGCTGTCCAGAAGCTTGCTTCGGCCTTTTTATAGAACTGCCAAATGTCGTTGTGCGTGATGGGGAAGAGTACGAATCGGTCTTTGTTTTCTTTTAAAATTGGTTCTTCTAATTCACTCATTTTAAATCAATTCTACTTTGGTTATCAACAAGACTTCTATTTTACTCACAATGTTGTCCACATGTTGAGTAAGTTATCCACAAACGCACAAAATCCAATGAGTTTGCACTCAATTAAAGGTTTTAGATTGCTGCTTCTATTAAAGGATTCACAACGAATTGAGAAAAGTGGTTGGTTTTTTCTCTGCCGTGTCTACAAATTTGACGAAAGAGAGTTTAAAAACCAAAGGTCTTTTCGGAGGTAAAAAAATGTGGAAAAATATTGAAAATGTACCATATAAGGTTGATATAAAGCTAGTTGTCGGTAGTTATTCTAATAACTACTTGATGGAAATGTGCTCTCAATGGCTGGAAAAAAAATACATAAAAGAGTGAAATTTTTTTTTAATATATTTTTATGCTAATAGATAGTTTGCTTTTGAAAAGACTTGGCATATCTTTGCACTCCTTTTTTAAGAATAAAGAAATAAATAAAAAGCATGTACGCAATAGTAGATATCGCTGGTAAGCAGTACAAAGTTGAAAAAGACAAGTTTGTATACGCACCATTATTGGAAGGCAAAGAAGGATCGAAAGTAGATTTCGATCAAGTGCTTTTGATAGATGACGCAGGAAAAATAACGGTGGGTGCACCCCTATTGAAGGGCGCCAAGGTATCTGGTAAAATACTAGAGCACGTGCAAGGTGATAAAGTGATCGTTTTTAAGAAAAAGAGAAGAAAAGGGTACAAAAAGAAAAACGGACACCGACAAGAATTCACAAAAGTTCAGATTGAAGGTATTTTGACAGATGGTAAAAAATCCACATCTTCAGAATCTACTAAATCAGAATCTAAAACTTCTACTCAGAAGAAAGAGGAGAAGAGTGAATTAAGTCAAATCAATGGTATCGGGCCGGTATATGAAAAAGACCTAAATGAGTTAGGTTTTTATACATTAGCGGAAATGGCAAAACTGACGAAGACTAATAGAGAGCACATCGCTGGAAAAATTGATGGTATTGGTGATGATCTCATAAATGATTGGGTTATTCAGGCTAAAGAATTGACTAAATAAGTAATAGGAATATTTAATAAATAGAAGACCATGGCTCATAAGAAAGGTGTAGGTAGTTCGAGAAACGGTAGAGAATCCGAAAGTAAAAGACTAGGTGTGAAAATCTATGGCGGTCAAAGTGCTATAGCTGGAAATATCATCGTTCGCCAGAGAGGCACAAAGCATCATCCAGGAAACAATGTAGGTTTAGGTAAGGATCATACATTGTTTGCATTAGTGAATGGTACTGTGAGATTTAGAAAAGGAAATCAGGATAGATCTTACGTTCATATTGATCCAATTGCTGAATAAGAGCAAACATTGGATTGATCGAAAAAATTGAATGTATATAAAAAAAAGGGACTCATTTGAGTCCCTTTTTTTATGCTGTTTCAAGTTCCTTTTCTGGATTCTTTTTCGGTCTTCCTGGCAATACAGTTTCTGGTTTGAAACCATTTTTGTATCTCTTCTTACGAGTCTTCCAAACTTTGAAATTGTTTTTATTACCAACTTCAAATTGCCATTTCATGTGATCTGATGCTGTCATCCATTGTAAATTATCCGCTTTGTTATTACGAGGATTGTTGTCCTTGTGGATAATCATGGTCAGCTCAGCTGGGTTTTCGTTTTCAACGAATGCCTTCGCTACTTCTTTGTGTGGATACACTGTTCTGCGTCTCTTGTCATCATCGATGAGGTCAAGAAAGTAGCACTTACACGCCTTATTCCATCTTTGACGCATCATCTTACCCTTAATTTTCATATGGGTCTTGCTGCCTTTGTGCCAAGATGTTCTTGTTTTACTTCGAATTTTCCCTTTAGAGGAAATTTCATAATTACTAAAACCCTCAATTGGATTCCATAATTCTTCTTCTTTTGGTTCTGCCATTTCGCTTGCTAATTAACGTTATAATAATTGAACAAGCTGGTTCTTAATTGGTTTCAAAGATAGCGTTTTAATAATATGAAGCATGACCTTTCATCAAAAATCTCGTTGAATACGGTGTGTGAAAGGATGAATTGCAGTTTATTAAGGATGATTTGTAATTTGACAATGATTTTGTTTTCGATAGGTTACTGTTGATTAAAAAGTATTAGTAGAAGCACTTGGGTAATTCGTAAGATCTAATTGCTTGTTTGACGAATTGTTGCTTTTCAGCTTTAGCTATTTGTTAACTTTGCTGATTCTGGCTTTAGTTTTTCCATGAAATCTTAAATGAGAATGCCAGAATTGGATTTGTACGTTTGTTAATAGCTAATGATAATATTGTTTGTAAGGTTTTTTATGGTTTTATTTTCGGTTCTGTTTCAGCATGAGGCTGAATTGAAAATTTATCCGACAGAAGATCAGGAAGTTTTTAAGGTAATCTATAAAGCGGATTTTGATTGGAATGTTGAGCTTGTTTTGGAAAATGAAAAAGGAAGAAAGAAGTTTTCGAAAAAGATAGAAAAAACTCGGGGCTTTCTATTGCCTATAAATATGAGCGGTGAGTCATCAGGAGTGTTTACAGTGACAGTGTCAACTCCTGCTTATGATGTAAGTGAAAGCTTTGATTATCTCACTCCGCAAGATCGACTGGCGCAAATTGTAGGGATTGAATATAAGCCTGAAAAACAGTCGGTCACACTCAGTTCCACTGCTGAGATTGGTAATGAGTTAATGGTATCCATCGTTAATGATCAGGGGGATGTGCTGGTAAGTGATAAAGTACCGCCTAGTGAAAATTCGATCTACAGAGTTTATAATCTGGCTGGAGCACCAGGTAGAAGGATTGAGGTACGAGTTTATACCAGTGGTTTTGGTGTTTTGAATCAGTCGTTCGACTTTTGATTGTCATCATATTTTTTAGGGGCATATAAGAATCCAAAGGCCTCTGCGCCGTGTTTGCTGTGAACTTTGTGGTGTATGTAGTGTGCGTGCATAATTCTGCGCATATACTTGCTTTTGGCCTTAAATGGAATCTTGATCCTCCTGTGGACGATGATATCATGGAAGATGAAGTAGAAAATGCCATATGACATGACTCCAAATCCAAAATATCTTAAAATTTCTAAATTAGGGATTTCATAGCCCAGTACAATAAGCAAAATGGAAGGTATGCTGAATACCAGAGCGAAGAGGTCGTTGCGCTCCAGAGTGTGGGGGTGAAGTTTGTGATGGGATTTGTGCCAAGACCATAAAAGGCCATGCATGATGTATTTATGAGTGAACCATGCTACAAATTCCATAAATAGAAATGTGCCAACAATGATGGCGATTTGAACTAGAAGATTCATTACAACTTCATTAATTTCTGCTTTACATCCTCCATAAGCCACATTGGTGTTGAGGTAGCTCCACAAATACCGATGCTGTCATTTGTTTCAAACCAGTCAGCGTTTAATTCTTCTTTATTGGAGATGAAGTAAGTGTTCTCGTTATTTTCCTTACAAATATTATAAAGCACCTTTCCGTTCGACGATTTAGTACCTGATACGAAGATAATTTTATTGTACTTCTTGGCAAATTCTCTTAATTCTTTGTCGCGATTGGATACCTGTCTACATATGGTGTCATGTGCATTGATCTCGATCCCTGCTTCTTCCAAAGTGCTTTTTATATGATAAAAGCTGTCGGTACTTTTGGTTGTCTGGCTGTATAATGTAAGAGACTTGGGTAGCTCATCGATTTTTAGCTCGTAAATATCTTGAAAAACGATCGCTTTGCCGTTGGTTTGACCTAAAAGTCCAACAACTTCTGCGTGACCGTGCTTGCCGTAGATGTAGATGTTTTCTGATTTGTCTTGCGAATTTTTAATTCTGTTTTGAAGCTTGAGCACGACCGGACAGGATGCATCTACAAGCGTTAGATTGTTTTCTATTGCAAGTTTATATGTGGACGGTGGTTCTCCGTGCGCTCTTATCAGTACTTTTTCGTTTTTGATTTGTGATAATTCTTCATAGTTGATGATTTTCAGTCCCAGTGCTTCAAGCCGTTTCACCTCTTCGTCATTATGAACAATATCTCCAAGGCAGTATAGATGGCCTTCTTCTTTAAGGATCTCTTCGGCCATTTCTATGGCGTATACGACTCCAAAACAGAAGCCAGAATTTTGATCTATATCAATTCTTAAATCTAGCATGACTGTTTAACCAATTAATGGTGAAGTTTGTTTTTAGCTTTCTTAGATAAAAGAACTTCATAGATTGAAATATTCATGAGTAATAATAATAAGGCATAAATGGTGTCTTCTATAGGGATAGTTAAAATCCGAATTGAGAGATTCTGTGTGTCGTCATACCATACGATGGGTTTTTCTAGTAATGTTCCTGTCAGTATGCTATTCACAATAAGGAATGGTATCAAATGAATGATATAGGCCGCCCAAAATTTGCCAAGCCAGCGAGGATTGCGAATTCCAACCCCCATCAGTAATAGGCTGGCGAATATGAAATTCCAAAATGTATATGCTTTTTCGATATTCCAAATGGCTGTTAAAAATAGCAGTAGACTTAATCCAGAGGTCAGTAGCCGGATAAGTTGATTGGTTCTAATTTTTGGAAAGAAAAATTTAACACATTCGTAAATGAAGACGCTTGCAAAAGGTACGGTAATGAAAAAAAGCCATTCTTCAATTGGTAGGTTAAATAAAGACCAGCCTATTAAGTAGGTCTCATTAAAGCCCCAAACGTGATTCTCTGTAAAAATGACGTCCCAAATAATGAAAAAGATGGCTGTGATTATAATGGCAGGAAACAATGCTCCCCATTTTTTTGCATATTGAATTTTTGGTTCAAATGACCTAATTAAAGGAAATGAAATAGTTAGTAAGTTAATGATGAGATATATTGGTTTCATCTATGTGGAGATATTTGCTCTTATTCGGCTATGTTCTGATGAGTAAATCATACCAGATTCATTTTATTTAGAATAATGGTTTTTCCTAATAATAACATTTTGAGGCTATTGGGAATTCTGATTCTTCTTTCTGTTATGTTTTCGGATGATTGTCTTTTAATTTTCTTAAAAAGTGATACGTAATATGTATAGGCGAGATACACACCAGCTCGGCTGGTTTTTGGGAGCTTCCGAATGCCAATTAAAGCATGGTCAAAGTCCTTTTGAATGTCTGCTTCTATTTGTGATTTATTGGTTGAATTAAAATTGGTAAAATCTACGCCTGGAAAATACACCCTGCCTCGCTCGTCAAAATCGCTTTTTATATCTCTAAGGAAATTTACTTTTTGAAATGCTGCTCCTAGACTTTTTGCTGTGTCTTTAAGAGAATTGTAGTGATCTTGATCTCCATTGCAAAAGACCTTTAGGCACATAAGTCCTACTACTTCAGCAGAGCCATAGATGTATTCATGGTAGCCTTCGTCATTATAAGACTCTTTATCTAAATCCATTTCCATGCTTTTCAGAAAAGCAGTAATAAGCTCGTGATCAATATTGTATTGGTTAACGACTAGCTGAAAGGAGTGGAGGACAGGGTTTAAGCTGATCTTTTGATCAATAGCGGTGAAAGTGTCCTCTTTGAATTGGGAGAGCAGTTGTCTTTTATCATAGGAATGAAAGGTATCTACAATTTCATCGGCATACCTAACATATCCATATATGGCGTAGATGGGCAAGTGTAATGAATGGTGAAGGGTTTTGATTCCTAGTGTGAAGGAGGTGCTATAATGCTGCGTGATCAACTTACTGCATTTTAGTGCGGTTGTTGTAAAAAGGTCTTTCATTCAGCTTTTGGTTGTTGGAATAAATTTAGTTAAAATCCTTGGTTATTTCACGGCTAACCACTTCTCCAGAAATAATGGATGGAGGTACGCCTGGGCCAGGAACTGTTAATTGCCCAGTAAAATATAGATTTTTAACTTTTTTACTTTTTAATGAAGGTTTTAATATAGCGGTCTGCATCAGGGTATTGGCAAGACCGTAAGCATTTCCTTTGAAGGAATGGTAATCTTCAATAAAATCTTTGTGCGCGTAGCTTTTTTTGAAAACAATATGATCACGGATATTCGTTTCGTTGAACTCCTCCAATTTTCGCATCGCCAAGTCAAAATATTTTTCTCGAATCTCCTCTGTGTCTGTCAGGTCTGGAGCAACAGGAATGAGAATGACGAGATTTTCACAGCCTTCGGGAGCTACAGATGGATCAGTCATGGATGTGGCTGAAGTGTAAAGCAGTGGTCTAGAAGGCCATTGAGGATTGGTGTAGATTTCATGTGCATGTTGATTGAAATCTTCATCGAAGAAAAGCACATGATGTTGCATGTTTTTCAATTTCTTGTTCACACCAATATAAAAGAGCAGCGAGGATGGTGCCATGGTACGTTTATTCCAGTATTCTGGACTGTACGCTCGGTAGGCTTCTGGAAGAAGTTTCTGTTCTATGTGATGGTAATCTGCTCCGCCTACCACAATATCAAACTCATAGCTTTTGTTTTGTGTGAGGACTTTTTTGATATTATTATTTGAGAATGTGAATTCCGTCACTTCTTCATCAAAATAGAATTGTACTCCAAGTTCCTCGGCGAGATTGACCATTCCTTTCACGACATTATGCATTCCACCTTGAGGATACCACGTGCCGAGAGATAGATCAGCATAGTTCATGAGACTATAAAGCGCTGGTGTGTTTTGAGGTGTAGAACCTAAAAAAAGAACAGGAAACTCTATAAGTTGAATAAGTTTTTCGTTTTGGAAAAACTTGCGAATGTGCTTACTCATAGATGTGAATACATCCATTTGAAGAATGCCTTTGAGAAGTTTAATGTCTAAAAATTCGGTAATCGATCGACTTGGTTTGTATACCAAGTCATTGATGCCTACCTCATATTTGTATTCGGCTTGCTTCAGAAATTGCCGAAGTTTCACAGCACTGCCTTTTTCTATTGATTCAAAGAGAGCTTCAAGTTCACCCATGTTTGCGGGCATGTCTATATAGTCTTCTTTGAATTTTACGCGGTAGGAAGGATCCAGACGGATCAGTTCGTAATAGTCCGAAGGGTTTTTGCCAAATTGGCTAAAAAAATGTTCAAACACATCGGGCATCCAGTACCAGCTAGGCCCCATATCGAAGCTAAATCCATTGGCTTCCAATGCTCTGGCTCTGCCTCCAGGGGTGCTATTTTTTTCAAGCACGGTGACGTTAAATCCTGCTTTGGCTAGATGACATGCCGCAGAAAGGCTTGAAAAACCTGAGCCAATTACCCCAACATGTTTACTCATATTTATTTTATTGCTTGGAATAGACTTTCAAAACATCTTTTAAGTCTTTGCGAGCAATATGAATACGATTTTTCACAGTACCAATAGGTATGTTTAATTTATCTGCAATTTCATGGTATTTGAATCCTTTGAAATGCATTAAAAACGGTATTTTATAAGTATCCGAAAGTTGTCCCACAGCTTCATTGATATCTCTGAGTGCGAAATTTTCATAAGCACCATTCTGAATCGTCGAGTCCGATGAATTAATGTAGTGCAAGTTGTCTGTCGTGTCTATGAACGTGTTGCGACGTACCATTCTTTGATAGTTCGTAATGAAAGTGTTTTTCATTATGGTATACATCCATGCTTTCAGATTTGTCCCGTCGGCAAATTTGTCTCTGTTTCTGAAAGCTTTCATCATGGTCTCCTGTAGTAAATCATTTGCCTCTTCATGATCTCGGGTGAGCTTCATGGCAAATGGTTTAAGTGATGCTGTGAGATGATCTACTTTGTATCCAAATTCTAAGCCTGTCATAACGTCTATCGTTTAATTTAGATTAAAGCTACTATTTTGTTTAATAAAATCAAATAAATGTTAAACAAAATGTTTTTTCTGAATATATGATTTGATAGTATTTTGAGATAAAATTGCTCTGAAATGAGGTGATAGCGATATTTTATTGTTTAATTAATATTAAGTAAGTGTTAACAAAATGTTTTTAAGAATCAATGGATTGGTGAAGGTTGAATGATCAAACAAGAAGGGCTTCTTGTTCCGCAATTTCTATCAGAGCCTCTGGGTGTGCGAAAATTTTGACATTGGAAGGTGGTATGATTCCTTGAGATACAACCTGATAACCTGATAGAAGGATGGTGCATTTTGGGAATGATTGAGCTAGCCGATCAACATACGCTTGAATATCTGATGCGCCAGGAGTAGAAGTGATTATTGATAAGATGTAGTCTGGTTGATAGTGTTCGTATGCAGATTGTAAATCCTGAAACGGAAGAGATTGACCTAGATAAACGGATCTATTTTTACGTGATTTTACAATTAGGTCTGCAAAAAGTAGGCTTATTTCATGTAATTCTCCTTCGGGAAGAAAGAGTAAAAACTTTTTGGCCTTCGGTCGGGGTGGGTAGTACTGGCCGTCAATAGCTACGACGAGCTTTTGGCGAATAAGATTAGACATAAAATGCTCTTGGGCTGGATTTACGGACCCAGTTTGCCACAATATGCCGATTTTAATAAGGAATGGGTAAATGATATTGAGCATGGTTTTCTCAAATCCCATTTTCAGTGTATTCTGAGAAAGGATTTTTTCGAATCGCTCCTCATCCAAATCAATCATGGCGATGGTAAGTGCTTGAATCTGATCGTCGAAATTGGAGGTTCGATTCGGTGATTTCTATGATAGATTTCTGAATTTCACTTTCAGAGCATTTTTGCAATCTTGGAGATTTTAATTCCATGATTGTTGAGCAGTGCTACGTTTAGTAGTAGTTTGAGGTCTTCATCACTATAGGTTCTGATATTTGTTTCGGTACGATCTGGGCTGAAAAGATTATATCGCTGCTCCCATATTCTTATGGTGTGGGCTTTTATACCTGATAATTGTTCCAAATCTTTGATGGAAAATTTACTCATCGTTTTAGGTGTCCGTGCGACTTATTAGGTTATGGTTTTTCGAGATGCCCTGTTAACAAAGAACCAGCGGAATGTTAATTTGTTTGCGAAAGTAAGAAGATAAGCAAAGCTAAAAAGAATAACACTTGCGTTAGAAGCAGGGGGGTGGAGATAGGGTTTCGACTTTTGATATTTAATCGCGTATAGAGTATCTGAATGACGAGGGAAGTGAAAAACCACCCAATGTAGTTACTCAATGGGATGGTGTTGTTTTGCCATTGCCAATAAGTTAGGAATATGGCCACTGGTTCTATGATCACGTCTATGAGTGTCATGAGTGCTGCAGCGGAGAGCGCATTTATCCACCACGCCGAACTGATTCGGTGAGCCAAATGGCCTGTGGTGTAGCTGAGAATAAACCAATTGACACCAATGAGTAAAGGTGTGCTGAACACTTGAATACCCAAGGCTTTTCCGTAGTTGTATTCGCCAAATATCAAGCCCGTATTGATTCCCAATATTTCCACTCCAAGACCAATAAGGAACGCTGCTATTAAAAACACCCAGAAGGTAGTATCTCTTTGCTCATGTCCCAAAGTAAGCAAGGCCGCAGAAATAAGGAGATTGGCAGGAGTGAGGCTGATCATTAAAGGCCGGGTATATGGCCAGATGATGCCCATGACACCTACCATGTGGAGTATGATAATAACTAGGATTGCAAGCTTGTTTCTATTCATTGCTTATTCAGAGGGCTTTCTTATCGCTACTTTCAATAAACCAAGTTTCTTCGAATTGGTTTAGATGACTCATGCAGTGTGAATTTCTAACGGTTATCTTTGTGCCAAATTAGAAATAGGAGTAAAGATATGATAGTCTACAATGTGACGGCCAATGTGTCGGAAGAGATTGCTGATGAGTGGGTAGCTTGGATGAAGGAAACGCACATTTTGCGTGTGATGGAGACGGGTTGTTTTGAGGGATTTAAAATCTTGAGAATGGTGGGTAATCAGCACAATGCAGATGGGCTCACATTTGCTGTTCAGTATTTTGCAAAAGACATGAAGACCATGAATCTATATGCCTCGCAATATGCCCCTGTTTTGCAGCAAGCAGTATTCGAGCGCTATGGCGAAAAGGTGCTCTCGTTTCGTACGCTGATGGAAGAAATCTAGAAATTGATATTGCAGTTGAGCCATTCATCTTCGATGATGGCATCATATTTTTTGTAAAGATTGATGGCGGGCTCATTCCAATCTAGCACCTGCCAGGTCATTCCTGTGCATTTGGTTTGCTTCGCAATATTGATGGTTTCTTCGAAAAGCAATTTCCCTATTCCAGATCCTCGTTTCGATTCGGTTACAACCAAGTCTTCCAGGTAGAGGCGTTTGCCTTTCCATGTAGAGTAGCGGTAATAGTACATGGACATGCCTACTACTTGCTTGTCATCCTCGGCTACAATGAACGCGAAGATAGGGGTTGAGCCAAACCCATCTTCTTCCATCATGGCAAGGGTGTTGGTGACCTGCTCTGGAGCTTTTTCAAAAAGCGCTAGCTCTTTTATAAGCTCCAATGCTGCTGGTAAATCTTCCTTTGTTCCTTGCCTGATGGTCGTCATTATTTTGAGATTATTTTAAAGCCTGTATATGGTTGAAGTACTTCTGGGATAAGAATGCCTTCTGCTGTTTGGTTGTTTTCTAGCAATGCAGCTAAAATTCTTGGAACGGCCAATGCACTTCCATTCAGTGTGTTTGCTAAGGTTTTCTTGCCGTCCTTGTCTTTGTATCTGAGCTTCAAACGATTGGTTTGATAAGCTTCGAAATTGGAAACAGAGCTAACTTCTAGCCATTTTTCTTGAGCAGCAGAATATACTTCAAAATCGTAAGTTAGCGCTGAGGTGAAGCCCATATCTCCACCACAAAGTCTTAATATTCTGTAAGGCAGGCCTAATGACGAGACAAGTTTCTCTACATGTGCCACCATGTCGTCTAGTGTTTTATAAGAGTCTTCGGGCTTGGTCACCTGCACTATTTCCACTTTGTCAAATTGATGCAATCTATTGAGACCTCTCACATGTGCTCCCCATGAACCTGCCTCTCTTCTGAAACACGGCGTATAGCCTACGTTTTTGATCGGTAAATCTTCCTCGTTCACGATCACGTCTCTATATAGGTTTGTGATCGGTACTTCGGCAGTGGGGATGAGGAATAGCTTGCCGTCCGTCTCGTACATTTGGCCTTCCTTGTCGGGAAGTTGGCCAGTGCCATATCCTGATTCTTCGTTGATCAATATAGGAGGTTGAACTTCTAGATATCCTACTTCGGTAGCTTGATCCAAGAAGTAATTGATCAAAGCGCGAACCATCCGTGCGCCCTGCTTTTTGTATACAGGAAAACCAGCACCCGCTATTTTGGTGCCGAGCTCAAAATCAATAATGTCATATTCTGTGATCAAATCCCAATGCGGTTTTGCGCCAGCATAGAGGTTGGGTATGGTGTCATCCACCACTTTCACAATCTCATTGTCTTCCGCACTCTTTCCTTTTGGTACGGAACTGTGAGGGATGTTCGGGATGTTATAAAGTTGGTTTTGAAGGTCAGCCTGAATGGCATTGAGTTCATCATTGAGCTCTTTGCTCTTTTGCTTAAGATCGGCGGTCTCTTTTTTTGCAATCTCGGCTTCTTCTTTTTTTCCTTCTTTCATCAAAAGGCCGATTTTTTTTGCCATCTGATTGGAAACAGCCAAGACTTCATCTAGCGATTGTTGCGTCTTCTTTCTATTTTCGTCTGTGGATAAAATTTCGTTAAGAACAGATTTCGCATCTTTAAAGCCTCTTTTTTCTAGGCCTTCTACCGTTTTTTCAAACTGATCTTTAATCGCAACAACTTGTAGCATTCGTTTGTCTTTTTATTAGCAGCTGCAAATTAAACGGCTTCTGTGTAAATATTGAAATATGTTAATTTTTCTTGTTTATCGAATATTTCCGTGTTTTTTGAAAGTATATTTTGTGAAATCACTTGCAATGTGATATCATTGTGTCTCAATTCGAGTGACAATCACGAATTTTACTATCCTTATCTAATTCCACACGGCAAATCCCCCGAGTTTTCAAACGGATTACCAGTTCTATTTAACCTACTTATTATTTTATGTACACCTTAGATGATTTGAGTGTAAGACTACTTTCTGAGCTGAAAGATATAGCCGAAGGTCTAGGCATCAAGAATGCCAAAAAAGCAGCAAAACAAGATTTGATTTACCAAATTCTCGATGTTCAGGCGACCATGCCGGATACAGAGATTCAAAAAATTAAAAAAGAGACAGCAGTGAAGCCTTCACCTGAGAAGAGTGAAGAAGCAACGAAAGATGCCTCTGCTGAGCCAAAGGCGGAGAAAAAGCCTGCTCCACGCAAGAAACCAAATCCAAGAGAGAAGCCAGCCCCACGAGAAAAAGTCGAGGCGAAAGCTGAAAAAGCTCCTGAAAAAGAGGCGGCAGCTCCTAAGGTAAGCAGTGACTCTGCTGATCTTTTGAAGTCTCTGGATATTGAGTTGGAAGGCGCAGAAGCACCTAAAATAGACTCTACTCCTGATTCAAAACAAGAAGCTGAAAAGCCGAAAAGAGATCAGGATAAACGTCCTAAAAGACGTGAGGATGGCGAGGAGAAATCTGAAGCCAGACCTCCACGTGAGCCGAGAGAGCCACGTGAGGAGGGCAATAAAGAAAATAAAAGAGACGAAAATAGAAGACCAGAGGCAAGAAGCAAAAAGGCTCAGTTCAATGAAGATATCAAAGATTTTGATGGAGTCATTGAAAATGAAGGGGTTCTTGAAATCATGCAAGATGGCTATGGTTTCTTAAGATCAAGTGATTACCACTATCTGGCGTCTCCAGATGATATTTATGTATCTCCATCTCAAATCAAACTTTTTGGTTTGAAAACAGGTGATACAGTAAAAGGTCAAATCAGACCGCCAAAAGACGGAGAGAAATACTTTGCATTGCTGAGAGTTTCTAGCGTCAACGGTAAGACTACTGAGGAGATTAGAGATAGAATTGCTTTCGAATACCTTACCCCACTTTTTCCTGAGGAAAAACTGAACCTAAGCACTCGACCAGACAACTACTCTACGCGTATCTTGGATTTATTTGCTCCGATAGGTAAAGGTCAGAGGGGAATGATTGTGGCACAGCCAAAAACTGGTAAAACGGTACTCTTGAAGCAAATAGCAAATGCAATAGCGGAGAATCACCCGGAGGTGTATTTGATGATCCTATTGATCGATGAGCGTCCTGAGGAAGTTACAGATATGGCTCGCTCTGTAAGAGCCGAAGTAATCGCTTCTACTTTTGATGAGCAAGCTGACAAGCACGTGAAAGTGTCGAGCATTGTGCTGGAGAAAGCCAAGAGAATGGTGGAATGTGGACATGATGTGGTGATTCTTTTGGATTCTATCACACGTCTGGCAAGAGCGTATAATACTGTGGTGCCTTCTTCTGGTAAAATACTTTCTGGTGGTGTGGATGCTAATGCGCTACACAAGCCTAAGCGTTTCTTCGGAGCAGCTAGAAATGTAGAAAATGGCGGGTCTTTGACCATCATCGCTACTGCATTGATCGAGACTGGTTCTAAGATGGATGAGGTGATCTTTGAAGAATTCAAAGGTACTGGTAACATGGAGCTTCAGTTGGATAGAAAACTATCTAACAAGCGTGTGTATCCTGCCATTGATGTGCCGGCTTCTGGTACTCGACGTGAGGACTTGCTTATGGATAAAGATGTACTGAGCAGAGTTTGGATACTCAGAAAGTACATGTCTGACATGAATAGCAACGAGGCAATGGAATTCTTGCTAAGCAAGATGAAAGGCACTCGAAATAATGATGAGTTTTTGATTTCTATGAACGGGTAATTCCATTCGAAGAATCTAGATAATGAAAACCTCGGCGCAAGTCGGGGTTTTTTTTAGTTATGGTGTGGGGAAAGAATTGCAGGGCGGTCTTTCATTGCCTAATCACTATTGGAGGCGATGAACTTATTTTGTGAATTGTGTGTAAATTGATGTGTGAAACAAGGTGTGAATATGGCTACAAACTTGAACATTGATCAGGAACTGCTCAGAGAAGCAGTGGAAATGGGACATCATAAAACCAAACGTGAAGCAGTAAATATGGCACTCAAAGAATACGTGCAAAAGCGTAAACAAATGGGTATTGTCAAGCTGTTTGGAACACTCGATTGGGATGGTGATTATGATTATAAGGAGGAAAGAAAACGTGGTAATAAGCGTATAGAAGGTCAGGTGTGAGTGTAATTATTGACACCAATATCTGGTCTGAGGCACTAAGGAGGAAGCAAACCAGTGATCCGACTATTACTAGGCAATTGACCCGTTTGCTTGAGATTAATTCGGGAGTCATTCTGGGTCCCATCCGTCAAGAACTTTTGACTGGGTTCAAGCAAAAGGATCAATTTGAAAAACTTAAATCTGAATTAAGGCAGTTTCCGGATTTCCCCATTTATACAGAAGATTACGAGTTGGCAGCAGAGCTGCACACCCAATGTGTAGCCAATGGAATCCAGTGCTTCACAGTTGACATTCTTATCTGCGCCGTAGCTGTCCACAATGAAATGCAGATTTTTACTCTGGATAAGGATTTTATCCACTATCAGCGAGTGATTCCAATCAATCTTTATCCAATCCAATAGATTTCAGCCAGCTCACATCTCGTGCAATTGCTAAGCAAAATAAAAGGCACTCGAAATAATGATGAGTTTTTGATTTCTATGAATGGATAATTCCATTCGCAGAATCTAGATAATGAAAACCTCGGCGCAAGTCGGTTTTTTTTGGTTTTAGGCTAGGTAGCGAAACCTCGGGTTTGGCTTGTATTGTTTGGTTAGTATTTAAATCTAAATCAATAAAAAGACACTGCTGTTTTTCAATTGAAGTAAAGATTCAACCCGGTGTGAGGTGGTACTTATAGTGGCTAAATCCTTTGTTTTATCGCTCATTATCAGTTGCTTAAAAGCAACTGTAATAGCATCCTTACCGTTCGGCTTCAGCCAACGAAAAAATAAACTTTTTCCTGATTTTGCTTTAGCTTCATCTGGTCGTTGAGCCGTTTTCGGGAGATAGGTCATATCAAGTAAGCTTGATTGAAGAAAAAGGCACAATAGTCATCGCCAAAAATCTCGCTTTTCTTTCACTATCACTCGCTAGCTTGTCGCTACCACTCTTTTTTCTCTCACTATCACTCGCTAATTATCCGCTACCTCTAGCTGACTATTCGCGAAGACTCGCTGGCCTGTCACCAAGACTCGCTAAGCATCCACTACCATTCGCTTTTTTATCACTAGCACTCGCTGATTTACGGCTATGACTCGCTAACTATTCACTACGACTCGCTTTTCTTTCACTACTGCGCCCAGCCTTGTCCTCCTATGGCTGGATACAATCACATGCCACAATGGAATAACAAATACAGGCTTTTTTGTGCGATAATGACGCTTATTGGTTTAGTGAGGTGAAAGTAGGGCAATAAATACAACGGTTGATTGGTTTTATTTCTGCAATACCATTAATTTCAATGGTATTTAATACGGTATGTTCAATTAAACCCCTAAACAATGGATAGAAAGTATAATATTTCCGATGCACGCTTGCTGCAACACACAGGAGTGGTGCTAGAAGCACTAGAGTCTGACGTGACTAACTTCACGGCCTTTGATGAAGACCTGAGTGCCGAACTGGTAGCCGCACTGAACAACAACTACCAAACCGCACTGGAAGAAGGTGGTGACGATGTGGCACGGGGCAAAGTAGGAGAGAAGACCCAGAGCCTGCTCGACGAGATGAAGCGCGCCGATGACTTGTTGAAATCGCTGCGCTACTGGTTGAAAAAGACGTTTGCGCAGGGTGCTGCGGCGCTCAAGCACTCTCTGGATGGCGATTAAGATTCCCTGCGGGTGGCACGCGTTGATAGTGAGAGGTGATTTTGCTCCTTCTCGTTAACCAGTCATTCCCGAAGGGAATCCTATACATTTTCTAGATTGGGATTTCCTTCTGGATAGTGATTAAGACTCCATTCTGGAGTGACATTCAGTTGTTGAGGGGACAATTTGGTTTTTGAATTTTGTGCTCGATCTTGAGTATAAACACGGTCTCCGCTAACCAGTCATTCTCGTAGAGCATCCTATTCATTATCTCGATTTGATTTTCTTCTGTATAGCGATTAAGACTCCATTCTGGCGGCACCCGTAGTGGGTGACTAGTTGGTGGGTGGGGCACGCTCAATGGGTGATAATTAGGATGTTCATTTTACCATTATCGTGTCATGCCCTAAGCCGATGGCCCGCATGGCATCCTTTCCATGTAACGGCTTTTTTACACAATCACGCGCTTTTTATTCTTTTCTGCCAATCTATTTAAATGCCAGTCGGCCACCCATTTCAGCAATGGTATTTTTTTGTGTTTGACCCATTCGGCCATTTTTTTGAGGCGTCCACCGCCACTTCCATAGCCGATCTGACTTTCAAAGTGCTGTATGTCCACGGGTGCAGGATCTACCAGAAAGATGTTTTCAATAAACCCCTTATCCAAAAACCTGGGCCAATCATCCGCTACCGTTTGCAGGGGCAGTAGATGCTTCAACAGGGAAGTATAGGCTTCTCTGGTGCAGATATATGCTGTTGCGCAAAGTGGTCTTCCCGATTTTAGTCCGTACATCGACCGGCCAGATGGAAGTATAGTTCTTTTTTGACTGTCGAAGTACAGCGTTTCACCAGCGAAAGTTGTCCAATGGAGCAGGCATACGCTGTTTCCTTTTAAGTTTTGCGTGATGGTGGCCACATCATCGCCGATAGGCGCTTTGATGTTAAAGTCATCCTCGCAAAGCAGTACTAAATCAAGATCTTGTTTTTGAGCCAGTTCATAGCATTGGATATGACTGAGTGCACAGCCGATCTGACCGGCACGCAGGTGCTGTGACGTTGCACTCAATCTGGCATCAGTAGCTTTATCCACGTTCGCACCTACTACAGCATCTATAATGGTATAATCCAAGTCTATTTTTTTCATTTGCTTGGAGATGTTGTCCCTTCTTTCCGTGTTGTTGTCTTTCAGGGAGATTGCGTAGATGTGAATTTTCATGCAGGAGTGATACTTAATTTTCTGGTTAACAGAATTGATATATTAAAATTTTAAATACTCTTTCGATGATATTTTCGGCAAAACATTAATGCGGTTCAAATTATGGAGAAACTTTCCTACGTAATATTAGCGATCACATAGCCCAAAGAGAATTCAATCTTTCATATAAATGAATTGTTTTGTCGGAAGATGAAACCCAATTCTAAGGGGAGACGGATTAAGTTTAGAAAACACTGATTTAAGGATTTTTGCAGCCCAGTCCACGTGGTATTCCGTTAACTTGTTAGATAATATATTGAGAAGCCGCATGATGATAATTTTTTTTCTTTTTGACTTTGAGAATGTGCATTTATCTTGTTGCAATATATCCTCTACTTCTGTTAGATATGCCTGAGCAAAGCGATTTGATAATTGTGAGGTTCCATGATTTCTGAAACCTCCAATTAAAGTTGTAACTGAAATTAAATCACAGTATTTAAAAAAACGATTCCAAAGCTCCATATCAGCCGCGTATTTTAAAGATAGATCTAAATGTGAGCCTGATTTGCTCCAAAGAGACCTTCTCCAAAATGTTGATTCTTGTTGCACGTATTTCCATTCACCTATTGAGAAATGATTTTTAGACCAATTTTTTGCTTTATTGACAACTACAGTTCGACCATCTTTATCAAAGATTGTATTTATTCCAGTGATCCAATTTACTTCCTTAAATTTTAAGAAAATTTCCGCAATCACCCAAAGAGCTTTTGGATGATACATGTCATCACTGTTCAGCCAAGCCATAATATCGCCTGATGATCGGTCAAAACCCTTTTGAATAGCATGGTACATTCCATTGTCTGGAGTCGATTCCCAGTAGTGCAAATTCGTTTCATATTTTTTTATTATCTCTAGCGTCCTATCCGTACTTCCTCCATCAATTATTATGTACTCTAAATTGATATATTGTTGATCAATTATAGATAGGATTGTTTCTTCAAGGTATTTTTCGCTATTAAAGCTAGGTGTGACAATGGATATTTTTGGATAATTCATATTTGGTTTATAAAACAAGCAAATTGAGAATTGTATTATTCTAACTTGTACCCTTTTTTTTCAATGTAAGGTTTCCAGAATTTGAGATCATATCTCCACCAGGCATGACAACCAAAGGGCAACTTGTTTCCATTATCTTTAAACATTCGACGCGGTTGTACCTCCATGCCAAATTTCAGAGCCTCAGATACAGGGGCTACTTTGAACCATAGAAATTTTTTGGGGACATAGTGCGACCAAAATACATCTTCATTTCCATTATAATCATTAAAATAGTGATGAAAATTGTTCTTAAATAAATACCCAAATATCTGACTTGGAAAGTGAAAGAGCTTGCCTTTCCAATTCATTTTATTATAATCTCGAAAGTATTGTTTAGTGGATTTAATTCGTTTAAATACTTTTAAAATGGACAAATGAGAAGACACTTTTCTAAGAGAAAACCCTCCATTACCACCCATAGCATAATCAGAATTTGGTAATGAGTTTTGTCGCCCTTCAAAAAGTGGTGCTCCAATATAATCATAGCCTTGTTTACACCAAAAGTCCAGATCGTCACTAAATACAAAGCAGTCAGTTTGATAGATCAAGATATATTGAAAATTAGCAAAAGATTGATAAAAACATTTTGATATTAACAATCTATTATACGCTTCTATATGCTTAAAATATTTCTCTTCAAAGTATACTAACCTAAAATCTGGGTGGTGGTCTACTAATTTGCTGTAAGCTGATAAGTCCAAAGTACGGTGAGTCACAAATTTAATTGGCTTAGCATGAAAGACCTTGAACGCTTGTTGTAAGGAAACCAATTCATAGTAAGACGGCTCTTTTTTGTAAATCGGTATGGTAATGACCACATTCATGATTTGATTTTGTTTTCAGAAAAGAATTTTAGTCTTATCATTATGATTTCGTATTGAAAAACTTCCTAAAAAGTCGCGACAATAAAATACTGATAACAGTAGGGTAATCTTTCCATGTGCTAATGAGGAATAAACTAAAATTAGCTGGAAATCTTCGATAATTCAGGTACAATGTTAGATAGTTATTAAGGGCTTCTTTTTGCTTCTCTCTAATTGGAGCCTTATTTTTAATATATTTTGCGTCATTAAGGTGGTTTAGAACTGTATATTGCTCGATGAGATTCAATCCAGTTTGAATATTTTTCGAACGTGCAGTACGGAAATGTTGGCGAAAGTAATTGAGAGGTGTATTAACGAATAGTCCATTGTTTTTAGATAACATCAGAATCCAAAATAGCCAATCACCATTCAATTTCATTTTTTTGATTTGAATAAATTCTGGTGTGAGGTCTCTTCGAAACAAAACAGCTGACGCATTGGGAATGGTGTTTTCAAACAGCATATAACGCTCAATATAGTCGCTACCCGTAAATTCAATGTTTTGTTCAGTTTCGATTGATTTAGTCCATCTGTCAGCCCATGTCCTTATTTCGCGACTAGATTCATCAATAACTATAGACTGACAGTAAAGCAAGCCTATTTCGCTTTTTTGATTGGCCTTCGCAAACGCTGCAATAAGATATTCAAGTAACTTGTTATCAGCAGAATCATCACTTTCCGCGATCCAAATAAATTCACCTCGTGCCAGTTCGATTCCTTTCTGCCATTGGGTAAATGGACTGCCGGTGTTTTTTTTATTTACAATAAAGTGGCTGACTTTGGAATGATTGCTGTATTCTTGAAGTATCTCTATGCTATTGTCTGTCGAGCAATCGTCTAGCAAGATCAGCTCAAAATCTTGATAGGTTTGATTCAATACACTGTCAATCCTTTGCTTTAGATAGGATGCATGATTGTAGTTTGGAACAATAACAGAGACACTTGGTTTCTCAACATTCATGGCTGTGAGTTTCTGCTTTTCATTGTTAAAAACCTTTTGATTCTTGATAAAATTTTAGTTAGAAGCCAATGAAAATCTTTTGGTTGATCTAATTCTTTCACTCTTTCAAAAAGTTTATGATAACTCTTGAATACTAGATGGCTATTTGCCTTAAATGTTTCATTTAGATAGAATTCTGCGTGATCATGTTGCTGTGTAACCATCAATGTCTCAAACGTGGCTAAACACACGTTAGCATACTGAGTTGTTAGATTCTTATGTATGCTGGGATTTGTATAAATTCCACGAAGTACGGCAAGATCTTCAACATTTCGCTTTTGCCTGTAGATTAAATCTTTTGAAGACCAACTACTGCGGTTATGCACGCGATAAACAGCCATAATGTCTGTCATCTTAAAAATTTTTCCTTGCTCAGCGTTGTATAGATGCAATGGGTAATCTCCGGCAGCTAATTGATTGAAGTAAGAGGGGAGACTTCCCCTATTTCTGAAGACAACACTTGGTGTGTGCATATAATTACCTAGACAGGCGAGATTTTCAATAGTAGTGGTGTTAGGGACTTCATGTGTGAGATAGTCCTCTATCATCTCACCAGAGTTTTCATCTTTAACAACTACAGGGTGAAAACATATGGCATAATCGGGATTGGCCTCCAAAAAGTCTACTTGCTTTTGCAGTTTGTAGGGGTCTGTCCAGTAGTCATCACCCTCGCAAAGAGCGATGTATTTGCCAGTACATTCAGCAAATGCCCTCATGAAATTTTTCTGCATTCCGTGATTTTCAGAAGAATCCAAAAGTTTAGCTGCGCTAGGATAAGCTTTTTCATATTTTTCACACATTATTCTTGTGTGGTCGGTGCTGCAATCCTCTGCTATTATCAACACATAACTAAATTTTGTTTGTTGATTAAGCACCCCAATGAGCGCCTTTTCTATATAGGCTTCATGGTTGTATGTAATCATGATAATATTGACTAGAGTCTTATGCATCTAAAAAATCAAAAGGTTTTAAATCTTATGGTGAGCGACTTCAAATTCTAATATTCTGCTATTTTTTGTGGTTTCACATACCGTAAATCCTAATTTAGTGTAGAAAGTGTTGGCCTTTACATTTTTATTATGAACCTCTAGCCGAATTTTACTCACATTTAGATTTTTCATGTCCTCAATCAAAATTTGAAACAATCGTTTTCCTAATCCTCTTTTTTGGTATTTTTCAATGATGCCAATAATAGAAATAAAGCAAAAATCTTTATTGACGTAGTATGCCAGAAGGCCAATATTAATATCGCCATATTCCATAATGATGATATTAGCTTTGTTATAGATTTTTTCTGAGTATTCGCAAATGTTGACCAATGTATCAAGTCGGGGTGTTAATTCGGAATTCAAACATTTCAATAGGGAATATATATTTTCATTTGAATGTTTTTCTTTTTTGATTAGATACTCCATTTGGTACTCGTTATTTGATGAGGTTTACATGATTTCAGGTAAAATGGTAGGTTAATCCTTTGGTGAAATCAGGTTGTATTGAATTAATAGTTCAGTAATTTCTCTTTTTGAATTAAACATCAATACATCAATAATGGAAAGATAGGGAATGAGATTTTCACCAAACTGGGGGTACTTGATCGATTGCATTTTGATAAAGCCCAATTTTATTCCATTTTGTTCAAAATGAGTGGTGTTGTAAATCTCAACCCCACCAATGGGATTGATATAATCCGTTGCATTTTCTCTAAGGCAAATATCAATGATGCGATCCTCCCCACGAAGTTCCCCTTTTGGATGAATCGACGAACTCATTATGAGTTTGGTTTTGATATTCAAATGCCTACAAATCATCGCGATGCTATTACCAAGAAATTTGGAAAGATTAGTGTCAGCAGTGTTGACTATTTTCTCAACAAGAGCATAGGTTTCGTGAAAATGGGGTGCCTTTTTATATTGATGTGCTATTGTATTAAGCATTTTGGCTTTCCACGATATATCATCGGACAATTCATGGTCTCGAATGGATTTGTTTTGGCTGACCTTACTGATGTTGATGTTGATCTGACCAGGCTCACCATTTATCAAAATATTGTTTCGATGAATCCACCCCTTTTTAATAAAATTGACATCATCTAAGATGACAAATGTATCTACGGCATGTATCAACTGCCAATACCCCAAATAGGGAAAGAAGTAGGGTTGCATGATGCCAATTTTCATAATTTAACTATTGGATTTGTGTTACTGATACCTAAGCGTGCGCAAGATAAGCCTACAAATTAAATCAATTTCGGAGTAAGTGATTTGATAGTACATAGGTAAACACAAGACGCTCTTGGCTATTGCATCAGATATTGGTAATTCTTGTGATTTAACGTATGCCAGCGATGAAAGCGCAGGGTGAAAGTAGCGCCTACAAAATATGCCATTGGCTTCCAATGTCCGCATGAGTAATAGACAGTCGGTTTCATTATTGAGCAAGATGGGATAATAAGAGTAATTCGAGCCTGTTTTATCGTTGAATGGTATTTTCTGAAGGTTGAGTTTGTTAAGCCAATGGTCATACCGTGCATGATCGTTTTTTCTTTTAGCAAGGATACTATTGATATAGGGAAGGTTCGCCAAACCCATCGCAGCATGAAACTCGGAGTTTTTACCATTAATGCCTACGCCATTAAAGTTTTCATACCCATCATGGCCAAAGTTGCGAAGAAACGCCATGCGCTTGAGTAATTCTGGCTGTTGTGTGATTACAGCGCCTCCTTCTGTAGTGTGAAAGACTTTTGTGGCATGGAAACTGGCAGTGCTGATGTCGCCATACCCATAAACAGATTTTCCCTTATAAGTTGATCCGAAGCAATGTGCAGCATCATAGATGACCTTTAACTTGTGTTTTTTTGCAATCGCGTCTATGGCATCAATGTCGCAGGGATTGCCATAGACATGTGTAGCAAGTATTGCGCTGGTATGTTCAGTTAGTTTGGCTTCTATTTGCTTCGGGTCAATATTGAGTGTGTCTTTGTCAATATCAGCGAAAACAGGGGTACACCCCTCCCAAACTATGCTACTGGTCGTAGCTACGTAACTAAATGGCGTGGTAATGATTTCTCCTTTTAATTCAAGCGCCTTAATAGCAATTTGCAGGGCGATAGTGCCATTTGTAACATACAACAAATGATCCAGATGCAGATGTTCTTTTAGTTTGAGTTCTAGCTCATTGACCAGTGGGCCATTGTTGGTGAGCCAATTACGCTCCCAAATGTCTTTGATGTATTGCTGGTATTCGGCAATAGGGGGTAAAAAAGGTTTTGTGACTGGGATCATGCTGACAGTTGTTCAATTGTTATTGAATCCAGTAAACTTCCTTTTTTCACAAAGGCCATTTCTACCAGCCAAAGTCCTTTTCTGTGAAAGGGTCTATTCAAATCGGTAAATTCAAAAAGAGTGTATCCCTTGTTATTCATATAAATGATGACATTCAAAAGATCGTTTTTAAACGTTTTGTTCATCACACTTGCTTCCACTAGGAAAATGTCCGTTTTACCAAAGTAATTAGAGCAACCTTCAAGGACTTCTAAATCGAGACCTTCTGCATCAATTTTAATAATATCGGGTGTTGGTAAATTGGATTCACTCAAAAGGTCATTGATTGTGACAATTGGGATTTCAATCTGTTTAAGCCCTAAATATTGAGCCTCTTCTTTGGTATATCTAAATGAAGAGCTGTCGTCCCTTTCGTGTAGGGTAAACTGGAAGATGCCTTTTTTTGCGCCAGCTCCGAAAGGAAAAAAAGTGATCTCATGCTTATTTAGTAGGTCTTCAAAAGAGGCTTTGAGCCATTCTTGTGGTTCAAGTAGGGTGTATTGGGCTGTAGGAAAATACTTGATTACTTCCCTCGTCCATGTGCCATGATTGGCACCAATATCAACAATGTGCTTAGGTTCAAATTCAAATTGCACGAGTAATTGCAGAAAGTTTGTCATCAATGAATCTTTCGTGCCTTCAAGCTCTCGTTGAAACGAGCCTAAACCCAATCTTTTATTTAAAGGTTGGATGATGCGAATGAGTAATTTTTTTATCGTTTGCTTCATACTTCAACAATTATGATATTTCCCAATCAAAAGTAGGTTTAATAAATCCAGGTTCTTTGCCCATCCAACTACCATGTGGTCGATCTCCAGCCTGTATTTGAAAATGCAGAATGTTGTGCTCGACGAATATTGTTTCCTTGCTGTCTTTTATCAGGTAGAGAGAAAGACTGTAATCCCCTATATTTAAGAATCCTTTGGGGAGGAAACATTTCACCTCATTTATTCCTAAATTTAGTTTCGTCCCGTCATGTGCATGTGTAAATGTAAAAAGTTCTTCCCCCATTGACCCATACAAGACATAGGTAATGTGAAGGTTTTGTGGGTGCTTAACTTCAAGTTTACATGATAGCACGAGTTGGTCAAATTCGTCTAGAACCGTTTTATTTTGAGTAGTCAAAATAGTCAGTTCAATAAAGCGAAAGTCTGAAGTTTCATATTTTGAATCTCTCAATATGAGGCTTTTGTGATTTAGATGATCACCTAGATAATGGGACATGGCTGTTTCTACCTCGCCCATAAATGAAACTTGCCCTTTTTCTAAAATCATCCCGCGGGTACAAAGCGTTTTCACACTAGCCATATTATGACTAACGAATAATACCGTTCTTCCTTCACCCATCGAAACATCTTTCATTTTCCCGATGGCTTTTTTCTGGAACTCCGCATCACCTACGGCCAGTACTTCATCTACAATCAAAATCTCCGGATCGAGATGTGCGGCGATGGAAAAACCTAAGCGTACGGTCATGCCAGAGGAATAACGCTTCACGGGTGTATCCAGGTAGCGATCTACTCCGGCAAATGAGGCAATTTCATCCAACTTGGCCTTGATCTCATGTCGTGACATACCCATGATGGTTCCATTCATATAGATATTTTCGCGCCCCGTCATTTCTGGATGAAAACCTGTACCTACCTCCAGCAGGGAAGCAATCCTTCCTCGTGCTTTAATCGATCCTGTAGTTGGGGAAGTGACGCGGGAGAGTATCTTAAGTAATGTGGACTTGCCTGCGCCATTTTTACCAATAATCCCTAGTACTTCACCTTTCTCTACTTCAAAATTGATGTCCTGAAGAGCCCATACATAGGGATTGTCTGATTTGGTGGAGCGGTCATTGGTCTCGCCTACTTTTAGGAAGGGGTCATCCTTCCCTCGGATACTGCGCCACCAGCGGCTCAGGTCGTGACTGAGCGTACCTGTTCCTACTTCTCCCAAGCGGTATTGTTTGGAGATGTTTTCGACTAATATGGCTGGGGTGTTATTTTTCAAAATCGCTGGTAGCTTTTCTATTGTGTTTTTCTGATAACTAGACGGTGTCCATAAAGGACTTCTCTGTTTTGTTAAAAATAAGCGTTCCCAAAACTAAAACAATTGCAGTAAACGCAATGCTGTAAGTTAAAAGATAAATATCAAACTGCCCAGCCCCTAAAAAACCATATCTAAAAGTCTCCACAATGGAGGTAATGGGGTTGAGTTCTATAATCCAGCGGTACTTCTCAGGAGCGGTGGAGAGTGGGTAGATCACAGGGGTGGCATACATCAAGAGTTGAATGCCGAATGTGAGAAGGAAAACCAGATCCCTGTATTTAGTAGTGAGCGAAGTGATGATCATCCCAAGACCCAATCCCAATCCGGCCAAGAGCAAAATCAGAACAGGGAGCAGTAAAGCATATTCATTGATGGAGAACTGTGCCTCTGTTGCCAGACCGAAGTACGCCAGAAGAGCCAAAAACAAAAGAAACTGAATACCAAATTTGACCAAATTGGAAATCACAATAGAGAGTGGGGTGACCAATCTTGGAAAATAGACTTTACCAAATACGCCCTGATTGTCTTTGAATACGGTGGATACTTTATTGAGGCAGTCAGCAAAATAATTCCATATGGTGATCCCCGCCATATAAAACAGCGGTTGGGGGAGACCATCGGTCGAAATACCAGCGAGGTTTCCAAAAACGAATACATAGATGACTGTGGTGAAAATGGGCTGGATAAAAAACCACAACGGGCCGAGGATGGTTTGTTTATAATACGTCACAAAGTCCCGCTTGATCAGCATACGCAAAAGGTCGCGGTAACGCCAGACTTCTCTCCAATTAAGAGCAAGGAGACTTGACTGGGGCTCAATTATCAAATCAAAGGACTGCTTATCGCTATGCATAATGGGATTATTGATCGAAAAATGGGAATTAAATATCGAAGTTAGAACAAATAGTCCAATGAAAACGAGAGTTTTGTGATATGAATCGACGAATGCTTTTCAGTTTGTTATGGATGTGCGTGTGGATGCCACGTGCATTTGGGCAAGCATGTCCGACTGGTTCATTCACCGTCCAGACCGACCTGTGCATCAATGAAAGCCTTCAACTAGACAATACATCTGCAAACGGAGCGGTGAGTGACTGGGATTTTTGTATAGGGGATTTGTCGAAAGCACCAACCCAAAGCAATCTGGGGACATTTGGTTTTCCTTATAAGATGGAAGTGGTTGACAGTTTGGGTCAGTATTACGCATTTGTATCTAACCGAAACCCTGTCAATATTTTCCGTTTAGACTTTGGCACAAGTTTATCCAATACACCTTCGGCACCTAAAGCTTTGGACGTAGGGGTAGCTCAGATGTTTAGCGTAGAGATATTTTCACATTCAGGCAAATGGTATGGTTATGTGATAGAGGGTAGCGGCAAGCTTTATCGGCTGGAATTTGGAGCGGATTTGACTTCTAAGCCTAATCTGACACTTGTTGGCCAGTTTGGTGGTTTGACGAGTGGCATCAGTTTGGAATATCAGAAAATAGGAAATAGTCATTTGCTCTTTGTCTTAGGTTATGCAAATACGCAGCTGGTACGTTTAGATTTTGGAAGTGATCCCCTGAATCTAGTACCAGCTGTAGGTCAGATAACTATCTCTGGGCTGAGCACAGGGCTGGGTTTAAGCTTGATAAAAGAATGCGATACTTGGTATGGTTTTGTAGCTTCTAATGGTAATAATAAAGTTTATAAGATAAATTTCGGATCTGATTTAATGAATAATTCCCCTGTGATCACAGATTTAGGGGTGGCGATGACTAGCATTCGGGGGATCACTGCGATAGAGGAATATGGAGCGCACTATTTATTTGGACAGACAGGGAGTGGTAATGTTTATCGAGTAGATTTTGGGAGTAGCTATAGTAATACAGGGGTTCAGCTAAATAATTTAACGAATCTAGGTGTATTGACCAATAATTCAGGTTTTGGGATATATCAAGAAGGGAGTAGGTATTACGGATTTTCTAGTGAGAATTTCACCGGTGGAAAGATATACCGATTGACTTTTCCTAATGTTTGCAATGCATCGACAGCAACAAGCACGGCCTTTGAGCCAAAGAATATTTTCTACAGTCAGGCGGGCACTTACACGCTTGGCTTAAAAGCGACAGATACCAATGGCAACAGCCGCTCTACACGGCAGACAGTGACGGTGGGGGCAGCTATAGCGCCCGATATCCGCTTTAATGTGGATCATAGCCGATGTGTGTCAAATGCCAATACGTTTAGTGCTCAAAATACCAGTGGGGATATCAATAGCTATAGTTGGGATTTTGGAGATGGCAATTCCAGTGCCACTCCCAACCCTACACATCAATATGCCGCAGCGGGTACTTATGAAGTATCTCTAACAGTGGACAATGGAACATGTGAAAATGTATATGTAGATACGCTGACGATTTATCCAGAACCCTCAGCGGCGAGCTTCACTTTGCCTTCAGGCAGTCAATGTACTTCTACATTGATCACCTTTACCAATACCACAGATGAATCCGGTTTCACTGGGGGGCTGCAATACCTTTGGGATTTTAATGGCGAAGCAACAAGCACTTTGCGCAACCCCACGTATATATTTCCCACCTCCGGGGAGAAGGAGATCAGCCTGATTGCCTATGTGCCGGGGTGTAGCACCACGCTATTTACGCAGCAGCTGAGTATTATTGAAGACATATCGCCATCCTTTATTTATTCACACAATTGCTTTGGACAGGATGTGGCATTTACCAGCACCACACCATCTGCGAATATCATTGGCTATACTTGGAGCTTTGGAGATGGTGCAACCTCTAATCAGGAAAACCCACTCCATACCTTTGCCACTGCAGAAAAATTTGCGGTAACCTTAGCAATAGAGACCACTTCTGGTTGCATAAGTAGTGTGACGGATACGGTCAATGTAAGCTTTGCCCCCTTGGCTAGTATCACTAGTGGGAATGGGGAAGCTAACGTACCGATATCACTTACAGGCAATGACCTGACGAGCATTCAGGATGCAGTGACGGGCTGGAACTGGAAATATGAAAACAACAGCTTTTCTACCAATAAAAATACCCAGATTAGCTTCCCCACAGCAGGAGTGTATGAAGTGGCGCTGGAAGTAGCCACCAGTCAGGGCTGTGTGGATGAAGTGAAGAAAAACATCACGGTTGCAGCGCCTGTATGTCCCTATCCCGATTTCACCGTCCAGACCGACCTGTGCATCAATGAAAGCCTTCAACTAGACAATACATCTGCAAACGGAGCGGTGAGTGACTGGGATTTTTGTATAGGGGATTTGTCGAAAGCACCAACCCAAAGCAATCTGGGGACATTTGGTTTTCCTTATAAGATGGAAGTGGTTGACAGTTTGGGTCAGTATTACGCATTTGTATCTAACCGAAACCCTGTCAATATTTTCCGTTTAGACTTTGGCACAAGTTTATCCAATACACCTTCGGCACCTAAAGCTTTGGACGTAGGGGTAGCTCAGATGTTTAGCGTAGAGATATTTTCACATTCAGGCAAATGGTATGGTTATGTGATAGAGGGTAGCGGCAAGCTTTATCGGCTGGAATTTGGAGCGGATTTGACTTCTAAGCCTAATCTGACACTTGTTGGCCAGTTTGGTGGTTTGACGAGTGGCATCAGTTTGGAATATCAGAAAATAGGAAATAGTCATTTGCTCTTTGTCTTAGGTTATGCAAATACGCAGCTGGTACGTTTAGATTTTGGAAGTGATCCCCTGAATCTAGTACCAGCTGTAGGTCAGATAACTATCTCTGGGCTGAGCACAGGGCTGGGTTTAAGCTTGATAAAAGAATGCGATACTTGGTATGGTTTTGTAGCTTCTAATGGTAATAATAAAGTTTATAAGATAAATTTCGGATCTGATTTAATGAATAATTCCCCTGTGATCACAGATTTAGGGGTGGCGATGACTAGCATTCGGGGGATCACTGCGATAGAGGAATATGGAGCGCACTATTTATTTGGACAGACAGGGAGTGGTAATGTTTATCGAGTAGATTTTGGGAGTAGCTATAGTAATACAGGGGTTCAGCTAAATAATTTAACGAATCTAGGTGTATTGACCAATAATTCAGGTTTTGGGATATATCAAGAAGGGAGTAGGTATTACGGATTTTCTAGTGAGAATTTCACCGGTGGAAAGATATACCGATTGACTTTCCCCAACATCTGCAATGCATCTACAGCAACAAGCACGGCCTTTGAGCCAAAGAATATTTCTTATAGTCAGGGGGGTACTTACCAGATAGGACTCAGGGTCACAGATGCCAATGGCCATAGCCGATCCACGAGGCAGACAGTGACGGTGGGTGAGGAATTGGCTCCAGATATCGGTTTTAGCTATCAGGCGGTAAACTGCGAGGAGCTCAATTTTTCTTTTGAGGTGGATCAAGACGTATTCTCCTCATACGAGTGGGATTTTGGAGATGGGCAGATCGGATCCGGAGCACAAGTCAATCACCAATTCGTCACAGCGGGCTCTTACAATGTGTCTATAAAAGGAGAAACAATTAACGGCTGTAGCAATAACACTTCGAAAAGTATAAATATCTACGCTGCTCCGCCAAATCCTGCTTTTGAGATCCAATCTGCTTTTTTATGCACAGGTCAGGAAATTACCTTACTCAATGAGACCAGTGAGTTGGGCTATGATGTTGACCAAATTGTCTATGAGTGGTCTATCGGTGCATGGACCTCCAATGAAAAATCTCCCATCCTCAGTATCGATACCGTAGGAACGTTTGAAGTCACGCTAAGGGTGAATATCCCTGGTTGTGAGTCTGAGCCGGTGAGCCAGTTTTTTACATTGAAAGAAGGAATAAAAGCTGATTTTTCCTTTGTCAGTAGCTGTGCTGACTTCCCTGTACCGTTTATCAACCTGACAGGCGATCCTTCAGCGTCGTATGTTTGGGATTTCGGAGATGGATTCTCAAGTACTGCCGAGCAAATGGATCACCTCTATGCGGAAGGAGGCACATATACCGTCACTCTTACGGCTACCAAACCCAACGGATGTATTGATATAGTGTCTAAAGATATTTTGGTGGATACCCCGCCCAATGTCGATTTTGAGTATAGTCTCTTGTGTACCAATACTCCTTCTACTTTCACGGATTTGAGTGTAGCAGACAATGCAGACATCATCGCCTGGCAGTGGTTTGTAGATGATGAGTTGGTTTCGGAAGAACAGAACCCCGCCATCATCTTTGAAACTTCGGGACTAAAAAATCTTCGCCTTGTGGTATTTGCGAGTAGTGGCTGTGAAGCGGCACTTAGTGAAAATATTTTTGTGATAGATGCGCCAGAACTTGTGGTCACCTCGGAGTTAGGCTGTCTGGGATTTGCATCTAAGTTTACGGATGAAACTGGAGTTTCTCAATCACGACTATGGATTGTAGATGGCGTGACTCAGGCTGCTACAGGAGCAACCATGACATATACCTTCAACACACCAGGTCTACATACGGTCACTTTAACGGCGACACAAACCACCAACTGCTCCGCTACCAAAGTTATTGAGGTGAATATTCCAGCGAATCCTGTTTTGAGCATCAGCGTAGATGGTGAATGTGCCAATCAAGATATTTTTGTTGAGGACATTTCTGTGCCAATTTCAGGTAATGCAATTGTTTCAAGAACTTGGAGTGTGGAAGGTGTGTCTTTCGGAAATGGTAAAATATCCTTACTTCCTGTGGATGGTGGGGGTAATTACGAGGTAAAACTCGATGTGATCACAGCTTTTGGATGCCAGTTGTCCTCTACACGAAATGTGAAATTGTTGGAAGCACCCACTGCATCATTCAACCTCTCTACAAACTATGGTGTACCACCTTTCACCATATCCACTACCAATAGTTCTACAGGAGCCACTGGCTACACGTGGTTCATAGACAATCAGCAAGTGTCTACTCAAGCTTCGCCTCTCCTTACCATTTCCTCACAAGGAACGAAAAACATTAAGATGGTTGCAAGAAATGCAGTCGGCTGTACCGATAGCGTGGAATTAGAAGTAATTTCAGCTTTGTCAAAATCCGATTTGGTGATTGAAAAAGTAGAGTTGATAACCAATGGAAGTACGCGAAATCTGCTCATCGAATTAAGAAATCAGGGCAACCTCCCCGTTGAGGAGATGGATTTTGCGATTAAATTGGAAAAGGAATTTACGCTCTCGGAGAAGGTGATTCAGCGGATTGAAATCGGCAAGCGTGCCATTGTACGTTTGAGCACGGGGATTCCTGCAGCAAATTCATTATCCTATTTGTGTGTAGCTGTTTCAAATATAAGGTTCTCAAATGACCTTTCACCAGAGAATAATGAGTGGTGTATGACGCTTCAGAGTGAAAAAAGCATTATTGAACCACCATATCCCAATCCAACAGAAGGAATCACTACAGTGCGCACGGTTTTAACCCTTCCGGGCAAAACCTCCATTACGGTAATGGACATGCTTGGTCAAGTGCATATCAGCCAGGTTTTTGATCAATTGTCTGCTGGTCTGCATGTTTTTCCTTTGGACTTGACAGCTCTGGATGCAGGTACTTATCTGGTGTATATTCAGCATCCGAGCGGAGAAGATGAGTATAAGATCACGAAAAGGTAGATCTTCGGATTTCTCGTCTTCTAGTCATTGACTGGCTGTCCGCCACTAACCGTGCGCCACTATGCGTGCCACCCGCAGGGAATCTTATTCGTCAACTAATATTGTGCTCGATCTTGAGTATAAGCACGGTCTCCGCTAACCAGTCATTGACTGGCCGTCCGCCACTAGCCGTGCGCCACTATGCGTGCCACCCACAGGGAATCCTATCCGTATACTAAGGTTTGGAATTTTCCTCTGGATAGCGATTAAGACCCCATTCTGGGGTGACATTCAGTTGTGATAGGAATAATTTGGGTTTTGAATTTCGTTCTCGGTCTTGATATTATGCAACGCTCTCCGCCAACTAGTCATTGACTAGCTCATTGAATCTTGTTTACGAGACACACTGGGCTTCCTTTAGATGCTGATCTTTTACATCTTTGAAGTAATATTGTATTGCAAAAAGAAACGTCAGAATCGCGTAGCATTCTTCGCCCTTTCACACTTATGAATTTTAGAAAATCCTTATTGCTTATCTTAATTCTTCCCCTAACCTTTTTCTCTTACGGTCAAACCAAGACTTACGTGGGAATAAAGGGCGGTCCTCAAGTGTCATCCATATACATGGAACATACGCTTAGAACTACTTTTATCACTACGGATTTTATTCCTGGTTACACGGTTGGAGCGTTTGGAAAGGTATTTACTAAGAAAAGAGACGCTTTGGTGAATCCAGGTTTACAATTTGGACTCAATTTTGACCAAAAAGGATGGGCACAAAAATTTCCTGAAACGGAAGAGCCGAAATACAAGATAAAAATGAGCTATGTGCAGCTGCCCGTAGAGGCTATTATCAATTTTGGAAGAGGAAGTTTTAAATCATTTTTCGGTCTGGGTATGTTTGTGGAGCATGTGGTAAACGTGCAGAAAAGTGCTTATCCCAATGACTCCATTTTGGCGACAAGAAAGATAGATTTTTACTCCTACGAGCAGAGCCGTGATCGAAAGTTTGGGTATGGTGTGAGGGTTTCTGCAGGAGGACAAAAAGACTTTGGCTTTGGAGCTATCAATTTGGATATGTTTGCTACGTATAACGTAAGTAGCGTGATAGACCATCAGAATTTTAAAACTCAAATTCCAGATTTATCGAATATGTACACCATTGGTTTTTCACTTGGATACATGCTTCCGTTCGGAAAATTGGATTACTGACCTGTCAATTGTTATCAAATTGATAAAATAGCTGTGTTAAATTTCTATAATTGAACTGTTGTGATATGATAATTATCAATTCAGCATAATAAACCTTTTTTATTATAATCCCGTATAGTAAAAAGTCTATTTTTGTATAGAAATCACAATCGTCAAAATTATGTCAGCAGAGAAAATAAAAATCGCATTGGAATCAGCTAAAGACAAACTTATGCAGCTGGAAATTGAAGAGCAACTAGTATCAGAAATCGAGTGGTGCTTGGGAAGTTTTGCTCACGATGGCAATGCTGAAGGCTTGTTTGCTAAGGCTGGAGAGGCCATAGACGCCTTGAAGACTTTCAAAAAGTCGAACGACCGTAAGGTTTCAAAGAAACTGATTGAAGATTTAGAGAAGGCATTAAAGAACTAATTCGAAAGTCTGAAAGAGCAAAAAAAAGCCCAATTTATTGGGCTTTGTTCTTTTTTACCAAGTGCGAATCCGCTATTGATTTCAAGTAACTTCTCTTTGTACTAATCGCCGGGTCAGAATAAATGTATGCTGATAGGTCAGCAACTACTCCTGGTTTGTACCCCAAGGCAATGGCAAGTTTTTCGCAAAACTGAATTTCTTTAGTGTGAATCTTACGATCGATTTTCATCAATTGTATCACCTCATGTAAATATTCAAATCTATCGTCTTGTGGTAGATTTTGAAGGTTTGGTACAGGGAGCGGGTTATCAATGATGTTTTCTATTGCATCCTTAGCTAGACCTTTTTTCCAACCGATTTCATGGATGAGCTTACTCTCTTCGTGTGCCAAAAATCCATCAGCCATCGAAAGGTGAACGAGTATGCTTATTTGTTCTTCTGTTCCTAACATAGGCACAAGTTAAATTAATTTTTGAAAATGTTTTGCAGACAAATTATAAACCTAAAAAAAAGTGAAGTGCACAATGACTTTCACAACGTGATTGTGACTTTCAAAAGATTTTTTTCGCGTTTTCATTGGAATTGTTTTCAATATCGAATTAGCTTAGCGGTCATGATTAGAAAAAACACATACTGGTGGTGGTTCATAACACAATAAAAATGTGAATGGCCAAGGTATGTTCAAAACATAAATCTTAAACCCGCTGTTCACAGCGGGTTTTTTTTTGATCAAAAAGTAATATGGAAACGAAATACAAACTGAAAATAAGGCAAAAAACGATTTTGGCGGATACCATTACTCCAGTGGGATTGTATTTGAAATTAAGGGATCGCTATGCCAATTCCTTCCTTTTGGAAAGTTCGGACTATCATGGTGAGGAGCATAGCTTTTCGTACATCTGCTGTGATCCTATTGCCTCATTCCAGTTACTCGATGGCAAAGTGTCTACTGAGTTTCCTGATGGGAAAAATGCTCAAGTAGCATTGGCAGAGCGTAGCGACTTTCTGAATCATTTGAGAAATTTTTCGGGAGCTTTTGAAGCAGCGGAAGAGAATGGCTCCTATATCAAAACAGGATTGTTTGGCTATATGTCTTACGATGCGGTGCAGTATTATGAAGACCTCCAGTTTTCTAATCCTAAAACTCCATCTTCAGATATTCCAGAGGTTCGTTATCAGGTTTTCAGGTTTGTAGTGGTTTTAGATCATTTTAGAAACGAATGTCACCTGATAGAAACGTATTTGGGTGAGCCAAATCAGGTGGCATTTGAAGATTTGCTTTCTTATCTGACGCAGCAAAATATTCCGACTTTTGCCTTTGAGAAAGTGGGTGAAACAAAATCCAATTTCACTGACGAGACTTATCTAGAGGCAGTGAAAGCAGGCATGAAGCACTGCAATTTGGGAGATGTGTTTCAGGTGGTTTTTTCCAGACAATTCAATACGGAATTTAAAGGCGATGAATTTCAGGTTTATCGAGCATTGCGATCTATCAACCCATCGCCTTACTTGTTCTATTTCGACTATGGCAGCTATAAAATTTTCGGGTCTTCACCAGAGGCTCAGATCGTAGTGAAAAACAGAGAGGCTGTGATCTACCCAATAGCGGGGACTTTCCGACGAACGGGTGATGATACAGCGGATGCCGAACTTGCTAAGAAGCTTTTGGCAGACCCTAAGGAGAACGCTGAGCACATCATGCTTGTGGATTTAGCCAGAAATGACCTAAGTAGATCCTCAGATGAAGTGAAAGTAGAAACCTATAAGGAAATCCAATATTTCTCTCATGTCATTCATTTGGTGTCTAAAGTGACGGGGCAATTGAGAGCGGACGCTGATCCACTTCAGATTGTAGCGAGCACTTTCCCTGCTGGCACGCTTTCGGGAGCACCGAAGTATCGCGCCATGCAGTTGATCAACGAATATGAAAATATAGCTCGTGGATTTTACGGTGGAGCCATAGGTTTTATGGATTTTAAAGGCAACTTCAACCATGCCATCATGATTCGTACTTTTATGAGCAAAGAAAATCAATTGTTTTTCCAGGCAGGAGCTGGAATCGTGTCAAAATCTGACCCGAAAAGTGAAGTACAAGAAGTGTATAATAAATTGGCAGCATTAGAGTCAGCAATGGCTTCAGCAGAAAAAATCAACAACTAAATGAAGAAGGTTTTAGTCATAGATAATTACGATTCGTTTACCTACAATTTGGTTCATATCCTCAGAGAGTTGGGCATGAGTGACGAAATGGAAGTCCACAGAAACGATAAGATCATCGCCGATTATGCAGATGGTTTTGAGCATATATTATTGTCTCCAGGGCCAGGTCTTCCTGCCGATGCAGGTGTGATGCCAGAGGTAATCAAGAAATTTTCTGCTACCAAAAACATCTTAGGCGTTTGCTTAGGCCATCAAGGCATTTCGGAAAACTTTGGAGGTAACGCTTTTTAATCTTTCTCAGGTCTTTCACGGAGTGGCCACCAAAGCCATTTTGACGGATCATAAAGACGAACTTTTCACAGGTTTACCCAATGAATTTATGGTTTGTCGTTACCACTCGTGGGCGGTAGACCCTAAAAGTATTCCGAGTGATTTACTAGTGACGGCACTGGATGAGGAAGGTCACGTGATGGCAGTCAAGCACAAAACCTTAAACGTACGTGGTGTACAGTTTCATCCTGAGTCGATCATGACGGAGCACGGCAAAAGAATGATCAACAATTGGCTTTCTATTCCGAGTGGCAGTTTGTAACCGTAGTTTTACTTTAGGGATTGTTTTCATGTTCCGTCACTCACTACGCGTGCCGCCCGAAGGGAGTCTTATAATTATTCTAGGTTTTTGGATTGAAATACTTCGAAGCTAAATTTAGTTTAAAGGCCACATTAGTTTTTTAAGGTATCAATAAATTGCAGTCTTTTTTTCGCAAAAGCGGAAATGAAAAAAAACAACAATGAAGGAAGTTTTAAATAGACTATTTAAATATCAAACACTCACCAAGCAGGAAGCTGCTGCCGTGCTCACTAAACTCGCAACGGGAGAATATAACCAAAGCCAAATGGCGGCATTTCTCACGGTGTATATGATGCGAACGATTACGGTAGAGGAACTGGAGGGATTTCGTGATGCCATGCTTTCACTTTGCGTGAAAGTACCAGCTGAGGGCTACAATGCCATTGATCTGTGTGGTACTGGTGGTGATGGTAAAAATACGTTTAATATTTCTACGCTTTCCTCTTTTGTGGTAGCCGGAGCAGGGCAGGTGGTGACCAAGCATGGCAATTATGGCGTATCATCCGTGAGTGGTTCTTCCAATGTACTGGAGCACATGGGAGCCAAGTTTTCCAATGATATTGGTACACTAACGAAAAGTCTGGATGAAGCTGGTATTTGCTTTTTGCATGCACCACTATTTCACCCAGCGATGAAAAATGTAGGCCCTGTTCGTAAGGAATTGGGCATGAAGACATTCTTTAATATGCTTGGGCCAATGGTGAATCCCGCTTTTCCAAAAAATCAGCTCGTAGGCGTATTCAATCTTGAATTGGCTAGGCTTTACGGCTATCTCTATCAGAATACCGACAAAAATTTTGTGATCCTCCATTCTCTTGATGGTTACGATGAAGTTTCTCTTACAGGAAATTTCAAAATGATTACCAATGGCAGAGAAGAGGTTTTGAGGCCGGAGGATTTGGGGTTGAGCCAAGTGACGGAAGCGCAACTGCACGGAGGAGAATCGGTGGCTGATGCCGCAGAGATTTTCCAATCGATCTTAAACAATAAAGGTACGCAAGCGCAAAATCATGCAGTTCTTGCCAATGCAGGACTCGCAATTGCAACAGGAAAACAAATCGGTATAGCAGAGGGTGTGGCACAAGCCAAAGAGTCATTGGAGTCTGGAAAAGCACTGGCGTCATTCAAAAAATTCATAGCAATCAATTCATAAGATGAGTAATATTCTTGATCAGATAGTAGCAGACAAAAGGGTAGAGGTAGCGCAGAACAAGGAGCTTTATCCTGTGAAATTGCTAGAGCAGAGTACCTATTTTGGTGGTCAGCCTGTTTCGCTTACGCATTACATTCGCAGACCAGACAAGGTGGGCATCTTGTCGGAGTTCAAAAGACAGTCTCCATCCAAAGGCGTGATCAATGGTGCTGCATCTGTAGAAAAAACGACTATCGGCTACATGCAAGCTGGCGCTTCTGGACTTTCTGTGCTCACTGATAAAAAATATTTTGGAGGAAAAAATGAGGATTTGATCACGGCCAGAAGTTTTAACTTTTGCCCAATCCTGAGAAAAGATTTCATCATTGATGAATATCAAATCATCGAAGCAAAATCTATAGGCGCAGATGTGATCCTATTGATCGCGGCGGTACTTTCTCCGGAAGAGATCAAGCGTTTGGGTGCTTTCGCAAAATCCTTTGGTATGGAAATTATCTTAGAAGTGCATGACGAAGAAGAAATGCAGCGCTCAATCAACGAGCATGTGGATATCCTAGGAGTGAACAATCGGAATTTGAAAACCTTCGTGACGGATATCAACCTGTCGAAAGAATTGGCTGAGAAGATTCCATCGGAGTTTTTGAAAATGTCAGAAAGTGGCATCAGCGACCCGAAAACCGTGGTTGACCTGATGGGTCATGGCTATGAAGGTTTTTTGATTGGCGAGAATTTTATGAAGACAGGAAGCCCGGAAAAGGCAGCCAAAGAATTCATTGACGACATTAAGAAATTACTAAAGTGAGTGAAATAAAGCTCAAGGTATGTGGGATGCGCGAGGCAGAAAATGTGAGCGCTTTGGTAGCCTTGAAACCAGATTTTATTGGGATGATTTTTTTCTCAAAGTCACCGCGATATATAGAAAATCCTTCGGTGGTGGCTTTGATACCGAAGGAAATCCAGAAAGTAGGGGTTTTTGTGAATGCCGGCTTTGAGGAGATTATGGAGCAAGTCCGTAATTATAAATTGGACATGGTGCAGTTGCATGGAGATGAGTCTGTGGCATTGGCTGAGCAACTTAAAAATGCTGGGTTGCGAATAATGAAGGTTTTTAGCGTGACAGATCAAATGCCTATCGAAGACTTAAAGACGTTTGAAGATGTGGTGGATTATTTTTTGTTTGACACAAAAACGCCAGCTTATGGTGGTAGCGGGCAGAAATTTGACTGGGCTATTTTGAAACAATATACTTCCACAAAGCCTTTTTTTCTTAGTGGAGGAATTGATTTAGCAGACGTTGCAGCTATCAAGGCATTGAACCTTCCGCAGCTTTATGCCATCGATGTAAACAGTCGTTTTGAACTAGCACCGGGATTGAAAGACATTGAAAAAATTAGATTACTAAAAGAAGAGTTATGATAGATTCATCATCGAAATATTTAGTGGACGAACGTGGGTATTTTGGAAAGTTCGGTGGGGCATATATCCCTGAGATGCTCTATCCCAACGTGGAGGAACTGAAAGAGAACTACTTGGATATTATTTCTAAGCCAGCATTCAAACAGCGATTTGATCAGCTTTTGAAAGACTATGTAGGTCGTCCAACACCGCTTTTTTTGGCGGAGCGTTTGTCTGAAAAATATCAGGCTAAAATCTACTTGAAGCGAGAAGATTTGTGCCATACAGGAGCTCATAAAGTAAACAATACGGTGGGGCAAATCCTTGTCGCGCAGGCTCTGGGCAAGCAAAAAATAATTGCAGAAACAGGAGCCGGACAGCACGGCGTGGCTACAGCTACTGTTTGCGCATTGATGGGCTTGGAGTGCATCGTGTATATGGGCGAGATAGACATGGCCAGACAAAAGCCGAATGTGGAGCGCATGAAGATTTTAGGAGCGGAGGTTCGACCGGCATCTTCAGGTAGCAAGACACTCAAAGATGCAACCAACGAAGCGATGCGTCACTGGATCAATAACCCTGCTGATACGCACTATATCATCGGCTCGGTAGTTGGGCCACATCCGTATCCGGATATGGTGGCGAGATTTCAGTCTGTCATCAGCGAAGAGATAAAAGTGCAATTGCTAGAAAAGGAAGGTAGAACTGATCCTGATTATGTATTTGCTTGTGTAGGTGGAGGTAGCAATGCTGCAGGGGCTTTTTACCATTATTTGGGTAGGGAAGATGTGAAGCTTGTAGCTGCGGAAGCAGCTGGTCTTGGAAATGATACGGGAAAATCTGCAGCAACAACTGTCCTTGGAAAAGAGGGCGTGCTACACGGGAGCCGTACGATATCTGATGCAGACCGCAGATGGTCAGGTGATCGAGCCATATTCCATTTCCGCAGGTTTGGATTACCCAGGTATTGGCCCATTTCATGCCCATTTGTTTGATTCTGGTCGTGCCAAATTTGAAAGTATCACGGATGAGCAAGCGATGGTAGCAGGAGTAGAGTTGAGCAGGTTGGAAGGAATCATCCCAGCCGTAGAATCCTCTCACGCCCTCGCAGCACTTGCCAATTTCAACTTTAACAAAGAAGACATTGTGGTAGTGAACCTTTCGGGAAGGGGAGATAAGGATTTGGAAACGTATATTAAGTGGGGGAAATACTAAGCCGCTGAGCGCTTAGCGCTGTACGCTATACGTGCATTACGGCTGAATTGATTAAATAGGCGAGAAGCGTTGTAATATATTTTAAAATTCGAAAGCAACCTAAAAGGCGAAAGTAGTTTGCGCCAAAAGCCAAAAGCCAAAAGCCAAAAGCAAGTCTTTAGCGAAAAGCGATAGGCGTAAAGCGAAAAGCGCACTTAAAACAATGAATAGAATAGATCAAGCATTTGACGAGAAAAAGAAGCAATTGCTCAACGTATATTTTACTGCAGGATACCCAAAGCTGGACGATACCGTGCGCATTGCGCAAGCGTTGCAGGATTCGGGGGCAGATATTTTGGAGATTGGTTTGCCATTTTCTGATCCTGTGGCAGATGGGCCTACCATTCAGCAAAGCTCAACTCAGGCTTTGGAAAATGGAATGACATTGGAAAAACTGTTTGTGCAGCTTGCGGATGTTCGCAAAACTGTAACGATACCCATTTTGATGATGGGATATATCAATCCAGTGATCCAATTTGGGATCGAACGTTTTTGCCAGAAATGTGCCGAAGTGGGAGTGGATGGATTGATCCTTCCTGATTTGCCCATGTCTGAATATGAAGAAATGTATAAGCCTGTCTTTGAGAAATATGGCTTATATAATGTGTTTTTGATTACACCACAGACATCTGAATCGCGCATTCGCAAAATTGATGAATTGTCGAATGGGTTTATTTACATGGTAGCCGCATCGAGTATTACTGGTGCTAAAAGCGAAATCAGCCAAGTACAAGTTGATTATTTCAATCAGAGTGAATGGTATGGGATTGAAAAATCGCCGAATGATCGGTTTTGGGATCTCCAACAATGCCACCTTTTCACAAGCTTGCAACTATGCCGATGGAGCCATTGTGGGAAGTGCATTTATCAAGTTGCTTTCGGAAGATGCTTCAGAAAAGTCCATCGGTAATTTCATTAAATCCATAAAATCAGCCCAATGATCATACAACTCAGCCCAAAGATTACTGCCGATCAAAAATCTCAGATAGTCAATGAAGTAGAAGCGTTGAAATACAGTACCAATGAGGTGATTACTCAAAAGGGAACTTATCTTATTGGTATTGGCAAAACCAAATTTGACATTCGTGCCATTGGTCATTTGCCGGGGATATTGGACATCCACATTGTATCGGATGATTTTAAGCTGGTTTCCAAAAAATGGAAAGTTGACGAAACGGTGATTGACCTAGGAGATGGGGTGAAAATCGGTGGTGGTCATTTTGCGATGATGGCTGGGCCTTGTAGCATCGAGGGTGAGGAAAATATTTATAAAACCATTGAGCACCTCAAAGCCAATGGACTTCAGATCATGCGTGGAGGTGTTTTTAAACCTCGCAGCTCGCCTTATGCTTTTCGTGGTATGGGTATAGATGGACTGAAGCTTGTGGTACAAAGCTGCAAAAGAGCATGGCATGAAGATCGTCACGGAAGTAATGCAGGTTTCTCAGATCGCAGAGATGCACGACTATGTGGATGTTTTTCAGGTGGGGGCGAGAAATTCTCAGAACTTCAACTTGCTCGATGAGCTGGGCAAAGTGGATAAAGCAGTGATGTTGAAGCGTGGGATTTCTGGTACTATAGACGAGCTAATGTACAGCGCCGAATATGTTTTTTCTGGAGGAAATGAAAAAATTCTTCTTTGTGAAAGAGGCATTCGTACCTACGAGCGTGCTTCGCGCAATACATTCGATATCAATGCCATCCCTATTTTAAAAGAAAAAACGCATCTTCCAGTGATTGCAGACCCTTCACACGGGATTGGTATTAGAGATTTTGTGCCTCAGGTAGCCATGGCTGCCACGGTAGCAGGAGCAGACGGAGTGATTTTTGAAATTCATGAGAAGCCAGAGAAAGCATTCTCTGATGGTCAGCAAACACTAGATTTTGCAGATTCTGCCAAGCTTATTGCAAAAATGCGGAAGCTTAGAGCGGCTTTGGATTGAACATTGTTTGATTCAGAGGGGTACAAAATGGCCATTTGATGACTTCATTGGATAGGTGCGAATGAGCGCTTAATCAAGTAGGCTTTTATTGTGCGTACGTTACCGTCGATTCTTCTCTGTATTTCTTTTATTAAGCAAAAGCACGCTTTCAATGAAATTGGATCGTGATTCCTTTCTAGCAGAGAGTAAAGGATTGAAATTCAATGTATTAACGTACGTTTGGTTGTGAAATCCACGTTTCAGCGTCCTTGCGAAGGATTAAAAACTTCATTTTATTCAGTTCATATTTCGCAAAGACGGATCAACGCTGATAAAGCGAACTTATCAATTGAACTCAGGTTATGACGTATTCAAATCATGTTTTGGGTTCTCTCGAGGTTTACACTTTATCACGCCTTTAAGCGCACCCAGTGTTTCTTTGACTTTTCAATAACAAGGAATCAGAATCATCAGCTTCTTCATTTAGGCTCCCACTTAGCCAGTATGTGTGGCTAATCTACATTTTTACAATCCAGTCAAACCAATCATCTGAATCTGGTATATGTCTCTCTACTGATTTAATAATTTGATATGTATTCTTAAATCAATAGAAATTTTAGACATGAACCAACCTAAATTGAATTGCTTGTCACGTTCGCAGGAGAGGTTTTCTGAACCAAAGGACTTGTAATCATTTAGAGAGATTACGATTCACTCATGGTGGGAACTTGACTCAAATGACATTGAATTTTTGTAATGACGGTTTTACACCTTCAAAAAGATGGGTTTTTTTGAGAAAATAATGATTCGTCTGCTTAGGGTCTCCTTTACATGATCAATCATTGGTGTGATTTGATGCTATTTTCTTAAGACTGTTTTGAGTGTTTTAAGAAAACGTACTGGTGGGAATTCAAGAGAAAAAAGTCAGAGTGATTTCTAGAGCGTGACAGACAGGGATAGCCTGTGGCTTTTTATAGCGTACACTTGTCTGAATAATTGTCCGTTGAGAGGGCGTTTATTAGTGAGCTTTTTTTACAAAAAAAAAGCTAAAAATTGTGATTAAGATAAAAGGGATTAACTCCGATAATTAATGAGAAAATTGAGAAGTCACGATTGGTTTTTGCGAGAAGGGAAAATGGGGTTTATGTACCGCACTTGGTTGAAAAATCAGGGTATTCCCGATCACGAATTTGACGGCAGACCAGTCATAGGCATTTGTAATACATGGTCGGAGCTGACTCCTTGCAATGCGCATTTTAGAGATTTGGCTGAGCATATCAAGCGAGGTGTTTATGAGGCTGGTGGGTTTCCCTTGGAATTTCCCATTATGTCTATGGGTGAGCCACTTATGAAGCCAACTGCCATGCTTTTTCGAAATTTGGCTGCCATGGATGCAGAAGAAACCATTCGTGCCAACCCTATCGATGGAGTGGTAATCATTGGTGGATGCGATAAAACAACTCCTTCAGCACTGATGGGTGCAGCCAGTGTGGACTTGCCAACGATCGTAGTGTCCGGCGGGCCGATGCTCAACGGGAAATTCCGAGGGCAAGACATTGGTTCAGGTACGGATATTTGGAGGTTCAGTGAAGAGGTGCGAGCAGGGGTGATGTCTACAGAGGAGTTTAGAGAGGCCGAAGGCTGCATGTCTCGAAGTGACGGACATTGCATGACCATGGGAACGGCATCATCAATGGCGGTTTTTGTGGAAGCTTTAGGTATGTCGCTTTCTACCAATGCGGCGATTCCCGCATCGGACTCTCGTAGAAAAGTGCTGTGCCACATGACAGGCCAGCGCATCGTGCAGATGGTGAAAGACGATCAGAAAATTTCCGATATTATCACAAAAGAAACTCTCATCAATACAATAAAGGTAAATGCCGCCGTGGGTGGATCTACTAATGTGGTGTTGCACTTATTAGCACTGGCTGGAAGGCTTAATATCGACGTGACTTTAGAAGATTTTGACAAGCATGGTAGCCAAATTCCTCTATTGGTGAACTTGAAGCCATCCGGCAAATACCTCATGGAGGATTTTTATTATGCAGGTGGTTTGCCAATCGTATTACAGGAATTGGATTCACTGATGAATTTGGATGTGATGACCGTAACAGGGAAATCGCACAGAGAAAATATAAAGGGTGCTGTTTGCTACAATAGAGAAGTGATAGCTGAGGTAGCGAAACCGCTGAAATCAAATGCAGGAATAGTAGTCTTAAAAGGAAATCTTGCTGAAAATGGAGCTGTGATTAAACCTTCGGCGGCTAAAGAGCCACGATTGATGCAGCATACAGGCAAGGCCATTGTTTTTGAAAATATCGAAGACCTGCATGCGCGAATAGATGATGACAATTTGAATGCAGATAGGGACAGCATCATCGTATTGAAAAATGTAGGGCCAAAAGGCTACCCGGGTATGCCAGAAGTGGGCAATACACCACTTCCAAAGAAAATGTTGGAGCAAGGTGTGACCGACATGATTCGTATCTCGGATGGAAGAATGAGCGGCACGGCGTATGGCACGGTTATCCTGCATGTATCGCCAGAAGCGGCAATCGGAGGAACTTTGGCGATAGTAGAAACTGGGGATGAGATAAGGGTAGATGTGGAGAAAAGGCTACTTCAACTACTGGTTTCTGATGAAGAAATAGCACGGCGTAAAGCTATCTGGAGCAACAAAGAAAAAATTCAGAATAGAGGATATGTGAGCATTTATCAAAACTGTGTGAATCAAGCGCACCTGGGTGCCGATCTTGATTTTCTGGTAGGTGGCTCTGGTCCTAAAGTAAGTAGAGACGGATTTTAATATAAATAGAATAAACAAGAATATGACTCACCCCACATCCATCAAAGGCCCAGCAATATTTTTGGCGCAATTTCTTGGAGATACCCCACCATTCAATACCCTCGATGCAATCACGACATGGGTCGCTGACTTGGGGTATAAAGGTGTGCAAATTCCTGTTTGGGACGAGCGTGCCATTGATTTGGATCTGGCGGCTACTTCGCAAGTTTACTGTGACGAATACAAAGGGAAGTTGAAGGATAAGGGATTGGAAGTGGTGGAGTTGGCGGCTTATTTACAAGGTCAGTGCATGGCCATGCACCCAGCTTATGAAAAACTGTTTCAGGCATTTTACCCAAAAGGATTGAATGATGAATCACGATTGAAATGGGCCCAGGGCGAACTGAAAAAGACCATTGATGCATCAAGCAGAATGGGCACGACCAATATTTCTTCTCTGTCGGGGAGTTTGGCTTGGCCTTATATATACCCTTGGCCGCAGCGATCTGATGGACTTATCGATGAAGCCTTTGATGAACTGAAAAATCGTTGGCTACCAGTGCTGGATTATGCAGCGGAACGCGGAGTGACAATTGGTTACGAATTACATCCGGGCAGTGATATTTTTGATGGAGCGACGTATCAGCGTTTTTTGGAAATCACGAACGGTCATTCCAGCGCTTGCATTACTTATGATCCAAGTCATTTTTTGTTGCAACAGTCAGATTATTTGGGTTTTATAAAAGTCTTTGCTGATCGCATTACAGCATTTCATGTGAAGGATGCAGAGTTTAACCCTACAGCTTACTCTGGTGTTTATGGTAGTTATGCCAACTGGAGTGATCGTGCAGGTCGATTTAGGTCTATAGGTGATGGGCAGGTCGATTTTAAAAAGATTTTTTCCTTGCTATCGGAAGCAGGCTATGATGGCTGGGCGATACTAGAGTGGGAGTGCTGCGTGAAGAGCCCCGAGCAAGGAGCGAAGGAAGCGGTTGAGATTATAGAGTCTTTATTAATAGAAAAAACACAAAAAGCGTTTGATGATTTTGCGAAAAGCGAAACAACCAGACAGCTTAATAGAGAAATACTTGGGTTAAAAACCAATGATTAAAAGCAGAGTGTGAAATGACTGATAAAAAGGTAAATGTTGGCTTGATCGGTACGCAGTTTATGGGTAGAGCGCATAGCAATGCCTATAGACAAGTAGCAAGCTATTTTGATTTAAAAGCTGAGCCTGTTCTCCATACTGCGTGTGGCAGAACGGAAGCCAATGTTGCTTCGTTGGCACATCAATTTGGTTGGAAAAATCAGTCTTTAGATTATCGTCAGGTCATCGCTAACTCTGATGTCGATTTAATTGATATCTGCACATCCAATGATCTGCATGAGCCTGTAGCTGTGGCAGCCGCCAAAGCGGGTAAACATATCATCTGCGAAAAGCCGATGGCTCGTAATACCAAAGAAGCATTGACCATGTACCATGCTGCAAAGGAGGCAGGCATTGTCGCGGCAATGATTTTCAATTATCGCTTTGTCCCAGCATTGGCTTTGCTAAAGGAAATGATAGCAAAAGGAGATCTTGGAGAAATACGACATTTCAATGCAGCCTATTTACAAGATTGGCTTGTTGACCCTGTGTTTCCAATGGTTTGGCGACATGATGCGAGCATCAGTGGCTCAGGAGCACATGGAGATATGAATGCGCACATTGTGGATCTGGCACGTTTTCTCGTAGGAGAATTTGAGAAGGTCGTTGGAGATGAGTCTGTTTTCATCAAAGAAAGGCCAGTGAAAGACAGCAATGAAATGGGTACGGTAACAGCAGATGACGCTACTTCCTTTTTGGCCAGATTTAAAAATGGAGCAATGGGAAACTTCTGTGCCACACGTATGGCTAGTGGATGTAAAAATGCGCTAACTATTGAGGTTTTCGGAAGCAAAGGCGCAGCGGTTTTCAATTTGGAACGACTCAATGAATTGCAATATTATAGGAATACCCAACCACAAGGTCAGCAGGGGTTCACCACTATACTGGTGACAGAATCTGCACATCCCTATTTAAAATCGTGGTGGCCTCCGGGGCATATCATCGGGTGGGAGCATACTTTCACTCATTTATTTTCAGAATTATTTCAGGCCATTGCTGGCCAACCGTCCAACGTTCCAGATTTCTATGATGGTGTCAAATGCCAAATGGTTTTGGACGCAGTAGCGAAATCTTGCAAGGATGGAAGATGGATTACTATAGATCAATTTGATAGATAAAATATAACATGGAGACCAAACAAAAATCGAAACTCACAGAGGAAAAGATTTCTTTTCTCAAAGAGAAGTGCAATCACATTCGCCAGCAGATAATCACGATGGTATATGATGCGCAATCAGGACATATAGGAGGTAGTTTGGGGGCTACTGAGCTCCTCGTGGCACTTTACTACGAGCTGATGAACCACGATCCCAAAAATCCAGATTGGAAGGAGCGCGATCGTTTTGTGCTTTCCAAGGGGCACTGTACGCCTGTATTATATTCGGTGTTGGCGGATTGCGGTTACTTTCCGGAATCGGATTTGAAAACCTTTCGTACCCCGGGATCGCATCTGCAAGGACACCCATATCAGCCTAAAACTCCGGGAGTAGAAGCTACCACGGGTGCGTTGGGTATTGGATTTTCTACAGCTTTGGGCATGGCTACAGTTGCGAAAATGCGTAATCAATCCCATTATTATTACGTGATATGCGGTGATGGAGAAATACAAGAAGGGCAGATATGGGAAGGTGCCATGTATGCCAATAAATACAAGCTCAACAATGTAATAGGCTTTGTGGATAGAAACTATCTGCAAACAGATGGCAACTCTGAAGACATCATGCCGCTGAACCCACTTCGCGAAAAGTGGGAGGCTTTTGGATGGGAAGTTTTTGAAATAGACGGGCATGACCTGTCAGAAATTATCGTTACTGTGGAGGAAGCAAAAGCTTCAGATAAACCAGTAATGATCATAGCCAATACCGTAAAAGGCAAAGGCGTTTCCTTTATGGAAAATGCAGTGGGATGGCACGGTGGCGTTCCTAATCAACAAAACGCCGAGGAGGCACTAAAAGAATTGCGCAATGGAATATAAAGAAACACGTCAGGGCTATGTAGATGCCCTTATTGAGTTGGCTGAAGAATTGCCAGAAATGGTAGTGCTAGATGCAGATGTAGGGAAAGCAACGCGCACGCTAGAGTTTGCAGCCAAATACCCAGATCGCTTTTTCAACTGCGGTGTACAAGAGCAAAACATGCTTACCGTCGCTGCGGGCATGTCTTTGGAAGGAAAAATTCCCTTCGCGTCGACTTTCGGCGTATTTGCTACTTGCCGTGCGGGAGATTCGCTTCGCAATGGCATAGCTTATCCCAAAGCCAATGTGAAGCTAGGAATTACCCACTGTGGACTCACAGTAGGTGGCGATGGTGCTTCACATCAGGCCAATGAAGATATTGCTATTACTCGCTCCTTTCCGAATATGACGGTGATCGTGCCTGGTGATTATGAGGAGGCCAAGCAGGCAACCAAAGCAGCCGCAAGGATGATCGGGCCTGTTTATTTGAGATTTGGAAGGGATAAATATCCTGTGATTCCTGAGTTGATTGGCGATTTTGTGATTGGAAAATCCAAGACGCTTAAGCAAGGAAATGATTTAGCTATTTTCACCACTGGAATTATGGTGAGTGAGGCATTGGAAGCGCATCAAAAGCTGGCGGATGAAGGTATTCAAGCACGTGTGGTACATTTTCATACTGTGAAGCCGTTGGAATTGGAAGCCGTTTTGGCTGCTGCCAAAGAGACAAAAGGTATTATTACCATAGAGGAGCACTCTGTCATTGGAGGGCTGGGCGAAGCTGTGGCTGGTGTGGTGAGCGAAAATCATCCATGCCCCGTACATCGTGTAGGTATGCAAGACGTCTTTGGCGAGTCAGGAATGGCACCTGTGCTTCTAGATAAATTCGGCCTTCGGGCGAGAAATATCGTGGAAGCGGCACATAAAATATTGAAGAAGTAAGCGCTCGTAGGAGTATTTATAAGGAAAGGTATTCAGCACCGAAGGTGCGAAACATCCATAGCAATGGGTTTCAACTGGAAATATGATTGCCACGGGTTTCAACCCGTGGTAGGAGGAACAGTCGAACAGGTTTTGGCGATATTTTTGCTTTTCCGCAAAAAATCATGACAAAACCTTCGCGAATTTTTAATAAAAATATCTTAAAACCTATACACAAGTGAAGGCAGTAGTAAAATACGACAAAGGGTCAGGAAATGTAGATTATCGTGAGATGCCCGATCCTGTATGTGAAGACCACAAAGTGGTGATGGAAATCGCTCATTGTGGTATCTGTGGTACGGATTTGCATGTTTATCATGACACATTCCGAAATTTTCCACCGGTAATTCTGGGTCATGAGTTTAGCGGAAAAATCATTGAGATTGGCAAAAATGTCAAGGATGTAAAACTCGGTGATACGTTCAGTGTACTTGGTGCTACAGCTGTGCAATGTGGTCATTGCGAATATTGCACCAGCGGCAAAATTATGTTTTGTAAAAACAGACGTGGTATGGGGCATGGTGTAAATGGGGCTTTCACCAAATATGCGACCATGCGACCAGATCAACTTTTTCGTGTGCCTGAAGGTGTAAGCATGGAGCATGCGGCTTTGGTTGAACCTTTGGCGGTGGCGGTGCATGTGGTGGAAGAGATTGCTGAATTCAAACTGGGAGATACGGTATTACTCTCTGGGCCTGGGCCCATCGGGTTGCTTTGCTTGAAAATGCTTGCAGCACATGGCGTGAAAACGATCGTGGCAGGTACATCTGACGATGAAATGCGACTGGAGATGGCACTGAAATATGGTGCGGCTAGAATTGTGAAAGTGGACAAAGAAAACCTGCAGCAAGCAATTTTAGAAGAAACAAATGGTCAGGGAATCTCGCTGGCAATAGAATGTGCTGGTGCTGAAGCTTCTGTTCGCAACTGTTTGGAGGCGTTGAATCCGCTTGGATGTTATGTGCAAGTTGGGCATTTTGGCAAAGACCTGAATGTGCCGTGGGATTTGGTGGCTTTCCGCCAGTTAAGAATATTCGGATCTGTGGGGTACACCAAAGCCACTTGGGCTCGCACGATGCGCGTGCTAGAGCAGGGCATAGTGGATATGGGGGATGTGATTACACACCGCTTACCTTTGTCAGATTGGAAACAAGGATTTGATTTGATGTGGGATAAAAAAGCAGTGAAAATACTATTAAACCCATAATCCTATGAAAGCAGATCTGCTTATAGATACAAACTGTCAGTTGGGAGAGGGGCCTATGTGGCACTCCGCTTTGAATAAATTCTTTTGGGTAGATATAGAAAAAAGACATATTCATTCCTATTCACCCTCCACTCGAGAGCGAGAAAGTATGGAATGCGATTGCATGCCTGGGGCGATTGTGCCCATAGATAATACCCATTTTTTGGTAGCTTTTGAGGACGGTATAGCCGTATTGAACTGGGATGATAAATCAATTGTCTATCGCAATTCGCTTGGTAGCAATACCCCCATGGTTCGAGCCAATGATGGTAAATGCGATCCTAACGGAGATTTTTGGATTGGGACAATGCATTTAAATCTGGAGGTGGGAGCGGGTGCACTTTATCAAGTTAGTCCTGATTTTACTAGCGAATTAAAATTTCCACAACGCACCATTTCCAATGGCATAGCATGGTCTGCTGATGGCAAAACCATGTATTATATCGATACTTCTGAGCATAAGGTAAGAGCCTTTGACTTTGATCATGGCATGTTGGCAAATGAAAGAGATGTCATACATATGGATCCACGTCTGGGCGATCCGGATGGAATGACCATAGATACCGAGGATAAGCTCTGGATAGCGCACTGGGGTGGTTTCTGCGTTCGTAGATGGGATCCTCTCAATGGAGAGATCATGGATGAAGTATCTGTAGCTGCGCCACACGTTACATCTTGTTGTTTTGGAGGAGACGATCTTAACACATTATATATTACTACAGCCACTTCTGGGATGAGCCCCTCACAATTGCGTAAGCACCCTCAGAGTGGAGGGATATTCAGTATTGTGCCCGGAGTGAAAGGCACAAAAACACATTTTTTCAAAGCAAAGTTATGAGTCAGTTTCATAATAAAGTAGCCATAGTTACGGGCGCAGGTTCGGGGATAGGATTGGCTATCGCTCAATCTTTGGCAAAGGCAGGTGCATCAGTGATGATTAGTGATATTAACCCGTCTCTGGTAAATGATTTTGTAAGCTCGGGTTTCGGGCAGGGCTATGCAGGAGATATGAGTAATATGTCCAGTATCAAGGAACTGGTTGCAGAGACCATCAAGGCTTTTGGTAAAATTGACTTCTTGGTAGCCAATGCCGCCGTTACTCATTTTGCCTCCTTTCTGGAAATCACAGAGGAGGAGTATGATCACGTGGCTGACCTTAATCAAAAAGGTACTTACTTTCTTACACAGCAATGCGCCAAGCAGATGAAAGCAAAAGGCGGAAAAATCGTACTCATTTCATCCAACATCAGTACCAGAGCCTACCCTAAGTTGGTGGCGTACAGCATGACCAAAGCTGCTATCAATATGATGGCCAGAAGCCTTGCTGCCGAACTAGCACCTCACAAAATCAATATAAATAGTGTAGCCCCAGGGCCAACAGCCACAGACCGCACCATCCAAGAAGTAAAAGACTACCACAAAGTGTGGGGAGATATTTTGCCTACAGGCAAGCCTGTGGAAGTAGAAGATATTGCTAATACCGTGCTTTTTCTGTTATCTGATGCTGCCCGTCAAATCAATGGGCAAACCCTTTTTGTAGATGGAGGATGGAATGGACTTGGTGTCATTCCTGATCTGAATTGAAACAACTTAACCCCAATATTATGAATGCACCCATCAATAAGAATCGATTGTTTCTTGCCAGTAGTTTAGCACTTTTGGTCACTTCTTTGTCCTTTGCTATTCGCGCAAAAGTGGAATTTGTCTTCGGCCATGATTATGGTTTGACAAAGGAGGAAATTGGTTGGTCTTTTGGTCCTGCGTTTTGGGGTTTCACCATTGCCATGTTTGCTGGCGGAATGATCATCGATATTGTGAAAACCAAACGAGTGATTTGGGGCGCGTTTTTCTTGCACGTCATTGGCTTGACCATGCTTGTGATGTCTCAGGATAAAACCCTGCTTTTTCTTTCCAATATTTTTATTGGCTTGGCCAATGGAAGTATTGAGGCTGCTTGCAATCCAATGATTGCTACCATTTATCCCAATGATAAAACCAAAATGCTCAATCGATTCCATGTGTGGTTTCCTGGGGGAATAGTCATTGGAGGCATTTTGTCTTGGTTGCTGATGGACAATTTGGGTATTTCGTGGCAGGTGCTTACCGCCTTACTTTTTATTCCATTAGGGATTTATGGCTATTTATTTTTTGGCCAGACTATACCAGATACCGAGCGAGTGATAAGTGGAGCATCCTACAAGCAAATGGTTAAAAATGTTGCTGCACCATATACCATCATTATCATAGTTTCTGCTATGATTCTTATAGCCAGTGTGCCAGGTTGGAGCAGTGTACTGTCAGGCAATAATGTCTACTATTTGGCAATAGCTTTAATGGTGAGTCTGGCCGTAGAAGCAAAAGTGATCAATAAAATGACGCTTCTCTTCCCGTTCATGTTTTTGTGTATGTTTCTTACCGCCTCCACCGAATTGGGTACAAACCAATGGATCAATGCACTATTAGAAAATAGCGGAATGAACCCGATGCTGATTTTGGTATTAATTAGTGGGCTGATGGCCGTAGGTCGTTATTTTGCTGGCCCGGTCATTCATAGGCTGCATCCCAGTGGTGTTTTATTTGGCTCTGTGGTGTTATCTTTTTTAGGCTTAATAAGTCTAAGTTATGCCGAAAGCACTTTTGCAACTTTGGCGGCAGCCCTTGTTTTTGCTCTGGGCGTATGTTATTTGTGGCCCACAATGTTGGGTTTTGTGGCTGAGTACATTCCTAAAAGTGGGGCGTTGGGATTAGCCATCTTGGGCGGCACAGGTATGGTGGCCACTTCGCTTGTGTTACCAATAATGGGTTCTTCTATAGATGTAGATGGTGCGCAGCTCACATTGCGCTCCATGTCTGTTTTACCTCTCATTTTGATTGTGCTTTTCCTTGGGTTATTCATTTTCATGAAATTCAAATACTCAAGAAAAGACAATGATTTGGCTCAATAATTCGATAAGCCAGTTGACTTATTTATGTGAGTAGTTGAGTACGCGGCAAAGAATTTTATTAAAACTGATGGCATCATCCTAAAAGCAAAGGGGATGATTTACCACAAGCATTGAAATAGATTTTATTACTAGATTAAACGAAGATGAAACTTATAAGATTTGGAGAGATTGGCAATGAAAAGCCAGGAGTTTTGACTGATGGTGTGAGGAGAGATTGTTCTCAGCATTTCACCGACTGGAATCAAGATTTTTTTAACAATGGAGGAATTGAGAAATTAAAAAGCATTGTAGATAGTAGTGGAGCGAAGCTTCCTGAGGTAGATCAAAATGCCCGATGGGCAAATTGTGTGGCCAAGCCAGCGATGATCCTGTGCATCGGGCTGAACTATGCCGATCATGCCAAAGAGGCAAACATGGAGCTCCCAAAAGAGCCATTGGTTTTCGGCAAAGCCAGCAATACCATTACCGGCCCTTATGATGATGTGGTAATCGCGAAGAGCGCAACCAAAGTGGATTACGAAGTGGAGCTGGGAGTGGTTTTGGGTAAAGATGTTTTTGAACTAGCCAGTGAAGAAGCTGCACAAGAGGCTATTGCAGGCTACTGTGCGGCCAATGACTTGTCTGAGCGAGCATTTCAACTTGAGCGTGGAGGTCAGTGGATCAAAGGAAAATCATGTCCAGGTTTTTGTCCAGTGGGGCCATACTTAGCCACTCCAGATGAAATTAAAGATGTTTTTAATTTGAGTATGAAACTGAATGTAAATGGTGATGTGCGCCAAAATGGAAACTCCAGCACGATGGTATTTCAGCCTGCATATACCATTTATTATTTATCACAGTTCATGAAACTGGAAGCTGGAGATATCATTCTTACGGGCACACCTCCAGGAGTAGGAATGGGCATGGATCCAAAAACTTACCTCAAAGCTGGAGATCTTGTTGAACTTTCTATTGAAGGACTGGGAAGTCAAAAAACCAAGTTTGTGTAATTGAAAACTTGGTAGGTTTTAATATTGCCATAATAACAAAGAGTCTCAATCATTTCAATGGTTGAGACTCTCTTTGTGTCTGTATTGTTCAATTGAGTTTGAAACGAACGGAGCTTGCAAAAAAGAGGTTTGTTTTATCTCCTAGGTTTATATCGGTATAGGACGTTTTTTCATTGGATGAATAGTTTGAGCTGATCATTTACATAACCTCAAATGCGATCATAATCACTACGCTCAGTTTTTTTGCCTTTTTGTCAATCAATTGGGGTCGGTATAAGACTTTTGGGTAACTTTTAAATAAAAATCAAAGGTCTATCCAGTGTTGGTTAGCCCAAATCAGAGGAATTGGTGATGTTTGAAACATGAAACTGGTCTAGTTGAATCTTGGCGTTTGCTCTATACATATGTTTTAGGGGGACATTGCCTATGAAGCTCGCCCAAAGTGTAAACGTACTGGGAGGTCCAATTAAATAATCGCATAAACTCATGACATGTTGATCGATGTACCACTTGTGCGATGAAATAAAAAGATCATCTGAGGATGGGATGTTCACTGTTTCATTTGAGAACAGGATGAATAGTATTGGCTTTTCTGATTCTTTATGGAAGGTGTTTTTTAAGGAATGAATCCAGTTGAGATAATCCTCATTACTGTAATAGTAAATGCCCTCATTATATTGTTGATAGTCACCCCGCCTGATATGTATACCAATGATTGTTTTTTGGTTTTTTTCGTGTTTGATTTTTTCTACAAGAGAATTGCTGACCAGATATTTTTTCTTGAGGCTGTATTTTCTTCTTAATAGATTTTGGTGTTTGAGAACAAGCTCCTTTGATCTAAAATAGAATCCTTTAACTAAAATGATGTTTTTACTTTTGATGAGCTCATTAAGTATTCTATCATTTTGATCATCTTCTTTGTTGAAATCTAGATGTTTAATTTTCTCACTATCAAATTGCTTTACACTCCAATAAATGAATCTTGAAAGTTTGCCAGGTTTCCTTGCTGGTGCGCAATACAGATTTGCTAAGTCATCTAAATCTTGATTGTAAAAATGAACTCCATTTTCAATGCACCAGGCTTCCAAATGGGCATTCTGGATGAGTCTGTTACTATGATTTCCTGCTCTTTTGGTTAGAATGACGTTTGGTTCTAACATCTTGGTATATGAATTTACTTTAGCTTGTATATGGCTTGTATACTAACATATAAGTTTGTCTCATGATTATAGAATACATAATATCTGTTGTGGTTCTTGCTGTAAAGAAGCTCCAAGGATAGAGCGATTTTTGTTAGATCTATTTGATAAAATGAACCGATACTGTACTCTATGTCGTGTAGTCTTCTGTCTTTGATATTTACTGCAAAATAATCTTTGTTATGCTCTATTCGTTGAGCTCCAAGGCCAAACACATGGTTTCGGTGAAGGTATTTTACCTGTAACATATCACTATTGGCTCCTGGGCCTATCCCCGCCCCAAGTAGTTGCCCTCTGTTGGTATATCCTTGGTGATTGACAGAGTGAACATAAAATGTTGGTTCAGCTCGCCACATATAAGTGTGATTTCGAGACAGGTTTGTGTGCTCATAGGTAATATTTAACTGATCCTCATTTTTGAATTGTGTATATTTTTCAAAGCCTAAAGTGTAAGCTCTGCTATGTTCTGGTTCGATCCATTTGTAGGCTCCTCCATAATCATTGAAGGCAAATTCCAGATAGGCTCTAAACCCAACTTCAGGAAACTTCCATTCCATAGTAGCAGAGGCGATTTGATCAAACTGTCCATTGAAAGTAGCTGTGTCCAATACTTTTATAACAGAGACAAGGTCTTGTGCACTAAAACGGCCAGTTTCTTTGTATAAAGCTTTATTAAAACCAAGGGTCAAGTTTTCTAGAAATGGGGGAGTATACGCCAAAAAGAGACCATTGAAATAGCTTGTATTATTTCCGGTGTTATTGTCAAAATAATCAGATTCAGTTAGTAATCCTATCAGAAAGTTAGCTTCTAATTTTCCTAATGCTACATTTTTTATTTTTAGATTTAGAGGGTTACTTCCTATACGAAAATGCGGAAACCCACTTCCTTGTCTACCTAAAATAATGGGATTGAACACTGATGGCCCGACAGAGTAGTTTTGAGTGGATACACTAGAGAGGAATTTGCCTAACTGTAGTTTTATCTCACTCTGGCCTGGGTGAAAAGCGGCAAATGAATCGCCTCCATACCTTTGTACCCAGTCAATTCCACCCCCTAAGCCTCCTGTATACTGGTAGCCATACGGACTTATACTGCTATTTGCTTGTGGAGCAAGGTCAAAACTTAAGTTTTGAGAGTGGTATATAACAGGATAAAATGTGTAGGACAGTACACCTAGTTTTCCACTAGCACCTAAGTGTAGCTCTGATGTCACTCCTTTGCCTTTCCAGACTGGTCCGTCATTCAAGCCTCTGGGATAGTTACTATTTACACTCACCCTGGCTTGTGGGTTGATTAATGAAAATGCTTTTTCTTCATTATTATTTACAGAGGAATGAAATGCCAGGGTGGAACTGTCATTGTAAATATCGAAAGGTTTAAAAAAACTACCAGGAGCAGATACCTGACCATGACTCATTAGGTGGAAAAGTATTAAGCAGAAAGTTGAAGTGTATTTAATTTTCATTGCATAGCTGTTAATGATTGCAAATTAAAGCAATCCTCGATTAACCATGTAGTATTATTGTGATGACAATAACTTATGAGAATATCCAGAATTAAATGACTCAAAATAAGAGGAGGCACTTTTTAATTTATACCACAGCCAATGAAACTGATTTTGTGGTTGATTATGTCAATATTAAGAGAATGTGTAAGCATCACCCTGGAGTAGTCAAAGTTGAAGTTGTATTCGTAGTGAGTGAGGTTGATAATGAAGGTCAAAGAGACATCATAGCTATTGAATCTTTGAGAAGAATAGTTGAGGCTAGTAAATGGCTAGAATGGAGAGGAGTTATTTACAAATCGAATATTGGTAGGGACTTTAGTTCCGCACAGATGGGCTTGCGCGAGATATCAAAGGTAGCTTCAGATCAAGATGTTGTTATGGTTCGTAACAGAAGTGCTTATGGTCCCTTTACTGATAATTGGTTTTCTAAATATTTGACATATTTTGAGTCCGATAAATCCTTTGGCTTGATTGGTAATACCATTAACCAGAGTGGTCACCCTGATTTGGAGTATGCTGCTGACGATATCACCTGTCACATACAGACCTATTTATATCTTAGTTCTTTCGCTATATTAAAGACAATAATCGAGGACTTTCCTGGAGCTACAGAAGTAGACAGGTTGCAGTTAATCAACAATGGAGAGTTGAAACTGAGTCGGGAGATTATGGCTAAAGGGTTTAACATAGGATGTCTCCAATGGCCAAAGTTTTCTTTTGGTGATCTGTTTTATTATTATCCAGAATTACCACAGGGCGACATTAAGTATGCAGTTCTAGGATTGCCTTTCGAGCATCGACACAGCAAAATAGCCTATGTTAACAAACGACTAAAAAGAAAATGGAGATGGATTAGAACAATCTATCTCCTGCGCATGAAATTTATACCTCATAGTGATTAGAAGAAGTGCTTCTCTTCGAAGACCAAGCCAACTTCATTATTGTTCCCTTCGTCCCACATATATTCATACTCGATACCTTTTTTCTCAATAACGTACTCTATTTCCCAGTGCTTGTCTTTCACAATATACGGTTTTCTTCCATTATATACTTTTATAACAACTTCATCGACTTCATTGGTTAAGTATGAGCCTAAATATAAAGTCTTTTCACCTTTAAAGTCAGGGTTGCTATCTATCACTCCAGATGTATAAACCAGAGAGTCGTTAACAATAATGTCTACTTTGTTATCTATGCGGTGGAAGCGTATTAAATAATCTTTTTCTTTATAATCGGGGTTTTGCATGAATAATAATGTATTAACTATTAAGGCTAAGAATGTCCACATAATTATTGTTTTTTTTTACTGTTTTGAAAGTTTACCAGACAAAGCTAGATCAATCACTCTTGGGAGAAGAATGAACCAAAATTCTTGAACATAAATAGTGCCAACAGTGATTGATAATCACGGTTATCTTTGCTTCAAGATATAAACAATGAGTAGAACCATAATTACTATCATAATCAGCTTTAATGGATCGAAGTGGATCGAGAAGTGTCTTCAAAGTCTTAGAAATTCCGCGGTAGAGACGGATGTGCTGATAATAGATAATGGATCTACAGACCAGACTGTAGAGCTTATTCAGCAACACTTTTCAGAGGTCACTTTAGTTCAGTCTAAGGAGAACCTTGGTTTTGGTGCTGCAAATAATATGGGTATACAAATGGCTCTTGATAACCAATATGAGTATTTTTTTCTGCTCAATCAGGACACTTGGGTAGAGGATGAAACTATTGGCGTGCTACATGATTCTATCATTAATAACCCAGAATTTGGAATAATTTCTCCGGTTCATTTGAATGGCCAATCTTCTGCTCTGGATAGAAACTTTGAGTGGTATATGCGTGAAGAGATTGTGCCTGGTCTATTAGAAAACTTGCATGAGGGTACTTTAGATAAGGTCTTGCATGAAGTCCCTTTTGTGAATGCTGCAGCATGGATGATATCTAGATCATGTGTGATTAATGTTGGTAAGTTTCACCCGATGTTTTATCACTATGGAGAGGATGATAACTATGTGCATCGTGTTTTGGCGGCTGGATACAAAGTCGGAGTGCAGCCTATCGTGACGATTTGTCATGATAGGGAGTATAGAGATGAATCACTTCACCCAGATGATTTTGAAAAGTTGTTGTACAAAGATTTGGCATTATACCTACTCAATCCAGCTGTAGGATGGACTTTCAGGGATTATAAAAGGCACGTAAAAAAACGTGTAAAACTGTATCGGGATAGAACAGGTTCGGCTAGAAATAGAGCCAATATTGATGGGCTTAGGTTGGCTATGATGGTTTATTTCAAAAGCAGGAAGTATTATGATCTTAAATTTGAAATCAAGTAAGTCTTCTATTGAAATTGTACTATTATCTTTGGCCAGATGAGTGAAATAGGTGATGTGAACTTATGTATTGGTCTGGCGACTTTTCGTAGACCAGGTATGCTAGCCAACGCACTGCAGTCACTGGCAGATATGAAAATCCCAACTGGTGCTAATTTGAGGTTAGTTCTTTGTGATAATGATGCAGAAGGAAGTGCCAGGGAGGTAGTTGATTTGTTTCAACACACTTTTCCATTTCCTATATCTTATTTTGTTGAGCCAAACAGAGGAATCGTATTCGTAAGAAACACGATATTAGAAGAGTCTCTGAATTTGGGGGCCACCCACATTGCATTTTTCGATGACGATGAGACTGTAGATACAAATTGGATCGCTGAGCATCTCAGTTGTATGGAGAGAAATGATTCAGATGTGGTAGTGGGAAAGGTTATTTACAAATGGCCCGAGCATTTGGACATTCACCCAAAACTAAAGAGTAAACTTGCCCGAGCATCATTTCCCAAAACAGGACAAGAACAGAAGGGAGCAGGTACTACTAACGTCTTATTTAAAACCGCATTAGTTCAAAAAATTAACCATCGTTTTCATCTAGAGCACAACTTAAGGGGAGGGTCAGACCAACTCTTTTTTCAGATACTCTATGACAAGGGAGCCAAAATAGTATGGTGCAACGAGGCGCTGACATATGAAGAGGTGCCTGTGACTAGGGCTACTGCGGAGTGGCTATATAAACGGAGGTATCGCTATGGTTACAATAGGTTTTATATTTTGAAAAATCGTTACAGCCTCGGATATGCTAGAAAAGAGACTCGCCGATTTTGCATTTTGGAATTTTTAAAATGTTTACTGCTTTGGCCGATCTTGCCGTTCACGACAAAGGGTTTTAAAATCGACTGGAAAGGAGATTGGCTGTTTGCCAAAGGACAATTGCATGGGTATCAAGGCAAGGACTATTTTGAATATAAAACCGTACATGGATATTAATAAACCAACTGTTTGTGTTGGCCTCTGCACTTTTCGGAGGCCGGGTATGCTTAGTAAAGCGCTTAATTCTTTTATAGAGGTAATCATCCCTCAAGATATAAGGCTTGTGTTTTTGCTAAGTGACAATGAAGCAGATAATACTGCCAATAAAGCCGTTTTTGATGAGTTTCAGAAAAAGGTACCATATCAATGTGAGTTCCTAGTTCAGGAGCGAAAAGGATTTACTAACAATAGAAACAATATCCTAAACAGAGCAGTAGAGCTTGACGCAGACTTTCTATTGATATTTGATGATGATCAGACACTTGATAGAAAGTGGGTGGTAGAACTGTTGGCATGTCAGAAGAAGTATCAGTCCAATGCTGTTAGAGGAAAGGTAGAGTACAATTACCCGTCAAATATGAGTATGAGTGATGAGGTGTTCAAGGTTTTTAACAACAGAAAAGTTCATAAAACTGGTGATTTGCTTCCCTATTCTGGCGATGGTAATGTGTTGGTCGATATCCAACTAGTTAAAAGACTAAATCTTAGACTTCACAAGCGATTCAATGAGGTTGGAGGGTCTGATGCTTTATTTTTCTTTCAGATGACTGATGCAGGTGGTAAGATTGTCTATTGCGAAGAGGCAATCTCCTATGAGGAGGTTCCTGCTAGCCGAGCAACAGATGAATGGGCTTATCAGCGGATGTTTAGAATCGGTTACACGAGATATTTATTGCAGGTTTATAGGTTTGGAAAAATAGAAGCGCTCCGTAATAATTTTTGGTTTTGGATGAGACGAACTTACCAAAACAGAAAAAAAATTAGAAAAAGTCCACATGGCGAAACAGTAGAATTGAAAATGGAAAAGGTATATTTGAAAGGTATAATCTCATCCATAATTGGTCGTAAGTTCTCAGAGTATGATGTGATACATGGTTATTGAAAGGATAAGATTATTTTTATTGGATAGCATGAAGTACACTCCTTTCACAAAGAGTGATTGCGTTGAATATTTCCAGAATGAGGGTGTATTTATTGTCAATGATCCAAAAGAAGCTGATGTTTTAGTGACCAGGAAATACCCACTTAGCATGAGGCAGTATGTGGCTGCTATCAAAAGTGGAGTTAGAAAAATATTAGTTTGGACACATGAACCGAGGTTTGCCACTAAAGAGATTTCGCAACAGAAGTTGTTTCCAGGAATTGATGTTTATTTCATGACGATGTACACTCATGACGTATACTTAAACAATTATGCTCCCTATTACGGATTCAGAAAGCTGCCCTATAATGAAGTAAGTGCAGATCATTGGAGCGACCGGTCTCACAGTATGGTGGCATTGGCAAGATACCTGAAGCCTTACACGCTCTTTCCATTTAAAAAGGATGGAAGGAATATCGACTTGAGAAAACAAAGGCAAGAGATGATTTTGAAAGGTAAGTCCTGCGGTTTTGTAGATGTTTACGGAAGGGGATGGCCTGGCAATATTGTTGAAGATGAAGAGGATATTCCTGGGAAGGATTGGGTAGAGCGGAAGATCAACATTCTGAAGAACTATAAATTCAATCTTGCTCTCGAGAATACTAATTGGCCCAATTACGTATCAGAGAAACTTTGGAATAGCATAGAAAGTGGTTGTCTCCCGGTCTACTACGGTGATCACAACAATATTTATAAAGATTTTCCCAAGGGCAGTTTTGTTGACTATGTGCATTTCAACTCACATCAGGATCTGTTTGAATACTTGCAAAATATGTCGGAAGATGAGTTCACAGAGCGACTCAATTTGTGTTTTGACACTTATAAGTCAGTATATCAACGAATAGCCCAAGATAGACCAAGGATGCATGAGGTACTGGACAGGATTATAGACAAGTTAAATCAGTCATTGGCATAACTGGTTTATTTTGTTTGCTATTGTGATATCGCTTTTTTCTTCGACTGTTTTTTCACAGTAATACTTTCAATTCCTGATAAGCGACAAGCCGTTTCCGAGAAGGAGCTCCAATATGACCCATACACTTTTTGGGTTTTAGACAGTGCGTATAGTTCAGTGACTGCACGCTCTATATCCTCCTTACTATTTCTAGATACGTTGGAGGTATTGGTGATAATTTTATTTGGGTATTTCTTTAAAATATACTGTTTCGTTTCTTGACAGTCAGAAGCCAGGTAGAATCTTACTTCTGAATTTTTGTAAAGCTCCTTTTCTATTTTCTCCTCAAACAGTGAGAGGGGACTGTGGTCAATTGATATTTGATTATCTGACCTTCTGATATGTATACCAATGGTGTGTTTATCAAAAGAAATAGTTTCTTCCCTGATTAGATCTTTTATTTTGTCAACGGGTTTGAATTGAGCATATGGAGTGGGGTTTAAATGGAATTGTGAATTGCTAACTATCGACGTTCTTTTTCCCTTGATGTAAGGTTGAAAATCGGTTTTGTGGTCAGTCATGAAAGATGCCTTAGACTTTGGGATATGATGTTCTTTGCTAACTTTTCTAAGCAGTGAAGGAATGAAAAGGTTGGTGATTTTTCCTTCCTTATATCTGATAGGCATGCAAGATCGTTCAGTGATAATTACATTCTCTATAGGCATAAACAAATCGCCGAATTTGCAGTTCATGAGCTTGTCTTTTACCCAAATGACCTCTACCACTCTTTTGGTAGTTCTAGCAAGAGCAAGTGCAGAATCAATAGCTCGCATGCGATTAGCTAAACCACTTGTAGGGATAATTTTGATCATTTTAGAACTGCTTTACTATCAAAATTATTTAAATTTTTGTTGAGCCATTTTACAGGTGTTCCTGAAAGTAAAGTGTTAATTTTTTTCTTGCTTATACATTTTACCTTCTCTCAAATGGATGATCTTATCGGCTGTGTCGAAGTATGCATCGTCATGTGAAATTAAAACAACCGTCTTTTTTTGAGCTTTCAGTTCTGGTATGATTTGTGAATAGAATATCTTCTTAAATTGAGGGTCTTGGTTGGCTGCCCACTCATCAAATAAAAAAATCTCTTTGTTTTCCATTAAAGCCTTAATCATGGCTAGTCGCTTTTGCTGCCCCATCGACAGATCACCAGGTACTTTACGACCTGTGAATTTTATTTTGTGACTTAGGGTGAGCATCTCAAGTAAATTATTTGCTTTGACATCATCCCAGGGCTCTATGTAGCCTAGATCTGTAAAAAGATGGTTATCTGTAAAAATAGTGCTAAATAAGTTTCTATAGTCGTCAATATTGTCGATCCAGGGAGCTTTGTCTCCAATTTCAATCGTTCCTTTTTGTGGTTTATACAGTCCGCTAATGACCTTGGCTAGCGTGGTTTTGCCACTTCCGTTTCCACCAATAATCATGGTGATTTTGTTCCTTTCAATCTCAAAGTTTAGGGGACCCAAATTGAAGAAGTCATCTATGTCACTATTGTAATATTTGAATTCAATTCCTTTAAAATTTATGTTGCCTGACAACTTGTCTTGATTCAATTGAGATGGGGTATTGTTGTCCTTGAGCATAGTAAGCCCTACATCATTAATGGCCTCAATGGCTGCCCTAAACGGACTAAACGATTTGGTAAAATTGGCGAGAGTGGATAGTGGATTGATAATGAATAATGATACCGTCAAAAACTCTATAAATACACTTTTGGATACCACGCCAAATACATTAATCAGTATGATCAACAGGCCAATACTTGCAAAGAGTAGGGCTTCATTAGCTTTCGAGCTAATTTCTGAATAAAGTCTCTCGTCCACTGTCAGATCGTATTCCTCTTTGAGAATTTCGGGTAGTTGCCTCTCCATATAGTGTTGTTTGTGGAGGGGGTTAGAATACAGTTCTTTGATTCCATGTACAATGGCAACAAATGCTTTGTAAACTACATTAGTACTTTTTCTTGTTTTGAGAGATATAATATTAAGCTTTTTATTGGTGAAATGGGTGATTAATACAATGATGAATACAATGCCCAAAATTACAAAGCTTAATTTCCAAGAGATGTAAACTAGATAGCTAAGTCCACCTATACCAATGATGAACCGTGAGATCATACCGGGTATTCGGTTCATTACTCCGCCTATGGTTTTTACATCAGAGTACAATACCATCATCAGTTCATTTTTTCTGAACTCCAAGGATTCGAAATTTGCATTGAGTGCTTTTTTAGAAAGTAGCAGTCGTAGGTCCAAAATGACCTGATTGGAGATTCTAGACAAGATTAAGGTTGATAAGATGGCAAACACTACAAATGCAGCCAGTTGTATTCCAAAGTGTAATAGGAAGGGTTCAACGTCAAAATCTTGAAGTTTGCTTTGGATGTGTGTATTGATTGATCTTATAATAAGAAGTACACAGAAGCCAGAGGCTGTGCTCAGAGCTGTGCCTAACAATATTTTGAAGAGATACGGTTTGAGTGAATCGTAAATGATTCTCATTACTGTTTATTTTTATAGGCAAGATTAATGTAATTGACTCCTACATAAAAAGGATATGCTATGTATATTGCGTACGCAATGGTTGAAGGGATTATTGTGCTAAATATGAGTGTATGAGTATCACCTAATGCTTAATACGTACTTTTGAGCTTGAATCATTTTTCTTGTGCAATATTTAATGCATGCGCATACTCATCATTTCTGACCTATATCCTTACAGTTCCACCCCAGAGCATACAGATGCTGTCATGCTGCTCCATTATTACGCACGTATCTGGAATCAAACCAATCATGTAGAAGTGATATTCCCTCATTCCTACAATTTGCTTTCTATTGGCGTACATAAAAACCTGGAAAGGGAGGTTAAGCTGGATGGTATATCCATTCATAACCGTACCATCCTGAGGTTGCCGGGAGGCATGCTTTGGACACGCAGTTTTTTGAATGTTGTTGACGTGTCGAGTTTTGAAATCATACTTGCCTGCATGCCGGTAAGCTTGGAGGTGGCTTATTACCTTTCCAATAAGTCTAATGTACCTTATTTGGCCTATTTGCAGGGCACGGATTTTCGCAGGTCAGGTGCTCATAAAGGCCAATTCTCTTCGAAGTATAAAAAGTGGTTAGGAAACGCAAGACAACTCGTATGTGTTTCTGAGCTGCTACATAGAAGATTTTCAAAAGTGTTGCCAGCAGGGGTGCAGTCTTCTGTGATACCCGGAGCGGTGTTTGATCACTGGGTGCAGGGTGTGTCGGCTCGATGGTTTGATTTTTCTACAAAAATGAAGCTGCTTACCGTTGCTCGGCTGGTTAGGCAGAAGAGGTTGAATGTAATTCTGGAAATGTTGGCTCACAGCGAGTTAAACTGTGACTATAAAATAGTAGGTGACGGTGAAGATGCTGAAGAGATCAAAGGAATTGTTAGGTCTTCGGATAGATTACGTCAAATAGTTGAGTTCAAAGGATGGCAGCCTCGGGAAGTTGTTAAAGCTACGTTGGATCGGAGTGAAATCATGATTCTACTTAGTACCAATGAGAGTTTTGGCTTGGTTTATCTTGAGGCAATGGCAAGAGGATGTATAGTTATTGCTACTAGAAATGATGGTATAGATGGTACCATTATACACGGCGAAAACGGATTTTTGTGTGAGTCCGACCCGGTAGCATTGGGGAAACTTTTAAATGAAATTGTATCTATGAGTTCCGAAAATCTGCAGCTAATTTCTGACAAGGCAATAACTACAGCTAAAAGGCACACCTATTCTTATCTTTCTGAAAAATTCTTGAGGATTATTCAGAACTGTTCTAAGGGCGGATATTAACCAATCAAAGATTTGACTAAAAGACTTCTTTTAATATCGCCCTATTTCCCCCCTCTTAAGGCTATTGGTTCTAAGAGAGCAATTAATATTGTGCAAGGGCTCACGAATCTGGGATGGGAGGTAGATGTGCTATGCTCCAAAGCATTTTTCGAAAGTGAAAATACTCCGTACCAGTTTGAAGTACCCAAAGACGTTATTGTAAATCGAGGGTTTGTATCAAGGAACCTGAGGCCAATCATTAGGTTTTTCAAGTCTGATTCAAAGTCACCTGCGAATGATAAAATAACCCATGGTTTGTCCAAACCGCCTAAGCCTGGAGTATCCCTTACTCCTTTTGATCAATACCTCTGGGATGTTTCGGGAGCGGTGAAGAACGGCAAGAAAATGATTGAAAAAGCCAAGCCGGATGTAATACTTGTCAATGCTGACCCTTGGTCAGGGCTGCTGGTAGGTCAGAAGTTGAGCAAGTGGAGTTCCATCCCTTGGGTGGCTGACTTAAGAGATCCCTGGTCAGCCTTCGAGGATAAAATGCAGACCAGACCCAGGCTAGTTCAGAAGATCATCAGGAGATATGAAAAAGATTTTTTTAAGTCTGCCTCGGCTGTCATTCTTAATACAGAAAATGCGCTTACGAGATATAAAGAGTTGTACCCTGATAATAGTATTAATAGCAAATTCACATTTGTGAGAAATGCCTTTAATGCCAATTTGTTAGACCTCAAAGAAGTAGCAATTAATAATTCAGCACCATTTGTTTTTGGGTACTTTGGATCTTTTAGGGAGTTCGTTTCTCCTAAATCCCTTTTGGAAGGATTTCGCGAGTTCATAGACGAGTCAAAGTTATTGTCAGGTGATGTCCGGTTTGAGCTAGTAGGTAGAGCAAACGACGAGTTTCACTACTATGCTGATAAGTTTGATCTTGGAGACTTCATAGTCATTAAGCCGCAAGTGCCATACAAAGATAGCTTGAAGGTTCTAAGGGAGTGGCAAGCAGTGATGTTGGTAGTAGCCCCTACATACAAGCTCATGGTGCCAGCCAAACTGTACGATTACTTGTATGCTCGAAGACCTATATTGGCTTTGTCCGAAAATTCCGAAGTGAATAGTATCATTAAAAATACATCAAGCGGAAATTTTGTTTTTAATGACGATGTTCGGAGTATTGCACGGCTTTTCCAAGAGACATTTGATATGTATCAGGGTTCAAGTTTGCTCGACAATGAAGCAAAAATTGAGCCTTATGGTCTTCAGGCTCAATCAGAAAAGTTTGATAATGTATTAACCAAAGTGCTTACATTCAAATGAAGCAGAAAAAATACTTCCTAACATTTGCTACTAATTTCAAGAACGAAAACGCTTACTTGAGGGAGTGGTTGGACTATCACCTGAGTGTAGGCGTGGATCATTTTTACCTCTACGATCAGGATGGGGGAGATGAAGTGAGTGAAATTTTGAGACCATATGAGGAAAAAGGACAGGTAACGAGACATTTATGGACGCAATGGGATGGCACTAGGTATGATGGGCCTACCAAGTTTTATCAGCGTAATAAAAACCATATGGGATTTGCACATGCTGCAAAAACTTATCGACAAGACTATCAGTGGGTGATGAAAATAGATGTGGACGAATTTCTGTTTCCTCTAGATGGAGAATTGAGTCTTGTGGACTGGTTGAAGACCGTAGATGCTAGGAAGATCAAGGGGGTGAAAGTGCCAAGAATTAATTTTGGTAATAATGGATATGATAAGACCCCAGAGCTACCTGTGCTGCGAGCTTATACCAAACGTGAGGAGGATTATTCCGATCATAAGGATCTTGCCAACGGAGATTTTTTGAATAATAACCGATTCTCTTACAGTGCACACTGGTGGTGCTATAAGTGGTACAAGTTTGGTAAGATGCTCACTGATCATGAAAATATTGGATGGAGAATCAATCACTATTATACCAAGTCCCTTGAAGAATATACTAATCGCCAAAACGTATCACGTGGAAGGCCTGTTGGACAAGAAGGTTTCTACAAAAAAAATGATGGCTGTAACGAAGTAGAAGATCATACTATGGTGAAACTACTCGATCAGATTTCAAACTGACTTTTGTTGGGGTAATTTCTAGCTAAGAAATCCCTGACCAGTTCTGTTACTTTAATGTTTGGATTGTCCCTTTGATCATCATTGAGGCAATAGAATTTTGGTTTTTTCTTTTCTAGCTTCTCAACTGCCCTTTGCTGATTGGCAAGGTGGTTAGTGATTTTATAAAAAGTGTTGATCTTCAGGAGTTCCGGCAGTGGGATGGCCCGGCTTATTCTTCCCTGTCTGGAGAGCATGTAATAACGATACAGTTTGTAGGTCATCAGGTCATCGGGTTGGCGAAATTTGTTGGCCCTGGTAAACCTTTGTTTCTCAGAAAATAGCTCAGTCATCTCGCTCCAAAATTCCTTTTTGATAAATAACGGAGTATGCTCAATGATTCCAAGGCCGATCACATCATTTTTACCATCATATATCCTCCAGCTCAAATTTTCACCAAATAAAGTGTTGAAAACCCTATACTTTCCATTTGGCATAAAATCTTCCAAATTGGTTTGACTGCCAAATAAAAAGTCATCATTGATATAGAGGAAGTGCTCCGCTAAACCAGGAATCTTATGCAGGAAACTCTCGATGCTGTTAGGGTTAAATGTGGGCAGATATGCTTCATCAATGATTTCATCGTGATGGATCACTTTTATCCTAGAATTGGATTGATCCAGCCATTCTGGTGCTTGCGGTCTTGCAGTGACAATGAAGATGTTTCTATACCAGTTTAGGTATTGTTCCACTGATCGGAGGCTATGCTTCAATAGCTCGAAAGTGTCTCTATAGCGCTCAGGGTTGATATCTTGAGGGTTTTTTGAATAGGAAGTCCATTTCTTGATATAATCAGCATCTGTGCCATCTACCCATGTATATACTAAATCAATTTCTATCTTCGCCATGTCATCAAATTTGCATGCGATATTATGGATCTTTTACGTATCAGTCAATATACTCAGCGATTTATCCACGTATATGCTTTCGCAATATTTGGGACTCATCAAAGTAGAAAGTTAAAATTATTGACTGAGCTTTATCAATGTAGTGTAGATTTTCTTAATGAAGTGGGGGAAGAGTATTGGGTGGATTTTGGCACTTTACTTGGCTATCATAGAGAAGGGGGAATTATACCTCACGATATAGATGCAGACTTTGGGATGCATGAAAAGTCGTATCAGAAGGTTCTGGCAAATAAACACAGATTGTCGTCCAAGGTGAAGTTCTATGACTCCTCACATAGGCATAGAGGCCCCAAGCTGTATTTTAATTATAAGGGGTTTGATGTGGACATTTATTTTTACGAAGATCTGGGAGATTCTGTTAGAAGTTATGAAGATACCCATTGGCCAAATGAAAAGAGAGAGTTGCCAAAAGAGCTGGTTTATCCATTGCAATCAGTAGATTTTTTGGGAAAAACCAGCTTAATTCCAGCAAAACATAAGGAATACTTAGAATACATTTATGGATATTTGGGAACTGATTCTAAAAGGAATCAGGAGACAGGTTTTTGGGAGAAAATATGAAGCTCAACGTTGAACAGAAAGAATTTTGGAATCAAAATTCTTATTTAGTTTTTAAAGGATTATTTACAAGTCAAGTGAATAATATAACTGAATGGATTTCAGAAATTTCCAGTTGGCCGGATGATATGTCAAAGTGGCTATCATTCTATGAAATGGATGATCCGACCAAGCTCAGTCGCATAGAAAACTTCATTCCCTATCATGCAGATCTGGCTAAGGTTATAAACGGCCCTGAGGTGTTGTCCATTGTAGAAGAGCTCATGGGCGAAAAACCTGTATTATATAAAGAGCGCATTAATTTCAAGCCAGCCGGTGGAGGTGCGCATGCAGCACATCAGGACGGGGTTGCCTATGAGAGCGGAGATTTGGGAACTTTCGACGCTAATGTGACGCCATATATTTCCGTGTTGATCAGTGTAGATGCAGCTACTAGTGCTAATGGGTGCTTTGAGGTAGTAGAACACTGGTCTGTGGATAAGGTAGACATATTGCCTATGGAGAAGCCTTATGCTCATGCTCCTAACTTTTCCAAAATATCACAATCCGTAGAAGACAGCCTAAATTGGGTCAAGTTGGAAACTGAGCCTGGAGATGTGATTTTGTTCACAGAGAGACTACCACATAGATCAAAACCTAATAAATCAGAGAAAGCCAGAAGGATTCTTTATGGCGTTTACAATCCTCTAAAAGAAGGTGAGAAGAGGGAAAAGTACTATTTTGATAAGAAAAAAAATATCAATGATGCCCGATACATGGTGGGCAACCCTCATGCACCGAGCAAGAATAATTGATTAGACCGCAAGAACATATACAATTCTTTGAACGGGATATACTGGATAATCAGATCGAGTGATTATTTGTGTTTCGACTAACTGTAAGTCCAACTTTCTAAATACTTCTAACCATCCTTTATTTGTGCGAAACGAATTGCTTCCTTTTGCCCATGGTGCGGTGTTTAGATGGATGTTTCCAAGCAACTTATCAAACCAATTGTTGATAATATCCTCAGCGACAATTATATAACCTGTGGTGACACGTTTCATTTCTAGCAATAGTTGTTCTTGATTGTTGGTGTGGTGCAATACAAATAGGCTAATGGATGTGGAGGTGCTGTTGTCTGCAAACGGAATCTTTTGACCATCAAAAAGGGTAAAATCAATCGAGGCATGTCGGCATTTATTTGTGATGTCAATTGCCTTAACAGTATGTTTTTGCTGAAAAAGGAATTGACTGAAATCACAGTTCCCTGCGCCTATATCCAGTACAGTTTCACCATAATATTTTTTAAGATTATTATATTTTGCATCAATAAAATAGTCCCTTTTCTTACCGTTGATTTTGTCACGAATTATAGAAATTAGTCGGCTTATCATTACGATCATTATAATTTGGTAATTAAATTTTTGGCACGCTCTAGATGCGCTGCATTGTCGATCTCGCACCAGGCCAAATCATCTATTTTCAGAACTTTAACAGGGTGGTCATTCGCCAAATTGGCTATTGCTCGCTCATAGTCTTTAGTCGGGGCATCATCTGCTACGGAATGGTGTACAACTAATTTTTCAAACAGATTTTGAGAAATTTTCCAGATACCTACCAGTTCGGCATCTATTTTTTCGAGTTCTTCTTCCTTCTTCGATAAGTTCTTTAAATGGCCTGATGCTGTGGTCTCTACATACACTTCATCCTCGGACTGAGTGAATCCACTGCACAAGATGACGTCCGGATTGGGTTATCTAATAGGTGTACTATGGCATCTGAGTGGTAAAGAAGGTCTGATTCAAGAAGTAAAAAATCTTCGTGGAGGTGTTGTTTGCCACAAATCAATGTTTGAAAACTTCCTGTCGTAGCATAGTCTGGATTCAAAAAGGTAGTGAAATTTTCAGAAGCCGCTAAAGCGTCATATTTTTCAGCGAGATGCCCAGTTCCGATTATGATATGCTCTATGCCATTGCTCTTTAGAATCCTAATGGATCGCTCAATGAGTGTCTCGTCTCCAACTTTTATAAATCCCTTGGGGATATCATAGGTGTGAGGTCTGAGTCTGGTGCCCTTGCCAGCAGCTAGTATTACGGCAGTTCTAATGGTTTTTTTCATAGTATTCTTTACTAGCACCTTATTTTCGTGTTGTTTCAATTTAATTTGCTCGAAAATAGAACGAACTAGGCAAATATCAATTTGAATATACAACCAATGAAGAAAGTTTATGTTGGCATGGGTACGGATTTGATCCACCATGGTCATATTAATATCATAGAAATTGCCAGAGAGTTGGGAGAAGTGACGGTAGGATTACTGTCAGATAGAGCAGTGACCAAATTCAGCAGAATGCCCTTTTTATCTTTCGACGAAAGGAAAAAAATACTCGAAAATCTCAAAGGTGTGAAAGAGGTGATCTCGCAAGACGAGCTCGATTATGAGCAAAATCTACGTTTGCTCAAGCCTGATTATGTAGTGCATGGCGATGATTGGAAATCAGGGCCGCAGAAACACGTAAGAGAAAAAGTGATTAAGCTCTTGGCCGAGTGGGGAGGAGAGCTTGTGGAGCCGGCTTATACCAAAGGAATATCCACCACAGATTTGCGTAGCGCGATGAAAGAAGTAGGTACCACGCCAGACATCCGTCGCAGAATGTTGAAGAGATTACTTCAATCAAAAGACATGGTGCGCGTGTTGGAATCTCACAATGGTATATCTGCTCTGATCGTGGAGGAAACCAGCATAGAGGCAGAGGGCGAAATTAGGGCATTTGATGCCATCTGGGTCAGTAGCCTCACAGACTCCACCGCCAAAGGCAAGCCAGATACGGAATATGTGGATAGAACGTCGCGCTTTCAAACGATCAACGATATTTTAGACGTCACGACCAAGCCTATCATTCTTGATGGGGATACAGGCGGCATAACCGAGCATTTTGAAATGCAGGTAAAAAACCTGGAAAGACTTGGCGTATCTGCTGTGGTGATTGAGGATAAGACAGGAGTGAAGAGAAATTCTCTTTTCGGAACAGAAGTGGAGCAAACGCTCGATACCATTGAAGGATTTTCTGAAAAAATATCACGAGGCAAGAAGGCACAAGCCACAGATGACTTTATGATTTTTGCCCGTTTGGAAAGCTTAATTGCTGAGAAGGGAATGGAAGATGCACTGACCAGGGCAAAAGCCTATATAGAAGCTGGAGCAGACGGAATCATGATACACAGCAGGCATAAGGATGGAGCTGAGATTTTGGAGTTTATGAAGCGATACCAATCATTTGAGTACAAAGTGCCTGTCATTTCTGTGCCTTCGTCTTACAATCAGTTTACTGAAGATGAGTTGATTGCAGCAGGATTTAGTATTGTTATATATGCCAATCACTTGCTCAGGAGTGCTTTTCCCGCTATGAAAAAAACAGCTGAAACCATTCTCGAAAACAAAAGATCCTTGGAGGCTGATGCATACTGCATGTCCATCAAAGAAATATTGACCATACTACCCAATTGAGATGCTTGATTGTCAACAGTTTTTAGATCAGATCAGGGGGCATGGCATTACCTTCAGTACGGGGGTGCCAGACTCTTTACTCAAAGATTTTTGTGCTTGCATAGCAGATTCGGGATCCGACATTATTGCTGCCAACGAAGGAGGGGCTGTTGCGCTTGCTACAGGTCATCATTTGGCCACTGGCAAGATGCCTTTTGTTTATATGCAAAACTCCGGTTTTGGCAATACCATCAATCCACTGACCTCTCTCACCGACCCAGAAGTGTATAGCATACCTATGCTCATCATGGTCGGGTGGCGAGGAGAACCAAATGTGAAGGATGAACCTCAGCATATCAAAATGGGGCGGGTCAATGAGGCGCTGATTCGTGCTTTAGAGATACCGTATTGTATTTTGTCTATGGATTTTGCTACGGCACAAGCTCAGCTTGCTGAGGCTGTTCGCTACATGGCAGAGCATCAAGCACCTTATATATTGTTGGTTCGTACGGGCACTTTTGCTTCATATAAAATGAAAAAAATAGCCCAGGTGAAAGATTTTGGATGGAAGCGAGAGGATGTAATACATGCTATTTTATCAAAACTGGCCGCTGCGGATGTGGTCGTTTCCACCACAGGCAAGGCCTCTAGAGAGGTTTTTGAAAAGCGATCCGCTGATGGACAGCCGTATGACAAAGATTTCTTAACTGTGGGATGTATGGGACATGCTTCTCAGATCGCATTGGGCATTGCTTTGGAGAAAAAAGATAGACAAGTTTATTGCCTGGATGGTGATGGTGCCTTTTTAATGCACATGGGTGCAGCCGCTATTGTTGGTGATCTGAAGCCGCGTAATTACCGACATATCGTGATCAACAACGGCAGCCATGACTCGGTAGGGGGACAGCCATCGGTAGCTTTCGGAATGGACTTGTGCCAAATTGCAATAGGATGCGGTTATAATGCGGCCTTTTCTGTGGAAAGTAACTTGGATTTAGAAACTGTATTTGATGAGTTTGCTACTACATCTGGTCCTGTTTTCTTGGAAGTGAAAACCAATAGAGGGGCAAGGGAAAACTTAGGCAGACCTACCATCAAACCTATTGACAATAAGAAGGACTTCATGAAAAACTTACTTATAAATAATGGAGGATATTCAGATCATCAATAAATCTGTAGCAAGAACGATTTTGCTGAACCCTGGTCCGGCTACCACTTCAAAGAGAGTGAAGGAAGCCATGATTGTAGCGGATATCTGTCCTCGCGAAAATGAGTTTGGAAACCTGATGCATCAGATCTGTGATGGACTATTGCAGCTATGCGGAGGGGAAAATACCCATGAAGTGGGTTTGTTTGTGGCCAGTGGTACAGGAGCTATGGAGGCAACACTTCTATCAGCTATCGCACCAAAAGACCGAGTGTTGATTCTTACCAATGGTGCTTATGGTGTCAGAATGCAGGCCATCGCTCTGCGGTTTGGATTGGCGAATGAGACTACTTCGCAATTTGGAGAATATCCCGATTTAAAGGAATTGGAAGAGAAATTGGCATCAGGTAAATTCACTCATTTGGCCATGATTCATCATGAGACTTCCACGGGGATGAACAATCCGCTAGAGGAGATTGCGCAGCTATGCCAGCGCACTGGTGTGAAGCTGATTGTAGATATGATGAGCTCCTTTGGGGCCTATGATTTGGATGTAAGCAAAGTAAGTATCGACTACCTCTTTTCTTCTTCCAACAAGTGCATTCACGGCATGGCTGGGCTGTCTTTCGTGATTTTTAAAAAATCACTTTTACCTGATTTAAAAGACAATCAGCAAGGATTTTATTTTGATTTATATAGCCAGTGGGCCAATCTTCAGCAAAAGAATCAATTGCGATTTACCCCACCAGTGCAGGTTTGCTATGCGTTTATGTCTGCCATTACCGAAACGCTCTCCGAAGGAGTGGCGAAGCGACAAAAGCGTTATGAGCAAAATTGGCAAATACTTTATGATGGCTTTTCCTCTTTGGGATTTCGATTTTTCCTACCCGAAGCGCAGCAATCAAAGATTTTGCTCGCCATCAAATTAGGTGATGAATTGCCTCAGGGCTTTGATCATTTTCATGATTACTTATATGAAAACGGTATTACGATCTATCCTGGCGTGATTCCCGAGTCAGACACCTTCAGAGTAGCCGTCATTGGAGATTTATATGAGGATGATATGCACATTGTGGTGCGGCATATTCGGGATTATTTACAATCGGATAGCCTCAGCTGAGATATAATTTCTCTATTTGCTTTGCCACATGTGTCCAATTGTATTTTTTCACTTCGGCCAGCCCCAAAGTGCTTATCTGGGTTCCAATGTTCGAATCTGTGAGTATAGCTTCGGTGGCTTTGATGAGCCCTTCTTCATCCTGTGGCTCAGAAAAGTAGGGACGCATCTCCTCAGTAATCACATTTTTATAACCTGTATTAGCAAAGCCAACGACAGGCGTACCGCAGGCCATCGCTTCCAATAAAACAATGCCAAAGCTTTCTCCATAAAGGGCGGTGGCCAGGTAGATCGTCGCTTGACGAAGCAATCGTATTTTTTCTTCTTCGGTCACAAACCCCAGCAACCAAACATCTTTTAATTGATGTTTCGCGATAAACTTTAAAACCTCAGTTCGCTCATCGCCATCACCCGCAATGATTAGTTTCAATTTTGGGTGTCGTTTTTTTAGCTGTTTGAAGACTTCCAATGCATAAAATATTCCTTTTCGTGGTTCTAGCCTTCCCAAAAAGAGTAACGTGTTTTCTAGTCTCATCACAGTTTCATCAGGCTGGAATTGATCCAAATCGATTCCATTCGGAATGATTGAAATTTTTCTTTTTGAAAACCGACTGATAAATCTTGATTGACTTTTAGACACAGATATAATTTGATCCAAAAAAGGAAAAATAAGCTTGGCCATAATCGGCATTACTGTCTTGCCAATCCATGCACTTTTAGGCGTGTCGTGAAAAGTAGCTACGTGCTTCGTGTGTTTTAGGCTGAGGTAGCGTATTTGAAAGGGAAGAAGGGGATTCCAGATAGTGTGGAAGTGAATAACGTCGAATTGTTCCGCTTTGAGAAAGGCCTTTAATTCTCTCCATTCCGAACCTAAAGCGACATTTACGTCTATTTTGGTGCCCCCAATATTGACACTTCTGTTTTTACCAAAAAAATAAATGTTTGGTTCATTTATTAACTCCTTATGGATGTTCGGTACGATTACCTTCACCTCATGTCCCAATTTAGAAAGATGACTAGAGAGGCTTAGGATGTGAGACTTAACCCCACCTGGTCTTGAAAAATCATACGGGCAAACTTGAGCTATTTTCATTACACGATCCCTTAATTGATTTTACTACTTAAAACACTGATAGCATTCCAATAGCGATTTTAAAAATCATCCATTTGTCTTATGCCATTTCATTATTTGCTTGAGCTCTACGTGCTTCGCGTAGCGATTTTCCTGCCCATTCGGTGTGGAATGGCGAAATGATGTACTGCCTGATTAAGTACCAAATCAGATTTTTTTCAATTAGACGTGGGTCAATTTTGCGTCTTATTTCTGAATGAAATTCAGGTAATCTGCTCCAATGCAAATGAGGTTTGATGTGGTGAGCGGTATGTAGTCCGTTGTTGAATAGAAAAACGTTTAGAAATCCTTCGATATTTCTTGAGTGATTGTATTCACTCTCCTCATCGGCATGGATATGCTGTACATAGTTGAAAATCAAAACACTATTAAGCGCAATCTGATGCGGTAAAATCACATAAAGTAAGGCACTTTTCCAGTCTATAACAAACACTGTGATGAGTAGAATTGCTATAGAAATGATCTGAAGAACATGCTGCCAAAATTTGGGTCTTTCGTTTTTATAGAGCTTTTTTAGATATGCTGAAATGGCTTTTTGTTGTACCCCGCCACTATACATGGGGTAGTAGATGAGTGTCCAAAGGTTGTTTTTTTCAGAGAAGGCGTACGTTTTGGTGTAATCGGGCTCAGTATTGGTGTGCACATGATGATTTTGTAGATGGGTGGGAATCCAACCGAAAACAGGGTAGCCATAGAGCAGCGTAAGCCAGCAATCTGTGACCGTATTGAGGGTTTGATTTTTCCAAATAGGCACATGTCTGTGATTATGTACCATGACTCCAGCAGATATGGCCATCACGAGCTGCATTGTCCACAAAACGGCGCGTACCAATGGGGTAAGCTGGTCATTGTAAGCGAATAGGATAAACATCAACCCACTGATTATCAGCATGTAGAGTAATGTTTTGATGTCGGATTTGTATCTAAGCATTCTTTTTCATTAATGGGACAAAAATAACCGATACATGGCAAAGAATCGTGAACTGCTAAAAACTCATTGTAGTATGATAGTCTTATATGATTTCCTAACTTTGAAGGTTACAGTACCTGATACCTTGAGTTGGGCTTATGGGGTTCTTGTAGTGTCAAAGTTTTATGTGTAAACGACAACCAGTTTTAACTTTTCCATTGTATTTTGACTCGAAGAAACTTTGGCCAGTTAAACTGCTTCTAGGTTTGAGCCTCGTCGTTCTATCACTGTCAACTAATGGCCAAACCAAAAGATCAGAAACTACGCATCCTTTCAAAAAAGACGAAAATTTGACTTATGTCATGAGTTATGGTTGGTTTGAGATAGGAGAGGCATCCCTCACGATTGATAAAGAATGGTGGTATCTCGAAGAAAAACCGCATTATTATCTAAACTGTCAATTGTACTCCACAGGATTCGTGGGATTTTTCAGCAAGATAGATGTATGTATGGAATCATGGGTTAATCCAAAAACGCTCCGGCCTATCCGCTCTAGTAGAGACCTTGCCATTGGGAGTAAAATTGACGTGAGGACGGATCGTTTTACTTATCTCGATTCTGTAAGGATACATACTTATGTGGAGGATGTGGATTCAAGGCGATACCATGCCTTCGATCATTCTGCGGTTCCAATATTCGATGCTTTGAGCACCTATTTGTTTCTGAGAAATCAAGATCAGAATCAAGTAAAAAGGCAAGGCACTATTCCTGTTCGCACTTTTTTTTCTAATGATCTGTATTCTTTCAGTATGTCATATATACACCATGAAGTTTATGAATGTGATGATAGGAGTATTCAAGTGATCAAATACGAATTGAATTTTCCAGAGAGTACGACATTTCCTGAGGGCAAGCGCGCTTATGTGCTCGTGACAGCAGATGCTAATAGACTTCCAGTCAAGTTTTTGATTGAAATGAAATATGGAGACTTTTCCTTTGAATTGAAGCCCTCATCTCGATGAAATCAACGATCCATTTAGGCGCGGAGGCATTTATGAATGCCTTAGCAACGACCTCCAAAATTGCTCAGCATTCCCTTTACGTGCAGGCCATGACATTTGAGGGGGACACAGCGGGACAGCAGTTGATAGATCTAATGATTGCCAGTCCAGCCAAAGATAAACGGCTACTAATTGACTCGTTTTCCAAAGTGGTAGTAAGTGACCATTTTGTTTTCAGCTTGGAATATTTAAAAAACGCTGATTTGAGAAAGGAGATTGCCAATGGGCGCACTCTAGTTCAGCAAGCGCAAGCGGCAGGTATTCAAGTGCAATTCACCAATCCTACAGGCTGGTTTATGTCCCAATATCCATTGCGCAATCATAAAAAGATGGTGATCATTGATGAGCAGGTGAGCTACTTGGGAGGTGTAAATTTTAGCGAGCACAATTTTGCTTGGCATGATATGATGATAGAGCAACATGATCACGCCTTAGCCCAATGTTTGGCAATGGATTTCTTGAAAACTTGGTCTGGAGAAAATCAATCAGCTCATTTCAGACTGAGCCAGTCTGATCTCTATTTCTTTTCTGGGATTAGAAGCAAAACACTTTATGAGGACTTCTTTGATCACATTCGCAATGCCAAAAGTTCTGTTATTGTGATCTCCCCTTATGTTTCTGAGCCTTTATTTTCAATATTGAAGCAAGCATCTGAGCGGGGAGTGAAGGTTTTGATTATTTCTCCAGAGAATAATAACAAGTCTATTTTTAAAGAATTTGTGGAGTCAGAAGCTGCCAAGGGGTATTTCGAGTTGCGCTACCAACCCGGGATGTCCCACTTGAAGGCTATAGTGGTGGATGAAAAAAAATTGCTGTTCGGAAGTAGTAATTACGACTTGGTCAGCTATTACTTTGAGCAAGAGGTAGTGATGGTTTCTACAGATTCTGCTTTGGTTTCTTTATTCATCAATGAGGTAATACAACCCACCATGCAGGATTCGATTCAACAGGAAGTGGTTTCAAATGAACGGAGTCTGGTACCAATGATAATGAGAAGTCTTAACTTCTTTTGCAAATATTCTTCCCAGACGATCTTAAAACCATATTGATGCCGTTTCTTTGCGCTGTTATTTACCCATAGCTATTTTGTCTTTCACACTAGAAGAACAAAGTGAAGACAAATAAAATATCCAATCAAAATGATTGAAAAAGATTTTATTTGGAGTGAGACTAAAGAGCCTCACCATCATAGAAGGCTGGAGATTTTACGTACCCACCCTGAGGTCAAAAAACTTTTTGGAACAGATAGAAGCATGGCTTATAAAGCTTTGTTGGTTTGGGCATTACAACTGTCCGTTCCGCTTTTTTTTCTATCAGACAACCCATGGATTTTTATTGCCACGATCATGGTTGTTGGCACCACTCTCAATCATATCATCGTTTTAGCCATTCATGAGATCACCCATGATCTTGTTTTTGAGAAAAAATGGATGAATAGCATATTGGCAATAATTGTCAATTTTCCGCTGGTGTTTCCATTTTCCATGTCTTTTAAAGCTTACCATGCTGAACATCATTGGCATCAGGGGCATGATGGAGTAGATGTGGACATAGCATCAAAAATAGAAGGGCGGCTATTCAATGGTTTTTTTGGTAAGTTTTTTTGGATGTTCTTTCAAATCCCCTTCTATGCACTGAGACCGCTTTTTATTTATCCCTTAAAACCAGATAAATGGATATTACTTAACATCATCATTCAAATATCTTTTATGGTGGGTTTCTATTTTCTAGTCGGTTGGTGGGGGCTTTTATACTTGTTTTTATCTTTGATCTTGGCTGGAGGGCTTCATCCGCTAGGGGGGCATTTTGTTTCAGAACACGTGGTATTCAAGGAGGGACAAGAGACGTATTCTTATTACGGCCCACTAAATAAACTGGTCTTCAATGTTGGCTATCACAACGAGCACCATGATTTTCCGAATGTGCCAGGCTCACGGTTGCCCGAGCTCAAAAGGGTGGTAGGCGCAAAATACGACAATCTTTATTCCTATAATTCTTGGGTTATGGTAATCATCAGGTTTTTGACTAGTAGAGATGTGAGCCTGTTTTCGCGAGTCAAACGAACGGGTAAAATAGTATGATCAAAAAAATTAAAAGCACAATACAGGCTGACTTTGCCAAAGTCTACCAATCCATAAAACTACCGGAAGTAGAAGAGTGGTTTGATATATATTTCAGTAGATTTTTTGGATATTATTTAGCAATTGTGTCTAAAAGGTGGGGGTTTATCTAGCCCATCAGGTGTCGCTGCTCAGCCTTGTCACAGGAATTGTGGCTGGTGTGATGTTTTACTTTCAAGACAATTTATCGGTCATTATTTGGGCATGTTTTTTTATCACGTTATCAGGTTTTTTAGACTCAGCAGATGGTCAGCTGGCACGAATGACCAATACCGCCAGCGATTTTGGTAGAAAAGTAGATGCCATCATAGATACTCTGGTATTTGCGGCATGTTACATGGCCGGCACACTTTATTTACTGCCTACGTATGGATGGCCAATCATATTGGTGGCCGTATTAGCAGGATATCTGCATAGCGGTAAGTCTGCCGCCTATGAATTTTACAAAATGGAGTTTGTCCTCTATACCAAACAGTCCAAAAGTAATTGGATTGCATCTATTGACGAAGTAAGAAAAAATTCAAAAAAAGAGGGGATTGCCAACCGTCTCCTATATGCAGTAGAAGTAGATTATACTCGTAAACAAGCACTTTTTGTGACTAGAACCTATGACGAAAGACTTGCATTCTATGACTGGGCGTTTGGAGAGAAAAGTGAATTATTTGTGAGGTTATACAAGAAATATAACCATAAAATTCTTACTCCTTGGGCACTTATTTGTGGAACCAATATGCATAGAAACTACCTAATGGTCTGCTCACTTTTCGGACGAATTGATATCTATTTTGTTTTAGTAATTGTGACATTTTTGCCAATGATTTGGGTGAGTTATAAGCAAAAGAAACATGATGAACTATTGAGAGCTGAAATGGTAAAACTAGAATCCTTACCATGATGATCAGACACTGTATAATATTAGCAGCTGGGAAAAACTCTCGTTTGGATACAGGAAAGCCCAAGTCGCTATTGGAAGTCGAGGGGATAGCGTTACTAGAGCATCATTTGAATAAATTCAAAGCTGTAGGCGTGGAGCATTTTTGTGTTGTGACGGGGCATAATCCTGAACCTATTCGTGGCTTTGTAAAGAATCTTCGAGGAAAATATCCTGTAACGATCGATTTAGTGCACAATGAGCGCTATGATCTTGAAAATGGCTATTCCCTCAATGCGGCCAAAGAGTGGGTGAAAACTCAAAGTGCAGAATGCTTTTATCTCACAATGGGCGATCACTATTTTCAACCAGCGTTTATTCAGAAATTCAATCGGACACTAGAAGCTCCCAAGTATGATTTGGCGCTATATCTGGCGGTGGATGCACCTGGCGAATGGAATAGCCACATCGATATTGAGGATGTTACTCGAGTATTAGCCAATGACCGGATGCAAATAGAAGCGATTGGCAAATTAATCGCCAATTACAATTACTATGATACGGGCTTGTTTGCCATGACTGGAAAGGTTTTTGAGGCCTTGGATCAATGTTTTTCGGAAGAAAAATATACCCTATCAAATATGGTTTCGGCCTTGATTTCGGCAAGTGAAGCAGAGGTGATTTTAATTGAAGGATATTTTTGGAATGATGTGGACAACCCTGATGATCTTCAAAACACTAGGAAACTATTGAATGAGTAATTGGCTTAGGCCAAAAACTCATCCATCATACTCAAAATCTTTGTTTCGTTGAATTTGTCTGCTGGAGATTTGAAACCAAAAGCAGAAACGATAGGAACATTGCCAGCAAGACCTTTGTCTTTGGCTACTCTTGCTAGACGAACTACGTCAAGCATCACTCCAGCACTATTTGGGCTATCCTCAACTTTCAACTTCAGTTCAAGTTCAAATTTTTGATTGCCAAACTGTGTGCCATTTACATTGATATAGCAAATTTTTGCGTCTTGTAGATGAGGTATATAATCACTGGGGCCAATGCGCAACGCAGGCTCATTGTCTTTGGTGAAAAGCGTCGTAACCGCAGATGTTTTTGAAATACGTTTAGACTGCAGTCGAGACTCATCAATCATATTCTCAAAATCAGTATTACCGCCAACATTTAGTTGATATAAGTTGTCAATGGAAAAACCCCTGTGCATCAAGCTTTCTACCAAAACCCTATTGAGATATGTGGCACCAAATTGAGATTTGATATCATCACCAGCACAAACAAGGCCTGCTTTTTTGAATTTATCACTCCACTCAGGTTGAGAGCAAATAAATACCGGAATGGCATTCAAGAATCCAACTCCCGCTTTTAGCGCTTCTTCTGCATAGAATTTTGCTGCTTTCTCGCTCCCAACTGGCAGATAGCAAATCAAAAACTCGGCTTCAATTTCTTTTAAGTAGGCTGCTACATCTACGGGAGCTTGAGAATCATCTACTTGAAAGCTGTCGTGCATGTGTGCCGCCACACCGTCTAAAACTGGCCCTTTCACCACTTTCACACCCTTTTCAGGTACATCAGAAAACTTGGCTGCTGAGTTGCTACCAGAGAAAATAGCTTTAGATATATCTTGGCCTACAATTCTTTTGTCAACGTCAATAGCACCAACAATTCTTACATCCTTGATCTGGTATGGGCCTATGTGATGTCTTACGAAACCTTTAAGTTCTTTTTCGTTCTTATAGAATTCAATTCCTTGGATCAGCGATGAAGCACAATTGCCAACACCTACTATAGCGACTCTTATCATTATGCGTTTGTTAATTGGGCGTGAAATTAATCAAATTAGATTTTTGAGTTACCTAATCGCGTATTTATTCGCGAAGATACTCTCACAGACACTTGGCATGCGCTCAATGGTTGCAATCTAAATTTGAAGAGTTTCTGTTTAAGATTTGAAAAAAATAAAAAGGTAATTAGATCCTTTCCCAAGGAATCCCGAAAAGAATTAAGAGCAGAGACACTCCAAAAAAGATGGTTTGAAACTTAAATTTCAAACTATCAACTTGTGATTTTTTCGAAATTGATCTACCCACCTGAGCAGCTACTGCGGCAAGAACCATTACTACCAAGTGTTCCATACCCCAAAATCTCAAGGTGCTATCAGCCATCATGTTGCCCATGCCCGCAGATCGAGCTTGTGTGGCGATAGGGCTAATAAAATAAAGAACTATTCCTATCAATATTTGCAAATGCATGAATCCGACGAAGGATGCGGCAAGGATGTTGTCAAGTTTGGCATATTTGCCTTTGCTGATGAGTCCTATCAATGATTTAAAGACTACTATGGCTGCAGAAATGAGAATTAACCAACGCAATCCGGAATGAGCGTGGAGAAATATTGTGTAAGTGTTCATTGGATAAATGTTTTCAGTGCAGGTGCGAAGATATAATGAAAGTGTCAATGGGATTGTGTTTTCTGATGTGAGGTTTTCAATGAATGCATTTATTCATTAAAATTTCTGTTTTTTTTGATTGAGTATTAAATGGTTCTTTTGCCTTTAAATTTGCCATCGATCAAACGTAAGTATTGTGCTAGAAGAATCTCACGCTTCCTTAAAGTATCTCAACACCTTTCATTTGGATGTCCGAACGGATCATTTGATCAGAGTGGGGACGTTTGAGGATTTGGCCGATGTATTTGAGTCGGACAAGTTCAAGTCTAAAAAGAAGATGATTCTTGGAGGTGGCTCCAATGTGTTATTTACTCGAAATTTTCTAGGAGTCATCTTAAAAATGGAGATTGGAGGTATTCATGTGGAAGAGGACTCTTCGGATGCTGTGATTGTAAGCTTTGGCGCTGGAGAAAATTGGCATCAATGTGTACTTTGGTGCATAGATCAAGGGTTTGGTGGTGTAGAAAATTTATCTCTGATTCCGGGAACAATCGGTGCTGCTCCGATGCAAAATATTGGTGCTTATGGCGTGGAGATCAAGGAAGTTTTTCATTCGTTGGAAGCTTATGAGATCAAAACGGGAAGGATAGTGCGATTCTATAATGAGGACTGCAAGTTTGGATATAGGTATAGTCTCTTTAAAGGAGCAATGCGTGACAAATACGTGATTCTGAAAGTCTATTTGAGGCTTTCTAAAAAGCCAGTATTTAATGTTGAGTACGGGGATATTAAAAGGCGGCTAGAAGAAATGGGTGTGGAGCAATTGACACTTAGAAATGTTAGTCAGGCAGTAGTAGATATCCGTCAATCAAAATTGCCAGACCCCATGGACATAGGCAATGCGGGCAGTTTCTTTAAAAACCCAGTCGTGGATAAGGTGTATTATGAATCTCTGCAGGCGGCTTTCGATAAAATACCAGGATATGTTGTGGATGCTGAACATACCAAGGTGCCTGCTGGTTGGTTAATAGAGCAGTGTGGCTGGAAAGGAAAGAGGGTTGGCAATGTTGGTGTACATGACAAGCAAGCTTTAGTGCTCGTGAACCATGGCGGTGGTGTGGGAAAAGAAATTTTAAAACTTTCTGAAGAAATTCAGCGTTCTGTTTTTCAGACCTTCGGTATACAGCTCGAGTCTGAGGTCAATATTATCCATTAAAGATCTTTAAAAAAGGGGAGTTCCTCTGTTTTCTTTCAATTTATGCGCATTCTTTTGTTCGCAGTTCTTTCTGTATTTTTTGTCATTTCCTCTCAAGCTCAAGGAACGATTTCCGGGCAACTATTAGATAAAGAAACGCAAGAACCACTGGGTTTTGCTAATGTGAGTGTGCATTCGCCTCAACAGGATGAACTGATCACTGGAGGTGTTTCTGATGCAAATGGAAATTTCAAAATCAAAGTGGAAGCAGGGACATTTACGGTAAAAATTCAGTTTGTTACATATAAAACTCGTGTTTTAAAGGAAGTCATCGTAACAGAAGGTAAAATCACCAATCTGGGTAATATTGAACTCAGCTCTAGCGTAGAAGAACTAGGTGAGGTTACTGTGCAAGCCGAACGTACCCAAATGGAGATGACCCTTGATAAGAAAGTTTATAACGTGGGAAAAGATCTTAGTAATCTCGGTGGCAGTGCTTCTGAAGTGCTTTCTAACCTTCCTTCCGTAACAGTGGATGTAGAGGGTAATGTAGAGCTCCGTGGAAGCGCTAATGTGAAAGTTTTGATCGATGGAAAACCTTCAGGACTTGTGGGCTTGTCTTCTACCGATGCACTGCGCCAGCTTCAGGGAAACCTAATAGAAAGTATAGAAATCATTACCAATCCCTCTGCCAGATATGATGCAGAAGGTATGGCTGGGATTATTAATATTATTCTCAAAAAAGATAAGCAAAAGGGTGTCAATGGTAGTTTTCAAGTAAATACAGGTTATCCGCATAACCATGGCGCTTCGGCAAATATGAACTTTAGGAGAGATTGGGTAAATCTCTTTGTGAACTATGGAGTGGGTTATAGAAACGCACCAGGAAATGGGAGTTACTATCAGGAGTATAATCTTGACAAGCCCGCATCCACCACAGGCATATCTGATTATATCACACGGCAAAATCGAGAGATGGAGCGGGGTGGTATTAATAATAATCTTCGTTTTGGTTCTGATTTTTATTTAAGCGAAAAAAGTACACTTACGGCTGCTTTTCTATACCGTTATTCTAAAGAAAAGAATTTAGCGGATCTGAGTTTTCGTGATTATGATTTTGATAATAGTTTTTTGGGTTATACCAGAAGAGAGGATGAAGAAACCGAAGGAGATACTAATTCAGAGTATTCATTGAATTATACCCAGAAATTTGAAAGAAAGGGACATCAATGGACGGCCGATATTCAATATCAAAATAATAGTGAACAGGAAGCTTCAGATATAGTGCAAACGCGTCAAAGAGCATCTGATGCAGAACCATCATATTTATTTCAGAAAGCCAATAACGATGAAGGAGAAAAGAGGTTGATGATTCAGTCTGATTATATTCAGCCATTTAGTGAAAAAGGAAAATTTGAGCTGGGTTTTCGAAGCACGATTAGACGTGTGAAAAACATCTATGAAGTGCTCGAAAAGCCCGATACTTCTGGTGCCGTTTTTACAGCACTTGATCGTTTTACTACTAATTTCAGTTACAATGAAAGTATTCATGCGGGATATGGAATTATGAGCAATGAATTTAAGAAATTATCATGGCAGGTGGGATTGAGAGCAGAGATGACTGATATCAATTCTCTTCTTCAAATTGAAACAACCCAAAGAAACTGGAATTACATCAACTTTTTCCCCAGTGCATTTTTGACTTATAAGTGGACAGAGCAATCACAGTTTCAGTTGAGTTATAGTCGCCGAATCAACCGTCCGAGGTTTAGAGATCTTAACCCGATTAGTTCCTTTTCCGACAATAGAAACTTCCGAGTAGGAAACCCTCAAGTACAGCCAGAGTTTACAGACTCCTACGAGTTTGGTTTACTTCAGAATTTGGATAAATCATCGATTTATACTGGAGCATATTATCGCAACACGCAGGATGTGATTCAGCGTGTGACATTGCCAATCAACGAAGATGGAGAGCGTTTTAGAAAACCGTTTAATATTGGGAAGCAAGAAAGTATTGGCGTGGAAGCCAATGTTTCTCATGAGTTTGCTAAGTGGTATCGTGTGACTGGAAATGCTAATTTTTTCCACTTACGCATGTCTGGTGTAGTAGGAGATACCTTAGATTTATCCGCCAAAACAACCAGTTTTAGTACAAGAGTAAGTAATAATTTTACCTTTAAAAAGGTTTTTGATGCACAAGTAAATGTCAACTATCGAGCGCCGAGAAATGTGTCTCAAGGAAAATATTACTCCATTACATCAATTGATTTGGGTTTTAGTCGCGATGTTTTGGATAAAGACGGAACGCTTTCTTTGAGTGTAACTGACTTGCTCAATTCTCGGAAATACAGATGGGAAACCGAACTGGATACGTTTTATGAGCGGGGTACTTTTCAGTGGAGAAGAGGGCCGTCCTTTCAATTGACCTTAATCTACAGACTGAATCAGGCAAAGAAGCGAGGTGGTGATCGCCAGCAAGGTGGCTATGGTGGCGATGATGATATTTAGTTTTTAAATCAAGGCTGTACTATGGCTGATTTGCCCCTCATATTTTTCAACAGTCACACCAAATTTTCTTAAAAAGTCTACACCTTCATCATTGGGTATGCCTTTGTATTCAGCGTAAGATTTGAAGAAGATCACATGTTTGATACCCACGCTATAAATGATGCGTGCACATGAGAGACAGGGAGAGAGTGTGACATAAAGTGTTGCTCCTTCTATGTCTGTCTTATTTTTCACAGCATACAGAATTGCATTTTGTTCGGCATGAATGGCCAGTGAGCAGCCACCTTTCGAATCTCGTGGGCATCCACTATCGGGAAATTCCACATCGCAATTGTGCGTGCCAGCAGGAGGGCCATTGTACCCAATAGAAATGATACGTGTATCTTTTGTGAGTACCGCACCCACATGACGTTTGATGCAATGACTTCTCTTGGCAAGATTCACTGCCAATTCCATAAAAATATCATCAAATGCTGGTCTTTCCATAAATAGCGAAGGTAGTGGCATTTTTAGAATATTTCCAGAGTATCCCATTTTTGATAATTGTGAAAAAGTTCAACAAATCCATGTTCAACGAGTATTTCCGTGGGTTGGCAGAATCAATCTTTTTCCTATGTGAATTGTGATTTCTCTTTGCAATAGAAATCCAACGAGCAGTTTGAGCTCGTAAGTGGGGTAAGGTTTTGTAACAATACGATGAAAGATTTTAAAAAAAGATATTTAGTGAGTTTTAGAGTTGTCATTCTAATGTTTTTTGGTTTTGGTTTTTACCAAATCAGCGCGCAATGTCCTGCTAATTATACAGGGAATACGACTGTGAGTGGCAATTGTACCATTTCTAGTAATACTACGGTTGGTGGAAATTTGACAATAAATGGCGCAACCCTTACTGTAAATTCGGGTGTAACCTTGACGATCAATGGTAACCTGACCGTAAGAGCTGGAGGTACACTTAATGGGACTGGAGCTACATTTAACATTACTGGAAACTTGGCGGAGACGAACGGAACATTGAATACCATAAACGGAGGTATTTATAATATAGGAGGAAATGTTTCGACTGGTAGCGGAGGAAGTTTTTCCCTTTCTAATGCCCAATTCAATCTGTCCCCAGGAGGCACTTATACATTTGGAAATGGTGATGCCAATGTTATTTCAAATACTACCATCACGGGTGTTACGACCTGGACATCCAATATCGGCTTTACTGGAACACCCGCTTATGGTGTGGTGGTGACCAATTCAAATATTACAGTTTCAGGAGAAATGTCTTGGCACCATGCAAACACTTCCAATTCCACTTTTAATATTGGAGGAAAATTGGATATTAAATCGGGAAATAGCTATTTCAGCAATTGTACTATCAATACAGGAACATCGAACGTGGGTACGTCAGGAATAGACGCTTTGACATTCAATGGCGGTGGAATTTTGACTTTAGTGAATAATACGCAAATGAATGTGAGGGGTGATGTTACTAACAATGAATGGTATATCGATGATTCTGATGTTGTGATCACGGGAGATTTTGACAATGCGGGGAGTGAAATTTTAGAAGTACGAAACAATGGAACGATAACCATCAATGGGGATTTTGACAACTCAGGAAGTGGAAGCGTGTCTGCGGATAATGGCGGGTATGTGGCCGTAGATGGTGATTTTAAGAATACAGGTGGGGGTAGTACCGATGTAGATGGAGGAACTTTTGTTGTAGGTGGAACCTATGAAGGAACACCGCCAACAGGCGAAACGGGTAGCTGCAGTGGGGGAAGTGGAGGCTGCTGCGGAGTGGGTTGTGGCACACTTCCCGTAGAACTGGTAGCTTATAGTGTGGTGTTCGAAAGTGATGAGGTGAAATTGATATGGAAGACAGCCTCCGAAATAGACAATGATTTTTTCACTCTTGAAAAGTCAAATGATGGAAAGGATTTCATAGCGATCGCTAAAATAGATGGAAACGGTACTACTACCGATGCAAATACATATAACTGGAACGTAAAGAATCTGGCAGATGAGCTGGTTTATTTCAGACTATCTCAAACCGATTTTGATGGGACCACCAAAATGCTGGGAATGCGTGTGATTGTTCCTCAAAAAGGAGGAGGAGACCTGTTGAAATCTATGTCTTTTTATCCCAATCCAGCACAGAGAGATGGTTTGATTACCTTTTCAGGAATAGTACCCGAGAGCGTGGAGATATACAATAGCTTAGGCCAACTAGTGCAAGGCGAAATTTTGAATTCAGATCAATTCAGATTGACGGAAGAGCTAAAAGCGGGAACTTATTACCTCAAGGCTTACTTGAATGGAGTCTCCGTTGGCAGAAGGCTGCTGTTGAAATAGAGGCTTTGATATTCTGAATCTGATTTTTCTCAGTGACTCTCAGAGCAAGCGTCATAGCGAGAGTTTGTCGTTTGCCCAATTTTTGGGGCATGGACAAAAACTTAATCAGAAAGTACAACACCCCAGGCCCTCGATATACGAGTTACCCTACTGTGCCTTATTGGGATACCGAGTTGTTTTCAATAAAAACGTGGAAAGAGTCTGTTGTCAATACTTTTTGGATAAGTGGCAAAGAGATTAGCATATACGTTCATCTTCCTTTTTGCGAAAGCTTATGTACCTACTGTGGCTGCAATACACGTATTACAAGAAATCATGACGTAGAAGGGAAATATATTGAGGCCGTTTTGACGGAATGGAAAATGTACCTCGCCACCTTTCCATCAAAACCAATCATCAAGGAGCTTCATTTGGGAGGAGGAACACCGACGTTCTTTTCGCCAGATAATTTGAAGAAATTACTAGAGGGAATCTTGGACTTGGGTATAGTGCCAGAGGATCATGAGTATGCATTTGAAGGACATCCAAATAATACCACTCGCGAGCATCTCCAAACGTTGTATGATTTAGGTTTTAGCAGAGTGAGCTTCGGTATACAGGATTTTGACTTGGAAGTTCAAAGGACAATTAACCGCATTCAGCCGTTTGAGAAGGTACAAGAGGTGGTGAAAAATGCCCGTGAGATTGGCTATTCATCTATCAATTTTGATCTCATTTATGGTTTACCAAAGCAGACGTTATCATCTGTGTCTGATACCATAAACAAGACTTTACACCTAAATCCTGATAGAATAGCTTTCTATGGCTATGCACATGTGCCTCATTTGAAACCAGCGCAGAGATCGTTTGAGCAATGGCTACCACAAGACGAAGAGAAGCGGGCGCTGTATGAGTTGGGGAAATCGCTACTTGTCGATAATGGTTATATGGATATTGGGATGGATCATTTTGCATTGGCATCTGATGCTATGTACAAGGCTTATGAAGCAGGGCGTCTCCATCGCAATTTTATGGGATATAGTTTGCAGCATACGGAGGCAGTGATCGGACTTGGAGTGAGTGCGATTAGTGATACATGGACTTCTTTTGTTCAAAATGTAAAAAGTGTAGAAGCTTATTATGAAAAGGTTGACCAAGGTCAATTGCCTATATTGAAAGGTCATCACCTTACCACCGAAGATGTGATTGTCAGGAGAAAGATTTTGGATTTGATCTGCAAGTACGAAACGACTTGGACAGATCAGGAAATCAACGCATTCGGTTTTGATATCAACTTTGAGAATCTTGATATGCTTACTGCAGATGGTTTGATAGAAGTAACTGATTCGGGGATGAAAGTGACGGAAAAGGGTAGGCCGTTTATAAGAAATGTGTGCATGCCGCTGGATGTGCGCATGTGGAACAATAAAGAAAAGAAAGTGACGTTCAGTAGAACAGTATAAGATTTTTGGGTTTGGGTATGATGCGTAGCATCAATTGGGTAAGTCAGGGGTGGCTTACCCTTTTTTTGTTTTTGAATCGAGAGAGGTTTATCAATGAGTGGAGAATTTATCCTTTCCTTACAAACTCCGATTTTAGTGCCATAGAGCCGAATCCATCAATCTTACAATCAATGTTGTGATCTCCATCGGTGAGCCTGATATTTTTCACTTTTGTCCCAGCTTTGATGGGCTGTGGGTAGCCTTTTACCGGAAGGTTCTTTAATACAATCACGCTATCTCCATCTTGTAGCACTGTGCCATTGGCATCTTTGATCACTGTCTCATTTTCTTCGGCTTCTTTCGCATCTTCTTCCGGACTCCATTCGTGACCACATTCAGGGCACATCATTAGATTATCCGTTGGGTATGCATAAGGAGACTGGCAAAGTGGGCAAGGTGTGGCTTTAGACATGGGTGTTTTGTTTAGGCTGCAAACATACAGTAAATGCGGCCGGCCTTAGGGACTTTTATTTAGCAGAAACAGTTCTTGTCAGACTTATTTCAAGCCTGACAAGTAATCCAAAAGTCCTTGATGCTCTGTGGTATTCGTAATCTTCGAATGAAAACCAATACGGAAAGTAAGATTGCCACTAAGCTGGGGAACTGCGCGCGCTTTTCTACCAAAACCAAATACCACCATGCCATCTGAAGAGCTGTTTCCCTCAAGGGTATTTCCCATGTAAGAGATCAAGTCGCTCACAGTATCTGGGGTTACTTGATGCACCCAGAAGGAGTGATCATATTGTGTATCGCCAAAGTACGCCAAATCCCAATCGCCAACGATTCGTTGATCTTTGATCAAATCTGCCTGATCTGTGCGTGGCGCAGTATCTTCATTTGTTCCCCAATAATGTGTCTTGGGAGAAAATTGACCAGCAATAGGGCCTTCATACAAAAACCAATAGGGTGTGTTTGGATCCGTTTTGAGGACATTCAATTCTGCATAGTTTTCGTAAAATGTCCATGTCCATTCCCAAAGACCGCTCTTTGAGGTAGATTGGATTTGATTTGGTGCTACAATCTCAGTAGTCATTTTTTCAAACCCTGGGTGTCCACATCCTCCATCTTCTGATAAATAAACCAAGTTTGGAAGCCCCCGATAATCTGCGGCAGCAGAAGTGGGGTATTGGGCTTCATCAGATTTGTGAAACTGTACCCAGTCTGTTCCATTGATGTCAATGATATTTGAGAAACCACCTGCTTCCGTTTGATAAATGTAGGTAGCTGATGATGTTGTTATTTTCAAGGATTGCTGCCCCTCTACCAAGCCATTTTTGTCGATTTTGATCTGACTACCACAGCTTGTCAGGATCACAAATAGGAAAAGAATACTAAAATTTCTCATTTCTTGTGTTTGATTAAGACCATTACTCCCGGCCATTGCACTTCCATCCCATGCACCATTTTTCCATCGTAGTATGGAGTAAGTCCTGTACTCAAGGTGTTTTTTCCTGCTTTTAAAGCAGATAGATCTTTGATAGCTACTTCATGATACATGTATTGATAGCAGGGGCCTTCTTTGTCAAATACTTTTGTTCCATTGATGAAGATGCCGTTGCTATAGCACGGACTCCAACTTGTCCAAACCATTCTTGCTTCAACGATTTTTTTAGGGTCAATATCCAAATCAAAATTGGAAGAAAACTCGCTTTCTCGTGTCACCCAGTTGGTCGGTTGATTGTATGGCTTGCATAAGGTTACTTGTACTTCCTCTGAAGCGATTTTATGCTCAATGGCATCCGTCACAAAGATCAACCCATCACAATGCACAACTCGTGCTCTTACTGTAGGTGTCGTTTTTTGTGTAGGAATCCATTCCGTATCCCATTGATATTGGTAAGGATAATCTTTCGCCGTACCCACATGGTGTATGATTTCTCCTCGATAATAAGCAGAATGCCATTGCTCGTAGATGCCATCACCTTCTACATTAAGCCCATTGTATTTGGCCACATAATCTACCTGACAGATAGCCTTGTCAGGATCAGCCAGACTTAGCTTTCCTGTATTGAGTGTAATCGCATTGGAATAAGCATCCGTTGGTTTGTTGTAATAGATGCGAAGCACAGCACCATACACCACTTGCTGTGGCCAGTTCCATCGCTGTGCCGTATCTACATCAAATCGAAAGCTGTTTGCCATGCCTACCTTTAGTTCAGAAAGTGGGATTGCAACAACGGGGTAATAATGATGCATGTACTCTGACTGAGGCTTGGGAATACCTGCTGCATCTGGCAAAAGATGTTTTGGGAATCCGTTCAACGAAACTGTCATGCCTTTGGTATCTACATGCGAACCCACTTTTTCGATGACCATTTCAGCTTTGTACGCCTGATCCAAATCCACATATTGATTGAGTGGAATGTATCCATCCTTCACCATGAGAGGAGGGAAGTGGCCTTCATTGATTTTATAATCAAGTTTTCCGCCAATACGGAGATATTTGCCTTGATCAGATCTAACCATGTCTGGCTTCCATGCATATTCACGAAAGAGATCTCCAGATTTTGGCTGAGCGATCGCACTCATGCTTATAAGCATGAGTGCGATAGTTTTCAGACATTTTATCATTTGATTTTTCCTTCGTTGATCCAAATGTTGATCAATGGTGCTTTCCACGTATATGGTTTCCCAAGGATATCAAAGTCGCCATCACCATCCAAATCCACGATTCTTCCTTCATGAATACCATAGCCTTCAGCTACAAGTACTGGAGTGAATTGCCCTTTACCATTGCCAATCAAAATTCTTGCTTGAGATTTTGGATTGCCTTCGCCAAATCGCATTTCTGCGCTGAAGATGTCCAAAAATCCATCTCCGTTGAAATCTACTGTATAGAGCGTATGGCCATTGTCTAGTTTGTCCAAGATGATACTACGTTTCCACGTGCCCGTACCTTTTTTGCTGCCTAGCCAGCCTTCCCACTCGATCCATTCGTAGAGATAAAGAGGGCCAATGCCATCACCTACCGAAAGTAGGATTTCAGGTCTTCCACCTTCGATAAATTGCCCTGCAATGCTACGGCTGAATGCATAGCTCGCATCTACTATGTTTGCTTTGAATGCTCCATCTTTATATTTAAACCATCGGCCACCGCCCACTATGTCTTCTATACCATCACCATCTATGTCGAATTTAGTGAGTCCTTCGTGCTCATTTACAAACGACCAATCAGGGTAGCCACCAATGCCTACGATTGGTTGCATTTCACTGTCTCTGTTGTATTGATAGATGGTCTTGAGCGGCCAACTTTTTGCTTTTTTTACATTCTTCGGAATGCTAGCCATCACCAAGGCATCTGCTCCTTGATTCCAGAAAATAAGTTCCGTTTTTCCATCGCCATCAAAATCGCCAAATAATTGATCGTGGTGCTTGTTGCCACCAGTGTTTTTGATCACATAGCGTTTCCAAGGTTTTTTTGGATCGAAATTTGGGTATGGGTTTTCCCACCACCATACTTCATTGCTTTCGCTCGCGCCACCGAAAACGACATCTTCATCACCATCTCCATCTATATCATAGCTCGCTGAACCTGCCTCTATATTGAGTTTGGTCGTGTCTACCAAATGACGCACCCAAGTGCCGTCTTTGTACAAGTGCATGGTCACGGAAGGAGAAGTGGTGCGCTCCGTAATGAAAAAGTCCATTGCACCATCTTTGTTTACATCTACTGTCAGTGTGGATGTTTGTTGATTGCCAGTATTGTGATTTTGAAGGTCACCGTTTGAAGTAGATTTGAGTGTCCACTTCACAGAGTGCTCATTGATTTGCTCATTTCGCCATAGGTGTACATAATTATATTGATCCCAACCAATGCTGGTAATGTCAAGGTCGCCATCTCCATCCATGTCAGCTACTTTAGTACCTAGGTGGCTTTCTTTACCTGTATCAATGATTTTTTTGGTGAAATTCCCCTCACCATCGTTGAGCCATGACTGCAATTCCAAGTTTGGCCCTTTGTGTTCTGCTGTGATCAAATCGATATCCCCATCAGCGTCGAAATCCATAACATCCAGATTGTTGGTTGAGTATTGTGTAGCGACTAATTTTCTTTCCCATGGAGCATTTTTATCCATGGGCTGCTCATACCAGAAGATATTTCCGTCTGGTTCTATTCCTGGCCAGCGCTCTTCAGTCACGATGATATCGGCTTTTTTGTCGCCGTTTATGTCCGCTACTGCAAATCTATCCGCAGGATGATTCGTCGTTCCGACCTTATGATCTGCCCAAGACACATTTACATTTCCTGGATTTTCGAACCACATTACTTCGAGCGGCTCGTCTGAGCCAGCAGGTCGTCTACCTACACTTATATCAATGTCACCGTCACCATCAATGTCCCCTGTGCCAATGCCTTCATCTGAAGTATTTTTTGCGATTAGATGGGTTGGCCACTTGTCGGCTGTGTTTTTTGGAATTTCAATGCAATAAATATCACCATTCCCTGCAATGAGGATTTCTTCTCGACCACCTTTCACTATTTGCGCAGTGGTGAAACCCTGACTATTGGTATGCCCAGTTTTTGGGACTTGCGCTATTTTCTTAGCTTCCCATTTGGTGCCTTCGGCGTTGGTAGCTTCTAGCCAATAAATATCAGGTAGTGCTTGTGCGATTACATCGCCAAAAGCATCGCCATCCACATCTATGATTAAGATGCCATCTACGTGGATGCCTAAGTCTATTTTATTCCAAGGAAGCTCCATCCCTTGTCCAGGATTGAGATATACCCATCGGCCAGTCAGAATGTCTTTTTGTCCATCATTGTTGAGATCGCCAACAGCTAAACCAAAATAATTGAGCCAGAAGGGCTCGCTATAATCTCCCCATTTGGATTTGGTGCTGTCCACCTCGATGTATGACCAAGATTTTAGCATGGGTTGGGCTGAAATCATGAAACTTGAAAAGAACAAAGAAAGGGCGATCAAAGACCGCAAAGCATAACGTTTTGTGTTCATTGGGTGTATTGTTAGTGTTAGATCCATCCTTTCGATAAAGGATGTGATTAGAATGTAATTCAAGGTACTATTAGGCCACAACGACTAACTGAGAATTAAGAAATCCGAATAATTCAAAGCTTATCAGGAGGTGAAAATGGTTGTTTTTATGGGATGAAGCTGTTTTTCTTGTTTCGTGGACGAGCTTCTTGGTCATGATAAAAAAGAGACTTCAATCATTATCAACTCAAAATAATTTATATCTTCGCCCCGATTTTGGTTTTTACACGCCCCATCGGCTTGTAAGATTAAAAGGGAATCTCGTGAAAATCGAGGACTGTCCCCGCAACTGTAATTCCGTAAAGGTGGTTTATCTCATCTTGCCACTGTTCGTCCACCGACGAATGGGAAGGCGATAAACCAGGAAAAGTCAGGAGACCTGCCACAATCATTAAAGATTCCAAGCTTCGGGTGAAGGCGTAGGAAGGTGACAGACGCATGTTTTTCATTATTTCTAGGTGACTACCTGGGCTTTGAGTTGATTGAGAAAATTGATTCTAAGTCTGGTGAAATTGTTTTTGACTCTTACGGTGCTCTTGTGCGCACACCTCGTGTATGCCCAAGAATTGGACTCTGTGCTTCTGGAAGAAGTGGCTGTAGAAGGCCATGCGCTACACAGATATGCCACGGGTGCCAATGTGAAGTCCATTTCCATTGATGATGCAGATCAGGATTTGTCCACTGCGCTCACAGGTCAGCCCTCTGTATATTTCAAAACGTATGGCAATGGTCAGCAGGCTTCCATCACTTTCAGAGGCACTTCGGCAAATCATACCAATGTGCTCTGGCACGGCATCTCCGCCAACTATCCTACGCTGGGTCAGATGGATTTTTCGCAATGGCCACTCTGGATGCTCGAAAGTATTTCCCTGCAAGCAGGTAACGCAGGAGCGCTCTATGGCAGTGGATCTATTGGCGGCACAGTGATGCTGGACTCAGAAATACCTCAAATTTCAAAAACCGAAGCAGAAGGCCGTGTGGAAGTAGGCAGCTACGGCTATCGTTTCTTCGGAGGAAAAGCGGCCTATCGACAAGGAGTTTTTTCTGGACAGACCAAGCTGTTTTTAAGTGATTTAGCGAATAATTTTCCTTATTCCTATCAAGGAAAAGACGTAAAGCAACAAAATGCGTCTTCAAGAAATTTTGGTCTTCAGCAGCAATTAAAACTTGCTGTTGGAGACCACCAGCTATTGTTTGATGGCTCGGTCTCTCTCAACGATCGGGAGATTCAGCCATCAAAAGAAATGGAGACTAGTTCAAATAATCTTCAGACAGAAAACCTCCGAATGGCTTTGGTGCATCAGTACGAGCAAGCCAGCTACAGCCTTACGAATACCTTGGCGTATTTATCCAATAGTACGCTTTTCAACGATTCGCTGCGTACCACTTCCCGCCAATATTCGGCTCAGACCATGCTCTGGGTGCAACATGCTCCATGGATCAGCGCCCGTTATGGAGTCAACGCCAATTACTTTACCGTACTTTCTGATAATTACGATGGAGTAGCGCAAGATGCCAATGCTGCTGTTTTCGCATCGGTAGAGATCACTCCTTCCGAATGGTGGAAATTCACGACCAACATTCGTCAATCTGTTTACAAAAAGAGCGCTCCATTTACGCCATCTGTTGGTACGGAGATCAAATTTCTAGATCGACACAAAGTGCAACTGATGTTTCTCGGTCAAGCCGCTTTTGGCTACCGCTACCCTACGCTCAATGAAAGATTTTGGAGCCCAGGGGGCAACCAGAACCTGTCGCCTGAAAGGAGTTTTGGGCTAGAAGGAGGACTGAAATCCATCGTAAAAGGAGAAAACATCAAATCCACTTCTATTATCAACCTTTACCGAACCTATTCCAAAGACTGGATTTTTTGGACACAAGGCTCATCACCAACGCCCAAAAATATACGATCAGTCTTGCTCATGGGGCTGGAAGTAAGCGAATGCTTGGAGACAAAAAACACGTCATTTAAAACCAAGTTGGAGGCCAATTATTCCCTCAATTTCTCCATTAACAAAACAGGGGAATACCGAGGAAGTCAAATGATCTATTCGCCACTACACAGTGGAGCGTTGAGCCTTTCGTCATCCTACCACGGTTGGACAGCACAAACCAACGGCACATACACAGGGTATAGATTCACCACCCTTGACAATACATTCAGAGATTCGCAAGCCGCCTTCACGATTTTTGATTTTGGCTTAGCTAAAGAAATAAAATGGGGAGCGCTCCACACCAAGGTGGGCGGCCGTGTAAAAAACTTGACCGATCAAGATTATGAAAACCTCCCGAATTTGGCCATGCCGGGTAGGAATTATCAATGTTATTTATCAATCAAACTATAATTGAACAAACAAATGAAAATTCAAAAGATTACTTTTTACCTATTGCTTACCCTTTCTCTTGGGTGGGTTTCTTGTATCGAAGAGGATCAACTTCCTGAATTACCTACTCATTATGAGGGAGGTGTTTTTATACTCAACGAAGGCAATTACGGACAGGGCAATGCCTCTTTAGGGTTTTACAATTCAAACACCAGTGTATTCAGAGACTTTGCATATTCAGATGCGAACGGTGTGGAAACACTTGGCGATATACTACAATCAGGAAACATCATAGATGACCAACTGTACTTGATTTTAAATGGTACTGGAAAGATTATTTCTGCTGATTTGAAAGACAGTTTGAAAACTACTTATGAAATAGAAGGTCTGGAACAGCCTCGATTTATGGTTCACTCTGGTAGCAAAGGCTATGTTTCTAATTGGGTCAGCTATGATAAAAATGGGTACATCGCGGTGGTAGACCTAGAGGCAGGCAGCATTTTGAAAAATATCCCAATGGGCAATCAGCCAGAAGCAGTACTGATCGCAAACGGAAAGCTTTTTGTGTCAAATCAAGGAGTCAACAACTTGCTGGTTGTGTCTTTATCCACAGAACAAGTAAAAGATACGATTGCCGTGGGCACTTCTCCAAACGGGTTGGTATTGGATGCGGAAGGCGATCTATGGGTGATGTGCGCGGGTGCTTATCAAGAAAATAATGGTGTGCTTTATGAAATTGATACAGAGTCTCTTGCCAAAAAGAAGGAAATCCAATTGGCCAAAAACACCTCTGGTAAAATTGCGATCTCCCCAGCGAAGGATCAGATTTACTACTATAGCGGAACCAATGTGTATGCCATAGCTACATCTGCAACCACACCTCCCTCTGCTGCTTTGATAGAAGAAAGCTCGGCACTTGGGTTTTATGGTCTCGGTGTTTTCCCAACGGGAGAACTTTATCTGTCTGATGCCAGAGATTACGTGCAGTCTGGCGAGGTATTTAGATACAAAGCAGACGGAACATTGATCAGCAAATTTAAAGCTGGCCTCCTGCCGAATGGATTTGTTTTTAATTGATGTGTTGAAGTTGATATAATTGAGCCCCAGCTGGAGTTATCTCCAGCTGGTTACATGTGAAAATAAAAAAAGGTTGTCTTTCAAGCTGCTTTCGATCCACATCAAAAAAGCCCGCTTCAGGACAACCTTATTTATGTCTTATTGCTGGATAAGAACCCTTTTCGTATAACAAGAATACGCAGTTACGGCGATGAAGTAATATTAATTTCGACCTAGAACTGAATTCTGTACATGAGATCAGGAAAAAATCCGATTTGTTGTATTTCGTTCACTTCGTCGGTCACCTCATTGTATCGTCGCACAAATTCATTTCTGCGGTTGGTTACATTTTGCAAGTCCACAAAAAATTGGTGAGAAACGTTTCGTTTTCCGCTATTGAGCCTCACTCCAAATTTCACATCCCAGCGCATATAGGCTTCATATCTTTGGCTAAAGGCGATGTTTTCCATGCGTAGTTCTCTGCCAGCATTGGCTCGTGTGCCTTCTAAGTCCACAGGTGTAAATGGCTTGCCCCCAGAGGTGGTAAACTTCGTGTCGAATGTCCAAGCATGACGCTGCGCCTTGCCAAACTTCCACTCTTTACCAAAGAGCGTATTGTATACATATTGGTTGTTGAAGGAGGTATTTCGCTCCACACCATCATTGCCCGTGTATTTCGAATCGTAAAGTGAAGTGGTCATGAGGAGGTAATACCCATCGGAGAAAAACTTTTCCAAAGTGAGTTCTACGCCGTAGTTTCTGCCCGTTCCTTCATTTACCAAAGACCCTCTTTCGTCAAAGACAAAGTCCGCTCCTTCATTGATAGTGGCGTAGCTGCTGGCCGTTTTCTCCACAGGAATATTGTATAAGTACTGGTAATAAGTCTCTGCTTTCACTCTCCAGCTGTCGCCAATACTTCTATCATAGCCCAAAACAAAATGATGACTTTTCAGAAAACCCAAATTTTCATTGGTGCGCTCATATACCCCAGCGCTGGTTTCTTCCTGAATAAAAAGGATAGGCGAAGGAGCCATTTGCGAATGCAAGCCATAAGCAAAACTGATGCGCTGCGTAGGGGCAAATTGATAGCTGATGGCTGCTCTTGGCTCCATGGAGACGGCTTCTGACAGGTCCAGATACTGGCTATTCAAACCAAAGGTAGTACTGAGGTTATCGGACACTTTGTATTCCGCTTGCGCGAAAAGTCTGTGCAAAGAATAGTACTCGTTCACTTCACTCACGGGGATGAAATAATCAGGAATACCATCATTATTTTCATCAGGTATATCCACGCGATTGTCTCTGTCGGTGGTAAGAAAATCTGGCTGATAGAGCTCGCCCATATACCCTGCACGCAAGTTCCAACTGGCACTGAATTTTTTGTTCAAAGTGGAAGTGAAAGTATAGCGATTGTCCGCATTCTCAACAATCGTAGCGCGGTACTTTCCTATGGTGTTGTCATTGGTGTCTTTCATGAGATTATCTTGAAAGTAATCGTTTTGTGTGGTGGAAGCACCAAAAGCCGACTTGATGTAGGTTGTTTTATTGATGCGCAAAAGATGTGTAAGACCGATTGTGCCAATGGCATTGTCGATGTAGGCATCCACCGCAGGGTCAGCGAAGAGGTCGCCTTCTTCCACCTCGTCACCTTTGAAATCGATGCTGCTCAATCCACCTATACCGAATAGAGCGAACTGACCAAACTTGCTTTCGCCAAAATTGAGTTTGAAAGAAAAATCTTGATAATAAGGAATCGCGCTTGTGCCCGTAGCGGCTAGGCTGGCGATTCCATAGCGGTAGGAAGCTACGAAGGAAGCATTTTTTGCTCTGTTGATCGGGCCTTCAGCCATCAGCTCTAGACCAGTAAAAGCCCCCATTTGCCCTGTAAACTCAAATTTGTCAGTATTTCCATTTCTGAAATTCACATCAAATACCGCTGCATTGGCATTGCCATATTCGGCAGGAAACGCCCCCGTGAGAAAATCTGACGTGCGAAGGATGTTGGTATTAAGTGCATTTACCGGGCCGCCCGTTGCTCCCAGCGTAGCAAAGTGGTTGGTTGTCGCTACGGGTATCCCTTCTATCCTCCATTGCAGCCCAGTAGGAGAGTTACCACGAACCACAATGTCGTTGCGGCTGTCGTTGGGCGCACTTACCCCTGCGAAGGAAGTGGCAAGTCTTGCAACGTCATTTCTGCCACCTGAGTAGCGAGTAGTTTCTTCTAGGCTGAAAGTCCGTGCACTTACTTTGGCTAGCTCATTTATCGGCAGGTCTTTGCTGGCCTCAGCAGTCACCACTACAGACTCAAGGCTTTCTACCGACTCCTCCAGCTTGATTTGTAAGATCACTTCTTTGCCGGCCGTAACCAGAATATTGGGCATGGTCAGACTTTTGTAACCTACATACTGAATGGCCAGAGACTGCCTTCCCACGGGCACATTTTCCAAGCGAAAAGTACCGTCCAGACCAGTAGTTGTTCCGATGATGGGTTCTGAACCAACGAGCAACACCGTAGCTCCAATCAGTTCATATTCAGCCTGAGAATCAATGATTTTTCCTTTTACTACCTGAGTTTGCCCAAAGGATTCAACAACCAGAAAGATGGCCAAGGCCACACCTAGTAAAATTTTTAGCGTGTGATTTTTAATGGTATGCGTTTTCATAGGAGTTAAGTTTTTGTAATTGATGACCCGAAAGTAGCTTTCGAGAAAGGGCACTGCTAGGTCAATCGTACTCAAGCCGGAAACCATGTGCCTAAATCAGGAAAAGCAGCCGCCAAAATGGATTTTAGGACTTTGAGAGGTGTTTTCTATTTCACTTTGGCTTATTCGGGTTTCAACTGCAAGATTTTAGGCTTCACTTGGTATTCTCTCCTTTCGAAAGTTTTTTCTCCTTAGTTTTAATTTTTTCATTCTTATGAATACGCTATGAAATGGGTTGAAAAGGTAAAGGTCACAGAAGTACGTGTGCGATGGGTAGGCATCTTCATTTTGGCGTTTTTTATTGCGCTTACCACCGATGATCCCCACATGATCGATGAACCATTTTGGAAGGTGTATCTGGTATCTTTTGCATTTACTGTTATATACTGGTTTGGTGCTGCGTATATTTTCTTTATGTTCAGGAAATTTTATCCTGATATTGGTCGGACGGCCAAGAGACTCATTTTTACTTATATCGCGCTTTTTTTCTGGATGACCTTCGGAGGGATTCCTTTAAAAATGGCTGTGCGCCAAGTGGAGATGACCTTTGAGGGTGTCATACTTTCTTGTGGGGAGTATTTTTTTATGAATATTATCTTGGCCATTATCATCGGGACGATATACGAAACGGTTTACTTTTTTGAAAATTGGAAGGCGACCATTCAGCAAAATGAGGAATTGAAAAATCAACAAATTAGGACTCAGTTTGAGGTACTACAGAATCAAATGAGTCCACATTTTCTTTTCAACAGTCTGAATACACTCACTACGCTGATTTCGGAGAATCAGGAAATAGCGATTGATTTTACCCAAAATCTATCGGAAGTATATCGCTATATTTTGCAAAACAAAGAAAGGGAATTGGTCTCACTGGAAGAGGAGGTTGAATTTGCCGAATCTTATCTTTTCTTACTTAAAAAGCGATTTCCAGACAATCTTACATGTGAATTCCGAATTGAAAAAGCGCTTATGAGAATGAGCATCGCTCCGATGACGCTCCAAATGTTGATAGAGAATTGCATCAAACACAATGTGGTGTCGAAAGCACATCCGTTGCATATTGAAGTTTATGTGGAAAATGGAAAATCTGTGGTGGTGAAAAATAATTTGCAGCAAAAATCGGTCATTGAAAAATCCACTAAAACGGGACTGGCCAATATCAAAAAGCGCTACGAGTTTTTGACAGATCGTCGTGTAGAGGTGATTGTGTCTGCTCAGAATTATATGGTGGCCATACCGCTGATTGACTTGATAGAAGAAGGAAAATGAAAGTATTGATCATAGAAGATGAAGCGCCAGCTTTTCGTAGACTGCAAAAGTTGCTCGAAGAGCTAAATCCTACGATTGAGATTGTGGAGGTGTTGGACAGTGTGGAAGAGAGTGTGAAATGGTTTGACAACCACCAACAGCCAGATTTGATTTTTAGTGACATTCAGCTGAGTGATGGAGTTTCGTTTGATATTTTTGATCAGGTAAAAATCACGCGACCTGTAATTTTTACCACCGCCTTTGACGAGTATATGCTCAAAGCTTTTAGAGTCAATAGTATAGACTATTTGCTAAAACCGATCAAAAAAGAAGACCTGCAAAATAGCTTGAACAAATATCAGGTCATGCGATCAGCTTTTGGTGGTGGGGCAGATTTGGGCGAGCTGCTCAAGGGAATCAAGCTGGGAGGTGAAGATTATAAAACACGCTTGCTCTCTAAAGTTGGAGACAAGCTGATTTCCATTGAAGTAGAAAATGTAGCTTACTTTCAAACGCGACATGGCGTGGTGCATTTGGTTACTTTCCAAGGACGGGATTATTTGCTGGATCAGACATTGGATGAGTTGGTGAAAATGCTCGATCCTAAAGTCTTCTTTAGGGCCAACAGGCAGTTCGTTATACAATTCAAAAGCATTGCCGCCGTTCATAAATACCACAAAGGAAAGCTGCTCGTGGAGCTGACCGCAAAACCTGATGAAGAGGTGATTGTAAGTTCAGAGCGAGCATCAGAGTTTAAAAAATGGTTGGGGGATTGAGTTTTTTAATTGAATCACCCAAGGAATTTCACAAGTCTTATCTCTATCATGGTTAGACATGATTGCTCTGGTTTAATGATCTTTTTTAAGCCTATATATAGTTGTTTACTTTTATGTTATGAGTTTAGAAACGAATTTTTCAACAGCCCAAATTCTTGGATTTATCAGGTCTTTACCAAATGAGCAAAAGCTTCAATTAGCGCTTGAATTGGAAAAAGAAATAGTAGGGTCGAAACTTTCAGAGCTACTGACTGCATTTAAGACGGACGAACTGAGTTTTGAAGATATTACAGCCGAGGTAGAAATGGTTCGTCAGGAGATTTATAATGAAAATGCCAGCAGTAAGAGTCATTCTTGATACCAACATCTGGATTTCTTATTTAATTGGACAAAGTCTGTCTGAATTATCAGAAAAATTCTTGACAAGAAAATTCATGTAATCGTTTGTGATCAGCTGCTTTTTGAGATAGAGTATGTAGCAAATCGACCAAAATTTGTGAAATATTTTAAGAAGGATTTAGTTCATGAATTGCTCAGGCTTCTGAAAAGTATTGGTGTTTCTTATGAAATTGGCGATGTGCCATCTGTATGTCGGGATAGTAAGGATGACTTCCTTTTGGCTTTGGCACTAGAATCAAAATCTCATTATTTAGTCACAGGAGATCAAGATTTGTTGGTTTTCAAGGATTTTGCCAATACCCAAATTGTAGACCTTCATTCATTTAAAGAGACTTTGATCAAACTTTAGGTTTCTTCAGAATATACGGATTCTTAAAATCAGATAGAAAGATTCTCAACTCTCTGTAGAGATTGTGCAGTCGCCCTTAATTTACATATCTGACCGTCTATTGCACGCCTATGATCCGCTCAAAAATGATCTTTGCCCTAGTTCTGATAAGCACATTTATTGCGCTGGTGGTCATTCAATGCACACGCACTGTTGAGCCTGTGGCTTTTCACGCTAGTGGCGCTGAGTTTGCTGGCTCACTTTCGTGCCAGCCTTGTCATGCGGATATTTATGCTGATCATCTTGAAATGGCTCATTATTCCTCATCGGCCAATACTGACTATGAAGAAATCAGAGCTGAATTGGCAAAAGGAAAGCATTCTTTAGCGCTCAATGATAGTATTAGTTTCAAAATCAAGGACTTGGAAGGGATGATTTACCAAGAAGGATATGTTTGGGATTCTCTTATTGAAAAGAAACCTTTTCATATTACCGTGGGGTCGGGAAAAAGAGGGAAGAGTTATCTGTATTGGGAGGAGAATTACTTATTTCAACTGCCTGTTTCTCAATACGCCGAAGGAAGTGAATGGGTCAATAGCCCTGGCTATCCACTAGATCGCGTGAGTTTCAATAGAGCCATAGCACCAGCATGTATGGAGTGTCATGCTACCTATATGACAGGCGTGGAAGATTTTCAAAGAGCCAAGAAGAACCTCTTTGATCCATCCAAAAGCATCATGGGCATCACTTGCGAGAGGTGTCATGGCCCAGCTAAAGCACATGTAGACTTTCATCACGAAAACCCTTATATCAAAACTGGTGAGCGCATCGTGCGCTACGCAGACCTCACTCGCCAGCAAAAGCTGGATGGTTGCGCCTTATGCCATTCAGGTGTGAGGATGGCGGTGAAAGATCCCTTTTTGTTTCAAATTGGGGATGACCTTAACGATTTTTCTTATGGAGGTCATAGCATAACCGACGCTGGCGTGCTGGATGTACACGCCAATCAATATGGGCTGCTCACATCGAGTCAGTGTTTTATCAATAGCCCAGAAATGGACTGTGGTACTTGTCATGATACCCACAAAAAGGAGGTGGGCAACTTGGCGCTTTTCAGTATGAAATGCATGAGCTGCCATGCACACGATGATCAAATAGACTGTGGTTTATCATCAAAAATGGGAGCGGACATTGCCAGTAATTGTATTGATTGTCATATGCCTAATTTCACTACTGCCAATATCACCATCGCCAAGCCAGAGGGAAATGAAGACTTTAATACCCAGATGCGCACGCATCGCATTGGTATCTATGTAGAGAATGTCAATAAAATAAAGGAGTTTGTTAGCCGCTCAGAATCCTCTTTGATCGAGTGAAATTCACGTTTGCTCGAGTATTGATCTGCAAAGGGTAAAGATGCTTTTTTATTATACCCAGTGCCTCTAATTTTATGTTATTGCAACACACATAAAAGCGTCGAATTGGCGGTAATTATATTAGCAGGGGTATTGAGGTTTCTCGCATGACAGTGAAAAGTTATGGTGACACAAAACCACCTGATGAAAACAAAAGAGGGCAGAACACTGAATCGCAGAATAGAAATCGTTTTTGAGCGTCAATAGTGATAAGATCGGTTTTGTATAAAACGGCTAAGATGAATTTCAATTAGAGTTGCTTTTAAATAGGCACTATATTTGGTTAGTGGAAGCTGCTTCTAATCAAATCCTGTCATGAAAGTATTAAGGTTTATAATCTTTTCTGTTTGTCTGTCATCAGTTGCATATTTATTGTCATGCAGTCCGCACTATTATTATCCTACACAGCAAAATGTGCTCAAATTTAAAGAACAGGGGGACGCAACGCTAAGTGCCACGGCGGATGCGGAAAGTTTCTCCTACAATGCCTCCTATGCACTTACAGATAATGTAGGTGTTATCACCAGTTTTTACACCTTTGATTTGAAAAATTCTGAAGATGATCCATATCAAATAGATGACTATTTGCTAGAAACAGAGTTGGTCTTTTTTAAGAAAATGGATGGAAATTTTTATCCAGCGGTAAACATCGGATATGGTTTTGGAGAGTTGGATAGATTTAATCAAGAGTACGAATTGGGTGTGAAACGCCAATTCCTACAACCGTCAATGGCCTTTAGCAGTAAGTTTGTTGATTTTGCTCTTTCGAGTAGAATCACTCGTGTGAATTATGATCTTTCCATTATCGATAATGACCAATACGCTGTGATAGATAGATATGATTTGAGAGATGTCGGTCAAACAACGTTTTATTTTGTGGAACCAGGGGTGACGTTAGGTTTAGGCTACAAAGGAGTTAAACTTCGCGCTCAAACAACTTTCGCACACAAACTAAGTAGAGGAGAGATCAGCTATATTCAGGGCAACATCATTCTTGGTTTCAATGCTACTTTCTAATCTAAACAATCTTTTTCAGGCAAAAGAAGAGTGACACAATGGTTAGACGTTTTAGCTGAAATTGCGTTTTCCTTACCTTTGGTTACCTAACTAATTATTTGTCTCAAGACTTTGAATCCTCACTCTTATGAAATTTGGAAGCGTATCTAATCCCTCTGAAATAGATTTCACCTTGCCTCATGATCATCCAGATACCGAAGTGGTGCTTCGTGAAAAGGGAGGAAAAGGACTCGCTGAGGTTTTTGTTGGCTGTGCAAAATGGAACAAGGGCGATTTGAAAGGATTCTATCCCAGAGGTACCAAAGACGAACTCGCTTACTATGCCACACAGTTCAATTCTATTGAGCTGAATGCTACATTTTACAATAATTACGGGCCGGATCAAGTGGAAAAATGGCTGGCTAAAGTACCTGCGGATTTTAAGTTTTTCCCAAAAGTCAATCAGACGATCAGTCATTTCAAGAGACTGATAGATGTTGAACGGCCGTTAGAAGAATACTGCCATAATATGCAAACCTTCGGTGAGCAGCTGGGCATGATATTTTTGCAGCTTCACGACAATTTTGCACCAAAAAATAAGGAACGACTTGAGGCGTTTTTAGCATCATGGCCTGCGCATTTACCTTTAGCTGTAGAGTTGAGAAATACAGATTGGTTCAATGACATCAAACAAGCTGAATGGATATACGACCTTTTTGAAAATAATCAAGTGGCCAATATCATAACGGATACTGCTGGCAGGAGGGATTTGCTTCATATGAGACTGACCAGTCCTGTGGCATTTGTACGCTATGTAGGAGCTAATCACGAAAGCGACTATCAGAGACTGGATGATTGGATTGAACGTATCAAGTTGTGGAAGGCTCAAGGTTTGGAGCAATTGTACTTTTTCGTTCATCAAAATCTCGAAAAAGCTTCTCCACTGCTATCAGCACATTTTATTCAAAAATTGAATCAAGAAATAGGGACAAGTTTGAAAGTTCCGTCAGCAGGAGAGCAGGGTCAAGCAGGGTTGTTTTGAGTTCATTTCTTTGCGAAGACACCACTCCGTATTAATACCTACGCACCCCTATACATATTCACAGAGTTGAGATTACAAGATTTTCGAGAGGCTGGCTCAATAGTCCTGAGTGTAATTTTACATTTATCTAGAAGCCAATAAAGTGCTTCTGTCTCACTTTAATCATTAGGTTTTGAAACAGTTATTCGGAGTGCTTGCGTTGCTTTTTGTTGGATCGGTTCATGCTCAGCTTTATGAGGCAGAGGCACTTCCTAATGTAAGAGATCGTTATGATATGCTTACTGGCAGGTGGCAGGGCATCTCCGCCCAACTAGAAAATTATGAGGGACTTGGGCGCTTTTGCGACAATGCGCAGTTTCGTGAGCAAACGCTTCACACTTTATCCCTGATTCATCATTATGACTCTCTGGTCATGAGGTCTCTGCTTGATCCATCAAAGAGTTTGGATGTCTCCCATGGAGAGATCAAACACACACTAAAAGACATTCATAAGTTTGAGGAAAAATACGGAGTTAAATCCTTTTTGGAGCATTTAAAATCGAACTGTATCATGTACAGGGAAATTGAATCTGATAAGGAAGCAAGCCAAAAGGATACTGGCGTGTATTCTTATGATGGGCAGAAGCTGATTTTAGAAACCGAGTTAAATACTTACATGAAGCATGTGTCCAAAAGAGTGGAGGCTATAGAAAAACATTTGCATCTATTGGATATCAATGATTTGAAGCCATTGGAGTTCTCAAATTGAGGTAATTAAAAGTCTGGGATAGCATCAAATTCAATATGAAACTTACGGAATACGTCATTTTCTTATTGTTTTTAGCCAATTTTTTTGCTGGAATAGGCTTCTACAAAAATCAAAAAGTTCATGTGTTACTTTCTGATACGGCACTTTCTCCCAGTATCCATTTTAGAAATTGTAAATCCTATATAGAAAGTGGAGAGTTTGATCGCGGAATAGGGCAACTAGAAGCAGGTATTGCCGCATGTGAGCAAATACATAGCGAAGTGGACTCTGTAAGTAGATTGTTGCTTGATTCAGCACTGAGTCGTTTACAGTTGGTGAGAAATGAGGTGGAGTCCGACACACCTCATTTAAAAGCATTGAATCAAGCTTGCGTGGAAGTGCTCTTGGCATTGACTCACGCACAGGTCATTTATGCAAAACAAAGGGTACTGGTGTCTGAAGACCCTGAAGCTCGCTCAGCACTTGTACATGCCATGAGTCAAGTCAAGGCAGCACTCTTATTGTCCGAGGGAAATAAAAAACACAGTGAGGTGGAGATTTACTCTCTGATGAATGACATGGTCAAGGACTATCAGAATCCACTAAGACATTCATTATCGTTGCTCGATACTATTGATCAAAGCCTTGTTGATTTAGAGATTTCTTTCTTAAGGTAATGCTACTAATCCGAGCTATTTTAAAGTTCAAATCAGTTTTTTTTGTGGGAGTGGATAAACAGCAGATTTATGGGATAAGCTCTTTTAGATCATCTAGTGTATTGGCCTCTTCTATCTTTTTGTCATGGCGCCATCGGTGAATCCGCGGAAAGCGCACAGCCACACCGCTCTTATGTCGGGAAGACAATGCCACTCCCTCAAATGCAATTTCAAAGACCAGCTGCGGCTCTACACTCCTTACTGGACCAAACCGCTCGAGGGTAGTTTTTTTGATAATAGCATCAACCTGATTGAATTCCTGATCTGTCAGCCCTGAATAGGCTTTAGCGAAAGTGACGAGTTCTTTTCCCCCGTTTTCGTTGGTATGCCAAAGGCCGAATGTATAGTCGGTAAACAAGTTGGATCTTCTGCCGTGCCCACGCATGGCGTAGGTGAGTACAGCATCAATAGTCAGTGGATCGGTTTTCCATTTCCACCAATCCCCCTTTTTTCTTCCTACCTGATAAGTAGATTTTTTTCGTTTAAGCATCAGGCCTTCGCTTCGTTTTTCACGGGATAGTTCTCGCTCCTGTGCAACATCTGTCCAAGAATTGAAAGTAAGCATTTCTGATTGGTGCAAAACGTGTGAATGAGCATCGGCAATGATCCTGTCTAGCAATACCCTACGCTCCAGATAGCTGAGGCTTCTACAATCCTTTCCGCAGTACTCCAGCACATCGTATGCCTTGAAGATGACTGGCACTTTGGATAAAATGCTTTTGGTCAGGTTCTTTCTGCCTATTCTGGTTTGGAGGTCATTGAATAAGGCAATCTTTCCATCAATAAAGGGCAATATTTCTCCATCCAGCACTGTTCCATCCTCCAGATGTTCTTTGAGTTCCTCAAACTCAGGGTATTTATCTGTAACCAGTTCTTCACCTCTCGACCAAACATAAATTTCTCCTTGTCGGTGAATGATCTGCCCTCTGATGCCATCCCACTTATGTTCGATAGCCCAATCTTCCACCTTGCCTAAATTTTCGCTTCACCCTCCAAAGCATAAGCGAGATAAAAGGGGTACGGTTTGCTTAGGCTAGCCTCTTCATTGGCACCAAAGATGAGCTCCTGAAAAGTAGTGGTAGATGGATTCCAATCACCCATGAGCCTATAGGCCAATTGATCTTCATCCACGCCCGTAGTTTTTGACAATGCTTTTGTCATTAATTTTTGACTCAGACCAATTCGGAATGATCCAGTTAGAAGTTTAGTGAAAACGAATCTTGCATAATAGTCAAGCTGTAGCCAATTGGTTTGTAAGTAAGCTTTTTTGGTTTCCTCATCCTGCGATTTCAGAGCAATGATCTCCTCTAAAAACTCACTCAGCGATTTATTGGTTTTTTGTTCCTGATCATCCACTACAAGAGCAATGGTCTCTGCCAAATCCCCAACTATATGATAGCTTTCTTCAAAGAGCCATAGTGGAATATTGGCTAGTTCGGCGGCATATTTTCGGAGCAGTGTGGTGTTTACCGGACGAGGAGGCCTGCGATGGGAGAGAATGGCAATCGTCCATATTTTATCTGAATCGGCGGCATGGCTAAAATATTCCGCCAAAGCAATTACTTTCTGATTGGTTTTGTTGGTTCCGTCAAGTGTTTCTATTAGCTGGGCAAAAGTTTGTAAACTCATGACGCGTTTTCCTCTTTTGATGCTATTTCTTCCTTTTCACCTTCATAATCGGTATTCTCCACCGAGGCATCATATCCGATTGTTCGGAGATATTTACTGAAAATATCTGTGTAGCCATGTGTGCAAATGATCCGGCTGGCACCTGTGTTTTTAATACTTTCTAACAGCCCCGTCCAGTCACAGTGGTCTGACAGGACGAACCCCTTGTCTATGGCTCTTCTTGCTCGTGCCCCACGGAAGGCCATCCATCCGCTGGAAGTGGCTGTGACGTAGGGCACCATTTTCTTTATCCAAGGTGAGCCATGTGCACTCGGTGGCGCTACTACAATATTTCCAAACAGCTCTTGCTTTTTGGTTTCTTTCGTGATCAGGTGAGTCTCAGGTAGAGGAGTAAGTGAGCGGATTACCTCTGTCATGTTTTCTACTGCTCCATGCGTATAAATTTTACCAATAGAGGTGTCCAGGTGTTTGATCAACCGCTGAGCTTTACCCAATGAATATCCAAAAATGACAGAAGTCTTTCCTTCGCTTTGGTTTTCTTTCCACCAGTTGTTGATTTCATTGAAAACCACCGCCTGAGGCTTCCATTTGAAAGCAGGAAGACCAAAGGTGCATTCAGTAATAAAGGTGTCACAAGGCACTACTTCATAAGGCGTACTTAAGCCGTCATCTTCCGTTTTGTAGTCGCCGGTAAAAACCCAAACTTCCCCTTTATATTCAACGCGTACTTGAGAAGATCCAACAATGTGTCCCGCAGGATGCAGGCTGAATGTTACTCCATTAATGATAAAAGTTTCGTTCCATTCCACGCCCTGCACAGCAATCTCTCCAAGACGGTGTTTGATGATAGGAACATTGGAATGGTGGGTGAGATAATGCTCGTGTCCAAAACGCGAGTGATCAGCGTGCCCATGTGTAATGATAGCTCTTTTTACAGGCTTCCACGGATCAATATAGACATCTGCTTGCTGGCAGTAGATACCCTTCTCATTGAATACTAGTAGCTGTTTTTTGTTCACCTGTCGTTATTGAGTTTTGAACTTGATGTTTGTAAATATTCTAACTCACGAGAAAAGGGTTTGTTGGTTGCCATTCTTACAAATGCTATAGTTTTCACCTTCTCTTTAGTTTAGTACAGGCACAAAAAAAACCTCGACGTTTCCGCCAAGGTTTCTTTACTCAAGTCTTACTACAGAGTATTTTATCGCTTTAATCGCGAGTAATACATTTCGAAAATCTTCTCGTACTCACTAGCTTTTTCTTTATCTCCGTACGCACGATATGATCTAGCCAGTTCATTCAGTGATAGAATACGTTTTTGTAATTCCATTTGATCACTGATGTCGTTTTCGATCATGTAGGCCAGCATTTCTGAATTCTCTTTGGAAGTAATCTCTGCGATTTTATCTGCAAGAGGTTTGGCTTCCGCCAATGCTGAGCCTTCTCTAGCACTCATCTTGTCTATGGTCAAAAGAATACCCACTTGCTGAATATTGAAATAGTCAAACGCAAGAGATTCGTTTGGCATACGTTCAATACAAGTTTTGATTACAGTCAGAGCTTGCTCATATTGACCTTTTTCAATCAGGTTTTCTGCAAGGGTATTGTATGCAGATCTATGGTTGAGCACAAAGTTTCTATAATCCTCTGAGTAATACACATCAGGATTGTCTAGTTCTCTCCAGAAGTAGTTGTTCATGATGTTGTCATACATTACTTCCGTATTGATATTGTACGATTGAGGATCTGGATTTTCTACTGGCGTTAGTCTATAAGCAATCCCTTCTTGTACCACATATCTTCTTAGATTTATATGCAAGCTAGAAAGTGAAGTGGTATTGAAATAAATCGGACGCTCCCAGTTTGAATTTACGATTAGGTCAATCACAGCCAGGTCATTTTTCTCCAAGCCTCTGCCATTTATCGTCCATTCCATTCTGCTGGTGATATCCTTTTCCATGTATTCAGGAACGATTTTCAAAGCCTTTACTTTTTCTACGTCCACATCCAAGTACATCTTTTTCGCTGGAATGGAATTGTAGTAACTACCATTCGAAAGCGGAATTTTCAATTGAGGATGGTTCTTTTTCACCAACTCTAAATAAAGTTTTGCACTGATTGCCCCTTTGATGTTCGGATTTTCCACCACTGGTAAGATAATCGTTGAGTCCTCCTTGTTGATAATGACTCAAAGTCAAGCTAAAAGGCAGAGCCTCTGATTCATAAGCATCTCTCATCATCTGGCTGATATACCAGTCGGTGTTGAAGTAGCTCAATACGATCACTCGCACGTCCGTTCTAAATCCTTCTACCTCTTGGGCATACCAAAGTGGGAAAGTGTCATTGTCCCCACCTGTAAAGATGATGGCGTTTGGTGCACAGCTGTTGAGGTAATTCTTAGCCGAATCCACAGAGAAATATCTGTTTGATCTATCATGATCATCCCAGTTTTCGGCAGCCATCAAGGCGGGAATAGTCATTCCTAAAATTACGGACAGAGCTACTGCTGCTTTACCATTTTTCAAGAGTTTTTTAAACACTTCATACAGTGCCAATACGCCAAATCCTATCCAGATAGTGAATACATAATAAGATCCGGCATAGATATAATCTCGCTCACGTGGCTCTATCGGAGGGGAATTTAGGTACAGCACGAGTGCTATTCCTGTAAGGAAAAATAGCAATAGCGTCACATAGAAGTATTTAACGTCTTGTTTGTACTGAAAGAGTAAACCAACAATTCCTAAGATCAGAGGAAGCATGAAGTATATGTTGCGTCCTTTATTATCGGCAAGGGTAGGAGGTAGTTTCTTAAATGCATCACCTAACCCAACCCAGTCAGCATCCTGAATATCAGATTCTCGACCAGAGAAGTTCCAAAGGAAATATCTCATGTACATCGTTCCTATCTGATGTCTGAACATGAAATAGATATTGTTCGCAAAATTTGGTTTTTCTCCCTCCTTCAGTCCTGTTATTTGCATGTATCGCTGCTTATGAGGTTCCGCACTGCTATACATCCTAGGTAAGATGGTTGTGTGCTTAGGATCATAGACATAATCTATTTTTTTGTCCTTTACTACGTACTCATCATCACCTTTCATATAGGTCACGCCAGTTTCTACCTGATCTACGGCTTGTGCTGTGTAGTATTGACCATGAAAAAGTGGTCGGCTACCATATTGCTCTCTTTTTAGATAAGAAACAAATGAGATGATATCATCAGGATTGTTCTCGTCGATAGGAGGGTTGTAGTTACTTCTGATCGGTACAATCGTGTAAGATGAATAACCGATCAGGATGAAAGTCAAAGAAAGGAGGATGGTGTTGAGCGTGAGCTTTTGATTTTTCACTGAGTAAAAAATTCCGTAGATCAATGCTCCTAGGAAGACCACTCCAAAGAAAATCACGCCTGAACCGAACGGCATTCCGAAGCTATTTACAAAGAAGTATTTCTAGCCATCCAGCTACAGATGGTAGTCCTGGTATCACTCCCAGCAAGACAATAAGGATGGCTGCTCCAGACCCGAGCAAAGTGAGGATGACTCCTTTTTTCGTGGTTTCCTTATATCTTTTGAAATAGATGATAAGCGCAAGAGCTGGGAAAGTTACGAGGTTGAGCAAGTGAACACCGATAGAAAGACCTACCATGTATGCGATAAGAATCAACCACTTGTTGCCATCAGCCTCATCTTCAATATTTTCCCATTTCAGAATTGCCCAAAAGACGAAAGCCGTGAAGAAGGACGACATTCCGTATACTTCTGCTTCCACTGCCGAAAACCAAAAAGTATCAGAAAACATGCAAGCCAAAGAACCAACCAACGCTGATCCAATGATGATCGATGTTTGTTCAGTGGTTTCTTGTCCTTTTGCTATTTTCAACACTCGTTTCATCAAGTGAGTGATAGACCAAAACAAAAACATGATAGTAAAGGCACTCGATACCACACTGACCATGCCCACCCAATACGCTACCTGAGTGACATCTCCACCAGCGAACATGGAAAAGATTCTTCCTATCAATAGGAAAAATGGTGCTCCAGGAGGGTGAGGAACTTCCAGTTTATATGAGCAGGCTATAAACTCGCCACAGTCCCAATAGCTGGCTGTTGGCTCGAGTGTGAGCGCATACACAATCAGTGCTGCAAAAAATGTCACCCATCCGGTGATAACGTTGATCCTTTGATATTCCATCACTTAAGTTTTTATCAGTCTGGCGAAATTAGCAATTAACCCCTATTATTTAGGTCTATATTTTATTTAAAAGGCTATGTTCGAATATAGAAGTCAGAGAAATTTTAAATCTGCTCTTTATGATTATTCCCAAACTCTGTGTCTTTCAGAAGAATCGTTAGATAGAGACTACTTTGAGAGGCTTTATCGAGCATTTCGCTCAGTGAAATACAATGTATCCGACTTTATAATAGAAAGGTTTATGCGGCAAGTAGGTTTAACCTTTTTTAATAAAATGGAAAGGCTGCTCTTATTCTGAAATAGGTCTTTCAGCGAAGTACATAGGTTGACCTCATAATAATAAGCTGCTTTGTGTTTTTAGATCGAACTTATTTCCGTCAAAATCATTTGATAGGACGGGCTTTGTTCAGAATTGTTGATGCTTATGGATCATGGAGCTTTATTTTATCTCAACCTATTATTTCCTTTAAAAACATAATGAAAAAAAATCGTTATTTGAATTTGGGCTCGATAATTGAACATTTCGTAGAGGGTCTGATTAGAAATTCACTTTCCAGGACCAACAGGTGTGAAAATTTAGTCATTACACCTATCAAGAATTTTGCTTGATATAGTTCAAATTGCATAAAGATGAAGAAAGCATTTTTCTACAATATTTTTAATAGCGACTTCTAACATCGATACAGAGGCTCAGGTGAAGGTGATTCCACCAGATAGTACTTACAGCTTACTTAATAATCCTTATGTGGAGATTGAGTCCACGCAGGCGATCAATGATATGTACAATTTTCGTTTTGATCGTTCTGTACGACATTTCACATATCTCAAAAAGCAATACCCATGGCATCCATTGCCATATTTTATGATCGGACTTAAACTATTGGTGGCGCATAGTGCCTGATTATAATAATAAGGAATTCGATAAAAATTTTCATGCTTATATGGATTCGTCAATCGTGATTGCGAAACGTGATTTATGATGATCATAACAAGGTCGAAGGTGCATTTTTCTTGGCTGCAGCTTATGCTTTTAAAGGGCGTCTTGTATTCGGATCGGAAAGATTACACCAAGGCAGCATTTGCTGGGAAAGATGCTCTTAAATACTTAGAAGAATGTAGAGGTAGGGATGATTTGAGTCCTGAGTTACTCTTTGGCGATGCCTTGTTTAACTACTATGCCGAGTGGGTTCCAGAAAATTATCCGATGCTCAAGCCTATCATGATGATGTTTCCTGATGGGGATAAAAAATTGGGTATTGAACAATTGAAGACGGTTGCCAGAAATGCCTTTTACACGAGAACAGAGGCACAATATTATTTGATGCGAATTGCCTACTTTGAAGAAAATGATATACAACATCTCTTCAAGTTTCAGAATATTTGAATCAGACCTTTCCTGGCAATGCATACTTTCATCGTTTTTATGCCCTCATGCTCTATCAGACAGGAAGATATTCAAAGGCTGTGCCAGTATGTAAATCAATTTTGAATAGAATAGATAGCGCTCAGGTGGGATATGAGAGCAATTCTGGTAGGTATGCCTCTTTCTTTCTTGGACACATCAGTGAAATTGAAAACGATTGGAAGCGGCTAAAAAATACTTTGATTTAGCGATGCAATACGGAGAAGACGCTGGAGCTACGGACAAGGGGTATTACATTTATTCATTGGTACATTTGGCCAGAATAGCAGAAAAAGAAGGAAACAAGGCGTCAGCCAAGAATTATTACACTAAGGTGAAAAAGGTGACCAATAGGAAGCATGCAGCCAATGAAGAAGCACGAGAGCATTTGAAAAAACTTTAGCTTTGCTCCATCAAAATGGCATTAGAAGGTAGGCGTAGATGTTTCTGAAATTCAAATGATGTTGTCTCATTAGTGTCTGAAAAGATCTAAGAAAGTTTTCAATTGGCTTAGTGCCGAATAATGTTTCTGAATAAAATCTCGTCCTGCATCACCAAGCCTCTTTCTTAAAGACTCATCTGACAATAACTTAGAAAGGTTGTCTTGCCACTCCCCCTGACTATAAGCTATCAGTCCTGTCTTGCTCATGAGTGATGATCGAAGTATTTACCCCAACGGGTGCAGCCACAGCTGCTATCCCAAGCGACATATATTGTATAAGCTTAAATCCACATTTGCCTTTTGCCCATTCATTATCATCAAGAGGCATTACGCCAATATCCATTTTGCTCAGGTCTGCTACCTCATTTTGCTCTGTCCATTTGATGAATTTGAAATGTTTCAAATCAAGCTCGGGATTTTTATTTGCAATGACCAAGAAGTCAAAATCGAAGGAAGATTCTAGTCGCTTCAGTGTGGGCATCAATTGCTCCAAATAAAAGAGTGTAGAATGCGATCCTGTCCATCCAATGGTGAGCCTTTCGTTCATTTCTGGATGGCTCGTTGGTTTATGAACGGCAGTATTGACAATAGTTGGAAGGATTGAAACTTGTGAGCAATATTGCTCGGCAAATTTTGCAAGATATTCGTTCCCTGCACTTACGCGAAAACTCCAGCTACAAATATTGGCTACTTTATGCCTCCATTTTGCCCATTTCCATAATCTGTTTTCCTCACTTTGATCAGCCATCCAGATGGCATCATCAAAGTCATATATGATTCTCTTTCTGAAAATTTTTGCAATAAGAAATTCAAAAATCGGTGGACCAATCGGGCTGGCTTCTCTATGGATAAGGACAAAATCATAAGAGGAAAGCGATAAGGATTCTCAGAGCCCGACGAAGATAGCCATTCAATATGGCGAGTATTTTTTTAGGATGCATTGCCTTTTTCGTAGAGTACTTCCCATCCTTTTTCTGATAGAAAAGATTGAAAATCCCAGGCAATATCCATGCACGGCCAATTCTGGTAAGAAATGTTCAAACCTGAAACGCTGTGATGGTGCGCATTTTAAGGGATAAGGTGCGAGAATTAGGATTTTCATACCCAAAACTAATATGCCTAGTTGGGTTAAAATTTTCATGTACCAAGAAAAATACGCCTTTGAATTGCACTTAAGACATTTACCATCTCTCCATATTTCAAAGACATGGGGAACTTCGGTTCATTCGTCGAAAAACTAGGATAAAAACGTTTTTATTCCCGTTCAGCCGAAATCTTAGCTGTGTATTTTTAGGTGATAGGCTTATTATTGTTATATCTTTAGGTTCACCACTAGTAACATAGATAAAGACTTATTTTAATTCCCATGGATACTTCTGTCAAGATTCTGTATGTAGACGATGAGCAAGGAAATATTGATTATTTCAAGACAGTTTTTAGACGAGAATACCATGTACTGACAGCCAAATCTGGAGAAGAGGCATTACAGCTACTGATGGAGGAAGAGGGCATTGCTATTGTTCTTACTGACCAGCGGATGCCTCGAATGACAGGAGTTGAGTTTCTTAAAAAAGTAATGGAACTACCCGTTGATCCTGTGCGGATTTTGGTGACTGGCTATGCGGATATGGAAACGGTTATTAAGGCCATCAACCAAGGTCATATATTCTATTACATATCCAAGCCTTGGACTTACGATGAGATGAAAATCGTCATTTCTAAAGCCATTGAAAATCAACGTTTGATTCATGAAAACAGAGAGCTATTAGTAAAAGCAGAGAGAAAGGAAAAGGAAATGGTTATTTCCGAATTGGAGAATTTAAGAAATCAAGTCAATCCTCACTTTCTTTTCAATTGCTTGAATACTCTACATGCTTTAGTCTCAGATAATGATCAGGCTCGAGATTTTGTAAAGAAGCTAGCCAATATTTACAGGTATTTGCTGGAGCATAATAAACTTAATTTAGTCCCTGTAAAAGATGAATTACAGTTTTGTGACAATTACTTTTACTTACAAAATGTCCGATTCATGGGTGCGCTTACATTTCAAAAGGAAATAGAGGAGAGTGCACTCTGGATAAAACAATACCAAGTGCATCTTTGCAAATTCTGATTGAGAACACCATCAAACACAATATTGTGACCAGAGATAAACCTTTGTTGGTTTCAGTGTATACTGAAGGAGACTGGCTTGTTGTGAAAAATAGTTTTCAACCAAAAAATTCAGTAGAATCTACTGGTATAGGGCAGGATAATTTGTTCAGGAGGTACGCACATGTGACTGACAATAAGCCTGAATTTTATTTGGAATCTGGATTTTATTACTCCAAAATTCCTTTATTGACCAAGAAATTTTAAATTGACTCAAAGACTTAACTTATGTTAAACATCGCCATAATTGAAGACGAGCCTCTTGCCGCAGAGGATCTGGCAAATACGTTAAATCAACTGGATGAAGAGTTTAATGTTGCGGTGAAATTGGATAGCGTCAAATCTGCAACCGAATGGCTTCAGAATAATACTGTCGATTTAATCCTCTCGGATATAGAGTTGGGAGACGGATTAAGTTTTGATATTTTCAGTAAAATCAATAAGAATATTCCGATCATTCTGATCACAGCGTATGATCAATATGCCATCAGAGCATTCAAAGAAAATAGTATTGACTATTTGCTGAAACCTGTGGATAAGGATGAGCTTAAGTCTGCGATAGATAAGTATAAAAACTGGGTTTCGGACAACAAAACCTTTGATATGGATGGCTTATTGAGCACTTTAAAGGCGCAAGCAAAACCAGCGTATCAAGAGCGTTTTTTAGTTACTTTGGGAGAGCGAATTTCTTCCATTCCAGAGAAAGAGGTAGCCTATTTCTTTAGTGAGGATAGATATACTTTTTTGGTAACCAATGCTGGTTCTCAGCATATCATAAACTACAATCTAGGAGATCTGGAGGATAACCTCAATCCAACCAAGTTTTTTAGGATTAATAGGAAGTTTATAATTTCTTATGATGCCATCAAAGGAATGATTGCATACTCCAAAAGTCGTGTAAAAATTAACCTCGAACCTGCACCTCCTAGCAGCATGGAAGTGGTGGTAAGTGTCGAAAGATCAGGCTCTTTTAAAAAATGGCTCAATAGGTAAGGGTATTTTGTCGGTAGTACGTCAAAACAATTTATCTAGCCTCCCCGTTTTTATTATCTGTAAAAAGGTTATTGAAACATAAAAAGGGAATATTTAAAGACGTTTTGAATGCAATTACCACATACCTCCATAATGGAGGATAAGCGTGACTATATCCATAGACTTCAATCTGTTAGAGCACAAACACTAAGAATTTGTGAGCCACTTGAGGTGGAAGATTACGTAGCGCAACCGGTTGTTGACGTAAGCCCACCCAAATGGCATTTGGCACATACTACTTGGTTTTTTGAAGCATTTCTACTTTCCATACACTCGCCCAACTATCAAGTTTATCACCCCCATTTCCATTACCTGTTCAATAGTTACTATGTAGGAGCTGGAGAACGATGGTCACGTTTCGATAGGGGAAGTCTGACCAGACCAACCGTAAAAGAGGTGATGTCATATCGAGCCTATGTAGATGATGCTTTAGGAGATTTTTTAAACTCGGTTTCTTTATCCGATGAGATGTGTCATATCATAGAAGTGGGCATTCAGCACGAGCAGCAGCATCAAGAGCTACTAGTCTATGACATAAAGGCCATTTTAGGAAGCAACCCGCTGTATCCAGTATATCATAAGGAGAAAAGCATTGTAAATAACACCCTACTTACTGAGCATAAATGGCTAAATGTATCGGAAGGGCTGTACGAAATAGGTTATCAGGGTAAAGACTACTTCTTTGATAATGAGAAAGGAGTCCATAAGGTTTTCTTACATGAATTCAATATTTCTTCAAGTCTTGTGACCAATCAGGAATTCTTGGATTTTATGAAATCGGGCGGTTATACCAATCATGAATACTGGCTTGCAGAGGGATGGGATTGGGTGAACCAGAGCGATATACGAAAACCCATGTATTGGATTGAAGAAGAGGGAAGTTGGTGGCATTATACCTTGGCTGGCTTAGAGAAGGTGGCAATGGGCGATCCTGTAAGTCATATTTCCTTTTATGAAGCAGATGCTTACGCAAGATGGAAAGGTTATAGGCTGCCCACTGAATTTGAGTGGGAAGTGGCTGTAAGTACGTTTGAGCAAGAGCCGAGCAAAGGTGCCAATTTTGTGGATGATCGGCATTTCAGGCCTGTTATTACAGAGGGATTTGATTTTTTCGGTAATGTCTGGGAGTGGACTAGCAGTCCTTATAGACCTTACCCTTATTATAAGGTGCCAGAGGGAGTACTTGGAGAGTATAATGGCAAATTTATGATTAATCAAATGGTCTTGCGAGGAGGCTCTTATGCCACTCCGAAAGATCACATTAGAAAGACATATCGTAATTTTTTTCATCCGCATTTGAGGTGGATGTGTAGTGGCATACGTTTGGCGTTTAATATTTAATAAGGAGATTTATACAGTATATGAGTCAGTTAGAAGGAGTAATCACACAGTTTGAGCAAGATGTCTTGGAGGGGCTAAAGGCAAATCAAAAGAAGCTCTCGTCAAGATATTTTTATGATGAGGTTGGCGATTCGCTTTTTCAGCAAATAATGAATCTGGAGGAGTATTATCTGACTCGTGCCGAATACGACGTATTTTCCACTCACAAAAGTGAAATACTGGGTTTAATGGGAAATGGCGGTGCTTTTAGAATCGTGGAATTAGGGGCTGGTGATGGACATAAGACCAAGGTATTATTAAAACACTTTACAGATCAAGCAGCTGATTTTGCATATTCTCCGGTAGATATATCTGCGAATGTTTTGTCCATTCTGGAGCAAAACTTGCTTTCTGAGATTCCTGATTTGCAGGTTGATTCGCTTGCAGGAGATTATTTTGATGTGTTGGCTGATCTTAGCTTTCGAGATGAAGTACGTACCATTGTTTATTTTCTTGGATCTAATATTGGCAACTTTTCTCAAGAAACTGCTATTTCATTTTTGACCAGTGTCAAGCAGAACTTGAAAATTGGTGATAGGATGATGATCGGTTTTGATTTGAAAAAAAATCCGTCTGAGATTCTTGGCTGCTTACAACGATTCAAAAGGTGTAACCAAAGCATTCAATTTGAATTTATTGCACCGAATCAATCGGGAGATGGGAGCAGATTTTGATGTCAATCAATTTGAACACTATCCTGTTTATGATCCCATGACCGGAGAGTGCAGAAGCTATCTGATTAGTTTGGCAGACCAGCAGGTCACTTTGAGGAGTTTAGGAGAATCGGTGGCATTTAAAAAGTGGGAAACAATTTTTGTGGAAGTTTCAAAAAAGTATGATTTGGGAGAGATACATTTTTTGGCAGAAAAGGCTGGTTTCAAGGTGATCAAGGATTTATTTGATTCGGGCAACAAGTTTGTTGATAGCATCTGGGAAGTTGCTTAAAATCTGCTCGGATGTTTTATCGTTTGTTGAAATCTGCTACATTTGCGCAACTTTCAGCAGGAGAGTAAAAATTAGCGCACGTGGTGAAATTGGTAGACACGCCACCTTGAGGGGGTGGTGCATTAAGTTGTGTGGAAGTTCGAATCTTCTCGTGCGCACTATCGCTCTAAATAACCAGATTTAGAGCCTATATACACGCTTGAAAGACCCTGCAATAACAATTGAGACAGAGTTTTATTCATCTCTTTCACAATGGATAATTTCTGTAAATCTGCATTTGAAGGAAGAATCAATTATCCATTAACGCAGGTTGCAGGTTGATAATTTGGGGAAAACAGTAAACCCCTATTATCATTAAGAACCAGCTTAAGCGGTATAAGAACTTCTGTTTTTTTTTCGCTTTTTCCTTTTTGAGTAGTTTGTTTAAAAACAGCTATAATTCATGGCCTGAAGTAATTCGGTCTGATCTAGTTCCCGCCTATTTGTTTGAATTATAATTTGATACCTGTGATAAGTGAAGATGTTTCCATCCCTTTGTGAATACTGGTTGGATAAGTTTTCTTCCGAAACGACTTTGATCATATTTTAGTTTGAATGAATAATTAAATCACAATTATTTCATAAATGTAGATAAAAATCACCATCAATAAAGAAAATTTTAATTCAATTTTCCGTGAGCTTATGAGCCACGACGGACAAATACTAGAACAACTACTTTCGGATTTAGGAGTAAAGAAGGGAGCCCTAGCTGAGAGAATGCATAAAAATGCCAACACAATCACACGTTGGTTGTCACGAGATCACATTCCGAGTGAAGATCTCATAGCGATTGGAAAAGTATTGAGATTTGATCTTACATCTTACTTTCCCAGGCTGAAGAAAATACCTGAGACTTCCAAATTGAAATATTTCAACTCTGATCCAGATTTACTTCTCAATAGAGTAGAGGAAGTAGAGGCCGTATATTATAGCAATCAAAAGGAAAAGGCGGATCTTGAACAAACGGTGAAATTTTATCAGGAACAAATTGATAATCTAAAGGAGATTATCGATGCGAAAAATGAAATCATTGAAATGCAAAAGGTTAGGATCGAAGACCTTCTGGTGCAGTTAAAAAAATGATTTTTTCGTTTCGATAGAATTGAAAGAGTGTGAATTTAATCTACTTTTCGTGTATTTCTGACATCCAAACTTTGTTTAGTGTAGGATCATTGAATTAGTTTGCAATCAGGAGTTTGAAGAGAAAAATCTTTATAAACGATCAAGTGAATAAAATAAAGGAAGAAATGGTGAATGTCGATTTACTCAAAGAAATATGTGAGGTGCCAGGTGCTCCTGGTTTTGAAAACCCAATACGAAAAGTCGTAATTCGAGAGATAGAAGGTCATGTAGATGAGTGGAAAGTGGACAATATGGGCAATGTGATTGCTATCAAGCGAGGCGTGTCTAACCCAGATGGGAAGAGTGTGATGGTAGCAGCGCACATGGATGAGATCGGGTTTCTCGTATCGCATATTGACGATGCAGGTTTCGTTCGTTTTCAAACATTAGGAGGTTTTGATCCAAAGACTTTGACAGCTCAGCGTGTAATTATTCATGGGAAGAAAGACATCATTGGAGTAATGGGGAGCAAGCCTATTCACGTGATGAATGCTGATGAGCGCAACAAGGTGGCCAAGATCGAAGATTATTTCATTGACTGTGGTATGTCAAAAGAAGAGCTTCTTGAAGTGATAGAAATTGGCAATCCAATTACCCGTCAGCGTGAGTTGATAGAAATGGGTGAGTGTGTCAACTGTAAGTCGATTGACAATAGAGTGGCGGTATACATCTTGATTGAAGCATTGAAAGCAATGGACAAGCCAGCTTTTGATGTATATGCTGTATTTACAGTGCAGGAGGAGGTTGGAATTCGCGGGGCGAATGTGGCTGCTCATAGCATCAATCCGGATTTTGGAATCGCACTTGATACCACTATTGCATACGATTTACCGGGAGCTCAGGCACATGAAAAAGTGACTTCTTTGGGCAAAGGGACGGCAATTAAGATCATGGATGCCATGACAATTTGCGATTCCCGCATGGTAAAGTTCCTCAAAGCAACCGCAGCAGCACATGACATTCCATGGCAGCCAGAGATTCTGGCAGCAGGAGGCACAGATACTTCTGGAGTTCAGCGAATGGGTAAGAACGGGTCAATTGCAGGAGCAATTTCTATTCCTACAAGGCATCTCCACCAAGTGATAGAAATGGCGCATAAATCAGATATCAAAGATTCGATTCTGTTGCTTAAGGCGGCCTTAGAGGAGATAAATCAAGCCACTTGGGAATATTGAGTCAATTAGCTCTTGATAAGTTTGCTTCAAGAGTATTGAAGTATTAAATCGGTCTATTAGTTTTGGTCTAAAGCCAAAATCTAATACTTCTCTTGTGGGATGAATATAAGCTGATAGAGTGATGCCAGGTGTGCAAAGAATACTGCGGGAACGACAAAAAGTGGAAGGTAGATAAAAGGGGTGTAAAAAACAGCCACATTTGGCGTGCCCCCACTTTCGAAATAGGGCGTGGCTGCAATTGCTCTCGCTACTACATTGACTAACAGCGCCAAGGCAGCCAAATTCCACACTATCGCACCCACGCGACTTTGATTTTTCCTTCCTAATAGAAAGAAGGCCACAAAAGGTGCTGTGATGCCTGAAAGAATATCGAAGTTGGAACCCTCGAAAGTGATTGTTTCAGGAACAGTCCCAGCTAAAAACAGCCACCATAGTACGATTTCCACAGGAATGCGAATCAGATGAACATGTGTAAGTACCGTGATTGGAATCCTTCCGATGTAGGCCCGCGATCGGGGTACTAGAAAGAGGCCAAGTATAAACGCAACTGCAACGAATGCAAACATGACCATGCGTGGAGGGCGACTTGTGAAATCTTGAAAAAAACCAGAATAAGCAAAAATCCCTACGATGGCTATCCAGCCGAGCAATCCAAATAGAACGAGGGTTGGTAGGTTACTTTTCTTAACAGAAAGCTTCACTCCGAAGTAAAGAAATCCGAATGCGGCGATGATGCAACCGATAAAAACCAGTTGCACATGCGTTTCAATTGGGGTCATTGATTTTTAGGTATAATGATGTAGTTAAGATATTTAATTCCAAGGTGATTTCTTGAGAATGTATCATTTATCTCAAAATGCGTCGCGCTTTTATAGTGGAATTTTCATCCCTCAAGACTAAAAGTAGTATGGATAATACACTTTTCTTCCAGCCCGATCTACACCTGATATGATCACCCTGCCAGACACTTTTTCCAATATATCAGCCAATTCTTCTGGTTTCTGAATATAGATATTGTTGATTTTAGTGATGATAAAGCCTTCAGGAATGCCCAGTTTAGCAAAGAATCCAAGATTTTTATAATCGATAACTTTTACTCCGCTCTCAATTCCCAATAGATCACGCTCTACTTTTGATACCGCCTCAAAAGTGGCCTCCAGTGTTGGCGACATATAAATTTCACGCTTGATAATACCGGTGGTTCCTTCTCTATTCGTCAATGTAAGGGTGCGATCCATGGATTTTCCTTCACGCTCTACAGTAAGCGATATTTTATCACCAGGGTATTTGTTTGCAAGGTATTCTTCTAATGTGGCTTTGCTGTCTAGTACGATTCCGTCTACTGATTTGATAACATCACCTTTTCTCAGGTTGGCACGCTCTGCGGCACCATCTTTTATTACGCCCGTGATCATCACGCCATTGAAGTTTTTTAGCTGCGCTTTTTGTGCTAATTCACTGTCGATATCGATGAAATCAGCTCCGGTGAAAGTTTTTTGAACTTCTCCGTATTGCTTAATGTCAGCGAATACCTTTTTGACAATATTGGAAGGAATGGCAAATCCATAACCAGTATATGAACCTGTGCGAGACAGGATAGCAGTATTTATTCCGATCAGCTTTCCTTCAAGATTTACAAGCGCACCACCGCTATTTCCAGGATTGATGGCTGCATCGGTTTGTATAAATGATTCGATGGGGAATTTATCGCGAAGGATATTGATATTTCTGCCTTTTGCACTGACAATGCCGGCAGTGACCGTGGAAGTCAAATTAAATGGGTTTCCTACCGCAAGCACCCATTCTCCGACTTTCACATTACTAGAATTGCCGAGTTCTATGGCCGGAAGGTTGTTCTGATCTACTTTAATCACAGCCAAATCTGAGCTTGGGTCTCTTCCAATAAGTTCCGCCGTATAGGTTTGTTTCCCATGAATTACTTTAATCACATCTGCTCCGTCTATCACGTGATTGTTGGTGACGATATAGCCATCTTGAGAGAAAATGACGCCCGAACCACTACTACTTTGTTGAGAACCTCTTGGCTCAAAAAACCAATCAAGCCACCCACCAGTACGGAACTCGTATTCGCTCAAAGTCTGGATGAAAACCACGCTGGATGTGCTCCTTTCTGACGCAAAAACAAAATCTGCTCCATCAGCAGGGATGAAATCACGGGTCAATGCTACTTGGTTGGAAGTATGTTGGTATTGGTTGAATGAAGTAGTTTGATTAGAAACGAGTGTTGCTTCTAATTTTTGATCCACGTAGAATAAGACCGCACTGGCACCCAAAATGGCTGAACAGATGGCGATGGCACTTGCGTATATTAAAAACTTCTTCATTGCTATTATTTCAGAATTTGGCGAAATCGTTACTGCGATTGTAAATCAAAGTATTTAACAGATAAATGAAGTAGTTGGGTTTGTTAAAAAAAGATAAATCTTGAACCTTGATGAAGTTAGGCTTTAGCAACAAAGTGCAACCCTTTCAAAATAGACTGGATGGGCAGGAGTATCCTTTTTCTTTTTTTGCGTTGAGTGGTTCAAATTGATAAAGGTGCAAAACAAGCTCAACTAAGTTTGTGATGGGGAGAAGAGAAAAAGATACTCCAGACAGCCAGAGGAAATGAAGTGCAAAGTGAAATATGTTCTCTCCAAAGTAATTTTTACTCTGTTGGAAACACAAACCATATAAGGATGCAGCGCTAGCAAGGTTTAGCAGTTTATCGGAACGGAGTTGAAAACCTCATCGGAACAATAAAATTGGGAATTCACTAGGGCATTCGTTTACTTTGAGCGATTTTGAAGAACCATGGGAATACGATCTGTACTCAGTAAGCCATTTGCGGCTTGGATAGCACGAGAGACCAAAAAATGGTCGGCCAATCCGGAAAAATATCAAGAAAAAATATTTCAAAATTTGATCGCCCAAGGCCAAAAAACGGCTTTTGGTCAGGATCATCATTTTGAGCAAATCAAGACCTACGAGGATTTTAAACGACAGGTGCCCATTCGTGATTATGAAGGGCTGGCAGCTTATATAGATCAGATTAGGGAAGGAAAAGAGGATGTACTCTGGCCTGGAAAACCTGCTTATTTTGCAAAAACATCTGGTACGACGAGCGGTACGAAATACATTCCGATCACGAAAGATTCAATTCCTAATCACATCAATAGTGCGAGAAATGCGCTGCTTTCTTATGTTCATGAAACAGGAAATGGGGCTTTTTTAGATGGAAAATTGATTTTTCTGAGTGGAGCACCTACGCTAAGTACAAAATATGGTATTCATACGGGGAGGCTGTCGGGGATAGTGAATCATCATGTGCCGGGGTATCTGCGCACGAACCAGATGCCGAGCTACGAAACGAATTGTATAGAGGATTGGGAGCAGAAGGTGGATACGATTGTGGAGGAAACAGTGAACGAAGACATGAGCTTGATCTCGGGAATTCCGCCTTGGGTGCAGATGTATTTTGATCGCCTTTCGGCAAAAACGGGGGAGAAGATCAAAGACCTTTTTCCAAATTTTTCACTGTTTGTATACGGAGGAGTGAATTTTGAGCCTTACAGGGCCAAGCTTTTTGAAACGATAGGCAAGGAGGTTGATTCGATAGAGACCTATCCTGCGTCGGAGGGGTTCATTGCTTATCAAGATTCGCAAAAGGAATCTGGCTTACTGCTTTTGGCTGACAGTGGAATCTTTTTTGAGTTCATCCCAGCAGACGAATATTTTGAAGAAAATCCTCGCCGTTTGAGTTTGGCAGAGGTAGAACTGGATGTGAATTATGCCCTCATTATTAATAGCAATGCGGGGCTGTGGGGATACTCGATCGGCGATACGGTGAAGTTTGTAAGTAAGCATCCGCACCGACTTTTAGTAACGGGGCGAATCAAGCATTTTATTTCGGCTTTTGGGGAGCATGTGATAGGAGAGGAAGTGGAAAAGGCGATGCAAGCCACTTGTGCCAAATTTCCCGAGACGGAGATTATCGAGTTTACCGTGGCGCCAAATGTGACACCTGCTGAGGGGCTGCCGCTACATGAGTGGTATGTGTCTTTTGCGAATGCTCCATCAGAAATGAAAGCGTTTGAAGCCGAGCTGGATGTTCAGTTGCGACAGAGAAATACTTATTATGACGACTTGATTAGTGGGGCGATCTTGCGACCACTGAAGATAATCGATCTAACAAAATCGGCTTTTATAGATTATATGAAATCGATAGGAAAGCTGGGTGGACAAAACAAAGTTCCTCGCTTGTCCAACGATAGAAAGATAGCAGATGAGCTGCTGAGATTTGCCAACAAATAATTGATCCAAAACAAGAACACGTGCAAGAGGAATTGAGAAAAAAGGGCTTGGCCATTTTAGGATCTACTGGATCTATAGGTACGCAAACGCTGGATGTGGTGTCTCGGCATTCTGATCGGTTTTCGGTGGAGGTGCTTACGGCGCAGAATAACGCCGATTTACTGATAGCTCAGGCAGTACAATACAAACCCAACACCGTGGTGATTGGCAATGATGCGCTTTATGATAAGGTCTTTGCGGCACTCGATCCCTTGGATATCAAAGTGTATAGCGGGCAAAAATCTTTGGAGTCGGTAGTACAAATGGAAACGGTGGATACCGTGCTGACGGCACTTGTGGGTTATTCTGGCCTGAAACCGACGATCAAAGCAATTGAGGCCGGAAAGGCGATAGCGCTAGCCAATAAAGAAACGCTCGTGGTGGCGGGACAGCTCGTGACTCAGCTAGCGTATGAAAAGGGCGTGAATATTTTGCCAGTGGATTCTGAACATTCGGCTATTTTTCAGTGCTTGGTTGGGGAGTTTCATAATCCGATTGAAAAATTGATTTTGACGGCCTCTGGTGGGCCTTTTAGGGGTAGGAAACGTGACGAACTACTGAAAATAAAAAAGGAGCAGGCGCTAAAGCATCCCAACTGGGATATGGGTGCGAAGATCACCATAGACTCTGCCACTTTGATGAACAAAGGTTTAGAGGTGATAGAAGCCAAATGGCTTTTTGGAGTGGAGCTAGACAAGATTGAAGTGGTGGTTCATCCGCAATCAATCATTCATTCGATGGTGCAGTTTGAAGATGGTTCAATAAAAGCGCAACTCGGCTTGCCAGATATGCGTTTGCCCATCCAGTTTGCGCTGGGCTACCCCGAAAGGCTCAAAGCAGATTTTCCTCGATTTGATTTCATGGATTACCCTCAATTGACCTTTGAAAAGCCCGATATGGAAACTTTTCAGAATCTTGGTTTGGCCTATAGTGCCATGAAAAAAGGGGGTAATATGCCTTGCGTACTCAATGCAGCGAATGAAATTGCAGTGGAGGAATTTTTGAAAGACAGGATTGATTTTCTACAAATATCAGACGTGATCGCCGAATGCCTCGAAAAGGTGGGGTATATTCGCGAACCAAATTTGGAGGATTACATCCTCACAGATGAAGAAACAAGAGTAAGAGCGAAAGAAATAATATAAAATGGAAGGATTAATAATGGCAGCCCAACTCATCCTTGGGTTATCTATTTTGGTGGGATTACATGAGATGGGACACTTGCTGGCAGCTAAAGCATTTGGCATGCGAGTAGAGAAGTTTTCTATCGGTTTTCCTCCAAAAATTTACGGCAGGTATTTCGGCGAAACGGAATACTCAATTGGAGCGATTCCTCTAGGTGGTTTTGTGAAAATATCAGGCATGGTGGATGAGTCACTAGATGTTAAAACATTGAGTGCTGAGCCAGAACCTTGGGAGTTTAGAGCCAAGCCAGCATGGCAGAGACTCATCGTGATGATGGGAGGAATTGTAGTGAATGTGATCACGGGGATGATCATCTTCATCGCACTGGTTTTCGTAAATGGTGAATCTTACATTCCTAAAGAAGAGCTTAACAAGCACGGAATAGTAGCGCTAGAGCTGGGACAAGATTTGGGTCTGGAAACGGGAGATCGAATAATCGATATCAGTGGCAAAGACTATGAACGTTTCAGTGATTTGATTAGTCCAGATGTGATACTTTCTACAAATGGCTATTTCACAGTTCAGCGAGGCGATGAAACCCTGAGAGTAGATATTCCAAATGATTTTATTGACAAGATCTCTGATAAAAAAGCGGGATTCATTGATGCTCGTTATCCATTTTCTGTAGGAGAGGTGATGTTGGGGACTGCTGCAGACAAAGGTGGTTTAGAGAAAGGAGATCGATTCGTTTCTTTGAATGGTGTCCAAATAGCATATTTTCATGAGTTCAAAGAGGCCATGGATACTTTGAAAGAGCAACAAGTAACAGCTGTGGTGGCTCGTGAAAGTGGCTTGAAAGACTTAGAATTTACGGTGAGCGATGAAGGGACTCTTGGTTTTCAGGCTGAAAAAGAATTGATTTTTGCATCAGTAGAATATGGTCTGGGTGAGTCCGTGGTACTCGGGACAGAAAAAGCATTTGCTACGGTATGGCACAATATTGTGGCTTTTGGAAAGATGTTTTCTGGAGATGTATCTCCTAGCAAATCATTGGCTGGGCCAATCAAAATAGCACAGATTTTTGGTGGTACCTGGGATTGGACGCATTTCTGGTCTATAACAGGTTTGCTGTCGATGATCTTAGCATTTATGAACTTCTTGCCAATCCCTGCTTTGGATGGCGGTCATGTGATGTTCTTGACTTATGAAATAGTATCTGGTAGAAAGCCTTCTGATAAGTTTTTGGAAAATGCTCAGAAAGTGGGAATGATCCTACTATTGGGGATTATGGGCTTTGCCATTTTTAATGATGTTTATACCAGTTGGTTTAATTGAAACTAGCATTTTTATTACGAAAAAGCGCCTTTCCAGATTCTGGAAAGGCGCTTTTTGATTGAAGGCTTGTTTGTAGATTTAAATGCTTGATACACGATAGATTGTACCACTTTGATCGTCGGAGATGAGTAGCGAACCATCTTTCATCACCAGAATATCTACAGGTCTTCCCCAAGAAGTTTGTTCTTCTTCATTGAGCCAACCCGTAATCAAAGGCTCGTAGCTCGTACCTTCTCCATTCTCTATTTTCACCGTTAGTGATTCTATAGCCGATTTTCTTAGATCGATTCCAAGATCCATGTTCAGCAATAAGTGCCGTATTTTGATCTAGTCCACTAAGCATATTGCCAGTATAAAATTTCACTCCCAAAGGAGCGACATGCGGCCCTAGCTTTTGCACAGGGGCAATGAAATCGCTGCAAGGGAATTTATCTCCATATTCAGGGTCTTGGATAGTCACCGCCATGGCAATATGGATAACCAAAATGCTGACCCTTTTCAGTCACTTTGTTGAGTTCGCAAGGAGGAATGTCGTCTCCGAGCATATCTCGGCCATTGTCGGTAAAATACATCACGCCCGTTTCAGGATGCCACGTAAAGCCCACAGAGTTTCTAATTCCTTTAGCGTAGATTTCTCTATTAGACCCGTCGGCATTTATTCGGGTTATACTGGCATAAATTTCGTTTTTGCTTTCGCAAATATTGCAGGGTGCACCAACGGGAATGTATAGTTTTCCGTCAGGCCCAAAAGCGATATACTTCCACCCATGGTGTCCGTCTTCGGGATAGTCTTCATAAATCAATTGGGGTTTGGGTGCGGAGAGGGTGTTGTCAATATCTGGGTACTTCCAAAGTTTACTTATTTCCGCTACGTAAAGCGCACCGTCTTTGAATGCTACTCCATTCGGAGTTCTGAGGTCTTTGGCGAGAAGATATTTCTTGTCCGCTCTGAAATCTCCATCGGTATCTTGTAAGGCATATACTTTGTCATCTCCCCTTGTCCCAACGAACAGCGTTCCATTTTCACTTATCGCCATCGAGCGAGCATTTTCTACTCGGGCATACACAGCGATTTTATATCCTGCTGGTAGTTTGAGTTGATCCATTTGTAAACCATTGGTGGAAGTTAGGTCTACATCCTACTTCTTGATTTTCCACACCTTTTTGCTTTGTGTCAGATGCACAAGAAGAAATTGATAAAATCAAGGTGAGAATGAGACTAGTGGGTACAAATTTTTTCATAGATGCGAGTATTTAGTGGGATTATACAATAATTCAGGTGATTAATCAAAAAACTTGGACAATGAAGTGTTAAACCGAATAAAAGACTAGGGAGTTCTTTAGTTTTGCGGTTGTTTTCAAAATAATATTGCCAATAAGATCAAAATATGATTAGTATCAATAACCTTTCTTACCTCATTGGAGACCGAGCACTTATACGATGAAGCTTCGCTTTTCATTTCACCAAAGGATAGGATTGGATTGATCGGCCTCAATGGTACTGGCAAGTCTACGCTGTTGAAAATGCTCAATGCTGAGTTTGAGCCTACTTCTGGTGAGATTAATAAAAGCAAAGAAACGACTATCGGCTTTTTGAATCAGGATTTGCTTTCTTACCAGACCGACGACTCCATTTTGGAAGTTGCCATGCAGGCTTTCGGCGAAACCATCAAGCTGCAACATCAAATAGATGAAGTGATCAAGCAGATGGAAACCAACTACAATGATGGGTTGGTGGATAAATTGGCGAAACTGCAGGAGACGATTTGAAGCAAATGATGGCTATGCACTTCAAGCTAGAGCAGAGGCTATTCTTAGAAGGTATTGGTTTTACTACCAAAGATTTGAAGCGACCTTTGCGAGAATTCTCGGGAGGGTGGCGTATGAGGGTAATGCTTGCAAAATTGCTTTTGGAAAAGCCATCGCTACTCATGCTCGATGAGCCTACCAACCACTTGGATTTACCATCTATCCAGTGGATTGAGAATTATCTTCAAGGCTATGAGGGTGCGATCATCGTCGTTTCTCACGATAGACAGTTTTTGAATAATACAGTTAATAAGATAGTTGAGGTTTATGGAAGTAAGCTGCACTCTTACACAGGCAACTACGATAAGTATGAGTCAGAAAAGGAGATGCGGAATGAAATTCAGCAAAATGCCTTTGAAAACCAGCAATCTAAGATAAAGCAAGCGGAGCGGTTTGTGGAGCGTTTCAAAGCCAAAGCGAGTAAGGCAAAGCAGGCGCAATCTCGTATGAAGGCGCTGGAGAAAATGGATAGGATTGAGGCTGTAGTAGATGAAAATCAGCAGGTCAATTTTAAATTCAACTTTAGGATAAAGTCTGGCCGACATGTGAAGACGATCAAAGACGTTTCTAAGTCTTATGGTGATTTGGATATTTTGAAAAATGCCGAGGGTTTAATAGAGAGAGGGGACAAGATAGCCTTGGTGGGAGCGAACGGAAAAGGAAAATCGACACTGCTTAGGATCATTACCAATAATGAGTCATTTGATGGGAATGTGGAGACAGGGCATAATGTAAATACCGCTTTCTATGCGCAGCATCAGTTGGAATCACTTGGTGTGAATAATGAAATCTTAGAGGAGTTGAAGCAAGCTGGTTCTGGCAAAACGGATCAAGAGCTTCGTGGTGTATTGGGATGTTTTCTTTTCTCGGATGAGGAGGTTTTTAAGAAAATAAAAGTGCTGTCAGGAGGAGAGAAGTCAAGAGTAGCATTGGCCAAAACGCTTATTTCGGAAGCAAACTTTTTATTACTCGATGAGCCAACAAACCACTTGGACATACTTTCCGTAAGTATTCTCGTTCAAGCCCTCCAGCAGTATGAAGGTACATTTTTAGTCGTCTCTCACGATAGAGATTTTGTGGCCAAGACAGCCAACAAAATCTGGTGGATAGAAAACAATGAGCTGAAAGAATACCCAGGTACCTATGATGAATGGAATGTTTGGTATACAAGAGAGCAAGAAAAAAAGTCAGCAAGCCCCACTACTTTTCAAAAAGAATCAGCCCCAGCAAAAGAGAAGAAGGATACAAGTAAGCCAAAAACAGTAGAGCCTAACAAGGAGTTAAAGAAAAAGATTGAACGTTTGGAGGAAACGATTGGTAATCTTGAAGATGAAATTTCTCAATTAGAACTGAAATTGGCTGATTCTGAAGTTTTTAATGATCCCCAGAAAATGGAAAAGATGAATAATCGCTACCAAAGCAAAAAAGCCGAGCTGGAAAAAGCGAACCAGCAATGGGAGCAGTTGGTCGATCAGATTACAATATAGCGTTATGCTATAAATTATTGCTCCTATTATTTGCTGTTAACTACTTGACCCTAAACAGGTTGTTTTGGTATTAATTTTCGGATTGTTTGTCGAAATATGTAACTAAAGGTCAATTTTGTTGTGTTATTTTGAGGTATTAAAGTTTAAATTTAAGTATCGCCAATTACTATGCACAATATTCATTTTTTTCTTTACGGGCATTTCAAGGTTGCTCTTTTTCGTAATCCTTCTGGGTCTATTTTCTTCCTTTGCTCAAGGCTCTTGGGGTATTGGAGATGGGTGTTATGTTCATTGTAGCTGTTATGAATTTTACAATTGTATTTGAGTCATAAAATCTTCATCGTTAATATATTATATAATTAAATAACCGTCATGAAATTATTGAAAATAGGATTTCTTTTGTCTGCTCTCATTCTGGTGAGTAGCAGCTTATTTGCCCAAACCACATGGTATAGCTACCGTACGGGCAACTGGGGGGATACGCTGAGCTGGACTAAAGATGGTGCTACTGCGCCTACCTATGTGAATCAGCTTGGAGAAACACCTGGAGCAAGTGATATAGTGGTCATTCGTAATAACCATACAATCACCATGCGTGACATCAGTGCAGTGGCACTAAATAATGTTACTGTTGCTTCGATGGAAATAAGAGGCGGATCTACATTGAATCTCCAGTCCACTATAGGCCATAACCTAACCACCATCAAGGGTGCAGGGACTATCAAAGTGTCAGGCCAGTTTGTAGACAATGGTGCTACAGATTATTATTTGGAAAACCTGCCAGCAGGTAATTACACCTCATTTGCCGACCAGCTACTTGGCGGTACCATAGCGTACAATACAGGTACTGATAATATTCCTCTGGTGATGAATGTGCTTACCTCAGCCGTGTCGGGTGGAGAACTGGTGCAATCCAACCAAACAGTGGTGCTCGGAGGAACAACCATTAGAGCTATATGTCGTAGGACGGTCATCAATATGAGCGACTCAGATGATCGAGTGATTTTGCAGAGAAACATTGCTCAAACGGGTAATCTGCGAGTTACTCAAGGAAATTTTCAAATCCATTCGGATCAAACTGAACCATTCGAAACAAACAACGGAGCACCACTGACGGTGAGTGATGTAAACCTTGTTTTAAATATCAATGGAGATGTTTTTGTTGAAACAAATGGACAGATCACCACGGGTACGGCTGCTTCAAGACGGCATCAGTTTAATCTCAATGGAGACATTACCAATGATGGTACCAATACGACTTCATTCACACAACGAAATTCCCAAACAACCAATAGTGAGGCTAGCGACGGAATAGTGGATTTGAACTTTCTCAATACTACCGAAAATCAAGAACTCGTCTGTAATGGCCCGACGAATATCTATCGTGTCGAGATAGATAAGGGCACTCAGTCTATAGAGCTTTCTATTACTGCCACCGAAACCGGTGGTGTTTCTAATTTTCGTTTGTATGGCTATGCTAATCAGAACCATGGAAATACCGCTCAATTAACTTCAAATTCCAATGCCTTGGGATTAGTTTCTGGTCAGTACGATTGGGAGACAATGTTTATGTTGAGCCACTAAACAATACTGGTAACTATAATGTGTCTGAGTCAGCTGCACTGATCATAGATGGAGGTTTTGCGGCTAAAACAGGCGGAGCAGCAATTGTGCCCTATGGTACGATTGAAATACTAGCTGGCACGCTCGTGTCAACCCCTGACAGTGGTATTACCACTAGAGAGTCTGGTGCTTTTAAGAGCAATGGGGGGCAAACATACATGTCACAATTCAGAACCTCAGTCAATGGAGCATCTGCAGTTGGTACTTACGAACAAAATGGTGGAACTGTGGTTGTCGGTACATTTTCAGGAGTTACAGGTCCTAGTGGTACCAACTATAGCAGTGCAAATCCTAGTGGAACTTATTATACTTTTTCATTGACCTACAATAGCAATGTATTTATCATGACCGATGGAGTGTTAGATGTCAACGAGCCATCGGACAATGACCAAGGCTCCATATTTATTAATTCTGATCCTGGAAATATCAATGTTACTGGAGGTACTGTAAATGTAACCTCTACCAATGATGGAGAGGCTAAAATAACGTCAAGAGCACCTTTCTATAATTTGAATATTCTTAACACGACCACCGTTACCACTCGTAAAGTAGTAGTGGGTACAGGAACCAGCGCGGGGGTAACGATCACAACTCCAGATTTGGTTGTATTAAATGACCTGACTATAAAGACCGGAACTACCAGAAATGATGGAACAAATACCTTTGGTAGCTATTTAGACTTATGCCCAAACAATACGTGTAGTAATCTAGAAATTGGTCGTAACCTCACTATTGAGGATAATGCGGTATTGGATATATGGGCATGGGATGGAAGCGATAATGATGGTAGTGCAAGTGTGACTTTTAATGGGTCATTATCAGGAGTACTATATGTGGGAGACATTACATCATATACAAATGCGCTCGTTCAATACCAAAGTCCAGATGCGGGTCCATGGCCATCAGGCTTTGGAAGTGGAGATGAAACTTATGGCATATATACTCTTCCTTTTTACAATTGGATCATAGACAAACCGGGTTCAACGCTTTCATTGGCAGCAAAACTTCCGAGTAAAGGTAATGGAAGCCCTGGAACAACAGCAAGTGCATATAAAACATCAAACGGAGGAAAAAACCTTAGTCGATACGCAGTACGGCTTGTCCAAGTCACCAATGACTTTCAATTGATCAATGGCACGTTGAGTCAAATTGATCCATATAGCACTTTGCAATTAACCGAGTCAGGAGGATCAAGCTATGGAACAGTGGGAGATCCTGTAGCCTATGGGATTTACCTGCAAGGAAGTATTACCAATAATGGCACATGCTTTACTTATACTGATGGAACAAGAAAAGAAGGAACGGTAAATATTCGTACGACTAACGACGTGACAATCAACTCAACCACTGGAGCTTCATTTGGTAACCTCGAAGTGAACTTAGAAGGTTATGAGCTCACATTGACCAGTGATTTGACTTTGGGTCGTCTGCAATATGCTTCCGGAATTATTGATATAGGTACTCATAACCTAAAGGTGGGTGAATTTGAATTCCTTGAGCTTTCTTCGAGTAGTTTTATAGATAATGTCGCTGGTCAAGGTGTTTACAATGTGAATGATTACATTCGTATGGCAGGCAATGCCTCCGATGGAGGTTTGTCCATAAAAATGCCAAGGTCACTTACGCCTTACGGAAATAACCCTCCATCATTCTCGGATGCAACATATACAAGAGCCTATAATATTGTTTCTGTAGCTGAGTACTACCTTGATGGAGTCGTTTATAATTATCCAGATAGGGTTTGGTTTCCGATCGGAACGGCCAAGAATACAGAGCGCTATACCCCTGCTTTAATGCATATTGTGGATGAGTCAGGTGTTACTTATAGTGGAGACGAATATGTGACCGTGCGGGTGGTAGATAGTGAATTAAAAACGGCAGACATATCTGGAGGAGATGCGCTATCCTATTATTGGAGTGTAACTACCGAAGGCTTTGATGGTGGCTTGCCTACAGTCTCTTGGATATTTCAATATGATGACTCAGATGTGGTGGGTACAGAAGCGAATTATGTTCCCGGAAAAGTGGAGAATGGTGGTACCTATCAGCGTTCGTATGACGGAACGGATCAAGCAGTAAAAGAAGGAGGAGCCACAGGGAATAATGGAAACTTGCTGGGTACCGACCCTGCTAACGTGATCATGTTTAATGGCAACAATTGGGATGATGCTGATCCAATTGTGATTACAGATATTGCTGGAGACGAGCTGGATGCAGGAAGAGGAGATGCGATCTATACTTATCACGCAGCGACAGTAGATAATAACTGGTCTGCGGTATGGCCGGGCTCAGGTTTTGCACTGGAAAATGCGAATTATACAGCTGGTGTACAAGCGAGGTTTGTGGGAGCGCCTGAAATATTTTATAATAAAGATGCTGGTAGTGCACCTTCAACTGGAACTCCTTGGACGACCGTATCTATGTGGACAAATAACCCAAATCACACGACAGGAACAGCAAGCAGAGCTCCTCAGGCAGGAGATATTGTAGAACTAGCAAACCCGAATGGAGGGGGAAATACTAGACATTATATTAGATGTGATGAGGGGTGTGAAGCGGCAGAAGTCATCTTTGACAATAGCTCTGGCGGTTGGGGGCCAAGATTGCTAATTAATCTAAATGTGACCTCTGATTTTGGTAGCGTTTCTGGTACTGGAGGCCAGGTTGGAGTATTTTTAGATACTAATCCCGCCAACTCACCCACTTTAAATGGAGATTTTGGCAAGTTTAATTCAGGATCATCTAACCAATTTATCTTTTTTCCACAGCAAGGGACAGGCGTACATGATGTCCCTTCTAACCTAACTGATTTTCCCAATGTGAGATTGCACGGTTCAGGTGGCGGAAATTTCAGGCAAGTGAGGTTTACCGAGGATGTCAATATAAACGGCGACCTGAGAATTGATGTCACATCACAACTGACTTTAAATAGTGGTACAAATGGAGATATAAACATCTCTGGTCAGTTGCAAGTGGGGCCAGATAGTAATGGAGGAAGGGTCTCTTTCCCGGCGAGTGGTACAGGACGTATATTTAAAACCAATGATATTAGCATTAACCCAGGTACAAGTTCGAATTATATAAGAGTAGAAACAGGCGGTGCTACCAACACAATCCATACTCTTGAAGTGACAGGGGATGTTTATATCGGAAATGGTACTGATGATTACATAGATCTCTATACCAATAATACAGGAGGAGCAAATGTGAAATTGGTGCTTTCCGGAGAGGGTGATGGTGACTTTTGGTACACAGATAATACTAGTGGTAGTGACCAGCTCTACATGATTGAAATGAACAAAGGAAACTCTACTGAAAACAAGTTTTATTTATTTTCTGATTTTTTCTTACCCACACCAGCAACTATAGGAGTTCAGCCAGTAGAAATTTTGAATGGTCTATTGGTCATCCAGAATGCCGGTATCGACATTACTTTAACAGATGCTACCAGAGGCAATTTTTATCTTCCTAATACGCAAAATAGTGAGGCGTCATCTGGTTCAGGTGGATTGGAAATCAATCAAGGTATAGTAAGAATATTGGGCGATGATACAGGCATGATACTTGATGGCCCATTGGTACTGTCTGGAGGGGATTTTGACCTTAGAGATGAGAGTAGCAATGGTAACAATTATATAGAATACTCTTCCAGTGGAAATGCATCTATTTCCATAACGGATGCCAATTCTTCTATGCAAGTAGGTAGACAAATCAGAAGAAGTACACTTACCACCAGTGGAGTGTTGGATTTGACCATTACGGCAGGCGAATTAGAAATAGGTGGAGGTAGGAGTGGAATCAACTCTAGAGCAATGCTGGAAATTGCAAACCCAGGTAGTTCAATCATCCATACAGGAGGTACGATTAGATTCTTAAGACAAAATGGAACAAATGCTACTAATGCGAGCATTGCCTCCTTGTTTTTAGAGCCAGCGACTTCAGATATTTCAGGTACATCATTAATTGAGATTGATCTGCGAAATGGAGATCCAAGATTTGCAATAAACTCTAATGTTGCGCTGAATAATGTGAATTTGCTTAGTGGAGGAACGGACAATGGAAATGAAGTGGTACAGCTAAGAACTCGTCCATTGACCATAAATGGTGATCTGAATGTGAGCGACGATATTGAGTTGAGAAGCAATAATTTGAGTCTTACGCTAAATGGGAATGGTTCTTTTGTAGACGATGCTTTCTATACGCCAGGAATTAATACCACCACATTTAGTTCATCTACGACAGCTACGTTAAATGCTGCAAGTACCGTAGCTCTTTCCTTTTTCTCTTTCACAAAATCTGGTAACGGAATTCTAAATTTGTCAGGTGGTAATATTGCCATTACGGGTGCGAGTTTTGATTTGGTGGGGGGTACATTGGCAGACAATGATAATCTGATCAATTTTTCAGGGCAAGTGATGACCAACAATGCCTCACACACTTCGCTCACAGGAGGCACGAGCAAAGGAATCATCTTTAATTCCACAGATCAGCAGACGCTTTCTACAGATTCGGAAGGATTTTTTGGTAACCTGACTATTAATAACCCGAGTGGAGTAGCCTTGCCTGACTTCAATCAGCAGTTTACCATAGACAGTACGCTCACATTAAGTCAAGGTATTTTTGATATCGGCCCGGCACTTTTGATTATTGAGGAAAATGGAAAAATTGTGAATAGCAGTGGTGAAGGTGATTCTTTTGATGATTTTGGTGAAAATGCACAAATTCAGACAAATAGTTCCATTATTGATTTTGGATTGCAAAAGACATTTGCGGCCGGTACTAGCGAAACCTTCTTCTTTCCTGTGGGTGAAGCTACACGCTACACGCCTATCTTGTTAGAGTTCAATGCCGCATCTTCCACCACAGGAAGTATCCGAGTGAGACCTAGAAATAGTATAGCTCCGATCATGGAATCTGAAGTGAGCGCTATCAAGGACAAAGTGCTTCAATACCACTGGATAATCAATACTGATGGTTTTGGGAATGATTTCAATGCGGACTTGACTTTTAATTATGATGAAGATGTACTCGGAAGCGACGAAGCAAATTACCTAGGATCCATCGCATTCTTTGGTGATCCCGATCTCAAGATAGCTGATGGTGTGGGAAGTATAGATATTGCAAACAACACGTTTACTATCCCAATGGTATTACCGATTGATTCGCTTTCAGATCCTTTGAGTTTTTCTGGAGAGTACTTTGCAGGTGATCCGAGCGATATTCCGGATGAATTTACGGCGGTCATTTTCGACAACAATAGCGGGGATAATTCTATGAAAAACATTCTAAATTATTTTCAGGATTTAGATGATAATGGCGTGAGAAATCCAGATAACAGTGAAGATTTAGCAGGTTCTTTTTCTAGTGATATTTTTGGAAGTGCAGTAGAAATAGGGGATAACTTGACCATGACTATTGATGATCAGGTAACATTTTCACGTTTGATTATTCCTACCACGGCTACCGTGGAAGTTGATTACTCCAATCCTGATGTTTTTAACCTTCAACTTGGTCAGGTTAGCGGAAATGGTACTATTTCTATTATCAGCGATGGGTCGGATGCAGCTATTCCACCAGGAGATTACAATACATTCTTTAGTGCATGCGGCTCTGGAGGTGGAGCTTTGCAGTATGGAGGTACGGGATCTTACCCAATTCTGGCAGAGACAAACCGTGTTCGTCAGCTCACGCTCACAGGAAGCGGATCTAAATCCTTTCCTTCAAATTTGGTTACAATATGTGAAGACCTTATCATTACCGGTGGTACTACTACTTTGGCCGATGGTACGGTCTCTAGCCCCATTAGGGTCACTATTCTTGATGATTTACTGATGCAAAGTGGAACGCTTCAATTTGGCGAAAATGCTGTCTTGGATATTTCTGACAATGCAGAATTTTCAGGTGGTACTACCATCGGAACATCAGGTTCAGTACTTGAGATAGCGGGAGATTTAATCCAATCTGGAGGAGCGGTTATTGCCATGACTGGCGTGAATAGAGGGACATTTAAACTAGATGGTTCTACTGCGCAAAGCATCACAGGTAATTTTGATGGATCAAACTCCATTGGCAATCTCACAATCAACAATACATCATCTACTGGGGTCACAATAGCCAATGGAGTGGGAAATCGAGTAAGGGTTAATAATAAGCTCACCCTCACCGATGGAGTGCTGTATTCAGATGTTCCTGCTCTTGCGAATCCGATCGTACCTCAAGAATTGTTGATTCTGAGTAGCAGCGCTACTGTATCTGGGGCGTCCAATGCTAGTCACGTAGATGGTGCAATAAGAAAAGAAAGCATTGCAACTAATGCTAGCTTCGCTTTTCCCGTAGGAGACAATGGGTATTATGCACCAGCATCCATCAATTCTCCTAGTGTTCTTACAAACTGGACGGTGATGTATAGAAATACTACTGCGCCGAGAATAGCTAATATTTCCGGTGATTTTGATGACGAAGTTTCTGATAAAGAATATTGGGTGATGGACGGTGCAGCTTCGGGAGTTACTGCTAATGTTTCAGTTACGTATGGCACACAATCTGGTGTAACCAATGCTACCGGTTTGGTCTTGGCGCTTCTCAAGGATTTAGTGGCTGGGTCTGGATTTAATAATGATACATGGAGTAGACTTGAGGCTAACAACTCTGGATCAAACAATAGTTTCGGAACAGTGTCCACGGTGAATCCTATAAGTTTTTCCACAGATATAGTCACCTTAGGAGAGCAGGCACCTACTGCACTTCCAGTAGAGCTTATCAATTTTACAGTGAAACTTGACGTAAATGCTCGTGCAATTCTCAACTGGCAGACAGCATCAGAAATAGATAATGATTATTTTGAAATACAAAAATCTGTCGATGGCACTGATTATCTAGCCATAGGTCAAATAGATGGAAATGGAAACTCGGCTGATCTGATAAGCTACCAGTTCATAGATCGATCTCCGTACATCGGGTTGAGCTACTACAGATTGAAACAGGTCGATTTTGATGGGGCATTTGAGTTTTCTCCTGTAATCAGCGTCAAAAATGATGGGAATTATGCTAATAACCAATCTCTGAAAGCAATGGTCGTTCCAAATCCGTCATCACAAAGTGAATTGACTTTTGTGTTGAAAAGCCAGTATGCAGGCACACCGATTCAGTATCGTATTGTTGATATTCAAGGTAATGTAGCGGGCAGTCAAGTAGTGGCAACAGAATCAAATGAAGAAACGGTCTCGGTGAAAATAGATCGCGAATTGAGTCCAGGGCTTTATTTTATCTTTATCACGCAAGGAAATCAAACGATATCTAAGAAGGTGATTATAAAGTAAACTGCCCATAATTAGTACTACTGAAAGGAAAGGGTTGCCTCAAGACAGGTGACCCTTTCCTTTTTTATGGGCAATGGGAATCTAGGTTAGTCAAATATTTGGCTGGCTTGTTGGTAGTGTTGTTGCACGGATTTGTATGAGGTCATGAGAGTGTGAATGTAGTGAAATGTTATGGCCAGAGTTGCGAATGTGAGTTGTTCAGTACCTGAGTTCGACTAATAATTGGCTTAATCAGCGTCGAGTCGTCTTTCCGAAATAAGAACTGAATGAAATGAAGGTTTTATTGAAGCAATCTCGAGTTTTATTGAGATTGCTTCAAGATTTGAACCTTTTCACGCTTTTACATAGAGGCTATGGCTACCCGCCCGGAAGCCTTTTACACGAGAAATTTTTATAACTATCTGATAATAAGCAGCAAACAGCCAGTGTTTCTGTAATTATCAAATGGACTTTATATAATCTTTCGCAAGGACGCTGAAACGTAGTTTTCATAATCGAACTCAGGTTCAGTTGTAAATATGGAGTTCTGAATGTCTTCTATCCATTCTTGGGGGTAGTTGTGATAAAATGCATCTACCCTACTTGCATTGAATATATGTGTTGAGTGTGTTTTGCCAACATGAGGAATGGTGCATAGTAGGAATAGATAAGTTTATAGCCGTTAATTGAAATGATATTATGAAGCGTTATATTTTAATTTAATGGATAAGATGTATGAGGCTAAATAGTTGAAAATAAACAAGTTAAGTGCGTATGAAAATTTGAGTCATTAGTCAAATAGTTTGTTTAAGATCAATTTTGTTGTGTTATTTTGATGGAGCATTTGAATATTCAGCGGTCATTGTTATAATCAATGATGGAAAGGGAACAAATGACGAACCTTTTATAGCTTCTATTTATCCAAACCCTGAATCTCAAGCTAAATTGAGGTTCTCACTAAAAAGTTTTGCTGCAGGTACTCCTATAGTGCATACTGTAGTAGATTCTCAGGGGAATGTTTTAGCTGAGAATGTGGTAGAAACAAATGCTACAGAGACAGACGTGCCTATTGAGATTGGTAGAGACATCAGTCCTGGACTTTATTTCATCTTTATTTCTCAGGGAAATCAGATGGTTTCGCGGAAGTTTATTGTGAAGTAATCTTTGGGAAGAAAAACACTAAAAGCAAAAACCCTCAGTTTCAAATTGAAACTGAGGGTTTTTGCTTTTGAATAAGTGTGTTTAGTATTTATTCACTGAATTAACGAATTGGCAAGCGATGATGCCAGCCGTTTCTGTTCGCAATACATTGTTGCCTAGCGAAATTTGTTCAAACCTAAAGTCGATGGTCTTTTTTACTTCTTCCGGTGAGAAGTCCCCTTCTGGGCCAATCAGAGTTAGGATGTGTGCATGCTGTGGGAGAATGTCTGCATAGTAGGATAAGCCTTCGTTCACATAGGCAAGATATTTTGCGCAGTTTGTATTTTGAGTCTTTTTTAAAAAATCATCGAATTTTATTGCCTCATGGATTTTAGTGATATAACCACTCTTGGATTGCTTCAAAGCGCTGATCGCTTTTTTTATCAGCCTATCTAACTTTAAATGCTTTCTTTCTGAGTTTTTAGTAAAGATGAATGAGATCTCATCAACACCTAACTCACAAGCTTTCTCCACAAACCATTCTGTCCTGTCTATATTTTTAGTGGGTGAGAGTGCTACGTGGTGATGGAATTTTTTGCTAGGAATTTCTTCTAGATGATCAATATGGAAGAGAACTTCCTTATTGGTAATGTTGCTGATGGTAACACTATATAGCCCACCTTTTCCATCCAATACACCAATTTGATCTCCGATTTTTTTGCGAAGAACTTTGACGCAATGCTGCATTTCTTCACCATCCAATTTGTAATATCCGTCTGAAATCGCGGGCTGATAGAAGTACATCATAATTTCCAATTGATAATCAGGTATTTGATTTAAGGAATACGGCCGTTGTAGATCAACTAATTACCAGATCCGCCGTTTTTAAAATATGCCCAAAAATAGCCTATATCTTCTCCTATTCATACTGCTGAGTAGTTGTTTGGATATGAATACTGATTCTTCCTTGTCAAGAACTTTTAAGCACGAACGAGTCATTCCTAACTCTAAACTGATAAAAACAGGAGAAGGTCTGTTTCATTATGTCTATACTGATCAAGGAATGGATCATCTTGCCGTATTTGTTCACGGTTCTCCTGGTTCTTGGGAGGCATTTGAAGACTACTTTCGCAATGATACGCTTCTCCAAAACTTTGATTTGCTGTCTGTTGACCGTTTGGGATATGGTCAGTCAGGAGCAGGGCATGCAGAAACATCTTTAAAAAAACAGTCAGCGGCGATAGCAAAGGCCATTAGTCAATATGATTCAAAGAAGATTATTCTTGTAGGGCATTCGCTTGGCGGTTCGGTGGTGGCTCAAATAGCCATGGATTATCCTGATTTGGTTTCTGCTTTGGTTTTGGTGGCACCTTCCATTGATCCGAATCAAGAAAAAGAGGAGTGGTATCGAAGCTGGATTGATACCAAGATTTTAGGCGCGATAGTGCCGACTTCTCTTTGGGTAAGTAACAAAGAGATTTTGGACTTGAAGCCGGAGCTAGAAAACATGTTGCCACTGTGGCGTGAAATTTCCGTACCAGTAATCGTGATTCAAGGAACTAAGGATATGCTCGTACCAAAAGAGAATGCAGAGTTTGCTAGGGCTATGGTCAGCGATTCACTCGTTGATATTAGATATCTAAATGGAGTAAATCATTTTATACCATGGACAAATCCAGAGCAAATACTACAGGCATTATGGAATTTAAAAGAATAATCTATTGATCCGTATCAATGACTTCTTTTACCCGGCCACTTTTGAAATAGTACGTCCACTTACCTGTTTTTTCATCGGATTGGTAGAGGCCTGACGCTGCAATATTGCCATTTTGATGGTATTCGTACCACTCTCCAGTTCTTTCTCCTATCAAATATGTTCCCTTTTCTAGGAGTTTCCCATCTTCTGTGAAATATTTAGCCTCGCCATTTTTGAATCCATCTTTGTACGCAACAATGCCACTTATGCCCTCGTTTGAGTGATATTCAAACACCGTTCCTTCTCCGTCTTTGAGCGTGCCAGCATCCAATTCTTCTCCTTTTATGGTGTAGTATTCAGTCAAGTTCCACAACCTCCCAACTTTCCACTCTTGTTCTTGAATAAGCTGCTCATTAGGATAAAACAAACCCCAAAGCCCATCTTGTTTGTCATTTAAGAAACTGCCGATCATGAACAAGCTTCCATCTTCATGGTAGTAAATCCATTGTCCTGTTTTTAAGTCATTGCTATAGAGTCCTTCTGACACTATTTTCCCATCCAGATCGAAGTATTTCCAAAGGCCTTGCTTTAGGTCTTTAGAATAGTCTCCAATGGCGTAAAGTTTTCCGTTTTCATAAAACGACAACCATTTTCCAGTTTTTAGATTTAGATGATATTGTCCTTCAACACTTGGGTTTCCGTTGGCATGGTATTCATTGTATTTACCTGTGAGCAAGCCGTTCAGGAAGTAGAAATTTTTGGCCAGTACGCTGTTAGGATGAAAGGTTTTCCAATTGCCTGTTTCGACCCCCTTACTATATATTTCCAGTGCTTTCTTACCTCCGTATGAGTAATAAAATACCCATTCTCCGTCTGGTAAACCCAGCGCATAGGACTTGCGGTAGTTGATAGCTCCATCAGGAAAATACTCGACCCATATACCCGTTTTTTCACCTTTGTCATATTTGCCCAAAAGGGCTAAAGCTCCATTGTCATAATACTCCTTGTACTCACCTTCAAGCATTCCGTTGTGGTATTCGGCTTGATTGATGATTACGCCATATTGATCAAATTTTACGGTTTTCCCCTCTTTTAATCCATTTTGGTAAGAGATGAATTCCTGTGGTTCTCCGTTTGGGTAAAAATGTTTCCAAACACCTTGTTTCTTTTTTTGCTCTACCCGCCCAATGGATCGAATCGTTCCATTGCTGTATTTTGACTCGTAAGTTCCATCAGGAAGCGAATCACTAGCAATTTTTAAATCACTATCCTGTGCTTGTAGTACCGATATGAGCAATAGATGCAGGAGTATGATTGATGTTATTTTAAAGAATTTTAGGTTCATTTTTTTATCAAATTCAAAAAGGAAATGAAGTTTTCAAGAGTGAATTGCTCCAATTCATTCCATTTACTAATGTTTGTATAACGACTGATCTTGATAAATTGATTGCTTTCAATATGGGTTTTTACCTCATTTTTTGAAAGCGTGTTCGCTTGTACATAGTTGGTGGAGTCAAAATGGTATTCCCATGGGGTAGGGGAGATACAAAAGTATAAATCCGCCGAAGACAGTATTTCATTGATTGTTTTATCACCAATGAGCGCGAGGGATTCGCCTCCAATATGGAGAGTGCAGCTGAATTCGTGTCCCCATCTAAGCATTGTTCTAAATGCAAAAGCATCACTCTGAGTAAATAATCGTGGAAAATCTAACACAAAATAAGGGAGCTCTCTGTAATTGTCACCTTTTGAAATCTTGCCACTTTTGGTGAAAGCCTCCTCAGGAAATGGGAAAGAGCTTTTTGTAATTTCCGCTTTTAGCGAAAGCTCTATGCGGGAAAGTAAGCGCACGATTTTTTTTGAAACGTTTGATTTAAGTTTCAGAAATGATTGATCGAGTAAAATATCGAGCTCCTGTTTTGAAGGCAAATCGCTATTCACCATTTCATCAATGCAGACGCCCAAGTAAAACCACTGCCAAATGCGGCCAAACAAACAAGGTCTCCTTTTTGCACTTTTCCCTCATTGACTGCCTCGCTCAGAGCAATTGGAATAGAGGCAGCAGTGGTATTGCCATATTTCATAATATTATTGAAAACCTTTGAGTCATCCAATCCCAGTTTCTTCTGAATATATTGGCTAATGCGAAGATTGGCTTGATGAGGAATCAACATGTCAATATCATCTTTGTGATATCCATTCGCGGTGAGTGCTTCCTGAATTACTTCCTCAAATCGAGTAATGGCATGTTTGAAAACAAAGTTTCCATTCATGTATGGGTAATAGCTGAGGTCTTGAGGATCATTTTCCTCCATGATGGTATCTACCCATTTGTTAGTAGCAGGGCCGATAAGCGCAAGCTCTTTGGCGTGCTTTCCTTCTGAATGTAGATGGGTGGAAAGTATGCCTGTGCCTTCGTTTTCAGACCTAGAGAGTACCACAGCACCCGCCCCATCACCAAAAATAACTGTAACACCTCTACCTCTCGTGGTTTTATCCAATCCTCCGCTATGATATTCGGATCCTATCACGAGTACATTTCTGTACATGCCCGTTTTAATGAACTGGTCAGCCACAGAAAGCCCATAAAGAAATCCTGAACATTGGTTTCTCACATCGAGTGCTCCTATTTCTCTAATACCTAATTGCTCTTGTACTTGTACGCCAGGGCCAGGGAAATAATAGTCAGGACTGAGAGTAGCAAAGACGATAAAATCAATATCATCTGGAGTAAGCCCCGCATTCTTGATAGCTACGCGAGCGGCTTTCGTTCCCATGGTAGAAGGCATGTCATCGCTTTTGGGATCTATCCAGCGTCTTTCTTTGATACCCGTACGTTCCTGTATCCATTCATCAGACGTCTCCATAAGTTTGGATAGATCTTCATTAGTTATGATGTTTTCCGGTACATAATGACCAGTTCCTGATATGTATGAGGTGTACATGGGCGCTGTTATTAAGTGTTTATTCTTCTAACGAGATTATTTCTATTCTTCTGTTCAGTTCCCTTCCGTTTTCTTCATCGTCATTACTAGCCAGAGGTTGAGACTCTCCATAGCCAGCAGTTTGTATCCTGTCAGATGAAATACCTCGCTTCGTTAGATATTTCTTTACAGCTTCCGCTCGCTTTTTAGAAAGCGAAAGGTTACTCTCTACAGAACCTATATTATCAGTATGGCCTGCGATTTGAACCTTAAGGTCAGGGTTGCTTTCCATAGAAGCATAGATTTTGTTGAGAATTTCATCAGATTCTGGCTTTAAAGAATATGATTGAAAATCAAAGTAAATATTATTTAACACCACCTTATTCCCAGAGCGAAACTTGCTTCCGATCATTTCTATTTCGACGTTGGATTTACCTTTTTCTCCTTCGAAAATTGTTGCAAAGTTTTTGTGTTTTTTGAGCCCTGCTGGCACACTCACATTGATGTCCAAACTAAGGTGAGGGGAGTTGGTTGGGATGTAACTGGTGTAATCCTCATTATGAATAGGTGTTTGAAATACCAACACTTCAACTCTAAAGTCTTCTTTGTTGATAATGAGCGTTTGGTAGCTTCCATCGCTGTTTGTTTTTGCAATGAAAGCTTCATCCTCATAGACTTTTGGGTGGAATTTTACCTCAGCACCTGCCACAGGGTTTCCGCTACCGTCTATTACTTTTCCTTTTATCAGAATCTTGTCAATGATATGGAAATAATAGATGTCATAACCTCCTTGGGAGTGAAGTCTATTAGAAGAAAGGTATCCACTCTGATCACTTGGTGTTACTTCAAAGTTGATCTCATCATCAATAGTGTTGATGGGAAACCCCATGTTCTCTGGTTTTTGCCAAACTCCAGTATTGTAGTCATACTTTGCTCTGAAAACATCATAACCGCCCATGGATTCAGGTCTGTTTGAGCTGAAATAAAGTGTGGCGCCATCATGGGAAAGAAATGGGCTTTCTTCATCATAGGGAGAGTTTATAGAGCCTTTGATTGGACCGGGTTCTGTCCAATTTCCGTTAACGAGTCTGGTTTCCCATATCTCTTTGTCCTTTCTTGCTTGCGAGATAAACAGAATCAAGTCCTCAGCATCATTGATAAAGAAGTGAGATTCAATGTGCTTGTTTTTGATTTTACTATCAAATTCTTTTAATGAAGACCATTTATTGTTAGCAAACTCACTGTACATGATATTACCTCCATCTTCTGGTCGGTATGTATAGAGCCTATTGTCTTTATCAATAATTTCGATTTTAGCATTTTCATAAGACGTTTCACCCATCACATCCACTTTCGTAGGTGTGATCCATTTTCCTTGAATGTTTTCTGAGTGATAAATACCGAAATTGCTAGCTGCCATTCCCTTCAAACTCACAGGTCTATTAGATGCAAATAACAATTCCTGATGGCCAGAAAAGAACGCAGGGGTGATTTCATCATACGGCGTATTCACATCAGCTGGGAGAGGTTCTATTTCATATTCATCAGGATCATTGTAAAACTTTTCAGCATATTTTAGTTTGCTCAAATACGTCTTTACTTCCTTGAGAATAATGTCACTTTTGTAAGCATCCACCTCTAAGAATCCTTGAAATCGCTCTCTTGCAAGCTCCAGTTCATACCTACTCATGTGCACACGACCTAGCCAATAATTGTAGAACTTGTCATGTTTGCCATGAATTTCCTCCAAAGCAAGAAGCTTATCTATGTCCTGTCCTCTATGAGTAGTGAGAAGTTGAGCGATGTATTTGAAATACAAATGATCGGTTTCTTTTGGATGTTCCGCCTCCAGTTGCTCGTACATTCGGAGAGCCTCCTCAAAGTTTTCACCATAAAAAGTATATTCAGCCTTGTTCATTAGCTGTCTTTTTGATTGTGCCTCTGCTCCTATCAGCCCGAGAACCAGAATTACGTATAAACTTATTTTTTTCATAGCTTGATTTTTCATTTTGATAAAAGTGAATCCGATTAAATTTCTAACCCTTCACTTTGAAGTCTTTAACATGTGTGGTTTCTTGATTATTAGTGTCATGAATTTCAAACTGCTCGGTATGGATGACTCTTCCATCTTGCAATATTTCTACTTTGAAAATTTCTTCTGAAATAATCCGAGACTCATATTTACCTTCATTGTTGATTTTTGAACCAAAATATTCATCCAGATACTGAGAGGGATGAAACCTTATTTCACCATTTTCCAATGCTTTTCCTGTTGTTAAATTCAGAATTCTTCCCTGAATCTTCACCTTTTCCACTTCCCAAAAGAAATAGATGTCATAAGCTCCTTTAGTATGTAACCTATCAGATACGAAATACCCCGAAGAGTTGTTCGTATTCATTTTAAAATGAAACTCGTTTCCAGGGGAGTTGATTGGCCATCCCAAATTTTTAGGTTCAGACCAAGTGAAGTCTGTGGTGTTCAACTCAGAAACGTATACATCATAGCCTCCTATACCTCCAGGTCTATCTGAAGTGAAGTAGAGTTTTGTTTCATCGTCGGAAAGATATGGGCTATCCTCACCCGCTGAAGTATTGATGATACTAGAAAAAGGAGCTGGCTTGCTCCAATTGCCATTTTTTGGATCTTTAAATGATTCGTAAATATCTAAACCAGTTTTTTTGTTGTCTGATGCAAAAATAATTCTATCCTCGTGCACATTGATGAAAAAGTGAGATGCAAGCTGGTTGTTAGAAAGACGACTGTCGAATTCAACTGGAACAGTCCAAGAATCTCCATTGGGTTGACTGTAAAATAGATCTCCACCGTTTTCTTCCCTGAAAAGGAACAATTTCCCATCTTCATTTACCACTTCTACATTGGCAGTTTTTTCACTGAAGATGCCAAGGTTTTTTAGCTCAGTTGGTTGTTCCCATCCTTTAGCCCCCTTTTTGGTATGATATATTTTATATACGTCAGGATTTTCTCTAGAAGAGGCAAAGATTAATTCCTTCTTTTCTTCAAAATAAACAGGAGAAAGTTCATTTCCAATAGAATTTATTGGTGCTTCGAGCTGATGAATTTCATAATTATCTGGATTTTCGAAAAAATAAGCCAAATATTTTGTTTGATCAAAGAGCGATTTTACCTCGTCAGACTTAGTATTTCCATTGTATTCTGCTTTAGATTGAAATTTTTCAAAAGCACCGATCGCATCGCTAAACTGATATCGAGACATATACAGCTTGCCTAACCAGAAGTAATAATACTCGTCTACGGCATAAGCTTTTTCGAATTTCAAAAACTCATCCAATGACTTATCCTTATCTATCATCGCTTCACACAATGGGATTTTGTAAGGGGTCGAGGCATAGATGGGGTCGATTTCGGCGACCTCTCGGAAATAATTCAAAGCAGTAGCATAGTCTTCTTGTACCAAAAAAGATTCAGCTTTTTCATAAACCTTTTGCTCCTTTTGAGCACTTAAAGATAGAGGCAGAGCCAAATAGATTGTTAGCCCAATTAGCGTGACTCGATACACAAATCTTATTTTCATTCTATATATGGTTCTTCAATTATTCCCTAAATCTAAATCATCCTAGGATTTTACGCTTCAATCCAATATAATTATCTCAATTCGGCGATTCAACTCTCTTCCATTGATTTCGTCATCGTTGGATGCTAAGGGCTGACTCTCCCCATAACCTTTGGCTTGAAGACGCTCTTCAGCTATACCTTTTGTAAGCAGCCATATTTTGACAGCATTGGCTCGGTTTTGAGAAATTCTTAAGTTTGATTGAGCGCTTCCAATATTATCTGTATGTCCGCCTATTTCGATTTTTAGCGCAGGGTTAGTTTGTAAAGATTGGTAGAGAGCATACAAGACCGATTCAGAATCGCGTGTAAGATTGCTTGTACCAAAATCAAAGTAAATGTTAGACAGAATTGCTTTTGTACCAGCTGTATGGTTGCCAGCAAGGTCTTCTACTTTTACGCTCTTTCTGACTTTTTGCGGAGCTTCAAATGTGGCGTTTTCAACCTCATTTGGCTCCTCTGGTTTTTCATTTTCTTTATTGGTACTTTTCGTTACGATAGCTGTTTTAGGAGTTTCAAACTTCTTGCGGTTCTCTCTTGTCATTTTTGAGACCTTGGATTTAAAGGCTGCCAATTCCTCTTTGCTTGCATTTTTGTTTACTGCATAAAAATCTTGAACATGCGTGATTACTTCGCCTTTGCTATCATGTACTTCGTAAGATTCCACCCCCAAAGTGTCAATGCCGCTAATAATCTCGACTCTAAATTTTTCATCGGAAATAATCTCTGTGCGATACCGCCCAAGTGAATCAATAGGTGATCGAAAATATTCCATTAGATATTTGGAAGGATGAAAGCGTATTTCTCCTCCAGTCAGGGCTTTCTCTGTCAAGGCATTGAGCACTCTGCCTTCTACAAATGCCTTTTCTATTTGCCAAAAGAAGAAGACGTCAAAGTCGCCCGTGGTTTGAATACGATTTGATACAAAATACCCTGAGCCTTGATCATCGTTCATTTTGAGGTGAGTTTCGTCATCAGGAGAATTGATCGGCCATCCCAGATTTATGGGAGTGCCCCATGTACCAGTATTTTCATCTATAGTACTTACGTAAATATCATATCCTCCAACACCACCGGGCTGGTTGCTAGCGAAGTATAGCGACTTTTCGTCATTGCTTAAATAGGGGCTATCCTCGTCCCACGAGCTGTTGATTGTAGCAGGAAGGGCTACTGGGTCAGTCCATTTTTTCGTTTCAGGGTCTCGGTAGGACTCATAGAGATTCAAACCATTATTCTTGTCATCAGAAGCAAATATGATTCGATCTTCATGTGGATTGATGAAAAAATGGGCAGCCAAATTTTTTGAATGAATTTTACTATCGAAAACAACAGGTGTTTTCCATGCCTTGGTATCAGATGGCTCACTGTACATGAGTCCGTTTTGGAACAAAAAAAGTTTTCCATCAGAATTGACAGCTTCGATGTTGGCATTGGCTTTTTCAAATTGCCCCAGAGAGGTGATTTTCGAAGGATCACTCCACTCATAGTTGTCTCGGATGCTATGGTAAACTTCAAATTTTCCTTTGCGAGAATCTCTGTCAGACAGGAACAAAAGTTCGTTCGTCTCAGCATAGTATACTGGACTCAGTTCGGTATAGGCAGAGTTGATTTCGCCATCCATTTGATGGATTTCAAAGTTGTCAGGGTTGTCGAAGTAATGAACGAGTATTTCTGCTTTCGTAATGAAACGCTTCGTTTCTTCAACTATCTCTTTGCTTTTGTAGTTCTGTCTATTCAAAAATTGCTGCCATGCATCCACCGCTTCTACAAACATGTACCTATTGGTATAGATACGCCCCAACCAGTAAAAATAGAATTTATCTCTGATGCCTTTGGTATTCATGTATGAGAGGATTTCATCGAGAGGTTTCTCGCGATTCTCTTTCAGAATAAGGTAGCAAATCTCCTTTTTGTATTTGGCATCTTTGTAATTAGGGTTTATCCCTAATACTTCTTGGTATAGTACCAAAGCATCCCCAAATGACTCGGAGTAAAAGGCACTTTCAGCATTTTTGTAGATTTTTTCTTCTTTTTGAGCCGACGAGCTAAACGCTAACGACAAAAGAATCATAATTAGTGGAATGATTTTTTTTACCCTTTTATATTTTAGAGGCTGTGGATTTATTCCATTCATAATATTGAATTGTCATCTTAAAACAAAGTGTAGTTTCCATGTTGATCAGCCGGCTGGGAGGGCTCGATCAAACTAAGGTCTGAAACCTTCAAGTTATTAATTAACGGGCTCACCGTATAGTAAGATAAATCAATTAGATATATTTTCTCAAAGACTGAAGATAAATCATTCTCCGAAGAGTAGGAGGAGAGCCAAATTTCGGCCTGCTCTAAGGTCAGAATGGCAGGTATGTCATCCTGAAAAGAAAGGACAGGATCCCATGCAGGTACTGTGATCATATTGAATGACTGAGAACTGCTTCCATCAATATCTTCATACTCTTCCCAAATACCAGCGATAAAAAACGGCTGTCGATTGTTAGGATGGAAGTAATAAGGAATCCTTTGTTTTTTCGCTACTTGTTTCCAGGTGTAAAAACCATCTGCAGGAATGATACAACGGTGCTCCAGCAAGGCTTTTTTATACATCCCTTTATTTAATAAGGTATTTGCAGGAAGGTTGAATAACCTTGGGCTCATGGCCTTATTGTTGGAAAGCTTCGAAAATAATCCCCAGTTGAAAAACTGAATATGATCTTTTTTTCGATTGGTAATTATTGGTAATTTTTGTGTGGGAGCCGCATTGTATGTGGCGTTTAGTTCCCCCACATTTTTAATTCCAAACTCTTTTATCAAGCCTTCAACAGAAGCTCCGATGGTATACCTGTCGTACATAGGCCGAAGTTACAAATGTTCCGATTACTATAAAATGCTTTATGTACGTTGTGCAAAATCAAGAGCCATTTTTTCAGACCAGTAGAAGCCGTTTTTGTCAAATTGTGCAAAGCCAACATGCCCACCGTGCTTAGGTAATAAAAATTCTATATTGGGATTATTTGCTGCTACCTTAGGATCAAAGCAAACAGGGGAGAGCATTGGGTCATTCTGAGCATTGATGATCAGTGTAGGCTTATTGATGCCTTCTAGAAAGAATCGCGAACTGTTTTTTGTGTAATAATCATTCGCACCTTCAAAACCGTGAATGGGGGCGGTGAAATATTCGTCAAAATCTCGAAGGGATTTAACCTGACCGAAATGCTTCATATTAATTTTGCTAGGCATTTGAGAATCTTTTGTTTGTACCTTCTTTAAGAGATTTTTAAGAAATCTCTTTTCGTATAAAAAACACTTGCTCGTGCCGAGATTATCAGAACTCGATGAAAGATCCAATGGAACAGAAATGGCAATGGCTCGTTTTACTTTAGGGTCTCGATCTTTTTCACCCATGTATTTGAGGGTCAAATTTCCTCCGAGGCTAAAACCTAGCAATGTTATATCCTCATACATACCTAAAGCATGAGATACAATTAAGTCGAGATCATAAGTAGCCCCACTATGATAAAATATAGGAAGTCTATTCATTGAGCCACCGCATCCACGAAAATTCCAAGCACAAACATCAAAGCCGGCATTGAAAAAGACTTTTGCCATACCAAGGATGTAGGGCCTGTCTGAACTTCCTTCGAGACCGTGCTGCAAAATCACTAATCGTTTAGATTTTTGTTTTGCCCAATCGACTTCTAGAAAGTCGCCATCAGGCGTGTCTATCTTTTCTCGCTGAAAAGCGGGTGCATCTTTTACCTTTCTGAAAAACGCAGGATAGATAGTTTCAAAATGGCTGTTGATGAGAAAAGAAGGTCTTTGGTATTCGGGTTTCAATGAATCGGGTTAAGATTTTGTAAAAATTAAAGGAAAGTTACCTTTTTGATACAAAATGTGATAATTAAAAAGAATGAGAAGTGTTGCTAAAAAACCGACATGGCTTAACTTTGAAATTCGAATTAAAACTTAAAGCAGATCAATGGCCGAAGTAATAAGAATGCCAAAGATGAGTGACACCATGGAAGAAGGTGTGATTGCATCGTGGGTGAAAAAAGAAGGAGATGAAGTGAGCTCAGGTGATATACTGGCAGAAGTAGAAACTGACAAAGCCACTATGGAGCTGGAATCTTATCAAGATGGTGTGCTATTGCATATTGGGATACAAGAGAAAGAATCTGTGCCTGTAGACGGGGTAATTGCTATTATCGGAGAAAAAGGAGAGGATATTTCGGGTTTGCTTGAAGAAATAAAAAATGGTGGGGCATCAGATGCTGAAGAGAAAAAATCAGCTGCCGAGCCTGAGAAAGATGAGAAAGAAGCACCAAAAGAGGCCATAGATACTTCTGATATCAATGCCAGCGTGATCACCATGCCGAAGATGAGCGACACCATGACCGAAGGTGTTATCGCTTCTTGGCTTAAAAAAGAAGGTGACGCTGTGTCTTCAGGTGATATTCTTGCTGAAGTAGAGACAGACAAAGCCACAATGGAGTTGGAGGCTTATGAAGACGGTGTGCTTCTGCATATAGCTGTGGGTGCTGGGGACTCTGTAGCCATAGACGGTCCTATCGCTGTGATTGGCGAAAAAGGTGCTGATTGGAAAAAATTATTAGAAGCGCAAGCTGCAGGTAGTAGTGATAAAAAAGAAGCAAAGGACGAAGCTCCGGCCAAATCCGAGGGTTCTTCTGACTCTGCGAAATCTACTGCTTCCAAAACAGAGTCACATGCTGCTTCTAATTCGAATGGAAGACTAAAAGCTTCTCCTCTAGCTAAAAAAATGGCCGAGGAAAAAGGCATAGATATCTCTAATGTGAAAGGCACAGGAGAAGGCGGACGTATCATTAAGAAGGATGTAGAAGAGTTTAAGCCTTCTACCGCTGCGCAAGCCGCACCACAGGGCGCAGCTGCTCCAGCTTATAGTGCTCCTGCATTTGTTGGAGAAGAAAGTCATACCGATGTGCCTGCTACGCAAATGAGAAAGGCCATCACCAAATCATTGAACGCCAGTCAATTTGGTGCACCACACTTCTATCTCACTATGTCTATTGATATGGACAAGACGATAGCGGCGCGAGCAAGCATCAACGAAGTGGCTCCTGTGAAAATATCTTTCAATGATATCGTGATCAAAGCAGTAGCAGCCTCATTGAGAAAACATCCAGATGTAAACACTTACTGGATGAGCGATACCAATAGCATTAGAAAAAACCATCACATCAGCATTGGAGTGGCTATGGCCGTTGAAGATGGTCTTTTGGTGCCTGTAGTGAAGTTTGCTGACAATAAATCTTTGGCACAAATTTCTGCTGAGGTAAAAGAATTTGGTGCAAAGGCTAAAGCGAAAAAGATCAAGCCAGAAGAAATGCAAGGAAACACTTTCACAGTGTCCAACTTAGGTATGTTTGGTATCGAAGAATTTACTTCGATCATCAATGCTCCTGAGTCTTGTATCTTGGCTGTAGGCGCAATCACACCTACGCCAGTGGTGAAAAATGGTGAGATCGTAGCAGGAAATATAATGAAAGTGACGCTTACTTGCGACCACAGAACAGTAGATGGAGCTGTGGGTTCGGCATTCCTTCAAACGTTGAAAGGCTTTATCGAAGATCCTGTGAGAATCTTGATTTAATCTATTTCATGACTTAAGAGTTTGCTCTTTTGTTATGATTCGAACTGATAATGAACATTTTTAGATCATGTCCCGTTACTTCGACGGGACATTTTTTTTATGAAGAAAATCAATATTTTGGCGATAGCTGCGCACCCAGATGATGTAGAGCTATCATGTGCGGGAACACTTATAGCTCATCAGCAGATGGGCATGACCATAGGTGTGATAGATCTCACGGCGGGAGAAATGGGCACTCGCGGTACGCCAGAGCAGCGCAAAGAGGAGGCTATGGCGGCTGCTGAAATAATGAAGCTTAGCATGCGTGAAAATCTGGAATTGAAAGATTCATTTTTTGAGAATGATCACGAGAGCCAAATGAAAGTGATTCGTAAAATCCGCCAGTATCAGCCAGATATAGTGATTACCAATGCGCGCTATGACCGACACCCAGATCATGGGAGAGGGGCAAAGCTTGTAGAAGAAGCATGCTTCAAGGCTGGGTTGAAAATGGTAAAAACCCTAGATGATAATGGGGTTGAGCAGGTGGCATGGAGACCAAGTAAAGTTTTGTTTGCGATACAAAGCACTTCGTTAGAGCCAGATTTCTATGTGGATATTTCTTCGGCACAAGACATTAAAATGCAGGCGGTGAGAGCATATAAATCCCAATTTTTTGACCCAAACAGCTCAGAACCTCAAACGTATATTTCCAAGCCAGAATTCATGGAGATGATAGAAGCCCGTGCTAAAGAGTATGGCCATAGAATACAAACGTCCTATGCCGAAGGGTTTAATTACAGTCAGGCTCTGGGTGTGAAAAATCTCAACGATCTGCTATAGCACCCAAAAATCTGCTTTTTTATCAAAGTCCCTTAGGGCTGTCAATTTAAGCTCTTTTGCTCCTCCAAAATTTGGAATGGCGGTATAGTTGTAATGTAGCCATCCTAGAGCGTCTGTAATGTCAATATTCTGAAAGTAATGGTCTCTCATGAAGTGTACAAACTTCAGCACACGGAAGCCATCAAACCATTGATAGAAACGTTTTTCAAACCCAGCGAAATTGGCGGAATGTTCTTTCATTTTTTGAAATTCATTTTCGAACTGTTCTTCTTCCAAAAAGTGGACAGAATGCTGTGAGAAGCCAATTTCTGTGCTTGAGGTGCATTGAAATAAGTCTTTAGAATGAATTAAGAACTGTCGCAATTCAACGAAAATCATCGGGTTGTAAACCTCGTAACCTTCTTTTCCTTGATCTAGATATTTTTGAACGGCGTGTCCCGTACCGAAGGGAACTCTGTCTGAAACCCTGTCTGAAGGATAGATCGTCGTTTGGTTGATTTCCCCAATGCCGCCCAGTGGAGTCATTTTATGGATGAAATAAAAGTCCTCACCAGCCTTGCGGGTATTCATTCCACCTTGTTTTTGATAAACTGAACTTCGCACGGTAATGCATGACCCAAGTGTCTGTAACGCAAAAGGAAATCCTGCCCACCGAAGCGAATTGATATAATAGCGCAAGTAGAGCTCATAGTTGACTATTGCATCATAGTTTGCTCCCATAAGGTTATGTTCGTAATGTACCAAGCCTACGTTTAGAGATTTGTCTTCGTAAAATCCCTTGATTGCTTCGATATAGTTCGGCTCACAAGTGCAGTCAGCATCAAAGCACACGATGATCCCATCAGTTTCTTGAGCATCAAATATTTTAACTGCCTCATCCATGCCTATTTTTCTCGCCAATCCAACACCAGCTTTTTTGTCAGGAAGGATCAGATGTTTGGCCAAAATTGGTATGTCAAATGAAGCTTGTAAAATTTCCTCATAAGCTACTCTATTGGTTTCGCTCACAGATGCCCTTTCTATTTCACTCTCGTTGAAAATGATAATGAGTAGGGTGTTTTCTTTGTTTTCGCAAGCATCCAGAGATTTTACAGTCTTCATTAAAGACCGCTCATTGTATGCTGGAATGACGATGATCAGTTCTAAAGTGTCTTTAGAAGAAAAGTCTGGAAAAACCCGATCGGGCCAAGCATAGCGCTCTAAGTAGATATTGGTTTTGCTCATGGTGATAGCCTTTCTATATTCCAGTCTGTTCCTTGTTTGGAAAAAAGGATGCGATCATGCAGCCTGCTAGGCCTGCCTTGCCAAAATTCGATCGTTTTCGGGATGATTCGATAGCCTCCCCAAAAGTCGGGTAGTGGAATTTTTCCATCCTTGAATTTTTCCTTTATCTCGTACAGCTTTTTCTCCAAGATGCTTCTGGAAGTAATTATGCTACTTTGGTGAGAAACCCATGCGCCTATTTGGCTACCCTCCGGGCGCGATAAAAAATATTTTAGTGATTCAGCTGTGCTTACCTTCTCTACAGTACCTGTTACCGAGACTTGTCGTTCCAGTCCGTACCATGGAAAAAGTATACTAGCCCGCGGATTGGCTTCTATCTGTTGAGCTTTTTTGCTTTTATAGTTGGTGTAAAACACAAATCCTTTGCCATCAAAAGCCTTCAAGAGTACAGTGCGTTGTGTTACACGGCCATCGGGCGTTGACGTTCCGAGTATCATCGCGTTGGGCTCTAGCAGCTCAGCAGAAATGGCTTCTTCAAACCAAATTTCAAATTGTTTGAAAGGAGAAGGGCTCACGCTGCTGATGTCTAGCTGAGCTTGAGCGTATTCTTTTCTCAGACTAGCTACATCTGTCTTCATAGTTTATAAATGCGAGTGAATTATGATTATGTTTGTTTTGAGAACCAAAGGTAGTTATTGTCACTACGCATTCTGTAGTGGCATTCAAAAAATAGTATTAATGCAATTAAGGATTGATTTATCTGTGGCTAGCAGCCAGGCATGGCTGGATACAGTAATGGCCAATTTTGACGAGTTTTTGAAGGATCATGCCAACTGTGAGCGAAAAGCTTCAGCGATGGCAATGAGTTTTGTAGCGAAATATCCTGATCGCGTGGAGATCATCCCTGAACTGATAGATACCGCGGTGGAAGAACTAGAGCATTTTCGTCAAGTATATGAAATCATGGAAAGTCGAAATCTTCAGCTTACGCACGAAATCACTCAAGATATTTATGTGAAGCAGCTTATTGATTATTGCCGAAGTGGTCGTGCAGAGCGATTTATGGATCGTTTACTGCTGGCTTCTCTAGTTGAAACGAGAGGTGCGGAGCGATTTAGAATGGTTTATGAACGACTAGAGGAAGGTGAGCTGAAGAAGTTTTATCAGCAACTTTGGGCTTCAGAAGCTAAACATGGAGAAGTGTTTATTCGCATGGCCTTAAACTATCACGACGAAGAGAGTGTCTACAAAAGACTAGAAGAAATGAAACTGATTGAGGGTGAGATTTTAAACAGCCTGCCTCTTAAACCAGCCTTGCACTAATGGATTATTTTGTAAACGACGATATTGTATTGCCAGAAAGGGGAGATCTTCTGATTTCAGAGCCTTATTTACCTGACCCAAATTTTGAGCGCACAGTGATTTATCTATGCGAACATGATGAAAATGGTACTTTTGGCTTTGTGCTTAACAAGGAGTCTATTAATCTGCTCGGAGATTTGATTGATGTGGAGTCAAACCAACAAGTATTTGTGGGAGGGCCAGTGGAACAGGATACGTTACATTTTCTTCATAAAGAAGGGCTCAGCCTGAGTAATAAGCGTGAAATAAGTAGGGGTATTTGCTGGGGAGCAGACTTTGACGGGGTAATCAATGGCATAGAAAATAAATTGATAAACCCTCAAGATGTGAAGTTTTTTGTGGGATATTCTGGCTGGGGTGAAGGTCAACTAATGAATGAAATCAAGGCTAAATCATGGATAGTGTACAAAAATCCGACAAGTGAAATGGTTTTTGATATGGATGCTTCCAATCTGTGGCAACAGGTATTGAAGGATATGGGAGGCAAGTTTCGGGTAATATCCAACTACCCAGTTGACCCCAGATTAAATTAATTATTAGATTTGAGTAAGTATTGACGACAATATCCAATTATGGACAACAACCAAGAGAAATTGACTGAGGAAGGTGTAGAAAATCTTCAAAATCAGGAAACTGTTCAGTCCGAGACTGAATTAAGCGAAGAAAAAGTAGAAGCTTCAAAAGAGGAAACTGCTGAGACTAAAGAAGACCAAGTCGAGGCTGTTACTTCTAGTGAGCAAGTGGAATCTAGTGATGAAGATCACTCAGATGAGGATCAAGAAGAGTCTGAGGAAGACCCTTTGGCCAATCTACATTTGGAGGAGGCAGGTAAACAGGAGATTTATGATGCGCTAAATCAGTTTGCAGCTACTCAGGACATGAGATTGGTTGATCGTGCGCTCAAAGAAATCAAGCCGTATTTTGATAAGGTTTATCAGGCTCAAAAGAGTGCTGCGCTAGAAGAGTTTGTGGCAGCTGGAAATGATGAAGCTGATTTTGAATATAAAGGTGAGGACGTTGATAGCGCCTTTTTTGTCTTATACAATGCGCTTAGAGATAAGAAGCAGAAGTTCTTCTCTCAACTGACAAGAGACAAGGAGCAAAATTTGCAACGCAAAAATGAGCTGCTTGATAAGCTTCGGGAGTTGGTTGACGGTGAAGAGACCAATGTCTCGATAGAAGCAATGAAAGCCATTCAGAATGAATGGAAAACGATTGGGCAGGTGCCTGGATCTCAGGCCAAAACTTTGTGGGCCAACTACAATGCCTTGTTGGATCGCTTTTATGATAATAGAAGCATCTATTTTGAGTTGAAAGAACTTGATCGCAAGAAGAACTTAGTGCAGAAGTTGGAGTTATGTGAGAAAGCGGAAGAGTTGTCCAAACTTGAGAATATTAAAAGTGCCATTTCGCAGCTCAATGATTTGCACGAAGAATTTAAGCATCTGGGGCCTGTGCCAAAAGATGATCAGGAGGCATTATGGGATCGCTTCAAAGCGGCATCAGATCAGGTATATACCAAAAGGAAAGAATTTTTTGATCACTTAAAGGAGGAGCAATCAGAAAACGTAGCAAAAAAATTGGCTATTGGTGATGAGGCCGTAGAGTTTACCAAATTTGATTCCGATAGAATAACGGAGTGGAACAAAACCACAAAACAGGTTTTGGAGCTTCAAAAGAAGTGGGAGAAAGTCGGGGGCTTGCCTCGTGACAAGGCCAAGGAAGTGAATAAACATTTTTGGAATAATTTCAAGCAATTCTTTGCCAATAAAAATGAGTTCTTCAAAAAGCTGGAGGCTGAAAGAGAAGTGAATCTCGAAAAGAAGAGAGCGCTTCTTACAAAAGCTTTGGAGATGAAGGAGAGCACAGATTGGAACAAAACCACACGTGATTTCAAAAACCTTCAGGAGGACTGGAAGAAAATAGGTCCTGTGCCAGATAAGCATAGAAACGATGTTTATAACAAGTTTAAGGCTGCATGCGATGAGTTTTTTAATAGAAAACGCGCCGATATGGATGGGCAAGGAAAGGAATATGAGGAAAATTTGGTTAAGAAGCAGGAAATCTGCTCCATGTTGGAGGCCTACCTCAATTCTGATGTGATAGAGCTTGATGAGGTATATGGTTTACTGGATAGATATGCGGAAGTAGGGTATGTTCCCAAAGAGTCAATAGATGATATTCACAAGCGTTTTGATGCTGTCACAGAGAAGCTCTTGACGCTTGAAGATTTAACCGATGCTCAGCGTTCTGAGTTGGAGATAAAGATCGAGGTAAACAAGCTGAAGAATAGTCCTCATGGGTCACAAAAACTTGTTCGCAAGGAGAATGTGATTAAGAAAAACATCTCTGATCTGGAGAATGAAATATCTACCTATAAAGTAAATATTGAATTTTTCGCAAAATCTAAAAATGCAGATAAGTTGAAAGCAGATTTCAATGAAAAGATCGAAAAAGCAGAAGCAGAGATCGCTGAATTGAAGCATCAGCTCAAAGTGTTTAAAAATATTTGATATTTTTTTTAGCGAGAATTTGCATTGCAAAATAGAAAGTTTAGATTTGCACTCGCTTTCACAGAGAGCAAAACGGATTTAACTGTTGTACAGTAAATCAGGCCTCCTTAGCTCAGCTGCGGTTCGGCGCTCCGATAGAGCAACATTGTTGCTCATCATATTGGAAAGCAGAAAAGTAGATGACTGAAGAGCAAAATAAAAGAAGCCTCCTTAGCTCAGCTGGTAGAGCAACTGACTTGTAATCAGTAGGTCATTGGTTCGATCCCGATAGGAGGCTCTTCATTATCAAGCACTTACAGAAATGTAAGTGCTTTTTTATTTGTACGTAAGCTGCTTGCAAATTCTGGATCAAGCAAGATTTCTGGGGGGTGTACTAAGCATAGATTTTGGATAGTCTGTGTAAGAAAACATCACATTTCTAACGCCCCGCCGGGCGCCCCTAAACTGTGCTCTGAAGGTCTTAATTTTGGCATTGAATGATTCTGCCGAAGTGTTAGTGTTGCGACGTTCGAAGAGATTTAGTATAGTCTCATAATGGGATTGAATGGTGTTTGAAGCAGTATTGAAAGACTTAAAGCCAGAGATTTCTACTTCATTGTGCCATTGAGCCAGCTTTGTGTGGCCCACTCCTTTATCTTTCACGGTCTTATAGATGTTCCTAGTTTCTGTGCGAGTTTGTAAGCTTCCTCAAGTCTGGGGTAAAGCCTGAAGAGTATTTCAGCTCTATGAACTTGTGATGGTGACCAAAGCTCTTTCTTCTTAAAAAAGCAGATACCTGCTTCTGTTTAGGAGCTGTTTGTGGGTATCGTCATTTTCTAATCTGTTCGCAACGAATGTTTTTCCTAATTCTCTACTGAGTTGAATTTCATTGTTTTCTTGATCTAAAGCGTCCCACCTGTATTCAATTCTCATTTGCTGAACAGCATCGTAGGCCAACTTCTGAACATGAAAACGGTCTGTAACCAGCGTTGCTTGGGTGAAGGTTTTGCTTGATCCAAACAGTCTCCATAGTCTAAAAATAGAAAAAGCCTGACAATTTCTTATCAGGCTTTCTATTTGGGCTCCTCTTCTTGGGCTCGAACCAAGGACCCTCTGATTAACAGTCAGATGCTCTAACCAGCTGAGCTAAAGAGGAATTTTCTGGCCTTTTTTGCTGTGCTCTGCTAAAAGGAATGCAAACTTAATTTTCTGTTTTGTCATCTGCAATTCTTACAGCTAAAAAAATCATTAAAACAACATAATTTTTATCAACATGTCATTGTGTCTTTTAAATAGTGACTTTTTTAATAAAATAAGACATTATGACATTAAAATAAGCCCAAAATATGGTCTGGTATAAAATTCGATTCTCGTCCAATTGAATTCATTGTTAAACATTAACTAAACATTTATAACCATGACACTTATTAAGTATAACAACCCAGCGAACAAACCATCGACTTATGGAAGTTTTATCGATAGGTTTTTCAATGACGAATTTTTTGCAAATAAACCTGCGTCATTCTCACCTAAGGTAGATGTAGCTGAGACCGAAAAATCATTCGAAATCCAGTTTCATCTTTCAGGGGTGAAAAAAGAAGATATCAAAATTGATATTACCGATGATCGATTGACGGTATCTGGTGAGCGTAAGTTCGAAAACACCGATAAGCAAAAGAACTTCCACAGTGTAGAGAGCTATTATGGCACATTTAGCAGATCCTTTTATCTGCCAGATAGTATCAAATCCGACAAAGTAGAAGCGAGCTACAAGGATGGTATTTTGAGTATTGAAGTGCCAAAAGATGAGAAAAAAGAAGCTAAAAGAACAATAAGTATTAAGTAATTGTCTGAAGCTTTTTTTACATATAACAAAAGGCGAGAATGATTCTCGCCTTTTGTTTTATGTATTTGCCGCAGTGTTAATTAGTGTTAAACTAACCCACTTTGCGTTGGTTCAGTAAACTGAAAACTGAGAATTGCAGTTAAAGAGGGTGTAAACTGAGAATAAGGGATATGAACAATAGAAAGATATTTTTTGCTTTGATGCTTTCTTCCTTAATGGGAGGGGCAATAGCGTTAGGTGGATATGCCATTTTTATGGGAAGCCCAAACGCAAATTATGGGCTACAGTCTCCGTCCAACGACGTGAGCTTTACCAATTACGTTTTTGATAGTACAGATTTTGTGGTACCAGAGGGCTTGAACTTTGTTTATGCTGCCAAATCTGCCACACCTGCTGTAGTACATATCAGGACTGTATACAATAAGACTGTGGCCAATCAGGGGCAAGGTCATCCAATGGAAGATTTGTTTAAGGATTATTTCGGAGAGCAATTTGATCGAGGACAAAGTAGGCCGGGACGTGGAGCGGGATCAGGCGTGATCGTAACTAGTGATGGTTTTATCGCAACTAATAATCACGTGATTGAGAATGCATCGGAGATTGAAGTGCTTCTCAATGACAATAGGAGTTTTAAGGCGAAAGTCGTTGGAACAGATCCGGATACAGATTTGGCATTGCTCAAAATTGAAGGAGAGAATCTGCCTATGATGGCTTTTGGAAATTCAGAAACAGTACAGGTTGGCGAATGGGTACTGGCTATTGGAAATCCTTACGAATTTACTTCTACTGTCACTGCAGGAATTGTAAGCGCTAAGGCCAGAAATATTGACATCTTGAGGAGGTATGGCAACCCTGAGCAAAGTCGCTATAAAATCGAGTCGTTTATTCAGACAGATGCAGCTGTAAATCCGGGAAATAGTGGGGGAGCATTGGTGAATCTCAAAGGTGAATTGGTAGGAATCAATACCGCCATTGCTTCACCTACAGGATCATTTGCAGGATATTCATTCGCGGTTCCTGCGAGCTTGGTGAAGAAAGTGATTTTTGACTTGAAAGATTATGGCGTTGTTCAAAGACCACTTCTTGGGATAAGCATTAGAGACGTGGATGCGGCTGTAGCCAAAGAGAAAGATTTGAATGTTTTGAAAGGTGTTTTGATTGCTGGGGTAGGTGCTCAATCTGCGGCTGATATTGCAGCTCTTGAAGTAGATGATGTGATCATAGCAATCAATGACAGGCCTGTGGCAAATGTGGCTCAACTGCAAGAGTTGGTAGCGCTACATCGTCCTGGAGATCAAATAAGTGTGACTTATATCCGGGGAGACAAAACAAGAACGACGACAGCCATTTTGAAAAACGCTGAAAACAATACAGAGGTAGTAGTTGCAAAAAAGACCTTTGAGTATGAAGGGTTGAAAGTAGAGCCAGTGTCCGAGTCTTTGAAAGGAAAACTGGGTATTGAATCTGGTGTGCAGATCAAATCGCTTCAAAATAAGAAATGGGCTGAAGCCAATATCAAAGAAGGATTTATAGTAACCAAGATTGATAGAAAACCCATTCACACTCCTGATGACTTGACGGCATCATTGAAGAGTGCAAAAGGAGAGGGGCTACTCATCGAGGGAGTTTATCCTAATGGAGAAAAATCGTATTACGGAATAGGTTGGTGATTGTTGAATGAAAGGTCGCTCCCTATGTGGGGCGACTTTTTTTATAATTCCGCAGAAGGAGGGAGCAACGGCTTTTGTGGAGCGCAGAGTTCTACCGTTTCTATAGGCATATAGTATTTCTTTATCTTGGCTTTGTAGCTATCGGATAGTCCTTCGTTTTCCAAAATGAAAAGCTTGGACGCTATGATTTCCTTAGAAAATCCATTTTCAATAGCAATAAAATCTGCCGCATATTCTGCTTCTCGTTTGAAACGCTTAGAGTACAAATACTTCATGCCATAAGTGATCATTTGAAAACTAGAATATGGCGCATAGTCAACAATATGCCCAAGCTCATGAGCAAACCACCCCTTGAGTACATCTTCTGGCAAACTTCCCACCGCAATCTTATCACTGTCTCTCACGTATCTCGAAAGTTTAATCTTATAGTGTTTGGTTCCTGTAAAAAGGCTGCCAAAGGTCAGAACTGGCTGAGCCTGCATGGTGGCACTTTTTATTTTTTGGCGAACCACCGTAATCTTGTATCCGTCAAGCTCGTCAAATTGGTTAACTACATCCAGAAAAACTTGCTTTATGCGTTCGTCTTTTAAGTTGTCGAATTTTACTTTTACTGGGTCTTGAGCATGAAGCGTTGAAATGGTGAAAACGAAGAACATCAACGCTCCTAACTTTAAGTTTAGGTGCGGTCTGAAAAGATGTATTTGTTTTGAAAAGTATCGCATGCTCATCCTCTTTTAAATGCCAATGACAATTCCGAACTATTTTGTTCATCAAAATAATAGCCATCATAATCAAAACCCTTTAAGTCGTCTATCGACGAAACTCTATTTTTGATCATGTATCTGGCCATCATTCCTCGTGCTTTTTTTGCAAAAAATGATATAATCTTGTAATCCCCATTTTTGAAATCCTTGAATTCCACGTCCACTATTTTTCCCTTTATCTTTTTCGGATTCACAGCCTTAAAATACTCTACAGATGCAAGATTTACCAATATTTTGTCACCTTGTTTGTTTAAGTCTTGATTGAGCGTTTTTGCTGGTTGGTCTCCCCAGTATTCATATAAGTTCTTATTGTCTCCTACACGCAGTTGTGTGCCCATTTCCAGTCTATAAGGTTGTATCATGTCTAAAGGGCGTAGTACTCCATAGAGGCCAGAGAGCATTCTAAAATGATCCTGTGCATACAAAATATCTTCCTCACTCATGGAGTTAGCGTCTAGCCCCACATACACATCTCCTTGAAAAGCAAACATTGCTTGTTTGGCATTTTTATCGGTATGCCGGGTTTTGAAATTTTGAAATCGAGCAACATTTAAATCCGCTAGATTGTCGCTGATTTCCATCAATTCTTGTAGGTCGCTAGCAGTTTTGGACTTGAGTACTTCCAAAAGTGCTTTTGAAGAATCAAATAGCCGTGCACTTGTTTTTTCTGATAGAGGTGCTGGAGATTCAAAATCTAGGGTTTTTGCCGGAGATACTACCGCGATCATATACTTTCTTTTTTTGACTAAGCTTTAAAATGCTCAAATTGTTCAAAACAAAGTTAAGGTACACTAGGGTAGTATTTGAGCAACTTTAGGTGAAGTTATTCATCTTCATCTTTCATTCTCTGCCAAGACTCAGCTCTTTTTTGATCAAGAATTCGTCTTGTTTCGTCGTTTAGTTCCTTTATCTCCTTTTTATTGTTTTTTGCTCCGATACTGCTCACTACTCCGCTCAATAGGGCTTTTGCCCAATAATTGAAAATGCCCTTGGTTACATCTCTATGGTGAAAAATATGGCCCTCTCTTACGAAAAACAAGTGTGGGTTTTTTTTGTCCACTACAAAAGTATTAGCAAAAAACGACTTGATAGAAGAGCCTAAGTCCGTTCCAGATTCGGCATCTTCACTCAGTACCTTTATTTTCAAGTCATTATAATAGAATTTCATGGTGCCTATGGCATAATCATGATTGGCTTCAAAATCAAAGTGTACGTATTTGTTATAACCATCTCTGATTTGTACATGTGCAGTGTTTTCCAACAGTCGGTTGAGCTCTGTCAAATTCATTGTTTTCAGATGCCCTTTGAGGTAGAAAAACTGACTTGAATCTAGTAAGTCAAAGTTCACAGTCATGTCAAAAGTACCTGTCTGCATCATAGTACCCGTAGATTCGAATTTCATTATCCGATCTATTGTAAGTGATGCAGGCTTATTGGTCACATTGTAAATGGTTCCATTAATATTTTGAAAAAATATACTTCCCGGCAACTTTCCAGTTGGTGAAAATTCTGAATGCGATACATAAGCCCCTTGAACATTTACCCTCTTTACATCTACCATAAATGGAAGATTCTTGATCAGTTGTTGGGGGAGTGGTTTTTCAAAATCAGGAGGTAAAGGCAATCGTTTATCTCGATGGGTATCAATTTTCAAGCCTGCAATGGATATTTCGTTCATATCCAAGGTTTTCTCTTTTAGGATCAATGGGAGCATCTACTCCTGCGAGAACAATTTTTGCAATAGAAATGTCAAACCAATCTTTTTGGTAAAAGATTTGAGATTGAAAGTCTTTTCTGTTAAAAAGTGGATTTAGCGTGGTGTTGATAAGTGTTAGTTCATTCTTTTTCCCTTCATACGACAAGTGCACTAGTTTTAGGTTGTACAAGCTGTCTGGTGTGAGAATTTCAAAGTCCTTCAAAGAGAGTTTCGTTCGAGGTAGGTGAGTGAGCAGCTCTGCCGATGAAAGCTGCTGATCGTTGATGTTTAAAGAGTCTATGGAAAGCATTATTTCATTGAATTTCAATCCTTTACCGAAGTTTAGACTGTCTTTTAGCACAAATGCAGCTCCGTTTCTGATGGCGAAATACTTGGTTTTGAACGGAGGAAAGGAGGTAGTTGAATCAGTTTTAGGTGCAACTTGCTTGTTTAAATCGATCGCAACCTTAGGGTAATCAATGATAAGAGAATCTAGTTGTATCGATCGATCTTTAGCCCAAATTAGAGGTTTAAAGCCATCAATAGTGGCTTTCGGAATGCTCAAGCTTACCTGATCATTAGGTGAAAATGAAATCTCATTAGCCAATATTCGCCCCTCTTTTGTATTAACAAAGGCCTTTTTTATGTTGATGGTTTCTGTTTTTCCAAAAGGCGAAAGACCAAATTCGTGAATATCTGCCAGGTAATTCTGCGCGCCGAATATAGATGAAGGGTTTCCCAGATGAAAGTTGTTGATGAGGAGATTGGTTCGCTTTATATCAACAACCATGGTGCTGTCGTTTCTGAGAATTTCCGAATGCACTTTGCCATTGGAAATGCTCAAAAAACCAAATTTAAGGGCTCCCTGAGAGAGTTCTTTAGATTGTTTTTTGCTAATATGAGAAATGGTTTTAATGTCGGGAGAAATGAGGTATCCTTCTCGAAAATGTAGTTGTTTTTTATTGATTAGGTGATGAAAATCGATTTCCCGAAGCTTGAGCTCGTAAGAAGATACGGTGTATTGATTTCGACTTTTCCCTGATCGGGGTTTGATTTTAAGGTGTTTTACATCTAGCGTAGAGTCTTTGATGGAGATAGACACATTGCTGCCGGTTAGCTCATGGTCTATTTTTTCTAAGTGCAAGTATATTGAGTCCGATCTATAGCCAATCAACGTGTAATATTCATGAACGATGGAGTCGTAGTGAAATTTCGATAGCTCGGCATCAAAATTTGTCAGTTTTACTTGAATTCTTTTTTCTCCGTGTTTCACCAACATTCCATTCTGAATTTTCACCTCTTTGAAATTGGTATGATGAGCCCATTGTGTAAGGTTGGCAATTTTCCCATCGTTGGTTTTTGAAGGGAATAATTCAATGTTGGGTTTATTGATGATCAGCGTATCGAAGGCCAAGAGTTGGTTGTTGATGAAGTGATCAAAGTCAAACTCAGTGATCTTAATGCTTTCGAAAGTATAAGGTTTCTTGGTGTTGCTAGGGAGTACACTCACATCTTTAGAGCTAAAGTTCTTCCAGTTTTTTAGGTGTGACTGGTTTAGGCTTAGGTTTAGCTTGTCAGAAATAAAGCTCAGGTTGTCCCACGTGAAGTCTGATGTAGGGCAAATCGTGTTGAGATGAATTTTAGTAAATGAATCTTCCGTAAGAGAAAGTTTATTGAGAGATATGGATAAGTTGCCAACTTCACTTTTAATATCACCCTTTTTGAGTGTTAGGTGCGCGTTTTTTAAATCTAAGGTATCTAAGCGTAAATTCTTGAAGAATAAATCCTTGATATCAGATTTTTGACCATGGTTGCCATTTTTAGGGAGTCTGATGTTAATACTCGGGCTTGTAATTGCAATTTTTTCTGCCAATATGTTTCCTTGGATGAAATCTTCAATGGAAGCAATGCTATGTCCTTCAATAAGATCCGTGTTCACAAAGATTCGAGGCTTAGACCAAACGGGCTTGCCAATTGGATTAATTTTGAGGTTGGTTATACTTAGATCATCTGATATAGACGAATAGGAAAGCTGATCGGCACTGACATAGTGGGTACTGTCCATTATATATGTGTCAAAAGTACGTGCGTTTAATGAGATGTCTTGGAAAACATCAAGCCATTCATGCGTCTTGCTTACTGTTGTATCAATGTTTACTTTGTGTAGTACGATATCTATATCGGTAGATCGATATCTGTTCTGTTTGTTCCTTTCAATATTTAAAATATCTATGTAGGCATTATCCAGATAGAGTTTTCCGATGCTCAATTCATCAAAGATGGCAGTGCTCAATTGAAGTAAATTGGTTTTTCCTCCTTTTGCACTTTTGGTTTTTCGAGTAATTAAAATTTTGGGATTTAGAATTCTTACCGAATCCAGTTCAAGTTTGTTTAATTGATAAGCCTTGCTGAAATCAAGTCCACGAAAATTGAGCGCTGGAATGGATATATCCATGAAATCGGGAAGCAAATCAGTATTGAGCTCGGATTTTGGTTTTAGTTCTAGGTTTTTGAATAGAATATTTCCCGTTTTTGTTGAAATATGAAACGACTCAAATGAGATATTATGTATGCTGTCGGCAAGTGGAAATGTCTGTGAGCTAATGATCAATTCAATATTGTCGGTATAGAGAAAATTTACGGAATCAGAAGCTGTACTGTCAATTAAGAAATTTGATATGGAGAAGTCAATTTGGTTAATTAGAATATTTAGGGGTGGTAATTTTGACTTGTTTTGATATTGCACCGAAGCATTCTTGATGTCTAGCTGATCTATGCTAAAGGAGCTCAAGTAGTTGGAAATAGATTTGTAAATAGATCCGCTTTCCCAAGATAAGGTGGACTTGCTGCCAGAGGCGTCTAGTTTCGTAACCTTGATACTTGGGTCATACACTCTTATTCCTGTTATTTTTAATTCCTTGCCGTAGTAGATAGAGATGATTGAGGCCAGCCCGATCTCTATTTTAGGAACTGAAATATGGTACACATCCTCATTCGACAAGGTGGTTTGCGTCTCTGACTTTTTGGTGAGCTTGAGGTTTGAGATTTCTACCTGTTTGCTGAGAACAGAAATCTTCAAACTCGAATAGTCAAGTACGTATTGTCCGTCTGTTTGAGTTTTTACCTGATTTTTTAAAATTTCATCAATCACTACTGGCCCATATTGGGTGATCATGAAATACACCAAAAACCCTGTTGCGGTAAGGGAAATGGAGAGAGAAAGAAGCCAATATTTACGTCTAGGTCTGATGATAGCAGTATTTAAGCATGAAATTACTCAATATCCATTGAATTCTATCTTTCAATAATAAAATACACTCACTTGCCACGGTATTCGATTTGTGAGATTGGAGGAAAATAATTTACCATGGATGCATTTACGAGCGAATGTACAGCAGGGCTGTTGTTTGCATGAAATGGTGGGTTGATGGTGTTAAAATTTGCTTTTATCGAAAAATACCATCAATTGATGGTATTTTTTTTAGAATGACTTGGTGGTTATATCAAATGATGGTATCATTGTGTCATGGATAGTGAGTATCTATTTTCCATAGCTGGTTCTTAATTAGGGAGGGTTACCTTGAGTAACCCTTTCTTTTCTTTTTGATTATCTTTATACCTCATACTACCCCAAATGATTATGGAAGTAAACGATAGAATTTCGGAACTAATTGGTAAACTAGAAATTACTCCCAACGCCTTTGCGGATCTAATTGGGGTCAAATCTACAGTAGTTTATAATATCATCAAAGGAAGACGTAGCAAACCCAGCTACGATGTGCTTCAAAAAATTCTTCTAACATATCAAGCAGTAAATGCAAACTGGCTTCTCAACGGGGAGGGGAATCCTTGGAAAGAAGGAGTGGTCAATAACGATATTGAGCCCAGTTACATTAAAGTAGAAAAAAGAATTCTTGAATTGTTTACTCATCTAAAGGCTGAGGTGGGCGAGCTTCCAAGTATTTTTGAGATAGAAGAGCTTATCAACTCTTTGCTTGAAGAGAATATTGAGCAAAAGTTTAAGATCATTTCTCTTTATGAGAAACAAGATCAAATTCTGGATGTGATTCGTAAGAAGCTAAGTATCGATATTTGATATATTTAAGTTTCTTTCAATTGTAAGCACTTTTTTGTTTTTTTCTAACAAAGAGCTTTTTGAAGCTATCCCCCGTGAGAGCTCCCATTCCACCACATACTGCTGCCACTACCCCAGCACCAACGATCAAATACATGTTGTCATCTACAGGAAATAGTTGAACTATTTTTGAAGAGAAGAAGCTGTCTGATTTATAGTCTAAATACCAAGATAATGCAATCCAGATACCTCCAGCTCCAAGAAATCCCGCAATAAAAACGTTGATTGGTGTGCCGTGGATAAGAAACCCGACAAGGAAAGTGACAATGAAAATCACCCACCATGGCCCAATAAGAGAGGCGAAGTAAATCCCTAAAGAAATGAGTATAAGCCTAAATAGAAATTTCATTTGATTGTATTTTGTTTCTTATGTCAAAAAATATTTTCAGAGCGTTGAGCACTTTTTAGTCTTTCTTGAAACTAATTTTTTTCTGGATTTGATCAGATGAAGATATGTTCCGTCCGAAAAGTAATTGTTCGTAAGAGCCACTAGCCCATCTGTTGGTCAACTCACCATATTGTCTGCTTGCAGGATTACCCGTCTGGCTTCCAGGGTAGATCGCCCATGCCTTTGTGCCTTCTGGAGCAAGTTCTACTATCATACGCCATGAAGGACCCGCACTTGAGGATGCCGCGTTTACAATGCCTTTTCCTCCACCGATTTTCGCTTTTTCTTGAGAAAAGGGAGCTAGTCTCAATAAGTGGCGAACGGTTGTGTTTTTGAATAAATACCAGCTGGCGTCATCTCCATTTACTTCTTTCCATTTGTTCAAAGAATCTACAGCATTGGAAAACGAAAGTTGAATTAAATCAGAGGATTGTTCTTTTTGGCTTGTACCCAATTTGTCAAACAAATCGAAAGTTGGGTTGGTTGAGAGCAGGTGAATCGTAGTGTAGATATCTGGTTTGTCTAGCGCTACAGATGCGGTATCAAATTCGTCCCAGGCTTGCTTGTAGAGCTCATCCCACCAGAGTTGGTAGAGTGTAGCTTCAGGTTTTTCTGGAAGATTGAAGTAATCCCAATTTGCGAGCGCATTAAAAAACTCCAATTTGTTTCCAGTGAGGCTTGTAGAATCTACACTGTTGAACATCAAAGGAAGGCTTTCTGAGGCTTGGTAGTTGTAATTGTCATTTTGCAAAGCCATCATGTCTTTCGGAGAAATATTATTTATCACCTTTAGTCGGTCATTGATCCTTCTGTTTCTATAATATTCATAGTGATGGTCGTAAATGTAATATGGATATAACGAGTCTACCGGATGCTGGTTGGCAGAGCTTAAGTAACCTGATGTTGGGTTTTTGATCGCAAGTCTGTGCTCATACGGAATCATCTGTGTCCATTCGTGCTCTACTTTTGATCCGTCTAGTAGGAATTTTCCTTTGCCTTTAGGTTTTATTGGAAATTTCCCTGGAAGTACTAAGCCAATGTTTCCATTCGATGATCCGAAAAGGAAATTTTGTGGAGGTCCGGAAAAGTCTTTTAATGCGGATGTGAATTGATCATAATTCTGTGCTCTGTTTACTTTAAACATGGCAGAGAAGGTGCTTGATGGCTGGTGAGCCATCCATCGCATGGCGTAGTTGTTCTTTTCGTTTTCGCCAAAGTAATTGCGGTCATATACTACTGGGCCATGATGAACATAAATGATGGTATCATAAAAGGTATCACCTTGGTTGATTTCATATTCTTCAATCACCTTTTCGGTTTTAAACCATTGGTTATTGTACCAATATTCCTTTCTGCTTTCATCTTTGAATTTGATCGCATACCAGTCTACTTGATCACGAGGTGAGTTTGTTACGCCCCAAGCAATGGAATCGTTGAAGCCAATAAGAATTACAGGAGTGCCAGGCACGGTTACGCCCATGGTGTTGAGATCGGAGCTGTGTTGGTGAACTGCGTACCAAATAGATGGGTGAGTAAGCTGAAGGTCTGGCTCGTTTGCAAAAATCACATTTCCACTTTGCGTTTTGCTGCCATTCACCACAAAGTTATTGCTGCCATAGAGCGGGCTGGGTTTGGGAATGGTGTTTTTTGTAGTTTGTAAAACATGAGCAAAAATTTGATCTTGAATTTTTGCAGTAAAATTCCATTTTGTTCCTGAAGGGATCACAGGATCTGAGTTTCCAAGCTGCTCGGGAAACATTTGGTTGTAGAGATCATTGCCAAAAAGTGCGCGTGCGTTGGTATTTTCCAAGTCAGCCTCACTACTGCTGAGTGTGTTGCTGAGCATGGCATACGCCAGGCAGGATTTTACTGGAGTCCACGTCTCTGGTTCATAGTTCAAAAGTTTAAATTCAATGGGATAGTCTGCATAACTCAATGTCTCTATATAGCTATTAACACCATCCGTATAGGCAGAAATGGCTATCGAGAGCTTTGGATCATTTTGCACAGAACTCCATAGATCATGGGTCATTTTTTTGAGTCCAATCCTTCTGTTTAAACGGTCATAATTCAATGCTTTTTTACCAAGAACTTCAGAAACTCTACCCAATACTACTCTAGAGAAGAAGTCCATTTGCCATAGTCGATCTTTCGCTGTAAGATATCCTTGCACATAGTAGAGGTCATGATCGTTTTGGGCGTAGATGTGTGGAATAGACATTTCGTCAAAATATACTTCTACAGACGCTTCTAATAGCTCCGATTCAATTGTAATCGTTTCCTTTTCAGGTTTTTCTAGGTTTTGCAAATAGCCATGGAAAGGGCTCAGAAGCTTGCCAAGAGGCGGAACGTTTTTTATGGTTGAGTTAAGGCTAATGCCTAGTGCTAGTGAAATCAGTAGAAGAACAATGAATCGGAAGGTTTTCATTTTTTGACTATGAGTGTAGCTATTGGTTCAATTGATCACACAATTTGCGAATTATTCTATTGATATTCTAAAGCAGAAAGGGAAATGTGAATATTTGTTCTTATCACATGGTTTAAGCTTATTTTTGAAAAACTATTGCTATCGAAATCTGAAGTCATTGAAAAGAAGAAAAGTATATGTGCAAATCGTTAAGCCGACCCTCGACTGGGGAGTGGCACTGGTCTTTTTGATACTTACTTCTTCCTTATTTGTAGTGATATCTGTCGTGAATCGCATGTTAGGTATGCCCATTTTGTTTTTTCATGAAAGACCGGGATATGATGAAAAACCATTTTATCTGATCAAGTTTTGCACCATTCATCCTGATACTAAAACGATCGACCATTGGGGTCATTTTTTGCGAAAAAGTTCATTGGACGAATTGCCTCAATTTTTGAATATACTGAGAGGAGAAATGAGCTTTGTAGGGCCCAGACCTTTGCTAAATGATTATCTAGACACTTACACCCCTGAGCAAAAGAAAAGACATCATCTCCGTCCAGGAATTACAGGTTTAGCACAAGTGAAGGGTAGAAACCAGATAAGTTTAGCGAAGAAAATTGAATATGATTTGAAGTATGTGCAAAAAATTAGCTTTTGGATGGATTTTAAAATCTTGCTCCATACTTTGCTGCAAATAGTAAAACTGCATGAAGCCGATGGTCATGTAATTGAGACTCCTGAAATACATTCCTTTGAAAAATAAACAAATATATCTATTACCTCCATGTGTTGATAGTAATGATGAAGCGGCCTTGGTGGAAGCCATACGAAGTGGGTGGGTGGCGCCTGTAGGGCCGGCTTTATTGGAGTTTGAAAAACGGCTTGCTTCCATAGGTGGGTATGCCCATGTCACGGCATTGTCATCTGCTACGGCAGCACTTCATTTGGCGGTAAGGCTGGCCGGAGTGGAGCGTGGTGATCGTGTGATTATAAGCACATTCACATTCATAGCAGTAGCCAATGCAGTGACTTATGAAGGAGGGCTTCCCGTCTTTGTGGATAGTGAGAAGGTTACATGGAATATTGATCCCGATTTGCTGGAAGAGCGCTTGGAGCTAGCCATTAGGAAAAATGAAAGAATCAAAGCTGTGATTATTACTCATCTTTATGGGATGCCTGCCCAAATGGATCGTATTGTTGCAATCTGTAAACGCTTTGGTGTGATCCTAATCGAAGATGCTGCAGAGTCACTAGGTTCACGAATTAGCGATAGTTGGTTAGGAGGGTTTGGTCGTTTTGGCGTGTTTTCATTTAATGGAAATAAAATAGTTACTACCAGCGGAGGGGGGACTTTGATATGCCAGCAACTCCAAGATGCTGAGAAAGCATTGCATCTTTCACAGCAAGCCAAAGATGAGGCGGACACTTATCATCATACGGTGCTGGGCTACAACTATCGGCTGAGCAATGTGCTGGCCTCATTGGGGATTTCTCAATTGTCGAAATTGGAGCACTTTATTGAACGCAAGCGAGCAATATATTCTCTCTACCTTGATGAATTAGGTCGTTTAGGAGTTTTTGATTTTTTGGAGGAGCCGGATGGATATTTTTCGAACCGATGGCTTACAACCTTGTTCGTGAAAGATGAATATCTAAATAGGCTTCATCCAAATGAAATAATAGATGCTTTGAAGCAAGAAAACATTGAAGCCAGAAGACTGTGGAAGCCTCTGCACTTACAGCCACTTTACAAAGATTGTGAATATGTCGGAGAGAGAGTGGCAGAAAGCTTATTTGATACGGGATTGTGCTTGCCGAGCGGAGTAGGTCTGACCATAGATGATCAGCAACGAGTAGTAGCAAATATCGTTTCTTTACTTGCCGCTAGAGGATTTCTTAAATAATGGTTTTTCTCTGTTAAATAAATCTGGGGGTAAATAAAACTCTAGCTGGAAGCTCAGCATCAGGTAGCCATCCTTGTTTGTGCTATCACCTCTTTTTCCTCCGTTGATTAAAATATTTTCATAAGCATCTTGATTGACTACAGGGATTTCATCTTTTCTATTGGCTACCAGTGCAGTAGTGAAATCTGGGTATGATGTTGCATAGTTACTCGAAACATCGTCGAGGTAATCTGAAAAAGTGAAATGGTATGATGCTTCCAAATTGAAATTCATAAAGGTGTTGATTTTGAACTTCAAGCCTAGACCAGCGGGGATCATAAGCGTGTATTGGCTGTAATCAACACCCTCTGTCTGCAAGTCTGCCAAGTCGAAGTTTACGCCTGAAACGTCCGCTTTTGGAGAGAAATGAGTCAGTCCAATGCCTGTGAATAGATACGGATCAATATTGTATCTGCGGTAGTAATCTCCTTTGTATTTTTTGAGATAAAAAATACCTCCTATGTTGAATTCCCAGTTTTTAGCATAGAAGGAGAGATTGCGTTGGCGTTCGTAGGTACTGTCAGCAGCTTGGTAGTCTCCTCCTTTGAGTTGGTAATGGGTGGCTTGCATTCTTGCTGATATTTTGCTAAGCAACCGTGCTTCTATGCCTATGCTGAAGTTGGATAAGCTTTGATTGATGTTGTTGTTGTGCTTCAGGTCACCGAAGTAAGTGGTGGTGCCTGATCCTATCTGAGCTGAGAAATACCTATCGTTTAGCTGCCAAGATAGAAAATCCTGAGCTATGGAGCTGGCCGAAACCATTATGATGAGCAAAAGTGCACTTAGTGGTTTTTTCATTCTGGCTCAAAATAAATAAACCTAACAAGCTTTCAAATATTGCTCGTTAGGTTTGTGAGGTTCCAGGCGGATTCGAACCGCCGTACGAGGTTTTGCAGACCTCTGCCTAGCCGCTCGGCCATGGAACCTTGTTTTTTTCTGACGCAAATCTAGCGAATATTAAAAGAAACAGGGAAGAATTTTCTTCCCTGTTTTCAACAAATATTATGCTTTTTCTTCTGTGTCATCATCAGCCTTTGCTTTTTTAGCAGCAGGCTTCTTAGCAGCTGGAGCTGGCTTAGCAGCTTCAGTCATTTTGTCTTTCAAAGCAGAAAGAGCCTCTAGATCACCAAGTGTAGATTTCTCTGACTCCTTGTTGATTTTATCCAAAGTATTCTCTTTTTGTCCTGAACCACCCTTCTTTTTGCTTGGAGTTGGAGCTGTCGATGGTTGATCGGCACCTTCTTTCCAGATAGAAGTGTGAGAAAGAACGATTCTTTTATCATCTTTAGAGAATTCTAGCACTTTGAAGTCTAGTGTTTCTCCTTCGCTCGCATAAGAATCATCTTCTTTCTGTAGGTTTTTGCTAGCCACTTGACCATCTAGACCGTAAGGAAGCTCAACAATTGCACCTTTGTCATTTTTAGAAATAACCGTGCACTTGTGGATAGAACCTTTTGTGAATACAGTTTCGAAAGTATCCCAAGGGTTTTCTTCCAAATGCTTATGGCTCAATGCCAATCTTCTGTTGTCCACATCTAGCTCCATCACCACTACCTCTAGGTTTTCACCTACTTTGATGAATTCCGATGGGTGCTTCACTTTCTTAGTCCAGCTAAGGTCAGAAACGTGTACTAGACCGTCGATACCTTCTTCAAGTTCGATGAACAAACCGAAGTTAGTCAAGTTTCTTACGATACCTGTGTGCTTAGTAGTAACAGCATATTTAGTCAATAGATCTTGCTTAGTCCAAGGATCTTCGCTCAATTGCTTGATACCAAGAGACATTTTTCTATCATCTCTATCGATAGTCAATACTACTGCTTCTAGCTCATCACCTACATTGATGAAATCTTGTGGATTTCTTAGGTGTTGAGACCATGACATTTCAGATACGTGGATCAAACCTTCTACACCTGGGATGATTTCCAAGAATGCACCGTAATCTGCAACGTTAACAATCTTACCTTTTACTTTAGAACCGATTTCGATTGTAGAAGCCAAAGAATCCCAAGGGTGAGCAGTCAATTGCTTCATACCAAGAGAAATTCTCTTCTTATCATCATCAAAGTCAAGTACCACAACATTAACTTTTTCGTCAAGTTTAAGCACTTCTTCTGGATGATTGATACGACCCCAAGAAATGTCTGTAATGTGAAGAAGACCATCTACACCACCCAAATCGATGAATACACCGAAGTTTGTCATGTTTTTGATCACACCTTCGAGTACTTGACCTTTCTCTAGGTTGTTTAGGATAACTGCTTTTTGTTTCTCGATATCCTTTTCGATTAGGACTTTGTGAGATACTACTACGTTATCGTTAGTGTAGTTGATTTTCACAACTTTCACTTCCATTTTCTTACCTACGAAAACATCAAAGTCTCTGATAGGCTTAACATCTATTTGAGAACCAGGAAGGAATGCCTCAACACCGTAGATATCCACGATAAGACCACCTTTAGTTCTTCTTTTCACCATTCCCTCAATTACAGCATCGTTATCAAGGCCGTTTTGGATATTTTCCCATGCTTTAACGATTTTCGCTTTTCTTCTAGAAAGAACGAGTTGTCCGTTTGCATTTTCTTGCTCTTCTACATAAACCTCAACTTGATCACCTGTTTTTAGATTTTCAATGTCTCTGAATTCTGATAGAGAAACAAGTCCGTCAGATTTGAAACCGATGTTCACGATTACATCTCTGTCGGTGATACCTACTACGATACCACTCATGACTTCTTTTTCAGTGATAGAGTTCATGGTAGACGTATAAAGGTCTTCCATTTTTTGTCTATCAGCTGCAGTGTACTCTTCGCCAAACCCGTCGTTAGATGATGTGTCCCAGATCTCTGCATTTGGATCAGCAGGCTGGATTGCTAGATCAGCATCGTAATCTTTTTTTGCTGACGCTTCAGCTTTTTCTGGAGCTTTAGCTTTTGCTTCTTCTACCGGAGTTTCGGCTTTCGCTTCTACCGCTGGAGTTTCTGCTTTTGCCTCTTCTACTGGAGTTTCAGCTTTTTGAACTTCAGGAGTTTCTGTTGCCTGAACCTCTTTGTTTTCTTCTTCTGCCATAATAATGTGACTCTATATACACTCAACCCTAGAGTCATTAGGAGAAGCGTTTTAGTTTTATAAAAACTTCTAATTTACATCAGAAGCCCATTCACACGAATGGAGGCGCAAATTTAGGGATTATTTTGGAGAAATGGTAGGGAATTTAGAAGGGATAATCGTACGGCAGACAGAAGTGCTTCAATCGATTTGCTTGATAGAAACTTCGAAAGTGAGTTCGGCTTTGGATGTGCCTCTGAAATTGCCTTGCACAGGCAAAGTGTTCTCTGGAATATAGCTTGATGATACAGGGATATAGTTACTATTGGTCAGAATGCCTGCGCTAGGGTCCAGTCCGATCCAGCCGGCACCAGGAAGCCAGGCTTCTACCCAAGCATGCAGTTCGTGATCTACCCTTAAATCAGGATTGAAAGCGTAACCACTCACAAAACGCGCGGGGATTTCAGAGTTTCTTAGAAGTTGTATCAACATCCAAGCAAGGTCTCTGCAAGAGCCTTCTTTGTTTTCAAAACAGACTTTCGGAGAAATAACCTTGTCTGAATAATTAACAATATGTTTCCAACCGGCCTGTATTTCCTTGGTGATATAGGTGAGAAACGTGACTAAGTTGTCTCCTGATAAGTCTTTGATTTGGCTTACCCAGCTAGTTTGTTGATCAGATAGCGGTTGTCGCGTAAGGTATATTTGAAGTGCTGGTAAATGATCTCTTTTATAGGAGTCCTCGATTAGGAAATAGAAAGGATTTGTTTCCCATGTTTCTACTACCATGTCTACCATAATATCCAAACACTGTATTGTGTCATTGAACCAACACTGAAAAAAGGCGTTATTTTCTGCGTCTAATCGCTGCACCAAGCCTGAGTACGTGGGGTTTACCGTGAGTGCAAAGGATTGCACTTTTATGTGATTGCGATCAGATGGTCGAAAATAAAGGTGATGTGGTTCAGGAAAAACTTGCTCCTCGTATTGATAGGTTGTATGGTGCTTGATTTCAAAAATCATGAGGAGATAGTTAGGTCGCTTTGTTCCTGTTAAATTTCGTAAAAAATCGGAATATTTTAGCTCTGTTGCGATTGCATTTGTGACTGGCTATTAGATTTTATTGTAAAATATTGATCATGTATGCATGTAGAGATTTGGTTCATACGAATCTGTAAATTGTCCAAATACTCATGTAGTCCAGATGCAAAAACATCTTTGACGTCTGCATATTCCAAATCTGACCTAAGGTTTCCAATTTCTTTTTCCGCTGGATTGGTAAAGCCCCTTTTTGAGTCGGAGATTTCGTGAAGGCAATTTTCGGCACTTGTGAGGCAGAACAATATGGATCTGGGGAAATATCTATTTAATACCAGATAATCCACGATATTGAGTGGGTCTACTTTTCCATAAAGCCTACAATAGGCGTTGAACCCGCTAACAGATTTTAGTAAGGCATTCCAATGCAAAAAATCTAAAGGTGAGCCTACTTCATCTACCGAAGGGAGTAGTACGTGATATTTTACGTCTAGTAGCCTAGATGTTTTATCTGCACGCTCTAGAAACTGGCCAAGCAAATTGAAATACCAACCTTGAGTACGAGGAGAGGTGTCATAAGCAATGCCTTTGATTAACTGGAGTTTGTACTTCACCTCTTTATAATAATCGGCAGACTCTTTTTGCCAGACCTTCTTTTTTTCTAACCCACGCATGAAGTAGTAGAGGTCGTTGAGCACTTCCCAAGTTTCTTTTGAGATGCTCTCCCTTACCTGACGGGCATTTTCGCGTGCACGAATGATCGAATTGATCATGGAGTTACCATTTTTCTCATCAAAGGCGAGAAAAAAAACAGCATTCTCTCTGGAATAGCTACTGTAGTTTTTTTCAAAGAGTTCTTGGTCTCCACTTGCCATGATCAGCGGACTCCATTGCTCGTTCATATCCGGAGGAAGATCCAGTGAAAGGTTGAAATTGACATTGATGAATCGCGCATAATTTTCTGCACGTTCGGTGTATCTGCCTAACCAAAACAAAGATTCCGCAACTCTACTCAGCATATTTTATCTTCTAAATTTTTGAAAGTTTTATTTTTAATCAAAAAGCACCCACGTGTCTTTGCTGCCTCCACCCTGAGACGAGTTGACCACCAAAGATCCTTCAACAAGCGCTACCCTTGTGAGTGCTCCAGGCAAAATATTAATGTTTTTGCCATAGAGAATATAAGGTCGTAAATCTACGTGTCTTGGCGAGATTCCACTATCGCATAGAGTAGGTACAGTGGAGAGCGAGAGTGTAGGCTGGGCTATATAGTTTCTCGGGTCAGCTTTGATCAATTCTCTAAACTTGTCATGCTCTTCTTTTTTGGCTTTCGGACCTATGAGCATACCGTAACCCCCAGCCGCGTTTGTTTCTTTCACCACGAGCTGCTCTATATTCTCTAAAACATACTTCAGATCATCAGGCTCGGAGCATAAGTACGTTGGTACATTGTCTATGATCGGGTCTTCGTCCAGATAGTATTTAATGATCCTCGGGACGTAAGCATATACTGCTTTATCATCGGCCACACCCGTGCCTGGGGCATTAGACATGGCTACATTGCCAGCTTTATATGCTTCAAACAACCCAGGAACACCCAACATAGATTTAGGATTGAAAGTCAATGGATCCATGAAGGTATCGTCTATACGTCTGTAAATAACATCTACTTGTTTCAACCCTTTGGTGGTCTGCATGTAGACGATTTTATTTTGAACGATCAAATCCTGCCCCGTTACCAACTCTACGCCCATTTGCTGAGCCAGATAAGAGTGCTCGAAGTAGGCTGAATTGTATATCCCCGGGGTGAGCACCACTACTGTAGGGTTTTCTTTCTGACTCAATTCTTGTAGCATATTTAGTAGCATACTCGGATAGTCCGATACAGGCTGTACACGCATTTGCGAAAAGAGAGAAGGGAAAGCTTGTTTGATGATTTCGCGGTTTTCTAAAAGATAAGAAACCCCGGAAGGACATCTGAGATTGTCTTCTAAAACATAAAAGTGGCCACTTTTGTCTTTTACAATATCGCTACCAGTGATGTGACACCATATACCATTTGGTGGATTGAGGCCTATGCATGGTTTTAAGTAGTCCTTACTGGATAAAACCAGTTCTTTGGGAATGATGCCATCTTTAAGGATTTTTTGATCATGATAGATGTCATCTATAAATAGGTTGATGGCTTTGATTCTTTGCTCTAAACCATCGCTCAACAATTTCCACTCTTTTCCTCCAATGATTCTCGGAATCAAATCGAGATGAAGGATTTTTTCTATTCCTTTATTTTCGTGATATACATTGAAAGTCATTCCCATGGACATCTGTGCTCGATCCGTGGAATGTTGCAGTTGCAATAGTTTTTTCTTGGAGAAGGACTTAAGTTTCTCTTCAAAGGGAGCGTAAGTCTCTCGTACTGACCCTTCGGGAGTGAACATTTCATCAAAATGCTCAGACGAATTATAGTTTTGGTTAAAGATCAAGGTTGGAGATGTTTTGAATGAAATTTCCGTTTTGTTATCAAATTAATAAAAAAATATGATTTGATTGGCTAATTGATAATAAATATTTCTTTTTATTGAAAATGGGAGGAGTTTTGCAGGAAGGTATAAGGGGCATCTTCAAATTTGAACAGCATTCAATGTATGATGATGAATGGCTCAGAGTGAGGCAATCATTTGTGCGATTTCTTTAAGCGCAATTGGGTCGGTCAAATCTCCATCTTCGCTCAATTTTCCTTTCACTCCTTGGATCAGGACTTTTGCCTCGGGAGCTATGCGGCATTGGAGCGTACTCATAATTAAATCGAGAGAGGAGAGTGCTTGCGTGCCCGATGCTGCACCCACAATGATTCCTAAAGGTTTATTGGTAAAGACCGTGGAAGAAACGACCCACTCGATTGCATTTTTGAGCACACCAGGAAGGCTAAAGACATATTCTGGAGTAGAGATGATCACCGCATCGGATTGAGCGATCAGTTTTTTGAAATTTTTGACCGAATGAGGTTCTAGATCCCCATACAAGTCGGGGTTGAAGTAAGGAAGGTTTTCTAAGTCAGAAAAGAACTGAAATTCAAAATCGCTTTCATATTTTTTAGAAATGAAATTCAGAATTTGCTCATTGGAGGAGCCTTTCTTCGTGCTCCCTGAGATTGTCAGAATTTTACGCTTTGCATTCATTGGCAATCAAAACCTTATCTTTTTTATTTCTTCTGCTTTTAATATTGTGATGTCGCTGGCTTCTATTTTTATTAGGCCGTCTTTTTTAAACTCTGATAAAATGCGAATAACAGATTCTGTGGCTGTGCCAACCATGCTCGCTAGGTCGTTTCTGCTCACTGAAATCTTAATTTCATTGTGGTTGGCTTCCAGTAATTTAATAAGATTGTCCGCTGTGCGTTTTCTGAGCGTATCGTAAGCCAGCCCTAGTAGCTCTTGTTCTTTTTCAACCACATCTTTTGAGAGCATTTTGATAAACTGTGATGCCACTTCTCGATTTTGGAAGACCATATTTTGGAATTCCACTCTTGGGATCAGTATCAGTTCTGATGGTTCTAATGCTTCTGCGAACTCAATATGATTGATATCCTGAATCAGCGCATGCTGTCCAATAAATTCACCTTCTGTGAGTATTTGATGGATAAACTGTTTTCCATCGGAGTTGATTTTATAGGTTTTTACTTTACCGCTTTTGATGGCGAATAGGTAATGAGGAAAATCTCCTTCTTTATATATGGATTCTTTTTTGGCGTAAACACGGGTTTTTCGATCTTTTTTGAGACCTTCAAGCGTTTTGTAATTGGAATCGGTATTGAGAAACTGCTCTACATCTTCTTTGGTTTCAGATTGAAGTTGCTCATGCTTTTTTATTCTACGCTCTACAGCACCAAGCAAATCCATCTCTTCAAATGGCTTGGTGAGGTAATCATCAGCGCCGAGGTTCATGCCTTTACGAAAGTCAGATTTTTCTGCCTTTGCGGTCAAGAAAATAAATGGGATGGAAGCAGTGTTTGGGTTTTGCGAAAGCAAATACAAAACCTCATACCCATCCATGCCGGGCATCATAATGTCACAAATGATGAGGTGTGGTTCTTCTGCAATGGCAGTTTTCACTCCGTCCCTTCCATTGCCAGCTTGCGAAACTTGATAATTGCTCAATTCCAGCAGTTCGGCAATGTTGTCTCGCATTTCCTCATTGTCTTCAATGATCAATATTTTCTTCCGTTCCATTGGGTAAAGTTATAGTTACTGTGGTGCCTTGTTCTACTTCGCTATCCAAAAATATTTGGCCAGACATTAAGCTTACGTATTTGTGTACGATATGTAGCCCTAAGCCAGTTCCTTGGATGTTAAAGGCATTTTTTGCTCTAAAAAATCGTTGAAATAAGTCCTTTTGTTCCTCTTTTGGTATGCCCATGCCATGATCTTTAATCACGATTGTGAGTTCCGATGCATTTTGCGTAATGGCTATCAGTATTTCTGTGTCTTCGGATGAGTATTTGATAGCGTTTGATAGCAAATTGATGAAAATATTCTTTAGCAGTTTGGTGTCTGATACGAATGTTGCAGACCCTTCGTGTTTAAATGTAAAGGTTTGTCCTGACTTTTTTATTCCGTTCAGTTCGCCAAGAATGCGTTTGATGAAATCTGGGATGTCAATTTTTTGGTAAACCACTTCAATGATACCTGCTTCAAGTTTTTCCAGAGATAGGAAGTCATTCAAAATCTCTGTTAGGTTTTTTACAGAGGATTTGATCCTGTCCAGATGCTTGTCTCGCTTGTCTTGTTGATCGCCTTCAGTGTATTTCGCAATAAGGCTGGTGGATGATAAGATGGTACTGAGTGGAGTGCGAAACTCATGTGAAGCCATGGACACGAAGCGGGATTTCATCTCATTCAATTCCCTCTCGCGGGAGAGTAATTTCATGATTTCATTTTCTGCTTTTTTGATTTCAGTGATATTTTCTTCTACAATCAAAATCTGCTCTGGCAGTCCTTGTTCAAAGGAGATAGGCACGGCATTGACCATAAAGTGATTTTCCTCTGAAGCATACTGCCAGCTAGATTGTTCTCCAGATTGACATTTCAAAAGGTTTTCTTTGGCCTGTTCGCGCACGTCTTCAGGTAGCCTGTCAATGAAATTCTTGTTGATGATGTATTCTTCCTGTGCTTCGGTTTTGCCTTTTCCTTCGAGGAATTGAAGATCGAAATTTTGATCTACAATACTCACTGTGCCATTTGGGAAGTTTTTGGCAACCAACTCATAGAGTTTTTGGCTTTTGCGCAGGGCAATTTCCGCTGCACGGCGTTCCATTACTTCTCTGCGGAGACCCAAGTTGAGGTGCTCTAGTTCTTGGGTGCGTTCTTTTACTTTTTCTTGAAGATCAGAAGCATATTGTTTGAGCTTTTCTTCACTTTTCTTCCTTTCGGTAATATCATTTACGAAAGCTGCCACGAATTGTGTTTGCTCTCTTTCAAAATGACTTAGGCTTATTTCAATGGGAAAAATACTTCCATCTTTTCTCTGGCCATTGAGGTCGAGACCTATCCCCATTGGCCGAGGGTTAGGTTTTTTGAAGTAGCCAGTACGGTGCGCTTCGTGCTTGTGGCGAACGCTGCTGGGCACGAGATCTTCAATTTTCACCCCTTCAAGCCCTTGAGGGTCATACCCAAACATCTGCTCAGCCATCGGGTTGGCTGAAATGATAACGCCGCTTTTGTCTGAGATGATAATCCCCTCAGATGCTGCCATGAAAACTAATTTTAATAGGTCAATTCCCGAATCCATAAAACAAAGCTATTCTAAAGCACTTAGGTGAGTGCTCGAAGATAATCAATCCTAGAGGTGATAAAAGTCATAATTCTGAAAATCTGATCCTGTCATATTTGAGCTATCAAATAATTGAAATGGACAATATTAAAGGAATTTTGGTACCTACAGATTTTTCGCCCACAGCATGGCAAGCAGTGCTGGCAGGGATAAAAATCTCGCGCACGAGCAAGGTGCCATTAAGTCTCATTCATATTACTCCATCGAGTGAGGATGTAGAGTATTTGCTAGAGCTACAAACAAAACTGAGAAATATTAGTGACAATCTGGCGAGTATTTATGATGTAGAAATCCTAAGTGAAATTGCCATCGGTGATCCTGTGGATGAAATTACGAAATACTTGAAGCGTAAAGGCAATATTGATTTGGTGGTGATGGGGCTGAATGGATCCGGGAGTAATGAGGTAGGCAGTCTGACAGATCAAATATTGCATCATTTGAGCTACCCTGTGATGGTGGTGCCAGCTGCCAAAAAGCAAGCGTTGGCAGTATAACTGTATCTCAATTTTTGTGTTTTTTCATATTTTAAAAATCCCGCTGTGAGGCGGGATTTTTTGATGTTTTTGGGGGTTAATTCTTTTCGAGAATAAAAGAGATAGGTACTCGCTGATTTACTCTCACGGCCTTTCCTCTTTGCTTGCCTGGGATCCATTTAGGAGCGTTTTGTATCACACGAACAGCTTCTTTGTCACAGTCTTCAAACAAACCTTTTATTACTTTCACATCTGTAATAGAACCATCTTTCTCGACTACAAATTGGACGTATACTCTTCCGGATATATCTAATCTCAATGCACGGGCTGTGTATTCAAGGTTTTCCTTTATGTAAGTATAGAAGGCGCTCATGCCGCCCACAGGCTCTGGATGTGATTCTACAATATCAAAGATTTCATCCACTTTTTCCTCAGGAGCTTCGGCTACAAATTCGAAGGTTGTGGCAGGCTCAATGATCATGTCTTCTCTGGTTTCTAAATCTATAGTGAGTTCTATTTCTTGGATTACCTGTTTGTCATCCACTTCTCTGATTATCGGCGTAATAATCTTCTGGGGAGGAGGAGGGGGAGCTTGTTCTGTAGGAGGTATTTCCATGATCTCATTGAAATCATTGGTCACAGTGCCCAAGTCCATCACCGAGGTGTTTTCATAGGTTCTCCACTCAAAAGCAGCGATGATGAAAGCTAAACTGATTACCAGTCCGAGTGCGAAAAAGAGCTTGGAATGCTCGTGATCCCATTTGGCCTTGGCTGTTTTAATGGCTAGTAGGTCTCCGAGAAACTCAGATTGCTGTGATTTATGGAGGGCAGAAGTGGCTGTTTTATCTATAGGTTGACAAACCAATTCGATGCGCTTTTGACTAGGGGTTTTTTCTAAAACTAGCATGGCTTTGTCTTTATTTTGTTACTATAAAGTAAGGAGTGTTTCGGCATGAGAATCGTCATTGAAGGATATGATTTGAATGGCTCTGTGCGTCTTTTATTGAACTATTTGAGCCTTACAGGTGCTATGTAAGTAGTCTGACAAAAGTCAATAGCCCGGCTGATGAATGAGTGCCATTGCAATGATGCAATGACCGAAATTGGTAACATTAAACCCTAGAATCATGAAGAAGATTGTTGTACCCTATGATTTTTCGCCAGAGGCAGATCATGCGATCCATGCTGCTGCGCAATTGTGTAAAAAAGTGACCGCCGAAATGCATATCGTGCACGTCATAGAGATACCCTCTGGATATCTAAGTCTTTACCCAAGCTATGGGTTTGATCTGGAAACGGTTTACAACGAAGGGATCATCAAAGAAGTGGAGGATAAGCTTGTAAAAGTAGCTTCGAAATGGTCGGGAGCGGGTTTTGAGGTAACGAGCGAAGTGGCGTTTGGAAAACCTTTTGATACCATTCAGGAAACGATCGCAACCCAAGAAGCGGATTTGATGGTTATGGGAAGCAAAGGAGCTACAGGTCTCAAAGAGATTTTTGTAGGATCAAACACCGAAAGGGTCATTCGTTTTGCGAAAGTTCCAGTGCTTACGGTGAAGCAGGAATTAGATTTTGAATCCATGGCAGATATGGTTTTTGCGACGGATTTCACAGCAGACAACAGTTTGGAATTTGCAAAAATGATCCAGTCTCTATTTGGTTTGACAATGAGAGTGCTGAAAGTTTATAATACCAATGACTGGATATATACTGAGCGCACAGCCATGGAAAAGCTGGAAGCTTACGGTGTAGAAAATGGCCTAAAAAACTACTCCTACCATGTGGTAGACTCGCAATTTGTTACCGACGGCATTCTTCAATTTTCACAAACACACAAGGTGGGGTTGATCGTAATGGGTACTCATGGCTACAGAGGTATCGGCCACCTGATAGCCGGCTCCAATGCGGAAGGTGTGGCCAATCATTCTAAAATTCCGATTTTTACTGTGCATAAGTAGGTTGCCTAAGCACCTTGTAAGGATTGTCTCCCTGAGCTTGTCGAGAAACAATCCAATTAATTTCCCTATCTTTTTATTATAAAATTGTCTCTCGTTGCTATCTTATTTAAACCTTTTGGATTCTTCAAGTGGATGTAAATGTATTCCTCGGTAATATCAGCAGACCTTACCAAACTCAAAACGGGTATTTGTTAAAAGAACTTTGATGTGGTAAATCCAATAACGGTAGGGCTCTCGTATGTCTTTCACAAGATGTTTAAAATCGACCTTAATGAATTTTATCAACTCTGAAAAAACACCCCATGAATTACCTACTTATTTTCTCGTATCAATACCAAGAGTATTTTTTGATTAATAACTCTGAGCTAGAGCATTTCCAAAATCCCGAGCTTCTATTTGAGTTTAATAATAACGAACAACGAATTGCTGAAAAAATTCTACTCAGTCTTATGCGTGAAAGACGTGATTCTAGACTAGATACATCATTGTCCGGATGAGAGGTTTTAATTGTTTTTAGATCAGTGCAGGGTTTTTGTTTGAATCAAGCTCATACACTTTTCAATCTTCAATACCCTGTAAAATGGTAGCCCTTAGGTGTTTTATGGGTGCGATTCAGTCTATATAACATTAAATTCTAAGCACTGACATATTTGTTCTATATGGATGGATGGGTTAAGTTCGAAATACTTTTAATATCTTGTTTAGAAAGTAACGGAAAAATGGTTCAATTACAATAGTATATTTATCATTTAATAAATAATACATTACAACGTAATCATATCCTTATGAAGTCTAGTATGTTGTGTGATTCTTGAATATTATTTTGTGATGAATGATTCGGAGGTTTCATTATTGTTATAAAAAAAATATTTCAATTGAGTTAATTGCTATATTTTAGATTTTCTGGGCTTATGAATTTTGTATTCCTCTATAGAACAAAACTGTTCCTTGGTCGAAAAAATAATCTCTTATAATACACGCTTTACTATTTTCACTTCAGTGAAAAGAATCTAATGTGCCGATAAGCAAATGTTTCTTGAAAATTATTGATTTATAGATGAAAAGTAAATATTGGATATTATTACTGTGTTTGATTAGTAGTGCTAACCTATATGGCCAAGCCTATATTAATTTAAAAACAGTAACAAAGGCTGATGAATCCTTTAAGCAATATGCTTATGCTGAGGCACTGGATTTGTATCTTTTTGCTTACAGGAAGGACACAGTAAGTGAGCATTTGACTTCACAAATCGCCAATTGTTATCTTAAGTTGAACAATTCCATTTTGGCAGAAGAGTGGTTGCAGAAACGTATTGCTTTAGAAGCGCAACCTACCGGAATCTCCTACTTTTTATTGGCGGAAGTTATGGCCAAAAATGGCAAATACGAAGAGGCTGTCAAATGGTATGAACGCTATTTGACATGTATGGATGATTCTGTTGCGATTATAAAATTGAATGGAATAAGGGATTTGGGTACTTATAGCGAGGATTCGAAAAAGTTCTCTATTGAAAAGATGGAATTCAATTCACCAGAAATGGATTTTGGGCCAATGTTTTATCAAGGAGGTATTGCTTTTGTATCATCCAGAATGGAGCAAAAGTGGGTTGCCAAAGAATATTCATGGGATGGGGCTGATTATCTGGATTTTTATTATTTCAATCCCAAGGATAGTAGTAGGGAGATAAGGAAAATCAAAGAATTAAATTCTAAATATCATGAAGGCCCAGGACAATTTTTTGACCAAGGCAATCGTGTGATTTTCACTCGGACGAATTTGGTTGCCAATAAATTTAATTCAGTCAGAAAATTAAATAAGGATGCTCAGGGCGTAACTAATTTGACACTTTTTGTATCAGAAAAAGAGGCTTCAGGTGTTTGGAAAGAGCCAAAAGTGCTTCTCCCTTCTACAAAGGAGTATTCATACGGACATCCTACATTATTTGGATCAGCAGATCGATTGATCATTTCGTCTAACATAGAGGGTAGCATTGGTCAATCTGACTTGTATGAGATACGTAAGATCAACGATAGTACCTGGTCAGTGCCAAGAAATCTCGGCGGCTTGATCAATACTGAGGGTGATGAAATGTTTCCATTTTATCTAGACAAGAAACTTTATTTTGCTAGCAATGGAAAAGGTGGACTTGGAGGACTTGATATATATGTCTCTGAATTGCTCAAGGACAGTTCTTTTTCAAAACCTACGAATGTCGGTGCGCCTATCAATAGCAGTCAGGACGATTTTGGCTTGATTTCAAGTCCGAAATTTAGGTTTGGGTATTTTTCATCCAACAGAGATGGTAATGATGATATTTATAAGTTTCAATCTGAAGTGACAACATTAGAGGGTGTAGTTTATCTGGACTCCATGCGATTGGCATTGGAAGAGGTAACGGTTATCGTGAAAAATAGGGACACGACCTTTACTCGATTGGTAAGTACGGACATTGAAGGGAAATTTTATATAGATGTGCCTAGTCCAGATTCATTTTTGATTACGGCAAAAAAAGAAGCACTGAGACATAGAAATCCTGTAAGTGTAGCGACCAATGGAAAGCAAAATGAGATAGTGATAGATACGCTATGGATGGAGCAATCATTACTTGAACTCAATATTTTTGATAGCAAAACGCAAGAACCAATACAGAATGCTTTGACGGTCCTTTCGGTGCTCAATAAGAATATTTCCATTATTGCTCTGAATGATAGTTTAAAGCAATATCGACTCAACCCAGGCTGGCAATATGAGTTGATCACAACCAAAGATGGATATTATAAGCACAGAGATACCATTCATACCAATGCCGAATATTGGGGATATAGAGCGGAAGACATACCGTTGAAGCCAATTGTGGTTGGTGAGAGCATCAGGTTGGATAATATTTACTACGATTTGGGTAGTGCTACATTGAGACAAGAGTCTGAGGGTGAGCTTGACAAAGTAGTGCGCTTTATGGAGGATAATCCTCACATAAAAATTGAGCTTAGCTCACATACCGACGCGAGGGGCTCATCAACTTCGAATATGAAATTGTCTCAAAGACGCGCAGAATCAGTCGGCGATTATTTGATAAAGCATGGTATCCCTACGGATAGAATTGTGCCAAAAGGATACGGTGAATCTAAGCTATCCAATAGATGCGCTGATGGCGTCCGATGCAGTCAAGAAGAACACCAAGAAAACAGACGGACTGAAATACAAATACTTGAAAATCACTAAATAAGATGGGTATCAATCTTTCATATTGCGCAATAAAAATTGCAGTTGTCTCTCACAGACTTTTGTTATTTGGCTTGTTATTTATTTCATTCACAAATGCTTTTGGGCAAACACCGGGCTTGATTTATCAGCCTTCTAGCGGCAGTGTGCTTGATCCGAATGGTGACGGCTACACTTCATTGACTAATAGTGGATTTCAATCTAATGATCAAACCGAAAGTGAGATTCCGTTTAAGAAAATGATTTTCCCTGCTGCTGAACCTTTTGGTGATTTGACCAAGGGGCCTACGGGCGGTTTTAGTGATTTTGTGGATAGTGGAACTGAAGATCCTGCTCAATATTACTTTGATGGAACCAATCTAATGTTTCGTCTACGCATAGGTACGGGAGTGCCTAATTCTAAAGGTTATAGCATATTGATTGATACGGATCAGAAGTTTGGCTTTTCGGGAGCAAATCTTGATGGAAACGCTACTGTAAATAATCCGGGTTTCGAAATAGAAGTGAGCCTTCAGACCAATTTTGGGGTGTATGTATACAATATAGATGGGGTGTGTCCGGGTTCGCCGGCTACGTCATACAATGGCACAACTAACTATCAAAAGTCATTTGCACTATCGACAATCACAGGTTCGATCAATTCATTTTATGATTTTTATGTGCCACTTTCGAGCCTGCCAGGTGTATCAGCTTCTACTCCATTAAGAATGGTAATTGTCACCAATATAAGCCCGAATGCCTCAATTTGTGGAAATGGTATGTCTGATATTGGAGGTATTGATGACAGTGCTTGTGGGAGTCTTTTTGGTTGTCTCGTAAATGTCATAGACAACTATACTCCTACTTCAGCGACGGATGTTGCAAAACGGAGTAACCCCCTTGGATAGATCGGCATGTCCGACTATTTCAGGATCAATATTATCATCTGCGACAAGTATTTCAGGCTCTACTGTTGCTAATGCGAGTGGAACACAAATTGTGGTTTATCGAACACGCGCTTCTGTGACGACTACTTTGGGCACTGTGAGTACAACGACCAGTAGCTGGACACTTTCTAGCGGTGTGAGTGGAAATTTAGCAGTTGGTGATGTTATTACTGCTACTGCTAAGGGGACAGGATATGGTGTTTCTGTTGCTAATTGTAGTAGTAAGACGGTTGTTTCTGCGACTTGTACTAAGCCATCTGCTCCCGTGCTGAGTGCAATCGGGAATGGAGATAAAATTTTGACCGGCACCAAAGTGGCTGGTACGCATGATGTTACCATTTATAAAGTTGACGGTACAAAATTAACCGGAGGAACCACTAGCAATCCATTCTCAGCAACGGGGACTACCTATACCTACACTCATGGTACTGGCTCAGTCAAGGTGCCAGATGGATCATATTATGTAACGATAAGCTTATCGGGATGCGAATCTTTGCCTTCAAATATTGCACAAAACAATTGTACGGCATCTACAGTACCTACTTTTAGTGTAGGTTATAATCTTTATAAATCTTCAACAGCAATTCTTGTAACGGCGGCAAGTGGTGAAGCGCTCAGGGTTTGGATCAATGGTATTCCTTCAGCAACGACTGCAACAGGCACAGGAGCACAGCAGTCAATAGCTTTATCTGGATTGAATACCGGCGATTTGGTGAAAATTGTGGGTGCCAATAATAATACTAAACCTTGCGAAGCTGTTTCTGCTGAATTGACTGTATTGGCTGATCCTGTCAATTCCATTGCGCCGGTCGTTACTGGGACGTATTGTTTGCCAGCGGGGACTAATACTGTAAATGTGACAGGAACATCCGTAGAGGCAGCAGGTACAACGATCAATCTTTTTAATCAGGCAAATAGTAGCTTAGGAAGCACAACTGTAAGTGCTACGGGAACTTGGACTGTAGGGTCGATCGGTATTAATCCAGCTACGATTACTTCAATGTATGCCCGAGCTACCGTCTCAGGTGGCAATCAAAGTGTAGCATCTGCCTCTGTTTCAGTTACGGAAAAAACCTCTAATATCCCTACCATATCTACAAGTCCTTTGGTGGAGGGAGCCAGTTCAATATCTGGAACTTCTGTGAATGGCGCTACCATAAAATTATATGTAGATGGTGCTATTGTCTCTGGAGCCACGACAACACTGTCGGGCACAACTTCGTGGACCATTAGTGGTTTGGCGAGTTACGTTTTTTATTCTGGCGCGTCAGTCACTGTGACAGCTACATTGACAAGCAAATGTGAAAGTACGGCAAGCACTGCTGTGCAAGTGGTGTGTAGTGCGCCTACTACGCCAGTGGTTACTTCTGGTAATATTACTTATTGTAATGGAAGCAGTGGGTCATATACTTTGGCATCAAGTACCTCGCTCGTTTTGTACCAGTTGGTTAATAGCAGTGGAGTAGCAGTAGGGAATCAATCAATCGGTACAGGATCGAGCATTATGCTTTATACTGATGTTTTAACCTCAGATTTAAATAATGTATTTGTTAAAGCTTCAAAAATATTAGATCCGAGCTGCACGAGTACGTCTAGCTCAAGTATCAATTTTACGCCACAGTCTCCATCACCCACTATCAATTTTTCGTCAAGTAGTGTCGCCGTTGTAAGTGGAAGTACTGTTGCCAATTTTGCATATACCAATGGAGCTAATGCCCCTACGAATTACTCAATTGCATTTTCGATAGCTGCAAAAAATCAAGGTTTCGTTAATGTGAGTTCTACGAACATACCAGCTACGCCTCTTGCAATTACAGTACCTGCTGCTGCGGCTGTTGGTACTTATACAGGCGTATTGACTTTGACCGATGCTACCGCATGTGGGACCGATTACAATATTTCCATAGTTATTTATACCGCTGGAGCTGCTGCCACCATTTCTTCTCAGCCAACTGGTGTAAGTAAATGCAGTGGCGAATCTGCGGCATTTTCAGTTGTCGCGTCAAATGCCCAGAGCTATCAATGGCAAGTAAATACAGGTGCAGGGTTTGGTAATATTTCTAATGGTGGAGTTTATTCTGGAGCATCTTCAGGTAATTTGAGCATTTCAAATAATGCAGGATTAAATGGCTATATCTATCGTGTGCTTGTAAAAGGGTATGATAATGTGGATGTTGCTTCTACTTCGGCAACATTGTCAGTGATTGCTATTACGCCAGGCTCTATTGGAACCAATCAATCTATCAGTTCTGGTAATACGCCGGCAGGATTGACATCTGTAAGTGATGCAACTGGAACTTCTGTTACCTATCAATGGAAAAGTAGTACGGACAATGTGAGCTATAGTAATATCAGTGGAGCTACTTCAAGTACTTACAGTCCGGGTGCTTTGACTGCCACCACTTACTATAAGCGACAGGCTACTAGTACAATGAGCGGTTATTCATGTGTCGCAGAAAGTAATGTGGTTACCATCACTGTGACATCCATCACAGCAACTAAACTAGCCTTCACCACCCAGCCAAGCAATACCGCAAGTGGCGCTACACTGAGCGATGTAGTAATTACGATTCAAGATGCAAGTGGCAATACAGTAACAAGCTCAACAGCGAGTGTCACGTTAGCCATTGGTACGAACCCAGCCTCGGGCACACTAAGCGGGACGAAGACAGTGGCAGCAGTAGGCGGTGTAGCCACATTTAGCACCTTGAACATTGATAATGCAGGCACAGGATATACCTTGGTAGCAAGCGCTACAGGCTTGACAGGAGCGACTTCTAATACTTTTAACATCACCTCTGGTGCAGCAAGCACAATCGCTATCAACGCCGGAGATGGCCAAAGTGCAACAGTAGGCACGGCAGTAAGCACCGCCCCAAGCGTAATTGTAAGAGACGCTTCAAACAATCCAGTATCAGGCGTTTCTGTAACCTTTGCAGTAGCAACAGGAGGCGGTTCTGGCACAGTATTGAATGCCACTACGAATGCGAGTGGAATCGCGACAGTCGGTAGTTGGACCTTAGGTACGACAGCAGGATCAAATACGATGACCGCCACGAGTGGATCATTAACTGGCTCACCGATCACCTTTACAGCTACAGGCACAGCTGGCGCAGCAAGCACAATCGCTATCAACGCTGGAGATGGCCAAAGTGCAACAGTAGGCACGGCAGTAAGCACCGCCCCAAGCGTAATTGTAAGAGACGCTTCAAACAATCCCGTGTCAGGTGTCTCGGTAACCTTTGCAGTCGCAACAGGAGGCGGTTCCGGCACAGTATTGAATGCCACTACGAATGCGAGTGGAATCGCGACAGTCGGTAGTTGGACATTAGGTGCGACAGCAGGATCAAATACGATGACCGCAACGAGTGGATCATTAACTGGCTCACCGATTACCTTTACAGCTACAGGCACAGCTGGCGCAGCAAGCACAATCGCTATCAACGCTGGAGATGGCCAAAGTGCAACAGTAGGCACGGCAGTAAGCACCGCCCCAAGCGTAATTGTAAGAGACGCTTCAAACAATCCAGTATCAGGCGTTTCTGTAACCTTTGCAGTCGCAACAGGAGGCGGTTCCGGCACAGTATTGAATGCCACTACGAATGCGAGTGGAATCGCGACAGTCGGTAGTTGGACATTAGGTACGACAGCAGGATCAAATACGATGACTGCAACGAGTGGCTCATTAACTGGCTCACCGATCACCTTTACGGCGACAGGAACGGCTGGCGCAGCAACTCAACTAGTATTAACAACCCAGCCAAGCAATACAGCAAGTGGCGCTACACTGAGCGATGTAGTAATTACGATTCAAGATGCAAGTGGCAATACAGTAACAAGCTCAACAGCGAGTGTCACGTTAGCCATTGGTACGAACCCTGCCTCGGGCACACTAAGCGGGACGAAGACAGTGGCAGCAGTAGGCGGTGTAGCCACATTTAGCACCTTGAACATTGATAATGCAGGCACAGGATATACCTTGGTAGCAAGCGCTACAGGCTTGACAGGAGCGACTTCTAATACTTTTAACATCACCTCTGGCGCAGCAAGCACAATCGCTATCAACGCCGGAGATGGCCAAAGTGCAACAGTAGGCACGGCAGTAAGCACCGCCCCAAGCGTAATTGTAAGAGACGCTTCAAACAATCCAGTATCAGGCGTTTCTGTAACCTTTGCAGTCGCAACAGGAGGTGGTTCCGGCACAGTATTGAGTGCTACAACAAATGCGAGTGGAATCGCGACAGTCGGTAGTTGGACCTTAGGTACGACAGCAGGATCAAATACGATGACCGCCACGAGTGGATCATTAACTGGTTCACCGATCACCTTTACAGCTACAGGCACAGCTGGCGCAGCAAGCACAATCGCTATCAACGCTGGAGATGGCCAAAGTGCAACAGTAGGCACGGCAGTAAGCACCGCCCCAAGCGTAATTGTCAGAGACGCTTCAAACAATCCAGTATCAGGCGTTTCTGTAACCTTTGCAGTCGCAACAGGAGGCGGTTCCGGCACAGTATTGAATGCCACTACGAATGCGAGTGGAATCGCGACAGTCGGTAGTTGGACATTAGGTACGACAGCAGGATCAAATACGATGACTGCAACGAGTGGATCATTAACTGGCTCACCGATCACCTTTACAGCTACAGGCACAGCTGGCGCAGCAAGCACAATCGCTATCAACGCTGGAGATGGCCAAAGTGCAACAGTAGGCACGGCAGTAAGCACCGCCCCAAGCGTAATTGTAAGAGACGCTTCAAACAATCCAGTATCAGGCGTTTCTGTAACCTTTGCAGTCGCAACAGGAGGCGGTTCCGGCACAGTATTGAATGCCACTACGAATGCGAGTGGAATCGCGACAGTCGGTAGTTGGACATTAGGTACGACAGCAGGATCAAATACGATGACTGCAACGAGTGGCTCATTAACTGGCTCACCGATCACCTTTACGGCGACAGGAACGGCTGGCGCAGCAACTCAACTAGTATTAACAACCCAGCCAAGCAATACAGCAAGTGGCGCTACGCTGAGCGATGTAGTAATTACGATTCAAGATGCAAGTGGCAATACAGTAACAAGCTCAACAGCGAGTGTCACGTTAGCCATTGGTACGAACCCTGCCTCGGGCACACTAAGCGGGACGAAGACAGTGGCAGCAGTAGGCGGTGTAGCCACATTTAGCACCTTGAACATTGATAATGCAGGCACAGGATATACCTTGGTAGCAAGCGCTACAGGCTTGACAGGAGCGACTTCTAATACTTTTAACATCACCTCTGGTGCAGCAAGCACAATCGCTATCAACGCCGGAGATGGCCAAAGTGCAACAGTAGGCACGGCAGTAAGCACCGCCCCAAGCGTAATTGTAAGAGACGCTTCAAACAATCCAGTATCAGGCGTTTCTGTAACCTTTGCAGTCGCAACAGGAGGTGGTTCCGGCACAGTATTGAGTGCTACAACAAATGCGAGTGGAATCGCGACAGTCGGTAGTTGGACCTTAGGTACGACAGCAGGATCAAATACGATGACCGCCACGAGTGGATCATTAACTGGTTCACCGATCACCTTTACAGCTACAGGCACAGCTGGCGCAGCAAGCACAATCGCTATCAACGCTGGAGATGGCCAAAGTGCAACAGTAGGCACGGCAGTAAGCACCGCCCCAAGCGTAATTGTAAGAGACGCTTCAAACAATCCAGTATCAGGCGTTTCTGTAACCTTTGCAGTCGCAACAGGAGGCGGTTCCGGCACAGTATTGAATGCCACTACGAATGCGAGTGGAATCGCGACAGTCGGTAGTTGGACCTTAGGTACGACAGCAGGATCAAATACGATGACCGCCACGAGTGGATCATTAACTGGCTCACCGATCACCTTTACAGCTACAGGCACAGTCTGGCGCAGCAAGCACAATCGCTATCAACGCCGGAGATGGCCAAAGTGCAACAGTAGGCACGGCAGTAAGCACCGCCCCAAGCGTAATTGTAAGAGACGCTTCAAACAATCCAGTATCAGGCGTTTCTGTAACCTTTGCAGTCGCAACAGGAGGTGGTTCCGGCACAGTATTGAGTGCTACAACAAATGCGAGTGGAATCGCGACAGTCGGTAGTTGGACCTTAGGTACGACAGCAGGATCAAATACGATGACCGCCACGAGTGGATCATTAACTGGTTCACCGATCACCTTTACAGCTACAGGCACAGCTGGCGCAGCAAGCACAATCGCTATCAACGCTGGAGATGGCCAAAGTGCAACAGTAGGCACGGCAGTAAGCACCGCCCCAAGCGTAATTGTAAGAGACGCTTCAAACAATCCAGTATCAGGCGTTTCTGTAACCTTTGCAGTCGCAACAGGAGGCGGTTCCGGCACAGTATTGAGTGCTACAACAAATGCGAGTGGAATCGCGACAGTCGGTAGTTGGACCTTAGGTACGACAGCAGGAGTAAATACGATGACTGCAACGAGTGGATCATTAACTGGCTCACCGATCACCTTTACAGCTACAGGCACAGCTGGCGCAGCAGTAGTAGGCACAAGTACGATTACCGCTTCCTCAACGAGTATCACAGCGGATGGCACTTCAGCCAGTACCATCACCGTTCAACTTAAAGACACGAATGGCAACAACCTGACAGCAGGAGGCGCTACGGTAGTGTTGAGCACAGACTTAGGAACGTTAAGCAGTGTAACAGACAATGGCGATGGTACTTACAGTTCGACGCTAACCTCAAGCACGTCTACAGGCACAGCAACGATTACAGGCACGCTAGGCGGCACAGCGATCACCGACGAAGCGACGGTAGCGTTCACCTCAGGCGCAGCAGTAGTAGGCACAAGTACGATTATCGCTTCCTCAACGAGTATCACAGCAGATGGCACTTCAGCCAGTACCATCACCGTTCAGCTTAAAGACACGAATGGCAACAACCTGACAGCAGGAGGCGCTACGGTAGTGTTGAGCACAGACTTAGGAACGTTAGGCAGTGTAACAGACAATGGCGATGGTACTTACAGTTCGACGCTAACCTCAAGCACGTCTACAGGCACAGCAACGATTACAGGCACGCTAGGCGGCACAGCGATCACCGACGAAGCGACGGTAGCGTTCACCTCAGGCGCAGCAGTAGTAGGCACAAGTACGATTACCGCTTCCTCAACGAGTATCACAGCAGATGGCACTTCAGCCAGTACCATCACCGTTCAGCTTAAAGACACGAATGGTAACAACCTGACAGCAGGAGGCGCTACGGTAGTGTTGAGCACAGACTTAGGAACGTTAGGCAGTGTAACAGACAATGGCGATGGTACTTACAGTTCGACGCTAACCTCAAGCACGTCTACAGGCACAGCAACGATTACAGGCACGCTAGGCGGCACAGCGATCACCGACGAAGCGACGGTAGCATTCACCTCAGGCGCAGCAACTCAACTAGCATTTACAACCCAGCCAAGCAATACAGCAAGTGGCGCTACGCTGAGCGATGTAGTAATTACGATTCAAGATGCAAGTGGCAATACAGTAACAAGCTCAACAGCGAGTGTCACGTTAGCCATTGGTACGAACCCTGCCTCGGGCACATTAAGCGGGACGAAGACAGTGGCAGCAGTAGGCGGGGTAGCCACATTTAGCACCTTGAACATTGATAATGCAGGCACAGGATATACCTTGGTAGCAAGCGCTACAGGCTTGACAGGAGCGACTTCTAATACTTTTGATATATTAGATGTAACCGCCCCAGCAGCACCGACGGTCTCAAGTCAAACGACCAATGACACGACCCCAGTATTGAGTGGCACAGCAGAAGCAGGCATCACTGTTACAGTGGTATTGAATGGCGTAACCTTCACTACGACAGCCGATGGCAGTGGCACATGGAGTGTAGATACAGAAACAGCCACTCCAACATCAGGCGGGCCATTCACAGCTTTGGTGTCAGGCAATTATGATGTAAAAGTTACTAGTACGAATGGTTTAGGTTTATCGAGTTCAATAGATGGAATTGAAGCCTTGATACTCGACACGACCGCCCCAGCAGCGCCAACGGTTTCAAGTCAAACGACCAATGACACGACCCCAGTATTGAGTGGCACAGCAGAAGGAATGGTTAGGTTTTACTACGACCGCGATGGCAGTGGCAATTGAAGAACCTCGACACAACAGCCCCAGTTGCACCAACGGTAACGAGTCAAACGACGAATGACACAACTCCAGTATTGAGTGGCACGCAGAGCAGGCAGCACTGTTACAGTTGTATTGAATGGCGTAACCTTCACTACGACAGCCGATGGCAGTGGCACGTGGAGTGTAGATACAGAAACAGCCACTCCAACATCAGGCGGACCATTCACAGCTTTGGTGTCAGGCAATTATGATGTATCAGTTACCAGTACGGATGCCGCAGGCAATAGCACCGGAGAAAGTACAAACAGCGAATTGACAATCGACACAATCGCACCAGCAGCACCGACGGTCTCAAGTCAAACGACCAACGACACGACTCCAGTGTTGAGTGGCACAGCAGAAGCAGGCAGCACTGTTACAGTGGTGTTGAATGGCGTAACCTTCACTACGACAGCCGATGGCAGTGGCACGTGGAGTGTAGATACAGAAACAACCACTCCAACATCAGGCGGACCATTCACAGCTTTGGTGTCAGGCAATTATGATGTATCAGTTACCAGTACGGATGCCGCAGGCAATAGCACCGGAGAAAGTACAAACAGCGAATTGACAATCGACACGATCGCACCAGCAGCACCGACGGTCTCAAGTCAAACGACCAACGACACGACTCCAGTGTTGAGTGGCACAGCAGAAGCAGGCAGCACTGTTACAGTTGTATTAAATGGCGTAACCTTCACTACGACAGCCGATGGCAGTGGCACATGGAGTGTAGATACAGAAACAGCCACTCCAACATCAGGCGGACCATTCACAGCTTTGGTGTCAGGCAATTATGATGTAAAAGTTACTAGTACGAATGGTTTAGGTTTATCGAGTTCAATAGATGGAATTGGAGCCTTGATACTCGACACGACCGCCCCAGCAGCACCGACGGTTTCAAGTCAAACGACCAATGACACGACCCCAGTATTGAGTGGCACGGCAGAAGCAGGCAGCACTGTTACAGTTGTATTAAATGGCGTAACTTTCACTACGACAGCCGATGGCAGTGGCACATGGAGTGTAGATACAGAAACAGCCACTCCAACATCAGGCGGGGCATTCACAGCTTTAGTGTCAGGCAATTATGATGTATCAGTTACCAGCACGGATGCCGCAGGCAATAGCACCGGAGAAAGTACAAACAGCGAATTGACAATCGACACGAGCGCACCAGTAGCACCGACGGTTTCAAGTCAAACGACCAATGACACGACCCCAGTATTGAGTGGCACAGCAGAAGCAGGCAGCACTGTTACAGTGGTATTGAATGGCGTTACATTCACTACGACCGCAGATGGCAGTGGCAATTGGAGTGTAGACACAGAAACGGCAACCCCAACATCTGGAGGGTCATTCAAACCTTTGCCGTCAAGTTATTATGATGTGATGGTTACAAGTACTGATGTTGCGGGCAATAGCGCCAGTAGACAGGACTCGTAATGAACTTTTAGTCAATGTCGGAGATCTTGATAGTGATAATGACGGGATCAAAGATGCAGACGAGGATAGAAATAAAGATGGAGATTGGACCAATGATGATTGTGATAGATGATGGAATTCCAGATTATCTCGACACTGATGTTTGTCCGAAAATCAAACCTTTTAAAGGGTTTACGCCAGACGGAAATGGGAATAATGATTTCTTCTATATCGAGGGTATTGAGCAGTTTCCAAACAATCCTGTTCAGATTTATAACCGTTGGGGAAATAAGCTTTTTGAGGTAAAAGGGTACAATAATAATGACAAAGCCTGGCGTGGAGATGCGCAATTTGGGATCAGATTAGGAAATGAAAACATTCCTGATGGTACCTATTTTTACCTTATCGATTTAGGTGATGGTAGCAAGCCAATTACGGGATTTACGGTTGTTAATAAATAATTGGATAAATGAAATTTCATGAATATATATATATCAAAGACCAAAGCGGTGCAATTAATATTGGCCATGTTTTTGGGATTGTGTACTTACAACTCCTCTCAGGCCCAACAGCAGGTGATGTTTACACAATATATGTTCAATGGCCTTGTGTTAAACCCTGCCTATGCCGGTAGTCATGAGGCAATTAGTTTTACTGCCTTATCTAGGGTGCAGTGGGTCGGAATTGAGGGAGCGCCTAATTCACAATCTTTCACGGCTCATTCACCTGTTCCAAATAGAAACATTGCAATAGGAGGGATGTTTGTTCGTGATAATATAGGAGTTACGAATCAAAATAGTTTTTTCTTGTCTTATGCTTACCGTGTATTGTTATCATCTGGCTCACTATCATTTGGTTTGAATGGTGGTTTTAGTGACACGAGATTGGCCTATTCAGAATTGGGTGTTTCTGATGAGAATCTATCTGCTAATCAAAGAACCATAAAGCCTAATTTTGGTACAGGGATTTATTTTAAACATTCCAAATTTAATGTTGGAATTTCGGCTCCATTTATTCTCAATAACATATTAAATGAGAAAAATGGAGGTGTTATAACGGAAGTTCCAACAAACCAAATAAGACACTATTATATCACAGGAGGGTATGTTTTTGATTTGAATCCAATTATCAAATTTAGACCTAGTCTTTTGGTGAAAATGGTAACTGGTGCCCCTGTTGAAATTGATGTAAATGCAAACGTGATTATTGATGATAAAATTTGGATAGGAGTTAGTTATAGGTCATTTGATTCAATCAATGCTATTCTTGAGTTGCAAGCCAATACACAATTCAGGTTCGGATATGCTTATGATTTTACAACTTCTGATCTAAGGACAGTAAGTTCTGGAAGTCATGAAGTCATGATAAATTATCGTTTGAGATACCAAGAGCATAAGATAATTACCCCTAGGTATTTTTAGATATTTGACACTGTTTCTAAAATGCCCTTTGCCTTTCTTCTGTAAGCTCAGAAGGACAAAGGGCATTTTAATGTGTTTTTTGATTCATTGAACTTTCGGATTGTCACCCTGAGTTTATCGAAGGGTAGACAGTCCATTAATTTCCCTATCTTTTTATTATAAAATTGTCTCTCGTTGCTATCCTAGCTTAAACCTTTTGGGTTCTTTAAGTGGATGTAAATGTATTCCACGGTAATATCAACAGACCTCATCAAACCCAAGAACGGGTATTTGTTAAAATAACTTTGATGTAGTAAATCCAATAACGGTAGGGCTCTCGTATGTCTTTTAGTAAGATGTTTAAATCATTGTTAATGAAATTGATCTCCTCTAAAAAAACACCCCATGACCTATCTACTTATTTTCTCGTATCAATACCATGAGTATTTTTTGATTAATAACTCTGAGCTAGCTGAGTTCTCAAATCCTGAGCTTCTATTTGAATTCCAAGGTCATGAGCAGAAAATTGCTCGAAAGGTTTTGCTTAATCTAAAACGCGAAAGGAGGATTTCCAGCCAACACGCTTTATCTGCATAAAGGGATTTTGTTGATGGTTGCGATCTGTTTGATCCTAAACCTACAATAGGAGACCCGTCAAGCTAGTCTTCACCGAGCACTTCCAATATATAGATAAGGCCATTGCTTTTGAGAAGCAGGTGAAAGGGTGGAGGAGAGAAAAGAAAGAAGCCCTGATCAACGGGCGTTGGGATCTCCTGCCAGCGCTTGCCAAGAGCTATGGGAAGAAGGACAATGAAGAATTTTCACTTCCCCCACCTTCCCCCACCAATCTGATTTTTAAGCTAAAAATCACCAAAAATTCTAAATCCTATCCTTCAAAGACATAATTTTTAGTCGTTGTAAATGAGGTCTTTATGAATTCATCCTCCAATTTGGTCGAAATAAAGTCCTTGTAACCAATTGTTTAGACATTTCGTAGAAAGGTGGGAGAATGTGGGAGGAAGTGGTTGTAAATGTCATTCTATTCTCTATATTTGCTATGGTGGTTTATATTTTTCAAAACTCAAATGGCGTTTTTCACAAGCGAGTATGAGTGTAAGTTGGATACCAAAGGCAGGTTAGTACTACCTGCAAAGATTAAGGCTAACCTGCCTGAGGTCTCCACTCACGAGCTCGTCATCCGAAAGGGTTTCGAGCCACATCTGATCCTGTATCCAATGTTAGAATACAAAAAGATACATGGCAGGATCAGTGCGCTCAGTGATTTTAACGAAGAGCAGAGAAAGTTGAAACGTACCTTTTTTAGGGGAATAGCACAGGTGGAGTTGGACAATGCGGGGAGGATTTTATTGCCAAAGGCGATGCTGGCTTATTCTCAAATAGATAAAGACGTGCTGCTGGTGGGGGTGGGCAACAGCATAGAAATGTGGAACCCAGAAGTGTTTGAAAAGTATCAGCTAGACGATGAACAAGAATATTCTAATCTGGCACAAAAATATTTAGACGAGTAGCGAATGAGTGAATATCACACCCCCGTCATGTTGAAAGAGTGCCTAGATGCACTCGCTATCAAACCAGACGGAAGCTATGTGGATGTCACGTTTGGGGGAGGAGGACACTCTAGAGCGATTCTCGATCAGCTGGATACTGGAAAACTATTTGCCTTTGATCAGGATGACGATGCAAAGGCCAATGCAAAAGCACTACAGGAAACGGTAGAGCAAAAACGTTCTTTCACTTTTATTGAATCTAACTTCAGGTATCTCACCAAATATTTGAAATTCTATAAAGCCGGTCAGGTGGATGGTATTCTGGCAGATTTAGGCGTTTCGTCGCATCAGCTGGATGAAGCCGATCGAGGTTTTTCTACTCGATTTGACGGAGACCTAGACATGCGAATGGATAGAGGAGCTTCTTTTACCGCACAAAATGTGGTAAACGAGTACGCTGAAAAAGACCTGATCCACATCCTAAGTGCCTACGGGGAGATTAAAAATGCCCGTACCCTCGCGGCGGAAATAATCAAAGCCAGAGGCAAAGCGATTACCAGAAATGAGGAGCTAAAAGCTATAGCATTGAAAGTGGCGCCAAGAGGCAAGGAGATGAAATACCTCGCACAAATTTTTCAGGCGATAAGAATAGAGGTAAACGATGAAATGGGTGCGCTTCGAGAATTTTTGGAGCAAACCACAGAGGTGTTGAAGCCAGGAGGCAGATTGGTGATCATGAGCTACCACTCATTGGAAGATAGACCGGTAAAGAACTTTTTGAATACGGGCAATTTCAAAGGAGTAATGGAAAAGGATTTTTACGGGCATGAAATAAGACCATTAAAGCCGCTGAATAAAAAACCGATTGTGGCTTCTGATGAAGAGTTGGAGATCAATAAAAGAGCAAGAAGCGCGAAGCTGAGAGTAGCGGAACGAATTGAGAATTGAGAATTGAGAATTGAGAATTGAGAATTGAGAATTGAGAATTGAGAATTGAGAATTTTTTGATCCAATTAAAATAAAATACCGAATACCGAATACCGAATACCGAATACCGAATACCGAATACCGAATACCGAATACCGAATAAATTATGGCAACTAACACTTACAAAATTCCTTCGAAAACGAGCAAAGCCGGCAGTGGCTTCTTTGCTATTTTTGACAAGGCGTTGCGTATGGATCAGTCGCTATCAGAGGTGATTCATATCAAGTTTTTACCTCAAATCTTGTTCGTTTCAGCTCTATGTATCTTTTACATTGGCAATAGACACCATGCTGAAAAGCAGGTCAGAACTATCAATAGATTAGAAGTGATCGTGGCTGACTTGCGAGCAGATTACACGACACTAAAAGCAGATTATAAATTTTCAAGCAAGCAATCCGAAGTAGCTCGTCAGGCTGCCAAATTAGGATTGGAAGAAAGTGATGTTCCACCTTTTAAAATCCTCGTCAAAGAATGAGTATAAAGAAGGGGATATTAATCAGGGTTCGAATCGCATTTTTGCTTGTATTCTTGTTTTCTACAGGGGTACTTTTTCGCATTTTCACCATTCAGTATGCCGAAGGAGATAAGTGGAGAGGCATAGCGCAGACACTTGGCTTGCAGGTAATGAAGGTAGAGGCCACACGTGGTAATATCTATGCGGACGATGGGAGCTTACTAGCTACGTCATTGCCCTTTTACCAAGTGGCTTTGGATCCGGCACTTAGTAGCGACGACCTTTTTTACACTTACATCGACTCACTTAGTTACCTACTTTCCACCTATTATAGAGACTACTCCGCGAGTCAATATAAGCGGAAGATTGTCTCAGCACGCAAAGATCGGAGGCGCTATCTCATTTTGAATAGAAAGCAAATCGACTATCAGGCCAAAAAGAAAATGGAAAAGTGGCCAATATTCAGATCTGGACGACTTGCTGGTGGGGTGATATTTGAGAAGGTGGAAAAAAGATTTCGACCTTTTTCGCATTTAGGAGGTCGAACAATCGGATCTACAGATTTGGATCATAGAGGAACAGTAGGATTGGAGTATAGCTTCAACCGTCAGCTTGCTGGGCAAGATGGAGAAGCGCTCTTTCAAAGAATGGCTGGTGGAGGTTGGAAGCCTGTCTACGATGGTACTGAAATTCAACCTATAGACGGTTATGATATTCAAACAACCATAAATGTAAACCTTCAGGATGTAACAGAAACAGCATTATTAAATCACCTCGAAAAGCACCGTGCGGATTACGGCGTGGCTATTTTGATGGAAGTGAAAACGGGCGAAATCAAGGCCATGTCTAATCTGAGTAGAAATGAAGATGGTGAGTACTACGAGAGATATAACTACGCAGTGGGTAGCCAAGGAGCACGAGAGCCAGGTTCTACTTTCAAACTGGCCAGTATGATTGCGTTGCTGGAAGACACAAACATGAAATTGACGGATACGGTGGATACCGGTGATGGTGCAATGAGATTTTTCACTGAAACCATGCGTGACCATAAGCCGGGTGGATATGGTGTGCTTACTGTTCAGGAGGTGTTCGAGAAGTCTTCGAATATCGGAGTGGCCAAGTTGATTACCGAACACTTTGGTAAAAAGCCAGCAGCATATATTGACTATTTGAAAAAAATGGGGCTTGATCGGCCATTGGGATTTCAGCTTTATGGAGAGGGATTGCCCTACATCAAAGACCCGAAGGATTCAACTTGGAGTGGGATCAGTTTGCCGTGGATTTCTCACGGTTATGAACTGAAAATGACGCCATTACAGACTTTGACGCTATACAATGCAGTGGCGAATGATGGAAAAATGATTCAGCCAATCATCGTGAAATCGGTTTTGAAAGACAATAGGCGAGTAGAGAAATATAAGTCCAAAGTCATCAACAAGCAGATTTGCTCGGATGAGACTCTGGAGAAACTGAAGGTAATGTTAGAAGGAGTGGTGCAACGAGGAACGGCCATAAATATTAAGAATGACAGGTATCAAATAGCTGGCAAGACTGGTACGGCTAAGAAGGTGAAGAACGGTAGATACACAAGTAATTATTACACGTCATTTGCAGGATATTTTCCCGCCAACGAACCAAAATACAGTTGCATTGTGGTGATAGACGAGCCAAAGGGTTATCAGATCTATGGCAGTGATGTTTCAGCACCAGTTTTTAAAGAAATAGCTGATAAAATCTATGCGTTAGAAGTGGACATGCATCGCGAGTTGCCCGACAATAGACTTGAGTATACGGGCATCTTCCCTACGATCAAATCGGGTAAGAGGGATGAATTAGAGTACATCTCGAATGAATTGGGGATTTCAAATCATGCGTCGGATGATGATGCTTGGGTGAAAACGCAGGTGGTAAACCATGCCGTGTATTGGAAAGGGAATGATCATGCAATTGATCGTGTGCCCGATGTGCAAGGCATGACTTTGCGAGATGCAATCTATGTTTTAGAAAATGCGGGGCTTAAGGTGTCAATATCAGGAAGAGGGCGTGTGAACAAACAGTCGATTCTTCCCGGTGTAAAGTTTTCTCATGGTGCCACTATTAAATTGGAAATGGGTTAATGGGAATACTTAAGAATCTGCTTTACAACGTATCTATTCTCTCTTTTCACGGTGATCGTAATTTGGAGATCTCTGGGCTTACTTTCGATTCTAGAAAGGTAGCTGCAGGGCATTTGTTCATTGCTGTCAAAGGACTGACGGTAGATGGACATAGTTATATAGATACGGCCCTTGCCAATGGAGCGAAGGCTATTTTGTGCGAAACACTTCCAGAAAAACTGGATGAAAATACTAGTTATGTACAGGTGGAGAATAGTGCAGCAGCTATGGGGATAGTTGCTGCCAATTTTTATGACCACCCGTCTAAGAAACTGAAGCTTGTAGGCATCACCGGAACAAACGGAAAGACTACCACGGCAACTTTACTTTCTCAACTATTTATCAACCTAGGGTATAAAGTGGGCTTGCTGTCTACTGTGGAGAATAAAATACAACACAGGGTCTTACCAGCTAGTTTTACAACTCCTGACAGCATCCAATTGAATGAGCTTATGGCTCAGATGGTTGCCGAGGGCTGTACGCATTGCTTCATAGAGGTGAGCTCACATGCCTTAGTTCAGCACAGAGTGGCTGGAATACATTTTTCGGGTGCAGTATTTTCCAATATTACCCACGACCATCTTGATTATCACGAGACATTCGATGCTTACATCAAGGCCAAGAAATTGTTGTTTGATGGCTTGACGCCAGACGCTTTTGCTTTGGTAAATATTGATGACAAACGTGGGAGGGTAATGCTGCAAAACACGAAAGCAAACCAACAGACCTATGCCGTGAAGACTATGGCAGATTTCAAAGCCAAGGTGTTGCACAATACCATTCAGGGACTCGAATTGGAGATCAACGGAATTGGAGCGTGGTTTAGGCTTATCGGAGATTTCAATGCTTACAATCTGCTTGCGGTTTACAGTACGGCAGTTTTGCTAGGAGAAGAAGAGCATGATGTGCTCACTGCCATGTCTGAGCTATCTGGCGCAAGAGGCCGGTTTGAATTGATTCAGAATAAGTCCAATGTCTTGGCTATTGTGGATTATGCACATACGCCAGATGCATTGGAAAATGTGTTGGACACCATAGACAAGCTAAGAACGAGACAAGAAACACTCATCACAGTAGTGGGGTGCGGTGGAGATAGAGACAAAACTAAAAGACCTAAGATGGCACGAATTGCAGCTGGTTTTAGCAATAAGCTCATTTTGACTTCTGACAATCCAAGAACGGAAGACCCAACGATCATTTTAGAAGAAATGATGGCTGGCGTATCAAAAGTGGATCAGAAAAAAACCATGGTCATTGCCGATAGAAAAGAAGCGATCAGAACGGCATGCAACCTGGCAGAGTCCAATGATATCATTTTGGTAGCGGGTAAAGGACACGAGACTTATCAGGAGATCAATGGCGTGCGTCATCATTTTGATGATAAAGAGATATTAACTGAAATGTTGAACTAAACGAATTTAAAAAGAAGAAAACGAAGCAATGCTGTACTACCTATTCGACTACATGCAAAAACAATTTAACCTCACTGGGGCAGGTGTATTCCAATACATCTCTTTCAGAGCAGGTATGGCAACTATCATTTCGTTGCTGATCACGATTGTATTTGGCAAAACGTTGATAGCAGCGCTTCGCAATTTCCAAGTAGGGGAGTCTATCAGAGATTTGGGGCTTGATGGACAAATGCAAAAGCAAGGAACTCCTACCATGGGAGGTATTATCATTATTGCAGCCATTGTTATTCCTACTTTGTTATTTGCCAATCTTGGAAATATCTACGTCATTCTTTTGCTGATTACAGCCGTATGGATGGGGCTTATCGGCTTTTTGGATGATTACCTAAAAGTTAAAAAGAAGAATAAAGAAGGACTTCAAGGCAAGTTTAAGATTATCGGTCAGATAGCCATAGGCGCTTTGGTGGGCTTGGTGCTTGTGATGCATCCTGATGTGGTGCTTTCTGAGTCTGCTGCTGTGGGGATAGACAATAGTAGCGTGATCACCACTACACTGCCATTTATTAAAGACAATCAATTTCATTACAACTGGTTGCTGCCAGATGTCCTGGATGGATACACATGGGTTATTTATGTGCTCATCGTCATTTTTATTGTTACGGCGGTTTCTAACGGAGCAAATATTACTGACGGTATCGACGGTTTAGCAGCTGGTACTTCGGCCATTATTGGCTTGACCTTAGCTATTTTGGCTTACCTCAGCGGAAACGTGGTTTTTGCAGAATATCTCAATATCGAATACATCCCTAATGCCGGGGAGCTGGTGATTTTCAGTGCGGCATTTGTGGGGGCGTGTATTGGTTTTTTATGGTACAATTCATTTCCTGCCCAAGTTTTTATGGGCGATACGGGCAGCCTTTCTCTAGGGGGAATCATAGCGGTGTTGGCTTTGGTGATTAGAAAGGAGCTTTTGATACCGGTGCTCTGTGGTATTTTCTTGATAGAAAATCTCAGTGTGATCATGCAGGTGTCTTATTTCAAATACACAAGAAAGAAGTATGGTGAAGGCAGACGCATTTTTCTGATGTCTCCATTGCATCATCACTATCAAAAAAAGGGCTTGCATGAGGCCAAGATCGTCACACGATTTTGGACCACAGGTATCCTCTTAGCAATTATCACACTGGCAACACTTAAACTTAGATGATAGAGTCATGACCCTAGAGCAATTACATAGCAGAAACGAAAAATTCCAAAAGGATGCAGTCACCTTGGCAGAAATGATGCCTGGAGGCAATATGTTGGAGTTTTCTTCCCTTTTGATTCGAGGATCCAAAAAGGTAGATGTCCAATTGAAAAACCTTGTTGCGTCAAGAAATGAAGATGGATTTCATAACTATATGAATGAAATGGAAGATGAGCTAGATGAGATGGTGTATATGCTTGACAAGCTAGATCAAGCCAATCGCGCCAAGAAAGTAGCTTTCATCGGGGATCTATTGAAAAAAGGATACGACTTAGTGTCGCTATACTCTATGTGCTGCGATCAGTTGATTAGCAAAAGAATGAAAACAGAAGAATATTAAATGATACGAAGAGTAGCCATATTAGGAGCCGGGGAAAGCGGCGTAGGTGCGGCCATTTTAGCCAAAAAGCTCGGTTTAGAGGTTTTTTTGTCTGAGTATGGAACAGTAGCGCCTGCCTATAAAGCTACGCTGCAAGATCATGAAATTGAGTTTGAAGAGGGAGGCCACACAGAAGATAGGATTCTAGGTTTTGACCTTGTGGTGAAAAGCCCTGGGATATCAGATACCGTGGCTATCGTACAAGCCGCACTTCAGGCCAATATTGCTGTGATATCAGAAATAGAGTTTGCCTTCAGATACATGGAGGGTGATGCCAAAGTAGTGGCAATTACCGGTACCAATGGCAAAACCACAACGACGTTATTGATCTATCATTTGCTGAAATCTGCAGGGTACAGTGCTGCGCTGGGTGGAAATGTGGGAGTAAGTTTGGCGGGTTTGGTAGCAGAAGGTGGTTATGATTATTATGTAGTAGAGGTGAGTAGTTTTCAGCTGGACGGTATAGTAAGTTTTAAGCCAGATGTAGCCGTCTTGCTCAATATCACTCCAGATCATTTGGATAGATACAACTACAACTTTGATGAATATGCAGCTTCCAAGTTTAAGATTGTACAAAACATGACCGAGCAGGATTGTTTCGTGTATTGCGCTGATAGCGAACCTATACTTGAGCAATTGTCGAAGCATCCGATCAAGGCTAGTCAGATGGCAGTAAGTACCAATGAAGGTAATAGTTGGCATGCTCGACTGGATGATAAAAGTCTGGTTTTTAGTTATAAATACCGTGGTAAAACACGAATTCATAGAATTCCTCAAAGCCATGTCCCATTAATGGGAAAGCATAATATGATCAATAGTATGTCTGCAATGCTCAGCTGTTTTTGGTTAGGTGTTGGTATCAACGATGTTTTGGAGGGCTTGAGTACATTCAAAAATGCTTCTCATAGGATGGAATTGAGCGGTGAAATAGGTGGAGTGAAATTCATCAACGATTCGAAAGCCACGAATGTGGATTCGGTTTATTACGCACTAGAAGGGATTGATAAGCCAATTGTTTGGATTGCAGGTGGTGTGGACAAAGGCAATGATTATTCAGCCATTAGTCATTTGGTAAAAGAGAAAGTGAAAGCACTGGTTTGTTTAGGAGTTAAAAACGAACCGCTTAGAAAAGTATTTGATGGCGTAGTGCCAAATATAGAAGAAGTACAATCTGCCGAGGAGGCAGTGAAGCGGGCTTATAGTATGGCAAGTGAAGGAGATGTGGTGTTGCTGTCTCCAGCTTGTGCGAGTTTTGATTTGTTCAAAAACTATGAAGATAGGGGCGAACAGTTCAAAGCAGCGGTAAAAAAAATGTCGGAACTAAACTTTTCTAAGATATGAACAAGGTAAAGGAATGGGCTTACGACAATCTGAAAGGTGATCCAGTGATCTGGTTCATCGTTTTTGTGCTTTCTATGTTCAGTATTATGGTGGTTTACAGTGCCACGGGTAGTCTTGCTTACAAGATGATGGGTGGAGATACCGAATACTATTTGATTAAGCACTCACTATTGGTTTTTCTGAGCCTTGTGGCCATGTGGGTGGCTCATAAAGTGGACTATAGATACTACTCTAAATTGTCACGTTTTGCGCTTTGGATATCCGTTCCTCTGCTTCTGATCACTTGGAAATTTGGTACCAATATCAATGAGGCATCTCGATGGATTACCATTCCAATTATCAATCAAGCGTTTCAGCCATCAGATTTGGCCAAACTAGCCCTATTGGTGACTTTAGCGAGTATGCTGTCTAAAAGACAACAAAGCATTGACGATTTTCAGAAGGCCATTATCCCGATGCTTATTTGGATCGGGGCGATCTGCGGCCTCATAGCCATGACCAATATTTCAACTGCCGTATTGCTTTTTGGCACGTGCATGCTGGTGTTATTTATTGGTCGAGTTCCAGTGAGATACTTGGCGATGTTACTGGTAATTGGAGCTGTTTCGGGGACGCTCGCCTTGATGCTTGGACAGAGAGCTGGCACGGCTATGCATAGGGTAGAATCCTTTTTTGAGGAGGAGGAAATTCCTTTTCAAGCCAAGCAAGCATATATCGCTATTGCCACAGGAGGACTTACAGGCAAAGGCCCAGGGCAAAGTGATCAAAGAAATTATCTACCACATCCATATTCTGATTTCGTTTACGCGATCGTTTTGGAGGAGTACGGTATGATTGGCGGCTTTGTGATACTCATCCTTTATTTAGCCTTGCTTTATAGAGGAATGAAAGCTGCCGCAGAAAGTGATCGAGCTTATGGAGGACTGCTTTCGGCAGGATTATCTTTTGCATTGGTAATGCAAGCGATGGTCAATATGGGAGTAGCTGTGGGGCTAGGGCCAATCACAGGTTTGCCTTTGCCGCTCATCAGTATGGGGGGAACGTCACAGCTTTTCACAGGTGTGGCCATTGGCATTATACTCAGCGTAAGCCGGGGAGAAATAGACGATTTGGGTTCGCCGATGGCGAATCAACCAAAAAATAGCTCTAGACAATTAGCTTAAGAATGATAGAAAAGAGAACATATCGAATAATGGTGAGTGGTGGAGGCACAGGTGGACATATCTATCCTGCAGTTTCTATAGCTCAGTCACTCAAAGATTTGAGCGATGTGGAGATTCTTTTTGTTGGTGCCAAAGGGAAAATGGAAATGACCAAAGTACCTGATGCTGGTTTTGAAATTGTGGGATTGTGGATCAGTGGTTTACAAAGAAGTCTTTCTGTCCAAAACCTACTGTTTCCATTCAAGGTACTTTCTAGCATAGTGAAAGCTTTTGGTTTGATCAGAAAATTTAAGCCAGATGCTGTCATAGGAGTGGGGGGATATGCCAGTGCGCCATTGCTTTTTGCTTCTACCAGTAAGAAAATACCAAGCTTGATTCAAGAGCAAAATTCCTATGCAGGATTGACTAACAAGCTTTTGGCCAAGCGAGTGAATAAAATCTGTGTAGCACATGGAGGAATGGAAAAGTATTTCCCAAAAGAGAAATTGGTAGTCACTGGCAATCCAGTGCGAAAAACCATCCTTTTGGAGGAAAGCAGAAAGCAAGAAGCTTATGACTTCTTTGGTTTTAATCCAGAGAAAAAGACATTGCTTATCGTAGGCGGAAGCCTAGGCGCGCGCACCATCAACGAATGTGTGCTTGCAGGATATGATAAATTGAAAGCGGCTGGATATCAGGTGATCTGGCAGACAGGTGGGTATTATTATCAGGAGATGCAATCGCGGGTGAAAGAGGCAGGTTCGGATATTCGCATGTACGATTTTCTTAAAGAAATGCATTATGCCTACGCTGTTGCAGATGTGGTGATCTCACGAGCTGGGGCATTGTCCATTGCGGAGCTCATGCTTACAGGCAAGCCGAGCATTCTTGTGCCGTCACCAAATGTGGCTGAAGACCATCAAACCATCAATGCCATGGCATTGGTAGAAAGAAATGCAGCTGTGCTTGTGAAAGACAGTGAAGCGATAGAGCGTGCTTTAGAAGAGGTTTTTTTGTTGATAAACAATGAAACGAAGAAGGCAGAATTAAGTAAGAATATTGGGGCAATGGCGCATGCAGATGCAGCTAAAAATATTGCTATGGAAGTTATAAAAATGATCGCATAATGGAGCTTGACAAAATTGATACCGTCTATTTTATTGGGATCGGAGGAATCGGGATGAGCTCTATTGCCCGCTGGTTCAAAAAGCGTGGCAAGCGAGTGGCGGGATACGATCGCGTGAAAACTCCATTGACAGAAGAGTTGGAAGCAGAGGGCATTTGGATTCACTATGAAGACAAGGTAAAGGACATTCCTATGGCCTTTATGGAAAAGGATTGGGCACTGATCGTTTACACACCAGCTATTCCTGCGGCTCATACCGAGCTTGTTCATTTTCAGAGCAAGGGTTTTGAAGTGAAAAAGCGATCTGAAGTGCTTGGCATTATTTCCAAAGGTCACAACTGCATCGCTGTAGGTGGTACCCACGGGAAGACAACTACATCCTCAATGATTGCGCATATTTTAAAGCATTCAGAAAAGGGCTGTTCGGCATTTGTAGGCGGGATCATGACCAACTACAACACCAATCTGTTGATAGGGGACGAAAATGCACCTGTGGTAGTAGAGGCTGATGAGTTTGATCGTTCTTTTCACAGACTTTCACCCGATTATGCGATTGTGACATCAGTAGATGCCGATCACCTAGATATTTATGGAGATGAAAAGACCATGCATGAGGCATTTGGTCAGTTTCTTCAACAAGTGCCCGAAGATGGAAATGTACTTGTACACTATAAGGCTGCAGAGAAAATCAGTATCTACTTGGAGAATCTATACTATACCTATGGTATTGATCAAGGGGATTATCAAGCTAGAGCTTTAAGGGCGATGAACGGTGTTTTTTACTTCAATTATCACGGTAAAAAGCTTATCAAAGACATTGCACTTTATGTGCCTGGTTTTCATAATGTAGAAAACGCAGTGGCGGCTATTACGGCGGCCATTGAGCAAGATGTTCCAGTAGAGACGATCAAGGCTGCCATCAGTTCTTACCGAGGGGTGAAGAGAAGATTCGAATTTATTCTTCGTCAGAAAAATCTGGTTTACATAGATGACTATGCCCATCACCCAACGGAGGTTACGGCCTTTTTGAGATCGGTGAAAAGCATGTATCCAAATAAGAAAATTACCACGGTGTTTCAACCGCATTTGTATAGTCGCACAAACGATTTTTACAAGGGCTTTGCTGAGAGTTTAGATAATTCTGATGAGGTGTTGTTACTAGATATCTATCCAGCACGCGAGCTGCCAATGCCAGGGGTAAATTCTGAGATGATTTTGAATAGAATGTTTACGCCAAAGCGAAAAGTGGTTTCTAAAGAAAACCTTTTGGCCGCCTTGGATGAAAGCGAAATGGATGTACTTGTTACCCTTGGTGCAGGTGATATAGATAAGTTGGTTCCTGTTATTGCAAACCATTTTAAGCAAGTAGAAGCATGAAACAGACAATGAAAACCATATTGTTTTTTGTTGTTGGTGCAGTTGCATTGCTGGTCATGATAGGCTTTTCTAGCGTGAAAAGATCCAATCGCGTGCTCAATGATGTCAAGGTAGATATCGAGACGCAGGATGGAAATTATTTCATAGATAAGGCATCAGTGATGAAGCTTTTACAATCCGAAGAAGGGCTGCCAGTACTAGGCTCTGCATTGGGTGATCTGGATTTGAGAGCATTAGAAAAAAAGGTGCAAAGGAATCCATTTGTAAAGAAATCGGAGGTTTATAAAGACCTAAAAGGCAATCTTTTGGTACGGGTCAAACTCGTTAAGCCGATTGCGCGAATTTTTAATTCGAAAGGAACAGATATTTATATCGACAATGAAGGATATTTGCTGCCTGCTAATGGAAAGCAGACTGCACGAGTACCAATCATTGAGTTAGATCGTCAATTTTCCTGGGAAGAAAACATCACTGAAACCAGCTATGGCCAAGATTTATTGGCTTTGCTGGAATATATCGGTGCGGATAAGTTTTGGAAAGCGCAGATCGCTCATTTGATTATTGGTAAAGATGGTGAAATCACCATGCTGCCACAGGTGAGCAAACAAGAAATTGCTTTTGGGAAACCAGAAGATTTTGAAAGAAAATTTAAAAAATTGGATGTGTTTTATAAAGAGATACTTCCTAACAAAGGTTGGAATACTTACAGTCGTGTCAGCCTAAAGTTTGAGAATCAAATAGTGTGTCAAAAATAAATTGGGAATAGATGTACAGCTTCCGCCCTTTAACTTTTAGAGCTGCATATTGAAACCGCTAAAACAAATAGAAAATGCAAGAAGATAAGATCATCGTCGGATTAGATATCGGAACCACAAAGATTTGCGTCATTGTGGGTAGAAAGAATGAGTATGGTAAGCTCGAAGTGCTCGGAATGGGCAAAGCTGTTTCGGATGGCGTTATTCGTGGTATTGTTAATAATATTGACAAGACTGTGGTGGCTATCGAAAAGGCCATTGCGGAAGCTAGCGAGCAGTCTGGGATTGATATCGGTGTGGTAAATGTAGGTATTGCTGGACAGCACATTAAAAGTGCAATTCACCATGGCTCTATCACCCGAACGAGTGATGATGAGATTACAGTTGAAGACATCAATAGGTTGAATAATGATATGTACCGAATCGTTATTCCTCCTGGGAGTGAGATCATTCACGTGATGCCACAAGATTACATTGTGGATTATGAAGACGGGATCAAGGATCCTGTAGGGATGTCTGGTGTGAAGTTGGAGGCGGATTTCCACATCATTACAGCACACACAAATGCGATCAACAACATCAATAAGTGCGTGAAAAGGGCGGGCTTGGAAATAGAAAACCTTATTCTGGAGCCTTTGGCTTCAAGCTTGTCTGTTCTCAGCGACGAAGAGAAAGAGGCGGGGGTTTGCTTGGTAGATATAGGGGGTGGTACTACCGACATTGCCATTTTCTATGACAATATTATTAGACACACGGCAGTCATTCCTTTCGGGGGCAATATCATCACTTCGGATATCAAGCAAGGTTGCATGGTGATGGAACATCAGGCGGAGCTTTTGAAAACAAAATTTGGAAGAGCGATTTCTGAAGAGGCTAGCCCAAATGAAATTGTGTCTATCCCAGGTTTGAGAAACCGTCCTCCAAAGGAGATTTCTCTGAAAAACCTTGCCAACGTAATTGAGGCACGTATGGAGGAAATCATAGAGATGGTACACACAGAGATCATCACTTCTGGTTTTCACAAGAAATTGGCAGCAGGTATTGTTGTGACGGGAGGTGGCTCTCAGTTGACCAACGTGCAGCAGTTGTTTGAGTACATGACTGGACTCGATACACGCATTGGTTATCCAAATGAGCACCTTGGTAAGAGCAAGCTAGACTCAGTGAAGAGCCCAATGTATGCGACTACTGTTGGTTTGGTGCTTTCGGGCTTCAGAGCACTAGATATCCGTGAAGATAGCTACAGAGAAAAAGTTGGTAAAACTGGAAACTCCAAAGTGAAACACAAGAAGGGAGCGAAATTTTTTCAAAATATCATTGAGAAAACCAAGGATTTACTCATTGACGATCTCGACGATAAAAACGATTATTAATTAGACATAGACATCCGAATCCGATGGTGACCGCCGCTGGAACTGGATCGAATTTTGGACAATATAAAGGCAGAAATTATGTATTCATTTGATTTACCCACACATCATAAGTCTATCATCAAGGTGGTAGGAGTAGGTGGAGGAGGTGGAAACGCCGTAAACCACATGTTTAACCTAGGTATCAAAGATGTGGAGTTTGTGGTCTGCAACACTGATATCCAAGCACTGGAAAGTAGTCCAGTGCCCAATAAAATACAATTAGGAACATCCCTTACGGGAGGTCTGGGAGCTGGCGCAAACCCTGAAAAGGGCAGAGACGCGGCACTAGAATCCAAAGAGGATATTCGTGAGATGCTCGCTCAGGATACCAAAATGATTTTCATTACGGCAGGTATGGGCGGAGGTACAGGTACTGGAGCAGCACCTGTGATCGCGCAGATTGCAAAGGAAATGGACATCCTCACGGTAGGTATTGTCACAGCTCCTTTTTCCTTCGAAGGAAAGAAAAAAATGAACCAAGCAAACGAAGGTATCGCGGCATTGAAAGCCAATTGCGATACTGTGCTTGTGATTCTTAATGATAAATTGAGAGAGATTTTTGGAAACCTAGCCATCAGAGAGGCTTTCGGGCAAGCAGATAATGTGCTTACCACGGCTGCTAAAGGTATTGCGGAGATTATCACAGTTCCAGGTTATGTCAACGTGGATTTTGAGGATGTGAAAACCGTAATGAAAAATGCAGGTGCTGCGGTGATGGGCTCTGCTCAGACCCATGGCGAAAGCCGTGCGAGAAGAGCTGCAGAGGAAGCGCTGAATTCTCCATTGCTCAACAATCAGAACATTCACGGCGCGCAGAAAATCCTTCTTTCTATTATGTCAGGAGAGGAAGCTGAGTTGCAAATGGATGAGCTGGCTGAAGTTACAGACTACATGCAAGAGTTTTCTGGTGATGAGGCAGAGGTAATCTTCGGTCACGGTATTGACCCAAGTCTAGGTGCCAATATCAAAGTAACGGTGATTGCTACGGGCTTTGATCACGAAGAAATAAAGGCTCCTGTACGTCAGTCTCGTGAAACACCAGTTGAGTCTGATAAGAAACGCGTGTACGACTTGAACAGTCCTCGTCAAATCAAGCTTTTTGATATGAATGATGAGGATGACGAAAAGCCGAAAAAAGACTCAAAAACAGAAGAAGATAAAAACGATCTAGAAGAGCGTCCATTTACCTTCGACTTTTTGAAGAAAGAAATCAGAAAAGCTGTAGAAGAAGAGGATAAGCTTGAGGATAACGATAGCGACGATTTTGAATTTGAGCTAGATGAGGATGATGAAGATATCTTTGATGTGCCGCCTCGTCGTGAGGAGCGCAAAGACCCTATCGACATTCCTTCGCTTACCAAGATGGACACACACTCTAAGCGTGTAGAGTTGATGGAGCAGCGCAGAAGACGAGAGGAGACGCTCAATGGAGCTCAGAAGCTCGATATCAGCGTTCAGGACTATCGCTCTAAGTTTGAGGTGCCAGCCTACGAGCGTAAGAAAGTGAATTTTGTGCAAGTACCTCATTCTGCTGATCGTAATATCAGCAAGTTCAATTTGACTGAGGATAATCAGATTCTCGGGAATAACAAATATCTACATGACAATGTAGATTGATTAAAGTACAAAAAAACTGCCTTTACTTGCCGCATATCTAGGGATATGCGGTTTTTTTGTGTTAGCTCAAACAGTGTTATTGCTTATTATTGTGATATTCATATTTTAAACCATAAAGCATTTTTCATTATTCTTCATGTTAATTCACCCAAAGTACTTGCCGCTCTTTGCTCTTTTATTGATTCCGTTATTTGGTATTACTCAGAAAAAAGATAGTGACAGAATAAAAAAATCCATCTTCAAAATTCTCAACTAAATGCGGAGACTATCTACATGTATATAAACGTTTACCAAAGGAAGTACGCTACGGAGTAGAAGTGATAGATGGTGTGATTTTCTTTTCAATGCCAAATGACTATTACTTCAATCTTGTTTTTGATAGAAAATCAGACGGAATAGCAATTGATGTGGTTGCGCGCACTCAGTACAAGTGCTACGCGAAAAACACTTTTGCAAAGTCATGGAACAGTAAAGGGTTTTTAATGCCTGTCATGTATCGTTCTGAAATGATCGAAAGTGCCATTTATAATGACTTAGGCTATGTGGTTGTTCGGTATGGAGCTGTGCCTACAAAATTTGATGTAAACGAAATCGAATGTAACCTTTTGGTGGTTCAGAAGAAATATTTGTGTGGCTATCATACTTTTTCAAATTTAGACTATAGTAATTGGGGCTTATTGGAAGTGGGGCTTTACCGGGATTCTTTGTCTAAAAGTGAGTTAAAGACTGTTCAACGAGAAATTTCAAAAACGATTTCTTTTACTATACCATTCGAGAGGAATATGGTTGATTTTGATAAGGAACGAATTCAGGCTCTCTACGATTCCTTGCTTATAACAGATTAGAATATCAAGGAGATAGATATAAGAGCTTATACTTCTGTCGAAGGTTCTAGAGAGCGGAATTTGGAACTTCAAGAAGGTAGGTCGCGAAATATCATTGAATCCCTCCAAGCATATCAAAAACCAGAAATAATATCCAAAATACAAGTAAATGAGAACTGGGTGGAGTTCTTGAGAGATATACAAAATTCTAAATATTCATACCTCTCTGGGTTGTCCAAGGATGAAATTAAAACAGCATTGTCGGATGATAAGGTGCTGCAAGATTTATGGATATTCTGGTGATGTTGACCCCCGTACTGGCTATACTGACCCCCCTAATAATGATTGGTTTTTCAGATTACACTAAAGTCTGCCAATATTACAGTTTTTTTCTTTGACTCTCTCCTTTGATTTCGATTCTGTAAGAAGAGTGGAGCAGTCGGTCTAAAATAGCATCAGCAATGGTTGCTTCTCCAATAACGTCATACCAGCTACCTACTGGAAGTTGAGATGCGATGATGGTCGCCATTTTCCCATGCCTATCCTCGATAATTTCCATAAGATCCATCTGATGTTGTTTTTCAAGATGAGTAAGTCCAAAGTCGTCGAGTATGAGAAGGTTGGTCTTGGCTATTTTATCAAAGAATTTGTAAATGCTTCCCTCAACACGAGCCATCTTAGTTTTGATCATCAGCTTCTGGGTGTTGAAGTAAGCAACCTTATAGCCCTGAGCGCAAGCTTGGTGTCCGAATGCAGACGCTAGAAAGCTTTTGCCACCACCTGTAGCTCCAGTAATCAAGATTGATTCTCCTTTATCAATGTACTCACTTGTAGCCAGTAGGTTAAGTAAAGATTGGTCAATACCTCTAGTGGCATTGATCCGGATTTCCTCAAGAGAGGCTTTGTATCTAAAGCCAGCGTTATGCTCTAGCCGCTTAAACCTTCTATTGCTTCTGTCTTGCTGCTCTGCCTGTAGAAGTAGCTCCATGCCATCACTAAGGCTAAGTTCATGGAGTTGTCGGGTTTCTTGTAAGCTCGTCCAACTACGCAGCATGCCTTGTAGTTTTAACTTGTTCATTTGTGTTTCAATTTGATTCATTATTTATTGAATTTTAGTGGTAATGATTGTTGGTAATAAGCTTTGCCTCGAACATTGTCATGCTCAGGCAAGGACTGGTCGGGTATTGTCTCTTCTTGTTCTGCCATTTTATTTTCAAGGATGTTTTTCACGAAAGTGTAGCTGTAGTTTTGGTATTCGATGGCTATCCGACAGGCCTTATCAAAGAGAAGAGCTTCTGTTTTTCGGTGCAAGCCAAACAAGCCGTCACAGGTCCTATAGAGCTGTTCGGGGTATCTATTTTGATCAAAAACTAGGGTAATCAAATCATAAAGGCTAGTAGATTTTCGTCTTGCCTGATCCTTGTAGTAAGTAGGACTTCTGTCTCTGTAATGCTGATGCTGTGAGCAGAGATGGTCTTTGGTTGTTGTATAACTCCCATGTTTGTAGCTTCTTATATGCAGGGCTACTTGCTCACCTTTAGAGAAGACGTAAACCATGTTTATGGTATAGATCACTTTTACTTTGCTGCCGATCAGATGAAAAGGGACGCTGTAATAATTCTTATCCTCAGATAGGTAAACGTGATTATTCTTGGCCACTGTAAGCGTGGTATAGCTCTTTAGCTCGAACCTCTCTTTGGGTAGCGGACAGAGCAGAGGTTTTTCTTCGCCTAAGAATTTTTCTTCTCTACAGTATCCCTTTTGCTGCATACGAGTCTGGTTATGGGCTTTTACCTTTGCCTTAATGCTAGTATTGAGGCTATGAAGGTCAAAGAATTGCATGTTGCGTAGCTTAGCATACACCCTGCTATAGATGAGCTTTACTTGATTCTCTACCAAGGCTTTGTCCTGTGGCTTCCTTGCTCTGGTTGGCAGTACTGTGGCTTGGTAATGATTGGCAAAGTCTTCCATGGCTGTATTGATGGTCGGCTCATAGCGATTGGCTTTAACTACCGCAGCTTTAAGGTTGTCAGGTACTAGTGCTTTGGGCACACCACCAAGGTCTTGTAAGCAACAGGATAAGGCATATAAAAAGTCTTCGGTAGATTGGCTTTTAACAGCCATTGCAAAGCAATAATCTGAATACGGAAGGCAGGCCACAAATACCTGACATGAGACTTCTTCTCCGGTATCCTTGTCGATATAACTGAGTTTTTTACCTGCAAAGTCTATAAAAAGCTTCTCCGCTGGCTTATGCTCCAGTACCATCGAGGGTTTAGCTGCTAATCGGTGCTGATTGATATGAAAGCAAAACTGTGAGTAACTATAGCTGTCCTTGTTTTCTTCTCGGTACTCCTGCCAAAGTATCTGTTTGGTAACGCCCACACGGGTCAATTCTTCAAGATAATAGTCTGCTTTGATCTTGAAGCGTTCAAAACGCTCGTCCTTATAAGCAGCATTGCCTGGATGAAACTTGGCTTCTAATATGGGAAGCTCCAAGTTCAGAAGCTCTTGCTCACTCAGATGCCCACTGTCCTTGTCTTGAGTCAAAGCCTCCAGTTTGTCCAAGTAGACCTTTACCGTATTCTTACTCATGCCCAACAAGCGAGCGATGGTCTTTTTGCCTTTGCCTTGTTGGCGAAAGAGGATTAATTGTTTGATCTGGTTCATAGATTTTGGTTTTCCTGACATAGGGTAATCTTTGCGATTTTATCGATCGCAAAACCAAAATCATTATTTTAAAGGGGTCAACCTGACTGCCGTCTGGCAGGCATGATCCGGAATCAGAAACCACAGGGGTCAATATCCTCCAGAATATTTTGTCAACATTTCTTTAGGGGGGTCAACATACGCCAGAATGGCACGCGTTTAAACAACACTAGGCCACTTCACCTTTCAGTTTTACCGCTAGATTTAGGGGGGCAATATGTTCCAGTGTATCCATTTAGAACCAATCTTGAAAAATCATAGGAAAGCGCTTGTTCAATTTAAAATTCAGAAGAAATTTTCGGAAGAGGAAAATGATCCATTTGTATTGAAGAAACTGTTTGATCAAAGCGTGGAAAATCAACATATTCAAGAGGCACTTTATATACAGAGAGTGATATTGGAGAAGTTAGGTGACGGTCAATTGCCAGATGATTTTATAGGGCAGCTGGAAGTGCCAGAACAGTCTTTGTATGGGCCGTTACTAAATAATTTTGCGATTTTTAACTATGAGACCAATGATGCCTTCGTTTTGGATAATATTGAAAACTTTGAACGATTGTTGGAAATTCTCCCAGATAATTTTCGAATAAAATACAACTTGATTGTGTTAAAAATCAAGGCGTGGACACTCTATGGAGAGATTGTAGATCATAAAGAATTGAAAGATTCAATTGAAGAACTGGAATTGATGGGAGTGGATAAAAGTCTAACGAGACGACTATGGGTGAATTATCACATTCTATTGACGCAATATTTTTATTTAAATAAGGATTACCGAGGAAAGGATAAGTCATTGAAGGAAGTTTTTTGGCTTTACCGTAAACTGAACTTGAGTGACGATGATTTACTCAGATTGTCTAAATACCTCGCAGTTTATAGCAAGTTTGATTGGGCAGAGGATGTTTTGAGCAAGAGAGTGAAAGAGGTGGATGTAAGCGAAGAATTGATTTTTTATTATCTCAAATTAACAATTTCTAATTCGAGAAAGACAAAACAACTGGCTTATCGTCAATTTATGCTTAATGCGATTGAAAAGAGTCCAAAGAGGTTTTGCGATATGTTTTTACCAAAATCGCAAGGAGGTTTCACCTTTCAATTATTGGACGATCAGTACTTACGGAAAACATATTGTGAAAACTGCAACAACTAGAGTATCTGTTTTACGAGCAAACTTTCAATCATATCCAATCACTTTTCACTCCTATATTTCAAAAATATGGGGTGTCGAAATTTGGTCGATTTGACATGCTATATGCTCATTTCTTAAGCTTGACAAATTTGACTATTTCCAAGATGTGAAAATGGACTTGGATTCAATTGATAATCAATGGCGTGCCTTAATTCCAGTTTGCACCACACAAAACCACTTTTAGTGTTAGGAATATGTTAACCTTTTTGGCATAGGATAACACGTGTAATTATTTGGGTTAAGAAATCTTTTGTAGGTGTGATTGTGTCTGTTTTTAAAACTTAGTGATGGCAAGATAATAATGTTCCATTTTTTGGAGTTTTGGTTTTGGTAGAAGCCAGAGTGAGGTTCGTTTGAATTTTGCTATTAGTTTGAATTTTCCCTAACGGTGAAAATACTTCAATAATCGAGTTTTAAGGCTTTCAGAAGGGCTTTTGTGCGAGTGTTTCCAAATTCAGAAAACAAGGGAGTATATCGGAGGTAATTTTAGTATCTCGAGTGAGATTGGTTAATTTGAATTGTTGCGAGAAAATGTGGGGCTCGTTTGCATCTTTTGAAAAAAGAATCCGTTCTGCTTTGAAGATTAATGTTGTGAATATTTTGATAGCATGTTTATTATGAAATTACTAAATCTCGATGTTGGTCTAGCAAGAATCTTTAGCGCGCAGATTAAGATGTTAATATTTAGATTGAAAATATATTAAAAATAGAAAATTGTATTATTCTAATAAAATCACACGTTAAACTTCATTTTTATGAACTTTGGAAGGATTCCAAAAAGTCAATACCAAAAGTCATTTTTTTCTTAAGAAAAATTGAGGCAATTTTGATGCCCCTCTCTAGACAGGAGTGTCTTTATTAAGGAACTTTAACAGAGAAAAATAAACCACCGATGCATCAACAAACATGGGAAAAGTGCCTCAATTTTATTCGAGAGCGCATTCCGCCACAAAGTTTTAAAACATGGTTTGAGCCTATCAGACCCATCGCACAGCGTGACGATGTGTTGACGATTCAGGTGCCAAGCCAGTTTTTTTACGAATGGCTAGAAGAAAATTACGTGCATCTTTTGAAGCAGGCAATCAAGCAGGAGGTTGGTTCAAACGGCAGGTTGGAATATTCTGTTATCGTGGATAGGGGAGATGAAGATGTTAAACCCGTTACAGTTAATTTTTCAGGATCGAGCAATACTCAAAATGCCAATAGAGTAAACGGATACGATCTTTATAAGAATCCTGATTTTCTTAATCAGCTTAAAAATAATTCCAACTTAAACGGCTCTTACAGATTTGAGAATTACATAGAGGGTGATTGCAATCGCTTGGCGCGCTCTGCGGGTTATGCTGTAGCGCAGAAGCCAGGTATCACGTCGTTCAACCCATTGATGTTTTACGGAGGTGTAGGGCTGGGTAAAACTCACCTAGTGCAGGCTATTGGTAATGAGATTAAGAGCGAGCACCCTGACAAGACCATTATTTATGTGGCGTCTGAGAAGTTTACTAATCAGTTTATCGACGCGCTAAAGAATAACAATATTCAAGATTTCATCAACTATTATAGAGAGATTGATGTGCTCATTTTGGATGATGTACAGTTTTTGAGAGATAAGGAGAAGACGCAAGAAATTTTCTTTCACATCTTCAATCACCTTCACCAAGGAGGTAAACAGATCATCATGACCTCAGATTGTGCTCCCAAAGATCTGAAAGGGCTGCAGGAGCGCTTGGTGTCTCGATTCAAATGGGGACTGACAGCTGATATTCAGCAGCCGGATTTTGAAACAAGAATGGCCATCATTCATAAAAAAATGCAGGCAGATGGTATTGAGATACCAGAGCAAGTGGTGGAGTACATCGCTTATACAGTGGATACAAATATTAGGGAACTTGAAGGTGTGATCATTTCATTGATAGCTCATGCTTCCTTAACGAGAGTAGAGATAGATTTAGAGTTGGCAAAACAAATTTTAAAAAACATAGTGACGGATATCGATTCAGAAGTAGGTATAGACTACATTCAAAAAACAGTTTCAGACTATTTTAATGTGCCGCAAGATGACTTGAAGGCGAAAACAAGGAAAAAAGAGATCGTAATTGCACGGCAAGTGGCCATGTATTTCTCCAAGGATTACACCAATCATTCTTTGAAGTCTATTGGTAATCATTTTGGAGGAAGGGATCACAGTACAGTGATACATGCGGTGCAGTCGGTCAATGACATGATTGATACAAATGCAAAATTCAGAATCTCTATTGACGAGCTAAAGAAGAAGCTCAAAATGAGAACGGCTGTAGTTTAAGAAAACATTCTTATGATTATTATATAAAGTCCATTTGATAATTACACAAACATTGGCTGTTTGCTGCTTGTTATCAGATAATTATAAAAATTTCTCGTGTAAAAGGCTCATAGCCTCTATGTAAAAACGCCTCTTGTGAATCTCAAATTTGCAAGAGGCATTTTTTTGTGGAAGCGAGTGTAAACTCGCGTGTTACAATGATAACCGGATCAATTCAAGACTATTTCCGGCTCCTTTGTAGATGTTGAATTTGTTGTCAAAACGTCTCATAGAGATAGGTGTGCTTGCAGAAATTGGTCTTGAGGTCATCAGCTTGCCGTTCAGATCATATAGGTACAAGTAGTTGCCTGTCGGGTCTATGAACGCCATGTAATTATTGCCACCGCCAAGTTTGTAGTATTGCGTAACAAGCGGTTTGTCAGAGAAATAATCTTTTTCAAAAAGTAAGTCACCAGACTCATTCAAAATTTCGTATTTGCGCGCTGTTTGCCTGATGATTAAATATGACTCTGAGCCAATATCTCTGAGTAAATTGAAGCTCGTTTCAGATGTAGGCTTGTATAGTTGTCTTCGGTTCAGAAGTTTGCCTTCTAAGCTAAATTCCAAAGATTCTCCCTGAGTAGTGATCAGGTGAATAGCAGAACGTTTCAAGTCATTCGTTTCTCTGACGAAAAAGTCACCTTCTAAGTTAGATTTCACGTCAATAGGGAAGTTATTCATAGGGACACCTCGGCGTTCCATAGCGCTTACTTTTCCATTGTTCTGTACCACAATGATCACGTCTTTCTTTCCAATACGGTAGTGTCTCGGTGCTTGTATCAAGGGAGAGTCAAAGACCAAAGGAGACCACCCCTCCAATGGTTTTACGTCTTTGTCTGTGAGGTAAACTTCACCTTTTATGTTGGCCAGGGCATACCGGTAATTTTTTGAATTGTCATAATCTATAATAGAGATATGTGCCAAATCTCTATCTCCAGGTATGTTTTTTGGGAAACCGGCCACATAGTCACCCAGTCGGTCTATGACGTGTATTTGGCGTTTGGTAGCGAATATGATCTGCAGTTTACCATTTTTGTAATAGTCTATTTGGCTGATGTCCGATAAGACAGGCTCTCCGATATTTTTAGACCATACAGGATTAAAATCGCTATCTAGCTGATGCAGTTGAAAGGAAGAATCTTGAATGACAACTTCTTTTTCCTTGGTGTCATGGTTGGTGACAAGATATGGTTTAGTAATGACCGCAGCAGGGAAGTCGACACTTAAAAGTCTGTCAAATTGATTAGGAGCGTTGCTTTTTATGACCGTAGGTTGGTGTGCGGTGAAGTTGCTATAGAACTTTCCGTCGACGGCACTGAACTGGAGTGTGACAAACTCTAAGTTTCGAAGCGTGAAATTGTTCTCTTTGCTAAACTCCGCCCACGTGGGTTTAATTCTATTAATGGCTGCATTCCAAGCACGCGGGGTGTTGATAAACAGACTGAAATTTGCTGATTGATTGCTCATATCCAGCATTTTTTTGATCCTCAAGGATTTAGTCCAAGTGTCTTCGTTTTCAATAGAGATGGTCAGGTTTTTTAACTGCAAAAGGTTGTTGCTGAAAACCAAATAGTTGCGGTGCTGTAAGTAGAAGGTGTTCTCGAACCCATCAGCCATTTTACCCAATAGGGCATAAGGGTAGTGATCCAGTGGGAGTTTACGGATTTCATAATTACCAAAATTCTCTACATATACAGTATCGTCATTGGATTGGGCTTCTCTTTCTCCTAGCGAATTGAAATATTTGAGCGCCTCTCCCATGTCATTTATTTCTAAAAACAAAAACTGGTCGTGATCGCCTTGTCTGATAGGCTCTAGATTGATCAAGCCCATTTCTCCATCCAAAAGCTCGTAAGTGAATGATATGTCAAAATCTCTTTTTTCTTGAAAATCCTTCCTCAGCTGAATGGCTTTAGCGTCGTGATTTAAAAGGTATTTTTCAAGTTTAGTGGAAAATGCTTTAGGGTCGGAGAGATTGATGTGGTAGGCAGAAGAGGTCTCCATGGGGATTATCTCCGCCATGTCAAAAGAAGGGCCAGGGTTTTGTTGAAAGACACTCAGGTAGTCATTGTCGTTGTTCACAAAGGTGAAACCAGACAGGTTCACTGCCGCATCGGTAACTTGTAAATCTAGATAGGCCGATTTTGCCAAATTGATATTGAACGTTTCTTCTGATAGACCATTGATCAGTGAGGTGTACTTGTCAAAATTGAAATAGACATTTCCTTGATCCATCTCAAGTTTGGATACGCTAAATAGCTCTGGAGTAGCCTCTGCAAAAGAGCGGTGTTCTGGTTGAGCTATGGTGCGAATGGCATCTTCCACGATATAAGCCGAAAAGCTCCCAATAAAGTAGTTTTTATGAAAAATGTACGTGAAAGATTCACCTGGCTTTTCCGATTTTATTTCAGTGATGGTGTAACCCAAATACTCTCTAGATCGGCTCGAAAAACCTTTCTTTTCAAAAGCAGAAATTACTCTGCTTACGTAAGAGTGCTTACTCAGATTGTCGATTTCTATGGTGAAAAGAAAGTCAAAGTCATCACTGGAAACTGAATGCAATGAAATAAGCGTAGAGCTATTTTGAAACACATTGCTCAATCCTCCTTCACCAGCTAGTGTGTCTAGAATTTGGAGGTTTTTTTCTAAACGAGAAAATAGCGAAACAGAGGAGAGGTTCTTCCAAATACCCGTTTCTCGTACTTCATCTAGAGTAATAAGAGGAGTAGAGGTTTCGTATACGAAAATGGCATTTTCGGGAACAAATGACCAATTGGTGAAATTGGCATCCTTCACCCATGTGTCGTAGGTGAAATAGCCAACTGCACCAAGAAGAAGGAGGGAAATGGCAATTAGAAACTTCTTCAAAAATAGCTAGGTTTTGGACGCAAGATAGTAAGTATTATACAGTCTGCTAAATGCTTTGATTATTCATTCGATGAATAAAATGGAACATTTGATTCTATGAAAGAACGTTGTTTTTAGATTCCTACGCTTCCGGCATCCAATTGAAATAACAGAGAAACATTTCTATTCGTCTCTTAGTACTACAGCAGGATTAGTAGTGATGATTTGGTAGAAGTTGATCCCTAAGGTGACGATGGCGATGGCCACCAGACCAGATAGCTCAAATGGAATCCAGTTTATATGTACTCGGTAGGCAAAACCCGACAAGCAATGTTTATATTAAAAGGAATCTGATGGGTATCGCTAAAAATGAAAGTTCTGAATACCACAGAAAGTTGTTCCTTATAGTCACAGGAAAAAAATGTAGACTTACTTGCGTTCAGTACTTTTCTGTTCTTTGTTCATTGGTGGACATTGCAGGATAAAGACCCTTTACAATCAATTGATAATTGATCTAAATACTGGTGAATATGATTGATTCTATTTAAATGTTTGTACATTTAATGTGTTAACATAAAAATAAAGAAAATGTCAAAACCAACAATAGCAGCAAAACAGCCCGTACCTGTAGAGTTAGAAGAGGGAAAAAACTATGCTTGGTGTGCATGTGGTGAATCTAAGAGCCAGCCATTTTGCGATGGATCACACAAAGGATCGGGGTTTGCACCTGTGATGTTCAAAGCAGAAGCATCAGGCACCAAGTATATGTGCCAGTGCAAGCATAGCGCATCGCCTACATTTTGCGATGGTACGCATAAGTCGCTGTAAATCTTACAAAAACATCTCCTGCAAACATTTCCAGAGTGCTGCCTTTTCAGCTCTATTGTCATGAAGAGAAGAAAGGGGAGAGGCGACCAGAACTTCACCGTTTTCGTGCTTGGTTTTCTTGTAGCTTTCCAGTGGCAAATCGAGTTTGTACTTTAGCTCATTGAGATAGCCAAAGCTGAGAAGCTTTTTGTATCCCACGTTCAGTTCTGAGAAGGAGTTGATCAGATGTACGTCTTTTTCTGTTTTATCAATCGCCTTGAGCAAGTTGGTAAGCAGTTCTTTGTCCTTGCTATTCATCGGCAGCACCATCACCACTATCTCATGAGTAACAGCAGCTGGTTTTGGCGTAGAAATGCTAGGAGTCTTAGTCGTATTTGTGAGATTAGGAGCGGCCAGTTTTGGTGTAGCTATAGAAGCTGCTGCGGGTGCGGGTTCTTTTACGGTCTCAGGCTTAGGTTCGGGAGAATCGTATTCTTTGGTAGATACAGCACTTTTTGAATCTTCTATATCCTCTGCCAATAGGAATAAGTCCTCGGTGATAAAGTGCTTGAGGTTTGCGTCTTCTATCATACTGTTTCGAATAACGATTTTAGTTCGGTAGCGTCTCCTGGTTTCATTCTTTTGCTGAGCACCAGACGCAGTTGCCTCCTTCTAAGCGCTCCAGTATATAATTCCTTTTCTAGTGCGGTTTCAGGCATGACCTCAGGCACCCGTCTAGGTTTTCCATTTTCGTCCACCGCCACAAAAGTAAAAAATGCGCTGTTGGTTTCTATTTTTTTGGATTTGGGCACATCTTCGGCGGTCACTTCTATGTACACCTCCATGGAGGTACTGAAAGCTCGTGTCACAAACGCTTTTAGCGTTACCACATTTCCCAATTGAATCGGTTTCGCAAAGGAGATATTATCCACAGAGGCCGTCACCACGATACTGTTGCTATGGCGCTGGGCAGATATGGCAGACACGATATCTAGCCAGTGCATCAGCCGTCCTCCCATTAAGTTGTTCAGTGTATTGGTGTCGTTGGGAAGCACCAATTCGGTCATGGTTACTGCCGATTCATTGCATTTTTTTTGATCCATATTCATGCTTATCTCCAGCCTTTTTCGCCCAGTAAAGGTACAAACCTGAATTCGTTATACTCCTTTTTCAATACCTTGTTTTTGCTTTGCAAAGTCAGTTTACACATCGTTTGGCTTTTGCCATCACCTACAGGGATGATCAACTTACCACCTATTTTCAGCTGTTTCAAAAGCTCATTCGGGACGGAAGGAGCTCCAGCCGTCACAATGATGCCATCATAAGGAGCAAAATTGGGCATTCCTTTTGATCCATCCCCGTGAAAAAAGTGTGGACGGTATCCTAACGTAGGTAGAAATTTTCTTGTTTTTTCGTAGAGCTCATGTTGGTATTCAATGGTATATACCTCGGCTCCCATCTCAAGGAGGATAGATGCTTGATAGCCAGACCCTGTGCCGATCTCTAAAATTTTATGCCCTTTTTTGATTTCCAGCAGCTCTGTTTGAAAGGCTACCGTGTATGGTTGCGAGATGGTTTGTCCCGCAGCTATCGGAAAAGCCTTGTCTTCATAGGCGTGCGTTTCGAAAATAGGATCGAAAAAAAAATGACGTGGAATTTTCATCATGGCATCCAGCACCCTCAGGTCTTTAATGCCCTTATTGGCCACTTCGCGCACGAGTAGCTTTCTCATTCCTTTATGCTTGTAGGTATCTTTCAAATGCCTAATATTGTAAGACTTAAAATTAGTGTAACACCAAATCAAATTGATAGATGTTTACCGGAATCGTTGAGACTGTTGGCGAAATAAAAGAAAAAATTGCGGAAGGCACCAACCTCAATTTTAAAATTAGCTCTCCAATCAGCAATGAGTTGAAAATAGACCAGAGTGTAAGTCACAATGGTGTATGTCTCACAGTCACAAGCGTAGAAGATGGTGCGCATTGGGTAACCGCCGTGGCTGAGACACTGGACAAAACGAATTTGGGAACACTACAGAATTGGGATACTGTAAATATAGAGCGTTGCATGCCTGCTAATGGCCGATTTGATGGACATATAGTTCAAGGCCATGTGGATAGCACAGCGGAAGTCGTGTCTATCCAAGACCAAAATGGAAGCTGGTTATTTACATTCAGGTTGGGTGATACAGAAAATATTCTGGTAGAAAAGGGGAGCGTTTGCATTAACGGGGCAAGTCTTACTTGTTTTAATATTTGTGACAATAAATTTGATGTTGCAATCATCCCATATACCTACGAACACACTAATTTTCATAAATTTGAGAAAAGCTCAGTCGTAAATATTGAGTTTGACATAATTGGTAAGTACATTAAGGCTTTGTTTTTAAAATCTGCTAAGAAATGATATTAAACTGTATGCTTGTGGACGATGACGAGATGTCGCGTCTAATCTTCAAAAACTTTATTGAAAAAACCGACTTTCTAAATCTCTCTTATGAACTGACCAATACTATCGATGCTTCGAACATCCTCGTGGATGAAAAAAACAACGATGTGGATTTGGTATTTATGGATATCGAAATGCCAGAAATGTCGGGTATGGAGTTGGCTCACATGTTGAAAAACGTGTATCCGATTATTTTCATTACCTCCAATAAAGACTATGCCATAGAGGCATTTGAATTTGAAGAGAATATTCTTGACTATCTCGTAAAACCTGTAGAATACAGTCGTTTTCTAAAGGCTGCCAAAAAGGCCAAGGAGATGAGAGAGAAGGAGTTGAAGTACGCCGAGATGGAGAATCACGTGTTTGTGAAATCTGACTCTCGATTTGTGCGCATTCCTTACAACGACCTTATTTTCGTGGAAGCTTTGGCAGATTATGTGATCTTCAATACCATCAAAGGAAAGTTTATCGTTCATTATACGATGAAGGGGATTGAGAAAAAACTGCCAATGAGTAAGTTTAGTCGTATCCACCGATCATATATCATCAATAGAGATAAGATTAACTATATGGAAGATTTTAATATCTCCATTGGAGATAAAATGATTCCTATAGGAGCGTCTTACAAGGATCAATTTTTGAATAAGATCAATCAGATTTGATCCTTATAAAGGAGCCAGTCAATATCTTTTTTTAGCCATTGTAGTGTGTCTGCCTCTGGAGTTCCGTCTTCAGGGGTGTGATCATACACCCAAGAGCAATCTGGCGGCAGACTCATTAAAATAGACTCTGTGCGGCCATTTGTATCTAAGCCAAACTTTGTACCCTTGTCCCAGACCAGATTAAACTCAACATAGCGACCTCTTCTGAGTCTTTGCCATTTAATTTCTCTTTCTCCGAAAGCTTTTTGAGCATACTTTGGTACGTAGTAGCTGTAAATAGGGATGAAGGATTGCCCCACTTGCTGAACGAAAGCCAAGAGGTCATCAAAGGATTTGCCCTCTGATTGCTCATTGATTCTGTCAAAGAAAATTCCTCCTACACCTCGCGTCTCATTTCGGTGTTTAATAAAGAAATAATCATCCGCCCACTTTTTGAACCGGTCATAATAGGCTGAATCTACCTGATCACACACTGCTTTCAGAGTTGTGTGGATCTGGGCTCCATCTTCTGGAGACACGTAATGTGGAGTCAAATCTATGCCCCCTCCAAACCAATAAGTACCGTTGCTCATCTCGAAATACCGCACATTCATATGTATGATGGGCATCCATGGGTTCACAGGATGTAAGACAATAGAAACTCCAGTAGCATAAAAATCGGTTTCTGGAAGGTTGAGTGCTTCTAAAATTTTAGCGGGAGTCGGGCCGCTTACTGCCGAGAAGTTCACGCCTCCTTTTTCTATCACAGCACCTTTTTCAATAACCCTAGATCGTCCACCGCCACCCTCAGGTCTGTCCCATTTATCTTCTTTGAATGTAGCAGAGTCATCAAGTGTTTCCAGATCGGAGCAGATATTATCCTGCAGACGCATAAACCATTGAGTAATTTCTTCTTTCTTCGACATATCAAAAAGGGTATCCTATCCCAAAATTAAAATTTACTTTATCCCACAAATTATTGAACCTCAATTCGTCCAGTACAAATCTTTCACCACGAGCTCTCGCTGGGTCAAAAACTTTGTAAGCAGCATCTACTCTAAAAACTAAAAACGAAAAATCAAGTCGTAAGCCAAGTCCAGTACCTACGGCCAATTGCTGATAAAATTGATCGAAATGAAAAACACCATCATCATTCTGAGGGTCTGGACTATTTTCAATTGTCTTACTTCGCCAAAGCCAAGTATTTCCAGCATCAATAAAAAAAGCATAATCTATTATTCCGATAAATGAACGCCGGAATTCTGCGCTTAATTCGATTAAAATATCACCAGGCTGTTCCCTATCATAATTAACTTGTGGCTGGCCATTTGAATCTGTTGCCACGACAGTATTCCCTTCTAAGTCCTCCTTTAGTTTGTATTGGGCATAAGAACCAGGTCCCAATCTTCTGGGTTGCCAAGCGCGAATGCTGTTGCTACCTCCAGAGAAGAAATATTTCTCATAAGGAAGGGATTTACTTTCTCCATATACAAAAGCTACTCCCACATTCACACGATAGGTGAAAGCAGTTTTACTATTTAGCCGTATGTTTTGACGAAAATCCATATTCCCCTTCAAATATTTGTAATAGGTAAACTCTGTGGTGTCCGTCAGGTTTTGATTGAGGGGGTTATCTCCCAAGAGCAATTGTACTATCCCTCCATATTCAAGTCCACTATGTATGAAATAAGAATCTTGATTGCCTAATCCATAATTGTTTTTGTTAAAATCCAAAGACAGAGATGTGTTACTTACAAAGGAAGAGCGGAAGGCATTTACATAAGAAATGTTTCCTGCTGCCTGGAGGGTGTCTAGTTCTTTCTTGAATGAGGGAGAAGTGGTTGATTTAATGTAAGCGGCATCAAAGGGCTGAAAGGTCAATCTAGAGTTATTATTCAATTGCCAGGAATATCCATAAGTTGTATTGAAAGTGGTTCTTTCATATTCCCCTAATCGATCTTCAAAATTCACTCCAATGGACACTTTGGTTTTTGGGTTGAATTTTCCTATTCTGGATTTGAGACTAGATGTTAACGGAAAGATGAATTGAGGGAAAGTTAGCGATAAATCACTTCCGTATTGAAAGCGCGAATACTTGCGATCAGTAGTTTGTTTGTTCGTTCCTCTAATACCTTGCATGCTTATATTGGCATCCAGTTGAAGGATTTCAAGTCCTTTGAATGTATTTCTATTTTTAGCATTGAAATTCAAAAATGGGCCAGGCCACCCACTCGGTTGGTTTTGAGAACTAATCAAACTTAGCCCCCCCTCTAGTGAAGTTTGATATTTATTCAGTGGACTTGTGAAAATCTGAGCGACAAAATGACTGTCAATAGAATCATAGGTGATGTTCACGAATTTAAACATATCTAGATACGACAGTTGTCTTTGGGTTTCAAGAGCCCAACGCTTGCTGTATAAGCTATCTGGTTTTACAAAAATCCTCCAATCTATTACCCGTGGATAATATCGGTTATTGTTGAGGTTGTAAGTAACTTCGTTGTGAGTCGTTTTTGGGCGATAGGAAAGAAACGAGTTATTCGCGTTGGTGTTGAAGGTAACTGAGTCAACTCGATAAATCTTGTGTTTGTTTTTGTCTGGGGGTAAGATGATAGACTCTCTAATAATGATTTTATTTCCTTCTAGTGCTATCGTATCAAGTTCGAAAAAGATGTACTGCCTTTTAAAATCGTAGTAACCATTATTGCTCATAAGGTCATAAACACGATCTCGTTCCTCTGAGAGGAGGTTTTGACTATAATATTTCCCATCAAATCGTTGTTCACCGATCCTTTTGTGAAAAAGAATAGACATGGTTGAGTCTTCTATACGATACTGCAAAGAATCAATTAAGTAACGCTCTCCCTCATGTATTTTGAGCTTCACACTGGTCATTTGATCTTCAGTGACTACTGAAACCGTCTCAACCCAAGCGTCGAAATATCCCTTCGAAAAAAGATAATCGGATATATTCGTTCTAGTTTCCTCAAGCTTCTCTGGACTATATACTGCAAGTTTTTCTCCCCATCTCATTCTCAAGTTTCCTTGGTTGAGTTTGGTGTCTATTTTGTCCGTTTTCCTAATTTTCTTAGCTAGTAGCTCTTTCTTTTTTTTCGTATTGGAAGCTTCTTCTATTTTGGTGTCGTATTTTTCCACCAAGTTTTGTCTCTTTTTCACTAAGCCAAGTGAGTCAAAATTTTCGTGACCTTTTTGATACATGTGCGCCAAGTGCGCAATAGGAAAAACGAGCAGTCGCGTATTTGGCTTTTGAGCTTTAAGTGACTCTATCTCTTCACTGTTTACCGCCTTTCCAGTTTTGATGACTTGTTTCTTGAGAATAGTTTCACCTTCATCCAGATAGCGGGTGCCTAAACATGAAGAAAGAATAAATATTGTGGAGATGACAATTAACTTTACCTTCAAACCCTGCTAATCATATGGTTTCTAAAAATCAGTTAAAATTCATCAAATCACTTAAGATAAAAAAGTATCGGCAACAGGAAAGCTGTTTTTTAGTCGAAGGAAGAAAAAATGTGGAGGAATTACTCCGATCCACGTTCGAAATAGAAATGGTTTTAGTTACTGAACAATTTTTAAATAACCACCCTCAGATGCTCGCTGAAATACCAGCAAGTAAAGTAATTCTTTCCAAACAAAAAGACCTAGAAGAAGCAGGTACGTTTCAAACGAATCAGGAATGTCTGGCGGTAGTGAAAATGCAGAAGCACAACATTTCCTCTTTGGACTACTCAGATAAAATTGTGGTTCTGGATGGGGTAGGGGATCCAGGGAATCTCGGAACGATTATTCGTACGCTGGATTGGTTTGGGTTTCGTCAGATAGTCTGCTCGCTGGATAGCACAGAGTTTTACAATCCCAAAACGATCAATTCTACTATGGGGTCTTTTGCTAGAATGAAAGTCTATTATACAGATTTGTTGCCTTTGTTGTCCAACGCCACAATTCCTGTGATCGGCGCGGTGCTGGAAGGAAAGAATCCTGAGGATTTGAAATTCCCGAACCCAATGTTCTTGGTAATGGGAAGTGAGTCTCATGGTATTTCCGCTGAAGTAATGTCCCTTTTAACAGAAAAAGTGACTATCCCAAGGTATGGAGCAGCAGAGTCTCTCAACGTTGGAATAGCCACCGGTATCTTAGCTTATTTGCTTAGACAATAGGTCAGTTTCTCATAGCTTTGTAAGCATTAATCAAACCAGAGGTAGAACCATCATGATCCGTGATTTTGTCATTGTTTTCCAATTTAGGAAGAATGCGTTTGGCAAGTTGTTTCCCAAGTTCTACACCCCATTGGTCAAAGCTCAATATGTTCCATACGATTCCTTGTGCGAAAATTTTGTGTTCATACATCGCTATCAATGATCCCAGAGTTCTTGGGTCTAGATTCTTGAAAAGGATAGAATTGGTAGGTCTATTGCCTTCAAAGACTTTGAATAGAGTCAGTTGTGCTATTGTTTTGTCATCAGCACCTTGAGCTTTAAACTCAGCAATAACTTCCTCCTTGGTTTTTCCCATCATCAGTGCTTCTGTCTGTGCAAAAAAGTTGGCAAGAAGCTTAGGATGATGATCTCCAAGTGGATTTTGGCTATTGGCAGCAGCCAGAAAATCGCAAGGAATCAATTTGGTTCCTTGGTGAATTAGTTGGTAAAAAGCATGCTGTCCGTTGGTGCCTGGCTCTCCCCAGATAATTGGACCTGTTTGGTAGCTCACCTTTTGTCCATCACGAGAAACATATTTACCATTGCTTTCCATATCTCCTTGCTGCATATATGGAGCAAAAGCATGCATATACTGATCGTAAGGCAAAATGGCCTGAGACTCTGCGCCAAAGAAATTATTGTACCAGATACCCAATAAGGCGAGGATAGTAGGAATGTTTTCTTCCGCAGGTGCATTCAAGAAGTGCTGATCCATGGCTTCTGCACCTTCTAAAAGCTTCTTAAAATTGTCAAAACCTACGGCACAGGCGATAGGCATTCCGATGGCAGACCATAGAGAGTAGCGACCACCTACCCAGTCCCAAAACTCAAACATATTTTCTTCAGCAATACCAAAAGAAGTCACCGCTTCTTTGTTTGTAGAAATGGCTATAAAGTGATTTTTTACAAAAGAAACATCTTTTGCGCGCTCCAAGAACCAACTTTTTGCTGACTCAGCGTTGGTCATGGTCTCTTGAGTGGTGAAAGTTTTTGAAGCAATGATGAAGAGTGTTGTTTCAGGATCAACTTCTTTCAGTGTGGTTACCATGTGGCTTCCATCTACATTCGAAACAAAATGTGATTTGATCCCCTCTACGGCAAAGGGCTTCAAACTTTCTGTGACCATAAAAGGCCCCAGGTCAGACCCTCCAATACCAATGTTTACTACATGTTTGATTGCTTTACCAGTGTAACCTTTGATTTCGCCACTGTGAAGTTTCGTTGTAAATGCTTTCATATGATCCAATACGCGATTAACATCAGGCATTACATCTTTTCCATCTACAAGGATTGGAGTGTTTTTGGTGTTTCTTAAAGCAATGTGGAGCACCGATCTATCTTCGGTCATGTTGATTCGTTCGCCACCAAACATCCTTTTGATAGCGTCTGACAGTTGACACTCCTTGGCCAGTTCAAGGAGTAAATCCATTGTTTCCTTTGTGATCCTGTTTTTGGAATAATCCAAAAGGATGCCTTCAAAGGAAGTTGAAAATCGGTTAAATCTATCAGGATCACTTGCAAAGAGATCCTTCATCTCTACCTTTTTTTGCTCAGAATAATGAGTTGAGAGTTTCTTCCAAGCGGAAGTCTGTGTTGGGTCGTGACTAGGTAACATAATTTCTAAACTTAGTGCTTTTTTTGAAAGCGCTAAGTTTAGAAAAATATGCCGTAACCCAATTCTCTATCAAATAAAAATACCATATAAATAACAAAGCCTAAGAGGTAAATACCGCCTTCAAGCCTGTCGATTTTGTGTTTGTCAAAAGTGAACATAAATACAAAAAGTAAAAATGTACCGATTAACACCATAATGATATCTGAGTTCAATACGGTATTGAACTCGAGAGGTGCGTGAATAAGTCCTGTAACACCTAAGTACGAGTAGTAGGTTGAAGATATTTGATCCTACAATGTTACCAATGGCCAAGTCTGATTTGCGTTGATATGCTGCAACAGCAGAAGTAGCCAATTCAGGAAGAGATGTTCCCGCTGCTAGGATAGTAAGACCTATCAATTTTTGACTTACACCAAAAATTTCTGCAACCTCTACCGCATTATCAACGATGATTTTTCCTCCGAAAATAAGACCTCCAGTACCCCCCACAATCATCAAAACAGTTTTTACACTGCTAAAAATCTGAATATCGTCAAGTGATTCGGCCTCTTCAGGGTTTCTGGTAAGATTCATGAAAATGTAAAGCAAGAACAACCCAAACATGAAGAGCAGGATAATTGCATCTGTTACAGTCAGAGAGTTGTTTTCTTTTCCAAGAAAAAATTGATCGTTTACTAAGATCAAGAAAATAATTGTCGCTAAAAGAGAATAAGGGATTTCTTTCCAAAGTGCGTTTTTCTGAACGCTGAGAGGATAAATCAAGGCCGATATTCCTAAGATCAAGAAAATATTGAAAACATTGGAGCCTATAATATTTCCGAATACTACATCGTGAGATACAGATCCTGAAATCAGGTTTACAACCAGCTCTGGAGCTGAAGTACCCATGGCTACTATCGTCAAGCCAATGGCTATGTCTGAGACATTAAACCTTTTAGCTAATGATGAAGCTCCATTTACCAAATAATCTGCTCCTTTAATTAAAAGGACAAATCCTACTGCGATCAGTAATAAGTTAACAACTACGTTCAAGGCGGATCTAGGGGTTAGGCTGTATGAATATTACTATTTTTAGATTTTTGTTAAAAATCCCTGAAAGATACATAGACCATTCATTTAAACAAAATGTATTAATCACCTAAAGTTCAAGGTCTTTAATGATTTGCTCAGTCTTTTGACTCAGTTTGTTAGAAGCTTCAGCATAATTCTCACCATTTGTCAGTTCTTTCTTCACAGAAAAGTAAAACTTGATTTTCGGTTCAGTTCCCGATGGTCTCACAGAAACCTTGGTTTCGTCTGCTGTAATGAATTGTAACACATCAGACGAAGGAAAATCTATTTTGATTTCTTGCCCCGTAGTGAGGTCCTTTTCAGTTCCATTTTTGTAATCTATGACTTTTGTCACTGGCGAACCAGCCAGAGATGTAGGAGGTGTGTTTCTGAATTTCACCATCATGGCCGTAATTTCTTCCGCCCCTGATTTCCCTTTTTTTGTAATTGATTTCAAAGACTCCTGAAATAGCCCAAATTCGAAATGAATTTTTTCTAATAATTCAAGGATGGTCATTCCTTGGGAAAGAACCCAAGCCGCCATCTCGGCAATCATGGCACATGATGCCACGGCATCTTTGTCACGCACTGCGTCTCCCACGAGGTATCCGTAGCTTTCTTCACCACCACCTATGAAGGTTTCTTTTCCTTCAAGTTCTTTGATGACTGCCGCTATGTATTTAAATCCTGTTAGCGTGTCGTACAATTTGATGTCGTAGTGGTCGGCTATTTTCGCAATCAAATCTGTAGTTACAATGGTTTTCACCATAAACTGCTTTCCATTGATTTTTCCGTTTTCTTTCCATTTTCTAGCTAGATAGTAGAGTAGGAGCGTGCCTGTTTGGTTGCCATTCAAGAGTTTATAATCTCCATCAGGGCTTTTTACTGCTATGCCAACTCTATCGGCATCAGGGTCTGTGGCCATTACAAGCTCAGCGCCAATTTCTTTGGCTTTCTTTATTGCGAGGCTTAGTGCATCTGCTTCCTCAGGGTTTGGATAAACTACAGTAGGGAAGTTTCCGTCAGGAGTAGCTTGCTCGTCTACCACTGTCACATTTGTAAATCCAAATCGCTCAAGTATTGGTGGTACAAGCGTGATCCCTGTTCCATGAATTGAACTAAATACAATTGGAATATCACTGTTGGCCTTGATCACTTCAGGTGAAAGAGAAAGTGCTTCTAAGGTTTGTAAATACTTCTCGTCAATATCAGCTCCAATTTCTTGAATCAAAGATTTGTTTGCCTCAAATTTCACCTCATCAATCGACTTGATTTTTTCGACTTCTTTGATCACATTGGTGTCGTGAGGAGCTACCATCTGCGCTCCGTCATTCCAATATGCCTTGTAGCCATTGTATTCTTTTGGGTTGTGAGAGGCAGTAAGTACTACCCCAGACTTGCATCCAAGTTCGCGGATGGCAAAAGAAAGTTCTGGTGTAGGTCTTAGGCTTTCAAAAAGGAAAACCTTGATGCCATTGGCAGAGAAAACTGCTGCCGTAGTTTCTGCGAAAAATCGACTGTTGTTTCTGCTGTCGTAAGCGATAGCTGCGCTGATGCTTTCACCAGCAAATACTTGCTTCAGATAGTTAGATAAGCCTTGAGTGGCCATCCCGATGGTGTAGCGGTTCATTCGATTGGAACCAACACCCATAATCCCTCTGAGTCCACCAGTACCGAACTCTAAGTCTTTATAAAAGCACTCGGTTAATTCCGTTTTGTCAGCATCGTCTAGCATCTTTTGAATGGATGCTTTGGTTTCTTTATCTACTTGAGTGCTGTCAATCCACTTTTGTGCTTTTAATTCTAGGCTCATATTGTTGTTGCAGTTATGTGATTCTAATTTTGGTCTAATTTGTATAGTTATTGGCTAATAATAAAGTCAAAAGCCAAGTTTTTGTCTGACTTTGCTCAATGTTTGATTGGCTATTTCTGTTGCTTTTTTTTCCCCAGCTTCCAGTAGTGCTTCCAATTCATGTTTATGCTCCATCAAATAATTGAATTTTATACGTTCTTCTTTGAAAACCTCTATAACCAATTCAAACAAGGCTTGTTTGGCATGACCATAACCAAAGTTTCCTGCGAGATATTTTTGCTTCAATTCTTCTGTTTGTGCAGCAGATCCAAGCAATTTGTAGAGCGCAAACACATTGCACGTGTCAGGGTCTTTTGGCTCTTCTAGCGGTGTGCTGTCAGTTACTATTGCCATGATGTTTTTCCTCAGAGCCTTGTCAGCCTGAAAAATATCAATCGTGTTTCCATAAGACTTGCTCATTTTTTGACCGTCAGTACCAGGGATGGTCATGAGTGCCTCGTCTATTTTGGCTTCTGGAAGCACGAAAGTTTCTCCATACTTATTATTGAAAGTGCTGGCCATGTCGCGAGCCATTTCCAAGTGCTGCTTTTGGTCTTTGCCTACAGGCACTATGTTGGCATCATATAACAAAATGTCGGCCGTCATAAGTACTGGATAGGTGAAAAGCCCTGCGTTTACATCGCTTAGTTTTTCGGATTTATCCTTAAAAGAGTGTGCATTGGCCAGCATCGGAAAAGGTGTGTGGCAGCTCAAATACCATGTGAGTTCGCAGACTTGAGGAATTTTGGATTGTCTATAAAAAAGGTTTTTTTCTGTATCGAAACCACAAGCAATCCAAGCAGCGGCCACAGAGAGCGTGTTGTTGATACGCTCATCAGCATCTTTTATGGAGGTAAGTGAATGTAAATCAGCGATAAAGAAAAATGATTCGTTTTTCTCGTCCTTAGAAAGTTGGATCGCAGGAATGATGGCGCCAAGCAAATTGCCTAGATGCGGTTTTCCTGAACTTTGTATTCCAGTGAGTATTCGAGCCATAAGGGTTTAATAATTTTTGTGCAAACCTAAATAATTTGAACCTTTGCGACGAACGAGGGAATTAAAACAAATGGTGCTGTGAGGAATATTATATTTTTAGTGATTGGACTTGCTACCACTTTGGTAGCGTTTGCACAACCGAAGATCTCATTCGAGACAATTAACCATGATTTTGGAAAAGTATCGTCTGATAAAAGTAATCTTACACATGCCTTTCGCTATGTAAATACCGGGGATAGTGTTTTGGTAGTGAGCAATGTACAGTCTCATTGTGATTGTACAGCATTGAATTGGGACAATCCTCTGCAGCCGGGGGACACAGGCGTTATTTACTTTACGATCAAACCTGTATTTGAAGAAGAAGCCTTCAATGAGAAAATTGACATATTTTCCAACGCTAGCAATGGAAAGGTGATGTTATACCTCCAAGGTCAAAGTGCTGATTGGTTGAAAAAGTCACCGTTCTATAGGAAAAAGATGGGGGCGCTTATGGTCGAATCGAAGTACGTTTCTTTTGGGAATGTAGAAAAGAAAGGAGTGCTTTCTAAAGAGGTTAGTTTATATAATCAGAGCGATGAAACAATTATTATTGATTCTTTATCAGTGCTCAGCCCAACTTATCTGAAAATCAAGTTTAGCAGCTATCAAATTAAGCCTCATTCAGAAGTGAGGATGGGGATAGTTTTTACTCCGAAAAACTGCAACAGATTGGGATATGGAAGTGATAATTTAAGGTTTAATACCAATGAAGCTCCAGAACATAGACTGAAAGAGTTTTTTGTTGTGAGTACGTTGTTTCCTGATTTGGAAGAAAAAGGGGCTAATCCGAGAGTGATTGTCAGTACCAATAAGTTGGATATGGGCGTGCTCAGCGAAGGGGAGGTGGGTAGTGCGCAAATCACCATTTCCAATGTAGGGGATGCGCCACTGAAAATTGTGAAATTAGATCCGAACTGTGATTGCCTGCGATTTTCAAACTTACCTTCAAAGATCGATGCTGGCTCTTCGGTGGATTTACAGATTTATTTTAACTCTGAAGGAAGGTTGGAAAATCAGTACAAAAGTTTTTCAATATTTACCAATGACCCACTAAATCCCGCTGTTTTTATTGCCCTAAAGGCACATGTGAATCCATGAAAAAAGCAACGACGCTCGGGGGGAATCTGGGTCCAGAGAAACCAGCCTGCGATCGCCATTGCCTAATATAAAAGATCGATGTGCATTATGGTCTGAACCTTTTCTGGGGTTTCCAAAGTGGGCATCCGGCTAGGACGCGCATCAATCTTTGGTCAAAAATACAAGCATCTATCACGATTACCCAATCTACATCATCAATCCTTGGAGGTTTTCTGTACGGCGTGAAAGAAACCTCGAAGGTTTTAAGAGCTAAAAAAGCGCGAAGCGCAAAGCGTTTTGCGGTCAGCGCAAAGCGTTCTGCAATTATTTGGCTAATTTCGATTTCTTAAAAAAGTAATACCCTCAGCTATGCCTACGCTCCACTGGATAGGAAAAGAAAAAGTGATCAACCACCACCGCGACGTGCCTTACAAAGTACTGGAGCATCAGTATCAATTCTCCGCTGAAAGCCACCCTGAGCCTGTCGAAGGGGGCAATAAAATCATTCATGGAGACAACCTAGAAGCCCTCAAAAGCCTGCTTCCCGAGTATGAAGGCAAGGTGAAGTGCATCTACATAGACCCGCCCTACAACACGGGCAATGAAGGCTGGGTGTATAATGATAATGTGAATGACCCCAAGATGAAAAAGTGGCTGGGGGAGGTAGTGGGCAAAGAAAGCGAAGACCTCACCCGACATGATAAGTGGCTATGCATGATGTACCCACGGCTCAAGCTGCTGCACAAGCTACTGGCGCAGGATGGGGCTATTTTTATCTCTATAGATGACAATGAGCAAGCCAACCTAAAGCTTATTTGTGATGAGATTTTTGGGGTGAGGAATTTTGTGACAGATCTAATTTGGAGATCAGCCGATTCATCAAATAATGATTCTAAACAGTTTTCTGTTGATTTTAATCACACTTTAGTTTATTCTAAACACATCGAATGGGAACCCTATCGCTTAGAAAGACGCGCTGAGAATAATGCTCATTATAAAAATCCAGATAATGACAAAAGAGGGTTGTGGTTTTCTGGCAATGTATCTTCTCCAAATCCTCGGGAAAATTTGAAATATGAGATAGTAAGTCCTAATGGAAATAAGATACTTCCTCCAAAAAATGGATGGAGATGGAGCAAGGAGAGAATGCTTGAAATGATTTCAGAAAAGATAATTGTTTTCTCAGAAGATGAGACGAGGATCATCAAAAAAACATTTCTAAAAGATCAGTCTGGAATCGTTCCTTCAAATATATGGGATGACATTGAAGAGACGGGGCATAATAGGAATGCTAAATATGAGCTAATGAAAATCTTTTCTGAATTAACTACTTCAGATGTGTTTAAAACTCCAAAGCCAACCAAGTTTTTGGAACAAATTCTGAAAATTGCAATTAAAAAAGATGATATCATTCTCGACTCCTTCGCTGGCTCTGGCACCACCGCCCATGCAGTGCTCAATCTCAATAAACAGGATGGGGGCAACCGAAAGTTTATCCTTGTGGAGATGGAAGACTATGCGGAGACCATCACGGCAGAGCGCGTGAGGAGAGTGATGAACGGATTTGGAGAAGGCAGCAAAGCCGTTGAAGGCACGGGCGGCAGTTTTGATTATTACACGCTGGGGCAGCCCATATTCCTATCAGACGAGCTACTCAATGAGACCATAGGTGTAGACAAGATCAGGGAATATGTGTGGTACAGTGAGACACAGCAATCTTTGGGAAGTGTAAAGTTGAAAGAGGAAAGTTTAAAGAGTGAAGTTGAAAGTGGAGAGTGTAAAGCTGAAAGTGGAGCGTTGAAAGATGTAGGTGGGAAGGTGAAAAGTGATAATGGCTATTTTCTGGGTGAGGCCAATGATACGGCGTATTACTTTTATTATAAAAAGGACCAAATCACCTCGCTGGATGAGGCATTTATGCGTACCATCCAGACCCGGGCAGAGCAGTACATCATCTATGCAGACAAGTGCCTGCTAGAGGAGCGGCTCATGCAGAAGTACCACATTATATTCAAGAAGATACCAAGGGATATCACTAGGTTTTAAGTTTATGATCAACTACATAAAAATAGAGGGATTCAAATCTATCAGGCACATGGAGCTTGAGCTACGACCGATCAATGTCTTGATCGGTAGCAATGGCTCAGGAAAGAGTAATTTTCTTGCTTTTTTTAAACTTATTGGTGCCATTTTCCATAAGCGGCTTCAAAGGTTTGTATTGGAAGAGAAAGCGGACAATCTGCTTTACTTCGGACGCAAAAGCACAGAGTTTTTGGATGGGAAGATTGTATTTTCTAGAGATGGTACTGTCTTTGATGGCTACATTTTCAGGCTGGCCAGTACTCAGGATAACGAACTTTTTATTGATTATGAAGGCTCTGGATATGGCGTGTCCATATCTGACGATGTGCTCAATTATAGCTATAAGAAGGCATCATTAGAAAGTGCTATCCATTATTCTAAGGGGGATGGGGATAAGTATCTTGTCGGCGGACAGATCTTTCATTTCCATGATACCTCCAGCACCTCTTGGTTGCGCAAAGCATGTGCCTTGGAGGACAACAGACAGATGAAATATGATGGAAGGAATTTGCCTGCCTTTTTGTATTTGATGAAACAAAATCACCCGATTATTTTTAGACGTATTCTCAAAACCATACAGTCAGTAGCGCCCTATATTCATGATTTTATATTGGAACCCAGCCTTACTGCTGGTCGCGAAAATGAGATTGAACTGAGGTGGATCGATAGCAATGACCTGAATACCAATTTTTCGGCACAACACTTTTCTGACGGTACGTTGCGGTTCATAGCCTTGGCTACTGTTTTGCTGCAACCTGAGCCACCTTCAGTCATCATCATAGACGAGCCAGAGTTGGGGCTACATCCTTTGGCCATATCCAAACTTGCAGGGATGATACAGGTAGCCTCTCAAAAGGCACAAATCATCATTTCGACTCAATCGGTAACGCTTGTAGATTGCTTCACAGCGGAGGACATCATCACGGTAGATCGGAATGAAAGCGAACGACAGTCCACCTTTAGGCGTTTGCGCACAGAGGATTTTCAAGTTTGGCTGGCAGGGCATACGCTCGGAGAGCTTTGGGAAAGAAATATTATTAACTCAGCACAGCCTTTCACAAAATGAAGCAATTGATTATCATAGGAGAAGGCAAGACGGAGCAGGATTTTTGCAAAGACGTGCTGCAACATCATTTTTTGAGTCGGGGAATCATCATTCATACTCCCACCATTAAAAAGACAAGCGGCGGGATCGTGTCATGGTCAGTTTTGAGAGAGGAGATAGAAAATTACCTTACCAGTTCTGGAGCCGTCATGGTCACCACGCTTATAGACTATTATGGCATTCATGATCATCATGAGTTTCCTTCTTGGGAAGCGGCAAAAGCAAAAGTGAGTAGGTCGGAGCGTATGGATCTGATTGAAGAAGGCATGAAAGCCGATTTGAACGATAGAATCAGGTATCGATTTATTCCCTATGTCCAGCTACATGAGTTTGAAGCCTTGTTGTTTTCGGATGGAAAAGTTTTTGATCAGAACTTTGAGCCAAATGAGTTTCTAGACTATGACTATTTGCAAGCGTCACTACTACTCGAACCAGAAGACATCAATGATGGACGAACCACCGCACCCTCCAAGCGATTAGAGCGGATCATTAGAGGGTATAAATCGGATACGGAAAACAACAAGGTATTTTACGGGTCGCTGTTAGCACACGATATCGGCCTACAGAAAATAAGAAGCAAGTGCCCACGCTTCAATGCGTGGATAGCCAAACTGGAAAACATCTAAAATATGGAGCTTAAAGGATACCAGCAGCAGGTAATCACAGATTTGAGTAGCTATCTGGAGTACTTGCGTAAATATGGAGATGCGGCCAAAGCATTCAATGCCTATTGGGAAGGCCGCATAGGAGCGTATGAAGTGAAGCTGGACGGAAGCACCTCAGGCATGCGCCCATATAAAGACAACCTACCAGGTGCAGCGCATATTGCCATCAAAGTGCCTACCGCCGGGGGCAAGACCTTTATCGCCTGCAATGCCATACATGCCATCAGCAAATCTATGGACGCCACACAGCCCAAGGCGGTGGTGTGGCTCGTGCCGTGGAGCAACTTGCTACAGCAGACGGTGCAGAATCTTTCAGACCCAGAGCATCCATATAGAAAAAAGCTCAACAGCCTCTTTGCCAACAGGGTAGAGGTCTTTGAAAAAGACCAACTGCTACAAGGTACAGGGCTCAACCCTTCATCGATTTATGATCAGCTCAATATCTTCGTGTTCAGCTTTAGTAGTATTCGCATCAATAAACTGAAGAAAGAGGACAGAAAGATTTTTCAGCAGAATAGTGCGCTCGCGCCTTTTCGTCCCTTCATAGATGAGGCCGATGTGCTGCCCGAGAGTGAGGATACCATCACACTCATCAACGTGATCCGCTCGCTCAACCCCATTGTGATCTTGGATGAAAGTCATAATGCCGAAAGTGAGCTGAGTGTAGAAATGCTACAAGCCCTCAATCCTTCCTTTGTGATGGACCTCACAGCCACGCCCAAGTCCAATAGCAACATTATCAGCTATGTGAATGCCGTGGCATTGAAAAAGGAAAATATGGTGAAGCTGCCAGTGATTGTCTATAACCATCACAAAAAAGAAGAGGTGATCACCAGTGCACTGCACCTGCAAAGGCAGCTGGAAGGACTGGCGCAAGCAGAAGAAGCGATTACGGGCAAATACATTCGCCCCATCATCCTTTTTCAGGCGCAATCCAATATCAAAGGAAAAGACAATACCACTTTTGAAAAAATCAAAGAACAGCTTATCAAACTGAAAATCCCCGAGGAGCAAATCAAAATCAAAGTAAGTGGCAATGATGAGCTGAAAGGTATTGACCTGATGGATAAATCATGTCCTGTGCGCTATATCATCACCGTGAATGCGCTCAAAGAAGGATGGGATTGTCCATTTGCCTATATACTGGCTTCTTTGGCAGACAAATCGTCGGCAGTAGATGTGGAGCAGATCTTGGGTCGAGTCTTGCGCCAGCCATACGTCACCCAGCATCAAAACACGCTGCTCAACTTGTCATTTGTGCTTACAGCATCAGCCAAGTTCAACGAAACACTTGACAATATTGTGAAAGGCCTGCAAGAGTCGGGCTTTAGCAAGGACGACTACTACGCACAAGAAATGGAGGCCGAGAAGCAGACGGAAGATCAGGTGCTACAGGAAGAATTGTTTGGCGCTGGTGCTACCGAAGAGGTGCGCTCAGATGAAGATTTTGATGTGGCGTCCATAGATTTTGATCCAGAGCTGCCTGTGTCGGTAGATGCAGGTGCTAGCTATGAAGCGGTGAAGCAAATCACCGAAAAGGCACAAGAAGAAGGCAAGGCCTTTGAAGAAAAGGTGAATAACACTGACGATGACTACACCAACTTTATGTCTGTGGAAATGGGGAAAGAAATAAAGCGATACAAGATTGAATCTGCCTATACTGAGCTATTGAAGGGCTTTCAGATTCCTCAGTTTTTCATTGTAGATGATCAAAAGGATGATCGCACGGATGTGTTATTTGAGGAGTTCGTTCCCTATGAGCGTCTTTTGAGCCAAAAGGCATTGATTCGTGACTTGAAGCTATCGGAGCACAGTTCCAAAATAGATTTTGATGATACTTCGGCAGAAGTGTATAAAGTGGATTTCGATGAAGCCAAGAAGACTTCATCTATTGATAAGCTGCGAGATCATGCCAAGAAAATACTGATTGACACCATCTTGACCAAACCTAAGGAGACACAGATCAAGGATGTGAGCCGCTTGATTGTCTCTAAACTTGGCGACATGTCGCCATTATCTGAGCAGGAGTTGAGGGCGTATGTGAGTCGCGTGTTCGAGTCACTCACCAAAGATCAGGTGAGTGATATCGTCAACAATGAATACAGCTACATCCAGAAGATCAAAAACAAAATCAATGAGATACAGGCCATGGAGGCACGTCAGCAGTTTCAGAAAATGCTAGACTCCAATAAAATCTTCGTAAAGCCGCATTTCACTTTTCAGAATCATATCTCTCCATTGAAACTTGCGCCCAATATCAATAAATCGCTTTATGAGCGGGAGGCGGGGATGAACAACTTTGAACAGAATGTTATCATGGAGATCGCTTCATTGGACAATGTGGTGTTTTGGCATAAGAATTTGGTAAAGGGCAAAGCCTTTGCGCTCAATGGCTATGACAAAGACCACTACCCAGATTTTATCATTTACACTACACTTGGCAACTTGATATTGCTAGAGACCAAAGGCGATCATCTTGCCAATGAAGAATCAAGGATGAAAAACATCCTTGGTAAGCGCTGGGCGGAGAAAGCAGGGGCGAATTACAAGTATTTTATGGTTTTTGAGAATGTGGAGGTAGTAGATACTTATACGGCCAAAAGCATCGTGGGAGTGGTGAAGTCGCTTTAGTAACAGTGTCAAACCTTGGAGGTTTTCTCTAAAGCGTGAAAGAAACCTCGAAGGTTTTATACAAGAATAATTCCGCCCTTTCAGGGCTAGATGCGGGAGCGTGGCATTTGTACGCTGGGCTATTCACCCATCGTTTGAGCTGATTTTGCCCCGTTGGGGCTTGCAAGGTATTATCTTAGTCCTGAAAGGGCGAGATATCAGAAGGATGGGTGCAGCCCATCCGATCCTGACAGTACCACACCCTCTCCTGAGCATGAAAAACCCAGTTCTGACGCTAAAAAACCCGTCCTGACACAAAAAGAGGCCTTCCTGACGATGAAAGACCTCTTCTGAAGCTCGAAAATGTGCTCATACCAAATAATATTCCGTCCTGAGATACTCGACCCCTTTCCTGACAAATATTATTTCGTCCTGAACGTCAGCGCTTATTTAAATATCGGCTGTAGTATCCTTTTCTCCGCTTGTCATCCTTCCAGAAGACAAACTTGCCAGCTTCCCTGATCTCGTCTACTACATTTTTGAGCAGGGTATAGGCGCGATCTCGTGTGCGCTTGGCTTCATTGGGGTCGGTACGTTCGCCATTCATGGTGGCCAGCACATCGCTCAGCGAGTCGCTGAGTGCTGCGGCCGTGTCCAGCTTGGCTTCATCAAAGGAGATGGCTTGCAACAGCGGTAAGTTGGCCTTGCCTAATACAGACAAGTCGCTCAGGTCTTGGAGCATGTCGGCATTGCCCGTGCCATCTTCTATGGCTGCCACGCGGGAGAGCAGATCGGGTCTGCTACGAAAAGCATAGCGAAAGGAGTGCTCTAGTTCGTTGCGGAGGTCATCCGCTACAGGTGCTTCTTCATTCCACTGGCGGGTGGCTTCCTCTTGGGAGTAGCGCTCCTTATTCCACACGCTCTGTGCATAGCGCAAGGCACCCTCAGCCACTGGCAATCGGGTGAAGGTCTTCTTAGGCACACCCACAGCTTCTAATTTGGGTTGATCTTCTTTGCTCCAGACCACCAGGTCAGCAGATTCCTGCACGTATTTGTCCACAGGCATGTTGGGGGTTTTCACTTCATTGTCAGGGATGTCGTCCATCTCTGGCTTGAGCGCATCAAAATTCTCTTTTGACATAATATATAAGGGTTTAATGAAAAAAAAGTGACAAAATAATGGCCATAACCAACTTGTGCAATACCATAAATGTGGTATTTTTTCAATGGACGGAAGGAGGGTTGTTAGATGAAAGTTGAAAGTTGATAGTTGATAGTTGATAGTTGAAAGTGGGAAGATTAAAGTTGAAAGCTGGAAGTTGAGAATTGAGAATGGAACGGTATGCTGTTAGCGGTTAGCGTTTGGCGGTGAGCAGTATTCAGTGAGCGGTATTCGGTATTCGGTTTTCAGGATCAACTTTTCATTCGTGAATGACTGAGTGGTGAGAACGGAAAGCGTCCAGCGCAGTGCGTGTTGCGCTCAGCGAGTTGAAAGTGTAACGTTCTCCATAATGTAGTCATGCTCGCAGAGCATCCTATCTGCCAACTAGATGTGCGTTTATATCTGGATTGAGATTAAGACCCTCTGCGAGGGTGACTCGCTGGTTGAAGAGAAAGTGTGAAAGATTAAAGATTAGAGTTGAAAGTTGAAAATTCTCCGTTATGTAGTCATTCACTAGGTATGCCCCCCGCAGAGCATCCTATCCGCTAACTAGATCTGCGTTTTTATTGTCCCCCGCTGGCGGGGGCTAGGGGGTGGATTTTCACAGTTACAATTACTCACTCACATAAGTGTTGTCATCCCGATTCACATCGGCCATTCGCTGAGATTCGTCTATTTCTATTTTTTGAATTTCTGACAAAGGAAGGTCGATCGTGAAAGTGTATTCTGGATGTGTCCAAAACCAGTCCTCAAGAACCTTTCGATCGTCAGAGAATTCTTTCATTTTTTCTCCACGCATCACACCTAGAGGTATGTAATAGTAAATCTTAGATCCATCCTTTTTGGTGACGGTTATGTCCATGGGCATAGGTATCTGTTCTACGCGCTGAAGTCTTACTTCGGTTTTATTTTTTAGCTCATTCACATTTTTGATCCCATAGTCTATGGTGGCTGTGGTGTGAGTCCAATAATCAAAGAACCAATGCAATTGCAGGCCTGATTCTTTTTCCATGATCCTGATAAAATCGTTTGGATCTGGATGCTTGAAGCCCCATTGGTTTCGGTATTTGATTAGTCCTCTGCGCATAACATCGTCTCCTATGATGTAGCTGAGTTGCACCAGAGCCACCGCACCTTTGGTATACGATGCTCTTCCATAAGCACTGTTGGTGATAAAATGATCTGAATGGGTGGAGGAGGGTTCTTCATAACCTGTTTTTGTCCATCGGATATAACCATTCACCGTGCCTTCCATTGGGTTGGCTCTTTGCTCAGAGAAAATATCATTGAGAATAAATTCTTCTGCATAGGATGCAAATCCTTCGTCCATCCAAGCATAATAACTTTCGTTGGTGGCGAGCATGCCCTGATACCAGCTGTGCATGACCTCATGTACCATCGTGCCTACCAAAGAGTTGAGCGAACGGATGCCAGAGTCACGTTTTTTATTGATAATCAAAGTGGCCATAGGGTATTCCATGCCACCGTCTCCACCATGGATGATGGAGTACTCTGACCATCCGTATTTTCCAAAGTGTTTGTTGGCATATTCAAACGTTTTCACCGCATATTTTGGAAGTTCATTTTTCCAGAGATCGGTTTCATTGTTGTCTAGGTAGAAAAATCTGAGTAGCGGCCCATTGGGAACTTGAGCAGTCGTGTGTATATAGTCTTTGTCTGCTGCCCATACAAAATCATGTACGTTTGTGGCTTTGAATTTCCAAGTGAGTTTTTTGTCCTTGGTGTCTTCTTTCATATCCTTTTTCCCATACCCATGACCCACTTGATTAGGGTTTTGGACAATACCAGTGCCAGCCAGTGTGTATTCTTTATCTATGGTAGATATTTACTTCGTAGTTTCCCCAAGGGGCATAAAACTCCCTCGCCACATACGGATGCGCATGCCAGCCATTCTTGTCATATTCTGCCATTTTGGGAAACCACTGTGCCATAGAATAGTCCACGCCATCATAGCTATCGCGTCCCGTTCTTCGAACCTGAATAGGTACTTGCGCCTCAAAATCCATTAGGAAGGTAGTCGATTGCTTCGGAAGCAGGGGCAGGGCAAGTTTTACTTCCAGTGTGGTATATGAAATGGTGTAGTTCAAAGGTTTGCCATCCTGCTGTAGCGAGAGGATTTTTTGATAGCCAATTTCATCGTCTTTGAGCATATCTATCTCGTCCATAAGAGGAAAACGAGGATCTGCGTCACGCACGATCGCACGGCGTACCGACATCATGCTATTTGGCTGAAAGGCATTGTAATACAAATGGAAATACACTTTTCGTAGTGTATCAGGTGAGTTGTTGGTATAGGTGAGTCGCTCTTTTCCAGTAAACTGATGTTTCTTATCATTAAAATCAATATCAATTTTATAGTCAACTTTCTGTTGCCAATAGCATTGAGCTATTGCGGTTTGGTAGGTGCAAAAAAGTATTGCTAGTATGGCTATTTTCCTCATTTGATTGTGGTAAAATTTAGAATTCACATAAAACTAAAATATCAGATCTAGATTGGCCGAGGGCTTTTTCTAAATCTGATATTTAAAGTGATAAAAGGCGAAAAAGTGTTGTTACAAATTGAGCTTTTTGACTCAAGTAACGATCGGATTAAACATCCACTTTCGCGTATTTCGCATTTTTTTCAATAAAATCTCTTCTTGGAGCCACTTCATCACCCATCAGCATAGAGAACAAATGATCAGCTTCAGCGGCCGAATCTATGTTTACTTGCTTTAAGCTTCTGACCTCAGGATTCATGGTTGTAGTCCACAGTTGTTCTGGGTTCATTTCACCAAGACCTTTGTATCGTTGGATGTTCACAGAGTCTTCTTTACCCTCTCCAGCTATTTCCTTTATGATTCTTTCACGATCATTTTCAGACCAAGCGTATCGCTCTTGCTTACCTTTTTTGATCAAATAAAGCGGAGGCAAAGCAATGTATAAGTAGCCTGCTTCTATCAAACCACGCATGTATCTGAAAAAGAAAGTCAGGATAAGCGTTCTAATGTGACTTCCGTCAATGTCCGCATCCGTCATGATGATGACTTTGTGGTAACGGAGTTTTTCCATGTTCAGCGCTTTTTCGTCTTCCGGTGTTCCGAATTTCACACCAAGTGCTGTGATGATGTTTTTGATCTCCTCATTGTCGTAAATTCTGTGCTCTTGCGCTTTTTCTACGTTGAGGATTTTTCCTCTAAGTGGTAAAATAGCTTGAAATTTACGATCACGTCCTTGCTTAGCAGAACCACCAGCAGAGTCTCCCTCCACTAGGTATATTTCACAAACTGCAGGGTCTTTGTCCGAGCAATCGGCCAATTTACCAGGAAGGCCTGTGCCAGAAAGTACGTTTTTACGCTGGACCATCTCACGAGCCTTTCGGGCTGCATGACGAGCAGTAGCTGCTAAGATCACCTTCTGAACGATCATCTTGGCTTCACGTGGATGTTCTTCCAAGTAGTTTTGAAGCATCTCGCTCACGCAAGTATCTACTGCGCCCATTACATCTGAGTTACCAAGCTTCGTTTTGGTTTGTCCCTCAAATTGTGGCTCTTGTACTTTCACTGAAATTACAGCTGTAAGTCCTTCTCTGAAGTCATCACCACTGATCTCAAGCTTTATCTTATCAAGTAAGCCAGACTTGTCGGCATAAGATTTAAGCGTACGCGTGAGAGCTCTTCTAAATCCCGCAACGTGCGTTCCACCCTCTATCGTATTAATGTTATTGACATACGACACTACATTTTCGCTGTAGGAAGTGTTGTAGTTCAGTGCCACCTGTACAGGGATATTTCCTTTTTCCCCATCCATGTATACTGGCTCAGGGATGAGTTTCTCTCTAGTGTTGTCTAGGTACTCAACAAATTCCTTCAAACCACCTTCAGAATGGAAGATGTCGCTGATATCTTTTCCAGCTTCGTCTTGCTCTCTGTGGTCAATAAGGTGAACGGTGATACCTGCATTCAAAAAAGAAAGTTCTCTCAACCTGTTGGCTACTGTCTCGTATTTGAACTCAGATGCAGTGAAAATACTGTTGTCAGGAGTAAATTGAATCACCGTTCCTGTGATATCTGTGGTGCCAATTTCCTTTACAGGATACTGAGGAATACCTATTTTATATTCTTGCTGATAGATTTTCCCTGCACGGTGAACGGTTGCTTTCAAGTCTGTAGACAAGGCATTCACACAAGAAACACCCACCCCATGGAGACCTCCAGACACTTTGTAGGTGTCTTTATCGAATTTACCACCAGCGTGAAGCACGGTCATAACAACCTCTAGTGCTGATTTTTTTTCTTTTTCGTGATAGTCAATTGGGATACCACGGCCATTATCCGTTACAGTGATGGAGTTGTCGGTATTGATCTCTACCGTGATGGTATCGCAATGCCCAGCGAGTGCCTCATCTATGGAGTTGTCAACTACTTCCCAGATCAAATGATGAAGACCTTTGACCCCCACATCCCCGATATACATCGCCGGTCTTTTCCTTACCGCCTCTAATCCTTCTAGTACCTGAATATTACTCGCTGAATAATTGTCTTTACTCATTGTATATTTTGGTTCAAACGTTCTTAAACTTGACCCGCAAAAGTATACAAATTATGGCATTCGGGAGTGTGTAAGTTGAGATGAGAATCATCTTTCGGAAAAAGTTGCTTCTTGAGGGAGAAATCTAAAACGTCTTCGCCCCCAACATCACCAGCGTACAGCCTTCTACAGTCTCTATTCCTTGATTTTGTGCCTTTTGAGCAAAACTTGGATTTTCCGTTCCTGGATTGAAGATGATGCGCTTCGGGTTTAGGCTGAGTAGGTAGTCTTCCCATTCACGTTGATTGTGAGGGTTGATATACATGGTAATGGTGTCGATATCCGCTATTTCTGGTTTTTCCTGCAAGGGTAAAATGGATTTTGCAAAAACCTCACCTTTTTTGATGCCTATGGGCACTATCTCATGGCCGTGGCTTGACAATCTTTCTGCTGCCAGATAAGCATATCTTTCACGATTTGGCGTAGCGCCAATGATGGCTGTTTTCTTACTCATAATTATTTAAAAGCTTGTAGTTGGTCTTTTCGGGCCAGAAAAACCGATGTTGATCCCAAAAATGAGAGGGACGTAAATTCGGTCTTGATTCAAACTATTAAATAAACTCTCATTCGTGATTGTAGTTACATATTCTTTATTAAAACTTCTTGTGGCAATGGAAATACCAAAGTGAAAATCGACAGTAAGCCCCGCATTTCCAGCACGTTTCATCCACCTATTACCAATAAAAACACCATACGAAAATTGACCTTCTGTGGCAGTTAGGTCAACTTCAAAAGGGTTTGAGGTGTTAGAAGAATCAATTTTGGTCACATGATGGAGTAAATACCCCGTGCCTATCTGATGGCCAAAATAAAAAAGCCCCAAATCGCCATCGCTGTTATAAAATTTTTGTCGTAAAGCCAGCGAACCTCCTTTGGTGCTGAGTTCATTGGTGTGCGCTTTTCTGAAAAATGGGCTGTTGTGAAATGTAAGCTGTGCTTCATAACCCAAACGCTCTTGCAAATAGTATTCGAAAGAAACGGGTAGTTTTCCCACGATCATCCACATGGGATTTGTGGCGAGGATATATCCTCTAAACTCATTTACCCTTGGAGTGAAATATCTGGACTTGTTGTTTTTGTATTTGTATTCTGGTTTTGCGATATTCTCAGAATTTTTATCATCCAAATTGATTGATTCTGAGGTGCGAAAGATTGGCTTTTCACTTTCATAAACAGGGCGATACATTCCCGCGAGCGTACCCTCAGGATTGTAAAGCGACCATTCTCCCACACGACGATCACCTTCTAGCTGACCTTTCATTTTCAGCGTGCCGTCAGGGTAGAAGCCTTTATAGTCGCCCAAACCATCCTCAAAATAGGCATGGCCATCTTCTACGCCATCTTCACTGTAATAAATCCATGTGCCTTCCTTTTTCCCTGAGAGCATAGCTCCGCGTGCTTTTTGTTTTCCATTTTCATAAAATTCAATGTACTCGCCGCTTCCCAAATCATATTTTCCCTCGCCTTTCACTATACCCGATGGATAGTACAACTTCCAAAAACCATCTTTCTGGTCGTTTTTCATGACTCCCTCGGTGTTCACTGAGCCATCTTCATAGAAGTATTTCCAGATACCCATCTTTTCGCCATTCTCAAATGCACCTTGCGCAGCTAGTTGGCCATTTGGGTGATAATATTTCCAAAGTCCATCTCTCAGTCCGTATTTAAATGCACCAAAGGCTTCAATCTCTCCAGTTTCATGATAATATGTCCATTCACCTTCACTTTTTTCATCAATGTTTTGACCTTCCATTTTCAGCGCTCCTGAAGGGTAAAACTCTTTGTAAGCACCATTTCCCTGCTCGTAATAGGCTTGGGCTTTTAGTGAACCCTCTTCATAGAAGTAGTTCCAGATGCCCTCTTTTTTACCTTTCTTGTACTTCCCACTACTTTTTTCTCCTCCATTTTCAAAATAGAATATCCAAGAGTCGTCTTTCATTCCACTCGTGAGCAAGCCTTCTGCTTTTGGGTTGCCATTTTCAAAAAAGTACTTCCATCGTCCGTTTTGAACCCCACGTTCATATTTTCCAGAGGCTTTTTTCTTTCCATTTTCGAAATAAAAAACCCAAGTACTATCCGAAAGATTTTTGAGATAATGTCCCTTGGTGGCAAGGGAGCCGTTTTGGTAGAACGATTGATATTTTCCTTCTAGAGTGGAATCTGACGCATTGAGCGAAATCAACTCACGTATCAAAGTTTTATCAGGATCGAAAAAGGTCTTTTTCAGCACAATCTGACCACTAGATTGACTGACCCACAAAATGCTGATCGCTATGTATAAATAAAATTTCATTGACCTGTTTTATGCAAAGGCGAAGAGCAACAGCTAAAGCATTTCAATATTACAATTGATTTCAATGCCGCAAATTTGTTTTATTCAGGGCTGAAGAATATCATATTCGTAAAATTCTCATTCCCGCTGTTCTTCACTAGCTTCGATTGTAAAATTGAACCTTTATCCTGATAATACAAAAACGGTCTGTTATGTCTTCCAAACCAGAATCTTCGAGTACGCCCCCTCAAAAAAGGAATTTCATTGACGATTTTCAGTCACCTGATTTTTATCAAATAGACGATTTACTCACGGAAGAACATAAGCTGATCCGTGCTTCGATCAGGGATTTTGTGAAGAAAGAAATTACCCCATACGTGGAAGGTTGGGCAGAGAGAAACTATTTTCCAGAAGACATTGTGCCGAAATTTGGAGAGGTAGGGGCTTTTGGCCCTACCGTTCCTGAGACCTACGGAGGTGGCGGACTGGATTATATCAGCTATGGACTCATCATGCAGGAGATCGAGCGAGGAGACTCTGGTATGCGCTCTACAGCTTCTGTGCAGGGATCGCTGGTCATGCATCCGATATATGCTTATGGGAGTGAAGAGCAACGGAAGAAATATCTACCAAAATTGGCTTCAGGAGAAATGCTGGGCTGCTTTGGACTGACCGAACCCAATCATGGTTCTAACCCGAGTGGGATGGAGACAAAAATTGTGGATGCGGGTGATCATTACCTTCTCAATGGTGCTAAAATGTGGATTTCCAATGCGCCGAAGGCAGATATTGCAGTCGTTTGGGCTAAAAATGAGGAGGGCAGAATAAAAGGAGTAATCGTAGAGCGTGGCATGGAAGGCTTCACTACTCCAGAGACACATGGCAAATGGTCGCTACGAGCATCATGCACGGGAGAGTTGGTTTTCAGTGATGTTCGCATACCAAAGGAAAATATTTTACCTAAAAAGGATGGTCTAGGTGCGCCACTTGGGTGTTTGGATAAAGCTCGGTATGGAATCGCTTGGGGTGTCATAGGAGCAGCCATGGATTGCTATGAGTCGGCGAGAAAGTATTCGATGGAGAGGATTCAGTTTGGCAAACCGATAGGAGGTTTCCAGCTTACGCAAAAGAAATTGGCAGAAATGCTCACGGAGATTACAAAGGCACAACTGCTAAACTGGCGGCTGGGCAAACTAATGGATGAAGGCAAAGCTACTACCGCCCAGATTTCTATGGCCAAGCGCAACAACGTGGAAGTAGCGTTGAGGATTGCGCGTGAGGCGAGACAGATACATGGCGCGATGGGCATTACGGGAGATTATCCGATCATGCGGCACATGATGAATCTTGAGTCTGTGATTACCTATGAAGGCACACACGACATACATTTGCTTATTTTGGGTAATGAAATCACAGGAATTCCTGCTTTTGGGTAATGCTTTTAGCAGAATGAAAAATATGAAATTGATGCAACGACTAATAAAATACCTTGCGCTATTTGGCAGTTTCGCGGTTTTGGCTCAGAATAATCCTGCAGCCAATGGAGTCGCAGATCAGAGGCCAGAGCACTATGCGCTCACCAATGCCACCATTTTTATCGACTATCAAACGAAGGTTGAAAATGCAACTTTGGTTGTTGAAGGGAGAAAAAATTGTAGAAGTCGGTAGCAATGTTCAAATCCCGAATGGTGCGATTGTCATAGATGTCAAAGGTAAATACATCTATCCTGCTTTTATTGATATGTATACCTCGTATGGTCTGCCAGAAGTACCTAAAAAAAGTGGAGGGAGTCTTCAGTATGATAGTGAGAAAAAACAGGCTTTCGGTTGGAATGACCATGTGAAAGCAGATTTTCATGCAGTAGATCATTTTTCGTCAAATATCAAAGAGGCATTGAATTGGCAGAAAACAGGTTTTGGAGCGGTGCTGACTCATAGACCCGACGGTATCGTACGGGGTACATCTGCAATGGTGACCGTAGCGGATGCACCAGCGAGCGAAGTGGTGCTTTTGCCAAGGGCAGCATCACATTTTTCATTTTCCAGAAGCCAATCCCATCAGATTTATCCTAAATCAATTATGGGTGTGGTGGCACTCATTCGCCAGACGTATTATGATGCAGCTTGGTACGAAAAAGCCCCAGAAAAGGAATTGAACCTTACGCTTGAGGCTTTTAATCAAAACAAAAGTTTACCTCAAATTTTTGAAGCGAGAAGCAATAAGTTACGCGTATTACTGGCAGATGAGATTGGCGATGAATTTGGTGTGCAATACATTATCAAAGGAAATGGCGATGAATATCAGCGCGCGGATGCCATAAAAGCTACAGGGGCTGCTTTGATTTTGCCTTTGAAATTTCCTGACCCCTATGATGTGAGTGATCCTTTGGCGGAGCAAGCGGTTTCGCTCACCCAAATGAAGCATTGGGAAATGGCGCCTTTCAATGCCAAAATATTGCAAGACAAAGGCATACAGTTTGCCTTTACTACGGAAGGAGTAAGTGAAGCGGAGTTTTGGAAAGCCCTTCGAACGCTTCCGAAAACGGGTTTGGATCAATCCGAAATACTTAAATCGCTCACGCAAAATCCTGCTAAATTTCTATCCGTAGATGATAAAATAGGCGCATTGAAAAAAGGCATGCTGGCAAATTTTTTTGTAAGTTCAGGAGATATTTTCGATGTAAAGTCTTCCATTCATGAGACTTGGGTGCAGGGCAAACGGTCTGTTTTTTCTGAATTAGAAAAACCAAATTATGCTGGCAATTATGTTTTGGAAGTTGATACTGTGAAGCATCGTATGGAGATCATCAATATAGGAGGGAAGCATTCTGCGGTCATTCATAGGGTTGATTCTACCATCCTGCCTTTGGGGATCAGTCTGAGTGAATATCAAATCTCGTTAAACATCAAGACTGATAGTAGTGATTTTCGACTTTCAGGCTGGATAGGTGAAGATGGTTTTGGAGGTGTTGGGAAAGAAGAAAACGGAAATGCCGTAAAGTGGAAAGCGACTAGGCAAGGTGAACCTGCAGCTTTGGAACAAAACACTTCCACTGTAATCAAAAGCGATTCCATCGGGAATTATGGGCAGTTGATTTATCCTTTTTCGGCTTACGGAACCCACCAAACTCCACAACCTGAAAAGATTCTCTTTAAGAATGCCACAGTTTGGACATTGGAAAAAGATAGCGTGATAGCGGGAGGCGATGTGTTGATAGATGGGGGCAAAATTTTGAAAGTTGGGAAGAATCTTTCTAGCGAAGGTGCAAAAATCATTGATGCAACAGGAAAGCATCTCGCGCCAGGAATCATCGATGAACACTCGCACATCGCTTTGTTTTCCGTCAATGAAAGTTCGCTAGCCGTGACCTCAGAAGTGCGCATGAGAGACGCCATCAATTCTGAGGATATTAATATTTATCGTCAATTGGCAGGGGGAGTGGTTGCCGCGCAGCTTTTGCACGGCTCTGCCAACCCGATAGGCGGACAATCAGCTATCGTCAAGCTGCGCTGGGGAGCCACGCCACGTGAGATGCTTATTGCAGAAGCTGATCCATTTATCAAATTGGCTTTGGGCGAAAATGTAAAACAATCCAACTGGGGAGATGATTACAAAATACGCTTTCCTCAGACGCGAATGGGGGTGGAGCAGGTTTTTATAGATGCTTTCACACAAGCTCAGGCCTATGGTCAAGCAAAAACCAAATATGAAGCTTTGAATAAGAAAGCTCAGGCTAATGCGTCTGCTCCTCGAACTGATTTGAGGCTCGAAGCACTTTTGGAAATCATCAATAGTCAACGATTTATCACGTGCCATTCTTATGTGCAGTCGGAGATCAATATGCTGATGAAAGTGGCCGAATCCTTTGATTTTAGGGTCAATACTTTCACGCATGTGCTAGAAGGCTATAAGCTGGCAGACAAGCTGGCTAAGCACGGGGCGGGAGGCTCAACTTTTGCAGATTGGTGGGGGTACAAATTTGAAGTTCGAGATGCGATTCCATACAATGCAGCACTGATGTCTGCTGCTGGGGTAACGGTCGCCATCAATTCAGACAACCCTGAAATGGCTCGCCGACTCAACCAAGAAGCAGCCAAAACAGTGAAATATGGAGGGGTGTCTGAGGTGGAGGCGTTGAAAATGATCACATTGAACCCTGCAAAGCTTTTGCATTTAGATGATCACATGGGCAGCATCAAGGTAGGGAAAGATGCTGATCTGGTGCTATGGTCGGATCATCCATTGTCTATTTATGCCAAAGTCGAGATGACTTTTGTGGATGGAGCGGAGTATTACAGTTTGGAAAAAGATTTGGTAGCAAGGAAATACCTACAAAACGAGCGAGCAAGGTTGATAGAGAAAATGATAGAAGCAAAAAAAGGAGGCGCGGCTACTCAGCAGGCAGAGGAAGCGGAGGAGGAGTCCTTACACTGTGATTCTGTTGGTGAAATTGGTGAACTAAACCTTGAAGATTATGAATAAGATAATGGTTGTTAGGTTGAAAAAAACATTTTGCGTTGCGGTTCTTTGGGCTTTCTGCTTTTCAGCTACTGCTCAAGTACCAAGTCCTGCAAAGCCTCAATCTGAGCCCATCGCTTTGCTGGGAGGCACTGCTCATATTGGCACAGGGGAGGTGATTGATAACTCAATCATTACCTTTCGAGAAGGAAAAATCGAACATGTGCTAGATATGACGCTTTCTAGAATGGATTTGCGGGCTTATAGGCAAATTGATGTTTCGGGAAAGCATATATATCCTGGGCTTATACTGCTGATGTCGGATATTGGTTTGATAGAGATTAACTCCATAAGGGCGTCCAAAGATTTGAGCGAAGTGGGAAACCTTAAACCTCATATTCGTTCGGCTATTGCCTACAACACTGACTCGGAGATTATCCCTACGCTGCGATTAAATGGAATTCAATTGATTCAGGTCGTGCCTCAAGGAGGGCGAATATCAGGCACTTCCAGTGTGATGCAACTCGACGCATGGAATTGGGAAGATGCACTTTACAAGCAAGATGACGCAGTACATCTCAACTGGCCGTCACTCACCCGACCGCCCAAAGCAGGTTCGGAAGAGCGTGGCAGGCAGCCTAATGAAAAATATGCGGAGCAAGTAGAAGAATTGAATCAGCTTTTCGCGGATGCGAAAGTATATCCATTGCAAAAGAAAAAAGAGAAAAATCTTGTGCTAGAGGCCATGCAAGGTGTTTTGGCAGGAAAGCAAAGCTTGTTTGTAAGGGTGAATCGAGCACAAGATATCATTTCGGCCATACAAATTCTTAAGAAGCTGGAGGTATCCAAAGGTAGTTTTGGTAGGGGTGAGAGATGTTTTGATGGTGCAAGAATTGGTGAAAAGAAGCGGATATCCAGTTGTTTTGGACAATATCCATCGATTGCCTGATAGTCCAGATGCTCCGATTGATGATGTTTTTCAGCAGCCCACAGCTGTCAATAAGACAGGTATACTGTCCGCTATTTCATTTTTGACTCATAGTCCTGTGATCGTTGGAAGTGCAAGAAATTTGCCTTTTATGGCAGGGTCGGCAGCAGCTTATGGCATGGATAGAGAGGAGGCTTTGAAAATGGTAACGCTCAATGCCGCCAAAATTTTGGGTCTTGAGGATCGGGCTGGTTCTCTGGAGTCGGGTAAGGATGCCAATATTGTGGTTTCTGAAGGTGATTTACTTGATATGCGCACCAATAATGTGATTTACTCCTTTATTAAAGGCAGGGAACTTGATTTGGTTGGACGCCAGCAGCGATTGTATGAGAAGTATGAGCAGAAATAACGCTGTTTTCTGTCTTCTTTACATCATTGGCTAATATTAAAAAGCAGATTGGTTTGATATAAGAAAGGAAAAGATGACTTTCAAAAGAAAAGACCATCACTGTTGGATAGTCCGATACATATCTAAGAAGAAAATGTATATTTGCACTTATTCTGGAAATAAAGGATTTATTCGATTTTCAACCTTAGGTTTTCACACGTTCTAACAAGAAATCTGAGTAATTTAGGATCACGTTTCGATACATGAGTAGCATACTAAAAGACAAATTCTCTAGCTTTAGAGACCCCCAATATTTTCAAAGCAAGGATATTTATCCTTTCTTTAGGCAGATAGAATCAGAACAAGGTACTGAGGTCATTGTTAAAGGCAAAAAGGCCTTAATGTTTGGATCGAACAGCTACCTAGGGCTCACTACGCATCCTAAAATCAAGGAGGCTGCCATCAATGCCATAAATAAATATGGTAGTAGCGTGGCAGGATCGAGGTTTCTTAACGGAACTACAGATTTGCATGTGGAGCTTGAGTATAGATTAGCTAAATATTTAAAAAAGGAAGCGGTACTTTTATTTAGTACTGGTTTTCAAGTTAATATTGGCACTATCCCTACAATTACAGATAAGAACGATGTAATTTTCTTAGATAGACTCAATCATGCGTCTATTTATGAAGGAGCTCGACTGTCTCAAGCTAAATCTGTGATTTTTCGTCACAATGATATGGATTCTTTGGAGCAAAAACTGCGTTTGTCAGGTGATGCTAAAATGAAATTGATCGTGGTGGATGGTATCTTCAGTATGGAAGGTGATATCGCTAAAATGCCTGAAATCGTTCAGCTTGCTAAAAAATATAATGCCGTAGTAATGAGTGATTGTGCTCACGCCATCGGTGTAATTGGTGATCATGGTTGTGGTACACCATCACATTTTAGTTTAGATCAAGATGTAGATTTAATCGGCGGTACTTTCAGTAAATCCCTTGCCTCTTTGGGCGGTTTTATTGGAGCGGATAGCGATACGGTTAATTATCTGAAACATCACTCAAGATCTTTGATTTTCAGTGCGGCGCTTACGCCAGCATCTGTTGCTTCCACACTTGCGGCGCTCGATATCATCACTACGGATGATTCGCTTAGATTGAATCTACTGGATAATACAGCGTACGCAATGAGTAAATTCAAGGACTTGGGATTTGATACAGGTGCGACTGAATCTCCAATTATTCCTTTGTATATCAGAGATAATACCAAGACCTACGAGTTGACAATGAGACTTTTGGAAAAAGGAATCTTTGTTAATCCAGTGGTAGCACCAGCTGTTTCTCCAGAAGATTCACTGATCAGGTTCTCTCTAATGGCCACTCACACACGAGATCAGATAGATAGAGCGATTGATATTATCTATCAAACGGTAAAAGAGTTGAATATTTCATTGGCAATTACAGCGGCATAGTTCCGGGTGTTGTTTTGAAAATTCTTATTACAGGCGCTAATGGTTTTTTGGGCAGCAGCATTTGCGAAGCTGCCCTTGCTGTTTCTGGGGCTCAGGTTTGGGCTGCCGTTCGTGAAGGCGCAGATACCAGTAGCCTTGATCGACTGCCATCTGTTCAGCAGGTTCACTATTGATTACAAATCAGAGAGTGACTTAGGAAAAAACTTCTCGCATTATTGCTTTCTTCGAAGTTGGAAAATTTGACCTCATTGTTCACAATGCAGGAGTGACAAAATCTACGGAGGATCATAAATTCCAAGAGGTAAATGTTGATCTTACTCACCGATTAATTTCATCAATCAAAAATTCTGGGATTTTAGGTGACGGCACATTTGCTTACGTTTCCTCTCAAGCGGCTTTAGGTCCAGTCCTTCCCGGAGGGCCTGTTTCTCGATATGGTGCGAGCAAGCTTTTGGCTGAGGAACTGATAAAAACATCGGGCTTAAATTACACCATTTTCAGACCAACGGGCATATACGGTCCGCGCGACAAAGAATTTCTGGCACTCTTTAAAACCGCAAAGTTTAGATTGTATCTGTGCGCCGCTCCCGAAAATCAAAAAATCACGTTGATTCACGTCGAGGATGTAGCGCGAAATATCATAGAGTTGTCTATGCTTCATACCAATGAAATTATCCACTTATCCGATAACAAGGTGTACAGCCATCGTGATTTGCAAAGGGCATTAGCAGAAGCTATAGGGAAGAAGTCTCTCTTCCTGAAAATTCCCATGGGGATGACAAGAACAATTCTGAAATTTGATTTTTTGTTGGGTAAATTGTTCGGTTATGATCCTATCCTGACGGTGGAAAAACATGGCGAAATCAGCAAAGATTGGGATCATGATTTTTCATTAGAGAGAAATAAAATACCTTTAAAGATTCAATACGATTTGTTTCAGGGCTTCTCTCAAACATTCACCTACTATAAATCCAAAAACCTACTTTAATTCATGAGTGTTACTATAGAAGAGGTAGTCGGAGATAAAGGGTTAAAGGCGTTCATCAAGTTCCCTTTTCGGCTTTACAAAGACAACCCCAATTACGTTCCCCCGATTGTTGATTTTGAGATAAGTACACTCTCTGATAAGAAAAACCCTGCTTTTGATCATTCTAAAGCGAAGTGTTTTTTTGCAAAGAAAGATGGTGTGGTGGTTGGGAGAATTGCCGCGATCGTTCTCGATCAGGAGTTGAAAGAGAAGAAATATATGCGCTTCGGTTGGATCGATTTTATCGACGATAAAGAAGTGTCTAAGGCTTTGATAGATGCTGCAATGGCATGGGGTAGTGGCTTTGGTGCAGAGAATATCCATGGCCCTATGGGTTTTACTGATTTGGATTTTGAAGGTTCGCTCATTCAAGGCTTTGATCAATTGGCCACTCAGGCGACTATTTATAATTACCCTTATTATCATGAACATTACGAGTCTTTAGGATTCAAAAAGGCGTGTGACTGGGTGGAGTTACGAGGCACTGTGCCAACAGAACTCCCTCGCAGACTGACGAGAACGGCTTCTATGGTGCAGACGCGATTCAATCTGAAGGTAGTTGAAGTTAAGTCGAGCAAAGGACTTTTGAAATATGCCGATGGTGTGTTTGGTTTGCTTAACGAAGCATATAGCCACCTTTACGGTTACTACCCGCTGAGTGAAAAGCAGATTAAATATTATGTAGACATGTACTTTGGGTTTATCCGCAAGGAATATGTCACGTTGATCGTAAGTGAAGCCGACGAGGTGGTGGCATTTGCTATTTCCTTGCCGTCTTTGTCTAAGGCATTTCAGAAGGCTAAAGGTTCTTTGTATCCTTTTGGATTTATTCCAGTGCTGAGGGCTTTCAATAGCAATGAGCATCTAGATATGTTTTTAATAGGTGTGAAGCCAGAGTGGCAAAAGAAAGGTGCTAGCCCACTTATTTTTCATACTTTGTTGAGTACTTATATCAAGAAGGGTGTGAAAACTGTAGCTTCAGGGCCAATGATGGAAGATAATTGGGGAGTACTCAACTTATGGAATGAGTTTCAAGACAATGTGAACACTGATAGTATCAAGAGAAGATGCTATGTTAAAACAATAGAATTATCATGAAAAAGCATGCGCTTATAATTGGAGGATCGAGTGGAATGGGATTGGCTTCAGCAAAAAAGCTGGCGAAAGAAGGCTTTGATCTCTTCATTGTACATAGAGATAGGAGATCCGTTTTGGGTGCTTTTGAAACTGAAATTGAGTTTTTGAAGTCCAGAGGGACCAATGTCCATACCTTCAATGTGGATGGGATCAATAAAGAAAAGGTTGAGCAGACTTGTGCTTCTTTTGTAGAAAGCGTTGAGGATGTTCATTTTTCAGTGGTCTTGCATGCGATTTCACGCGGGAATTTGAAAAAAATGATTTCTGATGATGAGCCTCAGCTTAACACAGGAAGACCTTTTGTTGACCATAGATGCAATGGCAGTAAACGTGCTTACATGGGTGCAAACCTTACGAAAAAATAGTTTGATCAGAGAAGGAGCGAGAATTATCACTTTGACATCCGCAGGCAGTACCAAATACTGGTCTGGTTATGGTGCGGTGGCACTGGCCAAGTCTTCTTTGGAGATATTGACAAAATATCTAGCCATTGAAATAGCCAAATATGATATGCGTGCCAATGTGATCAATGCTGGGGTGACCGACACTCCATCTTTGCAAATGATTCCAGGGTACGATCAACTCGTGGAGAAGGCATCTGCCAATAACCCACTGGGAAGAATGACCAGACCTGAAGATGTGGCCAATGTGGTTTACTTGCTTTCTACGCCAGAAGCCAATTGGATCAATGGCACGATAATAAATGTGGACGGAGGAGAATCTTTATTGCAATGAACCTATTAGAAGAAGTAATTAGCGTACTGCCTTATGCAGAGCCTTTTCATTTTGTGAGTTCGCTGGAATCTTTGGATGAAAACGGAAGCGTAGGCAGGTATCACCTCAAGAAGGATGAATACTTTTATCAAGGCCATTTTCCAGAATATCCCGTTACTCCAGGAGTGATCATTGTGGAGATCATGGCTCAAATAGGGTTAGTCTGCTTGGGTATTTATTTAGAACATGGTAAGTCCGAGAAATCTGATAATTTTGCACCTCTTTTCTCCTCAGCCAATGTGGATTTTTTGAAGCCAGCCTTTCCTGGCGATACGCTTAAAGTGTCTTCGAAAAAAATATATTACAGGTTTGGGAAACTAAAATGTACCATAGAGTGTCAGAATGAGACTACAGGTGAGCTCGTTTGTAAGGGTGAATTTTCTGGCATGATTATTAAAAAGGCTAGCATTGAAAAATAATAGAGTTGTAATAACAGGCATAGGTGTAGTATCCCCAAATGGAACTGGCGTAGAGGCCTTCAATGAGGCGCTTATGTCGGGAAAATCTGCCATTAAGTATTGGGATGAGTTAAAAGACCTCAATTTCAGGTGTCAGATTGGTGCCCGTGTGACTGTAGAAGATGCCTACAAAGAGAAATTCCTTCCTAGCTTTTTTGTAAATAAAATTAGAAATAATGCCATCATCTACGCATGCCTTTCTGGTATGGAAGCATGGCTAGATGCAGGTCTCGTGCCCAATGAGACCGAGGTTGATACAGAATCAGGAATTGTTTTTGGTAGTGGAGATTTAAGTTTTGATGACCTTAAAACACCGGCTGAATTTCCCGTTACCCTTATCGGGAATGGAGAGTCTAAAAGGCTTGGCTCGCGTGCGATTTCAGAAGCCATGAATAGTGGTGCAAGCGCTTACTTAAATAATATTTTGGGATTGGGTAATAGGATCGTTTCCAATTCCTCGGCTTGTGTCACGGGAAGTGAGTCGGTCTTGGTAGGCTATGAGCATATCAAAAGTGGGCGTGCCAAGCGCATGATTTGCGGCAGCACAGAAGGTGATAGTAAATATATCTGGGGAGGGTTTGATGCCATGCGTGTATTGTGCAGCGATTCCAACGATGCTCCCGAGAAAGGCTCTAGGCCTATGAGTGCTACCAGTTCTGGTTTTGTGCCAGGAGGAGGTTCAGGGGCTTTGGTTTTAGAAACATTAGAAAGTGCCCAAAGTCGAGGTGCTAAGATTTATGCAGAGATACTCGGTGGTGAGTATAATTCTGGTGGACAAAGATCAGGAGGGACGATGACGGCCCCCAATTCTAGCGCGGTAGTGGCGTGTATCAAGTCGGCAGTGACTCAATCGGGATTATCTTCTGAGGAAATTGATTTAATTTCAGGACATTTGACTTCAACGAAGGGTGATCCTTTGGAAATAAAGAATTGGAGTGAGGCGCTGGGTGTTTCAGGTGCTAGTTTTCCTTATGTAAATACACCAAAATCTATGATTGGGCACTGTATTGGCGGTGCAGGGTCTATTGAATTGGTGGCCAGTGTGCTGCAATTAGAGCATGGATATATCCACCGTAACTTAAATTGTGAGGAACTTCATCCTGAAATTTCGACTGTCATTGATAGAGAGAAAATCCCTACAGATACGATTCATAAAAAAATTGATACGGTAATTAAAGCGAATTATGGATTCGGCGATTTAAATTGCGTGTTAGTTTTAAAAAAATGGAAGGAAAATGACTAGAGAGCAAATCAAGGATGAACTAAAAGAGATTATCAGCGACTATGTTACTGAGAAAGATCTTTTACCATCGTTAAATGAACAGCATGAGCTGATCGCCGACCTTAAGATCAATTCTGCTCACATAGTTGATATTGTATTAGATATTGAAGATAAATATGATATTATGATTGAAGATGAGGCCATTGGCAAGATGGGTACTGTTGGAGAGTCAATAGATATTATATTTCAAAAATTGGATGAAAAATAGGATAGCCATCTAAGGTTGTTCTTTTAAAAAGGACAATAAGTCTAGATGATTTCTGGATTTGTTGTCCTTTTTCTTTTTTGGTATGACAAATAAAATGAATCGAAATTGATAGGAGTTGATATCATTGATCACGAGGATTCCCTGCTCAGAAAGAGAGATGAGCGCAGCTTTCGTCTCATAAGAAACGAGCGAGATCATCATTCTGAAAGCGATTTGAACCAGGAGCAGTTGTTTTGGCTTTATTGGGTGGCTAAAGAGGCGATATACAAAGCCAAGCGAGAGCGAGTTAGGTTTGATCCTAAAAAGATCGAAGTGAAGCTAGTGAGAGAGGAAAGTGGTTGGGCTTTCATTTCTGAAAATATCCAGGGCATTCTAGAACAAAATTCTCTTTTTACCTTTGGTATATGTGCCGTGGAGGGATGCGATATGAGAACACTGAACTACGATATTTTTGATTGTAGTCAAATGGATCAATCAGCTAGTGTTCGCAATCAAATGGTGCTTTCTCTTCAAGAGAAAGGTAAAAAAGAAGTCTCCATGACTAAGGACGCCAAAGAACTGCCGGTGGTGTTGTATGATGGAGAGCCTCACTTGGCCACATTCACTCATCATCACCGTCTGATGGCCTATATCTGCGAGTAGGGTCTTCTACATTGGGTCAAATGTCATTAAATAGACCAAGTCAATTCGTGTTTTTACGCTTATAATTCTTTCCTTTGATAGATGCTCGTCCCGGGAAAAATTGCACTCATATTTTTTAGCAGATCTTCGGTCTGTGAGGCGAAGCACAAGCGGCTGCTTCCGAGCGTTTCTACTACGAAAAATCAAAAGTTAACAAGCGTTTTAATTCAACAGACGCTCAAGACTTTAGAAAATGCCCCTTTTGACGTAGTGCATTTCAATGAGTACAATCAATCAGGGGGCAGTTTTGGAGAAAAGATCGCCAATGCTTTTTCTGAGGTTTTTAATCAGGGCTATGCTGCTGCAATCTGTGTAGGTAACGATACGCCGCAGTTGGCGGAGGTTGATTGGTTTGCTGTTGAGTCGGCTTTGCGAAATGGCCAGAATGTACTTGGGCCAAATCACCGAAATGGGGCTTATCTGATTGGAATTGCCAAAGATTCTTTCGATGCTAATGCATTTTCGAAACTCAGATGGCAGACGGCCAATATTTATCAAGACTTGTTTCGCCACTGCGAAAACTCCTATGTACTAAAGCCTCTACACGATCTCAATCTCTGGGCTGATCTTATTGCGGTTTTCCCTGTCCTTAAAGCTTTTAAGAAATTTATTTACTCCCTTATTCAAGGAGTCTTTAGGGTGATTGACCTGCCTAAAAGTCCTCAGCTAGTGGTGGTTAGATTCAAAAGTCTCAGAGCGCCCCCTTCATTCTAATTACATTCTTGCGAGTATTTATTGCGCCGTGTTCAGCGCAGTTTCTTTGCGTGGAAAGGGGTTTTACTCTTTTTTCACGCTATCTACATGTATATAATCACAAAAGAATATCACGATGAAAGACACCTATTATAATAGAGAAGACCTCAATAAATTTGGAAATATTTCAGAATGGCAGAAGGAACTTGGAGATAAGTTCTTTAGCTATTACGGTAGTGTTTTCGAAGAAGGAGCACTTACCAAACGAGAAAAGTCTCTGATAGCCTTGGCTGTAGCACACGCTATTCAGTGCCCTTATTGCATAGATGCCTATACGGGAGATGCGCTGAAGAAGGGCGTGGATGAAGAGCAGATGATGGAGGCGATTCACGTTGCAGCAGCCATACGCGGTGGTGCATCGCTGGTGCATGGTGTGCAAATGATGAATCAGGTGAAAGATAAAATGATGTGATATGAGCATGATTCAATCTCTCAAAAGACAAAATCATAAACTTTCGGCAACAGAAGCGCAGATAGAGGTGCTTAGCGATCATGCGGCTGTAGGTATTCCCGCTTTCGGTCAAAGGCTGAAAGAGGTGGGTTTGCTGCCGCTGAAACCAACGACTATCGACATCTTTCAAGTGAATATGGGTAAGATGTGCAATCAGGTGTGCAAACACTGTCATGTGGATGCAGGGCCGGATCGTAAGGAGATCATGACGCGTGACACCATGCAGCAATGTCTCGATGCGATTGAAGGTACGAATATTAAGACCGTGGACTTGACTGGTGGTGCGCCCGAAATGAATCCTGATTTTCGATGGTTTGTCGAGCGTTTGTCTGATATGGGTAAGCAAATAATCGTGCGATGTAACTTGACGATTATTCTTGCCAATCCGAAGTATAACGATCTACCTGAGTTTTTCGCCAAGCATAAAGTCAATGTAGTATCCTCTCTTCCATACTTCACGGCCAAGCGTACTGATTCGCAACGAGGGGATGGTGTTTTCGAAAAGTCAATCGAGGCACTAAAAATGCTCAATGCAGTTGGTTACGGACAGGAGGGGAGTGACCTGATATTGGATTTGGTTTACAACCCTAGCGGAGCTTTTCTTCCTGACGACCAATCTGACCTAGAAGCAGAATTTAAAAAGCGACTCAAGAGTGGTTATGATATAGTGTTCAATAACCTTTTCGCTATCACCAATTTACCTGTGAGTCGGTTTTTGGATTACCTGATCAATAGTGAAAACTACGAGCAGTATATGATTGAGCTTTCCAATGCCTTTAATCCTGTAGCTGCAGCTGGTGTGATGTGTCGCAATACGGTGAGTGTAGGTTGGGATGGATATCTGTATGATTGCGATTTTAATCAGATGCTGGATATGAAGCTGGACGAAGTGCCTCATATTTCTGCATTTGATCAGAAGAAACTGCTAGAGAGGTCTATCAAAATCAATCAACACTGCTATGGCTGCACCGCGGGTGCTGGGTCTAGTTGTGGAGGCGTTACTGCATAGTTTGATGGTGAAGATATTGTGTGCTTGAGCACAAGGAGGTTTGTTGGATGCGTCTGGAAGAAGTGATTTATGTGTTTTTTTAAATGCTATTTGTCTAAGTGAGGGGCTTTTGCAGTACAATATTTTGTGATATGTCCTGTAAAACAGGATATTTAATGTGTTTATTGAAAGAATTCGGGATAGTTTTCGAAATAAACGGCTATTGGTTTAATTTACGGGCAAATAAAATTTGGAATGAAGCTCAATTCTCTGCACTTAAAACTAGACGAAATCGATCGTAAAATTTTGGACATTCTACAGTCTAATGCCAAAATTACCAATGCTCAACTATCAAAGGATATTGGGTTGTCTCCTGCACCAACATTAGAACGCGTAAAAAAGCTCGAAAGCTCTGGTATTATCAAGAGTTACCATGCCTTGTTAGATACCGACAAGATTGGCTTGGGAGTGCATACTTTCGTTCAAGTAACGTTGAAAGGACACAATAAGAAGAATATTGATCACTTTCTCAATGAGATCAATATGATAGATGAAGTGGTGGAGTGTCATCACATCACGGGATCAGGAGATTTTATTTTGAAGGTGATAGCCAAGGATATTAGCTGCTATCAGAAGATCATGCTGGAGAAAGTCAGTGAGATTGAAGTGGTGGACAGTCTCCAGTCGATGGTGATTTTGTCTACATTTAAGAATAGTAAAACCATGCCCATTCCTCAATCATGATTAGTGCAGAAAATTTGATCATTGATCAGCGCAGAGTGAGTCAGATCATTAAGCGAATTGCTTATGAGGTTTATGAAAACAATTTTTCTGAAAAGGAAATTGTTCTGGTGGGTGTGCAGGACAAAGGCTATCAGCTGGCTAGTCTGATAAGAGATCAGCTCACTCAAATTTCTGATCCAATAAAAATCACTTTAGTTAGTCTGGAAGTTGATAAGAATAACCCATTGGCTTCAGAGGTTCAAATGGATATTTCACTTACGAAATTGAAGAAAAAATCGGTGCTCATCGTGGATGATGTCCTGAACTCTGGGCGCACGATGGCGCATTGCCTTACTGCCCTGATGCAAGCCGAGATCAAGCGCATAGAGACCATCGTATTGGTAGATAGAAGCCACAAACGATTCCCTCTTTTGGCCAACTACAAGGGCTATGAGCTCTCTACCACGATAGATGAGCACGTGGATGTTCGTCTCGATAAGGATTTTGGGGTTTACTTGTACTGATGACGTTTAGCGTGGTTTCAAACGCTACGAATTAACAAAACCGAATCTCTTGCCTCTCGTGAGTAATAGTAAATTCCTCAGTATTGAGCTATTATTGCCGCATGAATGAGCAAACCATATTAACCATTCTTTTGGTTATCATCACATTTGATTTTTTCCTAGAAAGAGGATTGAGTATTTTGAATAATCGAAGTGCTAAAAAGCCCATTCCGCAGGAGTTGTCAGGTATTTATGATCAGGAGAAATACGAAAAATCCCAAGCCTACCAGCAAGTCAATGCACGCTTTGGTATATGGAGTGCGTCTGTGAGCTTTGTGCTGATGTTTTGCGTACTTTATTTTGGCTGGTTTGGGCTATTAGATGCGTGGATCAGAACTTTTTCTCCGTTTGAGCCAGTCACTACGCTGATCTTCTTTGCCATTCTATTTGTGGTCTCCGATCTCATTGGACTGCCCTTTTCTTTGTATCAGACTTTTGTAATAGAAGAGCGCTTTGGTTTTAACAAAACCACCGTTAAAACTTTTGTTTTGGACAAAATCAAAGGATACGTGCTTGCGATTTTGGTTGGAGGCGTGCTCGTTTCCGTTTTGATCTATTTGATCATGGCTATGGGCAGTAGTTTTTGGATTTATTTCTGGATCGTTATCACGGTGTTTGTGCTGCTGCTCAATGTGTTTTATACCTCGCTTATTATGCCATTGTTCAATAAGCTGTCCCCCATGAAGGATGGTGATTTGCGTTCGGCTATTGAGGCTTACAGCGAAAAGGTGGGTTTTCCTTTGAAGAATATTTTCGTGATAGATGGCTCAAAAAGATCAAGCAAGGGCAATGCTTTCTTTTCAGGATTGGGGAAGAGTAAGAAGGTGGTGCTCTATGATACACTCATTCAAAATCATACGGTGGAAGAGCTTACTGCTGTATTTGCGCATGAGGTAGGGCATTATAAAAGGAAGCATATTATTCTTGGGACGGTGATCAGTATTTTGACGATTGGGTTGATGCTCTTTGTGTTGTCACGAATGGTGTTTAACAGCGAGGTTAGTTATGCTCTGGGCGGACAAATTTCCACCTTGCACCTCAATATGCTGGCTTTTGGGATTTTGTATAGTCCTATATCTACGATACTTGGGCTTTTGAGCAATGTCATTAGCAGAAAGAATGAGTATGAGGCGGATGCCTATGCGGTTCATACTTATAGTGGAGAAGCGCTGATTTCGGCACTAAAGAAGCTAAGTAGCGATCATCTGTCCAACCTTACTCCGCACCCTGCCTATGTATTTTTTCACTACTCGCACCCTTCGCTCTTGCAGCGCGTGAGGGCAATGCATAAAGAAATGCAGGCTTGAGTGAGGAATAGTCTGGTTTCAGAAGTAGTTAACGAATAAGGATTCAATTACAGGGTGCTTCTAGCAAGAAAAGTAGGCTTTTATGAGGGGAGGGTTATACTCCAAAATGGAATTGGGTGTGTGGTAATTTCTAAAAGCAACTGCAAGGACATAAAAAAAGCCAAATGAGATATTTCATTTGGCTTTTACGCTGTTCAATTGTTCGTTATAATTAGTCGATAGTGAGTTCGAAATTGATAGGAATTCTTACAGAAGTTGGAATAGTCTTTCCGTCGCTATTTCTAGCTGGAGTGAATTTCAAATCTGTGAGTGCTGATGCTACAGCCTCTTTCATTTGAACGCTTGGGTATGTTACAAACTTGTTGTCGGTAACATCTCCCTCTTCATTGATTTGTAATACAACGATTACTTTTCCTTCAATACCATTTTCGTTAGAAACTTGTGGGTATTTGATTGCGCTGATCACCTCCGTCATATTTGTAGCTTTTGCAGATACTACCGCAACAGTAGGATCAGATGCGAAAGCAGTAGTTACGAAGAGTAATGCAACGATTGAGGTTATGGCTAGCTTTTTCATGATTTTATGTATTTGTAGATCGGTTAAGATCTTGTGTTATCTTTATTGTGACACCAAGTTATGCAAATGTTATGAGATTAACAATTCCGTAACATTAAGTTTTTGCTTTGAAAGGAGATAAAATCGATAAAACAGTCATTATTTAAGTTGAATGCATGTGTGATGACTGTTTTGCTCGATTTAATATTGATAACATTTGGATAATATTGGTCTTGGGTGACTCGGTATGTTACGAAACGATTAATGAAGTGCTTTTGTGTTTATCATGGGAGGTTGGACTTTGTCTCTTTAGGAAACGGTCAAATTGTAAAAAAATCCTGACCAGGCTTGGTCAGGATTTACATAGAGGCTATGAGCCTTTTACACGAGAAATTTTTATAACTATCTGATAATAAGCAGCAAACAGCCAATGTTTGTGTGATTATCAAATGGACTTTATATAAGTTGATAAGCGGGTGACTTACCCCACTTTATTAATAAGAAATCTTTACTCCATTTATGAGGGTTAATAATTGGCTAGGTTTGAATCTGTTAAGGTTTTCATGAAGGCAATCACTGCCTCAATTTCTGCGTTCGTCAGATTCAATGGTGTTGCGGGAAGGGTTTGATAAGGATTTTCCAAGCCCAAGCCAACACCTCCACCTTTATTGTAGAATTCCATTACTTCCTCTAGTGTTTGAAAGACACCATTGTGCATATATGGTGCCGTCAGCGTGATGTTGCGAACGGTAGCCGTTTTGAAAAAGTACTTTCTTTCATCCACTTGATAGTTGTTGTACATTCCTAAGTCATCGTCCAATGTTGGGTTGTCAAAATCAGCAGTCTCAGGCACTCCCAGGTTTTCAAACTCGGTTTCGTCATATCTAGGAGGAACAGTGCCGTAAAATGCAGGAGCAAAGTGGCATGTTCCGCAAGCGGCCTTCCCCATAAATAAATTGAATCCTGTGATCTCTTGTTCAGACAGAGTTTCTTCCAAACCTTGAATATTGCGATCAAATTTGGAGTTGAAAGGAGCTAAGCTACGGATATACGAGGCGATGGCATTTCGTGAGTTGTTGCCATCTATCTCCGTTTTGTAGATATTATTGAATTGCTCTTTGTACCATGGGTTCTCGTTGATCTTCTGAATCATCGTATCGAGATTGAGATGAAACTCCTTTGGGTTACTGATTACGTTGATGATTTGACCTTCTAAGCCAGCCCCACTTCCATCATAGAAAAACCGGTGCTGATAGGTCGAATAGGAGAGGGTAGGAGAGTTTCTCAAAAGATTTTTACCGTCGTTACCTAAGGCAAGTTTTCTGCCATCCGTAAAAGCTTTGTCTTGTTGATGACAGGTGGCGCAACTCATGTCTCTCGACAATGATAGATTCTTATCATTGAAAAGCACCTTGCCAAGGTTGACCAATTCTTCTGTGAGTGGGATGGAATGAGGCGGGGCAAACTGCTCAACATTGAAGAAGTCTTTAGAGAATAGGTTAGTGGCAGTAGGTGTGAGTGTACGGGATGTATGCGGTGAAATGCCCCAGTCTAAAGCCGTTTTGTTGATCAAGTCTAGCTGCGCGTTGGTGTGATTTTTAATAAAACTGTATCTATCAAAAGAATCAAAATCACCGTCTTTGAGTACGCGAATAGTTTTATCTATTTCACTCCCCCATTCCTGCAATAGTTTTTCATCAATGAAAGCTCCATTGCAAATAATAAGTAAGTCGCGAATAGACTGATAGGTATAGATGGCTTCCTCTAGAGAGGCAGAGCGGGCAGGCGAATCGAATCCGGTAATTCCTTTAGTAGCTACATTCACTATGGCATCACGCACGAGTTTTAAATGATCTACTTCGTTTTGACGGTAAATCATATGATTCAAACTGATGAAGGGTAACCTAGCCTTCAAAAAATTCACGTTCTGCGAGAAAAGATTTGCGTCCCATTCGCCTTCCATAAAGAGGAGTTCTTCTAGTACCTGATAGCTTTTGGGCTGTATTCTTTTGATATCGGTATAGTCATCCACTTCTATTTTCAGCAGATTGGGGCCATTTATGGTTTTGTAGTTTTCATGATCATAAGCGATCAAAATAGGCTCTGATTTTTTGTACCACTTGCGAGATTGCGCAAAGAGCTGCTGGTTTTTCGCTATGCTCAAAGAGGTATCCATTGACGTCAGATAGTACTCGGCACTATCTAGCATCTGCTGATAGTAAGTCCTGATGGCGGTAGTCGTAGCTGAAGTCTCAAAGCCAGAAAAGGTTTCTTTTTTCGGAGACTCACAACTTGAGAACACATAAATAAGCAGAGCTCCTATGAGGAGCTCTGCTTTAAAAGATTTAAACTTTGCTATCATCTATGATTAACGATCTAAACCTGTGATTTTGAATAGGAATGAACCTTCTAGTCCTGCTGATTCGATGTTGATAGCTGTAGGATCGTAGAACTGAGACCCATCTGCTCTTACTGCCTCATCAGGAGTAGTAGCTGAGTTCCATCCATGTACTTGTGCACCACCGATGAAAGTAGACTCAGAGGCGCCAATGATATCTGTTACGTCAATCAAGCCAGTGATTTCCCACATGTCAGAAGTAGTTCCGTATCCCATGCCTGCGGCCGTTGCTTGATCGCACTCCATTACCGTTTTCAACGTCTTGTTTTCGATGCTGTATTGATAAAGTTTGGCATAACCGGAGATGGCTGTATTCGCAGAAGCATAACCATTAGGGTCTTCTTGTATGTATACATAGTTCTCTGTTACAAGAATATTATCTGGGCTGTGAAACCCGTCAGCTATGCCGCCTACTTTGTCACCATCTAATATACATGTGATCTTCGCGTCCGCAGTAGGGTCTGTTTCGTTCAGCTCCACCATATATATTCTTCCGAAAGAAGTTCCTCTCTCTCCAAGGGCAGGATTTGAACTTGTGCGTCTACCTGTCACACAGAAAAAAAGTGTTCTTTGATTGGCCGCCGACCCTCTTCTCCAGTCAATGTCCTCGATTCTTTGAAATCCAATAGCGATAGAGTCTACAGCTTCTTGATTGAGTTCATCGATGGTGCGCTCAGTCATTTCTACCCACTCTACAGGGTATTCTTGGCCTTCTACCATTCCCATTTCAAACTTAAGACCACCTCCGCCGATGTTCTCAGCAGTGTTCTTACCTCTTAAAACATATAAGTCTCCTCTGTCCAAATCTCCACGATTTCCCACATACATACCGAAATGACCTTGTGGATAAAAGTTGTCAGAATGATCATCACCCATAAAAACCACCGTCTTTGTAGGGTAAGCATCTTTGCCGATAGCCACGGCATTTTCAGTAGACCATTCACCTAAAGCTGGTAATCTCAATGCAAAAGACGCTTCCTTTGAAGATCTGAAAGGATTAACCATGTAGACACCTTTGTTTGCACCTCCCCATTCTCCACCAGATAGGTAAAGTGGGCCGAAACCATGCTCCTCTACTGTAATAGAAGATCCAGAGCACTGCGCGGTGTAGGCAGTAGCTTGCGCATTCACAATGTACTCTCCATGAAGGGGCTGCAATTTGTCGTTCATTTTGATGCGTGCAATGGAGTAATCTCTCTCAAGGTTATTGATGAAAGAATAAGTACCATCCTCATTTTTGTAAAGCGCAGCACCGTCCATGTACGAACCATACACAAAGTCTGAATCTGAAGGAAGGATGTCTTCAGAAGACATGATCATGGTTAGTTTTGCTGAAGCAAAATCGCCTGATAATTTGAAAACCTCATCTGGAGTTGCAGATGTTTCTAGCGGTTTCAATGTGTTTTCGGGCATGGTGAAATTTTGTCCGTCGATACCGTTTGCTCCATCTTTTCCGTCATTGCCATTCAACCCATCCTTACCGGCAGGTCCTGTTTCGCCCTCTGGGCCTTCGCAATTCATAAATAGCGCGCCGGACAAAAGTGCGCAGCTCATTAAAAAAGTAATTTGTCTTAGTAATTTCATTGATTTCTTGGTTATAAGTTTTTTGATGCCACCAAGAAAGGCCACCAGTGTTTTTTGAGGGTGAATGAAAAAATACCAATCCATTATCAAATTGAGTACGAAATAATATTGCTCTAATTATTAGGTAATGATGTTTTCACAGGATGAAAGCGTAATGGAATTTATGGTATGCTGGTAAGAGAATAGCAATAAAAAATGCTTTTGAAAGTGGAGAAATGAGAATATGATAAGGGGGTCTTAAAGTTGAGGTAATATGAAATGTGCATAAATATTCGAGGGCGAATTTATACCGCGCCGCGTAGGCCAACCCTGCCTTGCCGACAGGCTGACATGTGACCGTGAAAAAATAATCCTATAGCTATGGTTCAGGCTTCCAACGGAAGGAAACGAAACTGGGTCTTTTTGCGAATTTGAAATAATCATACGATGAACACAAAATGAGAAGTACTCTTATACTGTTGCTCTTGCTGATGGGCAGTGTTGCTTGTAAAACCAATAGGGGGATTTCTACCGTCCAAAGCGAAGCGGATAGTGGGGAAGGGGAACAAATACTCTTTCTTAACTTCTATATATCACAAGATAGCGCAAAGGCGATCAGAGTTAGTTTGGTGGAGCATGTCTGGGTAGAGGGAGCGTTTAAAGAGAAGTCCCCAACCTTGCAGATGGGCAATGGAGTTTTAGTGTTGGAGTTTTTGGATAAAAATCAGCAGATGTTGTCAAAGCATTCACTTTCCCATCCTGTGAAAGTTTCTTTGGAATCATTTGCTCCCAGTGGGAATATTGAACGTAAAGAAATACACTTAAAACAAACCACATTCACTGTGAGGGCAAACGTCTCTAGGGGAGCTGCTTATGTAAGGGTGAATGATATAAACGGAATGATTGACATAATAGCATTGCAATGAAAAAGTGGTTGATAGCAACAAGTGTTTGTCTTGCGCTTTGTGAGACACACGCACAAAATTATAAAGTGGATACACTATGGATGGGAGGGGCGTCTGACAATAGAATCAACTACGTGATACTGGGAGATGGATATTTGGAATCGCAGCTGCCCACATTTATTGAGGATGCAGAGAAATTGACACAGGAATTATTTGATATTGCTCCGTACAAAGAGTATGTTAATTTTTTCAATGTATTCTGTGTTTCTGTGCCTTCCAATGAGGAGGGAGCGGCCAATGATCCTGAGCATCTAATCGATAACTTTTATGGCAGCACCTTTAATTTTGCCGGAATAGAAAGGCTCCTCGTGCCTACCAACAATGTGCGTATCTCCGAAGTGCTCATTCATAATTTTCCTGCTTATGATCAGGTATTTATGCTTGTCAACTCCGATAAATATGGAGGCTCTGGGGGGTGGGTAGCCACATCCTCTACCAATGAACTATCTACAGAGATAGCCATTCATGAGTTGGGGCACTCATTTGCTGGTTTGGCAGATGAATATTGGGCTGGAGAACAATATGCAGTAGAAACTTTCAATATGTCACAAGAGACGTCATGTCAGATCCGATGGCACAATTGGCTGGGAGATGAAAATATTGGCATCATCCCACATTCAGAAAGCCCTACTTGGCAAAAACCTCATGACAACTGCAAAATGCAGTTTTTGGGAACCCCATTTTGCGCGGTATGTCGTGAGCAGTTCGTCAATGCCATTCATGGGCTCATCTCTTCGATAGATAGCTATTCTCCCCAGACTCTGGATCGTGTGGATGAGAATATTTTCTTTGATATTAGTCTGGTGGCTCCCGTGCCAAACACGCTGAAAACCACATGGTTTCTAAACGGACACCACCTGGCATCTGATGTACTCTCGGTGGAGATACTCTCCAGCCAGTGGAATGACGGAACGAACATCTTGCGTGCCGATGTGTATGACAGCACTACCTATGACAGGCGCACGACTATGTATGTGAATACTGTGGAGTGGGAGATCAACAGCAGCGTCACTTCAATGTGGAGCAAGACCGCAGAGGAGAGAGCGGAGTATCTTGGTGGAAAGGTGCTGTCGGTGGAGCGTGCCAATACGGAACGGCTCAGCTGGAGTGTATACCCTAACCCTACACCCGATCGGTTGAAGATTGACTTTGAACTTTATCATATGGGCAATACCCAGCTATTGATCCACAATGAAGCCGGGCAGTTGATAGCTCAAACTTCGGCACGGAGGCAGGCGGGGAAATATCATGATGAGATAGACTTGAGTGGCTATGATGCAGGGGTGTATTTCTTAACCTTCGAGGCTGGTGGTTATAAACAAACGGTCAAAGTGATTAAGGGGGATTAGGGCAAAACGAAGCAATCTCCTGGTTGAATAGCGCGCCCTTTGCCGAAGCAAACCATACCATAACCCCAGAAGCGCTTTTCCCGAATACTATTCTCGTTCGATACATCAAGATTGCTTCATCTGATTTTGCTATCGCAAACCCAGCTTCGCAATGACGTGTCGCTATGTTTATTTATTAGTGTTGCTAATTTTTTTGTTTAAAGGATTCGTCATTGCGAGGCTTTTACCTGTCGTAGACGGGGCAAAACGAAGCAATCTTAAGGTTCTTGCATAGACAATCTTGATGTTTAAAATAATCCTACTATTTTCAAAGGATGGAAAAGGGAGGAGTCATTTATATTTTGGCAAACAAGAATAATACAACACTCTATGTAGGCGTGACATCTGATTTGGTTTCGAGAATTTATGACCATAAAAATCATCGATATCAACGAAGTTTTACAGCCCGCTATAATGTAACTAAGCTGGTATATTATGAAGCGTATCATTCCATAGAAGAGGCAATTAGTCGTGAGAAGCAATTGAAAGCAGGATCCAGAATGAAGAAAGAGGCATTAATAAATAGTCTGAATCCAGGTTGGAATGACCTGTATGACGAAGTATTGAAATGGTAGGGTATCGCACGTCATTGCCAGACTTTGGTTTTTCTTTCAGAGCACGTCATTGCGAGGCTTTTCCCTGTCGCAGACGGGGGAAAACGAAGCAATCTCATGGTTGACTAGCACTTCCTTTTCCGAAGCAGACCATCACCGTAATCCCAGAAGCTCTCTTCCCGAATACTATTCTCGTTCGATACATCAAGATTGCTTCACCTGATTTTGCTGCCGGAAACCCAGCCTCGCAATGACGTGTCGCTATGTCTATTTATTTAGTGTTGTTGATTTGGTTGTGAAAGGGTGTACAATCTCAGATTCAAGACTTTGGTTTTTCTTTCAGAGCACGTCATTGCGAGGCTTTTCCCTGTCGCAGACGGGGGAAAATGAAGCAATCTCATGGTTGACTAGCACTTCCTTTTCCGAAGCAAAACCATACCGTAATCCCAGAAGTGCTCTTCCCGAATACTATTCTCGTTTGATACATCAAGATTGCTTGACCTGATTTTGCTGCCGCAAACCCAGCCTCGCAATGACGTGTCGCTATGTTTATTTATTAGTGTTGCTAATTTTTTTATTTAAAGGATTCGTCATTGCGAGGCTTTTGCCTGTCGCAGACGGGGGAAAACGAAGCAATCTCATGGTTGACTAGCACTTCCTTTTCCGAAGCAGACCATGCCGTAATCCCAGAAGCGGTTTTTCCGAATACTATTCTCGTTCGATACATCAAGATTGCTTCACCTGATTTTGCTGCCGCAAACCCAGTCTCGCAATGACGGAGCGCTATGTCTATTTATTAGTGTTGTTGATTTTTTTATTTAAAGGATGCGTCATCGGTAGGCTTTTCCCTGTCGCAGACGGGGAAAAACGAAGCAATCTCATGGTTGACTAGCACTTCCTTTTCCGAAGCAGACCATACCGTAATCCCAGAAGCGCTCTTCCCGAATACTATTCTCGTTCGATACATCAAGATTGCTTCACCTGATTTTGCTGCCGCAAACCCAGCCTCGCAATGACGGAGCGCTATGTCAATTAATGATCCTCGCAATGACGTACTGCTTCATCTATGCCATCTGCCAACAACGGGGCTAGGCATTCGCCAATATCTAAAAATACCATAAATAGGGTATAGCGTAAATGAGGATGTGACATTATATTTATCCCGATGAATATTCACCCCGTTCAGATCCGCTCAGGCTATCAGCTGCCACCACCTTCCCTCGTAGGTTTTTCTTATAGTATCATTCCTAAGGCCAATCGTTTGTGCCATTTACTAGGCTTGAGAGCGGGTGTGATCCCGTCAATAGACCTTTTTTGGATCTGCTTAAGTGTTGGCAAGCCAGCTGTAATGGTGGTGGGACAGTCTTGCTTTCAGGCAAAGCCCGCGCATGTTGTAGCGGCATATCCATGCTTCAGGCAAACGCGCTGCAAGCTGCAAGAGGATATCCATACTTCAGGCAAGCTCCCTGCAACCTGCAGGAAGACATCCACACTTCAGGCAAGTCTGCTGCAAGTTGCAGGGGCAAATTCACACTTCAGGCAAAGTCGCCGCACTACTGCGACAAGCTTGCCTGAAACTAGCAAACGTATTTTCAATTATTGTTAAAACCATAAAAACAAAATCCAAATGACGATCAAAGGAATCACATTAAACAACCTGCGCAACTCCGAATTTTCTCAGTTTAGCACCGATGTGCTAGAGCTTGTAAAACGCAATGACCCCAAAGCTCTAAAGGCCGAAGAGGCATACAATGCCTTCAAAGCAGAAAACGACAAACTCACCAACATGCTCAACCCCGAGAAGGGCAGTCCGCTCACGGTGCGGCTAGAGGCTGCCGACGATCGGCGCGATGGAGGCTTGACGGGCATCAACTTCGTGGTGCTGGGCTATACGCACTACTTCGATGAGACCCTGCGCAACCACGCACTGGCCTTGCAGCGCAACCTCAGCCAATATGGCAATGCCGGACTGGCACGAGAAAACTACCAAAGCGAAACGGCGGGCATCAGCAGTATGCTTGCCGACTGGGATAGTAAGCCAGAACTGGCAGCCGCCATCACGGCGCTGAACCTCACCGCATGGAAGGACGAACTGGCACAGGCCAACAAGGCCTTCAACGATCTCTACCTCAACCGCACGGAGGAGGCCAGCACCGTGAGTCCGGTGAGCGTGCGCGACCAGCGCATACTTATGGGGCAACTATACTTCGATCTGCGCGACCTCATCGCCAGCTACAATGTGATCACCAAAGGGGCTGCACCATATAGCACTACGGTGAACCAGCTCAACGCCCTGATAGAGAAATACAACACCCTACTGGCTGGGCGCAAAGGCAGGGCTGAGGAGGAGTAGTTTTGTGCTTTGCGCTCTGCGCCATACGCTTTACGCAGGGCGCTTTTTTGCTGTCGCAAAACGCTCCTCGCAATGACGCATCATTTAGGACGCTCGTCATTGCGAGGCTTTGCACCGTCGCAGACGGGGCAAAACGAAGCAATCTCTGGCTTACTCAACTCACTAAACAGGTTACTTCAAGTAACCTGTTTAGTCTCTACCGAGGCAGCAGGTTCTTTTTTTTTTGTTAATCATTTGTTGGCGATTTTGTATCCAAATGAAATGGACTTTACACACTACTACTAAGTTTCTTTATAAAATATGATTCATGGAGATTCTGTAACTTGCCAATCAAAAAGTGTCCAAAAAAATGTTGCTCAAAGAAAAAATATCTTTAGAAGAGGTTTGTGGAGAAACTTTTAAAGTTAGGATGGTTGAATCATCTGAACACGGGCAAGCAGCACTGACTCATTATCTGCACAACAATCGAAATGGTGTTTCAAGGTTTTATAAAAATGATGCAATTGAGCATGTAAAATATGCTCTACAGTATAAATTTCCACAGGAAGATATTTCTACACAAGTAGCCGAAGAGGCATTACAGTATATGCTTTTTGACTTCAAGAGCAAAGTCCCTTTTCCAGAGCCAGCAAATCCAAAATTTAAATTCATTGACCTCTTTGCGGGGATTGGAGGTTTCAGAATTGCGATGCAAAGTCTTGGAGGTAAATGTGTTTTTACGAGTGAGTGGGATGAGCAAGCAAAGAAAACTTATAAGACGAATTTTGGTGAGGTTCCTTTTGGGGACATTACAAAAGAAGAGACAAAGCAATTTATCCCAGATGAGTTTGATGTGCTTTGTGCAGGCTTTCCGTGTCAGGCATTCTCAATAGCTGGTAGGAGAGGAGGGTTTGAAGATACTCGTGGTACATTATTCTTTGAAGTAGCTGAAATCATTAAAAGAAAGCAGCCAAAGGCAATATATCTTGAAAATGTGAAAGGCCTTTTCAATCATGATAAGGGGAAAACATTAACGACAATTTTAAATGTTCTTAGAAATGATCTTCATTATTTCGTGCCAGATCCTCAGGTTCTAAATGCTAAAAATTTCGGTGTACCTCAAAATAGAGAAAGGATATTTATTGTTGGATTCAGGGAGGATCTTGGGATAGAAAGCTTTGAATATCCAAAGCCAACTAATAAAGAAGTTAAATTTCAGGATGTTAAGGAAGACGATGTGGTATCAGTTAAATATTATCTATCTGATACTTACTTAAACACTTTGATTAATCATAAGAAACGACACGAAAGTAAAGGAAACGGATTTGGTTATGAAATAATACCAGATGAAGGCATAGCTAATGCTGTATTGTGTGGTGGTATGGGACGAGAACGAAATTTAATTTATGATCATAGATTAGAGGATTTTACCCCTGTTACACATATAAAAGGCCCTGTTAATAGACAAGGAATCAGAAAGATGACTCCAAGAGAGTGGGCTCGTCTTCAAGGGTTTCCAGATGATTTTATTATACCTGTTGCAGATGCATCCGCTTATAAACAATTCGGAAACTCAGTTGCTGTTCCAGCAATAAGAGCCACGGCAAATCAAATTATTAAGACACTTTTGGAGAAAAATGTTGACAGGTAATAAAGGAGAATGGAGTGAGGTATATGCGCTTTTAAAACTAATATCTGATAGAAAACTATTTGCTGGGAATAGTCATTCTTGAGAATATTGAAAGCTTAGTTTTTCCAATCATTAAAATCTTACGAAATGAGTCAGGTGGCACTTATGAATTTGGCTATGAAGGTGATTTAGTTGTTGTAAAGGGTAGCGAGGAGAAATTTAGGATACCTATTTCTCAATTTCAAGAGCAAGCGATTTACCTGTTAACGAAATTAAAAGAGTCAACTTCCGCTACTTTTTCAATACCTGACATTGAAATTTTTATTAATTCATTTAATTGTAAATCCTTAAAGGCAAGTTCATCAGTCAAAAGTGATATTAGAATTGTCATTCATGATCATAGAACAGGTACTACACCAGAATTAGGTTTTAGCATTAAATCTCAACTTGGAGGAGCATCGACGCTTCTTAATGCGGGTAAAACAACAAACTTCATTTATCGAATTGTAGAAGGTGGAATATCTGATGCTAAAACATCGGAAATAAATGCGATCTCCAGCAGTAGTAAAATAAAGGATCGCATCCAGCAAATCAAGGATGTGTTAGGAACGTTAGAGTTCTATAAAACAGAAAGCAGCATATTTGGAAATAATCTCACATTAATTGATAGTGCCTTACCAAAGATTCTTTCGGAAATTGTTTTAATTTTTTTCTCTTCAGGATATTCCAAAATTTCTGATTTAGTAAGTGAAATATCGATGAGAAATCCATTAAACTTTAATCAAGAGTCCGATCATCCGTTCTATCTCTATAAAATAAAACGTTTTTTGTCAGACATAGCATTAGGAATGATGCCTTCCAAAGTGTGGGCTGGAGAGCTAGATGCTACTGGTGGTTACCTGGTTGTTAAGGACGATGGTGAGATTTTATGCTATCATATATACAACCGAAATGAATTTGAAGATTATTTGCTAAGGAATACGAAACTTGAAACAGCTAGCAGTTCAAGGCACGGTTTTGGTCAACTTTACAAAGAAGGTGATCAAATGTTTTTCAAGCTAAACCTTCAAATTCGGTTTATTAAATAGTAAAACACTAGAAATGGTGTTGTTCGTAAATTGGCTCAACCATGATGAATAAATAAACCACACCACAACCAAGGCAAGCTCTTTAGTTTATCAAATCAAGTAGTTGAAGCAATCCAGATAGCACTATCCACCCAACCCATGACCAAAACAATACTTATAGGAGTCACAAATAGGCTGTCAAGTAAAACCAGTAAGGTGATTTTGCTTTCATAGGACATTGAAATAACGGGTGGGTAAAGATTTGTTCGATAGCATGCTAATTTCACGACCATGAACAAAGTACTTCTTGTCGGAAACGATATCAACAATATCAATAGCCGCTATTCTTGGGATGAGCTGATCAACGACCTAATGGACAGTGCCAATCTGAAAAAGAAACTGTCTAAAAAGGACAAACCCTTTCCCATGCTCTATGAGGAGATTTATCTGAATGCCGCACGGCAAAATGGACTCAAAGAGCTGAGCATCAAAAAGCGTATTGCAGCCAATACCCAAAACCTGCAACCCAATGAAATCCATCACAGAATCTGCCAGTTGGGCATTGAGCATATTCTGACCACCAATTATGACCTGACACTGGAAAAATCCCTGTCGCTCGATCCTAAGAAAATAACCAACAAAGGCTGTGTAAAGGAAAACCTCTACAGCCTATTCAGGCACCACGCCGCTGATGATCAAAAAATCTGGCATATTCATGGCAGTGAGACCTCCCCACAGTCCATCACGCTTGGGTATGAGCACTACAGTGGATATCTACAGCAGATGCGCAACTATGTGGCGCATGGCACTAAGGGCGTGTACAAGCATATCGATTTTCCTCCATTGGCAAAGCGACTCAGAGACAAACCATTCAAATCTCACAGTTGGGTAGACTTCTTCTTTACCCATGATATCCACATATTGGGTTTGAATCTGGATTTTGTAGAAATACATCTTTGGTGGCTGCTCACTTTTAGAACCAGGGCCATGCTTCAAAACAGATTCAAACTGACCAACACGATCACCTACTACTATCCCAAAAAATACCAGGAAGTCTCACAATACAAACTGGACTTGCTAGAAGTGAGCGGGGTGCGTACTGTGCCCATTCTCCTTCAGGGCGAAAACAGAATGGCTTATTACCATCGGGTAATTGATGAAATTGAAAAAGGAGGGAGGTAAGAGGGCTGCCTCACCCAACAGCCTCGTCTTCCAACGATATCAGACCAATAGGAGTCTAAGAGAGCATGAATAGATTGAAAATAACAGTATTACTCCTTCACTATTAGCACTTACACAATGCAAAGATGACTGTGAGCAAAATGATAGATGTAGTTTAACACCAGACGCAGGCCCATGTCGTGCAGCCATTACTAAGTATTATTACAACCAAGAGGCCAAGCAATGTAAGTCGTTTACCTACGGTGGATGCGACGGAGTAGTGCCATTTGCTACACTGGAAGAGTGCAAGAGCGGCTACCAGTGTGATAGTGTGGGAGGAGGCGAGAAGGTAAATCTAAATTCTAGCGTCTATTTAAAACCAATTAGTTATTCACAGTTTTTAGGCTTTAGGTCGGAAGCTGTCAACCTATTTCATGAGGACTCAAACATCTAACATCTAACATCTATCATCTAAAGTCTAGTGTCTAATATCTAAAAGTCTAGCGTCTATCATTCCCACCTTACCCTCAATATCTCCGACTTAACTAGTAAGACCCAAGCTTCTTGCAAAAGTGCACACCATCTTTTTTTACAGTTCTGAGGTCATAGGCATGCAATATTTTTGTTGTGTTATTGTTTGTAATAATATTCTTTACAAATTCGCCACTATTTTACCGTTACGCTAAACGTCTATGCCTAATTCTCTCCGTGCCGTATTGATCGGCGCATTTCTGTTTTTTTCTTTTCAGGGTTTTACCCAATATCGAATCAGTGGCTATATAGAAGACGAAGCTTCTCGCGAGAAGCTCTTTGGAGCCACTGTGATCATTCAAGGCACAGCCATTGGCACTACCTCCAATTTTTATGGTTATTTCAGCTTGCCTGTTTCCAAATCGTCTGTAGATCTGATTATTTCCTTTGTGGGGTATCAATCTGCTGTCATTCATTTTGATCTGAAGAAGGATACCAGCATCGTTGTGCCAATGACCTTGTCTGATGAGTTGGATGCGGTGGTGGTAGAGGGACTAAGAGAGGAAGCCATAGAGCTACAGCCGCAGGTTTCTTCCATCAATCTACAAGCTAGTCAGTTGCTAAAGCTGCCAGCCATTGGAGGAGAGATTGATCTAATGCGTGCATTGCAACTATTGCCAGGGGTGCAGAGTGGGAGCGAGGGATCTACGGGTATCTATGTGAGAGGAGGAGGTCCCGATCAGAATTTGATTTTACTAGATGGTGTGCCGCTTTATAGTGTCTCCCACTTGGGAGGTCTGTTTTCGGTGTTCAATCCTGACGCCATAGCGGATGTCAATTTGATCAAAGGAGGCTACCCAGCACGTTACGGCGGCAGGCTCTCCTCAGTGGTGAATGTGCGGATGAAAGATGGCAACCGTGTGGAGCGTGAGACCAATGGAGCGATAGGTCTCTTGTCTGCGAGACTGACTACCCAAGGGCCATTTGATAAAGGAAAGGGTTCTTATTTGGTCGGGTTTAGACGTACTTATATTGATTTGCTGACCAGGCCTATTTCTCGTGCTGCGAGTAATGGAGACTATGCGGTCGGATATTTGTTTTATGATTTCAATGCCAAAGCCAATTATGATCTTGGAAAGAATGATAAGGTTTCTATTAGCCATTACTCAGGAGACGATAAGTTTTTTATGAAGTTAGATGATTCATCCACTGAGGGTGAAATCAGTATCAAATGGGGAAACTCTCTCACCAGTGCCAAATGGAGTCATCTTATTTCGGATAGACTTTTCACTAACCTCACGCTCAATCATACCAATTATCGATTCTTGACTGGTATAGAGCAGGAAGATAAAGATGGAGATTATGATTTGTTATTTGAGTATAGGTCTGGAATAAGGGATATCAGTGCGAAGTATGAGGTTGAGTATTTTCATAGTAACCAACACGAATTTCTCTCAGGCATTCATTATACGGAGCATTTCTTTACTCCTGGTGTTAATGCTTTTGAAGCAAAAGATGGAAATGAAAAGATAGATACCACTTTCGGTTCATTCAATGTGCGAGCGAGGGAGCTTTCTTACTATCTCGAAGATCAATGGGAGGCCACCTCAAGGCTGAAGTTTAATCTTGGTATGCATTTCAATGGCTACTATGTGGATCAGAAAATGTATATGTCAGTTCAGCCAAGAGCCACTGCGCGCTTTATGCTAGACAAGTGGTCATCCGTGAAGCTATCCTACGCCACCATGCAGCAAAACGTTCACTTACTCTCTACCAGTGGGGTGGGGTTGCCTTCAGATCTTTGGGTACCAGCTACGGCCAAAGTTGCGCCTCAACGATCCTACCAAGTTACAGCTGCTTACACTCGCACCCTACCCAAGGGGTATGAAATGAGCGTGGAAGGTTATTATAAAGAAATGACCAATCTGATAGAATACTCCAACGGAGAAAACTGGCTCGATGGTAGCGAAGACTGGCAAGAGCGCGTAGAGACTGAGGGCAAGGGGACGTCCAGAGGTTTGGAGCTTTTCTTACACAAGAAGGAAGGTAAGTTTACTGGGTGGATTGGCTATACCCTATCGAAAACCGATCGACAGTTTGCTAATATCAATGATGGAGAAATCTATCCTTATAAATATGACAGAAGGCACGATGTGGGCATTTTGATGTCATATTCGTTTGGCCCACGTGTGGAAATTAGTGGTACGTGGGTGTATGGCACAGGCAATGCAATCACACTGGGTGAGGCAAGGTATTCGGGCTATGAAAACAATTTTTATGGCACTCCCGAAATAGAGCATTACGCTGGACGTAACCAGTTTAGAATGCGGTCTTATCATCGCTCAGACCTAGGTGTGAAATTCATCAAGAAAAAGAAATGGGGAGAGCAAACATGGAACTGGGGATTCTATAATGTGTACAATCGTGCCAATCCATTTTATTACTATTGGCAGGATGACTACAACTCTTTCTCAAACTCAAGGCGTCTTAAACAGATTGCTTTGTTTCCTATCATTCCTTCTTTTAGTTACGAATTTAAATTTTGATTGTCATGAAAAGATTCATTGAATTGTTTGTACTCGTTACGGTCTTTGGTTGTAATGATTTTTTTGACAAGGATGTTTACGTGGATTTGCCAGAACACCAGCCGCGAATTGTTGTGAATGCTGTGATCAATGCCGATGATACTTTGGTAAGAATAGTGGTGACTAAATCCGTGCCCATGGAGAGCAAGGAGTATTCCGGAAAACGCGTTAATAATGCCGAAATTACCCTGCTTCGAAATGGGGTGGAAGTTTCTAGTATTGATATTGGTTCAAATAATGAAGGATATTACTTTAATCACCAACCAGAAGTGGGTGACAAATATGAAATAACCGTGGCTGTGCCAGGCTTGAAGACCGTGGCAAGTGAGGTGATAGTGCCTACGCGTTCTAATTTGCTCTCGGCAAAGACAGTAGGCAAACGCTACGACATTGACGGGTATGAATATGCCGGGATCAAGTTTAGGATAAAGGATATACCGAATGAGAAGAATTTTTATGAGGTGGTCTTGGTGAATGGTTACAATAGAAACATTACGGAGTATAGAGAAGATGGTACGGATACCAGCTTTGTATTAAGTTCGGGCGGTGAAGTGACTTATTTACTATCTCCCATGTCCTGGCTTGTAGAGACGCCTTCGGGGTTGTGTTTCTCGGATACTCCTTTTCAAGATGGAGAAGTGGATGTGGAAGTATGGACAGATTCTTATTTTTTAGATGATCAAGAAGGTTCTCCCTACATTTATGAGCAATATGATGATGATGGTAGACTTTTATATAAAGAATCTAGGGATAGGTTGATCTATCTAAAAGTACGATCCATGACAGAAGCGTATTACGACTATCAGCGTACGATAGAGATACATCAGTGGAATCAATATCCAGATTTATTCTCTGGTGAACCAGTACCCATGAAGACAAACATCAAAGATGGTTTTGGGTTGTTTGGTGCAACGTCTTTTAGTCAGGTGAAAGTTGAGAAAAAATAATTCAATTATATGAAGACAGAGGAAAGGGTTGTTTGTATTGATTATGGTGTTGTCACGATTAATAATAAGCCTACAGGTGCGGATACCCAACCTTTCCCAATTCCAGATCAAAGACTTGAGTATGTCTAACATCTAGAGTCTTTGATCTAACATCTAGCGTCTACAATTCCCACCTTACCCTCAATATCTCACTCTTGATTTTGTTTTGAGCAAAGAAATCTAGCCAGAAGAGCTGCTGATTGGAAAGGTGATCGTTGGGCGATTTGATTTCGTAGAAATGGTATTCTTTTTCCTTCCAGATAAAAATATCAGGAAATCCCGTGCTATTGTCCTTCACATTTTTGGCCATTTCCATCAACACCTTTTTGATTCCCGCGAGGGGAATAAGGTCTATTGCCACAAGGGTGGTGGGCAGCAAGTCAGGATGCCAGCCAAAGAGCGGGTTGCTAATGTCTTTTTTTAGCGCATGCGTGGTGCTGACAAAGCTGGATAGTTTCTTTTTTGAGCTGAGCGTCTGAAGTTTGGCCTTTAGATCGGCGTGGCGCATCTCATAAAACGCACTGGTGTGCAGGTCTGAAGGGGCACGTTGGAGTGGATGGTGAAAAGTGGCGGAAGTGGCATTAAAAAGCTCCTCCCAGAAGACCAGCCCAAAGAGCGCTCTCCAGAGATAGTTTTCTACGTGCACGCCCTCATAGCCTAGCTCATAAAAATGCTGAAGGGCTTTTTGCTCTACTTTTCCTTGTAAGGATGCTGCTATCACGATCTCTTGCCCTAGCTTGATGCGGTCGGTGGTGCTGCGGTTGGTGCGAGCGCCCGTTTTGGCGATAAAGTCTTGAGCATAAATCTTCTCTGTGGCATTGTACGGATGATCATAGACATATAGAGCCAAGTCTTTGGCTTCCTCTTTTCTATCCGTTTTGTCATAGATGCGAATTTGCCTTTCGCGCGCAGGATGTTTTTTTGCTAGCGCATAATAGGAGAGTGCCTCGTCCCAAAACTTTTGTTTTTCGAAGTATTCTCCCAGCCGCAGCATGAGTTTGTCGGCAGCTTTTCGCGCATGCGGAAAATCAATGAGACTGCTCCAGTTGATAGGCGAGATGATTTCTAGTAAACCCTCAGGATCGCCAATGAGCATATATTCTCTGATGGCGCTATTAAGTTTCGAGAGCTCAAATACGGCCAGCGCCTCTTCGTGACTATCAAACCATGGTGTGAAGTTATGTCCTTCCAAGTTCTCTAGTTTCACATGCCCCACATCGCGCACCACAAACTCCGTCATCTGTCCATGTCGGTGACCGAAGAATAGCAACTTCAGAAATTCAAAATGCTCCTGTCTCGTAAATTGAAGGATGGCTTGTCGTACAATCAAATCGCTATAATCTTCAGGTGTTGCTTCCATCTCTAGCGTGATCAGGATTTCCTCTTTTTTCATCCGATTTTCTATCAAATGAGGGAAGTGCGTGCAGAGTTCGCTTTTTGTAAAGAGGGCGAAGAGTCGCGGATCTTGTACCAGATCAAGCGTAGCGAATCCCCCTTCGATAAGCGTTTCAGCCGCAGCTCCAATGTTACCTATTTCTTCATAGGCCAATTTGTCCAGACGAAAATACTCACCTTTGCGATTGGCCATGCGCAGCATCAGGCATTGTGCATCTTCGGGAAGCGCCTGATATTCTGAGATAAAACTTTTGCCTGTTTCCCCAAGCAAGTTTTGCGAATACTTCTGCACAAAATCAATGAGATAATTGAAGTAATCCAAATAGTATTTCGGCGGTAGTACAATGGTCTCTTTGTTGGGCATGATCAAGCAGAAGCCTTATGTTTCTGCAAAGATAGTGCATGCGAGGAGCAAGAGGTAGGGGAAGGAACCAGTGGATTAAATACCAAAATGCCTTCTGACCACCCCTTTCCATATTTTATAACCTTTCTCGTTGAGGTGTAGCTGATCCTCTTGATAGAGCTCAGGTCGAGCTACTCCTCTTTCGTCCAGCATCGAGTCAAAAACGTTGATTTGCTCTGCTTTGGTAGTGGCGAGGAGATCTTTTCGTATCAACTTGTTTGTGAGTCGGATGTTTTCTTGCAGGTAAGTACGAGACGGACTTGGTTTGATGGTAATCACGGATATGGGCGTAAGGGGGAAATCCTTGCGTGTCATTTCCTTTAGCTTCTGAAATTTGATATTGACATGCTCAGGAGAAAGCCCATTGTCTAGATCATTATCTCCACAGTAGAATACTACGTGAGCTGCACGAGGAATTCTTTTGAAGAGCCGCTCATAGTAGTAAATGCACCAGCCGAAGGAAGAGCCACCAAAACCAAGGTTGAGCACGTTCAGTGGAGCCAAATCCTGCTCCATGGTTTCCCACAGACGTATGGACGAGCTACCATAAAAAACAATGAGTTGATCAAAATTCTCCCAAGTAGCGATTTTCTTTTCTAAGGCAATTATCTCCTCTTCAAACATTTCCATGAATGACGATTTTGTGTTCATTTTTTCAGCGTTTCAAGTGATCACTCGCTTGATCAGCTGCTTCTTCTACATACTTCACGTATTTCTTCCGCAAGTTTCTTAAAAAAGTTTTCATTTCTATTTTTTCATAGGATTTTGAGAGGTAATCACTCATTTTAAATGGTTTGTTGATAACTACTGAAAAGGTGTTTTTTCGGATTCTCTTATCAAAATTTGCAATGGCAATGGGTACAATCAGCGGCTCAGGAATGGTATTGGCCGCCAGTCTGAAGGCACCAGATTTAAATGCGCCCGGAGATTCTTCCGAACTGAATGAGGTGCCTTCCGGGCTAATGAGAAGATTGGTTTGGTTAGATAAGTAATGTTGAGCTACGGCATAAAACTCCTTCCTTTTTGCTTCCCGATAGGCGGGGGAGTTGGTGCGTGGATCAGATTCGTTGGTATAGACATCTATATGCCCCAGACGTGCATAGTAGTCTTGATGGGCATACTCACCACCTCTGCCTATGCGCACGATTCGGATACCCGGGTCTCCATATTTCTTGTGTAAAATTTCAGAGCTAATAAAATGTGAATCCAGCGTGATTTGAAAGTTATTCGGCAGTGTGTTGAAAGGATGGTTTCGCAGGTGATTGTAAATAAAGATGTGTCCAGCTTGTTCTGGCAGGTTCTCCCAGCCAGTAATGATGCTATTGGCGTTTTCAAAAGTTTTTGAAGACTGTACCGCACATATTTTTCGTACCTCATCAGGTTTGAGCACAGGGTCAGCTTTTACTACAGATTGATAAGTGCTGACCAGTCCTTTATAAAAATTGAGCTCTTTATTTACCTCACGCATGGTGTCTAGGCACAGCGAAGAGATGTTTCTTTCTAGCGAATCACCATCTTCTTTTAGCGTTTTTAGGATTCCAATACCTATCTCAATGGTGAGTTTGTTTTGAAGCAAATGCGGTACTTGATGCAGATTCGAGCACAGATCGAGGTTGGTGCTGTTTTGTTCTATTAGGTTGCTTATCGCAATGATTTCTTTATTGAATTTGACAGAGATTAGTCGTCGCTCTTATAGCTTGTAGCTGATGACCGATTAGCCAAAGAAGTCTGTAATGCAGTTCCCGAGCAAACAGACTGTCGTGCTGCGACATCCATTGCAGTGTTTCTTTAGGAATAAAATAGAGTACCGTTTCTTGTTTTGCCGTAGCATTGATCAACGTCTGCTTGTCTATGGCCGCTGACCACCCCACCATAAATCCTGGCGTGATCATATTTCTAAAACCAATAGTCTCATTGTGTGTATCGCGATAGGTGTAAGTCACTTTCCCCGAAACGAGGAGGTAGATTCCTTTTAGATGAGTGTCTTGTTCGTAGATGATATCATTGGTTCGATACTGTCTACGCTCCACATGTCTGGCCAGAATCTCCAGCTGTTCTTCTTCAAAGATTTCAAAAAAGGGCGACTTCCGTAAAAACTGTACGATATCATTTTCTTCGGGCAGCTTGGTGCTTTGGTAGTCTTCCACAAAGAGTAATTGCTCATCGTTGGATACGCTTGGAGCAAATTCGCTGAGCATATCAATGGCTTCTTTGATGAGGAACGTACAGCGTGAACAAATGAGCTTGATCATCGCTACGCTCAACTCATTGTTTTTTAGTTTTTCTTCCAAAACGGAAAACTCCCAGCATAGCAACTTGGCTGTGGGTGACTCTATCTTGGCAGTGGTGGCATATCTATTTGGGGAGATGAGTCCACTCCAGCCAATGGGAGTGAAGGGAGCTTCCGTGAAGCCAACTGCAAGTTGCTCCGACCCTTCTTCCATGTTTAGATGAAAACTGATTTTTCCTTCTAAGAGAAAGTAGAAATAATCAGCCTTGGCGAACTGTTCCGTGAGTACATCGCCTTGATTGAGGTTAATTTCATGAGCTACTTCATAAATTGGCGAAAGCTTATCGGAATCAGGCAGAGAGATCATCACATCTTGATTTATGTATATTCACAATTTTACATTATTTTCTTGCGAATTATTTAATAAAATCAATAAAAAATTATGATCACTCGGTGATATATTGCATTTTGTTGTGAATTGTTTGGTTTGTGTTTAGGAAGATAATCTCAATCTTCTACTATTCTCAATTTAGCAAAGCTCAATAGCAGGGTTTTTTCGCCAGCGGTTTTAAACTCCACCTTTGCTTTTCTATTGGCTCCATCTTCATCTATATGGCTCACCACTCCAAAGCCAAATTTTGGATGCTCCACTTTCATTCCAGTCACTAGTTTGGTGGTGTCTGAGGGTTTGAAATCTTCACTGGGCTTGTGCTGAGGTTGAGAAGCAAACTTGCGCTGAGCCTTGTCCTTTTTTAGATTATTTACAAAGTTTTTCGTGACATAGCTTTCTGCCGAAGACAGGGGTGCTGAAGACGAAAATTTTTTATTGACCTTGATATATGCTGGGTCTACTTCCTCCAAAAATCTACTTGGCTCGCAGCTTTTCAACGTTCCGAAACGATAGCGATTCAACGCATAAGTGAGGTGCAGTTTCGTTTTCGCTCTGGTGATGGCCACATAAAAAAGCCTGCGTTCTTCTTCCAAATCTGCTCTGCTGCTCAGCATCATTTGCGATGGAAAAAGCTCCTCTTCCATCCCTACGATATACACATAGCTAAATTCCAATCCTTTAGACATGTGTACCGTCATCAAAGTAATGGCATCATCAGGATTTTCTGAGCGATCTTCGTCTGTAAGTAGTGTTACATCTTGTAAAAATGAACTCAAACTTTTGTCTTCACGTTCGGGATCGTCGGTAAACTCCTTGATCGCATTGAGTAGTTCCTGCACGTTTTCGTAGCGGCTCATGCCCTCTATGGTTTTGTCCTCATAGAGCTCTTTTAGCAGGCCAGAAGTCTTGGCCACATGGGCGGCAGTCTCATAAGCATCCTTCTTTTCATTGGTGAGCCTGAAGCTTTTTATCAACGTGGCAAAAGCTTGAACCTGTGTTCCGCCTTTACCCCCTACAAACTGTTGTGCCTTTTCTAAAATGCTACTCAGTGGCAGTCCTTCTTCGTTTGCCGCTACAACAAGTTTTTCAATCGTCCCAGGACCAATTCCCCTTTTAGGAAGGTTGATGATTCTGCGCATGGCCTGTTCATCATTCGGATTCACGATGTACCTCAGGTATCCGATCAAATCCTTGATTTCTTTTCTTTGGTAAAAAGAAAGCCCACCCACGATGCGGTACTTGAGGTTGTTTCTTCTCAGCGCCTCTTCTATGGATCTGGACTGGCTATTGGTTCGGTAAAGAATAGCAAACTCATTGTTAGGAATCTGACTTTTCATCTTCGTCTCGAAGATGGAAGACGCTACCAGTTTGCCTTCTTCATTGTCCGAAGTAGCTTTGATAAGCTCTATCAGTTCACCTTCTTGATTGTCTGTCCATACATTTTTCTTTAGCTGTGCCGTATTCTTAAAAATGACGGAGTTGGCAGCATTTACTATCGTTTTAGTGGATCGGTAGTTTTGTTCCAGCTTGATTATTTTCAAGTCAGGGTAGTCTCTTTCGAAATTCAAAATGTTTTGAATGTCTGCACCACGGAAAGCGTAGATACTTTGCGCATCATCGCCAACTACAGCGATGTTTTGCCGCACGGCAGCCAATTTTCTAGCAATAACATATTGCGAAATATTGGTATCCTGAAACTCGTCTATGAGCAAGTATTTGAATCGCTGCTGGTATTTATTGAGCACATCCAGATGATCTCTGAAAAGGACATTGGTCTGAAAAAGCAAGTCGTCAAAATCCATGGCATCCGCAGCAGAGCAGCGGAGCACATAGGTTTTATAGATTTGCCCCATTTCAGGTCTTCTGTTGGTGGCATCATCTTCGGCATAGATGGGGTCGGCGAGATACTGCTGCCAGGAAACCAGACGGTTCTTAGCAGCAGAGATTCTGCTGTAAACCAGATTTGGTTTGTACAGCTTGTCATCTAGGTTTTTCTCTTTTACGATTAGCTTAATGAGCGTTTTGGAATCGTCCGTATCGTAAATGGTGAAGTTGCTAGGGTAGCCCAGTTTGTGTGCTTCGGCTCTGAGGATTCTGGCAAAAACGGAGTGGAAAGTTCCCATCCACAGATTTTTGGCATCAGAACCGACAATGCTTTCCACTCGGTGGCGCATTTCTTTGGCCGCCTTGTTGGTGAAAGTAAGCGCCATGATATTGAATGGATCCACGCCATGTTCTCGTATGAGGTGCACGATTCTGTAGGTCAAAACGCGTGTCTTCCCAGAGCCAGCTCCTGCTATGAGCATGGTTGGCCCTTCGGTGTTCACCACTCCTTCTCTTTGAGAAGGATTCAATGTCATTAAATAATCTGCCTGATCTTCACTTGCCATTCGGCAAATCTAAAGATCATTTGCTGGTTTAGCGTCTGTGAATATAAAAAATGGAGGATTACCAATGCGCTTTTGGTTTTTCTGTAAGATGTGTTTTTAGTTTTTCAAAAAGCGCATCTGGGTGGTATGGTTTAATTATGAAATCATTTATGCCAGCAGCTTGGGTTTTTTCTACTATATCGTCAGAGGCCGCTGCAGTAATGGCAATAATTGGGGCATTGATGTATCGTTCACGCATAACTTTAGATGCTTGATAACCATCCATTATTGGCATTTGGATATCCATCAATATCACATCAAAAGTATGTTCGTCATATACATCTACTGCTTTTTGACCATTTTCAGCTACGGTACATTTCATACCCCAGTTGCTTAGATATTTTCTAACCACTAGCACATTCATGGCATTGTCTTCCACCAATAAGGCATGGTATCCTGTAAGGTGCGTATCGTCGTTTGGTTCTATTGCCGATTTGTTCGGTGATTTCATATTTTTGGACAATTTGAACGTTTGAGTAAAGTAAAAGCGAGATCCAATACCCACTTCACTTTCGAAATGTAATTTAACTCTTTGCAATGCTAAGAGTTTTTGCGTTATAGTAAGACCTAACCCAGCCCCACCGAAATTATTGTGTGTTTCAATATCGGCTTGGCTGAAACTTTCAAATATTTTTTTGGACTTGCTTTTCTCGATTCCTATACCAGTATCTTCCACACTGAAGGAAATATCGACCTCATTACTACGGATTCGTGTGTCAATTATCAATGTGATGTAACCATTTTTTGTGTATTTGACTGCATTGCTTAGTAAATTGGAGAGCGATTGTGCAAGTTTACCTTTATCTCCAATGATCATAAAAGGAGCAGTAAGATCACGTTTGAATTCAATCCCATTGCCGAGCTCTTCAGCCGCTGGCTGATAAGCTGCGATAAGGTTGTTGCCCAATTCTTCAAGATCAAATGTGCTTTCGGAGAACTCAATTTTACCTGCTTCTATTTTATTAAAATCTAAAATATTGTTAATCAGGCTTAGGAGGTTTTCAGAAGAAAACTTCAAGCTGTTGATCGTTTCTAATTGATCCCTACGTGGGTGATTCATGAGTAGGTGGTGTGTCATGCCAATCACCGCATTCATTGGAGTTCTTATTTCATGGCTGATTACTGAGAGAAATTCAGATTTGGCTTTCAGCGCTGATTCGGCATCTACTTTGGCATCTTGCCAGTTTTTAGCAAACTGATGGGATAGGGTTAGAGAGTTTAAAAAAAAGTAGATCATGTAACCCAATGGAGCAAAGTACAGTGGGGGAGTGAAGACCTCAAAAATGTTCAATGCGCGCCCAGCTAAGACTACAATTAGGACAAACATGGCCAAAAGTGAATACACTGCGCCTGTTCTTTTGTTGATCACGGCCATCGAGTATATATAGCCAGCTAAAATCAAAATCCCCACTGTTACATACAAGAAGAAAATATGCAAATAAGTGAATATTGACGCAGGTGCTAGCAATGCCAAGATCACAAAAACGAGTGTTAGCCAAATGTAAGGGCGAGTCAGATAATGTGGTGTTTCTCGGGGGTAGGAGCTAGAAGTAAAGAGCGTGAGCAGAATGATGGATAAGTATAAAAAGAGATACTCCAAGCGTATGGTCAGTGCCCACGGCAATTCAGGAAAAGTAGTGTGCAACAAGTAGTTGCCACTACCAAAAACGTAATAGGAAAAAGAAAGGCAGAATAAGGAAAAGTAAAGAATGTTTTTTCTATGACGGCCGTAAAGAAACAGACCAAGAAAAAAAGCACCGCCCATTACCAAGGCTCCTGTTAAGAATCCATCAACAATCTCCGTAAGTTCTTTTTGTCGGAGCAATGAATCTGCGGGTCCCAATATAATTGAGTCAATTGGCCCACCTCTGCTGTGTCTAAAATTTGCAATTTGCAAAACAAGTTCATTCTCCGATTTAAGCACGGACTCCTTCAATTCAACAGTGATGGGCTCCCATCGTGGGATATTTGTTTCGGGATTAGTGCCAAGCTGTCCATTTTTGGCTATGATCTTTCCATTGAGGTAGCATACGTAGCTTCCATAAACGGGAGGGAGGTAAAGAGCCCAATTCTGTGGGGTATCCATCAATATGGTTAGCCTATAGGTAGCATACCCCACTGGTGTGTCCCAAGTTCTTGGAAATTTGATGTAGGATTTTTTGGATATGGTGGTGAACGAATCAGGAGCTGCGAGCCTATTTCTATAGAATTCCCACTCACCGTCTAGTTCGATGTTCGATGCGTTTGATTCCACTCTTATCACTCCCTTTTCAGCAAGTTGGCCAAGGGAGATTTGAGCGAGAATGCAAAATAAAACAACAAGAAAGGATCTCAACAAGGTCTTACATTAGTTAAGCGCGACTCAAAAAACATGACGGGAATTGTCTTATGCTTAAATCTAGTTCAATAACCGATAAATTCGTAATGTGTATTCAAAACAATAAGAGAAAGTAAGATTAGGAAAGCGGTTATCTCAATAATAATTGCAAAATTATCCCAACGTTTATTTAGCTTTTTCACTGTTTGCAATGACGTGTTGTTTTGAACTTTTGAACAGGAAAATTAGCAAAACATTAACATATCAGTCATTAAAGATTAAAATATAAATAATACGTATAACGCATGATTTACTTTAAATTGTGATTCTGGTGTAATTTCACTTTGTTGAAATTATCTTAAAGTGAGGTACTTAAGTTTTTTATCAGCGACTCAGCTGTGTGCTCAATTATGAGTCTTTTATATTGATCCTGATCTAGGAAATTTTGTTTCACCATTTGTTGTAAAAGGCCGAAAAGGGGATCGTAATAGTTTAATGTATTAAGAAAGGCGCACGGCTTGTCATGATAGCCTATTTGCTGCCAAGTAAAAACCTCAATGATTTCTTCTAGAGTGCCAATGCCTCCTGCCATAGCAATGAAACCATCGGACATTTGAGCCATCATTGCTTTACGCTCGTGCATCGTATCCACTATGTGCAGCTCCGTAAGGCCATCATGCCCTACCTCCATACTTTGCAATTTGGAAGGGATTACTCCGTAGACTTTTCCACCCAGCATCAGTACTTCATCTGCGACTATTCCCATAAGCCCGATTTTTCCACCACCATAAACTAAGTCGAAACCTTCGCTCACCATTACAGCTGCCAATTGTTTGGCTGCAAGAGCATATGCTGGATTATTACCCACGCGCGATCCACAAAATACCGCAAGTCGTTTTTGGGAGCTGTTCATCAGTTGGATTTTTTTAATGACTTTTTAGCTTGATTTGGTAAAGATCTGTTCTTCTGTCTTTGAGGTTTCGTACACTACCAAATTCGTGAAGTTCTTTAAGTAGCTCCAAGTCTACATCGCCTATCACGGTCATTTCAGTGTTTGGTGTGGCTTCAGATTTGATGGCATTGGTAGGGAAGGCAAAATCCGAAGGAGTGAAAATAGCGCTTTGTGCATATTGAATGTCCATGTTGTTTACTTTCGGCAAGTTGCCCACACAACCAGTGATAGCTACGTAACACTCATTTTCAATAGCTCTGGCTTGAGCGCAATACCTCACCCTGTTGTAACCATTTTGCGTATCCGTGAGGAAAGGCACAAATAGTATCTGCATTCCTTGCTCGGCATACAATCGCGAGAGTTCTGGAAACTCAGAGTCGTAGCAGATCAAAATACCAATTTTACCAGAGTCTGTATCGAATACTTTCACCTTGTTGCCTCCTGAGAGTCCCCAAGAGGACTTTTCTCCAGGGGTGATGTGTATCTTGTCGGTACTTTCCCATGAGCCATCTCTTCTGCACAAAAAAGAAACGTTGTACAGCTTGTCTCCACGCAGTTCTGGCATTGAGCCAGTGATAATATTCACATTGTAGGCTATGGCAAATTCGGTGAACTGCTCACGAATGACCTCAGTGTATTTGGCCAGCCCCCTTATGGCATCAGCCGGACCCAGGTGGTTAAACTCGGCCATAAGCGGAGCATTGAAAAACTCTGGAAATAGAATAAAATCACTTTGATAATCACCAAAAGCATCTATGAAATACTCCATTTGCTCTATCAGAGCTTCAAGATTATTCAAAGGACGCATTTGCCATTGTACCAAGCCAATACGGACATAAGTTCTTGGTGAGTTGATAAGTTTTTCTTCCTCTTGGTAGTAAATATTATTCCATTCCAAAAGCGTAGCATATTCTTTCGAATCCTTATCTCCAGGGAGGTAATTCTTAATGATTTTTTTTATGTGAAAGTCATTAGAAATTTGAAAGTTGAGGATAGGATCAAAGATTTCTCTGTTACTCACTCTTTTGATGTATTCGCGTGGCGTAAGTTTCTCAGAATGTTCTCTGTAATTTGGGATTCGGCCACCAGCTATGATGGATTTTAAATTCAGATTCTCACACAATTCTTTACGCCCATCGTACAGCCTTCTGCCAAGTCTTAAGCCTCTGAATTCTGGATGAACAAATACATCTATCCCATACAAGACGTCACCATACGGATCGTGCGTGCTAAAGGTCTCATTACCAGTGATTTTATTGTAGGTGTGGTTGTCACCAAATTTTTTGTAATCTACGATGATAGACAATGCAGCTGCCACCATTTCACCATCCAATTCAATACAAAGCTGGCCTTCTGGGAAGGTCTCAAGCAATCGTTTGATGTCCATCTTTTCCCAATAAGGATCCTTCACATTTTGATACACCTGTATCATGATTTCTCGCAATTGAGGGTAATCAGACAATTTTAAGTGTCTCAAAATGACATTTTGAGTTTTGTTTTCTGGACTTAAAGAGTTTTTGATTGAGTTGGGCATACGACCTTTGAGTGTATTTTGAATTTTGTGCAAGTTAGGCAAACAAACGATTAGCTGATTTCCGCGTTGTTAAAACAATAGCAATATCTTTATCATTCGCAGATAATTGAGTGATATTTTTCTTAATTGCAACAGAACCTTAAATGATACATTCTAGTTCTGATAGGATAAAAATTTTGCTCCAAAGCCATCGCTGGTGGCAAAGTCTCCTAAGGACGATAATATTAACCGCATAAAAACAAGACACACATGCTGACAAGTGGTAGGTAGGTGATCAAAAAAAGACAAATTAAAGTACATGAAATGAGCATAAGCAGCACGCATACCACCTGAGGATGAATGCGTACTCTGCGAATTCCATGTGACGTATAAAAGACAAACTTATACACATGAAATGTCCATAAGCCAAGCACACCAACTGTTGATGAATGTTTGAAACAAAATCGAGGTTTGGTGCAGGTTTGAGGTATTCGGACATTCCGTGTGGCCATTGAAAATAAAACACATACACATGAAATACTACAACTCAATCATTGATACGATAGGAAATACACCCTTGGTAAAACTCAATAAGGTAACGGAAGGAATAAAGGGAACGGTGCTGGTGAAGGTGGAGTATTTTAATCCAGGAAACTCTATTAAAGATCGTATCGCTTTAAAGATGATTGAAGATGCGGAGAAGAATGGAATATTGAAGCCTGGAGGAACGATCATAGAAGGTACTTCTGGAAATACCGGTATGGGATTAGCGTTGGTAGCGATAGCTAAAGGCTATCGTTGTATTTTCACCATGGCCGATAAGCAATCTCAAGAGAAAATTGATGTACTCAGAGCAGTGGGGGCAGAAGTGATTGTATGCCCTACGAATGTACCGCCTACAGACTCAAGATCTTATTATTCTGTTGCCAAAAAGCTAAACGCAGACATTCCTAATTCCTTTTACCCTAATCAATATGATAATCCGTCAAACACGTTGGCGCATTATGAAAGTACAGGGCCAGAGATTTGGAAAGATACTGAAGGTAAAATCACGCATTATGTGGCTGGCATGGGCACAGGGGGAACCATATCTGGAACTTCGAAGTATCTAAAAGAACAAAATCCTGAGGTTCAGACAATTGGGGTGGATACTTACGGTTCTGTATTTAAGAAGTATAAAGAAACTGGTCAGTTTGATGAATCGGAGATATATCCATATCTCACAGAGGGAATAGGGGAGGATATCTTGCCCAAGAATGTAGATTTTGATATGGTGGATCATATCGTAAAAGTTACAGATAAAGATGGCGCTATTATGACCAGAAGGATTTCTCGTGAAGAAGGGTTGTTTGTGGGGTGGTCTTGTGGATCGGCAGTATTTGGTGCTTTGGAGTACGCTCGAAAGCACTTGAAGGAAGAGGATGTAATGGTAATAATTCTTCCCGATCATGGCACGAGGTATTTGGGTAAAGTGTACAATGACAACTGGATGAAGGATCACGGATACACTGAATCTCGAAAATTTGCTACCGCAAAGGATATCATTGGCGCAAGACAGAATCAAGTCAATTTGCAGACAATAGATCAAAAAACAACAGTCGGAGAGGCTGTTAAGTTGATGCATCAATATGGAATAGATCAAATTCCAGTGGTAGATGGGGGAGAGTTTGTCGGTAGTTTGAGTGATACCAAGTTGCTCAGAGCAGTATTAGATGATCCAGAAGTTAAGAATCAGAAGGTAGCTCAGTTTATGGATGCTCCTTTTCAGTTTGTGGGTCAAGACTGACACGATTGATGTATTATCTTCTTTGCTGGGCAAAAATATTCGAGCTGTACTCGTGAGAGACGATTTTAATAAAATTCACATAATTACTCAGAGCGATCTTTTGATGTCTATCGCAAACTGATTAACTTAGGATCATTGTTAAATAAAATTTCTAACTCTTTACTTGCAAACCCTGACAGGAAAACCGTCAGGGTTTTTTTTATACTTCTGCGAGAGCTAGTTCTTCTATGTTTTTAAACATGCGGTGTCTGATTTTAAAAAATTCTAGCATTACTCGCGCCGCACCTCTGATGATGATGCTATTGGCCACTACTGTGATGTCTGCAATTTGATGTCGGGTAATCTCTTAATGTGGCATACCATTCGGATCTTGCAGCTATTTCAAAACCAGACATTTCTGTAGTATCCCAAACGATTGAAATTTTTTCAGAGTGATTTTCTTCCATGTAATCCAGCCAAATTCTCGCACCCAAAATGCTGGCGTCTTTGGTGAATTTTCCTATGAATTTGAAGTAAAGGTGACCTGGAGCAATATCCAAGTTGTCAGAGATGTAGAGAGCGGGTGAATAGTGTTCCATAATTCTTTTGTGAATTGAAAGTGAGGAAAAAGAGTATTTCAAACGAGTATCGGGTGCAATTCAGAAACTGACTTCAGCATTTTATAAGGTATATTGAAATGCTCCAGCATTACTCGCGCGGCACCTCTTACAAAAACACTGTAGGAAACAACTGTTATTGCTGCTATTTGGCCTTTGTTCCTTTGGACTGCTTTGTACCATTCTGCCCTAGCACCTGCTTCAAACCCTAACATTTCAGATCCATCCCAAATCAGGTGATATTTTCTGTTTGGTGTTTCGGCAAAAGCTAAGTCCCATGCTTGACCTCCAGCTATGCTCGCAGCTTCGGTCAACCTTCCTTTGAACTTAAAATACAACCCATCGAATAGTAGGTCTGAATTGTCTATGATGTCTAAATGGAGTGAAGAAAAATTCATGCTATTCATCCTTAGGGGTTCTAGTAAATATAATAAATTCTTCCCATAGAGTGGGTACGTGTGAACAATTTTTTCTTCGCTAATAATGAATATTGTGAGTGTTTTGGACTGGACGTAACATGTGTTACACTATTTGATGGTTTGGTTTTTCATATTTGTACAAAAGATAAAACATGGGAATTTTTAGTAATCTATTTGGAGGAGGCGATGAGGAGCTAATCAGCTATTTGAAGAAGGGTGCGGTGGTCTTGGATGTAAGAACCACAGGTGAATATCAAGGCGGACATGTAAAAGGGTCTAGAAACATTCCGCTTCAGTCGCTAGAGTCCAATTTATCTACCATCAAGAAATGGGATAAGCCAGTAGTTACTTGCTGCGCATCAGGAATGCGAAGTGGTCAAGCTCAGCGTTTTTTGAAATCTAATGGGGTAGATTGTATCAATGGAGGTAGTTGGGTGAAAGTGAATAGTTTAATGGTGAAAAACCAGTAAAAAAGGCATTAGGGCTTGATGATCATCTCGATATCGAGCCCTAATGTTATAATTACCCTTTCGACTCAGCTCAAGTCTGTGTTTTAGAAAAATGGGTGAAGTTGTGAACTTCAACATTGATGAATCAGTCTTCATCGCTTGTTTCGTCAAGCATTTTTATTTCACCCTTTTCCGAAAGTGCGATGGCAATGAATCTCAAACTTGGGATTTCTTCGAAAACGATGATCATCATCACCGTGATAGGTACGCTTAGGATCATCCCCATTACCCCCCAAATAGCTCCCCAAATAGTTAATGAAAGAATAACAGAATCCTTTGAAAAACTCCTGTTTTCTACTCAAATCGTTATCTATAAGTATTTTTTTAATGGTTTCTTTTGAAGAAAACCCGATTTCTACGGGTTTTTGCTCCCATTTTCTGGGGTTTTGCGTCCGATTGGACGCACTTCTCCCACAGGGAGCATCATCTGAGCAGTACATCGGCCCTCATTATATTGTAAATGATGCAATTCATGTCGAAGCGTAGCGCGTTTCGCAGCAGGTTCTTTGCTCCTGCCATTTGGTAATTCAGCTTCTCTTTCATGTACCCGAAAGGATGCTCTACTTTACAACGAATAGAAGATTTCTTCTTGTTGGCTTTCTTTTGAGAGTTGGACAATTTCCGCTTTCTGGTGCCTCTGTCCAATATCCCATAATAGATGCCCATATGACGCGCTGCACGTTTTTCGGCCTGATTGCTATACGCACTGTCTCCAAATACCGCTTGCTCATCTCCACTCCATAATTCTTCCTTTTGTTGGGAGTCATGCGGCCGTGCGGAGGTAAAACTCCGCTTTCGAATCAGGCCACTGCCTACATCCTGGCCGATGTGCCCTTTATAACCAAAGTACTTTTTGCCTCTTTTCACCGTGGAATGCGCATCTGTATCGATCTGAGGTGAAGGGTTTCTCTCCAATGACGCACGCTTCTCTTTGCTTAAAGGGCGATTGGTAGATTCAACAATAGTCGCATCTACTGCGGTTCCTTTCTTCAACAAGAGTCCCTTTTCTTCCAAACTGTTGAGGATAAGTGCAAAGAGCCCATCCATCAGATTTGACTCCACCAATCGCTCCTTGAAGCGCCACAGCGTGGTGAAGTCAGGGATTTGCTGGGAAAAGTCCAGACCCACAAAGCGCTGGAAAGACAACCGGTCGTAAAGCTGATCCTCCAGTTCGGGATCAGAGAGATTATAGAGATATTGAACGAATAGCATCTTGGCTTTTATCAATACCGAAATAGGCTTTCTTCCTCCTTGGCGACCTGTTCTATCCGTTGTTGACAGCAAAACCTCCACTTTTTCCCAATCTACGATCTGGTTGATTTTATCTAATTGTATTTCGCTACGTGTCTTCTTTGATCGGTTTAAGCTCAATTCAAGGTCAGAGAAAGAGAGTTGCTTCATGATTCCTTTTTTTGCTTCAAAAATACTTAACAAAGGAGCTATATACAATACTAAATGAGCTCATCAAGCTTGATTAGTTTTGCAAAGGATTCTAACAACTAGCGAGCTGATGTTCAGGCTATTTCCCATGATTTTTGGCTCGATGATATTGCCAACAATAACTTGGATAGCCCCCACACTCACCAGAATGTATAAGAAAGGAGTAAGCTCACCAAATTGCAATACTGCAAAACAAGCAGGAAATAAGGTTGCGATCAAGGAACCGATAGTTGGTATGTAATTGAGAACAAATATCAATAATGCCCAAAAAACAGGTGCGTCTATACCAAAGGCCAATAAAGCAAAGTAGCTAAGTACACCTGTAAGTAGGCTTACTAAAGTTTTAAGTGATAAGTATCGACTGATGTTTTTATCCATTTTTTGAAAAAGCTCCTTGTTTTTTCTTTGCGCTGATCTTTTAGGATAAATAGCATGCATTTTTAGATCAAAAACACTTTCTTCGACCAAAAGAAAAAGGATGTAAATAAGAATCAGAAAAGCATTGCCAAGGAAAATTGTTGCGTAATCAATGGTGTTGGATATAAGGTCAGTCACATCTAAATTGTCTGCAAAATCCACCATTCTTGACATGATGTCCATGCCCATTTTTTCATTGAGCTGTTCCATGGATTTTATAAAATTGGCTTCATACATATCCAACGATTCTGTAAGGATAGACATGCTGATGAGCAACATTTGCACAATGACAAAAACCACCACATTTATTACCATAAAGGCAATGGCACTCTGAACCCAGAGTGGCCAATTATCTCTTATGTATGGGATCATTTGTAGGTTTTCGCGCAATTCATGAATGATAAATCAAATAATCAAGGCGATGATAAATGGAATCACATAATCTTGACTATAGTGCAGGATAGCAACCGTGGTTACGAGAATAATTAAGATGTACGACGTTTTTTTTAGTCCTTCGAAGGAATCGTGAGATGAATTGAATGACATATTCTAGGTGGGGTGAACAGGTTGGGTTATTAGTAAGGTTTACCAATCTATTAAAAAATCTCAGTTCAGGAAGTATTTGTTACTTGAAAATGTTAAATCCCAAAGACTTTCTTTCTATTCCACTCACTAGTCATACAATTTGCTAGCATATTTATATAAGTTTTTCTAATTCAGGTCATGTTTAAAATCAAGACTTGATTTATTTGAGCTATTAAGGATTGAGAAATAATGGAGGAGTATTAATGCTTACGTTTAATAAATTGAAAATCGGGAATAAGCTCGCCATAATAATGGTAGGGCTTTCTCTTGTGGTGATAGCGCTACTTTCTTCGTTGTTTTATGTGCAATTTGATCGTGCCTTGAAAGAACGGGTTCTGTTGCAGTTGTCTTCGGTGAAAAACCTAAAAATTCTCAAGATTGAGAATGAGCTTGAAGACCGTCTGAAGGAGTTTAAGATGTTGGTTTCGAATGAAACCCTACTCGATGGCATCAATAAAAATCATGCTTTCCAAAAAATAGAGGAGTTAGCCGTGCTCGTAGATAGTTTGGATATAGCATGGCACAATAAGCAGCAGCCATTTTTGATTGATTTTACTGGAAGAGAAGGGTATCCGTCCATTACGGTAGGTTTTCTCGTGTTGGAAGAGGGTAAGTATGTTTTGGGGGTTACAGAAATGCCTGAAGTGCAGGATATACTGCTGGAACGGACAGGGCTTGGTCAAACTGGGGAATCTTACATTGTTGGTGAAGATTTGCTTCTAAAAAGCCAGTCAAGGTTTTATGAAGGAACTCCAACTGATATATTGGTAGACACAGAAGGTGTCAAGTTGGCCATGACTGGTGATGCAGGAAATGGCTCTATCAAAGATTATCGTGGAGTGGAAGTGTTCAGTTCTTATGAAATGATCAGTAAATATGGACTGCAGTGGGTGGTATTGACCGAAATTGATCATCAAGAAGCACTCTTTCCTTTGCACCAGTTGAGGATAGACTTGCTCTATATGTTGTTGCTCATATTTGTCTTTGTGCTTGTGGCTTCCTATCTACTTTCTCGGATGTTTGTGAGTCCAGTTGTTTATATGGAAAAACGCCTGAACATGATGTCTAGAGGCATAGTGGAAGGAGTGGCCACCGATGAAAAGGGTTATGACGAAATAGGGAGAATGTTTGATGCGTTAAATAGACTTGTGACAGCACTGAGTGCAACTATTGTGTTTGCGGACAAAATAGGAACAGGAAACTTTGATGCAGAATATAAGCCATTGAGTACTGAGGATAAGCTGGGAGAAGCGTTGATACGCATGAGGGATCGTCTAACCGAATATCAGCAAAATGAGGAGCGATTGATCAAAGAAAATCAAAAATCTATCATCAACGGAGAGGAAAAAGAGCGGTCTCGGATTTCAAAAGAAATGCATGATGGAGTGGGGCCTTTGCTCACGACCCTTCGGATGAAAATACAAAGTACAGATTTGGATCCTGATATTGAGCGCACGTTGCTCAAGCGCCTAGATGATACCATAATGGAGGTGCGCCGCATTTCTAATAACCTGATGCCCAGTGTGCTGGTAGATTTTGGGGCAGGAGAGGCCATCGCTAATTTTATCAATCAGGTTAAAGAAAATGCTGAGATTAAAATCCTTTATAAAAACGATCTTACAAGCAAGAGCAACGTGGATGATTCTATTCATATATTTTTGTATAGAATAGCTCAAGAATCCATAAACAACGCGCTCAAGCATGCAGGTGCAACGGAGATTAGGGTTTCTGTCACAAGTTTTGATGATCACATCAGCTATTATATTAGTGACAATGGATCAGGCTTTGATGTAAGAGAAAATCATGCGGGCAATGGATTGAGAAATATGCGTGAGCGGGTGAAGGTGGCTAATGGGACAATTGATATAACTAGTGACACTTCGGGTACGACAATCGAGGTAGAAATTCCAATATTATGAGTAAGATAAAAATTGTGGTCGTTGATGATCACCAACTTTTCAGAGAAGGAATTACTTCACTTCTCGCCAAGAGCGATGAACTGGAAATTGTAGGAGAGGCGTATTCTGCAGATTTGTTGTTTGAAATATTGAAAGAGAAGCATGTACACATTGTACTGATGGATATATCCATGCCAGAGACCGATGGGCTAGAGGCAATCAAACTCGCGCGAGATAAGTTTCCTGACGTGAAATTCATTGTTTTGACCATGCATGCCGAAGGACAATATGTGGTAAAAGCTGTGAAAAATGGTGCTTATGGCTATTTGATTAAAAACGCAGATGAAAAGGAGTTGATCCAGGCCATCAAGGATGTGGCCAATGGTAAAAAGCACTTCAATAGTGAAATCTCACAATTGATGATAGGCAATATGGCCATGGAAGGAGAATCACATAAGAAGCTTTCTGAGCGTGAACTAGAGGTGTTGATACTCGTTTCGGAAGGTAAAACGACGAAAGAAATTGCGGATGAGCTTTTTGTAAGTACGCGTACCGTGGAGACCCACCGTGTGAATATGATGAAAAAGCTTCACGTCCAAAATACCGCCGAACTCATCAAAAAGGCTGCACATTTGGGGTTGATTTGATTTTGGGAAATGCATTCCAAACCACATCCCCTATAATTTGTTAGATGATCAGGATAGAAACTAGCCTAAGTTTGCAACTATTAGACCTCATTTGCTGTCAAATATGATCGGTATGATCAAAGTAGAAAATATTTTTTTTAAGAAGTTCCTGTTGGCAATAGCCGTGCTGGTTTGCGGCTATAGTAGTTCTGCAACTCATATCAGGGCTGGGGAGATTTTGGTGACCAAAGTAGAAGGATCTAGAAGCTATAAAATTACCGTGGTTGGGTATAGGGATAGAGTTTCGGGCGGACCTCCTTTTGGAGGTAATAGTGTATTGGAATTTGGCGATGGAAGCCAACCTGTTCAATTTGCCCTAAGTGGGGAGGAACAGAATGATGGAATGGTGATTGTTGAAATTGATAATATAAGTGCGGAAGTTCAGCAGGTGAAGATTACGGTATTCCACCAATATAGCGCTTCTGGAGATTATGTTATTAGTTATAGAGAGCAAAATAGGAATGGACAGATTGCCAATATGTCTTCATCAGTATCGACTCCCTTCTACATCGAAACCTTTCTTCGTATCGATGATATTCTTGGGCCTAATAGTTCTCCAATACTCACTGTTCCTCCGGTAGATTACGCTTCAGTTGGAGCTATTTTTATTCATAATGCAGGAGCCTTTGATCTAGATGGTGATAGTTTGTCCTATCGTTTTATCACGCCCAGACAAGCTAAAAAATTAGATGTAACAAATTATAAAAAACTCGATGACGAATCATTTTATACCAATCCTTCAGAAGGAAGTGAACAGGGTACGCCCCCTACTTTGACTTTAAATGCAATTACGGGCGATTTGATATGGAATGCACCTGGAGATATTACCAATCAAAGTCCCGAGGGGGGAGTGTGCCAAGAGGGTTTTTCTGAGTATAACGTTGCGTTCGTTATTGATGAATGGCGCAAAGTGAGGGGGCAGTATTACCGTGTTGGATACACGGTGAGAGATATGCAAATCATTGTATGTAAGACAGATAATGAACCACCCATCATCGCGCCATTAGAAGATGTATGTGTAGAGGCAGGACAACAGGTGGAAACCACTGTTTTTGCTACCGATCCAGAAGGGCTTCCTGTGAAGTTGGAAGCTTTTGGAGGGCCATTTGAAGTAGGCAATCCAGCTACATTTTCTCCTTTTCCTCCGAGCTATCAATCCATATTACCTGCGGAATTGGATTTCACATGGAATACTGGGTGTTTGAATGTGAGAGAAAGGCCCTATGAAGTGCAGTTCAAAGCGACAGACTCTATTAGCGCCGGACCAAAGTTGGTGGATTTTGAGACTTTCCTAATCACAGTAATGGGGCCAGCGCCAGTGGGATTAGAGACTGAGATACAGCCGGGCAGGAGTGTTCGTTTGAGATGGGATGAATATGCTTGTAATGAAGCAGATATAATGCAGATATGGCGCAAGGTTGGTGCATCCAATATAGATACAGAACCTTGTGATATGGGAATGCCTCCTAACACTGGTTTTCAGATGATTGATGAAGTAAATATTAATACTACTGAATATCTTGATGACAACCGTGGCAGAGGATTAAGTCCTGGTGCTAAGTACTGTTACCGATTGGTGGCTTCTTATCCTTCTCCAGGAGGAGGGTTGAGCTATGTTTCGGCTGAATCCTGCGACAGTCTCCTCATTGACGTGCCAGTCATTACCAATGTAGATGTGGTAAAAACAGACCCTACGGAAGGTGAGATTATTGTCAAGTGGACACCTCCCTACCAGATAGATCAGATTGCCTACCCACCGACGTATACTTATGATCTTTTGAGAAAATCAAATAGCCAAGGAAGCGCTTATGAAACTGTGCTTTCCAAATCCTTGGATACCGCATATACAGATACAGGTTTGAATACTGAGCGGCTTCAATATACCTATCAAGTTGTCCTATATGAAAATGCTGGAGCTTTGGTAGATAGTTCGGCCAGTGCCTCGTCCGTTTGGCTTACTCCTAATCCATTAATAGAATCTATAGAAGTGCTCTGGAATGCCGATGTGCCATGGTCTTTGAAGTCATCTAAGTTTCCATACCATTACATTTATAGAGATAGAGCGGATATTAGTGACCCTAAGAAGCTGGTTTTAATTGATTCTGTGGATGTCACAAGCAGAGCTTTTCGGTATGTTGACTTTGGGACTTTTAATGATCAACCACTTTCTGACAGCTTGGTATATTGCTATTTTGTTTCAACGAACGGGTTTTATGACAATGCTTTGCTGCCAGAGCCGTTGATCAATCGCTCGCAAATTGCCTGTGCTCAACCCAATGACACCATTCCCCCTTGCTCACCACCAACTTTGAAGATTGGCGACAATTCGTCATGTCAGGTGCAGCTTGCTGGAAAACCTTGCGATTTTAATTCATTCCAAAATCAAATTGACTGGGAAGCAACGACTGATCCTGATTGTGGCAATGACGTTACATCCTACAATGTTTACTTTTCTGATTCAGGACAAGAAGAGACGTTTGAACTCATTGGTAATTCAACCATTACCACCTTTATTCATTACAACTTAAAGTCATTTAAAGGGTGTTATTACGTGGAGGCAGTAGATAGGTCGGGCAATCGAAGTGTGCCCACTGATACAATTTGTGGTGATAACTGTCCCAACATTAGCTTTCCTAATGCCTTTTCGCCTAATGGAGACGGAATTAATGATCTCTACACACCAAAATATTCGGGGAGCGATATTTCTGTTGCCAATTTCAATTTTGACAATTGTCCAAGGTTTATTCAAGAGTTAAACTTCAGAGTGGTTGATCGATCAGGAAATCAGGTTTTCAGGTATAGCACCAAAGATGATCCTTCTGGTGATGGGCTTATTCGGTGGGATGGTAAAAATATGTTTGGCTTGGAACTTGGCACAGGAGTTTATTATTATGAGGCCAATGTGACGTTCGATGTTTTAAATCCAAAAGAAACAAAAAAAACATTTAAGGGATGGATTCAACTCATGAGATAGCACGTCATCCAGTGGTTTTGTTCGATGGAGTGTGCAACCTGTGCAATTACTTCGTCAATTTTATTATTGATCGAGATACTACTGGGAAAATCAAATTTGCTTCATTACAATCGTCCATTGGACAACAATTGATCAAATCTGAGGTTCCTGAGAATTATTTGGGCAGTGTTGTTTTTGTGTGGAAAGGAAAGATTTACTTCAAAAGCAGGGCAGCATTGGAGGTTTTTTATCAATTGGGATTTCCTTACTCCATGCTTTTCGGACTTGTTATTGTTCCAACATTCATTAGCAATTGGGTCTATGATTTTATTGCAAAAAGAAGATACAAATGGTTCGGAAAACAGGATACTTGCCGCATACCAACACCTGAACTGCGCGAAAGATTTCTCGATTCTTGAGATGTTTCCTAGTTTTGCCCCCCAAATCAAAACAACCTAAATGAAGGCATACGTATTTCCCGGTCAGGGAGCACAATTCCCAGGGATGGGAAAAGATCTTTATGATAGCAATCCGAAAGCGAAAGAACTTTTCGAGAAAGCGAATGAAATTTTAGGGTTTAGAATCTCTGATATCATGTTTGAGGGGACAGCCGACCAGCTGAAAGAAACCAATGTAACACAGCCAGCAGTCTTTTTGCACAGTGTTATTTCGGCGTTGGTTGCTGACGACTTTGCGCCGGAAATGGTAGCAGGTCATTCTCTGGGAGAATTTTCCGCTTTGGTGGCTAATGGAGCTTTGAGTTTTGAAGATGGTTTGAAATTGGTAGCCAAGCGAGCCAGTGCCATGCAAAAAGCTTGCGAACTACAGGAGTCTTCCATGGCAGCTGTGCTTGGATTGGATGATCACGTAGTAGAGGAGGTTTGCGCATCTATTGATGAAGTGGTGGTTGCGGCTAATTACAATTGCCCAGGGCAGTTGGTTATTTCAGGTTCGCTCAAAGGTGTGGAGCTAGCATGTGCAGCTTTGAAAGAAGCAGGTGCCAAAAGAGCTTTGCCATTGCCAGTGCGTGGTGCGTTTCACTCTCCAATAATGGAGCCAGCCAGAGAAGAATTGGCCGAAGCGATTCAGTCTACAACTTTCTCTGAACCAAAATGCCCGGTATATCAAAATGTTGATGCTCAAGCACATGCTGATATTGAGGAAATAAAAGCTAATTTGGTTTCTCAGTTGACTGGTGCAGTGAAATGGACTCAAATAGTGCAAGCTATGATCGCAGGTGGAGCTACATCTTTGACTGAGTGTGGGCCAGGAAATGTGTTGCAAGGGTTGATAAAGAAAATTGATAAAGAAGCAGAAACATCACATCTATGATGCATCGCATAACAAAATCTTTTGGTCTCTTATTTTTGTTGTCCGCATTGGTTTTGACAGGGTGTAAAAAAAGCCCCTCCAACTCCAATAGACAAATCAAGAAAGGGAAGCCAATTCCATGTCCGCTAAAAGACTGCTAGTTTGAAAAAAATCAATATTGCGATAGATGGTTATTCGGGTACAGGTAAAAGCTCTACAGCAAAAAAGGTAGCAGCTAGACTTGGCTATATCTACATAGATAGTGGCGCGATGTACCGAGCCACTACTCTTTATTTTATTGAAAATGGGATCGACTGTCAAGATATTGAAAAAGTGAATGAGGCTTTGAAGTTCTTGAGGTTGAGTTTCACAGAGGAAGGAATCTGCATCAACGAGCGATTGGTAGCCAATGAGATAAGAACCATGGCTGTGAACCATCAAGTGAGCCATGTAGCAGCCGTGAAGGAAGTAAGAACGGAGATGGTGAAGCAGCAGCAAATCATTGGTGTGGACAAAGGTGTGGTCATGGATGGTCGCGATATTGGTACAGTAGTTTTTCCTGATGCGGAGCTCAAAGTGTTTATGATCGCTAATGCAGATATTCGTGCGAAGAGGCGACAAGAAGAGCTGGCAGCTGATGGGGTAGAGGAGGAACTTTCTATTATAAAATCAAATTTACTGGAGAGAGATAAGATAGATTCTACTCGAGAAACATCCCCGCTAATGAAAGCGACTGATGCTGTTGAAGTAGATACATCCAATTTGACTTTAGAAAATCAGATAAATCAGATTATTGACTTGGCTCAATTAAGAATTAATGAAAGTTGAAATCGATCAAAATTCGGGTTACTGTTTTGGCGTTGAGTTTGCCATTCAGATGGCAGAAGACGAGATGTCTGATGGTAACGAACTTTATTGCTTAGGTGATATTGTGCACAATTCCATGGAGGTGGAGCGACTTTATCAAAAGGGCTTGCGAACCATCACTCACGAGGAGTTGAAGCAAATACACGATGCAAAAGTGTTGATTCGGGCACATGGAGAGCCTCCGTCTACCTATCAAATCGCGATCGAAAACAATCTTGAGCTCATTGATGCCTCTTGTCCAGTGGTGCTCAAACTTCAAAATCGGATCAAACATTCCTATGATAAATCCAGTGAATGTGATGGGCAAATTGTCATTTACGGCAAGGATGGACACGCAGAAGTGGTTGGACTCACAGGGCAAACAGGAAATAGTGCCATTATTGTTTCGTCTGAAGAAGATTTGGATCAAATAGACTTTACACGGCCTGTGACACTATATAGCCAGACCACTAAGAGTACTCAGGGCTTTTATCATATCAAAGAAGTCATTGAAAAGCGAATAGAGCAAGCCAAAGGAGCGTTGGGGGAAGAGGATTTCAATGCCAATGATAGTATTTGTCGTCAGGTTTCCAATAGAGAGCCGCGCATGGTTGAGTTTTCAACCAAACATAATGTGATATTATTTGTTGCAGGAAAGAAGAGTTCTAATGGAAGGGCTTTGTATAATGTGTGTTTGCAAAACAACCCTAGGAGTTATTTCATCGAAAGTGAAAAGGACATTGATCGCTCATGGCTGACTCAAGAAGATAGTGTTGGAATCTGTGGGGCAACATCTACTCCGGGGTGGTTGATGCAGCAGGTAAAAGATTTCTTACTTGCTGCTGAGGTTTGCGAATAACGCAAATTTAAAACGTTTTTGGTTTTTGAAATTGTTTTTCAACAAATGCCTTAAACGTTTCATTTGAACATTTTTTTACTATTTTTGCAGGGATTTTCAAGTAGACCGATACGTTCAAAATGTCGAAAACGATTAAGTTAAAGAAAGGTTTTAACCTAAACCTTGCCGGAAAACCGGAGAAAAAAATCACCGAAATTCCTCATCCTGAAACCTTTGCGATAAAGCCGTCAGATTTTTCTGGTATGCTCCGTCCAAAGTTATTGGTGAAGGAAGGTGATACAGTGAAGGCAGGTAGCCCACTGTTTTACGAGAAGCCATTGGAAAGCGTAATGTACGCCTCTCCAGTAAGTGGTGAAATTGTAGAGATCAAAAGAGGAGAGAAGCGTAAGGTACTTGAGGTTAAGATTTTGGCCGATAGAGAAGTGGAGTTTGAGTCATTCAAATCTTATTCACCTTCTGATCTTACTAGCCTGACACGAGAAGAAGCTGTAGCTCACATGACTGCTGGTGGTGTTTGGCCTGGGATTATTCAAAGACCTTTTGGAGTTGTAGCCAACCCTGAAGATCAGCCAAAGTCTATATTTATTTCAACTTTTGATTCTAGCCCACTTGCTGCTGATTATGCCTTTGCCCTACAGGGAAAAGAGCAATTCTTCCAAGCAGGTTTAGACGTGCTGAAGAAATTGACACCAGGTTTGGTGCATCTAAATATTGATGCAGATGCAGAGGTGGCTCAAGTTTTCGCACAAGCTAAAGGAGTGGAGCTTAATAAAATAAGTGGGGCTCATCCAGCTGGAAATGTGGGAGTGCAGATACATCACATTGACCCAATCAATAAGGGCGAAATTATTTGGACAACTACACCGTATTTTGTTGCTCAGATCGGTCAATTATTCCTAGAAGGAAAATACGATGCATCTAAGATCGTAGCAGTAGGAGGTGAGAGTGTTTTGAAACCTGCTTACGTAAAGACTTATACAGGTGCGTTGGTCACTAAAGTGGTTGATGGAAATGTAGCCAACGGAAAATTAAGATATGTTTCAGGCAATGTGCTTTCAGGAGAGGCTGTATCTAAAGATAGTTATTTGGGCTACTATCACAATCAATTGACAGTAATACCAGAAGGAGACTATGAAGAGTTCTTGGGTTGGATCAAACCAACTACCAGCAAGCTGACTTTTCATAAGGCATTCGGTTTGTTGTCTTTCCTGAATGGGAAGAAGGAATACCATGTGGATACAAATACGCATGGTGAGCAGCGTTCATTCGTAGTATCTGGCGCCTTTGAAAAAGTGTTGCCAATGGATATTCTTCCGACCTATCTTTTCAAGGCTATTTTGGCCAACGATTACGATGGGATGGAAGCACTGGGGATTTTTGAATTGATAGAAGAGGATGTAGCTCTGTGTGAGTTTATAGATCCTTCTAAAAATGATCTTCAAGTGATTTTAAGACAAGGAATTGATTTAGTTCAACATAGCTAATTAGGGTTAATGAAATTATTACAAAACCTATTTGACGGTATAGAGCCGTATTTCGAAAAGGGTGGTAAACTAGAAAAGTATCACACCCTTATACGAAGGTCATAGAACCATCGTATTTGCTCCAAAAATCACTACAAATCAAAAAGGTACTCAGATTAAGGATGCTGTAGATTTGAAACGAGTGATGATCACCGTGGTGATTGCCATGATCCCATGTCTGCTTTTTGGTATTTGGAATGTAGGTCATCAGCATTTTATTTCTACTGGAGCTGAAGGTGCACTTAGTTGATAAATTATTGATAGGAGCCATCGCAGTTATTCCAATTTTGATTGTTTCTTATGCGTGTTGGTTTGATTACAGAATTCATTTTCTGTGTGATTAGAAATCACCCAATTAGTGAAGGGTATTTGGTTACAGGAATGCTTATTCCTTTGGTACTGCCTCCTACTATTCCTTTATGGCAAGTTGCTATGGCCACTATTTTTGCTGTAGTTATTGGAAAAGAAGCTTTTGGAGGTACAGGAATGAATATTTTGAACGTGGCACTTGTAGCTAGAGCCTTCTTGTATTTTGCTTATCCTTCACAGATTTCTGGTGAGGTTTGGACATACTTTGGCGATGCAACTCCAGTAGATGGATATAGTGGAGCAACTGTATTGGCATACGGTGCAGAAGCAGCCATCAACGGTACTAATATGATGGCTGATATGGCTAATCACTGGTATTCGGGCATGTTCGAGTTTTGGAATATGTTCTTGGGAATTATACCAGGATCAATTGGTGAAACTTCTGTGTTGATGTGTTTGATCGGTGCAGCGATTCTCGTTATAACTGGAGTGGGAAGTTGGAAAATTATTTTTAGTGTGTTTGCAGGAGCATTCGCAATGGGAACACTTTTCAACATAGTAGGAGGAAATACTTTTATGGAGCTTCCAGCACACTATCATTTGGTGATCGGTGGATTGGCTTTTGGAGCGGTATTTATGGCAACAGACCCTGTGTCTGCTGCGCAAACTGAAACTGGAAAATGGATATATGGAGCAATGATTGGAGTACTTACCGTACTGATACGTGTAGTAAATCCTGCTTATCCAGAGGGAATTATGCTTGCCATTCTATTCATGAATGTGTTTGCACCATTGATTGATTATTACGTAGTAGAAGCTAACAAAAAAAGAAGACTGAAACGTGCAACGATCTAATACATACATCATCTTATTTTCACTCGCCCTTACTATAGTATTGGGAGGGATGCTATCTCTTGCTTCTGTTGGGCTAAAGCCAGCGCAAAACCAGCAAGTAGAGCTCGACACTAAAAAGCAAATCTTGGGTGCCGTAATGGATATTTCTGATATCGAAGATCCGAAAGAGTTGCTAGCGCTTTATGATAAAAAAGTGAAATCTACAGTTGTAGATATTAACGGAAAGGTCATAACGGAGGATGCAAAAGGCAATGCTGTAGTGGCAGAGAAAGTAAACGTTCAAAAAAACTATCGCCTTCCAAAGGATGAGAGATTGTATCCGGTATATCAGTTTATGGCCGACGATGGTAACACTGTTCAGTCATATATTTTCCCAATGTTTGGAAATGGACTTTGGGATTGGATTTCTGGTTACATCGCACTGGAGGGAGATTTGAATACGGTAAAAGGTGTCGCTTTTGATCATAAGCAAGAAACACCCGGGCTAGGAGCGAGAATTACTTCTCCAGAGATTCAGGGCAGATATGTAGGTAAGAAAATTTATAATGATGCAGGCGAATTAGAGTCGGTGCACATGGTAAAGGGCGAAGGAAATGCTGGTCTTACAGAACATCAGGTGGATGGCATGTCTGGTGCTACCATGACTGGAAAAGGAGTGAATAATATGTTGGATGCTTATCTGGAAGCTTATCAGGCGTATTTTCAGAAGATAGAAGCGGGCGAAAAATCTGTTGCACTTAATTAATAAGAAGGACAATGAGTACAGAAACAATAGAAGTAAAGGAAAAGGCTCCTTCTGAGCCATTATTGTCAAAAAGGAGAAAAGGATTTCTTAAAGATCCATTGTCAGATGACAATCCTATTACCATTCAGGTATTGGGGATTTGTTCTGCTTTGGCTATCACTATCAAGATGGAGCCGACGATCGTTATGTCTATCGCTGTAATAGTGGTTATCGTATTCTCCAATTTGATTATTTCGATGATGAGAAATATTATTCCATCACGCGTGAGAATCATTGTACAGTTAGCAATTGTAGCCACCTTGGTTACTTTGGTTAGTGAGGTTCTCAAAGCATATTACTATGACATGTACAAAGTGCTGGGAGCATTTGTGGGTCTGATTATTACCAATTGTATTGTGATGGGAAGACTTGAAGCTTTTGCCATGGCCAATAAGCCTTACGACTCTATTCTTGATGGTTTGGGAAGTGGTTTCGGTTATGCATGGATCATTTTGGTAGTAGCATTCTTTAGAGAGCTTTTAGGTTCTGGTTCTGTTTTGGATTTCAAAGTTTTTGAAGCTATCGGAATACAGAATTTTCCTACAAATGGTTTGATGGTAGATTCTATTGGGGCATTTATGGTGTTAGGCATTCTCATTTGGATACAAAGAACGAAATCAGGTTACGTAGAGCATTAATATAAGATAATGGATATTTTAAATATTGCAATCAAGGCTGCATTTATTGACAACATGGTTTTTGCCTATTTCTTAGGTATGTGTTCGTTTCTTGCAGTATCTAAGAAAGTTTCGACTGCCTTTGGGTTAGGAATGGCAGTGATTTTTGTACTTGCTATTACAGCACCTGTAAACTGGTTGTTACAAGAGTACGTCTTGAAAGAAGGTGCTTTAAAGTGGATGGGAGCTAGTTTTGAAACGGTGGATCTCACTTTTCTTCAGTTTATCATGTTTATCGCAGTTATTGCCTCTATGGTACAATTGGTGGAGATGATTATTGAGAAATTTTCACCCGCATTATACGGTTCATTGGGTATTTTCTTGCCTTTGATCGCTGTAAACTGTGCGATACTTGGAGGTTCACTTTTTATGGTACAGAGAGATTATACAATTGCGCAGGCTACTGCCTACGGCGCAGGATCAGGTATTGGATGGTTTCTTGCAATTATTGCGCTCGCAGCAATAAGAGAAAAGTTAAGATACTCTGCCGTACCCGCAGGTTTGAAGGGGTTAGGCATTACCATGCTAATAACTGGATTGATGGGTATTGCCTTCAAGTCATTTATTGGTATCGCTCTTTGATTTTTACATACATCACAGATATCATAAAAAAGCTTTGCATACCAGCAAGGCTTTTTTTATGGCTTATCGGCTTTTTGTTTTATTGAAGTCTTTTTTTAACCTAACTCAGCGCTTGCACGTATGACGTGAGGATCACTTATTCCATTGACCATGAAACCACAAACAGTATTAAACCATTTTTTAAGAGGGCTGTTATTTGTCATTCCTATTGGCTTGACGCTTTATATTATATCTTCAATGGTCGTTTGGATAGATAATTTAATACCTATCGATATTCCTGGACTGGGACTATTAACTGTTCTATTGGTGACCACTGCTTTTGGTTATATGGCCAACAATATGTTTTCAAAGACACTGATTGATTCGATTAATAAGCTGATTCAAAAGATTCCATTGGCTGGTTTTATTTACACCTCTATTAATGATCTAGTAGATGCTTTTGTAGGGGATAAAAAGAAATTTGACCAACCTGTTTTAGTCCCGTTTGACGAACACGGTCATTTGATGAAGCCTGGTTTTATTACGCAATCTGATCTTGATACGATGGGACTTCCAGGTATGGTAGCAGTATATCTACCTCATTCATACAATTTTTCAGGCAATCTATTTCTTATTGAGAAGTCTAAGCTGATTTTACTCAAGGGTAAAAACACTGATATCATGAAGTATATCGTATCTGGAGGTGTTTCAGGGAAGATTGACTTGGCGCCAGAAGAATTGCCGAACTGATTTTGTGTATTTATCGTTCGTGGACTTACCAGTGAAGTTTAATGCTCCCAGGTAATTTGCTTTGATTATCCTTAATCGGAATAAATTGAGGATAATCGGCAAATAAGTAATTGGTTTGTTACCTAAAAAATCAATAGGTGATTAAATTTGTGATTCGTTTATAATAAAGTGGAAAAAAGAACTTTCATCATATTTCCTTTCAGTATGTCTATCAGACCCAGGCGCTCTGCCTGAAGTCGTACTATGGCTGCTTACGTAGCGTGCCTGCCCTGGAATTATTCTTTTTTTTACCCACTAAATAAGACAACATGAATAAGTTTGTTGTATCTGTAGCAGATGCATCACATCAACATTTATCAGAAGAAATATGCGAAATGATCGCCGAAAGTGCTCGTCAGAGAGGCACGGGTATTGCGAAGCGATCACCTGAATACATTTCCAAAAAATTAACGGAAGGCAAATCTGTCATTGCACTTACCACCAAAGGTGAGCTGGCAGGTTTTTGCTATATAGAGACTTGGGGGCATGGTAAATATGTAGCCAACTCAGGATTGATTGTACATCCAGACTTTCGCAAGTTTGGTTTGGCTCAAGCAATAAAAGAGCGTGCATTTAAACTTTCAAGAAAATTATATCCAGAAGCTAAACTCTTTGGTTTGACTACTAGTCATGCCGTAATGAAGATCAATTCTGACTTGGGGTATCGTCCTGTGCCTTTTTCGGAACTTACCGATGATGAGGTGTTCTGGAAAGGATGTAGCAGTTGTGTCAATTTTGAAATATTAACAAAAAAGAATTTTCAAAACTGCCTATGCACAGGGATGCTCTACGATCCTGATGACAAAAAGCGTAAGTGGGAGAAAAAGAGAAAGGAAGTAGCGCAGAAATTGATGATTTGGAAGCAAACAGTGAAAACAAAATGAGTGAAAAGAAGAAAATAGTTTTAGCATTTAGTGGTGGTTTAGATACAACTTATTGTGCCATTTATCTTTCTAAGAGTTTTGGAGAGGTACACACCATCACCGTCAATACCGGAGGTTTTGATGAGGCGGAACTAAAGGCGATTGAGGAACGAGCGATTTCACTGGGTTCAGCGAGCCATGTGAACGTAGACGCGACAAGCGATTTTTACAATAAGTCAATCAAATATTTGATTGCTGGTAATGTGCTTAAAAACAATACTTATCCGCTTTCGGTGAGTGCTGAGCGTGTATTTCAAGCGACTGAAATTGCTAAGCATGCAATCAAATTAGGTGCTGATGCTATTGCTCACGGAAGTACAGGAGCAGGCAATGATCAAGTAAGGTTTGACATGATATTCAATATCATGTGTCCTGAAATGGGGATCATTACGCCTATTAGAGATTTGAAACTTTCCCGTGAGGAAGAGATCAAATTTTTGATTGAGAATGGGGTGAAAGGAAACTGGGAAAAGGCGATGTACTCAGTAAATCAAGGGCTATGGGGTACTTCAGTAGGAGGAAAAGAAACGCTTACTTCTGATAAGTATTTACCTGAAACGGCTTTTCCTTCACAACTAGAGAAAAAGGAGTCAGAAGAAATTGAAATCACTTTTGAAAAGGGTGAGCCAGTAGGTTTCAACGGCGAGAAATTAAGCCCAATTAAGACCATTGAGAAAATAGCTGCTTTGGCGTCACAGTATGCCATAGGTAGAGACATTCACGTTGGAGATACCATTATTGGAATCAAGGGGCGAGTGGGTTTTGAAGCTGCAGGGCCATTGGTAGTTATCAAAGCGCACCATGCACTAGAGAAACATGTTTTGGGGAAAAATCAGTTGTTGATCAAAGATCAGCTGTCTTTGACCTACGGAAACTTGCTGCATGAAGGGCATTATCTAGATCCAGTGATGCGTGACATTGAAGCATTGATGACTTCTACTCAGAAATATGTAACAGGAAAGGTGAAAGTACATTTCTCACCGTACAGATTTTATGTCGTAGGTATAGAGTCAGAATTCGATATGATGCAGTCTTCTTTCGGTAAGTATGGCGAGATGAACAATGCCTGGAGTGGGGATGATGTGAAGGGCTTTTCAAAAATATTTGGTAATCAGAACATGATCTACCACAAAATTCACAAAGACAGTAAATGATTAAGGTAGGGATAGTAGGTGCGGCTGGATACACGGCGGGTGAGCTTTTAAGATTATTAGCGAATCACCCTGAAGTGGAGATAGTGGCAGCCCAGAGCGAAAGCCAAACAGGAAAGTTTGTTTTTGAAACGCATACTGATTTGGTAGGAGATTTGGATGTAAGATTTACTTCCGACATTGATTTTGCAAAAGTAGATGTATTGTTTCTGTGCAAGGGACATGGCGAATCTGTGAAATTTATGAATGCACATGATTTGCCTGCGCATATTAAAATCATCGATCTGAGTCATGATTATAGACTGAAAAGGGCTGGTAATGATTTTGTGTATGGCCTTCCTGAGTTGAATAAATCAGCAATCACAAAGTCTTTGAGAATCGCTAATCCTGGTTGTTTTGCGACGTGCATACAGTTTGGTTTGCTTCCTGCGGCTCAAGCCAAAATCATTGAGTCAGATATTCATACTTCTGGCATTACGGGCTCTACGGGAGCAGGGCAGGCATTGAGTGCTACCGCTCATTTTTCATGGAGAAATAACAATATGAGCGTATATAAAGCCTTTACGCATCAGCATCTTGGAGAAATAGGTGAGAGCCTGATTCAAGCAGCTGATGGTCAAGGATATGATATCAGCTTTGTGCCATACCGAGGAAATTTTACAAGAGGCATTATTATCACCTCATACTTCAATACATCCGTGAGTTTAGACGAAGCTTATGATGTGTATGAAAAGTTTTATGCCGATCAGCCATTTGTACATGTGGTAAGGGAGAATCCTGACTTAAAACAAGTGGTAAACACAAACAAATCTCTGGTGTATCTTGAGAAACACAGAGAGAAATTGATGGTAATCAGCATTGTAGACAATCTTCTGAAAGGAGCATCGGGGCAGGCTGTTCAGAATATGAATTTGATGTTTGGCATTGATGAACAAACGGGATTGAGATTGAAAGCTTCAGCATTTTAATAATTGGCCATGAGCGCAAACAATATAGCGATATTAGGAGCAGGGAATTTGGGTATTTCTATAGCCCAAGGGATTGTAGAAAAGGGTTTGAAATCCAGTTCTGAGATTATTCTAACCAGAAGACATACTGACGGGTTGAGTAGTTTGAAAGCCAAAGGCTTCCAAACAATGAAATCGAATGCAGACGCAGCAAAAGACTCGCGCATAGTGATGCTTTGTGTGCAGCCAAAGCAACTTTCGAAAGTCATAGAAGAGATTAATCCGGTTTTGACGGAGGATCATATTTTGGTTTCTGTTATCACAGGTGTAATGCTGGAGGAGATCAAAGCTCAACTGGCGGTGAAAGCTACTGTGATTCGCGCCATGCCCAATACGGCCATTGCCATTGGGGAATCAATGACTTGTATCACTTCTAACGATGGTGATGAAGAGGTAAAAGAAATTCAAACACTTTTCGATGCGCTAGGCAAGACGTTGATCATTGATGAGAAGCTGATGCAGGCAGGAACTGTACTGGGAGCGAGTGGAATTGCTTTTTTTATGAGGTTTTTGCGGGCAGCTACTCAAGGCGGTGTGCAGATGGGATTTCATTCTGAAGAAGCTCAACTTATTGCTGTGCAGACTGCCAAAGGAGCCGCGTCGCTTATTTTGGAAAACAATCAACATCCAGAAGTGGAGATTGATAAAGTGACTACTCCACAAGGCTGTACCATTGCTGGCCTTAACGAAATGGAACATCAGGGCTTGAGCTCGGCCATCATCAAAGGGTTGATGGTATCTTACGAACGCATATCAAAAATCAAATAGTATGAAGCAATTCTTGTCCGTTGAGGATGTACAAGACCCAAACGGCTTGGTAGAAAAAGCCATAGAATTGAAGAAAAACCCTTATGCTTTTCAGGCAATTGGGAAAAAATAAGACCTTAGGAATGCTCTTTTTCAACTCAAGTTTGAGGACGAGGATGAGCACACAAAAGGCTGCCAAGAACTTGGGTATGGAGGTGATGGTGATGAATGTGACTCAGGATTCATGGCAGATAGAGACGGAAGAAGGTGCTATCATGAATGGCGATAAAGCGGAGCACATTATGGAGGCAGCTGCTGTCATGGGGCAGTATTGTGATATTCTGGGCGTGCGGTCTTTTCCAGGTTTTAAATCGCGAGAACTGGATTATAGCGAGCATTTGATCAAGTCTTTTGTAAAATATTCGGGTGTGCCCGTGGTGAGTTTGGAATCGGCCACCGTTCATCCTTTGCAATCATTGGCAGATTTGATCACAATTAAAGAAAATATGCCGAGTCACAAGCCTAAAGTGGTTTTGACGTGGGCACCACATGTAAAGTCTTTGCCACAGGCCGTAGCAAATAGCTTTGCTGAATGGGTACAAAAAACAGATGTTGATTTCGTCATTACCCACCCGGAAGGGATGGAATTGAATGAGAAATTTTCGGGAAGTGCTAAGATCGAATACGATCAAAAGAAAGCTTTTGAAAATGCTGATTTCGTGTATGTAAAAAACTGGTCTTCTTACAAAGATTATGGTAAGGTTTTGGACAAACCAGAGTGGATTGTAGATGAGGAGAAAATGGCTTTGACAAATCAATGCCAAGCCTATGCACTGCCTGCCTGTGCGAAGAAATGTGGTTATTAGTGATGAAGTAATGGATAGTGAACGATGCATTGATGATAGATCAGGCAAATAATCGAACTTACTCGGCTCAGGTAGTACTAAAAGAAATCTTAGATCATCTGTAACTTTACGCAGTTACATCTTAATACTATAAACTGAACACCATGAAAAAGAAGTTGAATGTAATCAAAATAGGAGGGGCAGTAATTGATGATCCTTTGATGCTCGCTGATTTTCTAGATCAGTTTGGAAAGATTAGAAGGGGCTAAAATTCTGATACATGGAGGTGGAAAGGTGGCCACTCAAATGGGCGAAAAGCTGGGAGTTTCGCCAAAGATCATTGAAGGACGAAGAATCACGGATGAGGTGACTATCGAGATCGTGACGATGGTGTATGCAGGTTTAGTGAATAAGCGAATTGTGGCTCAGTTGCAATCTAGAAATATCAATGCCATTGGCCTTTCTGGTGCAGATGGGAATGCAATTTTAGCTAAGAAAGAGACCTGTGAGAGCGGGGATTGATTATGGTTTGGTGGGAGATGTGCGCGAAGTGAATGTTGCCTTGTTTACGGAGTTTATTGAATCAGGCAAAATGCCCGTAATAGCTCCTTTGACCCATGATGGCTATGGATTGTTACTCAATACCAATGCTGACACCATGGCCTCAGAAGTGGCCATTGCCATGAGCAAGAGATTACGATGTAACCCTTTCTCTTACTTTCGAAATGGAAGGGGTGATGGAAGATTTGAACAATCCAAAGTCTCTTATCAAGTCACTGAATAAAGAAGGATACGAAAAGCTAAAATCTGAATTTAAAGTGCATGATGGCATGATTCCTAAGTTGGACAATGCCTTCAATGTAATAGAAAATGGAGTGAAGGCGGTACGAATTTGTAAGTACAACCAAATTAGTAAACCGACCAATGGCACTATCCTTCAAGCATAATATCGATCAAATTCATGATGAGGCCATAAGTTTCCTCCGTCAATTAATTGAAATACCGAGTATCAGTAGGGATGAAGGTCGTACGGCTGATCTTATTGAAGACTTTTTGGTACAAAATGGGGTAGAAGATAAGCCGAAAGGACAATAATGTTTGGGCTAAGAACTTGCATTTTGATCCAAATAAGCCCACTATTCTTCTTCAACTCTCATCACGATACGGTAAAGCCCAATCAGGGATATATCCGTGATCCTTACAAAGCAGATATTATAGATGGAAAGCTTTATGGTTTAGGTAGCAATGATGCAGGTGGTGCATTGGTTTCTTTGCTATTCACTTTCCTGTATCTCTTTGATCAGGAAAATATCAATTACAATATCATTTTTGCTGCCACTGCTGAGGAAGAAATTTCTGGTAAACTGGGAGTGGCGAGCATTCTTAGTGAGTTGCCAGAAATAGCCTTTGGAATAGTAGGCGAGCCTACAGAGATGAATATGGCTGTAGCCGAAAAAGGGCTGATGGTGCTGGATTGCTATGCCGAAGGCAAGTCAGGACATGCTGCGAGGGAAGAGGGTGAAAACGCGATCTATAAAGCGATAAAGGACATAGCGTGGTTTAAGAACTACTCTTTTGCAAAGGTTTCTGAATACCTGGGACCAGTAAAGATGTCTGTGACCATGATAGAGGCTGGCTACCAGCACAATGTGGTTCCAGACCAATGCCACTATGTGGTGGATATTAGAGGGACGGATGCCTATACCAATGACGAAATTCTGGAAATCATTCGAGCGGAAGTCGGGTCTACCGTGAAAGAAAGATCGACACGACTCCAGCCTTCATTTATTGCAAAAGATCATGTGCTTTTACAAACTGCGGAAGCTTTGAATATCAAAACGTATGGCTCTCCCACGCTTTCTGATCAGGCGCTTATGAGTTTCCCGACGGTGAAAGTAGGGCCAGGGATGTCTGAACGATCGCATACTGCAGATGAGTTTATCTATGTGGATGAAATCAAGGAGGGAATCAATGGCTATCTCGCCATTTTGAATAAAATATTGAAATCGTAAAAAACATTTAGCATGAAGCTTTGGCAAAAATCTATTGATGTCAATAAGAAAATAGAATCATTTACTGTGGGCAATGACCGAGAGTTGGATTTGGTGCTGGCACCATTTGATATTCTTGGTAGTTTGGCGCACATCAAAATGCTGACTTCTATTGGCTTGCTAGAGCAAAATGAGCTGGAAGCATTGTCGCGAGAGTTGAAATCTCTTTATCAGCTGGCCATCAATGGGGAGTTTACTATCAAAGATGAAGTAGAAGATGTACACTCGCAAGTGGAGTTTATCCTTACGGAAAGGCTCGGCGATATGGGCAAGAAGATTCACAGTGGCCGCTCGCGAAACGATCAGGTTTTGGTGGATTTGAAAATGTATTTCCGCTGGGAAATAGAGCAACTTGTTCAGTTAGTCGATGAGCTTTTTCATACGCTTATAGAATTGAGCGATCGTTATAAGAACATCCTGATTCCTGGCTATACCCACATGCAGGTGGCCATGCCATCTTCTTTTGGTTTATGGTTTGCGGCTTATGCCGAAAGTCTTTCTGATGACTTACATACGCTTAAAGCGGCTTATGATGTAGCGAATAAGAATCCATTGGGCTCAGCGGCTGGCTATGGATCATCTTTTCCGATAGACAGGCAAATGACCACTGATTTGCTGGGTTTTAGCCAACCCAACTACAATGTGGTGTATGCGCAAATGACTCGCGGAAAGTCTGAAAAGGCTTTGGCGAATGCCATCGGTGCGGTAGCGTCTACTTTAGGCAAAATGTCCATGGACATTTGCATGTATGCTGGACAGAATTTTGGTTTCCTGTCATTCCCTGATGAGCTCACCACAGGTTCTAGCATCATGCCTCACAAGAAAAACCCAGACGTTTTTGAGCTGGTAAGAGGCAGAAGCAATCAATTGCAAGCGTTATCCAATGAGATCACGTTATTGCTGACCAATCTACCTAGTGGTTATCACAGAGACCTGCAGGGGTTGAAGGAAAATCTCTTCCCGGGGATTCAGACTTTGAAGGATTGTTTGGAGATCTCAAATTTTGCTTTGAAACAGGTCATTGTAAAGGATGAAATCGTGCAAGATCCGAAATACGATTATTTGTTTACTGTAGAGTTGGTCAATGAGCTGGTGCTGGAAGGCATGGCCTTCAGAGATGCTTACAAAGAAGTGGGCGCAAGGGTAGAGTCTGGAGCATACAAGCCAAATAGAGCGGTGAAGCACGTGCATTTGGGAAGCTTGGGTAATTTGGCAAATGATCAGATTGTGGAGCAACAGAAACAATTGATTGCTGGTTTTGGGTTTGAGCATGTAGCGGATTGTGTGGAGAAGTTGACTTCTTAAATGCTTGGAAAGCAATTTTTGTGAAACTATGCTATGGTGGTATCTACTGGCTGAAAAATAGAAGAGCCCAGAAACTAGCGTTCCTGAGCTCTTTTGTGAAGTATTCTAAATATTACCTATCCAACAATACCTTAAAAACTTCTGTGCCTTGCGGCGTAGTAAGGTGGAGAAATACCATCTTCTCTCTAATGTCACGAACAGATAGGTCTGTTTGATAATCATTGAGCATCTGAGGGGACATCACCATTCTTCCTGAGACATCATAGATAGTTATGCTCGCACCTTCAAACTCTGGCAGTTTTAGTGTAAGTACATCTTGAGCTGGATTAGGGTAAAAAGACAGCTGAGAAGAACCTAATGAACCTTCAGCTGCTCTACATCCACTTGCGAGTCCTGCATCTGTAATAGTCCAGCCATATGTACCAGTAAGAATATTACGTGCTGCAAGTGCGCTACAGTATTGACTTCCACCGCCATTAAAAGAAACTCCACTTTGTAAAGTTTGCGCACTCCATCCATTTAATAATGCATCATAGTTAGATTGTGAAAGGCTTCTTACGTTTTGAAACATACTAGCCATTGCTGTTACATTACTTACATCCCAGTTTGAGAGATTCTGATTGAAAGAAGAGGCATTGAAGAACATTGAGTTCATATTCAACACACTACTTACATCCCAGTTGGAGAGGTCTTGATTAAAACTAGTCGCATAGTAGAACATATGGGACATATCTGTTACACTGCTTACGTCCCAACTATAAATATCTGGATTAAAGTTATTACGTAAGAACATAGAGGACATATCTGTTACATTGCTTACGTCCCAGTTTGAGAGATTCTGATTGAAAGAAGAGGCATTGAAGAACATTGAGTTCATATTCAACACGCTACTTACGTCCCAGTTGGAGAGGTCTTGATTAAAACTAGTCGCATTGCTGAATAGAAACGACATATTTGTCACACTACCAACGTCCCAATCACTTATATTTTGATTGAAGTTATAAGCATTTCTAAACATCCTTGACATATTTGTGACGCTACCAACTTCCCAACTACTAATATCTTGATTGAATTCATTAGCAAGACAAAACATGTATCCCATATTCATAACACTACTTACATCCCAGTTGGAGATATCTTGATTGAAGTGAGTAGCACTATAGAACATATAGGCCATATCCGTTACATTGCTTACGTCCCAACTAGAAAGGTTTTGATTGAAATTGGAGGCATTACCAAACATGTAAAACATATTTGTTGTCTTGCTTACGTCCCAAGATGAAATATTTTGATTAAAGTCACTACATGCATCGAACATATATGACATATTAGTAACATTACTTACATCCCAACTGCCTATGTTTTGATTAAAGCTATAGGCGAACCTGAACATGTAACTCGTGTTTGTTACATTGCTTACATCCCAATTACCAATGTCTTGATTGAAGTTAGAAGCATTATAGAACATGAAGCTCATGTCAGTCACATTGCTTACGTTCCAACTACTTAAATTTTGATTGAAGTTAGATGCACCGTGGAACATGCCTTCCATACGTGTGATATTGCTAACATTCCAATTGCTGATATCTTGGTTGAAGCTACTCGCACCACCGAACATATATTGTGTAGAACTTACATTGGTAAGATCAGGAGCATCGGAAGCGGGAATAGTCAGGTTGCTACATCCGCGAAATGAATAGTCCATTATCGTCCATGGATTATAACCCCACTGTTCTATAGTTAAAAGCTTCTTAGCATCACCTCCATTATTAAAATATATATATGGAAAATCCCCAGTGATGGTTACCTCATAAGTGTCGGCAAAAGGAAAGTTAATGGTTGCTGAGCCCGTGAATGGGCCTGCTGTCCCATTAATAAATGTATGAACTGGATGTTTCCATTTTACATAATAATTGTATCCTGAGCCTGCGGTAGGTATTGTTATTTGGGTGCTGGAAGAGGTGCCTGGATTGTCTGTTTTCCAAGTAGTAATGAAAGGTGGTTGTTCATAAGTTACAACCAACTTAGGTCGATAAGCACTAGTTGCATAATCTTCGCTAGCATAAATTCTACTTCTGTAATGTACTTCAGTTACCAACTTAAACATCATGCCATTGTTTGTGCTTGGATTATCTACCCAATCTTGAACTAAAGAGGTGATATTTACTTGTGGGTTGTCCAAATTAGAAGAAGACTGAGGAACGTATATTCTTCCTGTTGCAGTAGTACTTGGTTGGTTGTTCCATGTTACTGTACCATCACTCCAAACTGAGGTGACTTTTTCAAGATAGGCCTCATTGGATCCAGATAGAGATGAATTAATATTTCCTGTCCAAGATGGGTCTGTATAGAAATAGAGCACTGCGCTGGTGACAGTACTTCCTGCGGGAATGTCAGAGACATCAGTATAAATAAGGTTGCGATAGGTAGCAGGCGTGCCACCAAATGTCCATCGGAGTGCCTGCATTTTATTTGTAGTACCATAATTCGTGTTTGTATATCCAGACCTTGAGTTAAGCAGAGCATCTTGCCATTTGCTACCAGCAGTTATTGTTATAGTGGTTTGTGCGTGAGTTATGATCACCACAAAGAGTAGTGTGATTGTGAAGAATATTTCTTTTATCTTTTTCATTTTATGTTATTTGGATGGTGTTTGGTTTTGTCAAATAGATGTGCTTAGAATCTTGAGAGTGAAGTATTAAAACTCCAGTTCGACATCCTTAACATGCGCTTTATTTGCTGACTTGCTTGCATGTAGCTTTCTGTTTTCAGCTAATTCATTTTTGAGTTGATTGTATAAAATGAACTGCTCTTTGGTTAAAACTTCTTTTAGTTTTAAGACTGCATGGTCATTAACCTTGCTCACTTCTTGTGAATCTTTGGTAGGATGCTCCTTATATTTTTTGGCAGTTAAAGCCGTACTTCTGTTTGCTATAATCTCCTTTACTTGGGATCGCTGCAAATCAGTAAGATCTAAGTCTTCTGTAAGTCGGTTAAGAAGAAATTCCTGCTTGTCCGCACTTGAAGCAGCTTGAATAGAGTCTTGTGACGAACGTGCATTTGCAATGAATGCACTTGTGATTAAAATGAGTAATAAAACTTGTTTCATGAATTTTTGTATTTAGTTATATGTGAAATTAGTTGCAATTTATTTATGATGTAATCATCTAATTGTTATTAGATTAATAATTGTTGCACGAGCTATTTAAGAATCATTGATTCATTTCGCTAGCCGTACGAAGAATAAATGAATCAGATCAGTCTTATTGTCGTTTATACTGAACTCAGTTTGAAAGGTGACTGTCCTATTCCCATGCAAACTGTTTTAAATCCCATGCCTATAAGTTTGTCAACCGATAGGCATAGGATTATTTTTTGTGCGCACAGAAAAAAATCCTGTGCGCACCGGTTTAGCGTGTCGTGCTTAGATCTTTTGATAGGTGAGCGTTTTCTGCATCTCTTTTAGTTTTTTGCCAGGAGTGAAGAGAACTTTACTGCTCTTAACAGCAGAGGCATTTACTTCTTCGGCTGTTGCACGTCCTTCACTGCCTGATAGACATGCGCATTGTTCCGAGATCACCTAGTCTCACAATGTTGCTATTGGCAAGTGTGTCAGTAGCCACATCCACGAGCGCATAGAGAACCGCACGGATATCCGCACCACTTACTGTACTGATTTTTTCAATGGATTTGGTGAGCGGGTCAATGTCCATCTCTCCCGTCATTTTAGTACTTGCATAGAATTTTTTGGTGCCACCTCCAGTTACTCCAGGCTCACCTCGCTCAATTACGTTGAATTTGATAGGCATAAGAATGTTTGTATTGTTAAAAAGGAAGCAATTTAAAAACGGATTCCATTACAGGCAATACTATAAATGTGGTATTTTTATATTTGACGGTTGGTTTTTATGCGATTGATAAGTAATGCCGTTTAGCCCATGTGATGGGATTAAATTGTAAAACAGGTGGTTTTGCTTTCATCATTGCTCGATATTAATTTTCAAAAATGGGTGTTCGGCAAATGAAGACTATTTCTGGACTTATAAAAAACCCACCCCTAACCCCTCCGAGGAGGGGAATCTATCCCAGGTAAAGATTCTGGTAATGGAGTATTTGGCAGAATCTGAGCTAAATCGAGTCGTTACTGCATTAGAGATTAATTCCTTTTCAATAATATTGCTCAAAATTGATTTTAGATATGGAATTGACTCCACCAGTTGAAAGTGAATACGGCAGTTTCTACGAAGGTTACATTGCCAAAGTCGCAAATGAAGACGTATTTGATTTATTGACCAATCAAGTGGATTGGCTGGGAGGGTATTTGGAAACCCTTAGTGATGACGAGATGTCCTATAGCTATGCGGCGGGTAAGTGGACTATTGCTGAGGTAGTGGGGCACATAATAGACACAGAGCGAGTGATGTCTTACAGAATGATGGCTTTTGCAAGGGGAGAGGAGCAGACGTTGAGTGGCTTTGATCAGGATTTGTATGTAAAGAATAGTCTGGCTCGCGCACGCTCAACAGCGTCACTTATCCTAGAGATGGAAGGGTTGAGAAAATCCAACCTATCTTTAATTGCTTCGTTTCAAAATGAAACATTGGAAAAAAGGGGAACAGCAAGTGGTTGCACATTCACGGTTCGTGCATTGATTTTCATTCTTGCAGGGCATTTTCAGCACCATTTTGATATTCTCCTGGATCGTTATCAACTTCAAACAAATTAGACTGAATTATGAATTTTCTTATCAAACTGCTTATTTCCTCTTTGGCTGTGATTTTGGCTTCTTATCTGTTGCCAGGTGTGGCCGTAGACAATTTCTTGGCTGCTGTGCTGGTGGCGCTGGTTTTGTCATTACTCAATATCACATTAAAACCACTATTGGTTCTACTCACGATTCCATTGACGGTATTCACTCTGGGATTATTTCTGCTGGTAATTAATGCTGTGATTATATTAATAGCAGATGCTTTTGTTCCAGGGTTTATGGTGGATGGTTTCTGGTGGGCTTTGCTCTTTAGTTTGATACTTGCGTTGATCAATTCTTTGCTTTCTGATCTTACGATGAGGGGCGAGAGATAGGTGTGAAATTTACTAATGAAAACAAAAACGGCGATGTGAAATGAATCACATCGCCGTTTTTGTTTGTAGTTCTTTGCTTAGAAATATACCGGACACTGAGGATGCTTTCTGTAGTTGTGCAGTGTTATTCTATAGTTCAGCAATATTTCATGCGAGCCAGTAGTGGATTTTCCCAAGTCGGAGCTATTGGCATCATAGGCATATCCCACCCGAATGTTTTCGTTGAGGATGAGCTGTGCTAAAAACACAAATTCCCCTGAATTTCTTACTCCTAAGCCCTGCATAGGCGATGTTTTCAAATATAAGCAAGCCAGTGAATTCATACGACAAGCGGCTTTCTTCCTGCTTACGAACAAGTACCGATGGACTTATTTTCACGCTATTCGATAATGGTAGAATAACACCTGAAGTAAAATAATAGTAGCGACTCTCTCTTCCTTCAGATGGTTTATTCAGTCCTTCTGCAGAAACGATATTCAGTGTTTTATTCTCAATAATATAGGGAGCAGAAAGCCCAGCATAAAAATGAGGATTTGCAAAATAAACACCTAGTCCAACATTGGGAGTTGTTCTCACATTATTAAAAAGTAGGGGATCGCCAGGATCTTTAACACTCAAGTCGTCGGGAGAGAATTTCCGATGGTCAAACCCACCTTGAATACCCATGGCCAGCACTCCCATGGAGGTGTGAATTTTATAGGCGTAACTGCTATATAAGGACGAACTAGTGTTTGCTCCTATTTTATCATGAGTAGCTGCTAATCCTACACCTATTTGGTTAGACATAAACGAATTATGTACCGTAAAGGCGTTGAAAGTAGGGGCACCATCTATGTTCACCCATTGTTTTCGATGTACTACAATGGCAGAAAGTGTATTTAAACTACCTGCATACGCAGGGTTTAGAAGCAGCCCATTGAATGGATAGGTAGACGTAAGCGCCCGCTGCTGTGCAGCGGCGCTATAGCCTATTGTGAATATGATTATTAGAATCTTAAATCTGAATAATTTCATCTTGAGCACAAATTAACGAACTAATTCCAAATATCCCTGAATTGGTTCTGTTCCATCTCCTTTATCAATAATATAGAAGTATGTTCCGGTAGGAAGCCTTCTTTCTCTACTTCCAACATTACTCACTCCCTCAAATTTATTCAAATCATTGTCGTATCGATCGATTTCATAAACTCTTGTACCATCTCTATTGTAAATTTTCACATTATTGTCAGGGAAAAGATACAAACAGTCGATAAGGAAGAAGTCATTCTTACCATCATTGTTTTCAGTAATGACGTTATACACTTTAATAGCAGTTTTGATTTCAAACTCTGCTTCATATTCACAACCATTCAAAGCGGTGAATACTACGTTCCATAAACCTGGCTTAGCATCTATCAACTTGGTCTCTCCAATTACTCTGTCTCCATCAGCTAGGTGTGTCCAAGTAACGCTAGTTACTCTATTAGGTTCTAAGAATACTACTTCTCCTGTACCCGTAAACTGGTTCTTTTCTCCATTCAATGTTCTGAGACAGATAGATGATGTAGCTTTTACTTCGAATACAGGATCTGTAATGTTAAAGTCTATTCTAACCATCGCTGTGTCTGAAATACATCCAGTATTGATCGACGTTGCTACCACTTTGTAGTTACCTGAATCAAGATGTAATGTGCTCATTTCCTTCAAATAGAATCTTGTTACCTGTCATTGATGTCAAATCCAATGGAAGATGTAGCCGTCTGTTTCTCCACCTACGGTAGCAATTGCATGACCATTGGTCTCGGTACAGCTGGTTCTGTGTTGGATGATATTTACAGAAGGAGTAGGAATTTCCAAGCTTCGGTCTTCTACAGTCACTTGCTGTTCTGATATACAACCCGTTATCAGATCAGTAGCTCGGACGGTGTAAACACCTGACCAAAGTTTGTTTAAAGAATTTCCGGTAGTTAATGAGTCTCCACTAGTCCCTGCTCCGGCAAACCAATCAAATCTATATCGACTTCTGTTTTCCGTAGGGAAACCAATTTTAAGACTACCATCAGCAAATTCTGGTAGACAAGCGGTAAGATGGTTGATTACTACAACATTGAAGAGAGGGCCATTGGCATCCGATTCAACAACCACCTTCTTACGTAGCGGCTCACAACCTGGGTCTGTAAGGTCTCTCATAAAGACTGTGTAAGTGCCACCAGGAATGCTATCATAAAGCGTCCCTATATTCACAGCCTGTGTATAATCAGGCTCAGAGAAGCTAGGCGCAAACTCACCCTCATACCAATAGTAGTGCGAAGTCGATCAGATTTTTTCCTCTTAAAGCCAAATTCATCCTTGGATAGGTTTAATCTGACTGAAGCCTGTCCATTAAACGAAATGATAGGAATCAATTCAGAATTGTAACAAACCGTATTGGCGGTAGATGAAGTGCTAAGTAAATCTTCTGATTTAGACTTATCTAATAGATCGTTAATCATCGGGATAGTCTTGGATTGCATACATCCTGTTGCTACTTCTGTCACGTTCACGGTGTAGCTACCTGCCGCCAGTCCAGTGACAACAGGATTGTTCGTTTCAATAACAGAACCATCCGCATCCGCGATCCATTCAAAGGTATATAGCGCAGTGTCATCAGAACCATCTGCAGTAACACTAAACGCACCGTTTGGATTGGTAGGATCACAGTTCATCTGAAGTGTGAAGCTGACTAATTCAACATCTGGAGCTTGAGATAAATCCTCAAGTACAACTTGGTAGAATTTAGATGAGCAACCCGTAGCTATGCTGGTAGCACCTACGTAATAACTTCCTGGTGTCACATTGAAACCAGTCGCTGCACTTAGGATAGGACTTGCCCCTGTTTGAATAGGAGTAGGGTTTCCAACTGTAGGATCCACGTTATAGAAAGTGAATGTGTAATCCGAAAGCACACCTTTGTTCATCTGAGTGACTTCAAAGAAACCATCTGATGGTACACAAGTAGTAATGTTGGCAGAATCTACAGCCATGATCTGAAGCAACTCAGGGGCATTCTCAATGATAAATTTAGCAGCACTACTGGTACAGCCCACAGATGTGTTTGTAACTGTCACCTCGTATGTGCCAGCGTATACACTGCTCAATGTATCATTGGTACTGATTTCAACACCAGATTCATCTTTCCATGAGAAGGTATATCCAATAGGGTTCGTATTATTATCAGCAATGGCCACAATGCTCGCATTGGCTATGGTGCCTGTTATTGAGCAAGTGGAGTCTGCTGAAATCAATGCGATGTTAACTACAGGGATAAATGGTTTATCGACAATCGTGAAAGCTCCTTTATCAGATTCACAGTTGGAGTCTGTTCTTCTGATAGAAGCTACATAGTCTCCAGCACTCAGACTATCCAACTGAAATGGCGTAGAAGGATCGGCATCAGTAATGAGCGTAGTTCCATCAGCAGCATACCATACCGCTTCATAATCAGTATTAAGTGAGATAGAATCTAATTCAACTCCTTGGTACAGCACTTCCAGAATCTCAAAAGACCCATTACCAGGAGTAAGACATGTCAGGTTGTTATTCCTCTGATCGACATTGATATCTGGATAGTCTGGATCATTACCTACTTGCACGCTTTGAGTACTTATACAACCTGTGGTATTATTAGTAATCTCCACTGTATATGTGCCTTCAGGTAAATCCTCAATTCTAGCGTTCGTATCTGTCACTGTAGGTAAACTTACATTCACCTCACTACCAGCTGCTGCGCTTGCGCCTACATACCATTGGTAAGTATAGTTTGCGGTTGGAGGTGTGTTACCATCTAGCGTCAAGATTTCAATTTCACCAAGTGCTACGGTACCACTACAGTTAGCATCAGGATTTACATATAGTGAATCAATCACTGGATCAATGCTATTGTCAAGAATGATAACCTCTAAAGCAACACCCACGCATCCTGTGGAGGTAAGACTTAGTTCAAACTTATAAGTATCTGCACTCAAATTAGACCATGTTGTTGTAGAAGTAGCAGCAGGGAATGTTGGATTGTAATCCGCACCGTTACCATCTATATCAGAGCCATTTTGAGAGAACACTCTCCATGTGAACAAACTCAAATCTGTTTGCGCTATGCTGTTTATTGTGATGTCGCTCGCATTCAAAGTAATGCTTCCATTGCTTGGGCTACTACACAAGGTGTTAGCCACGATCTGATCTGCCGGAATATTCACAACAGGGTAGCTCAGGCTGTCACCTAGTTCATAAGTAAAGTTCATGGTACAGCCAGAAGTAACGTCAGTTACCACGCCAGTGTAGAATCCATCAGAAAGATCACTTAAAGTGAATACGTTGGCACCACCTGGATTTGTAGCTGTACCAGTAGCAGCACCCGAAGTTGGGAGCTGACCTTCTTTCCAATCTACTGTGAAACTGTGGCTAGCAGGGGCTAATGTCACTGTTATAGATCCATTTCCACTTGCGGTACAACTACTGTTTTGAGTGATCGATTCACCCGTTACCGTTGGGTAGACTATCGATTCATCGATTACAAACTGTTTTTGCAGCGACTCACAAAGGTATGTTTTGTGTGTGGCTTGGATATAATAAGTACCAGCAGCCAAACCTTGCAGATCAGTATCTGTAGAGACAGTAGTGATACTTACATTGTTCGAATTGAACAACTCAAGGTCATAAACTCCTAGAATAGTAGCTAGCGTACCGTTGGTACTGCTATTTGCACCCAATCTGGTCAAGTTCACAGCATTCACCACCACAGATCCATTCGACGTACAGTTGGTTTGTGCTGTAGGCACAAGATCCAGAGCTATGTTGAATGTAGCATCTTGACTGATGGTTTTTGCCACGTTGAAACTACAATTGTTATTAGGAGATGCATTGTCCGTAACTACTACATAATAGGCTCCTGCATAAAGTCCAGTAATGGTGGACGTTTTTGAGGTACTAGCTGGGTTGCTTAATGTATGGCAGGTGTGTAACCTGCTGTGGCTATTGCGCCATCAGCTAAGAGGTCGGCAGTTCCTGATGTAATCGTACCTGCATACCATTGTACTGTGTAGTTAGCGTCTGCGTCTGGTGTAGTGATTGTTACGGTCATTGAGCCATCTGCAGCAGCTGGTTCACAGCCCGTATTTATTTGATTCACAACCAAACTCAAAGCAGGTTTCACAGCAGTGTTTTTGATTGCTACATTTCGCGTATTAGAAACACAACCAGAGGTACCATCAGACACTCTTACCGTATAAGCTCCCTCACTCAAGGTAGCGGCTGTGCTAGGGAAGATAGCAGCGGTACCACTGTTAGCAAATGCAACGAATGCATTCGTGCCAGTATCAAACAACTCAAAAGTATAAGTTGACAGAGTGGCTGCATCAGTAATGTCTGCACCGTTTAGCTTAATTGTATTAACGGTGATCTGTCCTGATTTAGGACTACAATCTGTTACATCCGTTAGTGTCAAACCACCTACAGGGATGGAAATCACATCTTTGATATCTTTTATCTCTATGATGATCTCACCACTACATCCATTTCCAGGAGATGCAGTAGACGTTGCGATGACAGTGTAGAAGCCAGGGGTTAGTCCTGTTTGCTCATCTCCACCAGCGCTTGCTGCATTGTCACCGGCTAGTCCATTTACAAAGCGTTTTGTAACATCAGCAGTTCCTTTACCTCTATACCACTGGAAGGTGTATTCGTCAAGGTCTCTTGGGCTACTAGCTGGCACTTCGATGTGATCGCAGCTGTACCGTTTGCAAGAGCAGTTGACAGGCGGTATTGTCCGTCATTGCTTCAGATAGTATAGGGAGGACAGGTGTTGTATTCACCTTGATCTCAGTCAAATCCGAAGTACATCCTGACGATATAAGCGTTGCTTGGGCAAAATAGCTTCCTTGACCTAGGTCAGAGAAAGTAACATTGCTTCCCGCATTTACCACTTTCGTTCCTGCAATTGCATTCGATGAGTTGTACAACACGATTTCAAAATCATCTATCGTGGTAACTCCACCACCCGTAATTTGTACATCTGTGATAGTGATGACACCTGAGTTAGAGCTATTGCAATCTGGTACATTAGCAACGGTAACATCTGTTGCTAAATCGAATGAAATCACTTCGAAATCAGATTCAATGGTAATTGCAGCTTGCGAAACGCAGGCATTGTTAGGATTACCATTGTCAGTAATCTCTACCCAATAGACACCATCGGCTACAGCTGATATCGAGCTAGTAGAAGTGTGAGTGATAACACCTCCTACTGGGGTAGTGATATCATCCATTTCTCCTTTGTACCACTGGAAGTCGTAGTTAGTTGCACAGACGATGTAACCGTTACAGTAGCACCACCTGTGTATACAGCAGCCCCAGAGTCATCACAAGTAGTATTGGCCTGATCTTGTACGATTGTTACCGCAGGGTCCGTAGTATTCGGGATTACGAGTACTTTTTCAAAGTTAGACTCACAACCAGAACCAGAAGTGGAAGTGGCCTGCACGTAGTAGGTACCTTCTGGTACATTGCTTACTGTGTTAGCCACAAAGTCGTAAGTACCAACGTGGTAGCAAAAGCGTCATCTAAAGGCTGAAAGTATAATTACCAGTAGCATCAGCGCTAAATCCAGTACTTAGGTTGTCAAGAAGCACACCAGTTACAGTGATCGTTGCATTGTCAGGATCACAATCGTCGATTGTTACATCAGGCACTTGAGCTGCTAGAGATATTTCATCTGCATCGTTGGTGATCGTTCTAGTGATAGAAGTAGAGCAACCTCTACCTTTTCCGTTGAGAGCAGCGACATCTTGCGCTTCTACTTCGATTACATATTCACCAGCTTCCAGATTAGCTTTTGTATTAGCACCAGCGGCAGATGCAAATAGAAGTACATTGTCTTTGAACCAAGTGAAGTTGAAGTTATTTACGTCAAGATCAGGACCAAGATCTGGATCAGCAATTGTGATCGTAATCTCACCGTCTCCTCCAGTACAGTAGGTGTCTACCAAAGTAGAACCAGCTGTAGAAAGATAGGATCGTTGTAGCTTTCAGGAACAGTTACAGGGATCAATGCACCAGAGTTACAGTTAGTCACTGTACCGATATTTCTATTGATGTAGATGAAATAGTCTCCAGCCTCAAGGTTGGTGAATTCCACATCGTCAGTAGCCAAGATTTGCGTAGCAGTAGCAACAGGCACACCAATGGTAGCAGGAGAGGTGTAAAGCTCTACTGTGAAGTTTGCAAAAACGTCTGTTACAGTAGTTGTTGCACCATCCTCGTCAGTGAGTACTACAGAAAGGATAGAGATACTACCAGAACCATTGTTAGTAGAGCAGTCTTCGTCACCTACGATGGTTACTTGAGAAGCTGTAGCAACATCTACAGAAGGTGTCTCGAAATTAGACTCAAGTGTATATTCTATAATAGAAGAACATCCTTTTCCATTACTTGAAGGATCAGACACTTCCACCCAATAGGTACCAGCGACTAAGTCAGTTAGTGTATGCTGCGCAGTAACTGAAGTGAAGGATCCTAAATCCGCTGAGCTTCCAGCTCCATCGGCAGCCAATCCTTTATACCATTGGTAAGAGTAGTCAGTACTTCCTCCTGCGTTATCAACCACTACCGTGATTCTACCGTCAGCAATACCAGAACAAATAGTATTCTCAGCGGTTTCTGCTGGGAGGCCACTAATTGACAGTTCAGGAGTCAATTTACTATTATCAATAGTTACTTCTCTCACTGGTGATTGACATCCAGAAGTGGCATTTTCAGCAAGGATATAGAATGTACCAGCATCTAGATTTGCGATGTTTACATCGGCTTCTGTACTTAGCTAGGGAAGAAAGTGTAATGTCTGAGTAGATCAAAAACTCATAAGTAGCATTAAGGGTAGCTACGTTTGTTTCTGGCGAGCCGTCATTGTTTATTTCTACTCCAGTGATTGTGATTGTTCCATTATCGCTAGTGGCGCAATCAAAGTCTGCGGTAGACGAAAGTGTCATATTAGTCACTTCATCCAAATCATCAGCAATGTGAATGTTTTCTCACTTGCACACTGATCGTTGTTTGGATTCGTATCGAGCACTTTCAAAGTGTAAAGTCCACCTTCAGTTCCGCTGATACGTGTTCCAGCTGCGTCTGTAACTAATGTTCCATCTGTTCCGTCCACAAAGAGTGTTGTACTTGTAGCATCACCAACATACCATTCAATAGTATATTCGGTGGCGTTATTAGCATTTGCCAAGGTTACATCCACACCGCCAGTACGTCCATCTGTTAGTTGCTCCTTTACAACCTGTATTATCGGTTTTAGTGAAAGTGTTAAGATCAGGGTTCGTTGTTATTTTCTTAATAATAACAGTAGTAGGCTCATATTCGCATTCTTTGGTGTCGTCATAAGCAGCTATTTCATAGCTTCCTGCAGTAAGACTGCTAAATGAATTGGTAGAAGCATCTGGTGTGGTGTCACTTAAAGTAGCACCTGAGTACAATCTCAACCTAAGGTTAGGATTACTCGCTACTGTGTTCGCCCAAGTGTTATTTGCACCATTTACAGAAATATGAAGTCACTTCTATTGCTCCACTGTTGAGAGGAGAGCAATTAAGTACATCTGTAGTTACGATATCCAGCGCCAAATCAGTAGTAATATCATCTGGATCATCGCTAATGAAGAAGGTAAACACACCCTTACAGCCCCATTCTTTCTCGGTAGCTGGCCCTTCTTGTTTTGTGACAATGACAGAGTAAGTCTGATCACCAGGTAAGCCCGATACTTGACTTCCGTTTGGATTAAAGGAAACTGTAGAGTTGAACGAAGCATCTAAATTTACACGACTTCCAGAAGCTGTATCTGTACCCACAATCCAGTCAAAATTATAAACTGTTCCGGTAGTAACATCATCAATAATGCCTCCTCTTGTTATTTGTTTTAACGTGATTGCATCCATTGTATGCCGAAGTTTCACAACTGGTATTGTTCACGAAGGTGATGTCAGCAGCATTGGTTTGATCTATTTCAAAAACATTCGATTCATCTTGAATGGTCACGGTAATAGGAGGAGAGTAGCAGAAATCTTCGCCTTCTTTGGCTGCAACGATCGCATATTCACCAGCAGTCAATCCAGTGAATTTATATTCTCCTAATCTATCATTTGTAGTTGCTTCAGTTATGATACTACCAGGTAAGGCATCATCCATCACCTGCTTTGGCTTGTAATAAAGCGACGACTTCTTCCAGCAGCAGTTCCCCAAGTACCATTTACGCCGTTCATCCATGACAGGAAGAGGGTTTAGATTTGCGGTTGGGTAAAGGAACAGTTGGAATTGATCCTGAGTACCACCATTTGAAGCTGGGATTCTAAGTGTTACAGTTATTTCACCTGTAGCACCTCCAGAGCCACCTACTCCACTACCGTCAGCATAAGGTCGACAGTTAAATGACTCTATGTCCACTATCGGATCTACATCCACTCGCTGTACCTCTTCCCAGTAAAGAACGAAAGTCTCTTCATAAGCACACATTGTTGTGTTAACATTTAGTTGCTCGGATAGTATAAGTATCATTGATTAGACCTGATATTTTATATTCATTGGAGCCATTATCAAAACCATCTCCTTCACCAAAGGTGGCTGGGTCGGAAGTGAAATCAGCAGCACCACTCAAGTCTGTAGAACTCTTATAAACTTCAAATGTGTATTGGCCATTTGCAGCATCACTTGTAGCTTCAATTCTCAATTCACCAGTTGCACCATTACAATCCCCTGGTTGGGTAGCAAAAACTGTTATATCTATTTGTGAATGCAGCATCAATTCCTATGGTTGCTGGTTTGAACCCAGAAACACAACCTGTGGCAATGTGAGTCAGTCTTATGTAATAATCGGCTAATGCAGGGTCTGTCTCTACATCTTCGGCATTTGTTATTTCATTTAAGCCTGTACCTGTAGCATGCACAGTTGTTTTATCAGACTTATACCATGTCCATGTGTAATCATCTTTATCGAAACCACCATTTAGATTCGCTGTTATGACACCATCATATGGAGAACAAGTAAAGGATATCTGTGACGGAGAAACCAGAAATCACATTGTCAATAACAATAGGGTCACCTGGCTCACCTAATATCTCAAATTGCTTGGTAGTAACGCAGCGAGAAGACGTCTTGCTTACCTCAACGGAATATATACCAGGAGCAAGATTGGTTAAAGCTTCAGTTGTTTCTGTTGCTATTAAGCCTGTAGGAATTCCGGTAATTGGTCCTTTATACCACTTATAAGTATAGTTGGCTGGTGCCGCCAGCACCATCAGGGTCTAACGTAATTGAACCAGTAGGATTGTTTACCTGATCGCAACTTTTCGAATCAGTTTTTGTAAAATTCCCAATGATAACAGGGAAATCATGAGCTTCACCAATAGTGAATGATTCCAGATCGGAAAAACATTCAGATGCGTCATTCTCAATTCTTACTTTATAGTCTCCTTCATTGAAAAGGGCATAAGTTGGAGAAGCACCACGGGCTATCACTGTTGTCCCATCATTTTGATACCAATGAGAACGTATAACCAGCCAATCCTGCCACCCGGTATTGCTGTTACAACACCGTTGATTTTCAAGTGAGGTGACTGTTGCAGAGCCATTGAAAGGACTTCGAACAGTTCTTGTTGGTAATAGTTGCTGATATCTGTAGCAGGATTTACAATATCCAAGATAAAAATATCATCAAGAACGCCATACGAGAAGTTGTAAGCACATCCTAGGTTTTGTCCAGCTTTGTCTGTTATTGCTACCCAATACGTTCCGCCATTTAAGTTTGACACGGTATTTGATCCAGTGGCAGTTACCGGTGCTCCAATAGGGGAGCTGGTATTGTTTAAAACACCACGGTACCATTGGAATTCATAGTCGCCAGTCAGGTTAATTGTAGCTGTAATGCTACCATTAGGATTAGTACAGTTTGTGTTGTTCGCCGAACTGAAAGTTACAGTCGGAGTAGTTCTTGAATCTACGATTTTCACTTCAAGCAATGCGGAATTACACGCTTGAGCATTGGTAGCTTGTACCTGATATGTAGCATTCGGCAAAGTACCAATGAAAGGATCACCCGTTCCATTTGTAGCTGTGATGTTGCTATTCAATGTCAAATCACTATTGAGTAACTTGAAAGTATATCCAGAAGCCAGAGCAGCGGCTCCATCTACACTGACACCATTTACCGTCAAACTTTCTACAGTGATAGATCCATTGATAGGATCACATTGTGTTTGATTGGTTTTGGAAGCGACCACAACAATATTTGCAGGCTTGTTTTCAACTTTAGCAGCAAAATCAGCAGAACAACCAATATTCGCACCGTTATTGTCCGTTACTCTCACCCAATAGTCACCCGCATTAAGTCCATCTATTTATCCAAGGAGTAGTAGGAGCAATTGTTACATACAGAACTATTGGTCATACTACCATTATCAAGTAGAGTCAGACGTATTTCCTATTGCACCAAAATACCATTGGTAAGTATGGTTAGCTATGGTCCATCAGGCCAACGTAGCAGTTACTTCAATAGCACCTCCAGGAGTAGCACTACAGCTTACATTATCAGTTTTGGTAAGTGTAGCTGTAGGTTTTACACTACCATCTGTGATATTGAAAGGATAAGTGGCTTTACATTTGGTTACCGTGTTTTCAGCAACGACTGTATATGCTCCCACACTCATTCCAGTATGAGTATTTACGGCAATGTCCGTGTTGATTTGCACATTAGGATTGGTATTGTTGTAGAAATAATAGTTGTAAGTAGCAAGCTACAATATCACCACCCACGCTATTTACAGTTAAAGACCCATTGTCGAGTGCACTACAATTATTGGCATTGACTTTAGTCACATTAGCCGCTGCGATTGTCAGGGTAGGCGTATTTGGTGTCAAGTCATAAGTAGCCGTAGAGAAACAGCCAAGGTTTGTTGTAGTCTTATCAGTAACGACTGCAACATAAGTACCAGCAGGTACTTCCGATAATGTAGCTCTGTTAGCTGAGAAGGTCGGCAGTCCATTGGCAGCAGCATCAGCCGTACCATTGGCGATGGATATTTCATTGGCCGGAGTTACACTACCAGCATACCAAAGGATTTCATATTCAGCTGGATTTGTGAGGTTGAGTACCAGTTGACCATTCGGACTTGCTGCCCCATCACAAGTAGTAGGTCTTGTTTGTGAAGCAGGAGTGAACGAGATGGTAGGATTTGTCGTTGACGGATTGATTTCAACAAGCTGTCTGTTAGAAGCGCAATTCACATTGTTTTTTGCTTCTAAGTAGAAAGAGCTTACTTCCAGATCTGAGAACGTAAACGTAGTTGCATTCCAATTTGCACTAGCACTGTTGTATGTAGGTACAGTAGCAACCGCAGTAGGATAGAGCGCATAGGTATAGTCTGCTCGTGTGACACCAGTCACAGCCACTCCATTAGCTGTAAACGAGTTGATCGTTACTGATCCGTTTTCAGGTGTACAGTTGGTTGAAGGATTTACAGTTAAGCCCGCATTTGAGAGCACGATGTTTGCAGGCTTGTTTTCAACTTTAGCAGCAAAATCAGCAGAACAACCAATGTTCGCACCGTCATTATCCGTTACTCTCACCCAATAGTCACCCGCATTAAGTCCATCTATTTTCCAAGGAGTAGTAGGAGCAATTGTTACATCAGAACTATTGGTTAAACTACCATCTATCAGTTGGTCAGATGTATTTCCTATTGCACCAAAATACCATTCGTATGTATGGTTAGCAATGGTTGCATCAGGGGAAGTTGCAGTTACTTCTATAGCTCCACTTGGCGTAGTGCTACAGCTTACATTATCTGTTTTTGTAAGTGTGGCAGTCGGATCCTGGTGTGCATTTCCAATACCAAAATTCTTCGCTGGGAATTCACATCCTGTGAGGGTGTTAATTGGAACAATAGAATAGCTACTCTCAGATAACCCGGTGATAGTCGCTGAAGTAGATGTCTTTACAAATGTTCCTGTGTTGTCAAATAAGTCAAAATCATAATTTGCGGTATCAGCAGGTACTCCATCTTCCGTAATCGAGGTAACCTCATACGAACCATTATCCAAGGTCGTACAGTTGGTCACAGGATTGGATGTGCCGCTAACTACAAGTGCAGGTTTTTGATTGACCAAAGTCGTTTGCACTATGCTGAAACAATGTTTACTTGGATCTAAAAAGTCTAAGACTAAAACAGTGTAGACGCCTTCTGCCAAACTATCTATCGTACTGGATTTAGCAGGCATAGAAGGGTCGATTGTAAAGACCGAGTCGGTTTGCAGTTTGGTTCCCGTGGTATCAGCGCCTGCATACCATGTAAAGATATAAGACCCTCCATCTGGGTTATTGATTGTGGCAGTCAATTGTCCATTTGGTGTGGCTACTGTACCATCACACACTTCTGGTTGCTGGTCTATGATTATTTCGGCATCTATGGCTCTTGTACCATCGGGAACTGTAAAAGTCTCAGTATCAGATACACAACCTGTTCTGCTATTTGTTACAGTGATGGTGTAGTCTCCAGGACCTACATTACAAAGGAATGGGTTACTTGATCCAACATTAGCGTTGGATTGATCTTTCCATTTGAAGTTGTATTCTCCAAAATTAGGATCAAGAATGACAAATTGATCATTATTTGAACCGCCCGTAGAAGAAGTAAAGCCACCAATCACTTTGGATTCTCCGCCAAAGATAGTATTGACGATATCTCCAGTATAATTGAAATCGATTGCTGCCGTCTACCCAGAGTTCAAGGGTTTGAACACCTGCCAGCGTCGTAACGATAATGGAAACATCCAGCGTATCTCCATCTTCTACGTTGGTTTTAGTCTCATGTATGGTTGGAAGTCCATTCCCCATTCCAGTGGCATAGGGAGCGGATAAAGCTGTTGTAGCAATGTCCCCGTTAAAAAATAAGTTGGTATGGTCATAAGCGGGATCCATAGATATACCATTGTCGTAGGTGTCAAATTCTATAGTCACTGCGGGCTCGATGCGATCGAATTTTTGTGCACCCGTTCTATTTTGTTTGTTGCCAACACCCAAATCTTGCCCTACTTGTCCTCTGGCGTTATAGCCTCTAGGGTCTCTATGCATGGTAAATGCAATACCATCAGCACCATCATCATCTTTTTTCCCTAGAAAAATCTTAAAATCAAGTCTTAGTGGTTTACTCAAATCGATGGAATCACCCAACCATACTCTTCCAAACTGATCATCGGTCTCAGTAGTGAGTTGGAAACCATTGTCGCCAATAGGCGTAGCATTGTCCAATACTTGGGAGTTACATGAGGAGAATGCTTGCCAGATTTCATCATTCGTTCTTCCATTTACCTCTAAACCTGCCAAGTCTATGGCCGCTACAATGGAGCCATTATACTCAGAAGGGTTACAGGCAGTGTTTGGGGTTACAAGGGAAGAATCTCTTACAATAATTGGCTTAGCAGGCTGATCTATAATGCTCTCAGTGAAAGTATTTGAGCAACCATTGGTAAGGTCTTCTACTAAAAGTGTGAAAGTTCCTTCCTTGAGTTTATTGATAGACGTCTCCAGATTACTTCCAATTAGCGCTGTTGATATATCAATATTAATAGGGGTTCCGCCTGTGCCTGTGCCTTCATACCATTGTAAATTATAATCTTGGTCACTTTCGGTATTTACATCAGTAATTGGAATTGCAACTTTAATGTTTCCGTCATATCCTCCTGCTAATAACGAGTCACAAACGTTGTTATTTTTTTTGCTTTGTAAAACAATTGCGGGTTTCGCAGGAGTAAATGGTACAGTTACATTGAGCGCATTGGATTGGCAGCCTCCTGGAGAAGTAACGACTACTGTATAAGTAGCGTTGGTAACCTTACCTAATGTAGCTGTATTAAATCCAGTTGCTGTAGTAGTAATGGCTGGGTTGCTAGACGCTCCTGTATTTGCTGTTATGTCATGTCCAGAAGTTGTATTGCCCTCATACCATGTAAAAGTATAACCAGTAAAATCAGCAACGGCAGCTCCATTAAAAGAAACAGCTACAGTAGCACCTCCATTTGGCCCTACCGTTTTTAAAGATGGTGAGGTTTCTATAGTGGGATCACAAGCGGTGTTCGCTTTAGTACTAGTCAGAGTTACCACTGGATAAATTGGAGCCGTTCCAATTGTAATATTTTTAGTTGTGCTACATCCGGTGGCGTCATCCGTCACTCTCACGTAGTAAGTAGTTCCCGTTAGATTGGACGCTTTACTGCTAGTAGCGTCTTTTACTGAAGGTAGTGCGGGTGGGGTGAGAGCCGCATCAGAAAACCAATCGAAAGTAAATCCATCTGTAGTATTGCCTCCTAATGCTGATTTAGCGTAAGCTTCAGCCTGACCAGTGGCTACTCCAGTACCACATCCTGTATAGGGTTGGAGTTGGTTTACAGTCACAGTTGGATAAGAATAGCTTTCCACCATCGTTTTGGTTTGTGGCAGAGAAGCACATCCAGTAGCTTTTAAGGTAGCCACTACGGTATATTTACCAGTTGCAGATGGAGAGGTACTTGATATACCTCTCAGAATATCTCCTGTTTCCGCTAATAAAGTGGCCGAAGTAGTAGCACCTGCATACCATTGGTAAGTATAGTCTGCTGTATCATCCCCAGGCATTTCTACATTAAGGGATCCATTTGCTGTTACACAACCTGTGTTGGGTGCTACAGTAATACTGGATACTACTGGCGCTATTGATGAGCTTCCTACATTCACATCCACGTAGTTGGTACAAGTCAGGGTATTGTTTGTTACTCGGATACGATAGTTTCCATCTGTCAAGCCTGTGAAAGTGTGACCGCTGTTTCCATTTGCTATTGCAATATCGGATTTAGCTACAATCTCATTGGCAAAAGAAGCACCCTGAAAGATTTCATATAGGTAACCTGCCGCTGGTTCTATGCTCGCGGAAAGGGAGGTCACCTTTATTGTGCCGTTACCAACCGCATTACAGCCAGTATCCTTAGTGGTTGAGGTGATAATATTTGGAGTATCTTCAACTGTACTTACCGAGACAGTCGAAGGAATGGTAATACACTTGGTTACAGGGTCTTTAGCCGTTAGCGTATAGAATCCTTCATCCAATCCATTAAAAAGCCCAGTAGTGTTGGTCTCTATGAGGTTTGCAGGGAGGGTGTTAAATCCGTCATAGATGGAATAGTTATAATTACCTGAAGGAATGATTTTTCCAGTTAGGTTGATCTTACCGTTTGGAGCGCCTGTATCGCAGCTGGTATTGTTTGAAATATTGGCTCGAGGACAAGTAATACTAGCGGTAGGAAAGGATAAATCTGCTCCTGCTAGTTTTAATTTACCATTGTGGCCATTGCCAGAAGCATCTGGTACGGTTGTGTTGTTAGCGGTAGAAGGGATATTGTTGAAGTTGTAGTATGCTACTAACCCATCTTCCGAACCTGTGAGTTCTCCACACAGCTGATTAAATAATTCTGTTTGTGTCAGAGGCCTATTGTATATCCTTACTTCATCCAGTTCCCCTTTAAATTTCTTATCATTAATATTTCCATCTCTACCTATATACATAGGGTTACCAGTATTCTTTAAAGGGCCAATTCCTATATATGACGTTCTTCCTATTTCTACGGCATTTACATAGAGAATCATTTCTCCTGTTGTCCCATTCCATGTGCCCGCTACTTGAGCCCATCCATCGGCACTGTACCCACTGTTGATACGGCCTCTTTTAGCCTGTCCTGATCTATTGTCGTTTTGCGTTGTAAGAACAAACGCTAAACCATTATGATTATCAGACCAAAGAAGAACCTGATTTTCCCCAGTGCTTCCTGATGAAAAAATTCTTTGATCTTCGTTGTAGTTATCAGTTGTGAAATTGGCCCAGTAGCTTATTGTGAGTCCGTCAGTAATTGGCTTCCCCGCTCCAAACAATTGTGGAAGCTCAATGTATGCCTTCTTATTGAGGACAACTGACTCTTTGGTGTCAACTGGATCGACTAATTCGAAGGATGGTTTTACAAAGTTCTGGGTCAATAGACCTGTTACTTGCGTAACACACCCACTTCGAGTTACTTTCACGGTGTATGGCCCTTCTGAAACGCCAGATAGTCTTGATCCGTTCGCTGTAGTAACCACGCTAGATCCAGGAGTAGCGGCGGGAAGTTTATATTGAGCAAAGTCGACCCCATTACCTGCAGACCACTCAAAGGTGTAATCAGCGATATTTCCTGTTACCACCACTTCCATCACTCCGTTGTAATTCTCGCAAGAACTATTCGGTGTGACTTCACTAATCACAGGATTGGGTTTAGAAGAATCATCCCCTAAAACAATAGCTTTTGCGTCTGAATAGCAAGATGTTATTGTGTCCTTAATTCTTAATCTATAGTTACCTCTGGCTAGACCTGTGATCTGTTCATCTTTGTCAGTGATGTAGTCTGCTACCGGTTTTACCCCAGACCCAATATACCATTCAAACTGATATGGGCCAGGTGATGGCATGGAAGCTGAAAGTATACCATTTGCCACATCACATGCGGTTACATTAGTTATTGATACAGTGGACAGAGCGATATTGGGTCTGGATAGGTTAGACTCAACACCTCCTGTAGTTACTTCAAAAGAACAGCCAGAAATATCTTGCGTGGCTTTTACCAGAAACACTCGTGAATCTAATCCACCAAGAACAGCTCCAACTCCCTCCACAGTAACCTTGTCTTCATTGATCCATTGAAATTGAAAACCATCAGTGATAGTGTCTTGCGGCTCTCCATCTTCCATTGAGGTGTAGACAAAAGCTGTTAGCTCGCCATTTGGATTTTCACAGTTAGTGAGTTTTTGGGAGGTATATGTCCAAACAAAGAATTCTGGCTTCTCGAGTTTAATTTCTACTGTAACTGTATCAGAGAAGCAGTCTAAACCAGCAGCCTGACCTACCACGGCATAAGTACCTTCCTTCATGCCTATGTACTCGCTACCAACGAATAGTGTGTCGTTTGGTGCGCCATCATTTAAATCTGAGGCGATGAACCATCTGAATTCATATCCATCGGCATCCGTAAATTGTTTTGTTACGGGGGTGGTGGTTCCACTGACTTTCACATTATCGAAAGCCATAATCTCATTGTTACTAGTAGTATGTACTAAACATTTTAATACAACACTATTTCCTGAAAGCCCCGATTTTGAAGCTTGGATATACCCAAAGTTGCCCGATTGCTGACCGTTTGTAAGTAGCACATCTCCTGTATTGTCAATGTTATAATAAAAGGTAATTCTGTCTTCTCCAGGACCCGACTCATCACAGCTTGAGTTAGAGATCAAATCTGCGGTAATTTTAATATCTGTATGTCCCGAAATTGTTATTGGAGAAGATGTCCACGTCACTTGTCCCACAAGACCGTTCGATCCGGTATCTTCACCTTCGTAGGCATTCCCCCCAAAAGTATTTCTTACGCCGTGAAAATCTGTGCTTCCACTATTTGCTGAAGACCATTTGCCTGTCGATGACTTTGTTCCAGTAGCTAATCCTTCAAAATCTTCTTTCCAAAGGGTTTCTACCACACCAGGTTCTGTTCCTTGAAAATAGGCAATGGCTTCACCGTTGGCAGGCTTATAGTCCTTACAAATCAAGTTGTCTTGTACTTTGTTGGCTGTTAGAGTGAATGGAGTATAGGTAATACTGATATTTCCGTCATTATTATCCGTGATACACTCGTCTATTCCAGTCTTTAGAGAGTTGGTACCGCCACTAGGGTAGGGGAAGGTATTTGAACCAAAGTCGTTCAATAGAAAATAAAGATCAAATGCTCCTCCTGTACCATACACATCCAATGTTACGGTAGTTGTGTTTCCAACAGCAAGTTGGTTGATGGTGACAAGTTCCGTGTTGAGCCTTTCAGGATTAGTTAACGCATCACCAGGATTGCCTTTGTAAAAAGTGACGGGAATAGTCCCTGTCATGTTGATATCACCAGTATTTTGTATGTCGAATGTGATTTCAAAAGAATTGTCAGGACAAGTAGACTCAGTAGTAGAAATATTGCCAGCTACAGCCAGGTCGGGGAATGCGTAATCAGGACATCCCGTTTCGTCTATAATAGGAGATTGCCCATTAAAACCATTCAATGGGCGGTTGGTGGTGGAAGCTGCTCCTGTAACACAATTTTTATCTCCTAGAACTTTAGAATGATCTTGCTGTACTTTAGGAATAGTAAGGTCATCATTGATATTTACATTGAAGTAAGCATGTTGGTTCCAAACAGATCTAGCTGGTTGCCACACATCAGTACCAGACGCTCCATAGACCCTAACTTGAGCATATTGAGTATTGGTGTAATTGCCACCCTGAATGCTCATATTATCGTCCGTAAGACAGGTGACGCAAATTTCAGTCAATCCATCACCATCTACGTCTACTACAATCGGACTTTCTTCGGCTGTTCTTGAAATACATGCTTTAGTTTGTGGAGATATACTTGCGGTATAAGTTCCTAACCCCCCATCTACTGTGGAAATGACAACCAGTGACTCTTCGCTTCTATAAACGACTTCAGCTCTTCCATCTCCCTCAAAATCGAATAGTGTACAGCCTGTAAAACCTGAGGTCGTTTCACTCACTCCCACTTTCCACATCAAATCTAACTTGTCATTTAAAGCATATAAGCTTGACCCTGAGATAAACGCAAGGTCAGGTTTTTGGTCAAAATTCAAGTCTCCTATACTTATTCTACCTGTTCCTTGTGTCCAGTTATTGCCTAAATCCTGATAAGTATCTACAGTTCCTAGAGTTACATCCCACATGAGCACAGTAGTATGAGGATTTCCATCAGGATTGTTCACCGCACCTGAGATGATTATATCCAGATTGCCATCTAAAGTAATATCAGCTGCTGAAACGTATGATCTATAATACCTTGGAGTATAATTGGAAAGTCCTGCGGCTGCAAGTTCTGTATTTACATTGCGAACAGCCGTCATTGTTCCTCCGGCAATATTTACAGCATATATCTGACCACCTGTTACAAGTTCTAAACCTCCGCAATTTGCACATGCACTGGTGGGTAAAACATCAATAGCCAATGTTCCAAATGCTATTTGGTCAAACCATGCACTAGCTCCTCCCGATCCTGCAACCAGAAGAGCACCAGTTTGAGCATTTCTAATTTCGTTTTTATAATAAAGTTCAGGTATGCCATCTTGGTTAAAATCGGCTAGCCCGGGTATCCCAGGCCCGAATTTTTTAGTAGCGGTTTGACTCCACTTCTTGACACCATTGCAATCGTAAGCTTCTACTTTATAGCTATTATAAGAGTCAGTAAGGTCATATTCGGTCACAAAAATCCATGCGCAATCGTCATTCATTACATCACCGATTGCAACTTGCCACTGTGGGTGAAAATCTAAGTTGATGGTGCTTTTTAAGCTACCGTCCAACCCACTCAATATGTTAATCTTTTTTTGAATCCAGTTTATTGAAATTACTTCAGGTGTGCCATCATCGTCAAGGTCACCAACCATCGGAGTAGCATAGCTATCTGCAGTTTCATTATTAGACACCCACTTTTTATCCATAGGGTAGGAGTTGGGGGTAGCTACTTGTGGTGTTTGATCACATGTAAGCACTTTTCCAAAGAAAAAGTTTTCACAACTTCCAGCACATTCTGGGTCGTAGCAATCTATTTTTCCATCTCCGTCATCATCTATCCCATTGTTGCAAATCTCTGCTGCCTGAGCAATAGAATAGTTAAAGAAAGCGATGATGAAAACGGTGATAAGCTGGTATATATATCTTTTCATAACTGAATAGGTGACGTTAACTTACATGGATACGTTCAAGCGCCTTGAAGTAACCATTCGGAAAGGTAGTAAAACCCTCTGAATACCAAAAGGTCACAGGGCGCTATTGCGCATTAGAGCTTTAATATAATTTATATTTTAATTACATAAAATATAAATATATCAAGATGATTGTATTGAAATAATTAAATTTTGTATTTGAATTGTAATAATTAATAGATCGTGATTTTTATCTTGCGAGGAGAATTGAGCCCGTCAGTCCGGTAGATTTTTTATCACATTTTAATACATAATAATAAATTCCAGCGGGAGCTGCACTCCCTGATCCCTTGATTTGCCCCGTCCATACACAATTCTCCTCGAAAGGCCCTTTTTTCTCAAAGATGACACTGCCTTTGGAATCAAAAATATAGATAATGCAGTTTTTTGTTAATCCAGGATCGTCAGCATTAATAATTTCCCAGCAATCATTGAAGGGATCTCCATTTGGTGAAAATGCCTTTTTAGCTTGGAGACCAGGCTTGACAATTTGAATTGTTCTAGACTCTCTACAACCGTTGGCGTCATTGGCCAGAACTGTTACTGTAGTTTCTCCTTCTCTCGGTGTGACTATAGTGGTAGCGTTGGTAGTATCGTTGAAAATGGTTCTGTCATTCGCGCGCCATCGATAGTCACTTCCACCTACGGTAGAAGCGGTCAAGCTTACGGATCTGGTGCTAGCATCCAGCATGATTTCGTCATCAACTATTTGAAATTTTTCAGCAGTAATGTCAATGCCTGACCCTTCAAAATTGGCAATGGTGACTACTTCGGTAGTAAGGCTACAGCCTACTTCCGAAACCACTTCTGCTGTGTATTCTTGCGACTGGCCTGAGGCGGATGTCTTTGCATAAATGAAGTAGTCATTCTTAATAGAATCACCATTCAATAGCCATTTGTAGCTCTGATAATTCTGTGGCAATTCTAGTCGCACACTATCACTTGGACATTTTAGTATAGTGAAGCCATCCGACTCAAAACTGTGACTTGTAGTCGTGGGTGTCACTTCAGGGATTGTCGAAACTGTTACACTGAAAGTGATGACATTTTCACACATTTCTATGTCTGCGTATGATGAAGTTAATTCTACCAAATAGGTTCCTATGCTTGAAAAAGCGTGTGAGACGCTGGCTCCTGTTGCTACCGCAGAACCGTCTTTAAAGTCCCAACTATGAGTCATAGCAAATCCAGCCTCTCCTGTACTTTCTGCCTCAAAAGTCATCGGCACATTAATGCAGATAGCCTCATTGGCCGAGATCATAGCAGAAGGCTCAGGAACTGCTCTTACGTCATATTCTTCACTAGATGTCACACAATTGTTTGCGTCTGAGATAAGATCTACTCTGTATGATCCAGTTTGCGTTACATTAATAGATTTAGTAGTAAGACTTGTGCTTACACCGTCCTTAAACCATTCTTGTGAATAAGCACCATAATCAGGAATGCTTAATACGATGGTTTCTCCCTCACAGAAGTTGTCAATGGGATTGCTATTGAAGATTTCAGCAGTGGGAGGTATATCTATATCCAAGAGGACTGAGGCTTGCTCACTATAGCAGCCCCCTGTGGATTGTACACGTAGCGTGTATAGTCCTACGTCGCTTGCAGTAGCATTACTGATATTTAGCGTGCTGGTGGTGAATTCTGTCCCACTTGGATTAGTCCAAAGGTAGTTGCCTCCAGTGAATGGAGTGGAAAGCGTGATGTTATCTCCAATGCAAATAGGAGAGCTGGGTGCATTGATAGTGGGGCTAACGGGTACACTGCCACCTGTTAGGTTGAAGATCTCTGAGGTCATATCTGTGCAATTTCCGTCACTGGAGGTGATGGTTAATTGTACAGTAATGGATGCGGGACTGCCGCCAGGGACTGTGAGTTGAACATTAGATAATGTGTTATTATTGAAAGTGGCTGCTGGGATATTAGTACTCCAGCTATAAGTGGATCCAGAAGCTTTTGACCCAGAAAGCTTGATGGGCGTATCGTAGCAAAAGGAAAGATTGGTAGGCGAAATAGATGCCTCTATGCAGTTTCTGTTGGTGATAACAGAAAATTCACCTGTTTCTCCACTCAAACTATTAAAAGCAAAGACTAGGTCTGGCTTTGCATCACCATTGATGTCACCTATTTTGATATTTCTGGCAACTTTTTGAGTTGTATTAGCAGGTTGATATTTATTCAGAGTTATAGCAACTGGGGTTGTAAACGAAATATTACCGACAGTAGAGGTATTAGGAAATAGTCGTAATCCAATATTCACTGTTGTTACTGCTAAATCTATAAGCCCATCTCCATTCAAATCTCCAACGTCAAGTCCAAGAGGAGCGCCATTTAAGGAGACAGAAGTTGACTTTGCCATGGAGATGATAGAACCCGAAGACGTATTTCTATAGACGGTGACTGTTTGATTGCCTCTAGATACGTGAGCTAGATCATCCAAACCATCATTGTCAAAATCTCCGATTCTTATATTTTCTCTATCGCTGATATCTGTTATTGTTACAGGTGCACCAAATTTGAAATTATTGGTAGTACTTTGATTTTCTAAAATGAAAAAGTTAGCAGAGTTTATTGTCGCTACCACTAAGTCTGGAAGTCCATCTTGATTGATTCTCCCGGTTTGTATATAATCCAAAGTCCCCCCAGCGGAGAGTTTAATTTGGAAGGGGGTAGCGGGGTTGAAAGATATGGCCGTTTTTGTACTCTCATTTCTGTATATAAAGACAGACGGAGAGTTGGCACTACCTACGATAAGATCTTTTTTCCCATCTAAATCAATGTCAGCGAGTAAAATTCTATTTGCCGTTCTGTTTACAAGCGTTCCATTCACAGTCTGTTGCGGTAGTTTAAAGCTGATAGGCGTTTCGTTGTATAAGATAAGGCCTCCATCAGAATTGCTCTTCAGGATTTGAATATTGAAAATCTCGGCATCATTGCTTGAAACAATGATGTCACTCTTTCCATCACCATTCACATCTTCACACAGCAAGATATTACCCTCTTCCCCAAGCTCAATTTTTGATCCTACTTTATTAAATATTGTTGTATTAAGACTACCATTATTTTTTAGGAGAGTAAGAAATTTCGATTGTCTATAAGATACAACAGCGTCTAAATCACCGTCAATATCCATATCACACAGACACACATCCCAAATGAGTTTTCCGTCACTCTCAGGAACTAGAATATACTGTGGATCAAATTTACTCGCTATCAATTCGTTTCCTCCGAAGGATAACGAGAACGATCGAGTAGAAGATCCTGTAAGGCCATTGGTCAGATTCGTAACTGTTACTGGCGCATAGGTGGATGTATTAGGAACTATCACCTCTAGGAGTGTAGATGATTTAAAAGTAACTGCGGCTTTCCCAGCACCGAAATTTACTTGCGAATCGGCTACAAAGTTGGCTCCATTGATAGTGATGGTTTCACCTACCAGTAGCAGTGTATTTGCTCAATGAATTTACTACTGGTCTTTGCTGAGCAAAAGCAGTGTTTGCTATCAAAAGAACAATTATGATACTTATGTGTCTTGTCTTCATTATTCACTCACCTTTAAAACCCAAACTTGAGAAAGTCCTGATAATCCACGAACCTTGTTTTTCTGAATGTTAGCAGATTTAAGATCATTGGATTTGTTGATTACTACATAGTATAATCCGCGAGCAGATAGATAACCCACGCGCGTGTCATGAAAGCCTCGCTGAAAGAGTTTATCACTAAACGCCTCGGCCAGATCAAATTTGCTAAATGCACCAGCTACAACATAATTACCCGCTGGCAATTCCAGCATGTGACCACCTCTGCGAACTTCTAATGGTTCATCGGACTTGGCCAGCTCTTCATTGGTTCTCAGATCATCACTAAGCGATGGGTCTGGTTTTACAACCTCTTTCACCACTGGTTTTTCTTCTACTACCTTTGGTTCTTCCTTTTTTGGAGGTTCAATAGCAGGTGTAGGGGTGATGATTGGTTCTTTTTTGACTTCTTTCACCGGCTCAGGTTTTACCTCTGGTTTAGCTTCCACCACTACAGACTCTTGTTTTACAGGAGCTACTGGTGCAGCATTGATCACTATTTTAGCCGCTCCGAGACCAAGCGTTTTGGAAGGGCTATGATCAATGGCCGCCGCTTGTTCTTCCGACAGAATAGGATCCCAAACTACAAGCACTTCCTTTTTACCTCCATCTATTGTTCGTATCCATTTCACACCCACTTCTTTAGAGCCGTTGGCGGTTGTTCTCTCTTTAGGCGGTTGTTCAGGATCTGCTATTTCATAAGTTTCTGATGTAGCACCAGATGGTGGTGGAGGTAGCCAACTGAAGACCACTTCTTTTTTTCCGTCTTCGGTCACTCGATCAAACTTGATTCCTTTTTCTACTTCACCAAATTCATTTACTCGCTCCACGAGTACCTCTTCACGCTCGTAGTTCCAAGTATTTTGTGGCTTTGGTTTTACTTCCGCCACTACAGGTTTACTCACCAGCGTAAGGGCATTTTCATCCGTTTTTTGATCAGAATTAGCACGACTATCTTTCAAAGCTTGAAGCTTTCTCTGTCTTTCAAGTTCTTCTTTTTTAGCTCTTTGCTCTGCATTTAGTCTATGACTTTTGATAAATGAAGAACTGTGGCCATGGTGATGTTTTTTCGCCCCAATGTGATAGCCAATGTGAATCTCATGAGATCCGCCAAGTTGACTTCCATAAGTAGAATTGCCTAACTCATAAGAATACCCCACACCCAAAGATTCTTTTATTTTAAACCCTAAGAGACTAACCAAACCAGCATCTTGGCGATAGGTAGCACCAGCCCAAACCAAATGATAGATGTGAAGAATCACAGTCGCCTCGTATTGGTTCGGTAAATATTTGGATTGTCTATATATTAAATGAGGTTCAATCGCTATATCATCATTGATGTGCCCCCTATAATTAATTTTATATAATATGTTGTCAGTAGGTTTAAATCGTATAGACTGAAATCCTTCTGAAGGAACAATAACCGATCTTTCAAAAAGAGAAGGTAGGGATACGCCCACATTAAAGTGACCAAAGTGATAGGTCATTCCAAGGTCTCCCATAAGGAAACTGTTGTTGCTTAAAGAATTTAACTTGTCATCGTTAGGATTTTCAATTGCAACGCTTGGATCCACCATTGTATTTCCAGCTCCGAGAGACATTCCGAAGCGTAGAAAGTGTGTTCTGTCCATTGCAATCAGGTAACCACCTGTTACCTTTCCTCCACTTGTCTTCAATACACTTTCAGTTTCAGTAAAAGCAAATACTCCAAATGAAAGCCCTCCTTTTAAAGGTACATGAAAATTGGCATGTGTTTGAACTGGGGCTTCAGGATTTTTCGTCCATTGGTTTTTGTGCATTAAAAACAGCACTGTATGCCCTTCCACACCTGCATACGCAGGATTGTATAGATAGGGATTCATGAAAAATTGATTGTAAACTGTAGTGGCTTGTTGTGCCCATAGATGCTGTGTGAGCACCATGAGAAGTACAAGGGTTATAAGTTTTTTCATACTACTATTTAGCCTGTTAACAATGTTGAAATGGTGCATTATTCCATCCAACAAGCTAAAATAGGTAATATGCTAGTATTCTCTACAATTGCGTGTTAATACTTGCTCGATTATTCGATCAGTTCTTTAAATAAATAGGTAGCTCAATAGATAAAATCCGCGACTTTGGGCAATACTATTTATCCATTTAGCTATTATTACATTCAATTTATTTTGTCATGAGAGTATATTTAGTTGTTGTTTTCTTTTGTCTTGCTCATATTTCGTTGGCGCAATACTGGTTTGGTCCCAAAGTTGGAATAAATACCAGTTCGTTTATCTATCAAAGTAAGGGATATGCTCAAGATACTTTTCTAATTAAACCTTCGGTCAATTTTGAGTTGGGAGGAGTGTTTGTTTACCAAGCGTCTAAGAGATATTCCGTGCAAGGAGAAATTTATTATGAACAAATAAAGAAAACGCTAACAGATAGACCGTTGAACAACGCAACAGTCCTTAGTAAGTCTACGAATCGATTTTTGTCTATTCCTATGCTTTTTAGAATAAGTTTTGGCAATGAACCTGTTTCTTTTTATGTCTCAGGAGGGATAAAAATCAAGTATTGGCTCGGTGGAAAAGGGAGCATTGAAGGTGTGGTAGACCCTAGTTTAGATCCACCGTTTGAATATGATAAAATAAAATTTAGGCAATCCAAGTCAGACAGATCTAATGGAGTCTATGCAATACCTGATGCTAATATCATGCAGTTCGGCTTGGTCGTAGGTGGCGGGATGTATCTAGATTTGGTCACCCAAGGGAGATTGTTGCTGGGTGCTAAATATACATTTGGTCACTCTAATATGGGCTTCAATAATAATCCTGATTTCGTAACCACTTCAGGATACGTTGACCGCTTTACCTATCGAAACAATACATTATCCATATCGCTAGCTTATCTTTTTGAATACGATGCTAAGGCTCAGAAAAAGGAGCCAGCACAAGTACACAAACCAAAAGGGATAGGTGATAATTTTTTAATTGTTGAATTTTACATATAACTGAAGATTGTGCTATTGTTTCAAGTTTAATTGCTGAGTGGGTTGGATTTTCGCATCAATAGACTTATTTCGCCTATGAAATATTTTTTATCCTTACATTTAGGGTTGAATTAAATAACGAATCACCGTGATTAAGTCATTTTTAACTTTCCTTGGTGGCGAACCCGGGGAAGAAAAACCAATGTTGTTATTGCTTGGAAAAGGGTTCTTCATGGGAATCTTTTTGGCATATTATCAAATTGGTTCAGAGGGGCTTTTTATTACAGAACTAGGGGAAGATCTTCTCGACGAAGCTTTTATAGTCACTGGTGCTCTCGGAATTCTTTCCACTATTCTTTTCGTAAACATTCAAAAAAGGATCAACTATTCTACGTTGATTGTTTCCAATATCTTCTTGATTTTTCTCTTCATGGTTGCCATGAGAGGTGCGTTTGAGATGCCTTTTTTTCAAGGAAACAAGGGGATGTTGTCGCTCCCTTTTATCATGTTCGTTATGTTGGGGCCAATAACAGCCATTACTATATTGGGTTTTTGGGGATTATTTGGTCGAATGTTCGATTTGAGAGCTTCTAGAAGAATTATTGGAGGTATTGATACAGGAGCACTTACTGCTACTATTTTGGCTTTCTTTTCCGTGCCACTGATTCAAATGATTCCAGGCATGAATAAGACTTATGACTTGCTCTTAGTAGCGTGTTTGGCTGCTTTTGGTGTCTTGGTTTTCTGTATTTGGATTGTTCGGTATCAAAATGTAGACAAAGCGACTAAAGTCACCAAAAAAGACAAGAAAGTTAAGAAAGTTTCATTTATAGATTTGTTTAAAGACCCTTATTTAAGGTTGCTCTCCTTCTTTTTGATTTTTTCCATGGGAGCGAGTGTTTTTGTCGATTACGCGTTTTATTCGGTTACAGAAATCAATTTCCCTAAAGATGAAGATTTGTATCGATTCCTGTCGTTCTTTAACGGGACGGTCATGATCATGAGCTTCTTCATTCAGAGTTTTGTTAATGACATAGTTATTGGGAAATTTGGTTTGAAGGTAGCATTGATGACCATGCCAATCATCATGATATTGTTTACTCTTGGAGGCATTGTATCAGGCCATTTATTCGGTTTTGAAACAAGAAATAAAGAGTTTTTGTTTTTCTTTCTCTTTACCGTAAGTGCAAAGGCTTTTACTGCAAGTCTGAAGGATGCATTGGAAAATCCAGCATTCAAATTATTCTTCCTTCCCATTGATATTAAAATTAGATTCGATATTCAGACCAGAATCGAAGGTGTTGTCAATGAGGTAGCTACCTTTATTGCTGGTTCAGTTCAGTTGGCTCTTACGCTATTAACTTTTTTCAAACTGATACATTTTTCCTATTTCATTATTGGTTTGGGAGGAATGGTTATTTTCCTAGCGGGAAAATTATTTACACAGTATAAAATTACCCTGAGAAAAACCCTTGAGAAGCAAAAAGAAGATTTGAAAGGAGACGGCAGACGCAATGAGGATAACATTAGTAATAAGATAAAAGGGGAGATTACCAGCAAAAAGGCTGATAGAATTATAAATGGATTGAAATTATTGGAGAAAACCGATCCAATCCAATTTGAGTATTCCCTGCTAGACATGCTCAATGTTCGATTCCCCCAAGTACGTAAATATTCGTATCAAAAACTAGGGGAGTATGTATGCTATGATGCGATAGAGATCATTAAAAGAGACGCTAAAACTGAGGGAGATGAAGAGGCATTAGCTACTGCAAAACAGGTTATTTCTACGCTAGAAGTAGTAGCAAGTCAAGGGCTTAATGAAGCCACTATGCGAAAAATGATTCGCTCCACTGATAGCAATGAACGGGTGTTTGGAGCTAGGCTCTTATCTCAGGCGCATGAAGATAAGTATTTGCCGTATATATTGGAGTTGTTGCGTGATATCAATACGAAAGTGCGTGTGGCAGCCATGATTTCTGCGGGTAAGATGAAGCGCCCTGAGCTATGGCCACTGCTCATTGAAAATTTACACGTACCTAAATATGGAAACGTGGCAATGTCGGCACTTAAAGCCAGTGGGGAGGCGTGTCTTCAAACCATAGATAGCGCATTTTATAAAACTGGACAGCATAAGGACACGATGCTCAGAATTATCCAACTCTTTGGAAATATCGGAGGTAAGACGGCAATCGAATTCTTATGGAAGAAAATTGACTATCCAGATAAGAAAATTGTCTCAGAGATACTTCTGTCATTAAGCTATCTGGGCTTTCAAGCCAGGGATTTTCAAGCCGCAAGGATAAAAATCATCCTAGAATCGGAGATTGGGGATGTGGCTTGGAATATTAAAACGACGATTGATATTTCTCAAGAAACCGATATTGATTTAATGATTATTGATGCGTTTCTGGAGGAAGATCGCAAAAACTATGACAACCTTTTCATCTTGCTAAGCATGATCTATGATAGTCAGAATATTTTGCTTATCAAGGAAAATATTCAGGATGGAACGAGCGATAGCATCACGTTTGCTGTGGAAATGATGGACGTGTTCGTTGAAGATGAACTGAAACCGAAATTGTTTCCGGTTGTTGATGACTTGTCAGTAGAGAATAGGTTGAAAAAGCTGAATGATTTTTATCCACCAGAAGATTTTGAATCTTACGAGGATTTGCTTTTGCAAGTAATTAATAGAGATTATAACCGCATCAATAGGTACACCAAAGCTTTGGCACTGTACCGCATTTGTCAAATGCCAGACTCTCAAGTTTCAGATGATATCATAGCCAATCTATTCAATCCAGACCCTTTCATCCTACAAACTGCAGCTTTTGCAATCTATACAATAGATACTCCAGCGTATCATGTACATACACAAAGACTAAAGTCTTCCGTGAAAAAGGAATTGGACAAAGCCATTTTACCTCCAGTTTTTAGAGGTGAGGATGAGGATTTTCACCAAAAGCTCCTACTGATCGAGCGTGTTCTCTTTCTGAAAAAGGTAGAAGTGCTGAGGCGTATACCAGGGGAATTGATTACTTACATGGCAGAGTCCTTGGATGAAATTAGGGTTAATAATGGTACTGTCGTTATAGGAGAAGGGGATAGCGGAGATGCTTCTGTTTATGTGGTCGTAGAAGGAGATGTTGATATCTACGAAGGAGATAAATTAAGTCGGTCACTTTCTGAAGGAGGTGTTTTTGGGCATCAAATGCTACTTAGTAGTGATAAATTTCCATATACTGCTCTTACTAGAAATGAATGTACCCTTTTAGAATTGAAGAAAGAAGATTTAGTTAACTTAATGTCAAAACATATCGAGGTACTCGAGGTATTTGTCGATATAATGAATAATGCTACCGTAAGAGAAGATCAAGTGGAGCTTTCAGATATTCTCTTGAGTATTTGATTTTATTTGCATTAGAAAAAAACTTAATTTATGTGTAAGCATTGGATGCACACATTGAAATACTGCCTAATTTAATACTGAAATGAGTTCAAAAAGAGAGATACTTTTATGCTTCTCTGAGGAGGATAACCGACCTATAGATGGAGGGATTAAAGGGTGGGTTTCAAATTTCCATAAATTTCTATCTACACTCATATCTCAGATTTCCCGTGATGAGCATGTTATCCGCTTGGTTTCTGAACCAGAAATAAATGCTTTGGAATTCGAAAATGCAGGGGCGATCATTTTGGTGTCCACTTCAGAATTAAGTCGGAGTGTAGGTTTTGTCGATAGGCTGAATGCATTTGTATCTGAGGCAAAGAAAGACAATGCTTTTAGAGTGAATGGTATCCCAAAAGTTTTTAAAGTAAATAAAAGACCATTTGACATTGATCCTTATCTTCCGACTATTGCAGATTTAATACCTTACGATTTTTATTTAATCGATCCACTTTCTGGTGAAGCTCAGGAGTTTAAGCGCTTTTTTGGAAATGAAGCCGAGCGAAGTTACTGGATGAAGCTAGTTGATATGGCTTATGATATCAATCAGTTGTTGGTGTCTGAGGCGATTCAAGAGCAAGAGGAGAAAGAGCCAGAAGTACTTCGTGAAAAAACGGTGTATCTAGCCAGTACTGGAATAGATATGGTTATTCAAAGAGATATCATAAAAAGAGAACTAATGCGTCACGGGTATACTGTGCTTCCAAGGCATGCATTACCCAAAGAAGTGAAAGCACTCGAAGTGATGATAAAAGAAGATTTGGCAAAATGTCGATTGTCTATCCATTTGGTCGGAGAGGATTATGGATATAAACCAAAAGGGTCTGAGTTATCCATAGTTGATATCCAGAATAGATTAGCCTCCAGTCATACCTATGAGATGGTTGAGCTTAATAAGGCATCAGAGGACAATAGGTCTTTTAGCAGGCTTATTTGGGTTTCTCCTGAGTTGAAAAACGTAACTGAGCGTCAGAAGATTTTTATTGAAGATCTCAAAAGTGATGCAGCGGCTTTGGAAGAGGCGGAAGTATTGCAGATTACACTACCTGAACTTAAATCGATCATCAGAGAAGAGCTCGTTACGGGTGGTAGGTTTAAAAATCAACAACGAGAAATTCAAGGTTATCTCCAAGACGATGATGGTAAATCCAAAGTGATCTACCTAATGGCAGAAAAACATGATCGAAAAGATTGTGGTGTATTAAAAGATTATTTGGAGAATACTGGGTACAAAGTTGTGATGCCCAGTTTTGAGGGGGATTTAGTGGATATCAGATATATTCATCAAGAGAACCTTAGGAGGTGTGATGCTTCCTTGATCTTTTTTGGGAGCTCAACGGAGGCTTGGATCAAAACCAAGCTACAAGATTTACTGAAAGCTCCTGGGTTTGGTCGTGAAAAGAAGATGATGGCCAAGGCGGTTTATTTTCATGGACCGAAAGAAGTGGATTTATCTCATTACCAAAAAAACAATGCACTGGTATTAGGAAACAATGGTGGCTTTAAGCCAGAACACCTAAAACCTTTTTTGAACAAAATTGAAAGCTGATATGAGTGAGAAAGAAAGCCCAATCGAAAGCGTCCAGGACATTGTAGATATCTCCGAACTCATCAATCCATTCCCTGGTCTGAGACCATTTGGGGTGGAAGAAAGTCATCTGTTCTTTGGACGAGAAGGTCAAAGTGATGAAGTGCTAATGAAGTTGTCAGAAAACCGATTTGTCGGAATTTTGGGAGCTTCAGGTAGTGGAAAGTCCTCATTTATGTATTGCGGTCTAGTGCCATCGCTCAATGGTGGTTTTATGACCAAAGCAGGCTCTAATTGGAGAGTGGTTGTGGCCAGACCTGGAGGGGGGCCAATTGATAACCTTGCCGAAGCTTTGCTTATTAAAGATAAATCTTATTCTAAGCTTTCTGAAGAAGATAAGTTAATTAAGAAAACAATAATTGGTACTGTACTTAGAAGTAGTTCTTTGGGACTTGTTGAGGTGGTAAGGCAATTAAAAACTGATGATGACCAGAATATTTTAGTAGTCATTGATCAGTTTGAAGAGCTCTTCAGGTTTAGAAAGTTGGAAGCAGCTACCTCGGACATGGATGAGTCTTCGGCGTTTGTAAACCTACTCTTAGAGGCTATTCATCAATTTGATGAGCAGATTTACGTCACTATCACCATGAGATCGGATTTCATAGGGGAGTGCGCTAAATTTCCAGATCTCACCCAAATGATCAATGATTCGCATTATCTGATTCCTCAGATGACCCGCGATCAGAAACGAACTGCAATAGAAGGGCCAGTGGCCGTAGGTGGAGGTAAGATCGCTCCAAGACTCATTCAGCAGCTACTCAACGATGTAGGGGATAACCCCGATCAACTTCCTATTCTCCAGCACTCCTTGATGAGGACATGGGCTTTTTGGGTTGAAAATCGAAAGCATGGTGAGTTAATGGATTTGCGCCATTACAATGCGATAGGTACACTTAGGGAAGCGCTTTCGCAACATGCGAACGAAGCTTATGATTCGCTATCCAAGCGGGAGAAGGAGATTTGTGAGGTGATGTTTAAATCTCTCACAGAAAGAGGTAGCGAAAATCAAGGAATCAGACGCCCGACTAAACTCGGAACTATTGCCTCCATAGCAGGTGTGACCGAGGACGATGTAACTCGTGTGGTAGATAAATTTCGAGAGCCGGGTAGGTCCCTTTTGATGCCTCCTTATGGAGTCTCTCTCGAAACTGATACTGTCGTAGATATCTCTCACGAGAGTTTGATGCGTATTTGGGATCGGCTTAAAAGGTGGCTAGATGAAGAATCCAAAGCATCAGAAATGTACCTTAAGCTTTCTGAATCAGCCGAGCGTTTTCAAGAAGGTAAGGCTTCACTTTGGAAAATGCCCGATTTACAATTGGCACTCAACTGGAGAGAAGAGAATAAGCCTACGCTAGTCTGGGGACAGAGGTACAATCCAGCCTTCGAAAGAACAATGGTGTTTTTGGAAACATCAGAGAAGGCTTATACTACCGAGCAGAGAAACAAAGAGCTACTACAAAAGAGACAGGTAAAAAGAATGCGTCTTTTTGCTTTGGTGCTCGGATTTGCGGCTATGGTTTGTCTTTTCTTGGTTGTTTATTCACAGATTCAAGTAGGTTATGTAGAGGAACAACGCGAGTTAGCTTTGGCGCAAACTAAAGCGGCTCAAGACGCGGAAGCTCGCGCTAAAAAGCAGGAGGATATAGCAGAAGATAGAGCAGCTGAGGCGATTCAGGCTGAAAATAAAGCCAAACAAGCATTGGAAGATGCAAGAATTTCCGAGAATAAAGCAAAGGAACAAACTCGTTTGACTGAAATTCAGAAGGAACGTGCAGAGCAGCAGCGTTTGGCCGCTGTGGCCGCTACAAGGGAGGCTGAAGCGAGTGCTAAACTAGCTAGGTGGAATTCAGATTTGGCTGATCAAGAGAAAAAGAAAGCCAATAAAGCGAAGGAGAATGCTGATAGGCTGAGATATCAGTCGGTAGCGCAATCGATGGCTATCAAAGCAACAAAGATTCAAAATGACCCTGAAAAGAAGGCGCTTGTTGCCAAGCAAGCATATGATTACTACTATGAGTATAAGGATCCGACGAAGAATTATAATGGGGATATATATGCTGGTGTGTATTCAGGGTTAAAAGGACTTTTGGGTACTAAGTATGAAGAAGATGGGGTAATTAAAAGGAAGAACAATGGTGATTCTGTTCTGAATCAATTCCATGGACATAAGCCAATTATTGACCCGGTTACTGGGCAGGAGGAGCGAGTAGGGGTTAGGTCTGTTGTGTTTTCATCAGATGGAAAAAGTATGTATTCTGCTGGCAGTGATGGTCGCTTGTTGGTATGGGATATGACCAATGGCAAAAGGACTTTTAAAGAACTTTATTCCCAAGAGTCGGTCAATAGAGTTGTGAATGTAAGCGAAAATGAGCGATACCTCGCTTTGGGTACAGATGATAATAATATTTTGTTGATTGACCTAGATAATAGGGGCGCTCAACCAAAATCTATTGCTGGCCATCGGGGTGGAACTATTTTTGATCTTGTGTTTCTACCAGGTGGTGAAAGTTTTATCTCTAGTGGGATTGATAGTCGCATTCTATTGCATACAATGACCAGCACCAAAGAAATAGCGCTTCTACCATCTCGTGCTAAAACATTAGATGTGAGCCCTGATGGAAAAAGACTGGCGGCAGGGACACAGAATGGAGAGGTCATTCTGCTTGATTTATCTTCAGATGATTACAATCAAATGAAAGTAATATTCAAAAGAAATAAATCGAGGCAGCAAAACCCAATCAATGCTTTAAACTTTAGCAACTCAGGTGATTTCCTAGCAATAGGTGATGATCAGGGTACAGTGACCGTGTGGGATTTGAAAAATAAGGTAAAATCTGGCCCTACACTTACTGGCTTTCAATCTGCTGTAACTGATGTTCATTTCAGCCCAAATGACAAGCTGATTGCCGCATCTAGCCGAGATTATTCAGTGCGATTATGGGATTTGGATAACGTCTATGATCTCCCTACAGTTTTTGATGATCATGCAGACTGGGTTTGGTCATTGGATTTTCATCCAAATGGTAAGGAAATAATTACTGGATCGGCAGATGGCATTATTCGATTATACCAAACACTTCCGGATATTTATGTTAATAAGATATGTGGTCTAGTTAAAGGGAACCTTTCTCAAACAGAATGGAATCAATATGTGGGTAAGGATTTGAGATATGAGGAAACATGCGAGGGGCTTCCAGGTAGATCTGAGGAATGATCGTAACTTTTACTAATTAACGTTTAATGAGACTTTTTTTTGTAATATTATTTGTTTTCACGTCCACTATGGAGCTTTATGCTCAGAATTGTACGCAGCAACTGAATAGAGCTGAAGATGATTATGATGCTGGGAGATTATTGAAGAATTCCGGATGTTATCAGCAGAATTACTACGTCAGAATGATTGTCTGTCTAAGGAGGAGAAGATTCGTGCAAGAAAATTATTAACAAAGGTCTACATTTTTTTGGATGAAGAGGCCAAAGCTGAAATAGCAATGGTCGGTTTGCTAAAGGCCGACCCTGAACATAATCTTGATCAGCAACTGGATCCAAAAGAGTTGTTTTTTTTGATGGATCATTTCAGAACAGATCCCATTTTTAGGATTGCGATAAAGGTAGGAGTGAATAGTTCGATTGTAAATTCTTTCGGAACTTATAGCACGACAAACTCCTAATGATTTTCCTAAGTTTTATAATGGAAAAACGACTAATGGAGAATCTTCATTTACTTACAACGATCAGGAATTTAATGCTTCGTCAGGACGGGATATAGGTTATAACGGGGAAGTAACTATTAGAAAGACATTTAGGAAAAGGAGTTGAAATAGGAGTTGGGGGTCAGATTAGGTGCCATCTCAATATAATGTGGATGCTTTTTTCGAGATCAGAACTTGGTAACTTCTCTCGTTAATAATCAAACCTATTTTCGTACACCTATATTTGTTAGATACAATTTATGGTATGATAATCATCAAAATCATAAGATGAAACCATATGTCTATGCGGGGTTAGTGCAGATTTTCTCTTGTCATGCTGAGTATGAAGCAAGTAGAAGAGGAGGAACTTCCTACACTGTAGATAATCGAACTGATTTAATTAAAACTGAGCAAGTGAATACTTTTGATTTCTCAGCATTTGCTGGTGTAGGAGTGAAATTTAGAGTTGCTACCCATTATCTCACCTTAGAGGCTCGATATGATAAAGCCTTTAATAATTATATCAATGCTGAGAATAGATTTGTAAATAGAACTTCTGTGTTTGATTTGGCATATGTGCCAGATAATCTTTCTCTTAATATGATGAGCCTCACTTTTGGGTGGACTCATTCTATATATAGTCCAAAAAAGATTCCTGGAAAAAGAAAATAATTTATGAATAAGAATTTGATAATTCTAAGCCTAATAGCAGTGTTAGGAGTTTCATGCAGCGTTGATGACAATTCAAGCCCCAAGCCTGAAGATGTGTTCATTAAATATTACGGGGTTTCTGGACTTCAAAAGGCAGTTGATGTAATTTTTAATGAATCTAAAAACGAATATTTCATCTTGGCTACTCAAGATTTGGGAGAAGAGGAAGGTAAGAATTTCTACTATATAACTACGGATGCAGGAGGAAATCTCCTATCACAGGATACAGTGAATTTTAAGGATACCTTAGGGGTAAGTTTGATTGATGAGGCTGTTAGGTTAAAAAGAATTGATGACGATAATTATTTAATTGTTGGAACTTCTACTAACGCCGATGAGCAATCTCATATAGTATGGGGAAAGGTAAGTCATGATCTTGTTCAGCAAGAATATTTTAAGGTTGAAAACTCCACAGAGCCTTATGACTTGACAGGTTCAGATATTATCCTAGTTGAAAATGGCACTAAAGTGATCATACTTGGTACTACTTCATTGTTGTATCCAGGAGATTTAGCCGACCCTTCCACTGCAGACGAAACAATATTTCTTATCCAAACGAAATTTTTCTGACAATACGGTTGAATGGGTGAAATCACTTGGGGTAGCAGAGTGATGATATTGGGCTATCTGTATTTGAACTTCAGAATTCAAAATTGGCAATTTTCGGAACTACTGAATCAGATCCTGATGGTCTTAGGGTAAATGCAGTATTTACCAATTCATTAGGTACTGCAGATGGATCAGGAGAGTCTTTTGGAATTGAGCAAAATGGTTTGCACGATGATGTGCCAAATGCGGTAATTGAAGTTGGAGGTGATTTTATGATTGTTGGTACCTCATCCTTGGCCAGTGGAGATAAGAGAGCATTTCTAATGGGTGTATCAAGATATGGTCAATTGGATATTGCTCCATCGGCTCCTCAGGCACTTGTCAGTGGTTTTGATCCAAATTTAAGCACCGAGGGAAAAACTGTGGCTAGGACATTTGATGGAGGATATTTGGTTATGGGAAGTTATCCATCATTTGTTATTGAGTCATCTGAAATAGGTGAGTCCGAGTCTCGATTAGAGGAAATGATGCTTATGAAAACAGATGCGGAAGGCTTCAAGGTCGATGGAATGGATCAATATTATGGATTAGAATCTGGAAATGACCGAGCCAATCGCGCGATTACCCTTCCTGACGGAAAGGTTGCAGTGATAGGAACTTTTGATTTTGGAAGTGGAACTACTCTGATAGGCCTACTCAAGCTCAATTCACGTGGAGAGTTGAGAGATTGAAGTAGGTGTGAATTTTGAAAGTGATATTTATTCTTGAAATATTAAAATATAAAGCGGAACTTTATTGATTCTTCAAACCGCCCTTGTTATGAAACGATTTATACTTTTTTCTCTTTTATCGATTTCTTTTCTTTTTGCTTTTGCACAGACTGTGACTTCAATTTCCCTAGCAGATGCGAATCCTACCAATGCTACTACTGTAAATTTTACAGTACTCTTTGTTTCATCAACTTCTGGTATAGATGTATCGAATTTTGCAATTAATGCGGGTTCGGTAGCAACAGGGACTATTGGAACTCCTACGGTAGGGACTGGCAATGAGTGGAATGTTCCAGTTACTTCTGTGGCAGGGAATGGGATTTTGACCATAGATTTTGTTTCAAATTCAGAATCTCCACCAACGGCAGGATATGCCTCTGGGCTAGCTTATACTATAGATAACACCGCCCCAACAGCAAGTGCTCCAACGAGTGTACCTGAGACATTGAAGAGCGGAGATGTGTCAAGTTCTACTGTAGAGAGTAATGAGGCAGGGGATATTTATTTGGTATTGACAAGTGAAACGATCACAGATTTAAGTTCATTGACGACCTCATTAGGAAATGACAATGCCTTTATCGGAAGATCCAGTGCAGTAGCAGCAACACCTTATACGGTCACGTTGGCGGCAGACTTGAATGATGGCGTTTACGATATTTATTCAGTTGATGCTGTAGGAAATGTATCCTTAGGAGTGGGAGGCTGGTTAACGGTAGATAACACCGCCCCAACAGCAAGTGCTCCAACGAGTGTACCTGAGACATTGAAGAGCGGAGATGTGTCAAGTTCTACTGTAGAGAGTAATGAGGCAGGGGATATTTATTTGGTATTGACAAGTGAAACGATCACAGATTTAAGTTCATTGACGACCTCATTAGGAAATGACAATGCCTTTATCGGAAGATCCAGTGCAGTAGCAGCAACACCTTATACGGTCACGTTGGCGGCAGACTTGAATGATGGCGTTTACGATATTTATTCAGTTGATGCTGTAGGAAATGTATCCTTAGGAGTGGGAGGCTGGTTAACGGTAGATAACACCAATCCCACTTTCACTTCCATTACCCCAGCCACATCATCAACACCTACCACGACAGAGGTACAATACACCCTCTCTGAAAATATTATAAGTGGTTCTATTACTTGGACTAATACAGGAGGGTCGGTAGATGGAACGATTCATACACAGACATTAACAGGAAGTGAACTTAATTCAGGTACTTTTTCTTTGGCTGACATTACCAATGCACCTACGTTGGTAGACAATGCTATTTATACAGTGGACTTCAGCGGTACGGATGCGGCCGGAAATGTCGGTACAAATAGTGTAACAGGTGTGACCTATGATTTCCCAGCACCAACTATTACATCTGCTACTTGGAGAGATGATGATGAAGATGGGCAGATTGATATTGTGCAATTAGCTTTCTCACCAAATGTGAATGTGAACGACCCCAATACTGGTTCTGATGGTTTGGACTGTATCGAGATTCGAAATAATGGTGCTATAGTTATTCAAAACAATGTAAGTTACAATGGTGGTGGATTTGGTAATGAATCAAGTTTTGATATCGATTTTAGTGGCAATCCGATTCCAAGAACGAACATTGAGAACTTAACAATAACCTATGTTCAAGGTAACTCAAGTGAGATTGTAGGTAAAGCCAGTGGGCTGGAAATGGCGAATAATTTAAATCCATTGACATATTTGGATGAGGCAGCACCTTCAGTAAAATCGGCGAGTACTTTAGATCAGGACAATGATGGTGAAATTGACGGTGTTTTAGTCTTGTTTTCAGAGGATATTGATGACAGTAACTCTACCCTTGATGCAACGACTTTTACTGGATTGGCAGATAGCTATGTACTTGCAGGAACAATCACCAATACAACTTCAGATGACGATGAGGTAGTTTTCAACTTGAATGAAAAAGGTGCTAATGATGTGGCTTACAGTTCAGGAAATTTTTTCGATTTTATCAAACAAAAAGTCCGAGACGCAGCTGGAAACGAACGCGCAAATGATCAATCGCCTCTTCCAATAAGTGATGGAGCAGGACCTGGAGGGCATACAGTAAGTATTGATCAGGATCCTATTTACTCTGGCAATGATGAGGCTGTAAGTTTCACATTCACGGATGCTGAAGTCGGATCAACATATAGTTATAGTTTTAGTAGTAGCGCGGATGGAAATACAGCCACGGTTACTGGCTCTGGTACTGTTGCCTCTGCAGATGAAACAATCGGTGGAGCGATTGACATCTCTGCCCTTGGGGATGGAACAATTACGCTGAGTGTCGTACTAACCGATGATCAAACCAATGCAGGAGCGGCTGTAACTGATACCAAAACAAAAGATGCCACACCTCCTACGGCTCCAACCGCATTGGCTTTAGACGCAGGAAGTGATTCTGGAGTTAGCTCAGCGGATAAGATCACCAATGATCTTACGCCAGAATTTACTGGTACGGCAGAACCTAACAGCACTGTCGAACTTTTTAGTGATGTTGAAGGAGGTAGTATCGGAACAACTACAGCAGATGGAGGGGGCGCATGGACTTTTACTCCGTCGAGTGATCTAACATCAAATGTGACCCACAGCATAAATGCACGTGCCACAGATCAGGCTGGCAATCTTGGAGGCATGGGGCCTGCCATATCTATTGTGCTAGACACAGAGGCATCTGTCATATCGCCTGCTAACGTGACCATTACTGCGGTAACGGGAAGCCCTTCTGGGGCGGGAGGAGTATATAAAGTTGGAGATAAAATTGTGGCTAACTGGGACAATGGTGCCACTGGCGATAATGTCACTGACTTGCAGAGCGTGACATTCAACCTTGTGCAGATAGGTGGAGCTGTGGCTGTTGCTCCATCTTTAAGTGGAGACGTGTGGTCTTATAATTTTACCTTCATAGAAGGTCTTGCTTCTGGAAATTCGAAAAAGATCACTGTAGAAGCTACCGATATTGCGGGTAATACAAATGTACCTGTTGCAAGCAACAATGATATTACGCTAGATGTGGACGTTCCAACTATCACTGCTTTGAGTCCGCCTAACAATCCAGCTAATCAAGTTTCGACCAACGTGATTTTGACAGCCACCTTTGATCAGAATGTAATTGCAAGTTTTGGCCAGATTTTTCTAACCTCAGTACAAGATCCAGGTGGAGATATTCAAACCTTTAATGCCAATGATACTAGATATGTTAATATTTCGAATAATATAGTCACCATTAATCCACCGCTGGCATTGAAAGGGCAAAAGGATTATTATGTAAGGATGAGCAATACGGCATTTTATGATGAGAGTGGAAATGCTTTTTCAGGATTCTCTACCAATTTTGAGTGGCAATTTGAAACGGATGTAGATAATGAAGCTCCCACTCTAAATATCTCAATCAAAACTCCGACAACCGGTACTGAAGCAAGGACGAAAGACAACTCAGTAATCTTTATTTTGAGATTTAATGAATCCATAACGGGTATTGTACCTGGATTGGACATTTCGCTAAACAGTACGGTTCCGGGGGTAGCCTCCAAAAGTTTTGCTCAGGTAAGTGCGCTGGTATATGAGTATACAGTGTCCAATCTTGAAGGTGATGGAAATGTTTCGATTACTGTTAGAAATTTTTCTGGAGGAATTAGTGATGCCGCTGGTAATGGTTTCGTTGGGTCTCAGGATTCTCCAGAAATTGTTATAGATCAAACTAAGCCAACAATAATTGTCAATTCTTCCACTACTAATACATCTACACCTACGCTTACGGGTACGATATCTGAAAACCTAGATGTTTTGGTTCGAATTAATGGAGAGGATTACGACGCTATTGTATCAGGAGCAACAGCACCATTCTCATGGTCGGCCACAGTACCTGGTGGAGACGCACTTTTTGAGGGCAGTTATTTGGTACAGTCGTTTGCTACGGACGAGGCTGGAAATACTGGCAATGCAAGTGGGACTATAAAAATCGATAATACGGCACCTACGGTATCTTTTTCTACTAGTTTATCGCCCACCAATGATAATCCATTCAGTATTACGGCACTTTTCAACGAAGTGGTGAGTGGGTTAAATGCGTCAGGAGATTTTATTGTTTCAACAGGGAATGCTATCGTTGGAAGTCCGGTCGCTACGGGAAATCCCAATGAATACTCGCTACAAGTTACTCCCACCAGTAATCAAACAGCTACAGTCATAATAAGGATGGTAGCTGGCGGGGTGACGGATGTGGCAGGAAATGCAATAGCTCAGAAAGAGTTTAGTGTAACGTTTGATGATCAAGCGCCAGTGATTACCTATTCTACATTGGTACAGGGAAGAAATGTCACTCTCACAGCAAAACAGACAGAAAGGGGCAAGATTTATTATGCGATCTTGCCAGAAGGTGCCACTACCACGAGTGAGGCATTGAGGGCTGGTGGTAGTGTGGGGGCAATAGCTCAGGGGTTTATAGATGTAACTATACCGAACACCAATTTCATTGAAGAATTTACGCTCAGCGACGATCGTACTGAATATGAGCTTTATTTAGTCTCTGAAGATCAGGTAGGAGCAACCACTAGTAGCTATAACCTCTCCCCAATACCGATTAATATCACATTATCATCTGGAGGAACGGTCATCACCGCTCCAAATCTCATTGATGTGTGCCTTCAGGGAGATTACTTTTCCCTAACTGATATAATCATGACGGAAACTATAGAGACAGATTTTGCCAAATCTGGCGTCAACAAAACTCTCAAATTGGAACTTCCGGCCAATTTTGAATTTAATACCGCAGTGGGCTCGGTTAATGACACAAATGGAGATATAGAGGTAGATGGTATTGGATTAGGAATTTCCTATGCAGGAAATTCCATACTTACACTGACCTATAAAGCTTTAACAAACCAATTTGTGGATGTAATAACTATCTCGGGCATTCAAATTAGAGCTACTGGGTCAGTTGCAACCTCTAATCAGCAAGTTTTAAGATCTGGAGGTTCAGGAGATATTTATCTAGCCAACGATGGTGATGGGACAATTTTTGCAACTTTGACGTCCATCGCACCTTACAATGCTCCAGCAGTAGTCACAGCTACCCCTAGTGTAGTTACATTGCCCTATATACTAGAGGCAGTAGGTGGTGTAAAAGGAGATTCGCACGGAGATGCTGTGGTAGTTTATGATAAAGCCGCTTTTAATGCCAGCACTGCGCCCATGACGATTGGTACATTAGCAGCTACGGATGTTGTAAATGTATATTCTGACCAGAGTCTCACTACAAAAGTCATTGCTGCGGGATTGACGGGAACAACCAGCTACTCACTAAGTCTCAATGATTTAGGAGTTTCTGCTGCCAATGTTGGAATCACCACTTTTTGGGTAACCGTAACGGATATTAACAGTTGTCAAAGTGCTGCTACAAAGTTTTCCGTTGCTATTATAAGATATGAAAACAGTGGAGGAACGAATGCCTTTTCTTCTACCAATAGCATAGGGACTAACTTGAAATTCACTAATCCAGTAGGTTATTCAGCCATTTTTACTGGTAATGGCTTAACAAGCTTTAACAATAATGAGACTTTTACTTCTCCCAATGAGCGTGCATACTCCGTGAAATTCATTCCATCAGCTGCTGGTGAAGGGGTTTCAACGATCCTATATGCACTCTCAAAAAATGGCGTCACAGCCAATTATGCTATAGATTTCTTTGTAGCGACAGCAGATAAAGTCATTACAAATGCGAAAACAGATTATTGTCAGTCAGACGGCAGTGTAGCGTTTACAATGGTAGCTCCATCGGGAATTGATACAAGCACAGATGCAGATGGCGTCAATCCAGATTTTAAAACGGTTCGTGCTTATGACTATAGAACGGGCATGAGAGGCGTAGAGATTACTAGCGCCTTATTTGCAGCTGCGCCATCGACAGTACCAAATGCGACCACAGGTTGGAATTTTAATACTGCAGCGCTGGATGCTCAGTTGGCAGGAAGTACTTATGTATATCCCGTACAGTTGGTTTATGTTATTGAAGATGAGGACTCAAGTTCCGAGACGGAATTGGCTACTCAAATCATCAATGTGTACAGAATACCTGCGGTTACTATTACGAATTTGAATCCATACTACTGCAATGATGATGGAGATTTTAGCATTCGATCCGAGATCATTTCTGCGACGGGAACTCAGGCGATCACCATATCAGGATACCATTTATACAAATATGATGGAGCGGCTTATACCATCGATCTTGGAATCATTGCAAATGCTAATTTCAGTCCTGCAAATCCTAACGCCAATGCAATAGTCTATCCGAACGAAGAAGCTTTTGGTAAATACAAAATCGTGTATGATGCCCCAGTTCAAACTGCAGCAAATTGCTCTGGTGGTACCGAAGTTGAAATTGAAATTTTGGAAATCCCCGCATTGCCAGATTTAGTTTCTACTGGTTTTGGTGGTATCTCAGATGGTGACGACAGTGGATATTTGTTGGAGTACTGCGAAGGAGCTACCGTGAGCAACCTCGTTATTGACGTGGCTAGCTTAGGGACTGCAATTAAAGTGAATTGGTATAACAATGCGGATGCAACAAGCCCTATTTCTTTAACCAATATTAGCGGATCATATGGCGAAGTTCTAAATGTGGCTAAAGCATTTTTTGGCAATAATTCAAAACCTACAGGTCGTCAGACCAGAGTATTCTACTACACCATTACTGATGATATAGGTATAGCTTCTAGTAGCTATTCTGGTTGCGAATCACCTACTAGATCCGTAACTATAGAAATTTATCCTGACCCGGTTATTCCTTCGGTGAATACGGCGAATTTGGTGAGTGCAACTTCCACTAATTCATTCAATGGTGCGCTCGACGGGAGTACTTATGTGTTTGAATATTGTATAACTGAGGGAGGCGTTGTTTCACTGGAGGATATCATCATTGAGGCATCCTTGAATGACGAAGTTTTTACTGAATCCTATTATACGATTTATAACAGTGCTCAAGCTAGTATCGCGAGCTTCCAGTCAGTTGATGCCTTGTCAGATTACACACTGATTGATAGCGATTTTAAGTCCACATTTTTTAATTATAGTGCAGCTTCTGGTACTGAACTGGTGTTCTATATTGGCCAAACAAATTACAATAACAACTATCCTGCAGATTTGGGTGCAGAGTTTGATGGATGTGAGAGTGTACTTCGAAAATTCAGAATTAAAGTCAACGCCATTCCTGCAGCACCAATTGATAGCAACTTTAAGGGAGGGGAAAATAGCAATAGCAGGCAAGCCTCTAATACAGGTAACGTGATTCACTATTACTTATGCAATGGGGAAGCCAATGATTTTAATCAGGTAGAATCTCCTGGTATAAATGGCTCTTTATATACCTGGTACGAAGATGACGGTACTGGTAATGCACCCGCTACTGCTTTGACAGCCTCAGCTTTTAATGGGCGACTCATTACGCTTTCAGAACTGACTACTCAAGGCGTTTTTACGGATCAAGTTACGCAAGATTCCACATTTACCTATTGGGTTACTCAAACGCAGAGTACTAATAATGCGACAGGTTTTGATGGTTGTGAGAGTGTGCCTACCAAAGTCTTGGTCACTGTTTTCCCAGACCCAAGTAACCTTACTTTTGATGACAATGGATTAGATGCTTTAGCGGTGAGTATCTGCGAAGGTGAAGTAGGCAGTAATTCTTTCGAACTTACAGGAAATCCAAACGCTACAGTGAGATGGTATCAATCCAATGCTAGTGGTGTCATTATAAATTCTACTCCTTCTTTCACTCAAACCATAGGTGCTGATGGGGCAATACTGGCAAGTGGTTTGGATTTGAATATTTCTACTGTCACTCAAGCCACCCGCTATTTTTTAGTTTCCCAAACGTTGAATGTTAGTGCAAATGGTTCTGAGTTTGCTGGTTGTGAAACAGAAGTAGCGGACATGGCATTTTTGACTGTCAATGTATATAATATTCCTAATGCGCCAACTCCAGCTACGAATGACCGGACATTGTTTTATTGTGCTAATGATGTAGTAAATAGTGTGACTTTTGTTGGTGAATCCAATTCTGAATACAACTGGTATAAAGATGATGGTACTGGACAGCCAGATGGAGCATCAATTTTCACTACCTCAGCGTCCAGTGGGGTGAGCTCTTCGAGTATTACCAATGAAGCATTGGGCTTAAATGCCACCACCAATGCTGCAGGAGTTTATAAGTTTCTGGTTTCTCAAACGACCAGTTTAGATGCTGGTGTCACTGGATTTGTGGGTTGTGAAAGTAATTATGCCAATCTTTCAATTACTATTTTCGAGATACCAAGCGCGCCAATTGTGAAAGCGGTAGCAGCTCAGTGTGATGTGAGTGTTACAAATACTTCTACCAAAATCACTTATCGTGGAGTAGCAACAGCTAATAACACCACCACTGTATTTGAGTTTCTAGATGAGAACAAAGTTTCTCGTAGCACAGTGCAAACCACTACTCCAATGATTGATAGAATTTTCGTTCTAGAAGACTTGGAGACGAAAGTGAAAGCTGGGTTCTCAGGTGATACCACCATTTATGTAACTCAGGTTACTAATATCATTGAAGGGGAAAACTTCTCTGGGTGTGCTGGGGATACTACTTCTATAAATATCACGGTATATCCTACGCCACAATTGGTGGTGCTGGAACAAGCCATAAATGAGGATATTCAAGTGACCCAAGCATGCGATGGTGACCTTATCTCTCTGGCGGTGGAGGTTAATAATCCAAATCCTAGCATTAATTATGGGCATATCTGGAAATTGACTCAACAAGGTAAAGTATCAGTCTTACCTTCAGATAGGTTCAATACCGCTGAAGTAACTTTTTCTGCAGAAGAATTTAAAATTGAATCAGGCAACATCAGTGTGCAGGTAACCACATATGATATGAGCATAGGAAGTGAAGCATGTCCGAATATTACTAGCAGAGAGATTCAAATCGGTACTTCTCCTGTCCCTCAATTTAAATGGACTGGGATAACGAAAGGTAAGTCGGTTAGGTTTACTGCGAGAAATAAAGAACAATCTACCAATGGTAAAATCGAAGAATTGCAACTACTTGTTAAGGATAAAAATGGAAATACTGTGAACCAACAAGTGCGGAGTATTTCATCAGCAATGATTACGACTGACAATATACTTGATGCACCTTTTGAATATCAATTTACCGAAGCAGGCACCTATGACGTTACTATCAGTATGATCAGCCTTTCTAAGTGCCTGGGAGGTGTTACAAGAGAGGTGACCATAGTTGATGTGATTGATGTTACTGAAGGTCAGAATTTTATTCTTCAGACGTTTGATAATTCCAATGAAGGTTGGTTTTTAGATAAGGTAGAATATGCTCTTTATCAAGGCTTTGAAGACAGGGACGTTGATAGCGACGATTATCCCTCATGGGAGCTAGGAACCTCTTCAGCTTTTAATGGTCTGGAGGGAGCAGAAGGCCTAAATACTGGCTCTTTTTGGGCAACTAATCTGAATGGGGCTTACAAGAAAAATGAAAAATCATGGGTGTATTCACCTGCTTATAAACTGGACGGACTGGAGTTACCCACTGTCAGCTTCAGCCATGCCACAGATATGGATTTGAGAGATGGTGTTGTGTTGCAGTTTTCCGTGGATGATGGCGTATCATGGAAAGCATTGGGAGCGTACAATGCTAATACAGCGCAAGGTTCAGGGAGGTACTGGTTCAATGCCAGCGCGATAAATGGAGATCCTGGAAATTTAGGATCTGCAGGCGCATTCAATCCAGATCAATATGGCTGGACTAAGGATCAGGGCTGGAAAGTGGCAGCCCATAAGCTGGATGTTGCTGGTATTGATACAAAAAATGACTTGGTGAGATTTAGGTTCGCTTTGGGTGCTACTGGCTCAGATAAGTTTAATACAGACAATACGGTATTACAGGGGTTTGCTTTTGATGATTTTAGAATTTACGGTAGAGATAAAAAGGTAATTGTAGAGCAATTCTCTTCATTAAATAATACGGTTAGTCTTATTGCTAATGATTCCTTGGATTCCAAAGTAGGAAGTGGAGCGCTAAAAAATGACGCTGTGATTATCAACTACTTTTCTAAACAGGGGCGAGATACGGATGTTTTGAGCCTAAGAAACGAGAGCGATCCAGGAGCTCGTGGGTTATACTATGGAGTCTCTACTACCCCGAGATCAGTTATCTCTGGTGTAGTTCAGGATAAAATAATTATTACCTCCAATGGAGTTACCAATGATGCCTTGGGGTGGGATAATGACAAATTCAATTCTATTGCACTCGAAGCGAATCAGTTCGATATTGATACAGTGATCATTTCAGGTGCTGAAAATGAGATAGAAGTTGAGGTTACTTTCAAATCTCTGATCGAAATCACTGATCCGAGTTTCGAGCTTTCTTTCAGATTTGCAATAGTGGAAGACGTACCTGCCTCGGAAGTAGGTATAGCGGGGAATGGAATATTTAGAAACGTCCTTCGAAAAATGTTGCCAAGTTCGGGTGGGTTTACAAGAGTAGGCTCTGTGAAAATGGGCGAGGAGATTACATATACTGTCTTATGGAGTATTAAAGATGTATTTAATCCTGATAAATTGAAAGTGATAGCCTTCGTGCAAGTGGATGCAATCATCGATGCATCACTGAGAAAGGGAAGCATTTTGCAGGCGATAGAGCAAGCCGTGCCAGCGGGTAAAGTGCTTACCACTCCAGAGAATATTACAGTGGTGAAATCATTCAATAATAAATTTGAAGTTTTCCCGAATCCATCGGATAATATCTTCGAATTGAATTTAGGACAAAAGGCTACCGAAGATTTGAAATGGGTGCTTTATGATCAGACTGGACGTGAACTGGCAAAAGGTCAAATCACGAAAGGTGGTGAAAAGGCCAGTATCAATACACTAGACTTACCTAATGGCTTATTTATGCTCCATGTATTTGGAGATAAAACCAAATGGCTTCCGAAGCGTGTGATGATTTTGCATTAAAGCCTCAGTGCTAAAATGAGATAAAAGGGAGATAGCAGCAATGTTATCTCCTTTTTACTTTTAAGGATAGGTGTAATATTATTGGGTTTGTTCATTTAATTTGCGCTAAAAATTGAGCCCATGCGACCTATTCTATTCATAGACCGAGACGGAACCATCAACCACGAAACAGCGGATGAGCAAATCGACCATATTGAGAAGGTTAGTTTTTTGCCTGATGCATTTTTTTACTTAAGAAAAATACAAGCAGAATCTGATTATCTATTTGTGATGGTCACCAATCAGGATGGTCTAGGTACAGAAGCATTTCCTGAAAATACCTTTTGGCCGGTGCATAATTTAATTATGCGAACGCTAGAAAGTGAAGGAATAAAATTTGACAAAGTACATATAGATGAGCACTTTCCCGCGGATAATCACCCTAACAGAAAGCCAGGCATTGGCATGCTTACGGAGTATCTCAAAGGAGATTACGATATTAAAAACTCCTACGTAATAGGAGATAGAGCGACGGACATCCAGTTAGCAGAGAATCTTGGGTGTAAGGGGATTCACATTGCGGCGAAATCTGAAACGTCTGCTGAATTAGCTACGCTTAGTTGGAAGGAAATTTATGAGCATCTAGTATTCAAGCCTCGTAAAGCCATAGTCACCCGTACTACTAAGGAAACGGATATTCACATTCAGGTGAACTTAGATGGATCAGGAAAAACAAGTATTGATACTGGCTTGGGTTTTTTCGATCACATGCTAGACCAGCTAGGTAAGCACGGCGGCATTGATTTGGATATCAAGGTAAAGGGTGATTTACATATTGACGAACATCATACAATCGAAGACACTGCACTCGCTTTAGGCGAAGCATTTTTGATCGCCATAGGAAATAAAAAGGGCATCAATCGCTATGGTTTTTTACTTCCGATGGACGATGTGCTAGTGCAGGTGGCCATTGATTTTGGTGGCCGACCGTGGATGGTTTGGGAGGCAGACTTCAAAAGAGAAAAAATAGGGGAGATGCCTACAGAGATGTTTATGCACTTTTTTAAATCCTTTTCAGATACGTCTAAATCCAATTTGAACATCAAAGCCGAAGGTGAAAACGAGCACCACAAGATTGAGGGTATTTTCAAAGCGTGGGCAAAAGCCATTAAAATGGCTATCAAACGTAACCCCGAAGAGATGTCTTCTTTGCCAAGCACCAAAGGAGTGCTTTGATCAATGAAAAAGAGATTTATCGGATTGCTCTGTTTTGTGATCATCAGCTTCGTAAGCCAATCACAAAAACTTCTAACAAAAAAAAGCAATGAGCAGTGGGCGCAATATGCGTTTCAAATACCAGTGAATAAATCTTGGAGTGTGAACTCAGATTTAGGATTTCGATGGAGAGATGAGTTTTCTATACCTAGCCAATTTGTAGTAAGGTCAGCACTTGCTGGGCAGGTAAGTGACAATCTTACCGTGGCAGGTGGTTTTGGGGTATTCTCAACCCTTACCGATAACTCAATAAGTAGGTACGAATATAGACCGCATCAAGAGATCAACCATAGGTTGAAAGTGGGAGTTTGCGGTGTGGCACAAAGATTGAGAGTGGAAGAACGTTTTTTTTCTCAACCCGACAATGGTTTTGAGTACTTCTTATTGCGTTTGCGCTACCGCTGGCAGCTGAATGTTCCGATTGCCAAGTGGCAATCTGGAGAAGCAGAGCATAAATTTTCGTTACTCTTTGCAGAGGAGATATTGGTGCACACTCCAAGTAAGCATACTTTGAGTGTTTTTGATCAAAATCGCATGATGGTAACACCATCACTTCAGTGGAACGCGAAATTCAATACCCAGCTCACTTATAGCTTTCAGTACGCTTCTACCAATGTTTCCTATGAGTATAAGGTCAAGCACATTCTTTGGCTCAGTGTTGCTCAGCGGTTTGGAAACTAAGTGAATTTACCTACTGTGTATCGAACCTTATTACTTCTTAGTTTAGTCATTGTTGGATCGCAAGCAATTGCGCAGCAAACGATAATAATTGCTCCTCAAGACAGTTTATCCAAATCAAAAGTGCTCCATTTGAGCGAAGGGGATTTAATTGACCTGATTGTATTAAAATATCCAGAAGACACCCTCACCAAGCGAAGTAGAAAAACAAAAAGCTATACTGGGCGCATTCTGCATATTTCGAATGATTCGTTGATCTTAAAGAAGTTCATGAGCCGCAAGATGGTTTTCGTTCAGTTTGAAAATGCGGCGGCAATCAGAAATTCCAATTTCACGCCATACTCGATCGGTGTGTTTGCCATTGCAGCCACTATTCCTGTCGTTTTTCCAGGTGCTAGTTTGGGTTTCTATTTGCCTGGCAACCTTCATTGGTTTGTTGTTGGCATAACACCACTTGCTGTCGACTATCGCATTATCAGTCGCTGGAAATATGTCAATGAAGATTTTTATAAAAGAAAGAACAGGTGGGAGCTGACAGTTGAGTGATTTTAAAGCGGACGCTAAGTTCTCCCAACAACCTCATACCGAATAGCCAAAACACCCGTCCCCAACTTACCCACATTCCCAAAAATACTTCCCTTCATCCACCGATAATGGGCACGGATTTTTTTATTTTGTAGATCAGTTTTTTTCATAGAACCACCACTCCATGTATTTAATCTTTGATACCGAAACCACGGGATTGCCGCGGAACAAAACCGCGCCTTTGACTGATTTTGACAATTGGCCGAGATTGGTGCAACTGGCTTGGCAGCTTCATGATGCTCAAGGAAAGCTGATCACACAAGGCAACCATATAGTGAAGCCCGATGGCTTTACCATTCCCTTCAACGCAGAGAAAATTCACGGAATTTCCACGGATCGTGCGCTGGAAGTGGGAGAAGACCTTACAGAGGTTTTGGCCAAATTCACCGCCGATGTACAGAAGGCACAGGTGCTGGTTGGTCACAATATTGAGTTTGATAATAAAATAATAGGAGCGGAATACCTGCGCACAGGATCAGAAAACCTGCTTGAAGGGTATCCGAATATTGATACGGGTCTGGCCACCAAGGAGTGGTGCGATCTGCAAAGGTGGAGTAGGAGGACGGGTGAAAATGCCTAAACTCGTCGAGCTGTACGAGAAGCTTTTCGGTGCACCATTCGAAGATGCTCACGATGCAGCTTATGACGTAGATGCCACTTCCAAGGCATTCTTCGAATGCTTGAAACGATCAGTAATCAAGCCATTCAACGATACTAGCCCCACAGCGATAGTTTATGAAGCTCCCGATCTTTCGGAAGCCAATTTTGCTTGGATCAGAAAGCAGTCCTCGGGAAAGAAGCGCACGGTCTCGGGCAGCATAGAAGACATCAAAGGCCCCTATTGCCATTTGCATGTGCATTCACAATGTTCGGTATTGCAAGCCACACCCAATGTGGAATCCATTGTAGCCAAAGCTAAAGCGTTGGAAATGCCAGCGGTGGCATTGACGGATTTGGGCAACATGTTTGGGGCTTTCAAATTTGTGCGTGCAGCACTCAAGTCTGGCATCAAGCCCATTGTGGGTTGTGAGTTTTTTGTGGCAGAAGAGCGAAAGACACTTAAGTTCACAAAAGACAATCCCGATAGAAGGTTTCAGCAGGTACTTATTGCGAAGAATAAAAAGGGTTATGAAAACCTCATCAAGTTGTCTTCTTTGGCCTATATCGAAGGTAACTATGGTTTATATCCACGTATTGATAAAGAATTAATTCAGAAACATTCTGAAGGTCTGATCGCGCTCAGCGGTGGACTTTATGGAGAAATTCCTCATTTGGTTTTGAACGTAGGGGAGACGCAAGCGGAAGAGGCACTACAGTGGTGGTTGGAGGTTTTTGGTGATGATTTTTACCTAGAAATAAACCGACACGGTTTGGATGAAGAAAATCACCTGAACGAGGTTTTGCTAAGCATGGCGGATGAGTTCAATGTGAAAGTAGTGGCTGCCAATGAGCTTTTCTATTTGGATAAAGCAGATTCGCAGGCTCATGATGTTCTTTTGTGCGTAAAGGAAAACGAAAAGCAAAGTACGCCAATCGGTCGCGGCAGGGGATTTCGCCCAGGTCTGAAAAATGCGGAGTACTATTTCAAGGGACAGGATGAAATGAAAAAGGCCTTTTTGGATCTTCCAGAAGCCATAGAAAACATTTCAGAAATTCTTGATAAGGTCGAAGAGTACAAGCTGGAGCGCGAGGTGCTTCTTCCTAAGTTTGACATCCCAGAGCAGTTTGTTGACCCGAAAGATGCCGAAGATGGTGGGGTAAGAGGGGAGAACGCTTACCTGCGCCACCTCACATACGAAGGTGCCAAGAAGCGCTATCCTGAAATCACCGATGAGATTCGCGAGCGGCTAGACTTTGAGTTGAAAACAATTGAAAACACGGGATATCCTGGTTACTTTTTGATCGTACAGGATTTCACTTCTGAGGCTCGACGAATGGGCGTTTCCGTTGGGCCAGGTCGTGGGTCGGCAGCAGGTTCAGTTGTTGCATATTGTACATGGATTACCAATGTAGATCCCATCGCTTACGATCTCCTTTTTGAGCGTTTCTTGAATCCGGATAGGGTGTCGCTTCCCGATATTGATATCGACTTTGACAATGAAGGTCGTGGGCGAGTGATTGACTATGTGGTAAAGAAATATGGCCACACGCAGGTAGCTCAGATCATCACTTACGGAACCATGGCGCCCAAATCGGCCATACGAGATGCTGCCAGAGTAATGGAGCTTTCGCTCTCTGAGGCAGACGGAATTGCGAAGCTCATACCAGAAACACCGGGCGTTAAATTTGCAAAGGTTTTCAAAGAAGTGCCCGAGTTGGATGCCCTGCGCAGAGGCAAAGACTTGCCTTCTCAGGTGCTCAACCAAGCGGTGATTCTGGAAGGGTCTCTACGAAATACTGGCGTTCACGCTTGTGGAGTGATCATTACGCCGAGTGATATGACCAATTTCGTGCCTTTGGCCAGAGCCAAAGATTCGGAATTGCTCGTTACCCAATTTGACAACAGTGTGGTAGAGTCTGCAGGAATGCTGAAAATGGACTTCCTAGGGCTTAGAACCCTTTCCATTATCAAGACAGCCATCGAGAATGTCCAGAAGCGCCACGGTATCCTCATAGATATAGATGAAATCCCGCTAGACGATCCGAAGACTTACGAGCTTTATCAAAAAGGCGAGACCAACGGTACATTTCAGTTTGAGTCGCCCGGTATGCAAAAGCATTTGCGTGCGCTCAAGCCCGATAAGCTAGAAGATTTGATTGCCATGAACGCCCTCTATCGTCCAGGGCCGATGGAGTATATTCCTGATTTTATCGACCGGAAGCATGGCCGCAAGCCTATCGTCTATGATTTGGACGATATGGAAGAGTATCTGGCCGAGACCTACGGTATCACGGTCTATCAAGAGCAAGTAATGCTTCTTTCGCAAAAGCTCGCAGGTTTTACCAAAGGTGAGGCCGATGTTTTGCGAAAGGCCATGGGTAAAAAGCAAAAGGACGTACTCGACAAGATGAAGCCCAAGTTTGTGGAGCAGGCACAGCAACAAGGCCATGCCGCCGACAAACTAGAGAAGATATGGAAGGATTGGGAAGCCTTTGCAGCTTACGCCTTCAACAAGTCTCACAGTACCTGTTATTCTGTGGTTGCCTATCAGACAGGTTACCTCAAGGCCAACTACCCGGCCGAATACATGGCCTCCGTGCTCACTCATAACCAGAGTAACATTGAGAAAGTGAGCTTTTTTATGGAAGAATGCCGTACCCAAGGCATCAAAGTACTAGGCCCACACGTCAATGAATCGGGACTCAATTTTGAGGTGAACCAGATCGGAGAGATTCGCTTTGGTATGGGTGCGATCAAGGGTACTGGCGAATCGGCTATTTTGGCGATCATCGATGAGCGCAAAGAAAACGGCCACTTCAAAGATATTTTCGATTTTGCCACACGTGTCAACCTTCGCTCTGTCAACAAAAAATCGTTTGAGAGTTTGGCTAAGGCAGGAGGGTTCGATTGCTTTCCCGAATTTCACCGCAGACAATACGTCGATCCTGATGAAGATGGCACTTCCGTAATCGAAAAGTCCATCCGCTATGCCAACAAAATGCAGCAGGAAGAGGACAGTGCGCAAGTGTCGCTTTTCGGTGGGGGAGGCTCCTCTGGTGATGTGACCATGCGACCAAAAGTCGGCCGTATTGAACCTTATGGCGATATCGAAAAGCTCAATATCGAGCGCGAAATGGTCGGACTGTACATCACAGGACATCCGCTCGACCAATTCAAATTTGAGATGCAGTACCTCACCAACGCCAACCTGAGCGACCTCAAAGAACTCGAAAAACTCAAAGGAAGAGAAGTAAAACTCGGCGGGGTGATCAGCAGTGTGCAGCACCGAATGACCAAAAAAGGCAAGCCCTTCGGCCAGCTCACTCTCGAAGACTACAACGACAACCACAGTTTTTTCCTCTTTTCGCAGGACTATATCAACTTCAAACCCTTCCTCGAAACAGGCTGGTTCATCTACCTTACAGGCATGGTGCAAAACCGCTGGAACGGCGAAGAACTCGAACTAAAAATCTTGCAAATGCAGCCGCTCGACGAGATTCGGGACAAAATGACCAAAGGGCTGGAAGTACAAATGCGCCTCAGCGACGTGCGCCTCGACCTCATCGACGAGATCGAATCGTACGGCAAAAAGTACCCTGGCAACAACGTCATGAAACTCAGCATCGTGTCGTCCTTCGAAGACCGCCTCATCAACCTCGACATGCTCAGCCGCAAAGTCTCCATCAACATGAGCGACGGACTACTCAAGGAACTAGACGCCAACGAAGATTTGAAATACAAAGTCTTACTCGCCTAGCGGTGGAGTGTTTTGTTTTTTTGGAGAGAACGAGTGTCGCTTTGCTGATAGAGTGCTCTGGCTGTCTGGAGTATCTTTTTCCTCGTGCGTTTATCTCAGGCTTGTGGGCTTTGGGCTGCACCTGAAAATGGAAAGTTAACTCCTGTTCAACAAGGAAAAAGGATACTCCTGCCCATCCAGTCTATTTTGCGAGTTTTGAGCCATCGTTGGTGTTTTGAGCCGTTGTTATTACCAACAATCCATCTTTGCCATCGTTGGTGTTATCACCAACGAGCGTTACCTATTATTGATGTTCCCACCAACAGCATAGGGGGTGAAAAAAAGCGCCAACGAGGTTTGTAACCTCATTGGCGCTAGTATCATAATAAGGTTTCAGCCTTCCTAATACTTCCTAAGAGCCCAATTACCTAAAAGCTATTTGCCCAATTAAAACGGCAAATCATCACCATCAGAATCCCCAGAGCTTGCCCATTGGTCTTCTACTGCTGGTGGAGGAGGCGTATCAGGAGATCCGCTTGGCGCAGGAGCTGAGCTACCTTTTTTCTCTAGTTTCCACGCTTGTAGGCTGTTGAAATATTGTGTTTCCCCTTTAGGGTTGGTCCATTTTCTTCCTTTCAAGTTGAAAGAGATATTCATCATGTCGCCTTGTTGAAAATGATCCAACTGAACACAGTTTGCTTGAATCAATTCAAACTTGATTACCTCAGGGTATTGAGGGTTTTCGGCATATTCTATTACAAACTCACGCTTCTTAAATGAGTCGGTTATGTTCTGGGTGTCAAATTTCTCAATCAGCTTTCCTTCAATATTCATATTTTCGTCTTCTTAAATAAACTATTAGACAAATTAAGAGTTCTCTCTAGTCATATGAAAAGGTCAAAGAAGATATTTTTAGTTATCGCCATCATTTTTATCCTCATCATGGTTTTTATAAGTTTTGATATCAGTCGTCGCACTACTTGGCCAGGAGCCAAAAAGAACCTCGAAGAACGAATAGAGGAACGCATCAACGAATAACAAAAGATGTTTATCTTGAACTTAAAGAGCTAAATAAAACGCACAAAAAAAGTATTTATGAAGTATTTACCTTTCACCGCAATCCTTACATCCACCATATTATTTATTTCTTGCCTAAGTGAAAAAGAAGTGAATCCTGGTTGCATCAATAACGACCTAACGCTTCAACTCGATACGGCTATTAATCCTACTTGCACCGTTGCTGGTAGTATCAAGCTGATTGCTACAGGAGGTTCGGGTAGCTTAAGTTTTAAAATAGATGGTTCCGGCAGCCAGTCTAGTTCCTTGTTTGAAGGTGTTTCTGCGGGTACATACAGCATGAGCGTTCATGATAAAAATGGGTGCTCAGCCAGTCTTGCGGTATCATTGGATATACCAGATGGAGGCATGGTTACTTCCATTGTTTCGTCTTCTTCTGCTGGATGCGGAACTTCACAAGGTGCTGTAGAAGTGAGCGTAACTGGTGGAGCGGGTGGATATAAGTTCAAGCTCAATGAAGATGGAGCTCAGCAGGGGAGTGGTGCTTTCGAAAACCTGGCCGCTGGAAAGTATCGTATCTTCGTGACAGATTCGGAGAGCTGCGTTACCTCTATTGATCATCTGGTCACCTCTGGAATCAGTCTTAAAGATGACATTATGCCCATTATTAATGCCAATTGTGCTGTTTCTGGTTGCCATAAAGATAGTCAGACACCATTGTTCACCAGTGAGGCCAACGTTTTGGCGAATGCCAGTCGCATCAAATCACAAACGGGATCAGGTTCAATGCCCCCAAGTACAGAGCCAGATCTTACAGCAGCTCAAATTGCTCAAATTGCATGCTGGGCAGATGACGTAGCAGCAGCGAAGTAATTATAATGAGGCTCTTGGGGTTAGATAAATGTTTCTATCCGGAGCGCTGTACTTTGACAAGAAAACGGAAGAGCTGAGCACAGAGGCAATAGTTCTGAGCCATTTCAACTCCTTTGGTAAAAGTATTCATTGTGCGGAAGTTCTTGAACGAGATCATACTAATTGCACTTCATAGCGTATGTAGGTAAGATAGGGGTTTAAATATAATTTTCTCGATTAGCTTTGGTCTGGCGAAAATTCGAATTTCGCACAAGTTTTTTAATCTTAGCACACGATAAAAAATGAAAGCAACAATTACTTCTATCGAATTAAAGGGTCCTCTTAAGTTTTTTGCGCTATCTTCTAAAGCATTAGGAATTATCAGACAACTGAAAGCAACAAATTGTAAAGAATTTAAGAAAAAAGGTGTTTGGACAAAACACTATACTATGACCTTATGGAATAATGAAGCTGAACTAAGAGAATTCGCCAAAAGTGGGGCTCATTTAGAAGCCATGAAGGTAAGTAGTCAAATTGCGAAGGAGATTAAGACAATAACTATTGACACAACAACACTTCCAAATTGGGATGAAGCAATGAAATTGTTAGAGAATGGAAAAGTATTCAAATATTAAATCTGCTGTGAATAAGACGGTATTGCATTTAATCTCATAACCCACTGCTTAACACCCAGGTCACGTCCTGAAATAAGTAAACACAGCCTGTGAAACTGCCGCTTTGAGCCGTTATTAGTTTCAGGCAATTTGACTAGTTTATTGTTGTTTCATAGCTGGAACGACAGCTTTTTTACGAAACCGTAAAACATTCCAGCCTACCTTTCTTTACCAAAATTGAAAAAAAATCAAAACCCATTTCACTACAGTCGTATAAAGGAAGAAGACCCGCAAGTATCGCTTTATTGGGCTATCAACATGAGTTGGCCGCAAAAACAGGTTTATTAAAGAGTCAATATGAAAGAATTACCTTCCTATTTAGGACGGCTACTAGAGCTAATATCTCGTATTTCACCTATTCCTCTTGCCATCACCTTCATATGTTTAGGGATTTCTGTTGTGAAAAATGAGGGTCTGTGGCAGGCCTATCTTATTTCAATTATAGTTTGGGGTGTGCTGTCTGGAATTGCTACAAAAAACTGGACATTATATTAAGCGCATTTTGAATAATTGATTTTACTGTATTCGTTTGGGGTTTTATATCCTAGATACGAGTGTTTTCTTTGTCGATTATACCATATTTCGATAAACTCAAAAACCTCTGTTTTGGCTTGAAGAATACTGATATACTTGCTGTGATTGACCATTTCTGATTTCAGTATTTTAAAGTAATTCTCTGCTACTGCATTATCCCAACAATTCCCTTTCCTACTCATAGATTGTAAAACGGGGTGTTTTTTGAGTTCGACTCTGAAAGCATGAGAAGCAAATTGTACGCCTCTGTCTGAGTGAAAAATTAGTAGTTGTGTGATCGGTCTATTGAGAACGGCCATTCTCCATGCAGCCAGTACAGTTGCTTCTGTGGTCATATCTGTGCTTAGTGCCCATCCTACAATCTTTCTGTCGAATAAATCCATAATGATAGTTAGATAAAGCCACCCCTGTTCAGTATGTATATAAGTTATATCAGAAACCCATTTTTCTGCTGGTCTTCTAGCAGTGAAATTTCTATTCAAGTGATTCTCTGCAATAGGAAAGTTGTGTGAAGAATCTGTGGTGTTCACTCGAAACTTCTTACTTACGATGCTTCTAATACCATTACAGCGCATAATTCTAGCAACACGTTGACGAGATACTTTCCAACCATTTGACACTAGACTATCGGTTATCTTAGGGCTACCATATCGATTTTTACTTTCTTTATACACCCTCTTGATTTGCTCTGCAATTTTCTTATTCTCAATCAACCTTGCAGAAGGCTTTCTCCTTTGAAAATCATAATATCCACTTCTGCTTACGGTCAAGACTTTGCACATCCTCTCAACACCAAATTCTAAGTGATAATCCATTATGAATTTGTAGATTTGGTGTCTCCCCTGGAGAAGATGCCTACAGCCTTTTTTAGAATATCACGCTCCAATTGAGCTTCTCTTAGCTCTTTCTTTAACTGCAAGTTTTCTCTTTGCACATCGGTAAGATTTGCATTTCCATGCCCCGAAAAGCTACCTTCTTTTGTCTCTTCGTATTCCCTTTTCCACCGTCTGATCAGTTCGGTTCTGACACCTAGTTCTTCTGCAACCTCTTTAGACGGTTTTCCTGTTAAACAGAGATTAACTGCCATCATTTTAAATTCCTTATCAAAGGATCTTCTTTCTCTTTTCATAGATAGTAAATTTAGCTTTACGAGCTTAACTTACTGTCCAGTCAAATGTAGCAGGTTCAGTCTATGTTGCGTATGTGGGCAAAGCACAACCCTGAAAGGGCTTCCTATCGCGAGCAGTGTTTTTTATTCGCTTTGCTCTGGCTTCTATGTGCGGGCATTTCGGCACTTCCGTTTTTATTTGTTCAGAGAACCGCCGACTTTCCAGATTTTAGCTCAGCCTATTTTGAGGCCATGTCTGGCTATACCAGTGCCGGGTTAACGATGGTCTCGGATTCTTCGCAGCTTCCCGGTAGCATCCAACTTTACCGGAGCGTTTTGCAATGGGTAGGAGGATTGGGGTTTGCTTTATTTGCCATGATGGCTATCAATCGCGCAGACCCAATAGACTCCATGTTAGAAGCTTCCGGACTGGGCAAGTCAGATAAGCTTGACGGTCAGCGACTCATAAAGGCTTACCTCTACACATATCTCGTACTTACAATTTTTATATTCACGGGGCTGGTGCTGTGCTCAATACCACTCTGGGAAGCTCTTAACCACAGTCTCACGATGGCCTCCACAGGAGGTTTTACAATCACTGCCAATAGCCTAACCAGCTATTCTGGTCACACGCTTATATTTGTTTCCTTTTGCCTCTTGCTATCGGCGCTTCCTTTTCCTGTAATGTATTTGGTGAGCCATGGAAAATGGAGGATTGCCAGGAATAATACTCAGATGAAGGTGTTTGCGCTTTGGGTGCTTTTGGCATTAGGTCTGGGTATGGTGGCTACTACCAGTTTCTCCTCCAAGCTCTTTAATATAGTGAGTGCTGCTACTACAGCGGGCTTTGCGGTCGGTTCGCCTGCATCTATCCATCCTGCTATCACCACATTGTTGGTTGTTTTAATGATTGTTGGGGGAGCCTCGGCTTCCACAGCTGGAGGTATCAAGATCAACCGTTTTGTCTGGCTGCTAAAAGGGGTGAAAGCATATCTTCAAAACAAGCAACCACAATATTATTTCAACAAGGAATTGGTTGAAAATAGCAAAGCATATAAAAGTATGCGAATTGCAGGGTTATATCTTCTCTGCTCTCTATCCATTCGCCTGCTGGGTGCGGTGGCAATATTATTACTAGAACCCATGGCCAAATCTTCCGATGTGCTTTTTGATACTGCTTCAGCAATCACCACTACAGGGCTGAGTTCAGGTTTTACCGGAAGTGGCATCCATTGGGGGTCGAAATGGATTCTTTCTATACTTATGTGGGTTGGTCGGTTGGAGTATCAAACTATCTCCTTGTTTCTTATTATGGCTTTTCTGAAAATTCCTGTGTTTACACGAAGCGAAAAACCTGTTGATTGAAAATCAACTTTCATTCCTCCTTAACAATGATCGGATTAACCATCACCCGCTCTATCAATTCTGGGAAGTTTTTATACCACGAATTGGCCAGTAGAATACACTGTGATTTTTCGATCCTGTCTGTCACACCGTAAATCAGCGGGTATTTGTCGGAGGTGTAGGAATCCACATCGTCCACCACAAACATTTTCAGTTCTCCCATATTGATTCCCGTGATTTTCAGCAAGTCGTTGAGACGCTGCGGAGTGCCAATGAGTATATCCAATCCTTCGTAGATTTGGTCTTTGTGGTATTGTATCATGCCTTGATCAAATACGGTCAATATTCGCAAATCGGTGTGCTTGGCCAGAAGCGCAAATTGCTCTTCAAGCTCAAAAGCTTTTTCTTTTGTAGCGGCCATGATGATGGCTCGGGGAGCTTCCTGAAATGCCGCTTTTAGCTGTTGGATTACTCCAATAACCATGGCCGTGGACTTGCCCGACCCCTCTGGCAAAATGATAAAAAGGTCTGCCCCAGATTTAATTTGAGAAAGACTCGAGGTTTGTATGGGCTTGGGCTGCTTATCAAATCCTGCGTCAGCCAATCCAGCTACCAATTCAGGAGTTAGTTTTTTTAAATTCAATTCTTTCGTGTTAGGAATGCTTTTTATTCAGTGGCAAAGCTAGTGCTATTTTAAGCTATCCAAGTTTTTAATCCGGCCGGTGGGTTTTAGCGCTGAACTACCTTCACTGAACTGATTTTAAATTGCAATTGGATTCTAATAGCTCACCCCATTTTTCTCCTTTATTTTTGGCGTATGCCTATCATAAAAGACTCCTCTTACAAATCACGCCCATTTTATATGCTCACCCCACATTGGGAGACCGTCGTGCCGTCCATCTTTTATAAAGGGCCACAGGTAAATTACGTTCGCCAGCGGTTGGAGCTTGCCGATGGGGATTTCTTGGATTTAGATAAGCTCGAAGCTGGAAATAGGCGATGCATGATCATAACCCATGGGTTGGAAGGAGGTTCGGATAGGTATTATGTCCGAAGAACGGCCGACTACTTTCACCGCAGAGGTTGGGATATCTATGCATGGAATTGTAGGAGCTGTAGTGGGGAGTTGAACCGATTGCCACGTTTTTACCACCATGGTGAAACGGGAGATTTAAATGAGATTGTAGAGTTGGCTATTGCGTCGGGATATGAAGAGATCGTACTCTTTGGCTACTCGATGGGAGGGAGCATGACGCTGAAATACCTTGGCGAAAGGGCGGTGGCATCAGAAATAAAAGCAGCAACTGTTTTTTCTGTACCGTGCAATTTGAGAGACAGTGCCGATGCACTCAAACTAAAAGAAAACCAGTTTTACGAAAAGCGTTTTTTGAACAAGCTAAAAGCAAAAATGAAACTAAAGGCGCTAAAGTATCCAGAGGTGATTGATGTGTCTGGCATTGATCAGATGGTTGATTTTGATGAGTTTCATGAAAAATATACCGTTCCTTTACACGGATTTGCCAGCGCGAAAGGAATTTTTCGCAATAGCCACTTGTGATGGCTATATGGCAGACATCCAAGTGCCCACATTGGTGTGCAATGCGCTAAACGATCCGATGCTTGGCGAGAAGTGCTATCCTTATGACATAGCAGCTGCATGCGAAAAGGTGTTTTTAGAAACCCCGGCGCTAGGTGGTCATACAGGCTTTAGCCTTTCCGCAAAAGGACATAGCTGGATGGAGTGGAGAGCGGAGGAGTTTTATGGGGCTTTGGGGTATTAGGGTTTTGGGTGTTTGGGCTTTTGGGCTTTTGGGAAGTTGGGTGACTTTTCGCTTTTACTATTGGCTCGAAAATCTATAAACTCACTATCCCAAAACCTACGAACGATCTTAACAGAAGATAAAGAACTGTTGGAACGACTGGCTCAATGATCTCACAAAAGGAAGCTGGACATATTTTTGGAGTGTAGACCTCAAGCAAGCCCTTCCTTGTCCTGTTTTATTATCTGTTCAAAGTTGATTGGTGTAGCAGCTACTGTTATTGACTGGACGAAATGTCTTAGATTCGCTATGATACAACCGAAATATCAACACCTTTGGGTTGATAGCAAGTTGTTATGCTGAAACTTAATCGTATTGAACACTCCTGTAACCAAATATTCATGCTGGCTCATCGATAATGTGAATTTTGATGGTAGCTCTTTCTATTCGCGGATAGAGAGCGAAGGTGTTGACCTAATAGTAACTACTTCTAAAGAGCTAGATAAAGTTGAAGGGCATTTAAAAGACTGGTTAAAAACGTATGTATTTGAGCATGGGATGCTTAGATCAACAAATTCGGCTTTGCCTATAAATTGTGTATTTGTTATTACAACGAACGGATACGAGAATAATGAAAGTTCATTTGATCCTCAATTATTTCAAAAAAGCCTAAGAACAGTTTTTTACCCTCCAGCTCAAGTATCGTCTACGGGAACTTACATATCTAATGGAGGAGGTGCTGGCCCTAATTGGAACGATTATAGAATGTCGAAACCAGCTGCAATTAGTTCTTGTTCGTCAGAAACATTAAATCAAGCCATATGCTGTTACGATATTCTCCGTGGGAAAAAGAAGTCAACATCTTATGTTCTGGATGAGATATACACACTAGCTAACATTAATAATGTGCTAATTGAACTACTGTCGATTTGGTCATTTATTGAAGGTTTTTGGTCAACGAAAGGTCAGCAATCAAATGTAACAGATAGTTTTAATTCTATGCTTGCCACAGACCTAGCCCCAGGTAAGGAAGGTAAACCAAAGCGAACTATTATTCAAAAGAAAATATCTACTCAAAACGGTAAACTTCGAAATCCAAAAGTTGATGATTTAAGACACATTCTTGCTCACGGAATGTATAAGAACATGGAAAGAGAATGGAGTAAAGAACAATGGGCTGCCATATTTGAACAACGTAACTTATTAGTCTCATTAGTCAATGAGTCGCTATTAAACCGAATCAAAAAATCAGCATAACAAGCTGTGATGAAATCATGCTTTGACAATGCCAGAGACTACTATTCTGCATTCTGGAAGCCCCACCAATTCTGAGAATTGGCCTATTGAGAAATAAAAAAAGTAATAGCCCATTTCGCAGAGTTGGCTATTTTGTAGACGAAACATTATCTTCACCAAAACGCACGATTCATACAGAGGCGTTATATGCAACGACTTTATAAATAAGTAAATTATGAATCAACAATGTAAACGAGCACAAACAGTAACTTTTATACTATTTGGAATAATTCTAGCATTTACAATCGGAAATATATTTTACTACAAACTAGTCTTAAATACGGATCAAGAATTAAAAACGCAGTTGACAAGGCTTGTATTAAGTTTTGGAATTATGTATCTAATCTACATTGGGAAACATTGGGCAAAAATGCTCTTCTCTGTTCTATTAGTTGTCGGAATTGTAATTAGTATAATTGGAGTTTTTACAAATAGCGGTGGATACATATCAAGCATAATTTTTCTATTAGTAGCAATGGTTTATGCTTACACAATCTATTACATGAACGCGAATGATGATTTTGATGCGTTCATAAGACATCAACGGGAATATTCTGACAGAACATAAAAGCATATAACAAGGTCTGATATCCCATGGCAGTTTAGAGGTGAGATTGGCTTTAGTGCTTTCTGGATTCACCGGAAAAATCTCCGATTTTTCACATGAGACGAAAAAGGTATGATGAAAAATCAGAGATTTTTCCTACTTTGATTCCGACACTTTAACTTACACCAACGCCACAGGATATAGACAGGCGTTAAGTAACAAACCTCCAGCCTGTAAGATCTCCGTGATCTGTACATTCTGGGATCGTGCAGCTTGTCATTGTCATCCTGAGCTTGTCGAAGGAAGACAATGCCATGCAAAACACAGCGTAAAGCGGTCAGCGAATAGCGGTAGGCGGCTATCTTACTTCTTCTCAAAATCCAGCGAAACAGAATTGATACAATACCTCAACCCTGTCGGTTTTGGGCCATCAGGAAAAACATGGCCTAGGTGTCCGCCACAGCGGGAGCAGAGCACCTCGGTGCGCACCATTCCGTAGGCATTATCTTCTTCGCTGGCTACATTTTGATCATTGATGGGAGCATAGAATGAAGGCCAGCCAGTGCCTGATTTGAATTTGGTTTTGGACTCAAAGAGCGGAAGTTTACAAGCAGCACAGATGTACACTCCTTGTTCTTTGTTTTCTAGCAAATCTCCTGTGAATGCCCTTTCCGTGCCTTTTTTTCTCAAGACATAATACTCTTGATCCGTTAGTCGCGCTTTCCATTCTGACTCAGAGAGATTCCATTCCGAAGAGGTGAGTTGATTTGGAAGAAGAGTTTGTTTGTTCGGTGCTTTGCCCACATGCACCCAGTGCAAGAAGTAGTATTAGGCTATAAAAACTGGTTTTCATATTTCAACTTTTGAGTTCTTATAGCCTAACGCTGACAGGGAAGATAGTGTTTACTTGAAACGCTTCAATGCAAGCCCCGCGACATGCGTACCGATGGCAAGTGATGAGGTCGCAGCAGGAGAAGGTGCATTGCCTACGTTGATGGCTTTTTCACTTTCCAAAATCAAGAAGTCATCGATAAGACCTCCGTTGCGATCGCAGGCTTGGGCGCGTACACCTGAGCCTCCTGGTACTAGATCAGATTGCTCTATCTCTGGGATCAGCTCCTGTAGTGCTTTAGTGAAAGCCGATTTTGAGAAAGAGCGATAAAATTCGCCCATGCCAGTTTTCCAGTATTTTCCTGCCACTTTTCTAAAGCCTTTCCACCCCAAGCTACCCGCAAGATCACCAAGATTGATATCTGTCTTTTTATACCCTTCACGCTTAAATGCAAAAACTGCGTTTGGCCCAGCTTCTATGCCACCGCCAATCATCCGTGTGAAGTGAACGCCCAAGAAAGGGAATGCAGGATCAGGCACAGGGTAGATCAGGTGCTTTACTAGATGCTCTTTTTCAGGTTTGATTTTGTAATATTCTCCTCTGAAAGGAATGATTCTATAATCCACTGGCATGCCAGTGAGCTTTGCCACTTGATCAGAATAAAGACCAGAGCAATTGATGACTAGGCGGGTGATCAGCGTTTGATGGTCTGTCTCTACTTCTATAAATTGACCCTTTTCTTTGATATTCAAAACTTTGTTTCCTACAAAAATGTCCCCGTTGAAATGCTTGATTTTTTCCGCGTATTTGTAAGAAACTTCTTTGTAGTCGATAATTCCAGTTTGTGGTACGTACAGTCCTTGCACGCCATTCACGTGAGGCTCATGCTCTTTAAGTTCGTCCCCTTGTAATCTTTTTATTCCAGTGAGGCCATTTTGAATCCCTCTCTCATAAAGCGTATTGAGCGCATCTATTTGCGAGTCTTTGGTGGCTACCACAATCTTGCCGCAGAGCTCGAAGTTAATTTCTTCCTCTCGACAAAATTTCACCAATTGGTTGTAGCCGTCTACGCAGTTTTTCGCTTTTAGACTTCCGGGCTTGTAGTACAACCCTGAGTGAATAACACCACTATTGTGGCCAGTTTGATGTTTGGCGAGACCACTTTCTTTTTCTACTACCGCCACCCTTAGTTTAGGATTGGCTTCTTTTATTCTCAATGCTGAAGCAAGACCTACAATCCCACCTCCAATGACCACTACATTGTACATTAGACAACCTGTTTTGTTTTGCCGCAAATATGTGAAAAATGATTTTCCTAATTGCTGATATTTACACAGGTTATTTCGATTTCTGAAAGTTAAGTGAGGCACTGTTCATGCAGTATCGCTCGCCAGTAGGTTTGGGGCCATCGTGAAAAACATGTCCCAGATGCCCATCGCACTTGGCGCAGGTCACTTCTGTTCGCGTCATCCCATGACTCGTATCCATCGTGAGTTTTACTGCATCTTTTGACAAAGGAGCAAAAAAGCTTGGCCATCCTGATCCAGAATCAAATTTTGTGTCTGATGCAAAAAGGGGATTGCCACAGCCTGAGCACTCATACATGCCACTGTCTTTGTTGTCTAGTAGCGCGCCCGTCCATGCCCGTTCTGTTCCTTTTTCTCTTAAAATTCGGTACTGATCGGCGCTAAGCTCATTTCGCCATTCTTCTTCACTTTTATTAACTTTCTCCATAGTTGACTTCCTTTTCGATGTAGTAATTTGGCATCTTCAAAGTGATAACCTGCCGTTCATCAAGTTAGAGGACAATAATGAAACCTAAACAGTTCAATTCCTTTAACAGTACTCGGTATCACACAACCTATTTTGTTATGAATAAAAGACAGCTCACCATTTTTGGGACTGCAGCCTTGATTATGCTTGTCTCTTTCGGTGCTTCGTATTTCTTTTCTAGCTTAAAAGAAGAGCCAGAGGCCAAAAAGCAGGTCAAGGTTAAGAAATACGTAAAAACTACTCCGGTGGTTTATGGGGACATCAAGACCACCATCAATGCTTATGGGCGAGTGCAGGCAGCTCAGCATTTGGATTTGCTATCAGAGGTGGCGGGTAGAATGTACCAAGGCCAAGTTAGGCTTAAGGCCGGTGAGAGTTTCAAAAAAGGAACATTGCTGTTTTTTGTTGATGATACAGAAGCTTCTCTTAATTTAAAGTCCCAGAAGAGTAATTTTTTGAGAGATATCGCCGCTATTCTTCCAGATTCCAAGGTTGATTTCAAAGACAATTTTGATGCATGGAGTAAATACTTTTCTTCTATAGATATAGACAAAGATTTGCCTTCCTTACCAGAAGTGAAATCTGAAAAGGAGAAGACTTTTTTGGCTACTAAGGGGATATATTCCACTTTTTATACCATTAAGAGTGCTGAAAGCAGATTGAAAAAACATCGCTATTACGCACCATTCGATGGCAGTATCACGGAAGTAGTGATGGAATCTGGCGCATTTATCAATCCAGGAACCAGAATAGGCCGAATCATGAAAACCAATGCTTTGGAGCTGAAAGTATCTGTGGAAACGAGAGATGTGGCATGGATCCAAACAGGAACTTTAGCGGCGATCTGGTCGGATGATACGCAACAAGAGTTTGGAGGTGAAGTGGTGAGAATCAGCGATTTTGTAAATCAAAATACGCAATCAGTGGACGTGTTTCTCCGTATTTCGCCTAAAGGGAAATAAAGTCTATGACGGGCAGTTTATGCGTGCCTCCATTCCTGCACGAGTTGTGAAAAATGGAATGACTATTCCTCGACAAGCGCTCTATAATGGAGATGAGGTTTTTGTTTTGGAGGATACGCTCCTCAAAGTAAAACACGTTACTATCAATCGTTTGTTGGAAGAAGAAGCCATTGTGAGCGGATTGGAACCAAATGTAGATTTAGTGATTGAGCCCATGATCGGCGCTCATAATAACATGACGGCATTCAAATTAGATAGTAAAGAAGTTGAATTTGCTTCCGAAAAAGACGGCAAGGTCATTAAGCCTACTACCACCAATTAATCGCGATAGATATGGGTTCGATAAAAGGAATTGTGGAATACGTGGTGAAATATCCCGTCTTAGCCAATATACTCATAGCCCTCACTTTGGTGGCGGGAGTTGTGAGCATGGTTGCGACTAAAAAGTCTTTCTTCCCGATAGCCAAAGATCGCGTGATCCAAATCACGGTGACTTATCCTGGCGCTTCTCCACAAGAGATGGAGGAAGGGGTTACTACTAAGATCGAAGAGGCTATCAATACCATTTCAGGTATAGATGAGATCAATTCTACCTCTTCCGAAAACGTGTCTAGCATCAATATCCTGACACTCGACAATTACGATATAGATGAGGTCTATACCGAGGTGAAAAATGCCATTGACGGTATTTCAGCTTTTCCGGCGGCCGCAGAAAAGCCCATTATTTTCAAACAAAAATGGAGATCAACTGCGCAATGGATGGGGTTGACGGGTGATGTAAGCCTGAAAACCATGAAAGGTTATGCTGAGGAGATAGAGGATGATCTTTTGGCTACAGGCCAAATCAGTCAGGTCAATATCAGCGGTTTTCCTGATTTGGAGATTTCTATTGAAGTGACCGAAGACGTTCTGAGAAGGTACAACCTTACTTTTGATCAGGTAGCTGCCGCTGTGCGATCCAATAACAGAGATGTGTCCGCTGGTTCTGTTAAGTCTACTTCTGAAGAAATTTTGATTCGCTCCATGGCCAAAGAGACAGACGCGGAGCTGATAGGCGATATTGTTCTGCGAAGCAATCCAGACGGAAGCAAGTTGCTCGTACGTGATGTTGCTACTGTCAAAGAGCAATTTATGGATGTACCTCACGAAGCTTTCTTGAATGGCGAACCTGCCGTTTTTATAGAGGTCAAAAAGCTAGAGGAGGAAGATTTGGCAGTGATTTCCAGTATCGTAGAGAAATATGTCAAGGGTTTTAACGAAAAGAATGATGTTGTGAAGCTCACGGTCACGTGGGATTTCAACAATATGCTCAATGAACGATTGGATATGCTCACTTCCAATGGGATTGTGGGGCTTTTGCTTGTCCTAGTTTCATTAGGGCTGTTTTTGAGTTTGAGATTATCTTTTTGGGTGGCTTGGGGCATCCCGTCATCTTTCCTTGGGATGTTTATTCTGGGAACGATGGTGGGGCTCACTATCAATATGATTTCCCTTTTCGGAATGATTCTCGTGATAGGGATTTTGGTCGATGATGGGATCGTAATCGCAGAGAATATCTTCGCTCATTTTGAGAAAACAGGTAATCCTATTAAAGCCGCAATCGCAGGAACAGTTGAAGTGTTGCCAGCGGTCTTTACTTCCGTGACCACCACCATCGTGGCTTTCTTGCCGCTGCTATTTCTCACAGGAGGTTTTGAATTTCTCAAAGACATGGCCTATGTCGTGATTTTTAGTTTGGGATTTTCCCTGATAGAAGCGTGTTTTATTCTGCCAGCCCACCTTGCGAACAAAAAGGTACTAAGCATTAAAAAAGAAGATACCCGAAGCTACAAGATTCGAAAAGTGCTCAATGGATTCATAGACTATATGAAGTTTAAGATTTATGGGCGGATGCTTAGTTATGCCATTACCCACAGACCCGTTGCGGTAGCGGTGCTTGTAGGTTTTATTGTAATAGTGGTTGGCTTACTTCAGGGAGGACAGATCAAAGCCACATTTTTCCCTCAGATTCCTTTCAATAGTCTCAATATCGATATCGTCTTTTTACCTGGAGAGAGAGAAGACAAAGTTTTGAGCTATTTGCAGCGCTTCGATGATGCGGTTTGGCAAGTAAATGATGAGCTGAAAGCGGAGTTTGAAACTGATGAAAATATTATAAAATATACCTTCACAGGGGTTGGTTATACGAATTCTGGCGAGAGTGGCTCGCACGCTGGAAATGTGGATGTGATGTTTGAGCAATTAGATAAGTTTGGGATCAATCAATTTGACCTTATTGCCAAGATTCGCAAAGCCATTGGGCCTGTGCCAGAAGCGGATAAATTTAGTGTTGGTGGCCAAAGCCGATGGGGAAAGCCCGTTTCGGTGATGCTTTTGGGTAAAAATTATCAAGAGCTGGGAGAGGCCAAAGACTATTTAAAAGCCGAGCTGGCGGAGCTTTCGGACTTAAAGGAAATTCAAGACAATGTGCCCATAGGTAGGAGGGAGATGCTTTTCGAATTGCGTCCGGAGGCATATTTCTTAGGTTTGAACAATGCGGACATAACCAAGCAAATGCGTCAGGGCTTTTTTGGTGAGGAGGTTCAGCGATTTATGAAAGGAAATGATGAGCTGAAAGTGTGGGTGCGCTATCCGAATAGTGGGCGTAGAAGTATAGGGCAGTTGGAAGACGTTAAGATAAAGACACCAACAGGGCAGGAGTTTCCTTTGGCACAGTTGGCAGATTATAAGATAGAAAGGGGAGTTTCAGGGATCAAACATTACAATACTTCTCGTGTAGTAACAGTAGAAGCGGAGATGCAAGACCCCTTTGCAGAAGTGCCACCTATCTTGAAGAAAATTGATGAAGAGATCATACCCAAACTACTGGAAAAGTATCCGTCTGTAAAAGTGGATTATGGCGGGCAATCCAAAGAAAGTGATCGGGCTGGTAAAGAGATCGGGCTGTTCTTTGGAGGAGCGTTTTTGTTGATTTTTTTTATTCTAATGATTACTTTTCGCTCTTTCTATCAAGCATTGATGATCTTGATTATGATCCCACTTGGCTTCATTGGAGCCATATTTGGCCATGGGGTCGAGTCTTGGGTGAGCGCACGAGAGTTGCCCGTATCACTGCTGAGCGTCTGGGGAATGGTGGCGCTATCTGGTGTGATAATCAACGATGCGGTAGTGTTTTTATCCAAATTCAATTCTTTGGTAAAGGAAGATGGCCTTAAGGTGATGGAAGCGGCCTACGAAGCAGGAATTGCCAGGTTTAGAGCGATTATACTTACTTCCCTGACCACTGTACTTGGACTATTTCCATTGATAAAAGAAACAAGCTTTCAAGCACAATTTCTTGTGCCTATGGCCATTTCAGTAGCCTATGGAGTACTTATTGGTACATTTATTATTCTGCTCTTTTTCCCTGTACTTATACTTTTGTTGAACGATTTTAGACGTGCACTTAAGTGGCTTTGGACAGGAAAGAAACCTAGTAGAGAGGAAGTAGAAACTGTAGTTGTGCAGGAAGAAAGACTCAAAGAATACCGCGAATCAGCCTAAGAAGATTAAAATGATGAAATCAATAATCATATATACAATAACGTGGGGGGTAGCCGTCAGTGCTTGGGCACAAACACCACTTTCGCTTAGCGATGCAATACAACTTGGACTGCAACGCAATTACGATATACAAATAGAGCAAGCCAATGTGTACATTGCAGAGAATAACAATACTTGGGGGCAAGCGGGCAGATGGCCTACAATTAACCTGAATCTAGATCAAAACAACAGCATAACGGATAATGTGAAGGTGGCAAGTCCCTTTGCCTTGAAGGGAGAAATATATGCGCATAGTCTTACACCTTCTGTAAACGTTAACTGGATACTTTTTGATGGATTCAGGATTTCGATGAACAAGAGGCGACTAGAGCAGCTACAAGCTGAGTCTCGCGGCAATGCATCCATTGTGATAGCTAATACTATTCAGTCAATCATTTTGGGATATTACCTTGCTGTCTTGGAGACACAACGGCTAGGAGAGTTTAGAAAGCAACTTACCTTGTCAAAGGATAAATACACCTATTTAGAAACTAAATCGGATTTAGGAATCGCTGTTACTTCTGAATTGCTTTTGGAGGAGGGCAATTACCTGACAGATTCTGTGAATGTGATCAATCAAAATTTAGCTTATCGAAATGCTGTGAGAAACCTCAATGTGCTTCTAGCAGAACCAAATGCCGATATGGAGTATGTGTTGAAAGACAGTCTCATTTATGACAGGTCTAATTATGCTTTCGTAGATCTCAAAAATAAAATGTTGAGTGAAAACGTCGATTTGCGCAAGCAGTATTTGTCTCAAAGCATCATGAATACCAATAGTGATATTGCCCGAGCAGATAGGTACCCGTCTCTCGCGTTGAATGCTGGAGCATCGCGCAATATGGGTAGAAACAATTTGAGTCGAACGAGCCTAGGAGCAGCACAACAAGACTCTCTAGCTCAAAACCCAAATGCAAATTTTCAGCCTGACTTTCTTAATCCTTTGAGCTCAACTACAAATAATTACTTCGCAAACTTTACACTTTCTTTTACCCTTTTTAATGGGGGTAAAATCAATCGCGCAATTCAGAATGCGGAGGTGCAAGAAGATATTGCCAGTATGAGAGTGGATCAGCTGGAACTTTCACTTGAGAGAAACCTTAGGGCAGCTTTTGATCGCTATCAGATCAGAAACCAACTCTACGCCATCAACAAGAGACGCGTAGAAGCGGCTCAAATCAATCTCGATATCTCCAAAGAGAAATACCAAAACGGAAGCATCAACTCCTTTGACTATCGCATCGTGCAGAACAACTATTTGGCGGCTGCCACACAGGAGCTACAGGCGCTATACAATATGATAGACTCTAAAGTGGAGCTGATGCGGCTGACGGGTGGTTTGGTGGAGACTTATAATCAATAAGCATCCCTGATCATTTCCAAAAGCTTTTCCATATCTTCTTTGACTGCTCTGGAGGAATTTTGGTAGTGATTGTTCATCAGACTGAAGATTAAAATTTTTCCTGATTTTGTTTGCAAATAGCCGCTTAAGGTGTGGTTGTTGCTGAGCGTTCCAGTCTTTGCGAATACATAAGGTTCAGGGTTGCCTCTGTACCAAGATTTTATTGTTCCGCTTTCCCCACCATTTGGGAATTCTTGTTTGATCCAGTCAAAATCTTTACGCTCATAAATGTGCTCTAGGATTTTTACAAAAGATCGAGGAGTCACCAAATTGTATCTGGATAGTCCTGATCCATCCACCCAGCGCATTGGGTCAGGCAAGAATACAGACCATTTTTCTTCTAGCATTTCCTGATAATCGTGAATATTGGAATAACCGGCCATGGTCGCAGATTGTATTAAAAGGTGTTCTGCAAGGAAGTTGTCGCTAGGCAGAAGCATATTTCTAATGGCAAAGTCGGTGGATTGACTGAATAATGTATCTGTTGGGTTAGGAATACTGTCGGTAAGCTGCACCATTACTCCTAGAGTGTCCGAAAGAAGTTGGGCTATCAATTCATTGTCAAAGGCAAAGGGAATCTCACGAGCAAATTCTGAAGTGTCATTTTTTAGCTTGGCATGGAAAATATTCGCACGCTCTGTCCGCTCAATCCAGCCATGGTTCTCCTCGTGTATCGAAATGGCGGTGAAATTTTGAAAAAACTTAGGAACGATCTGAACGTCATTTTGTAATGAATCCCTAAAGATGCGAACCACATTTCCATACAATGGAAACCAAGATCGTTCTGTCATGTAGCTTGCGTCATAGTCACTCCACGACCAGCCAGAGCCATATCTAGGCAGTTTAGTTTCAGGATATTTTAAGAAAACATTCTTTTTGCACAGGTAGTCAAAGGCAGGTTGCTCTTGAAATGGAGGATATAAGAACGTAGGGTCGGCCAGAGGTAATATGAATGTACTGTCTCCCTTTTCACTGTAGGTGAAAGCAGCGATACTGTCCCCCAAACTTTCCAAACAAGCCAAAGCAGTAAGGATTTTGATATTTGAAGCTGGGGTAAAAGCCAAATGATCATTGTGGTGACATATGTATTGTTTAGTTTCAGGGTCGTAAAGAGAGAAGCCAGTAAATTGTTGATTGAAAATCTCTGATTTGTTGATTTCTTTATTGATATCTTTATTGCTAATTGCATATTTTAGAGACTGGCAGGAGGAAAAAAAGGCCAAAATCATGAGTATTAATACGTATTTTATGCTAGGTACTTTTTTAGAAAGCTTCATTTTTAAGAAATAAAGTGGTGTTGAAAGAGATTTTGTCTTTGAGAAGTGTTTTTGCCAACGTGCTAGTGATAATATTGGATTATTTTTGTCAGAAGTTATCAAGCCCTAAAAATAGGGAATTTCAAACGCATCATATTATTCGAAAATGAGTATTCTGGATTTAATTACACTGCTGATTTTTCTTGCCGCAGCTTTTACCCTTATCAATATTACTGTGTTGAAGTTGCCATCCACCATTGGCTTGATGGCTATAGCACTGATGATGTCAGTGGCTATTTTGGGATTAGGCTATTTTATTCCCGCAATGACAGAGGCTGCTGAGCATGTGGTGAGCGAGTTTGAATTCAAGGAAATGCTTTTGGATGTGATGCTGAATTTTCTCCTTTTCGCGGGGGCACTTTCTGTAAACTTAAAAGCTCTTTTAGATGAAAAATGGCCAGTGCTCATTTTGGCTACTTTTGGAACCTTGTTATCTACATTTATTGTCGGAGGACTGGTTTATGTGATTTTCCCACTGCTTGGAGTGCAAATAGACTTTATTTATTGTTTGCTGTTCGGAGCGTTGATTTCACCTACAGATCCTATTGCGGTTTTGGCTTTGCTTAAAGAGTACCCTATTTCAAAAAGGCTGGAGATCAAAATTGCCGGGGAATCCCTTTTTAATGATGGAGTAGGGGTAGTGGTGTTTCTGACCATATTGAATATTGCACAAGCTCAATTTGGTGGCGCAGACGCTGTGCATGGCGCTCACGGAGCAGGAGACATTACACCTTTGAGCGTGAGTTTGCTGTTTGGACAGGAAGTTATCGGAGGACTTGCAATGGGTGCGGTGTTTGGGTATGCAGGCTTTAAGTTGCTTAATTTTATTGATAATGATCATGTGGAGCTTGAAGTGTTGGTGACGCTTACATTGGTAATGATGGGAGGACGCATCGCGGAATTATTGCACCTGTCAGGACCATTGGCAATGGTGATTATGGGGCTTTTTATTGGGAATGAAGGGCGTGATGAAAAATTGGCCAATGCTACGGGTGTCTATGTTTTTAAGTTTTGGCATTTGCTTGACGAAGCGTTGAATGCGATATTGTTCATTCTTGTGGGATTGGAAATGATCGTTATTGCAAAATCTTTTGTGATTGGAAGCATAGCAATAGGTGCTATAGGAGTGCTTATAGTTTTATCAGCTCGCTTTTTGGGAGTTGCCATTCCTATCAAGGCCATGTCTTTTTGGAATAAATTTGAACCTAAGACGATTGAGATATTGACATGGGGCGGATTGCGAGGAGGTATTTCCATTGCATTGGCATTGTCATTGTCTGAGTTTAAGTGGATAGAGCCATATATCAAAGAAACAATTCTGCTCGTTACATATTGTTGCGTAGTATTTTCTATTTTAGTTCAAGGATTGACGATTGGGAAATTATTAAAAGATTAAATTTGCCAAAATCAAGAATTCATTTAAGCCTTATTATGAAACTAACAATAGCTGAAGGATTATATTTAATCGCCTTGGATGATGAAGAAGGAAGATTATTGTCGGCTGCTGAGAAAGGAATCAAGCCAGGAGTACTTAGTGCAGCTGTATTGGAACTTTACTTACTTAAGAAAATCTCTTTTGATGGAGATAAAATTATTGTAGAAGATACTTCTGGTGCTGGAAGTATTGTCTTAGATCAAGTTTTACGCAAGCTTAAGTCTGGAAATAATTTAGTAGATCAACTTGATGAACTTGTTCATCAGTTTCCGACAATCTTGGAAGACCTTACCGAGTTGCTCATGCACAGAGGTATACTTAAAAAAGAATCGACTAAACTTCTATGGATTCCTCTCTCTGAGCGAATGGATAATGCGAACTACGCTTATGAGCAAGAGATTAGAAATTCACTACAAACAATAGTATTCAAGAATGCGAAACCAACGCCTTCTTTTGTTGTGTTAATGTCCTTGATACACGATTGTGATATCCTTGATGAGGTATTTCAAGATAAAGACGAATTGATCGACGCAGTGAAGGTGGCCAAGGATATTGTGAACTCTCCTGTTATAGATGCTAATCTATCAAATGTATTGAAGCAATTGAGGAAGTATTTTGCCTAAGGCAAAATTGGAAATATTTGAATGCGATAATAAACACTTTTGATTACTCAAAAGTGTTTATTATCGCATCTTCACTTTTAAGATCTTTTCTTTCCAATTTCTCTAATTCCACCTCCTCTGTACCTAAGTATTTGGCGAATAGCAATTTCGTATTGGCTTCTACTTCTGCGAGTGGTGTTTTGCTCACTTTTGCGAGTATTTGATTTTGCACATCGGCAACTGTGCGCATGTAGGCAATAATACTGTCTTGTTTCTCCATTAGCTTATTGCCTCTGAAGGCCATGAAGCCAAAACCTTCGTGGGGGTTATTGTTGTCCTTTTCCAAGATCAAGTATTCAATTCCATCTACATTGATCATGTCAAAATGGTAGTCTCCGCTTTCATGAATTTCTCTTGGTCTAAACGCCATTCCCTCATTCAAATCGTGGTTTTCACAACTAAATAGTAAGCCACTAATAAATAAAGCTGAGAATAAGAGAAAACCTGTGGTAGTCTGTCTTGAATACATATTATTTCTTTTTATCTGAGATATACCCTTCGTCTACACCAAAAATCTTACGAATGATTTTGAATGATTTTCCATTTAGAATGATGATTAAATAATCTCCTGGTGTGATATTAAGGTCTCCCAATGGGTTTTTCAGGAGTCGCTTGTTGCCGAATTTGTCACGCTTTGTGATGCCGATAAGTACAGCATTAAAGCGCTTTTTCAATTCAAAAAATGCATCTTGATATGGTTTCCCTACGAATGGGTTGGAATTCGTAACTAGAAACTGTTTTACGTCATAATCGGTCTCACTTTTAGCAAACGACATGATAGATTCGCTGTATGATGCCACATCTGGCTCAAACATGTATGAAGCTAAGAGTTTCGATGAAATCTCGTGCTTGGAAATGGTATTGGTAACTCCCGCACTTAGGAAGGTATTTTTCAGATCACCATTGTCTAGCGTGACTACATAATCTAGATTTGGAAAGCTTTTTTTAAGGTTCAAGATGTAAACCAGCTTTTCGGTATCATTATCTAGGTTTACAAAAACATTGGAAGACCGTTCGATATTCGATTTCTTTAGTAACTCCATGTTATTAAAGTCTGTGTAGAGGACATACACGCCTTTACCCCCCTCTTCTTCTTTAATGAATTCTACGTCACTTTTTTTATTTGTGACAATAGCGACCTTCTTTCCAACGCCCATTAGCTGGCTAAGGACAAGTTTCCCAAAATCATTCCATCCAATGATAACTGCGTGATCCTCCATAGTAGTACCGTTGTAACCTAGTTTTTTGTTTTCTCTAATTTCAACCATGAGGGCAGATATTTGCCCAATTAATATTCCGAAAGTTCCTAAACTTATTAAGACAAAAATAAGGGCTATATATCTTCCATACTCAGTGGCGGGCACCAAATCACCATAACCTACGGTGGTCATTGTAACTAGTGAATACCAAATGGCATCTCTATAGTTAGTAATTGAAGCTTGACTGCTCCCTTTCTCAAATTCAACAAGTAAGGTGATCAGGATGAAATAAATGAGCAACCCTAGACAGATGCCAATGGTCAGCCTAAAAGTTTTACTCTTTATGAATTGTTGGTACATATACAATTTGCAATGAATGCGCCAAATATAACAATAAGACTAGAATTGTGATTACTCATTTGACTTTATGGTTGAAGTCAAAAACTTAATTCGAAAAAATCACCTCCAAAGAGCTTTAAATGAAAGGTTGCTGTTTTTTTATTTAAAAATAGGGCGACAAATTCGTAAAACCAGGTGGTCGATCGATCTAGTGATCTTTTGCATTTTATCCTCATTTTTATAATATATTTTCAATTTATACTTTAAATTGTTGTTAAATTCACAATTCAAGTAGACATAAACAATAAATACTTACTATGAGACATACCTATGATTATGGAGTTATTGGCAATTGTGCCTTCACCGCACACATACATACCGACACTAATGTGGCGTGGATGTGTTGGCCCAAATTTGATAGTAGTTTCATTTTCGGACGTCTTTTAGATGATGAAAAAGGAGGGGAGTTTTCTATTAAACCTATAGAAGACGAGCAAACATCTAGACAGTACTATATTGAAAATACCAACATTCTATGTACCGAAATAGAGACAGCAACAGGGAAATATCGTGTGACTGATTTCGCGCCAAGGTTTTATCAAACGGATCGCTATTATAAGCCTTTGATGCTTATCAGAAAGGTCGAGTGTTTGAGTGGAAGTCCAAGAGTGGTGGCTCGTTGTAAGCCTGTAGGCGATTATGGACAAACAGTACCAGAATCAAGTATGGGTAGTAATCATATCCGTTTCCTTGGTTTGGGGGCGCATGTTCGACTTACGACCAATATCCCTCTTAATTATGTTTTGAGTGAGGAGAGTTTTGTATTGAACGAAACGAAGTATCTGGTGCTTACTTATGGCCCGCCATTGGAGGCTGGCATAGAAGAGACTGCTGAACTGTTTTTGAATAGAACCAAAACCTATTGGAGAAACTGGATTAAAACAGCAAGTGTTGTTAATTTTTATCAGCGTGAGGCGATTCGTTCTGCGTTAATTCTAAAAATTCATCAGTATGAAGATACAGGTGCTATTATAGCTGCAACTACGACCAGTTTACCTGAATCACCTGGAAGTACACGGAATTGGGATTATAGATATTGCTGGATGCGTGATACGTTTTACACGTTGAATGCATTCAATCATATTGGTCACTTTGAGGAGTCAGAAAAATATTTTCACTACATATTGAATACCACGGTAGAGGAAACTAATCGCTACCAGCCCTTGTACGGTATCACGGGTAAGAAAAATCTAGACGAGATAGAAATTCCATTGAAAGGATATATGGGCGAGCAGCCCGTGAGAATAGGTAATCAGGCGTATACTCACATACAAAATGATGTGTATGGCCAAGTGTTGATTTCTCTTCTGCCACTTTATGAGGATAAGCGGATCATTTTTACTGAGCGATTTGATTCTGCTGATTTGATTCACAAGACGCTTGACATGATTGACAAGACTTTTGATGAGACAGATGCAGGTTTGTGGGAGTTTAGAAACTTACGCCAGCATCATTGCTATACCTATCTTTTTCATTGGGCAGGAAGTAGCGCTGCGATGAAAATGGCCAAAGTGGTCAAGGATGATGAGATGTTCAAAAAGGCGGAGATATTAAAAGAGAGATCTGCTGCTATGATTGAGAAGTGTTACGTTCCTGAAAAGAAGGCCTATGCTCAAGCAGCCGGCGTAGATAGGATGGATGCAAGTACGCTTCAGCTTATCATGATGAATTATTTGGATGGTAATTCTCAAGAAGCCAAAGATCATCTTATTGGATTGGAGAAAGAGCTTTTTGCTCAGGATGGTTTGTTTTACAGATATAAGCACGTAGATGATTTTGGTGAGCCCGAAACGACATTTTTGATCTGTGCATTTTGGTATGTTGAAGCTCTAGCGTGTGTTGGAAGGATAGAGGAAGCCATCAAATATTTTGATAAGCTTGTGTCTTATTCAAATCATGTAGGCTTATTGAGTGAGGATGTGAAGGCTTCTGATGGAAGTATGTGGGGGAATTTTCCTCAGGCTTATAGCCATATTGGTTTACTGAATGCAGCCAATAGAATAGCTAGAAAATTGGATAAGCCAGACTTTTTATAAGTCTGGCTCACCGCTTTTATATCAATGATTTTAGGAGTGATCGGATCTCTGTATGATCCATCACTCTATAATTTGCTGCAGAGGAATTTGTTCCGACTTTCACTGTATAAGCATCTTTTGGCATTACTTTGAAGGTGTCTTCGTCCGTCCAATCGTCACCACAAGCCATTACAAAGTCAGATGGGTGATTGGATACCCAGATTTTTGCGGCTCTTCCTTTGTCCACTTCTGAATTTTTGATTTCCACCACCTTATTACCTTCCAATACTTTTAGGTTTTTGTCGACGGTAGCATATTTCAATCTACTAGTAAGCTCTCGCGTTCGCTCTTCTCCAAGCCCCGTTTCTACTTTCCTATAGTGCCAAACCAAAGAATAGTCTTTCTTTTCAACAAAGCTTCCAGGAGTTCTATTCACGTAACCTTCCAGTATGGTCATTATTTGTGGCTTCCAGTCATCTGTTAGGTGGATGAGCGTTTTCCAGTCTTTGTTCTTCTTTTTGATCCATACACCATGTTCAGCGACGATTTCTAAATCAAAACCACTCAGCCAATTTTCTAAGGTGTCACGACCTCTACCGCTGATGACAACCACTCGGTTTTTCTTATCAGCGGTTAGTTTTGTTAGAATATCAACAAGCTCCTTATTTGGTTTGCACTCCAGCGGGTCTGAATGGAATCCTACAAGCGTGCCATCATAATCCAGGAAGATTAATCGGGTTTGAGCTTGGTTATAAGCTTCCTTCATTTTGGACTGGTGTTCTGCATCCAATAGCTTCGTTTCCAGTGCCTTTTGTTCTGTTTTTACTGTAGCCAATCTATCCATAAATAAACTTACCCAATGATGAATGTTATAACGTTTGAGAGACTTTTGCATGCTCTCCATATTTGCTTTTTGCTTTGATTCTGGCATTTCTAGAGCTTTCTTAATTGCACGTACCATCTGTTCCATGTTATTAGGATTGATCAGAATAGCGTCGGAGAGCTCTTTGCTCGCCCCTGCCATTTCGCTCAGAATCAGTACGCCTTTTTTGTCTAGCTTGCTGGCGATAAACTCTTTGCAGACTAAATTCATTCCGTCACGCATAGGAGTGACCAGCGCTACATCGGCCATTCTGTAAAAAGCTGAAAGTGCTGTTAACGGGAATGATCGATAGAAATAGTGGATAGGTGTCCAGTTCATTCTGCCATAGTTTCCATTAATTCTACCTACAAGCAAGTCGATTTCTTCTTTCAACTCTTTGTATTTACCAACCTGATCTCTGGATGGTACTACGATCATAAGGAGCGAAACCTTTTCTCGAAATGCAGGGTGTCTTTCTAAAAATAATTCAAACGCTTTTAGTCTTTGTGGTATTCCTTTAGAATAATCCAGACGGTCTATCGAAAGCATCAATCGGTGGTTGCCAATACCCGTTCTATATCGAACTTCACGAGTCAGCGTCTCAGGGTGTGAGGCAGATTTTTCGTATTTGTCATAATCAATACCCATAGGGAGGGCATCCACGAGTACTTTTCGGTTGCCAACATTTATCTGGCTGTTTGAGTTACCAAGCCCCGCCAGTCTATTGACTGAAGACAGAAAGTGGCGCATGTCATCATAGGTATGAAAACCTAAGAAATCCGCACCCAGCATTCCTTTTAGGATTTCTCTACGCCATGGAAGCAGTCTGAAAGATTCGTAACTAGGAAATGGAATGTGTAGGAAAAATCCAATACTAGCATTAGGTGCATATTCTCTAATCAATTCGGGTAGCAAAAGTAACTGGTAGTCATGCACCCAAACGGTATCTTCTGGCTCTAGTACTTCGGCTATTTCCTTAGCGAATTTGCGGTTTACCTTTTGATAAGCCTTCCACAGGTCTTCATTATAAACTACGTATTGGTTGAAATAATGAAAGTTGGGCCAAAGGGTTTCATTGCTAAAACCCTCATAATATTCTTCTATCTCTGATGCGGTAAGAAACACTGGCCGCATGTTCTCTTTAGCGAGGTTGGTGGTAATCTCTTTTCTATGATCGGCGTTTGGCACGTTCATGCCTGGCCACCCGATCCAAATATTATCTCCCTCTTTATATATTGATCCAAGTCCCGTTGCTAGACCGCCTTCGCTTGGTTGATAATTGAATTTCCCTTTTTCCTGAGTTATCCTTACCGGCAATCTGTTTGAAACAATTATTGTCTTTGGCATGGTTTGGTTATGTTATTATTTACTCTTCGGTGGGGTTTTCCGAAATTTCAACACTATATGAGACGTTATTTTTTTACCCGAAGTTACGCAAACGTATCTGCGTGAGCTTTCTTTTTGTATCTAGCGGAAAATCTCCTTTCATCATCCAGTCATAGAACCCAGGCTCTGCTTTCAGCACTTCAGACACTGGCTTTCCTTTGTGTTTTCCAAAGTTGAAAACCTCTATTCCATCAGCGTTGAAAGTCATTCGACCCGCCAAATCCACCATTTTTCCATTGGTGAGTGAATGGATGATGGCCATATCATTTTGAATAGTGCCGATAGGCGTGCCTCCCATTTCTGTGATTTCTTGTCCTTCATATCTTTCAATTTGCGAAAGGAGCACTTCATACGTGGCTTTAGTATCTGCCAATGCACTGTGCGCATCTACTAGGTCTTTGTCGCAATAGAACTTGTATGCTGCTGTTAAGTTTCTCTTTTCCATCATGTGGAAAATCTTTTGAGCGTCAATAAGCTTCTTGTTTGCAGTTTCAAAGTCCACATCGGCTCGAAGAAATTCCTCTACGAGCATGGGAACATCAAATTTAAGAATATTGAAGCCAGCCAAATCACAACCTTCTAACCATGTAGCCAGCGATCTGGCCACTTGCTTAAAAGTAGGCTCATCTTTTACGTCTTCATCGTAAATGCCGTGTATCAAGCTTGTTTCTATTGGGATAGGAATGGTAGGGTTGATCCTGCGGTGTTTTTCTTCTACAGAACCATCTGGCAGGACTTTTAGCAAAGCCATCTCTACTATTCTATCATTGGCAATATTGATACCTGTGGTCTCCAGATCGAATACCACCAATGGATTTTTTAGTTTTAGCATGCTTAGTTTGCTTTTATACTTGAGTAAAACTGTTCTTCTGAAATGCCCAGACGTTTGAGAAGGGCTTTGGCAGCACCTGCGTGAAATAAGAAACTCTCATTGTCGGTAACAACCTCAAAAGATTCTTTATCACTTTTTACCAGAAATCCAGAGTGCGTCTTTTGACCATTGATCGCTCCGTATTCTATGGATTTCACACCTTCTCGTTCATTTTTACCTATCATGGTCGATACATCGTCAGATTCATTGTAGATCAAAGAACCTGCTTTTGGAAGCGCGTCTGCCAATTTTTCAATTTCGTTGATATATTGATCAAAGTTAGAATACCCCTCTGGAATCTTTTCAGAGATCTTATAGATGAGTGCAATGTGAGGATAAAATTGGTGAAATAATGCTTTCCCATCTTCGAGGGCATTGCCACCTTTGAGGATAACAATCGCTCCATCGTTGATGGTGGATTCATCTTCGCTGATAAAGCTGTATTTCTTGTTACTTAGATCAAGGGTTGATCGAACGATTTTAGTGATTTTATCTAAACCGTGATTTCCGGCAATTACAATTCGTTGTTTGTTTCTGAGTTTCTCTATCTCTAATGGCATAGGATTATATAGGTATTTTTCAAAAATAAGTCAAATTAGACGGTAGGCAAATTTAATTGGAGGTTATGATGTTCTTTTTAGAAATGGTGGGGATTTGATCTGATAATTAATGTGGATAAGCATGTTGATATGTTCTTAGTAAATTTAGATTTTGTTATTCCCCGAACAAAAAGGATAGATGCTTAGGTTTGTAAATCAAAGCAAAAAGTAAATCGTATGGAGGGAGGAAAAACGGCAAGTTCAAGACCAACAGATAGAACAAGAAGACCAGGAGGATCGGATTATTCAGGTCAGCTAGGGAAATTGCCACCTCAAGCCATAGAGATAGAAGAAGCGATACTTGGAGCACTCATGCTGGAGCGAGATGCGCTTACCAGCGTAATTGAAATCCTTCGTCCTCAGAGTTTTTACAAAGACGCCAACAGGCTGATATTTGAAGCTATAGTTCAGCTCTTTAACAATAGTGATCCAGTCGATATCAAGACGGTCGTGCATCAGCTTCGTAAAAACGGGCAGCTGGAAGTTGTGGGAGGTGCTTATTACGTTTCTGAACTTACGACCAAAGTAAACTCTTCTGCCAACATCGAGTATCACGCAAGGATCGTAGCGGAGCAATCTATCAAGCGTGAATTGATTCGCATCTCGGCAGAGATACAGACAGATGCTTATGAGGATACCATAGACGTTTTCAAACTTTTGGATAAGGCCGAGCAGTCGCTTTTTGATGTGTCGGAATCACACATTCGAAAGAATTATGACAAGATGAGCTCGTTGCTCCATCAGGCCATAGAGGAAATTGCTGCGAAAAAAGATAAAAAGGACGGTCTTACAGGGATTCCAACCGGCTTCTCCGCTTTGGATCGTGTGACGTCCGGCTGGCAGCCATCTGATTTGGTGATTATTGCGGCACGTCCAGGTATGGGTAAGACGGCATTTGTGGTTTCGGCCATGCGAAATGCTGCCGTGGAGTTTGGCAAGCCAGTGGCATTGTTTTCTTTGGAGATGTCTTCTATTCAGCTGGTCAATCGTTTGATTTGTGCGGAAGCTGAGCTGGAAAGTGAAAAAATTAAAAAAGGTGATTTGGCGGATTACGAATGGGAGCAGCTCATCCATAAGACCGCCAAGATGTCTGATGCCCCGATCTTCATTGATGATACTCCTGGCCTAAGTATTCTTGAATTGCGAGCAAAAAGTCGCCGTTTAGTAGCTCAGCATGGTGTTTCGTTGATCATCATTGACTACTTGCAGTTGATGACGGGAGATACTTCCAAATCTGGTGGAGGAAACAGGGAGCAGGAAATTGCGTCGATCTCACGAGCGCTGAAGGGAATAGCCAAAGAACTGAACGTGCCAGTGATTGCACTTTCGCAGCTGAGTAGAGCGGTAGAGACCAGAGGAGGAGACAAACGACCACAGCTTTCGGATTTGAGGGAATCGGGTTCCATAGAGCAGGATGCGGATATGGTTATGTTCCTTTACCGTCCGGAATACTACGGGATCACACAGGATGAAAATGGCATGCCGCTCAATGGCGTAGGAGAGGTGATCATAGCCAAGCATAGAAATGGTCAGCTGAAAAATGTGCAACTCAAGTTCATCGGTAAGTTCACCAAGTTTGAAGATTTGGATACTACCATGATGGACAACAATGGCTATGGTGGAAATTCCTTTCCATCTCCAAGCAAATCCAATTCTGATTTTACGATTACCCTACCTAGCAAGGCCAATAAGAAGGATGATGATATGCCTTTTTAGGTAGAATTCTCTCTTGATGTTCAACGAGGAATTATTTAACTTCACAGTATGGCGACTAAGGATAAACTTAGAAATATTATCCTCAACAAAGTGAAAAATCTTTCGGAAGATAAACTCTCGAATCTTGATTCATTTCTGAATGATTTGGAATCCCAATTTGGCACGGAGGAATCAGCCCTATCCTTTAATGGGATATTTAGAGACATTGATATAGATGAACTTACCACTGGTTTGCACGAAAAGCGAATGGAGGGTGATGAAAGAATCCCCGAATTTTGAAGAAATCTCTATTAGATACGGATATTCTTTCTTATTACCTCAAGGGTAATAGACAGGTGGCAATAAACGTAGAACGCTATCTCAGGCAGTATCCTAAAATCACTATTTCAGAGATCAATTACTATGAAGTACTTGCTGGTTTAGCATTCAAACAAGCCGCTAAGCAGATTGAGGAAATTGAGCGTTTTGCTGCAACTTGTGAAATTCTTAAACTTTCTAAAGCATCACTTAGAACCTCAGCTGAACTATATGGGGAATTGCGAAGAAATGGAGTGACAATAGGGACGGCTGATATTTTGATTTCGGGAATTGCAGTGGCCAATGTGCTCTTTCCGCTTAAAAACTGGACTAGTTACGCAGCGATTTTAAAGTTATAAAATTCATTTGGTGTTTTCATGTTTAGGGCAGAATGCGGAGCATATCCATTGTATTCATCCACCCATTTTTGTATCTGATTTAAGACAAGTTCTGCGCTATCTAAACAATTTTCAAAGACATAATCACGCTTAAAAGTGGCATTTAAAGCTTCACACATTCCATTAGATTGTGGTGAATATGTTGGAGTATTACAATCTTCAATGTTCCATGATTTTAGTCTTTTTCTAAGTTGCTTTTCAATGAATTCTGGGCCGTTATCATGTAAGAATTGCAGCTGACCTATATTTGGTAAAGCCTCACCAAATCTAATATTAATGCCATCTTGAAGCATTAATTCGATATCTGCTGCTTGCATGTGTTTACCTGCTCTCCACGCAATAATTGATCTATCACAACAGTCCATCAAGAAGGCTAACCTTAGTTTTTCACCATTCCAGCATTTAACAGACGTAATATCGCTTGACCATCTAGTGTTCGACTGATCTACTGCAATTCTTCCTGTATGTGGCCTAGAACTCCCTCTTCTGCGATGACGAGTAATCAACAGCCCTTCTTCTTTCATAAATCGGTGTATCATGTATTTTGATGCGTTGATTCCATAATCCCTTTTCATAATAGCCTTTACTCTTGGTATGCCATAAGTAGACTTCATAGCTGTAATCTCCAGAATGCAGGATTTCACCTTTTCACAAAGTACTTTACGTATGGTTTTTTTCCTTTGGGGATAAACCTTTGGTTTATAGTAAATGCTTGACTTTGCTACTCCCAAAATCTTAATGAGTTTATTCATACTCACCTTGAATTCACTGGATAACGATTCAATTTCTTGTTTCGTTGTTGATCCATTTCCAACTTTTTTTTAGAATTTTGATGTCAAGGGTTGATTCGCCAAGTGCCTTTTTAAGTTCCTCATTCTCCTTTCTAAGCATTTCCAATTCAGTGTTGGAATGTAAATCGCCTTGGTTCTTAATACTCATAATAGCTCCAGTTTTTGCGTCAGATCTCCATTTGTACAACTGGCTGGTGATTAATCCATACCGGCGACAATATTCAGGACATGTTAATCCTGATGATTCCCAATCTTCTACAAGATAAGCCTTTTGCTGTGAGGTGAGCAGTTTGCGACCGCTGGCAGATACTCTAGCATTCTTTATTAATTCTTCGATCATTTTGTTTCCATTTTAGCTTGGAAACTGGTCTAACTTTTTAAGCGGTTAGGAACAAATGAACTTACTCTTGTTACAAATAATGTTAAACATTATCAAGGCATGTCCAATCTAAGAACGGCAAATTGGAATGAATAAAGTGTATTAGAAGCTCTATTTGCTAAATCTGCAGCAAAGGATGATATGCCTTTATTAGTTAGATCCGCAGTTGTAGAAAATATAAAAAAAGCACATACCATTACGATCACATGCCATGAAAATGACTATTCTTCTGTCATTGACTGATAAGGCACAACATTAGACTATCTTCAAAAAATGAATAACAACCTGAACCTAGCCGTACTTATAGACGGTGACAATATTCCTTCCGCCCATGTAAAGGAGATGATGGAAGAGATTGCCAAGTATGGCAACCCGACCATCAAGAGAATCTATGGCGATTGGACTAAACCCAATCTGACCAAGTGGAAAAACCTATTGCTGGAAAATGCCATCACGCCCATCCAACAATATGGGTATACCACAGGAAAGAATGCTACTGATTCCGCCATGATCATAGATGCCATGGACATCCTATACAGTGGCAAAGTGAGTGGATTTTGTCTTGTGTCTAGTGATAGTGATTTTACGCGATTGGCCACACGCTTGAGAGAGGCGGGCATGCAAGTGATTGGGATTGGAGAAAAGAAAACACCTAATCCGTTTATTGTGGCTTGTGATAAATTTATTTACGTAGAAATTCTAAAAAGTCAACCCGAAAAGAAGAGTACTGATATCGAGAGCAAAGACACGAGCAAAGCACATGTAGATACCATCACTCGAAAAGAGATTAACTTTATTTCCACTACGATTTCAGATCTTTCTGATGAGGATGGCTGGGCTTTCTTAGGAGATGTGGGGCATCTGTTACAGAAGAAGCAACCCAATTTTGATTCCAGAAATTATGGATTTGAAAAGCTTACGCAACTAATTAAATCAATTGCGGAGTTTGAAGTAGAGCCAAGGGAAAGTGCAAAGGGGAATAACAAGTTGATTTTTGTGCGTAAGAAAGGGAAATATTAATCCTTGTCATCTAGAAGTAAATCTAATGTTTCTTGGAATTTAGCCTAATACCGATCAAAACTCACCTCACAGTTACGTGAATACACTTTGTTTGGCTCTCTAGGAGCACATAACATTTGCCTTCATCTTGCATTTTGATCAACTCCCGCAACAAGAGATTTCTAAGACGGTAAGAATAGACTGGTTTGCTATTGCCTCTTTCGAAAAAGCGGGTTTGCGCAATGTCGAAAGTGAGGCCGTAGTAATGTGACGAATTGTTGGGGGTAGCGTTCATATTGTTTTTGCGTAGCGATTTTTGATCTTCGAGCGTTCGTAGGATGGAGGTAACTGAAAAACGGTAGGCTGTCATTTCTAATTCTTCGAGTCGCTCGCAAAAGGCTTTGCCAAGGAGGTCTAAAAATTCTGCTGCTGGAGGTTTGAGGTAGGGGAGTGAGTTTATTAAAAGTGGGATTTCATAATATTTGTTGTCCTCAATTTCCACCAATTCGTAACCTTTGAGAAGCTCTCTATTACTTGCATTATTAGCCTTTTTTGAAGCCAGGGGTGTTTTTAAGCCCTTTGCGCGAGCCACTTCTACGTGATACGTGTTGTTGTATCTGCGCAGTGCTTTGTTTTCTTCTTTTGTCAGGACAGGCACTGGCACCATGTCTTCCGTTTTGCCTTTTGCTGATGGAACAAAGGCCATAATAATTGAAAATATGATAGCGGCTAAGATTCCTATTAATATTAGAATTTTGCGAATGCTATAACGTCTCTTCATGACCAGATTTTAGGCGCGCAAAGGTAAGAGAATCTTGTGCTTAAAATGATCCGCAGGTATGGTTCATTGTGAATTATAATCATTGGAGCATTAGTCGTAGAGTGGAGGTAAGGAATTCTTTTCGGCTGAAAGTCCTCGCACTCTATCGAGCCTGATATGGGATATTGAGATCAGGTCTTTAAATTAAAAACGCCCCTGATGGGGCGCTTGTTTTTATCATATACTGAACTGAGCAATTGCCTTATCTTATGCCAAATTAAAACCCGAAGGCAAGAATAATTCCTCCTGGTCTTAGAAGCTCAAATATCACTTCGCTATCTTCCGATAGAACAACATTGGAGTTATTTCTATAGATATTTTTCCCACCAGTTTTGAATGCATATCCAGATTCTAAATAGAAGATATTTCCGTTTCTAAAAAGCCAGTTTTTATTAACTGTAAAGTTGACAGACCCAACTGGTAAATAATCTAGGTCAAAATCTTGGGTCATTCCATTATCATCTTCTAAAGAGATTTCAATACCTTCAACACCTGGACAGTGCGAGTATCCTATGCCGAAACCAACTCCTTTTTTTGTAAGGTCTTGGTACTTCATCCCGAAGCTATATTTGCTTCCCCATGCTCCAAGTCCAGCACCAGCACGTAGAGCGAATTCATTATATACTGGTACGGTAAGACCTACACCTAACATGCCAGTGTAATTATCCAGTCCTGTACCGACGTTGATATAAAACAAAGATTTGTTAACTCCCGGTTTCATGCCCGCTTGCTCATAGGTATCTCTTGCTTGAGCGAATACTGAAAGCGAAAAAAATAGTGCTAAAGCGGTGAATAATAATGTTTTCATAGTTATTTTTTTTTAACCGCAAAGATGTTTAAAAAGAGAGAAATGACAAGCGAAAAAACCGTGGCTAGCTTATTTTATTTAAAACGCTCAAGCTTACCAAAACTTAGAGTTTTGCTATTCGGGTGATTTGGGATGCTTTGCTTTGAAAATATACCCTAGTGACAATTGCAAATTTCTATTGTAGATAGCATTTTGTTGGTTCGATTTTGCTCCTGGCAAGTCATTGGGAGGAATCATATCCATTAAGCCGATTTGCTCATTCTGTTCTAGGTTTTATGATATTAATGAAAATTTGTAATCCCAAGGTTAATGGCATGCCATCCGATTGATCAGATTTTGAATATGGAATTTTTGGACGCGTTCCTGTTAAAGTTGTAACAGTGTTCATTCAGATAAGCTCGTAAATATTCCTCACTCATATAATGGTAAATACAAATCAAGTATTTGTTTGAAAACTAGATGACCGGCTGTATACCTTTTGATATTTTACCGCTTATAATAAATGTTTGGTGAACATTAAGTACGAAACGACGGGACGTAGCAAGACCGTCCTTTGTATTTCAATTATATAAATGTGATTATTTTGCAGATCATTAGTATTTTTTTTATACTTTCGCATTCCCTAAAAAAAGTTTAGGGATAAGAAAATAAAGTTTAAAAAAAAACCGAACTAATGATTAAAAAAACAAAAATTCTTTTACTCGTAGTAGGAACTGCAATAGCAGCAATGTTCACTACAGGTTGTGATGAAGATGTAACCAGCACTCCTTTGTCTATTGACACCATGGATTCTGCAAGTGTCCGTATCTATCCTAAGGCAAACCTAGATCTCAGATCTGCTGGCAATGAAGCTGTACCAGAGGGAACAGTTGTTACAATTACGATTCCATATTCACAATATTCGACTGTGGGAACAGGTGGAGCTTCCAATAGCTCAATAGTTGTACGTGGTACTGTTAATGCAAGTGGTTTTGTGGAATTCACAGTACCTGTAGATGACAATGGCGTACAAGCTACTGTATCGGTAAGTGGGTTCGAATTTCTACAGGTTCAAGCTGATGGAAGTACCAAAAACTCTTGGTATAATTTCGCTCCGGCATCTTATGCTTTAAAATTGGGTGGTAATAACATTTACAACATAGTTGTCACTACCACTACTGCTATAGATGAGTCGACAACATTGTTGCCAGCGACACTAGTAGGTAATGTAACAGCAGAGTTGAATTTGCAAACCGCAGGTAATGAAGCTGCTCCGGCTGGAACAGTCGTTGTGATTGCTAAAACTGATGGAAACGAATCATTCGAAACGGAAACGACTTTAGATGCTAATGGTCAGTTTTCTGTGGAAGTAATGGTCAATAAAGATGGTACAGACGAATTTGAGGTAACTATCAGATCATTTGTCACTACGCAAACACAATCTGCAGGCACTACTCCAGCAACAAAAAGTGTTGAATTTGCATCTGAGACAGTTGATTACGGTAGTATCGCTCCTGGTCAAACAAAAATCATTAACACTACCTTGGACGCTCCTACAGTTATTGATGGTGATGAGGCAGTTGAGCTAGTGACTATTAGTGGTATTATATATTCTGAAACAAATGAAGATCAAGCCGTTGCTAGTAGGGAAACATTGAACAGTAAAACTTTCACTTTCTTCACTCTGGAAGATGAAGGAGTTGCATGGTCTAAACAAGTAACTACATCTGCTTCTGGTAAATATACAGTTGATGTACCTGTAGATCAGCCAATCTACCTTTCATGTGTATTTCAAATGGACAGAACGCTTGACACAGGTGAAGTTGATGAGGCGCTTGACCCAATTTATGAAACTACTAATTGGAGATTAGAAGTGGATATGGATGATGAGTTTACTGTTACAGGGGCGGTTACCTTCGCTCAAGGTGGTAAGGATGTTGGCAGTAAAACTGGTGCTGATAAGTTTGCAGCTTACTGGACTGAAGTAGTTCAACCATAATTATCAGAAAAGTTGTGAATAATATTATTCACAGAAATAAAATAACTGACTAATTAAAAAAGAACATCAAATGAAAAATAAAATAATATATCTGATGGCCGGAGTACTTCTCTCCGGCTTTACAGCCCTTGCTCAGGATATTACTACTGAGGACGCGGTAGTAGATACTGATGCACTAAAGCCAAAAGCTGGTGATTTTGGAATAGGAATAAGTGCTATGCCTTACCTTGACTATCTAGGTAACTTTTTTGGCAAGCAGAATGATAATGATCTCAACTTAGGAGGTAATACTTTATATGGTAAGTATTTCTTGTCGGATGTCTCTGCTATTAGAGTAGCGGTTTATATCAATAATTCTACTAGTAACAACAAGTTTTACTCTGAAGATGATGCAGCACTAGCGGCCGATCCAACGAGTACTGCACAGGTCATTGATACTAGAAAGCGGAAGAATACTAACATGAGTTTGAATATCGGCTATGAAATGAGGGAGGACTATAATAGGTTCACATTTCTCTATGGAGCTTTTGTAGGATATGACTTTAATAGATTCCAAACGGATTATACATATGGCAACCCTATATCTGCCCTTAATCCCAGTCCTTCCAGTAATAATGGTGGTGATGCAGGTGGCTTAGGCAGACGCTTGTCTATAGATGGCGGTAGTAATCAGAGTGTTTATGCTGGACTATTTGCAGGGGTCGAGTATTTTGTCGCAAAGAGATTTGCTGTAGGAGCTGATTTTTCTTTGGCCTATAGATACTCGTGGGATTCGCAGGAGGATACTGCTTATGAAGCATGGGATGGTACTCAAGTTTATGAGTTTGACAGACCATCTAGTCCTGGGAATACCAGCAGTAGCTTGAGCACTCGTCAGTACAGTAGCCCAACCGCTGCGGGCGAAATTTATGTGCATTTCTATTTTTAAAAAAAAAGTTAATTGACTTTCTGTAACCGGTTATATGGTTGCAGCATATCAGTTCAAATAATAAATTGGATAACACTGGGCTACTGACTCAGTGTTATTTTTTTGTCCAATGACTGGATTACCCAATTTTTTATAGATTCATGTGCGGTCCTGGTATTTTACTTGATCTTTTTAACTTTTCTATTACATCGTCAATGGCATGCACCTAATCATAATCCTAATGTTATAAGTGGTTGCCGTGAAGGGATTAAGAATAGTATGGAAGTGGGTATGTGAAAAGGCCTTGCGGAAATGATTATTTTAAAACTTTGTTGAATGGCGAATCCTCATAGATTTTACTCTAGAGATTTTTTTTTGGTGATTTTCAATAGAGTTTAGAAACAATGGCCAATTTTGATTGGTGATGGAATTTTAATACATCCTAATTTGCTTTAGATTAAATCAGTGGGAGGAATGATATCAATTAAGTTGGTTTTATAAAGGCTATGATTTTATACTAAAAAAGTAGTACGATTTAGCGTTAGTACCCGAAATTATAACCAACAGCGATTCTTGCCTGACGATTGAATAAGCCTTGTTGCTGACCAGATTTGAAGTTAGAAGTGCTAGAATTGGAAGTGCGATCTACAAGTCCAATGGAATAAGCTATCTCAATGAGGAAATCCTTATGGATCAACTCCAAGCCAAAATTCACGGCAAAATCAAATCTTTTGATCGCCCTTTTTCCAATATGTTTATTGATATTGTCATCATCCACTGTATTGGCTATGCTAAATCTGCCATTGTCGTTGTTGCCTGGGAATTGCGATTCGGTATATTTCCACCAACCAACGATGGGTGTGGATAGAGATGGTCCTGCCTTCAAGTTGAACTGGACTTTATTGATTGCATTTGTATAGACCAAAAAGAATGGAATCTCCGCATAAGCGATGCGCTCTGTAAGCTTTTGATCCGAACTACTTCCTGTTCCGCTTAGGTGTGTTCCTTTCACACTTACCAGTATTTCTGGTCTTAGAAATATTTCTCTGGTCTGTTCAATTGTGAAAAAATAGCCTAATGACGGCAATAATATTGGTTTGGAATTGAGGTCATTGTCATAACCCTTGATAGACGAAAGTGCTAAGCCAAGTTTGGGGCCATGTTGAGCGATGTTCTCATGAGCGAGCACCAAAGTCAAAAGCAAGGCCAGTAATGTGATTTTCATTTTGCTAGCGGACGGAGAGTGATTTTTATCAAAGTGCAATAATAGGAAATGCAGCTTACTTGCTCAGTACAGATACAGAAATAGAATGGAATTATATAAAGTCCATTTGATAATTACACAAACATTGGCTGTTTGCTGCTTATTATCAGATAGTTATAAAAATTTCTCGTGTAAAAGGCTCATAGCCTCTATGTAATAAGCCTGTATTACTCGCATAAGAGTGGATAATTTCGTACGACCGAGCTGAGATCTCTTCAAATCGCCTATATGTAGGATCAATTTGACATATGAAAAGTACCTGCTAGACCCACCATCAATCTAACTATGCCTACTTGCTGAAAAAGTACTAAAAAATGGGGGACGCAGATTTTGAAATGCTTACTAATGGAATCTGCCGATAAATCCACACTTATCATCTGCGCATACACAACTATTTTATGGTGATAGAGGGAGTGATAATCAGCAGCCTATTTCCTGTAGCCAAGTGGTTAAGTCTGTGGAGGGAGCACCGAAATATTTTTTCATACTCACGGTAGGGTTTTATTTCGTTGGCACGTCTAATAGACATACCACCAAGAATTAGAACATCTAAAAAAAAGTTGAGTTATGAAAAACATATTAGCAAATACCCATGAAACAAATGAAGTTCATGTTTATGCCATTGAAGGTCTGAGACTTATCCGCAAAAGCATGAAGACTGGAGCTGCTTTGCCATGTGTTATGATAATCAAAGACGACTGCTGCGATCAGATGATGAGCAAAATGGAGAAACGTGTAAGAAAGATAGTAGGAAGAGGCATTGCACCAAAGTTGTACTTGGCTCAAGTAGCTTGATTGGAGCGATTGAACACAAAAGGCATGGGTGAATGCTCACTATAGCCCTAAAATTTTGACCCCCGAGTTATTGCTGGTTTGGCTTTACAGAATTGCTTTTACTGCTGCAACGTAAAGCACCAAGCACGTCAATAAGGAGTTTAGCCTTGTTGACGTTTTGCTTTTATAAGGAAGTAAATTCCCAGATCCGCTTGAAAAAATATGCCCTTCTACACCCAACGCTCATCCTCATATTTCTATCCTCTGGGATTAAAATTTGAGGTCAAAAAAACAGATTTCCCTCTACCCAGTTGTACCTCTTTCGTATAAGTGAACATTTTCAAAGCACGATAACGAGCGTTCAATGGTTTTAGAAACGGGGGACGATTACTACTATCACCTTCTTTAAATACGACACAGCATCAACGAAATGGTGGGCTTTCAAAATGATGAATGAAGCACACGATTATCTAAAGAATGCCAGAGGTTTGAGGTTCTATCGAATGATGGGCAGTGGACAAAAGGGTTTTAGTCCTTGGTCAAATTTGTCAGTATATGCACTGCTGATGGTCTGGGATAGTGAAGATCAAGCCGAGCAGTTCGTGCGTTCTTCTGAGCTTTTTCGGTTGTTCAGGAGCAACACGTCCTCATGCTACACACTGTATTTATCAGCTATACGATCCAGAGGCTCATGGTCTGGTGAGCATCCATTTGTTGCTTCAGAAAACGAGTTGCCGAGTGGCGGCAAGATAGTGGTGCTCACACGAGCTACTATCAAGTGGAGCAAGTTGATCAAATTTTGGAGATACGTGCCTACGGCGCAATCGGGGTTGGAGGACAACCCTGAGTTAATTTTCACCATAGGAATAGGAGAGGTTCCTCTTGTGCAAATGTGCACTCTGAGCATTTGGAAAAGTAAAGAGGGGCTGGAGGCATTTGCTTATAACCAGAGAGGACATCAAGGTGCTATTGCTAGAACTAAGACTCTTGATTGGTACAAAGAGGAGTTATTTGCGCGTTTTGTGGCTTTGAAGTCAGAAGGCCAATGGGAAGGGAAAGATTTGCTGGATCAGTAGACTATCAGTTTTAGAGTGACCTTACTGCACCATTTAGGATTACTTTGATAGAACATTCTTCCAAGTGTCTGATAGGCAGTAAGAAGCACACCATTTGGTGTAATGTCTAGAAAAATAATGTTTGAGGATTTTGGACAATGCTTCAAACCATTTAACTAGAATTTCGTTTTCCATGACATCTGAGGATGATTTTCACCATCATCCGAGATAAAATCACCATTTTATTTGAGAGGCATTCATTTCGATGAAAAATCTTTGTCACCAACCTGATGATAAACGATTATTCAACATTTTAGAAATGAAATAATGGGAGATACCCTAGAAGTAATGCCCGGCATGGGGGCAATAGTCGGCGAAGAGTCAGTGACTTTTCGTGTCTGGGCACCAAATGCGAATAAAATTTTTGTTGCAGGAGATTTTAATGACTGGAACAAGGAGAAAGATGCCTTAGAATCAGAAGAAAACGGCTATTGGTCAGGGGTACTGCCTATTGCCAAGGCGGGAGATGAATACAAATACGTCATCCACAATGGAGATCAACGTGTTTGAACGAAATGATCCTTATGCACTCGAAATGACCAATAGCAATGGTAATTCCATTGTGACCAATATGAAGTTCGAGTGGGAAGATGAAGGCTTTACCATTCCAGATTGGAATTCCCTTGTTATTTACGAACTTCATGTAGGCACTTTTCATCGACCCGATCCCGATCAGGTTGGTACCTTCGATGATGTCATAGCCAAACTTCCTTACCTCCAATCTTTGGGGATCAATGCTATAGAGCTATTACCTGTTGCAGAATTTGCTGGAGGGATTTCTTGGGGTTATAACCCTGCCTGTCCTTTTGCCATAGAGCGTGATTATGGCGGGCCAGAGGCTTTGGCGCGTTTCGTCAATGAAGCACACAAAGCTGGTATAGCTGTCATTATGGATGTCGTTTACAATCATTTTGGGCCATCAGATAATGATATGTGGTGTTTTGATGGATGGAGCGAAGATGGAAAAGGGGGTATCTATTTCTATAATGACGAGAGATCAACCACTCCGTGGGGCGAAAATCGTCCAGATTATGGGCGAGAGCAAGTGCGCAACTACATAAGAGACAATGCCATGATGTGGCTGGAGCGCTACCATTGCGATGGATTACGTATGGATGCCACTGCTTTTATTCGCTTTAGAAATGGGGAAGTCTCTGATCCTGTGATCGAGGAGGGCAACCAGATTATGAGAGATCGATCAATAGTGAAATCCACGAAAAATATCCAAATGTAATTACCATCGCTGAAGATCTCAAAGGGCAAGAGTTTATCACAGAACTGGTTGAAAACGGTGGAGTAGGCTATTCGTCTCAATGGGATTTGAACTTTGTGTTTCCCGTACGCGAGGTGTTAAAGACTGTGAATGATGAAGATAGAGACTTGCAAAAGGTGGTAGATGCGCTCCTTGAAAAAGTATAATAATAACGCCTTTAGTAGGGTCGTATATACTGAGTCTCACGACGAGGTAGCCAATGGCAAATCCCGTGTGCCAGAGGAGATCAGCCCGGGAGCAGCAGACAGTGAGTATGCCAAGAAGCGTGCAGTATTAGGAATGGTACTAACCATGACGGCTCCAGGAATTCCAATGATATTTCAAGGACAGGAGTTTATAGAAGATGAATATTTCAAAGATGATGCTGCCTTGGATTGGAATCGATACGAATCAATGCAAGGGATTACGAAGTTATTCAAAGACTTAGCCGATCTGCGATCACGATTTGATTCGCCTGCGCCCGGTCTCAAAGGACAGTTTATCCGAATTATTCATTGCAATCAAGAATCGAAAGTATTGGCGTATTTACGCTCGCATGCCGAGGATATGACTGAAGCGACATTGGTGGTGCTGAATTTCAGCATTCAGCAGTATGATCGCTATACGCTTGGTCTGCCTATGAATCAAGGAATGGAACTCCATTTCAATAGCATGTGGAGTGGTTACGACAATGATTTTTCTCAAACGGATGTCTCCAACTTAGAAGTATATGAGGAGGCTTTTGATGATTTTCCAAATCGAGCGGTGTTTGATTTGCCAGGTTATGGAGCATTGATTTTTTCATAAGAAATGCGGTGATCGCCTCTTAAGTGATCGCTAGGTAACTGTCAGTTACTTGTTATCAGTGATTGGCCTAAAGACGCTTTCTTGAAGTCGATGACATGAGAAGCGCACTTAATTTTTTTTGAACTTAAACTTTAAACCAATGGAGAGTAATAATCTAACAGGAAAAGAGGCCACTGCCAAACTGAAGAGCATCGCAGAGGAAGTGGATATAGCAATGATGTGTACACACAGCATGATTGGCCATATAGATAGCCGACCGATGAGCACGGCAGGAGTAGATGAGGATGGTGCATTGTGGTTTTTTACAGATGACGATTCAGAAAAATTAAAACAGATACAAAGCGAAAAAGGCCTTTGTCTTTGCTACAGTCAGCCTTCTAAAAACACCTATATGACGGTTGCAGGGCATGCTGATCAGGTGGATGATGAGAACAAGAAAAAAGAATTGTGGAGTGATATTATGAAGGCGTGGTACCCTAAGGGATTAGATGATCCACAGCTCACACTTATAAAAGTAACTCCTCATCAGGCAGAGTACTGGGACGACTCTAACAGCAAAATGGTGGTGTTTTTCAAAATAGCAAAAGCAATCTTGTCGGGAGATACCTACGGAGACGATAAGGGAAACCATGGGGAGTTGAAATTTTAGTCTCTTAGAATACGGAAAGAAGGGTCGGCAAGCTCTTCTTTTTTTGTTTGTAATGTACAATGATAAACTTCATCGGTTGGAAATTCCATTCCAGAAGATGCTCAGTCCAGCCATATAGAGGATCAGACAGGTGCATTCAACTATTAATTTTTGAGCTACAATAAAGACTTGTTTTCATGGAAAAAATATTTACAACTACACCAACAGATTTGTTAGTGTCTCTGATATCTACCATTCTAATCTACATTCTGGTGATTTTCTATATCAGAGTATTAGGCAAAAGATCTACCTCCCAGTTGAATAATTTTGATTGGATAGTAACTGTTTCTATCGGTTCCATACTCTCATCTACCATTGTATTGCCAGATGTGTCTGTAACCGAAGGTGGCAGTGGCGTGTTGTTTTTATTGCTATTGCAGTATGTGGTTACTAAAATGATGTACAACTCGGACGGCACACGCAAAGCGGTAAAATCCTCTCCTACACTTTTATTTTTGGAAGGGGAATTCTTAAAAGACAACTTGCGCAAAGAAAGAATTCTGGAACCAGAAGTATATGCCGCAATACGGCAGCATGGCTTCAAAGAGATTGATAAAATTTATGCTGTGGTATTAGAAACGAACTCCAAGCTGAGCGTGATTCCAAAAGATGGAACAAACACGGTGGGGAATTCTCTAGTGGGTGTGACGGGACTTCCTGATGAAATTCAAAAACAGTTGGATGTCCATTCAAAGAGATACACGCGTTGAAATGTATAACTTCACAGTAAATAATTCAATGTCGTTTTGTTAAGATAAGATAACCGTCTTTGCGAGGAACGAAGCAAACTTATTATTGATTCTGCTTCTATTTTTGAGACTGCCGCGCTATGCTCGCAGTGACGTAACCTTAACTAAACGACATTGGTAAATAATTTTACAATCAAGGAGATTAGCTTGTCCTGTCGGCTGAAGGTTTAGTTAATTTTCCGGCTATTTAGCGAGCATGCATATTTTTACAATTGAAACTTGAATTCGCATCAATACTAAAGCATTGTAGCTTTCTCAAATTCCAATAATAACAATGAGCATTTTTAATATTATCAGCATTTTAATCATTCTCTCAGCGGGCTTTGCCTTTATCAATTCCAAGTTTCTCAAACTTCCCTTTACTATTGGGTTGATGATCATCGCAATAGTTTTCACTGTTGCCGTCACCATTGTTGGGAGTTTCAATGACTATATTTTGGATGAAGCCAAGCTACTGATCCAATCGGTAGATTTCGAAACAGCACTTCTGGATATCATGCTGAGTTTTCTTCTTTTTGCCGGCGCGCTCCATACCAATCTCGACGCGCTTAAAAGGCAAAAAGGGCCTATCGCCCTATTTGCAACAATAGGCATTCTACTCTCTACCTTTCTGATTGGCACCATGGTGTATTATTTGTTCATTGCTTTCAATTATCCAATTAATTACATCTATTGTTTGCTTTTCGGAGCGCTTATCTCGCCCACAGATCCTATAGCGGTTTTGGGTATTTTGAAGGATGCCAATGCCCCTAAGAAGCTTGAGACCAAAATCGTCGGGGAGTCGCTTTTTAATGATGGTGTAGGCGTCGTGGTATTTATCGTGATTTTCAAGATCGCACAGCAGGGCTCGGAGCTATGAGTTTTGGCGACGTCTCGTTATTATTTGCAGAGGAGGTCTTCGGAGGGGTTGTACTTGGGTTGATAGCTGGGTGGAGTGCATTTCGATTGATGAAGGTCATTGATCATTATGAGACGGAGGTCATCATCACGCTGGCCCTGGTCATGGGGATTTCAGCTTTAGCACATTATCTACACGTATCGGGTCCTCTCGCCGTGGTTGTTGCAGGGATTTTTCTGGGAAACAAAGCGCCTACTATCGCATGGTCTTCAAATACACATACCTATGTAGATAAATTTTGGGAGCTGATAGACGTTTTGCTCAATGCTATTTTATTTGTATTGATCGGTCTAGAATTGTTGGTCATCTCTATGGATGTTACTTACCTCATATTTGGTTTGATAGCCATACCAATCACGCTTTTTGCGAGATACATTGCACTTTCAGGGCCAGTAGCCATCTTCAAAAAGAAGCTGGACTTTATTCCTAAAACCAATCTGATTATGACTTGGGGAGGTATCCGAGGAGGAATTTCTATTGCTTTGGCTTTGTCTCTTGAGCCACAGATGGAGCGTGAGCTTTTCCTTACGGTCACCTACGTTATTGTTGTATTCTCCATTATCGCGCAAGGACTGACTATAGGGCCTTTGGTGAAGCGCGTATTGAAGAATTCTTAATTCGAGTAATAGGTAATGATCTATTCATAGAATTGAAT
>CAWKCO010000004.1:0-313612 GCA_963848175.1 uncultured Cytophagales bacterium
TTTCATAATCGAACTCATCTGACTTTGATAGAATGCGTAGGAGGGAGGTGCGATGGAATGAATAGTGTGCGCTTATTTTAGGTTATCGAAAAGAAAAACAACCAGCAGCAAAAGGCCAAAAGCCAATACCCCCTTGCAAAGCCTTCCCCATTTCGCCAACTTTGCGCCAAGACCAAGCTCGTCATTATCACAACTTCATGTCATCTACGCAAACGCTTCCCAAAGCCGAACCCTTAAGAACATTCAATCATAAACTATTTGCCATATTGGGTGCCTTGCTGATGGTTTTCATTTGGTCGGGGTGGATCATCCTCTCACGAGTGGGCGTGCAGTCCAATCTTTCTCCAGAGGATCTCACGCTGCTTCGATATGGTACGGCGGCAGTATGTGCTCTGCCTTTTTCATTGCGCTACGATTGGAAAAAACTCACCCTTTGGAAGGCCGTGGTGGTGTCGCTCGGGTGTGGGTTTCCTTATACCATGTTTTCTTTTTATGGCTTGCAATCGATCAAGGCGGCCAATGCCGGAGTGATTGTCAATGGTTTGCTTCCCGTTTTTGGAGCGATACTGGCTTTTGTAGTATTGGGAGAATTGAGTACTAAAAAAAGAATTTTAGCTATTGCCATCATATTGGCCGCCAATCTTATCATGATGGGCAATCCCAGTGATTTGGGAGCAGAATGGTTTGGTTGGCTGATGCTGCTAGGCGCTTCTCTGGTGTTTTCCAGCTATATGTTTTTGGGCAAACGATGGGGCTTTACGGTCAAAGATGTTTTGGCATTTCTACCGTTGATCAACGCAGTGCTTTTTATACCTATATGGCTTGCCACTGATAGTGGCATTCCTGATGCCAATATCTCCGCTATTCTTACCCAGTCGCTCTATCAAGGTGTGCTAGTGAGTGTGGTTGCATTGATTCTCACTTTTTATGCCATCCAGCACATTGGCGCTATGACCCTGTCTATCTTCTTTTCTTTCGTGCCGTTCGTCACCGCCATGCTCGCCTGGCTGATTCTTGGTGAAAGTCTTTCCATTCAGGAAATCATGGCCATTGTGCTCTGTTCGGTGGGGTTGGTGATTTATGCTAGCAGGTAATTGATTGTGGTTAATGATGAGTGAGTATTAGTGAAAGGCTAGCGAGTCTTCGTCAAAGATTAGCGAGTGCTAGCGGATGTTTAGCGAGTCATAGTGAAAGGCTAGCGAATGGTAGTCAATGATTAGCGAGTCTTCGTGACAGGTTAGCGATTGATAGTGGAGGATTAACGAGACTTAGTGATAGGTTAAGGAGCAATAGTGGATGGTCAGCGAGTGGTAGTGATTGATTAGCGAGCAATAGTGACATAAAAGCGAGATTTTTGGACATGCCTATGCCACTTTCATACTCTTGGATTAGAACTTTAGTTGGTGGCACGATAGATAAAAAAATGCCCCAGAATCACTTTAGAATCTGGGGCTTTGATTACTTACAAAGCTGATCGTAGACCAGCACATGCTCAGCAAAGCTGCTCCACTTTAGATCTTCTCCACCATAATTGTCTTTGAAAGCCTCACAGTCCTTGAAGAGTTCAGTGTAAGCTTCTTTTTTGTAGTTCATCTTTTTATACACTTCAGACTTATTGCCATCTACCACTACCAGATAGGAGGTGTCATCTCCACCAATGAGGGTGGTGTTTCCACTTGAGAAAGTCGCCGTTTCGTTGGCGTTTGGGTTTACGTACACCTTGATTTTCGAATCAAATCCAGAGTTGAGCAATTGCATCAGGACATATTTGTCTTTGCCTCTAGGAAGAAGTGCTTGTTCAAAATACACCCATTCTCGATTCATGATTTGGCTATAGTCCGTTTGCATGGAGCGCTTCAGGCTAGGCACAGACATGGCACTTTGCATATTCAGGAAGTTGGTAGGTTTTACCGCCAGCAGTTTTATGTCTGTGGCCTTGCATTTAAACTTGGTCTTGTCGCTTCTTTTGATGGTAAAAGCCTTGATTTGTCCATTGACAATGGTAGGCGAGATCACTCTACCGCGAACGGTATCTCCGCTATTGGTGACCACAAAGGCTTCTTTTGCTTGAGGAATCAGTGAATTGTCCAATTCTGGAAGGAAATACTGCGCTTGGCATAGTAAAACTCCAAGGCATAGTGTGATGGTCAATAATGTTTTTTGCATAATTAGTGGTGTTTTTGCTGTTAAACTACGAAATAGAAATGAGATTTTCGTTATGAAATTACTCTTGGCAGGAAAGAATGTCTGTTTTTTTGAAAGCTTTTATAGTTCTACTTATTGAAAGAAAAATTGGTATAGATACCTGCCGGGCATAAACGTAAATCCTCCGGCGATAATAATAGCTCCAATGTACAACAAAATCATTTTCCTTTGGTGAGACCGTACATTCCCTTTTTTGATTGCCCAATAGGCTGTAGGAACAGTGTAGATAGTCAGAAAACTGAAAATATGAATCCAACCAAAATGATTAAGAACCCTTTGGCCAAGTTGTGCTGGCATAAGCAAGGTGACAAGGGCAGTGACCATCATTAGAATCATATAGATACGACCGAATGATTTGTGAATCAGCGAACCTTTTTTGATTAGCAGTAGCGTAGTTCCAATGAAAAAAGCAGGCACCACCGTAGCGAGGTGTATGTACATCAAAAGAGAGTAGTTCATGCTTGGGTTTTAGGGATCTGGGGGTGGTATAGTTATAATATTGAGTATGAATTTGGTTACCTAACAGGGATGAAGGAGAAGGGGAATTTTTACATTTCACGGATTTTTCACCTCACCAGAAACATAATTCAACACCTCGGTGATATTGCCCTTTTTGTCATAAAAAGTCCATGTGCCGTGACGCTTGTTGCGTGAGTAGTTTCCTTCGTATTCTTTTTGACCATTCTTATAGTACTGCACAAATAACCCATTCAGCATCCCAATTTTCCAATTGGAGGCGGTTTCTATTTCACCATTAGGATAGTATTTGAACGACTCGCCTTGTTGCTTGCCAAAAGCGTAAAGGTTTTTAGAAAGAATTTTACCATCATCGTAGATTTCTTGCATTCCATGAAGCTTGCCATTCTGATAAGTCTCCATTTGCGCTAAGCGCTCTTTTTCGTCATATGTCTTCCAAGTGCCGTCTGGTAGCTCATTGACAATGCTTCGCTCAGCGATCAATTTTCCTTTTTCATTGTATTCTTTGATTCTAGCGTCTAGGCCTTTGTTGGTGTATGTGCTCTCCATTTTCAATTTTCCGTTGGCATGGTACTCTAGGTTTTTACCCGTGCGTTTGCCGTTGGCGTATTTAAATTCTGCTTTGGTACTTCCATCTTCCCAGTAACTGTAGAAATCTCCTTGAAGCGAACCTTCAGAATAGGTGCCACTTGATTTGAGTTGACCGTTTTCATAGTAATTTTTGACGTATCCTGATCGCTGACCTCTTCGGTTGAGTACTTCCATTTCAAGTTTTCCGGAAGGAAAAAAGGTTTTGTATTCGCCATCAAGCAAGCCATTGATATAGTTGGCTTCCAGCATGATATTGCCGGTCTCATAATAGTACTGGCGCATTTGCCCATTGGGCTTTCCATCAGCGTAGTTGATCTCTTCCCAAATGCGACCATTGTCGTGGTAGGATACAACTAGGCCATCTGGTTTTCCATTTTTGAAATTGCTTTCGCCTTTCACTTTTCCTTGCGTGTCATAGAGCGTCAGCTCACCCGTGAGCGTATCGTTTTTGAAAAATGCCTCTTGAGCGATGATTCCTTCAGGTGAATAAATCTTGGTTAGCACCTTGTTTGAGATTGTTTTCATAGAAGGTTTCACGCTGGATGGTGCCATCTTCATAGTAATTGTAGAAAAATCCTTCGCGCTTTCCTTGATCGTAAGTGCCAGTGATAATGACTTTACCCGTGGGACTGAACATTTTGTAGTCACCGTGCAAAATGACGAGCGTGTCTTCTCTCAGAATGCTGTATTGCTCTTTTACCTTGTCACTGTCTTCATAGTAGGTGGTGACTGCCTCTTGAGCAAAGAGGGTAGTGGCAGAAGTGAAAATGAGAAGAAAGAATATCGATCGCATGAATGAGTAGTAGTGCGTGTAGGTCAACGGGAATAAGATTAGGTTTATTTTTGATCGATGACTAATTGCTTCACATTCATGCTCTTGGGATAGTATTACATTCGCTCAATCACGATGGCCGAAGCACCACCACCGCCATTACAAATTCCAGCGACTCCAATTTTGCCCTTGTTTTGAGAGAGAACTGATGTGAGCGTGGTGATAATTCTCGCGCCAGATGCTCCCAGTGGGTGACCAAGAGCCACAGCGCCACCATTCACATTTACACGATCTTCATTGAGTCCTAGAGCTTGATTGTTGGCTATGGCCACCACGGAAAAGGCTTCATTGATTTCATAATAATCCACATCTGTGGCATTGATTTTTGCATGTTTCAACGCTTTTGGAATCGCTAGGGAAGGGGCAGTGGTAAACCAAATGGGTTCTTGTGCTGCATCCGCAAAACCTAGAATCTTTGCCATTGGCTTTAAGCCAAGAGCTTCAGCTTTGCTTTTGCTCATCAGAACCAATGCCGATGCGCCATCATTTATCGTAGAGGCATTTGCAGCCGTCACGCTACCGTCTTTGTTGAAGACGGGTCGAAGGTTGGGGATTTTTGCAAAGTCTACATTTTTATATTCTTCGTCCGTATCCATGACGATGGGTCGCCTTTGCGCTGTGGTATGGCTATTGGGATAATTTCTTCTTTGAACTTGCCAGCTTCGGTAGCGGCTGCCTACCTTTTTATAAGAGTTGATGGCATATTCGTCTTGTTGCTCGCGAGAAATGTCTTTTTCCTTGGCGGTGTTGTCTGCACAACTGCCCATCGGAAACTGATGATAGGCCTCCCAAAGTCCATCATGTTGCAGTCCATCTACTAGCTCTGAGTTGCCATATTTATAGCCGAAACGTGCTTTTGGAATGTAGTAGGGGATGTTGGACATGCTTTCCATACCTCCAGACTACTACCACGTCATTGATGCCTAGCATGATGGATTGCGCACCGAACATGACTGCTTTCATTCCCGATGCACAAACTTTATTAATGGTGGTGCATGGTACATTGTAGCCAATACCTGCTGCTATGGCAGCTTGTCGCGCTGGCGCTTGACCTAGATAGGCAGAAACCACATTTCCCATAAAGACTTCATTTACTTCGTTGGCTTGAACACCAGCTTTTTCCAAAGCTCCTGAAATGGCTTTGGAGCCAAGTTCAATGGCTGTAAAACCTGATAGGCTTCCACCAAAACTTCCTATTGGAGTGCGAACGGCTGATATAATGTAGACTTCTTCCATGGGGGTGATTTTAATATATTGAAATATTCAACGCAGCACTAAGGTGATTCGTACTCAAGCGAAAAGCGAAAAGCGTTTAGCGTAAGGCGATTAGCGTAAAGCTTACCAATCAGGTTTGCCAGAGTCAGGACGTTCTGTAGCTTGTCGTTTGCGTTGTTGAATGTACTGAACTTCGTTGTTTTTGAGTGCCTCCAAGATCATTTTGGCCTTTTCTTCACTCATGTTCATTTCTTCTAGCTTTTGCTTGGTGGCATCTTGCATTTCCTGCTTTTTCTCTTCTTCGCTCTTTTCTCCCTCTTTGCCTTGCTCTTTTTGCTCGCCATTTTCGGATTTTTCTTTCTCCTCAGCGTCTTTGGAGTCTTCTTTTTCTTTAGAGTCTTTGTCTTCCTTACTTTTATCTCCTTTGTCTTTCTCAGACTTTTCGTCTTTACTTTGTTCGTCCTTTTTCTCCTGATCCTTTTTCTCTTGGTCTTCTTTGTTCTGATCGTCCTTGTTTTGATCATTGTTGTCTTGATTCTGCTCGTTTTGTTGCTGCTGATTCAAAAGCTTTTTCACCACTTCGTAATCATATTTTGCACCAGCATTGGTAGGGTCTGCTTTTAGCGCTGCTTTCAGGTATTCGAGTGATTCTTCTAGCTTTTTGCTTTCCTTGGCCAATACCCCCAGATGTTGTGAAGCTACGGATTTCAGCTTTTTGTCAGATGAGAGCGACACTCTCGCGTAATTCAGTTTCGCGCTGGATGTATCCCCAATTTTATACTGGCTATGCGCTAGATTCAACGTTACCTCATCTTCATCAATGGCCAGTGTATCAGCTAGCATGCTGTATTTGGTCGCTGCTAGTTGATAGTTACCTGATTGGTAGGCTTTTGCTGCTTCTTTTTTCAATCCGTTCACCTTGGCGATCTGAACAGGATCGGTAAGAATAAGTAGTAGTGTAAGGATTGCGTATTTCATTTGCTATAATTCAAAAAAGCCTTTGGCTTATTTTATATTTTAATAATTCTAATCGCCACAAGCAAGTCAATAAACATGAGGAAGAGTGCCACAGCGAGGAAATAAAAATATTTATTCGCTTTTACGTCTACTTTCTTTGCATCACGGAGTTCACCTTCAATTTGATTGATGCCATTGATCAGTCTTTCAACGTCATTTTTACTGTCATTGATTTCAAAATATTTACCGTCTGTATTGGAGGCCAAGTTTTTTCAGTGAAGAAGTGTTAATTCTGCTCACCACTTCATTTCCACTTCGGTCTCTTTTAAAGCCTCGTTTTTCTAATATTTTCGATCCTTTCTCCGTGCCAACGCCCAGAGTAAAGAGTTTGATGCCTGCCGATTCAATTTTCTCAGCGATTTCATTGGTTTCTTCGCCAAAATCTTCACCGTCGCTAATCAGGATAATAATCTTTGATTTGTTTCCTCGTGGGCCGGCTTCTTCATCCTGAAGTTTATCAAAAGCCATCTTGAATGGAGGACCAAAATCTGTTCCCGAATTAGGTACAAGGTCGGTGTTGAGCGACTGAATAAATAAGTTGAGGGCGTTGTTGTCAAATGTAAGCGGACACTGCATGAAAGCCTCATTTGAGAACATGATCAAGCCTGTGCGGTCAGAATTGAATGCTTCGACAATTTTTTTAAGCTCAAATTTCACCCGTTCCAAACGTGTAGGCTGAATATCAAAGGCATTCATAGACTGAGATAAATCTACGCAGATGAAGATGTCCTTTCCTACAGATTTGATTTCTCGACTTGTTTCGCCAAAAGATGGCCCCAGCAGGGCAATGATAATAAGAGCAAAATAGGAGGTGCGAATGATTAATTTAATCAGCGTGCGATGTATGGCTACTCCAATTTGGGAGGCGATACGAAACATGCGCACAGAGTAGAGTATGTACAGGAGTGCAAAAACTCCAATTGCAATCAATTCAAATGCACCAATGTTATAAGACCAATTCATAGGGACGCTAAATTAAGCAAGTACCGATAGCTGCCCAATTATCGAGCAGCTCATTTAACGTTTTTTAATGCTCGACATGTTACATATATGGTTGTTATATTCTTTTTGGAAGGCATGAAAGTGTCTTGTAGTGACGTGTGTGGAAAACTTGCTGATATGAAGATGCATTTTTGTGTGAATTGAGGTTTGGATAATAATTGTTTTTGTCTAGTTTTGCATTCCTTTTCAGGGCAATCACATTCATACGGAGAGATGGGTGAGTGGCTGAAACCACATGTTTGCTAAACATGCGTGCGGGAAACCGTACCGGGGGTTCGAATCCCCCTCTCTCCGCACTATTTTTTAATAGTCGATGGTCTGCTAGCTCAATTGGATAGAGCAACTGCCTTCTAAGCAGTAGGTTCCGTGTTCGAGTCCCGGGCGGATCACACAAAAGCATAGGCACTTACGTTTAGTCGTGAGTGCCTTTTTTGTTTTATGGCTTAATCGCAATTTCGAAATAAGAGGGGTTAAAAATTTTGGATCAAGCAATATTTCAGTGGGAAACATTTAAATTCTTCACTGAATATCTGATCGTATAAAATTCACTTTCCAAACAAGGTTGATAATTCCTTTTTTGTTAATGGCATAAAGCAGCTTTCGATTCCTAGGTATCTAACCAATGTACTATTATTTTGAACACTTAGATTGGATTTATAACCAAGGCTAACAGCATATCTAAAATCTATTCCGTCTCCATCATATGAGTTATAATGAAAAAAGACATCTTTTGATCCTAGCTTAAAAACAGTTCTGGATTTACTATCGTCGTAATCGTCGATAAATGCATTATATATCCCATCAATATCATTTTGTGATGCTTTGAACTCTGTCTTACAAAAAGTTGCTCAAAGATTTTTACATTCGAAGTATTCTGATTGGACAAGTTGTTGTTGATTAATCTTTCCGCAATTGTTAAAATGTAATTTGACGTGCTGACTTGCTTAACAAGAGTAGCTTGATAATTTATCTTATCGTAACCTCGTTCTTCTACTTTAGAAACACTTCCAATTTGGAGCTCCTTCTTTGCATTCTCTGAAAGCAATTGAACTTGCGCTAGGGTTAGATTTTTAAAATATATGAATCAATGTCGTTTAGTTAAGGCTCACAGTGGCTTATAGTTATTGTGGTACTGTTTTTTAGGCTTTTTTCGCCTATGAACCTTCCGATTTGGTCTGATAATTTCACGAGTATTGTAGACCAAATCATCGAATGAATGGAGTGCTTCGCTGAATTTCCTCTTGATGAACATTGGAATAGCCATGTCCATCATCGTGGCTAGTGCATTTGTTCTGTTTATTTTTTGAGCATGCTTGCCATTTTTGTCTGCTTGGTACTCGGCGGTTACTTTTGCTTCGATAGGATGAGCGTAGGCAGCACAAAGGGTCATAAGAAACACTTTAGCATAAAAATCTTGCTTTACAGCTTGAGCAGTTTTTCCAGAAAAATTCTCCAATTCTATTCTGCTTTTAAGCAACTTATAAGCTTCCTCTTCATTCCACCTGTAATGATAAAGCTGTCTAAACTCGTCTATATCATACTTTTTACTATCCAACAAAGAAGTGCATAACACCTCTGTATCGCCATTTTCCAATACTACTTTGATGATACGGCATTGAATCAATTCTCCCCACATTTGCTTATGTTCGGCAAGCTTTGAACGATCTTTTTTAGGAAGAGAAATTGTTATAATACGTTCTTGATCAGAGCTCTCTACAAAATCTTTTACTGTCAGCCACCAGTTATCTTTAAGTCGTACACAGAACTCTATGCCTTTGGCTTTCAATAAAAACAGTAACCAAAAACAAGGATAACCTCTGTCGAGCAAAAGCATTTCTCCTGCATTTACTTTATCTAGGTGCATCATCAGCAAATCTCGCTCACTAGCTGCGTAAGGAGCTATTTCTGCATCAATAGTAACATGATTTAACACATCATATAGCATTGAACACATAGCCATGGAACGCTCTGAATCGGCCTTAGGGCCAAAAGAGTGTACTCCGAATTCATCCTTGACTGTTTGATGGTTAGGTAGCATTAACCGTGAACCATCTACGGCCAAAAGCTTCATGCCATACCATACATAATAGGAGGCTTCTTTGTAAAATCCATTGACAGTTACTTCGTTAAGCCGCTTAAACGCCCAAGGATTTAATTTGGCTCTTGCCTGAGAAAGCGCTCCTTTGGTGACTTCCCTGATATTGAAATCATCGTTAGACATGGCTTTATAGAAGCGATCTAAATCTCGTTGCAAAGAAGTCTTAAAGGACATAATAAAGAAGATTAACTTCCTGATTGTCAGCTTTCTGTTCCTAGTAAATACCCCTTTATGGCCGTCTTTTGAACGGCTAAGGAATGATCCGGAATCAAGCTCATGGTCAATATGGTGTGTTAAATCTAATCGATAATCTTCTGATGGGGTGGCGTTAGTAATACCCCCTATATACCCATGTAATATACAAACATTATATACAATATTGCTTAACTAAACGACATTGATATATGAATACAATTATTACAAGAACATACCTCATTTTTTTTTATATAAAGACCGTTTTTTTTTTATAAAACAAAAGCTAATTCTAAATTATTCAATTTTCACATTGAATTTCACCTTTCTTGAGCTTTTGGGGGTAGTTCTATTTTTTTAAGTTTAGTCAACTTTTAAAATATTATTTCACTTACGGATCAGCTCGGGTGAAATCAACGTTCATCCAACTGGAGGTGTTTCAGTATCTTGTTTTTGTCAGCTTTGCCGCTCTTGCGAGACTTTTCCATCATGGCTAATAGGGCTTTGTCTTCTTGATCGTCTATGATTTCTACGAAAGGGAAAGCCTTAAGCATTTCTATGGTTGCCTTTGCCTGCTTGCTATTTTCTTTGATTGTGACTGTTACCATAGGGCAAATATACGAAGTATGCCGGGAAAAGATCACAATCCAAACATCTGTGGAACTCCATCAATGCTCAGTTTTCTCGATAGTATTCGATCATCAAAAAGGCGAAAATGGCCAGCCTAATGAGGTCATTTCATGCTTTTTCAGAGCCTATTAAAGGTTGTAGAATGTGGTTTTGAGAAACAATAGAAGACTTCTAAGCAGTAGGTTTCATGGCGGTACGCCGCTGCGATGTGATCGACCAGATCGAGTCCCGGCCTGCGCGGCTCGAGCGGATCACTTAAAAAACAACACTATAAGTCTTAGCGGTTTTTTGTGAGGTAATCTGTGTTTTGTCCTTTGAATTATAAACTCATCTATTTACGTACTTTCATTCATTTTTTGGAATTGTTTAGGAGTCATGCCTACAATTTTTTTGAAATTGGCATAGTATACCGATTCGGTCTTAAAACCACTGTCTATAGCAATGGAGTAGTTTGTGGCGTTATTGGTATCTGGTGATAATAGCAATTTCTTTGCTTCTTCGATTCTGAAATTATTTATATATCGGTTAAAGTTCTGGCCGATGCTCTCGTTGAGCATTTTGCTTAGAATGTAAGGCTGTATATTGAGTTCATGAGCAACTTCTCTTTCAGTTAATTCGGGTTTTAGATATAATTTTTCGGTAGTGAGTAATTGCTTAAGGTTCTCTAGTAGCATTCCATTAGAGTCCTTATCCGATGAAGAAGGAATGATTTTTTTCTTGAAAATTTTGCTTGGGTAAAGGCTGAAAACGCTAGGGTATCTAAGGGTGTATATACCAGCTATGCCTACAATAGTAGCATTTATTAATATGAAAATGTACTCCAATATATTACGAAGCTCAGCCGAAATTGTAGTTACTACATAGAAGCTAGATAGGAAAACCCCATTAATAATCACCTTTAATAAAATGAAGGAGATGGCAATGCTGAACCATACTGAGATCCACTTTTCAACCGCATAGTTTTCTTTAAAATGCTCTAGGTAAATTCGTGTGGAAAGGAAAAGATAGAGAAGATTGGAGCCAACAACACTAAATATAACTACCCTATGCATGTTAGATGAAATGTAGGTCATGAAATTGATGTTTTCATGTTGCATGTGAAAGGTGATCAATCCAAAGATTAAAAGGACGGAGGGTAGGAAGTGTAAATAGTCTTCTTTTTTTAGTTTATTTTCTATAATGGCTTTCAAATAAAAAAATAGAACAGGCCCATAAAGAAGATTGAAAACATCACCAAAGCCAATGAGTTGCGGATAGTCAAATTTCGCATTGGTAAACCTGACAAAATAATTGAGAGTAGTGTGAATGCCTGTTGAAAACAGAAATATCGCTAATAAAGTATTTAATCTATTTCGAACAAATAGAAAAAGACTTCCTCCAAATAGAAGGCTTTGAATAGATACCCAGATGTATAAGGATATTTTCATATTGGCAGTTGGTTGTTGTTGATTTTTCTATTTTCTACAGGGTGAATTGGTTATGCAATAATAGGCAGAGCGAGCCTCTTAATCTTATAAGTAGTCATTTTCCGTAGGAGGCATGGTTTATTTAACTAATGCTAATATCAGTCTTGTATTAGGTTAATCAATAAATCAGACTGTGGATTTTAAAATTAAAGGAAATTAACACCACTCATAAAAATCCGCACAAACTATTGTCTATTCATTTATTGGAGTTTTTTAAAAACCTTAAAACAAGCAGATTGATACTGTTTTGCGCTTTTTGTTCTTGGTATGGCTCTATTGATTTATGATCCTGTAGGTCATGAAAAAGGTCTGTTTTTTAAAGTTTTTGGTGTTTTGTGGGAATTTTAAAATTGCCATAATGGGTTTTTTTCAATTTTAATACATTGCTCAAAATCAATTTTATCCAAAATGAATAAAAAATACTTACTTATTGCAATTATTACAATTTTTTCAATGTTCCAAGTTTTTGCTCAGCCTGCCAATTGGGGTGCAGTAAATCGTTGGGAAAGCCTCAATCCAGGTGGAGGGGGGCAAATCCAAGATGTCTACTTCGATCAAAATGTTGAAGGTAGAATATGGTTTTCTTCTGATATGGAGGGAGTCTATCGTTCGGATGACTTTGGACAAAGCTGGAATTTTGTAAGTAGAGATGTTAGTCATGGTATGGCTTTTGTAATTGCGCAAGAGCATGACGGAATTAAGACCTATCAGGGTGGGTTGCATGGTGCTCACATTTCATTTAATGGTGGGGATGATAATCCTCAAAATGTGACCTGGGATATCATACCAATAACTAAAGGAGATGCTATTGCTTCAATCGGTATTTCTGCAGATAATCAAACTGTGGTATTGGCTCCAGGATGGCAAAATAAGGATCCTCAAAAAGGTCAAGGGGCTATTATTGATCCGATTCAAAATTTAACTACTGACAAGTTTAATGGGTCTAGAAACATTTATATTTCTAAAGACGCTGGACAAACTTGGGGTACTGTAAAGTATGAATCAACTGATGGTTATAGAAATATATTTGGTGTTGCTTTTCATCCAACAAATGATAATATATACCTAGGGTCTGCGGCAGGTGTTTATGTATCATCGAATCAAGGGGATTCTTTTAGTAGAATCTCTGACCCTGAAGGTGTTTTGTCGGGAGCTGGTGATGCTGTTAATATTACAAAAAGACCCGATGGCGGTTCGCGAGGTGTTGGTCTATCACCTGATGGTAAATTTATTTATGCTGTTTATCAAACAGGCACTAATGCGGAAAATGTTAATGATTATTCGAGCAAGCGTTGGGCTGTTTATGTGGCTAAAACTAGTACGACAGGAATAGATGGTGGATGGACAAAGGTTATGGATGGATTGAGTGATGAGTCGGAATGGTACGACCCTAAAGTGGATCCAAGATCAACTTCTACTAAACACCGATTGCTAATAGGTACAGTTTGGGGTTCAAATCAAAACCGTGTAGGACTTTGGGAAGGCACAGTCAATATTGATGCCACAAATGAAATTACCAGCCATTCGTGGCAGGAAATTTTGAACCTACCAAAGAACGGAAGATGCTACGATTATGAGCCGAGCTGGGAGAGTAGAGATTTCATAGTGAGATCCTATGATTATACGCCCTTGACATGGTCTTCTCATCAAATTATTTCTATGGGAGGAATGAACGTCTTTTTGGGAGAAGCTGATGGTGATGGATTTCCTTGCTCAAACTGGAAGGAAGTTTATAGTGAAGTTATATCGAATGAAAATGGAGTGGTAATGGGGCACGAAAGAGGTTTTGCGTCTCCATATGCCTATGATGTTGATGCCTATGAAAGTTATATGATTCAGGGCAATGCTGATCATGGAATTCTGCAAAGTTTAGACCATGGTTACTCTTGGACCTCTGAAGAGGGACCTTATGGGGTTACAAACTCTATGTCAGTATTAACGATTCCAGTAAATCCTCCATTGGTCTTGGCTGATATGCGAAAAGGATATGGTGCTCCAAATCAAGCTGTTGGAGGGCTTTATGCAAAGGAAATTGATCTCGAGGATATAGGTAAACCAGGTGATTGGAAATTGATCGGCGGAGCTGTGCCAAATAATCAGGGGGAAACATTTGGATTGCCTTCTAGAAATTATAGAGCCATGACCAGTGATCCTAATATCGTTACCAGAGTCTACGTATCTACTCGGGGTAAAAATGGAGTGAACGGGGGGGTGTACGTCACGGATGATGTGGTGGCATTATTCGATGGTACCGGTAGTTGGAGAAAGATTACTCCTCCTGAAATGGATCAATTAGATCTTCGGGATGTGTGGGTGGATCCCAATAACAGTAATTATATCTACGTAAGATCCGATGGTACAGGTAGTAGAGCTAGCCTTCATAGAGGAGTGAGGTCTGGTGAAGATTATACTTGGACAGATATGACCGCTCTTATGTCGAATGCGGATGATCTCTATGCTTGGAGCTACTCGGGTAAAACATGGTTGGTTTCTGCTGGGCAAATTGGTAATAATTATGGTCTCTATATAAATGAAGTGCCCGCATCTGATGATTGGAATCTAGCAACAAGTTGGAAGTTTGCAGGGCTTGATGTGTCTGAGTCACTTACCATTAGACCAGAAAAATGGGTTGAATCAAACGAACCTATCAGCTTCAGTGGTCTTGCTGCATACAACGATCAAATCATAGTAACAACATCTGTTTCAAATCATAAAAAGGGGTTAGGAGCTTTTAAGGGGAAGCTGGAAGGAGATGGGACTGTAAGTTGGACGGATTGGAGTCTGGCCAATGGAAATAATAGGCTTATTGAGAATCCAACAAGCTTGCAAGCTAAAATCAAAATCGTTGATGATAAGCCTTATTATTATGTTGCGTTGGCAGGAACTGGCGCTTGGAGGCGTCAGATTTCTTCATGTTTCATTGGAACTTCTATAAATGGATACAATTTTACTCCTGAAGGTGGATCTATTGATATTGAGATTACCTCAGAAGATTCTTATGCAATCACAAGTAACGCTGATTTCATTACAACTTCTCTTGAAGGAAATGTGTTGAAAATTACCACAACAAAAAATGAGAATATTACAGAGAGAGCTGGTAATGTAACCATATCTGGTTGTGACTCTCGAAACATCGTAATATCTCAAGATGGTATTGCAGTCCCCACAGGTGGAATAGGAGGAATGGAAAACTTTGATTTATTGCCAAAGCTAAATGCTTGGTCTGATGGAGACTTTGTTGGAAATGATGGTGTGGAATGGACTTACGCTAAGATAAAGAACACAACGACGATTAATGGAAATACTGTAAAGCTGGATAATAGTGAAAATGGGTTTTTGAAAGCCTTTCTGGCCGGAGGACTTACAAAAATTAGTTTTGCTCTTTCGCCTACTGGTACTGGAAGTGATAGTGGATTAGAGCTATATGTAAATGGCGCTTTGGTTCAATCATTCCCTATTCCAAAGGCCTCCGCACCAACCGTTTATTCAATTGATGATTTAGATGTAGATGGTGCTTTTGAAGTGATGTTCAAAGGGTATAATGGGTCTGATATTCAGATTGATGATATTACTTGGGAAGGACAAGAACCTAAACCAACATTTGATTTACAGGTTCTTGGTGGCACGGGAAGTGGTGCATATACTGAAGGTCAGTTGGTGGCTGTCTCTGCGCTTCCGGCGGAAGAGGGCAAGCAGTTTGATAAGTGGACAGGTGATGTGGGGGGCTTGTTGAGTGCGACAAGTTCATCGACTACTTTGACCATGCCAGGAAGTGCTGTGTCTATTACTGCTACATATATGGATGAAGAAGTAGTCACAACTTTTACATTAGAAGTAGTAGGTGGTTCTGGAAGTGGTGATTATGAAGAGGGGGAATTGGTGGTGATTACTGCTGATGCGCCAGTGGATGGTCAAGAGTTCGATGTGTGGACAGGTGATGTGTCTGGTCTTACGGATGTTTCAGGTAAATCTACTACGTTAGTAATGCCTGCCACTGGTGTGGTTATAACAGCGACCTTTAAAGATGAGGTAATTGTACCAACATATACACTGACGGTTGTAGGTGGATTTGGGAGTGGTGACTATGAAGAAGGTGAGATTGTAAATATCATCGCAGATGCAGCTCCCGAAGGTAAAGAGTTTGATAAGTGGAGTGGAGATGTGTCTGGTCTAGCTGATGTAAATTCATCAACTACGACATTGACTATGCCATCATCTGCTGTGAGCGTAGAGGCTGTTTACAAGGATGAAGTTGTGGAAGAGGCTAAATTCACTTTGACTGTAACCTCGGGATCTGGGAGTGGTGACTATGAAGAAGGTGAGATTGTAAATATCATCGCAGATGCAGCTTCCGAAGGTAAAGAGTTTGATAAGTGGAGTGGAGATGTGTCTGGTCTAGCTGATGTAAATTCATCAACTACGACATTGACTATGCCTTCATCTGCTGTGAGTGTAGAGGCTGTTTACAAGGATGAAGTTGTAGAAGAGGCTAAATTCACTTTGACTGTAACCTCGGGATCTGGGAGTGGTGACTATGAAGAAGGTGAGATTGTAAATGTCATCGCAGATGCAGCTTCCGAAGGTAAAGAGTTTGATAAGTGGAGTGGCGATGTGTCTGGTCTCGCTGATGTGAATGCATCTACTACGACATTGACCATGCCTTCATCTGCTGTGAGCGTAGAGGCTGTTTATAAGGATGAAGTTGAGGTCTTGGTGTCAAAAGACATAGCTGAAAGCATCATTACCATTGCTCCAAATCCAACAGCTGAGTTTATCAAAGTTACATTGCAAAAATCAGCACAGATTCGAATATTTGATGTTAACGGACATTTGCTGATGGATCGTAAAGTTGTAGATCAGCAAAAATTGGATATTTCTCACTTCGAATCAGGAATGTATCTAATAGAAATAGATAATCAGATTTTTAGAATAGTAAAGCGCTAACCAGCTATTACTTTTTCATAAGTAGAATAAAGGCTGTCTCATTGGGGCAGTCTTTTTTTTATGTCTAGCCCAATATCCAATAGTTAGGAGTAAAAAGTTGGGTTTAATGTGGTGTTATTAAAAGGCAAAGTGGAGCTGGTTCTTGTTGTAGTTGATACTGTATAAGGGCTTTGACATTGTAAAAGAATTTGATTTGTCGTGGTTAATTATTCGATGAACTAATTGGTTTGATAGTTGAAAGTGTGTTTTCTTAAGTTGAATCGAATTCATACCTAATTCTGGGATTAGATTTTAACTCCTCTGTGCTTGGTTGTGATTATTGTTATCATCTTTCGTAAAAATGATAATTTGATATTATTGATTTTTAAATTAATGGAAAAAATGAATAATTTGAAAATTAGGATAGAAATCTCACCAAGTCCATTGATGGTAATATAGGCAACCTCAAAAAGTTCGTTTTTCTCATTGAACAGTCGATTTTTTGAATATTTTACAAAGTATCATAGTAAGATTAATCATGGCGATGACTCTCCGTTTTTCCAAATGGCTGAATATTTCTAGCGATTTTAAAATTGCGATTGTGGGTGCAGTTTGGTTGAAATACTTTCGGGTTCAACAAAATTTTAACCCAAATGAGAATAAGCAAACTATTAACGATTGTATTGACAATGATCTTGTCAATACCAATGATGGCCCAGCCAAGTAACTGGGGGAATGTAAACCGCTGGGAAAGCCTCAACCCTGGAGGCGGTGGCCAAATTCAAGATATCTATTTTGACCAAAATGTAGATGGTAGGATTTGGTTTTCGAGTGATATGGAAGGCGTCTACCGATCGGATAATTACGGTCAGAGCTGGACGTATGTGAGTAAAGATCTAAGTCATGGTATGGCTTTCGTGATCGCTCAAGAACACAACGGAAGCAAGACTTACCAAGGGGGGCTGCATGGAGCCCACAGTTCTCCAAATGGTGGAGCTGCCAATCCTCAAAATGTAACGTGGGATTTGATCCCTGAAACGAAAGGGGATGCGATTGCTTCAATAGGTATATCTGCGAACAACCAAACGGTGGTTCTCGCCCCAGGATGGCAAAACAAAGACCCTCAAAAGGGTCAGGGAGCCTTAATCGATCCGATTCAGAATTTGACTACAGATAAATTCAATGGGCCGAGAGAAGTTTATGTTTCTACCAATGCTGGTTCGACATGGAATACGGTAAAATATGACAATCAAAATGGATACAGAAACATTTTTGGCGTAAGCATTCATCAAGGCAATGGCAATATCTACTTAGGAGCTGCTGCTGGTGTTTATGTTTCTACTAACAATGGTTCTTCTTTCAACAGAATATCGGATCCTTCTGGAGCGCTGGGCGATCCAGGAAATGCATCGACTATAGCAAAGCGACCTGACGGAGGCTCTAGAGGTGTATGCCTTTCCCCAGACGGCAAGTTTATCTATGCTGTATATCAAACAGTAGCGAGCTCGGATTATGCGAACAAGAGATGGGCTGTATATGTGGCCAAAACGAGTGCCAACGGAATCACTGGAGGTTGGCAGCAAATTATGAATGGCTTGAGCGGTGAGTCTGAATGGTACGATCCTAAAGTGGATCCTCGATCTACTTCTACTAAGCATAGAGTGCTATTAGGTACCGTGTGGAATTCTAATCAAAATAGAGTAGGACTTTGGGAAGCTACTGTAAATATCAATGGCTCTAATCAGATCACTAGCCACTCTTGGCAGGAGGTTCTAAACCTACCTAAAAATGGGAGATGCTACGATTATGAGCCTAGCTGGGAAAGTAGAGATTTTATCGTAAGGGCCTATGATTATACGCCTACTTCATGGTCATCTCATCAAATCATCTCCATGGGAGGAATGAATGTTTTTCTTGGAAATGCTAATGGTGCCGATTTCCCATGCTCGTCATGGAATGAAGTTTATGGAGAAGTGATTTCATCTCACAATGGAGTGGTTATGTCTCATGAAAGAGGCTTTTCTTCTCCGTATTGCTATGACGTAGATTCATATGATTCATATATGATCCAAGGAAATGCGGATCATGGAATACTGCAGAGTTTAGACAATGGATATTCTTGGACTTCAGAAGAAGGGCCACAGGGCATCACTAATTCCATGTCTGTGCTGACCATACCAGTAAACCCACCGTTGGTACTTGCTGATATGAGAAAGGGATATGGCGCGCCAAATCAAGCCGTAGGAGGTATTTATGCCAAAGTAATAGACCTCAATGACATTGGAACGAAAGATAGCTGGCGATTGGTAGGAGGAGCAGTGCCGAACAATCAAGGAACTACTTATGGTTTGCCATCAAGAAATTTTAGAGCAATGGTTCACGATCCGAGTATTCCACAGCGCGTATATGTATCCACGCGTGGAAAGTCGGGTGTGGCAGAAGGAGGGGTCTATATCACGGATAATATAGTGGCCGTTTATAATGGAAACGGAAGTTGGAGAAAAATCACTCCATCTAGCATGGATCTTTTAGACTTAAGAGATGTATGGGTAGATCCTAACAATAGTAATTATGTATATGTACGGTCTGCTGGCACAGGTACAAATGCCAGTTTGTTTAGAGGCGTGAGATCAGGTTCGAGCTATAATTGGACAGACATGCAATCTGTCATGAAAAATGCTGACGACTTGTATGCATGGAACAAATCGGGTCAAACTTGGCTTGTAGCCGCCGGTGAAATAGCTGGGCAATATGGTGTTTTTATCTGCGATGCTCCACGAAACAGTGGTTGGGGAAATGCTTCGAGTTGGTCATTTACAGGAATGGATATAGATGAATCCTTGACGCTAAGACCAGAGAAATGGGTAGAGCCTAATGAGCCAATTGAGTTTAGTGGACTGGCAGCTTACAATGACCAGATCATCGTAACCACTTCTGTTCCAAATCACAAGAAGGGATTAGGGGCGTTCACCGGAAAGATTAATTCCAATGGTAGCGTTTCTTGGTCTGACTGGAGTTTGGCAAGTGGAAATAATAGGCTGATAGAAAACCCTACGAGTCTACAGGCTAAAATCAAGATTGAGAACAACAAGCCTTATTATTATGTGGCACTTGCGGGTACTGGTGCTTGGAGAAGACAAGTGTCTGCACCACCTGCTACGTGTTCATTAAATACATCTAAGTCAAGTCACAATTTTGGATCATCTAGTGGTAGTACCAATGTCAATATTACCACGAGTGGATCATTTACTGTAAATGATAATGCAGGTTTCATTACTACAAGTGTAAGTGGCAATACGGTTACTATCTCGGTTGCTGCCAATACTTCAAGTAGTTCGCGTTCTGGTGTAGTGACTATCTCGGGATGCCAAAATAAAACGATCAGCATTTCGCAAGATGGAGAAAATTCTCCACCGCCTTCAGGTGATGGTGGTATGGAAGACTTTTCATTAATGCCTGTTGCTAATCAATGGTCAGACGGATCTTATATTGGTAACGATGGAATAGAGTGGACTTATTTCAAAGTGAAAAGAACGAATACAATCAATGATAATACCATCAAATTGGACAACAGTGCGGGAGCCTATGTGAGTGCTGATATATCTGGAGGTTTAACCGCCCTTAATTTCGCTGTATCGCCAACAGGAACTGGTAGCGATAGTGGTGTGGATGTAATTGTAAATGGTACTACCATTCAATCGTTCTTCATTCCAAAAGCCTCAGCCCCACAGACTTTTAGTGTCGATAACCTTGATATCAATGGTACTTTTGAACTAAGGTTTGAAGGGTACAATAACTCAGACGTTCAGATTGATGATATTACTTGGGTGGGTCAGTCGCAGAGTTTCTATACATTGGTTGTTAATAGTGGATCAGGTGATGGTGATTATTTGGCTGGAACTTCAATCAATATTTCAGCAAATGCTGCTCCAGCAGGTAAGGAATTTGACCGATGGACAGGTGGTGTGAGCAATGTTGCCAATGTGAATGCGATGAATACCACTCTCACAATGCCTACCAATGGTGTGACAGTAACAGCTACATATAAAGATATTGTTTCAACAGGAGGTATGGAAGATTTCAATAACATGCCAACGGCAAATGAGTGGTCTACTGGATCGTTTGTCGGAAATGATGGTATCACATGGAACTATGTAAATGTGAAACGTACAAATACGATCAATGGAAACACCATGAAGCTTGATAATGACGCAAATGGGGAGATATCAGCAACCTTGGCAGGACCAATTAACACACTCACCTTCAATGTGGCTCCAACAGGTACGGCTCAAATGAGTGGAGTGGAAGTGTTTGCAAATGGTGTTTCTATAGGTACGGCTGATATACAAGTTGCAACTCAGCGTTCAGTGACATTCCAAAATGTGAGTACCGCATCTTCAGTGGTTCTTTCATTTAAAGGATATAATAATGCGGATGTTCAAATCGATGATATCACATGGAGTGGTAGCGGAGGATCAAGAAATGCAGATGATCAAAATGCAGTGGTGTCTGAGAAACTCATCGTGTTTCCAAATCCAACATCAGATTTTATAAGCATAAACTCTGTTCAGCCTGTAGATGTCAGAATTTTCGACTTGAACGGCATGTTGTTAATACGTCAAACACTTACGGATAATCAAAAAATAGATATTTCGAGCTTCAAAACAGGGCTTTATATAATTCAAGCCGGTGGAGAGGTGTTTAGAGTGATTAAGCAGTAATGAAGTTGTAGTTTTTAGGTTTGGTGAAAAAGCCGCTGTGATTCACAGCGGCTTTTTTGATTTTTAACTATTCGATTTTAGGAATTGAGATTAGTTATTAACCGTGATTTTCAGAAAGAGGCCTAACTTTAATTTTTCAGGTAAGAGCACATAAAAGGTGTCTCTTGAAATAGAACCAACACTACATAATCAAACTCATTCCGTTGAAAGCCACATAGCATGTATCAAAGAACTCTAATTGCTTTTATTGCCCTTTTTTTGTTGTCGTCGCTTGCATCAGCTAGTGATACTTTGAAAATCCATAAAGTGGAAAAACACCCAGTTTTTGATGGTTTGGCCAGCGATTCTGCTTGGGTAAACTTAGATTGGCATGCTCTTGATCAGGTGTGGATTCCTTGGCAAGCTCAATATGATTCTGCTGACTTTTATGGTAGATATAAGGTAGCATGGAGTGAAGAGGAAAACCTGATGTACTTCATTGTTGAAATTACTGACGATATAGTGGTTGATGGTTACGAGTATGGTCTCCAAAATGCGGGGTATCATAATTATGACATTGTAGAGGTTTTTATTGATGAAAATCGCTCTGGAGGGTATCATATATTTGATGCTACAGGGAGCTTAGGTAATAATGCCGAAAATGCTTTTTCTTATCATATCAATGCCAACTATCCTTTGGATGGCGAAGTGCAATTAGAAAAAACCGTTGAGGATTTGGTTGGAACAGGTTGGGGAGACAGATATTTTGCTAATTATGAAAGTCACTTTCCTGATTTTGCTTTGAGGAAAAATGGAGATATGTATACTTGGGAGTTTTCTATGAAAGTTTATGGCGAGAGCTATGTTTCTCAAAACCCTTCGGAAGATGCTCGCATTATTCTTGAGGAAGGCAAGAAAATGGGGTTGTCTTTGGCTTATTGTGAAAATGACGACCTTAATGAATCGCCTGCTCAACGAGACGTCTTTTTCGGAAGCACACCTGGCAATGCAAATATGTTGGAGAATGTAGATGGTAGTTTAGGGTTTAATCAATTTTGGAAAAATGCAGATTTGTTTGGTTTGGCTGTTTTGGAAGGAGTGAAAATGCCAGATGTAGTTATAGAAGAACCAGAAGAGCCTGAAAATCCTTCGACTAACGATTCTCTTGCCGCTACCCTACATGCAAATCATGAAGTTTCTTCTTTCAAGATATTTCCAAACCCAGTATCTGATCAGCTTTATTTTAGAGGTGAGGAGAATGTTCTTAGGATTGAAATTATCAATATTTCGGGTATATCAATGAAATCGTATGAAATGCTCGATATCAAAAATGGCATACTCGATATTTCAGAATTGAAGTCAGGTATGTATTGGCTAAAGGCTTGGTCTTTTGATGAGAGTGTTTCGTTTCATAGAATTGTGGTGCTATGATGTTTGACCTAGCATAGATGCAGGCTTAGTCATTGGAATGATAGAATTACAAAAGATTATTTATGATCCATTTTAGGTTTAAATATTATGTTTCCACACTTCTCATTCAAGTTGCTAGATGTTGTTTTTCGTGAGAAATGTCCGTAGAGAATCCTCCACAAACCATGAAAGTAATTCCCCTCCCAATGTAATGAATGTTTATTTGGAGCGTTTCTAGCGCTTTGACCCTCTTGGAATCAATTTTGCGTCATTTGGTATGATGATCTGGTAATTGGGAGGGATAGTTATATCCACCGCTGGATCAATCATTTTGTAGAATTAAAACCATACAGATATGAAGACGCAAGAAAGAATGCCCAAGAATAAAACATATAATCCCGAGATTACAGAAGATGACCTGCAAGCGATAGGTGAGAAAAAGCAAAATTTGAGAAAGGATGAAGGGGATGATGAAATGCTGAGAGAACGTAAAAAAAAGGTCGATTTTGAAGGAAAAAATCTAGACGTTCCTGGCAGGACTTTGCCAGAGGATCGGACTTCAGATGAATTGAAAGATGAAGAAAATCAACATTACAGTATTAGGAGGAGAGGGTAATGAAGACTTGGAACGTTCTCCGTACTAAACCACTCGGAAGATACAATCACACAAAAAAGCGGCTTATGGCCGCTTTTTTTTGTGTGATGGAGTAGGGTTAGGAAATATCACCCATACAGATGTATTTGATTTCCAAATACTCGTCAATACCATATTTAGAACCTTCGCGACCAACACCACTTTCTTTGATTCCTCCAAAAGGCGCAACGGTAGTGGAAATAAGTCCCGTATTTACTCCGACCATTCCATATTCCAGTGCTTCACTCACACGCCAAACACGTGAGATGTCTTTGCTGTAAAAGTACGATGCCAGTCCAAAAGGTGTATTGTTGGCCATTTGAATAGCTTCTTCCTCTGTTTTGAAGCGGTAGACAGTGGCTATTGGGCCGAAAATTTCTTCCTGATGGATTTCCATTTTTTCATTTACATCTATGAGCACGGTTGGTTCCATTAGGTTTTTGTCCTTGTCGACAACTTTTCCTCCGTAGCATAATTTGGCGCCTTTATCTGTGGCTTTAATCAGTAGTTCTTGAACAAATTCGGTGGCAGAATCATCAATCAACGGGCCGATATCTACGCCTTCCGTCATGCCATCACCGACTTTCAGTTTGCTCACTTGGAAGATCAGTTTTTCCACGAAAGTGTCATGAATACTGTCTTGCACAAAAATCCTGTTGGTGCACACGCAGGTTTGGCCGGCATTTCTAAACTTGGATTCTATCACCCCCTGCACGGCTTTGTCTATGTCGGCATCATCGAAAACCAGAAACGGAGCATTTCCACCCAATTCCATAGATACTTTTTTGACGTTTTCGGTAGAGGCTTTCATGAGCACTTTTCCGATTTCGGTAGACCCAGTAAAGGAGATTTTTCTGATGGTTTTACTCTCAGTAAAAATCTTACCAATCGTGCTCGATTTACTGCTTGTAATCACATTGAAAACTCCTTTTGGGATACCAGCTTCTTCAGCCAGATGCTGCAATTGCAAGTGCAGATAGAGGTGTGTTTTTGGCTGGTTTAACCAAAAAAGTACACCCAGCGGCCAACGCAGGAGCGGCCTTTCGTGTGATCATCGCGTTGGGGAAATTCCACGGTGTAATGGCGGCCACTACGCCTACGGGTTGCTTGATGGTGATAATGCGCTTGTCGGCCGCATGAGAGGGGATCACATCGCCATACGTGCGCTTAGCTTCCTCGGCAAACCATTCTACAAACGAAGCACCATAAACGATTTCTCCAATAGCTTCTTTCAAGGGTTTTCCTTGTTCCAAGGTCAATATTTTTCCCAACTCATCCTTGTGCTCAATCATTAAATCTCCCCATTTCCTGATGAGCTTGGCGCGATCTCCGGCTGTTTTTTTCCGCCAACCGTCCAGCGCCTTTTCTGCCAATGCTATGGCTTCTAAAGTTTCGGCTTCTTCCAAGTCAGCAACCTCGGCTAAAAGATCACCATTGTATGGGTTGGTTACGGCAAATGTTTTTCCGCTTTTAGCAGCTGTCCATTCTCCGTTGATATAGCTTTTGGTCTGAAATAGGGATTGATGTTTGAGTTGCATGGTTTATCCTTTTGTGCTTTTTGCTAAAGCAGATTCGAAAATTTGAAGCGCCTGATCTATTTGTTGCTCTGTGACGATAAGTGGAGGAATCCATCGAACCACATTTTTGTAGCTGCCGCAGGCGAGCATAAGCATGTTTTGATTCAGGCAATGAGCTATTACGTCTACGGTGGTCTGCGCGTCAGGTTTGCCATCCGCGGTACTGAACTCCGTGGCGATCATAAGCCCATGACCTCTCACATCTCCAATCTGAGGGTATTTCTCTTGTAGTTGCTTTAATCCAGCGACCAGTTGCTTTCCACGGGCTGCTGCATTTTCAACGATCTTTTCTGAAAGCAATGTGTCGATGGTAGCGCATGCAGCAGCACTGGCGATGGCACTTCCTCCACCGTAAGTTCCGCCGTGAGTACCAGGAGCCCATTTGCTCATAATTTCTTTGGAAGCTCCAATACCTGAAATTGGCAACCCACTGCCAAGACCTTTGGCCATGACAAGAATGTCTGGAGACACATCGGCGTGTTCTAAACAAAACATTTTTCCTGTTCGTCCAAAACCGGATTGTACTTCGTCGATTACAAGCATGATACCATGTTGGTCACAAACTTCTCTTAGGTGATGAAGGAATTTTGCCGGAGCAGGCACGTAACCACCTTCACCAAGTATAGGCTCTATGATGATGGCTGCTGTTTCGTCAGGCGCAGTTTGTCCAGTCAATAGCAAGTCCAGTTGCTTTTTACAAAACTCAATGGTGGTATCCTCATCCCAGCCATAGTAGTAGCTATAAGGAAATGGAGCAACGAAAATGCCCGAAGGCAGTGGCGTGTATTTGTGTCGGTATACTGTCTTGGAGGTAGTCATGGCCATGGTCATGTGTGACCTGCCGTGAAAGCTTCCTTGAAAAACGATAATATTCGGTCGGTCAGTTGCATGTTTGGCGAGCTTTACTGCCGCTTCGGTAGCTTCTGATCCGCTATTGGCGATGAAAAACTGCTCAATGCTTGGCGGGGTGATCTTGCTTAATTTCTCCGTGAGTGTCAGGGTGGATGGCGCCATTACGCAATTCATTTGCGCAAACATCAACTCTGCGGTCTGCTCCTGTACTGCTTTTACCACTTTGGGATGGCAGTGCCCAGTGTTTACCACGCCAATTCCAGAAGTAAAATCCATGTATTGCTTGCCATCAGCATCGTAAAGGTAGATGCCTTCACCTTTCACAGGTTTGAGTTTGGTTAGATGTGTCCAAACAGGCGATAAATAGCTCTCGTCAAAAGTATGTTGCATTGCTGTAGATGTATCTTAGTTAATATGCGATCCAGACCGCTTTTTCTTTTGTATATAGTTCAATGGCGCTCTTGCCCATTTCTTTTCCATTGCCGCTTTCTTTGAATCCCCCAAATGGCACGGCCGCATCGAAGAGGTCATAGCCGTTGATCCAAATACTCCCAGCGTCTATATCGTTGGCAAAACGCATGGCTTTTTTAAGGTCTGTCGTCCAAGCTGCCGCAGCTAGCCCGTATTTCGACGCATTGGATTTAGCCACTACTTCTTCATAGCTTTCGAAGGAAGAGGCTGCCAAGACAGGGCCAAAAATTTCTTCTTTTACGATGGTCAGATCTTCGTTTTCATGGGTGAAAAGCGTAGGAGGGAGGAAGTAGCCATCCGCCAAGTCTTCGTCTCTTTTTCCGCCCATGCGCAATTCTGCACCTTCCTTTTTGCCTTTGTCTATGTAGGACAAAATTGTATTTAGTTGCTTCTCGCTAATGATTGGCCCTAAATCTGGATTGGTGAGTCCATCACCAAGAGTTAGTTTTTCGGCGTGTTCTTGCAGTGTGTCTATTACTTGCTCGAAAATTGGTTTTTCCACGTATAGCCGCGATCCAAGTGTACACTCTTGTCCTGAATTATAAAAACCTGTCCAGTGTAGCGTGGGTAAAAGCGACTCCAAATTAGCATCTTTGAAAATGACATTAGGGGATTTGCCTCCAAGTTCTAGACTTACCTTTTTGAGGTTGCTGGCCGCTGAAGCCGCCATTATTTTTCTCCCCACAGCCGTGGAGCCTGTGAAACTTACTTTATCAATGTCCGCATGATGTGCTATGAGTGAGCCTGTAGTTCCATCTCCTGTGAGTATGTTTACCACTCCTTTTGGGAATCCAGCTTCTTTTATTAATTCTCCAAGATAAAGAGCTGTTAGAGATGTTTGTTCTGCGGGTTTGAGTACACAGCAGTTGCCACAAGCCAAAGCTGGTGCAAGTTTCCAAGCAGCAATCATTAGTGGGAAATTCCAAGGAACAATAAGTCCAACCACACCCAAGGCTTCTCTTTTGGTGTAAACCAATTTATTGGGCGAGCCCACAGGAATACTCGATCCTTCTATTTTAGTCGTCCAACCTGCGTAGTATCTAAAATGTTGAATGGCTGCTTCTACATCGTAGATTGCTTTGTTCAGAGGCTTACCATTGTCAAGCGTCTCCAGCTCTTGCAAAACACTTTTATCTCGCTCCATCAAATCAGCAAGTTTCCATATGAGGTTTGCTTTTTCAGATGGGCTAATGGCCGTGTTCCATGATTGCTCAAAAGCTGAACGGCAAGAGGATACTGCTGCGTCTACATCAGCTTCATTAGCAGTTGAGAGAGTGGTTAGTTCATCGCCATTTGCAGGATTGATGCTTGCAAAGTGATCGGCGGAATGTGTCTGAACCCATTCATTGTTAATGAACAATTGATGCTCTTGATCAAGGAATGAAGATGTCTTTGGAGAAAGCATTTTTTGTTGTTTATGGACTGCTTGCAGCAGTCTTTTGAAATTTATTTATATAAAGTACCAGTCTTCAGTATTGCCGAAAGTCGGGTAGTCATAGTCTCTATGTATTACTTAATTCTAGTGCGGCGTGAAGCAAAACGTTCGCTCCTGCGATTACCTCTTCCTTTTTCGCACTTTCAAGTTCATTGTGACTTAGTCCATCTTTGCATGGTATGAAAATCATGCTTGTTGGTATTACTTTGGAAACATAGACCGAATCGTGCCCAGCGCCACTTACCATTTCTTTAGCAGGAAAATCGAAAGTTTTTGTCGCAATTCTTACAGCCTCGATGCATTTCTGATCGAATGCTACTGCTGGTGAATGCCAGATTTCTTTGAGCTTAGTAATGAAGCCTTCTTCTGAGCCATATTCTTCTACTACCTGTAGCAAGGAATCGTGCATTTCTGTAAGTGTTTCTTCATTGGGGTGGCGAATATCAACCGATATTGTGAGTTGTCCAGGGACTGTGTTTCTCACTCCCGGAGAGGCGTCTAAATAGCCTATCGTAATTTTGGCATCTTCTCCAAAAGTATCAGTCATGTGATAGAGCATTTGCAGGATATTCAAGCTATGCTTTACTGGGTCTCTTCTGAATTTCATCGGGCTAGGGCCGGCATGTGTTTCTTGTCCCGAAACGATCAGATCGTACCATCTGATTCCTTGCACGCCTGTTACAATGCCTATCGTTTTTTCTTCGGCTTCAAGAATAGGCCCTTGTTCTATATGTACCTCAAGGGAGGCGCTAAATTCTGTAGGTGATATCTTGTCAATGCCTATGTATTGAATTTGATCCAATGCTTCTTCTAGCTTTACGCCTTTTTTATCTACTTGATTGTAGGCATAGTCCAAAGTAAAAGTCCCAGCAAAAACTCCTGAACCTATCATGGCGGGAGCAAAGCGCGCACCTTCTTCGTTTGTCCAGGATGCAATTTCAATAGACGCTTTGGTGTCAATATTTAGGTCATTGAGTGACTCAATGACTTCAAGCGCTGCGAGTACTCCGTATACTCCGTCGTATTTTCCGCCAGTTGGTTGGCTGTCTAGGTGACTACCCAGTAATATGCTTTTGGCCTTTGGATCTGTTCCAGATCTTCGTGCGAAAATGTTACCTATTGCATCAATGCGAATTGAGCAATTGGCCTCCTTACACCATTTTATAAAAAGATCTCTGCCTTGTTTGTCTTCTTCCGTGAGCGTTACTCTACATACCCCACCTTTCTTTGTAGCTCCAATTTGAGCTATTCCCATTAATCTATCCCAAAGCCGCTCGCCGTTTACTTGTTTCATTTGTCAGAAGAAGATCCGTTTTTGGTGATCGGAGTATTTACATCATGGTTTGCCCATTTTAGTACCTGTAAATAAGTGGTCGTATTGATTTCATGAACTCCTTCTACGTTGTACATGTGGTCATTCATGATTTGTACTAGCTGTTGATTGTGCTTACAAATAAGGTTGACCTCAATGTCATATTGACCAGCTGTAAATGCTAAAAAGCTTACTTCAGGAATTTTCATCAATCGTTCAGCTACAGCTTGTTTTAGCGAAGAAGGTTTTATAACCAAATTAACTCGTGCGTAGGTGTTGTTTCCAACAATAGTAGGATCTATCCAGCCAATGATATGTAGAATGTTGCTTTCTACTAGGCGATTGTAGCGGTTTCTAATGGTTCCAACCGACAGCTTGGTTTCTTCAGAAATATCAGTAAAAGATTTTCTTCCATCTTCCTGAAGATGGTTCAGAATAGCTATGTCGGTTTTGTCAAGTTCAAATGCTTCCATTCAGGGCTTTTAATTAAGTGTTTAGTGTATTAGGTGATATCAGGGCGCTAAAATACCGATGAAAAGTAATATAAAAAAGAACTAATGAAAAATATGCAACTCTCTAGAAAGGTTTAAAATTTAATATTATGCTGTTATTGGCTGTATTTTATTCTAAATATGAATTTTTTAAATTCATAAATGATAAAATATTTAATCAATATTGAAAAATATGCAATTGGTGTGTTTTTAATTGACGGATTTGGATTATCATTGTTCAATGATTGCCATTCTTTTTATTGAGAAAAAAGAGCGGAGGCAAGTGCTAATGAGAAATTAAAAATCGGTATGAATAACATCTGGAAAAACGATCTGGATCATTTAATCCACCCTTATACTAATTTTAGTAAGTTTAAAAACGAAGGGTCTACTATATACAGTCAAGGAAAAGGACATTTTATTTTTGATGATAAAGGTCAGAAATACCTAGATGCCATAGCTGGTCTGTGGTGTGTGAACATTGGCCATGGAAGTGAGCAGATGGCAGCAGGTCTTGCTGAGCAGGCATCCAAACTGGCATATTACAATACGTTTGGTGGAGCTACTTCTCCACCAGCAGCAAATTTGGCTCAAAAACTAGCCGAATTGTGCCCAGACAATCTAAACCATGTCTTCTTTGGTACAGGCGGGTCGATGGGTAATGACACAGCGATAAAAATCATTCATTATTATAATAACCTTCTAGGAAGACCTAATAAGAAAAAGATCATTTCTCGTGATCTGGGATACCACGGAAGTACGTTTTTGGCGCATGCCCTTACGGGAATACAATCTACCCACACGGGGTTTGATTTGCCAATAGAAGGTTTGGTACATCATATTTCTGCACCATACGAGTACAGAAAACCCGAGCATATTCCAACCGAAAAATTTTGTGATTATCTGGTAGATGAGTTGGAAGCTAAAATCAATGAACTAGGTGCAGATAATGTAGCGTGCTTTATTGCTGAGCCTATCATGGGTGCAGGTGGGGTGATTGTACCTCCTGCGGAATACAACTACCGCACGTGGCAGATTTGCAAAAAGTATGATATCCTTTACATCGCTGATGAAGTAGTTACTGCTTTTGGTCGCTTGGGCGAAATGGTTGCTAGCGAGTCTGTGTATAATGTTAAACCAGACGTAATTGTAATGGCCAAAGGAATATCGTCGGGATATGTGCCTTTGGGAGCGACAATGATTTCGGATGAAATCTATGATGTTATCAGCCAACCGAAAAAGGGCAATCCATATTTCACTCATGGTTTTACATATTCTGGACATCCGCTGGCTTGTGCAGCAGGATTGATCAACCTTGAAATAATGCAAAGCGAAAATCTGTGCGAAAATGTGAGAGACCTTGGGCCGTATTTTGAGACAGAATTGAAAAAAATGCTCAGTCACCAGATTGTGGGTGATGTGCGTGGAAGCAAATACATGTTAGGTCTAGAGTTTGTGAAAGATCAACACACCAAGGAAGGAATTGATCCTGAGGTCTTTGATGTCACTGCCAGTGTTTTTGAGCATTGCAAGACTATGGGTCTGATTGTGCGTCCTGTAGGGCCGATTGTGGTATTGTCTCCACCGCTGACTTATGACAAAGAGGCCATCGATCAGACCATCGAGATTTTAGGCAAAGGCATTGAGCTTGCGATGGACGATATGAGAAAGATAAATCTAATATAATCACTGACTGACCCTAATTAAGACGCTGCGCATGAGACCAAACAACAGCCGCATTTCAATTTTTGCATTTTTAGTCATTTTCTCTATTGTTTTTTCAATGCAAGCAAGAGAAAAGTTCAGAAGAAGAGACCGCTGTGAGTGTAGTGCGCCAGCCTGCGGAGTACGAACCGCAAGAGGCATTGTGGTTGATTTGGTATCCATATAGGCACATGCAGGGTTATTCAAATGTAGAAGTGATCATCCAAATGGTGCAAGCTGTTTTGCCTTTTCAGAAGGTAATCATGACTGCAATGTCTGATGAGGATTCTCTTAATGCTATCGAAAATCTTCCAAACAGCATTTTAGCGGATCCAAATTTTGCGTTGAAGGTGATTCCATCGGTTCAATTATGGGTCAGAGATATGGGACCCAATTTTGTGCAATTACAAAACGGGAAACTCGCCATAGCAGATTTTAATTTCAACTCTTGGGGATATGCCGATAGTGAGAATCCTGACAATAAAATAGAAGAAGCTTATGATCGGAACGTGGCTGACAGACTAGGGTATCAGACCATTAATACTACCATGATCTCTGAAGGTGGAAATAGAGACCTCAATGCACTAGGCACACTCATGGTTGTGGAAAAAGTAGAGAAAGGACGCAATCCTAACATGACCAAAGAAGAAATGGAGCGTGAGTATGCAAGGTTGCTGGGAGTAAAAAATGTCATTTGGTTGAAAGAGGGGCTAAGAGAGGATGATCATACCTTTTTGGGGCCTATCGAAACAGAAAAGGGTTGGGCATATACGCTTGCTACTACCAATGGTCATGTAGATGAATTTGCTCGTTTTGTGAATGACTCTACGATTTTTATAGCTGAGCTCGACTCGATTCAGCTCGCTTCCAATGATCCTGTGGCTATCGAAAATAAGCGCAGGTTGGATGAAAATTTTAGTATTCTACAAAGTGCTATAAATGCAGATGGAAAGAAGTTCAATATTGTGCGCTTCCCTATACCGAACACCATGATCGTGAAAATGCCTCCTGGAGATGAGGTATATGAGTTTATCAAGACGCTGGATTATAAAAGTGGCATGGCTTTTCCACAAGGAGATACCATCAATGCTATCGGGGCGAGCAGTTATCTCAATTTTGTGATTACCAATGAGGTTATTTTGGTTCCGACTTATGTGGAGGTAGATAAAGGGGCAGATGTAGTGGCTCGTGAGCAACGCGCACTGGCGTTACTGAGTCAATATTTTCCAGAAAGGAAAGTGGTGACGATCAACGCTTTTTCAGTGAATTTAGGAGGAGGCGGGATGCATTGCATTAGCATGCACCAGCCAAAATGTGATAAAGAATGAGGTACAGTTATTTTATTTTAGTTTTTTGGTTCATTGTGTCTTGCGCTATGGTGGAAGATACCACGGTGAAGCCAACAGGTGAATTGTTTCAGGATACTGTGGTGATAATTGATGGTAATATTGATACATCAGTGGTCGTAACACCTGAGCCTGAAATTCCAACGCTTACAGAAGAGTTGCAAGGAGTCTTTGAGAAATACAAATTGATGGGGATGTCGGTAGGCTTAATCGCAAAGGGGGATGTTGCTTATGAACATTCTTTTGGCTATGCTAACTGGTCAAACAAAGCTTCATTGACAAACGATAAAAACTTTCGCATTGCTTCTATTTCGAAGTTCTTCGCTTCTCTTGCCGTGATGAAACTCTGGGAGGAAGGCAAACTGGAGCTAGATGTGGATGTGAGCCATTACTTGGGTTGGACATTGGTCAATCCTAAATTTCCAGAGGATGTGATTACGCTTCGACATTTGATTGATCACCAATCGGGAATTAGAGATGGCAGTGGTTATAGTAGCTTTTTGGGTAGTATGATCAAAAATAAGCTGAGTATAGAGGAGCTATTTTCAGAGCAGGGGAGTCACTATACTTCCAATATGTTCGCAACAAAACCAGGGACGTTTTTTAGTTACTCAAACTGTGCATGGGGACTAGTTGCTAGTGTGGTAGAGAAAGCCAGCGGGATGCCTTTTGATGAATACTGCAAAAAGGTGATTTTTGATCCTTTGGAGTTGAATTCTAGCTTTAATCCTAGTGATATTGAAGCTTCAGATTACGCAACACTATACTCTTATCGCAAGAGTAGCTGGTCTGCTCAAGTGGATGATTACCGGTTTTCAGCTCCGTCTGATCGTATGTTTGATGGGTATGTTCCAGGACAGAATGGGCTGATTTATGGACCTCAAGGAAGTCTGAGAACGTCCCTGAGTGATCTACTAGTGATTGGTCAGATGCTATTGAAGGAAGGAACCTTTAAAGGCACGCAGATCATTAAGCCTGAAACGATTGAGTCTTTCAAAGAGAATCCGTGGGTGTATGATGGGACAAACGGGGATACTTGGGACAATTTTTGGCTTTCTTACGCTGGAGGAATGCATTTGATCATCAATAAAGAGAAAGGAGATATTATCTTTCCTGACAGAACAATGTATGGCCACCCTGGAATAGCTTACGGTTTGCTTAGCGATTTTTACATTGACCCTGTGACTCAAAGTGGTGTGGTATTTATCACCAATGGTAGTAAGCTGAGCTATGAATATGCAGCTAGCACTAGTTTCTACGCAGTGGAAGATGCTGTATTTCAAAATTTTGTATAAACATCTAAAAGTATTAGACAGGAGTAGATGGAAATTGAATATGGGTGGATAAGTCTTGTTCCTACTTTAGTGGTGCTTGTGGTAGCGCTCACCACGAAGAAAACTTTTGAAGCACTTCTAGTAGGATCAGTAGTCGGTTTTTTAATTATAGCAAAAGGGAGTTTTTTTGGCGACATCTATAGACTCACTTCTCGGTGTTTTGCAAGACCCTGTTATCGCATGGATTGTGATGGTATGTGGGCTCTTTGGAGCCTTGATTCGCTTGTTGGTGACTTCAGGTGGGGCTATGGCCTTTGCTGATTATATGCTTCGCTATATCAAAGATCGTCGTTCTGCCTTGTTTGTTACTTGGCTACTTGGGCTTTCTATTTTCATTGACGATTATCTAAATGCTCTTACAGTCGGTTCTTCCATGAAGAAAGTTACTGATAAATTTAAAGTGCCACGAGAGATGCTCGCCTACATCGTAGATTCTACGGCAGCTCCTATTTGTGTGATCATTCCACTATCTACTTGGGCGATTTATATTTCTGGTTTGATAGAAAATACTGGCTTGGCTACTTCAGGCCAAGGATTACAAGTTTATGTTGGTATTCTTGCCCTACATCGTCTACGGGTGGGTAGCAGCTTTGATTGTTCCTTTGGTGATTTTGAAGGTTATTCCACCGATGGGTATGATGAAAAAAGCAGAAGAAAGAGTTCTCATCGGGCGGCTCATTGGCACCTAAAAACTCAGAAGCCATTAGTTTAGAGATGGGCGATTCAGAAGAGGCGGATAATCCAAAGGTTCTGCATTTCGTTTTACCAGTGGTCTTGTTGATAGCTGCCACATTGTTTTTTGAAATTGATGCCCTCAAAGGTGCAATTGTTGCTGTTGTTTTTACGATCATCTATTATGGTGCAGAGCGAATTATGAATGTAACGGCTGCTATGAATCATGTTTTTGATGGTTTCAAGTCGATGCTCTTTGCGCTGGCGATCATTGTTTTTTCTTTTGTGCTGAAAGATGTAAATGATCAGCTTGGATTGGCAGAATATGTAATGCACGTGGTTTCTCCATGGATGATACCAGAGATTTTACCTGTCGTGGCTTTTGTCTCTTTAGCCATTATTACCTTTTCCACGGGTTCTTTTTGGGGAGTATATGCCATTTCATTTCCCATCATTATCCCCATGGCACAGCGATACGGCGTAGATATGTCGCTGGCATTGGGTGCAGTGGTGAGTGCAGGAGCCTTTGGTTCTCATGCATGTTTTTATGGTGATGCGACCGTACTTTCTTCGTCTGCTTCTGGATGTAACAATATTGCGCATGTGCTTTCTCAATTGCCATATACACTTATAGCAGGTGTGATCAGCGCCATTACTTTCTTGATTTTGGGCTATTTGATGATCTAATATTCAATTCTGTTCGTAGGCAAAAGAGCGTGTATTACTTTTGCTGGATATGTGCAGATTTCTTTGTTGGGTTACTCTTTTTGTTTGTTTTCATCACGTTGCTTCCGGTCAAATACTGGTGGTAGATAAAGCTGAATTGAAAGGTGATTCAAGCCAAATATTAGGGAACCTCAACGTCAGTTTTAAACTCAACAACCAAGGAACAACAGCCAATGAGCAGGTGCTTTACCGTGGGTTAGACGGCACGAGTGATCTGGTTTTTCTCACTGGCGAAAATGCTTATATACTATTGAGTAAGATCAATTATATCAAGTCCACAGGCGGGCCATTGGTAAGTACTGGTTACACACATCTTAGAGCCAATTTTCTGAGTGCCAATGTTGTTTCTTATGAGACTTTTGGGCAGCTACAGTATGATAATGGCCGTCGAATGCCTTTTAGGCTGCTCCTCGGTGGAGGCTTCAAGTTTCGACTGATTCCAGAAAAGCGAGGAAGCCTGTTTCTGGGTATTGGCGGGATGCACGAAACCGAGCGCTGGAAAGTGACTGAAAATAGCGATCCAATTGAAAAAAATATTTGGAAAACGACTAACTACGTCAGTGCGAAGCTGCCTTTCAACGATCATTTCAAACTTAATTTTATTGTCTATTATCAGGGAGGATATGATTTCGGCTCAGAAGTATTTCGTAATAGGGTAAGTGGAGATTTGGTGTTTTCCGCTAAGGTAAATGACCGCATTTCTTTCACCACCTCATTTGTAGCGCAATATGAAGACAAGCCAATTATTGATATTGGGAAAACGATTTTCTCACTTTCCAATGGGTTGAGTTTGAAGTTTTGAATCTGCCTAGACGTCTGCCTTAGCGTAACTACCTCTTCAAAAGCTCTCTAGCACTTTCCACTGCATGCTGTCCGGGCTCATTTCCACCAATCATTTTGGCAATTTCCATCACTCTTTCACTTTCGTCAAGTTTTCTGATTTTACTTTCAGATTTTGAAGAAGAATGGTCTTTATAAACGTAGTAGTGCGCATCGCCACCTGCAGCGAATTGAGGCAGGTGGCTGATGGAAATCACTTGATGGTTTTCAGCCATTTTCTTCATCATCGTGATCATTTGCAGCGCCACTTCGCCCGAAACACCTGTGTCTATCTCGTCAAAAATGATTGTAGGAAGCGCCGTTTTATCTGCAATCAAATATTTCACCGCAAAAATGAGTCTCGAAAATTCTCCACCAGAGGCTACTTGCTTTAGCTCTTTGGGAGCTACTGCCTTTATTGGCAGAGAAAAGCATCTCTACCTTATCTATGCCAGTGACTTGAGGCTCGGTAGGAGTGAGCTGAATTTCGATTTGGCCGTTTTCTATACCCAGCTTGTGAATGATCTTTTCTATCGCCTTGCCAAATTCAGGTGCATGCTTCTTTCGCATTTGCGAAAGCTTTTCGCCTTTCTTTTGCACTTCACCTTCCAAGATGTCCAAGGATTTTTTGGCTTTGGAAAGGTGTTCTTCAAGATTTGAAACCGATTCCAATTCTTCTTCCGTCTGGCGTTGCAAAGCAATAAGTTCATCGACGGTCAGTACTTGATGTTTTTGCTGGAGTCTGAAAATCATATCCAAGCGTCCTTTTACGATATGGATGCGCTCTGGATCAAATTCTATTAATTCTTGCTCACGAGCCATTTCTTTAGCCAAATCTTGTAGTTCAATACCAACAGATTGTGCACGCTCGTGAAAGCTATTTAGCGTTTTTCCGTACTTTTTGATGCCAGATAGGGTATGCAGTTCCTTCTTTGATTTGATTTAGAGCCGAGAAATCTGCCTCATCAAAAAGCTGAACAAGTTGCGTGAGGTTGGTCTTTATCTCTTCGGCATTTTCTAAAACTTCAAGCTCACTTTCCAACTCTTCCTGCTCACCAGTTATCAGCTGAGCTTCTTGCAATTCTTTGAGGATGAATTTTTTGTAATCTAAATCGGCAGAGTTGCTTTTTTCTTTGTTTAAAAGTGCGGCGTAAGCACGTTTTTCAGCTTGATATTTACCAAATGTGGTTTGATAATCTGTCAGTAGGGTATCAGTACCGCTATAGAGATCGAGAATTCGCTGCTGGTAGTTGTTGTTGCCTAACTCCAAAGACTCGTGCTGCGAATGAATATCCATCAGGTATTCGCCCAGTGCCCTCATCACATCGAGTGTAACAGGCGTGTCATTGATAAACCCTCTGGACTTCCCTGATGGAGCAATTTCTCTTCTGATGATGCACTCGTCATCATAATCCAATTCATTTTCTTCAAAGAAAGGTTTGAGATTATATGAGGAAAGATTGAAAACTCCTTCCACCACACATTTTTCACCTTCTGTATACAATGCTTTTGAGTCTGCACGCTTGCCTAAAAGCAAACCGATTGCGCCGAGCATGATCGATTTACCAGCACCCGTCTCTCCCGTGATGATATTGAGCTTAGGAGAAGGAAACATTTCCAACCCCTGAATCAATGCATAGTTGTTTATCAGAAGTGTGTTGATCATTTTATTGAATGGCCTTATTTTCAGCCCAAATGTCTGCGATTTCTGACAAAGGTATCATCATCTTACTACCTCTGGTATTCTCGACTTTTAAAATATCTTTTTGGGTGCTAATGAGTGTCACAAAGTGAACAGCGCCGCTTCTCATAATGACATTCACCTGTCTATTTAAGAATGCTGAGATTTGAGCAATACTGACTCTTTCTTGCCTTTTACTCATTCCAATATAGCTTTAAATTCGTCTGTCTTGGCAGGGTCAATGTTTTTGAGAATTTCGTATGCCTGCTTTTTCTCCGCTGGTGTTCCTTGGGAAAAAACCTGTACCATTTCTTTGGCTTTGGCATCTAGTAGTGAAATGGTGATGATAGACCGAGGACGAGCTTTGTTGCAAGCATGAATATCAACAAGAGCCTTAAGCATTGTTTCACGCGCTTCTTCAGGTTTCTCCGCAAAAATATCTAGCCCTTTGATGTGATAAGCATACATCGCTTTACGTAATGGTTCAAATGTTGCATTCATGGCATTTTCATTGAGCCAATATCTGTTTCGTACGCTATTGAATTGATTCCAGCCGATGTAATTCGAATTTTGCGCATTGTTCACGATCATATTGGCTTTTTGGTAATATCTGGTGCCTCCTAGTTCGCTAAACGTATCATAATCCATGGCAATGATGGTGTAGGCATAGTAGGCGAGTAGAGAGGTGATGTTACTCAGAAAAGTGTTCGGGTTGAACTGCATCGGTTGTGAGGGTTGGTATTCGAAATCCCAATCTCGATCAGCAAAATTCATTATGATGGTTTGGTAGTCTGTGCCATACACAGGGCGAGAAGTCAAAATCTGCACAGAAGCACCAAAACGGTTGGCTCCAGGATTACTACTGTTAGGGTCTAGCGTCAGGATCAAGTTGCAGTTGATGCGTTCTTCAAGCTTAAATTCGTCATCCGTCCACTTTTGGTCATTCATAAACTGAGTGAAAACGGTCTGCATTTCTTCAAAAATTCTTCTTTCTTGAGTCTGTATCTGCTGTGCATTCACCACCACTTTGCAGTTGAGCTCTTGAGCCATCGCTGCTGTAGTCAAAATCAAAAAAAGAATTGTCAGAGATTTACGCATGTATTTTATCATATATCAAGTTCACAAGATCTTTGGCCACTTCTGCCTTTTCTTTTAACTCAAAATCGTAAGCATTATTTTCTCGGTCAAATATTGTGACCTTATTTGTGTCGTGAGCGAAACCTGCGCCTTCGTTGTTTAGCGAATTGAGGACGATCAAGTCAAAATTCTTTGAAGCCAATTTCTTTGAAGCATTTACTGTTTCGTTTTCTGTCTCCAAGGCAAACCCAACAGTAAACTGTTTGTTTTTTTGTTTGCCTAATTCCTTCGCAATATCAGGGTTGGACACCAGTTGAATCTGTAGTTGCTCCGTGCTTTTCTTTATCTTTTGATCTGCTACTGTAGCCGGACGATAATCCGCTACCGCCGCAGCAAAAACAGCGATATCCATCTCAGCAAAATGTGACTGAGCCGCTTTTAGCATTTCTTCGGCGGATTTCACTTTCTCTACTGTGATTTGATCATGGTTGGGATAATGCGAAACAGGGCCAGAAACAAATAGAACGTGAGCACCTCTGTTAGCCAGCTCCTGAGCAATGGTAGCTCCCATTTTCCCCGTACTGTGATTTCCAATATACCTCACAGGGTCTATCGCTTCATGCGTGGGGCCAGAAGTAATCAAAATTTTCTTACCAGTGAAGTCTTTTGTTTCTCCAAAGAAAGTTTGAACCTTACTCAGGATCGTTTCTGGTTCAGCCATTCGACCTTCACCCACAAGCCCACTTGCCAGCTCTCCATTTTCCGCATCAATAATGATGTTACCAAAGTTTGAGATTCGCCTAAGATTTTCGATAGTCGTAGGGTGGCGATACATGTCTAAGTCCATCGCAGGGGAGACCATCACTGGACATTTGGCAGATAGGTAGGTGGCCATAATCAGGTTGTCACAAATGCCATGAGCAATTTTTCCTAATGTATGAGCGCTGAGTGGAGCGATGATCATCAGGTCAGCCCACATTCCTAGCTCTACGTGGTTTGTCCATTGTCCAGTATCATCTTTGATGAAGTCGGAATAGACTGGTCGCTTCGAGAGTGTGGCGAGGGTCAAAGGTGAAATGAAAGTTTTGGCACTTTCGGTCATGATCACCTGTACTTGTGCACCCTCTTTTACAAGTAAGCGCACAAAAAAAGCGGTTTTGTACGCTGCTATTGAGCCACAAACCGCTAATAATATTTTTTTTCCTGCCAACATTGGCGGAAAATTAAGATTTTACACCTTCATCTTCTGCTCTTCTGAAAGAAAGTTTTCCATCAAGGAATTCATCGATCGCCACAGTAGATGGTTTTGGCATTCTTTCGTAGAACTTAGAGATTTCTATTTGCTCTCTGTTTTCGAAGATTTCTTCCAGATTATCTACAGACGAGGCAAATTCAGCAAGCTTAGAGTTGAGCTCTTCTTTTTGCTGTGCGCTGATCTGACGTGCTCTTTTTCCAATTACTATGAGAGATTCATACACGTTACCTGTTGGTTTCGCTACATGTTCGTTATCTCTAGTGATTATAGATGAGTTACTAGCCATTTACTTGAATTTTTTCTTATGATTTCTGATCTGCAAAGATACGTAATTGTTTTATGCTTTTCGCATAAATATCTTCAGCTTCTATTATATAACTGCCCTTAGGGAACCTGTCAATGTATTTTTCATACTTTTCGACAGTCTCTCTGTAGCGTTCTTCTTGCTTGGAAGTGATACTGATTTCAGCCAAATCAAAGATTGCTTTGATAGATAAAAAGCCAATCTCTTCTCTGTATTTTGAATCCGGATAGTCTTTTACAAAATTGTCAAAAGCAACAATGGCCGCCTTATAGCGCTTCAGCTTGTAATACAATTTCGAGTTGTCGTATGCTTTTAGCTCCAATTTCACCTGCAATTCGTCAATCTGAGCATCGGCTCGTTCAGAAAATTCAGAATAAGGATATTTGTTTAGAAACAATTGTAAAGCAGTGAGCGCCTCATACGTGCTTGTTTGATCAAGACTAGAGGCCGGAGATTGCATGTAAAGTGAGTTTGCTTGCTGATAGGCAGCTTCCATCACATACTCACTACGTCCATACGTTCTTACAAACTCTTTGAAATGGTGCGCGCTGAGGATGTACATACCTTGATAGAAGTTGGTATACGCAAAATAGAATTCTGCAAGTTCAGCTTCCTCTGTTCCACGGATAATGGGTCTGATTTCTTCTAGCAGCACACCTGCTCGATAGTAATCTTTTTCTTCGTAATATTTGAGAGCACCTTCGTATTTTACTCTCCAGTCACCGCTCTTTTGTAGTTTTCTGAATTTGCTACATGAGCTAATTGCGAAAACCAGAACTATAAGCGTGAAATATTTTAATAAACCTTTAACCATTATTCCAAAATTGACCGCAAACTTAATCTTTTTGATTTCTAAACTGAAACCAACCTTGATTCATTGCTTTTACTTTCTGTTTTTTTAACGCTTTGTCTCTGGTTTTGGCTTTAATCCTGATGCAGCAGGTCTTATTGCCTCTCTGCCTAAAGGCTTTTCTTCATTTTTCGGAGGAAGAGGAGTGGATTTTCTTTTTTCCGTAGGCTTAATTTCAACGTTTTTCTTTGGGTCGGCTGGAGCCAAATTTCCTAAGCTGTCTATCGGGCTATTAGTTCTTGTGGAGTCAAGATAAGGAGCAACGTCGAAAAGCGTCGGCTTTTCCATAATTCGCCATTGGAATCCTGCCAACCTTTGAATTTCGGCCGTCAGCTCATGAGGAGGGATGAAGTTGGCCTCAGGGTTTACGTATACCTTAAAGCGAATGAGTTTATTGTCTCTAAAATCAATGCGCATGTGACTGCAAAAGATTTTATTCATACCCATGGTCACAGAATCTCCTTCTTCTAGGCTGTAATACAGCATTTCTCCGTTTCCATTTACGTTGAGATGATCCATTTTATTTTCCTTAAAAAAGGCCGTCATACTTCTTCCCTTGATCTGATTGTAGTTGATCAAAGTGTCTTCTGACGTGAGAAAAGCATTGCTATTCATGTACATTTTGTCCAATTTCTCATTTTTCAATGCTAGAATAATCGTATCGCTTTCGCTTTGATTTTTATCATTCCACATCACAGGGTCATGATAGAAAAAGAGCATAGAATCACTTTTGAAGTAGGCCATAGAATCGGAAATTCCCTGCAGACCCTTTTTGAAAATTTTCACATCATAATAGGCCAAAACTCGCTTCATAGAATCAATGTCGTGCTCGATGGCCACAAGTGTATCAGCAGAGAGATATAATGTGTCGTTACTAATTGGTTTTTTCATAATAGGCCTACCACCATAGACCTTACTCAAACCAGCTATTTTATCATAATACCCCTCATCTCCAATGATAATGATGCTGTCTTCTTTGGAGGTAAGTTTTACATGACCGTTTGCCTTGTAATATTTGTTGATTTCATCAAAGAAGATTTCATCGCCTTCCATGTAATAATTCTTTGTCTCAATCCTTCCGCTGGCAAATTCGGACTGATCTATTTCCGTTCTAAACTCTCCTTTTTGAGCATTCAGGATGCTGCCATCTTCCTTTAGAATGGTTGTAGGGCCAAAAGTGTAGGCAATTTTTGTTTCTGTATTGTACCTAAGTGTGTCTGTCTTTAGGTCATAGTCTGGTGCATCTAAAAAGACATTTTTCTTGAATAGCGCATAATCTTGCTGCGAATAGAAATAACCAATCTGGCTTGTGAGGGTATTGGTTTCGTCTACGAGCTTGCCTTTATTGAAATAGTGGGCTATTTCTAAATCCAAATCGTAATCCAAGAAATCGGTGTAGAGCGTACTTTCGCCATTGGTGTAGATGACATTGTTTCTTAACTCAGCGGTTCTTAAATCTCCATTATATATAAGCTTATCGGCTGTGATCGTGGTAGAATCATCCACAATTCTCACGTGCCCAAAGGCTTCCATGATGTTGGTGTTTTTATAGAAAAATGAGCTGTCACAATAAACCGTGGTTGTTTCTTGTGTGAAAACAACGTTGTTAGTCAATCGTCTTACTCGATCGCCATCCTTTTTGATGAGTTGTAGCTTGTCAGCTTTATATTTAATTTTTTCCTTCGAACCTTGAGCTTTCGCATGTAGCGAAAAGGTCAAAACGGCGAGAAGGAATATATAATATTGTATCTTCGACATGGGTTCGCAAAACTAACAATATCAACGTTAGTTCCATTCAAATCATATGGTTGAGTCTTTATTAAAATTCGTAACATCTCAGAGTCTCTTCTCTCACGACGACAAATTGCTACTAGCAGTGAGTGGAGGAGTGGATTCAATGGTCATGGCGCAATTGTTTGCCAATGCAGGAATTGAGTTTTCCATTGCTCATGTAAATTATAACTTGAGGGGGAGGCACTCGATTGGCGACAAGGATTTTGTGAAAAATTGGGCGGATTGCAATCATGTACCTGTTTATGTGCGTGAGGTGCAAGAAGATGAATACGAGATTTCAGGATCCATTCAAGTCAGGGCTAGAGAAATTCGATATACTTTTTTTCAAAGCCTGATGTCTGAGCGTGGCTACACTAAAGTGGCTACAGCCCATCATCTCAATGATGCTTTTGAGACTATTATGCTCAATTTGGTGCGAGGCTCAGGCCCCAGAGGACTCAAAGGAATTCCAATCAAGCGCGATGAGATCATTCGTCCAATGATGTTCGCGTCGAGAGAAGATATTATGAATTACGCCAAAACTTATAATATTAAGTGGCGCGAGGATGCATCCAATTCCAAGATTGATTACCATCGAAATTTCATCAGAAAAGAAATAGCTCCTCGATTAAAAGAATTGAATCCGTCTCTTGAAAACACCTTTAAAGACACCCTGTTGAGATTGGAAGCCACGTCTGAGTTGGTAGTGGCACGGAAGCAAGAAATTTTGAATCAGTATGTGAAAGAAGGTCAGGGGGTGAAAGTGATCGTGACCGACTGGGTTCAAGATGATAAGATCAGTTTGTTGATTTTGTCTGAGATACTTTCTGATTATGGTTTAAACTTCAAAGTTTGCAAGGACGTGCATGCGTGTGTGCTTTCTAATAAAGTGGGGAAGATGTTTTATGGAGCAGATGTGGAGATCAATGTAGATCGTGATAGTTTGATTGTGAAAGCATCTGAAAATGAGCGAGTAGCCATGCGGATTGGTGTGGAGCAAGAGGAGATCAATCTTTGTGGTCAAAGCCTCTCCCTTGAAAGGCTCACAGAGCACTGGGAGATTTCGGTAGATCTATCGAAGGCACTTTTGAACTATGAATCGTTGCAATGGCCACTGACTTTGCGTACATGGGAGAAGGGAGATAGGTTTACTCCTTTTGGGATGAAAGGTAGCAAGCTGGTGAGTGATTTTTTGATTGACAATAAAGTCCCTGTTTCCTTGAAATCTAAAGTTTTGGTGCTCATCAGTGGAGGTGAAATTTGTTGGGTGATGGGCTATAGAATAAGTGATAAATTTAAGGTCACAAAACAGACCAATAGCGTTTTAAAAATGACAATAAGCCATGCTTAAGTTTTTCAAAAAGTCTTATTCGGAAAGTGATCTTGAACTTTTTAAGTTTTTGAGAAAAAATCCTTTGATGAGCTCTCTCACCAATGAGGAATTGGAGAAGTTTCAGCCATCTATCTATTTGCGTGTATATGGCGAAAACGAGGTGGTTTTCTTTACTGGTGACCCTAGTCATGCACTTTACATCGTGAAAAAAGGTGTGGTTTCACTGAATTTGGAAATAAAAGGGGAGTTTGAAAAGCTAATGATCCTTAGAAATGGGTTTGTTTTTGGTGACAACTCAATTTTGGATGGAGCTAGACGCATTTACTCAGCAATAGTCCATGCTGCGGGTACGGAGCTATATGTCATCCCCAAAGTGAACCTAAAAGAAGTGATGGAACATGATCCCATTATCAAGTCGAAGATCATGTACTCCTTTGCTAATATGTATAACGGTTACACAGAGAAGCTTTTCGACACTTACAAAGGAAGTCGTGGTTTCTTTGATTTAAATACGATTTATTCCTAATAAATATCATGTATATAAAAGGCATAATCCTTTGCCATTCAGGCACTGAATACTAATTTAGCCGAAGCAAATCGAATCATATTTTAATGTATCTGAGGTGTCTCAATCGGTGGTCATCAAGTCCATTTTGTTACGACCAATACCAAGCAAGACATTCAGTTTCTAAAACAAAAAACAAAACAAAATGAAAGTTACTGTAGTGGGTGCAGGTGCTGTAGGTGCAACATGTGCCGAAAACATCGCGAGAAAACAATTGGTAGAAGAAGTAGTCCTACTTGACATTAAAGAAGGTCTTGCTGAAGGTAAGGCCATGGATATGATGCAGTGCGCAACTCTTTCTGGATTCGATACTAAAATCACTGGTTCTACCAACGATTATAGCAAAACTGCTGGGTCTAAGGTAGTGGTGATTACTTCTGGTTTGCCTAGAAAACCTGGAATGACCCGTGAGGAGCTTATTGGTACCAATGCGGGAATCGTAAAGTCAGTAACTGAGAATATCTTGAAGTACTCTCCTGATACGATCTTGGTAGTGATCAGTAACCCGATGGATACCATGGCCTATCTTTCTGCTAAAGCTAGCGGATTGCCAAAAGAGCGTGTGATCGGAATGGGAGGTATTCTTGATAGCGCAAGATTTAAGTTTAGATTGAGTGAGGCTATTGGTTGCTCACCAAACGATTTGCAAGGTGTGGTTATAGGAGGTCATGGTGATACCACTATGATTCCATTGACTAGACATGCAACATATAACAGCTCTCCGGTATCAAACTTCTTAACTCCTGAGCGTTTAGAGCAAGTAGCTCAAGATACGATGGTAGGTGGAGCTACTTTGACTAAGCTTATCGGCACATCTGCATGGTATGCGCCGGGCGCGGCAGGTGCAGCGCTTGTTGAGAGTATCGTGAGAGATCAGAAGAAACTATTTACTTGCTGCGCATACCTAGAAGGTGAGTATGGTCAGGATGATATCTGTATCGGAGTGCCAGTGGTCATTGGAGCGAATGGTATAGAGAAAATAGTTGAGTTTGAGCTCAATGACGAGGAAAAAGCGAAATTCGAAAAGAGCGCAGAAGCTGTAAGAGGCATGAACAGCGTTTTGAAGGATATGAAGTTGGTGTAACAACCAAAAAATAATATTGGAAGCCGCTGATAAAGCGGCTTTTTTTTTCTCCATTGTATAAATTGCTGCCGCATAACAAATTGTTTCTATGAGTAGTAAAGTAGATGAACTGATCAATAAAAGCCAACTAATTAGCCGCGATTTGAGCTGGTTGCACTTCAATGATAGAGTGCTAGATCAAGCACAAAGAGAAGGTCGTAGCGTACTCAATAGGCTCAAGTTTTTGGCTATTACAGCTTCCAATGCTGATGAGTTCTTTATGATTCGTGTAGGCAGTTTGTACAACTATCTCGATTATGGTAAAGATCGGATTGACTACTCTGGTCTGAGAGCCATACCTTTTAAAATTCGTTTGTTGTCAGATTATCAAGCATTGGCCGCTCGACAGAATGAAATTTATAAAAATGAACTAAAGCGGGATTTTTCTAAAAATGGTTTTATGATCTCTGGAATGGAGGACTTGGATAAGCGTGAAAAGGAACGTGCATCCAATTATTTCCATAAGATCATTTTTCCTATGCTCACTCCAATGGTCTATGATAATTATCATACGTTTCCAATTTTAGTGAATAACGTTTTAATATTTGGAGTAGTAACCAAAGCGGAGGAGAAGAAAGAAAAGAAGAAGATGTCCTTTATTCAGATTCCTCAAAATCTGCCACGATTTTTTGAGATTGAGCGCAAAGGAAAATTTGTTTTTGTACCGATAGAAGAAATTCTTAGAGCACATATTCATGAGCTCTTCAAAAATATAAAAATCGTCTCTACGTCACTGTTTCGTGTAACTCGAAATGGGGATTTTACTTTGGAAGATTCTGAGGACGATGAGGCTAATTTTATCGAAGAGGTAAAAAAGAAGCTGAAAACGAGAAAAACAGGACGTGTTGTAAGGATGGAGGCTGAAGCCAATAGCGACAGTTGGTTGTTGAAGCAGCTGATGTCTCGCTATGAAATTGAAAGCGAAAATGTCATTACGGTACCAGAAGGCTGTTTGATGGATTATGCTGGGCTATGGCAGATTGTGGGGCATGATGAGTTGAGCGAACATAATCCGCTCCCACCTAAGCCTGTGCCACCAATCAGCATGGCAGAATATGAACACCAAAACATGTTCAGAATTCTGAAAGACCGTGACATTCTTTTGCACCACCCATACAATACTATTGATCCACTGTTGGATCTGCTGGATCAAGCCGCTGAAGATCCCTATGTGCTTTCTATCAAATTGACGATCTACAGAGTAGCTAAAAACTCACGTGTAGTCAATGCCTTGCTCAATGCGGCTGAAAATGGAAAGCACGTTTCAGTACTGTTTGAAGTAAAAGCGCGGTTTGATGAGGAGAACAATATGAAAGAAGCGCAGCGTTTGCAAAAAGCAGGCTGCTTTGTGATATATGGAGTTGGGTCGCTAAAGACTCACACGAAGCTGCTGCTTATTGTAAGAAGAGAAAAAGAGCGAGTAACACGTTTTGTTCACATGTCTTCTGGAAACTATAATGAGTCCACCTCCAAACTATATACAGATATAGGTCTTCTTAGCTCCGATGAAGCTTATGCCAACGATGTTCAGGAGTTTTTTAATGTAATCACGGGGCATTCTATGCCCGACGATTATCAGTATTTGATTACAGCTCCACGTGAGATGAGACCTAAACTCATACAACTAATAAACAACGAAGAGCAAAATGCAAAACTGGGATTGGCGTCTGGCATAGTCATAAAAATGAATTCTTTGCAGGACAAGGAAACGATTATGGCTTTGTATTCAGCCTCTCAAGCAGGAGTGCCTATTAAGCTCATCGTGAGAGGGATTTGTAGCATTAGACCCAGTCGTGTTGGTCTCAGTGAGAATATTGAAGTAAGATCCATTGTTGGAGACTATTTGGAGCATTCTCGTATTTATTATTTTCATAATAACGATACGCCGATTGTCTATTCTGGTAGTGCCGATATGATGGTAAGAAGCTTTGATAGGAGGCTAGAATCTTTGTTCTTGATCAAAGATGAACTTCTGAAACAACAGGCGATTAACCTTTTGGCCTATAATCTTAAAGACAATGTGAATAGCTACCTGATGAACGAAGATGGCTCATTTACGCTCGTGTACCCCGGGAGATGAAGAACCCTTCAATATTCATAAGGAATTTTATCGGGTTAGAAGAGAAATTGTGATGAAGGCAAAGTTGTTTTAACCTAAGATCAATTAATGCCTAACTGACCTCATATCCAAATCAAGAGGTTGGTTTCATCGATAGCTATTCTGTTGGTTGAGTTTTTATCCGTGATCGATTTATTAAACGTTTTTTTTTGATGAATTCTGCACGTGTATTACCCATGAGTTGAAGCTGTAGAATCATTTCGCTAGTAGCGGTCATAGTCATGTTATAAGCACTTTTGTTGCTTTCCATAGCCCACATCAGGTCTGCATCGTGATATACTCTGATAGGTGTTCTACTCAGTGCCTTGATATTTTCGTTGCTTAGGTCTGACCGATCAAAAGGACTCAATGCTCCACATATAAATGCTTGATCATGTGGTGTTCCACCTACTATATTTTCTAAGATGCCATTATACATTTTGGCTTGAAGCGTGGTTTCAGGATTTTGATCGTTGGCTACCAGTTAAACATTTATTATTGCAATAATAAGTAAGTTTATCAGGATGGGAGAAGGAACGCTATTGTTCTACGTATTGCTAGTTTTTGTACTGTTACCGTTGTTTTTTTGGTATCGCGTACGTTACGTAAAGCGGAGGATTGACAATGTAAAGTCCAAATGTACAAGCTGCGGACACATTCAGCGCCTGGCTCAAGTAGAGGATTATGACTGTCGCAAATGTGGGTATAGGATTGTTTATCTAGACGAGAATGGAGAGCGTCGAAAGGATAAAATCTATATTTGTGATGGGTGTGGAGCAGAAGTGGTTCGAGGGAATTCTCACTTGCACATCTTGTGGCTTGGAGGTATTTCCGGATTAGAAGAAATACCCCCAAAGCTATTTGTTATTAAGCCTTGTTAAACTTCTTTTTATAATCCAATCGTGCTTTTTCTACAATTTTCAATGCAGTTTCTCTGTTTTGAAAGTCTTCAATTACCACTGTTTTGTTTTCCAATTTCTTGTAATCTTCAAAGAAATTTTGAAGTTCTCTTACAAAATGCTCTGCAAGATCAGAGGTGTCATTGAGGTGATTTACACTCATGTCACCCGTGGCTACAGCAATGATTTTATCATCTTTTTCTCCTTGATCCAACATTTGCATCACACCAATGACTTTGGCTGGAACGATACACATTGGATCTATCACGATTTGGGTCAAAATCAAAATATCCAAAGGGTCATTATCATCGCAATAGGTTTGCGGGATAAAGCCATAATTGGCAGGGTAATACATCGAGGAATAAATCACTCGGTCAAGTATCAAAAGACCAGACTCTTTATCCAGTTCGTACTTGGCTCTGGTATTTTTAGGTATTTCAATGATCCCGTTTACCACCTCTGGGGCATTTTCCCCAATTCTTACATCATGCCAAGGATTCATAGTGCTCAGTTTTAATTAGAGGCGCAAGCTAAAGAAAATGATCAATTTTGGCTGTGCTGGAGCCAGATAATTTGATTAGAAGAATGCTACGAAACCTTTTTTATTGCTGCTGAAATTTCATTGGCTTGCGCTACTCCGGTTTTTCGCCAAACTATTTTGCCACTTTTGAAAAGGACCAACGTAGGAATGCTTCGCACGCTGTACTTTGCCGCGGCTTTTTGATTTTTGTCCACATCCACTTTTAGAATATTCACTTTTTCGCCAAAATTAGATTTCACTTCCTTAAGTATAGGGGGCATCATTTGGCAAGGGCCACACCAGTCTGCATAAAAATCGATCAGTGTGGGTGTGTTTTTGTTTATCAGTTCGTGAAAGTTGGACATGAATCGAAATTGCTAAAAGAGGTTTTAAGATAATATTTCCCAATCGAGTACGTAAGACGCAGTATTGTGCCCTTCGGTTGCGTGAATATTGGACTGAAATTGACCTTTTTTATCACTTCCTACCATCAATTCGAAAGTGCCAATTAGATCGTTTCTACTCAAAAAGTCATAATCCCAAATTTCAATAATGGCTGGTTTTACCTCGTCTTTATGAGTCAGCGTAACATCGAGTTTTTTTATATCACCAGAATCGACAGACTTGAAAAACCCAAGAGGCCATATTTTGCTAGCATTGAATTTTAGGTATATTTCATCCGAATCAGCTTCATCATTGAGGTGACAATGAAGTTTAGTGAGTTTAATGTGTTGCATGAAGAGTGGGTTTAAGGTTGTTTAACCTACAATCTAACCATTTAGTGAGAATATTGATGCTTAAATTTCTTCAAAATCTCCCTGATTTTATTCTCTTTTTGCATTGGGTAGCACTATATTCATAAACCCAGCAGGAAATCCATTTGCCCTCTTACCTTTATCATTCGTTTTTTTCGTGTGTATTCGTTTCTTCCGCTGAAGTAGTGGCTTGGACATTTCGTAAGAAGTCCATTTGTTTGAAAGAAAAAGGGAATGTCTTTAATTTGAAAAATTTCACCGAAAATTGTTCACTTGAGTCAGGAAGATACACTGCGCCAGGGTAGTGACTTATTTTATACAAATGACCAGAAAGTCAACCTTTTCCAATCCATTTTAGGGGCATTTTTGGAACTTGAACTTGGGTTGCAGCTGAATTTACGTTGAAGTAGGCCATAAGCGAATAGGTATTCGGTCATTTTCAAAGCTGACTTTGAATCATTTAACGAATAAATGTTCAAATATAAGTCTCTTTAGAAAGGTTGAGTGCTAGATAGGTACGATGTTTATATATTTGAAATTTTAGATTTCATTTATAAATATGACCAAACAAATAGCACTAGGAATAGACATAGGAGGGACGCTCACCAAGGTTGGAATTGTGGATAGAGCAGGAGAGATTTATGAGCATGTGGATTTTAGTACTGCGGTGCACAAGGATTTTTCCAGAGTATCTGGATGCACTTCAAGCAAAACATAGACGCGATAGTTGCAAAACTTGATTTTGAGTATGAGATAGTGGGAATGGGAGTTGGAGCCCCCAATGCAAATTTTTATAGAGGTACAATCGAGCATGCAGCCAATTTGAATTGGAAAGGTATTGTGCCCTTCGTAGAGGAGGTTCAGAAGCGATACGATATGCCAGTTTATATGACCAATGATGCTAGTGCAGCAGCCATTGGAGAGATGGTCTTCGGTGAAGCACAGAACATGAAGGACTTCATGGTAATCACCCTTGGTACGGGCTTGGGTAGTGGCATTGTTTGCAATGGCAAACTTGTGTATGGCTATGATTCTCAAGCTGGAGAGTTGGGTCATGTTGTGATTGATCGAAATGGTAGATGGACGGGGCTTGGGACGCAGAGGAGGTCTTGAAGCTTATGTTTCTTCTACAGGTCTGAAAAGAACCGTATTTTTTCTTTTGGCAGACTCACTAGAGGAAAGTAAATTACGAGACGTGTCGTATAATGAGCTTCATGGTGAAATGATCACTAAGGCGGCAGAAGATGGTGATCCAATAGCCCTACAGGCTTTTGAAATGACTGGAAAAATATTAGGAGAGCAATTGGCCAATTTCACTACATTTTCACACCCAGAGGCATACTTTCTTTTAGGTGGACTTGGCAAAGGCAGGAAAATGGATTTTTGAACCCACTCAAAGACATCTTGGAGGAAAATTTACTTCCATTTTACAAGGGAAAAGTGAAATTATTACCCTCTGGAATGATGGGTAAAAATGCAGCGATACTTGGAGCAGCAGCTTTGGTTTGGGAAAGTCACCCAGCTTAATTCTATTGAATTTTATATTCTTTTTAACATTTTACTACAACAACAAATTCACTATTCGTTCGTGTTAATTGGACATTTTGACAAGATTTATGGTTCGATTCTTGTTTTGACTCAATCAGATTTTTTATATAAATATAAAACGCCCTTTATGAATAAGTTATTTTGGTTATCGGCGGTTTTGTTTGTCACGCTCAACTTCTCTAGAGGAGTGGCGTGTAGTGAGATCAATACCTACTCTGACTCTCTAAAGGTGCTTAAGCCGAAACCCGAGCATTCTGCTGAAACGAATGCAGTGCTCACATTGCTCAATAATTATCACTATCGAAAAACCTTTATTGATGACTCTTTGTCGTCAACTGTCTTTGATAATTTCTTTGAGTCTTTAGATCCCGAATAGATCTTATTTTCTAGCTCAGGATGTTATTTATTTTGAGCGATATAGATATCAGTTAGATGAGGCAATATTAGATGGCAATCTTGATTTTGGTTTTCAGGTGTTCACCGTATATCGAGATAGAGCTTTAGAGCGGATTGATTATGTATACACCTTGCTTGAAAAGGAATTTGACTTTACACAGTCTGAGTACTTGGAATATGATAGATCTGAAGCAGCCATATGCCAAGGACAAAGAGGAATTGAATGAAATATGGAGGAAAATAATTAAGAATCAAGCAATGAGCTATAAGCTCACAGGCAAGGAATGGGAGGATATTTGCAGAGTCACTGACCAAGCGATACCAGCGTATAGAAAAGGCACTCAGACTTTATAATAGCGAAGATGTTTATCAATCTTACATCAATGCTTTCACAAGTGCTTATGATCCTCATACGGATTTCTTCTCCCCTATAGATAGAGATAATTTCAAAATTGAAATGTCTAAATCGTTGGAAGGAATAGGAGCGAGGTTGACGCAGCAGCTGGACTATACGGTCATTGCTGATATCATTCCTGGAGGGCCAGCGTACAAAAATAAATTTTTACAGAAAGACGATAAAATCATAGGTGTAGCTCAAGGAGATGATGGTGAATTTGATGATGTAATAGGCTGGAGATTAGATGATGTGGTTCAGAAAATCCGTGGACCAAAAGGATCTGTGGTGAGGTTGCAAGTGCTTAAAGGTAGTGACGATTTAGGGGCAGATCCTGATACATTGCGATTGGTTCGTGATAAAATAAAGTTGGAAGAATCTTCTGCCAAAGCAGAGATTATTACCAATCGTAGAAGGTAAAAAGACTTATCAATTGGGAGTGATTACTATACCTAGTTTTTATATCGATTTTGACGAAAGAAACAATGGTGCAGTGGATTATAAAAGTACTACTCGTGATGTTAGAAATTTAATTACTGATTTAAAAAAGAAGGGAATAGACGGGCTGATGATCGATTTGCGCTACAATGGAGGAGGATCATTTGGATGAAGCCATTTCACTGACAGGGCTTTTTATCCCAAGTGGACCAGTCGTGCAAGTACGAAATCCACTGAATATGGTAGATATTCAGGAAGATCCAGATCACGGAGAGTTGTTTTATGATGGGCCATTGGCTGTACTTATCAATAGATACAGTGCTTCTGCATCTGAAATTTTTTCTGGAGCCATTCAAGATTATAACCGAGGATTGATCGTTGGTGAAAATTCTTTTGGAAAAGGAACAGTTCAAAACTTAATCGGACTGGAAAGAAATATTGCTGACGAACTGAAACGAGAGTTGCTCAAGAAAAATACTTCCAAAGGATGAGCAAGAAGAACTAATGAATATGCGTAGTAATGTGCTTTCGGGAGATTTGCCCGTGGGGCAGTTAAAACTGACATTGGCTAAGTTTTACCGTGTGACCGGAAGTAGCACCCAGAAGATGGGAGTGGCACCTGATATCACTTTTCCTACACCATATGATGCTAAAGAATTTGGCGAAGGGAGTAGACCAAATGCCTTGCCATGGGACGAAATTGAAAGCTCAAAATTTAGAAAAATGGATGTTATCACTCCAGAAATCATAGCTAAGATTTCTAAGGTTTACAGCAAGCATTTGGAGCAGGATGAAGACTTAAAAGAACTAGTAAAGGATGTAGACGAGTTCAAGAAATTGAAAGATCAGAAGACCATTTCCTTGAATTTGGAGGAACGAAAGGCTGAAAAAAGCAAGGATGAGAAAGTGGATGAACTAGCTACAAAATTGAGTGGAGATGAAGTGGAAAAGGAGGAAACACCTGAAGAAAAGTTGGCAGATGATCCATACCTCAAAGAATCTTTACGTTTATTAGCTGAGTTGAGTACAATGAAAAATTAATAAATCAAGTAGCCATAGGTAAATGCTTGATGGCATTAATAGAATATTTGGTCATAATGCCTTAAAAAGGGGTTTAATGAGTTATTTTCACAAAAGGTGATCGAAAGGTCACCTTTTTTGTTTTCGCTCAGTCCGGTTGAAGCATCTAACTAGTTATCAAGTGCAGTGACTATTGTGTAACGAGATTGTATTAAGTCAGCTTAATCGTTTCGCTACTAATTATACTGTTAGCTACTTATTATCAGAAGGGTATAAAAATATCTCGTGTAAAAGGCTCATAGCCTCTGTGTTAATTTATTAGATTTCAGTCTAAACCAAACGTATCAGTATGTCAAAACCTCATATTTCCCCACATACCAAATCTCAATGAACTTACAATTCGGTCAGTAATTATCGGAGCTCTTCTGTCGATCGTTCTTGGAGCTGCCAATGCTTATTTTGGGCTTTTTTCAGGTCTAACAGTCTCCGCCTCGATACCCGCGGCTGTTATTTCTATGGCGGTGCTTAAAGCATTTAAAGATTCCAATATTTTGGAAAATAACATGGTGCAGACTGCCGCTTCGGCTGGTGAGTCTCTTGCCTCTGGCGTCATTTTTACTATTCCAGCCTTGGTGATCATGGGGTATTGGCAAGAGTTTAATTATTTTGAAACTACTGCTATTGCAATTTGTGGAGGAGTGTTGGGTGTGTTGTTCACAGTCCCTCTTCGCAATGCATTGATTGTAAAAGAAAAGTTGATGTTTCCAGAAGGTGTAGCTACAGCAGAAGTATTGAAAACAGGAGAATCTGGAGGAAAATCGGTGAAGTTTTTAGTCTATGGAAGTTTGATCGGAGGGCTTTTCAAATTTGGAAATGAAGCCATGAGACTTTGGGATGGTATCTTTGAAAAAGCCATGCTTCTCAATCAAAAAGCCTATTTATATTTTAGCTTAAATCTCTCTCCGGCTTTGGTCGCGGTTGGGTATATCGTGGGGTTAAATATTTCCTTTCTGGTTTTTTTTGGAGGCGTAATGACTTGGTGGTTTGGTATTCCCATTTATGTCTGGATGAATGGTTATGATGCAGTGGCGGCAGAACTGATCGCGGCTGGTAAGTTCGATTCACTATCTCAAATCTCTCCAGAGACACTCGGTGGTGCTTTGTGGAGTGTAAAAATGAGGTATCTCGGTGTGGGAGCCATGGTAGTGGGTGGTTTATGGGCTTTGATCAATCTTAGATCAGCGCTAGTAACAGCTTTTCAGTCAGGAGTAAAAGCATTTAAGACTGGTGCTACCAACGTCAGTGATAAGTTGCGTACAGAAATTGATACTCCTATGTCTTGGGTGTTGATTGGTATTGGAGTGATGGTAGTACCCATTATTTTTATTTATCTGACTATCATTCAGAGTGTGCCGCTCACGCTTTTTATGGCATTGATGATGGTAGTTGCAGGTTTTTTGTTTTCGGCTGTTGCAGGATACATGGCTGGCCTAGTTGGGAGTTCTAATAACCCAATCTCAGGTGTTACTATCGCCACCATACTCACCACAGCCATTTTATTGTTTTTGTTTATGGGCGCTTCAGAACCAGGAAGAGGTGCAGCTGCGGCTATATTAGTAGGTGCTGTGGTCTGCTGCGCAGCGGCCATTGCTGGGGATAATATGCAAGATTTGAAAGCTGGGCATATACTGGGAGCTACTCCAAGAAATCAGCAAATCATGCAGATGATTGGGGTAATTGCTGGAGCTTTATTGATAGCTCCTGTTTTGAATTTGCTACTGGAATCGAAAGGAATTGGAGCTGTGACTCCCGAACAGCCAAATCCATTAGCAGCACCTCAGGCTACTTTAATGATGAGTGTAGCTACTGGAATCTTTGGTGGAAAATTGCCTTGGAACATTATTTTCATTGGAGCAGCCATAGCAGTGGCTGTCATTATGGCTGATCTTTATTTGAAGAAAAAGAATTCAAATTTCCGCATGCCGGTATTGGCAGTAGCTGTGGGGCTATATCTTCCTTTCGAGCTCGATTCATCTATTTTTCTTGGGGGAGTCATTGCTTGGCTTATCCAGCGCAATTTTGATAAATTTAACGTTAGTCAGGCGCTTAGAGATCGGGCGTCAAACGCAGGACTTTTAATTGCTTCAGGCTTGATCACAGGAGAAGCGCTCATGGGTATACTTATCGCTTTACTCGTAACTTTTGGTCTTGATCTTTCAGTAGGAGCAGAGGTGCTAAGTGGTAGCTTGATAGGAATCGTACTCCTAGCAATGATTTTAACTTATTTGTACACTGCGGTTATTTCCGAGTCAAAAAAACAAGATTGATTAATCATAATTAAACAGAAGATCCATGCAAGAGGTACAGCAGTTCAGTAGTCGGTGGGGAATCATTCTTGCGTCTTTGGGTATGGCCATTGGTGCTGGGAATTTGTGGCGGTTTCCTCGTTTGGCCGGGCAGTATGGTGGTAGTTTTATTCTTGCTATGGATGTTTTTCCTAATGGTGTGGTCTATTCCGTTCTTCCTTGCGGAATTTTCAATCGGTAAAAAATTTAAGAGAGGAGTTGTTGGATCCTTTGGTATGCTGGCTGGTAAAAATTATGCCTGGATGGGTTTTTTTATCACAATATGCACGCTGGGTATTGCCTTTTACTATTCAGTGGTTACGGCATGGTCTATTGAGTATCTGTGGTTTAGCATTCAAAACTTATATCAAAACATATTTAATGGGTTCTCGCTCTCGCAAACTTTAGATCGAGATCCAGAGTATCTCAATACTACAATGGGATAATTTGTCCAATGGCAGTATGCTAACAGTCACACTATATATCGTGGTGATTGCGTTGGGGCTTTTTGTTGTCAACCGAGGAATTCAAAAAGGCTTAGAAAAAGCCAATAGAGTGCTTATTCCTGGATTGTTTGTCTTATTAATCATTGTCGTTGTTTCCGCTTTGCAAATGGATAATGGGGTGAAAGGCCTGGAATACATGTTTACCATTGATCCTGTTCATTTTAGTAATTCCACTGTATGGATAGAGGCCTTGTCTCAATCTGCATGGTCTACTGGTGCAGGGTGGGGGCTGATGATGACAATATCGTCTTATTCAAGGTCGAAAGAAGATGTGACTTTAAACACCTTCATTGGAGCCTTTGGAAACAATACAGCTTCTATTCTTTCTGCAATGGCCATTTTACCAGCCGTCTTTGCTATGTCGACTACTAGTGAGGAGGCCATAAGTCATTTGCAGTCGGGCAGCCAGGCACTTACGTTCACCATCATACCGAAACTTTTCGCTGAATTTCCAGGGGGGTATTTGATGACGTTTTTCTTTTTTCTGACCTTGACCTTAGCTGCATTCAGTTCGTTTCTACCAATGGTTCAGCTCTTTAAGAGTAATCTTGTGCAGTTTGGGTTTTCCAACAGATTGATAACGTTGGTACTCTTTTTTGCTTTTGTGGTATTTGGGTTTCCATCTGCCTATTCATTAGATTTCTTTTCGAATCAAGATTGGGTTTGGGGGATTGGCCTTGTTTTAAGTGGACTCTTTGTTGCTTTTGCTACAATCAAATACGGAGCACTGAAATTTAAGAATGAGATGCTCGACGTAGACTCTGATTTTCGGGTGAATAGCTACTATTTTAAGTTTTCTCTGGTGTTTAACCTTGTTTTGGGTATTGGATTAATTTATTGGTGGATGTCTCAAGGATATAGTGCCAATCCATGGTTCAATGATCAAGGCATGTGGAACGTGTTTGATGTCTACAGCAATGCTACCATTGTGACTCAGTGGGGGGTAGTAACTATGATCGGGGTAATTATTAATAAGGTTTTATTTAAGACAATGTGCAAATGAGTTTGATTTCAATACTTAGTATGATAATTATTCTCCTGTCGGTTGTCGGGGGCTTTGTTTACTTCTTACTTTTGGCAATTAAAAAGGAGCGAACCAAAAAATAATAGAATTTGATATGGAAGCAATTGACAGCTTAAACCAAGTAGGAGAATTTCACAAAACATTCAAACACCCAATACTAAAGGAGCCTCAGATTCCTTCAGAAGCTAGATGCAACTTGCGTGTCTCGCTGATTGCAGAAGAGCTGAGGGAGCTGGAAGAGGCTATCCAAGCGAAAGATTTGGTCGAAGTGGCTGATGCACTGTGCGATATTCAGTATGTCCTCTCGGGAGCGGTGTTGGAGTTTGGCTTGGGCGACACGTTTGTTGAGTTGTTCAATGAAGTACAACGCTCTAATATGAGCAAGGCTTGCCACACAGAAGAGGAAGCTCAAAAAACAGTCGATTATTACAAAAAAGAAAGAGATACCAATGCTTACTACAAGGAGCAAGATGGTAAATTCTTGGTCTACCGCACAGAAGATGATAAGACTCTTAAGTCCATTAATTACTCACCTGCAAATTTGAGCAAGATTCTGGAGGTCTAATTCAATGTCGTTTAGTTAAGGCTCACAGTGGCTTATAGTTATTGTGGTACTGTTTTTTAGGCTTTTTTCGCCTATGAACCTTCCGATTTGGTCTGATAATTTCACGAGTATTGTAGACCAAATCATCGAATGAATGGAGTGCTTCGCTGAATTTCCTCTTGATGAACATTGGAATAGCCATGTCCATCATCGTGGCTAGTGCATTTGTTCTGTTTATTTTTTGAGCATGCTTGCCATTTTTGTCTGCTTGGTACTCGGCGGTTACTTTTGCTTCGATAGGATGAGCGTAGGCAGCACAAAGGGTCATAAGAAACACTTTAGCATAAAAATCTTGCTTTACAGCTTGAGCAGTTTTTCCAGAAAAATTCTCCAATTCTATTCTGCTTTTAAGCAACTTATAAGCTTCCTCTTCATTCCACCTGTAATGATAAAGCTGTCTAAACTCGTCTATATCATACTTTTTACTATCCAACAAAGAAGTGCATAACACCTCTGTATCGCCATTTTCCAATACTACTTTGATGATACGGCATTGAATCAATTCTCCCCACATTTGCTTATGTTCGGCAAGCTTTGAACGATCTTTTTTAGGAAGAGAAATTGTTATAATACGTTCTTGATCAGAGCTCTCTACAAAATCTTTTACTGTCAGCCACCAGTTATCTTTAAGTCGTACACAGAACTCTATGCCTTTGGCTTTCAATAAAAACAGTAACCAAAAACAAGGATAACCTCTGTCGAGCAAAAGCATTTCTCCTGCATTTACTTTATCTAGGTGCATCATCAGCAAATCTCGCTCACTAGCTGCGTAAGGAGCTATTTCTGCATCAATAGTAACATGATTTAACACATCATATAGCATTGAACACATAGCCATGGAACGCTCTGAATCGGCCTTAGGGCCAAAAGAGTGTACTCCGAATTCATCCTTGACTGTTTGATGGTTAGGTAGCATTAACCGTGAACCATCTACGGCCAAAAGCTTCATGCCATACCATACATAATAGGAGGCTTCTTTGTAAAATCCATTGACAGTTACTTCGTTAAGCCGCTTAAACGCCCAAGGATTTAATTTGGCTCTTGCCTGAGAAAGCGCTCCTTTGGTGACTTCCCTGATATTGAAATCATCGTTAGACATGGCTTTATAGAAGCGATCTAAATCTCGTTGCAAAGAAGTCTTAAAGGACATAATAAAGAAGATTAACTTCCTGATTGTCAGCTTTCTGTTCCTAGTAAATACCCCTTTATGGCCGTCTTTTGAACGGCTAAGGAATGATCCGGAATCAAGCTCATGGTCAATATGGTGTGTTAAATCTAATCGATAATCTTCTGATGGGGTGGCGTTAGTAATACCCCCTATATACCCATGTAATATACAAACATTATATACAATATTGCTTAACTAAACGACATTGAGGTCTAATTATTTAATAAGGAATGAGAATGCTTTCACGGATTGTCCCGTTAATTCGACGAAATCGGTGAGGGATTTCTCTTCTTGACAACCAAAAAAAGTCATCAATAGTACATACACGAAGCACATAAAGACTGATTGGATTACTTTTTTGCTTTTCATGATAGTGCTGGTTTGTTGTTAAATGCTCAATGATTTGTATGATTCACTGATATTTATACAAAATAACACCTATTTTATTAAATAGGCAATACCCTAAATAGGGTATTTGTTATGTAGGAGTTATCTATTTTTGAATTGTTGTGTTCAGATTAGCCTCATCACCCACTTAAGCTAGTTTTTAATTTTCTCGATAAATGAGAATGAAATTAATTACATAGAGGTAGGTTTGATGATGTCTGTATGATCGGTTCGGTTCATTAATGGTTGTCTTAAGGATAGAAGTGAAATTTTTTGGACGGGAAAGGGTAGGTTTAATTAGTTTTGCAACAGGAAAAATGCTGGAAATATGTTTGATAATTTAAGTGTAAAACTTGACCGAGCTTTTAAGACCCTTAAAGGACAAGGAAGTATTACCGAAATAAATGTGGCTGCCACTGTTAAGGAAATTAGAAGAGCCTTAATTGATGCCGATGTAAACTATAAGGTAGCCAAGGAAGTTACAGATAAAATCAAAGAAGAGGCGTTAGGGCAAGACGTCTTGATTGCGGTTTCTCCTGGTCAGCTATTGACCAAAATTGTTGCAGATGAGCTGACGGCATTGATGGGCGATCAGAACGTGCCTATTAGTTTGGATGGTAACCCTAACGTGATATTAATATCAGGTTTGCAGGGGTCTGGAAAAACTACTTTCACTGGAAAGTTGGCAAATCTCTTGAAGAAACAAGGAAGAACGGTGCTTTTGGCGGCTTGTGATGTTTATCGTCCAGCGGCCATTGATCAGTTGAAAGTTTTAGGAGAGCAGATTGGAGTAGAGGTCTATACAGAGATCGATGAAAAAGACCCTATTAAGATTGCGAAAAATGCGGTGAAATATGCCAAAGAAAATGGCAAGCGCACACTTATCATAGATACTGCTGGTCGTCTGGCTGTGGATGAGGTCATGATGAATGAAATCGAGGCTATCAAGAAGCAGATCAATCCAGCTGAAACCCTTTTTGTAGTTGATTCTATGACTGGTCAGGATGCCGTGAATACGGCAAAGACCTTCAATCAACGATTGAATTTTGATGGTGTCGTTCTTACGAAATTGGACGGTGATACACGAGGTGGTGCGGCGCTTTCGATAAGAAATGAAGTTCAGAAGCCCATCAAATATATTAGTACGGGCGAGAAGATGGATGCAATTGACTTATTCTATCCGGATAGAATGGCCAAACGTATCCTCGGAATGGGTGATGTTTTATCACTTGTAGAAAAGGCGCAAGAAAACTTTGATGAAGAGGAGGCTCGCCGTATCAATAAGAAAATCAGAAAGAATCAATTCGGATTTGATGATTTCCTTACTCAGATGGAGCAAATCAAGAAGATGGGTAACATCAAGGATTTGCTTGGCATGATCCCAGGTGTGGGCAAAGCGATTAAGGATGTCGATATTGATGATGATTCTTTGAAACCCATTGAGGCCATTATCAAATCCATGACTCTGGAAGAAAGGGAAAATCCAGATATTATTAACGGATCACGAAGAAATCGTATTGCGAAAGGAAGTGGTACTTCAGTAAGCCAAGTAAATCAACTGTTGAAGCAATTTGAGCAGATGAGAAAAATGATGAAAGCGATGAATAAAATGGGAGGAGCAAAGGCTCTTTCAGGGTTATTGAAATAACACCTGCTAATGCATAAAAAAAGGGGTGTCTGAAAAGACACCCCTTTTTTTATGCATTGATTTTTTTAGTTATATATAGCAAACGGCATTTATCGCTTCCACTGTTCTTTTCACGTTAGGTAAAATTTCTTCTATCAAAGTAGGAGCATAAGGAAGAGGCAAATCTCTATTAGTTACACGATGAATAGGTGCATCTAGGTAGTCAAATGCGTTTCGCTGGATGTGGTGACTCAATTCGCTTGATATAGATGCCAGCGGCCATGCTTCTTCCAACACAACAAGTCTATTAGTTTTCTTTACAGAATTAACAATCGTTTGATAATCAATCGGTCTTACTGTTTTTAGGTCGATCACCTCAACATCCACTCCTTCTTTTGACAAGGCGTCAGCAGCTTCATGTGCCACTTTCATCATTTTACCAAAAGAGACTAATGTAGCAGTATTTCCTTCTCGTACAATCTCTGCTTGTCCTATTGGGATAAGGTACTCACCTTCAGGAACAGCTCCTTTGTCGCCATACATCAATTCAGATTCCATGAATATTACTGGATCATTATCCCTAATGGCAGACTTTAAAAGTCCTTTAGCATCGTAAGGGTTTGATGGAATAACCACCTTCAATCCAGGGCAGTTAGCATACCAGTTTTCGAAGTTTTGAGAGTGTTGTGAGCTTAGTTGCCCCGCATTACCTGTTGGTCCTCTAAATACGATAGGAACTTTTATTTGCCCTCCTGACATTGACATCATTTTGGCAGCACTGTTTATTATTTGATCGATAGCTACCAAAGAGAAGTTGAAAGTCATAAATTCGATGATTGGTCTCAGGCCGTTCATAGCCGCTCCAACACCGATTCCTGCAAAACCCAGTTCGGCAATTGGCGTGTCAATCACACGTTTGATTCCAAACTCATCAAGCATACCTTGGCTTACTTTGTAAGCACCATTATACTCCGCTACTTCTTCACCCATGAGAAACACTTTTTCATCTCTTCGCATTTCCTCGTTCATCGCCTCCCTAAGTGCTTCTCTAAATTGTATTTCTCGCATGTGTCTTGATTTTTTAGCTGCGCTAAATTAATTGATTAAGACCTATAAATAAAAAAAGCCCCCCATAAATGGAGGGCTTTTCTAAATGTTTTATATGTATTTACTTCACTGCTTGTGCTACGGCATCAGCATACTTAGCAAATTCAAGGTCATTCAAGGCTTTATCTTTCAATGAAGGATCTTTTTGTACTGCAATTTTAAGGTTTGCAGTAACTCCAGAAGCGTCATTAGTTCTTGCAGCTACAATAGCTCTCAAGTAAGCCGCTTCAGCTCCGAAAAGCTCACCAGTTACTTTGCTCAAAGAAGCTTTAGCGCTTTCGTAATCACCGCTCAAAAGAGCAGTAAGACCAGCGTCAAATGCTACAGCTTCGCTCTGAGTCGCTCCTGTGAAAGAAGCTTTAGACTCAGGGTATTGAGCTTTCATCAATTGAACAGAACCTTTCATTCCCTTCACGTTACCTTTTACAGCATTTGATGGAGCTGAACCTTCAGCTTTGCTAGCTGCTTCTAAAGCTTTGTCATATTCGCCCTGCATCATGTAAGCAGACGCTAGGTTAGCGTGTATTTCAGCAGCTTTGTCATTTTTCTTCTGAGCGATCTCCAATTGAGTAACCGCAGATTCAACTAGTTGCTTTTTATCAGCACCTTCTTTTGAAACAGCCATATCTAAGTAAACAGCACCTAAGTTGTTATGAGCAACCCATGAACCTGTTTTCTTTGTAGCTGCTTTGAAGATAGCTTCTTTTTCTTCCAAAGAAGGAGTCAAAGTAGCAGAGAACAAAAGCTCAGCCTCTGTAAGAGTATCAGCACTTACAGATCCACTTGCTATTTGCTTAGATAGAACTGCAATCTGTGCGTTTGATTTTTTAGCTTTCACAGTCAATATCTCAGTTTGAGCAGTTCTCAAACCAGGATAGATGTCGTTAAGAATAGTTTTGTAAAAAGGCAACTCAGAAATAGCTTTTGCCTTTTCTTCGAAAGTTCCTCTACCACTAATAATGCTAGTTACTGAAGATTTTTGATCAGCAGAAAGGCCTGAGAAATCATTCAAAGTCACCATGAAAGAGTTCCAATCCTGAACTACTGGCTTGATGATGAATTTAATTGAATCAGACATGCCTTTGTAGTCATACTTTCTCATTTGAGCTCTGTAGAATGACTCAATAGCTTGAGCTCTGTCTTCAGCAAGATTGCTGTTGATCGTCTCAGTACCTTCCGGAGAGTGAGTACCTGTGATAGTTACTGTACGAGTTACGTTCTTTTCTGCAATGAAAGCAGAAAGATTGTTACTCTTAGTCTTATTGTTAGTATCACCTACTTTGAAAGATGGGTTCAACTTAGAGACTCCTTGCTCGAAGTAGAAGTTCACTTTCGTAGGATTCAACTCTTCTCTATCTACATATCCATGATCGGCGTAAGAAGAGAATGTTACTGGCTTAGCGAATGCAGATGTCATTACTAGACCTTTAGCAACTTCCATTTTTGGAGATTCCTTCTTTTTACCATTTCTTGGATCTGAAGCTACGCCTTGTACATAAAGCGTTCCAGGGTTCATTCCTTCTTGGTAAGGGAAGGTGAAACTTTCGCTTTTTCTTGATGTAGTAGAACTGCTGTTAGGAAAATCTTCTGCTTTGAAGACTACTGAACCAACGTTCAATTCTTGATCACCATACTGATATATGGTATTGATGGTGTAAACTTTGCCGGTAGGCAACATTTTCGGCGGAAGCACCGCAGAAATTTCAAATGGAACATTGCCTCCGTGAACCTCCAATGGGTTCGGCTTTACTTGTAGGTCTTGGTCAGCGGCAAGCTTGATCATCTTGCTTAAGGTACAGCTTGAAACTAAGACTGTTCCTGCAAGAAACGCTATCGCTAGGTTAAGTTTTCTCATGTGGATCATTTTTTTGATTTTCTAGTAAACGATAATGGTATTTTCTATTACTTTAACGCAATAATACTTAAAATAAAGTTTATCCTAAATGCAAATCGCACAAAGTGAATGGACTTTTTTATCTTTAAATTTGCGTTTACACCTACTACGAGTTTATGCAGGAAATAGTTGAGAAATATGCATTCGGAGTTTGCACGAAGCTTGGGGAGAAGCTAATGATCCCCACGTCGAGTATTCGGTTATTCTTTATGTATGCCTCATTTTTGACTTTTGGGTCACCAATTATTATTTATTTGGCACTTGCTTTTGTGATGAACTTCAGAAAGATTCTGAGAAGAAGGAAAAATGCTATTTGGTATTATTGAGTTGATTGTAAGTTTCCTTGTGTCGAATAAAGTACTCAAATACCAAGAAATTACTCTTTTGAGCTCTTTTTTGTACTGATTTTCTCGATCTCATAGCTCTAGGAAATCTTCTAATAAAATCTATTTGAGACTTTAAAACTGCAATAAGATGATCAGAAGTCTGATCTTTCCAGAATTTTATTCCAGCTAACAAATCCAATATTATTCTTATTGGCAGGATCGTGAACAGTTCAATCAGTGGCAGATTTTTGGCCAACATGATTAGATTATTTCTGAAATTGAGGTAGGTTTTGAAAGGGCTGGTCTTATTGAGTGTACCCCCACCTACATGAAATACGACCGAAGTTGGGATGCAGGCCAGTTTTCTTCCAGCATTATTAAGTCTCCAGCAGAGATCAATTTCTTCCATGTGAGCAAAAAAATCAGCATCGAAACCTTCAATGGCATTAAAATCTTTTGATCTAATGATGAGGCAGGCACCTGATGCCCAAAAGACATCCTGAATGGAGTCATATTGACCATTGTCTTTTTCAATGGAATCAAAGATTCTCCCCCGACAATATGGGTATCCCAATTTATCCAGATGCCCACCTGATGCTCCTGCATATTCAAAGTGAGTTTTATTATTAAAATCGAGAATCTTTGGCTGTACAGCAGCGTAATCTTTGTTTTTGTCTAAGAATTGAATCAATGGGTCGAGCCAATTTTTGGTTACTTCCACATCAGAGTTGAGCAAAACAAAATACTCGGCATCTATTTGAGATAGTGCTGCATTGTAACCGCCCGCATAACCTAGATTGGTTGGGATCAAAATTATCCGAAGTGTTGGGTGTGTATGTTTCAGAAATTCAATTGAATTATCGCTAGAGCAATTATCAGCAACAATAACCTCGGCTTGTGGAGATTGAGAAAGTACATTAGGCAAGAATTTCCGAAGAAACTCCACTCCATTGAAGTTCAGAATGACTATTGCAACTTTACTCATTTACATCATTTTGCTCAAGTCAAATCCCGGTATGTTTGGGATAAGTCCATCTGTAGCTGATCTCATATGTTCTTTTGAGCGCTCTTCCACATTGGTATTTGCCATGTTAATTGCCGCTATGATAAGGTCTTTCATCATTTGCTGGTCTTCTGGTGTCAGTAATGAAGGGGCAATTTCCAAGGAGATAACTTCTTTTTTTCCATTGACGGTGGCTTTTACCATACCTCCACCGGCTTCCGCAGATGCTGTAATGTCTTTCAACCCCTCTTGAGCTACCTTCATTTTTTCTTGGACATCTTTCAATTTGCCCATCATTTTCATCATGTCTAACATAAAATACTGATTTAATTATCGAATTAATACAAATGTACCTACTTGGGTACGGAAATTACCGTCAGGGATTTCAAAATTGACTTTGTATCTATAAGTTCCTTGAGGTGCTGGGGCACTCCTGATTCTTCCGTTCCATCCGTTTTTTACCTCATCTGATTCATACACCACCTCACCCCATCGATTGAATATTTGGATGGATCCGTTTCCCGTAGGAAGACCAAAGATTTCCAAGATATCATTGAGCCCGTCGTTGTTGGGGGTAAACGCTGTAGGGACAAAAATGAAATAATTGATTTTGGACACAATTCGATTGGAAAAGATCAATTCCCCAGAGGAGTATTCATAGCTCATCACGATGTTTTGATATTCACCAATGGTGTTTGGGAGTGAGATTTCATTTTCAAAAGGTAAAACCACAGACAGAGAGCTGTCAGAATTATAAAAATACACAGATAGTGTCGGAGACCCTACGAGGTTGTTTACAGGGGCAGTTATATCGAAGGTGATTTTGTTGTCTTGCAGAGATTTACTGGCAAGCTTAATAATTGGAGGAGCGATAAAAGCCTCATTGGTGCTGTTTAGGCAATTTTCCGATTGAGAGCTTATCTGGTATTGGGATTGAATGAATTGTGATGGGTTGACGTCCAAATAGGAGGGAGGAAGCGTTTTCGTTAATTGAAAATATTTCTCAGAGCCTTTACTTTTTTTTATTAGCACACTATCTATGGAATTGGTTTCAAAGTGCAGTCGTATGTTTTTGCCTTCATAGGAAGCATACGTTTTTTGAAAGTATTGGCTTGTGCCTTCCGAAAACACCAAACAATATATTTCACTGGATACAGAGGTGTTTGAACAGATATCCGTGGATTTAATGGTGAGGCATTTGGATTGACTATTGCTTATTTCCAGACCTTCTATGGTGAGATTTGTTGTTAATCTGCCATGGTAGATTGTTTTATCCATCTCCCCCCATCACTCCAAATAATCTCGTTCATGAAATCGCTTGCCGAATCAAGCTGCAAAGTCAATTCGAAGCTTCCTGAGCAGTTTTCAGTAAGGTATGCAGTGTCAATTTCTGGAGCAATAAGAATATTTTTGAATTGAACAGATTGTGTCGATTGCCCACAATGTTCATTGTCAGCATCTTTGTGTATTCCTTTTACACTAATAAAAGCATTATTCTTAGAATATTGGAATGAGGCAGAGTCGTTGATTAAAATATCAATGGAATCTGTATCGGTGAAATAAATTCGAAATTGTGAATAGGTGGCAGGATCTTGAATGTTGACCTTGACTGTATTGTTTAGGCATGTTACAACTTCAAAGCTGGGAATGGGCGATTCATATACGGTGAAGGTCAGGGAGTCCCATTCAGAATTAATCTCATCGGGTGATAATAGCTGGCGAATAGTGTAAGTGCCGGGTTCTGTGTAGGTGTAGGAAGAATCTATTGTGCCTTCATTCTTGTTCGCTTCGAAGTAATGAGACCTGGGATAGCCTTTATATAGAAGTTGAGTGATATGTACTGTGGCAGGCGCGCATCCCGACGCATAATCTATAGAAAACCACCCTTGCTCACTAGTGTGCTGAGCATCTAGTAGCAAGGGCATCAATAGAAGCATGGCGATAAGCGTCTTCAATAGATTGTTCTTTTTGTTGTTGTCACAACGTAAAACAGGCAGATATTATTCGTGTTTTAAAAGATCTATGATTTGAGATATTTCATAAATTTCTTGATCTCCAGAAACCATATTCTTTAAAGTGTATTTTTTTGATTGAATTTCATCGGATCCAATCACCAAAGAATAAGGACAGCCCAGTTTATCCGCATAGTTGAACTGCTTTTTCATTTTGGCAGTATCAGGATAAATTTCGCATGAAATCCCCGCCTTTCTAAGGGATTTTAATAAACCGAGACCATGTATAAAAGACGCTTCGTCAAAGTGAAGTATGATTAGTTTCAGATGATTGTTGACACTTTCTGGAAATAGGTTTTTTTCAGTAAGGACATCATATATTCTGTCTAAACCAAAAGAAATGCCAACACCAGAGACTCCTTCCAGCCCAAAAACACCTGTAAGGTTGTCGTATCTACCTCCACCGCAGATACTACCTATTTGCACATCTGTAGCTTTCACTTCGAAAATCATGCCTGTGTAGTACGTCAACCCACGAGCAAGGCTGAAGTCTAGATCGATTTTCAGTGGAAGCTCGGCAGTTTCTTCCAAATAATCAAAATAAGCTAGGATTTCAGATGTTCCTTTTCTTTCACCCAAGTAGGAAATGATTTTGTTGATCTTTTCTTTACCAGATAAGGAGAGATTAAAAATCTCAAAGAGTTTTTCCAGCTTTTCTTGGGGTGCACCTAATGCAGTGAGCTCTTCTTTTACTTTTTCTTCACCAATTTTATCCAATTTGTCTATGCTTACGCAAAAAGGGATTTCCTTTCCTTCCAGATTCACAAAAGATGCTAATCCGTTCAAAATGTCTCTGTGATTGATTTTTAATAAGAAATTGTCATATTTCAATCCTGCAAAAACATCGTGTATTAGCAAAGTAAGATTAGCCTCATTCCATAAAGAATCCGTGCCAATAATGTCTGCGTCACACTGATAAAACTCACGATACCTTCCTTTTTGAGGCCTATCTGCCCGCCACACTGGCTGTATTTGAAATCTCTTGAATGGAAAGGTGATGTCATTTCTATGCTGTACCACATACCTAGCAAAGGGAACGGTCAAGTCATAGCGCAAACCTTTCTCTGAAATTTTTGGTAACAAATCCTTGCTTCCGTTTTGAAAATCTTCCACGGAGGCATTGCCTAGAAAATCTCCAGAATTTACGATTTTGAAAAGTAGTTGATCACCTTCGTCACCGTATTTTCCCGTTAGGGTAGAGAGCATTTCCATCGTCGGTGTTTCGATCTGATTAAATCCATATTTTCGGAAATTGGATTTGATCACATCCGTGATATAGGTGCGTCTTGATGATTCTTCGGGACCAAAATCCCTTGTTCCTTTCGGTATAGAAGGTTTTGAAGTTGCCATATAAAAATTTTGCACAAATCTAACTAAACCAGTAAATTTGCACCTCGTTTAACGGAAATGATCTAAAAATGGCTATTACTAGACTAGAGAGAAAAGGAAGAAAGAATAAATCAAGAGCAAAAGCTCGTGTTGCGACAATAAAAAGATTGAGCAGTACTCCAGTGATAAAGAATGTTGATATCGAAGCAATAAAAGCAAGTTTTGAAAAGCCTGCTGCTGAGAAGAAAGCTCCTAAAGCGAAAGCTGAAAAAGCAGAGGCTAAGGAGGAAGTTGTAGCTGAAGAGAAGCCAAAAGCTAAGACTCCAAAGAAAGCTGCTAAAAAGGCTGAAGAGAAAACAGAAGAATAATCAGGGGATTTTTTATCCTTTAATGATATTTGAAGCCCAGCTCATACGAGTTGGGCTTTTCTTATATGTAGCCGGCTGTCTTGTACATGATTATGCCGATGCACTCTTTTATTAGCATCCTCCAATCATTTAGGCAAGCTGAAGAGGGTATAACTGCTTCTAAAGAAAATTCGGTGCTGTGGGTTTTGAAGTCTACTGGAAAAGGGATTACATGTATTCCTTGTTTTTCAAAACAGGCAATTGCTCTGGGCATGTGAAATGCAGAAGTGATCAGTAAAATTTTTCTTGAGGTGAGATTTCGGGATTGAAGGTATTCTGAGCAGTATTTGGCATTCTCGTACGTGTTTTTTGAGGATGTTTCTAAGTGATAATTTTTGGGTTTGACATTGCTCGCAATAAGCAACTGTTCCAGTGCAAGGCTTTCTGCGATTGCATTTTCATTAGGACTCACCGTTCCACCAGATATGACCAAATCTTTTATCAGACCATCGCTCATGAGCATAATGGCTTCCGTGATTCTATCTGCACTTTCATTAAAATGCAACTGATCATCTGGCTGCATTTTACTGTCGCTATAGGTCATACCTGTCAGTACGATTCCAATATCACATAGAGGAAGGTCTGATTTTAAAACTGGCGATGCTTCCCACTTTTTGAGTGCATTTTGGCTCAAAAAGGGGTTGGTCAGGAGGAGTAATACTACAAAAGTACTCACCAGAAATAGTCTTTTTCGCTTTATATTTTTTGAGAAAATAGACACAGCAAAGCCAATAACCACCCACACTATTGGATCCAAAAGAAAAATCAAAGCTTTAGATAGAGTGAAAAACACGATTTATGAATGGAATGAGATTTTAGAATGATATCAAAACAACGACACAAATTTTCTTAGTAAGTCAAAATAGAGCGCTATGAAGAGAAAAATGGTCATTGCCCAAATCATATAAAGGTCAAATATTGGAGTTGGTATTAGCATGCCAGCAAAATGCTTTTGTGGCTGATAAAACTGAGCTCTGAAATCAAACGCATGATCGGGAAATTCTGGGTCCAGATAAATAGGATACAATTTTTGAATTAGCTCATTGTCATGATCTAATATTCTGTGCTTAGTCGCTATGTTTTTGACCAATTTAGAAATAGCCTCATTTTCATGGTCTTTTCTTAGATCAAAAAATGCTTGCCTGCTTTCTGGAGTCGCCATGAAAATTTTCATCAATGCTTGTTTCTCATTATTGGCTTCCTTCAATCTTTGATTATAGTAGCCTTCCAGTTTAGAAATGAAGGAAACGGTAGCTTCGTAAGTTCTATCGTTGAACCCTTGTAAGGATAAGTCATCAATCTTATCAAATGAAGCCCCATTAATTCGTCTGATTTCTTTCTGAATTTCAGTTTGGATTGTCTTGAGCTTATTCTCTATATCTGCGCTATCACTTTTATTCGCACCGTCTATTTTGTGATGCACATATTCCAAGTCAGATAGCAATCTTGGGTATACATAAACCGTCTTAAATTCCGTTTCTGCCATGACTTTGTCATAAGAGTAAAAATCACTTTCGTAGGCATTTTCGGTGAATTGAGCCACTGCCAAAGCTTCAAATGCCCACCTTGAGGCCATCAGCTCGCCTATCAAAGGAACTTTGTCTTCTGTCGTAATTTTCGGGTGCAATTTGTCAAAATTCACTACAACTCCACTCAAAATGAGTTGTGGGATAACCAGAAGTGGTATCAAGATATAAACCGTAACGGCTGATTTAAATGCAGAAGAAATATTAAGTCCGAGTACATTGGCAAAGCACGAAACAGAAAATAGCACAAGCCAAAGGGTGAGATTCATGCCTTGAATTTCGAGTATGCTCACACTAATTACTAAAAAGGAGAGCGTTTGCAATGCGGATAAGCCAAAAAGAATCAGCAGTTTTGAATACAAGTAGCTGCTCTTACTCAGATTAAGGAAAGACTCTCGTTTAAGAATTTTCCGATCTTTAATAATTTCTTCCGCGCTTACCGTAAGCCCCATAAACAGTGCCACGATAATGCTCATAAAGAAGAAAACCGGGATATTGATGTTTTCTTTAAAGTGATATGCACCAGTATCTTCTGGTATGTATTTTACTATAAAAGCCAGTAGTAGAGCTAGAAGGGGGGCTTCTAACAAGTTTATCAAGAGGTACTGTTTATTACTGAGTTTGGCTTTTAGGTCTCGAATACTGAATATTTTCAGTTGTTTAAGTTTGTTCGGGATGTGTAGCGTTTTTTGGGGAGGCACATCCGTCTCTTTTATCGGTTGTACCTCTATTCTATTTTTGAATTGCTGATACCACTCATAAGGTGAAATTTTGCGCTTATTGGTAAAGTTTCCATACTCATTGACCACTTTGGATTCAATGATATTGAAAATTTGCTCAGGGTTGACTGATCTTGAAAGGTCAACCATTTTCACAATTTCCTTGAAATAAGAAACGGCTGCTACAGGATTGCCATAGTAAACCTGATAACCACCAACGTCTAGAATGACCAATTTGTCGAACATTTTGAAAATGTCCTCTGAGGGCTGGTGAATGACCACAAAAATGAGCTTTCCTTTCAAAGAAAGTTCTTTCATCAAATCCATGATGTTTTCTGAATCACGAGAAGAGAGTCCGCTTGTAGGTTCGTCCACGAATAGAACAGAAGGCTCTCGAAGTAGCTCCAAGCCAATATTAAGGCGCTTCCTTTGTCCTCCTGAGATGGTTTTGTCCAAAGGAGATCCGACTGTCAACGCTCGGGTTTCGTAAAGCCCCAATGACTGTAGTGTTTTCTTTACGAGAACATCTATTTCTGAAACGGAGAGTTCTTTGAAACACAATTGTGCAGCATAGAATAAGTTGTCGTAGACACTGAGCTCTTCAATCAAAAGGTCATCCTGAGGCACGTATCCTATGACCCCATCTATTTTGTGTTTTTGAGTATGAATATCTACACCATTGATTCGAACGCTTCCTTCAGACGGTGTTTCATTTCCATTGAGGACATTTAGTAGTGTGGATTTACCAGCACCTGATCCTCCCATGAGCGCAATGAGCTGCCCACCTTCTTCCTCGATGTTGATATTTCGTAACCCAATATTTCCATTTTTAAATTTGAATGATATATTTCTTGCGGTGAATGTGAGGTGCTGATCTTCTGCAAGTTGTCTAAATCCATTAATCGCCTTACTGTGATAAATTGGTGAGAATTCAGACGATTTAATAACACTGCCTGATGAGAAAATGTAAATGTTTTGGCTTTTCATTGCAGAGCCGTTCAGCTCTAGGTCATAGTCGCCGATATATTTCGCAAAATAAATTTCCACATTGGGAATGCGGAGAATTAGGATGAAGCCAGAAACATTATCATGATGAAGATGGTGGCAAGCCTCAGGAAGCTCCTCGTCTTTTGAGTCAATCACCAAAATATTCGAAGAATTGATCCTGTTTCGATATTTGGTAATCACGAATGCCTTGATCAAGCTGGTGACCTTACGGTTGATGTTGAGCTGCTCACCTATGAGATAAAGAAGCTCTTGCTCACGTTCTGAGATTTCTCCATCTGACGCGATGAGGATTACCAAATGAAGAATGACTACCGCTTTTTGCTGAGCTGTCTGTTCGTTATTTATCTGCTGGCATAGCTCAATGATCTTTTTTGTATCTAAGTCTGAGTTAGACTCTTTACTCTCAGTGAGCTTATCAAAAATGCCCATAAAGCGCAGCGCTTCATCTTCAGTGAGGTTTTCTAGTAGGTATGCTTTGATTGTTGCTCTTTCTTCGGCAGTTACTTCGTCTTCTTTGGCTACAATAGCTAGTAGCTGAATGATGGCATTGAGAATCTTCTCACTCATAGGTCAGGTGATTTGGGGATATTAGGTTGGGCTAAAAATACAAAAAGCATTGAAGATAACCTTCAATGCTTCTGATGTTTAGTTAGTTTGTGGTCATTTAGTGTAATGATACAATGTCATTTCTCACACGCTTAACCTCAGTTGTGATATCAATGAGCATGTCTTCAGTGATAATGAAATCGCCGGTATTTTCGGCAATACTTTTTTCTATTACAGCAAGATCTCCATCATATAAAAGCCTCAAGATGTTTAGTTCGTTGATCATTTTTGCGATGATGTCATCTTGTGGAAGGTCTTTCATCAAGGCAATCACATCAAGAAGAGGCTTCTTTTGATCGATCACCAAACGAATAAGTGGCTCCAAGATCAAATTTCTAGTATCATCATCTAGTACGTCTTTTGGATAAGTCTCAATAACCATAGTTGCCAAGTAGAGTCCTTCAACAAAACTTCCTGTCAGAACTAATGCAGCTATTTGAGCTCTTTCGGTAGTCTCTAGGCGCTGCTCAGCTTTTAAAATAGCCTCGTTCATTAGTTCGTTGAGCTTTTGAGGATCATCCAAATTGTTTTGAAATTTCTCCATTGTTTCAACGTCAAAAACAGACGCTACTCCAAGAGCCTCAGCTAGTCCATGACACTTTTCCATATACTTCATGGACTCTTGTACTTTTCCATAAGAAGTAAGGTATCCCATGTCGGTAGCATAAACTCCAAGGTTTAGTGCTGCCTCATCTTCAATGGCTTGGTATTGCTCAATTTTCGATAAGTCATTTACTAGGCTCGGATTAAAATCCGCACCAATGGCTTGCATCGTATACGGAACTTCTGAAGGTGATGGTAAATCACTAATTACACGATCAATATCGCTTGATAATTTTTCCTCTACATCGGAAAAAGCAACTCCTTCAGCTTTGGATTCTTTTTTAGACGATCCCCCGCAACTTACAATTGCCGTAGCAAGGGCTACTGAAAACAGCGCATTGAGTATCGGGTGGGTTGAGATTTTCATAGTATCTAGGTTAGATTTAAATTCTTTCAATTTTAATTCTTTTTTACGGTGTATTGAAATTTAGAATCAATATTTTCGGTTTTTATTTGAAGGAAATAGGTAAAAGGGAATGGCAGGATTAGCATTGAGTACGCTCAGAGTAGGGCATAAGTATTGGTTAGTCAATTTTGGAGATAGGGTGGAATTTCAAATTATGAAGTACCTGAGAGGAGAGGATTTTTACTTGAAGGACTTGAATACGTTGGAGTACTACAATTTGTCTGATTTGATCAAGTATGGAAAAGGAGGAGATTTTGAAATCAGGGAACTGAGACATTAGTCAGTTCCCTGATATAAGCTAGGTTTTTTAACCTAATTTAAAATATGATTCTTGTTTAGAAGGAAGCAGAGATGTTCCCATAAGGTGGGTGTCAAGAGCTCTAGCAGCTTCTCTACCTTCCGATATAGCCCAAACTACAAGAGACTGACCTCTGCGCATATCACCTGCCGCAAAGATGTTATTCTCACTTGTTTGGTAATCTTCAGTTTTTACGTTTCCTCTTTCATCTACTTCAATACCAAGTTGTTCGATCATACCTTCTTTTTCAGGATGAACAAAACCAGCAGCAAGTAACGCAAGGTCACAAGGGATGACTTCTTCGCTACCTTCGATTTCTTCAAATCCTTTGGTTCCCCATTGAATTCTTGCAATCTTCAAGCCTGTGATTTCACCTTTATCATTACCAATAAACTCTTTCGTAAGCACTGCCCAGTCACGAGAACATCCTTCGTCGTGGGAAGATGACGTGCGCAGGGTAGTTGGCCATTCAGGCCAAGGGTTGTGCATTGGACGATCTTCTGGTGGCTTTGAAAGCAACTCGATTTGAGTTACAGACTTGGCACCATGTCTGTTGGAAGTACCCACACAGTCAGAACCAGTATCACCCCCACCAATCACAATGACATGCTTGTCGGTGGCCATTATTGGCGCCTGTGTGTCCTGACCTTTGTGATTAAAAAGCTCTTTCGAAGAACTCGCTACGCGATTGTTTTGCTGACTTAAAAAATCCATTGCAAAATGGATGCCTTTCAAGTCTTTGCCAGGAAGGGGCAACTCTCTTGGAACAGTAGATCCTCCACAAAGCATCAACGCATCGAATTCTTCTTTAAGTGTTTCCACAGAAATATTTTCACCTACGTGAGCATTGGTCTTGAAATTGATACCTTCTTGCTCCAATACCGCTAAGCGACGATCGATTGTCCATTTTTCTAGTTTGAAATCTGGAATTCCAAAACGCAGAAGTCCACCTATGCGCTCAGCTCTTTCGAATACTGTCACGTTGTGTCCAGCTTGATTCAATTGAGCCGCAGCAGCTAAACCTGCAGGCCCAGATCCAATCACAGCAACAGATTTTCCTGTTCTTGTTTTTGGTGGTTTTGGAGTCACATAGCCTTTTTCAAACGCTGTTTCTGCTATCGATTTTTCGATATGCTCAATAGCTACAGGGTTCTTATTGATGCCTAATACGCACGACGCTTCACAAGGAGCAGGGCATATTCTTCCCGTAAATTCAGGAAAGTTGTTGGTAGAAGAAAGGATTTCAAAAGCTGATTCCCAGTCTTCTTTATATACTGCATCGTTAAAATCGGGTATTTGGTTGCCTAGCGGACATCCATTGTGGCAAAATGGAATACCGCAATCCATGCAGCGGGCAGCTTGCTTGTTCGTCTTCTCTTCTGCAAAAGGTTCGTAGATTTCCTTGTAATCTTCAAGCCTTGCTTTTGAATCCCTAGATTTAGGTAATTCTCTGTCATATTTTAAAAAACCGTCTATCGCGCCCATTATGCTGCCTTTTCTTTTAATCTCTTTTCTTCTAATACTCTTTTCAGGTCATTTGGCATCACTTTGATGAACTGTGATTTGTATGTATCCCAGTTGTCCAAAATTTCCTTCGCTTTCTCACTGTCCGTAAGCTCAAGGTGAGTTTCTATTTCACCTTTCAAGTAGTCCAAATCATCCTTTTGAAGTTCCTCTAGAGACACCATTTCTGCATTTAGTCTATTCATAAATGCCTTATTGGTATCCAGTACGTAAGCAATACCACCGCTCATTCCTGCAGCGAAGTTATTACCTGTTTCACCTAGAACGATCACTTTACCACCCGTCATGTACTCACAGCCGTGATCTCCAATACCTTCAACTACCGTTTCTACACCTGAATTTCTCACGCAGAAACGCTCGCCAGCCATACCATTGATGTATGCTTTTCCGGAAGTTGCTCCGTAGAATGCTACGTTACCAATGATGATGTTATCGCTTGGCTTAAACGTGCTGTTTTTTGGTACTTTGATGATTAAGTTACCACCAGAGAGTCCTTTTCCACAGTAGTCATTAGCTTCACCTTGGAGCTCAAATTCTACGCCAGGAGCTAGGAATGCTCCAAAGCTTTGACCCGCAGATCCTTGGAATACAACTTTAGCTTTATTTAGCTGGAGGCCTTTGCTTCCGTATTTTTTAGATATCTCATGAGACAACATCGCACCTACAGATCGGTCTGTATTGATGATCTTATAAAGTCTGTGATTTTGCTCTTTAACTAAATAGTCTTCTATCAACTTCCGGTCAAGGACGTTCTCCAATTCATGGTTTTGCTCAATTTGCTGGTATACACCAAATGATTGAGGTACCATTTCTTTATTGAGAATAGGCGAGAAGTCTACTTTTTTCAACTTCCAGTGATCCAAATCAGACTTCACCTTCAATACTTCAGATTGACCTACCATATCATTGATGGTAGCGAAACCAAGCTCAGCCATGATTTCTCTAAGTTCTTCAGCAATAAACTTGAAGAAGTTTACTACGTGATCTGGATTTCCAGTGAAAAGCTTTCTCAACTCAGTGTCTTGCGTAGCAATACCTACAGGGCATGTATTCAAGTGACACTTTCTCATCATAATACAGCCTTCTACGATCAAGGCAGTAGTTGCAAAGCCGAATTCTTCTGCACCAAGGAGAGTAGCTACCGCCACATCTCTTCCAGTCATTAATTTACCATCGGTTTGCAATACAACTCTGCTTCTTAGGTTGTTTCTAAGAAGTGTTTGATGTGCTTCTGAGAGTCCCATTTCCCATGGCAATCCTGCGTGACGAATAGAGCTCAATGGTGATGCTCCTGTACCTCCATCTGCTCCAGATACCATGATCACGTCTGCTTTGGCTTTTGCTACACCAGAAGCAATCGTTCCAACGCCTGCCTCAGAAACCAACTTCACATTGATACGAGCGTGTCTGTTTGCATTTTTCAAATCGTAGATCAATTGTTTTAGATCTTCGATAGAGTAGATGTCGTGGTGAGGAGGAGGGGAGATAAGTCCCACACCTGGCGTGGAGTGTCTTACTTTCGCAATCCAATCATCCACTTTATGTCCAGGAAGCTGTCCACCTTCACCAGGCTTAGCTCCTTGAGCGATTTTGATTTGTAGTTCTTCTGCTTCTTTAAGGTAATTACTAGTTACCCCAAATCGACCTGAAGCCACCTGTTTGATTGCAGATCGTTCCCAGTCACCGTTAGGTTTTTTGGCAAATCTGATTTCATCTTCTCCACCTTCACCACTATTGCTTTTACCACCTATGCGGTTCATTGCAATGGCTAATGTAGAGTGAGCTTCGTGCGAAATAGAACCAAATGACATGGCTCCAGTCGCAAATCTTTTCATGATATTCTCAGCAGGTTCTACTTCCTCCAAAGGAATAGATGGACGCGTTTTGAAGTCGAAAAGGCTTCTGATTGTCGTGTTTTTCGCCTGATGATTGTATATCGATGCAGAGTACTTCTTGAATAAACTATAGTCATTCAATGAAGTTGACTTCTGAAGTAAATGAATTGTTTCAGGATTTAAAAGATGAGCTTCACCGTTTTGTTTCCACTGGAAGAAACCACCAACTTCTAATAATTTTTTGTCAGTAGAGAATCCTGTGTGATGTTTGGTTAGCGCTTCTTTTTCTAAATCTTCGAAAGTAAGACCATCTAAACGGCTTACTGTGCCTTTGAAGCATTTTGAAATAACTTCAGAACCTAAGCCGATACATTCGAAAATTTGTGCTCCTTGATAAGATTGCAAGGTGCTGATACCCATTTTAGATAATATTTTCAGCAATCCACTACCTATAGCATTAGTGTAGTTTTCGTAATATTGGTCAAGCTCGATACTTTGAGGGAGGGCTTCTTCATCTCTCAAGTCTTTGATTACGTCATAAACTTTGAAAGGATAGACCGCACTAGCTCCATAACCTACGATAGTCGCGTAATGGTGAGTTTCCCAAACGTCACCAGCTTCGATCACTAGGCCAGCTTTGGTTCTGCTATTATTTTTCACCAAGTAATGCTGAACTGCACCTGTAGCAAGTAGAGATGGTATTGGAACCATTGTCTCGCTGATATTTCTATTGCTTACGACAACAATTTTAACCCCAGCATCTACGGCTTCTTGAGACTGACGACATACATCGTTGATGGCCTCTTTTAAGGTCTGCTTGGACGGGTCATAAACAGCTTCTATTCGAGCAGTTTCAAATCCGATATCTTTCTGATTGATCAATTTGTAATAACCACTATGAGAAAGAACAGGCTGAGAAATATGGATTTGTCTCGTGTGTTCTGGAGATTCATCAAGAATATTCAGCGCTTCTCCCACTCTTGTGAAAAGTGACATTACCAAACGCTCTCTTATTGGATCGATAGGAGGGTTGGATACTTGAGCGAAATATTGTTTGAAGTAGTTTGCTACGTGCTGACTTTGCTTGGACAATACCGCAAGTGGCGAATCAGAACCCATTGATCCTACTGGCTCTTTGGAGTAAGAGGCCATTGGAGCAATGATCAGTTTTAGGTCTTCTTGAGTATATCCATAAGACTTGATTTGCTTTCTGAGTAGGTCTGAAGGAACTTTTTCAAGCTTAAATTCTGGAATAGGGAGTAATCTTAATTTTACTCTATGCTCCTTGATCCACTCTGAATATGGCTTAGCCGAATATACCTGCTTTTTGATTTCTTCGTCACGAACGATCCTGTTGTTTGGAAGGTCAATCCAAAGCATTTTGCCTGGCTGCAAACGTCCTTTTTCAACTACGTTGGATGGTTCGATATGAATTACACCTGCTTCTGATGCCATTACCAAGCGGTCATCTTTCGTCACGCAATAGCGAACTGGTCTCAGACCATTTCTGTCTAGCGTAGCTCCTAGTTCTTTTCCATTGGTGAAAAATAGGGCAGCTGGGCCATCCCAAGGCTCCATAAGAGCAGCTTGGTATTTATAGAATGCCTTTTTCTCCAAATCCATGAAGGAGTTGTCTTGCCATGCTTCTGGCACGAGCATCATCATTACATGTGGTAACGAACGACCGCCCAAGTGGAGAAGTTCGATTAAAGCATCGAGGTTGGCCGAGTCAGAATTTGAATCATTCGTGACAGGCAGCAACCATTTTAGTTCTTCTTCTGTGAAATACTCAGAGGTCATATTGGCCTCTTTGGATTTCATTTTATTTACGTTTCCTCTGATGGTATTGATCTCTCCATTGTGCGCTAGGTAGCGGAATGGTTGAGCCAATTTCCAGTTGGGGAATGTGTTTGTTGAGAATCTTGAATGAACGATGGCAAATGCGGATGTATAAGCTTCGTTTTGTAGATCGTGGTAATAACGTTCGACCTGATCAGTTTTAAGCTGACCTTTGTAGATGATTTTTCTGCAAGAAAAACTACATACGTAGAAGTCTCCGTTTTCACCTTTTACATTTTCTTGTATTTCATGTGAGGCATAATTACTCAACACAAAAAGCTTTCTTTCCAAGTCTTCTTCAGACATGTGGTCATTTGCTCCGACAAACACTTGTTCTACAGAAGGTTCAGCAGCCTTAGACTCATGACCTGGAACTTGATCGTCAATCGGTACCCATCTGTATCCAATCAGACTCAAACCTAGGTTTTGAATACAATTGTTCAGAATTGATCTACACTTTTCTCTTATTTGATAATTTTTAGGCAGGAAAATCATCCCCACGCCATAAGTTCCTTTTTTAGGAAGGTTGATGGCAAATTTTTCTAATTCACTTTTAAAAAAGTCGTGTGGGATTTGAGTCAATATACCAGCACCGTCACCAGTATTTTCATCACTACCAGTCGCACCCCTATGTTCCATGTTTGTAAGCATGGTAAGTGCATCCTTAACTACGCTATGATCAGCAGTGTTTTTGAGGTTGGCAATGCAACCAACACCGCATGAATCGCGTTCAAATTCCTCTCTGTATAATGTTTTCTTCTGCATACTTTTCCTTCCGAATTGCCGGTAAAATGACCACAAAATTATTGTATTTCAACCTCGAAATGAAATTAAATAGGGTTGAAATCAATATTTCTGAAATTTTATTTCAAAATTTTAGATTTCGCGATGTAATAAAGTCTAAAATGTAAATTTAATTAGTAACAATACAAAATCATTGCGAAAGTCATAATCATTTTTGATTTGGCTAGATGCTAACGTAGGAAAATGATGATTTTGTGAATATTTCACCGATTTTAGAATGATTTTTTTCTGTGTGAACATTATTTCGTTGTAGTGCAATCAGTAAGCATGGTATTTCCCTCAATTTGTTTCCTGTTGTTGAGAGATGGTGTATTTGGCCATCTGGGTGGTGTTGGTCGCATGTAGATTTCATCGAATCATGATGTTTACTATCAATTAAGTATTACTACGTAGTTTTGATCAAATTTAAATAAGTACTACTTTCGCAGACGAGTATTATTAAATGTATTATCCGATCATTGGAAATTTAGACTGGTAGAGTTTAGAAAAATTCAGTGAGTGTCTTTGTTAGAGGTTTTTGAAAATGACTTTGACGAGAAAAGGTTTTGATAAATAGTACTAAAAAAGTAGTAGCAGATCGATATAGTCAATGTGACTATTAGATGTTTTGTTTAATTTTGAGTCGTGTCTCAGGAATGATGTGAGATAGTTTTGATTATAATTTTTTAATAAATACCTATATAGCGTAATGAGTAACCATCAAAAAGATCAAAGAGCAGTAGACAATATAAGAGTTTTGTCTGTCGCAATGGTAGAGAAAGCTAAATCAGGTCATCCAGGAGGAGCCATGGGAGGAGCTGATTTTATTCATATTTTGTTCAGTGAGTTTTTAAAGTTCGATCCGGATGATACTCAATGGAGATTTAGAGATCGCTTTTTTCTAGATCCAGGTCACATGTCAGCGATGTTGTACTCACAACTTCACTTGTTGGGACATTATTCAAAAGAGGACATGTCTAATTTCAGACAGTGGGGTTCTGTTACACCAGGTCACCCAGAAGTGGATGTGAAACGAGGTGTAGAGAATACATCAGGACCACTTGGTCAAGGACATGCTATGGGTGCTGGCGCTGCTTTAGCAGCGAAGTTTCTGGGTGCGAAATTTGGAGAATGGGTGGATCACAAGGTCTATACTTTTATTTCTGACGGAGGTATTCAAGAGGAAATTTCTCAGGGGGTTGGAAGGATTGCTGGGTATTTGGGGCTGAGCAATTTCATCATGTTTTACGATGCAAATGATGTGCAGCTTTCTACCTATACCAAAGAGGTGACCTCTGAGGATACAGCCAAAAAATACGAAGCGTGGGGCTGGAAGGTGAAAACGATCGATGGCAATGATCACGATCAGATTCGCGAAGCATTGAAAGAAGCAAATGCAGAAACTGAGAAACCTTTCTTAATCATTGGTAAAACAGTGATGGGTAAAGGGTGTAAAGATGCAGAAGGAAAGCCATATGAAGGCTATTCTGAGCTTCATGGAAAACCAGTTGGTGCAACAAAAGCTTCTTACGAAAAGACTATAGAAGGATTGGGTGGAGATGTGGCTGATCCCTTTGTTACTTTCCCGGATGTTGTAGACTTCTACTCTGAAATAAAAGATAGAAAAAGAGCTGCGGTAAAAGAGCTCAAGGCTAAGGAATCTTCATGGAGATCATCTAATGCGGCCTTGGCTGAAAAATTGGATCTTTTCTTTAGCGGAAAACTTCCGGATATCAATTTTGCTTCGATACCTCAAAAAGAGAATGTGGCTTCAAGAGATGCTTCTGCCTCTGTAATGGGATACTTGGCTGATAAAGTAGAAAACCTGATCGTCGCGTCTGCGGATTTGGCCAATAGTGATAAAACTGACGGTTTCTTAAAACAATCTAAGGCATTTACACCTGGTAATTTTGATGCAAATTTCTTACACGCAGGTGTTTGTGAGTTTACCATGGCTGCCATGGCCAATGGTATGGCTTTGCATGGTGGTGTGATTCCAGTCGTAGGAACTTTCTTTATTTTCTCTGATTATCAGAAGCCTGCTTACCGACTATCTGCTTTGATGGAGCTGCCTGTTATTTACTTATGGACGCATGATGCCTTCAGAGTAGGTGAGGATGGCCCTACGCACCAGCCGATTGAGCAAGAAGCTCAGTTGAGACTTTTGGAACAGTTGAAAAACCATAAGGGCAAGCGTAGTTTGTTGGCATTGAGACCAGCAGATGCAGCAGAAACAACCGTAGCTTGGAAAATGGCTTTGGAAAACACCGACACACCTACAGGTTTGATTCTTTCGAGACAAGGAATCACTGATATTCCTGCCACAGGAGATAGATATGAAGATGCGTTGCAATCTGAGAAAGGTGCATATCGCGTACGTACGGTAGAAGGTGCTGATGTGACATTAGTTGCCAATGGATCAGAAGTGAGCACTTTAATTGAAGCGGCAGGATTGCTTGAAAAAGATGGAATCAATGCAAACATCGTTTCTGTGATTTCAGAAGGTTTGTTCAGAGATCAGCCATCTGATTACCAAGTTTCGGTATTGGATCCTTCTAAACCAACGTTTGGTTTGACCGCAGGATTGCCGGTAACGTTGATGCAATTGGTTGGCGTGAAAGGTAAAGTTTTTGGACTTGATCATTTTGGTTATTCTGCACCAGCGGATGTTTTAGATGAAAAATTCGGATTTACAGGAAAGCAGGTGTTCGGAGAAGTTAAGGCTTATTTGGCCTCTCTTTAATAGCGGCTTTATATTAGGTAAATAATAAACTTGAATCCCTTGGTCTTTTGATGCAAGGGATTTTTGTTTTTCTCGTTAATAGAACGAAGTGATAAGGGGCGTCTCAATCCTCTTGAAATGCTATGAGAGACAACCTTATTCGGCTTTTGCCTTTTACTACAATTAAAATAGTCCTATTTTTAGGGTTAATTTGGGTTTTGCACCTTTTATGAGGTTAAATTTTACACTGCTAGTTATACTTTTAAGCTTAGCGGCTTGTAAGGACAAGGTGATTTGTCCGGCTTTCCAGAGTACTTACATTCTGGATGATAGCGTGCGTATGGCCTATTATTCTTACGTATGGAAGCTAGATGAAGTAGAGAGAACCAAATATTTAGCGGGATTGAACCAACCTAAGTCAGCGGATACTTCAGGGGCTATTGTAATCCCTCAGGGAACCAAAGTAGATTACTATGCTGCGGCTGGGCAGTACGTAGTTTCCACCAGAGAAGTGAAAAAAACAAAATACGGGATTGTCAAATACGAACCTTATTGGCTAAAAAACTATCACTTGAAGACTGCTCCAATGGAGAATGTATTGACGCCCGAGGCTCCTTATGTACCTCAAATGGATACATCGGTCGTAGAAGTGGGAACCATCGTTGCGGCTGATTTCACAGATAGTTTATCATTAGATTCTGCAAGTGTAGCGCCAGAGGCATTGGTCGTAGCAGATAGTTTGCCTGATGATTCTTTCGAATTGCCAACTTTGGCACGCGCTCCGCCTCCGCCGAAAAAGCCTGAGACAAAATATCTTTATCGTTACGACCCGAAGGATAAGGCGCTCAATGTAGAGCAAGATTATTACAATAAGTACTTTGGTGAATACTTGATAGCCAAGCCAAGAAAGAAAGTAGATGCTCCTCCTCCACCAATAGAGGCCGAGCAATTTGTGGATGATGCTAATCAATCTGATTTGGACTCTCTAGATTTGGGTGAGCCTCAGAGCAAATTTGAAAAAAAGAAGGCTAAGAAAGCAAAGAAAAACAAGCCTGTTGTGGATGAATTGACGGAAGAGCCTTTGTCTGAAGAACCACAAGAAGAAGCTCCTGCTGAGCCAAAACCTACAGAGTCTGAGGACGATGGGTTTTAACCTGTCTGTGGTTGCAAGGTGCTAAGGACATAATGCGCTTATGCAATCAATTGACGAGCTAGATCATTCATAAATTGCCATTCTGTCATCACCTAGCATGTATTCAGCATGCGATTTGTAAATTAGACTTTTAATAAATGGAAGCAGCACGAACGATTTTGACTCAAAGTGGATTTGAAGAGCCACTTGTTGAGCAAATGATGCAATTGGGTAGATTGAAGAAGGCGAAAGTTGGTGAAGCTATTATTAGTCCTGGCGAAAAAGGTGGAGAGATTCCTTTTGTGATCAAAGGTTTGCTGAAAGTAATGCGGCAAGATGAAAACGGTCATGAGGTTTTTCTTTATTTTCTCGAAGGAGGAGAGACGTGTGCCATGTCTATCACCTGCTGCTTAGATGGCTCGCAAGGAGCTTTTCACGTTGTTGCGGAAGAAGATGTAGAGCTCTGGATGGTGCCCGTGGTGGAAATGGATTCTTGGGTGGTGAAATACAAAGAATTCAGAAGGTTTGTTTTTCGGTCATATCAACTTCGCTTCGACGAGCTGCTAGCAACCATAGATAGTGTGGTTTTTCTCAATTTGGAAGAAAGGCTTTTTAAATACCTACTTGATTTAAAACAAGCCAGTGGCTCTTACATCATTAGTAAAACGCATGAACAAATAGCCAAAGAATTGAGTACATCTCGTGTGGTCATCTCCCGACTTTTGAAAAAGCTTGAGAAGGAAGAGAAAATTGAACAATCTAGAAATAGAATAGAGGTTTTGTAACCTCAGGGTATTGGTTTTTCTGATTTAGAACTTGATAGCGCAGTAGAGCGTGTAACACTTGTTACCAAAGGCTATTGTGTATCTTTCTACTTTCGAGCTTCATGCCACAGTTTCACTCAATCCGTCGTTATATTCCGATATTAGCTTGGGCAGCTAAATATAAGCGTGCACATCTTTCTGGAGATTTGTCTGCTGGTTTGGTGGTGGGAGTGCTACTGATACCTCAAGGCATGGCTTACGCAATGATTGCCGGCTTGCCGCCTATTTACGGTTTATATGCCGCATTGATACCACAGATAATCTATGCTATTTTAGGTACTTCCAGACAGCTGTCAGTAGGGCCAGTGGCGCTCGATTCTTTGATTATAGCTTCAGGAGTGGTTTTGATGGCTACCTCGGGCACTGACCACTACATTTCATTAGCGATTTTATTGGCGTTTTTTGTCGGTGTGTTTCAGGTTGCCTTAGGGCACTTTGCAGTTGGGCTTTATAACCAACTTACTTTCTAGGCCAGTCATTTCGGGATTTACAAGTGCTGCAGCTCTGATTATTACGTTCGGTCAGCTAAAGCTCGTTTTGGGAACAAACCTCTTCCAGAGGCAAAGAGTTTTACTTGTCAAACCTATCAGATATCCACTTTTTGACTTTGTTGATTGCAGTAATTTCGGGCTTGGTGATTGTCATTCTTACGGGATATTTTAAAATCCGTATGGGAATAGTTGTGGTTGTGGTGCTAGCCATTTTGGGAGCATTCATCTTTGATTTGGAGCATCTTGGAATGGCTGTGGTGGGAGAAGTGCCCTCAGGTTTGCCAGCCTTACAGGTACCCAATATTTCCATCCAATCATTTATTGACATGTGGCCTTTAGCACTAACTCTGGCCACATTAGGGTTTGTTGAGTCATACTCCATTGCAAAAGCCATTGAGTCTGAAAAAGAAGACCATCGGGTGTATCCAAACCAAGAATTATTTGCGATTGGAGCAGCCAATGTTATTGGCTCGTTTTTCCAATCATTTTCGATTGCAGGTGGTTTTTCAAGATCTGCAGTCAATACCCAATCGGGGGCACACACTCCACTGGCTTCCCTTGTGAGTGCAGGAGTTGTAGCATTGGTGCTGATATTCCTGACTCCCGTGTTTTACTATTTGCCAGTGCCAGTTTTGGGCGCAATCATTATCGTTTCAGTCGTCAAATTGATAGACTGGAGGTATGCGGTGCAATTGCTAAGAATGGATGTGAAAGAGTTTCTCATTTTTATTTCCACCTTTCTAGTGACGATTTTTGTAGGAGTTGTTCAAGGGATTGTTACGGGTGTAGGGCTATCGGTCATTTTATTGCTTTATCGCGCAGCATATCCTCATGTGGCCATTTTAGGCAGATTGCCTGGCTCACATGAATTTAGAAACATCAAACGCTTTCACAACTTAGAGTTATGGCCTCATGTTGTTATTCTTCGGATAGATGCGCCTCTGGAGTTTATCAATGTTCAATATTTCAAAGATCGCGTGGAGCAGGAACTTGGTCAGGTTAAGGATGAAGTGAAGATGGTTGTTATTGATGCTGGCCCTATCAGCCATATCGATGCGTCTGCAACTAAAGGGATAGCTGATTTGACTACTATGCTAAGAATACGAGGTATTAGAATGATCTGGTGTGATGTGAAGGGGCCAGTGCGAGATGCCATTTATAGAAATGGTCTTATTGCGATCATAGGCCATGAAAATATTTTTCTTGATGTGAGTCAAGCGGTCAATGTGGCCATAGAGAAAAAAGAAAGCAACAGGTTTGATGACTATGCACATCAACGAGATTACAGGGAGTAACAAATGTTACCAACTCCGCAAACCCTTACCCGTACTTTTGATAAAGTAATATGACTGTCCGTAATTAATACCAAGTTGTTTCAAGAGCAGCAATCATTAGCCGATCTGATAGTTTGTCCCCAAAATATCTCCTATTGAATTTGTAGCAGAATTCATCCAGATAGTTTTGGATGTATTGCTGATCTATCGCATTATGATGAACACCTAACATTACTTTCTTAGCGTTACTGATAGTTCTGTTCACCCAAGGGAATATTTTGGCTGATTTTGATTTGTTAGGCTCGATAACCACATGATGATGGGCTATTTTATCCTTCAATTTGGAATAGCCTCGGTATCCATCGGTGGTTATATGAGCCGTTTCTTTTACAGATGCTTCTACTGCTTTATTAATGCTCGCAGACTTCAAATCTTCCATTACCACCATTTTAAGATGACCAACTTTTCTATTAGGCTTGCCTTTCTTGGGTGCTCTTATACTTGGCTCAGACTCTACCATAACCAATACTTTTGCTTGTTTCTGGCTTCCTCTACCCCTTTTAGTCTCTTCTGGCTTTTGTGATTCGTCTCCTTCCTGTTGATCGCCTTCCAGCTTTTGATGGGTACTTTCAAAAAAACCTTCATCAAATTCTAGATAGCCATCCAATTGATATTTACTATCTCTTTTGCTCATCACTCTACGTATCTTATGCATCATCAACCAAATAGGCTCATAACGCTTATGACCTAACATTCTTTGCATTTCTAAAGCTGAAAAGCTCTTTTTCGATAGCGTCATTAACTCTATACAAAGCATCCAATAATAGAAAGGTAAATTGCTGTGTTCCATAACAGTGCCTGAACGTAAGCTTTGACGACTGCCACATTTCTTACATTGGAATTTCAAATCCGTCTTGCGGAAATAGTGCTCATTATGTTCACACTTCCTACAGAAAACTCCTAGTTCTAGTCGTTTCTGTTTGAAGCCTTCAATGCATGAAGATTCATCTGGGTATTTCTTGAAAAACTCATGTAAATTCATACCAATAACCTTTTTGATCCTTATACAAGTTAGCGATTTTTAGGGGTTGGTTCTAATTACGGATAGTCATATAAAGTAAACTTATAGACATGAGAATAGAACAGATATATACTGGTTGCCTTTCGCAAGGGGCTTATTACGTAGAGAGTGAAGGAGAAGTGGCTATCATTGATCCATTAAGAGAATCATCGCCTTACATCGACAAGGCTGAAAAGGAGGGAGCCAAGATTAAATATATTTTTGAAACACACTTTCATGCTGATTTTGTGTCTGGGCACGTAGACTTGAGTGAAAAAACAGGAGCAAAAATTGTATATGGCCCAAACGCCAAAGCAGATTTTGATTTTCATGAGTCAAACGATGGAGAGTTGTTCAAACTAGGTAAGGTGACTTTCACAGTCTTGCATACTCCTGGTCATACGATGGAAAGTGCCACTTATCTACTTTTGGATGAAACAGGAAAACCACATGCCATTTTTAGTGGAGACACCCTATTTATTGGAGATGTTGGGAGACCTGATTTGGCACAAAAAGGAAATCTTACACAAGAAGCTCTAGCTGGACATTTGTTTGATAGCCTGCGCGAGAAAATAATGCCACTTCCTAACGATGTGATTGTTTACCCAGCTCATGGGGCAGGCTCGGCTTGCGGTAAGAAGATGAGCAAAGAAACAAGCGATACTTTAGGGCATCAGAAAGCGACTAATTATGCACTTAGGTCGGACATGTCCAAGAGTGAATTTGTGAAGGAAGTTTTGGACGGTTTATTACCACCACCAGTGTATTTTGCACAAAATGTGGCGATGAATAAAAGTGAGGCAGTTGGGCTAGATGTGGTGATGCTTAAAGGAAACAAGCCTTTGTCACCAGATGAGTTTGAGTCTTTGGTGAATCATCAAGGAGCGTTGATGCTTGATACGAGATCAGCTGAGGCTTTCGCAGAAGGCCATATTCCGAATGCCATTTTTATAGGAATAGATGGAGGTTTTGCTCCTTGGGTAGGAGCTTTGATTCCAGACTTAAAACAACCAATTGTTTTTATTTCCGATTCAGGTCGTGAGGAGGAAGTTGTAACAAGGCTTTCTCGGGTTGGGTATGACAATACACTAGGTTACTTGCGAGGAGGTATTAAAGAATGGGAAGAAGCAGGAAAGCCTACTGATCAGGTTTATTCTATTTCTGCGGAGGAATTTGCTTCACAATTTGAAACCAATAATTTGAACGTATTGGACGTTCGTAAACCAGCGGAGTATGAAGCGGAGCATGTGGAAAAATCTGAGAATTTTCCGCTTGACTTTATCAATGAGAAAATGGCGGAGTTAAGTGACTCAAAGCAATACCACATTCATTGCGCAGGGGGATATCGATCAATGATAGCTGCCTCAATATTAAAATCTCGTGGGGTACATAATATTGTGGATGTGAAAGGTGGGTTCAATGATATTGCGAAAACAAGCATTCCTAAAACGACTTTTGCTTGTCAATCTAAATAGTATTTGATTCCCATCAAGGGAGTATTGCGAATTTCAGTTTTGTCAAATAAGAAGGTTATATTATTCCTGTGATAAAAAATTAAAATCACAACGATTTCATTCCCATTTGGTAGGTTGTTTTCGTGAAACAGTTATAACTTCAAGCTCATTTTGACAAATAGATGATTTCTCTGATTTTACGAATTTTTAGGAACGAATGGATCATATTAGCGGCCATTCTTTTTAACTCTCTTTTATTATTTCTAATGGGTTTCGATGGGATGCACGATCATCCTGTCCTCAGTGTTGTTGATCACCTTTTTACGCTCTTTTTCTTGCTAGAGATTCTAGTGAAAGTGGCTTTCAACGGATGGAGACAATATATTGACAACCCTTGGAATAAGTTCGACTTTATACTTGTTTTAATATCTATTCCATCCCTGTTTGAGTTGGTGATTGATATTCCAGACATTTCGTATTTGCTGGTTTTCAGACTTTTGAGAGTACTTAGGATTTTGCGTTTTATGCGCTTTATTCCAAATATCTCTCAGATGATTTCCGGTATCGTTCGTGCCTTCAGAGCTTCTGTGTTCGTATTTGCAGCTCTATTTATTTACAATGTGCTTTTAGCTGTACTGAGTAGCTATTTGTTCAGAGATGAAGCTCCAGAGTTTTTCGGAAACCCAATCATAGCATTATATAGTGTGTTTCAGATTTTTACCTTGGAAGGGTGGAATGAAATCCCGAAGGCTGTTATAGCAGGGTCTGACCCCAATTCCTGGATACCTGGTCTTACGAGGGTGTTTTTTACATTCGTCGTTCTCACAGGGGGTATTTTTGGTATGTCCATTATGAATGCCATATTCGTTGATGAAATGGTGATGGACAACAACAATGAACTTGAGGCAAAAGTAGATGAACTGAACGCTAAAATTGATCGTCTATTAGGTGAACAAAAAGACGAATCATAGGATTCTTAAAAAAAAATATTGCTAAAATACAAAGCCTAATTACCTAAACAGTGATTAGGCTTCTTTTTTGGGAAAGTGTATAGTGAATGTGGTGCCCTTTTTTGGCGCACTTTCTACGTTGATCGTTCCATTCATGGCATCTACATATTTCTTCACTATAGATAGACCTAGCCCAATTGATTTTTCCCCAGAAGTAGGTTTTGCCGATAGTGGTTTGAAATGACTAAATAGAAACTTTTTATCCCTTTCAGTGATTCCTTGCCCTGTGTCGGTGATTTGTATGTTTATTTCATCTTGCTCTTCATTGGCATCTATACTCACCGATCCATTTTTATGTGTATACTTAATGGCGTTGGAAATAAGGTTTCCAATGATCTGTCTAAGGTAATTTTGATCAATTACGATAAAGATTTCTTGATCAGAGCCATTTAGGTTGATTTCAATGTTTTTGTTTTTAGCGTGCTTCATGAAACCACCCAGCTCTTCACTCAATAATCCCAAGAGCTCTATTTTTTCATAGTTCAATGATATTTCACGAGCATTAATAGCACTTGTGTCCAGTATTCTACTAATGAGATTGTCGAGCCTGTCACAGGATGAAAGAATTGGTTCTACCAACTTTCGAGCTTCATGGTTTTGAAGTTCCTCTGTGGCCATTGAGGCAAAACCTCGAATCAAATAAAGAGGATTTCTTAAGTCGTGCGAAACGACATTGATCAGGTAATCCTTTTCTTTATTGATCTCCGTAAGTTGAACGTTTTGGTCATTCAGCTTTTCTTTTTGATCGGCAATTTCAGCCGTTCTTTCTTCCACCTTTTGTTCTAGTGAATCATATAAAATGGCATTGTGTAGGGTAATGGCAATTTGTCCCGATAGAAGAGATAGTAAATCTACTCTTTGTACATTGAAGGTACCTTTAGCCAATTTATTTTCCAGATAGATAATACCTAATAAATTGCTTTGGTGAATGATTGGTAAACAAATGATACTCTGAACCCTGTGTTTTTTAATGTACTTATCGTGAGCAAATCTCTCGTCCGCCATGGCGCTTTCTACAACTATGGATTCTTTCGTTCGACTCACATATTGCACCACAGCCAGTGGGATTTTAGTTGTTTTGGAAATTTCTATTGGCTCAGCTAACGAATGACTTTCATCACCCGTGTCTTCTAGCGCATACAGCATTAGTTGCATGTCGGTATTGAGAATAAATCCTCCAGTTTGAGCTCCGGCATTTTCCATCACGATATTGAGGAGTGTAGGTATCGCTTTACTCAATTGAATTTCACTGGAAATGGTCGATGCAGCTTTCAAAATAGTGGACAGATCTAATAGGCTGCTGCCACTGACAGATCCAAATGTATGCGTTCGTGAATAAGTACTTACCGAATCTGGTTTGTCACTTAGGTATGGATTTTCATCGATCAGTGAAGTGACTTTAGATTTAGCACCCCACTTGATATAGGATCGATATGCTTTTTGCATATTGAGCACTTCATTAGCTCTGTCGGCATTGCGGTTGTAGTGATCCGCAAAGAGTTCGTAGGTTAGCGCAACTTCATTATTAAAGGCATTCTCTCTGCACTGAGCAATACTAAGCTCAAAGGCCGCAACACTTTGATCATTTCGTTTTTGCAAAGAGAAAAGCACAGCTTCTACGATATGATATTTATGCAAATAGTTTGAAGGCGCATTTGCAGCCCATTTTTTCATTTTGGCCTGATTCTTTTTAACCTCTCGCAAGAGCTTTAATTTTCCTAGGCCTTTCGTCCTTTCTGATACTTTTAGACGGATTAACGAGTCGTAGAAATTGACCAAAGGAATATAAGAGGCACTCATCACTACATCCAAATAGGACTTAACCTCATCGGCTGCTTGCAATGCAACTTCGTAGTTTCCAAGAAGATAATTCAGATACAAATGGTTATAGAGAATGTGAAAATACGCCGTACGATCCTTTGTCAGGGTTTCGTATTCCTCGCCATTCAGAAACTTTTCGGTATTAAAAATATCACCAGCTAAAACACAAGGTTTAGGTTTATCCTCTGTCAGGTTTAGTACTCCCTGATAGACGATGGCGGTATACAATTTGTAGCCTTCCTGCTTCAGGTTTTGAAGTTGCGAAAAGGCTCTTTCAAAGCTTTCAACAACATCTCTTAATGAATGCCCACATTGAAATTCTGTATAGGTTTCCAAGAAGAGTGCCGAGGCAGCATATTGTGTGTCTCCTGTCTCCAGAGAGATTAAGTATGCTTCCCGCAAATATGGAAGAGCTTCGTTTTGGTGTTTTTTCCAATGATTGATAAATGCCGAAAAAATAACGTTAGTGACGGGGGTGATCGCTTTGGTATCCCAGGGTTTTTGAAGGAGTTGCAAAGACAGTGTGCCGTATTCGTACCCAGCAGAGTAGTCGCCTGTCACTCCGCACAAAATGGAAGCATAACCGCCAAAAAATGAAATGGAATTGATCGTTAATTGATTCTTGACGGCCAGTTGCATTGATTTAAAAATCACCAAGGGGAAAAGCTTAGGGTAATTGTGGTATGCCCCTGTACTCGTGCTAGCCATGATTATTATAATCAATCGGAGTTCTTCACTATCCACTAATTCAATGTTTTCAAATGAGCTAGCGGTATGATTTCTTAACTGCCATTTGGTTTTTACCAATTCAGAGATGATATGCAGGTCGTTGGGTTTGGTTGGGAGTTTAATTCCCATTTTCGCCAAAACACCCAGGCCATATTGTATTACTTCCAGATGTTTACTTTGAGCAATCAGTGCATAGAGGAAAATCTGATGCACCCGCAATTGATCCACTTTGCTGTGGGCTTTTTCCAATAAAATATTGCCATAGCCTTCCATTTGCGTATAATCTGCTAAGAGATACGCACACTCCATGGCTCCCAAATAACATTCGAAAAGCAATTCCTTTTCTTCTTGCCAATCGCTCTCTAAAACATGACCTAACCCTATTTCGAAAAAACTAAATGCTGTATCGTAGGCCGTTGAGTTTCTTGCTTTGTTTCCAGCCAGTTGATTGAGTGTTATGAGTTTGATTCTATATGCTGTATCTGCTTTCGGTATACCTTGATTTAGTTGATAGACAACATCAAAAACCTGCTCGCTCTGAGTGGATAAGTCAATGTTTTGAAGAAGGAGTTCTCCAATTCGCTGGTGTAGGTGGGCTTTTTCTTCGTAAGGAATGAGCGCGTAGGCTGCTTGTCTTATTCTGTCATGGGCAAACCGATATACCAGTTGAACTTCACCCTTATTTCCATCACTTTGTGTAGAATTCTCTTCAACAATCAGTAGTTGTTCTATTACCGCTCTCCATAGGTCTTGCAATAAATTTTGATTGTCATCTCCATTGGCGTAGCTGATTGTTTTTAGATCAAAACTGTCACCTATACACGAGCCAAGTTTGAGCACCTGCTGTGTGTCAGGATCAATTTTGGTGAGTTTTTCAATCATAAACTCTACCACATTGTCAGTAAATTTTGTTTCTTGGAGTTTCGATATATCCCAATTCCAGGCGCTTTTGGTACTACTTCCCTGAGCACTGTCTGCATGCTCATACCATATCATACCATTTTCGTAAATCGACTTCAAAAATTCATGAACGAAGAATGGATTTCCTGCTGTTTTAGAATACACGATATTGGTAAGTTCTACAGTGCTTTGGTCGTTTCGTAGAAACATGTCTTGCACCAAATGTAGTGTTTGGTCATGTTCCAGATTTTGTAAATGGATATTGTGAATATGAACTCCTTTCGATGATAGCTCATCCAAAGTGAGGCTGAGTGGGTGGGAGTTGTTCACTTCATTATCTCTGTATGCACCGATAATGTAGAAATGGCCAAGTCTTTCGTTGGTGGCAATATTAGATACGAGTTGTAGAGAGGCATTGTCTGCCCACTGTAGGTCATCGAGAAAGAGCACCATAGGATGCTCATCTGTGGCTAGTGCACCTATAAATTGCTGAAAGATGTAGTTGAACCGGTTTTGAGCTTCATTGATCCCCAGTATAGGCAGTTCTTTTTGTTTGCCAATAATGAGTTCGAGGTTGGGAATGAGGTCGGTTATCAATTTGCCTTGACTCCCAATGGCATTGATAATTTTGGTTCTCCATTTTTCAAGCCTGATTTCATTTTCGGATAAAAGCAAACTGACAAAGTTTCCGAAAGCTTGAGTGATGGCTTGGTATGGTCTATCTTTCTGAAATTGCTCAAACTTCCCTCGGATGAAATGTCCTTTCTTTTCCGTTATTGGTTTGTGAATTTCATATATCAAAGAGGTTTTCCCAGTTCCGGACCGGCCGGTTACCATGGTTATTCCCTTTTGATTTGAGCTGCCAATTTGGGAAATAGCTGCTAATAGCCTGGCCTGATCCTCTGCACGACCATATAGCTTGGAGGGAATAAGAAATTTACCAGATTGATCATTTACTCCAAGTTCAAAATGCTTAATTTCTACTTTCAGTGCTGCTTGCTTTAAGCACATTTGGAGGTCTTCCAATAGTCCTGAGGCGGATTGGTAGCGCTGCTCTACATCCTTGGCCATCATTTTTAGGACAATTTTTGAAAATACCCCTGGAATATGAAGGTTCACCTCATGTAGCGGCTCGGGAAGTATCGCCAAATGGGCATGCACCAATTCTAATGGCTCTTTGGCCGTGAATGGAAGCTGTCCCGTGAAGAGTTCATAAAAGACCGCTCCGAGTGAGTAGATATCTGATCGCTGGTCTACTACATGATTCACTCTGCCCGTTTGTTCGGGAGAGATGTAAGGGAGCGTCCCTTCCAATTGGTCGCTAATTCCTTGTACATGCTGTTTTAGGTTGACTTTAGATGCAAGACCAAAATCAATAAGGCATGTTTCTAGTTGTTTGTTTATTAGTATGTTGTAAGGGCTAATGTCTCGGTGTATGATATTGAGCGCATGTGCATGTGTAAGCGCTTCGCAAATTTTTATTGCGATACGCAAAGAATCTATGAAGGAAGGTTGGGTCGTTTTTAACCATTCTTTGAGTGTAATCCCATCAAAGTAGTCAAGCACCAATACGGGCAGATGATCATCTTCTAATAAATCAATGGAAGATCGAATGCCATCAATTTTAAGGCCTCTTAGGAGTTCGTCTTCATTGAAAATCTGGGAAGAGTGCGGATAGTAGTTGTAATCCTCTTTTATTACTTTGAGTATCACATCATGGTCATACGTATCTCCCTTCGGTAAATGAAATACCGATGAGTTTATCCCCTCAGCAATTTTTGTTGCTTTCTCTACCAACCTCATGTGAAAAATTTTAGCCCCCTACAATATATGAAAAAATGGCGCTTAAATATATCCATATACCGCCTATCACGCCGATGGCGGCAGTCATCTTCAAATTTCTTTTCGACGAAATGCCAATAAGTAACGGTAAAGAGAGAGAGATAAGTCCTTCGCAAATAATGACATAAACTGGGGCATTAAAAACCATAGCCGTGTTATTGTTGTACCACCACCATCCGGCATCTTTTGCTAAGTGCTCATAAAGGGGAATGTACATGGCTCCTGCGAGCCCGAGGATGATGGAAGCCACCAACTCTCCTTTCCATTTTGAGAGTAAAAGCCCATAATATCCCAGTTGAATGATTACGTTGGCCCAAGCCAGCGGCATATAGGCTGGTGAGCTCCAAATCATGGCTTCTTTGTTTGGGTAAACCAAACTATTGATCGTGTCCACAAGGTAATGATCAGCAAAAAGTTCGATCACTCCGGCAATAGCCCCGAAAATGATCAGCCTAATGATGATCGGATTTTTGGTAACAGCCGCATATACCAAGTATATAGCAAACAAGCTGTATGTGATCACTGAAGCACTCCATGCACCAGATGCCAAAATGGAACTTCCGATAGACCATGCCATCAAGATGCATTGGGTGATAGCGATAAAAAGGGTTGTTTTTTTAGTAAGGTGGTTCATTTTGGTTGAAGTGTTAAACGGTGGTTTTTTTTACTTGAAGTGCCAAGCGATGATTGAGTACTGTGGGGCCAATTTGTGATTTTAACTCCCATGTTTCCGTGATTTTCCAGTCCTTTTGCAAAGATGGAGGAATGAAAAAGCGGACTTTTTTTCCGTCGTTGTAGTGCTTGAGCATTCCTTGAAGTAGGAGATGATTGAATGGCTGAGAGATTTTTTCAATGATTTGATGATGCTCCAGTCGGGTTAAATCGCCCATCAAAAACTGCGTGATTTTTAATACAAAAGCATCTTTCAATGACTCATGGCTACTTATTCCCACCATGTCGGCCAGGTTCTTATTACTCGCTTTGGATACATCCTGAAAAAAGTACCACATCAAGTACTCAGGCACTTCATCAAAGGCATTGCCAGGGATCATGTGGTTAATGAAGGCAAGGCACGAAGCTGTTAGCGCTTTTCCTTCCATGGACTCAGCAGCTTGATGCTCCAAAATTCGGCTAGCCAGTGTCCAGCCTTCTTCGAAAGTGTCGGGCAGTAAATCCTCGTTTACACCCATCAAATGACCGATTACTTTCCAGCAATGCGTGTAAGCTTCTATTTGGTCATCTGTCAACGAAATATTCATTTGTTTGAGACCACTTAATATCACAGGTGAAAAAGACATCAAAGTACCAGCCAAGTCTTCTTGATTGATTGGCTCACCTAATAGTTGCATGTCCCAGCCAGATGGATTGTATTTCGGATGTTTGAGAAAATAACGAATAGATGCGTGGATTAATCTCACTTTTTGTGTGCTAATAATCCCATTTGATTGTGGGGAGAGTCCGCCTGGTTGCAATACATTCACCACCATTTGTGCCGTTTCCATAAGTCGCCGAACGAGTGGATCTATTTGTCCACCATGTTCTGTCAATCTGCCTGTGTCGTAGAGCACTTTCGCACCCTTAGCACAGGTGTAGCACATAGGCAAAGATTTTACATTCAGTAGCATGAAAACCTCAGGGCCATATACGCCAAAAACTTCTTGTCCCTTTTTAATTTTGGTCTGATCTGCCCAAGATGGAAGTTTTGCTGACTCCTCAAAATAGTGATCGATGAGAGAAATTACTTCTGGCGGAAATTGATCAAAATGTAGCTTGCTATAGCCGTCGTTGCGAACCAGTGTCATGAAGACCGCATTGATTTGCGCTTCAAGTCCTAAGTCAATGATTTTAGATATGACCTCATCAGCCAAAGGATCGGTTTGCATTCTTTTTTTTGAAAGAAATGCATTGGTTAGGTTTTGAGTGTTCATTAGGTTAGGTGTGGTTAATTCGTTGACTAAATATAGTATATGTAATGAAAAGAGTTTCGCAAGCAAAATCCTTTTCTTTGGTATTTTTATTCCTTTCGGCAATGATTCGTTTCAGAACAATTCTGATTGGCTACCAATGGGTGTAGGCAATACCGATCAAAATAGCAGACCCGAAGCTGAGCAAAGTGCCGATGAGAATATATTCCGTCAGTTTGCGGTCGCGGGCCTCTTTCAAGTCTCCAAAGCGGAAAACTGATTTTGCTGCAAGTAAGAAACCGACAGCTTCCCAATGATTGGTCGCGATGAATGCAAATACAAAAAGTCTTTCGAGTATTCCGATGTATTTCCCAGCACTAGAAAGTGAGTTTTTCTTTTTCTTATCGGCATCAGGATTCCATTGAGAAATGATGATTTTGATTACCACAGAGGTGGCTACAGAAACGAGAATTAGACAGATCAATAATTTTAAAATGGCATCAGAATAGAGGTATGCTAGCGTGATTTTCCATGGAGTGTATGAGTAAGCCACTGCTGCAATGACCATAACGTGCAGTGTCTGGTCAATAAAGAATAGGAGAGGATTGCTTAGCTTTTTGTTGAGTAAGAGTTTGACCCAGTCAATAATAAAGTGGGTGGAAATAATGATCAAAAATCCAATCCAATATTGATAATCAAAGGCCAAGATGAGGGCTAATGCCGCAGCATGAATGACAATGTGCCAATACAAATGTTTCGAGCGCAGCAGGTGCTTTTGTTTATGCCGAACACTGGTATCGGATTGTAAGCAAAAGTCGCCGATGAGATGTGCAAGTAAGAGTTTCAGTAATAGTATCATGATTGAATTTTTTGCATGCGATCTCTAAAATACGTTTCCAGTCTTTGTATTTCATCAAATCCAGCTCTTTTCAAGCGGTCACTTACGGTGCTTTGTCTGATTCCTAATTTTTGAGCCCAATCGGCTTGATTGGAATCGGGCTGAGACAATGCCAATTCCATAATCTCAGCAGAGGCGACAGTCCAGTGATTGATGGTCAATTGAGCCAAAGAAAGCATCAAATTGATGGTTTGGTCAAGTTGCTCGTCGGCACTTCGGATTGCTAGCGTGTTTTTTTTGAGTTGGTCAAATAGTTCACCTGAGCGAACAAATGCAGAACCATTGGATTGCGTTAATCGATCTGCATTGAATTCCTTTTCACCAACACCAATGGCCAGGCGCACGTCCAACGTTTGATTTTGTTTGATCAAGGATTTAATTATTAAAGAAGCTTTCAGTGCATTGTGAGCTTCTGATATTTCTAGCTGAAAACTATCCCCACGATATATTTCCCATTTATCAGGAGTTGTTCCAAAACTATTTAGTGCGTCTGTGAGCAAAGGCATCCACTCCGCTGCGGGACGACTTTGGGAGTGAATGATGTCTCCGGTAATGACAGCTATTTGAGTATTTGATTTCATTGTATTTTGATAAATATAGTCTTTATAGACGATATATAAAAATATAGGTTTTTAGAACGATAAACTAAATTATCGTTTATATAGACGATAATTTAGTTTCCAACTATTCATTCTTATACTGTATATGTGAAAGCTGTAAGAGCTGACTAATCATTTCGAGACTATACGCCAAAGCAACACCATGAAAACATAGTCAAAATTGCACCTCAAACCCTATCTTTGAAATCTAAAATAATTGTATTTTCAAATCCAATTCATGCGATTCCACATTACCACTCTTCTATTATCACTTATTCTTATTACGGCTTGTGATAAGCACGCTAAAAAACAAACAACAACCTCAATTGCGGATCAGGAGAAAAGTCTCGTTGATCAAATTCCAGTTCTTGATTCAGCAACCATGGTAACCATTCCGGGGGGAGTATTTACCATGGGAGGCAAATCTGACCAAGCAGACCAAGATGAATTACCAAGAAATACGGTGAAAGTATCTGCGTTTCTTATGGATCAAACCGAAGTTACAAATGCACAATTTGCAGCTTTCGCAGAAGCCACAGGATACAAAACCATTGCAGAGCGAGACATTGACTGGGAGGTGATGAAAAAAGATGTACCCCCGGGTACACCAAAGCCAGATGATGCGCTTTTAGCCGCAGGGTCGTTGGTTTTTAAGCAAAGCTCTGGGCCAGTAAACTTACGTGATCCTGGCCAATGGTGGTCTTGGACTATAGGTGCTGACTGGAAACATCCTGAGGGGCCAGGTAGCAATATTAAAGAAAGAATGAATCACCCAGTAGTTCACATCGCATGGGAAGATGCGGTGGAATATGCCAAATGGGCAGGAAAGAGACTACCAACAGAAGCAGAGTGGGAGTGGGCGGCCATGGGCGGACGCGGCGATGTGAAATATCCGTGGGGAGATGAAAGTGTAGAAAATGCTTATGATAAAGCTAATTTTTGGCAAGGGGAATTTCCTTATCAAAACCTTGAGAAAGATGGATATGTACGATCTGCTCCTGTGAAATCCTATCCGGCCAATGGCTATGGCTTATACGATATGGCTGGAAATGTATGGGAGTGGTGTCAGGACAAATACCACGCATCGGCTTACAAAGAATTGAGTGCCAAAGAAGCTGTAGAAAACCCCGTTGGCCCGTCGCGTTCCTTTGATCCCGACGAACCCTATGCCGAAAAATATGTCATCAGAGGAGGTTCATTTCTTTGTAATGACAGCTATTGCAGCGGATATCGTGTGGCGCGTAGGATGAAATCTACCAAAGACTCTGGCTTCAATCACACGGGGTTTAGATGTGTGAAAGACTTAGAGAATTGAGAATTGAGAATTGAGAATTGAGAATTGAGAATTGAGAATTGAGAATTGAGAATTGAGAATTGAGAATTTTTTTCAAAGGCTTGTTTGCTTTGCTACTTTCCTAACGGAGAAAGGTCTTTTCTTTCTACCAATATTTGATCGATGATATTTGCTAAAATATATACTCCGTAGGTATCAGATCCTTCTGTGATACGCATTCTATACCTTAGTGGAGTCACAGATTTGTCTTCATCTAAAGGGCCAGCATAACCTACCAAGACTATTTTGTCTCGAAATATCTCTGGATTGAGTTTTTTTACTTTAGCCAAATCGTAGGTTGGATATTGATCCATTGTTTTACTATATACAATATTATCCATAAGTGGATGGTCACTTTGATCCAGATAATCAATGTATGATGGGATTTTATTCTCATCATAAAGGAGGCTAACACGCAATGAAAAATGAAAAAGATGCATGGTATCTGTTTCGGCTCTTTCGATTCTTTTTATAGCCGTGATAGGAAAACTAATTGGAACATCATTTTCATCTCGAAAAGTATTCGAAAATGCCACAACTGGATTCTTACTCACCAAATAGGAATTTGTTTTTCTTAGAGATGTAAAATGAAGAGATTCATCCAAATCGTTGAGGGCACATGCTAGCACGATATTTTCAAAGCGAGCTAGAGATTTTTTTAGCTGTAGATCAGACAAAGAATCTTTTCGATCAACAAACCAAACATCCATCCCCAGCACTTTTAAGGATGTTTTACTCAGGTCAGTGAGATATTCTGCTATTTCGGCACGAGAATAATCCTTTATGTTGAGTACGATGATTTTACTATCGTCAGAGACGATAGAAGGTTTTAGCGATTTACAGCCTCCTAGCGTTAGCGCAAAAAATAAAAAAGGGTATACAAGAGGTTTCATTTTTTACCGTGCCGTAGTTACCGATGATTTAAGGCTAATTGAAAGAATTCCCTATCAATTCAAAAGTATTGATCCAGAAACCAATGGAATATAACTGCGCCAGAGCATTACGTATTCAGCCATCTCCAAAACTTGCCTAGAACCGTTTTAGGGGCTGGTTTTTTTGGAGCTTTAGGAGCTGATTGCTTTTTCTTGGTTTTCTTTTTTACGGGCTTTACGTCAGAGTCTACGGCTACATTGGCCAAAACCTGCTTTTTGTAAAATTCCTCACGAGCGGCTTTTTTCTGGCGGCTCTCTCTTAGCTTCTGCTTGTGCGCTTCCCACTCTTGCTTCTTGCGGTTCTTTTCCCTAAGCTCTTGTCTTTTCTTTTCCCTTTGCTCTGGACTCAGAGGTTTTCTATTTGCAAATTTACCTTTGCCAGTTTTTTCAGGTTTTTCCTTTTTTGCGCCTTTTACTTCTTCCTCTTCAGTACTTTGCTCTTTGGTCTTAGGCTGTGGGAGTTCTATTTTTCCCAATACTTTCAGTCCTTGAAGCTCCACTTTTGGAGCTTTTATTAGCGCTACTTTTTTGGCTAAAGTTTCAGACTCATCTGCCAATATTTCATCTACTGTGGCAACAGGAATATCTTCAATTTTCTTTTCCTCTTCTTTTTCTTCCTCTTCTTTCTCGTCTAAACCTTCAGTAGGAGAAAGAGTAGTTTCTTCTTGTATAGGAGACGCAGGCTCAGCTTCTATAGTACTGTCTTCTGCATCCCATACAATCTCTTCTTCTTGATTGATTGCTTTAGTATCCACTACAGGTTCTGCTGAGAGAGCGGGAGTCTCTTCGATGATTTCATCAACTTCTTCTACCACAGGCAGTATGTCAAAATGCTCCATTACTAGACGCTCCTCTTCTTCGTTCAATTTGGAATTAGGATGAGGATTTGCGTCTACACCCTTTGTTTTCAAATAGGAAACGATTTCTTGTGGAGTAATGTCGAATTGACGGGCTAATTGACCTAACCTCATGGTTTTGAAAAAATTATATCCAATAAAAATGCAAAAATAATCACTCTCACTTGTTGAGAGCCATATTTAACAATTAATTACCTAATGCGGCATAGTCCATATACCACCCCAGTTTTCCTTCTTTTGGGTTCACAAAAGCGGCAGGATAAAGGTCACAGCCTTGTTCTTTGTTAAGTATCGTCGCGATTTTTTCTTTTTTATTGGTGCCAGTCACTAAAAATGCGACATCAGCAGCATTGTTGATTGTACTACCAGTCAACGTAACCCTTTTCTGACCAGAATCAGGATGTGTTCCTACTGCGCAAATAGCCTTTTCCTTAAGCAAATTCATTTCATGCGGAAAAATAGAGGCCGTATGTCCATCAGTACCCATTCCCAAAATGATCAAATCAAATTTAGGTAGGCCGTTGGTCAATGGAATTAATGCCTTCATTTCTTGGCCATATCTCACTGCTTCACCTTCTGGATCATTTTCACCCAAAACGCGATGCACATTTTTTTCAGGTATGGATACATGATCAATAAGTCGCTCTTTAGTCATTTTGTAGTTGCTTTCCTCATCAGTAGGAGGCACGCAACGTTCATCACCCCACCAGAGGTGTACTGTTGACCAATCGATTAGCTTGGCATATTTTTTAGATATGATATCAAAAAGAATTTTTGGAGTTGAGCCACCAGATAATGCTACGTGAAATGGCTTTTTGTTTTTGGTCAAAGTAAAAAAGTACTGTGCAAATTGGTCTGCGACTTCTTCTGGCGTGTGACCGAAATAGTGATACATGTTATAAATTTTTTTTAAAGTTCGCAATAAATGCCGTCATCAGTCAGATTTTTACATGGATTTCTCCAATGCATGTTTTCACCCTCTATCATCTTGATGGCCTCCTCTGGCCCCCAAGTGCCTGAGGGATACCCGTATACAGGGATGGAGGAGTCTTCTTTCCAAGCTTTTAATATTGGGTCTACAAACTCCCAAGCAGCCTCAACACTGTCGCCCCTCGCATATAAGGTTGCATCTCCTATCATACAATCAAGCAATAGACGCTCATAAGCCTCAGGTACATAAGCATTGGTTAGATCATCGTATAGAAAGTCCATATTCACCGTTTCCACATTAAATCCTGCACCTGGCACCTTTAGCCCAAACTTCAATAACACTCCTTCATTAGGCTGTATTCTGAAAACCAAGATATTCTGGTTGTTGGCCAAGCGGCGATTGCTGAATAAGTGATGATGGTTGGGTTTGAAGTGAATAACCACCTCCGATACGCGCGTAGGGAGTCTCTTCCCAGTACGGATGTAGAATGGTACGTCTGCCCATCTCCAGTTATCAATAAAAAATTTAATTGCCGCAAAAGTTTCTGTGCGAGATTCAGGATTTACACCTTCTTCTTCTCTGTAACCCGCAAAATGTTCGTCTTTATAAGAGGATGCTGTGTATTGCCCACGGATCACATCTGTACGAAGTTGCTCTTGCGTAAGCGGACGAAGGGACTGAAAGATCTTATTTTTTTCGTTTCTGATGTCATCGGCAGCCATTTTCGCAGGAGGTTCCATAGCCACCAAGGAAACTAGCTGTAGCAAATGGTTTTGAATCATGTCCCGAAGTGCTCCCGAGGTATCATAGTAGCCCCCACGTTTTTCTACTCCCACACTCTCACCTGAGGTGATTTCCACACGTTGGATGTAGTTTCTGTTCCATAATGGTTCGAAGATGCTATTCGCAAATCGTGTTACTAATAAATTCTGAACGGTCTCTTTGCCTAAGTAATGATCTATTCTGTAGATCTGATTTTCTTTAAAACTCTCCAGTAGACTGGCATTCAATCGTTTTGCTGTTTCTAGATCATAACCAAAAGGTTTCTCCACAATCAAACGTTTCCAACCTTTTTCATCTGTGTTGAGACCAACTTCAGCCAAATTTTTACTTATGATTTCGTAAAGGCTGGGAGGAGTGGATAGGTAGAAAATGCAATTCTCAGCAGAAACACCATTTTGTTTAAACACTGATTTTAATCTCGTTTCTAGTGTTCGATACCCTTCGATATCTTTGGTGTCGATGGCTTGATAGTTTACGTGCTTAGCAAAAGCTAAAAGCTCTTCCTGTTTTTCCTTTTTTAGGTGAGGGTTTTCCACCACAGCTGTTTTTTGATACTCTTCATCCGAGTACTCTGTACGGCTTACACCGAGGATGGTATATTTCTCTGAAAGAAATCCTCTCTTATAAAGGTTGAAGACGGCTGGAATTAATTTGCGTAGTGTGAGGTCTCCTGATGCACCAAAGATGACTAAAACCTGATCTTCACTTTTTGTTTGTGACATATTAAATAATCCTTATAAATGGAATTTTTTCAAGAAAAATGATATTTTATTGAATTCGAATGGAAATTTAAGAGATAATGATAAACTTCGGCTTCAAAATTATCGAATAGTTTTGCAATTTTACAACTAAGTAGAATTACTTAGAAATTTTAATTTCATAATATATGAACGAATCTTATGATTTTGGTCTGGTAGGCCTGGGAGTAATGGGACGTAATTTCATCCTCAATGTGGCTGATAATGATTTTTCAGCTTATGGGCTGGATCTAGATCCAGAAAAGGTAAACGCACTTCGTCAAGAGGGTGTGGGATTGAAGGTAGATGGAAGTATTGATAAAAAGGAGTTCGTTTCTAAGCTTTCTGTACCTCGCAAGATCATGTTGCTGGTGCCTGCGGGCAAGCCTGTGGATTATGTTATAGAAGATTTATTACCTCTTTTGGATAAAGGTGATCTCATTATAGATGGAGGAAATTCACTTTTCACTGATACAGATAGAAGAGCGGATTACCTGTCGGATAAAGGTATTTATTTCATAGGGTCGGGTGTGTCTGGCGGAGCAAAAGGTGCCCGATTTGGTCCGAGCATCATGCCAGGTGGAGATAAAAAAGCATATGATTTGGTAAAACCAATTTTTGAGGCTGTATCGGCCAAAGTGAACGGCGAGCCTTGTGTTGATTATATGGGTGCCAAATCTGCCGGTAACTATGTAAAGATGGTTCATAATGGTATCGAGTATGGTTTGATGCAGTTAATATCTGAAGCATATTCAGTTATCAAAAACGGGCTTGGAAAAAGCAATGTTGAGCTGCATGAAATATTTTCCTCTTGGAATAAAGGTAAATTAGAAGTCGTTCTTGATCGAAATTACTTCCGAAATATTTTTGATGAAGGATGACCTTGTGGAAGGAGATGATTTGGTAGATACTATCTTGGATAAGGCCAAATCAAAAGGTACGGGCAAGTGGACTTCACAAAATGCAATGGATCTGGGTATTCCAATTCCTACGATAGATGTAGCAGTAAGCATGCGCGCTGTTTCGGCATTCAAAGATCAGCGCGTAAAAGCTGAAAAGCTCTATCCAAAGCCGAATTTTTCCGAAGATACACCTACAGTAGACCAAATTGGCGATGCGCTTTTGATTTGCCTTTATTATTACTTATGCACAGGGTATGAGTCAATTGGTGAGCTGCATCATGGAATATAACTATGGGCTGGATCTTGCAGGTTATTTCCAAAATATGGAGAGGTGGGTGTATCATCGAGCTGAACTTTTGGAGGATATGCGTAAGGCTTTGCGAAAGACAATGAATTAGAAAGTTTATTGCTCGATGAGACTTTTGTAAAAGAAATCAATAAGACTTGTCCCATCCGTGCGCAAGGTGGTAGCTTTGCCACGGATTCAGCGGGTATTGCTCTACGGGGATTTCCTGCGTGTCTGTCCTACTTCGATGCGTTTAGCACAGGACGCTTACCATTCAACTTGATTCAGGCTCAGCGAGATCACTTTGGCTCACACACTTATGAGCGTATAGATAGAGAGGGCGTGTTTCACACAAAGTGGTAATTAACCCAATATAAGAATAGATAAAAAAGGGCTTTCGAGCCCTTTTTTTATGTTTCGCTTATAGTTCAAAAACAGTGTAATCCCCATTTTCAGGTCTTTGCTCAAACAACCCAAATACGCACGACCCTGAGCCGCTCATGGCTGCATATAGGGCGCCATCCTTATAAAACTGACTCTTAATCGCCTCGATTTTAGGATGTAGCGGGAAAATTGACTTTTCAAAATCGTTTGCCAGCGATCCTCTCCATTGATCCACAGGCATTGAAATGATTTCCTGTATTGATACCGTAGGTTTCAGAGGAGATAAACCGCCAAAAGCATCTTTGGTGCTCACATGAATGTTTGGATGAACCAGCGCGATATGAAGACCTTTTAAGTTGATTTCAATAGGAGAGAAGAGGTTGCCAGTACCTTCAGCGAATACAGGCTCATTTTGAACAAAGAAAGGGCAGTCACTTCCTAGAAGGCCAGCGTATTTTTCCAGCTGTTCGGTGGAAATACCTAATTGAAATTTATCGTTCAAAAGTTTTAGTGTGAAAGAACCATCGGAAGAACCACCACCTAATCCTGCACCCATTGGAATCACTTTGTGTAGGTGGATATGAACGGGAGGAAGATCAAAATCTTTTTTGAGAAGCTCGTAAGCTTTTACACATAGATTGCTTTCTTAGTCGTGCCAGGTATAGGTAATCCAGAGGAGGTAAAAGAAAAGAATGGCTTTCGATGATTTCCAGTGCGTCTGTCCATGGGATAGGGTAGAAGCATGTTTCTAAGTCGTGATATCCGTCAGGTCGTTTGGAAATGATGTTTAGACCTAGATTGATTTTAGCGTTTGGGAAGGTGAGCACGACGAATAGTTGGAGGATAAATTGAAGAATGGAAGGCTAGAAAAAATTGCGCCCTCCATTCTTCATGGTCAAAAGTTTTACTTGGCCATCTGCTCGATGATCTCTTCTGAGATACCCGTGCTAGAGTAGCCACCATCATGATACAAGTTTTGCATCGTGATCATTTTGCTCAAATCTGAGAATAAGAAGATGCAATAATCTGCACAAGCGCCAGCAGAAGCATTGCCTAATGGAGACATTTTATCTGCAAAATCATAGAATGAATCGAATCCACCGATACCAGAACCAGCAGTTGTTTTTGTAGGTGATTGAGAAATGGTGTTTACACGGACATTTTTAGCTTTTCCTAAACGGTAGCCGTATCCACGAGCGATAGACTCCAGTATTGCTTTGGCGTCTGCCATGTCTGTGTAGAATGGGAAAGTCTTTTGCGCAGCGATATAAGAAAGGCCTACTACAGATCCCCACTCAGACAAAGCGTCTTGCTTTTCAGCCACTGCCATCATTTTGTGAAATGAAAGTGCAGAAACGTCGATAGATTTTTGATACCAATCGTAGTTTAGGTCACCGTAAGATTTTCCTTTTCTGATGTTTGGCGACATGCCAATAGAATGAAGGACGAAATCAATTTTTCCACCTAAAATCTCTGTCGATTTTGAGATCAAGTTCTCTAGTTCTTCTACTGAAGTAGCGTCTGCCGGAATGATCTGGCTCCCAGTTTTTTCAGCCAGATTGTTGATTGCACCCATTCTCATGGCGATTGGTGCATTGGTAAGAGTGAAAGTAGCACCTTCTGCATGCGCTTTTTCTGCTACATGCCAAGCAATGGAGTTTTCATCCAAAGCTCCTGAAATGATACCTCTTTTTCCTTTGAGTAAGTTATGAGACATTGTTCTTGTTCTTTTTTTCGTGCCCAAAAATAAGGCAATTAGTGAGAAATTAGTTTTTTACTTTAATAAGGTTTGTGAGGCGGCTTCTGAGCCTTTTGGATTAGACTTCTGGCTCTTGCTGGCTCAGGCAATGAAAGCTGCCCAGTCCCCAGACTATGTCCGTAGAATCAATGCCGATTACTTTGCGGTCTTTGAAAACATCCGATAAAATTTCCAACGCCAGCGGGTCATTCTTTTTATCTCTGTATGTGGGTATTGCCACGCACTCATTAGCAATGTAGAAATTGGCGTAAGAGGCTGGTAGTCTTTGGTCGTCAAAGATCACTGGGTCGGGCATAGGCAACTCCACAATCTTTGGCGAACTTCTATCAGGCATTTTGAAGGTTTTGAGCGCCTCAAGGTTCTCCATTAGCGGGTGGTAGTTTTCGTCATCTTCATTGCTTTCTACCACAGTTACCACCGTATTTGTATTTACAAATCTTGTGATATCGTCTACATGACCATCCGTATCATCGCCTACTATTCCATCACCCAGCCACCAGATTTCTTTTGCACCGTAATATTCTTGGAGGTAAGTCTCGATTTGTTTTTGATCGAGATGTGGGTTGCGATTTTCGTTCAAAAGGCAGGCTGTGGTCGTTATCAGCACGCCTTGGTCATTGAAATCTACAGAACCGCCTTCCATGACGATACCCGGCTTATAGCGTTTTAATCCCAATTCTTTGGCAACTAGTGCAGGGATTTTATTATCAAGGTCGTAGGGTGGATATTTTTCACCCCAGGCATTGTAGCCCCAGTCTACGACTGCTTTTTCATTGTCTTTGATCACAAAGGCAGGGCCATGATCTCGGCACCAAGCGTCATTGGTCGGGTGAAGATAAAATTTGATTTTGGTGAGATCTGCCCCGACTTCTTTTAAGTAGCCAGTTGCTTTTTTTTGCATTGCGGCATTGGCCACATTGATGCAAACCTCTTCGCCTTTGGCTACTTCCCTTATAAATTCACAGTAAGGTTTATAGATGGTTTTGATTTTGTCTGGCCAAGAATTTTCATTGTGAGGCCAGCTCAGCCATGTAGCTCTATGTTTGTGCCATTCAGCAGGAAAATGAAATCCGTCTAAATGCGGTGTGCTTAGTTGTTTGGTCATGATCAATCGATAAAACGTTTTTCAATAGGAGCGTAGGCGTCTATTCTTCTATCTCTTAAAAATGGCCAGTGGATGCGATAGGAGTTTGATTTGTCCAAATCTATGGGCACTACTTTAGTGATTTCTTCATCGTGAGGTGCTTTGTAATCCACCCATCCAAATGCATTGGTCACAAACGAGCCTCCCCAAAACTGCATTTCTCCTTCTTTTCCAGTGCGATTCACACCTATTACGGGCACTCCATTAGCTACAGCGTGTGATGACTGGATGGATTGCCATGCATTGTGCTGCTCGGCGTTGGTTTGCTCATCTTGGCTCTCGTGCCAGCCGATGGCCGTAGGGTAGAAAAGCATCTCTGCACCCATTAGTGATGTGATGCGCGCAGCTTCTGGATACCACTGATCCCAGCAGATCAAAACGCCAATTTTGGCATATTTTGTATCGAAAACCTTAAAGCCTAAATCGCCAGGGGTGAAATAGAACTTCTCGAAGTAACCTGGATCATCGGGTATATGCATCTTTCTGTATTTGCCGAGGTAAGTGCCATCGGCATCTATTACTGCGGCAGTGTTGTGGTAGAGTCCTTGTGCTCGCTTCTCGAAAAGTGAAGCGACAATCACTACATTCAATTTTTTAGCTAAAGCACAAAATACGTCAGTGGATGGACCAGGAATTGCTTCAGCAAGATCAAAATTGTCGTAAGACTCGATATCGCAAAAGTAGAGCGAACCGAAAAGCTCCTGCAAGCACACGATTTGCGCACCTTGTGCAGCTGCATCTTCTATTCCTTTGATGGCTTTTTGCATGTTATCTTCGTAGGTCGGCACTGCAAGAAGTTTGCACCAGTCCCACATTTACTTTTCTATCTTTTGGCATAATCAATTTCTTATTTTGGCTTGACGCGAAGTTCGGGAATAGTTGGTGAAATAGAAAAGAACTATTCGCACATATAGGCCTAATGCCTAGATGTACTGGGAAAGAAAGAGGAAAATGTATGCAACGGAAATAGTTATTTACAGCTGTGGGGCACTCTCGGATTTGAACATTCCTGATTTCAGAGAGCACTTTGGTGTCTTTAGGTAACTGGAATATTGAGGGTAAAAGTGCTTCCTCTTATCTCGGGTGTGGAATCTAGATATACACTGGCTTTTATAAGATTCGCTCTTGAAGAAATATTTTTCCATCCATTACCTTTTCCTATTGTCAAGAGGGTATTGTCAAACCCAATTCCATCGTCTTCTATCATAAGGGTTATTTCCTCATCGTCTCTGGTTATTTGTAAGGTGATTTTTTCTGCGCCAGCGTGTTTGATGATATTATTGATCCACTCTTGGGAGATTCTGTAGATTGAAATTTCATGCAGTTGCGATAGTCGTTGATCAAGGCCATGTATCTGAATACTCACAAATAGCTTTTCGCTTTTGTTTATTCTGGCTGCCGATTCTTTAAGAGCCTCTGTCAGTCCAGCTGCAATTAAAGTTTGTGGCATGAGATTGAAGCATACATTTTTCAATTCCTTGAACATGTCTTCAATAATGGATTTGGAAGTTTCAAAAATGGCGAGACGTTTTTCTGTTTGAATTGATTTGACAGATTCTAGGCTTTTGAGATTCAGTTTCAACGCAGAAATCATTTGCCCTATTCCATCGTGCATATCTTCAGCAAATCTCTTTCTCTCATTTTCTTGACTTTCGACAATGGCTTTCATGATTTTTTCCTGACTGCTCTGAACGATATTATTTAGTTTGTCTCTTTCCTTGTAAACACCAAGCGTGACTTGAGCCATCAAAAGCATAAATGCGATAGTCTCAAATACAGATCCGGCTACCATCAAATAAATCGTATTGATCCCTTTATGATTGATTCCCACAAAGGGGAAGAGAATCACACTAAAAGCTATCCCGAGATATATAAAGTATACCACGAAGAGTTTCCTTGCTCTGGGCATATTCTTGAAAGGCAGCTACTCCGAGGATGATGAGTAGATAAAGAAAACCAGTCCCGATGAAATGACCATGAAGTCAATTGAGAACTTTGAAAATGCATAGGAGAATTTGAAATAAGGGAATGCAGATGAGTATGAAAATGATGAAGGCTAGGTAAGCCAATACCCTTGATGAATTTCCATAGTGTCTTGTTGAGCGTTGCTATTGGCACGATGCAATTCAAAAAGCGGGGCATGAAATTGATCAAAAGTGCTCCGCCCAATTCGTAGTAGTTGTTAAGTAATTGATATGGGTCAGCATTTATGAAAAGAAGCACAAGACCAATATTGGATGAAATAGCAATGGCAGACCCTAAGCCCAGTAGAACGTAGTATGCGAAAATCTTTTGTTTGGTATAAAAGAACAAGAAAGATGACAAGAGAAGTGACAGCAACACTATTCCCAACCATAGAAACCCAATTTGGAATCGCCAAATGTTTAGTGATTTGGCTTTTTCTATGCTCAGTAAGAACATGGGACAATCAGTGGTGGAAAAGGGGTCGGCAACTTTCACGTAGACATCCACTGTACTATTTGCAGGTAATGAAATAAGCACAGGATAGGCAGGATCGCTATAGGCTTTGGAGCGAACCGGTCTGGAAAGTCCTGTAAGTATAGGGGGGCTCACGATTGAGTCGTTGACAATCAAATAAAAATCCGCAGCATGCAGAAATGGGTTGTTGAGGTAAAGAATTCTTTCAAGGGGGTGATTCACTACGGTTTATTAAAGGAATCAAAACCCACCCTGGATATTCTGAAAATCCATCAAAATCCTTTTTTAACCAGTTGTAATCTGGGATATTCAGAATATCGTGTATGTTTTTAGATGACGTAGAGTCAATATAAAGCCAAGTCTTATTAGGAAATTCGATGCTTTCGTCTTTGTTAGAAACCGATATCCGTTCAAAAGCGGAAGCTTGAAATAAGAAAGTGCAGCTAATGATGCATAATAAAGTTCTCAAACGCATGGTTTTATTTTTCAGGTGTTTCTGAAATCAATAGAGAAATGAAATGGTTAATACCCTGTGCGCGTGTGAATCATTCGTTTTTGTAGGAATTAGAAACTTTACCTAATAAACTCTATATAAGTGGATCGCAATGTTTTGTAAAAAAAATCAATAACGAGTGGTGATAAAACAAGGCTAATACGTCTCATAATTCCATTTTAAGATAAAGCGACTCTTCTGTGTTGGCTCTTCCTCAAAAGTGATTATAAGCTTTGTATAAAAGATTTTTTAGAAGATAAATGAAGTTCGAACTTATGATTTCGAACTGACTATACTTTCTTTGCTCAGATTCAAAACCTTATTCTCACCGTTCAGTTTTGCATTGTGAAAAGTTATAAAAGCAAATTCATGGATGGGCGTGCCTGTATTGAGTATCAAGAAAAAGACAGTGGTGGTTGCCAGAAATCTAAAAGATGCCCATCAGGGGTTTTCGATATCCTCTCGACATTCACCCTAGCTGATAAAACCAGAGGTATCGCATAGATTATTCATGAATACACACCAGATATACCTTTTCGTTTCGCTAATCACCATTGTTAATAAAATTCTGTTGGTTGTATTGTTCCTTTTCCAAAGGAGGAATAAAACGTTTAATCGGATTTTTGCGGCGATTATTGGGTGCGCTATACCACTCATGGTTTCTAATCTGATGACCTTCTTGCAGGTTGAGTTTTTCATAGAGCGCATTTATATCGCTTCGGCCTTTAGTATGCTGTATTTTCCACTCTGCGTTTGGTTATTTCATGAGAGCCTACAATTACCTTTTGAAAGAAACTGGAAGTTTCAGCTATATCTCTGGATACCCATAGGTTATTATCTGCTGATGACCATTTGCCATTCGTTTTTCCTAGATCAGCAGTCTAAGCAGGATTTTATTCACGCCAACTTATCCTACGACTGGGATAACATAATGATTGATTTCCTCAATATCCCAATGGCATTGGTGTTCGTTGGTCATAGTATTTACTTTTTCTTTTTTCTGAAAAAAGCCAATAGGCTCACGAATGATTATGGAAAAGGTCATAATATGAGGAGGCGATACCGCTTTGTTTTTCTGTTTATTGTGTCACTCATTTTTATTTCTGTTGTATTGATCATCTTCACCTTGTTCGATACCGATCTCGAATTTGGTGATATGATTGTAGTGCCGATGAGTTCCAACGTGCTCACTTTTATGATCGTTTTTTTCGCTTTTGATGGCCGTTTGATACAGGAAGAAGCTGACTTTAAGTTGGTGGAAAATAAGACTATTGACCAATGGGAGTTAGTTCCGCGCAAGGAGGTGCTTTCTGCGGATAAAGCACAAGATTTAAAAATCGGAATCGACTCGCTTTTTATGAATAGAGAGGATTTTTTATCTAGCGATTTCTCACTACAAAAAATGGCAGATGTGCTTGATGTAAGTCCGCACCAAATATCTTTTGTTGTAAATACGGAGCATGGAATGAGTTTTTCTGATCTTTTGGCTTATCATAGAATAGCGAAAGCCAAAGAAATTATAGAAAGTGATGACTTCAAGCAAATGACAATTGAAGCAATAGGTCAATCTGTAGGATACAAGTCGAAAAGCACCTTTTTCGCTCACTTCAAGAAGCAAACCGGAAAAACTCCTCTAGATTTCAGAAAAGGTTTGTAAGAGTCTATTCTCTTCTTAGAATAGAGAGTTTTGTGATTCTGATTCATATAAAGTTCATTTGATAATTACACAAACATTGGCTGTTGGCTGCTTATTATCAGAGGGTTATAAAAATTTCTCGTGTAAAAGGCTTCCGGGCTGGTAGCCATAGCCTCTATGTAAGTATGTCGGTTGCTTTATTTTTATGAAGCGAAGATTCTTTTTTAGGATCTTTAATGGAATGTTTTTGGCAAAGCCTCGTGAAGAAGGTGTTGTGCTACTATCCTCTATTATTCTATGGGGTATATTTTGCTTTTCGCCTGTTACCTTATCAAGAAGAATTTAATCTGTTTTGTGCTGCTATTTTGAGTGTTTTTAATCAATTCCTCAATTAATTAGTTGTAACTGCCAGTTTTGTGCACTTTTATAAGTGTTTTATTTACTATTGTTGATAAAAAAACTGTTTTATTGCATGTTTTGTAAAAATAAATGCATAAAAACGTATTTTAGTGTTAATTTATTGTTTAGCTTGAAGGAAATTTTGTTAACCATTAATTAATCTCTCGTTACATGATTAAATTTTACCACAACTCATTTTTGAGAAGAGGTGTCCTAGCCTCATTATTTATTGCTTATAGCGGTATAGTAAGTAATTTGCAAGCACAAGAACTATTGCTTATGAAAAGTGAAGAAGCATTAGTTTATGATTTTGACTTACAAAAGGAAGTTACCCAAGGTGCAAATAGCTCTTTGCGGGAGTCCATTCCTGAAGAGTCGCAACCATTGGATAAAGTTTTCTACAAGGCAGAGGTGCTTAGTTCTGCCAGAATTCCATCGGAAGGCTATGATTTCTTTCAAGGGATTCAAAACCCACATGCTACTTCCAAATATATCTATATGGAAAGGGAGCAGGTAGGAGCAGGTTTCCGTATTTGGGAATTTGATGCCACTACTCGTGAGCAAAACTTGCTTCTGGAAAAGTCCAATGATTTATGGTCTGAGCTTGCTTTTAAGCCAATTGCTTTTACTAAGAATAGCGATGAGGTTTATTTAGAAGCGCTTTATTTGGATGCAGCCGAAGAACATGAAGGTGTTTGGCTGTTAAATACAACCAGCAAAAAAATGCAAAAACTTGCAGTTCCTCATGGGTACGTGCGTACGCCACTTTTGTCACCTGACAGAAAGCAGTTTGTGTTCACAGGCAGTTTGGACAAGACTATTGATTACCTACATGGTACACCAGACGTCATCAATTCATTCGATATAAGATCTGGGGAATATAAAACGCTGTTGGCAACCAAAGGTGTGCCGCTCAAGGTAGTTGGTTGGAAAGATCAACTGGCTATCTGCTGGCGCTAGAACCACGGCTACTTACTTCTCAAACTTAGATTATTATTTGCCTTGGGATGAGGGTACTGATCTTTGTGTGTCCCGTCACGGAACTCCAGCGCCCACAGGCACTCATTATTACATAAATAAGTGCAACTGGTTTGCGCCAGGAGGGCAACATGGATATGCTGGAATAGATTTCGCTACGTCACATTCTAGTGATGATAACGTGCGAGCCTGCAGCAGCAGGCGTAGTGACATTTGCAGGAATCAGCGGTAGCTTATCTAGCGGGTACGGTCGTCTTGTGATTATTCGACATAGTGATGGTACACGTACCTATTATGCTCACAATGTGCAATTGCTAGTAGGTTACAACCAGTCTGTAGCTAGAAGGGTCAGGTGATAGCACTGGAAGGAACTACTGGTGGTTCTACTGGAGATCATATCCACTTTGAGTGGAGAGCATCTGGGGGTAATAGTCCTACTAAAGGCAGCTTCACTGGGAATAGGAGAGCCAAGACAGGACTACAGATATAGGTCTAACAATACCTATGGAACATCTTCTGATACACAGGCTCCAACTACTACAATTTCAGCTGCAGGTGGTAGTACACAGTCAGGTGATTTTGTTGCCAACTTTACCGATAATGACAATGTGGGCGTGACCAGAAGGTTTTATCAAGCATTGGAAAAATATGGAAGTGTTTGGTATGCCAATCGTGGAAATGGCTTTTTCAATGATAATTACAACGAAAATTATACAGGATATACCTATGGAGCAGGGAGCTGGTCTGTAAGTAATGGTCACTTGGTTCAGTCCAATACATCTTCTGACAATACAAGTATCAACTCATTCCTTTCTCAAGCATCTGGATTGCCATATCTATATGAGTTTGCTGCAAAAATTGTATCTACATCAGGGCCAAGAAAGTTTGGTATCCATATCATGTCTGATAATGCTACTCAAAGCCAGAGAGGTAATTCTTACTTGATTTGGTTCAGTGGAGAAGACAATAAAGTGAGAATCTATAAAACCGTGAACAACGTGCTGAATTATCAGGAAATAGCTGATGTGACACTGGATAACAACTGGGCAAATTATAAGATTACCTATAGCCCGGCTTATGGTGTAATAGAAATATTTAGAGACAATCAGTCACTCCTTTCTTGGACTGATAGCAATCCTATAAGCACAGGTAGTGGTATTTCACTTAGAACCAATGCTACTCAAATGGAATTTGATGATCTAAAAGTGTATAAGTATCGCGCAGGGAGCAGCGTGACAATTACAGCAGGATCCGCAGTGACCAACGATTTGCGTACAGCGAATGCAAAAATCAAGAGTTTAGTTCGTGATGATGCAGGTAACTGGTCTTCTCCAGGTAATTTGGACATGACACTTACTTTTAGTGGTACGCGTAAAATTGCAGTGGATGGAAGTAATACTCCATTCGCACAAACTTTGAATATTTACCCTAATCCAACGAATGGGATAGATGTGAGTTTGAACTATCGAGCAGCAGGTAAAAGCTCAACTGTGATTACCTTGTTTGATAGCATGGGCAAGGCTTATAATACCTTGACTGACATGCCAGAAGGTGAGGGAGAAAGAACACTCAATATTTCTTCACTTTTTGATCAAGTGTCTCCAGGACTTTATTGGATCGTTGTAAATCACAATGGACAATCTACTAGCTCAAAAGTCCTCAAGCATTAATAAGTAGATTTAAAATTTTCAGCCACTATGTAATCCATAGTGGCTGAAATTAGACTCATCGCACACTAAGCAATCATTGAACCTTAATCAATGAGATACCCATCAATTTTATTTTTTAAAATAACGTTATATATGAAAAACATATTGAAAAGACCAATTGCTTTAGTGGCATTTGTCGTGCTGAGTTTTCAACTACAGGCGCAATCGCTAAAAAACGTACGTCCTGTTACAACCGAGGGCGAATATTTGGCTCCTGTTTGGTCGCCAGATGGTAATAAATTATTATTTACAGGTCATCACAACGATGAGCTATTTGTACTTGATTTAAAAAATGATTCCAAAGTAGAGCTACTTCGTACTGGAGCAGGAATTGGTTATCGTGCAAGCTGGTCTATCAGCGGAGATAAGGTCATTTTCAGAGAAATGGCTAAAGAAGGTCTCACTGAGAGAGAAGTTAGGAGCATTGATATCAAAACCAAAAGGGAAATGATATTGCCAAATTTTGACCCAGGAAGTCTTAGACAACCTATTCACAATCTAAGAAAGGCTGAAGAACAATTGATTGTTTATATCAATACCAAGACGTTGAAGTTAGAAGCCAAATATGGTCAGGAAGGAAAGCCATGGATAATCACGGAAGAGGAAGGCAGTTTTTATGAGCCTTTACTTTCACCAGATGAGCAATTTGTAGTCGTTCATGAAGGAGCAAATATGTATCAATATGCGATTGATGGAAGTGCTCCAAGAAAGAATCTCGGTAGAGGACTTGCGACAAGCTGGCATCCAGACAGTAATTTGGTTTTCACATTTGAGGATAGCAGCGAAGACGGGCACAATCTATCTGCATCTGAGCTTTTTGCAGTGAAAATGAAGGATTCGAAAAAATTTCAGTTGACTTTCTCTAAAGAACTGATTGAAACTTGGGCGAATGTATCACCTAATGGCAAGCAGATCGCATTTTCAGATGAGCTCTCAGGCCAAATATTTATTGCTGATTTAGAACTTTAATCCTCGAAAAACATGAAAATTATTATTAAAAACCTAATGGTATTTGCAGGATTGATGTTCTTCGTTTTGCAAAATCAACTTAGTGCGCAAGTTATTGTTATTGACCCAGGTCACGGATATACATCTAACGGAGGTAACCCGGATGGAAGAACAGATACAGAACATGCTACAGCTCTTGCTGTTGGATTGAAATTGAGAGACCAGATACAAAATGGTTGTAGCGGATGGACGGTAGGGATGACACGAACGACGGCCAATGGCTGGGCAACCTTATCTCAGCGTAGAACCATGTCTAATAGCTGGGGAGCAGATCGTTTCATAAGTATCCATTGCAATGCAGGAGGGGGTACAGGAACAGAAACTTTCTGGTGTAACCGAAGTAACTCGCTAGATGCAAACAATAGCGCTTTCTCAAGAGAAATTCAAGATAGAATGGTCGAGAAAGGTAACTGGGTAGATCGTCGTTCTGTGGAAGATGCATCTTATATCTTCCATCTGGGAGTATTGTCAGGCAACAATGCCATTGGTGTTTTGAGTGAAATTGGCTTTGTTGATACTGGTGATGCTACTAAGCTTCTAAATGATGGATGGAGAGATAAATTTGCGGAAGCTTATTTGATCGCACTTCAAAATAGCTTGGGAAGTACGTGCTCTGGCGGAGGAGGATCCTCGGGCGATACTCAGGCTCCAACCACTAGTATGACCGCATCGGGTGGAACAACTCAATCTGGAGATTTTGTGGTCAATTTTACTGACAATGATAATGTAGGAGTGACCCGTGCATTCTATCAGGCGCTTGAATTGTATGGAGCTACCTGGTATGCAAATCGTGGAAATGGATTTTTTAATGACAATTATGGGGAAAACTACACAGGGTATACTTATGGTGCTGGTAGTTGGTCAGTAAGCGGTGGTCACTTAGTTCAATCTAATACAAGTTCTGACAATACTAAGATCAGCTCATTCTTATCTCAAGCTTCTGGTTTGCCATATTTGTATGAGTTTGCAGCTAAAGTGGTTTCCACTTCTGGTCCAAGAAAGTTTGGTATACATATCATGGCAGATGATGCTACTCTAAGCCAAAGAGGTAATTCTTATTTGATTTGGTTTAGTGGAGAGGACAACAAAGTGAGAATCTACAAAACTATTAGTAACAGTTTGTTTTCTCAGGCGATAGCAGATGTAACTCTCGATAACAATTGGGCAAACTATAAAATCACTTATAGTCCTGCATATGGAGTGTTGGAAATTTTCAGAGACAATGAGTCATTGCTGAAATGGACGGATAGTAGTCCTATAAGCTCAGGAAGTGCGATCTCTCTCAGAACCAATGCTACACAAATGGAATTTGATGATCTTAAGGTTTATAAGTTTAGAGCAGGAAATAGTGTGACTGTCACGGCTGGGTCTGCAGTCACAAAAGATGTGAGAACGGCTAGCGCCAAAATAAAAAGTCTGGTGCGTGATGATGCAGGTAACTGGTCTACTCCAGGGAATTTGGACATGACGCTTACATTTAGTGGGACTCGTCAAGATGCGGTGGATGTTGAAACTGGACTAGATGGACAAAAGATCCTCGTATTTCCTAACCCTACAGATGGACGCAATGTAAGTCTGAGTTATGCCGCTATCGGAAATACCAAGACTGTAATCACCCTATTTGATGGAAGTGGAAAGAAGTACCACTCTCTAACAGACCTGCCTGAAGGAGAAGGTGATAGAGTTGTAAATATTTCTTCTCTATTTGATCAAGCTGGTTCTGGGATGTACTGGATTCAGGTAAATCACAATGGTAAAATGAACACTTTTAAAGTGGTCAAAAAGTAAGTAACACTTTATCATTGATGGGTAGTGAAAAAGGACTCGGGCCAATCCCGAGTCCTTTTACATTACGTAGCTTTTTTATTCTCAAATACAATTGCATAAAAGTGGTATTATGCGAGTGCAGGTGATTTTACATTAAGCACTTGATGAATTGGTGTATTGTGTAGCGGAATGCAGCTTTCAATGTTTTTCTGGCTTTCCAAAAACCTCCTCCAATTTGGCATGTCGGTAGTCAAATATTTCTTTCAGTTTCGACTTGATCATGACCGAGTTGGCTATACTGCCAAGAAAACCCATGGGCGGGCTATAGTTGACAATGTCATTCATTAAAATACCGTCGGGAGTTTCTTTGATATGATGCTGGTGATGCCAAATCGCATAAGGCCCCACACGCTGCTCGTCTACGAAATATTCATTTTCTTTTACGTGAGTGATTTCTGTTACCCATTTCACTTTTATGCCCAAAAGTGGTTTTACATGATATGTGATAATCATTCCTGGATACATTTTGCCGTCAGGGTTTTTGGACATAATGTCAAAGCCCATGTACTCTGGTGTAATTACTTTGAGATTTTTTGGAGAAGATATAAAATCCCAAACTTCAGTAAGTGAAGCGGGAATGAGTTGTTCGGTTTCGAGCGTGTAAATTGCCATATGTTGAGCTTAGATATATTGAAACTAGGTAACTAAGGCCAATGGGCGTTTGTTCACAAATACCACCAATTCTTACCTTCCAATCTCTCAATGGATAGGAGGTAAGCCTCCAATCGAGAACGTTCCTGTTTCGGAGGGTAAACGCAGACGAGCAACTGCCGATCGGTGTAATCCTCTATGGATTTGAAGTTCGAAAGGCTCATTTCCTGAAATGGTACATGGGCTCGTCTCAGGTGTTTTTTTACCAATTTGGATTTTTGGTTATCGCCCCAAATGATCAATGGTTTTTCGTTCCAGTCAAGGCGTAAAAATGCAGCTATTTTTAGTTTAAAAAAGTGCTCTTGATCATACTTTTCAGAGTTTCTGGAAGTTCTTTTGGGGTGTTCGCGCCACATAAGGGTCACTTGTGGAATAGTTACAATTTGAAATTTATTGGCATACCATCGAAAGACTAAATCATAGTCCTCCGGGTATTCCAATTGTGAAAAACCGCCTATTTCTCGCAGTTCTTCCGTTCGCATGATCCAGTTGGGCGATGCGATTACGCACTCTCGGTACACGCTTTTCCATTGTATGAGAATTTTTATTTATCTCATTTAGCCATTTTTCATATTTGAGATATCCTTCGCTTATCGGCTGATTGGAGAAGTATTTCACCAAACCCGTCACTATATATCGCTTCGGAGAGGCCACCAATTGAGCATGCATCATAGTGAGTCTGTCAGGAGGCATAATGTCATCGGCATCTATTCTAGTTATAAAAGCGCCCTTTGCATGTGATAAGGCAAGCTGCAAAGCAGGAATGATTCCATTTCCTGTGTTTTGAAAAATGCTAATTCGATCGTCTTTTAGAGCATAAGCCGTTAATAGTTGCAGACTTTGATCTGACGACCCATCATTTATGACTATCAACTCCCATTCGACGAAAGTTTGATTTATGATAGACAACACGGTTTCACCAAGGAAACTTGCAGCATTTTTAACGGGAAGTATGATTGAAATTGAAATAATGATATTTTATATTAAATGAATCTAATTTGTATTATATTGCTAAACCATACCACAACCAAACAACTTAAACTATGTTAAATCTATTCTCTCGAAAATCAAAAGCCGAGCAATTGGAGCAGGAATATTTGAGTCTCACTCAAAAAGCCTTTAAGTATGAGCAAACCAACTCTGCGAAAGCTCATGAGCTACAGCGAAAGGCACAAACGATCATGCTGGAAATTGTGAAACTCAATAAGGAAGCTAGGAGTTTCTGTTTCTTGATCTACTGATTTAAATTTTGAGCCAAAGCGCCTCAAAAATCCAAATAGGACTTTTGAGGCGCTTTTTTTGTTGACTTAATTAGATCTTTAATCAGTCTCTCTTCTATAAAATCCCCATGTTTTTCATCAATTGGCTTGCATTGAAGCTGCGGCATACGCCAGCAGTGAGGTGATAATCAAAAACAATTTTATCTCCATCAATCGTACTATTAAAGCTGAAGTTTCTAACACCATTGGCTGTTTCGGCCATTGCGCCAAGCCCCAAGTCATGCGTGCTAATCAACCCAAAAGCCTTGCTGTTTCCCAATTTTTTAGCCAGAGCTACTGAGCCCAAATGCCGATCTTCAGAGTTGGTGCCCTTTAGTATTTCATCTAAAATAAAGAAGACCGAAGTAGATCGATTCGTAATTTCCAAGTAGCAACGCAATTCGCTTCAGCTCGGCATAAAAAGAACTCGTATGTTCTTCGAGGTTGTCTTTGGTGCGCATGCTGGTAAAGATCGTGGTAGGGCTCATAGAAAGGGCACTAGCATCTACAGGTGCGCCCATTTGTGCCAATACCATATTCAGTCCAACAGTTCGCTGAAAAGTGGATTTCCCAGACATATTAGACCCTGTAATAATGTCCACATTGCCTTCACCAGTGATCTTATAGTCGTTCCTTACTTTGTTGTGTTGGAGATAAGCGGATGTCCCATTTGCGTAGCATCAAAGCAAAATGGCTCGGTATAGATCACAGGGAAAGCATATTCTGGATTGCATCTGGCAAATCCTGCAATGCTTATCAGACATTCTATTTCGCTAATGGTCTGTAGCCAGGTTCAATATCATCTTGATGCTTGTTCTTTCCAGTGAGTAAGCTTTACCAATATGTGAATATCCAGGAGCAATGGAATGTCAATTAGCGCATAAAACATGCTTGCTCTTGCACTGAGTTTGTAGCTGATATTGGCAAGATTCTGAGATGGCTCGTTGTAGCTGAACTTCGGCAATAAGTTTGCTTTTTACGTCATTCAGTAAGTCCGAAGAGAAAGACTCCTTTTCAATGGTTTCCATTGCAGTAGCATAAGATTGAATAACATAAAACGATTTATCGAGACCTTTACTCAATGCATTAAGATGTCTGATGCCAAATGATAGGACAATGACATTTACCAATACCAAAGGGGAAATGTATGTGTGGGATAGTATTCCTAAAATCACCAACACTCCAACTACGATAAAAATCAAACTAAGAATCAAGGCTGAAATTTTCCATAATGGAGCATTCAGAGGAGTGCTTTTTTGGCTAGCCCAATCAATAATTTGCTTTCCGCTGACTTCCGGTTCTCGCTTTTTCTTTTGAGCCATAGCCAACCGTGTAGATGCTTGAAACGTTTGCGTCCAATCTGTTTTGGCGCTTAGTTCTTTGATCGCTTCTTGTCGTTTTTCTATGGTGTCTTTATCTGCGGGGTGCGATAGCCACTCTGCCAGCAGAGCCTTCGAATCATCTATTTCGCACCTATTGATTAGTTGAAAAGCTGAGTGCTTTCCCAAAATATCCAGATCGTCTTGATAGGGGTGGTTTGAAATAGTGAAAGCGCTTCCATCATCGAACTGTGAAAGATTTAGATTGATCCTGTCAAGTTCTTCTTCATTGATATCAATCAATCCGCCTACAAGCTTTCTTTTGTTTTCAATTTTTTCATGAAAAATAATGGCACCATAGAAACTCAGCCCTAGTCCAATGGGGATTAAGAAGTAGCTATAAATGTCAAATTTGAATTCACAAAACACCGATGCAACCAATACCAAAAAAAGTAGAACTCTGAGCCAAGTATATCGGTTGCAGAGGGCTTGTGCTTGTTTGAATTCATTTTCAAATTGTGCTTGACGACTTTTAAAGAAAGAAATTGGCTTACTCATTCTGATTCTTCTGACTTTTTAATCTTCTTTAACCAGTAGTTGGCTCCCTGACCTAGTCCCCATATTGCAAGTGCTATGATGGAGTATTTTACCTGATCTGTTTCGCTTCGCAGTGACAGCCATAGAAAGACCAATGCCAGTATGGTGAATATCCATGTAGCGTATTTGAGTGCTTTTTCCAATCTTATGTTGTTTGTTTTACTTTTAGTGACGTTCCCTCGTCGGAAATTACAATCACTTCGCTATTTGCTTCAATATATTCTCCTCTGGTGTATGCATCATACAGCTCACCATCAATATCAATGCGTCCGCTGGGTCTCAAAATCGTATATGACTTTTCCTGTTTTTCCCACCAGCGATTTGGTTTTGTAGGTACTCGAAGAAAATCCCTGACCTGCATCTTGTACATCTTCCAACGAAATTCGCTGGAATACCTTTGAGTTAGCCAGTCTTACTCCGCCTATGGCCATGACTATTATTGCTCCTACCAAACCTGTAAGTGCCGTGATGGTAGCCAAAAAGATGTCGCTTGACCCAACGAAAGAAAAGTCAAAATTATCATTATTGAGCATGGCCAATATTAGCGCGCCCACAGTCAGAATGATTCCCATTATCCCTGCCACGCCAAATCCGGGAATCACAAATACTTCTAAGGAGATTAAAATTATACCAATCCCGAAAGCAATCAACTCCCAGTTTTCGGCTAGTCCGTTGAGGTAATATGGTGTAAAGTATAGAACCAAAGCAACCAATGATGCCAAAATAGGGAATCCTACACCCGGCGTTTGGAGCTCGAAGTAGATACCTCCAATAATAATTGCGATCAATATTCCGCTCACAAAAGGATTGAGGAAAAGTGCAATGATTTTTTCTGCTTTACTTAATTCATAAGGTATTATTTCATAATTGTCAATGTTGCTTACGCTTCTAAAATCTCTTCTATAGATTCTACCTGAGCTTCGCAGAAATCATATTTCATCGCTTCAGATACAGAAAAGGTCAATACTTTGCCCTCAGTCGCTATAGAGTCAAGGTTGATATCTTCGTCTACCATTGCTTCTGCTATGGTAGGGTTTCGGCCTGTAGCTTCGGCCGTGGAGCGCATGATTGAGCGCATGTAAGATTGGTATTTGTCAGGAGCAGCTTCTCCATCCTGTGTAACTACCGTAGCAGCACCTATAGATGAACCTTTGGCCATATAAATACTGTCGCAGGCAATGGAAATTAGCGCACCAGCAGAGGCCGCATCTTTGTTGATAAAGGCATAAATGGGTTTTTCAAAATTTAGAATCCTTGTACGAATTTCATCTGCATCGGTCAATGCTCCTCCGTATGTATCCAGTTCGATGATTACCAAATCAACATCGAGCTCAAGTGCTTTTTCTAAGCCAAGCTCGGAGTACCTATTGGTACGAGGGTCAATGTTGTCCTGAATTTTGAGGTGTAGGACTTTAGTCTTTTTATTTTCTTGTGCTTGAGCGCCTAGGGCTAGCAAAATCATCAAGAGCAGGTAGAGGGCTTTTTTTGTCGTCATGGATTAACAGATTGGTAAAATGATTCAAGGACCGATGAGTCTGTGTAACTTTGAGTCATTTCGGATAAAATTACCAAAATCACTTGGAGGAAAACCTCACTTTCGATTTTTCTTTTGACGTACCTGGCAAAATTTGGCAATTGGCCTTTGATCAAACCCAAGGAACGATTGCTCTGGAAGTACGAGATTCAGAAGAGCAGCTTTCGTCCTTTCTTGTTTTTGATTTGAAAAGCCTTGAAACTACCGACTTTTTAAGCATAGAGGAGGTGGATTGGTGGACGACACTCGTTTATGTTTCGGGTGATTATTTGTTTTTAGACAAATACCTCGACCCCCAGAACCCTACGGCAAAATCGCTACTCATTTACGATTACCGTAAGGAAAATTTGGTAGCCGAAGTGGAGGACTTTCAAATGGTGGGTTTTGATGCCAATCAAATATTTGGCACACTTGCGTCAGATCGAAATATGGATAGCGCAATTGAGCTTTCAGAATTGGGAATGAGCCCTCTGGAAACACAGCAAACAGAAATTGCCATTTTTCCTTCATTCTTTTCTCCAGGTTCTGAAACCTTTGAATTGGCAAAGGAGTATTTGCAGGAAGATATTGGTCTTGGCATAGAATACTTAGAGCACCAAGGTCACGTTATCATTAGTTACTACACCAAAGATGGAGCGAAGTTTGCAAGGCACTTGGTGTTCATCCGAAATGAAGAAGAGATATTCCGACTAAAGCAAGATTCAAATCTGGAAGGCTATGCAGCGGGGGCTTTTTTGGTAATGAACGGATACTTGATATTTATCAATCAATCAAATCAAATCAATGGAGTTAAAATTTAAGTTGGGATTGATCATGTTGTTCGCATGTCTATTGTATTCACAAGAGTCATTTGGCTATGATTCTGTGCGTGTAGAAAAGGCAAAAGGCAAGCGTGTGATCATACATGAAGTAGAGCAGGGGGAAACATTATATTCTTTGTCTAGGAGATATGGGGCGCTTGTGAGTGAGATCGTGGCTTTCAATGACGTGGTTGATAATACCATTTCACTGGGGCAGATTCTGATGATTCCTTTGGGGAAAGAAAAGGAAAAAGCCAATAGGCCAAAGTCCAACTCAGGTGTGGATGACGATCTTGAGATGGAATCAAAACCCATAAAATCAGCGTCTCAACCAGAAAAAGTGATCCATACGGTTCAGCCAAAAGAGACGCTTTTTGCGATTTCAAGACTATATGGAATGTCTGTGGATGAGATTAAAGCATTGAATGGAATGACTTCAAATGACTTGTCTGTAGGTGAAATGATCTATGTAAAAGCGAGTGAAGGAAGTGCTACAAAAGCTGTAGTACAGCCTGTTATAGTAAAAGAAAAACCTCAGAACAGCAGTGCGCCAGATGGATACACTGAGTATTTGGTGCAAACGGGTGACATGCTGGAAACTATCGCTCGAAAGTTTAGTGTAAGGCCAGATAGCATCATTATTTGGAATCAGCTCTCAAATACCTATTTGGCTATAGGTCAGCGGTTGTTAATCAAAGGAGCAATCGACAGAGAGGCCCAAAAGGTTGAAAAGAAAGTAGAAGACACAGGCTACAGCAAAAAGTCTAAAATGACCGATCAGAGTGGGTTTTCTAAAATTTATGAAGAGGGCATAGCGAAGAAAATAGAAGATGCTGTGGATACTGATAAATACCTGGCCATGCACCGCACGCTCAAAGTAGGAAGCATGGTGGAGATCAGAAATTTGATGAACAATAAAAAGATTTTTGTGCGCATTGTAGGAAAATTGCCAGAAACGGGCATGAATGAAAACGTGGTGGTAAGGCTAACCCCAATCTGCTTCGAGCGTTTGGGCGTAATTGACCCAAAGGCACGGGTAGAAATTTCCTACTATGAGGATTGAGCAGCTCAGAGAATTTTTGGATGTTAAGGTTACTCAGTTCAATGATCCTTCATTCATTACCAACGATCCTATTTGTATTCCACACGCTTACAATAAAAAACAGGACATTGAAATAGCAGCTTTTGTAGCTGCTATTTTGGCTTGGGCCAAAGAAAAACCATTATCAACAAGTGTCGGGAGTTTTTTCAACTTATGGACAATGATCCTCACAGTTTTATTATCAATCACTCTGAGAACGATTTAAGGGTGTTTCTTAATTTCAAGCATCGCACGTTCAATGCTACAGATGCACTTTATTTCATTGCGTTTTTGAAGCAGCATTATTTGCAATACGATTCTTTGGAGGATGCCTTTTTGCAGGCGGGGAACGGAGCTCAATGGAATGCACAATCGTCTTTAACCAGTCACTTTGACTATTTTTTTGCCATGCCTGAGCATCCGACCCGAACGTATAAGCACATTTCAAATCCTGCACGAAAATCTGCTTGTAAACGACTAAATATGTTCTTGAGATGGATGGTGAGAAAGGATGATCGGGGCGTAGATTTTGGATTATGGCATAGTATTCCAATGTCAGAATTGATCTGCCCCTGCGATGTGCACGTAGATAGGGTAGGGCGCAAGCTAGGATTGATAGAGCGGAAGCAAACCGATTGGCTCACCGCAGTGGAGCTTACCAATAAATTAAAAAGACTGGATCCAAAGGACCCAGTCAAATATGATTTTGCCTTATTCGGTTTAGGCGTAGAAGAAAAATTCTAATTAGAAAGCCGACTAAGCGGATTCTAAGTTTTCTTCTCCCCAAAGCGCAGGGTTGCTTCTCCATGCCTTCAAAGTAGCCAGTTGCTCATCTTTGATAGTTCCATTTTCAATTCCCAAATCAATCATAGTTTGGTAATCGCTCAAGTACCACAAGGTAGTGTTGTGAGCTTTGAAGTTTTCTTCAGAAAGTGGAAAGCCATAGCTGAAGATAGCAGTCATGCCCAAAACTTCCATTCCTGCGGCACGTATTGCTTCAGCAGCTTGAAGAGAACTTGCACCTGTAGAGATCAAATCTTCTAGTATCACAACTTTCTGACCCGCTTTCACCAATCCTTCTACTTGGTTTTCCAATCCATGTGCTTTTGACTTAGAACGCACGTAGATAAAAGGAATGCCCAATTCATCGGCTACCAATGCTCCTTGCGGAATACCAGCAGTAGCTACACCAGCAATGGCCTCTACACCAGCAAATTTTTCTTTGATTAGCTTGGCTAAAGAATTCTTTACCAAATCACGAGTTTTTGGGTAAGACAAGCTCAACCTGTTGTCGCAATAAATAGGAGACTTCCATCCTGATGCCCAGATAAATGGTTTATCTAAGTTGATTTTAATAGACTCAATTTTCAACAAGTCCTTAGCTATCTCTTTTGAGAGACTCACATCGTATTTGTAAACGGCCATTTTAAATTTTATTTGTTTTAATGCACGGATACTAGCAATATCTCCCTGCAACAATCTATTTTTGAATTACTAGACTACAAAGCTAAGCTACTTTGAAAATATATATCAACGATATTCCAGTAAGTATTGTGAGCAGGGAAAAACTCGCAGTAACCAAGAAATTTGATACGATCATAGATGGTAGCAAAAAGATCAACAGCAAGCTCTTGTTGGACGATGTGTTGATCAATGAGGCTGAGCCATATAAGATAGACGAGCTCTTAAGGCTCATGACGGATAGTAAGCTAAAGGAAGTAGATTCTATTACTTTCACGAGTACGGACGTCAAAACCACTATTAAGTACATTAAGACCAAGTTTAAAGTTATTGAAGCCGCAGGAGGAGTGGTGGATAAAGAGAATAAAACGCTTTTGATCTTCCGAAAAGGTTATTGGGATATTCCTAAAGGAAAGATTGATAAAGGGGAGAAGAAGCGTGTGTGTGCGGTGCGAGAAGTAGAAGAGGAGACAGGTGTAAAAGCTGAAATCATAGAAAAAATTTGTACCACTTGGCATACCTATGTGACCAATAAGAAATATGTCTTGAAGAAGACGCATTGGTACAGTATGAAATGCTTGGATGATACCAACATGGCTCCTCAAGCTGAGGAAAGCATAAAGGAAGTGAAATGGATGACACTAAGTGATATGCGGGCGGCCTTATACGATTCTTATAGATCGGTGCGTGTGGTTATTCAGGATTATCACCGCCTGCTAAAAGAAACTAATCACAAATCGTAAGGAAGAAACCCTGAAACGTCTTCACCGTATTTGTGCACCTCTCTTATAATGCTTGAGCTGATAGGCGCAAGGTCTGGAGAAGTGATCAAAAATACTGTTTCAATGTAGGGGTTCAAATGCTTGTTGATCTGAGAAATGCTGTTTTCATATTCGAAATCAGTGGTGTTTCTAAGGCCTCTTACGAGAAATTTTGCATTGAATTTGTTGGCAAATTTGGCCGTAAGTTCATCGTAAACCTCCACTTTCACTCGGTCATCATTAGCGAAAGCTTCCTTGATCTTACCTAACATCAAATCAATATCGAAGTAGCGGTTTTTTTTAGTGTTGTGCCCTACGGCAATAATCACCTCATCAAATAGCTCTAAGCTTCTGAGAACAATGTCTTCGTGACCTTTAGTAAACGGGTCAAATGAACCTGGAAAAAGTGCGATTTTGCCCATTAATCACACAAGAAAAGACTGTAGAGATCAAAATAGCGGTGATCTGGCACATCCTTAAACTCTTTAGGAAAGCTTACAATGTTTGGCTTAGAACCAAAAGTAATATTTCTAATGTATTTTTTCAGAGCGACAATATGAGGAGAATCTAAATTGAATATCCCCCATAAGACAAGCTTGTTTGACTTAGGGTCTAGCTTTTGATCTTTGAATACCACCAATGTGTATTTCAAAATATCATCGCTACTTTGAACCGAAAATTGATTGTAAAAAATCAGTTTTTGCTTCTTCGTTACACTAATGTGTAAAATCCCTCTATCTAGTAAACAAAACACCGTAGACTCATGAGAATGGTCATCATACTTCATGATACCTTCTAAAAATGCTGAGCCTTGATGTAAGACTTGGATTTTTTTCTTAGGATAAACGCTCTTAATCCACTGGGTGATTCTTTTATCTGCGGCAAAAACACATACAGCATCAGAGTTTATATGTCTGTAGTAGTAGACCTCATCCATTTTTGTGTTGATTTCATTGTTTAATACAATGTAATCTCCCGCCGACTCTGGAATAAAAAAACTGTGTGGTACTAAGGTGAATTTTTGACTTTTGAATGCCAATTTGACATTGCCCCAGTTATACGATCTCAGTAGAGGGTGCTTGCTGAAAATACTATGAATGATCTTTAGACGATCATTGATTGTTCGTAATCCCTCTAAGCGATATTCTTCGATATAGACGCATTCATTTTGCGACGTAGTAGCGCAAAACATAAAGTCTTTCACACCCACCAAAAAACTGAGGGTATAATTTTGAAGGCTCTTCGAATCGAACGAAGAGGCCTTCACTTGCTTTATTAGCTTAAATTGGGATGTGGCGGTCTTCTCCAAGTTTTATTCCCAGTTACCTGATGTAGTTACACTTGTGCGAGATCCAAATCTCAAAGGTCTTCTGTTTGGAATTTCACTTTCTTCATCTCTTGTAGCATCCACAGGGGCAGGGTTTACCACTTCAACCACGTTTACCTTAACACCACCTTTTTCTATACGATCAGCCCAAAGGTTGAATTTTACAGCAGGATCAGTACCAGGTACATAAGGAAGTGATGCAAGCTCGAATCTTGGCCATTTATCAGCTGTGAAGATAGAATCTTTAACGTTTACAGTTCCTAGCGTGTCAATGTTTACGATAGTTTCTTCCGCTCCGTAATCCAAAGTTCTGATGGTTTCAGTTTTTTCGGTAAGATAGAACTTGCCAGAATCTACGAAAGCTAGTAGTTTATCCCAATCACTTGTATAAACACCATTTACCGATTCGTATGCAATTTCTGCTTCTCGGATCATCTTGAGTTGCTCAATGATGCGCGCTTCAAGTTTGGCAATAGTTTTCTTTTCTTGAATCGTTTTATTGATTGAATTGTATAGAAAGAAAGCTAGATATGCCGCGATAAGTCCAAATACAATTGTGAGAATTTTCGTTGTACTCATGAGATGTTATAATAATGTGTTAGGTTATATTCTGCAATAATACAGATTTTCTAATGTCTTCTGAAACGCTATTTTATCTAAATATTGTGAAAAGTGAAAAAGCCTCTCAAATCAAAAATATTTTCACTCGCTTTAGAATATTGAAAACAGTTGTGAATTGCCTCTGGTTCAAGCTGATCTATGTCATAAAATGGGACAAATGCCAATTCTGTTAATATTTGTTCATTTCCTGGAACTTCAGGATCGGTACCCAGCTGGGGGACTCCTCCAGAGATGGATACTTTGAAGAAAAGTTCTAAAGCGTGGTATTTAGAGTTTCTAAATTCATTGATAAATAAGAACTGATCTACACTTACATCCAAGCCTGCTTCTTCTTTCATTTCTCTTATGACTGTCTCCTCAGCAGACATTCCAAAAGGAACTCCACCGCCCGGTGGTAACCAAATATACCCCTTTGAGCCAATATTTTTGTGCTTGATAAGCAATAGTTTACCATCTTGCTCTAGCAATCCACAGGCTCTTACCCTCACTTTTTGTTCATAAAGTTGTTGAGAAATTGGAAAATCTGTCATTATTTGCGTGAACTATTGTTAAATGAGTTCGTTAAATTTGTTCAAAAAAAGATATTAACCATGAGAATTATCCCATTTGTATTTCTAGTATTTCTTGGATTTGGTGTTTACGCACAATCTCAAGAAGCAACTACACCGACTTCAGGCGCCAAATTGACTTTTGAGGAATCAACTTACGAGTTTGGTGATATTAATCAAGGAGACCGTGTGGAGCACGTATTTAAGTACACCAATGCTGGTACTGAGCCTTTGATTCTAAGCAATGTAAAAACTACTTGCGGATGTACTGTACCTACCTTTAGCAGAGAGCCATTAGCGCCTGGATCATCCGATGAGATCCTTGTAAAGTTTAATAGTGCGGGTAAAATGGGGCAACAAAACAAGGTGATCACTATCACTTCTAATGCTTCCAATAGCACTGAGAGAATTAAAATTGTTGGAAACGTACTAGCTAAACCAGCTGAGGCGGAAGAGGGTCAATAAAATTTTAACTTATTTTGAAGAAACCCGAAAGTGATTTGATCGCTTTCGGGTTTTCTTTTATATGGACTTTTGTGGTTGCGTTGAGATAGAAGATAGTGCATTGACACCCTAAACCATGTAGAATTTCATTTCGCTTTGATGTTGAATGAATATCTTCGAACAGTGAAACATTATAAAGATCACCAACTTGAAAGATCTACTTTTAATCACACCGCCCTTTACACAATTAAATACCCCTTATCCAGCCACGGCTTACCTCAAAGGTTTTTTGAATACCAAAGATATTTCTGCTTTTCAGATGGATTTGGGAATTGAGGTGATTCTAGAGGTTTTTTCTAAGGAAGGCTTGTTGGAAATTTTTTCTTTTTCGAAGGAAACAATAGCGACAGCTAGTGCCAATGTTCAAAGAATATATGCTTTGCAGGAGGATTACATAAACACTATTGACGATGTAATCCTTTTTTTGCAAGGGCAGAATGCCACATTTGCTCGTCAGGTTTGTAGCGATTCGTTCTTGCCAGAAGCCTCAAGGTTTCGTGTGACCGATGATTTGGATTGGGCTTTCGGTACTATGGGCATGCAGGATCATGCCAAGCATTTGTGTACACTTTATTTGGAAGACCTTTCGGATTTTATTGTGGAGTGTATTGATCCATATTTTGGGTTTAGCCGCTATGCCGAACGGCTGGGCAGAAGTGCCAACAGCTTTGATGGGTTGCTCAGCGCTCTTTCTAATCCTCTGAGTTTTATTGATGAGCAGACTTTGCGACTTTTAGATAAGAGAGTAAAGGAAGTATCTCCCAAACTGGTTTGTATGTCTGTGCCATTTCCAGGCAACTTGTATAGCGCATTTAGATCTGCTCAACATATTAAATCCCATTATCCAGAGATTAAAATTGCGATGGGGGGTGGTTTTCCCAATACGGAGTTGCGAGCAGTTGCTGATCCGCGTGTGTTTGATTTTTTTGATTACATCTGTCTGGATGACGGAGAATTACCTATTGAATTGTTGGCATCTGAAATTTTAACTCCAGCAGCGGAAAAGGTTGAATCTAGAAAACTCAAAAGGACTTTTGAACGAATAGACGGTAAGGTAGTTTACAACAATACCTCCAATAGGCCTGACTACAAGCAGACACAAGTTGGCACTCCAGACTACTCAGACTTATTACTGGATCGATATGTCTCGGTTATTGAAATTGCCAATCCGATGCACAGCTTGTGGAGCGATGGGAGGTGGAATAAGCTCACGATGGCGCATGGTTGCTACTGGGGCAAATGTACCTTTTGTGATATTTCACTGGATTATATCGCACTATATGAGCCCATAGCTGCCAAAACGCTGGTCGATCGAGTAGAAGAATTAATAGAGCAGACAGGAGAGCGTGGATTTCACTTTGTGGATGAAGCAGCGCCACCAGCATTGATGCGGGAGTTTGCTTTGGAGGTGCTCCGTCGCAAACTGACCATCACGTGGTGGACAAATATTCGTTTTGAGAAAAGCTTCACAAAGGATTTATGTGTGCTTTTGAAAGCTTCAGGTTGTATTGCTGTTTCGGGAGGTTTGGAGGTAGCTTCAGATCGCTTGCTAAAGTTGATTGATAAAGGCGTGACAGTGGCGCAAGTCGCTCAGGTTACTGATCATTTTACTTCCTCTGGTATTATGGTGCATGCTTACCTCATGTATGGCTATCCGACACAAACTGTACAAGAGACAGTGGATAGCTTGGAGATGGTTCGTCAAATGTTTGAAATAGGCGTCTTGCAGTCAGGATTTTGGCATCAGTTTGCTCTCACGGCTCATAGTCCGGTAGGACTCAATCCTGATGCTTTCGGAGTGATTCCGAATAAGAAGGAGATTTCGTTTGCTGAAAATGATATTGAATTTAAGGATAAAACAGGACTGGATCACGAGCGTTTTAGTTTCGGTTTGAAAAAGTCACTGTTCAACTATATGCATGGCTTGTGCTTTGATTTTCCTCTGCAGGATTGGTTTGATTTCAAAATCCCTAAAACTACAATCAGAAGAGATTTTATTGCTAAATGCTTGCAGGAACCCGCAAATATCAAGTCCTCTGCTAGACTGATTTGGATTGGAGGAAAGCCAAATATTAAGGAGGTTGTTACGGATAAGAAAGGCCAAGTTCGTTCTTTCTTTCAAATGACTTTTCATCAAAAGAAGGGCGAGTTTATGATTAGCCTGGAAAAAGACAAGGCCGAATGGTTAATTGCATTTCTCGAAAGAATTTCAATGACAAATACCTCAAAATTAACTTTGGCACAGGTGAAGGCAGAGTATGAAACTCAAATGACTGACTTTGATTCCTTTTGGAACCAAAAAACCATGACCAAATTACGTGATCATGGTTTGCTTTTAGTTTAGTGTGACAATTGAATCCCGCTATAGCGCTATTTTGTCTTGCACGTGGATACACCAAAAACGGCATATATTGGGCAGAAGTTGATCAGACTTGTAATTGCGAAAATCGCACTTACAATCAACAACACAATGCCCACCGTTCCTGATACTATTCCTTGAAAATACAGGAAGGCAAGTAAAAAGGCCACCAATACGCGGATGGTTTTATCGATATTTCCCATGTTGTTTTTCATCGTCGTAAATCGTTTTGATATAGAGCAAATTAGCATTTTTGAACATGCTGACTATTGATCAGAATCATTTGACATGATGATTTTCATAGCTTTATTCGAGCCATGGCCGTGATGGCTGTTTTTGTATCGCTTCGAATTTCGGATAGCCCCGATCCAATCGTTTGCCGTTCTGGATAGTGGAATTGAGCCCAACGAGCCCAGAAAGTGATTTTCGAAGAGGCTCTCCATTGAATCATAAAATACTGTCGGCTGCCTGTACCATTGTATGCAGGTATGGAGAAAGTATAGAGCACATTCTTTTCGTAGGCATATTGGCGGTTGGCATAATCCGTTTCGAAAATGGCCATTCGTGCACTTAGTTTGATTTTCCAAAAAGAGTAGTTCAGGTCTTGGATCAGCGCATATCCAGTCGTTTTCTCCTGACCGAGTTGGTAGGTGGAAGTTTGTAGTCTCGTCCCAAAATCGAAAGATCTTCCCAACGAAAAATCGGCATTCACCAGATAGTTTCGTTTGATCCCAGTTTCCAGTCTATTGAGATTGGAGGTCTCTGACGTTTGAGAAATTTGCTTGTTTTCCTGTCTCATTTGGCCATACAGGACAATAGAGCGGCTGGGCTTGAAGGTGTATCGTGCCAAATATTCAAATCCTCGTGAAGGAGCATCGGTGCGAAACCTCAACCAGGGAAAACTGAACTGATCATAATATGCGGCCAGTTGATGTTTTCTATTGGGCTGAATTTTTAACCCCCAATAAATTCCCTTTTCGTTGATAATGCGCGAACCTTCGCTAAAGGCATTGCCATAGAAACTATGGAAATCTTTCTGATAGTTTCTAAACGACATGCCCATATCAATTTTGGGAGTGAGACTAGCCATAAAGCCCCCCACTGTACCTAGTCCTCCAGAAGAAGATCGCGCACTTTCGGCAAACAGAATGAAATTTTGCCAGACATAATTGGCGTATAAGCTTGCGATCGTGTTTTGTGTGCCTTTGAATTCAAATTGATTGTAGTTGTTGGGTTTTTTCTGAATAGGTAGAGAATAATGAGAGCTTAAAAAAGTACCACCAACTTCCAATCTGTCGGTAAAATGGTGCTGAATGGCACTACCAAATGATTGCTCGTTAATTTGGTCTTTGGCCGTTCGTTCCGTTTCGGTACGATGAAAACCGGTAGATTGAACGGAATTTACAAACTCATCAAAGTCGGAATAGGTACTATCACTTTTTAGGCTGGCATCTTGATTGAGGTTGGAATAGAAGGCCGTAAATTCTGTATTTCCTTTTTGAAGAGTAGTGGCTACTCCACGTAAAAAGCCAGACTCCAAGCTACTGGAATAGGCTCTCACACCCGTGCTATTTCGCTTGAGCGTATTTACCGTTTCGCTTCCTTTACCCGACCCAAACCCAGCACCAAAAACCAGCCCTTGCCCAAACTGCATTTGATAATCACCGATCGTGATTTGTTTGAAAATGCCTTGGTTTTGAAGGGAAAGATGCCAGGAATAATAGTCGAAACCCTTTGTTTTTTGATTCCATGTAATAGCTTCTCCAGCATCTTTTTCGGCCGTGAGCCCAAAGCTAAAGTCATGAGGACGGCTCAGCCGATAACGACAGTACATAGCATTAGGGTCTCCACTATATCCAGAGGACGAGCTGTAGCCTTTTTCTTCCTCCAAGTTTCGATTGTAGCGGAGTAGTACAAAATGATTTTCCTCCTCTCGCATTCGCTCAAATAGCGATCTACTGTCAGATTTTTCTTCTACCGTCACAAATGGCTTTAAGTCCCGTATCGTTTCAAGATCAAAACCTTCTATGGATTGCAGTTCATTGATAGAAAGGAGCGAACCATAACTTTCTCTATGCTCGAAAAATTGCTGCAATTGGTACGGTGAAAGGAGGTAGAGACTTGCTAGCTCGTCTCGGTCTGTCTTGTTCAGATTGATGGGAGTGGTATAATAGAGCAAGAGCGATTCGTAGATGTCTTCATAGTTTACATCGTCATCCTGCACAGAAAATAGGCGTTCGGCAAATTCGTTGAGGTCAATTTGATTTTGTGCTCTGGTGATAAAAGTGCTTCCCAGAAAGAGCAATGAAAACCAAATCAATCTCAGCGTTCTCATTTTTTAAGATTAAATGTTAACGACAAATCATGGATAGCGCCAAGTGCCGTATTCGATCCAAAGGCGTAATCAAAATTGAATTGGGAAAGCTTGAGTCCGAAACCAAAAGCACTTCTAAATGGAGCAGTAGAAAAACCTGTTCGCACACAGAGCGACTTTATAATTTGGTATTGAGCTCCGAATTTAAAAGACTCATTCAAGCCGAGTTGTTTCTCCGTTTCTGCATTGATCATCAATTCAGACGTAGGTCGAAAGGAGAGCCCAGCCTTCATTACCGAAGGGATATACTGAGTTTCTTTAAGGTTGAAAATGTGGGCACCCAAGACGAGTTCAGGAATTAAATTAACACGTCCGCCTAACTCAATGGCGACTCTTTGTCTGGTATCTATTTCTGCTATGTGATGTTGAATGACGTTAATGGCCGCTCCCAAACTGACCATTTGAAATTGATTGCTCAATGCGATGGTGGCACGTTGCTGATTGTAGAGCTCACCCCCGAAGCGGTAATAGGCTGCTCCCACAGTGGCATGTTTCATAGGATGAACCAAGCCACCTGCTACAGTTTGGAATTCTTTTCGATTGAATCTATTTTGAAAACCTGCAAAAGTGGCTGTTTCTTTTACAGCACCAAGATTTCCAACGTTATTAAAAATAGCCCATGGATCAGCGAGTGTAACGGAAGCCCCCGCCAGACCAGCATTACTTGCCCCAAAGGAATAGTTGCCATCTTGTGCCAAAATGGGGAGGTGTGAGCATATCAAACAGACGGTGAATAATAGACGCATTAAATGTAAAATACCTCTTCTGTATCAAAATATCAAGTCGTGGAGTTATTTGGAAAGGGAAATATGACATGAGCAATACATGTCAGAGGTCATGTATAATCCCAGGGTCAAAGCGCTGAAAAATCCTTGAATTGTATGAAACTCTAATCGCATCGTAAAGTCGTGACGCGTAACCAGGTCGAGACCCAACACCCATGCCATAAATGAGCTTATTGGTTAGCAAGGAATTTTCCGATAGTTTGGATAGTTATGAACATAACCGGCATCAAAGAAAGCTTTGACATAAAGGTAAATGGAATTTTTGAAATTGCTTCATAGGCATGATTGAGTCGATATTAAACCATTTATTGAGAGAAGTCGTTTTCTAATGGAGTTTTTTGTTAAAAGAGCTATTGGCCCTTCTACGACAGTGAGTTCATACCCTCGTACTAAATAATTTTGAAAGCCTAATCCAGAATAGTTGGTATAAGGTACATTGAATTGAGAGATAATGCCGTCCAGAGAGGTGCCAGTAATAAAACCCATTGCCAAGGTCAAAGTACGTATTGTAATTGAGTAGGAGATACCAGCGGTTCAGTCATTGAATACTGCCAAGGCCACTCTTTCCTATAGTAGCATGAAAACCAGTCTCCCTTGAGTGGGTAGGTGTGATTGTCTCGATAGTCACGACTGAATAGAATAGGAGAGTCTTAAAATATTGTTGCGGTTTTGTTCGTTTGGTTGAAAATAATCTGGATTGTAAGCTGCAAGAGTGTCTGAAATTGTAGCATATTTATATCCAACAGATACGTAGTGTTTGATGTAAAAAGAATTTCGATAACTTAGAGGTAGCGGAAGTAGCGAAGCTCCTTTTTTGTAGTTCTCTGGAAAGTAAGAAAAGTGAGGAAGGTGATTGCTCGGTTTGATAAGGTACATTTTTGAATTCGCGCATATCCAATATCAAGCGGAGAGTCCAATTTTTTGCTTTTTGTCGATATACGGCATCACATAATTGAATGAGTAGACATTTTCAAAACCAAATTGAGCTGTTAGCATTAGAGTGTTCGTCTCTTCCCCGTAATATTGAATTTACTTAGATCGAAATCCATAATTTACTCTGCTCAAGATCGTGATCTCTATTTACCCACCAATCGCTAAAATTTCTGTCACTCAGCTTGAACATCACTCCAGGGTAGAGATACCAGCGCTCCGTTACATTGATCAACACTTCTACTAAATCCGGTTCTAATTCTAGAACCTGAATCTCTACGGTAATAAAAAGGTTGGTGTTGTAAATCTTATTACGATCCTCTGTTTGATACCCAATGAGTTGGTGCATTTCTATGCTATCTTTTTCTTTAAAGCTCAGCTCGCGCGTAATGATAGATGGAAGTGTCTTCTCATTACCAATAATGTAAATCTTGTTGATATAGACTTTTCGATGATCAAGAGTGTCTTGGCTTGATTCAGCTGATGAGTCAGACTGACCGTAACCCAATTGCGGCAAGCAAAGAAGAGAGAATACACACGCTATTACCCAGACTACTCTTTTCACTCAGTGCTCTTTATTGATTTTCGTTTTGCATTTAACAACACAAAAGACTGTAATTAATTGTTTGCCCCAAAGATCAAATATACTTTTGGCCTGTGAGCAAGATTTTAAGAAAAGTATTTATTCTGCCAGTGCTGTTTTATCAATACTGCATTTCTCCACTGTATCCGAGTACTTGCCGATATACCCCCACTTGTTCCAATTATGCCAAGGAAGCCATTATGAAGCATGGGATTTGGAAGGGCTTCTTATTAGCAATCAAACGAATTGGAAGCTGTCATCCGTGGGGTGGCAGTGGTTATGATCCCGTACCTTGATTGAGCTCTTTCAGCTCTTCTTGAAATGCACTGGAAAGTATTGGAAATCTGCACCACGTTCTAGGGTCTACATTGAAGTCGTCTAAATGAAAGCTTGGCGCAATACGTTCGCGTTTCCATTGATTGATTGACCACATTCTGAAAAATTTAGTGATCCAGCTTTTTAGCAATACATGATCTGGATAGACTCCTTTCAATCGCTCATAGACTTCTATCGGAGATTTTCTATCTCTAATGGCACACTTTTCAATATTTACTAGCACGGAGTAGGGCATCAGGTCATCTTCATCTGTTTGATGCATTTCCTTGGGCCTGAGCTCTGCCGTAGGAGATAAGTTGTTCACATACGCTAAACCCTTAAACCCTAGCTCAGTCTCTGCATATTTAAGCCATGATAATATAAAACTTTTGTCCACTGCGGCAATAGGAGAGATGCTTCCGCTGGTGTCTCCATCCATCGTGGCATATCCCACATCACCTTCGCTTCTGTTGGAAGTGGTGAGCAAAAGACATTTATTGATGTTGGCGAGCATCCAGATAATCGGTGAACGCGCCCGTGCTTGAATGTTTTGGAGCGCTATATCGTCCTGTTCCCAAGTGAGCTCCCGACCAATGGCCTTTTCAATAGACTCACGATAGGAGGCTACCTCAGCATCTATTTTCCAATGATAAAAGTTTGCACCGATGCTTGCTGCCAGATTTTTAGCAGAATTGAAGGTGTCTTCAGAGGAGTTTTTCGTTCCTTGATAGGCAGTGTATAGGATTTGTGAAGCGATATGCTTCGCATCTCCTTGGCTCAGGTCAATACCAATTTTGCGCTTAAACGATTCAAATCCAAACTCATTTAGGCCATTTTGAATCATGAGCGCTACGAGTACGGCAATACTGCTAGAGTCAGCACCACCACTTAGCGATAGGACAAAACCTTTGTTTTTGCTTTTTCTTACATAATCAAACAAGGCCAATGAAGCCGCCGCAGCAAACTCTGCATTGTGGCTAGGTGATCTTGACTGACGAAAGATTTCTCTGGTTTGGAATCAGAAAAATCAATATCTACCGCAACAAGATTGATGTCTTGAATGAGAGTCTTCGATTGCGAGCAATTAACTGACCTTTCTTCGCGATCAGTATATCTCCGTCATAGATCATGCGGCCAGACTCATTTCCAAGTAGGTTGGTGTACAAATATGTACAGTCGAATTTAGATGAACTTTCTACCACGAGGTGCTCTCTGAAAGCAGCTTTGCCAAAGGCGAAATGACTGGCGCTTGGATTCAGAAAATAGATCCACGTTCTTGTTGCTAGCGTGACAAGCTGGTCTGTCATCTCTCCAAGCATCTTCGCAGATTTCAAAACCGATTTTAATATCGAAATAGGTCAATGGTGAAATGTCCCGAAGGGATAGTTTTTCCCTTCAAACTAAATTCAACTTCTCTGTCCCTGTTGTCCATGGAGAAAACCATCTTGGTTCGTAGTGTACTCCATCATTGGCCAGTTTTTGTTTGGCATAAAAGCCCAAAATTTGACAATCATAAATCAAGGCAAGAGACATTGTAAATTGCATTTTCATAGGAATTGGAAGGCCAACGGAGACGAAAATGTCATCAGTGTGAGGGCAATTAAGATAGTTTTGAAAGCGCTTTTTTGGACTAGCCATTCACTTAGAAACATGTCTTCACAACCATATCCGGTAATGCACAATTCAGGAAGACATAGAATCTGGACATTATGCCTTCTTTCGTGCTTCTTCTATTGCCTGAAGGATATTAGAGATATTATTGTCCCAATCCATCGGGATTTGATTGAGACAAGCACCGCCGATGCGTCATGTTTTTAGCCAAAGGTTATTCTATTTCTAGTTCTTCCAACGTTTTTTGAGCGGCATCTTGTTCAGCCTTTTTCTTACTGAAAGCCGTAGCCTTTGCCCATAGGCTCATCATCAATAAATATCTGAATGATAAACTGACGATTTTTAGCGTCTTCATTGGATTGTATAATCTCGAAGGTAAGGTTTTTGTTTTCCTTTTGTGCCCACTCGATAATCTTACTTTTGTGATTGCTAATGGTGTTGGTGACATGCTCAATGTCAAAATGCGGCATGACCAGCCTGTGAAGAATGAAATACTTACAGAATCGAAAACCACGATCCAGATAGATAGCACCAATCAGTGCTTCAAGCGAATCTCCATACACTGATTTATGGGAGACGGATGAACCTCGATGTTGGTTGTATTTAACAAGGCTTTGTAAGCCCGATTTTTTTGGAAAGGAGGTTCAGAGATTCTCTGTTTACGATCTTGGCACGTGTCTCTGTAAGAAATCCTTCGTCTTTAAATGGAAATTTTTTGTAAAGCATTTCTGCTACTGACCATTCCCAAAATGGCATCTCCCAAGATATTCTAGTCTTTCGTATGATTCTTTTACCCCTTTCTTATTGACAGTAGCAGCGCTTGTGTGCCGCATAGCCAACTCGTATAAAGATAAATTGAGTGGTCTTTTGCCAATAATTATAGAAAAGTCATGATAATCCTCCTTGTTTCGAGACGCTAAGTAGCGCAGGTAGCCAAAAGATTTTCGAAAGATGGAAGGCACTATCCTTCGTATTTTCCGAAGATGATAGAGGTGTTGTGACCACCAAATCCAAAAGTGTTGCTCATGGCTATTTTAACTTCGCGTTTTTGTGCGGTGTTAAAAGTTAGGTTAAGATTTGGATCAATATCTGGATCATCCGTAAAATGATTGATGGTAGGAGGGATGATCCCCTTGATCAATGGCCAAAAGGCAAGCGATGCTTTCTATCGCTCCAGCGGCACCGAGTAGGTGGCCGGTCATTGACTTGGTTGAGCTGATATTCAGTTTTGCAGGCATGCTCTCCAAAGACGGATGAGATTGCTTTTACCTCACCTGAATCTCCAAGAGGAGTTGATGTTCCGTGTGTATTGATATAATCAACATCTTTTGTAGTAATGCCTGCGTCTTCTAGAGCGCTATTCATTACTAAAGTAATTCCTAATCCTTCAGGGTGAGGTTGTGTGATGTGATATGCATCGGCAGACATTCCTCCACCCAGTACTTCTGCATAGATTTTGGCGCCTCGTGGCTTTTGCATGCTCTAATTCTTCGAGCATCAAGTGCTCCAGCACCTTCACCCAATACGAAACCATCTCTGTCTTTGTCATAAGGACGAGAGGCGGTAGTAGGATCGTCGTTTCTTTCGGATAGGGCTTTCATCGCATTGAATCCACCAACACCAGATTCTATTACGGCGGCTTCTGATCCTCCTGTGAGGATGGCATTGGCTTTACCTAATCGAATGTAGTTATAAGCGTCGTTAAGCGCGTGGTTTGATGAAGCACATGCCGATACGGTAGCGAAAGTTTGGTCCTCTGAAACCGTATTTAATGGAAAGTTGACCTGGAGTAATGTCCAAGAATCATTTTTGGAACGAAGAAAGGATTGAATCGTGGGCTTCCATCGCCGTTGGCGAAGTTCATCACTTCTTCTTGGAAGGTTGTAAATCCTCCGATTCCACTCCCCCAAATAACACCTATTCGATCCTTATTTACTTTTTCAAGATCCATACCCGAATCTTTGATCGCCTCTTCGCCAGCCACCATGCCATATTGCGTGCATGGATCCATTTTGCGTGCTTCTTTGCGATCCATAAAATTGGTAGGATCAAATCCTTTCACTTCACACGCAAACTTTGTTTTGAAAGCTTGTTGTATCAAATCGTGTTATTGGGGCGGCACCACTTACGCCTTTAGCCAATGCGTCCCAATATTCTTGTTTGGTATTTCCCAAAGGTGTAACAGCACCTATCCCAGTAACAACGACTCTTTTTAATTCCATGAAAGGATTCTAAAAAAAAAATATATTATTTAACGTTTTCTTCCAAATAAGTAATAGCATGACCAACTGTAGCAATGTTTTCAGCTTGATCATCTGGAATAGAGATGTTGAATTCTTTTTCAAACTCCATGATAAGTTCTACTGTATCAAGTGAATCTGCGCCAAGGTCATTGGTGAAGCTTGCCTCAGGCGTAACTTCTGACTCCTCAACACCCAATTTGTCAATGATTATTGACTTCACCTTTTGTGCTATTTCTGACATTTTTTTAAGTTTTAGTTAAAATCCGCTGCAAAGAAATACATTAAAGGTTTAAAATCAAACAAAATAGTTTTGATAGAATGGACATCAGGTTCGGTCATTTATGGAATTGCGTCTGACTTTTTATTAGGATTAATCCTTCAATAGCGCTATTATCTATTTAACTGTTGTTTAGATGAATCATTTTAAGACCTTAATTATTTATTTGCGATATAAATGTTAAACATTAATTACGCGCTTCTTGCTAGCTAGATAATTTGGAGTTTTAGCCGATCTTCGCAATAATATTAAAGTAAGAATGAGTATCTCTAGATAAAAAATCATCTCAATAGTCAATTATCACTATCTGATGTTTTGTTAATTTGCGCTCGAAAGTGAGTTTGATGGGGAAAATAACCAAATGGTCTTCAGATTATCCGATTGACTTTGAGCTTATTGGCATGGTTTCGACCATGAAAGAATACAAGATGGGGTGGCATCTTAACCAAATGGGAATTTTTGAACTAGCAAAAGGGGAAGATATTGAAATAGAATTTGCTGATGATAAGGTGATTGCTATTTCAAATTTATATGCTCAGAAACGGATTTCACGACCGTACATTTGCTTCGCAATAGGCTTTCAAAGAAAAATGCGCAAGGAATTCAGTTTCTTTTATCTGAGCTCCAGCAGTTTGATTACTTATTGAAAGTTAAAAATACTATCGATGATGAATGGGCGAAGCACATTCTCAGCGGAATTAAAGGAATGCAAAGCCGTTGAATATTGTGTCGTACTTGATGTGCACAAAATCAAGGCGAAAGAAAATTTAATATTTTAAATATGAAGCAAAAGTTGTTTAAAAAGACCAAAATAGTAGCCACAATAGGGCCTGCCAGTAGAGATCGCGAGGTTTTGAAGGAGTTGATCCTGAATGGTGCCAATGTTTTTCGATTGAATTTTTCTCATGGTTCGCATGCCGATCATCAGAAAACAATTGAAATGGTGAGAAGTCTAAACGACGAACTAGGAACCCATGTATGTCTACTACAAGACTTGCAAGGTCCTAAAATTAGAGTTGGTCAGGTGAAAGATGGCGCTGTGCCAATCAAGCCAGGTCAGCAACTGATCATTACTACTGACGAAATAGAAGGTACTAGCGAGCGAGTAAGTACGGTATATCAAGGAATCACTCAAGATGTAAAGGCTGGAGATATGATTCTTGTAGATGATGGTAATATTGAATTGAAAACGATAAAAGTGGTTGGAAATGATGTGTATACTGAAGTAGTACACGGTGAGCTTTTGAAGTCAAGAAAAGGCATTAACCTTCCAAATTCAAATGTGTCTGCTCCTTCAATGACGGAAAAAGATATTGAAGATCTGGAGTTTGGTTTTCAGTTTGATATCGAATGGGTAGCACTTTCATTCGTGAGAAATGCAGGAGACATTAAGGATATTAAAGAGCGCATTTCTAAAGCAGGAGTACGTACCAAAGTAGTAGCCAAGATCGAAAAACCTGAGGCGATTGCCAATATGGACGACTATTATAGATGAAACGGATGCGCTTATGGTGGCACGTGGAGATCTTGGAGTGGAAGTTCCTTCTGAGATGGTGCCGATCTACCAAAAGCGTTTGGTGAAAAAATGTAATAGACTTGGAAAGCCGGTAATCATTGCGACTCAAATGCTTGAGAGCATGACGGAGAATCCACGACCAACACGAGCGGAGACTAACGATGTAGCCAATGCGGTGCTTGGATGGTGCGGATGCACTGATGCTTTCAGCAGAATCTGCGTCGGGTAAGTTCCCAATAGAATCTGTTCGAAGAATGGCGCAAACCATTGCTGCGATTGAGTCTGATTCTAGAACTATCTATAGCAAGTTTGCTGAAGAAGATGAATTTTCTTCTACTCGTTTGAATGACTTGCTTGTACGCTCGGCATGTAGGCTGAGTGACTCGGTAAATGCAAAAGCGTTGGTAGGTATGACTAAAACTGGCTATACTGGATTTAGACTATCTATGCACAGGCCTAAGGCTAATATATTCTTGTTTACTAACGAGCGATATATTTTGCGTCAGATGAGCTTGGCTTGGGGGGTGAATGGTTTTTACTATGAGAAATTCGAAAATGTAGACAATACATTTCAAGAAGTTCAGGAAATACTAAAGGCTGAAGGTTTCTTGGCTAAAGGAGATGTATTTATTAGTACGTCTGCCATGCCTCTACACTGGGAAGGTCACACCAATATGATGAGAATCAATAAGGTAGATTAGTAGATTTATAAGAGCATAAAAAAAAGGCGAATTCAAATTGAATTCGCCTTTTTTTATGCTCTTAGTTCTTAATTGAGAGGATTTTATTCGTCTTTAAATGAAAGTAGCTCGGGATTAGGTGCCAAAAGTCTTTCAAATACATTTTGTAGATCGTCAAAATTCCATGGCTTAGTTACGAAGTGGTGGATGCCATAGTGGTTCACTGCGTCTTTAAGCTCATCTATTTTGATGAACCCACTTAGGATCATTCTTCTAATTTCCGGATTGAAGTTGTGTACTTGCAAAAGCAGTTCCGTTCCATTCATCTCTGGCATTCTGTGATCCGATACAACGATATTGATTTCGTTGTTTTTTAGTATTTCCAGAGCTTCATTGCCATTCATGGCAGTGAAGATGTTATAAAATTTTCTGAATGTAGATTTGAATCCTCTAAGATTTGGGGCTTCATCATCTACGTAAAGAATGGAAAATTCTTTCTTTCTTTTTGGCTCTCTCTCGCCACTTTCGGCTCTGCTCGCTCGTCTCTCTTCAGCCCTTGCTCTTCTTTCTTCAGATCCAGTCCGTTTTTCTTCCATAGGTTAAGTTATTATGATTCCAATCTCAAGGTTAATAATTGCGCGATGATAAGAAAAATATTTTTTGATATATCATCAAAAATCGTAGATGAAAAAATTCGAATTGGAGAATTCTAATCTGTGTTTGGATGATTTTTTGGTTCTACCAATATAACATTTTCTTTATCAACTCTGACCTGTCCGGGGGGACTTCCTTTAATTTTTCTCACAAACTTTTTTTCCGTGTAAATCACAGGGCATAAACTATCCGTTTTTCTTTTGGAGAACCAAGCTGCTAGTTCAGCCGCTTTTTGTAGTACGTCTGAGGGAATGTTTTTTCCACTATGATTTTTTATGATCACATGTGAGCCAGAAACATCACGAGCATGTAACCAACAATCATTCTTATGCGCAATGCGAGTGGTCAATTCATCATTGGATCGGGAATTTTTACCCACCAGCACCGCATGTTCTTTGAACTTGTATTGGTGAAAGGGGAGGTGCTGTGCTTCTAAGTCTTTTTCTGAGTGCCGTTTGAGCTCGGAAGTGAGCCCACGAAGTTCCTTGAAATCCTTAGTGGCTAATACATCTTCCTTCTCTTGATATAGAGTCATGAGTGCAACTTCTCGCGTTGCAATATTTTCTTCTAGTTTGGAAAGCTCTATTTTCCTGTTTTTTGATTTTCGATAGAGTGTCTCAGCGGTTTTTTGAGGTGTTGTGTTTGGTTTGAGCGGGATGGTCAGTTTTGTGCTGGTATAAAAATCGTCCACCACCATTTCTGTTTGGCCTTTCTTATAGGTGTGCAAATTGGCCATAAGCAGATTGGCAATTTCTTCATAGCTCCTTTGATTGAGTACCTCGCTGAGTTTGTTTTTTGTCTTAGCGATGTAGCTCTCTGATTTTTTGATTTTTTGGTTTATCGTTTTTAGAAGTTCATTTTTACCACCATCTAGGTATTGGTATTTGGTAAAGCGTACGTAAAAATTGGATGCAGCTTGAACTGCATTCTCTGTTTGCCAGTCGTGCGAATTTTTCGGATAAATAAGGCTAAGGTGAGGTGTTTCATCTTCATTTCCTTCTCTTACGGTAATGGGATTCTCCTCAATGCTCGTCAATATCTTATTGAAGTGATTCCACTTTTGTGTGGTATCCATTTGAAGAAACTTGTCGCCAAAAAAGTGAGAAGTGATTTCCTTTCCAAGTGCTGGGAGCACTTTTTTCAGATTGCCATCATGCTCAAAAAAGCGTTCCTTGGAGGGCTCTGGTTTCGCTAACAATTCAGGAGAAATGCTCAAATCTTGCTCTAAGTGATTTCTAAGGATTTCAATTACTTCATTGTTTTGAAGAAGGGCAATGTTTGAACGTGATCCGTGCATTTTGAAAACCATTACGAGATTGTTTTCAAAGTTGATTTGAAACGAGCGATCGTATTTTACCACCACCACGGAGAGAATCTTTTTCCCCAGGGCTTTGGAAAAAAGGTCAATGCTGTTCTTTTTGGCTCTTTTGAACTCACTCCCAAAATGCAGCAGTGAAACTTGGCTATCAAGCGTGGCTTTAATATAAAAAGTCTTTGTTTTCAGCAGCAAAGCCGAGAATGAGCTCTTCCTTGCTTTGCGAAAAGCATTCGATAAGTTGAAAACCACGAATTTCAGTATCGAGATCTCTGGCTAACCTTTTTAAAAAAAAGTAATTATGAAACATAGATCAAAGCTCAACCTTCAATCCATCAAAAGCAAGTGCACATCCGGGAGGGAGCTCAAGTGATACATCTCTGTGTTTGCCCAAAGTATGACTAATATGAGTGAGGTAAGTCATTTCAGGTTTTATTTTATCCACTATCGCCAAGGCTTCATCTAGGGTGAAATGGCTGATATGTGGCTTTTTTTGAAGAGCGTTCAACACCAAAATTTTCGTCCCCTTCATTTTCTCAAGTTCCTCATCAGAGATGTAATTGGCATCAGTGATATAGGTAAAGTCTTTGATTCTGAAACCAAAAACAGGAAGCTTAAAGTGCATTACCTCAATTGGGAGAATCTGTGTGTTGCCAATTTGAAAGGGTGAGTTTTCGATTTGATTGATTTGCACTTGAGGTACACCTGGGTATTTTTCCTTTGCAAAAACGTAGGCAAATTCATTTTTGAGTTGATCGATCACACGCTCTTTGGCATAGATGGGCATATCCATTTTTTGCGCAAAATTGAAGCTGCGTACATCATCCATTCCTGCGGTGTGGTCTTTGTGCTCGTGCGTGTACAGAATAGCGTCAAGGTGGCTTATACGCTCTCTAAGAACCTGTGCACGAAAGTCTGGCCCAGTATCAATAATCAAACTAAGATCGTCTACTTCTATGTGGATAGATGTGCGCAACCGCTTGTCTCTGAAATCCATTGATTTACAAACGGGACACTCGCATGCGATGACTGGAACGCCTTGAGAAGTACCTGTGCCAAGAAAGGTAACAATCACAATTGAAGCTGGTTTTGGTTGATCTCGTTGAAGAGTTTTTTGTTTTTTTCGCTCAAGCTTTTTGTATTGATTTCAATCACTTTTAGTATTTCAATCAGGCTGTTTACTTTTCCGTCAAGGGAATAGTATTTATTCACTACCACAATTTTAGAATCTTTGAGAATACAATATCCAGACTGAAAATTGCCTTTTTCGTAACGCAAGGCATATTCAGTTTCAGAGAAGATATCTTCGAGTCGATTTAGAAATTGCTTCGTGTATTTAATTTCCATTCAAGTACTGATTTACTTTTTCTACCAAGAAATCGTAATTGAGCGGTTTAGGGATAAACTCATTGATGCCTACTTTCTCAAAATCTTCTTGGCTATAGTTGTTGGCATTTCCTGTAATAGCTATGATCGGAATTTGGCCATTTTGAGATTCGGGCAATTTTCGAATTTCCTGAGCGCATTCCATTCCGTTCATGACTGGCATGTGAATGTCAAGCAACACTAGGTCGTAAGATCCCAGAAGCGAGTTTAGTTAGCACTTGGGTGCCGTTTTTAACGGCAGTTATCTCATAATTTTGCAGAGACAAAATCTTCTTTGTAAGATTTTGAATGACAGAACTATCTTCGGCGACAATAATTTTTTTGTTCATTTCAAGAGGTTCAGCTATTGATAAAATTATGATAACTCTCCTTGAACTCGGTTAAGTTGGCGAGCAGATGATCCATTTGCTCAGGGAGATACTCAAATTTATTTTCTTTTATTGATTTTTCCATATCCGCAGCACTTTTTGACAGCTTCTCAATTCCCAGTGTGCCTGCATTGCCTTTGAGCGTGTGCAGAATGTTTTTCAATTCAGTATATTCTTTGTGATTCAAATGATTGGTTAATAAGCACGGCCTGCTCGCTGACTTCTTTGTCAAAATCATCCAGTACTGTTTCTATGAGTTCCTTTCCACCATATTTGTGCAAGTGGTTTAGTGTGTTTTGATTGATAGTAAGGTGTTCGGCATGCTCGTTAAACACCTCGGTGGTCACTTGCTGTGGCTCAAAATGTAGCCATTTTTTAACCATATTGATCAGGTCGTTGGCTTTTATCGGTTTTGGAACATAATCGTCCAAACCTTTTTCAATAAAATTGGCTCGATCTTGTTCCATAGAATAGGCTGTCATGGCTACAATCGCTGGCAGTGCGATATTTGGAATCTCCTTCAATATTTTAGTTGTTTCAATGCCATCAAGATTGGGCATTTGTATATCCATGAAGATGAGGTCATATTTATGAGAGTTTACCATTTCTATGGCCTCAAATCCACTGGCAGCCTCGTGGGCTTCACAACCTGATTTTTTTAAAATGCTGAGTGCCACGCGTCGGTTGATATCATTGTCGTCTACTAGAAGTACTCTCGGGCTCGTGAGTATAAATTGTTTGACAAAAACTTGTTCGTCTTGCTTTTTAGGAACTTGAGAAACATCTGTGGCTTCTGCGCGAAATGTAAACGAAAACGTGCTACCCAGCCCAGGTGTGGATACTACATTGATTTCGCCCCCCATTGATTTGACCAGTTCTTTGGAGATGGCTAATCCCAATCCAGTTCCTGAATAAATCTTGCTAGATGAGCTGTCCAATTGACTGAAAGTTTCAAATAGTCGTCCGACATCTTTTTTTGAAATGCCGATACCCGAATCTTTTACCGACACTTTGAATTTGTATTCGGAGTTATTTTTTTCAACCACACGTATGCTCAAGTTGATATTTCCCTTCTTAGGAGAAAACTTAATTGCATTTGATGTGAGGTTGGACAGCACCTGCAGTAGGCGGGTTTCATCTGCCAAGATGTACTCGGGGAGTTGATCGTCTAAATGATAATAAAGTGTGTTATTGATCAAATGAGCTTGTTGGGAGTAGAGTTCGTAAATTTTTTCGAATGTTTCTGTAAGTTTTACGGGCTCTTTCCTCAACTCCATCTTGCCAGCCTCTATTTTGGATAAATCCAAAATGTCATTAAGGATATTGAGTAGAGTGTCAGAAGATTTCTTGATGGTACGTATATAATCCGTTTGCTCAGGATCCAACGTGGTGGAGCCTATCAGGTCTATCATTCCAATGATTCCGTTCATTGGTGTCCTAATTTCATGACTCATATTTGCTAGAAAGCGTTCTTTTATTTTCAATGAACGCTCAGCTAAGTCTTTGGCATTTCGCAGTTCTTGATTGGTCTTTTTTAGTATGGTGATGTCTCTGGCCACACCTTCGATTTCATAGCGAGACTTTGAGCGTTTGATCAGTCGCACATTACTTAAAAAATGGATTTCTTCTGCGTCGTTTGATTTAATAGACCCTTCAAAATTCTTGACGTTTTTCTCTGAAAAAAGCTTCCGTATAAGAGTTGATAATTTGGTCTTGGAGATAAAAAAGTCTGTGATTTTCTTTCCAAGCATCGTTTTTGGGGAAACCCCTAAAACTTCTGATACAGAAGGGCTAATCATGGAAATGACACCTTCCATGTTGCATCGGAAATAAATATCTTGAAATGATTCGAAGATGTTACGAAATTTTTCTTCGCTTTCTTTCAGAGCAGTCTCCGAGATTTTTTTAGCTGTGATATCGTTGGCAATGACCGAAATTTCTTCTATTTCCCCTGAAGGTAAAAATATTGGGTTAACAAAAACGTCTCTCCATATTTGTTTGTCATTGATAGACTTTAGGCTTGTTTGGAAATTTAAAGTTTTACCCTGAAAGGCCAAATCATACTTCTTTTTCCAAAAAGTGCGTGTTTTACTAGGGACGTGGTTGATATCGTTTTCCATTAGTCCCATGCCGGCGTGTGGTTTTATTCCGAAATAAAATTCAAACGCATCCGCATAATTTTTATTGAAAGACGTGAATTGATACGCTCTGTTGATTGACCATATCTGGTGAGTACTGCTTTCGAAAATCGCACTTAGCCTTGCGCCTTGGTTTTGTATTTTTTCTTCATTGATTTTTCGCTCCATAGCCAGACTGATTTGGCCAGAAATAAAATCGAGAAGTTCTAAATCTTTATGGTTGTAAGCACCTTGATCCCTATAGGAACTGATAGAAAGCACTCCCACGGGCTTGCCCTCTTGTTGAATGAGTACCCCAAGCCATATTTTCGGTAATGGGTCTTTGAGTTTTTGCTTTTGCTGACTTGCAATCTTCACAATTCCATCGTCGTAGATGATAAGCGGTTTGCCTCTGTCTATCGTGTAGCTTGCTAATAGGCGCTCCACATCGCCTCCCAGTTTGCTGGAATCTGTGGTTTGATGGTTTATCCAATAAGAAAATGAAATACCACCATCTTTGGTTGTGGTGCGCTATGGTGAAACTACTCACGTTGAGAATCTCGTTGAGTTCGGCGTATACCTTGTCGTACAGATCCTCTAGGCTCATAGGCTCCATCGTGATGGTCGCAATTTTATAATAAAGAGCCTGAGCACGTTCTGCGCGAAATCTTTCGGTGATATCGAAAAAAATACATCTAAACTCGACAACCTCATCGTTTTGAAATAGGCACGTGAGTTTGCCTGTTACATATACATTCTTTCCATACTTGGTAGTCAGAACTGTTTCAAATCGCTCAATGGAGCTGCCTGCGGTGATTTTAAGAAGACTCTGAAGTGTTTTTTTTCGATGCTCCTCATGAAGTACGTCTACAAATTTGAGGTTTTTCAGCTCATCAGTTCTGTACCCAAGTTTATTGCGCCAAGCTTCGTTTACAAACTTAATTTCCCCATTTGGTTTGAAAATTTGAATGAGGTCATTCGATGAATCAAATAGTTCGCTGAGGTATTGGTATTCTCCTTGTTCCAGAGTTTTGTTTCGAGCCTCTACAGCAGCCAGTTGAGCTTTCACTTTCTCAAGTTCTGTGTTCAACATTTTTTCTGCATTTTCCTCAAGCTCCATTCCGATAAAATTAGGTAAATAATGCTATTTTTCAGCTTTTATGGAGAAGAAGGATAGAACGCTCATCTCGGTAGTGGGGCCAACGGCCGTGGGCAAAACCAGTTTTGGGATTGAATTGGCAAAGCACTTTGGTACGGAAGTGCTTTCTGTAGACTCACGGCAGTTTTATCGAGAGATGGAAATAGGAACTGCAAAGCCTTCAAGGGAAGAAAGGAGTGAGGCGGTGCATCATTTTGTAGATACCCACTCGATAACGGAGGATTATAATGTTGGCAAATTTGAGTTGGATGCTTTGAATTTGCTGGAAAAACTGTTTCAAAAGCATCAAGTGGTTATAGCTGTTGGAGGTTCGGGGTTATTCTTTAAGGCATTATGGGAGGGGTTTGATGATATGCCAAAAATACCAAGTGGCATTCGAGAGCATTTGAATCAAGAATTTGAAACGAGCGGCCTAGACGGTTTGGTAGTTGAATTGAAACAAACGGACCCTATTTATTTCGGCCAGGTGGATTTAAAAAACCATCAGCGAGTGATTCGTGCGCTTGAAGTGATTCGAAGTACGGGAAAACCATTTTCATCTTTTCGTATACAAAATAAATCAGCGGAAAGACCATTTAGAATTATAAAGATTGGTTTAGAGATGGATCGTGCTGTTCTCTTTGAAAGAATAGATTACCGCATGGATTTGATGATAAAAGAGGGACTTTTTGATGAAGCGGTTTCTTTGCAGCAATACAAAGAAAAAAATGCTTTGCAAACGGTTGGTTATTCTGAAATTTTTAGATTTCTGGAAGGAGCGTATGATCGGGAAGAAGCGGTGAGATTATTGAAACGCAACAGCCGAAGATATGCCAAGAGGCAAATGACTTGGTTCAAAAAAGACTCTGAGGTGGAATGGTATTCTCCCAATGACTTAGAGAAGGTCATTGAGAGAATTGAAAATTTTATTAAGAGTGATTAGATACTCATAACTTCTACCAATCTCATCAGTTCGTCATCGATTGGTTTAGACTTAGAAATAGCCAATTTGATGCTTGTGTAAGTGATTTTGTTGTCAATCACACCTACCATCACATTTTTCTGACCGTTTACTAGACCCTCCACTGCAGCCATACCCATGCGAGAGGCAAGGATTCTGTCAGATGAGGTTGGAGCACCGCCACGCTGTACGTGCCCAAGATTCGTAACTCGGATATCTAGTTCAGGAAGTTCTTTAGAAACTTTTCCTGCCACTTCAATCGCATCACCTTGCTCGCCACCTTCAGCCACGATCACAATATGAGAGGTTTTATGTCTGTTTTTGCCTTCTTTCAAAGTTTCGATAACGTCATTGATAGTTACAGACGTTTCAGGTACCATCACCATTTCGGCACCACCACCAATACCACAGTGAATGGCGATATAGCCAGTATGACGTCCCATTACTTCAATAAAGAACACCCTATCGTGAGAGTTGGCTGTGTCTCGAATCTTATCGATTGCATCAAGAGCGGTGTTTACAGCTGTATCAAAGCCAATCGTCTAATCCGACCCATATAGGTCATTGTCTATGGTGCCTGGGCATCCGATTGTTGGGATTCCGTATTCTTCAAAGAAAAGATTTGCTCCAGTGAGCGTACCATCTCCACCGATAGCCACCAAACCTTCGATTCCTCTTTTTTGAAGTTGATCGTAAGCTTTTTTGCGGCCTTCCTTGGTTCTGAACTCGATACTTCTGGCCGATTTTAAGATCGTACCACCTTTTTGAAGAATATTGCTAACCGAGTATGACTTCATTTTATAGATGTCGCCATCTATCATTCCATTGTAGCCATATTTGATGCCATAAACGTCAATTCCCAGATAGAGCGCTGTTCTTACCACCGATCGAATGCAAGCATTCATGCCGGGCGCGTCTCCTCCTGATGTAAAAACACCAATACTTTTCATAGTCTTTGCTTTAAAAATTAGGGGCTTGTTGTTTATTTGCTTTTGAGCTGCCGAAATTAGCGATTTTTGTAGTGCTATAAAATCAAATGGTAAAACCTTTGTGAGTTTTTTTTATGTCGGGAAGAAAGGTATTGATTATAACCTACTATTGGCCACCTTCTGGAGGTGTGGGAGTTCAGCGATGGTTGCATTTTGCAATCAATTTAAAAAAAATGGGATGGGAGCCAATTATTTATACTCCTGAAAACCCACAATTCGAAATTATCGACCCTCAGCTTGCCCAAATGGCTGAAGGCATTAAAATAATTAAGACTAAAATATGGGAGCCCTTTTCACATATTTCATAAGCTCACATCGAGTAAAGAAAAGGGCAGTATCCAGCAAGGAATGGCGCTAGAGAAGTCTCAAAAATCTCTTAAGGATCAATTGTTTGTATGGATCAGAGGGAATTTCTTCGTGCCAGATGCCCGCATTTTCTGGGTCAAAAAGTCTATCCGTTTTCTCAACAAGTATATTCAAGCCCAACAAGTGGAAACTATTATTACCACTGGGCCTCCCCATAGCATGCATTTGATCGGGCTTAGGGCTCAAAAAGAGAAATTCTTCCTTGAAATGGTTGGCAGATTTCCGTGACCCATGGTCAGATTGGGATATTTTAGAAAAACTTCAAACGGGGAAATTGGCGATGAGTCAACACAGATCGTTGGAGCGAAAAGTTTTGAAGCATTCAGATGCGGCCGTAACTGTAAGTAAGAGACTGGCTTTAGCGCTTAACGAAAAATACCCTGCCAAGCGAAAAGTAGAAGTGATCATGAATGGGGTGTCTATTCCTAATGTAGTAGAATCAAAAAATGCATTAATTGCTGAAGAGGTTTCCAAATTTGTGATTGGTTATTTCGGAATGCTCAACGAACTTCGAAATCCAGAAACACTATGGAAAGGGTTGGAAGAGCTTTGTGAGCAGAACTCTGAGTTTGGTGAAAAATTGGAGATTAGATTGGGAGGGATTATTAGTGGATCAATCGTAGCAAGGCTTCAGAAATCAGTCCACTTAAAAGATAAGGTGAACCTTTTGGGCTATTTGTCCCACGAAGAAGTATTTGAGCATTATAAAAAGTGCAACATATTGCTGTTGCTTCTAAACAAAACAGATAATGCTAAGTGGATTTTGCCAGTAAAATTCTTTGAATATTTAACTGCTCAAAAGCCCATTCTCACTTTAGGTCCATTAGATAGCGATTTGGGTGATATACTTCAAATGCATAATGTTGGAAAAATGTTGAGTGGTGATAATGTGAATGATCTTTCGGAGTTCATTTTATCTACTTTTGCGGGTGTATATCAGCCAGAATCAAAAGATTTTGGGAAGTTGTTAGAAAAACATTCACGGGAAAATCAAGCCAAAGAACTTGATGCTTTGATAAAAGAATTATGAGTGCGAAACTGAAGGTCGGAATTGTTGGATGTGGGCGAATTGGCGCACGCCATGCGGGGCATATTGATCGCTTGGCTCAATTGATCGCTGTTTGTGACATTAAAGATGCGTCTGTAGCGGCATTGAGTGAGCAGTATCAAGTGCCACACTATAGTAATATCGAACAGTTGCTGTCCGATGAAAAAAGTATGGACGTAGTTGCGATTTGTACTCCGAATGGACTCCATGCCAAACATGCTATTGCGGCCTTGAAAGCGGGATTTCATGTACTTTGTGAAAAACCAATGGCCATAAGTTTATATGACTGTGGAGAGATGATCAAGGCTGCTGAAAGTGCCAATAAGAGACTTTTTGTTGTAAAACAGAATAGGTTCAACCCAGCAGTTGCGGAACTTAAAAAAGTCATTGACAATGGTCATCTTGGTAGCATTTTGAGTATCCAATTGAATTGTTTTTGGAATAGAAATTTCAACTATTATCAAGGAAGTGATTGGAAGGGGACTCAAAAAATGGATGGAGGAACACTATATACTCAATTCAGTCATTTTATTGATTTGATGTATTGGATGATTGGTGATGTGGATACTGCACATGCTATGATTAGTAATTTTGCTCATCAAGATATTATTGAATTTGAAGATACTGGAGTTGTTACACTTAAGTTTTTATCAGGAGCACTAGGTACTATCAATTATACCGTAAATAGCTATGGCAAGAACATGGAAGGATCGCTGACGGTTTTTGGTGAGAAAGGAACGGTGAAAGTTGGAGGGCAATACCTAAACAAACTAGAATATCAATCTATTGAGAATTATGTAATTGGTGACATATCTGAAGGAAATCCTGCCAATGAATATGGCGACTACCAAGGGTCTATGTCTAACCATGATAAGGTTTATGAAAATCTGATAGAAGTGCTTCAAAATGGAGGAGAAATAGCCGCAAATGGCTTTGAAGGTTTGAAAACGGTGGAAATAATCGAGAAAATATATAAATCTGCAAAGCAAAATGGCTGAGCCGAATCGCAAAGAAGTAGCAATTAAAAATGTCAATTTTGGAGAGGTGTCACAGTGGTAGAGCCTGTCAATCTCTACGGTTGTGTCATTGGAGACCACTCATTTGTGGGGCCTTTTGTTGAAATACAAAAGGATGTTGTCATAGGTCATCATACCAAAATCCAGTCGCATACTTTTGTTTGCGAGCTTGTATCAATAGGCGACCATTGTTTTATTGGTCATGGTGTAATGTTTATCAATGATCTTTTTGAAAATGGTCGGCCAGCGGGAGGAGATAAATCAAAGTGGAGGATTACGGAAATAGGAAATAATGTTTCTATCGGCTCAAATGCGACTATTTTACCCGTTAAAATTGTGGATGGATGTTGTGATTGGGGCGGGAAGTGTCGTGACGAAAGATATTTGGGAAAGAGGCGTTTATGCTGGTAACCCAGCGAAGAAATTGAGAGAAATCTGACACCAATAACGTTCCTGGTATTGGGTTGTCTTTTTTTAGCAATGACCATCTACCCAAAAATGTAAATGTCGAATATGGAGAAGGTGTAGCAAAGTTTTGTAATATCGTTGAATTGGAGCAATCAAAATGACCTTTTTCACTCATTACTGCTCCAGCTTTTTGAGTCTGTCTTCCAATTCAATCACCTTAGCTTCAAGACGTGCATAATCAACGATTTTGACCAGCGCAGTATTTGTTAGTCTCAGGTCTGTAATTTCATGATCTAAATGGTCAAATCTTTTATCGATCTTTTCAAATCTATTGTCAATCTCATCAAATCTTTTTTTCATGACCTGATTGTAGAAGTCACTCATTACATCACTTACTACCACCTTAATTTTATCCGCTTCCATAACCCTAAAGTTAATTAATTCATTTATTATCAAAGTTTCAAATCGATGAACGATTAAGCTCTTGATTTTTATAATTAGACCTCTAACAGTGGTCAGCGTACCATTTTTACTTTTTGGAAGTATTTATTTCATCTTCCTCTCTCTAAACACTGCTAATCTCATTGTCTTACTGCAACTTTGAAAGAAAAACAATTCGAGCATGCCCATTCCCTTTGTAGACCTCAAAGCACAGTACTTATCGATACAATCCGAGATTGATTCAGCCATTGCAGAGGTTATTTCTGATACAAGTTTTATTGGGGGAAAGATCGTTTCAGATTTTGAGAAGGCATTTGCAGAATATATTGGCGTGGATCATTGTGTAGCATGTGCCAACGGCACAGACTCTATGGAGATCATTCTCCAAGCCATGGGTATAGGAGCGGGAGATGAAGTAATCGTACCTGCCAACAGCTGGATATCTACTGCTGAAGTGGTAAACAATGTAGGAGCAGAACCTGTTTTTGTGGATGTGCTTGAAAATGAATACACCATTGACCCTGATTTAATTGCTGCAAAAATTACTGATAAAACCAAAGCAATTATACCAGTTCATCTGTATGGCTTACCGGCTCGAATGAAAGATATTTTGGCTATTGCCAAAAAACACAATTTAAAAGTCATTGAAGATTGTGCTCAGGCTCATGGTGCTGAGATAGATGGTCAAAAAGTGGGCAGTTTTGGTGATGCCGCATCCTTTAGTTTTTATCCTGGAAAAAATCTGGGAGCGTATGGCGATGCTGGGGGTATGGTCACCAATGATGCAGAATTAGCTCAAACACTCCGAATGATTGGCAATCATGGTCAGCTGAAAAAACACGATCATCAGATGATTGGCCGCAATAGCAGGTTGGATACGCTACAGGCGGCTGTTTTAAATGTGAAACTTCCTCATTTAGATCAGTGGGTAAAGAAACGCAATCGTGTGGCCAACTGGTATTGGAAGCACTTGAGTGCGCATCTGCTACTCCCGATCAGTCCTTCTGATTCCTATCACGGCTTTCATCTATTTGTAATCCGAGTGGAAAACAGATACGAACTTCAAAAATCGCTAAATGAAAATGGGATCGGTCATGCCATTCATTACCCAACTCCATTGCCTTTTGTAGCAGCTTATCAATACAAAAATCATAAAAAAGAAGAATTTCCAGTTGTATCGGCACATGCCTCACAAATTCTATCGCTCCCGATATTTCCAGAGATGACAGAAGAGCAGGTAATGGAGGTTGCTTCTGTGGTGAATGAGGTGGGGTAGGTGAAAATGAAGAATATTAAAGATAGAAGTGAAGCGGATAACGAATGTTGAAGACGGCAATAGTTTTTGATTCCCCAATTGGAAAATCCGAGCAGGAGTATATTGATAAATTACACAAAAAGTGTGATCTAGATATTTATCATTTGCACGATCTAAATCTTGTAAAGGATGTTGAAAAAGCAGAAATCAATGAATCTGTCTTCGACCATTTGCTTGACTTGGGAGATCTCCTGATAGATACGGAATCTATTCGCGATATTCTAAGAGCCGATAATACTACATGGCTTTTTTATCATCGATTCAAACTTTATTTTGAAGTAAGAGCCTTTATTTTGATTGAGAAGGAATTGACCTTACTGTCGGAAAAATATAAAAAAGTTCACTTGATCACCAAGAACCAATCCTTGCGGTCTATCTCCAATGAGAATTTAGAAGTTCTCTGCAATAGGAAGAAAAATATGCTTGAAATGGGGCAGTTACACTACGTGTTTTCAGCTTTGGTTAGATTTTTTTTTGGAGCATTTCAATCCTTGCAAAATTTCTCGAAACAGATACTAATCATAGAGAGCGATTCTCATATTCAGGAAGTAATTAATGAAGACCTTTCAAAATCGCGAGGGAATCGGTTTTTTCATGGGTATTTGAAGAAAGTGGGTAACGATCATTTAATCTTAGATCATCTGGCTATTCAAAAAGACAGAAGTTTTAGGGCGAAGGCATCTCTTTTTAGGTTTAAAGAGCCTAACGCTCGTTTGTCTAGCGAGTGGGTTCTTGGTAAATACATTTTGAATCCATTTAATTGGAATAAAATTTATGCTTTAATAAAGGGTCATAGATTAAAGAGCGGAGCATTAAAGTCAGGGAGGTCTTCTGATTTTGATTCTATACACAAAAGGATGATCGAGCTTCTCATCCAAAATTCAATGTCTTCGTTTTACTTCAACTTAAAATACGAAGCTTACAAGGCCTACTTTTCACGCAATAAGATTAAGGTTGTCATTTGTGTGGATGAGAATAGCCCAAACAATAAAGCAATTTTAGATGCAGCTAAATTTGAAGGTGTTTATACCATTGCCTATCAGCATGGAAGTGTCCACCGGTTGAACCCATCCTATAGATTTAGCGAAAATGATATCCGTTACAATCCAATACCAGATTTAACTCTTGTTTGGGATAAGTATTGGTATGATTATTTAATTGAAGAGGCAAATTACCCTGCATTGAATGTAAAAATATTAGGACAGCTGAAAAAAGATATTATTCCTGCTTTGCTAAAGTCTGATCTGGTATTAGGCAAGAAGCAAACATATCAGTCGAAGAAAGTAATTTTATATGCTTCTCAACCATTGAGAGATGCTAAACTTGAGAATCAGATTTTAAAAAGCGTATTTAGGGTTTGTTCTGAAATGGATCATGTAACACTTGTAGTAAGACCTCATCCATTAGAGAAGCCTAATAAAAACATAGCGGTCATAGCCGAGAAAATGGCTGGTTTATCTTATGAGGTCGATTCTGAAACAGACTTATTTGTTGCTCTAGCCACTGCGGATGTGGTAGTAACATTTTTTTCTACCGTAGGCATGGAGGCAGGCTACTTTAATAAGCCACTGGTTATCTTTGATCCTCTAAAGCAAGACCCTTTGCACTATATCGCCAAAGGGGTTGGCATAGGGACGCACGATGAAGCGGAGCTCAAAACTGCCATCGAGAATGCTTTAAAAGAAAGTGATCACTCTCAGATTGATGATGCCGAAGAAGGAAATCAAAATTTAGTAGATAAGTTAATCGCTGAAGTAAAAGGACATTTATGAATTATCTAATTACGATATTGGCTCGGGGAGGGTCTGCAGGAGTTCCATCTAAAAACATTAAAATGCTATATGGAAAGCCTATGATTTACTATACTATCCAAACAGCTTTTGAGTTAAAACAGCTTTTGGGAGCAGAGGTTGGGTTATCCACAGATAGTGAAGAGATTAGGGCTATTGCCAATGAGTGTGGACTGCAGACCGACTATTTACGACCCGCGGAGTTTGCGACTAGTTTAGTGAGCAAGAAAGGAGCTTTAGATCATTTGTTAAAGTACAAAGAAGCAAAAACGGGTAAAACATTCGATTATGTGATTGATTTGGATGTGACATCACCACTTAGGAAAGCAAAAAGCATATTGGAGGGTATTGATAAAATAAAAAGTAACCCAGAAGCGCTAAACTTGATTACGGTAAGTCGCCCTACTCGAAACCCATATTTTAATATGGTGGAGGAGAAAAAAAATGGTTACTTCAACGTAGTTAAAATACCAGAAAAACCGTTTTTTTCGCGTCAAGATGCTCCAGAAGTATTCTCGATGAATTCCAATTTTTACATCTTTACTAAAGCGTATTTTGCAAGTGACTTTGCTGGTACTTTCACAGACAAGACGCTCGTTCACCTAATAGAATACCCATGTTTTGACATAGATGAACCGCTGGATTTTGAGTTTATGGAATTCTTATTTAAAAAGAAACATTTTGATCAATTCTGAGCTGATTGAGCTCGAACATAATGCTAAGTAATGAAAATAGGAAATAAAGAAATAGGTAAGGATCAACCTTGTTTTATCATAGCTGAGGCTGGTGTCAACCATAATGGTGATGTGAATTTAGCTTTGAAACTAATTAAAGAAGCAGCAAAAACTGGCGCTGATTGTGTTAAGTTTCAGACATTCAAAGCTGACAGAGTTGTTACCAAAAGTTCTCCAAAGGCATCTTACCAACTGAAAGTGACAGATCAGGCCGAAAGTCAATTGGATATGTTGAAGAAATTGGAGCTGAGCTACGAGCATTATATTCAGATTGTAGATCATGCCAAAAAATGTGGTATTAAAATTCTTTCAACTCCATATAGCGAACCAGATGCCGACTTTTTAGAAGAACTTGGCTTTGATGCCTTCAAGGTGGCTTCAGGTCAGCTGATTGAGATTTCTTTTTTGCGCTATTTGGCCAAAAAGAATTGCCCAATTATTTTATCTACAGGAATGGGGACAATGTCTGAGATAGCAAGAGCTGTGGAAGTCATTCGCGAGTCTGGAAACGAGCAGGTGATTGTGTTGCAATGCACGACCAACTATCCGTCATTGATGGAAGAGGCCAATGTGAAGGCCATGATTACCATGAAGGAAGCGTTCAAGGTAGTGGTTGGGTATTCAGATCATGTTCCTGAAAATCATGCCACATTATCAGCTGTAGCTCTGGGAGCCAGTGTGGTCGAAAAGCATTTTACGCTTGATAAAAATATGCCTGGGCCAGATCATAGTAGCTCTCTTGACGTTGTGGAGTTCACAGCACTTGTGTCAGATATAAGAAAGGTAGAAGCCGCTTTAGGCAGTGGTGTCAAAGAACCAACGGAAGTCGAAAAAGAGAATGCTCGTGGGATGAGACGAAGTATTGTAGCATCAGCAGAGCTTAAAAAAGGAACTGTGCTCACTTTTGATAATTTGTGCTTCAAGAGACCTGCTGATGGTTTGAACCCTGCATTGATTGATCATTTTGTAGGAAAAAAACTTATTCAAGATTTGACACAAAATCAACAATTAGAATTTGGGCACATTGACTGGTGATTTGGAATTCAGAGAGGTGGGTGTGGATCAACTTCCCGGCTTGGAGTTGTTTTATTCCAAACTCGTTGATGGGAGAAAATCCTTTCGGTACTTTGAGAGTAGGGATTTTCAAGTAATTTCTCAGCATTTAGTTACACTTATTTTGTATTGTGAACACGAGCCCGTGGGATATGGGCACTTGGATTTTGAAGATGATATAGTGTGGCTGGGAGTGGCCATAGCTGATGCTCATGTCGGAAAGGGGTGGGGTAAGTTCATGGTGTTAGAATTAATAAGTTGTGCCAAACGCTTGAAATTGAAGTGTATCCGATTATCTGTTGATTTGGACAATACAAAAGCAATCGGGTTGTATCAAAAAATGAATTTCAGGGTGGTTGCTTCTAATGACAAATGTTCCTTTTTGGAGTTTGAGATTGATTAACGAAATTTTATTCTTAGAAATAAAGGAGCTTAGGTAGACGATGGACTTACGAAACATGAAAATATTTATTAGCTCTCTAGCTTTCAGCGGACTGAGTATAGAAGAAATTGGTGCCATTGCTGGAAAAAAAGGATATGCCATAGAGTTTAGCTCAGGGATAGCTCATGATCCTCAGGCAGTATCTAAGCTTGAGACTTTTTCATTTCCACGTTACGTGCACAACTATTTCCCTGCTCCCAAAGAGCCCTTTGTTTTGAATTTAGCAAGTAAAAATCCGACAATTCGAAGAAAGTCAATTGAGCATTGTATTTCAGGAATTGATATAAGCAAGGCAATAGGGGCTTCTTTTTTTTCAGTGCATGCAGGATTTTGTATAGATCCAGATCCTAAATTATTGGGCAAGCCACTGGGAGATCATGGTTCATTTGACAAAGAAGCACATTGGCTTCTGTTTATACAATCCCTTCTAGAGGCATTGGCGTATGCCGAAAAAGTAGGAGTGAAGTTGCTTGTAGAGAACAATGTGCTGGCGAGATTCAATTATCTCGAAAATATCAATCCATTGCTGTGCTGCGATAAAACGGAGATTTTAAGACTTTACAATGAGGTGAAGAGTCCTGCATTTGGCTTTTTATTGGATACCGCTCATTGGAAGGTTTCGGCCGATACACTAGGGTTTGAACTTACAGATGGTCTTGATGAAATTCTGTCAAAAGTGGACTGTATTCATCATAGCGACAATGACGCTACAGAAGATACCAATGAAATGATTGGAGAGGATTACTGGTTTTCAAAATACATTCCCACGTTACCAGATCGGATTCATGTGGTAGAAGTGAAAGATTTAAAGATCGATCAGATAAATAAGCAAGTACAATTATTAAAGTCTTTTAGCGCATGAGTAAATCAGTAGTTGTTGATGATTTGATCGTACCCATAGATGATACCCTTGCCCAAGCATTGGAAAAAATGGATGTGCATGGGTTAGGTGTTGTGTTTTGTACAGAATCTTCGGGCAGGCTTGCGGGCATTATGACTGACGGAGATGTGAGAAGAGCACTGCTGGCAGGAGAAACGTCTCAATCCAAAGTGAGTAGGATTGCAAATAGAAATTTCATTTTCTTCAATGAAAATACACCTAGAAACGAAGTTCTTGCAAAGCTTTCGAATAAGATAAAGATCATTCCGCTAGTCAATCAAGCAGGAGTCCCAGTAGATTTTGCTACGTTATTCAAGGTGAAGCGATATCCGATCATGGAGCCGCTACTTGGAGGAAATGAGCTTGACTATGTGACTGAATGTGTTAAAACGAATTGGATTTCTTCACAAGGTAAATTCGTTACCGAGTTTGAAAATATGTTTGCTGAGTATCACGGAGCTTCTTTTGCTTTGGCCGTAAGCAATGGTACAGTGGCCTTGCACTTAGCTCTTGTGTCGCTTGGAATAGGAGAGGGAGACGAAGTGATCGTGCCAGATTTAACTTTTGCTGCGAGTATCAATGCTATTTTACATGCTGGCGCTACACCTGTCATTGTGGATGTTGATCCTGAAACATGGAATATTGATCCGGATAAAATTACCCAAGCAATTACTCCGAAGACCAAGGCCATTATGCCTGTTCATCTTTATGGCAATCCTTGCGATATGAATGCACTAAGCGATATTGCAGCCACACATGGATTATTGATTGTAGAAGATTGTGCTGAGGCCTTGGGAAGCACTTATGATGGAAGAAAAGTGGGCGTGTTTGGAGATGCATCCGCATTCAGTTTTTTTGGCAATAAAACAATTACCACAGGAGAGGGGGGGATGATCCTTTTTCAAGACGAAAGTGTTTATCAAAAAGCGAAAGTCCTTCGTGACCATGGAATGTCAAAAGACAAACGCTATTGGCACGATTACGTGGGTTACAACTATCGACTTACTAACCTTCAGGCGGCAATAGGTACTGCCCAAATGGAAAGGATTGATGCCATCATTGCGCACAAAACCAAGTTGGGGAGTTCTTATCTAAAACATCTATCTCAAGTGAAGGGTATTCGCACTCAGAGGACTCTGCCCAATGCCACGAGTACCTTTTGGCTCTTTAGCGTGGCGATAGAAGAGGAAAGAAGTGAGGTAGATGCTGAGTTTATTATGAGTGAAATGAGCTTAAAGGGGATTGAAACACGAAGGGTTTTTTATCCGTTGAGTGAGATGGATATCTATAAAAAATATGTGAGCCAGAAGTGTGAGAATGCAGCATCTATATCTAATCAAGGAGTTAGTTTACCGTCTTACCTCAATCTAGAGTTGGATGATGTTGCACATATTTCTCAGGTATTGGTGGCTGCTTCGGAGAAGAGTGTAATCAGAAAGTAAAACCGCGTTGGTAGACCATCTGACCAAAGAAAAGGCTGCTCCAAAAGAATAATGAAGCAGCCTTTGTATGCTTAGTCTTAATTGGTTTCTAAATTTTTTTCTACATCTAGTCACTACCGAAGGGAGTCTTATCTCCAAACTAGACTTTTGGTAATCAAGTTTTAGTTGGAGAAAATGATTGTGATCAATAACTATAATCTTAACCAACCACATCTTAATCTCAATTATTCTTTTATAAGACTGTTTTTTAATGATAGAGCCAAAGCAACTATCATTAAAACAATAATCAATATTGAAGCTAGGAGCATAATTGTATTACCGACTATATAAGACTTTGGCTCGAACCGAAATTCTATGATGTGTTTCCCTGAGTTGATAGGCAAGGCACGTAAGACGTAATTGGCTCTTAGAATTTCTGTCGGATTGTTGTCAATAGTAGCATTCCATCCATTCGGATAATAGATTTCGCTGAATACTGCCAGAGCATTGCCCGAGAGGTCAGCTTCGTATTTAATATGCCTGGGTTTGCGCTCTAGCAACTTAATTTTTCCTTGAGCATTGGTATCCATTGAAGGAATCGAAAACTTATTTTCGTCAATTATAGCTTCAAATTGAGGATCAATTTGACCGATTTTAATGAGCTCTTCATTAGGAGAATTTACGGCCAGTATTTCATTTACTATCCACGCATTACCCAAGGCATTTGGGTTCTCCAGCACTGCATCTTTAGAATCACCGGCTAGCAAGAATTTGGTATTTAGCATATTGAGTGCAGGCAATGAGGAAAAGTCACGTTTTCCTTTTTGAAGCTTAGATATTAGCTTGTTCATTTCGGGACTGATTTGTTGTTCTATCAAGTCCTGATATCTTCTCATTTTAGCGCCATGATACCCTCCAATAGACTCATGGTGATAGGAAGTACGCGCCTCATTAAATGGATTTTGAAGATTTAATACACGTTCTCCTGGTTTTGACTTGCTTAGGACTAATTGATCTGCTGCGTTAGCTTGAAAGTAGCTACGCGAAGGAGCTTTTTGAAAGGAGCTTTCTTTGATGAAGCGCTTGCTGAGAAAGAATATATCACAAAACATTAAGATGAGAATGCTTCCAATAATCAGCTTATTGCTCCATTTCTTTTTGATGTAAAGCCAAAGTAGACCCCCAAATGCGGCTAAGAAGAAGAGCACTCTAAATGCATCTTTTCTTAGTAGAGAAGCTCTATCTTCTCTTAGAGCAGACAGCAACCAGTCAGGGAGTCTTTCGTCAATACTTCCTTTGTAACTTAAGAAGCCAGCACTTATTAATATCAATACGACCAATGCTGTGGGTATGGCATAAGCCTTGAGCAGTGTTCTTATTTTCTCTTTATTCCATTCCAAATCAAAGAGTCGATCTAATGCCATAAAACCGAGCATATTTAACCCAAACATGGTAATGATAATGGAAAAGGTAACTGATCGGAATTTATTGTAATACGGCAGGTAGTCGAAGAGTAGGTAGTTGAAGGTTGAAAAGCTACTTCCCCAACTCAGGACGATCCCGATAACTACCAAAGTCGCTAGCCAGTATTTTTCACTTTTTTTCAATATAAAAAGACCAACACAAAATAAAAGTACGAGAATCGATCCAGCGTAATAAGGCGCAGAAAGGCGTTGATTTCCCCAGTAGGTGGGCATAGACTTAATTGTATCTTGTACCTGAGCGGGGGCATAGCCTGCTTTAGTGCGTAAAGCCTCGGCAGTGGCACTACTTTTGGAAAGCTCTTGACCAGACGATCCTCCGAAGGTATTGGGAACAAACAGTACCAACGGCTCAAAAATGCCATTACTAAATTCAAAAGCATATTCTTTGTCCAAGCCTGAGGAGGCTTGACCATCACTTTTCAGTTCTGATTTACCACGGATAGAAACTTTACTATATTCAAAAATTGTCCAGAGTCTTCCAGCATTAGTGCTTAATCCAAGTACGGCAGCAAGTAGTAGTCCTACTATAACAAACGAAAATGATTTCAACTGCCCAGCTTTGTAAGCCTGAATTAATTCAGAGAGACCGTAAACACCAGCAATAATGGCCGTGTAGTAGGTGATTTGAAAATGTCCTGTGCGCAACTGCAAGCCCAACCCGAGAGCTGTCAGGCTTAGGCCAATGAGCACTTTTTTGCTAAAAGCCAGACGCATTCCAGCAATTATTAGCGGAAGAAGAGCCACGGCAGCTATTTTGGAATTGTGCCCCGCAGAAATACCTATAATATTAAAACCATTCAGAGAAAAGGTTATAGCACCAATAAATGCCACCCACGGCCTGACCTTAAATGTGAGTAATAGTATATAAAAACACAAACACCCAACAAACGTGATTCCACTCGGATGCCCTAAATAAAGGGTCATTAGGTTATAGACGTGCTGCAAAATATCTCCAGAGAAGTAAACACCATTAAGGTAAGATGGCATCCCGCTAAACATGCTATTCATCCACAGAGGCTCTTCACCGGTTTGCTCACGATACTCTGTAATCTGATGGTGCGCTCCCTGACCTTGGAGAATATCGTGCTGATAAAGTTTTTTATTCGATAATACCTCAGGGTAATAAATAGAAAGGGTAACGAGGAAGAAACCAAGAATAACTAAACTGTGGGTGAGAATTCCCTTTTTCAGTGATTGCTGCATTTTTGCTAATGAGTTTGTTGTTTTTTGAGATATTTTAAAACCAAGGAGTCTATCAGATTTACAAGGTCGTCAGATACTTTGGTGAAATAGATCAATGAAATAAATGATAAGCCAATAAGGATTGACCGCACAATGATATTCAAAATTGCAAAATGAGTGAGCGGAAGAAACCAAAACAATAAGAAAATCAATGTGGTATGAAGGAAAAGTGCCCAGTGTTTATGGGTAAAAGGATTCATGTTGAATCTTTTAAGAATAAAAATGTGTTTCGCGACATTGAAAAACACCGTTGCAGAAATATATGCAATGGCTGCTCCATTTATTCCGAAAATGGGTAGTAACGTATAGTTTAACCCAATGGTGATCAACGATGTGGCAATGAATAAATAAAGATTCCACTTATACCAAACTGAGTAATTAAGTACTTCAGAATTAAAACTAAATAACATGTCAATCATCTTGGCAACCGCAATCCCTGCCACTATAAAAGTTCCAGAGCGAAATGATTCTCCTTTAGGAATCAAGGAGAAAAGGTCATCTAGGTTGCACATTATTCCTATCATGAAAAGAAAACCTACTATTCCCAAGTTTATTGACGCTTTTTTATAAAGTTTGGAAACTTCCTGCATATTGTCCTCCTTGAAGGCTTTAGCCACAAAGGGGGTGATTATTTGAAGAAAAGAACGTCTTGGCATTTCTATGATCAGTCCGATATATAAGCAAGTAGTGTAAATCCCATTGGCTTCCATACCAAGGATAGCAGGAATCATGGCATAACCTAAGTTTGCATAAATGGAATTGCTTCCAGCAAGAAGCAGGTTGTATGACCCAAAATTGAAAAGTTTCCATTTCCACTCCGATGGGATATTGAAAAAACTTAAATCTATTCGAAGATCAAGTTTGCTAATCACGTATATCAATAACACTACCAGAGCTATTGTATAGCTGGCAATAAGCAAAAACATTGCTGTATGAAAACTGATAAGATTCCATGAGTATAGAAGGATTAGAATCACGTTTCCAGCTCTTAGGAAAACATCCTTAAGAAACTCAGGTACGATGATTTTCATTCGGGAGCGACTGAATACCTGAAGCTGCGTATAAAAGCTAATGGCGATCACAACAAAAACACTAACTATGATATACTCATTATACTCTGGGGAATTTTCCAAGAATAGACTTTTTATAAAATCAATTGCAAAATAGACACCCCCAATAAATGCGAAATTGGTTAATAGAATAAGGGCAAACTGCAAGCCCAGAATTTTCTTTTCCAATTTTGGATTGTCTCCTAATTCAGCAAAATATCGAAGGTAAGTGAACGGCATCCCAAGTGTTGCAAACGGGGCTACCATTAGTCCGATAGAAGTGATTGAGCTCACAATCCCAATCTCCGCTTCACTAAAAAATGCTGGTTTCAGGATCAAAGTGTTCAGAAAGCCAATGGCCACACCCGCATAAGCCCAAATAGAACTCCAAAAACTTTGTTTAATGACGATACCCATACACGCTAATCAGCCGTGAATTTAGATGATCCCATTTATTAGATCCTTTTATTGATTAGATTTATTTGGAAAGGAAAGTCCATTTATTCCAATGGGCTGATGCCAAAATCATTTTTTAGAACTTGATAAAGGCGATGAACAGGCAGACCAACTACGTTGAAATAACTTCCTGTAATAGACTGGATTTTACACAGTCCAATCCACTCCTGAATACCATAAGCTCCCGCCTTATCCATTGGATTAAATTGCTCAATGTAAAAAGCGCTCTCTTTTTTCGAAATATCATCAAATGTCACTTTTGTGCTGTCAGAAAATGCTATGGTTTTTTTTAAGCTCGAAATGCAAACCCCACTAATCACTTCATGCGTCTTGCCAGAGAATGAATGAATCATTTTCTGAGCCTCTGTAGTATTTTTTGGCTTATTAAATACTTTTCCATCCATCACCACGGTGGTGTCGGCAGTGATAATGATTTGATTTTCTAGTTTGGAGCGGTAGAATTTATTTTTCTCCAAAGCCAAATATTCAGCAGTTGCTGTCGCTTCCATTTCCCTAGGAATTACTTCGTCAAATTCATACGTTACCACTTGAAACTTATACCCAGCCTGTTTCAGGAGCTCCTGTCTGCGTGGGCTGTTAGATGCTAATATCAAATGATGAATAGAGTTCATGATAATGACAAATTGTTGGATAATCGGAGCAAAATTACATGGAATAGATACAGTCTTAGGGAAAACACCGAACAATATGTTGCGTGTTTTTTGATCGTCAGCTGGTTGTTTCTCCTCTGTTTGCCCTCATGATTTTCGTCATTTTGTTGAAATAAGCTCAATATTGTTTTTTGAGGAGGTTGCGCAAAGTGTAATGAGGTATGCTTTCTGTCATATTTTGAACATTTAAGAGGGTTTTTAGGAAAAGAATTAATCATGTTGGCGCAATCTTGAATTAATGTTAGTTTTGCAATTCGTTTTGTACACGGTTAATTAACAATTCTTAAATGGATTTATTTGAAAAATTAGTGCAGGATAGGGGGCCACTCGGGCAACACTCTTATTTTGATGATAACTTCTACATGTTCCCAAAACTAGAGGGCGAAATCGCTCCTCGAATGCAGTTTAAGGGAAAGACAGTGTTGACATGGAGTTTGAATAATTACCTTGGTTTGGCTAATCACCCTGAAGTGCGTAAAGCAGATGCTGACGCAGCAGCAGAGTGGGGAATGGCGTACCCTATGGGCGCCAGAATGATGACTGGTAATACTGTTTATCACGAGCAATTGGAGCGTGAGCTAGCCAGTTTTGTTCAGAAAGAAGCAGCGATGTTGCTGAATTTTGGATACCAAGGAGTCATGTCCGTGATTGATGCACTAGTTGATAGAAAAGACGTAATTGTGTACGATGCTGAATCTCATGCTTGTATTATTGATGGTTTGAGGATGCATATGGGTAAAAGATTTGTTTACCCACACAATGATATGGACAACCTTGAGCGTCAGTTGAAGCGTGCCGAAAAACTTACCAATGAGACAGGAGGGGGTATTTTGGTTATTACTGAAGGTGTTTTCGGAATGTCAGGAAACATGGGGAACCTTAAGAGCATTGTAGAGCTGAAGAAAAAATTTCAGTTTAGATTGCTTGTGGATGATGCTCATGGTTTCGGAACGATGGGAGCTACAGGAGCAGGAGCTGGCGAAGAGCAGGGAGTTCAGGATGGTATAGACATCTACTTCTCTACATTTGCTAAGTCAATGGCTAGTATTGGGGCATTTATAGCAGGAGATGCTAATATCATTGATGTGCTTAGATACAATGTGAGATCACAAATCTTCGCAAAATCTCTCCCTATGCCTATAGTTATAGGTAATTTGAAGCGTTTGGAGATTTTGAGAAATAATCCAGAACACAAAGAAAAACTTTGGATGATTGTTAATGCAATCCAAAACGGTTTTAGAGAAAAGGGCTATAATATTGGAACAACCCAATCTCCTGTTACTCCAGTTGTTATGAATGGAGATACATTAGAAGCGGTGAATTTGGTAAAAGATTTAAGAATGGAGCATAATATCTTCTGTTCTGTGATCGTTTATCCGGTAGTTCCTAAGGGTACGATCATATTAAGAATCATACCTACGGCATCTCACTCATTGTCTGATGTAGAGGAAACAATTACAGCTTTTGAAGTAGTAAAAGCTAAATTGGATGATGGTGTGTACAAGCGTGCCGGTGTAGAAGGTGCTACTTTGACTCAGATTTAGCTTTTTTCTACATTTAACATTGCTTTTTAAACATTTTATATAAATTGCTAATCGAATAATTATCAGTAACCTTAAAGATCTATCAATATGAAAAGATTCGAACAACTTCAAGAACTATTAACCTCATTGCAGGAAGACTTTACGAAATTCTATGACAAAGAAAATTCTGCTGCAGGAACTCGTGTAAGAAAAGGAATGCAAGATCTAAAAAACCTTTCTCAGGAAATTAGAATTGAAGTTCAGGATATCAAAAACAAAGGTTAATTTAACTTGTTCAAGGTATTTGTAAAAAAAGGCAACCAAACTGGTTGCCTTTTTTTATGATCATTATTCTCAGTTGAAAGAATCAGAGATGTAGTGCTCTATTTTTCGATTGAAGATTCTTTGAGTCGATAAAAACACTTCAGATGAGTAGTTGAAGTGCGTCAAAATAGTAATTTATTTTCCAAGATTAAATTAAAGTTATATTTTAGTGGAAATTCACGAGGTGAAAGCCAAACTGAGTTAATATTGCTTGTTTCCAATCCTTTTGGAGATACATATGCGAATTTTAACGAAGTTTGTTAACTTGATTGAGTACTAATTCTAATCTAATGGCCAACAACAAAGATCAAAACGAAGACCCGGAAGAGGAAAAAAAGAATCAGTTTGATGACGATGATGATTTCGGACTTCCTGATTTAGACTATGACGAACTAGATGATTCTGATGAAGATCTTGATATGGACTCGTTCCTAGAAGAAGAACTTCACGAAGAGGATTCTGCTGATAAGACTTCAGTACAAGCGTCAGAACCTCCTGTGGTAGAAAATGAAGAGGAGCCTTCTGTGGAAGAAGAAGAAAATGCTAGTGATGATGATGATGGTTTTGCCGATGATGATTGGGAAAAAGAGTTAGAAGCTGAACTTGAAGATGATCTCAAATCTGGAAAATTTGATGAGGAAGTTGATTCTTTTTACCAAGAAGAAACTTTTGATGAATTTGAAGCAGAAGTAAAGCCTGAAGTAGCTGCAGTGGAAGAATCTGTGTTTGGTGGTGAGATAGCAAAGCTGCCGTCAGCGATTCAAAAGACGATTTTTATGCTGCTCCTGAGAAGGAACCTCAGCCTGTAAAGGCCTATGAGCCGCAGTACAGTCAATATTTGGATAAAGGAAAAGAGAATAAATCCAAGCTTACCAAAACGGTGGTGATTGGCGTTATTTTCTTCATGGTAGTGGGAGCTGCTTTGATATATATTTACAACACATCGGGAGATAAAAAGGAAAAAGTTGCCAAGGTGGAGAAGCCAAAAGTAGAGCAACCAAAGCCAGAGGTAGTAGAACCTACTCCAGAACCTGTTGCAGAAGTAGAAAAGCCTGTGGAGAAAAGTCCTAAGAAGGCAAAAGCTAATACTGTTCCTGAAGGAGAAATCATCCGACTGGAGCAACAAACAGGTAAAGCATATGTGATTATCGCCAGTTTCTTTGATGACGATATGGCAATGGATTATGCAAACAAGCTTTCTGCTGATGGAAAATCTCCATATATAATACCTCCATTCAAGGATTATAGATACTATAGAGTGGCGATTGCTGAGTATGATAAATTCAGTGATGCAGCTGCAAATGTGGATATTTTCAAACAAGAATATGCCACAGAAGTTTGGCCTCTCAAATATTAATTAAAAACTAATATTATAATCAATCGTTTAATTTCGCGTTGCTAAAACGTGAGATTAAACGATTTTTTATTTAACCCTTTCCAAATATGTTTTTACAAATTGCTCCTGAAGGGGCTGCTGAATCAGTGTCTGTATTGGAGCTGTTGCTCAATGGTGGGTATATGATGATCCCTATTTTCATCTTATGGATATTGGCAATTTATATTTTTGTGGAGCGACTCCTAACAATAAAAGCAGCATCTAAGACTCCTGAAAATTTTCAGAATCAAATACGCAATCGTGTGCTGGCAGGAGATGTGCAGGGCGCAAGGATGCTTTGCTCAGAAACCGATACACCTGTGGCGCGAATGATTGAGAAGGGTGTAAGCAGGATCGGTTCATCGTTGAAAACGATTGAGGTCAGTATTGAAAATATTGGAAAAATCGAAATCTACCGTTTGGAGAAAAACCTCAGTTCTCTCGCCACAATATCAGGAGCCGCTCCAATGATAGGTTTTTTGGGAACAGTGACAGGGATGATCCAAGCATTCATCGCGATAGCACAGGAGGAAGGAGCTGTGAGTCCGAAATTACTTTCGAGTGGTATTTATGAAGCAATGATCACCACAGCTGCAGGGCTGTTTGTCGGAATTTTTGCTTATTTAGGATATAATTATTTAGTCGCTAGAGTATCGAAATTGGTGCATGCCATGGAATATACGGCAGTGGATTTCGTTGACCTTTTACAAGAGCCACAGAAATGAATCTTAAATCAAAACATAAAGTAGATGCAGGGTTTAGCATGTCTTCAATGACAGATGTCATCTTTCTGTTGTTGATTTTTTTCATGCTTACTTCCTCTTTTATCACTCCGAGTGGACTTCCAGTGAATTTGCCATCGAGTAAAAGCTCTGAAATAGTTTTGCAGAAAGTGAGTGTGACCATTTCGAAGGATTTACAATATTTTGTAAATGAAAAAGCGGTAAGCATCGGACAGTTGGAGGGAGTGTTGCGAGATGCACTATCTGGAAAAGAAGGCGTTGTGGTACTGCACTGCGATGGAAAAGTACCAGTAGAGCATCTTGTGAAAGTTGCGGGAATAGCTACAGCATTAGAGGCTAAAGTATCAATTGCCACCAAGCCAGAGTAACATTGGAAAAGGAAAAGAAACATAAAAGAATAGGATGGATTGCATCAGTGCTGGTACAGCTGTTGATGCTCCTGCTATTCTATTTTCTCATTGCCTGGAGAGAGCCAGACCCGCCCATCCCCACATTCGGTATTGAATTGAATTTTGGTCTAGAACAAAGTGGACAAGGTGATATCCCCGTTTCAAGTCCTGAGACAGTTGAGGAGGTAGTGGAAGATCAACCTGAAGAAGTGGTGGAGGAAACTGAGGAGCAAGTAGCAGAGCCTATTAAGGAATCGGCTCCTGTAGAGGAAGCATTGCCAAGCTATGAGGATAAAAGTGCCACGGTAAAGGCCACAGAAAAAGTTACAGAAGTGAAAAAAGAGGTAGTAGAAAAGCCTGTGCCTGTGGAGCAACCGAAGAAGCCTGTAGAACAACCCAAGAAAGAAGTTGTAGAAAAGACACCAGAAAAGCCGAAAGAGACTGCTCCTGTAAAGCAGGAAGCTTTGATGTCCAAGCCAAATGGAGCAGATACAGGTGCTAAATCGCAAGGATCTACCTCTGGAACTGGCGATGAAGGCAAAAAAGAAGGTACGATTGATGGTCGGGCACTGTACGGAAGTCAAGGTTCTTCGGATGGAGCAAGTCTTCAAATGGCTGGCTGGGTGTGGGATTTCAAACCTCAACCAGATGATAAGTCAAATGAAACAGGTAAGATCGTATACAAAATCATTATTGATGGCGATGGGTATTTGTCTCGAATTGATATTGTCTCTAGTACAGTTTCTCCGGAAGTTGAGCGGAGATATAGACAGTCTATTGAACGATTGTCCTTTAGTAAGACCAATGATTACAAGCCAGCTCCAACATCCACAGGTTACGTCACCTTTATTATCAAAACCAAGTAAATGACTTACCAAAAGGCATTGGCGTATTTATATGCCCGGTTACCTATGTTTCAGCGGGTGGGTGCTCCAGCTTTGAAATACGACTTGAGCAATACAAGAAAGCTACTTGATGCCATAGGTAATCCTCAAGATGATTTTAAGTGTGTGCATATTGCTGGAACCAATGGAAAAGGCAGTTCCGCTCATGCCATTGCTGCAATATTATCCGCCAGTGGATATAAAACTGGTTTATTTACTTCCCCGCATTTAAAATCATTTACCGAGCGCGCCAAAGTCGATGGCTTAGAAATGTCAGAGGCATTTGTTTCTGAGTTTGTATCTGATATTCAACCTGCCATAGAATTGATTGACCCATCATTTTTTGAGGTCACTTTTGCCATGGCCGTGTCTTTTTTTGCGAAAAGCAAGGTGGATATTGCTGTGATAGAAACGGGGCTTGGAGGCAGGCTGGACAGTACCAATGTTATTACACCTATAGCTTGCCTTATCACAATGATAGGATGGGATCATGCCGATCTTTTAGGCGACTCTTTGGAGAAAATAGCTTCGGAGAAAGCCGGGATTATTAAGTCGGGAGTACCTGTGGTGATTGGTGCAGAGCAGCCAGAGTTGTTACATGTTTTTGCAGATCAGGCCAAAGCCTTGAATGCTCCTTTATTCAGCGCATCACAATATCGGGTAGAGCAAACGTTGAAAAGTGCAGAAGGTGTTGTATTAGATGTTTATAACCATGGGGAGTTGCTTTTGAAAGCGCTGAAGCTGGATATTACCGCAGGCTATTTTCAGAAAAATTTGCCTGGTGTTTTGAAATTAATTGAAACTCTGCGTGAACATGGCTGGACAATTACTGATGAGAATATTCGTGAAGGGTTGGCTTATGCCAAAGAGAAAAGTGGATTAAAAGGTCGATGGCAAGTATTGGGACACAGCCCAAAAATTGTTGCGGATATTAGCCACAATCTTCCTGGTCTACAAGCACTGTTTGAGCAAGTAACTTTAGAGAATCCATCGCACCTACACATTATTTTCGGAGTGGTAAAAGATAAATCTGTAGATACAATATTGGAATTGCTTGCCACAAAGCCAGCTAGTTTTTATTTCACTCAATCGAGCGTGCCACGGTCACTTTCTGCCTTAGCTTTGCAGCAAAAAGCAGCGACGTTTGGGTTGAATGGTGATGTGTTTGAAGATGTAAATGTGGCGTTAGACACAGCTAAGAAGCAAGCAGCATAAAGAAGATTTGATTTTGGTGTGCGGTAGCACATTTGTGGTTGCCGAAATAAATGAATTGTGAGGAAGAAGTTAAGAAGATTTCAAGAAAACGCGAATAGGGAAAACATCTTACAGCCAGGAAAACCATTGTTCGAATTGATCAAAGGAAAATGGAGTTCTGATTTTTTTAAAAATGATCATCCCATCACTATAGAATTAGGATGTGGGGATGGCGAATATTCGGTTGGTTTGGCACGAATCAATCCCGATAGGAATTACATCGGAATAGATATCAAGGGAGACCGATTGTATCAGGGGAGCACTTTAGCTATCAATGAGGGATTAAAGAATGTAGGTTTTCTTCGCACTCAAATCCATGTATTGGATAAGTTTTTTGCAGAAAATGAAGTGGATGAAGTATGGCTCACTTTTCCTGATCCACGACCAAAAGATGGAGATGAGAAAAGAAGGTTGACTTTCCCTCGTTTTCTGGAGTCGTACAAGCGTGTAGCTCATGAAAATAGCTGGTTTAAGTTCAAAACTGATAGTACTTCATTGTTTGACTATACACTAGAGATTTTGCAAACAAGATTTCCCGTTCGAAATCTTCAATACACGCATGACTTGTACCAATCTGATATGCTCGCCGAGCACCATGGCATACAAACCAAGTATGAGAAAATTTGGTCAGAAAAAGGGGAGAAGATTAAGTATCTGAAATTTCAGTTTTAAATAATCTGGTATTGGAAGGTTTTTGGCTAGTCTTCGTCAAGAGCTTCCAATATATCCATCACATCTCCATAGTCATTGAATCCTGGGCGTTCTTCATCCGCTCCTTGGAGCTCAATTCCAGAGTGCATTTTCTGCGCTAGAATTGTTTCAATGTTGCCCAATTGAACATCGTATCCTTTGATCCATTCAGCTTTAGAAGCAATCTGGCTAATAGCCTTATCAATTTCAGGAAAAAGGTCGCTATTGGTTGAAGAGACTAATATCCTATTGGTGTAGGCGAGTATTGTTTCTACAAGGGATTCTAGATTTTTGATAGAGTCCAAATCTTCAAGCTTAAGCTTAAATATGAATGAAATAGAGAGCTCTGAAAGTTCTTCAAGCAAATCAATATCCTCAATTTGTAGATAATCAAGTGCATAGCTCTGTGATGCTAGTTTGATATCTACCACATTGGTACTGAGATCAAATTCTCCAACGATGGAAACTCCCGCCACCCAACCAACGATATCTTGAAATTGAGTAGGTGAAACATATTGAGGAGAAGATTCATTCAAATTAAATCCCAATAACTCCACGCCCATTCCTGCACAATAGCGTGCATTGCTGAGGTTTGTTACGTCACTTACTTTTACTGTTGCCTTTAAACCCATAATCCAGTTGTTTCAGGCGCAAAGAAATTGAATTTTTCTAGGTAAAGGCACTTCATCTCAGAAAAACGGTAAATAGAGGCACTTTTTTTCGATAGGAATTTGTGATTTTATGCCAATAATTAATCTGAGTTACTTGGGCTCGGAATATTCGGGTTAACTTTGTGGTAAGAATGGAAATGCTCCGTTCTTTTTATTTTAATGATCAATTAAAAACACGTAAACGAGGCTTTCAACCTCGCGGGGTGATATGAGCAAACACGGAAGAATTTTAGTGGCAATGAGTGGAGGTATAGATAGCTCCCTTGCAGCCGTAATGTTACACGAAGAAGGCTATGAAGTAATCGGTATGACCATGAAAACATGGGATTATCAAACTTCAGGAGGCAGCAAAAAGGAAACAGGCTGTTGCAGCCTAGATTCCATCAACGATGCTCGCAATATTGCCGTGAGTCTCGGATTTCCACACTACATCGTAGATATTAGAGAAGAGTTTGGTGATTATGTGATCAATCATTTTACCAATGAGTATCTCAATGGCCGCACGCCAAACCCATGTGTGCTTTGCAACACTCATATCAAATGGGACTCATTGTTGCATAGGGCTGACAAGCTGGGGTGTGACTATATCGCGACAGGGCACTATGCCAATGTGCGTGAAGAGAACAGCCGCTTTGTGATTTCCAAAGGAAAAGATGAAAACAAAGACCAATCTTATGCACTTTGGGGGATTTCGCAGCAGAGTTTGAGTCGCACGAAATATCCGTTGGGAAATTTGCATAAATCTGAAATTAGAGATATGGCCATTGAAAGAGGGTTTCACGAATTGGTGGCCAAACCTGAGTCTTATGAGATATGTTTCGTTCCTGATAATGACTACCGGGGTTTCTTGAGAAGGAGAGTTCCAGGTTTGGAGGACGAAGTGAGAGGTGGAGAATTTGTTTTGGAGTCGGGCGAAGTGGTGGGCACACACGAAGGTTACCCTTTTTACACTGTAGGTCAGCGAAAGGGGCTTGGCATTGCCTTGGGTTTTCCAGTTTATGTAACTGAAATCCAGAAAGACAAAAACCGTGTAATTCTAGGGACATTTGATGAACTTTCTCGTGATGGCATGTACGTAAAAAATCTCACCATGCAGAAATATGAAAATATCATCGGTGAAAGAAAAGATACCATCACTAAAGTGCGTTACAATGATGATGGCGCGCCAGCAGTAATAGAGCAGGCAGGAGACACCATGAAGGTGTATTTCGGAAATGGCGTGAATGCCATTGCTCCGGGGCAGGCTGCCGTGTTTTACGAAGGTAATGATGTGATAGGTGGCGGATGGATACAATCAAGTTTTAGACAGCACCATGAAAAGGCTCTATAGTCTCATTTTTTTTGTAGCAGTGCTCGCTGGGTGCAACTCCGAGGAGGTCGATGTGACTGATTTAGGGGTGGATTTTTACCCTATATACAAGGATAGCGCTAGAGTTTATCAAGTAGAGGAAACGCTGTATAATCTAGTAGGGGCTGAAACGAATTTTTATCAATTGAGAGAGTCTATTTCGGACTCTCTGGTTTCGTCATCGGGTGAAATTACGTACATATTGCAACGAGAGAAAAGAAATACAGCCAATGATCCTTGGCGTGTAGACTCTTTGTGGTCAGTGCGGAAAACTGATCGACTTTTGGTAATAACGGAAAATAATGTACCATTGGTGAAGCTCACTTTTCCAGCAAAGGAGGGAGCTGAGTGGGATGGAAATGCATTTAACACACATGGATACCAAGAGTATTATTATGAAGGTGTGGAAACTGAAAAGTTGAAATCGGAAGCGTATTCAAATGATTTAATCAAAGTGGTTATCGCGGATGAACCTCAAAATTTGGTTAGGCGAGATGAGCGGTATGAGGTCTATGAAAAGGGGGTTGGGCTTTTGGAGAAAAACTATATTACATTGGAGTATTGTACCAAAGACTGTGAAAGTACTGAGCAGATTATAAGTGGAAGAATTCTTTATCAATATTTAATTTCAAATGATTAAGCACTGGTTTTTCTCTGTTGTTTTTATTGCTGCGTTTTTCGCATCCAAAGCTCAAGTAAATCGCTATATGGTCTTTTTTTTAGATAAAGACACAGTGGCTTGGGATGTATCAAGTCCAGAAGTGTTTCTAAGCCAAAAAGCTGTTGATAGAAGAGCAAAACAATCAATAGAAGTAACTGCTCAGGACTTTCCAGTGAATGAATACTATGTGGATTCACTGATCAAAGTTGGTGTAGAAGTTTATCATAAAAGCAAGTGGTTTAATGCTGTTTTAATTCAGGGCGAAGAGAATCTAATTCCTAATATTCAAGGTATTTCTTTTGTGACCAAAGTCGAATACATCGCTCCAGGAGCATTGCTACAGCGAGAACAACAATCGCCGATTATTCCAGAGACGTTTAAAGAACCCCCAAGTGTTAGAGCCACCTCAAGTGTTCAAATTAAAATGCTGCGTGCGGATAAGATGCATGCCGATGGTTATAAGGGGGAAGGAATGACGATAGCGGTGATGGACAATGGCTTTAGGGGAGTAAATGAATATATCCCCTTTCAGCATTTGTTTGATAGCAATAGGGTAGTGGCTACCAAAGATTTTATCCAGAATACTGGCAATGTGTATCAGTTTGGTTCACATGGCACACAGGTTTTATCCACTATCAGTGCGAGGTATGAAGATGACATGATCGGAACTGCACCGAAAGCAAATGTTGTTTTGTGCGTGACAGAAGCAGATGGAGAGTATCGTGTTGAAGAATACAATTGGCTGTTTGCGATGGAGTATGTCGATAGTTTGGGGGTAGATGTGGTGAATAGTTCTTTGGGCTATAATACTTTTGATGATAAGTCTATGGATTATTCCTTATCAGATTTAGATGGAAATACTGCCGTGATCACCCGAGCGGCTACCATCGGAGCTTCCAAAGGCATGGTGATTGTTTCGAGTGCAGGCAATACTGGCAGCACTAACGCTTGGCATGAAGTTACTTTTCCAGGTGATGCTCAAGATATCTTAACGGTAGGAAGTGTTAACGATAAGTTTGAGCGATCTAGTTTTAGCTCATACGGAAAAACCGCAGATGGACGAGATAAACCAGATGTTTGTGCGTTGGGAGGTCCTACCACAGTTGTGAATGGGTCAGGATCTATTATCACAAGTTCAGGCACGAGCTTTGCATCACCATTGATCGCGGGGTTTGTAGCGAGCGTTTGGCAGGCATTCCCCGAATGGGACTATTTGAGGGTAATAGAAGAAGTGAAGAAATCGGGACGTAATTCAGGAACTCCCGACTCATTTGTTGGGTATGGGGTGCCAAGTTATCTATCCATTATCAACCCCAATGGGCTTTCTTTACAACAATTATTGAAGCCCGAGCTAAAAGTATTCCCAAATCCATTTTCAGGAAACTCATTCACCATCGATTTTCAAGGTACAATGCTCAACGAAAATGTTGTTATTGAACTGATAGACACAAAAGGAAGTCGCATTTATAGAAAAAAAGTCAACTCCAGAAATCGTCCAGATTCATTACTTGTGGAATTTGATTCTACAGAAAAGGGCGTTTATTTGTTGATTTTGACCACTGGTAAACAAACAAAGACAATTAAACTAGTAAAGATTTAAATGGACAATTTATTAATTGCCCCTTCTATTCTTGCAGCAGATTTTGGAAACATCCAGCGAGATATAGAAATGTTGAATGCAAGTGAAGCAGACTATATCCATATAGACATCATGGATGGTGTTTTTGTGCCAAATATTTCGTTTGGTTTTCCTGTGATCTCAGCCATGCAACAGCATGCGAAGAAACCACTAGATTTTCATTTGATGATTACCGACCCCAATCCATATTTGGAAACTTGCAAAAATTTGGGTGCGGAGATTATTACCGTTCACATTGAGACATGTTTGCATTTACACCGTACCATACAGCAAATAAAGTCTTTGGGTTTGAAAGCGGGAGTGGCTTTGAATCCGCACACCAATGTGGAGCTCCTGAGAGATATTATTGCGGATATAGACTTGGTGTTGATTATGTCTGTTAATCCGGGCTTTGGAGGACAAAAATTTATCTCCAACACGTATGATAAAATAAAGCAGTTGGTAGTTCTTGCTAAAGGGAAGAACGATGGCTTGTTGATAGAGATTGATGGTGGAGTTTCTACAGAAAATGCGGCTCAATTAAAAGCGGCGGGAGCTAATGTGCTCGTTGCGGGAAGTTTTGTTTTTGGTTCTTCTGATCCTATCAAAACGATTAAATCGCTCAAAAACGTCTAAAATTTAAGCATGTTAAAGGAAGGGGTTTTTGTACTATTGTTACTTGTAGCATGTTCGCTGTATGGGCAGACTCAGGTTTCTGGAACTATTATAGATCAATCTGATAAGCCGATCAGTCAGGCGAGTGTTCAACTAAGAGGTGGACGTGCAGGAACAACTTCTGATCAAGATGGGAAATTCTATCTTTCAATCAAGTCTTCTGATAGTTTAATTCTGGTTTTTTCTCATATTCAATACGAAAGTAAGCTGTTGGCAGTAAGTGGGGATGATGTTGCTAATATAAGTGTGGTATTGGCTGAAAGAACCATGGAGCTCGATGGAGTAGAGGTTAGAAATAAAATTGAAACGGAAGAAGTGCAATCCGTTATAAAAATTGAGGCCAAATCAGCCAAAAGCTTACCTTCAGCCTTTGGGGATTTTAATAAAATATTGGTGACTCTGCCCGGTGTGTCAAGTAACAACGAATTGAGTTCTGCCTACTCCGTACGTGGAGGCAATTTTGATGAAAACTTGGTGTATGTTAACGATATGCCTATTTATCGACCTTTTTTGTCGAATGCGGGTCGTCAGGAAGGGTTGAGCTTCGTCAATCCTGATATGGTTGAGGACATTGAATTCTACGCAGGAGGTTGGGAAGCGAAGTATGGAGATAAACTTTCTTCAAGTTTAAATATTCAATACAAAGAGCCTAGTGCTGAAGAGGGTGCTGTCACGCTTGGTTTGCTTGGAGGAACAATCTATTACGGCGGTAGCAAAGGGCGAGTGTCTCACTTGACCGGAATTCGGCATAAGGATTCGCGCTATTTGCTAAATACTTTGAAAACTCAGGGGCAGTACTTTCCTACTTATACGGACCTTCAATCGCTATTGACTTTCGATCTTACCAATAAAAATTCACCCTACATCAATCGTACAAAATTGAATGTGCTTTTGTCTTATGGTAGAAATCGCTATTTGACCAGACCAGAATCACAAGAAACGCAATTTGGCTCTATCCAAGCAAATTTCCGTCTGGAAACAGCTTTTGAAGGTCAGGAGCTACTTAACTACGATACTTATCAATCAGGATTACGACTGACGCATCGGGTTAATAACCGCTTCCGAACCCACATGATAGGCTCGGCTATGTACACTTATGAGCGTGAGCAGTTTGAGGTGGAAGGTGCATACAGGCTTTGTGATGTAGATACGAATGCTGGAGGAGATGCAGATGATTGTGCCTCCGTTCGTGGAATAGGTACCAATTATGATTATGGTAGAAATGCACTGAGAGCGTCTCTTTTTACCATCGAAAATAGGAACGAATATTTGATTAGCAACAACAGTACCTTCGAGATTGGAGCAGGTCTTGCTTATCAAAATATCAATGATCAGGTGAATGAGTATTCATTCTTGGATTCTGCCGATTATATCACAGTCATTGACACGATTTTCAACAAACTTGAGATGTCTGCCACTCAGTATTATGGTTTTGCACAAAATACTTGGGTTTGGGGTGATTCCATTCACGCGCTGAATGTCGGGGGTAGGTTGACCTATTGGGATTTTAATGGTCAGTTGCTTTTTAGTCCACGCGTTTCTTACCGCTTTGCACCAAAGTGGAAATCTAATACCACGATCAAGTTTTCTGTGGGGTATTACCAGCAGCCGCCATTTTATAGAGAATTGCGTGACTACAATGGTAATATCAACAACAATATTTTAGCTCAGCGATCCATTCACTACATTCTTGGATATACGCGAGTTTTTCACATGTGGGGTAGACCTTTTCTTTTCAATTCTGATGTTTATTATAAAAAGCTATACGACATCATTCCTTATGATATTGATAATGTTCGTTTGAGGTATTTTCCATCAAATAATGCCGAAGGTTTTGCTACCGGTTTTGATTTTCGTGTGAATGGAGAATTTGTGAAAGGTACTCAGTCTTGGTTCAGTTTTGGTTTTCTACAAACGCAAGAAAATTTGAATGATGATATATATACGGTGTATTATGATGAGGATGATAATGAGATTCCTGCCAATAGAATAGACGTTGAAGATGTGGATTATGAAGTAGAGAAAAAAGTGGGCTACATTCGCAGACCGTCAGACCAGCGCATCAATATAGCCGTATATTTTGAAGACCACATGCCAAGAGATCCTACAGCTCGGGTGCATCTCAATTTAGTTTTTGGCTCTGGCTATCCTTTTGGCCCACCCAAGGCCGTGCAATACCGCAATGCTTTTAAGGGAGACGAATATTATCGTGTAGATATTGGGTTTTCAAAGGCATTTGAAAGATCAGAAACAAAAATGTTTCCGTCCATAATCCTCAGGGCTGAGGTACTTAATGCCTTAGGTGCTGATAATACTTTGTCTTACTCATGGATTCAGGACAACAGCGGAATTAATTTTGCCATACCAAATTCATTATCGGCAAGGTTTTTGAATATCAAGATTACAGCCCAACTTTAGTAAAATAATTACGTCTGTAGGGTTGATGTTTCAGTTAAGAAATAGGCTATTTTACTATCGATTAATTGTAATTAAAACTTTTAAGATCTATATAAAATCAAACATTTCAGTCATGAAAAAAATTATTAATCCCGCTATTCTTTTAGTTTTAGTACTTGTGGTAGCATCTGCATGTTCAAGATCAGTTACCCGTGTGAGCCCCGATCAGCAAATTGATCTCAGTGGCAGGTGGAACGATACCGATTCTAAGATGGTGGCAGAAGCTATGATCAACGATGTGCTTAACAGACCCTGGAGAGAAGATTTTGCCAGAGCGAATGGAAGAAAACCAGTAGTGATCGTAGGTATCGTACAAAATAAATCTTCTGAACATATCGAATCTGAAACGTTTATCAAGGACGTAGAAAGAGAATTCATCAATTCCGGACTTGTGAGAGTGGTACAAAACAGTGTTTTTAGAGAGAAAATGCGTGAAGAGCGCGCTCAGCAAGGCGAGTTTGCATCTCCAGAGACTCAGGCGAAATGGGGAAAGGAATTGGGAGCTGACTTTATGATGTTTGGAGTGATTACTTCCATCACCGATTCTTATAAAAAGGAGCAAGTAGTAAGCTACAAAATCAATTTGGAGCTTGCCAACCTTGAAACCAATGAGAAAGTGTGGATTGGAGACAAAGAGATTAAAAAATATATCAAGAACTAAAAAAAGAGCTGTGCGATTCTTACGAGAATCGCACTTCTACTTTGTGTTCAATTTTCAATCCTCACCGTTAATGTCATTAATTGGATGAAGCGTTTCGGCCTAATTCTCCTCACATTCGTATTTATTTCTTGCGCCACTTACTATCAAGCAAATGTCGAGTTCAACGATCGTTTTGAGCGCGGGCAGTTAGATGCTGCGGAAAAAGCCCTGAAAGATCAAAAGACGAAAAGAACGAAGTTTCTTTACTATGCCAATAGAGGTGTGGTGAGTAGTATGCAAGGGGAGTATGAGGAAAGCAACCAGTGGTTTGAAAAAGCTTATATCTACAACGAAGATTACCGAAAAAATGCAGGAGAAGTAGTTACTTCATATTTGGTAAACCCCATGGCCATTCCTTATCAGGCTGAAGACCATGAGCAGTTGCTGATACTTTACTATAAAGCAATGAACTACCTCAAAATGGGGGAATACGAAGCTGCTTTGGTAGAGTGTCGCAGACTTAATAATGGACTCAATGCGCTCAGCGACAGATACAAATCTGACAATAAGTATAAGAGAGATGCCTTTATCCACAACCTCATGGGTATTGCTTATGAAGCATCAGGAGATGTGAACAATGCATTCATTGCTTATCGCAATGCTTATGATATCTATAAAGAGGATTTTAAAAGGCTTTTTGGCTTAGGTGCGCCAGACCAGTTGAAGAAGGATTTGCTGCGGACAGCTTATCTAAACGGCTTTCAGAGTGAGGTTCTTTTTTATGAAAAAGAGTTTGATACTAAGTATTCACATAAACCGACTGAAGCGGAACTGGTTTTCTTTTGGCACAATGGCTTAGGGCCGGTAAAAGGCGAGTGGTCTATCAATTTTGCGGTGCAGGATGGAGGAAATGGAGCTATGACCTTTGCCAATAGTGAGTATGGAATGTCGTTCCCTTTTGTTTTGGGTAGTTCCAATGCTTCTCAATCCAGCAGTTTGGCATCATTGAAAGTTTTTCGAGTAGCGTTTCCTAAATATGTGGAACGACAGCCCATTTTTGATGGGGCAAATCTCGTAACTTCTACAGGGACTTATTCTTTGGAGAAAGCAGAGGATGTAAATCAGATAGCCTTCAAAACACTACAAGAGCGAATGCTTCGAGAGTTTAGTAAGAGTCTTTTGCGGGTAGCACTCAAAAAAGTGGCTGAAAATCAAGTACGACAAGAGAGTGAAGGGTTTGGTGCGTTGCTTGGTCTGGTCAATGCTTTTACAGAGAAGGCCGACACACGAAACTGGCAGACTATTCCTCACAGCATCTATTACAGTAGAGTGCCGCTCAATTTGGGCGAAAATACCGTGCGTCTGCAAACGCGTAAAAGCAGGAATGTCTATAGCAGTGCTGAAACATTTACTTTCACTCCTTCTTCTTCAGGACAAACGATCTTTCATACTTACCAATCGCTAGAATCAATTCCCACTCCTGGTAACTAGGTTAAAAGGCAAAGAAGTTGCCGAATGGCTTCATTTTTGATGTTTTTTCTTAAATCTCCAAACTCAGTTTGTTAGTTTGCGGGTTTAATCATTTCATAAAGTAAAAAACAGATAGAGAAGATGAAGAATTTAATATTAGTTGGAGTTTTAACTTTAATGGCATTTTGTGCTAAAGCGCAAGATGAAGCCACTTTTTCAGATGAAGAGTTGGGAGTATACGCATCAGTTATGGTGTGGGCAGAGTTGGAAAAGGTTAAAATGGGTGACTCTGTAGAAGTTTGGGTAAAGTCCAATGATATGTTGTCAGCTTCTATGTATAACGATCTTAGCAAAGCAGATAAGGCCGGAAACATCGAATCAGTGAGTGCGTCTGCCGATGAGCTTGCTGTTTACAACCAGATTAAGACCGATATTGAAGCTCAAAAGGAATCTTTTAAGGAAGTTTATATTGGTAAGATAAAGGAAGAAATAGGTGCTGGATTGTACAATAGCCTAAAGAAAGCGCTTAGGAGCGATGAAGAATTGAAGACACGATACGAAGTGATTTACAATGACCTCCTGACAGCAAGTAATACCGAAGCAGAAGTACCAAATCCATAAGGTATTAGGTACTATAAGATATAAAAAAGGACTGAATCGTAGCAGTCCTTTTTTATTTGGCATAAGCACGCTATTTTCAAACAAGTAAAATAAACGAAGCTCCCTATGTTTACAGAATACGAAATTGAAACGATGATGGCCATTCCCGCCATTCAAGAAGCAACTTTTAAGTTGAAGAAGGATTTTATTAGTCATGAGGCACCTTATTTGGACTTGTCGGATCATGATTTTTTTAGTTTGGTAATGATGGCTCCTACAGTTTGTATAGCCATGGCTGATGGAACAATCAGTTTTTTTGAAGAACGTGCACTCAATAAAAAGGCTCGAAAGCTTTCCAAAGGGGGGTATTTTATGGAGAAAGATCCAGTAGTGAATGCAATGAAGTTTCTGATCAAAAAATTTGATGTCTACCAAGATAAATTTTTTGAGGTGTTGAATGTAGCTATGCACAGCTCATTCGATATGTCCACGATCGAGACCTCTGACTTTGATGAGTTAAAAGAAGTGTCCTACGAAGAATACAAATTAGCGGTGCTGAATTCCCCATACGTGCTCATACGGTTTATTGTGAGCTTCTTCTTGGAGAATGACGAGGACATTATTAGCAGCAAAAGGCGTATTGGACGCAATGAATATTTGCAAATTATCAAAGTAGGTGAGAAAATTGGATTGAATAAACTTCCAGTCTTTCAGATGTTTTGCAAAACCTTTGATCAAAAAGCTTAATTTCGCTTATAATCAAAGCGGTTGTTCTTCGTTATTGTCGTCAGATGAGATTGATTTTGTTGTGTGTATGTGTTGGCGTGTTGGCTATGGTCTATTCCTGTGGGGGAGAAGATGTAATTAAATCCTATGACGCTTTATTAGAAGATTCGACAATTGTATCTTATCTCGATACGATGAGCGTAACTTATACCCGCGATACTAGTGGTATATATTCCTACCTAATTACGGCAAACGATACTGGTAAGACCCAAGCAGAAGGTACGATCTTGTCTATCTACTACGATCTTAAGGTGCTTGGAGGGCAGAGGTTGGAACGTATTGATTCTACCAATTCAGACCCACTAAGAATGAAGCGTGGAGTCAATGCTATTTATCCTATTGGTATTGATTTGGCTCTTGCCAAAATGAAAGAAGGAGAAACATGGGGTTTGGTTATTCCTTCTAAATTGGCTTATGGCAAATACTCATCGGTGCTTATCCCGGAAAATTCTATCATTACAATTGATATTACTCTTAAACGCATTCAAAATGATAACGACATTCGGTCAGAGGATAATAAGAAGGTAGTGGATTATTCTGATGATCAAAATCTATCAGATACAGTACAATACCCACTCAACCAACCTGAGATATTAACCAATGGAATGATATATAAACGGCTGAAAGTTGGCGATACACAACAGCGCCCTGCTACAAATCAGCTGGTAATTTTGACTTACACTCTGTCCGTTTCTGATAAAACAGAACCAGTGGATATTACCTATGCAGGAGAGGCCAATCCGTTTGCTTTTCAATATAACAATCAAGAGGTTTTTGATGGGCTCAATATTGGTGTTGGGCGCATGGCCAAAGGCGAAGAAGCACTTTTTGTAATCCCCTCTTTGCTTGGATACAGAGAAAGTGCTAGGGTTATTCCTTCTTATTTAGCCGAAGAACTGGCTGCTATGGAGATTATTCCAGCGTACGCAGCAAACGTTTCTCCTTATGAAGTGCTCGTAGTGAAAGCTAAATTGTTAGACATTCAATAGTCGAAAAAGAAAAAGAATTGAGAAAAAGCCTCTTATTCATATCATTCACATTTCTCTGTTTCTTTTGGCTCTCAGCGCAAAAGCAGGATATCTATGAGAAATATGATATCTACAGAAGCCCATTTCGTGTTTTCATCAATAAGTTCTCTTTTACCCTCACTTCAGGGTATGGGTTTACCAACTATGAGCATTCTTTGGCTGGTTATCGTTTTTTTCAAGACGAAAATCAGCAAATGATTCTTGGGAAGGATTTTGCTTTTAGACCAACATTCAATGGATATCAAAATTGGGTGAGTAACCCTGTACCAGGACAGGAGCTTGTGAGGGAAGGAAATTTTGAAGTCCCATATCCTTACTTGGGCAATCCAGTTAATAACCCAGCTTTGGTCAATAATCAATATTTGGTGGATGCAGATTCTATTGGTCTTTCTTTTGGAGCTTATGCCAAAACGATTCCGCTTCTTTTCTCAATTCATTATGATTTTAATGATTTTCGAATTGGGGCGGGTTTTCAATACGAAAAGCATTTTTTGCAGCCGCTAAAACCTTCAGTGAATGAGGAGATTATTCGAGATTATGAATTTGGCTTTAAATCTACTCGCTACCTCAAATGGTTTGGGTTATTAGGGTATCAGTTTTACGAATACTGGGATTATACATTTGTCGGAGAGTTGCAGGTTGGAGGAGCTTATTTAGGCCCACAATTCAATACCAATGCAATAGGTATTGGTCAGAAGTTATTCCTCAATTTTGGTGTTAATATTGAAAAAAATCTTTCGGAATATTTTAGAGTAGTTGTTCGTCCAAGTTATGATTACAAGCGATTTACCATCAATAATTTAGATGGAACTGATACAAAACATAATAATGGGGCGTGGATGGTTCAAGTAGGAGTGAGTGTCAACATTCCTGAAATACCGCGTTCTCCGCAGGCCAGCGATCATGTGCAATTAAAGCATGTTTTGATGGATCCGGCCACTGGTCAGCTTCGAGAAGTGAGAGGTCAGCCAATTTGGAAAAAGCAGAATCCAAAAGTGGGGGAGAATCATCGCAGATTATGGCGCTACAAATGGAGAAATAAACGCAAATTAGACCCATATTAAGCGTTTTTATCCGTTATTTTTTGCTTAAATTGCGAACCAATTTAGACATACAAATTAACTATTTTTCATGTCAGACGGAGATATTGAAGACCTACCTGGAAATGATTCAGGAGCCACATCTGATGGCCAAAACATCATTTCAATCAATATAGAAGATGAAATGAGGGGAGCCTACATTGATTATTCAATGTCGGTGATTATTTCACGAGCCTTGCCAGATGCCAGAGATGGTCTAAAACCAGTTCATAGAAGAATACTCTATGGTATGGATGAACTGGGGGTAAACTACAACAAGTCTTATAAGAAATGTGCTAGGATTGTCGGGGATGTGCTCGGTAAGTACCACCCCCATGGTGATACTGCTGTTTACGACACCATGGTTCGTATGGCTCAGCCTTGGTCACTGCGCTATCCTTTGGTGGATGGTCAGGGTAACTTTGGTTCTGTGGATGGAGATTCTCCTGCAGCCATGCGATATACGGAGGCGCGTTTGAAGCGTATTTCTGAAGAGTTGTTGGCAGACATCAATAAGAATACGGTGAATTTTGCACCTAACTATGATGATACGGTCCTAGAACCCACGGTGCTTCCTGCCAAAATCCCCAACTTGCTTTTGAATGGAGCATCGGGGATTGCTGTAGGTATGGCTACCAACATGCCGCCGCACAATTTATCTGAAGTTGTAGATGGTATTCAGGCTTATATTGATAACAATGACATCACCATTGAAGAGCTTATTCAGCACGTAACTGCACCAGATTTCCCTACTGGAGGAACGATCTACGGTTACCAAGGAGTGCGGGCTGCTTTTGAGACCGGAAGAGGTCGCGTAGTGATTCGTGCAAAAGCCGAGGTGGAAGTGATGAAGTCGGGACGTGAGCAGATCGTAGTTACGGAAATTCCATATATGGTCAATAAGGCCAATATGATTGAAAAAACTGCTGCGCTAATCAACGAAAAGAAAATAGAGGGCATTTCTGATATCAGAGATGAGTCTGATAGAGACGGAATGCGCATCGTTTATGAATTGAGAAAGGATGCTATTCCAAACATCGTTCTCAACAACTTATATAAGCAAACACAATTACAGTCTTCTTTCAGTGTCAATAACGTGGCGCTAGTAGGTGGAAGGCCGAAAACGCTGAATCTAAAAGACCTCATTCATCACTATGTAGAGCATAGACATGAGGTGGTGATCAGACGGACGCAGTATGAGCTAGAGGAAGCTGAGAAGCGTGCTCATATTTTGCAAGGTTACCTGATAGCACTAGATCACCTAGATGAGGTTATTGCTTTGATCAGAAATTCTAGAGATCCAGAGATTGCTAGAAATGGCTTGATGGAGCGATTTGAATTGTCTGAAATTCAAGCACGTGCTATTTTGGATATGCGTCTTCAGAGGCTTACAGGTCTTGAAAGAGAGAAAATCCAGAAGGAATATGATGAAATCATGTTGCTTATCGAAGATCTAAAAGATATTTTGGAGAAAGAGGAGCGTCGCATGCAGATCATCAAGGATGAGCTCAATGAGGTGAAGGAGCGTTATGGTGATGCTCGTAGAACCAATATTGAACATGCTGCCGACGAGTTTACAGCTGAAGATATGATTCCTGATGATGAGATGGTGATCACCATTTCTCATGAAGGTTATATCAAGCGTACACCACTTATAGAATACAGAAGTCAAGGTAGAGGAGGAGTAGGTTCGAGAGCGGTAACTACCAAAGGATAGTGATTTTACGGAGCATCTATTTGTAGCCACTGCACACAATTACCTATTGATATTCACTGAGTTTGGTAAGGTGTATTGGCACAAGGTGTGGGCTATTCCTGAAGGAAGTAAAACTTCTAAGGGTCGGGCAATTCAGAATATCATTAATATCGAAGCTGAAGACAAAGTTCGTTCTGTGATCAATGTGAAATCATTGACTGATCAGGATTACATCAACAATAATTTCTTGGTGATGTGTACCGCTGCTGGTACGATTAAGAAAACACCACTTTTGGCATATAGCCGACCAAGACAAAATGGTATCAATGCAATCAATATAATGAAGGCGATAAACTGCTGAACGTGCAGTTGACTGATGGTGATCATCATATCATCATTGCTTCTAACTCAGGTCGAGCAAATAGATTCCATGAAGCAGATGCACGATCTATGGGACGTACCGCTACTGGAGTAAGAGGAATTCGTTTGACAAGAAGGTGAATTTGTGGTTGGTATGATTTGTGTTGATCACAAAGAGCCGCCTCAGCTTTTGGTAGTATCCGAAAAGGGTTATGGCAAGCGTTCTGAGCTAGAAGATTACCGAATCACCAAACGTGGTGGTAAGGGTGTGAAAACCATGAACATCACTGAAAAAACAGGTAGTTTGGTAGCTATCAAAGCAGTGACCGATGATTATGATCTTGATGATTATTAATAAATCAGGTATCGCCATTAGAATGGAAGTTGCGAGTCTTCGAGTGATGGGTAGAGCAACTCAAGGTGTGAAGTTGATTCGACTAAGTGAGAAAGATGAAATTTCAGCTGTAGAAGCAATACCAAAGATTGAAGAAGAAGTAGATTGGATGAAGAAGGAAACCCAATTGTACCAACTGACAATGCGGATGATCAGACGGATAATTCGGAGGAGGCATCAGAGAATACAGAAGAATAAATTTATCATTTGAATCTATAAATCATGAAAAAATCAATCGTTGATGATTGCCGCTTTGGCACTTTCAGTAGTGAGTTTCGCTCAAAAGCAGCCAAAAGCCAAAAATTTCTAAGGCAAAGCACTGCTCGCGAAAAAGGTGATCTTGCTTTAGCAAAAGAGATCATTGATCAAGCTACCACGTATGAGAAAACGAAGGATGATGGGAAGACATGGTATTATCGTGGGTTGATTTATGCAACATTGGATACTACTTCAAATCCACAATATGCAACGCTATCTGAAAATGCACTGACCATTGCAATGGAATCATTCAAAAAGTCTGATGAACTGGCGGATGGAAAAGAGTACTATATCACTGGAGCTAACTGGTTTACCAATGCTTAAAAGCCAGCAGGTAAATGGCTATTATTCTTACTATTTCAATAGTGCAGTAGAGGATTTTCAAAATGAAAGTTTTCCAGTCTGCGGTAGATAAATTCTACGCTGCGGCACAAATCATGGAAGGTGATACCAATTCATACAAAAATGCAGCTTATGCTGCTCATAATGGTGAATTGTTTGATTTAGCAGTAAAGGCATATAGAGATGCGATTGATGCAGGTGCTCGTTCTCAGGACTTGTATGTGAATCTTATGAATATTTATATGACTCAGACAAAGGACTCAGAGGCAGCTTTGGCAGTAGCAAGAGAAGCTTTGCAAGTATTCCCTGGAGATCCATTGTTCAGTAAGACTGAAATCAATTTGCTTATTACTCTAGACAAGGTAGAAGAGGCAAAGGAGAATTTGATTAAAGCTATTGCAGCAGAACCAGATAATACGAGTCTTTATTTTGCTTTGGCAGCAATGTACGAGGAACTGGATCAGCAAGATGTAGCTTTGAAAACTTACTCTAAGTGTATCGAAGTTGACCCAAATGATTTTAACTGTAACTTCAATAAAGGTGTGATTCTCTTGAATAGAGCTAATGATGTGATTAAGGAAATCAGTAACCTTGGAGTGAGCGCAGCTGATAGAAAGAAAGAGCAAGAACTAAAGCCAGTCATGACAGAAAAGCTGAAAGCAGGCTTTGCCTCAGTGGAAAAAACTTTATGAGTTGAAACCAGAGGATAGACAAGTGGTAGAGACCTTGGCTTACATTCACAACAGATTGAAAAATTATGATGAAGCAGAAAAGCTGATGGACATCCTGGATGCCATGCCTCCTGTAGAGAAATAAAATTCTCAATGCAAAATTTTGACAAAGGCTACTTCTCTAACAGAGGTAGCCTTTTATTTTTGATATTGTATTGAAAAAGGTTTGTATAATCTCACCACTTCGGCAATGAGATGGCCGTAGTATCTGACAGCATAACCTCAAAATCAAGTCTTTTGCTTTTTCTTCTTGGCAGCAGGGAAGAGGATGTTGTTCAGAATTAAGCGATAGCCCGGCGAGTTGGGGTGGAGGTTTAGGTCGGTGGGTTGTTCGTTTACATAATGTCTGTAATCCTCCGGGTCGTGTCCACCGTAAAACGTCCAAAAACCTTTGCCCATTACGCCATGGATATATCTGGCTTCATCCACAGAGCGAGTTTCGCCCATGATCAGCACATCAGGTTTGATCAGCTGCTTTTTGAAAGCCGTGGTTTGCCCCATAAATCCCTTGATGATTTTGGTGTGATTTTGCGTTAGCATGGTAGGCACGGGATCCCATTTGGCAGAGAATTCGAATAGATTGAAAAAATCATTGCCTTCTTTGAGGTTTCGCTCTTTGTCCTGCTGGTCGATATTCGAATATTCGTATTCATAAGGACTTCTCTCCAAAACAAAATTTTCAAACGCCAGCGTTTTGCTGAAATCAAGCTTGGATTGCGCATTGGGATCGGCAGGATCACCGTCGAACATGGATTCGCAGATATCCAATCCTTCAGCAGAGAGCGCAATGTCATACGTATCGGTGGCTGAGCACATCGCAAAGAGAAATCCTCCACTGGCGACATAGCTCTTTATCTTTTTGACAATGGCTAGTTTTAGGTGCGAGACTTTCGAGAAACCGTGTTTTCTGGCAGATTCTTCGTATTCGCGCTGCTGCTCCTGATACCAAGGGTAATGCTGGTAGGTTTTGTAAAACTTGCCGTATTGGCCTGTAAAATCTTCGTGGTGGAGGTGCAGCCAATCATATTTAGGGAGCTCATTGTACATGATTTCATCATCGAAAATCACATCGTATGGGATTTCCGCATAGGTGAGCACCAGCGTTACCGCATCGTCCCAAGGTTGTTTGCTTTTAGGCGAATACACGGCAATTTTTGGATATTTCTCCAGTTTCATCACGTCGGTATTGCTAGCTGGGCTGGCCAGTTCTTCTCGGATTTGGTTGGCAGAAGCATCCGAGATTACATCATAAGAGATTCCCCTGATCACGCATTCGTTTTCGAGTGTCTGGTGGTATTTAACCATAAAACTGCCCCCACGGTAGTTGAGCAGCCAATCCACTGGGATTTCCTTGGTGAGCATCCAATAGGTGATGCCGTAGGATTTCAAATGGTTGGTTTGGCTTTCGTCCATAGGAATGAGTAGGTAGGCAGCTTTGGTAACTATGGATAAGCATATTAGCACTATGATGAAGATGGCTCTCATAAATCCAATGGATATTTTGACGAATTGATAACGGCTATTTCGTAGTTTTATGAAAAGTTTGAATGGATGGTTTAAATCCTAACGATCAAATTTTACTATTTCACTAGAAACGCTCAAGGGTAAAGATAAAAATGAATCTGAGGGAAAACGTAAAGGAAGGGCTTAATTCTATCAAGGCGAATAAACTCAGGTCTATTCTTACTGCCGCTATCATAGCCATAGGCATCATGTCTCTTGTTGGCATTCTCACTGCTATCGACGGCATTCAAGGTTCGATCAACAGCAGCTTTTCCAACCTAGGGGCCAATACTTTTGATGTGGAGAGCGTGCGGGGCGATCGGGGATCAAGAGAAGGTAAGGAAGTCAAGACCTTTCCGCCATTGACTTATGACGATTTGATTACGCTAAAGGAAAAGTTTAACGGTTCGGCCATTGTAAGTGTGAATGCCGCCATCACTTGGAATGCGGAAGCCAAACATGGATCGAAAGTGACCAATCCCAATTCCCGTATTCAGGGTGGAGATGTTGATTATCTCATAGTGGATGGCTATGATATTGTGGAAGGTAGAAATTTTTCTCAGTCGGAAGTGCAAAATGGAACAGATGTGGTCATTGTGGGATCGGAAATAGTAAAAACACTTTTTGATGACAATGAAGATCCGATCAATAAAGCTATTTCGTTTCTCGGAGGAAAATTCAAAATTATAGGTTTGCTAGGTACGCAGGGCGGGGCTGGAGGCGATGGTAGCATAGATCGGATGTGTTTGATCCCAACACTTACTGCGCGAAAATTGGCAGCTGGTCGGCAACTGGACTTTCAGGCTACTGTTGGTGTTTCGGATGCAACTAAAACGGATCAGGTGGTAGGTTTGGTGACAGGTCATTGATGCGAGCCATACGCCAAGATCCTGTGAAGCAAGAAAATTCTTTTGAAATAAAAATAAACAAATCTCTGGCGGAAAAACTGGGTGAAATCACTGGTTACTTGAGAATTGGCGGCTTTACGATCGGTTTTATTACACTTTTGGGAGCGTCTATTGGTTTGATGAATATCATGCTGGTGTCCGTCACAGAACGAACCCGAGAAATAGGCATTAGAAAAGCATTGGGTGCTACTCCTCAAATGATTCGTCAACAGTTTCTTATTGAAGCCATAGTTATTTGTCAAATGGGAGGGATGATAGGCATTATTTTAGGCCTTGGCATTGGTAATCTCACTTCATTGTTTATAGACGGGGCATTTGTCATTCCTTGGCTGTGGATTTTGTTTGGGGTAACCATTGGGATGGTTGTGGGTTTATTGTCTGGGTATTTGCCAGCGCGGAAGGCTGCCAAGCTTGATCCCATCGAATCCCTTAGATTTGAATAATGAAGAATTTAGAGACACGCATAAAAAGTGCAATAAGAGATGTTGCCGACTTTCCTAAGTCAGGCATACTTTTCAAAGACATAACTCCTATTTTTCAAAATGCTGCATTGTGTACAGATATTGTAGAACACTTTGCGGAACGATGGAGGCAATCATGATATAGATGCTATTGCGGGTATTGAATCTCGTGGGTTTCTGTTTGGTGCAGCGCTGGCCATGAAGTTGGGTATTCCTTTTATCCCTATAAGAAAAGCAGGGAAACTGCCGTATAAAACCCTTCAACATTCTTATGATCTGGAATATGGATCGGCCACTGTAGAGATGCATATAGACGCAATAAAGCAAGGACAAAAAGTATTGATTCACGATGATCTCCTGGCTACAGGGGGAAGTGCAGGAGCAGCTTCGGCGCTTGTACAGGAGGCCGGTGGTGAAGTTTTCGGATATGCTTTTTTGATAGAACTGGCTTTTTTGAATGGTAGAGAAAGCTTATGCAAGTTTAATGACCAGATACATTCGCTTGCTAATTACCTGTAGTAGTTCTTATATATAACTCCTTCTTTGTCTGATTTTTAATTCAAAAAATCATTTCCTTTTTAATTGGTTAAAACTAGTATGCGGACAGAATGAGGGCTAATTTTGCGCCCAAATTGCTATAACCAATCGCCCCAAAGGTTATTTCATCTAGTATAAAAGCAGAATTAGACAAAACTTCCACTTATGGATACTATCGGAATTATCCTTTTAGTCATTTTTCTCAATGCCATCATTGCAATAGCCTTCGAGCACTCTCTGGGTATCAATAAAAGCTGGATTGCACTTTTCTCAGGCACGGTTATGTGGATGATTGCTTCTATTGGAGCAGATCATGAACTTATGCATCATGCACTTGCAAGAGAGTTCTGCTGAGATTTTTGAGCTGATTGTTTTCTTGATAGGAGCTATGACCATTGTGGAGATGATGGGGCACTATCGCTTTTTTACATGGCTGGAAAATAAACTTTTCTCGTCTGAAAATTAGCAATACGACTCTTTTTTGGATTTTAGGAGTTATCACATTCATTTCTTCTTCATTGTTAGATAACCTGACTACTACACTTGGTAATGATACAGGTTGGTAGATTTCTTTATTTGAGGAAAGAAAATTTTAATATTTTCATTATTAATACCATAATAGCAGCAAATGCAGGAGGAGCAATGTCACCAGTGGGAGATGTTACTACTATTATGATGTGGCTTGCTGAAAAGTTTACAGCTTGGCAGGTGCTACTTTATGGCTTCTTACCATCGATGGTGGCTTGGGTCATTCCTCAATATCTACTCACCAGACAGATTGTAAAGGAAAATCGTGATGGGCGAGAGAATGAAGAAGTAAAGCCGCTACAGTGGATCATCATTGCGATGGGTTTTATGACTTTCGGTTTTGCCGTACTGGTGAATTTACTTCATTTACCGCCATTTCTTCGGTATTCTCTTTGGGTTAGGAGCTGGCAGCCATCATGATAGATTTTAAGTTGAAGCAAGGAAAATTAAAAAAGAAGGCCAATAAAATTGTTAATGTGATTAAGACCATCGATATGGCGACTATTACATTTTTTATTGGAATTCTTACTTGGCGGTCAATGCTCTTGGTTTTTATGGTATTCTGGATAAGATGGCGTTTCTTACTTTTCGGAGAAAATCCTGCAGCCAATGAGAATGCACTTAATTTTTGGACATTCATTTATCGGTGTGATATCTGCAGTTTTTGACAATGTACCTCTGACTGCAGCAGTTATTGATATGCTTCCCGAAGGCATTCATTTTCAGTATTGGGTACTGCTGGCCATTACCGCAGGTACTGGAGGTAGCATATTGGTGATTGGTTCAGCGGCAGGCGTGGCTGCTATGGGGCAAGTGCCTGAGCTTACGATCAAATACTATATTAGAAAGGGGACTATACCTGCACTTTTGGGTTATATTGCGGCTATTGGTACATGGTACATTCAGTTTAATCTTGTTGAAATAGGCTATTAATCCGTATAAGGACTTTTGGAACAGTAAAAAACGCGTAAAAGGTCCGATATTTTAAAATATCTTGATGTAAAACTGAAATAAAACAAGAAAAAACTAACAGTTGATCAGATATAGCCATACCTTAGCGTTTTTATTTCTATTTAATTAATTACAATGAGTAAAGGCACAGTAAAATTCTTCAATGAATCAAAAGGATTCGGGTTCATTAGTGAAGAAGGATCAAACAAAGAACACTTCGTTCACATTTCAGGCTTGATTGATGAGATCCGTGAAGGTGATGAGGTTGAATTCGACCTTAAAGAAGGAAAAAAAGGATTGAATGCAGTAAACGTTAAAGTAATTTAATTTTCTGCTAAATTTTTTTAGAAAGAAAGCTTACCATTTTGGTAAGCTTTTTTTTTGCCTTTAGTCCAAACTTCGTATCTCAATAGACCAACTGTTTTGCATTAAAGCCCGTATTGGATTTGATATTGTTCCATTTTCTTTTCAGGAATACTTTTCAAACTAATAATCAGTCACAATTCTATCATAGATCAGATGAAACCCTTAAATCCTAAATTAACACGTCAGTTATTTTTATTGCTTCTTGTGGTATTCATGGGCGGTCTGATTTTCATGGAGATGTTACCTTATCTCTCCGGAATTTTAGGCGCTATTACTTTTTATGTTTTATTACGAAAAGGCATGGTTAAGTTGGTTAATCAAGGTTGGAATCCTGATTTGGCGGCAGCTCTGCTTCTTTTTGCATCATTTGTGGGAATCTTGTTACCAGTGTCGGGAGTGGCACTTATGCTGGGCAATAAGATAGGAGATGTGGCTAGTAATTCAGAGCGAGTAATTAAAGCGGTAAAAAAACAAATGGGAGTGATTGAGGAGCGAGTTGGCTATGATCTTTCTTCACAGATCGATGCTTCTGGAATATCATCATGGCTTTCGGAGCAGTTACAAGGGGTGGCTGGTGGTACATTTAACATGTTTGTGTCTATTGGTATCATGTACTTTCTACTTTACTTCATGCTCACTAATAGAAGGAAAATGCGGGAGTCTCTTTATGAGTATATTCCAACGAGTAATAAGAATATTGCTATTATGGGGAAGGAGATTGTAGCAATGGTTAGAAGCAATGCTATCGGTATTCCGATGGTGGCGTTAGCTCAGGGTCTAATCGCTCTGATAGGTTTTTGGATTTTTGGAGTAAAAGAGCCTTTCTTTTGGTTTGTAATTGTCGCTGTTGGATCTATGATACCTGTAGTAGGAGCAATGGTGGGGATTATTCCCGTTTTTGTGCTTGCGTTATCCAATGGAGATATTTTTCAGGCGTGGGGGATATTGGCTTATGGATTGGTGATTGTGGGAGTGACTGACAACCTCATACGTATGTTTGTTCTGCGTAGGCTAGATGATGTACATCCTCTCATCACGATTATCGGTGTGATCATTGGTGTCCACTGTTTGGTTTTATTGGTTTAGTTTTCGGTCCGTTACTGTATCAGTCTTTTTCTTGTAGTAGTGAGGATATACAAAGATGAATATGGAGATCAAAGAGCCTCACCCAGATCAGGAATTGGTTTGATTAGAATGGATACCCGATAGCAAAGTTGAAGACAGGGTTTTTATAATCGACCTTGAATGAGGCTGAAGGCGTATCTATGGGTATAGATGCATCAAGTCTAATCACAAAACTCTGAATATCTACACGTACGCCAGTTCCAACTCCAATACCCAATTCTTGAAGAAAATTTGAGGAAAACCTACTCCCAGGAAGGTCGGCATTTTCACGCATCAGCCACACATTACCAGCATCAGCAAACAGTGCTCCTTTCAATACCGATATGATGGGAAACCGATATTCCAGATTGGCCTCAAAACGTATGTCTCCAGCTTGATCAAAGAAAGCAGCAGCATCATTGTTGCTTGGTTGGTAAGTACCTGGCCCTAAAGAGCGAATTTGAAAAGCACGAACGCTGTAGGGACCTCCAGAAAAATACTGTTTGGAATAGGGCAGTGATGGGGAGTTGCCGTATGAGATACCCACACCAGCAAAAGCTCTGGCTACCAAGACATGTGAGCCGTTCTTGAATTTTATTTGCTGCTGAATATCAATATCCGCTTTTGCATATTGGGCATACTCTATGCCAAAAACCGTATTTAGACCTTCTTCATTTTTTTCGCTGATAAGACTCAGAGCATTCCCGGCTACATCTAAATTGGTGGTGATGAAAATAGGGAATTGATTAGCGACATTCTTTACCCTGTTGTACACAAAAGTGTAGGTAAGACCTGCAATGTATTGCTGATCAAAACTGCTTTCTAGAAACTCGTTTTGATCCAAAATATCCCTGAACTCCTGCGTTGTATTTCCAACTTTTAGATAATTCACACTAATTGGGTTGAGTTCGTGATAGATATACTCTGTAGCATTCCAATAGTATCCAAAAGAGCCGTTGAAGGAAGTTAGGCTGTAGAGTTTGCTTCGTTTTAAGAACTCTACACCAGCAGATATTTTCGTTTTAGGAACATCATATCTAAATTTACTCACAATGGAGATAGGCGCAATATAAGCCGAGGAATGATAAGATCAGACTTGAATCCCAAATGCGTACTGTTTAGCCCCGTCCTTTGACCTTTTGCCAGTTGAGCTTCATATCCAGCGCTCGCATTGAAATTGAGCGTTTCACCACTATAAAAGAGGTTTCTATTGCTATAGGTGACAGAAAGCACCGGCCCAACAAATCCATTGGATTTAGAGAGTCCTTGCAGTTCAGTCTTTATAGATCGTTTTGGTGAGAGGGGAGAGCATAATTCGTGCTTCTAGCTGCACCAGTATCTGCTTCCATCTTCTATTTCTTCAAATCTTATATTCACAAACTTATAGGTACCTATAGATGACAGCCTGTTGCTTGTATATTTTGATTTTAAGGGATCGTACAGTTGATTTTCTTCGAGTAAAAGGTAGGGAGATAGTTTTTCTGTTTTGAAAAATAATGGATTTTGAATGTAGTCGACTCCATTTATGGTGGAAGTGTCTGGCTTTAGATCCTTGCTTGTCCAAAGAATAATTAGGAAATACAGTGATTTCACGAATCATATACGGGACGGTAGATTTTTCAGGAGTTTCTTCTTTTACCTTGAGGTAGAGTCTAAACTTTCTGTTGCCGATCTGGTTGGTGTCTGCTTCAAAAATGAGAAAATCTTCGTTGAAGTTATAATAGCCAATCCATTTCAAATCTTGGTCAATTCGCATTCTTTCTGCTTTGAGCATGTCCAGATCGAAGCGACTCTCTGGTTTTAAGATCGTTTTTTCAAGTGATTTGGCAATGTCTTGGTAGATGGGAGCACTGCCAGAATCCAAAATCAAAGTGTCAAGAGTGTAGGGAGTTTCTACAATTACCGTGTAGGCTATGTCTGCAGTTTTTTTCTTACGATTTACGTCAGTATTTACTTCATTTCTGAAAAAACCTTCGTTTTCCAGACGGTTGTTAATAAGCTCTTCTGTGTAAGAAGGCTCAAAATCCGAAAGATATACGGGTTCTTCGCCTATTTTCTTATTGAGCCACTTATTGATCGGGCCTGGATTTTTCTTGTTTTTGACTTTGTAATGAGCCAGTAGCCCCATGCGAATACCGAGGATTTTACTGTTAGGCTCAGGTCGGAGTAGAGTCTCCAATTCGGATTCTACATCTCCAAGGTCTTTTATGTCATCATTTTCTGATTTCAGGCTCAGTTTGGCGCCTGTGTATAAAAACTCCCCTTCAGGTACGTAACGTTTCACAGCGCATGAAAATGAGATAATCAAGCTGATATTGAATATTAGAAACTGTTTTCCGTATTTAAAAAAGAGATTATTCTTCATTTGGCTCATCTTCTGGTTCCTCTTCCTCCCGCTTATTTGCCGGCTGATTTCTAAATATTTCATTGAATTTATTGAACTCACGATTGAAAATGAACCCGAGTCCAGTGACGGTCAATTGACCGTCTATGATGCCTTCATACTGATTTTTTCTAAATCCTTTTATTCGATAGCGACCATTTTCTGTGATCAGATATTCCAAACTCACATTACCCACCATAGGGGTGCTGGCCTGATCTGCTGTTTGCTGCTGTTCAGCCCCTTCTAGGTTCACTTCACTTCCTACTTGAACGATCAGTCGGTTGTTGAAAAATCCTTTTTTGGCGCTGATATCTAATTGTGTCTCCTCTTGAGGTGTCTCGCTTTCATAGTTTTGATAGCTCTCTAAGCCGAAATCAAGCTCAAAACCTGAGCTGCCCAAAAGTTTGTCTGAGAAGTTGTTGAGCTGGCTAGACAGTACTTTATTCACATTGTCTCGTGCGATAGAAGCGGGACCTCCACTACTTCCGTCACTTCCCGTTCCAGGGAAAAATCTATTCATCACCAATAGCGAAAAGACTTGTTTGTTGAGCTCTTCTTCTCTGTTGTTGAGTTGTTGTACTGTGCCGTATACTTCTCCGCCCAAAGCCCCCTGATCATCGTCAGGCATATCCAGATTGAAGGAAATCTCAGGCTTGAGTAGTTCACCTTCCAAGTTCAGATATACAAGGAAGTTCAGTTTCTGCTGAAATTTCTGTGTTTCATTGCTACTTTCTCCAGCAGTTTGTACTGCCATTAGTGGAGCTGCACTCGTTTTTACCTTGTAGATCGCGCGAATGTCCATTTCTGCTTCTAGCGGATCACCTTTCCAGATTATGGTACTTCCATCTGCAATATCAAAACGTCGTTTTACCAGTCCGTACAGACTTGCTTCGTAGTGTCCAGAGTTTACTTCAAAACGCCCCGAAAGAGTCGTTCTACCATTGGTTTCAATACCAAAAGCAAAATCTCCATCGCCTGATATTTGCAGGTTGTCACCAGTCTTTTCATCGATGACGACATTGAAAATAGCATCATCGTTTACTTTTAGCACCACATCCAAATCTATTCCTGTAAAAGAGGAAGTAGAGGTCGTGTCTGCTTTTCGTGTTAAAATGTTGTCAGGATTTTGTCTATTTGTGAAAGTCACGACCCCTTCTCGCTCTACAAGTTCCAATTGAGATTCCGGTACGATGAAAGTAAACTCTGTAGCCTTATTTACTTTTACTTGACCATTTACTATGGGGATATTCAGGTCTCCTTTGATGGTGAGGTCTGTAGAAAGGTTGAATTTTCCATAAAACAGTGGATTGTTACCTTGTTTGGAGTCTATAGCCGTAAAGTTGTTGGCCTTTAGCGTCAAGTCAAAACTTGGATTGAGCAGGTCTTTTGTGAGAATTTCACCCTCTAAAACAAACTTATTTTTCCCGGCATCTTCGATGGTGAGCCTACCCAGTTGAATGCCTTTGTTGTCCAAAGTAATTTTGTCATTGACGATGGTGAATTGGGATTGTAACATATTCGCAACGGCACTGGCCTGATCAAAGCCGATGCTTCCTTTATATTGAGGATTAGTCACATCTCCATTTACTTTTATGGAAGCAGATACTGCTCCACTCGTTTGAGAAATCAAGTCGGGGATGAGAGCCTCCACAATGGTTAAATTGAGTTTGGAAAGGTTAATATCTGCATCGATATTTCCGGGAAGGACATAGTCTGCATCTACCTTTAGATCTATATTTTGGCCAACTATTGATAATTTTGCATCATAGCTACTGCCATCCTTTGATGAAGCATCTAGTTTGAGGTTACCAGCTGCCACGTCCATTACCTTTAGTTCCGAAATATTCAATTGTGCTAAAAATCCCATATTGCCAAACAGGTGTTCTATGGTGAGCTCACCATTCATAAGGCCCGTACCTATCGGCTGGTCAGGATTTAAGAGGCTGGTAAAGGTCTCCAAACCAAAATTTTCAAAGGAAAGACTAATTTTAGCATCATCCTCTTCACGTATGGATTTTAGCCCGAAAGATTGGTTATTCTGGCTGAAAGTGAAATTATGAAAAGAAATGTATTCATCGCCGATTTCTAGGCGGTTGCTTTTGGGAATAACCCAAGGCATTTTATTGAAAGTAAGATTTTCAGGATCGATATGATAAATGATTGTATCGCCCAGCATTTCAACTTCTGATCTTACAAAAACCATTCTTTCTTCTTCATCATTCATTTCAATGTCGAATAGGAGCTTTTTGTTTTGAACAGAACCCGTGATGCTTGTTTGCTCTATTTGGATAGGTTCAGATTCTATTAGACTCCAACCCAAATCGAATGTGAGTTTCTTAGCATCTCCGTTGGCGCTGACTTTCAAAGCGTTGATTTGACTTCCAGCATATTGAATGTACGGAGCAGAGATATCGGCATTTATGGTATGGTTGGCCTCAGAGAAATCAACATGAATACGTGTTTCGTCGAGTCGCTCTAGTCCAGACAGCAGAATATCTCGCAGAAGAGGGGACTCTGAGATCTTCATCCTTAGGGATGTGATGGAAGGGTCGGCTATACTATCAATTTGCAAAGAGTCTACCAGGTAATATCCGAACTGTCGCTTGAGTGAAGTGGTTAGTTGACTGGTATTTTGATTAGAGATTAGTTCCAAATCCAGAATACGACTTTTTACATTTACGTTAGTGCTATCTATACCCAGCATGGCATCCGCTTCAAATTCCCCAAAAGGATAAGACGTGCTGTTATAAACGGCTATTCCATCTCTGATGCTAGCTTTAATGAAAGTTTTGGTACTATCGGTAGTGTAATTCGCTTTCAAATTAAACCTTGTCCGGATGTCTTTGGAAGTCAGGTTTATGGCTTTTAGGTCTGCACCTTCCAAGTTCACGGAGAGTTGGGCATTTTGTAGGAGGCTGTCCAGCCGTGCGGAAGCTTGAATCCCCACTTTTAGATTTTCGTCATTGAATTTTAGTTGGACGTTGGCTAGTCCTTGAGTTATTTTTCCGCCAAAAAATAAGCCGGCATAGTCATATCCTTTCAGCTCTAGTTTTTCAAAATTGGAATAAAGCTCGCCGTTTAAGTTTTGTAAATTTTCACCAGTTCCATTAGCTGTTATGTCAAACGTGAGTACACCAATTTGGTCATTTCCCAGAATGGTTCCTAGATCAAGTGACTGAACCTTAATTTTTGATTTAAACGCGAGGCTCTTTTCCTGATTAAATGTCCCAACAATATTGATTTTTCCCTCGGGCATCTTTACGTCAAGGCGGGCATTGGTTCTCTGCAATGAACCATCTACTACACCTTTTATTTCAATCGATTTTGGCATATTCACGCCCAAGTCAGCTTCTGAAACGAAGGTGAGTAAATCCTTTCGTGTGGAATAAAATTCCAATGTTGGGATGTTCGCTTCCAGAGCGGTGGTGTTCATCGGGTTTTTTACAATCCCCTTAATGGAGGCTTTGGTGTCGTTCCATTTAAGGTTAAATGACTTAATGTCTATCATTGAGGTATCACCCTCAAGGTTTACATTGGCTTCAATCTTATTTTTACTCAAGGATCGTAAGTACGGGTCGCTGGCCAGCTCAGGGGCAAAAGCAAATGCTTCATTAAGGTCTAGCTTGATTTGATTGAGATCAATCGCAACACTAGCAGATAGTGGAGCTGCTATCAATTGCTCAAAAGATTGATAGGACACAGAGAGATTACCAGCAAGGGCATTGTCTTTTGTGTTTAAATTTAAGTTTTCAATAGATATAGATTGGCTATCCAGATTGGCTTTCATGGCTAGCTGCTTTAACCTGAACCCACTTCTTTCATTGAATCTAAATGCTTCCAGAGTAAGACTTGCTGCCTCTGGTTTGTATTTAACATCTTTGAGCTTTAGCTCAAAACCTGCAATATGGATGTTTTCAGGATTAAACTGCTTGGAGTTGGATGCTAGGCTGTCAGTCTTATAGATGAAAGAATTATTTTCAAAGTTGATGTCTTCCGCAATCACATCCCATGCAGGCCATTGAAAAGGAACCCTACTGGATTTACTATCCGTGGTGTCTGTGCTAGTTGCCTCAGGAGATACGGAAAAGTCATGAAAGTAAATTTTGCTATTGGCTAGTGAAAATTCATTAAGTCGAATCAATTGCTTTTGTAGATTAGCCTCAGGCAGATCAAGGGTTAATTGCGCGATGCTCGCCTGAGCTTTCATTTTGTCAGGAGTAGATTCATAGAGAAGTTCCAAGTCTTCCAAAATTAAATCGTCGACTATGAGCGTTGGTAATCCGCTGGAGCTGGTGGTAGTGTCTGTGCTCGGCGGTAGGGGCTTGGTTTGCTTATATGTTATTTGAGTATTGCGAAGTTGGAGTTCGTCTATGTGAAAAAGCATCGTTTCCATGTCTAGCTCATCCATTTTCAATGTCAGTTCACCTAATTGGAGATCAGCATCCATTCCTGAGACAGGATCGCTTAAGCGAAGATCAAAGTCGGTAAAACGGATTTTTCCTAGTTCAAACTTCAGGCTTTGAGAAGCGGTAGTGTCTGTAGGAGTACTCGCGGTGCTGTCGGGAGCGAAAGCTTCCACTATGTAGTCGAAATTGTACTTTTCGGTGGTTTGGTCTCTATTCACTCTAGCTACCAGTCCATTCCATTTTACCAATCGCACATCTAGTTTTTCGCCTCGAATGATCGGCAGCAGCTCTATAGAAATTTCGAGGTTGTCGGAATACAGAAGCGTATCCTGAGATTGATCTTCTAAATACAGTCCTTCGAGTGATACGCTCCCTCCAAATGTGATAAACAGTTTTTCTATCGAGACTTTCGTACCTATTTTTTGAGAAACAAAATCTACTGCCTTAGTGATAATAATATCTTGTCCCCAAGGACTTCTGATAAACAGAATAATTGCGAATAGCAGAATGACGATGGACGAAAGCGTCCATCCGACAATTTTGAGGATGAGATTTCTTAATTTATGTGGTTGGGACATTTAATCGCGTACTTAACTGCTGTTTTCATTACAAAACCTTACCTGGGGTGCGAAAGGTCTACTTGATTATTTTGTCAAATTAACCTTTGCGTAAGTCTATTGTTTTACTGATGTAAGTTAAGAGCAATTGTGAAGCCAATCTCTTGACTTCACTGACTAAATTTTATTGAATATGTAGGTGGTGCACGTGTTTTCTAATGTGGTCGACGCGCTTGGTAATATGCTTGATGTATTTGTTGAGCTCACTTTCCAAAATATAGATTTGGCCACCATAAGAATCAGACCCCACGTCTCCCTTGAGCGCTTCGGCGTTTTTTTCAATATCTTGTCTGGCAACACATTCATCATGCAGAAAACGAATGAAGCTGTGCGTATCATATTCTTTTTCAAAAGCATGAATTTCTTCGATAGCTTTCTTGATGTCGTGGTTATGAGCACTCATTCTCGCAGCTTTCGTAAGTTTATCATACAAGACAGAATCAAAATGATGGATACCTTGAAGTAAAACGACGAATTCGTTTCGATAAGACGCTTCAGAACAAAATTTCCCTAAGCCTTCGTAGTTATTTAGAGTTGTGGACATTAGATCCCAATCATAGGTGAGATCGTTGATTTTTTTTACTAAAGACGCTTCTTCCTGTGCACTTGCCACAAGGTTGAACATCGCAAAGGCGAGGATAAAAATAATGGACTTTTTCATTGCTAATCGCTGGTTGTTTTTTCGATTATTTGCACAATAATGCACAATAATCTCTCCAAAGTTCAGTGATGAAAAGCAATATTTGAAATTAAATAAGCCCAAGACCATTTTTTTTTAGACGAATTGAGAAAAGACGCAGAGCGAAAAAATGGAATTGTTTCACATTGTGAAATTCTCACCTCAAATGGGGTGAGGGTGTGAATTTTTTCTACAGTTGCAACAAACTTTACTAGATCTCCAAAAATTAGTTTGCTGCCGAGTCTCGGAGTTGTTGAGGTTTGAGGATTTTGTGATCCACCACGAACGTACCAAAAGGAAGGAGAGAGGCTGCCAGTGCCAATCCTGCCGTTTTCCAACCCCACTTATATTTGAAGATATTCTGCAATGCTAGGATGATGTAGGCTATGAAGAGCCAGCCATGAGCCATTCCTACCACCATGTTTGGTTCTTTGATGTCGAGCATATACTTGAGTGGCATGGTGATAGCGAAGAGTAGGTAGCTGATGCCTTCAAGGATAGCGACTAGTCTGAATCGGCCAAGACTTGTTTTGATGTTCATTTATGACGTGTTTTTTGAAATGCGAAGTTAGGTTCTACACATAAGTCACACATCGTTTATCCTGAAGTATTCAATCAGTTTTTTCGATCTCTTAATTTTTTGAGACCGTAGATGCTACCAGCAGCCAGCAGCAATGACAAGCCTCCGTCAATAGGCGTGGCTGGTGGAGCGCCTGGTTCGGCTAAAACAGGCGCATAGAGTAAACAGAGAGTTATTATGCTTAGGGATGTTTTTAGAAGAATATTTTTCATGATATAGCTTTTTAGAAATTGAAAATTTTGAAAATAAAGAGGTGCTGGTATCTCACAACACCTCTTAGGCACTACCGAACGATTATCTTGAGTGAGTTTAATTCGCTGCTTACTAGGTAAATCCCGCTTTTTAAGTGATTTAAGTTAATCTGAGCTGATTTCAAGACTTGTGTTTTTAACACGAGCGATCCTGACAAATCGAAAATGCGGTACTCGCTTATGGTTTGATTTTTCGAAACAATGTTTAAGACATTATTGTGTACGAATATCTGGTCATCCACCGCTTCTGCGGAAAGCACACTGTTTTCTGTAAGGAGTTCAAATCGCTCTGCTACGTCCCCGTTAGCCATATAGAAGGAGTAGGGTTGATCATAAGCAGTGGTCGTTTCTGTTTGCTTGTCTTTCAGCCAAAACGATTGATTGGGATAGTCTGTTTGGTCCAAAGCAAGGGTATAAGTTCCTGCTTGCTCCACCTTCACTTTTACAGAAATGGAAGTTGTATTCATCGTCACACCCTGTATGGCCAGCGCCTTATTTGCTTTCTCTGTGAAGAGTAGATTTCCGGCTTCAATATCAAAAACTGGGGCATCATAGGCACGGACGATTTGAGTTTCTGAAGCCTCAGCTGTCCACCCAATGATTGTTTGCTCAAACAGTCCGTCGGTATTTGTCAAATTCACACGAACAAATGGAATTTCTTCATCTTCATTCTTTCTGAAAAAATTATCATCGGCGTTCCTGTCGCTTACACGCATCTCTTCTGTGAAATCAATGCCTAGGTCAGAAGCTCCAAGAAGCTTTACAAAAAAGGCTTGTGCCACGCCCACATGCTGGTTGTAGCGATTGTCGTTTCCTGCCACGCTGTTATGCGTAGCGGCGATTCCATTTGCTACTATATAGTCGTCGTTGCTTCCTCTCACTGTCTCAGAATCATTGTCATCCCAGATGTAGACGGCTCCCTCAATGTTATCATTTTCGTTTAAGAAGCGGCTCACACTAATCGCAGCAGGATAGGGGTTGGATACAAGATTCCAGCCTTCAGGATTTGAGTTTGGAAGATCTGTGAAAGTTCCCGTGTAGGTTATGTCGCCAGAATTTGGCGTGCCTGTAAAGGTGATTTCTTGTTGAAAAGCCTGCGCGTATCCTCTGCCAGGAGTGAGTCCATCAGTTTTGGCACTCAGCCATCTCATAAGCCCCTGATTACCGTATCCTATTGTTTCGTCATATTTATATATCGTAATGCCCAAATCTGCCCCAGTAATGCTGGAGTTCTGCTGCATAGGACTACCTACGAAGCTGTATTTACCATCTGCATAGCGGGTGTTTCTTTTTATAGTGATGTCATTGCCAGTAAAGCTTTGACTATCATAAGTGATCAAAGAGCCTCCGGATTCTATGATAATCGAACCATTATTAGTCAAGCCACCATAAACCACCAAAGCTTCCTCTGTGTCCACTGTCAAAGTAGTACCACTGTTTACTGTAAGATTTCTGCAGCTGAATTTAGATGATTGGCTAAAAGTAAAGTTTGAATTCAAAGTCACATCAATGGACTTATTAGGGCCACTGAAATTGCTCCAGCTGCCATTCCAGCTGATGCTTGAATAGGAGCAACTGCCATCATCGAAGTTGGCATTGGCATTGTAGTTATCAGAAAAGGGATCCATGCACCCACTGACCACCGCACTACATTGGTCTTGAGTCGCATTTTTGGTATTTACACATGCAGCATCTGGCCCTACTCGGAAGGTGTTGTCCATTACCGTTCCTTTGAAACATCTTGGAATGTACGGATATTCGTCTGTAAGTACGTAGTAGTAAGTCGCGTAAGGAAAATCAGGAGTCACACCATAGCGTCCATTACACTCATCCAAAATGGTATTGGCACTACTGTATTCGTAATCTTCATAATATTCTCCATTGTACGTTCCGTCAGGAGCGTCTTCTCCATCTCCTGGTCTTGTGCCAGATTTGAGAGAGTACCCTGATGATGCAGCTGTGATTGCGCTAAGAGCATCAGCCGTAGCTGCAAAGACATATTTGTAGTAAATAGGAAAGCCATCCGCAGCATAGCCCACGATAGGAGAGTGCGCGGATTCGTCTATGCCCAAAGAATCTTCATAATATACTTTTGGGATGTTGTGGTAATGATATTCTCCAGGGGAGTTCATGTGTCCACCATTGTCTGTACCCATGCCCACACCGACTTCATTGTCTAATGAAGTAGCTTCTACATGCCACTCGATGTTGTTGCTGCCGTCCGTTTTTACAAAAGTCTCGGCAGAGCTAGGGTCAAAGCGAACACCATTTGTAGCGACACCAAACTGGTAATTGTTTTCACAACCTACAGTGGTTTCTGTTTCCTCATACAAGGGGGTAAAGGTGGTGGCTACATCAGGGTAAGCACACATGGTATAGGCATAGTCTCCGGCTACAGGGTCGCTAGGAATGCTCATGCCTTGCTGCGGATTGTCTTCATGATCAGGGATATTGTTGCTATAGATGTAGCGGATGTTGTCCAGGATTTCGAAACATACGGCGTTATCATCTTCTTCTGCATAAATGTCTGCCGAATTGCATTGGCTTTTTGATAGGAAGAAGCTGAGCAGGAGTGCTGAAAATAGTAGTGTTTTTTTCATGTGTGTGTATTTTTTTTCTACATGGAATTCACATGATTAGCACTCATCCTTGGGTTGGTGTTTTCGGAATCATGCTCATTTCATGTGTATATGTTTATCGCTTTGGGATGAAATGAAAATTTGTGAAGATTGACTTAATTGATTTGCCATTGGCATTGCCCCTCTTTTCAATGTTTAATGAAAATTGATTTGAATTTCTTTTCGATGGGCGCTCAGGCTATACAGCTTATTGAAATCGTTGATCGTTACCGCTACGTTGAGTAGCGAGTGCTCATAATCATCCAATAGAAAGTCGCTCGTTAGTTTAATGGTTTCTACTTCTGAGCCCAAATCACCCAAATAGTAGTTGTAGAGGACGTAATCTTTACTCAAAGACATGTTTTGTTTGGTGAGGGAAACAGCTTGGCCATTGATGACTAATTTGAAATGCTCGATGAAATATTCATTGCCACAGCGTTCCAACATTTCTTGGGGAGCGCAATTGGCTTGGGTTTTCAATATATGGCTCAGCAAAATTTTACTAATTGATGCCTCTACGAAGAGCTCGTTCTTAAAATTGTCAATTTTCACATGCCCAACCAGATTGGAGTGGGGAGGAGTCTCAGGGCTAGCAATAAGGCTGCTTAGCAATAGGAAAATGGATGTAATAATGGTCATGCGCCTACAGTTATGGTGGTTTTAAAAATGAATCTCTTAGGTATTCAATATTTAAAACGGGCTAGAAGGCCCTAACCCTACTGGACTAAGCGAAAAAGGGGGGACTTCCTGATTGAGGAAGGTTTGGGGCTATCAAAATAGTAATCAGGAGAATGCCCAATAAATTATCCATGAAAGGTACAGTTCGTGTAAGCCAAAAAAATGAAGCAGCTCTAGCATGTTTTTTGATTGGAATAGAACCTTTGTCAAATTAAGAAGGGATGAAAACAGAGAAATTACTTAAATACCTACCTTTCAATACGTCACCCATGGAAGCCAGAGACGCGCTCAGGCTAGCGTTGCAATCTGCCATAGCGGCGGCTCTTTGTTATGGGATATTGCGGTTTTTTGGTTTTGAGAATGTGCTGGTTGGCATTTTGTCCGCAGTGCTGATTGTGAAATCTAGTGTGGGGAGCACATTTAAGTCGGGGATGGAGCGGCTGTTGGCTAGTTTGGTGGGTAGTGGTTTGGCTCTTTTGTGTATATGGGTGCTGCCTTGGGGTTGGGGAACGGCAGTATCATTATCCGCGTGTATGTTTTTTATTAATTCCGTCACGGCTTTAAGGCCAGAGTGGAGCTACGGAGTGGTGGCAGCCGCAGCAATAGCCCTTGGCTCGGAAAATGACCCAATGGTTACGTCTTTATTTCGGCTGGTTGTTATAGGTATTGGAGCTGTAACTGGAATTATAGTCTCGCTAATTGTTTGGCCAGATCAGGCTGTTAAGCGGGCTGAGAATCATTTGAGGCTAGCACTACTTGAGGCGTGTAGCCGTCTTCAGGTTTCTTTTGCGAATACTCGAATGTCAGAAATGAAAAACACCCAGGATATTCAAAATCGCTTTCATTTTCATCTAAATCAAGCGCGCGAAACGGTACATTCTATACGCTTTAAACGTTCGACACATCTACGCAAAAGAATAGCACTATTAGAAAAACTTTATAATTCAATCCTTATTATTCATAGGGTCTCCTACCATCAAGATTCACAAATCAGTGATGGTGATTCAGGGATTCAAAATGATTCCAAGAAAGTGAGTGAAACTGCATGTACTATTTTAGAGAATATAGCTGAGAATAAAAAGATACCTGAAGATGAGGTTCAATCATTTTCCAAAGCCATATCGAATGTGAAAAAAGATGCAAAGCTGTCTGAAAAACATCCTGAATTGAACATTCTTCGACATTCTTTCATCTTTGGTTTAGTAGAAATAGAAGAAAGTGTTACGGCTCTTCTGGATAGTTTAGACAGAAAGGATCATTGATTTTGCTTTATTCATCCTTCCTCAAGAAATACACAATGGATAAAGAAAGATTATTGGTGTTGAAATTGTGGCGTGTTGTTAAACTTTTAACCTCTACAGGTGTTCCATCGTAATACCTCACTTCTTCTGAATACCTGACCAGGATATTAGGAGTCATTTCAAATCCTAAGTGAACATTATCTTTGATTTTGTATAAAAAGCCAAGCCCCAAGCCCACTCCGAGGGATACACCAAAATTCTGTACTTTTTGCTGATCCATTGGTAATGTTGGATTATCCGTCCTGCTCGTTTTTTGATCAAATTGCCCAATTAAATCAATTCCATAGAAGAACGAAATTTTCGAATTGTACTGTTTTCTTTTTTCCAAGCCGATGTTGAGTCCGGAATTGAAGTAGGTGTTTTTTGTTGAGTAATACTGTGGATAAACTGGCTCATCAAACTGCGCAACCCTTGAGCTCGTAAGAGAAGAAATACGAAGGAAATAATTATCACCTACACGGTGTTTGTATTGAAAACCAAAGTCTCCTGTGAGCAGGGAATTAACTTTTAAGTAGAGCTCGTTTTTTGTGGATGGAAGAGTCTGGTGATTGGCTATTTGCTGTATATGTGAGTGAAAGCAGTATTGTGTATAAAACAAATGGACTTGTTAGAAAATAGCGGTTTGAAAGCATAATTTTGAATAATACGGTTTTTGCGATGAATATAGTTTTTTTAGGTGAAAAGAGCACTTTGTGGTTGATGATTGTTGTGAAAAAAGTTACTTAACGTTTTTGCTAATGAGATATTCACGGGGCGTCATGACTGGGATATCGGAGGTGCTGAAATCTTTTTCATTTCTCGTGAGCAATATTTTGCAACCCATTTGAATGGCACAATGATATTGCAATGCATCTTCAAAATCCGTGAATTTGGACGAAAGTCCTTTATCTATTATTTGATCAGTCAAATCCGACGTGGAGGTAAGCACTCTGAATTTGCGCAATTTTTCCTTTACAATGTCATTTCTCTCATATTTGGAAAGTATGTAAAATACGGTGGCATAGGAAAGCGCTGAGGTAACCAATGTTAGTTTTTCTTTTTCAGCCAAAGAAGCAATTTTGGCCATTGGGTCATAATGAGGCACACGCTCACCCAGCAAATCGAGCACTACACTGGTATCTAAAAACAGCTTATCAATCATCCGTGCTTCTGTGCTAAATGATCGGAATAGACTTTTTTGTGATCTAGCTCAGTTGGAATCTTTACCCCCGTGGACATACTTTTAACGAAGGGGCTTATCTCTATATCATCAGAAGTATTTTCATTATTGGTCAATGATTTGAGATAGTGCTCAATCATTTTTGAAAGGCTCTTTTTCTGCGAAGAAGCATATTTTTTCGCTTCTTCTATTACCTGCTTGTCCAGTTTCAATGTGAGCTTTGTATCCATGAGTAGATCTAATTGTACGTACAAATATAATTAAATCAAACGTACAATTCGGCTATGGTGTTATAGTTATATGGAGAATCCACCAACAAGGCATAAGTCATAAACATCTATTGCACGAGAAGCCTATATATTCGAAATGGAGTAAATCAACTCCTCGGATGAAACTCCTGAATGACTTGGCGGAGATAATCTCTATCGAGGTGGGTGTAGATTTCGGTGGTGGTGATGGATTCATGTCCCAGCATTTCTTGTACTGCCCGCAAATCCGCACCTCCTTCTATCAAGTGGCTGGCAAAGGAGTGACGAAAAGTATGTGGGCTCACGATTTTGTTGAGTCCTGCGGCGATTACCAAATCTTTGATGATCATAAAGACCATCACGCGGCTCAGCTTTGCACCACGTTTGCTTAAGAAGAGATGGTCTTCTTGTCCTTTTTTGATATCGAGGTGGTTTCGCACTTCATCTCTGTAAATCTTAATGAATTTAAGCGCCTCCCGACCGATGGGAACGAGTCGTTCTTTGCTGCCTTTTCCGATCACTCGTACAAAACCAATATCCTCATAGATATTGCTGATTTTTAGTTCTGTAAGCTCTGTTACACGTAATCCAGAGCTATACAGCGTTTCTAGCATGGCACGGTTGCGCATGCCCTGCGGTGTGGAGTGGTCTATGGCTTCAAAAATAGACATGATCTCGTGGAAGTCGAGTGTGTCGGGAAGCTTTCGGCCAAGTTTTGGGGCTTCTAGTAGTTCTGTAGGATCGGTGGTTACGAGTTGTTCGTAAAGCAGAAACTTATAAAAGGATTTTAGCCCAGAAATTAGTCTAGCCTGTGAGTACTCGGAGAGTCCCAGTTCGTTGATAAACTCCAAGAAATCAATCAAATCGGCTTGCACCACTTTGGACGGAGTGCGTTCTATGCCCTTTATTTCGAAAAACTCCTTTAATTTCGTGACATCACGGAGATAGGCATCTATGGAGTTTTGCGCAAGCGAACGCTCCAACTTCAGATAATTTTTGTACTGACGGATGTATATTTCCCAACTCACAAGCGAATTTAGAGAGACCCATGGATATTATAATCATAAACGGCCCAAACCTCAATCTACTTGGAAAACGTGAACCAGAGATTTATGGTCACCAGACCTTCGAGCAATATTTTGAGCAGCTAAAAGCACTTTTTCCGGAGGTGAAATTGCATTACTTCCAATCCAATGTGGAGGGAGAGTTGATCAACAAGCTGCATGAGGTCGGTTTTTCCTATGACGGAATTATTGTGAACCTTGGAGGCTATACACACACGTCTATCGCTTTGGCAGATGCCATCTCGGCTATCAAAACGCCCGTGGTAGAGGTGCATATCTCTAATATCCACGCAAGAGAATCATTCAGACATGTGACCTATACAGGAGCAAAAAGCGTTGGCATCATTTCAGGTCTGGGTCTGAGGGGGTATGAAATGGCTATCAAATATTTTTCAAAATAATGCACACAGCTAATTTTTATCCGGGTCCATCACGTGTTTATTCCAATGTGCCCGAATATATCTATGAAGCCTATATGGAGGGCTATATGTCCACCAATCACCGCAGTGCGCTGTTTATGGATTTGGTGGCGGAGGCTAAGTCTGTCCTCAGAGAAAAGCTATTGATTCCTGCTGATTATGAGATTGCATTCGTGTCTTCTGCTACAGAGTGTTGGGAGATTATAGCTCAATCTCTGACGGTAGCGGGGAGTTGTCACTTTTATAATGGAGCTTTTGGTGAGAAGTGGTACGAATATGCTTCTAAGCTTAAAAAGGCTGAAGGAATCTCATTTGATATCAATGAGGAGTTGCCAGCACGGGAGGTTGGCGCTGAGTTTGATCTGATAGCTGTTACACAAAATGAAACGTCTAATGGTACGGAAGTATCGAATAAAGTCCTGAAAGCATTGCGGCAAGCCAATCCTGATCAACTCATCGCTGTAGATGCTACATCGTCGCTAGGAGGAGTGTATTTAGATTTTGAAAATGCAGATGTATGGTATGCTTCGGTGCAAAAGTGCTTGGGCTTGCCAGCGGGCTTGGGGGTCTTGATATTGTCCCCTAAGGCGGTAAAAAAGGCCTTCGAAATCAATGAACAGGGTCATTACAATAGTTTGGTGAATATCATCGAGAATACACGAAAAAACCAAACGCATCATACACCGAATGTATTGGGAATTTATTTGTTGAATAGAACTCAGAAACTATCGAAGGGGATTGAGTACCTCAGTGACAAGACGGAGCTGAAGTATAAGTATTACGGAGAGGTTATCCGTACGCACCAGCGTTTGTCGTTTTTGGTAGAAAATGAAGCGGTGAGATCTCGAACAGTATTGACAGTAAAGAATGAAAATCCTGCTGCAGTATTGGAAGATGCTAGCCTCTACGGAATCGTGCTAGGAGCGGGCTATGGTCAGTGGAAGTCTTCTACTTTTCGCATTGCTAATTTTCCAGCGATCAAAGTAAAAGAGATAGAGAAGCTTGTGGGGTATCTGGAGATGAAGCGGTGATAAATTAATTGGGAATTGGGAATTGGGAATTGGGAATTGGGAATTGGGAATTGGGAATTGGGAATTGGGAATTGGGAATTTTTATAACCAAAAGCTCGTAACAAGTCTAAAATACAATTTGGAAATGGAAGATATTAGAATCCTAGAACTCGCGAAGCGGATTAAATCATTGGCAGATACACTTAATTGGACAGTCTGGACATCAGCCATTTTCCGTCTACAAAATGGTGTCTTTGTGCGAAATCGTCTTAGGTTAAATCAACCCCAGCTTTGAAATACAGGATGCTCGCTATTTTCCAATTAATCATTAGCCACAGCTATTGAAAGACAGAATACTGGCCTTTCAAATCAAGGAATTGCATGTATTGATTTTGAATATAGATGATCGGGTTAAATATGACTGATAATGTGAAAGGAAATTAATAAAGGTTAACCCATACCCTGTGTCTGCGATCCTGAATATTTGTCGTTTTTGTTGAATTAAGTACAAGCCTGCTCCGATAATCAATAATTTCAGTATCATAACCTAACCTGACGCTCGTCATATCCTCACTTTTAGCGCTTTGTAGCTTTGTGGGACACAAACAGAGGTTATCATGAGGGGATTTTTACAAAACACATTTATTGGCACTTTTCATCGCATTGACCGCAGCACCCCTAGCGGCTCAAGAGAGAAATGTGGTAAACCAAAATCAGTATTGGTTAGGCTATACACTGAGCAAAAAGATTAATAATCACTGGTCTGCTCGAATATCTACAGAAGACAGACGCTTTGTGGTCAACAATAGAAATCACATGTTTTATGTTTTGGCGGATGCCACGTACAAAACTGATGGTAATTGGTCTTTTGCTGTAGGTATGATGTATTTCACACTTGACCTGCCTTCTGACCCTCATGTGGATAAAAAAGTAACACGAGTAGAATATCGTCCTTATCAGAGAGTGGCTTACGGTTGGAAGGTTACGCCAAAAACAAGTTTGGCCCTGAGCGTGACTTTGGAAGAAAGAATGCGAATGACCATAAAGGACAATGAGCAGACCAATGAGTATAAGTTAACACCTCGATTTAGAAATAAAATAGCAGTAAAACATACCTTGACCAACGCGGAGGCCAAAAGACCATTGTCTCTGTATGCCTACAATGATTTTATGTTTCAGGTAGGAAGCACAGTGGGTGGCGATAACTTCGACCAAAACCGGTTCAGTGTTGGAGTGGAGTATAAGGTTTTGCCAAAACTAGCAGTGAAGGTAGGATATCTCAATTGGTATCAGGAAATTGCGCAAAGCACCACCGTTTTCGAAAGAAATATCATTACTGTCGGGGTGAGTCAGACACTTTAATAGAGACTACAATTGTTCCTTGTCTTTAGGTGGAGTGATAACGTGGATATCGCGTTGCGGGAACGGAATTTCCACACCTTCTTCTCTGAATCTTTTGAAAATTTCATAGTACAATTCGCTCTTTAAAATATTGGGTTTATCAGTATGTGTGGCGGTCCAAACGGCCAGATGAAAATTGATGGAGCTATCGCCATATTCATGAAACAACACTGTGGCTTCCATATTGTCAAGGACATGTGGATTGTCTTTGGCTACAGCCAAAAGGATTCTTCTCACTTTCTCAGGGTCTTCTTTGTAGCTGACCCCCACAGGGATTCTGAACCGAATGTTGCGGTCATTGTGACTCCAGTTGATGACCTGACTGCTAATAAACTCTGAGTTTGGAACAATGATGGTAATGTTGTCATTGGTGCGAATCTCTGTGGCGCGAAACGAAATATTCACTACATCGCCTTGAATGTCGCTTACTTCGATTCTGTCTCCCAGTTTGATGGGTTTTTCAAAAAGAATGATAATCCCCGAGATGAGGTTGTTGGTGATGTTTTGCAAACCAAAACCAATACCCACACCGAGCGCACCCGCAATGATTCCCAGCGCACTTAAGTCCACACCGGCAGTCTGAATGATAATAAAACTACCAATGGCTATGATAATAAACCGGCTGACTTTGCCAATAGACTCTCTCACACCAAATTCTATCTGCATGCGGATCAGCAAACGATCCACCACCTGGCGTCTGATCTGCTTAGACATGACGCTCAACGCGATAAAGGCAAGTATGAAATACATGATCGTACCCACACTGATACTTCCTTCTCCGAGATCAAATAGTGGTGCGGAAATGGCTTCTTGTAGGTCAGCAAACATTTCTTTTATTTGTTCCCAGATGGTAGAAAGGCTTTTTTTCATCATGAATTTGATAAGTATAGGCAGAATATTAGACCAAATTAACTAAAACTAGGCATTAACAGCGAACTATCGCCATAGCTGAGAAAACGGTAGTCGTTTTGGAGCGCCTCTTGATAGATACGTTTCCAGTCGTCACCTACCAGTGCCGCAATGAGCAAAATGAGCGTAGAGCCAGGCAAATGAAAGTTGGTAATGATGCCCTTACATAAGCGCATTTGATAACCTGGGAAAATGAAAATCTCTGTGTGGCCAATGATTGTGTCCAGATTATGCCTGTTCATATAGTCTAGCACATTTTGTAGACTTTCATTTTTTGAAAGCCTTTTATCCTCTTGATATGGGTCGAGTTTTTCTACAAAAAAATCAGCATTGGGCTGTGTACTCAATTTCACTCCATACCAATACAAACTCTCTAGTGTGCGCATGCTCGTAGTGCCCACGGGAATGATCAAATCCTCTTTTAGCAGTTTTTCGATATTACTTTTGGTCACTACCACCTGCTCGCGGTGCATAGGGTGTTCTTCTACGCTTTCAGCCTTGATGGGTTGAAATGTTCCCGCTGAAACGTGTAAGGTGAGATAGTCAGTCGAAATATCCTTTTCTGGCAGTTTGGCAATGATTTCTTCAGTGAAATGCAAACCTGCCGTGGGTGCGGCTACCGCCCCTTCGTGATTGGAATAAACTGTCTGATAGCGGGGTTTGTCCGATTCTTCTACCTCACGATTGAGGTAGGGTGGAAGCGGTATGTTGCCAGCGGCCGAGACTATTTCGGAAAATGTCGCCTCGCCCTCCCAATGTATTTCTACAATCTCCTGATCCTTGCGTGTGGCTTGGACTTTTTGCCCTGAAGGTAAAGTCATGGATAAACTGGTGTCGATTTTCCATCTTTTGGAGTTGCCAATCATGCAGTGCCATGTGCATGTACCTTTAGCGGCCATGGCTGCCACGTATAGGTGAGAAGGAGCAAGGGGCTCTAGAAGGAAAATTTCTATTCTTGCACCTGTTTCCTTATGAAATATTAATCTTGCGGGTATTACCTTGGTGTCGTTGAAAACCAAATGGCAACCAGTTGGTAAAGTGTCAGTCAGCTGGCTGAATTTGCGGTGAGAGATGTCTCCTGCCACGTAGGTCAGCAACTTTGAATCCGATCGGTTGGCCAACGGATATTTTGCGATTTTTTCCTCTGGAAGATGGTAAGTGAAGGAGGTTAAATCGAGGTTTTTTATTGTCATTATTAATCCACTGCTTATGTTGAAGCTCGAATATACAGACTACACACTTGATTTTAAATTTGAAGCGGGCACCTCGCGGGGTGTTTTGAAAAAACATCCCATTTATATTCTCAAAATATCGCAAGAAGGACTTATGCCCTTCGGCTATGGAGAAGCTGCCCCGTTGGAACGACTGAGTATTGAATCGTTCGAAGATTTGCAGCCAGAGTTGGAGCGAATAGCGCATGAAATCGCACATTGCGACGTACCAAAAAACGAAGAAGAAGTATTTGATATGGTGGAGCAATTGGTAACTGAGAATTTTCCCAGTCTGCGATTTGCTCTAGAAGTGGCTTTGCTCGATTGGATGCATGGAGGGCAGCAAGAGATTTTTAAAAATGATTTTTATTCGGGACAAAAAACCATTCCTATCAATGGACTTATCTGGATGGGCACGCAGGAGCAAATGCGTGCGCAAGTAGATGAAAAATTGGCTTATGGTTATAAGTGTATCAAGATCAAAGTAGGTGCGATAGACTGGAAAGAGGAACTGAGTCTGATCAAATACTTGCGTGATAGATCACGCGATGTGATTATTCGGCTAGATGCCAATGGTGGTTTTCCTACCAATGAGGTTTTTGCACGGCTGACAGATTTGGCAGGATCTGAATATTCATCGCATCGAGCAGCCAATAGCGCCACGTCAGCCAGAGGCCATGCACTTGATCTGTGAAAAATCTAAGATTCCAATTGCACTTGGATGAGGAACTAATAGGAGTACATCATCCTGACGATCGTAAAGAACTTTTGACGTATGTCAAACCTGCCTATCTGATCTTAAAACCAACCTTGCTGGGAGGCTTTAAAGCGACAAAGGCATGGATCGAGCTTGCCGAAAGTATGGGAATCGACTGGTGGATCACTTCAGCGCTAGAGTCTAATATTGGCTTAAATGCCATCAGCCAGTTTGCAGCTGGTATTGAGAATCTTTCTTATCAAGGGCTGGGTACAGGTCAACTCTATCATAATAACATCAAGTCGCCACTCATGATAGAAGGGGAGCAGCTACGGTATAATAAGACGCTGAATTGGAATTTCGATTTTTGAGAAGAGCGTGTGATCAGCCACCTGCTGTTAAAAATCTGGTAGCTAGAATCGGGATAATATTACGAAGGTTATTTAGCGGTGGTTTGCACGATTCTGATCTCAGGCGGCACTGGCTCATTGCCTTTAAGTGTTGCTGATTTCATTTGTGGATCAAAAAATTATTAATGCTCACGCCGTACATCCTGGCAAGATCTTTTCCTATGTTCGTGATATCCTCACTTTTGTTGGTGTCTGTCCAGAACACACTCATATTTAGGCCTTGATCTTTGTATTTACCTAAGGTGCGAAAAATTTGAAATAAGAAATGAAGACTTGTTTTTTCTAAATCTAAAATGTAAAAATGACAAGTGAATTTTTTTTCTTTTTTACTAATTGAATCAACGCAGATTTCTATCATTTTTATCAAGCAGTTAATATGTGGAGTACTAAAGGGATCTAATGTTATAAGATAGTTTTCATTGCTATATTTAGTAAGACGGCACTTCTGTTGGGGGATATTTTCAGATGTATGTGCTGTCATGGCTGTTTTAATTAAATTATTTAACATGATATTTTTTTTAGAAGGCATGAGCAATGATTTTAATAGATAGCGCAGGTTGCCTGTTTCTGAAAGAGGCACCCAGCCCCATGTGAAACACGGAGTACAATTTTATTCGGGTCTCTATTTCGGGGATCACCACGAAGAATTGTTTGTTGACCAAACCTGCGTAGAGATGTGTGTAAATGTTCAAGTCGGAACAGCTTTTTATTCTTGCAGAGACATCCAGTCCTGTAAAGGAATACGGCGTGTTTCTCTTTTCATTTAGCGGTGTTTTTTGAGATTGATGGAAGATATTCGCTCCAAGACCTTTGTTGCTTCTGAAACCAATCTCATATCCAAACTGCGGGCTGACAACTGTTTTTTGCGCCATTGCAACCAGTTCCAATTTTTGAGCACTCAATTGAAGAGAGAGCACTACAAGAGATAGGATTGACATTGCTTTAAAAATGATTGTTCGTATTGATCGTTTCATCAGGGTGGTGTTTAATGGAGTTGATAGGATTGGAGTTGATAGGAGATTATCTTATGTTATATGATTTTCTTCTATTAGAAAAGGAAGGAGCATTGTTAAGATTAAGAGCTACAGAACCTACCAAAGTTGGAATGAAAGCCCTGATTCCGACTCCACCAGTAAAAGAGAGGTTCTTCACAGGAATATAGCTGGCCAGGATGCTTGGTGTGATTACAAAGTATTCGTTGTTGGACACGCCAATTCTTGTATTAAACTTTAGGCTGGTTTTTTGTGTGTTTCTAATCGGGTAAGAAAAGAATGCGCCATAGAATTCTTGTTCTATTCTGTTTTGTCTGACATTCTCTTTTTGTGGTTGATAAGCTGATTTTTGGTAGAATGCTCCAATCTCACCTCTGTCTCGAAACTCACAACTAAATGTTGTACCGACTTTGACATCCAGGTGCGTTCTTTCTACATAGCTTGAAGCTTTGTAAGATTGTGCATTTACTAGTTGAAGGCTAGTGATAAAAATGATTGCGAGTATTGTATATCTAGTTTTCATAATGTTTTTTGGTTTATACAAAGTTGCTTCACAAACCCCACTGAGGTAAGAGTAAAATGCCTAAAATAGGAATTTAGGTAAATGTCGAATCGTGGCTAATTATCTGTTTTAGAAGAAATAAGTAGGTTTTTTTACTATGAAACGTAGGTGTAAAACATAGGCATCCACTAGGTATAGTACCTAGTGGATGTCTTCATAATTTCTCAGATTTCATTCGTCGATCTATCTGGTAGATTGATCGGACATTTAGAGGATTTGGTGCTCCATTGCATTTAGTAGCAAACCACGTTAGGGCTATGAATTTTGATTTATGAAAAGGTCAAAAGTGACATTGCTACTAATGAAAAATTGATTTGTACAAATAACAAAAAGGAGGGAAGAGCATTTTATCTCATATGAAACTGATGAGATTTGGCACAGCCAGCTCTGTCACGATAATATTTAAGTTGGCACATAATTATCATCGAGCAACAGCTTTGTTGCAATTAGGCTTTGAGATGGGATTTGACTTGCTGAGCTAGCTTCCACTATAGTTAGGCCATTGAGTGTTGGTAAAGAGCAACTAGTATTGCAGCTATGATAATAAGGCACTCTAAAACTATAAAAGAGCTGATAATGATGCTTGTAACGATACAGGCTATTGCTTGTATGTGTTGTTTCTGGAGGCTTCTCTAATTGTAATTTTTTGTTGAGTGGAATGTAAACTAGGCAAGCGAATGATAATTCTACTTTTGAAGCATGCTTAACCCATGTCAATAATTTTGCTTGATTCTGATAGTAACATCATGCGGTGCAACTTCATTGCCTCCGAAGTAGGGAAATAGCATATAATAGGCCCCCTTAGTGCAGGGTCTGGATCTCACAATGGAGACTGGAGTCTCGTTGTTAAGGATAAAGTAGTAAGCATCATCCTGTAACTCAATGGTGAAATCGTTTTTAGTATTCAGAGAAATGTTACCCACTTTTTCAATAATACGCTCGCCGTTTGCATAACAGTAGGCCATAATTTCAAGATGATTCTCCACCCATCTCCATCCAAAGCGTGCACTGTTTTCATGATGATGAGAATTGCAATCCGCAAAACCCATTAGCTTGTGTGTATCCCACTGGTTCTCCTCAGTCAGTGCAGTGTAAATAGCACTTGAATCAAAGATAGCTGAGAATTTTAGTTGTGTGTCTTGAAGCATTTGTACTTTGTGATTTCCTTCATGTTTTCCTTCCGGAATGACAAACACTTCAAAATATTCAAATGTGGGCTCGCATGAAAAACATCCGAAAATGGCAACTATAAGCGTGGCAAGAGTTATTAGTTTCATTGTTATGACATTTTGTGAAATTCTTATCTCCTCGTAGGCAGATAGCGCATTCACGATGAACTTATTTGTAAGGCCTGCCGATTGCGACTTGCTCGTGCCGGAGACTCTTACTGGATGCTGATTTTATTTATGTATTAGAAAATTATTAATACTCACACCGTACATCTCGGCAAGATCTTTTCCTATGTTCAGGATGTGTTCATCCTCGGACTTATTAGACCAGCATACATTCAATCTAAGTCCCTGACTTTTGTATTTACCTAAGAGGCGAAAGGTTTGAAATAAGAAATGAAGATTTGTTTTTTCTAAATCTAAAATGTAGAAGTGAAAATTGAAGGTTTCATTCTTTTCAGCAAATGCATTTAGGCAGATGTCTAAAGATTTGGTCAGGCAGCTGATGTGCGAAGCATTTATGGTATGATCCAAAGTAATAAAGCAATTTTTTTCGCTGAACTTGATGAGACTGCATTTCTTTCTTTGGGGTACATTTTCAAATGCATAAGGTGCTGTCATGGCTGTATCAATGGAGTTATGTAACATGATATTTAATTTTAAAAAGCGTTAATAATAATTTTATTCTGGTTTCTATTTCGGGTATTACATTTAATATAATTGGTAATTATCTTATGTTATATGATTTTCTTCTCTTAGAAAAGGAAGGGGCATTGTTAAGATTAAGAGCTACAGAACCTACCAAGGTTGGAATGAAAGCCCTGATTCCGACTCCACCAGTAAAAGAGAGGTTCTTCACAGGAATATAGCTGGCCAGGATGCATGGTGTGATTACAAAGTATTCGTTGTTAGACACGCCAATTCTTGTATTAAACTTTAGGCTGGTTTTTTGTGTGTTTCTAATCGGGTAGGAAAAGAATGCGCCATAGAATTCTTGTTCTATTCTGTTTTGTCTGACATTCTCTTTTTGTGGTTGATAAGCTGATTTTTGGTAGAATGCTCCAATCTCACCTCTGTCTCGAAACTCACAACTAAATGTTGTACCGACTTTGACATCCAGGTGCGTTCTTTCTACATAGCTTGAAGCTTTGTAAGATTGTGCATTTACTAGTTGAAGGCTAGTGATAAAAATGATTGCGAGTATTGTGTGTATAGTTTTCATAATGTTTTTTCGTTTATACAAAGTTGCTTCACAAACCCCACTGAGGTAAGAGTAAAATGCCTAAAATAGGAATTTAGGTAAATGTCGAATCGTGGCTAATTATCTGTTTTAGAAGAAATGAGTAGGCTTTTTCACTATGAAACGTAGGTGTAAAACACAGGCAGCCACTAGGTATAGTACCTAGTGGCTGCCTTCATAATTTCTCAGATTTCATTCGTCGATCTATCGGGTAGATTGGTCGGATATTTAGTGGATTTGGTGCTCCATAGCGTAGATAACAAGACCTACAATATTTTTACAACCAGTTTTTTCCAGAAGGTTGCGTTTATGTGCATCCACCGTTCTCAGGCTTATAAATAGTTTTTCTGCTATTTCATGATTGGAAAGTTCTTTTACGATCAGGCTCAGCACTTCTTTTTCTCGTTTGGTCAGTGGCGTCTCTAATGTGAGGCGTTGCGTGGGTTTCAGCTGACCCGACATAGCATCGAAGATGGTCTTAGTCACCTCCTCAGAGAAGTAGTTTTCCCCAGAAGTGATTTTATCAATAGCCTTTAATATTTCAGCCTTGTCGGTATTTTTTAGTAGATACCCATTTACACCTGCGGCTAGCATATGTTTGATGTATTGGTGTTCCCCAATCATCGTAAGTGCCATTATTTTTTGGTCGGGATATTGTTCCTTTATAGCTCGCGACAGGGTTATACCATCCATGTTTGGCATATTGATATCTGTTATGACCAAATCGAACTGGGCAGAGCTTAGGATATCCAGTGCTTCCTGACCATCAGATGCCTCTGATGCAACTGTATAATTGGGATCATCCTCAAAATAGAGTTTTAATCCATCCCTAATTATTTTGTGATCGTCTACCAATAATAATGTTTTTGACATATGCGGTTCAATTTTTTTAGTGGTTACAAGACCATTTTTTAGATTATCTTATTTTAATATTTTCTTATAAGAGTAACTTCGGCCTACATCGGGATAGTAATCGTTAGTATCGTTCCTTGTCCCGGTGCAGAGTCGATTTTCATTTGCCCATCAAATACTTCGCACCTTCTTTTGATATTATTTAATCCAATTCCATTTTGTGATGTGTTGATATCAAATCCGATTCCATCATCCGTGATCCTTATAAAAAAAGTATCCGACACTATTTTCGCTTCCACGCTTATGGCTTTAGCCTTTGCATGTTTTTGTATGTTTCTCAATTGTTCTTGTAAAATCCTGTAGATATTTAGTAGAAGGTCTTGTTGCAATTCATACTGCGAGACCTTTTCTTCTATATCAACGGAAATGTGATAATCACCACCTATGTTGATGGATGTGAGTAATTTTTGTAAGGCATTTTCTAGCGAGGTGTCTTTAAAGAAAGCAGGAGCTAGCCGGTGCGAGAGATTTTTAATTTCCGATAAGGATAAATTAATGTATTCCAGTGATTTTAAGAGAAACATTTTTTTTTCTTCTGGAATTACTTCTTCCAGCATGTTTAGACTTATTTGACTAGCAGCCAGTATTTGACACACATTATCATGAAGCTCGCTACCTATTTCATACCGCTCATTTTCTTGTGTTTGTATTACTGCTTTAGTAATTTCATTTTCAAATTGCCTTTTTAAAGTTACATCTACAGCAGTGGTTAATATGCAATCTCTGTTGTTAATCATTATTGGTGTGCTGTAGATTTCGACATCAATAATTTTACCGGATTTGTGCAGATGTTTAGATGTTCTACTAATAATATTGGCGTCATCTTTTTTTTCTCTAACAGTGCTCCACTGGATTGTAAAATATCGTCTTGAGATTCGATATCCAAAATGGTTAGTTCGCTGAACTCCTCAGCAGAATATCCATAGTGTTGCATTGCAGCATTGTTTACTTGTAAAATCGCAAGTGTTTCGATATCGTAAGCCCACATAGGTTTTGGACTGTAATAAAAAAGGTTGCTGAATTTTTTTTCTGAAATTTTCAGCAATAAATTGGTTCTTACTCTTTCTATCGAATAAATGATGCTCTTATAGAGCGCATTACTCGTCAGCTCGTCTTTGATTAAATAATCTGATATCCCGAGTGCAATCGAGCTGATACTAAACTGCATATCACTATAGCCCGTCAGTATGATAATGGGTGTATGACGAACCAATGCCATCATATCTGTAATTAGTTTTTCACCAAAACTGTCTGGCAAAGTAAGATCCAACAAAATGACATCAAAAGTAGAATGCGATAGCAAATCGGCTGTTTGTTTGAAGCTCTCTGTATGCTCAATCTCGACTTTTTCTATTGTCTCAGTCAAATGGTCAGAAATTAGAAGAAAGTCTCCAGGATTATCCTCTACTACCAATATTTTGTATTTATTTTTAATGAGGATCATCTATATCATCTTGGTAATGAGTAGGTAATTGAGCGAGGTTAAACCAGAAATTTTCCAGACCGGCAATCAGTTCAAAAAAATCTTCTGCATTGTGGGCTTTAACCAGATAACAATTGGCGTGCTTGGCATAAGCAGATACAATGTCCTTATTGGATGAAGAGGTGGTAAGCATGACTACTGGAATGTGTTTCGTCTTTTCATTTTTCTTAATGTATTCAAGAACTTCATGTCCGTTTTTTTTAGGAATATTGATATCCAATAAGATCAAGTCTGGTAGTTCAGCATTTTTAAAGATTCCTTCTCCTTTTAAAAAGTGAATAGCCTGCTCTCCATCACGCGCAATACTAATTTTCACGTCAATTTTGGATTCTTCTATGGCTTCAGTTGTGAGCACAATATCACCCTCATTATCTTCTACAAGTAAAATATGTTTCATTTTGAGCTTAGACATCATAGTTTTTGTGTTTAAATGAATGATCCATATTATTTCGGATTTTTCCTCGTTTGGGAAGCACTACTATAAATTAAATAGGTTTGTGCAAAAAAAAAATGTATTTATTGCCATATTTATTTTTTCAAGTAATGGGTATGATACCGTTTTTTTTAATTTAAATGTCTCCCTGTTCAATTTTCACTTTTTCGCAGTGTAAAGTGAAAGGTGGTTCCTTCTCCTACAGTTGATTCTACCCATATTTTACCAGAGTAAGTTTCTACGATCTTTTTGGCGATTGCCAAGCCCATACCAGCACCCGTATATTGTTCCTTGGTGTGTAAGCGTTGAAAAAGAATAAATATTTTGGAATAAAAGTCTTTCTCTATTCCAATTCCATTGTCACTGATGGAAAATTCCCAATGTGTTTTTTTATCCTCACAGGTGATGATAATCTCCGGAGGAGTGTCTTCTTTGCTATAGTGCAGGGCGTTTGCTATAATATTTTGAAAAACTTGTCTTATTGGAGCTCGATGCGCAAAGATGGTAGGAAGCTTTTTATAGATAATCTTCGCTTGTTTCTCTTCTATCTGTTTTGAGAATAACAAGTTTATTTCTTCAAGAACCTTTCTCAGATCTACTTTCTCCAGACTGCCTTGTGCATTGCCCACTCTCGAATAATCCAATAAGTCTAAGATGATGCGGCGCATCCGCTGTGCACCGTCTACGGCAAAATGGATATATTGTTTCCCGCGTTCGTCCAGAATGTCGTTGTACTTTTTCTCTATTTGTGTGAGAAAACCTGTGATCATGCGTAGAGGTTCTTGTAGATCATGGGAAGCCACATAGGCAAACTGCTCGAGCTCTTTATTGATAGCTATCAAGTCATTCGATTTTTTTTCTAGCTGTTCGTTGAGTTCTAAAAGCTGTATTTCATGCTTTTTACGATCAGTTATATCCTTGAAAAATACCGAAAGTCCATTGGAAGAAGGGTAGGCACTTACCTCGAGCCAAATATTCATTTCGTCGTAATGTGTTTCAAAATGCTGTGCGATATTTTCTTCAATTGCTTTTTTGTAATATTCATGAAAGTCGCTATCTACAGAATCTGGATATATAGACCATAAATTTTTACCTACAATAGCTTCTCTATGCATGTTAAACATTTTTTCGGCCTTTTGATTCCAGTAGGTAACAGTCCATTGATGATCTAAAGCAAAAAATGCTTCATGGATACTTTCGAGGATTTTTTCTTTTTCTTCTAAGACTTCTGTTACGGCCAGTTCTGCACGTTTACGCTTATTGATATCTTGAATACTACCGAACATTCGCGTGCATTGGCCATCTATATATTCTGCTTGTCCTGTTATGCGCAACCAAATTTCTCGTCCTTTGGCCGTGATCATGATGCTCTCAAAATCCCAAGGCGTGCCATTGGCCACCCCTTGAGAAATAAGATCTTGAGCCATCTGGCGGTAATCTTTATGATAAAAGTTAATTACTTCTTCTTGGCTTATTTGCCTCTCTGCATCTATTTCATGAATTTCTCTGGAAACTTTAGAAAGGTAAACGTGATTTTGGCTAAGGTCAATTTCCCAGCTACCGAATCTGGCGAGCTCATTGGCTTGAACCAATATCTCACTCAATTTTTTCATTTCTGTGATATCCGTGATTAAGCCATCCCAGACGGTTGTGCCATCTGCATGTCTTTCTGGGGCTCCAAACCCTTCTAACCACAAAACCTTTCCTGAAGGAAGTTTGCTTCTATACTGGCAGTGCCATTGTTCTAGGGTCTCGGCTGATTTCATAATGCTACCATGAACAAGCTCAAAATCTCCTCCTCCTCTAATCTGATCCCAAATTAAGTCAATATCATTTACAGTTTCTTCAGGGCTGATTCCCCAAATTTTATAGGATCCTTTGGATGAATGTAACAATTGAGTGGTGCCGTCGGTGTTTAGCTGAAATTGGAAAATGACACCTGGAATATTATCAGAGATGTTTTTTAAGCGTAATTCCGCAATTTTTCTATCATTGATGTCTTGAAAACCCCCATAGATGCGCAGGCACTGTCCTTCAATTATTTCTGCTCGTCCAATGGAGCGAACCCATACTTCTTTTTTATTTTCTGTAATTAAAATGGCCTCATAATCGAAGGGTTCTCCTGTTTTGATACAGTTGGAAATTGTTTCGCTAATCATTTCACGAAAGTCACTTCTGTAGTAGTTTATTCCATCTTTAAGTGAAGGTGTTTTATCCTGTGTCAATTCATGAATCTCATAGGTTATGGGTGACCAATATGTTTTTTGATTGACCAGATCTACCTCCCACGTACCAAAACGTGCGAGTTCATTGGCTTGAACCAATATCTCATTCAACTTCTTCAATTCTGTTATGTCAGTGACTATGCTATCCCAAACGGTAGACCCATCGGCTTGTCTTTGAGGAGACCCGAATCCTTCTAACCACAATAACTTGCCCGAAGGCGAACTATATCTATATTGACAATGCCACGGCTCAAGAGTTGCAGATGACCTCTCAACACTTTTTAGAACATGCTCTAAGTCGCCAGCAGCTTTTACCGCATCCCAAATCAAAGAACTGTTATTCATTGTTTCCTCCGGACTGTAACCCCAAACCTTATACGCACCTTTTGATACTTGCATAATTTGGTCAGTACCATCGGTGTTTAGTTTGAATTGAAAAATGACACCAGGGATGTTGTTGGATACATTTTGTAAGCGCAATTCCGCAATTTTTCGGTCATGAATATCTTGAAAGCTACCATATATGCGTACGCACTTACCTCCCAACATTTCAGCCTTTCCAATGACCCTTACCCAGATTTCATTCTTTTTTTCGGTTACTATCACTACCTCCAAGTCGAAAGGGGTACCGGTTTCAATGCATTTGGCAACTGATTGCGCAACATGTTCTCTAAAATCACTTCGGTAATAGTTCACACCATCTATAAGGGATGGAGTTTTGTTCTGTGCCAACTCATGAATCTCAAAAGTCATAGGTGACCAATAGATTTTATTTTTAACCAGATCCACTTCCCAGCTTCCTATTCGTGCCAATTCGGAAGCATCATTCAGTAACTGAATTGTGTTGCGTTGCTCGGTGATATCTCGTTCTATGGCAATGTAGTGCGTATATTGGCCTTTTTCATTAGCAACAGGGCTTACTGAAAAGTTCACCCAAAATTCTTCCCCGCCTTTTTTATAATTGATGATAGTAATTTCGCATGGTCGCCCATCATTCATTGCAGAACTTAATTTTATCAATTCATTTTTATCTGTTTTTGGCCCTTGTAAAAATTTCGGGTTTTTACCAATCACCTCATCTGCGGTGTAGCCTGTCATTTTGCCAAAAGCTTCATTCGTATAGATGATTTTTTGACCAGATCCATCAGGGTTTTCCGTGGTAATCATTACCGAATCTTTGGTTTTGGTAATGACCGTTTCTAATAGTTGTAGTCTTTGCTCCTCTATTTTTCGTTCGGTGACATCTCTAAAATTGTCCACAATACCATTGATATTAGGGTCGTGAAGCATATTGGTAAGGTCGGCTTCCAGCCACCTCCAGCTTCCATCCTTATGTCTCGTTCGTGCTGTTTCTCCTTTGACGCTTATCCCAGGAGATTGCAAGACTTCTACCATCTTGGCGTCTATTGCTTCTCTGTCGTCAGGATGAATTAAGTCATAGAGACTTAGGTTGAGTACTTCATCCTCACTATAACCTAATATTTTTTTAATTGAAGGTGATGCATAAGACAGACTACCGTCTTTACCAACGATTACAATGGCATCCGCTCCGTTTTCGACCAAAGTTCGAAATCGTTTTTCATTCTTTATGAGGGCTTGTTCAGTGTTTTTTTGTTCGGTGATGTCTCGTACCACGCCTTCAAAGGCTTCTGGTTTCCCATCATCACCTAATATAAGTCTGGTTAGTTCATTCACCCATCTCAGCTCTCCATCTGGCAAAATGATCCTGTGCACAAAATTGTGCTCCAGTTTCTGGGTGGATGAGTGTATGGTGATATGGTCAAAAAAGGCCCTCTCTTCTGGGTGTATGGTCTGAATAAAGCTCTCATAGCTAAGCTTAAAGTCTTCTTTCTTCCGGTTCCAAATATTATAGACCTGATCAGAACAAGACAATTGATTCGTTTTAATATCATAACTCCAGTAGCCCAGCTTTGCAATGGATACGGCGGCCTGTAGCTTATTTTCTGATTCTTGCAAATCGTGTAAATATTTCTCTTTTTCGGTGACGTCTTGACATATCACTATAAAGGCAGGCAGATCTTCAAATGTGACATGATGTCCATTGATTTCTATGCGAATTTTTTCACCGCTTTTTTTTATTTGGGTAAACCTTCCCAAATGAATATTGCCTTCTTTGGTAGGTAGGTTCTCGTGTACTTCGGTGAGATGTGCCAATTCTTCTTTAGCACAAAGGTCATTGATGGTCATGGACAGCAATTCTTCTCTACTATAGCCATAATGGTCTGTGGTAGATTGATTTACATCCAAGAGTTTCAGGGTTTTTAAATCATAAACCAATTTTGGAAATGGGCTCAACTGAAAGAGGGAACTATAATCTAGCGGGGTGGTCATAAAGAGATTACAATGATGGAATCTAAATATAACTCAAATTCGATCGTTGAGCACGATGAAGCGTACTTATCTTGAAAATATATTCACAACCGAAATAACGATGGTAAAAGAATTTATGGTAAAAAGAGGCACAATGAAGGTTAAGAAATTAGCGATAAAAAGTCGCTATTGGTACTAGAAGAGGAGCAGCTATGCTATAGTATGCTGAATTGGGATGATAAATGGTCTAAACAGGCTGCTAGCGGCAACCTGTTTAGTGATATATATCCTGATTGGTCAGGACGGTTTATGCCACCAATATTACGGCTACAGTGAGCACGACAAAAAAACCGATAATGATACCCGTAACGATAAGAGCTGATTGCTTGTCTGTTTTACTGTTTGTGTTTTCCATGATATTATTTTTTAGTGATGTAATAGAAAAACGGGAAGGATAGGGTTAACCCTACGTTTTAGATACAAATCCATGTTTTAGGTAGAGGCAATAGTGATTATTATTGTGTCTCCGATTCTTAGTTTGAAAAGGAAAGATTTTTTGATCTTGCTAAGCCCTTAACATTCAAAAATATGAACTCAAACCTCATGTTGTCTGTCATCAACTCTTTAACATAACTGAAGCTTCAATGAAAAAATATGTGCTTATGTTGGATTTGAAAAATAATCCTGAATTGATTCAATCCTATATCGAACACCACAGAAAGGTTTGGCCTGAGATTATTGAAAGTATCGTACAATCGGGTATTTTGAACATGGAGATATATCAAGTTGCCAATCGTTTGTGCATGCTTGTCGAAGCGGAAGACGCATTTTCGTTTGAGCAAAAAAATGCCATTGATGCCACCAATGAGAAAGTGCAAGCATGGGAAGCGCTCATGGATGAGTATCAACAGCGACTGCCCTTTGCTCAGCCCAATCAGAAATGGGTATTGATGGATTGTGTTTTTAGTCTTATGGATTATACTCAGTCTTGATATGTCGTTTTTGTTAACCCGAACCACGTTACTTTCAATAAGTGTTATTGGATTATTTTAATCTCATTTTCACAACAAAAACAATGAAGAAAGTATTGATTTTCGCGCTTGCAATTGTCATTTGCAACCTATGTGCAAAGGGGCAGAACTATGCAGAAGTTAGACTCAAAAGCTCAGAAGCGCATCAGACTATTTCAGTGATAGCCGCATCGGGCAGCCAGTTTTATACGGATGACGAATCAGTTGATTTTGATGCAATTGACTCAATTGTTTTTTTCTATCAGCCGTCAGCTTCTGTTCTTAACAATTTGATTAGAAATGGAGTTTCCCACTCCATCAAAATTGTGGATTTAGAAAGTATAGAAAAACCTCCGCTAAGTGATGCTAAATATGGCCTTGACTGGGTGGTGCTAACCAATAGAGATTCCTTATTTGGATACATTGAGGAAAGGCAGAACAAAATAGTGTTCAACGATCCACTGAAGTTTGAAGATCAAAAAATCCCTCATTACGAGATCAGGAGTTATAAAAAAGGTGAAGTGATCTATGAATATCATGATGGAATGAAGGCATTGGAGGTTATGGGCGATTTGAATCTCTACAGTTTTGCTCAGACTTATACGAATTCTAGCGGTTTGCCTGGTACAGCGACGATGACAATTTCTACAAGCACTAAAATTTCTTATTTTGTGAAACGAAAAAATGAAAACAGGGTGACTTTTTTAGCTAGGAATGGAGGACTTAACACCTCATTTAAAGCCACAGCTTTGGAATATTTTGCAGATTGCCCAGATTTGGTAGATAAAATTGAGACCGGTTTTTTTACCAAGAGGGATGTTTTTGAAATCGTAAATTTTTATAATGCGCGATGTAGTGGTGAGTAGTTGACTTTTGATTAATTTGATTAAACAGGTTCCTCGAAGTAACCTGTTTAGTTAATCACCTTCCTCAGCCTCTCTATCTGCTCGGGAGTGCAGATTTTCCTAAGTTCTTGCAAGTGATCGTACAGTTCCTGTTCGCTGCTACCGTGCAGCTCCTGTAGCTTTTTGATTTTGGCCTGTGCAACTGCACTGTCTTCAGCTATTGCAGCTTCGAAAAGCTCTTTTTTGGTTTTTTTGATTAGCCGCTCTAGGGAGTCTTTCCTTTCCTTGTGAGCAGTAAATACCTCTGAAAAGGTCGTTTCCTGCTCTGGTGTGAGGTCAAGTTTTTTTACCAAAAATTCCGCTCCACGATTTTTCATCTTTTTATGATGCCAGCGTTCACGAGGTGCTTTGTGCATAAACATAAAAACCATGAGCACCACGTTCATGGCGATTAGCACGAAGACAGAGATAGTGAGATGTTTGATTTTCTTTTCCTGCATATCAGTATTCTAGTAAAGTGATAGAGTTGTCGAGGTATTCTTCTGTAAAGTCCGCGAGGTTGGTTTCTTCGGTATTGTCAGCAAAGAGGAGGTAGGCGTTCATGCAGCCCATCACAATCATAGCAGCTATGCCTGCTCGCAAAAACAACACCCATTTGCTATTGAGCCTAGGTGTTTGATTCATCTTCGCTTGCAGCTTGGCATAGAAGTCGTCAGGCGCTTGAGCCCGAGCCATTCCATCAAGGCTTTGTAGCGTTTTTTCTATATCAGTATTAGTTTTTTTCATAATACGATTGTAATAGTTCTTGCAGTTTCAGTTTGGCGCGGTGCATCAGCGACTCTACCGACGGGGTGCTTTTGTTCATGATTTTTCCAATCTCTTCGTAGCTCAGTCCCTCCACTTTGTGCAGTGTAAAGGTCGTTTGCTGGTTTTCTGAAAGCTGGCCAATAGCATGAAGTAGCACGGCTGCTCGTTCTTTGTTTTCTAGTTGCACCCCCGGATGATAAAATAAGTCCGAAGCGATTTCCAGCCCATCCACATCTGCGAGTTGTCCCATTCTCTTTTGTGTTTTTTGCTTTCGCAGATGCTCCAAACATTTATTTACAGCGATTTTATAAAGCCAAGTGCCTACTTCAGACTTTCCTAGAAAATGATCGTATGACCCAAATACCTGCATAAATACCTCTTGCGCCATGTCTTCGGCATCTTCGGCATTTTTCAAGAAACCAAGACAGGTGTTGTAAATCCTGTCTTGGTATTGGTGTACGATATGCTTAAAATCTTCGTCAGACACTAATGGCTTGATTAACTGGTCTTTATTGGAAGGTATTGAACCCCTTCCCAATTTTACATTTTCCTTCTAAAATATCAACCCCTGCGTGGGCCACCTTTTTTGTCTCCCTTGCCATGGCCTCCATGCTCGTGTGCCTGATCAAAAAGCATTTTTTGCTTGTCGTTCAGCATAGACCTTACTGCAATTTGGTGATTTACTTTTGCTTTGAGCATCGCCGTTTGCAAGTCGCCAATCTCCACGATGGTTTTATCCACTTTCCCCTGATCCACTTTGTTGGCGGTACTCAGTGTTTTGAGCGCAGCACGCTTTTCATCCAGTTGGTTGCGCAGCGGCTTCACAGCTTTGTGGTGGGCAATCATTGCCTGTTCAAACTGTGCCTTTTGACTTTCTGTCAGTTCCAATTTTTCCGCCACCTTATCTAGTCGTGAGCCTTTAGCATCTTCAGGTCTATATCCATTTCTTGGTGGCTGAGCCAAAGCGGCCATTGTGGTCATCAAGACCATTGCGATTATTAATGTGTGTTTCTTCATGATTATTGCTATTTAAGTTTACATTCATTTCTTTAGATGTGAAAGAGAAGATAAACTTGCGCTTTATTGAAAACTTTTTTTCTTTCAACCGATTAAACCGCTTTGGTTTAAAAATATATTCCACAGAATGACTAAAAATATTCTATTTCTAATCGCTAATACCCTAGTCATGCAAAGTGTTCAGGCACAAGCACCCACGCCCAAGCACACGGGAGAGGTGCTACAAATGCTTGAAAAGCTCAACACTCTAGGTTCGGTGCTATACATTGCTGCTCATCCTGACGATGAAAACACCCAGCTCATTTCCTATTTTGCCAATGGCATGCATTTGCGTGCGGCTTATCTATCAGCCACGCGTGGCGATGGAGGGCAAAACCTCATTGGTACGGAGATACGCGAGTCGCTCGGCGTGATCCGCACGCAGGAGTTGCTGGCAGCAAGACGTACAGATTGTGGTGAGCAGTTTTTTTCTCGTGCCAATGACTTTGGCTATTCCAAAGACCCAGATGAAACTTTCAATAAATGGGACAAAGAAAAAGTGTTGGCAGATTTCGTATGGGTTATTCGTAGTTTCAAGCCCGATGTGATCGTCACGCGTTTTAACTTACAAGCAGGTACAACTCATGGCCATCATACGGCTTCAGCTATTTTGGCCAAAGAAGCTTTTGCGCTAAGTGCCGATCCTACCGCCTTTCCTGAGCAGCTAAGATTTGTTGATCCTTGGCAGGTTAAGAAGATTTTTTGGAATACGAGTACTTGGTTTTATCGTCGCTCGGGTCAGACATTCGATCCAGAAGGTTTTGTGAAAGTAGATGTTGGGGGCTACAATCCTTATTTAGGCGAATCTTATACGGAAATTTCTGCGAGAAGCCGGAGCATGCACAAGAGCCAAGGATTCGGTAGAGGAGGAGCACGTGGCGCAGAATTTGAATACTTGGAGCAATGGGGTGGAGAGGAAACAGGTGATCTTTTTGGAGGCATTGACTTGACTTGGAATCGACTGCCGGAAACTGACTCGATTCAATACTATCTGAAAGAAGCTACTTTGAATTTTGATGCAAAGCAGCCAGAGCGCATTGTGCCGCTTTTACTGGAGGCAAGGAAGCGCATCACCAAATTGAAAGATGAGTTTTGGAGAGCAATCAAATTGAAGGAAATTGATGAAACGATTGTGGCTGCTACAGGCACATATTTGGAGTTTTCCGCAGGTCAATCGGAGTACACGCCCGGTGACAGTATTGCCATATCTTTTGAGGCGGTGAATAGAAGTAATACGAGCATTTCGTTGGCAGGACTTTCTTTTTCGCGCTGGAGCGACAATTATATTTATGGAATGAATTTGGGGCAAAATCAGGTGACGAAACTGAATTACAACTTGGTGTTTAGTCCGCGAGTGCCTTTTTCCAATCCATATTGGTTAGAAATGCCAGCGAGTGAGGGGATGTACACAGTAAACAAGCAGGAGTTGATCGGTAAGCCTGAAAACGACCCTGTGATTACGGCCAAAGTGTTGTTGAAGATAGATGGCAATTTCTTGGAAATCGAGCGCCCTGTGGTCTATAAGCGTGTGGATCGTGTAGACGGGGAGATTTATACTCCTCTGGCTGTTACTCCAAAGGTGATGGTAAATTTGGAGAGCAAAGCTTTGGTATATGCCAGTGATGAACCAAAAAATGTAGCTGTTCGTGTGATTGCTGGAGCTGAGAATGTTGCGGGTGCGGCGAAATTGATCGTTCCAAAAGAGTGGAAGGTAGAGCCAGCATCTCAATCGTTTTCGCTTGCGCAAAAAGGAGAAGAGCAAATATTTAGTTTCAGACTTTACCCACCCAAAAAGCCGCTTCTGTGATCATTGGCGCTTCTGCTGTTGTGGATGGTAAAACCTATAGCTTGGCAAAGAGCAAATCGTTTATGATCATATTCCGACGCAAACAAGATTTCCAGGAGCACAAGCCAATGCAGTGAGGGTGGATTTACAGAAGAAAGGTGATAAAATTGGCTACCTGATGGGCGCAGGTGACGAAGTGCCATATTGCTTGGAGCAGATTGGCTACAAGGTGGATTTACTAACCAAAGACGAAGTTTTGGCGGCTAATTTGAAGAAATATGATGCCGTGATATTGGGCATTCGTGCGTTTAACACTTTGGATTGGCTGAGCTTCAAAAACAAGGAACTATTTGAATATGCGAAAGCAGGAGGTACGGTCATCGTGCAGTACAACACAACAGGCACAGTGACGCCAGATTTGGCTCCTTACCCTTTCACACTTACGCATGATCGCGTGGCTGTGGAAGATGCAGAAGTGCGCATTGTGAAGCCCAATCACCCCGTCTTGAATACTCCAAACAAGATTTCCAAAGTCGATTTTGATGGTTGGGTGCAGGAGCGCGGTTTGTACTTTGCTGCGGATTGGGACAACCATTTTGAGACAGTTATAAGTGCCAATGACCCTGGAGAAACTGCCAAAGAAGGAAGCCTGCTGATTGCGCCGTATGGCGATGGGTATTATATCTATACAGGAATTTCATTTTTCAGAGAGTTGCCAGCAGGTGTGCCCGGAGCGTATAGATTATTAGCTAACTTGATTTCTTTGTAAACACGTCGATGAGGTTTCAAACCTCGTTGACGTTAGAATTGAGAATTGAGAATTGAAAGTGAAAAGAACGTGTGCCAAGCAATGGAATATTTTGTGTGATCGGTCATGCCAGAATGGCATCCTATGCGCTAACTAGATGGGCATTTTCTTTTAGATTGAGATTAAGACACCCTTCGGGTGTGACCTGTTGAGCAGAATTTAGAATTTTTAAAGTCAAATAAAAGCGTAAAGCGATCCGCGTATAGCGCCAAGCGAAAAAATGAACTACCTCGACCTAATCGTCCTTTTCGGAACACTCCTGATGATCGTTGGATACGGCGTTTATAAAACCCGTAATCAGCAGAATCTAGAGGGCTATTTACGTGGAGACAACACCATGAAATGGGGCACGATTGGGCTTTCGGTTATGGCTACTCAGGCCAGCGCTATTACCTTTATTTCTACCCCAGGGCAAGGTTATGAAAGCGGGATGGGCTTTGTTCAGAATTATTTTGGCTTGCCCATAGCACTCATCATCGTGAGTGTGGTTTTTATACCGATCTATTATAAGCTCAAAGTTTATACCGCCTACGAATACCTCGAAAGCCGCTTCGATCTTAAAACGCGGCTACTTGGAGCCTCTCTGTTTTTAATCCAGCGTGGATTGGCAGCAGGTATCACGATCTACGCCCCGGCCATCATCATTTCCAGTATCCTTCATTGGAACCTGACTGCTACGATTTTGATTACTGGGATTTTGGTGATCATCTACACTGTGTCGGGCGGCACTAGGGCTGTGAGCCTCACACAGAAGTGGCAAATGTCCGTGATCATGGGAGGGATGTTTGTGGCTTTTTTCACCATTGTGAGTTATATCGGTGATTATATGACGTTTGGTGAAGCCGTGAATGTGGCCACTCATTTGGAGAAAATGAATGCCGTGGACTTTGATTTCAGTTTTGAGAAGCGATATACTTTTTGGTCCGGAATAGCAGGTGGGCTGTTTTTGTCTTTGTCTTATTTCGGTACAGATCAGTCTCAAGTTTCCAGGTATTTAGGAGGAAAGGACGTTCGTGAGAGCCGTATGGGCTTGATGTTCAATGCCATTTTTAAAATCCCCATGCAGTTTTTTATCCTCTTTCTCGGGGTGATGGTGTATGTGTTCTATTTGCTGTTTCAGCCTCCCGTTCATTTCAAAGAAGCTTCCGTTCAGCGATTGCAGACTTCAGAATATGCGCAGGATTACGAAGCGCTCAATTATCAATACGAGCAAGTAACGGAAGAGCGAAAGACCACAGCCGTTTTGCTAGCTAAAACTGATGATGTAGATACGCAGCGCATTTTGAGCTACCAGCTTAATGCTCTGGATCAAAAATCCATTGGAGTGCGAGAGGAGGTAAAAGGGCTGATCAAAAAAATGGATCCGAGCATTGAAACGAAAGATTCGGATTATGTCTTTCTCACATTTATCATGAATTACCTGCCTCATGGCATTATTGGGCTTTTGATCGCAGTGATTTTCTCTGCTGCCATGTCTTCTACCTCTTCCGAACTCAATGCGTTGGCTTCTACCACTTCAGTTGATTTTTATAAGCGTTTATTGAAAAAAGATGCTTCCGATGCTCAGTATGTCAATACCTCCAAGATGCTCACTTTTGGCTGGGGAGTGCTAGCGATCATCTTTGCGTTTTTGGCCAATAGCTCTGAAAACCTGATAGAGGCAGTTAATATTATAGGATCTATCTTCTATGGGACTATTTTGGGCATATTCTTGGTAGCCTTTTTTGTGAAATATGTGAAAGGCTCTGCGGTATTTTACGCAGCACTTATCGCGCAAGCTGTTGTGATTACTTTTCACATTCTGACCATGTTGGATATCATTACTCTGGGGTATCTCTGGTACAATGCCATTGGAATGGGCATTACGATTTTGTTGAGTATTCTTTTTCAGTTTTTCATAAAGGATAAGGCATAAAAAAAGAGGCCGTCGGCCTCTTTTTTCTTAATGATTCAATTTGATCTTACTTCAAACTCTTGATCAAATCCTCGTTTCTTTTGATGTATCCAAAGTCGCCAGACTCAGATTTCTTGGCCAGTTCCAAAGACTGATTTGCAGCAGCGATCGCTTCTTTCTTTTTACCCATTTTAGCCAAAATCTTTGCTTTCAAGTGGATGTTCCAAAATTGTTTTGAATTATCGCTATCAGCAAGATACATATTGATCCAAGTCAAAGCCTGATTCAAATCTTTGTCGGCAGAGTAGTAATAGTTGGCAGCCTGCACATAGTTTCTTGGGTTTACTTTTGTGTTTGCCGCAATAGAAGCCATGATTTCTTCGTCAAAATTTACTGCGATTGGCACTTTTACTGATACATCTGCCCAAGCCAATTCGATATTTGCAGAAGTGTTATCCTCGCTGATATCGGCAATGTTGAATGTCAATGTTTGAATAGGAGTAGCCAGTTTAGTAGGCTTCACAGCTACTTTTAGCGCAGCATTTTCTTCTTTGTAAGCAGACATATTGCCACCTAGCTTTACATCGTTGTAAAGGATGAACTGCCATTCATCTTTCCCTGGGATGGTCAATACCAAGTATTCTCCAGCCTCTACATTTGTACCTGCGATAGTTGCAGCAGTACTTAGATTGAGTTTTGTTCCAGAGTTAGCACCTGTTCTCCAAAGTTCTCCATACTTCAATAGTGCATCATCACCTCCGAAGATGGTTCTTCCGTTCATTTTTGGACGGAAATAGTCAATTTTTACGTCAGTAAGGCCAACTTTGCTACTTACAGATCCAGCGGGACTAGGTTGCGGTACGTCGATTTGTGCAAATGCCATTACCGACACAAGCACTGCGGTTAGTGTTAAATGTAATTTTTTCATCATGTAATTTTAATGATAGTTTTTATATGAACATACACCCTTACGAAAAACTACCGCTAGCGTTCTATAATCGTGGAGAAGTGGTGCAAATAGCGAAAGATTTGTTGGGGAAATATTTGTTCACTCAAGTGGACGGGGTGATTACGGCGGGGAAAATAGTGGAAACTGAAGCTTACAATGGCCGAACGGACAAGGCTTGTCATGCGTATCACAAGCGGACAAATAGAAATGAAATCATGTATGCCCAAGGCGGACATGCGTACGTTTACCTTTGTTATGGCATCCATCATTTGTTTAATGTGGTGACTAATAAGGAAGGATTGGCAGATGCGGTCTTGATTCGAGCACTGGAGCCCGTGATGGGAGTGGAGGAAATGAAATTGCGAAGAGGAAATGTTCCATTCAATAAACTAACCGCAGGGCCTGGCACGTTGAGTCAAGCGTTGGGAATAAAGGTAGCTTTGCAAAATAAGGCCTCCTTGGTGGGAAGTGAAGTTTGGTTAGCTGAAAGAAGGAGTGAAGAGGTAGGGGAAATAGAAACGGACGTGAGAATTGGTGTGGATTATGCGGAAGAAGATACACTACTGCCTTGGCGGTTTTACATAAAGCACAATAAGTTTGTCAGCCGAAAAAAAAAGAAACCCTAGCGGCTAACTAAGGTTCTTAATCATACATAACACCTGTTTAATTTTTGGCTAGCGGGGACACCTGTAATGTTAATAGTGCAATTATATATCAAATTAGTGATATATGTAAAGTGATTTATTGAAAAAGTAGAAAATAATATTAATAAAGTGATAAACAAGGGATTAGGGATTTTGATTTTAGTGATGGGAGTGTGGCATGTTAATCATGCCCAGCAGATACCTACTTTTTACTCCGAACCAGAGCCAGTGCTCTCGGTCAATTCACGTGATAGTGAAAACTATCTCTACTTGTCAGCTTCGGGTGATGAGCTGATATTTCACCAAAGAAAAGTCAAAAAGCAATCTCGGTGGGCAATTGAATCCTGGCGATATTTGGTTTGCAAATATGCTTAGCAAGAACCCATTTGATTCTGCTCGAATGGCTCAATTCAACAGAATAGGGTTTTTCAATTCACCCATAGGGTATACGCCTGACGGCAAATATTTCTATTTTTCAGAAACGGCCTTGGACAAAGGGGTGTACACGGGTCGTGTGATGATGATCGATCTGGAAAATGGAAGAAAAGTGAAGTCAAAATTCCTCACCTAAAAAATCTTTCACCTATACAGACGGGCTTTCTTTCTCGCGATGGGCAATATATGTTGTTGAGTTTGGAAGCAAAATCAGGGTATGGGGTGGAAGATTTGTATGTGAGTATCAACGAAAATGGCAATTGGACAGCACCAATCAACTTGGGGTATACTATCAATACCGATAAGCAGGAGATAACGCCATTTTTGGCGTCTGATAATCGCACGTTGTATTTCGCTACCAACGCAAGAGGCGGTAAGGGCAGCTTTGATATTTATTACGCCTTGCGAATGGACGATAGCTGGCGCAATTGGAGTGAACCAAAAAATCTAGGCGGGATGGTCAATAGTGAAGGAGCTGAAACGTCTTTTATGTTCAATGCTGGAAGTGATTATGCTTATTTCGTTTCCACTCAAAATAGCGATGGATATGGAGATGTTAAGCGCATTAGAATTTTTCCTACAGACCAAGGTGTTAGTGAGCCAAAGCCTGAGCCAAAAGTTGCCGAACCTATGGATACTACGCAGTACGCGCGCGTTGTGTCTTTTAGGGTTAATAATGCCAAAACAGGCAGTGCATTGGCCTTTAACTTCATCGGGAGCATTTATTCTTTCAATGGAAAAGAAAAGAGGTTGATTTCAAAATCAGAAACAGACCAAACGAAAGTAGGAATGAATGCTGGCGATTTTTTGTCTTTAGAGTTTAAATCCAAAGGATTTCTTTCCGAAACCGTGGAACTGAAGTTTGCAGAAATGACACCAGATTCTTCTGAGCAGATAGTTGAGCTACAGCCTTTGGAAACAGGTAATGTGATCACACTGAAAAATGTGCTTTTCCAAAAAGGTACGGATAACTTCATAGACAATTCCGAACGTTCGCTCGATCTTGTGGTGGAAATGATGAATGACAATCCAGAAGTAAATATTTTACTCAAAGGCCATACTGATAATGTGGGCAACAAGGTGCTCAATATTCAACTTTCACAAATACGGGTGAATAAGGTGAAAGAATACCTTGTCGGCTCAGGCATAGATGCCAAGCGCATTTCTGGGATAGGTTACGGTGGAAGCAAGCCCATCACCGACAATAGAACGGAGGAAACGCGGAAGCCTAACAGACGTGTGGAATTTGAGGTGTTGAGATAAGCTAGAATCTGAGTGCTCATTGGGCTTGAAAAAACAAAAAATAGAATTCAAACAATTCGAAACTTTCATTAAAGGTATGCGTTTGAGTAGTTTGTAAGTAATCACTTACTTTTATGACAGATAAGAAGGGTAAAATATTAGATGCAGCATTGGAGCTGTTTGCCAAAGAAGGTTTCAAAAGTACCTCTACCAGTAAAGTGGCCAAACTTGCGGGGGTGTCTGAGGGGTTGATTTTTAGGCATTTTGCCAATAAAGAAGGATTGCTTCAGGCTATTGTAGAAGAAGGTGAACAGCGGGCAAAAATGCTCTTTGCTGACATTGTGATGGAGACTAATCCTAAAGAGGTAATTAAGAAGACTTTGGAAATTGCGAATACGATGATTTTGGATAATCAGGCAGCCAATTTTTGGAAGCTTCAGTACAAGATCAAATGGGAGCTTGAGCAATATGGGGAGCAAAAAATGGAGCCTCTCAACAGGGCATTGACCCATGCTTTCGCAAAATTAAATTACAAGCAACCTGAGCAAGAGGCGAATGCTTTGCTGATCTCTTTGGATGGTCTAGCGACACGCTTCTTTCTGCAAAGTGATTTTGATCTTATTCCTGTATTGACGTTTTTGAAAGAAAAGTACGAGATATAATTGTTTAGTATAAAAATGAGTAAGTACTCACATAAAATAGATTAGTATGAAAAAGGTAATTCTAATAACAGGGGCTTCCTCTGGAATAGGCAAAGAAAGCGCACTACAGCTGATTAAAGAAGGGCACATAGTATATGGTGCAGCTCGTAGAGTAGATCAAATGCAAGATTTGGTAACTGCAGGTGGGTATGCGCTAGAAATGGACGTGACCGACGAAGTGCAAATTGTCGCAGGAGTAAAGCAGGTGATTGCGGAGCAATCGCGCATTGACGTACTTTGGAACAATGCTGGATATGGACTTTATGGTGCGGTAGAAGATATTGTCATTGATGATGCAAGACGTCAGTTTGAAGTAAATCTTTTTGGGCTTGCCAGAATAACACAAGAAGTGCTGCCTTATATGCGAAAGCAAAAAAGTGGAACGATCATCAATACTTCCTCAATGGGCGGCAAGATGTACACTCCACTGGGGGCTTGGTATCATGGAACAAAGCATGCACTGGAAGGATGGTCGGATTGCCTGCGTTTGGAGTTGAAGCCATTTGGCATCAATGTGGTCATTTTAGAGCCAGGGGTTATTGCTACGGAGTTTGGTGATGTGGTCTATGAGCCGATGTTGAAGAATTCTGGAAAGGGGGCTTATGCCAAGATGGCAACTGTATTGGCTCAAGCTATGAAAGAGATGTATGGCAAAAAAGGAGCTGCATCACCTGCATCGGTAATCTCAGACGTGATTTCAAAAATAGTGATCAAGGATAAACCTAAGACGAGGTACGTAGCTGGAAAAATGGCCAAACCTTTGATGTTTGCACGAAAGTATTTGGGAGATCGTGTGTTTGACGCCATGCTTATGAGCCAAGTGAAATAAATATTTTTAATCAGCAATTATGAAAAAAGTCATTATCACTGGCGCTACAGGCATGGTAGGACGTGGTGTCTTGCTAGAGTGTCTTGATCACCCTGAAGTAGAGCGAATATTATCTATTGGTCGGAATTCCCTCGGTATAAACCACCCAAAACTGCAAGAGCTCATAGTGGAGGATTTTGAAGATTTCTCTGATATGGAAAACCAACTTCTTGGATATGATGGGGCGTTTCTGTGCATGGGAGTGAGTGCAGCGGGATTGGATGAAGCGAAATACACCCAGCTCACGTATACTTATACTTTGTCGCTAGCCACTTCCCTAAAGCGAATGAATCCTAAAATGGTGTGTACCTACGTATCGGGCGAGGGTACAGATAGCAGTGAAAGGGGACGGGTAATGTGGGCACGGGTGAAAGGAAAAACGGAAAATGCGTTGCTCAACCTTGGTTTTAAAGCAGCTTACATGTTTCGTCCAGGCATCATTATCCCTCTTCGTGGCATCCAGTCTAAAACTAAGGCATATCAGTTTATGTATAATTATTTTATGTGGTTGGTAAAGCTCATCAAGTTGATTTCACCAAATAGCGTTGTAAATACCACACAACTTGGCTTGGCAATGATTAATACGATGCTCACCACTTATGACCAGCAGATATTGAGGCCAAAAGAGATTTTGCTGCTTGCGCAGAAGAAGGGCTGAAGATACTCACGGAATTCTGAAAAGCGTAGAAAGTTCAAAGATGTGTATAACTAGGAGTTTTATCTATTCAATTGTCGGTTGAGAAACAATCCTTGAATGAAGAAGAAATTTCCCCAACATATCAACTTATATTTGCGTTCTCTAACTTGAATTTGAATTTAACGCTGAAAGAAAATGGCTAAACCTTTAGAAATAACAGATCAAAACTTCGATGAAGTGCTAAAAACAGATATGCCAGTATTGGTAGATTTTTGGGCAGAGTGGTGCGGGCCATGTAAGATGATCGGACCGCTAGTAGAAGAGCTTGCTTCAGAGTATGAAGGCAAAGCAGTGATAGGAAAAGTAGATGTAGATTCAAATCCAGAGGTTTCTGCGAAATTTGGTATCAGATCTATCCCAACATTGTTGGTATTTAAAAATGGAGAAATCGTAGATAAGCAAATCGGTGCAGTGCCGAAAACAGCCTTGAGCCAAAAGCTTGATGCACAGTTGGCTTAAGCTACATTAAAATAAAAATCAGTTTTAGGGCCTGAGCGGAAACGTTCAGGCTTTTTTTATTCAATAAGAATCAACAAAAGAGACCATCGGTCTCCTTCATATTTCTAAATCCTCTTGATTTTCAATCAAATCGCTGAATATCAGCACCCAGTGCATTCAATCGCTTGTCAATGAATTGGTAGCCTCTGTCTATCTGCTCCACGTTGTGGATGGTGCTAGTGCCTTCTGCTGATAGTGCGGCAATCAAGAGTGAAACTCCTGCGCGAATATCAGGAGACGTCATGCTGATGCCCTTAAGAGGGAAAGCTCTATCCAAACCAATTACCGTAGCTCTGTGTGGATCGCAAAGGATGATTTGAGCACCCATGTCAATCAACTTATCGACAAAGAACAAACGGCTTTCGAACATCTTCTGATGAACCAATACCGTGCCTTTGGCTTGCGTGGCTGTCACCAATACGATAGAGATCAAATCAGGTGTGAATCCCGGCCAGATGGCATCAGCCACTGTCAAGATAGAGCCATCTATATACGATTCTATTTCATAACTCTCTTGTGCAGGAATGAAGATGTCGTCACCACGAAACTCCATTTTTACGCCAAGTTTTTGGAAGGTTTCAGGAATGATGCCCAGCATGTCGATGCGTGCATCTTTAATCGTGATTTCTGATTGAGTCATGGCTGCAAGGCCTATGAAACTACCAATCTCGATCATATCAGGAAGCATTGTGTGCTCCGTTCCTGATAGGGTTTTTACACCTTCTATTTTTAGTAGATTGCTACCTATGCCTTCTATTTTCGCTCCCATGCGTACGAGCATGTTGCAAAGCTGCTGTAGGTAAGGCTCGCAAGCGGCATTATATATTGTTGTTTTACCTTCGGCGAGTACTGCTGCCATCACGATATTGGCTGTGCCTGTTACAGAAGCCTCGTCTAGTAGCATGTAGCAGCCTTTTAGGTTGGTGCCGTCCACCGTGTAGAAACTCGATTTAGCATCGTAATGGAAGGTAGCTCCCAGCTTCTGAAAACCCACAAAATGCGTATCTGTTCTTCTGCGGCCGATTTTATCGCCACCTGGCTTAGGCATTTTTCCTTTACCAAATCGAGCGAGAAGAGGCCCTAAAAGCATGATAGAACCGCGCAAGGAGGCGGCTTTGTTTTTAAATTCCTCGGTATCAAGAAAAGCCATATTCACATTGCTCGCTGTGAATTTGTACGACTCTTCGTCTGTTTTCTCGATTCGCACACCCAAATCCGCAAGTAGCTCGATGAGCTTCATTACGTCTCTGATGGCAGGTATTTTGTGAATATGCACGGTTTCCTCCGTAAGAAGTACCGCCGAGATAATTTGCAAAGCTTCGTTTTTAGCACCTTGAGGAACAATGATGCCTTTCAGGCGGTTCCCGCCTTTCACTCTGAATGAGGTCATTAATTGCTAGGTTTCCTGCGTTGTTTGAAGTTTCTTTTTCCGCCTTTAGGGTTGTTTCCTGCCGCCACTGTTGCGGTTTCTGTTGTTATTGTTCGGACGGTTGTTATCGTACGTTCTCTCGCGCTTGTCGCTATCAAAGAGATTGTGTTCTTTTACTTTTTCCAAATCAATGTCCAACTGATCTTTTGATAGTTGCTTGATGTTTTTCAAAACCACAGCATCATCGATGGTGTCTTTGTTCCATGTTTGATAAAACGATTTCATCAATTTACCTATCGCAACAACTGCACCTTCTTTTTCGGCTGGGTCTTCGATTTTTACGGCATTTTCAATCAAAATCTCAACGCTTCTTCCATAGTGGCGAAACTTGATGTTATTTGACTGATAACCCATTTTTTCTGGCTTTTTATCCAAAATGGTTGCTTCTGGAATTGGAAATGGAGCATCTATATCCAAATCAAATTTTGAAATGATGAACAAATCGTCCCAAACCTTCTGGGCATATTCTGAAGCTTCTTTGCTCAACTCAGGGTTTACCGCTTTCATCAGCTCTACCAAAAGTTTTGCATGCTTATTTCTTTTCTCTTTATCTTCTTCTTCTCTGATAAACTTCACCAAGTTTTGCACATTTCTGCCATATTCTCTCAGGGTCAGGTGCTCTCTTTCGGTGTTATATTCTAAACTCATAAAATGTATTTTGCTCAAAAATAACTAAACCAGTCTATAATTCGGTCAACATTAAAGTATTGTTCATTAACGTTTTAGCCAGACTCCTTCTTATGTCGGTACTACTTAACAGGATGAGAGGTTTTTTTGTGAAGCAAACCCATGGGGTAGATAAGTAAGAGGTAAAAAAGAAAGGGGAGGTATATGGCTTTGTATCTCATCAAAGAACCAAAATTTGGGGAAGCGAGCGGCATAAGCGTGGCAAGTAGAAAGTATCAATATGATGGCTAAAATCGCAAGAAGGTTGGGTTTTGTTAAGTCTCGAATGACTTTAACGTTCCACACCGTCAGTAGAATTAAGAGCACATTTTCTATTTTGTGCAAAATCATAAGATGACTTCCTTCCCAAAGAAAAGGTCTGTAAAGTCCTGTTAGGACGCTCTGTGGTATGTTGAGTAGAAGACTAATCCAGTCTGGAGCGAGACGCTCAAAAGTTATTTTGCTTGTTTCTTTTGAAAGGATCCACAGCGCCTGGTAATTATCAAAAATCCCCTGTGGTAGATAGTCTAGATTGAGGTTGCGGTTGAACAATGAAACACAGAAGATAGCCACCACGATAGCACTGATCCATCCAATAGTTTGCCATATTTTGGGAAGGCTTATATGACTGAATAGCCTGAACAAAATAGTGGCAGAAATGACTAACATGGCTAGCGCACCGGTAAAATGACGCAGCTTCCAGATAATTAAAATATTGAGCAACAAAACTGGAGAATGAGTCCAGTTGATTTCTTTCTTTTGATAAATTTTGATCGCAATAGCACAAACAATGAGGAATAGTGAAAAAATGATTGTGTCCTTGAGTATGCCAGATGTCCAAAAAATAGGAGTGGGGATAATGAAAAACGCGATAAAAAGAGGTGTTCTTTGGTTCGGGTAACATCGCTCAATTGTTTTGACAAAATGTGCCACTGCGAAGAAACTGAATGTGGAAAAATAAGCTGTTATGATCCAGTAATTCGAACCTGTGGCTAGATGAAAAGAGACTTAGGATTTTCACGAAAAAACCATTTCTGGCTTCTGCTTTAAAATATGGGTATTGCTTAGAGAATATAAAATCAAGGTACTGATGTGCGTCGGTTTTGGCTATTGTGGCTAGTGAGTTGGCACGCTCAAAAAAGAAGATCGTGTCTCCTTCGCCAAGGAATGATACGTAAATGAGGCCAAAACTCATTGCAGCAATTAGACGAATACCTAAACCAACCCAAAGCCATTTATGTAATGACGGATCTGATTTTTTTTGAATAAAAAACCACGCAAAAGCCAATAGCAATAGGACATGAAATGTTGCTAATATCATCTGTTGAGAATGGTTACGCCAACGCTACACTGCAAACATTTCTTTTTTATACAGTATTCGTTGTATTGCTGGATCATTGCCTGACTGTCAAAAGCGTTGGTGGCATGCAACCCAACTTCATCCCACGCTCGTGTGATTTTGTTGTTTTCTGGTTTGATGCTTGACAGCAAATCTACTGCACGGTCGAGAAACATCTGCTCGCCAATGGATTTGGAGTAGGCAGTGAGTAGGGGCACAGCCGTGTTGATGAGAAGGTTGTCCACAGAAGATTGACCAAGATTGTTCGTCCCACTGGTAAGTTCTTTTCCAAAGTCATAATGTTTTTCCCAATAGCCACTTAGCGATATTTTAAGTGATTTTCGAAGATGGTCAGCGTCAGTATTTTCTATGAAAAGCGAAAAAAGATTTTGCTGTTTAATGAGCAAAGTGGCAAACTGGGCAAGTCTCACAGTTGGAAAATTGGCAGGTCTCAACTTGGAGAATTTCCAATTATGACGAGACAATGTGTTGTCAAGGGAGTACTTTTTCTTTAGAAACTCAAATTCGTTTTTCCATGACATTTGTGTTTCGTCTATAGCCTCATCTAAAAAGCCAGCAACGCCAAAAATAAGAGAAAAAACTTGCTTTGGCTGGTCAGCATGTTTTCTAATGATTTTATGTGGTAGAAGGGTAGTTAGTCGCTCAAAAGCTTCTTTATTTACCGAAAAACCAAAATTTCGTCCTAAAATTTGATAGGCGGTTTCATTCCAATCATTGTTGTGATTTTCGATGCACATCAAGAATATTCAGGCTTTTATGCTTCCAGCCGATCCATGATCGCATGATCCAGCATTGCCGTTTTTTTGATGCTCGGAATTTGTGCTATTTGCTGGTCGCAAAGGATTGTCTTTGGTTGATTGATATAGGCTCTGTAATGCTGCTCCAGATTTTGATCTACATGATTGGAAATTACTAGCGTTGGAATCGCTTTTCCATTTGGGTAGGCAATCGGCTTATCGTTGATCCAAACTACATGTAAAATGACGTTTTCATAAGCAGAATCATGGTCATGCTTGTGAGCTTCCCAGTCTGACGCACGATAGTGGATTTCCACCGATCCTGACCACTCTATGCCCTCAATTTTGACTTTCGCTTCCGCGAAATCTGGTCCTGAATTTTGATTGTGAAACCCTGTTTTGAGCACGATCAATTCTTCTCCAGTTGCCAAAATGAAAGGCAATCGAGTGAATTTTTGATATTTCCAGAGAAAATGTAGAAAGTATTCGTCCATGGAGCAGTAATTCAACTCCAATATAATCAGCCGTTATTTGAATCTTTGCAATTGAACAGCCATTTTTTCTTGGAGTTCACGTGCTGCCTTACCAGAATCGTTAGCAAAATGCTCGTCACTACCTGCATAGATAATGCCTCGCGAAGAGTTGACCAAAAGACCACATTGGTCATTCATTCCGTATTTGCAAACATCTTCTAGACTTCCACCTTGCGCACCTACACCAGGAATCAATAAGAAGATGTCGGGAGCGATCGCCCTTACTTTCAGGAGCGATTCAGCACGTGTAGCACCTACTACATACATCAAGTTGTCTGGCGTACCCCATTCAGTACTTTTTCGAATGACACGCTCAAAGAGCTTTTCGCCACCGTCTAGTGTTAATTCCTGAAAATCAAAAGAACCTTTGTTGGAAGTGGCGGCTAGTAGAATGACCCATTTGCCAGCGTATTGCATAAATGGGGTAACGGAATCCTCACCCATATAAGGGCTTACTGTCACCGAGTCAAAATTAAATTGCTCAAAAAAAGCACGGGCATACATGCTCGATGTATTTCCAATATCTGCTCTTTTTGCATCGGCAATGGTGAAAATATCTTTAGGCACGTATTCCATCGTTTTGGCCAGAGATTCCCAGCCCTGAGCACCCATACATTCATAAAAAGCCAAATTTGGCTTGTAAGACACAGCATATTTATAAGTAGCATCTATGATCTGCTTATTGAATTCAAAGATGGGGTCTTTGGCAGATTTGAGGTGAGAAGGGATGAGGTTGATGTCGGTATCTAGTCCAACACATAGAAAAGACTCTTTTTCAAGCATCTTTTCAAACAGTTCTTTACGGGTCATGTCAATTCTTTTCTGTCCGCAAAGTTAACCGCATGAGATTAATCGTAGCAGTTTTCCGGTTTTAATGTTTCAGTTCTGAAGTTGAAACCAATTAAGGTCTTACACGCTGAGCCAACTTCTGTGGAGCTACGAGACAGTAAGCGGTAGTAAGTGCATCTTCAAATAACGAAGGATCAACTTGGTCTATTTCTATGATTGTCCAGCCCTGTTTGCCCCATTTATTAGGAACAGGGTAGATGCTACCACGGGAAGTTGAAGAAAAGACGTCCTGATCTATTTCCGAGAGTTTGAGTGTGGCCTTGTTATTGGGAATGTCCAATGTCGCAAAGATTTTTTTTCTTTACACGGAAGGAAGTTTTCTCAAAGTGCGGCTCTTCTGTGGCCTCTGGGAAGGAGAGGGATAATACTCTTAGGTTGTCTATTGTAATCATTTGGTCAAAAATGTTTCCATGGCTTGAAAGCGGACACTGGAGTTGAATTTTGCGGTAAGCTCACTCTAAAAGTTGTATTGTACGGTTAAAACCTCGAACAATCTGAATGACTTCATGCACTTTCAAATCTCCCTGTGGATATGCTATCCGAAGAATTTTATCACAGTCGTCGAGATCAAAATTTATTTTATAAGTGGGAAATAAGCCATTGAGCTTTTTGATGATTTCAAAAGCCAAAAGTTCATCATTCACATTTGTTTTAAAAACTTCTACCACCTTAGGTGTTGTTACGATGGAAGTCAAATTATCAGCCTTCATTTTCTTCAAACCATTTTACAATAGCTGGCATATCTCTTTCGAAACCCCCAGGGATATAAAAATTTAAAAGCCCCACTCTTTCGTCTGTCCGATTTTCAAAATCATGCATAGTATTGGCAGGTATTCGGATGAATGCGCCTTTTTCAGCATCTATCCATTTATCACCAATCAATAAGGAAGCTGTGCCCTCCAATACATAAAATACCTCGACGTTTTCTTCATGCAGATGTGATCCAGAACCTTTGGAATGTGGATCTAGCCACCATTCGGAAATACTGTAGTGGCAATTGGTTTCTTTTTCGTCTGCTTTAAAAATAGCAGTCATTGTTCCCATTTCATACTTCCTGCCTTCATTAGGTGCAAGTATGATTGCACTTTCATTGTTATGCATTTTGCTCATTTATATAAAGTCCATTTGATAATTACACAAACATTGGCTGTTGGCTGCTTATTATCAGATGGTTATAAAAATTTCTCGTGTAAAAGGCTCATAGCCTCTATGTAATAGTGAATAAAGGTTCGTAATGATTCTTATACCGGTAAGCCAGAAATAGGTTTGCCAGTAATACAAAGATTGCAACGGGCAGCCCTTCTAGTGCAAGGAAAATGTGCACACCAACGATATTGACTATTATTGGGAAAATGATGACTGTAGCTAATGGAACAAAAAGACCTGTGATGAAGGCTATTCCACAAATCAACTCAATCGCTTTCACCAAGGGCATCAAGTAACTGGAGGCATTGAGTCCTTCATTGAAGGTTTTCATGTCCCCAGACAACTCTGGTTGTGGAAACAATTCAAGAAAATAAGTCGCTGATGCGAAGACAAAAAGAAGTCCCAGCAATGTGCGAATAATGATGGTTGCTATTTTCATAGATTTAAATTTTTCTGGTTTTGATTTGTCACGTGCAATAGTTTTAATGGTTCTCTTTTTCCTCACAATTAAACATCCACTGCACTCCGAATTTATCGAAGCATGAGCCAAAGTAATCACCCCAAAACATCTCCTGAAGTTCCATCGTCACTTTTCCTCCTTGGCTTAATGCATCAAAAAGCCTTTTGGTTTCTTTTCTGGTATCTGGTTGCAGATTGATGCTTACGTTATTGCCAAAGTTGAGATTGAAACCCATGGACTCGGGAGAGTCTGTGCCCATGAGACTATGCGCCCCCAGAATGCGCAATTCCACATGCATGATCAGATGCATGTCTTCCTCTGCTAGTGGGGGTTGACCTTCTTGAGGTGGAACGTCTTTAAACCTCATTGGGCCGTCACCGTAAAATTCACCTCCGAAGACCGATTTGTAAAAATTGAATGCTTCCTCTGTGTTTCGAGGGAAATTGAGATAGGTGCTTACACTTGCCATAGTTTATTGATTTTAATGAGTGGTAATTGTTATATCAAATTTTGAAAATCTTAGGATTTTTTTGCAACAATATAAGAGTGCATTTCCTTGATAATATTGCTTCCGGCACTTTTGAAGAGATAGACATCACAAAAAGCATAGGTCTTATCACCCATTTTCATCTCACCATTGAGAGCGGCTTCCGATCCGTGCGTAATGATGGAATGCACAGTAACTTCATCAGCTACATAATCTTTCATCATATGTATTTCTTTTGAGAACTGTTCTTTTCCGACGATAGATTTGTCGCCGTAGATTTCCCATCGGATGTCATCACTCACATGATCGATAATGAAATTTGCATCGCCTGTAGCAAATGCTATATTAAAGTCTTTGAGCAACTCTTTCTTCGGGGAGTTTCCGCAATCGGGGGTTATATTTATTTTAGTCATTATGTTTTTGTTATGGTTCATGGGAAAGCCCGAAGCGGGTTTTTCTCAATGAAGTTCAATTATTGGTTACGCATTGTCATAAGCATCTTGCAGCGTTTGGATATCAAACTTTTTCATTTGCATAAACGCTGCGACTACATTTTGAGATTTCGCGGCATTCTTCCCTGACATCAATTTGGATAAAATACTCGGTACGATCTGCCATGAAACTCCAAATTTATCCTTCAGCCATCCGCATGAGCTTTCTTTACCTTCCTTGGTGAGTGCATCCCAATAGTGATCGATTTCTTCCTGCGTATCGCAATACACCACTATGGAAGTAGCCTCGTTGAATGTAAAATGCGATCCACCATTCAATGCAAAGAAGCTCATTCCGTTTAGCTCAAAAGTCATGGTCATTACCGTTCCTTCGGGCATTTTATGGAATTCAAAACCCTCTTTTCCATAGCGACTGACGCTTCCGATTTCAGAATTTTTGAAAATGGATGCGTACCAGTTTACCGCTTCTTCTGCTTCGTTGTTGTACCAAAGGCAAATGGCCATTTCTTGTTTTTTGTCTTCCATCAGATTTATTGTTTAGACAAAATTAGATTTCATTTATGAGTATTAGGGGTTGTTAATACGACATTCTGACTGGTTGATTGCGACAGAGGGAAATGCTAAATTTGTTTCAAAAAGGCATGAAACATTTATCTATTCTTATTCCAAACGGCCAGTATAGCATCGTAAATATTGCCGGAGCTCTTCAGATTATAGAAGCGGCCAATGATATGTCGCAACAGGTAGCTGGTAAAAAACTTTTTGAGGTGGATTTGGTAGCATCACAAACCCCAGCGAAAGATGGAAAGGGTTTATTTTCTATAAATGCTTCAAAGACCATTCGTGAGGTGAGCAAGACAGATTTAATCATTGTGCCGGCCGTTCATTCAGGTGTGGAAAGAGTTTTAGGTGATAATCAGGAGATGATTCAGTGGATTCGGGAGCAATACAAGGGTGGGGCAGAGGTAGCCTCCTTTTGTATTGGGATTTATTTATTGGCCGAAGCGGGTATATTGGATGGACGGGTCTGCTCTACTCATTGGGCACATGTGGAAAATCTTCAAACCATGTTTCCTCTATTGGATGTGCGAGGCGAAAGTTTTATTACTGATGATTCGGGTATTTATACGAGCGGAGGTGCTTATGCCTTCACTAACCTGATTCTCTATTTGATTGAAAAATTTGGTGGTAGGGAATTGTCCGTTCAGCTGGCCAAAAACTTTATGATAGATCCAGACAAGGGTTCTCAGTCTACTTTTAGAATGTTCAATGGTCAAAAAGACCATAAGGATGACACTATTTTGAAAGTCCAGGAATATATCGAGGCGCATTTCGATGATAAGTTTACTGTGGACGAATTGGCCGATGATCACGCTACTATCCGTAGGACGCTGGAGCGAAGATTCAAGAAAGCCACGGGTAATTCTATCAATGAATATGCCCAACGCGTGCGGGTAGAAGCAGCCAAAAAGCGACTGGAGCAAGGGCGTAAGTCTGTTAGTGAGATTATGTTCGAAGTTGGGTACAATGATGGCAAGGCGTTTCGCGAAGTTTTTAAGCGTTATGCAGGTATCAGTCCGGTAGAATATCGCAATAAGTTTTCTCAGAATGCGATTGTTTCTACCAGAAGATGAAGTTTGTTGCAATTGTTTATGATGCTTCGATCCAGTCTTGAACGATCTGGACTATTGCAGCTTCAGCGTTTTTGATATCTTCCAGCGATTTAAAGGTAGCAATGGCCCTGTCATTTTCTTTCCACATGAGCAAACCGGTTGGGTCGTTGATCAATCGATTTTCGGGTTGTAAAAGTTTTTTCGCCCCTCTGTGAAATATCAGTTGCAGTTTTTGAGGAGGGAGGATGCGCATCGTAATGCGGTCTTCTCCGTGGTGAGCGTAATTCGGCCCATTCCATTTTATGCTTTCTGTCAATTCATTCTCTGCACTTAAAATCAATTCTCGCAACGTCTCAATCTCCGAGCGTAAAGGGAGATTGAGATCATCGAGAAATTTCGTTACATCCTTCTTTTTATTCATGGTAAATTTTCCTAGAAAATCGGGTAATAGCGTATGAGGGTGCCAGATTCTATCAAGAAACTGGAACGCACGTTTAAACCCTCAGCACTCCTCGAAATCCTCTGGCGGCATAATAAGATTCCGCTCCGTTGTGGTAAATAAATACTCTTCCGAAGCGGTAATCCCCGAAAATGGCACCACCAAGTTTTCGCACATCTGCTGGTGTTTTGAGCCAACTCGAGGTTTTGTTGTCAATCGCTCCCAGCTTTTGAAGCTCCTGATACTGCTGCTCATCCAAAATCTCTACACCCATGTCATTTGCCGCATCCATGGCGCTGCTTCGTGGTTTGTTGGCTTTGCGAGAATCTAACGCCTCACGATCGTAACATAGACTTCTTCTTTCCTTAGGACTTTCGGTACAGCAGTCAAAGAAAATGTATTCTTCTGCATTCTTGTCAAAACCAACTACATCAGGTTCACCTCCGCTGTTTTCCATTTCATTTAGCGACCAGAGTTTGTCAGGACTTATTTCCAGTTTGGCTTGCACCTTTGCCCAATCAAGTCCTTGGTGGCGGTTCATGTTTTTTTCAAAACGCGTTTTTAGGGTGCTTAGCAATTCTTCGCTTTGTGCTGATGATAGCTCTTTTTTCATTCAAGGGTGGGCTGTTTTATGATCTAAACTATAAAAGTAATTCCATCGAGAGACTTTTCTAAAAAAAAAATGCCTGACTGCAATAAAGCAATCAGGCATTTGTCCTTCATTTTGAGAATTTTTTCTTATTTCAAGAATTGCAGGTTTTCATTATCTGAAATCAATCACCTCAATACCCGGATATTTGGCTGGGTTGAAAGTAAAGGTTGCATCCTTTAGGTCTGGCTTGGTTTGAAAATTGGTGATGGTGTAGGTGTAGGTGTTTCCTGACTTTTCCATTACCGTGAAATCCTTTAGTTCGTCAGACTTGCTTATGGTCATTTTTATTTTGTGATAACTTTTGTTTTTGTCCGTAGGGTCTAATTCCACGTATTTGTTTCCTGCGTTATCAGTTTTCACCAAATTATACTTGAAACCATCCTTATACAGGTCATAGATGTTTCCCATGCTTATTTCCTGCTCTTCTGGCTCATAAGGAGATACGGTTACTTCTTTGATTTCTGGATTGTAGCTCCATACATTTACTCCATCATTATAAATTTCCTGTCCAGAAACTTTCAAGAGGTATTTTGCTCCTTTGATAGTGATTGTACCTGTAAACTCTTCGTCGATACCGACCGTTTTGTTGGTCATCTTTTGAGAGAAATCAGCACTGTAGGCACTAAGTTTTTTGTAACGTGCGCTCATTGCATTGAGGGCATTGAGGGCATCTTGATCATATTGGGCATTGGCGCTAATCGCGAAAGTCAATGCAAATAAGACTGCTAGTATATTTTTCATATCTATAATTGGTTTAATACTTTATTTGCCTAGACTAGACAATAATTGTTCCAAAGCGTATTCATCCTGAATTAAAACATCTCTGGCCTTGCTTCCTTCGAATCCTCCAACGATTCCTGCGGCTTCAAGTTGGTCTATTAGTCGGCCAGCCCTGTTGTATCCTAGTTTCAATTTTCTTTGGATCAAGGAGGTGCTCCCTTGCTGGTGCAAAACAATCAATCTAGCGGCATCATCAAACAGCGCATCGCGATCGGATAAGTCTACCGAGCCTATGCTGCTGCCTTCATCATCACCCACAAATTCTGGAAGCATATAAGCCGAGTCATATCCGCGCTGATCTCCGATGAATTCGCATATTCTGTCTACCTCAGGCGTATCTACGAAAGCACATTGCAAGCGGATAATCTCCGATCCCATCGACAAAAGCATATCTCCCTGACCTATCAGCTGATCTGCTCCACCAGCATCAAGAATTGTTCTCGAGTCAATTTTAGAGGTCACTCTAAAAGAAAGACGTGCAGGGAAGTTGGCTTTGATAATACCCGTAATAACGTTGACTGAAGGCCGCTGTGTAGCCACAATTAAATGGATACCAATGGCTCGTGCCAATTGCGCAAGTCTGGCTATCGGTGTTTCCACTTCTTTGCCGGCCGTCATCATCAAATCTGCCAACTCATCTATGATAAGAACGATGTAAGGAAGAAACCTATGTCCTTTTTTAGGGTTAAGCCTACGATTTGTAAACTTCTTATTGTATTCTTTTAAATTTCTACATCCAGCATCTTTGAGTAGATCATAGCGCTGATCCATTTCTATACACAGTGAGTTGAGCGTATTTACTACTTTACCCGTATCGGTAATGATCGCCTCGTCGCTATCAGGAAGCTTTGCTAGGAAATGTCTTTCCAGTTTGTTGAAAAGCGTCAATTCCACTTTCTTAGGATCGACCATCACAAATTTCAATTGTGAAGGATGTTTTTTGTAGATCAGTGAGGTGATGATCAGGTTAAGACCAACGGACTTCCCCTGACCAGTAGCTCCAGCCATCAGCAAGTGAGGCATTTTCGCTAGATCGGTTACAAACACATCATTGGAGATGGTTTTTCCTAAGACGATAGGCAAGTCCATGGTCGATTTACCAAACTTTTCGGTGGTGATCACAGATTTTACATCCACCATTTCTTTATGCTTATTAGGCACTTCTATACCTATGGTTCCCTTACCGGGAATAGGTGCGATGATCCTAATTCCTAGTGCAGACAAGCTTAGCGCTATGTCGTCCTCAAGGTTTTTGATTTTGGATATTTTCACCCCAGCTTCAGGCACAATTTCGTAAAGCGTAACTGTTGGCCCGATGGTGGCTTTGATACTCGAAATACCAATCTTGAAATTGATAAGCGTCTCAAGAATTTTGTCCTTGTTTTGTTCAAGCTCATCTTTTGATACTTGAATGTCCTTTATTGGGTAGTCTATGAGCAGATCAGCACCTGGATATCGGTATTTTGGAAGATCAAGGGTGGGGTCATAGTTTTCCATTTGATCCACTCGCGCTTCGTTGTTCTCAGGCACGGTTACGTCCATTCCCAAGTCGTCAAAATCATTGTCGTCATCGTCATTTTGATTCTGAACCTTTGTCGTTTCTGGAATCTCAATCGACAACTCTAAATCTTCCATGGGCATGGCTTTGCGTGGTTTTGGCTTGTCTTCCACTTCCCAGCTTTCAGTGTTGTTTTGAACAGGCTCTGGCTTCTCTTTTGGCTTTTCCACTGGAGGCACTGGTGCGCGCTCTTCTTCCTCTACTTCTTTTTTCACTTGACTCAGGATAAAATCTAAGGATTGATCCTTTTCCTTCTCCGTCAAATCTTCTAGAACCAATGGCGGTTCTTCTTGCTTGGAGGTTTCTTCTTCGTTCACCAATGTGGCTGTTTCTCCTGTCTCTTCAAGCACCACAGATTCTTCTTGCTCCTCCAAGTTGAACTTTTGTTTCAGGTCTGCAACTACATCTTCTACCAGCGACAGTCGGGTGATGTTGAAGAAATACATGTTGTAAATCAAGAAAAGGAAGACTAGAAAAAGAACGGTTCCCCAACCCATGAGGCCATCTAGGAGAATGGCCATTTCATAGCCTACACCTCCACAAATAAATCCCCAAATAGATATTTCGTCCGAAATAAGGATAAAATACCCTAGAAAGGTACTTGCCCACAATAGATAAAAGGCCGTAAATGAAAATGATTTTGTCAGAGACAAAAGGCGCGTGCGCCAAACTATCCTGTGTCCTATTAGAAATACAAATGGAGGGATGAGCAGTGCAGCAATGCCGAACCACAAGAAGATGAAATAATGTGCCGTAATTGCTCCAAAAAGTCCAAACCAATTATCCACTTCGCGTCCTGATTCTTTGAAGTCGGCTTGTCCGAAGGACTCTACCACGCTCTGATCCGCACGCCCAGTATTTAAATAGGAAATGAACGCAACACCTAAGAATATTGCACTTAAAATCAGAAATAGCCCAAATGCAAGCTGAAACTTGCGATCATTCATAAACGCAATATTCAACTTGAAGGAGCTCGACGCGCGTGGCTCTTTTTCCTTCTTGTTCTCTTTTCTATACGTGTTTTGTGCCATGTGAAGAATTAGTCAGCAAAAGTAATGGAGTTTTTAGCCTCAGCCAAGGTTAGCCAAAATTGCCTTATTGATCTCTGAAATGAGTGCGGGTCCTCTGTACACCAGACCCGTATAAATTTGTACCAAATCAGCACCGGCATTGATTTTGGCAAGTGCATCTTCGCCAGTCATGATACCTCCAACGGCAATGATCGGGATTTGTGTATTGCGTTCACGAATATATTTAATGATCTCAGTGGATTGATGGAAAACGGGTGCGCCGCTCAGCCCTCCATTGCCGATTTTTTCTAGCGAGGCTTCAGACGTTTTTAAACCTGATCGATCAATGGTCGTGTTGGTAGCGATGATGCCATCTAGATTGATGTTCGCAGCAATTTCCAAAATATCATCCAGCTGTCCATTGTTTAAGTCTGGTGCAATTTTGAGGAGAATCGGTTTGGGCTGGGCTTTGCGGTTATTTGCTGCTTGCAAAGTTTTTAAAAGATTTTCGAGTGGCTCTTTTTCTTGCAGCTTACGCAAATCGGGAGTGTTGGGTGAGCTCACATTTACTACAAAATAATCCACTACCGGAAAGAGCTTTTCGAAGCACTTGATGTAGTCACTCTCTGCTTGTTCATTTGGGGTGACTTTATTCTTGCCTATGTTTCCACCTACAATCAATCCTTTTGGTCTGTTCAAAAGGTTTTTGTAGGCTTCCTCCATGCCATCGTTGTTGAAACCCATTCGGTTGATCAAGGCTTGATCTTGAGGCAGTCTAAAAAGGCGTGGCTCAGGATTGCCGGGCTGTGCGAGGGGAGTGACCGTGCCTACCTCGATAAAGCCAAACCCCATAGAAGCAAACTCAGGAATGAATTGCGCATTTTTATCGAATCCCGCAGCTAAACCCACGGGATTTTTGAAGGTTAGGCCGAAGAGCTTTTTTTCCAACCTTTTGTCCGAAACCAAAAACATGGAAGTGAAAATGTTTTTGAAAAAAGGAATCCTTTGAAGCGTTCTGAGGGTCTTGGTGGTGAAATGGTGCGCCTTTTCGGGCGACATGGTAAATAAAAACTGCTTGAGTAGGCTATACATTGAATGATTGGGTATGCTATTGATTTTGCCCTCAAAAATAGTGTGATCTGGTGGCTTATTGGCTATGGATGGAGGTTTTAGATGTCCACACTTTTTGGAAAGAGGGAGAGTCAAAGATATTTTGTTAAGTTTTGTTTTAGCCTGATTTAGGTGCGGATTTGATTGTTTTTTTGAAAAAATTGGAATTTGTGATAGACATTGTTCTAATGTTTCTTTGGCAGTATTGTTATTAGTATAACGGCTGTTTTAGCATAAATTTGAAATATTAGCGGATCGAAAATGCTCAGAAAATCTGGTGAAATATCACCAATTTCTGTTACTTCAACCTATCTTAAAAAATGAAGCAAATCAGTGTAATCAATTCCTTGGAAGTGCCCGAAGGCTATGAAGAGGAGGCGTTGCGAATCAGAGATATCTATATCGCGTACTTTAAGTCTAAGCTTGGCTTTGTTAGCTCCACTTTTTATAAGTCTATCAATGCTGAAAATAAATTCAATTTTGTGAATATCGTGGTTTGGGATTCTTATGAGTCCTTTCAAGCGGTGGTAAATAGCGGTTTTGACAATGAGGAAGGTTTTAATTCTGATCAAATGAAAGTTTTAGGAAAGGGCTTTCCACATCCTATTCGGGTTTCACCGGGTCAGTTTGAAATTATTAGAAATGACTGAAAAATTCTTATTTTAAACAAAGCTGAGACGCCATAAATATCAATTTTGAAAGAGATAGCAACATATCTTCAGCAGCCATATCCGTTTTATTATCAAGGCAAAAAGCTGGGGCAGATGAGTTTGGTTATAGCACTTCTTGCTTTTGTTTTTAATTACCTCATCCGTCCTTTTGAGACAAACTATTCAGAATTACGTCTGCCATATTTTTGGGTAGCATTCATCCACTCGGTCAGCCCAATAGCAGTTTTGCTGCCAATGGCCTATTTAAAAGCCCGACAACATGCTGTTGATAACTGGCAAGTCAAAAATGAGTTTAGATTCATTTTCTTTCTACTTCTTGTCATTGGTATAGTTCAGTTTCTTTTGAGGGATATTTTGTACGACAATCCATTAAATTGGTCGTGGAGCTATTTGATAGAGGAGGTAAATACCGAAGTAGCGAGAGGCGAAAAAATCGCTACTCCTTTCTCAATTAGGATCAAAAAGCGTACTACGTGAGTAATTGTTCAATCATACATAAATAAGCATTTTAGCTATCAGGGTAATGTTTTTACAAACCTCCCTTAAACTACCATTGCGAGTTAATTCAGCATAAAACAAACAGATAAAGTGGTCTTTGCTCTTCATTTGTTTGTAATATTTGACCGCCTGATTATCGTCAACTGCTTTCTTGAAAATATCTTCTGGAATTAAGGATAGAAGCTGAGCTATAATTGGCTGACCTGAAAGAAACTTTGCGTTAACTTTTTCCATGATAAGTGTTGCTTTTAGTCGAACTCAACAATACATATAAGATGGGAGGACTGCAAGGCCGCCATTTTTATTTTCAATTTTTCTAAGACTTCAATAAATCACACTATTTTACTCGGACACAGTAGTACTCAACATTCTTTTCGGGATAAAATCTTCTCAATCTGTAAATGGATAAGAATCCGGACTGTAATCAAATATTTTAAGAAGGCAGATAAGTGTGAAATAGGAATTGAAGGAAATCTCTCATACCAAACTGTAGAATTGCTAATACTTCTTGTGGATAAACTCCCACATGCCAAAGACTAGTCTATGCAATCTATAATCTCACTTTTCACAGAAGGTATAATTCGTATTGTATCAGTTTTCTACCGTCCATATTTTACTGTAAGCTCATAAAATCGATCATTATGGCTAATGAGTGTAATCTTTTGGTGAAAAAGATCCTTGATTGAATCTTGATAATTCAATGATTAGAACAGGACTGGTTGGAAAAGTATCAGTCGAATCCCTTTTCTGGCATTGGCCTTGTAGTTTGAGGGACAAACCAAACATTTAATTATCATGGAAAATCATAAGTTAATTGATCATTTGAACGATGTTTTAAAAAAGAACTTTGATGCGGCCACAGGTTATACTGAGGTAGCTGAAAAGGTGGAAAGTGCATCGTTGAGAAAAATGTTTTTAGACAATGCATCCCAGAGAAGAGAGTTTGCCGGAACTTTGTCAGACCAAATTAGACAATTGGGAGGGCTGCCGGCAGATGAAGGTAGTGCATTAGGTTCTGTACACAGAACTTGGATAAATGTAAAAACTTCGCTGGCATCTGATACCGATGAAGCTATTTTGGAAGAGGTTATCACAGGAGAAGAAGCTGCTGTAGACGAATACGAGTCTTTTTTGGAAGATAAAGATATTCCGATGAGTGTACGCACTACAGTGGAAGCACAAAAAGTGCAGGTGGAACTTTCTCTAAATACAGCCAGAAATCTGGAAGCATTGGTTGATTAGTCATTGGCTAAAAAACTAAGGAAACATACATAACACCTAAGCGAGTCTCAAGATCTAAAAATCTGGGGGCTCGTTTTTTTATGCAAAAGACTTTTTGTAAAATAATGATGTGGGTTATGTTTTCCAAACTTACGGATTGCTCTGGGTTGATTAACAGGAACTCAATTTTTTTCTTTGTGAGCACGAGCACACTTACTCCTTCGGTATTCTTTTTGTGTCAATGGCAATGACAGAGGAGAGGCATTTCTGTAGCTTTGTGGTTTCAAACAAAAAAGATACCTCACATGCAAAGTACTCAAGATATTTCTTCGGTTTTGACCTTGTTGAAGATAGAAAAAACGAATAGCGGAGCAGCTATTGGTCACCAGTGGTTGAAAACTACGGGCAAAGTAATCTCCTCTTACTCACCAGTAGATGGAAAAAATATTGCCGATGTGAATATGGCCACAGCCAATGATTACGAAACAGTAATCACAGCAGCGCAGGAGGCTTTCGTGCAGTGGCGATTGGTGCCAGCTCCGCAGCGCGGTGAAATTGTACGTCAGGTAGGAGAGGCACTCAGAGCTGAAAAGGAGGCACTTGGCACATTGGTGTCTTACGAAATGGGTAAATCACTGCAAGAAGGACTTGGAGAGGTTCAGGAGATGATTGATATCTGTGATTTTGCTGTTGGACTGTCTCGTCAGTTATATGGCTTAACCATGCACTCGGAGCGTCCTATGCACCGCATGTATGAGCAGTGGCACCCTATGGGTGTAGTAGGTATTATTTCAGCGTTCAACTTCCCTGTGGCTGTTTGGGCATGGAATGCAGCTTTGGCTTGGGTGTGTGGAGATGTGTGCGTGTGGAAGCCATCAGAAAAAACACCTCTTACTGCAATAGCCTGTCAGAAGATCGTACAAGAAATATTTTTGAAAAACAACGTGCACCCAGGTGTTTGTGGTTTGCTAATCGGAGATGCCGAAATAGGTAAACTGATGTCTAACGACGGACGTGTTCCTTTGGTATCAGCTACTGGCTCTACACGTATGGGCAAGGCGGTAAGCGAAGCTGTAGCCAAGCGTCTTGGAAGATCTATTTTGGAACTTGGGGGTAACAATGCGATTATCATCACGGAGCATGCTGATTTGAATATAGCCATCCCAGGAGCGGTATTTGGTGCTGTGGGCACTGCAGGTCAGCGCTGCACAAGTACTCGTAGGTTGATCATTCACGAAAGTCTATATGATGAAATGAAAGAACGTCTGGTGCAGGCTTACGGTCAGTTGAAAATAGGAGACCCTTTAGATCAAAACAATCATGTGGGGCCTTTGATTGACAAAGACGCTGTGGGAATGTATGAAGCCGCTCTTGGTCAGATCATCGAGCAAGGAGGAAAGGCCTTGATCGAAGGAGAAGTGCTAAAAGGCGATAAGTACGCTTCAGGTTGTTATGTAAAGCCAGCGATTTATGAAGTAGAATCTGATTATGCGATCGTATGTCATGAGACTTTTGCTCCAATCTTGTATTTGATTAAATACAAAACATTGGAAGAAGCCATTGCTATGCAAAATGCAGTGCCTCAAGGCTTGTCATCTGCCATCATGACTACCAATATGCGTGAGGCAGAATTGTTCTTGTCACAGGCGGGCTCAGATTGCGGTATTGCCAACGTAAATATTGGTACTTCAGGTGCTGAGATAGGTGGTGCTTTCGGAGGAGAAAAAGAAACAGGAGGGGGGAGAGAGTCGGGCTCTGATGCTTGGAAAGCATATATGCGTAGACAAACAAATACAATTAACTACTCTACTCAGCTTCCACTAGCTCAAGGCATCAAGTTTGACTTATAATTGCTAAATGGATTTAAGGGAAGAAAAGGCACTTTTGCTGGAAGCTTGCAAAAGAGAAGTAGCAGCGAGAATCAAAACGGCTCAGGACGAGTTGCAATCATACAGCGCACAGTCCAACGAAGAGACCAAAAGTAGCGCGGGCGATAAGTATGAAACCGCTCGTGCGATGATTCATCTAGAAAAAGAAAAGATGTCTATTCAGCTCAACGAATCCATGAAGCTCAAGCAAGTGTTGGACATGATCAAACCCACCTCGGATGCCTCTGGTATGGGTAGGTTGATCGTTACTGATCAGGGGCGGTTCTTTATTTCTGCGAGTTTGGGACTCGTAAAAGTATCAGATTGGCAATATTTTGTATTGTCCCCAGTAGCACCACTGGGCAAATTGCTTGCTTCTGCCAAGATAAATGTACCGCTTACCTTCAATGGTAAGCGGTATGAAATCTTAGCCATTGACTAAACTTTGAGATCGAGGAAGAGTTGTTTCATATTTACAGGATATCTCCCATCAAGGAAAATATACTCTTTGTCATCACCCTTTATTTTTCCATATTTCTGATAGCCTTTCCATACGTGGTTTTCATAAGATGCTGGTGCATCCTTCCATCTTGGATCATCAGAGGTACGTTTTTCATAGGTATCCTTTTCAATATCAATGAAAATTTTCTGATCGTAGACCGTGCGCATAGAAGCAGGGTAAAAAGGAAAGAGCCCTTCTACAATGGTGAAATCAGCCTTAGATTTTTCAATTTTTGAAACTACCACATCCCACTTGAAGGTATTTGGTCGCTCCCAATCGGGCGCACCATCTATCAAACTCATTGCGGCTACAGGCTTAGTGTAGTCGCTGAGATGAATCACCTCTACGGTTTTCTTTAACTTTTTTAGCGCTTGCGCCATTGCTTTTGCTAGCGTAGTTTTCCCCGATCTGCTTGCGCCTCCTATTGCTATTATCATGTGACAAACCTAGTTTAGAAAATGTTAACCCAATGCGTACCAACGTGTCAAGAAGGTTTAAAATTCTGCCAAATTTATCAGATTCTTGCTTGATAAGTGTATAAATCGAAATATCTACCTTGTTTTGCTATTAATTCATCATGGGTACCGCGTTCGGCAACCTGTCCGTTCTCCACCACCAAAATCTGATCAGCTTTCTTAATGGTGCTGAGTCTGTGCGCAATGACGAAAGAAGTTCGACCTTTCATCAGTCGCGCAAGACTCTCTTGGATATAGCTTTCACTCTCGGTATCCAAATTGGATGTGGCTTCATCCAGGATAAGGATGCGCGGGTTGGCCAGTATTGCTCTGGCGATTGCAATACGTTGTTTTTGTCCACCGGATAGTTTTACCCCTCGCTCGCCGATAAGGGTGTCAAGACCGTCTTCAAAGCGATCGGTAAATTCGCTCACATGGGCAGCTTTCACTGCATCCAACAGACGCTGCTCTGACGCATCCGGTCTTGGAAAGAGAATGTTTTCTCTGATTGTACCTTCAAAGAGAAAATCATCTTGAAGTACTACTCCAAGCTGACTTCTATAGCTCTGCAACGATACTTTGGACAGATCATGTCCGTCTACCGAGATCAAGCCACTATCTGGCGTGAGAAAAGATGCTGACAATCCTGCGATGGTGGATTTACCTGATCCTGAAGTCCCCACTAGCGCAGTGACCGAACCTGCAGGCGCATCGAATGAAATGTTTTTGATTACGTTTTTGTCGCCTTCATAAGCAAAGCTGACATTCTCGAATTTGATATCGCCTCGAATCTCTGGGATGGTAATGGTACGCACAGAGCCATCATCTTCTGGTTCCATATTCATAATTTCCTCCGTCCGATCTAGTCCGGCAAACGCTTCAGTAAGCTGACTCCCGATATTGCTCATTTGCACGATAGGAGCAATCATAAAGCCTAGGTACAATGTGAATGCAAGGAAATCTCCGAGTGTCATTTGGCCATCTATGATCATATAGCCACCTATGCCCATGATGCCCGTACTTGCCAGCCCGAGGAGGAAGGTAGCCGCGCTGGTAACAACACTGGTAGATACTAAGCTCTTCTTTACATTGAGAAATAGACGTGTCACACCTTCTTCAAAAGTTTTCACTTCTTGCTGCTCTGCATTGAAGCCTTTGATCACGCGCACACCGCTTAGCGTTTCTGTGAGACGACCAGTTACTTCTGCGTTTATTTTGCCCCGTTCTCTGAAAATAGGACGGATGTAACTAAAGGCTTTGAGTGAAATGAATCCAAAAATACCAACGGGTACCAGCACATATAGCGTCATCCAGGGGCTAATATTGATAAGCAGTACCAAAGAAATAATGGCTGTTAGCACACCTCCAAAAAGCTGAACTAATCCTGTCCCTACCAGATTTCTGACTCCTTCCACATCGGTCATGATTCGAGAGACAAGCTCACCCGATTTTGTATTGTCAAAGAACCGAATGGGTAGGTAGATGATTTGTTTTTGGACTTTCACACGCAGGATGGAAATGAGTCGCTGTGCCTCTACACTTAGAATCTGGGTGAGTAGAAATGATGTGACCGACTGAACGATAATGGCTGCTAATACGATAAGTAGTAGCTTTTTGAGCATTTCTATATCCCCATTGGCTATTACGTCATCCATCAGATATTTACTTGCGCCAGGCAGCACAAGGCTCGCCAGTCTGCTAAAAATGATGAGAATGAGTCCTATGCCTACTATTTTTCTTCTTGGCCAAATGATGGTCTTGAATACGTGACCGATGGTCACTTTTGATTTGCTCATATATTGATGGGTGATTAAGTCAATAGGTTGTAATCGAAATGCGAGAGATTTAGTTCTGTTTTTTGTTTTCAATATTTATCAAAATAGCCAACCATCAAGTAAAGCATGGTGCTGCTATTGGCTACTCCGTTAGGTGAGGTGTGTATGTGTTTGCGACACGCGTTACACACTTCGGGCAAAATTCTCCCCATAAACTTGTCCTTCAATTCATTTATAAAACCTTACTTTTTTTGTTAAATATCTGATATTCAGCTGTTTGTTTTGTGTGAATGACTCATGTAAAAAGTTGGAATAATATTCGCCATTATGAGGTCAAATTACTTTAATACTTGATTTTAATATCAAAGTAATGATCAAACAAAACAAATTAATTTTTAACTCAAATAATATCAATTATGGATAAGCTAGAATTAAAAGGAAACTGGAACGAGGTAAAAGGTAAGTTGAAACAAAAATACGGTGAATTGACCGATGATGACTTGACTTATAGCGAAGGTAAAGGTGATGAATTGCTAGGAAGACTACAGAAGAAAGTAGGTCGTAGCAAGGAAGAGCTGAAAGAGGAAATTGAAAATATGTAATTCCAAATTTATCTCTTAGCGCTGGAGGATTTTACTCTTGCGCTTTTTTTTAATCTGATACCGCAAACTAATCACCGAAATAAAATTTATGGAAAAGGCCTTGCACAAAGTATGGGAAAAACTGGATAGTTGGATAGATGCGTTTTTGAGTATGCTTCCGAACATGGGACTAGCTATAGCTCTGTTTATTCTATTTCTCGTTTTGGCCCGTTTGGGTAAAAAAGTATTCGTTAAGATATGGAATAAAACACCTGTAGAGAATCAGGCCCTAGAAGACCTCTTTGCTATTATCGTATATAATTTGATTCTAGGAGTGGGTCTATTTATTATTTTAGGAATTCTTCACCTAGATAGGGCTGTAACATCTCTATTGGCAGGAGTTGGAGTCATTGGTTTAGCTCTTGGTTTTGCCTTTCAAGACATTGCGGCCAATTTCGTTTCAGGTATTATTCTCGCTTTTCGTACACCGTTTCAGATTGGAGACGTAGTGGAGGTAAATGATATCATGGGTTCGGTATCACGCACCAATCTTCGCGTGACAGTAATAAAGAGTTTTACGGGACAAGAAGTCTATGTTCCAAATAAAGATGTATTACAAGCTCCTATATATAATTACACGATTCTTGGAAAACGTCGAATTGATCTCTCCGTTGGCGTGTCTTATGCTGATGATTTAGAAAAGGTAGAAAAGCTCGTAAAGGAGACGATAGGAAAAATGAAAGGTGTGATTGATCAGGAAAACATGATTTTCGATTATTCCGCCTTCGGAGATAGCTCTATTAATTTCAATATCCGTTTTTGGGTCAATTTTCCTGGGGATATCGGATTTTTAGATATGCGCAATTCAGCGATCAAAGCGATTAAAGCAGCCTTTGATGAGAATGAAATCACCATTCCTTTCCCAATCAGAACTTTGGATTTTGGGATCAAAGGAGGAAAAGAGCTTTCTCAGATGAAGTTGGCTTTGAACGGTCAATCTCATGAGAACGTATCAAATAATTAATTCAAATCACATAACAAATCACATAAAATCAAATTCTAACTACTAAACTTAAAACTTATGAAATCAAGTAAAAAAATAGCACTTGGACTCGCATTAGGACTTACAGCTATCACGTTCACTCAGTGCAATCAAACCAATAAAAAGAGCAATGCAGAAGTAGAGTATGCTGAGGCCAAAGAAGATTGGAAAGAGGAGCGTGACGAGATGAAGAAGGACATCAAAGGCATGATCGATGATATTGACAGAAAGCTGGAGAAAATAGATGATAAAGCAGATGACGCTGGTGACAATATCGAAGATAAATGGGAAGAAACTGAGGATGAATTGAAGGATTCTCGCACGGCTTTAGAAAAGAAGCTTGACGATCTAGACAATGCGTCTGAGTCTAACTGGGAGCAATTCAAAGAAGATGCTGATACTACTATGGATAATGTAAAGGCTGATTTGAAGCGTATCGGTGACAATATCGAAGATGCTTTTGAGAGCTAATAGTTATACACATATATACCAAACAACCAACGGAAGGGGTGGATAAAAATTCATCCCTTTTGTTATGCCGTTTTGTAAATTACCGTGATTAAAAAAATAGTATCATCATGAAAGATAGATTCGTTGCGTCGTTTAATGATTTCACAGACAAGATCATTGACAACAGCCCAGATATAGCCATCGGCTTAATACTACTTGTTCTATTTATCGTAATAGGAAGCTTGGTGCGGTCATTTATAAAAAAGCGTTTGTTTAAAAAACTTGACGACCGGTTACTCGTAAATTTTATTGGGCGCATTGTTTTTTTGTTGCTGGTCATCATGGGGGGCGTTATCTTTTTGAATCAAATAGGACTTGGCAAAGCCGCCAGTGGTCTCTTGGCTGGAGCGGGAGTTTCTACGCTTATCTTGGGTTTTGCATTTAAGGATTTGGGTGAAAATTTTCTGGCAGGCTTCTTTCTAGCGTTTTCCAGACCTTTTGGCATTGGGGACGTGATAGAAGTAGAGGGACTCAAAGGCATGGTGAAGGTACTTAATTTTCGAAATACACACATTCGGTCTTTTGATGGACGCGATATTTATCTACCCAACGCCATGCTAATAAAAAATCCACTACAAAACTATACGCAGAGATGGCTTGCTTCGCTATGATTTTGTGGTAGGCCTAGATTTTGGAGACGATATACCTACAGCTGGAAAGATCATTATGGAAGCGCTTATGGCTAATGAAAATATTGAAAAAGAGGGAGATTTAAAGCCTTTTCTTCAAATAGAAGAGTTTGGTACTAGCACTATCAATTTGGGTATTTATTACTGGATTAACAATACCAATTTTTTAGGAAATATTGCTTTTTTAAAAACCCAGGTGATGACGGAGGTACTTAAAGCTTTAATAGCAAGTGGCTTCACCTTGCCGGCAGATATTGTGGAGCTTAAGATTTATCAAGAAGGGAGTCCAATTCCACTTAAAATGATGGAAAAAACTCAGAGTAAGGAATGAAATCTTGCTCTATTTAAAAGATATAACTTCTCTGAATATTAAGGATGCGTTTGAATCCGTGAGGAATGTCTTCTCTGTTGTTCAGAGCGACTCTCATTTCTATTAGTTCTTTTTCATAAATAGACAAATTGCCGTTTTTGCCTATTTCATCCAAACGATTCGGGTAAGAGTCTTTACTTGCCGAGTTGGTGCGCTTATCAATCTTAATGCTTGATTGTTCCATTTCTTTTTCCCAAGCTTTTATCATTTGCTTCTTACCAGCCAGAGCTTCTTCAAGACGTGATCTGATCGTTATCCTCCTTACCATTATTCAGAAGCTGCTGCTCACAGAGCTCCACCGATGATTGCAATAAATCAAGCATTTGATTGATTGCTGTTTCGGGCGTGGTGATTGTCGTTTTATTATTTGTCATAATGTTAGGCTGCTTCAGTTATCAAAGCACCAACGATTTCTTGTTTGATGCAGAATGGAAGGTATTTAAGAATGTCATACTGCTTATCGAGGCAAGAGAGCACTGTTATGGTTGCTCTGAGTGCTTCTATTTCCGTGTGAAATACGTGGTTGTCTTTGCTATGATCATAAGCGATGACACGGTTTACATAATGGTCTAAATGACGAGTAGGTGTCTTTTGTTCTTTGTTTTGCCACGCTGAAAAATATATGATTAGCAAATTGCTCGGTAATAACTTAATGATTTGGTCGGTATCTTCATCAGAAATTTGGTCACGGAATACATGAAGCACTCGGCTAATGATTCTACGTGATTTTTGGTAGTCCATGCATCCAAGCTTTTGGTGCACTTCTTTGATGATGTTGAGATTCGGTTCTAAGTTCATATTCGTTTGACGTTTGGTAGCTTAAGTTTTGATTCTCTACTATAAAACATCGTGCCAAATGCGTTTCTGACTTGTATAGGCACGTCTGTGCCAGATTTCCTCCAAATTCGCTCCACACTGTGGGGCGAATTTGTGGTGGGGTATCCACAAAAAAGACCATCCTTTTAGAGGATAGCCTTTTGCTTAAAGATGGAATTGTTTAAAGCTTTCCCTTCTCTGCCAGCGCGTTTCATTCTCTTGTTGGCCATAATAGCCACTTCTACACGTCTGTTTTGTTGTCTTCCAGCGGCTGTGTCGTTGGAGGCTACAGGCTCGCTTTCACCAAACCCTTTGGCTGTAATACGACCACCGCTTACGCCTTTAGCTTCCAAGTAATTCTCGACTGACTCTGCTCTGCGTTCTGACAGGGCTTGATTGTAGTCATCTGATCCAGATGCATCGGTATGGCCGTAAACCAATATGTCTGTATCCTCATACTTTTTGAGGGTATTGGCCAAATTAGCTATGTTCGTTTGGCTAGCGGAGCTAAGGTCGTCCGAGTCAATGGCGAAGAGCAGCCCAGAATCGAAAGTAATTTTAATTCCTTCACCCACACGCTCCACCGTGGCACCTTCCAGATCTCTTTCTAGCTCTTCGGCTTGCTTATCCATGTGACTACCAATGATGGCTCCTGTGGTTCCTCCCACTGTGGCACCAATGATCGCACCCAGAGCCGTGTTTCCAGCTTGATTACCAATTACGCCACCAATGGCGCCTCCAGCACCAGCGCCGATGGCTGTTCCCTTTTGTGTGTTAGATGCTTGGCATCCTCCTAAAATGATTCCTGCTGATAAGATGGCAGCAGGGATTATGGTTCTATTCAATTTCATACTTAATTAAAGTTTAAAAAGTTTAATTTGCTCGTATTACATCAAAGCCAATGCCATATACTAACCCTTGGATTAGACGTGGATTTAAGCAAATTCCCATTTTTGAAATGGGAATAAAATTCCACAGTTGATAGGCTTTTTACCTCATTTTTTTGAGCCACACTGGATTTTTTTTATCTATTAGAGGTTGGACTGATTTTTTCTTACAGAAAGTGAAAACAAACCAACCTTCATTTTTATGAGTACATCCGAAATACTTCACAAATTGAATATCAAAGACTGGTGGTCGATTCTTGTGGATACCTCCAAAAAATTCATTGCAGAAAACCCCTTTCGCTACAGTGCTGCTATTGGTTACTACACCATTTTTTCGTTACCAGGAATAGCTATCCTTTCTGTGATGGTAGCTGGCGCATTTTATGAACAGGATACTGTGCATGACCAATTGATTACTCAGATTCAGTTGCTCATGGGGCCAAGTAGCGCCGAGCAGGTAGAGCAGCTTATGAAGCAAGCCGAAATATCCTCCGATGATTCTTTGCTGATAAGAATAGTGGGTATTCTGGCCATCATGTTTAGTGCAACTACCGTGTTTGTGTCACTTCAGGATAGTATCAACGCCATTTGGAAAATAAAGCCTAAGCCAAAAAAAGGACTAGTGAAATTTGTTGTTAATAGGTTGCTTTCACTGGCCATGATTGCCTCCATAGGCTTTTTGATTTTAGTTTCCCTAATGGCAGATACGGTGCTTTCTGTCCTCCAAGGGTTTATCTCTTCCCATTTTTCTGATTTGGGACTCATCTTCGCCTATGTGGTGAATACCCTTCTTTCCATTGTTATAGTGGTATTTGTATTTGGCCTGATATACAAGGTGCTACCTGATGCAGATTTGAAGTGGAAACACGTGTGGGTAGGAGCCGTGGTTACGGCGGTATTCTTTATTGGAGGAAAATTTCTAATTGGGTTCTACTTAGGGCAAACGAATGTAGGTGATACTTATGGAGCCGCAGGCTCTCTGGTGGCTTTGCTTTCGTGGGTCTATTACTCTGTTTTGATTTTACTTTTTGGGGCACAATTTACCTTTGTATATAATAAGAAGAGAGGCCATAGGATCTTGCCTAATGATAGTGCAGTAGCTATCAAAATAGAGGAAATCGAGGCAGATGAAAACTCTCTTACTGATATTGAGGATAAAAAGGTAGAAGATTAGGAGAGTAGTTTGAAACCTCAAATATATGTGATTACTCTGTCGTAATTTTTAAATCACTAGTGATACGTACGTCAAAAATTAACTGGGTAGTTTCTCATTTTGTTAATGTTGTCATTGGAATAAAGAGCGGAGTAAAACCCAAGAAGAATATTAATGTAATTTGAGAATGAGAGGACTAATAAGTTTTGTGGTAGTTGTGTGTTTGAGTTTTAGTTTACAAGCTCAAGAGTGGAAAGAAGACTATCAGAAAAAAATTGATTCAGTTAGAAGATCTGTCATACAGATCGAATTTGAGAATGCCAATACATCAGATGATCCAATAGAAATTCGGGTAGTACAAAAAGATCATGATTTTAAGTGGGGAACGATAGTTAGAATCAACATGGTGGATAAGTTGACAGAAGAGGGGTTTCCTATTGGAAGTGATCATCCATATTTCAATCACTTTTCACATTTTAACTCTGTGACTGTAGAGAATACAGGTAAATGGCAAGGTTGGATACAGCCAGCTAAGAGACAAACCTATGCGGAATTTCGAAATTGGTTGATGGATATTGGGATAGCAAATAGAGGACATGGTACGATTTGGGAAAGTACCAAATATAATGCCGTTCCAGGCTTTATCTTGGATGAAACGGATACAGCCGTAGTTAGAGCCAAAATCAAGGAACACATTTTGGATCAAATGGCAGAGCTCAAAGATGAGGTGTACGAGCTCGACTTAGTAAATGAACCTGTGCATGAGCGCAAAATTGTTGATGATATATTGGATGTGGAGTCGCCTGCAGCAGAGCGTGCCAAATGGCACAAGTGGGCAAGAGCTGCCGCTCCTGATTTGCCTTTGGTGATTAATGAATTTGATTTGTTTCAATCCGGCAACACTTTCTATGAGAAATATATTGCCTACGTTGATGAGTTTAGGTCGCATGGTGGTCCTGTGGATATGATTGGAATGCAGGGGCACTTCTTTTCACAAATGCCAGAGGTGAGTGAATTGCAAAATAGATTGGATCAGTTGAAGTCTCTTAATCTACCGATGCATATCACGGAGTTTGATATGCAAGGCTCAAAATATAGTGACATGGAGCGTGTGCTCTATGTAGCATTTGCAGAACCAAGCATGACTGGTTTTACGATGTGGGGTGCATGGGACGGTGCTCAATGGAGAGATAATGGTCCTCTTTACGATTCCCAATGGAATTTGAAAGAAAGCGGTAAAGCGTTTTTTGATCTGGTGCATGGCAAATGGAAAACAGATACGACTTTCACGGAAATAAAACAGACAGCTATACATGGCTATAGAGGATCGTATGACATTATAGTAGAACGCAATGGTAAAACCTTAAGAGTGCCAGTGACCCTCGGTACGGATACGGCCAAAGTAAACATTGATCTTAGTACTTTGAGTAATAAGAAGCCTTCGATAACCATTCTCGAAGAAACAAAACCTGTTTACTGTCAGAATAATGAAATTAGCGTCGGAGTGTCTGCTGATGATGAAGATGGTGATGTCGAAAAAATCAATTTCTACGTAAATGGACGAATTACCAAAACGGTAAGAAATGATACGGCGATATTTGTTTGGTCAGCCAATGAGGGAACACTTAATATAACTGTAGAAGCGATTGATAATGATGGGGCAATTACCAGCAAGGAGATAGCGCCTATTACAGTAGTGAAGAAGAATTTCAATAAAGCTTTCGATATCGTATATCCCAATGATCATGTAGGTGTGATCGCTGAATCCACATTGGATCTAATTCTAGATTGGCCTTATGGGGCGAAGAATATTTCATCGGTGGAGGTGACCAATGAAAAAGGAGATGTGATATTGAGAAAAACAGAGCAAACGGATACACTAAAAATTAATACGGGCCAATTGTACGGGCCTCAGATTATTTACATCACTGTAGAGGATACTGATGGCTGTACACAGCAGGAAAGCTTTCCTTACAATGTGGTGAAATCAGATGGTGAAAATGTTGTTGTGCTAATCATCAAAAACACAAATCACGATGCAGAAGAATCCGATAGTGGGGATATTTTTTTTACTGGGGATTTAGATTTGGGACAGAAGCCTGTAGGACTAAATTTTGACGCTACATACCTTCCGTACGGAGCTCAGATTGATAGTGCTTTTCTACAGTTTTCTTCCGATAGACCTGATCAAACAGGAGATATCGTTTTGAGGATTAATGCCGATTCATCTGGTTACCCTAGATCTATTGGTGGATCTTTTGATCTAACCAAAAGGCCGAAAACAGAAGCATTCGTTGATTGGTCAGTTGAAACGTGGGAAAAACCCAAGACAGGCTACTCGCTCAACGCTCACCTGATTTGAAGGAAATCTTCCAAGAATTGGTAGATAACCCTAATAGAACCAACAATTCACGAGTGTTGCTATTTCTGTTCAAAGAAAGCGGCGATTCAAAGCGAAGTGCTCTTGCTTATGATCAGGTAAAAGCGCATGCTCCTCAGGTTTTCCTATACTATTCTTTGGAGGCTATCGTAGCACCAGAGGCACCTCAAAATGTTGTTGAAGTTTCAGCAGATGAAAGTGTTCTTTCTTTGACTTGGGATGCCCAACCAAAACATAGTTCAGGTGGCTATTATATTTTTATGGATGGTGAACGTGTTAATGATTTCCCGCAACCAGAAAATATGTTTTCTATTGAAAAGTGGAAATTGGTAGATGGGACGACATTTAATGTAAGCTCAATCAATAAATTTTTGATGGAATCGGAGCAGAGTGAGACTTATACTTATGAAATCCCCGTGATCGTACCCCCTTTGAGTTTGGAGGCTACAAGTACCACACTTTTTCCCAATCCTGTGAAAGATGTTCTAAATCTTCAGATGAAGCATTTGCAATCTTGGGAGGTTAAAGATTTAGCTGGTAGGCAGCATGTTATTTATCCAATGAGTGATCAGGGAAAAACCACTTTATGGAGTGTTGCACATTTACCAGTTGGTTTGTACTTTTTGAAAACAACCGACATGGAAGGAAACCAGCTTACCTATAAGTTCTTAAGAAAAGATTGAGACTCTCATTTATAGAATTGATAAAATAAGATCATTGATCTTGTCATATTCAAAGTACCGAGGCACACGCTTCGGTATTTTTTTGATTTGTGAAGGAAGGGGGGGCGACCTAAAATATCTTGGATTAAGCAATATTTCTGAGGGAAACCTTTAAATATTACAAAAAGGTATAATGGTTTGCGGTGGATTATACGCTTGACCCAATATCTTATAGCCGATCAGGAGCGGTAGCTCAATAATCTTAGTAGAACGAATTACCTCTAATATAGAAAGGGGCGCTAGCCATGACATCATATGCATTCCTTCCCCACCTTTCCTTAAATTGCCTCCATGAAAAAAATCAAGTGGGGGATCATCAGTACTGGAACGATTGCGCATGCCTTTGCGCAAGATTTTAAATATGTAAAACAAGGCGAGTTGGTGGCTGTTGCTTCTCGTAACCAGAATACAGCTCAAGCATTTGCTGATCAATATCAGATTCCAAAAGCTTATGGTTCTTATGAAGAGTTGTATGCAGATTCGGATATTGATGCCATCTATGTAGCTACTCCTCATAGTTTACATTTGGCAGAATTCTCTGGTAGCCTTAGATCATGGAAAGGCGGTGCTTTGCGAAAAGCCCATTACCATTAATCCTCAGGAGTGCGCTCAGCTTTTGGCGCATGCCAAAAGCAAAAAATTGTATCTGATGGAAGGCTTATGGACGTATTTTTTGCCAGCTATTCAGAAAGCGCAGGAGTGGATTTCGGAAGGAAAGATAGGAGAGGTGAAAACGGTGAAAGCGGACTTTGGCTACCCAGTGCCATTTAATGCAGAAGGGAGAATGTATAATCCTGATTTGGCTGGCGGTGCGCTGCTCGACATGGGCATTTACCCGATCGCAATGGCTTGGCTTTTCTTCCAAAAAGATCCTCAAAAAATGACCGTGATCAATAGAAATGCTATTACGGGTGTGGATGATGATGTTTCTATGCTTTGGGAATATGAAGACGAAGTAGCAATGTTATCTACTTCGATTCGTACCAAGTTGCACAACCACCTCTACATTATTGGAACCACAGGATATATTGAAATCCCTGATTTTTGGCGAGCTAAGGAATGTATGCGCTATGAAGTAGAAACCAAGGTGGATCACTTTGTAGATGGCCGTGAGAGCCTTGGTTTCAATTTTGAGATCAGCGCCATGAATGATGATCTGCTTAATGGTAGACTGGAGTCCACAATCGCTACTCAAGCTGTGTCTTCAAAACTTCAGGAGTTGATGGCGAAGGTTATGTCAAATTTTAGCTGAGACTTTGCTTGAGTGTCTTTCTAGAATTCACCTTTCGCAATTCCTAAAGATAGAAAAATCCACCCGACGATATACGCTACCCCTCCGAGAGGTGTGATTGCTCCCATCATTGGGATGTTGAAGATGGAAAGGACATACAGTGAACCACTGAAAATCAATATGCCTACAGTAAAAAGGAGGGCAGCATAGCTCAATTTTTTTGAGCGAAGTTTGATTTGCAGGACTCCTACAATCAAAAGAGCCAGGGCATGAAAAATCTGATATTGCACCGCTGTTTCAAAAGTAGCAAGTCTTTCATTCTCAACGAGGAGTGGCTGGAGGGCATGTGCACCGAATGCGCCGATCATTACGGCCAACATAGAGAAAATTGCGCCTGTAAGTACGATGTGTTTTGGGATTGTTCATAATAGAGAAATGTCTGAAGTTATCTTGTGCGTGGAGCTCTGAGTTGGTGGACAATACTTACCGAAAGGTCTATGCCTGAGGCATTGGCCTTTCGCAGTGCAGGATCAAGTTGATCGATAGTTCCTTGGCTGTAGTCGGTACTTTGAAATTTTGCAAATCGATATCGGACTGATGGTCGCAGTTCCAAAGATTTGATCAAATGAAGAGTAAGACCCGTCTCTAACTGGAATCCCAGAGTGGAATTGTAGTCTATGGCACCTTTGTATTTGTTCGTTTCTTCACGCTTGAGTTGTCCGGGTATGTAGTAGGTTAGTCCTGCCCCAGCAAAGAACTCCGGAACATATTTGTTTTTGATATCAAAAAACTTGTTGGCACCTGCCGAGATCATTTTTTTGTTCCAAGTGTAAAATGTTTTATTCTCAACTCCATTTAGATTTTCATAGTGGAAACTAACATTCATGCAGATGCCTAGCATTCCGTACCAAAAAACATTTTGAGGTAGCTCACCTTCCAATCCTGCTTCTAATCCGATACCTCCGCCAGGACTGTAGTAAGTATTGATTCCATTAAAATCTTGACTAAGTCGATCGAAACCTATTCCTAAGTTGACGCGACCTAGTGCATTGAGCTCTTGAGCATGAGCTCCACCGAAGTTTAGGCCAATAAAAGTGATGAGAATGAGACTTTTGAGTGAGAATGATTTTTTCATACAGCTATATTAAGTTCAGTACTGGTTAAATTTACGATTTAATCAAGTGTGTTTTTATCTTGGGGAATCTCACTTGCATTATTCGTCATTTGGTAATTTCAAAACTAGACATTCTTAGTAAGTCTTTCGAGTCACCTAGATCAATTAATACCCTAACTATTTCCACCATTTTCTCCACCTTCTCTTTGGATGACTATCTTTGCGGCTGAAAAACATACCTATGCTAAGACGCTTATCCGATTTAGATACCATCATATTTGATTTGGGCAATGTCATTGTCGATCTTAATGCACATCTGGTTTTAGAGAGATTTGCTGAGCTTGCGCCTAATGCTACAAAGAGTATTCCCGATTTGATAAAGGATACACAGCTTCTCATCGATTATGAAACGGGACGTTTCTCCACCGATGAATTTAGAGTTACTACGAATGAATTTCTGGGAGCCGAGATAGGTGAAACGGATTTTGCTCATGCATGGAATTTGATGATAGGCCACATTCCTTTGAAAAGACTCCAATTGATGCAGGAGCTAAGAAAAACACATCAAGTGCTCATATTGAGCAATACCAACGAACTTCATGAGGTGTTTTTCGATGCACAAATCAAGCGCGTGCATGGAGCTACCTCCATGGCCACCCATGTAGATCATGCGTTGTATTCTCACCTGATAGGTCTTCGAAAACCAAAGGCGGACATTTACGAATATGTGATAGAAAATCATTTAAATGACCCATCCAAGGCGCTCTTTCTCGATGATAAGCTCGAAAATGTAGAAGCGGCTATTGCCTCAGGCATGCAGTCGGTACAAGTGTCTTTCCCTGATCAAATTTTTGAAATACTGTCAAATGATTAAACGCAAGAAGACCCTCGCTATTCATATTGCGCTTTTTCTAATCACCATTGTTACTACTACTTTGGCTGGAGCCGAATGGATGTATTCAAAATTTGTACTTTTTGTAGATGAAGCACACTTGATGACATTCGATGATTTCTTGGGTGGGTTTCATTTTTCCATCCCTTTTTTGTTGATTCTTACATGCCACGAGTTTGGTCATTACTTCACGGCCAAATATTACAAAATCAAAGTTACCTTTCCGTATTATGTACCCATGTGGTTGGGATTCATGCTATCACCATCGTTCGGTACTATGGGAGCATTTATCAAGATCAAGGACGTCATCCAGTCTAGAAAGCACTATTTTGATGTAGGGATATCTGGGCCACTGGCGGGGTTTGTTGTGGCATTGGGAGTTATTTTCTATGGATATACACATTTACCGCCGATAGAGGATATTTTCGAAGTTCATCCGGAATATGCACAATATGGGGCTGATTATGCGGAGCACGTCTATACTTATGATTATACACAACTTCAGGATTCGCTGAGTTATCTCCGTGCACGTAAGGCTGATTCGCTCGACGCTGTGGCCGATGGCAGCATTTCGGAATGGAGTTTTCGGGCATACGAAGCTCAAGACTCTTATCCAGATATGTATTTCAGCAAACCACTTTTGTTTCATCTAGCGGAGGAATATCTCGTAGCAGATAAAAGCAGAATACCTCCACCGCAAGAGATCATGCACAATCCTTATTTGCTTGCAGGATTGCTGGCGTTGTTTTTCACAGCACTCAATTTATTGCCCATAGGCCAGCTAGATGGAGGGCATGTTATTTTTGGCCTTTTTAGTGAGAAGTACAGTAGAGCAATTTCTGTTACCATGTACTCTGCGTTTGTGTTTTTTGCAGGGTTGGGATTGGTCAGCATTCAACTCATTATTGATGCGTTTACTACTAGCGATTTTGGTTCTTTGTTTTTGCTCCTTGGGCTATGTGTATTTTGTGTATTCTTGCTCATTCTCATTTTTGACCAAAACCATTGATCGTTGGACATACGCAATAGTAATGGTCGCGATCCAATTTGCGGTCCACACATTCACAGGTGCTGAGGGATATTTGGGTTGGTTAGCCTTTGCATTCTTCTTGGGGCGTTTTGTGGGTGTCTATCATCCACGAGTAATGGACAATAGACCATTATCTACAGGTAGAGTAGTCCTCGGCGTATTGGCATTGGTCATTTTCGTATTGTCCTTCAGCCCAGAACCTTTTGTAATCGATTTTTAGATTCTTATTCCAATGACGTTTAGATAAGAGGTTAAGCAGAGAAAAGTCACTAACTGGGCGTTCCCCCCGCAGGGAGTCTTGTCCTTTATGTAGGTTTTGAGAATTGCAGCTTCATACGAAACTTTGAATCGCCATCAGTTTTTTAAAAAAAACACTAACTCACATATAAGTGATGCGGCAACAGGCTGAAAATCAGCACTACCATTTTTTGATCACTTATCTCAAATAGATTCGATCCCATCGCATGGGCTGAACAACATTGATTCTTATTCAACGATTAGTTTGAAGGTGAAATGTTCGCCTCCATTACTGATTTTAACAATGAACAATCCTTTTTGATGGCTTGGTAGCTCGTGGATAGCTTTGGTTTCACTTTCGTAAACAAGAGAGCCTGAAAGGCTGTATACACTTAACCTTTCATAGCTGCCAGAGATTCTGAAACGTCCGTTTGGAGCTGGATTAGGGTACAATGTAAAAGACTGTTCTACGTGAGCATTACTAAGTATTATTTCTCCCGCTTTCGCGAAAACTGGCCGTATCATTAGCGCCCCATCCAGGTTTTCATTTTGAGACCAAAACTCACCTGTTCTGTAAAAGACGTTAGATTTTGCCTCAGGATTGTTTCTATCAAACCCCACAGGGATAAAGACTGCTTCATTTTGTTGAAAACCAATATAAATGGTATCCTTTACCACTTTTTGCCTGTTGAGCGCAATGCGTTGAAACTGGTTGCGCTCAGTGGATGGCTGGATCGTATATCGCTGACTAAGAAAGATTTTTTCTTCATTCAATCGATCCCAGACCATAATGTTGATTATGCTACTGTCAGAAGAAGGAGCAATGTGCGGGAAATGAATGTCTATGTGGGTAAGTGTATCTGAAACAGGGATAACATACTGCATGGCAATTTTCCCATATTTCTTATTGATCCCTACCGCAAACTCAGCTGAACCATCGTCATAGGCATAGTGATCTTGTAGCAGGTATTGTTGCCTGATGGTATCATTGATTTTATGATCAATATTCGTGATATTTCCCTCAGTATCTTCAAGTAATTGATCTTTTGGGTCTATTGAAAGGGTGAGTTGTAGGATTTGAGAGTCAAGAGGTGTGAAAGGCACAGTGAAATTGAAAGTCTCTGGGCTGATTAGAGGATTTTCAACACCTGGAATAAATTCCTTGCTATCGGGATCTCTTTCGTTAATTAATGAACCACTGGACAAAACGACTTTTGTATCTGTAATGTCCTCTATTGTATAAAAACTACTTACAGTTTGATTATTTCCATTAAGATTCAAATTAATTCCAATCGTTCTAAACTGACTGGTGAATTTTGATGGGTCGCTGTAAAATACTTCTGCAGGAATGCTTGCAAAGGGAGCAAATAAAGAGGTCGGCTTATTTACGAGCGTTCTATCTGCGTAGACAGAATCACTTTGAGACCTATTCTTATTCAAGAAGATATAGTCTACATGCCAGACATCAAATGGCCCTGAAGGTCTCCCATAAGCCACAAATTTGAATTTGAATTTATTGTTGAAATATCTCTGATTTTTAATGGGAATCAAGACCTGCTGAAAGTCTGTAATGATTGTGTCAGGATCTCCGATCATTTTCCATTGACTTACCCAAGCCGTATCAGCGAAAAACTGAAGGACAAGTGAGTCTCTTTCTTCTGGGGACTCGCCATATCCACCTGCTTGCCAGAAAAAACTGAAGTACACACTATCTGAAGGGGAGACCGTACTAAGGTCAATAGTATGTGACATCAGACTATCAGTGGGGGCTGTGCTCGTGCCACTTATGCGATAGGCTCTACCGTTTTGATTCAATCCATCAAATGTGGCAGCCTTATAGCTAGGAGGGTTTTTGCTTAAAGCATCGTTCACAAATACGTTTTGAGAACCTTGCCATCTACTGGTGTCTGGTGTCTCTCCGCTAGTTGAAAAGTCTTCAAAGAAGGGTAGTGTGAGTATTTTTTCAGCTTGCGTTCCTTTGACACTGCTTGGTGTAATATCGATGGTACGCCATTGTGCCCATCCAGATTGCATGATAATTAAAGAAAGGATTGTCAGAATTGATCGCATGCGGTACTTATTATTCTTCGTCTAAGATGGTTCGTTGCGTATTCACAGAGTCTGGTCGGTATACCCAGATGTCAATTTTTTGCCCCAACCTCATATCTATTCCATTTTCGGGATATTGTTTGATAACCATTCCTGCTGAGATTTTATCTGCTCTCATTCCTGACTTCTGCTTCAGATTTGTCTTTTTCAAAACGCACTTCTCCGATTTTTAGGCCAGAACCGATGATGGCTACCTGTGCGGTTTCTAAGTCATGCCCAACCACATTTGGTGACTCTAGATTTTGCTGACCCAAACCATCTCCAGCCACTAAATCTACCACAGATCCTTTTGGGATTTTATCACCTTCGGCAATGTCCTTTCCATCGATTTGCTGTTTCAATACATAATTCAAATCTCTATCTGCCACGTAGATGATATCGCCCAAAACCAAATCATAGGTTTGTAAAATGAGTGTAGCATTTTTGACAGAACCTTCAATAAGCTTTGGCATTCTGATCAATGGCGCTTTCTCAGCATTCAACGTCACATAGATCTTTCTATTTTCTTTTACTTTGGAATTTGGCATAGGAAATTGCTTTAGCACCTCAAGTGGCTTAGCAGTGGCCGAAAAACCAGAATCGGGAGTCACCTCATATCGCAAGTTTCTGCTTCCTAAAAAATCATCCAATTCACCCAGCGTTACGCCACGCACATCGGGCACAGTAAGTGTTTCTCCATGATTGGTAATATTAGGTAGATAGACATAAAAGAATAGCATGAGTGCAATGATGCTTACTCCAATCACAATGCCGAAGTGTATCCAAAAGTCCTTCCAAGTTTTTTCTTGTGCCATGTTTGTACTGAATTTGTGCCGTTTAGCTATTCAAAGATGAGCCAATTTTGCGTTATACGCTTTGTTTTTTTTGTTTCCTTAACCCAACCTCGATTATACCATCTATAAACTCATAGGGTTTCATATTATTGAGTGCACTCTGATGAAAAATTGCCGTAGCAGGAGTCATACCCGGGAGTGAGTTGATTTCAATCACTACCGTTTCCACTTTGTCGGGGTAAATCCTAACGAAGGCATCAATGCGGCAATAGCCTTCTACGTTGATAATTCGGGCTGTGGTGTCCAGTGTGTTTTTCACTTCCTTGGCTATTCGCTTATATTCTTCATGATTATCAGCGAAGCGAGCAGGGGTGATGTTTTGCCCCTCTCCAGCAAGGAACTTTTCTTCCAGAGAGAGGATTTCCCCATTGGCCAGCGCCTCAGAAGGTTCAAAAACGGTAAACTTGGTTGAGCCCTTTTCGTCCTCTCGCTGGATCATACCGCAAGTGATTTCTAGAAATTTGTCTGCTCCATTGGCCGAAATCAGTTCTTCTACCAAGAAACAATCCTTTTGAGGGAATTCCTCACTGTCTTTGAGTTTGAGAATGCGCTTTGGTTCTTCCAAAAATTGCTTCGTTGGTCTGAACATCATCTCACAAAAAGCTTCGAACTCTGCTCGGTTTTTTATCTTCTTAACCGCCGATGAGCAACCATCATCCACAGGTTTGGCTATGAAAGGATATTGGAAATAGTCTTCAATACCGCCCAAGGTTTGTGCCTTATCTGTCATAAAGTCCTCCGCATCTACAAGCGCATGTTGTGCTACCAAGATGCCCTCAGCACCCAGTCGCTCGTTGGTGTCAAACTTATTCATGGAGATTTTAGAACTTTCTACGCCTGAGCCATTATAAGCTATATCACGCTTTTCTAGTTGCTCTTGCACTGCTCCATCTTCACCAGGTCTCCCGTGCAGGGCAATGAATGCAAAATCTATTTTATCCTTTAGCGAATCATAAGTAAGCTTTTCGAACGCTATTTTTCCTTCATAGGCAAATTTCTCCCGAATGGCTTTCGTTTTTTCGTAGATAGCCGCCACTACAGGGTGCTTGTCAATAGAGTAATTCGTTACTTTTTCGGTAATATCATCCGCATTGTCTTTCAACATGATGTTGATTGGAAGCTGATATAGCAGGTGCTCTTGAGCATCGCCAGTGAGAAAGATCGGGATGGCTGTATACTTATCAGAAGACGACAGCTTTTCATAGATATTTCTACCACTCTCCACACTGATATGTCTTTCAGAAGAAAAGCCCCCCATAAAAACTCCCACGCGGGTTTTGTTGGTTTTCAATTGTGAATCTGCATGCAGAGGCTGATTCCAACTTATCTATGAGCGATTGAATAGAGAAAATGTTTTTGCCAGTATTCAATCGTGCTTTCAGCGAAGTAGAGATAATATAGGTCAAAAACTGAGATGGGTTCAGGCCGATCTCCGCTGCTTGATGAAAGAAAAATGAAGAAGGGAGCATTCCCGATGTGGTATTCGGGTCATTGAGGATGATCTGCTTATCTGGCGTATAAAAACCATCAATACGGGCATACACCTGACTATGCAGCTTTTTATACAGCTTTTCAGCAGATTTTCTTATGCGCTCAATTTCTTCGTTTTCCAACTCTATCGGAGTGATTTTTCTTGCAATTCCTGGCAAGTACTTAGACCGATAGTCAAATAATGGACTGGCTTTTCGTATTTCTGTAGGAGGGAGGGCTATTGGCTCTCCATCTGTATTTTCTATGATGATGCACGAAAACTCTCGACCTTCTACGAAAGCTTCAATCAGCAATAGGGATTCGCCATCTGGCGATTGTAGCTCTACATCAGTCTCTGCCGCATCCAGCATTTTCCAAAATTCCTCTGGATGATAAATGGTTTGATTGTTGGCGATCACAGGAAAGCCCAAGCCTTCTCTGATATCTGTGAAAGACACCAGAAACGTCCGTTTTTCAGCGTCCGTTTTACTTTTCCATTCGGAAATGTCGATGTGTTCTATAAAGAAAGACTGATTGATTCCATGCTCTAGCTCAGCCTTGGTTTTTACGATATTCACCCCGATGGAAGACCCTTGGTGTGGTGCTTTGATGACTATCGGAAAATCAAATTTACCCAAGCATCTGTTTAAGACAGACTCTTTGTCGGAATGCCATTCGCGACGCTCCAAAACCAAATTGGCAGGAACAACGAATCCAGTTTCCTCCATAATGTCTTTTTGGATGCACTTGTCGATACCAATGCTTCCTGGCAAGATGCCTGCGCCAGAGTAGGGAATACCATACCATTCCAATATGCCTTGGATGTTTCCATCTTCGCCATAAGGCCCATGAAGAGCTAAAAAGGCAAAGTCTATTAAATCCCGAAGTTCTTCGGGTTGAATTTTACGACCAATTTGGTCAATGCTTTTTTGAATGGCCTCTTTATCATCAGAGATAGATTCCGCATATATCTGAAAGAAATGCTTGCTTTCTGGCATCACATCAGCCGAGGGATAAAAATCTCGAATTGTCCCTTTGTATAGAAACTGCCAATCCAGATGAATGAAGTTGCCCAGACTATCTATGAATATAGGCACAGGGGTGAAAAGCGATTTATTCAGATTGTCATAGACCGTTCGTCCGCCTGCAAATGATATTTCTCTTTCTCTCGAGGGTCCTCCAAAAATGATTCCTACCTTCATAATATAATGATACTCTTTACTGGACGCAGTGTCCTAATTTCTAGCTATTGGATGTAAATTCTTTTTACGGTATTCACATCTTGTCCTACCACAGTCACAAAATAGAACCCTTTTTGCGTAGGGGTAACTACTTTTATTTTTTGATTGAGGGCATTGTCAATTTTTTCATCAATCACTACCCGTCCGCTCATGTCCACCATTTTTACCTGCACTAGCTGTTTTCTTGGCAGGTTAAATATCAAATTGAATTGCTTCGCTGTGACAGGATTGGGGTACACCACTACATTCACATCAGGAATGAATTGGAGGGGATCGTTGTAGGTGATAATCTCTAGATCATCGATGTACATACTATTTCCTTGACCACTGGTAAAAACTAGAGCGACCCTCAAGTCAGACCAGCCTAAATGATCAGAGATGTCCACATATTGTAGCGACCAATCTTCTTTCTCAGTAGGTGTCCATTCTTCTTCTGAAAACTTTTCGGAGAGGTCTGCGCTGTTTCTATTGTATACTTCAATGTCGTATGTCGCCCCGCAATCATTCGAAAGCAATATTTTTAGATTGTCATTGAAATTAGCTCGTCTGGCATAAGAGAGCTTAAACCGAATCGCCGCAGTAGTGTAGTTCAGCGTTTTCAGGTTGGGGCTCACCAGATAAGTTTGAGCACCCACCGTTGGTTGGTCATACATGTTAGCTTTTAAGATATTATTTGATCTGCTTACTTTTTCTAAATCCAAAAAGGATTCTGCTGTAGGAGATACCAAAGACCAACTAATTATGTCGCTATTGAATGTTTCCTTAATAGGAATGGCGTCTACCGTATCTTCCACAATCATCTGGTGATAGACATAATTATTGTCGAGCTGCGTATCCATTTGATCATTGACAAGCTGGATATCAAATGAAAAGGTATGAGGGCCATCGGGCAATTCAAATTTAAAGGCCAAGTCCTTGGTTTGACCCGAAGGGATTTTGATGTCGTCAAAAACCTGAGTGGATATGTCATTGTCCACCATTACTTCCACATTGATCTTATTGATTTCATTGAAACCGAAATTCCTGACATTCAACTTAGGGTAGATGTCGTTTCGGCAAGTGACTGTAGGCATTTGAACCAGTTTCCGGATGCCTATATCGTAAGCTGGCAGGTTTGTGGACGTAATCGAAATGTCATCAATGTAAAGGTTGTTTCCACCTCCATTTACGCCAATAAAAGCAATTTGCATGTGGTCAGAAAGCCATGGGGTGATGTTTAAGTTGATTAAATCCCAATCCGACTCTCCACTGGGAGTAAAGGCTGAGGAAGTACTAGGTGCAGAGGTAAGTCCATTGCCTTGACGTTCGAAAATGTAATTGCTAGTATTAAAAGTAGCACCGCAATCATTGGAAATTGCCACTATGAGCTTATCCTGAAATTCTCCAATGAAATTACCGGCATAAGAATATTTAAAGCTTAGCTGGGCTGAGGAAAGCGCCGACAAGTCCAATATGTTTGTAACCAACAGGTCTTTGATACCATAATTCTCTTTCGTACCAAAAAAAGTCAGTTTTGCAGCTTTATTTTGAGCATTGGCATTTGGTGCATTCACTACCTGCCAGCGAGTGGCTTCATTTGTTTCCGTCCAACCATTTGCTGTTTGATCATTTTCAAAGTCATAATAATAAGGAGCTATGCTGCTTTCACCAGAAGAAACAATGGTTTCCAACACATTATTACTACTGTTATTGTCAATGGCGCCATTCACTTCTTCAATTTCGAATGATACTGTTGGAAATACTTCGGAACTGATATCCTCCAAGCCAAAGCTGGCGACACTCGTTTCGTACGGTTGTAAGTTGATGTTGGTATCAATGGTCTGCTTGGTTTCTCCATTGATGGCCATCGAGATTTTTAACTGAGTAATGTTATTGCTGCCAAAATTTCGGACTTGTACCGCTGGGAAAAAAGTGGAGGAGCAATCTGTTTTCAAAGGAGACCTGATCTCTATCAGACCTAAGTCATTTACAGTGATGACTGGGTCTTGTAATGCGTGTGAGAAAGGGAGGCTAGCGCGTCTTGGACTAAACTGAAGTACTGTTTGCATTCTGTTTTTTTGACATTGAGTAAACAAGTTCATGCACACGTCATTCGTGTAGTCCATGAAGTTTTCAATCATCGGGCGCTCTTCCTCTTCACAAAACAGCCTACTTACATTCTGATCGCAAGCGCCATTGGCTCCTCCTGTTTGAGGGGGAGTGTCTGCACAGTAATCACCAGTGGATCCGCACCCACCATGCCAATTGTGAAACACGCCTAAGTAGTGACCCAACTCATGGGTGAGGGTTCTTCCCTTGCTTTCAAAAACCACCTCGCTGCTTTTGTCATTGTTACCAATGTAGGAGTACTTCACAATGAGACCATCTTTCTCGCGTATATTTTCGGACTCTACTTTGGCTCCAGGCAAATCACTAAATGGAAATACGGCATAGCCTAATGATTTGAAGTTGCAGACATACACGTTGATATAGTCTTCCGGTGGCCATTGGATAATCGAAGTGAGTAAGCTTAAATCCGAGTCATTGAATGTCTCTTTATTAAAATTGGTACGGGTGATGCCGTTCGTAGGTAGTCCACTTGGGTCTTGCTTTGCCAATACAAAATTGATTTCCGTGTCGGCTGCTACAGACAGAAATTGCGAAGGAGTGTTGCTGGCATCAGGGTTTTGTCTTCTGAAATCCTGATTGAGCGTCACCATTTGTTCAATGATTCTTGATTCAGCAAGGTTACTTTTTACACCCAAAGCTTCCCCACTGTGGATCACATGGAATACTATTGGAAGCGTCACTACGGACTTTGTGGCTGTCGAACCAAAGGCCCTGGACATCTCACGCTGAGCCATGCGCTTATTAAGCCATTTATTAAAATCCTCGCTAGACTCTTGTCTGTCCGTATTAATGGCGGAATGATCAGTAGCACATCTGTCCTGACCAAAAGCAATATTTGGTAAAATAAGTATAAGGAGCGCCCAATGCTTCATTTACATCATCGTTTGAGGAAGCTTGGCATTTGGATCATCGTGAGCAGTCAGGTTTACAGCTTTTACAGCAGTGATTTCTGGTACGGCACGCTTGATCGACTCTTCCACGCCTGCTTTCAGTGTCATAGCAGACATAGGGCACGAACCACAGCTCCCCAGAAGCTCTAGCAGTACCACCTTGTTTTCATCTATGCTCAGCACTTTTACATTGCCGCCATCGGCCACAAGATAAGGTCTGATGTTGTCAAGGGCTTTCTCTACTTGGTCTATCAATTCCATGTGGCTATTTTACTTACGAATTTAGTTCTACTTTGGCAGTTTTTTCCTTTGTAGCATTTCTTATTGCTACCTGCTGAGCCAAAGACTCTGCAAGATTATGAAATGCTTGTGCGGTCACATCATCTTTCAACACAGCCGGGTATCCAGCGTCTCCGCTTTCCCTGATGCTCTGCACGATTGGAATTTGACCTAAGAAAGGAACATTGGATTTCTCCGCTAAGTTCTTTCCGCCATTTTCCCCAAAGATAAAGTATTTGTTGTCTGGCAACTCTTCAGGTGTGAAGAACGCCATATTTTCTACCACTCCCAAGTATAGGAATGTTGATTTGTGGCTGTTGAAACATGGAAAGTCCCTTTTTGGCATCTGCTAAAGCGACTTTCTGTGGAGTGGTAACCACGATAGCACCCGTAACAGGTACGGTCTGTACCAGCGTCAAATGAATATCACTCGTGCCAGGAGGTAGGTCTATCAGGAGGTAATCCAACTCTTCCCACTCTGTGTCGCCAATAAACTGCTTCAAAGCAGAGCTCGCCATAGGGCCTCTCCATACCACCGCATTTTCGGGTGGAGAAAGAAAGCCTATTGACATCAATTTCACACCATACTGTAAAATAGGCACGATCAAATTCTTTCCATTCACTTGCTTGATAGCAGGCTGCTCATACTCGCAGTTGAACATTGTAGGCACAGAAGGACCAAAAATATCTGCATCAATGAGACCGACCGAAGCACCCGTTTGGGCCAGTGCCACTGCCAAGTTTGCCGCCACGGTAGATTTGCCCACACCACCTTTTCCAGAAGAAATCGCGATGATGTTTTTAACCCCAGGTAGGAGCGGTGCATTCTCTCGTATGGTGGTGACCGTAGATGACATCTCTATCTCAACGGCCATATCCTCTCCAAAGTGTTGAGCGATCGCTTTTTCGCAATCTTTGCGAATCAATTCCTTTAGCGGACAAGCAGGAGTAGTCAAAACCACCGTAAAGCTGATTTTCGATGGGCTGGCCATCACATTTTGGATCATATTCAAGGTCACCAGGTCTTTTTTCAAGTCTGGATCTTGAACTTGACTAAGGGCTTTAAGGACGTTTTCTTTTGATACTTCCATTTTCTCTTCGCTGCTTTATTTTCAGTGGGCAGCAAAGGTAAGCCTAGATAGGTTTTGAACCCAATGCGATGAAAGGTTAATTAGCGGTTAGTTTCGACTTGAAAGATTAAAGATTAAAGAGAGAAGATGAAAGTTGAGAGATGAAAGATTAAAGAGAAAAGATGAAAGTGGAGAATTGGGAATTGAAAGTTTTCCATCCTGTAGTCATTAACTAGGCCGTTCGCCCCACAGGGAATCTTATCTATTGTCTAGAAGGTCGTTCTTCTGGCATTGTTGTCTCAGGAGTACCCATTGTTTGGTACGAAGTGGCCATTGTCAAAGGCGGAGATGGCATTGTCTTACTCCGAGAGGCCGTTTAGTTCCGACGGCATGACAGGTTGGAGGTGCATTGTTCGACTCTGAGAGGTCATTTTTAAGGTCGGAGAGATCATTGTCTATGCACCAAACCTTGGAGGTTTTCTGTACAGGTAGAAGGAAACTTCGAAGGTTTTTATTAATGGTGGGATTAAAAATCCTTCACAGAAAAAAAATCGGATCGCAAATCCGAAGGAGCCAAGCTTTCAAATCAGATATACCCCCACAGATACTAGTGCGAAGGAAATGTAGAGCAAGCTCATTCCTCCATTCGCCAAACTGAAACCTTTGATTTTTCTGATATTGTTAACTGCCGCTACCGAAGTGATTATTCCGATAAGGATCATTGCTATTCCTAAAATCAAGTTCATAGTTGTTTATTTAAGTGAAACAATCTTTCCAATTACGAATATAAAGTTTTTCTCCTATTGGGAATAATTTGCTACAGATAGCACTCGGATCGCAAATTCGAATGAGCGCTATTTTTTTCGTTTAGTTTTCTCGTTATCCAGTCACGCTCGCAGAGCATCTTCTCCGCCTTCTAGAAAGTGCCATTTTAGTTTGAGATTAAGATTCTCTTCGAGAATGACTGGTTGCTGGGAACACAATCACGGCACGATGAAGCAAAATGTATTGAAGTTTGTATTAATTAAACGAACATCAAGTGCTGGACTAAGTTTCCTTTCAAAACCTATTAGCTTTGTACCTCCTGAAAAAGACAAATGATTAGTCCAGCCACCATAGAGGAAATAAAGAGCAAAGCAGATATCGTGGAAGTGGTGGGCGATTTTGTAACCCTAAAACGCTCAGGGTCTAGTTATAAGGCACTTAGCCCATTCTCCAACGAACGTACGCCTTCTTTTTATGTAGTACCCTCCAAGGGGATATTCAAAGATTTTAGCTCGGGAAAAGGTGGAGACGCTATCACTTTCGTTATGGAAGTGGATGGTCTGAGCTATGTGGAGGCGCTCAGGTATCTAGCCAAAAAATATAATATTGAGATAGCTGAAGAGGCACAAACCGATGAGTCGCTCAAGGCTCAAAACAGGCGAGAAAGTCTTTATATCATTCTCAATTTTGCCAAAGACTATTTTCATGACCTGCTTCTAAACAACGAAGAAGGTCAGTCTGTTGGCTTGAGCTACATCAAAGAAAGAGAAATTTCTGATGAGTCGCTTCAGACTTTTGAACTGGGCTATAGCTTAGGACAGTGGGATCACTTTATGAAAACTGCCATAGCCAAAGGCTATGACAAGGGACTGTTGGAAGAGGCAGGGCTGATTGTGGTGAAGGAAGAAGCCAAAACCTACGACCGCTTTCGCAACAGAGTCATGTTTCCGATCCATAACAGTTCGGGAAAAGTGGTTGCGTTCGGTGCGCGTATTTTGGTCAATGACAAAAAGCAGCCAAAATACCTTAACTCACCTGAGACGGCTCTATATCATAAGAGTAATATCCTCTATGGCTTGTTTCAGTCCAAGCAGTCTATACGGCAGGAAGACAATTGCTATCTGGTAGAAGGATATACTGATGTGATCAGTATGCATCAGACGGGCGTTACCAACGTGGTGTCTTCTTCGGGTACGGCGCTCACTGCTGAGCAGATCAAGCTGATTTCGCGCTATACCAAAAACGTGACGGTCATTTTTGATGGTGATGCGGCGGGGATCAAGGCCAGTATCAGAGGTATTGATATGTTGCTGGAAGGAGGGCTGAATGTGCGCGCTGTGGCCTTGCCAGAGGGGGAAGATCCAGATAGCTATTCTAAGCAGCTAGGAACGACCGCATTCAAACACTACATACAGGAAGAATCGCAAGACATCATTCGCTTCAAGACAAAACTGTACCTGTCTGAAACGAAAAATGATCCGATCAAGAAGGCTGGCGTGATCAAGGAATTGGTCATTTCCATCTCGAAGATAGACGACCCGATCAAGAGAACGGTCTACCTCAAAGAATGTAGCGACATTCTAGGGATAGATGAGTCTGTACTCATCTCGGAGCAGAACAAAATCCTGATTCAAAGAAGTAGGGACGAAAACAAGCATGATGCTTTCGTGCCGCCAGAGGAGCCTCCAGCGGATTTGTTTTTTGGTGATCCGCAAGTTGAAGATCAGGTAGATGTAGTAAAGGTCATAGAGCTACAAGAGCGGGAAAGTATTAGGGTGCTTGTCAATTATGGCAAAAGCAGTATTCAGAATCAGGAATTGGTAGACGAAGAGTTGATCAAATATTTCTTGGCTGAGATTGAGGATATTAAATTTACGAATCCTGTATATGCGGAAATCTTGGGTATCATCCGTGAGCGAATGTTGGATGGAGAGTTGATAGATGGAGAGTACCTTATTTCTCATGGTTCTGAGAAGGTGAAGCGTGTGGTAGTGGAGTTGCTCACACCCAGATATGAGATCAGTGAAAATTGGGAGAAGAAATTTAAGATTCATGTGCCGCGTGAAATGGAACTTTTACGAAATGTAACTTATTCCAATATATTGAGGCTTAAGTTCAGAGTGGTGCGCCATTTGATAGAAGAAGAAAATAAGAAATTGCTGCAAGTTCAGACGGATGAAGCCATGGATGAACTGTTGGAGGAAATTCACGAATTGAAGAAAATTGAAATGAGCATTGCCGAAATATTGGGCAATGTGACAGTAAAATAATAAGCGAGATAGATGAGTCAACAAGGGTTATTGGATTCGATAGAAGAGGCTGTAGAGGCCATTAAAAATGGCGAAATCATTATTGTGGTAGATGATGAGGATAGAGAAAATGAAGGGGACTTTGTCTGTGCTGCCGAAAAGGTGACTCCCGACATTATCAACTTTATGGCCAAAGTCGGCAGGGGATTGATCTGTGCGCCATTGCTAGAGGAGCGTTGCGATGAGTTGGGTTTAGAGCTGATGGTGGGTAAAAACACGGCCGTCCACGAAACACCGTTTACGGTTTCAGTGGATTTGAAAGGTCACGGAACTACTACAGGTATTTCCACCTCCGATAGGGCCAAGACGATTTTGGCGCTGGTAGATGAAAGAACAAAGCCCGAGGAGCTTGGAAGACCGGGGCATATTTTTCCTTTGAAGGCAAAAAAAGGTGGTGTGCTTAGAAGAGCAGGACATACCGAAGCGGCTATTGACTTGGCTCGTTTGGCAGGACTATCTCCGGCTGGGGTGCTGGTAGAGGTGCTGAAAGAAGACGGAACGATGGCGCGTCTACCTGATCTTAGAATTATTGCCGATGAGCACAAACTGAAGCTGATTTCCATTCGAGACTTGATAGAGTATAGGATGAAAAAAGAGTCTTTGGTGGAGGAAGAGATCACGGTACAAATGCCTACCGAGCATGGAGATTTTATGCTCAAAGCTTTTAAGCAAGTAAACACTGGTGAAAATCATTTGGCTTTATATAAGGGCGAGTGGAAAGAAGATGAGCCAGTGCTCGTGCGGGTGCATTCTTCTTGTGTGACAGGAGATATTTTTGGCTCCTGCCGCTGCGACTGTGGAAACCAACTGCACAATGCCATGCAGATGGTGGAAAAAGAAGGCAAAGGTGTAGTACTCTATGTAAATCAGGAAGGCCGAGGCATTGGTTTGATAAATAAACTGAAAGCGTACAAGCTGCAAGAAGGAGGAATGGATACCGTAGAGGCCAATGAACACCTTGGTTTTAAAATGGATCAAAGAGACTATGGAGTAGGGGCTCAGATTCTCAGAAAGATGGGAGTAACCAAAATGAAGTTGATCACAAATAATCCTAAAAAGCGGGTTGGACTTATTGGTTACGGATTAGAGATTGTTGAGAACGTCCCAATCGAGGTTATTCCGAATGTTCACAATCAAAAATATTTGGAAACGAAACGTGATAAAATGGGGCATGATATCCTCAGAATAAAAAAGAGTTGAGATTATGAGATTAGCACTTTTTCTCCTTTTCGGGTTTGGTGTACTTACCTCTTTTGCTCAGCGTTTTTCGAGTGAAATGTGGCATCAGGGATTGGTCGTGACCGCAGATAGAGACACGATCAGAGGCTCTGTGAAATATGACATGGTAACCAATACCGTGCTCGTGTCGCGCAACAATGTGGTGCAAACCTACAATAGCCTGAAGCTATTCTACGTGGAAATTTACGACCAGCTGATGGACAACTATAGGCAGTTTTACGCTGTGCCTTATGAGTTTAAGCATGACTATGAGGTGCCCGTGCTTTTTGAGTTGCTCTATGAAGGGCCGCTATCGTTATTGGCTCGGGAGCAGATCATTACACAAACCACAAGTGCCAATACCGCTTATTACGGTGCACCCATCGTTCAAGAAGTGCTGGATCGAACCTATTATTTTCTTGACAGCCAAGGTAAAATTGACTTTTTCACAGGAAGAAAGGTAGATCTGCTTACCATCATGCGAGAGCATGATGATGATGTGAAACGATTCATTAAGTCTAACAAATTAAGAACTGATGACCTTGGCGATTTGATCAGGATCACTGCTTTTTACAATTCATTATAAAAATTCAAAATGAGTAAGCCACTAATTTTAGTTTGCAACGATGATGGAATCACCTCATCGGGGATAAAAAAACTTGTAGAACTGATGAGCCAGCTGGGAGAGGTGGTGGTGGTAGCACCGGATAGCCCACAGTCTGGCATGGGACATGCTATTACTGTTGGTGATACGCTTAGGATAACAAAGAATGACATTTTTGAAGGGATCGATGCGTATGATTGTAGTGGCACGCCAGCAGATTGTGTGAAACTTGCCAAGCACCATATTTTGAAAGGAAGGAAAATTGACCTGGTAGTTAGCGGAATCAATCATGGAAGCAACACCTCCATCAGCGTGCTTTATTCTGGTACGATGAGCGCCGCGATAGAAGCCGCCATAGAAGGAACGCCAGCCATTGGTTTTTCACTTTGCGACTACAATCCAAATGCAAAATTATCTCATGTAGATGAGCCCATTCTGAAAATCACACAACAGATTTTGGCGAAACCTATGCCCAAGGGCATAGCGCTGAATGTGAATATTCCGCACTATCAACAGCAAAAAATAAAGGGAATCAAAGTTTGTCGTCAGGCCAATGCCAGATGGGAAGAGGATTTTGATGTACGTGTAGACCCCCATGGTAGGGACTATTTTTGGATGGTGGGAAATTTTGTGAATCACGACAAAGGAGAGGATAATGACGAATGGGCTATTGGCAATAATTATGTTTCTATCGTCCCTTGCCAGTTTGATCTCACAGGCTACTTTGCCATCAATACCCTCAATGAAGAGTATGATTTTTAAATCAGATAATTAAGATATTTCAACTTCCATTCAACTTTCAACTTTTTTGAACCCATGGCCAAGATTAAGCTAGTTTCCGTAAAGTGTACCATCCCCGATGAGATTGACAAGGATGAGATGTATCTAAAAATGAATGGTGAAAAGATATGGCCAGAAGGCGACTATTATCACCGTCTGGATACCGACGAATCGGTTGAGCTGGATTTGGAATTTGAAGTAGCAGAAGGCTGGGTAGAGATAGAGCTTTGGGACTTTGACTTCATTAGCCGAAACGATCTGCTGGGAGTGTTTAAATTCAAAGTAGATAACACCTTAGGTGAATATTCTACTTCTATGACACTTTTGGAGATGGGCAGCCCGGCCAGTTACACGCTTTATTGGGAGATTTTGTGATCATTTTTTATAGCTACAGGTATTAACCTGCAGCTATAAAAGGCCATACTAGTCAGAAATCCGCTAATATATTGTCCATCATCAATCTCGCACTGGCAGGATTGGTGGCCAATGGAATATTATGAACGTCACAAATTCTCATCAACATTTGCACATCTGGTTCATGCGGATGCTTATCCATTGGGTCTCGAAAGAAAAAAACAAAATCTATTTTCTTTTCAGCTGCCAGCGCTGCGATCTGCGCATCCCCACCTAGTGGGCCGGAGAGTAGTTTCTGAACTTGAAGGCCAGCACGCTCGGCATGCCCGCCAGTAGTGCCAGTGGCCACTATTTCAACTTTCTGTAAATCTGTTTTGTATTGTAATAAAAAGGCAACCATCTCGGCTTTTTTACCATCGTGAGCGATTACCGCTATTCTCTTTTTGTCTTTAATCATTTCTATTGGGCAATGTTTGTGTTGAAATACTTATGTGCGGAAGTTAATCCAAAATTGAAAGTATTGGTAGGGAATGCGGAGTGAAAATTTCATATCAAATTCTTACATACATGCGTTAGCCATTGAGGTTTCATTTATCCTTGTGATCATATTGCATGGATATTTCTCTGTCAAAATTACCTAATCAAACAAAAAACGTGCTTAAAAACTGGATAGCTAGAAGCAAGAGGATCTATTTGGATGTGATCAATAGTATCGCATTTTATCCTACGCTCTTAAGCGGTGTGTTTTTGCTACTTTCGGTGGTGATTATGCGCATTGAATTCAATCAGTTTGTAATTGAATTCAAAAAGACCATCGATCAGTTTTTGGTGCACGATGAAGAAAACGCGCGATTAATTTTAGGAACCATTGTGGGGAGTTTGATTTCTTTGATGGTTTTTAGTTTTTCCATGGTGATGGTAGTACTCAACAATACTACCTCCACACTTTCGCCGAGGGTGCTACCCGGGCTCATTTCTAATAAATTTCATCAATTCGTGTTGGGGTTTTATTCAGGTAGTATCGTTTTTAGTTTGGTGCTCATCATCAATATCAATTCGCCAGAGGTTGAGTATTCCGTGCCTTCGCTGGGGATTCTTATCAGCTTGTCGCTGGCTGTGACTTGTCTAGCATTGTTCGTTTATTTTATTCATTCTATCTCTCAGAAAATTCAAGTTGAAAATATCCTCGAAGAAATTTACCTCAATACAAAGAAAGAGTTGGAGCGTATGCCTCCTGAAGATCAACAATTTGGTGAACCGGATACGGAAGGATGGTTTACCTGTGCCGCCACGAATAGTGGATATTTGAAGCGTATTGACTTCAATGGATTAAGAAGATTTTGCGAGAAAGAACATGTGATAATCAAAGTAAAGCAAAGTTTGGGCTCTTACGTGATCAAAAACCATCCTTTGATTCTTGTGGATCGACCGCTTACCGATGAAATGAGGTTGAATCTAATGGGATTGTTTGTTATGTATCCAGAAGAGAGGGTGTCGGATCATTATTCGTTTGGTTTTAAGCTTATTTCCGAAATAGCCGTAAAGGCTCTGAGTCCAGGGATCAATGATCCTGGTACTGCAATAAAGGCAATCAACCTACTTGCTGATTTGTTCATTTTGCGATTTACTATGGAGGAGGAAAAGGTATTGTTGGGAGAAGGTCAAAAAGTTTACGTGTATTTAGAGTCTTTATCTGTCCGCAAGCTTCTGTTCCAAACATTGATTCCCATACAAAATTATGGAAAGGCAGATGTCTTTGTGATTGATACTTTGCTAGGTAGCATTGAGAGTATGCTTTTCGGTGTGGGTGAAGATGAGGAGCATAAAGCATTGCTTTATGAGATGACCATCGGGATCAAAGTTTGCTTGGCGTGTATTCAGTCAGCTATTGATAAGGAGTTGTTAAATGAACGTATTGTCGCGATTAATCAATTTTTTGGTGAAAAAGAGCAGATTGCACACATTTGAATCGGGAGTTGGAGGGGTACAAAAAAAGCGACTCGGATTCCGAGTCGCTTTCCATGAAGATTAGTTAGGTGTTTAAACTGAGGAGTTAGCAAAGGTTTCATTAACCTTTGGTTCACCGTCTAAAATCTCCTTGTTGGCATTGTCTCTAAACTTATCGAAGTTTCTCTGGAACATCAATGCCAGCTTGTTTGCTTGATCATAGAAGCCAGAGTCGTTTTTCCAAGTTTCTCTTGGACTGAGGATTTCACTTGGTACTCCAGGTACAGTGAGCGGCATCTCAGCACCGAATATTGAGTGCTTTCTATATCCCACATTGTCGAGGACTCCAGAAAGCGCAGCACTGATCATGGCTCGGGTATATTTCAATTTGATTCTAGACCCTACGCCATATACTCCACCGCTCCATCCAGTGTTGATCAACCACACATTTACCTTGTTCTCTTCCATTTTCTTACCTAACATCTCTGCGTATGCAGTAGGATGCAGTGGCATAAATGGAGCACCGAAACATGCAGAGAATACTGGTGCTGGCTCGGTGATCCCTGCTTCTGTACCTGCTACTTTACTGGTGTATCCAGAGATGAAGTGATACATGGCTTGTCCTTTGCTCAATCGTTGGATAGGAGGAATTACTCCAAAAGCATCACAAGTCAAGAAGAAGATGTTTTTAGGTATTCCACCGATAGATGGCTTGGCAATGTTTTCAATGTGTTCTATTGGGTAAGAAACACGAGTGTTCTCAGTCACCTCTACATTGGTGTAGTCCACTGTGCGTGTATTCGGAATGAATCTTGTGTTTTCTAAGATCGCTCCATACTTGATCGCTTTGAAGATATCCGGTTCGTTTTCTTCGCTCAAGTCAATCACTTTAGCATAACAACCACCTTCAAAATTGAACACATTTTTATCGGTCCAGCCGTGCTCGTCATCACCAATCAAAAGTCTATTTGGATCGGCAGAAAGCGTGGTTTTTCCTGTTCCAGACAATCCAAAGAAGATCGCAGTGTCATGATCTTTAATGCCCATGTTGGCAGAGCAGTGCATTGGCAAAACTTTGTCTACAGTAGGGAGTAGGAAGTTGAGCACAGAGAAAATGCCTTTTTTCATTTCTCCAGAGTAGGCTGTACCACCAATCAGAATGATACGTTTTGTGAAATTGATGATGGCGAAATTCTCTTGTCTTACACCGTCAGTTTCAGGATCTGCTTCAAAATCTGGGCAATTGATGATGGTGAAGTTTGGAATGAAATCCTCTAGCTGATAATCTGCAGGAGTGATGAACATGTTGTAGCAAAACAAGTTGTGCCACGCCATAGTATTGATCACTCTCAGTTTCAATCGGTGAGTTTTGTCCGCTCCGGCATAAGCATCACGAACATAAACTGTTTTGTCTTCCAAGTAGCCGATCATTTTTGTGTAAATCCGCTCAAATTGCTCTGGCTTGATGGCTTTATTGATATTTCCCCACCAAACTTGGTCTTTAGTAAGGTCATCTTCTACTATAAATCTGTCTTGAGGAGATCTACCGGTAAACTTTCCTGTGTCGCACATTAGAGCGCCAGTGTCAGTGAGGTGGCCTTCTTGGTCTCTTACCGCATCTTCGGTAAGCTCGGCAGCAGTCAGATTCCAGTAAGCTTGTTTTACTTTCTTTATTCCAGCAGCTTCTAGTCCACTTTTTTGTGATTTTAACCCGAATTCTTCCATGATATTTGTGATTGGTTAGACATTTAATTCAATACGAATTTCACTACTATAAAGGTGAGTAGATATGAGGTGAGTTAGCAAGAAAACTGATTTTGATTTCAATGAACATTGATAAATGGACAATGGAAGTGTAGCTCGGTAAATGGTTTATTTGAAAAGTTTAATAATTGATGATTGAAAATGGAAATTTGATAATTGTAGATGGAGTGTTGGGAATTGAAAAATGGAAAGTTTAAAGTGGAGAATTGAAAGTTTAAAGTGCAAAGTTGAAAATGGAATCTTTTAGAGAGAGCTATTCTCTAAAGGATAGGATCATATTAGGTTGCAAAAGAGAAATGAAAATTTGCAGTGCTGACATTCGGGCGAAGAAGAAGCGATTAGCGAAAAGCGTGCGGCGAACTCATTACTCAAAGAAAAGATCGACTATTTCTTTTTCAGATGGTTTGGTCATAAGGCTGACAACAATAAGTGTGGATAAAGAAACGATCAGTGCGGGAATAGCAATTAGATCAGTGTCAAACGGAAATGACATAATACCCCAATCAAGCGGAGTGTTTGCAGAAAATTGGTTCAGAACAGAAATAGTCAATACCGTGATCATGCCCGAGGCAATGGATGCGATACCACCTTCTTTGGTTACTCTGCGCCATAGGAAAGCAGCGATTAGGGCAGGAGCGAGTGAGGCACCAATCATCGTATAGGAGATAAAAGCCATTTCTAAAATGGTTTGAAACTGGGTGATGATCAGGTATGCAGCTAGTCCCAAAACCACAATGGAGATTCGCTGCAGCAAGATTTTCTTTTTTCCAGTCAGGTTTTTGAAAATATATTTCTCAAAAATATCTCGGGAAATATTTGTAGAAGCGACCATCAAAAAGGTATTTCCAGTGGAAAGAATGATAGCCACACCACCTGCAAACAGTAGAGATCCGAAGTATACTGGCAACTGCTCAAAGGCGATTCTAAGAATAATTTCTTCAGACATGCCACCGTTGATACTGCCATCTGGATTATAAAACCTGGGATCACTGGAATAGATGGCAAAGCCTACCACCGCAATGGCACACATCAATATTTCAATAAGTACCACACCTGCAAACATTCCGAAAACTGCCTTTTTTGCAGATTGAGCATCTTTTGCTGAGGAAAATTTTTGATACATGCTACTTTCACTTAATAACAGGAGCAGGGTAGGAAGCATTATTCCGATATGCCAATAATAGGGATGACCCTCTGTGAGTGAGAGATGGTCAGGACTGACTTGCTGTATGGTAGCGGCCACTTCTGTCCACCCGCCTTGCTGATAAAGGAGTACAGGCAATGTGATGATCATTGCGAGAAGCACAAGGATGCCGTTGAATATATCTATGCTAATGATGGAAACCATTCCTGCAAGTGCGGTAAAGAGAATGATGACTATGAAAGAAATAAAAGTGCCCATTTCTACCGAAACAGCTCCGTCCGTTAGAATGGCTATAAATCGTCCTCCGCCTTTGAATTGATAACCAGCTATCATGACGTAAGCCAGCACAACGGTGATGGTTCCCAGTAATCTGGCAATGGGCGCATACCTTTTTTCTAATATATCGGTGAGTGTGTACTGAGAGATTTTTCTGACCCTAGCGGCGATGAAATAGACGATGATAATACCCACCCATGCGCCGAGTGAAAACCACAACTCTGAAAATCCTGTGCGAAAGGTGAGGCCAGCTGTACCAAAAAGACTGCCACTGCCAATCCAAGTGGTAATCAATGTGCCTACCAAAAGGTAAATGGGGACATTTCTACCTGCTACTACAAAATCGTCTTCTGTTTTAATAGATCGGCTTTTGTAGAAAACCAGTCCAGCCAAAATCAGTATGTAACCAACCGTGATGATGATATAAGTCATGATTACAATTTACCAATTTTGGATAAAGTCGACTCGATATGTGCCAATCATTATTTAGGTTTCTAGGTCTGTTTGGTTTTTCTTTGCACCTCAAAATACCGTAGCACAGGTGCTTCGCTAACGCATGAAAATATTTCCACTTTTTATTAAGTCTTCTCTTTTTGTTTTTATTGTTGCTGTTATTGCAGGAGTCCTTTCGGGGCTTTGTATGACAGGCATGATTTACGTGATCCATCAGGCCATTGACTCAGAGATGAATGAGCCAACAATACTCATTTACCAGTTTTTGTTTTTATGGCTGGGGTATGGAATTACTAGTTATTTGTCTGTTACCACGATTACCAAACTCTCCGAAGAGGTGATTATGGAGTTGAGAAAGATTATTAGTCAAAAGATTCTCAATGCATCTTTTCAATCCATGGAGATGGAAAAAAATCGCTTGTTTACTATTTTAACCGCAGATATTGGAGCTATTTCCAATGGGTTCAATAGGATGCCCAATGTGATTACTGCCGCGGCGATGATTGTGGGGTGTGTGGCCTATATGGGCTTTATTTCTATCGAGTTGCTTTTGATGTTTGTAGTGTTGATTGTGGTAGCACTGCTATTTTTCAAACTGCCAATGCAGGCCTACAACGAAAGGATGCGAGAGTCCAGAGGCATAGAAACGCGACTTTTTTCCTATTTCGAAGGACTTATTAATGGGCTTAAGGAACTTTCGTTGAGCCTCAAGCTGAGACATTCATTCAAAGAAGATTTACTCTACCCAGCGTGTGAGGATCAAAAAAATCATAATATCAAAGGCAGTGTTCGCCTAGCTTTTATTTCCAAATGGGGAGAGATGTTATTGCTTTTGGGTTTGGCTTTGATGCTTGTGGTAATCGCCCAATGGGGAGTGAGCTCATTTGAAGATTTTGCCAAATTCCTGACTGTGGCACTATTTCTTATTCCAGCATTGCAAAGAGTCAGTGGGTTTTTACCTGTTTTAGGTAAAATGAATGTTTCAATGGAACAAATCGATCAAGTTGGATTAAGTCTGGATGAATCTGCTGAAATCAATGAAAAGGTCGTTCCAATTGCTCCGAAAGAGGGCGCTCCATTGATAAGTTTGAAAGAAGTGACCTTTTCTTATTTTCATGCAGAGGAGAAGAAGTTTTTTCAATTAGGACCTATCAATCTGGATATTAAACAAGGGGAAATTGTGTACTTAATAGGTGGAAATGGAAGCGGGAAGAGTACCCTCGCCAAAGTGCTCTGTGGCCTTTATGCACCCGAGACAGGGCATGTTGAGTATGCAGGCAATCCGATTGTATCTGCCAACATAGATGAATATCGCGAATACTACAGTGCGATCTTTTTCGATTTTTATCTCTTCGAGCAACTTAACCATATCAAGAGTGAATTTTGGCGTGAGAAAACTCAAGAATATCTTGAAATGCTTGAGTTGGAGAAGAAAGTGAAAATTGAAGGTAGCAAGCTTTCAACAACAGCGCTCTCGACAGGTCAAAGAAAGCGCTTGGCGCTTCTGATGTCATTGCTTGAGGACAAGCCAATTTACCTTTTTGACGAGTGGGCAGCTAGTCAAGATCCTTATTATAAGAATGTATTCTACAACAAGATTTTGCCAGATTTAAAGGCATTGGGGAAAACGCTTTTCATCATTACTCACGATGAGCAATATTTCGATTGTGCTGATCGAATTCTTCTTTTACAATCAGGTAAGCTGGTAAAAGAAAACTTACCTAAAGACATCATTTCGTTTTACATACGAGAAAAATCTTAAGTCTTAATTTATGGGGAGCTTATCTGCATTATCTAAGCGCGTATGGAAGGCAGTGAGAAAGCCTTTTGGATACCCTCGTTTGACGACAGAAGAATACAAAAGACTATCATCGAATATAGAATGGATTAATGATGGAAAGAATGTATTTATTGATTTTGGTAAAAATGATCTAAGACGTACGCTTTACACTTTTTTTAAATACTTTGAGATTGAAGGTTACCGCATATTTGTGAAACCTAACAACTATCTCTTTGCGGAAATGAAGAGCGATTTCTACGGAAATTGGTTGATCGAGGAAGGGCTTTTCAAAATCTGTGAAGAGCCAAGATTTATTGATTATCGTTTTTCCTTGACGCCAAAAAAAAGGTATAAACAAGTTACAGATAGGTATTTCGTTGAAATAGAAAATTCGGAAACGTATTTTCTACCTATTACGATGCATCCTTTGATGTATAAAAATGGAATATGGAATAAGAAAGTGAATGCAAATGCCAAACGCATTCAGTCGGTTTTTATGGCAGGAAGTTTTGGGGCCAGAAACCTATAAAAGAATTGAGAAACAAAATTTATTTAATGTTATTACACGCATTAGAATTTATGATTTCTTAAAAAACCAACCTTACATTTTTATTCCACAGAAAATTGAGGAATTAGCTTCCAATGTTTCGGGAAATCAAGTTTGTATTATTGATACAAAGAATTGTGGTATTCCGTTTGATGAACTTAGAGATAGACTAGCTAAATATTCTTTTTTCTTGGCTCTTCCAGGTGCAAGTGTGCCTCTTTCTCACAACATTGTAGAAGCTATGTCTGTGGGGTGTGTGCCGATTCTAGAAAAAGGATATGCTAATCTTTTTCACCCTCCATTTATAGATGGAGTAACTGCTCTTATTTATGATAGCTATGATTCATTAAATATTAAAATTCAGGAGGCATTTGAAATGTATGATCAAAGGCTTGTTGATCTTAAAAACAATGTATCTCAATTTTATTCGGAGCATTTTTCGCCCCGTGCGGCTGTGTCAAAAATGTTGGATTCAACCACAACTAAAATACATTTGGTGTCTTTTTCGAGCAGTGCCAAACACATTAAAAAGAGATAAAGTGTTTTTTCAAAATCTAGGATTCTTCTCGACTGCCACTTTATGAAAATTCTGATAACAGGAAAGGATAAATTCACTTACAACAGGACACAAGTACTCCTGAGAGGTTTGGAGCAGACTAAAGGAGTGGAACTGGTTTATTATCCTATTGCTACAAAAAAGTCGTTTAACACTACGGAATTTAGCCAGTTGAGCCAACAGGCCGATTTTGTCTACATTCCGCCATTCAGGCATAGTGATGTCAAGTTCATAAAGAAGTACTCAAAAGCCCCAGTGGTTTTTGACGCGCTGATCTCCAAATATCTCACACGAACCATTGATCATGGAAAATGGTGGACAGCCATAGAAAAGAAGTGGCGGGACAGAGTGGCTTTCAAACACAGCGATCTGATCATGATGGATACAGAGGCACATGCCAAGTATGTTATGGAAACCTATGCTTTTACAAAAAATAAAGTAATCTCCGTACCTGTTGGTGTTGATACTTCACTTTTCCATCCAAAGCATAGGGATGCGAATAAGGTGTATAAGGTTGGGTTTTATGGAGGTTTTATTCCTCTTCAGGGAGTAAGTAAAATAGTTGAAGCTGCACACTTATTAAGAGAGCACGATATTCAGTTTGAGATCATCGGCAAAGGCTCTGAGTATAAGAAAGTGATGAGGCAAGTGAAAAAGTTAAAACTTAACAATATAGATTTTATAGGTTGGGTTTCATACGATCAATTGAATGGACTCATCAATGGCTTTGATCTTTGTTTGGGTGTTTTCGGGGACTCGCTGAAAGCTGATTTGGTAGTACCTAATAAACTCTATCATTATGCAGCGCTTGGGAAATGTATTATTAGCAAGAATACAGTAGGCGTGAGGGAGGTGTTTAAAGACGGAGAGAATATATGTTTGGTGTCAAATGATCCAGAGTCGATTGCCAACAAAATTTTGGATATAATGGGTGGTAGAGAAAAAGCAGATAAGATTGCAGAGAAAGGATACCATTTGATTGTGCATGAGTACAATCAGCAGGCAGTGGCAAAGCAATTTTTGAAACGAGTAACATCCAAACTAGAAGCTCAGATTTTATTGAAAAAATAATATCGAAAAAAGCCTTGAACGAGCTTATCTATTACCTTCCATTTGGCTTTCAAGTGCATTTGCCAGAAATGAGTTCTTATCATCATCCAAGGAAGTAGCACCTTATCAATCACGATTGTTTTTTTATTAACGCTAGAAGCTTGATGGTCATGCATTCGGAATTTTGACAAGGGTTGAGGAATAAATCCAACTTTGTAGTATTTACAGATTCTGTGCCAATATTCGTAATCTAAAGATTGCTTTAGTCTGGTGTCAAATATCCCAATTTTCTCAATCACCGATTGACGTATCATAACACTCGGTGGTTCGCCAATTTTATTCTTTGGGTTATCAAAAAAGTTACTATTTGCGATTATCCGTTTGCCCTCAAAAATCCTCTCATAAGTAGTCTGCTCCTTGCTCAGTTCGTATTTCATTGCCTTTGCATCACCAATAATTTGTCTTTGACAAAATACCAAGCCAACGTGATGATCTTCTTCTCCCACTGCGACCATCTTGGCTATGCATTCAGGTGCTAAAATATCATCTTGGAACAGAAATTTAATGTATTTACCGCTTGCTTGAGTAAGGCAGTTGTTCCAGTTCGCACCAATCCCGCTTGGCGTATGGTGGAGTATTGTAATAGGTCTCTCTTGATTGGAAGATATTTCTTGAATCTTTTCTAATGTGTTGTCCTGAGAAGAGTCGTCAGAAATGATGATTTCAATATTTCTGTAGGTTTGGTTTAATGCAGAATTTATCGACTCTTCAATAAAAAGTTCACCATTGTACGTTGGAATGCAAATAGAGACTAAAGGGTAGTTTACGTTCATTTTATTCGTTTTGATCTATATACACACTCCCAAAAAAAACACTGGATAGTGACGTACTGGCTGTAAAATGGTGGGTTTAGGATTTAGACTTCATAATCATTAATCAAATTACTATATCTTCGAGCCCGATTCAATGAATGATCATTTTGATATATTGTAGATGCAATTGTAATTATGCAGACTAAGACAAAAAAATATTACTCTGGCGTTAGACAAGAAATGCTCCCATTTATTCCAAAGGACGCTAAAAAAATATTAGAAGTTGGTTGTGGAGTAGGAGGATTTGCAGCACAGTTGCTTAGAGAAGATAGAGAGATTTGGGGGATTGAGCCCTTTGAAGAAGCGTTTAAACAAGCTGAATCAAAACTGGATAAAGTAATCAACAAGGCTGTTGAAGAAGCCATTGATGAATTGCCGGATGATTTTTTTGATGTCATCATTTTTAATGATGTTCTGGAGCATCTTTTGCATCCAAAAGATGTTCTTATTGCTTTAAAAGCCAAGCTATCCAAAACTGGATGTATCGTTACTTCTATACCTAATGTAAGATTTATCAAGAATCTCTACCATGTTTTGCTCCAAAAAGACTGGAAGTATGCAGATTCTGGGATTTTGGATTATACGCATTTGAGATTCTTTACAAAGAAAAGTATGATCAGCCTTTTCAGTGATGCGGGTTACAAAATTGAGACACTCTCTGGTATCAAGAAGACCAAATTGCTCAGGTTTTTGATTTTGAAATATGCTTTGACGCTTATGTTCATGTCTAGTCAAGAGGATACCAGTTACTCCCAGTACGCAATCGTTGCTTATAAAAATTGAAAGGAGAAGTCTATTTAGATTTGGCAAATCCTTTCTAAGCTTCAAATATGAGACCTAATTTTATCATGAATTAAATCTTAATCAACGATGTATTTCCTGTCAGTAGCTGCAATATTCAAAAACGAATCTACAGCCATCAAAGAATGGATAAATCATTATAAAAATGAAGGCGTAGAGCATTTTTATTTGATAGATAATGGAAGTACGGATGATTACAAAAAGGAGATTGAGGTTCCTTTATCACAAGGAATTATTTCTATAGTATCAGATGAAAAGAGGCATGCACAAGCTGAGCTCTATAATACTCACTTTCAAAAGGCCTTGGAGGAAAGTGAATGGCTTTTAATATGTGATTTAGATGAGTTTTTATATGCTAGAAGAGGCTTTAGCACTATTCCAGAATACCTTAAAACGTTACCCACTTCCATTGGTCAAATACATATTCCATGGAAGACGTTTGGATCCTCTGGTTGCATAAAGCAGCCTGAGAGTATTGTTAACGGCTTTACACATCGTTATCTTCACAACAAGGAGAACCTTGATAAGAACAAAGAATTAGCTAATAGTTTTCGCTTTACTAAAACGATCGTGAGGAGCAAGTCGGTAACAAGTTTGGGTATTCACAACTCAGTCATTAGAAAGAGCTACCGAGAAATAAGAGCTAATAATAAAAGAATCACGTTTTTCAGATTACGTAATCCTGTTTTATTTGAATCAGCGCTATCAAAGATGTTTTTACATCTCAATCACTACCCCATACAATCGTGGGAGTGGTTTCAAAATGTGAAGCTCACTAGAGGGGATGTTCATAGCCAACCTAAAGATAGGGTGAGAGACCTAGCGTATTTCAAACGTTTTGATGAGGCGGCCAACGAGATACTCGACACGGAACTAGCTACCAAGGTTTATCCTTCTTAAAGAAAATATAATGCCATGTATTAGTCGTTATTTTAATGACTCTTTAGCGACTTAGTGGCTAATAGCGTAATACTTGCTGATAGTCTAATGTAGAATGGTTTTGCTAAATTGGATTATTAAAGCTAATTCACTCTCCACCCCCAAACTCCCTATAAATATCATAAAGCTCGCCGCAGACATTCTCCCAAGTTTGGGTTTCGGCGTATTTAAGGGCGTTTGCTTTTAGTCGCGAGTATTCATCTTCATTTCTAAGGAGAAAGCTGATTTTTTCATAGAATTCTGAAGGCATTTTGGGAGTCACATGATAGCCAGTTAACCCATCTTGTACAATGTCTCTTGGGCCACCAGCCTGAGCTGTGACCACTGGCAAACCAGATGAAAGCGCCTCCAAAACCACATTACCAAAAGTTTCCGTAATGGATGGAAACATGAAAATGTCACAAGAAGCAAAAGCGGTAGAAAGTTCTTTGCCAGTTTTTTTACCAAGAAACACTGCATTAGGCATTTTTTCACGGAGTTTT
>CAWKCO010000005.1:0-476149 GCA_963848175.1 uncultured Cytophagales bacterium
CAATGGGCTGATCAACGTAACAAGCAAAAGTTTTGACGATGCAAAATTTGAGAGCCCAACACAAAAGGTGATCGTACATAGAAATGGGGGAGAAGATGTTTTCTTAGCCTCTGATGGAGTTGATTTGATCCAATCATCTCAAAACGAAGGGGAGACCTTTCGAGATCAGCAGGTTTATAGTAAGATTTTTAAATCACTGACCGACTTTGTGACACCCTAAGTACTAGTTATCCAAAGATTTTCTAGCCCCAATAGGTTTTCCTGTTGGGGTTTTTTCATGTGAAATAAAATAGTCAATGGCAATATTTTGTATGTTTCAGTGTGTTACTTTTAAGTTTTGGAAACTATTGAGGTGTGGTGTTTGGAAGGAATTTTCATTGAGATTTTGATGATAAAAGAGAGTCTATGTGAAGGAGTTAATGAATTTAAAAAAAGCGTTAGCCTAGAATAATGGGCGAGTGATGTAGTCAAATTCTATAAATATGAATGATGAAATAAAAAAGCTTAAAGAAGCTCTGCAAGCTTCTCCTGAGAATCAATTTTTGAAGCAGCTTATTATCGATGCGCTAATCAAAGGCGAATTTTGGGAGGAGCTTCAAAACGAGTGTCTTGAATTAATTACACACTCTCCAGAGAATAGGCTCGCAAGGTTTGGCTTGGCCCAAAGTTATTTTGGTAAAGAGAATTACAGCACATCCGAAGTAGTGCTTGAAGCGTTGATTAATGAATATCCCAACTATTCAGAGGCTTATGTTTTGATGTGCAAGGTGCATTTGGCTGAAAACAACAAAGCAGAGGCTGGCGAAGTGTATAAAAAACTGAAAACCATCAAACCGGATTATCAGAACAAGGAACTGGAAGAGCGGTTGCTTGTACGATCAGAGCATAATATAGAGTATGACGGTGATTCGTTTTCTGACGATATAGAATCTCAGATTTTCGGTAAGAAAGAGAAAACAACCTTCAAAAATGTTGGAGGTATGAATTACGAAAAAGAAGAGATTAGTCTTAAAATCATTCACCCATTACATCATGCAGATTTATATAAATCTTACGGCAAGAAAATAGGTGGAGGAATTTTGTTTTATGGCCCTCCAGGCTGTGGTAAAACATTTTTGGCTAAGGCCACTGCTGGTGAAATAGACTCTGAGTTTATTTCCGTGGGGATCGATGATATTTTGGATATGTACATCGGTCAAAGTGAGAAGAAGCTCAATTTGCTTTTTGAAAAAGCCAGAGCTATGTCACCATGTGTCCTTTTCTTTGATGAAATTGATGCATTGGGAGCAAATCGCAATGACTTAAGAACCAGTGCTGGTCGCAATCTTATTAACCAGTTTTTAGCGGAGTTGGATGGGGTGGATAGTGATAATGAAGGTATTCTAGTAATTGGAGCTACTAATGCACCTTGGCATCTAGACTCGGCATTTAGACGACCAGGTCGTTTTGATAGGATGATATTTGTGCAACCCCCAGCATTGGAGAGTAGAGTGGAAATCTTCAAGCTTGCTTTGGCTGGAAAGCCTATTGAGAATATCGATTATGAGAAACTTGCAAAAGCCGCTAATGAATTTTCTGGAGCAGATATCAATGCAAGTATTGATATGGCTATAGAAGGAAAGCTACAGGAAGCAATTAAATCGGGAAAGCCATCTTTATTGCAAACGAAAGATTTATTAAGTGCTATTAAAAGAGTAAAACCGAGTACAAAGGAATGGTTTCAGACGGCCAAAAACTATGCCCTTTACGCCAATGATTCTGGTATTTACGATGAAATTCTCAATTATCTGAAATTGAAATAACCACGCTATCGACTAATGGATTTAGAAAGATTATTATATAAAGCGGAGCATTTGCTGAAGCAACAACAATACGGCGAAGCACAAAAGGAGGTAAGTGCATATTTGGCGTCAGAACCTGAAAGCATTCCGGCATTGATCCTATTGGCAAGGGTTTACCTGGGTATGGGAAAAGATGAAAAGGCAGATGAAATTACTGATCACCTTGTGAGGAGGGATCCTTCAGATCCTAATATTCTATATTTAAAAGCTGTGACCCAAGCTAGTTTGGGGAAAAGAAAGAATGCACTAAAATTTGCTGACAGTGCACTGGCTTACTATCCAATGTTTACAAGCGCACACGCATTGAAGGCAACCATTTTTTTTCAGCAGGCGGACTTTGAAAAAGCCCTAGAAGCAGCCATTTCTGGGTTAAGCAATGATCCTGATGATGATACCTGTTTGAATTATCGGAGTATGTCATTGCTTCGATTGGATAGGGAAGAGGAGCACGTCAACGCAGATCAACAAGCCTTGAAAAGTAACCCAATGAATCCTACTACGCATGCCACCGTAGGATTCAATGCACTGCAAAAGGGAGAATTGGACAAGGCTAAATCTCATTTTCGCGAAGCTTTAAGAATTGATCCAACAAATGAGCTTGCTCGCATGGGTACGATGCAAGCCATAAAGTCTACCAACATTTTTTATAGATTATTTCTGAAATATGTATTTTGGATGTCAGGACTTAAGCCACAAGTACGCTGGGCTGTTATCATCATTGGGTATATTCTCATCAATGCCCTAAGCAGATACTCTTCCTCGTTGGGTAGTTTTTCACCAGTTGCAAGTGTAATCATTGGTGTATATATGATTTTCGCCATCTCTACCTGGATTATGCATCCTGTATCGAATATTTTTCTACGATTTCATGCCTTTGGAAAGTATATGCTCACGAGCGAGGAGATGAGGGTGGCCAACATATCCGCAGCTTTACTTTCAGTTGCATTTTTAGGTGCTATCGGGCTTTTAATTTTTGGTGACAATGCAATTAGATGGCACAATCTCTCTTTGTATCTTTTGTGCACAGGTGTAGCACTTACGGTGGTAGTAAGCTCAATTTCGAATAGGATTTTAGAAAAAAGTGAGAGGCGGTTGAGAAAATTGGGTGTCATTTATGCAATAGCCTGTGGTTTATTGATTCTATTGGCTATTGGTTTGCCAGGTTTAGCTCTTAAGTTTTTTGACTGGTGCTTATATGGTTTTATTGCCTATCAGTTTTATGCTAATTCCCAGGAGTAGAAGGTATTGAAAGGCCATTAATTCATGGCAATATTTCCAAATCATCGAGGCTTTACCAAGCCATGAATTTTGATCTTCCGATCATTTCCCATGCCAATACGTTTTTTTTATTCAGGCTTGTGTGAAAATTATTCGTGAATTGCGATTTTGCTAAAAGATTTCTTACTCTTCCATACTCTCCACATTGCCGAAAAGCACCATATGCCCCATGTCATTAACTTAAGGAATATTGCAAATACTTCATTAATTTAGAGGAGTAATATATAGGGGGTAATCGTACTATCTCCACCCAAGAAAATGTAAGTTTTAAAATCCATAATATCCTAAGAAATGAGCAATTCATTGAGCAGTGTAAGGACTCGAAAGAGTCCTTTACAAGAGATAGGATATTGATTTTCAGTAACTTAATTGTATTTATCATGACTTTGTTGCGTAGAGCAATCCAACGTGAACTTGTTGACTTCATAGGTAAGCTGCAAGATGGAGATGTGGATATTGCTCAAGTCAGTAAAGCTGCATTTTGCAAAGCAAGAAAGAAACTCAAGCCGGAGGCTTTCATCAAACTCAACGAAATTTTGATTGATACTTTTTATGCCCCCTCCAATGATGAGGTTCGTCTATGGAAGGATTATCGACTTCTTGCCAGCGATGGAAGCACGGCAGAAGTACCTAATTCATTGGAAATTCAGAATGAATGGGGCGTTTTTCAACAACGAGCTGATGGTAAAAAGATTTGCCTGGCACGTTTGGAGCAGACCTATGATGTACTTAATCATTTGAGTATTGTTTCCTCCATCGATAGTATTAAGGTATCGGAATCAACTCTTTTCTGGCAGCATTTAGAGCAGATAAAGCCAACCATGGAAAAATACCTTCATGTTCTAGATCGCTACTATGCCTCTCGTCTTCTCATGTTTCATTTAGCTAATCGTGGGGATGAGTTCTGTTTTCGTATGAAAAAAAACTGGTGGAAGGTAGTTGAAGCTTTTTATAACAGTGAAGATCAAGATAGAATAATCTCATTGACCCTGCCAAAGAAAAAATATGAAGAAGCAGCTATGTTGGGCATTGAAGAAAAATCAATCTCAGTAAGATTGGTGAAGATTCCTTTAGATACAGGTGAGATTGAAGTATTGCTCACTTCTCTAATCGACCCCTCTGTAAGTTTGGATGATTTAAAAGAGCTGTATGGCCTCAGGTGGGGAGTGGAGACTTCTTTTTCTGCTCTTAAGCACAAAGCAGAACTAGAGAATTTTAGTGGTAAATCCATCAAAGAGGTGAAGCAAGATTACTTCGCCAAGCTTTTTATTCTCAATTACACGGCACTACTTATTCATCCAGTCGATCAATTGTTGCAGGATCACCCGAAGGCAAAATACACTCACAAAGTCAATTTTAATGAAGCAATGGCTCGTATGAAGTACGCTGTTATAGATTTATTCCTGTTTCAAAAGATTCCAGAAACCTTAAAAAAACTGTTTGACGCCTTTTACGCTTTCACTGAACCCATCAGAAAAGACAGAAAATTCAAAAGACCAAAGCTTCCGAAACGAAAGTACCATAGAAATTACTGTCATGTCTGATCTTAAGTTAATGACATTGAGCTCAAGCCTTGAATAATCTTCAACCTATTGAATCAATGTCGTTTATGCTAAGCTGAGCAAATGGACGTCTTTGCGAGACCTTGACTAAAGGGCATTGCCTATTGAATATAAAACCGCTTATTTGCGGAAACATCTAAGTCATGCCCGAAGGGCATCTTATATTTTTACTAGATTCTCAGAATCATCTTTCGAGATTTGACTTGCAGGTCTTGAAGGGAATAAAACAAACAAGAGTTTAAACAAGAAAATTAGAATGGTACTTACTCCTTTAGATTGGTCATTTGTAGTAGCGTTTTTTGCTCTCTCACTGGGTATTGGACTTTGGGTCGCTCGAAATGGCAATAGCAGCGCTGCTGATTATTTTGCAGCAGGAGGCAATATGCCTTGGTGGCTTTTAGGAGTTTCCATGGTGGCTACTACTTTCTCTACAGATACGCCCAATCTGGTCACTGATTTGGTGCGTCAGCATGGCGTTTCTGGTAACTGGGCTTGGTGGTCTTTTCTTTTCACAGGGTTGCTCACCGTTTTCGTTTACGCCAAGTTGTGGAAGCGCTCAGGTGTGTTGACGGATGTTGAGTTCTATGAAATGCGCTATTCTGGACGAGCAGCGCGTTTCCTTCGTGGATTTCGAGCGATCTATTTGGGCGTGATTTTCAATGTTTTAATCATGGCATCCGTATCTCTGGCGGCCATCAAAATAGGGGGAGTTTTGCTGGGACTTACACCCGTTCAGACGGTAGTAATCGCCGGGCTAGTCACGGTTGTTTATAGTTCTATTGGAGGTTTAAAAGGAGTCTTAATTACCGATTTTGTGCAATTCTTCTTGTCTATAGGTGGCGCAGTGATTGCAGCAGTAGTAGCGTTGAATCATCCGAAGGTGGGTGGACTTTCGAAAATGCTTGCTCATGAGAATGTGGTGGATAAACTCGACTTTTTCCCATCACCGTCCAATCCGGAGATTTTTGTAAGTTTCCTGCTTGTGCCGCTATTGGTGCAGTGGTGGAGTGTGTGGTACCCTGGCTCAGAGCCGGGTGGTGGTGGTTATGTCGCACAGCGAATGTTTGCTGCCAAAAATGAAGACCACTCGATGAAAGCTGTGTTGTTTTTCAATGCCGCCCATTATGCTTTGCGTCCCTGGCCATGGATTATTGTCGCGCTTTGTTCACTCATCGTTTTTCCAGATTTGGATAGTCTGAGAGAAGCTTTTCCAGCTTCGGCCAGTATTGTCAATCACGACTTGGGGTATCCGGCCATGCTTACTTTTATTCCGGCTGGTTTGCTAGGAGTGGTTGTCACTTCCCTGATCGCTGCTTATATGTCAACAATTTCTACTCACCTTAATTGGGGTTCTTCTTACGTTGTTAATGACTTTTACCAACGCTTCATCAACCCTCAGGCTACAGATAAGCAAATGCTAAATGTAGGTAGAATCTCTACGGTGTTGTTGATGATTTTTGCGATGTTGTTCGCTTTGGCTTTAGACAATGCCATGTCCGCATTTCAGATACTTCTCCAAATAGGTGCGGGCACAGGTTTGCTATTTATACTGCGTTGGTTTTGGTGGCGCATCAATGCCTTTAGTGAAATCGCTGCGATGCTAATCAGTTTTTTCATGGCACTATATTTTCGTTTTATTCATGAAGTAATAGGTTTTACAGCTTTAGCCTCCTGGCAAGAATTAGTTATAGGTGTGGGCATCACCACCTTTGGCTGGGTACTGGTCACTTACCTGAGTCCGCAAACAAAAATGGAGGTGCTTATAAGCTTTATCAATAAAGTAAACCCAGGAGGCAAAGGCTGGAAAAGAATCATGGACAAGGCAGAGCAGGAAGGCACAACATTAACGCCAACGGGCACTACTACAAGTATTCCTACAGCCATCTTGGCCATGCTTCTTGGTGCTACTACTATTTATGGATTTTTGATCAGCACGGGACTATTGATTTACGGAAGATTGGCATCTGGCGCAGGCTTGCTATTGGTAACCATCGTCGCTGGTTACTTACTAACTCGTGTTTGGAAAAAGATTTCTTTAAGAGGGTAAATGAAATTGAAAATCACAGGCTGAATATGCCAACATTCAGCCTGTGAAAATCATTTTGTTCTTATTCCATGTTTACGGGAGAGTGAATAAGTAACTCCCCAAATTCCGACAACATCACTCAGCATATCAAACCAATCGAAAGTGCGATTGGCGAATGCCAATTGGGTGAATTCCTCTGCGATAGCAAAGGTCAAAACCATGGCAGACCCAAATAGGATTTTGTAATTCTGTAGATTGAATGATTTAAATCTTGTTGCACGATTTACGAAGTAGGCCAAAAGTCCGTAGAGACCGAAATGTGCCATTTTATCCCCATGCTTAATGTCATGAGCGAGTTTGAAAAATAGATTATCCTTATCTAAATCTGCCACAACAATGATCCACGCAATGAAAAGGAAGAGCATGCATGATGGGATATAGATTCTCGCTGATTTTAAAACAGCACCAAACTTTTTGGCGCTGTTTTCTGAGATCGAATTATGCATGGTCTCCTTTCAAATTATACCAGTCTATGTTTCGGGTAAAGTACATGGTGCCTGCCAGCATGACTAAGAGTCCAACACTTCCCATCAAAAGCGCATAATCGGCCAGTTGCAAAGTCACGAAGAGGAAGGCATAAACCCCCACCAAGGTGGCAGTTAAAATCATCGTGAGTTGTTTGGATTTGAAAACACTCAGAGAGTACATAGATATTGTGGATACTGTAGCTATGGCTGAGATTCCATACGCCAGATTGAAGTTTGAATGCTCGGAAATGGAAATGAGCAATACGTAAAAGAGGCAAAGTGCCAGCCCAACAAGCGTGTATTGAAAAGGGTGTATTTTTCTCCCATTCATTATTTCTACCAGAAAAAATATCAGAAAAGTGAGCGCAATAGTCATCACAGCATACTTCGCTGACCGCATGGCTTTCTTGTAGTCATCCATGGGCATGAGCAGGTCCAGTCCAAATGCTGAACTTCTTAGTGCAGTTGAATATTTATTGCCTGTCCAGCTTGGAGGAAAATTGCGGTTGAGTTGCAGTACTTTCCAATCTGCGGTAAATCCCGATTCAGTGATTTCTCTATTTCTCGGCAGAAAGTTGCCGTTGAAACTCGGTGAAGTCCAGGGCGAAGCTATGCTTATTTCTGTACTACTACCTACTGGTACAAATGAGATGTTTTGGCTGCCCTGTAAGTTAATGTCAAACTTAAATGCCATCTCAGTCCCCTTAAGGTTTTCCAAATCAGGCAAATCGAATGTAATTCCTGAAGATATCAGGTCTGTAATCCGCGATCCGGGTTCAGCTTTGATTGCATGCTTGCCCCAATCTATTGTAATATCATTTTCAATTCCTCGTAGGTCGCTAATGCCAATAGTGAGAAAAGCGTCTTTCCAGAGAATTTCCTTCAAGTTGTTTTCGTCGATTTTGGGGGTAATCATGAAATTTCCGTTTGCATCAAATTTGGATTTGTAAACTACCACTTCATAAATGCCTCGTTTCAGACTCTCAGGGTTGATTGTCCCCTTAATATTAAGCTGGTCTGGCAGAATGTGCACATAACGTATTATGTCAGATGTTTTTTCATCTTTTTCTATTTGATAAACGGCAGGTATGGTGAGAATCGGCCCATTAATCATTTGAGCATTCGCCCATTTGGAGCTGACTTCTTGAGTTGCGTCATTGTTGAGAGACTCTCGCTCTTCCATGATAGACTTGATCATGGAAGAGGGGATAAGTAGTAGTAATACAAGAATCGTGATGCCTGTAAGTTTCAGGGTCACAGAATGTTTGACCCATTGATTTAAGCGTTCTGGGAGTGTTTTTTCGTCGTTCATATTTGTTTTTTTTATGTTAGATAAGATTAAAATGTGATTTAAAAGTACTTTGAAATACAAAGTAAATGGGCAAAAAAATATTAATTCAATAATTGTTCAATGGCACGGATATGTTTGACAAAGGCATCTTTACCTTCTTGGGTGCATTTGTATTGTGTATTTGGTTTTCTATCAATAAATTCTTTGTGCACGTCTATATAGTCGCTCTTTTCGAGTGATTTCAAATGAGATGCCAAGTTCCCATCCGTCACATCCAATAGCTCTTTTAGGGAATTGAAGTCCAGATGATCATTGACGACCAATGCGGACATGATTCCCAGTCGAACCTTGTTTTCAAACGCCTTATTTAAGTCTTTTAAAATCTCTTTCACGAATCGTACTTTACGTGCATATAGACACCATATAGAATGTGCAACAGACCGAAACCGATTGCCCAAAGTATAAGCCCATAACCCACGAACTGACAGCCTATTAATCCAAGCGCAATTTCTATAATTCCAAGACTTCTAATATCAGACAAGGTGTATTTACTTGCGTTGACCAGAGCCAAGCCGTAGAAAATAAGGGTGACAGGAGCTACAATACCAATGATTCCTTTGGTTAAAAGGATAAAGCATAAAATGCCGCCAGCTGTTAACGGGATCATTAAGTTGATCAAGAGTCTTTTCGACTGGCTGTCCCATAAACTTTGATTGTTTTTCTTCGCCTTCTTCTGAGTAAAGAAAAAACCAGCTCCAAATGAAATGATGATCACCGCCAAAGCGATCATGGTCAGCGAAAAAATACTTTCGCTATTCATCGTGGCATGTCGGTAATTGAGATAGTCCTGATCTTTGTAAACGGTCAGGTATGCGCCATAAGCGCCAGCCAGCGCGGTGACACCAGCAATTACCCCGGAAAGCCCACTGAGAGAGATAAATCTTGAAGATCTATCCATGATGGTTTTAATGTCTTTTAGGTCGTCGATGTATTTTTGCTTGTCCATTGAAAGTACTTTGAAATACAAAGTAAATATCTCTTGATGAATTTTAAAAATGTTTTATGCTTTATTTATTTGAAGGAGGAGGGTATTTAGAAGTCTTCATACGTTTTCCCGACAAAAATCAGGAGAGGTATAGGCTCAATAACTCATACCATTGGGTTAGTTAATGCTATAAAAGAGCCGATAGTAATACTATGATGTTACTTAATGCAATAATGAGCCATGGGTGAAGTCGTTGAGCAAAAATCAAAACCTAAAAGAAGCCCCTTGTTCCACCGCTTTTTCATACTGCTCTTTATTGAATCGGAAGAGAAATGAACCCTTTCGGCTAGAGGTCATGTCTTTTTCATTGAGTTTTTCTAGTACGTTGAGTTGAAGGATTTTTTTGGTGAAGTTGCGCTTGTCTAGCTCTTGATCCAAGATTGTTTCATAGAGTTTTTGTAGCTGGCGCATCGTGAATTTCTCAGGGAGCAGTTCCAGTCCTACGGGTTGCACGGTGATTTTGTATCTCAACCGATTGATAGCAGAAGCAACCATTTCATTATGATCAAAAATAAGTGAAGGAGCATCTTTCAAGCTAAACCATTCAGCACCGTATTGTTTGGAGAGTTCTTCGTTGTGCTCCTCAATGTTGATTAGTGCGCAATAAGGAATAGAAACCGTACGCTCTACAGGGTCTCTGTCTGGTTTACTAAAAGCAGGAAGCTGCTCTAAAAACACATGATGAAGTCCAGTAAGCGTTTGTAAAACGCGATTGGCTCCATCGTCCAGCGTTTCATCTTGCTTCAGAAATCCGCCCATCAGCGACCACTTTCCCTTTTCTGGTTCAAAATCTCTTTTTATAAGCAAGAGTTTCAGCGTCTCCTGATCAAATCCAAAAATGATACAGTCTACTGCCAATAAGGCCTTGAATTGATTTAGGTAGCTATGGATCATGCTCAAGTCGGGTCTGGTTGCTGCAATATTAGCTAATTCCGCTTTTTGATCCGCAATTGACGGCATTTCGAGGTTTTGAGAGGTGTTTTCCATTGTTCAGGAGGTAGAGGTGAAATTATTACCCCTTAAAGATAAATGTAACAACTACACTTAATAAAATATTTTTATTAATTTCGTCTTGCAGTAAAAATGTGTGAGAATCTGATTGGGAAAATCGTGTCGATTTATGACCGGTTCAGCTTAGCGGGTTCGATCAGATTGCTGTTCATAGATTTTATTAACCCATCAAAGAAGATATGAGTAATCAATATGTAATAGGTCTGGATTTTGGGTCTGACTCAGTAAGAGCGGTTTTGGTGGATACGGCCAATGGTCAATCGCTCGCTACCCATGTGCATTGGTATCAGCGATGGAAAGCAGGAAAGTATTGTAATCCAGCCATCAACCAATTTCGTCAGCACCCACTTGATTTGATCGAAGGGATGGAGGCTACCATCAAAGCGGTGATGGAAGAAAGCGGCTTAGAAAAGGGTGTTGTGAAAGGTATTTGTATTGATACCACGGGTTCTTCGCCCATTCCTGTGGATGCTGATGGCACGGCCTTGTCCATGTTGCCAGATTTTGCAGAAAATCCCAATGCCATGATGGTGCTTTGGAAAGATCATACGGCCATTAAAGAAGCCGATGAAATTAATCATTTGGCTCGCACTTGGGGAGGTGAGGATTTTACCAAATACGAGGGAGGTATCTATTCTTCAGAATGGTTTTGGGCGAAAGTGTTGCACGTATCGAGAGAAGATGCTGCGGTGAAAAGCGCGGCGCATTCTTGGGTAGAGCATTGTGATTATATGACCTATTTGCTTGTAGGAGATAAAAATCTTGACTGTCTAAAGCGTAGTAGATGTGCAGCTGGGCACAAAGCCATGTGGCACGAGTCATGGGGTGGTTTGCCACCTGCGGAGTTTTTGTCCAAATTAGATCCATATCTCGCAGACCTTCGCGGCAAGCTATATAAAGAGACTTATACCAGTGATCAATCCGCTGGCACGCTTAATGAAGAATGGGCAGCTAGATTGGGTTTATCTGATAAGACAGTAGTAAGCGTAGGTACTTTTGATGCGCATGCAGGAGCTGTGGGATCCGAAGTGGAGGAGTTCACTCTTGTGCGTGTCATGGGCACTTCTACGTGTGACATTATCGTTTCTCCAGCGGCAGTGATAGGAAACAAAACCGTGAAAGGTATTTGTGGGCAAGTGGATGGTTCGGTGATTCCGGGCATGGTGGGATTGGAAGCGGGACAATCTGCTTTTGGAGATGTGCTGGCGTGGTGGAGAGATGTGCTCGCCTGGCCGCTAGAGAACTTATCCTCGCTCAACCTTACTCCTGAACAATTGGAGGAGGCAAAAGATGAAATTATAGCCAAGCTCTCAGAGCAAGCAGCGCAAACGCCGATCAGCGAAAGTGCCCCTTTGGCACTGGATTGGGTCAACGGCAGAAGAACGCCAGATGCCAATCAATCTTTAAAAGCCGCAATTACAAATCTCAGTCTTGGTACAAGAGCACCGCATATTTTCCGAGCCTTGGTAGAGGCGATCTGTTTTGGGTCAAAAAGCATAGTCGATCGCTTTGAGTCGGAAGGCGTGCAAATCAAGAGCGTGGTAGGGATTGGCGGTGTGGCGAAAAAGTCACATTTCATCATGCAGACGCTGGCCAATGTGCTCAATATGCCAATAAAGGTAGCGGTCTCTGAGCAAGCTCCAGCTTTGGGTGCTGCGATGTATGCGGCTGTGGCGGCAGGAATTCATCCAGACATGAAGGCTGCCCTAAAAGCAATGGCCAATGGCTTTGAAAAAGTGTACCAACCGCAAGCGGATCAAGTGAAGCAGTACGCTCAGCTTTATAATAATTACCTCAGTTTAGGCGCATTTGTGGAATCACAAGTCAATCATAAAAACTAATCGAATGTCTATTTATCAATCGTTAAAGGAAGAATGCTTTGAGGCGAACATGGAGTTGCCAAAGCTTGGTTTGGTGGTTTATACCTTCGGCAATGTAAGTGCGGTAGATCGTGAAAAAGGAGTTTTTGCGATCAAGCCCAGTGGCATGCCTTATGAGCAGCTGAAGGCTGAGGATATCGTCATTCTCAACTTTGAAAATGAAGTGTTGGAAGGAGCCATGCGTCCATCCTCTGATACCAAAACGCATGCTTTTTTGTATAAAAATTGGGAAACGATTGGTGGCATAGTGCATACACATTCCACGTATGCGGTGGCTTGGGCACAGGCGCAAATGGACATTCCGATTTTCGGAACTACCCACGCCGACCACCTGACCAATGATATTCCGTGCGCTCCACCTATGAGTGACGAGCTAATCGCTGGAAACTATGAGCACATGACAGGACAGCAAATCATGGATTGCTTTGAAGAAAAGCAGCTTTCATATAAAGAAGTAGAGATGGTCTTGATTGGAAATCATGGTCCTTTCACTTGGGGAAAAAATGCAGCCAAGGCCGTTTACAATGCACGAGTGCTGGAGGAATTGGCGAAAATGGCACTTTTGACAAGGCAAATCAATCCCAATGCACCCCGGTTGAAAGACGCTTTGATCAAAAAACATTACGAGAGAAAACACGGAAAGAACGCCTATTACGGGCAATGAAAATTGATTTCGTCTGATAAGTAATTGAATTTTTTACATCACGGCGGGTGGGTTTGAGGATTTAAGCGGTGGGGAGGTAATTAGCGTAAAGGCTTTTAAATCCTCTCGATTTTTTTGTTACTTTTTTCATCAGGGAAAAAAGTAGGGCGAAAAAGTTTTAGGATGAATATTCAATTCGTTCGGTACTTTTTGAAAGAATAATAAAAGAAGGCTTGAAGTCATTCGGAGGATGATTTTTTCGAAACGAAGATTTTATCGGATAGAGCAATAAAAGATAAACTATGATAGATATTAAGAATTACGAAGTTTGGTTTGTGACGGGCAGCCAACACCTATACGGTGAGGAAGTCTTGAAAAATGTCGCCAGACACTCAGAGGAGATTGCAAAAGGTCTGGACGCAAGTAATTCCATTCCAGTGCAGGTAAAGTACAAGTTGGTGGTAACTACGCCAGATGAGATTTTTCGCGTATGCGAGGAAGCCAATAATGCCGCCTCGTGTATCGGGGTAGTGGTGTGGATGCATACCTTCAGCCCTGCAAAAATGTGGATCAGAGGATTGCAGATTTTGAGAAAACCTTTGGCACATTTCCATACGCAGTACAACACGGAGATTCCGTGGAGCGAAATCGACATGGATTTTATGAATGAAAACCAATCGGCTCATGGTGGGCGCGAGTTTGGTTTTATGGCTAGTCGCTTGCGCAAAAACAGAAAAGTAATCGTAGGTCACTGGAAAGATGAATCTGCTCGCAAGCAGTTGGGCAACTGGACAAGAGCTGCGGCCGGATGGCAGGCTTTTCAGTCACTGAAAGTAGCGAGGATTGGTGACAATATGCGCCAAGTAGCTGTGACGGAAGGGGATAAGGTAGAAGCGCAAATGCGCTTTGGTTTCACCGTGAATGGCTATGGTATTGGCGATGTGGTGGCTTTTTTAAATGAAGTGACCGATGCGGAAGTGACTCAGTTAGTGAAAACTTATGGCGATACTTATGAGATTTCAAATGCGGTTTTGAACAGCCAGTCGCTGAAAGATGCCGCTAAGATTGAATTGGGAATTCGTGCTTTTTTACAAAGTGGTGGGTTTGGAGCATATACAGATACTTTCGAGGATTTGCACGGATTCAAGCAGCTGCCCGGCATAGCGTCGCAGCGATTGATGGCCGATGGCTATGGTTTCGGAGCAGAGGGAGATTGGAAAACGGCGGCTTTGCTACATGCAGCAAAGGTGATGGATCAAGGTCTGGAAGGCGGTACTTCTTTTATGGAAGATTATACCTACGATTTCAGAAATGGTAGATCGCGCGTGTTGGGATCGCACATGCTAGAAATTTGCCCGACAATTGCTTCTGGCAAGCCTAGATGTGAGGTGCATCCGCTCGGGATTGGCGGCAAGGAAGACCCTGCGCGCTTGGTATTTGATGTGGCATCTGGGCCTGCTATCAATGCGTCTTTGATTGATATGGGAAACAGATTCAGGCTTTTGGTGAATGAAGTCGAGGCTGTGTCTCCTGAGGCGGACTTGCCAAAGTTGCCTGTGGCTCGCGTACTGTGGGATCCAAAACCGGACATGCAAATAGCTGCGAAAGCCTGGATTTTGGCAGGTGGCGCACATCATACAGTGTTTAGCAAGGCGATCACTACTGAGTTTTTCGAGGACTTTGCTGATATGGCGGGTATAGAAATAGTGGTCATTGATGATGAAACACGCACACGCTCGTTCAAAGAGTCGCTTCGATGGAACGAAGTTTATTACCACCTCTTTGAAAACAAGATGTGATTGCACTAATATTGAATAAACCTCATTAACCTAACTTTTAAACACAAATCATGGGATTTTCACTGATTGATTACATTGTATTTGGTGTCTATTGCGCTGCAATTCTTTTTATGGGACTCTATGTCTCAAGGGATAAAAAGGGCGTAGAGAAGACTGCCAACGACTATTTTCTTGCCAGCAACTCGCTCACTTGGTGGGCGATAGGTGCTTCGCTTATTGCGGCCAATATTTCTGCCGAGCATTTCATAGCCATGTCGGGTTCGGGATATGCTATTGGGCTGGGAATAGCCGCCTATGAGTGGTTGGCGGCCATTGCTTTGATTTTGGTGGCCAAGTATTTCTTGCCGATTTTCTTAGAAAAGAAAATCTACACCATGCCACAGTTTGTAAATAATAGATTTAGCAAGCTTGTAGGATCGCTCTTCGCTGGCTTTTGGATATTGGTTTACATCTTCGTGAACCTCACCTCGGTGAGTTACTTGGGTGCTTTGGCCATGGAAAAAATCATGGGCGTACCATTGATTTATGGAATCATCGGATTGCTGGTTTTCTCAGGAATCTATTCCATCTATGGCGGACTTTCCTCGGTAGCTTGGACAGATGTGATACAAGTGTTTTTCTTGATCGGTGGAGGATTAGTTACTACTTACATCTCATTGAGCGTACTTGGAAATGGTGATGTATTTCAAGGCTTTGGACATATCTATTCTGGTGCAAGAGACCATTTTTCCATGATTATCACACAAGGCTCTAAGTCCGTGCCTGATGGAATCGGTGGATTGAAAGATGCTTACAATGACCTGCCAGGATTGGCCGTGATTTTAGGTTCTATGTGGCTGATCAACCTTGGTTATTGGGGATTCAACCAATACATTATTCAAAAAGGCTTGGCAGCAAAAACATTGCAAGAAGCCAAGCGAGGGTTGATTTTCGCAGGGTTTTTGAAAATCTTGATTCCGTTATTGGTGGTGATTCCGGGTATTGCAGCTTATGTGATTACCAATGATCCAGAATTGGCCAAAAACACCGTAGGAGAGATTTCTAAGTCGGATGAAGCATATCCTTGGTTACTACAAAATTTTGTACCAGCCGGGGTACGAGGTTTGGCTTTTGCTGCGCTGGTAGCGGCGGTGGTTTCTTCGCTCGCTTCTATGATCAACAGTACTTCTACTGTTTTTACGATGGACATTTTCAAAGCCTACATCAAACCAAATGCTACGGATAAGCAATTGATCCGCACTGGTCGATTGATGGCTGTTTCTGCAATGATCATCGCCATTATCGTTGCACCTTCTTTAAAATCTTTGGATCAGGTTTTTCAATACATTCAGATGGTCACAGGTTTTGTATACCCAGGTGTGGTTGTAGTTTTTGGTTTAGGTCTTTTTTGGAAACAAATCACCAACAAAGCAGCGCTTTGGACGGCACTACTTACGCTTCCAACGGGCGTATTTTTCTATCTGGTCACTCCCGAGTTGCCGTTTATTTTAAGAATGGGCTATGTGTTTATGATTCTGTGCGTAGTTGCTTCAGTAATTAGTTTCTTGGATCGAGGGGTGAAAGTCGCGAGCCCTGTGCCTAAGGGTACGGTGCAGCGCAAGCTGGTCAATTCAAGCGTGTTACTTTTCGCACTTGGGGGCATAGCCATGCTACTGGGAGTGATTTATTCTGCTCCTTTGGCTGCCTATGGATTTGAGGCAATTTTCGTATTAGGCACACTGTTTTTGATGTTGGGCATGGTGATCTACACCAATGCTAAAATGGATGTGGCAGATGCCAAAGCGATCTCTGTACAGCCGACCCTTTTTCAAACAGACGTAGTTTTCAATATAAGCGCCATTGCCATAGTGGCCATCGTAGTAGGACTATACGCTGTTTTTTGGATGTAAAAGACAAGTTTTTGTGAGTTTAAGTTTAGCCCTATTTTGAGAAATCGAAGCAGGGCTTTTTTTATTTTCTAGCAAGAGAAGTGTTTTGCAAGTGTTAAGAAAATGATAAAGGCCATTATCAAAAGAAATGAACACTCATTGATAAGAATTGCACCCTTTATTTGAGGCCGTTGCAGCATTTTTACGATTGTCTTATGTCAGTGGCAATGTGAACAGGATTGTATATCTGGCGCAAGGCAAATTTGAATACAAACTAAGGCAGGCGGGTTTTCTAGGAAAACTGGCCAACAAGAAGGTGTCTGAACAGCACCTTCTTTTGTTTTATACTAATTGCTCAAAAGTATTTTTTCATATATTAGTTTGACTTCATTCAATTTTCATAAATATAGGATTCAGATTGAACGAGTATCTTTAGGTTGCTTTTATCTAATTAAGAAAGTGGAGCGAAAAAAGAGTCCTTACAAAATGTTGATCATGAGAAAAATTGCGTTGTTGAGCTTCTTGATAATTGGTTTCTCGAATGCCCACGCTTGGGAGCCATATGAACCTCAATTGGCAGACCCCATTGAAGAATCTTGGCGTTGGAGGCATTTCTCAGAGCTTGATGGCATGGGGGTGAAGGACATTGAGGAAGCTCAAGATGGCTCTATATGGTTTGCTACCAACTCTGGTGCAACTCGATTTGACGGTTATCATTGGCAAACTTACGGTGAGGAGTCCGGCTTAAGCGGTTTACCTGTCAATGCTGTCGTAAGCACCAATGCTGGAGCAATATTATCCGCCACCCAAAATGGAATTTATCAATTCGCAGATGGGCGATGGAAGACTTTGTTTCAAGATACGACTATAGCACTTCACTTCAATAGATTTTCTACTACCGAATCAGGATTGGTTTTTGGTGTCTTTGAAGATGGCTTTGCCTTAATCAACGATTCGGAAGTTACTCACATTTATTCGACTTCAGAGATTATTTCTACTCTCAAAACCAACAATCATAAAGTCAATGGGATCATACTACCCGAGGCATTTATCTTGTCAGATCCATTGGTGTCTATCACTGATATTTTACAGGATGACTTGCACAATGTGTGGGTGGCACTCACACATTTCAATGAAGGGAAAGTTCTGAAATTTCGCCTCGAAAGCAATCTCAATTCATTTGAGAAGTACATGGTTTATCATTCGGATAAGTACATGCCTCTAGGTCTGAATCAACGCTTTATGAAGTCTTCCGATGGGGATATTTGGATTGTCTGTGGGAGTTATAATGTGGGAATTAATCGAATCAGTGGTAATGTGAAGACCTATTACAAAACCAGTGAAAAATTTGGTGGGGACGATATGCATACTGACATCATGGAGACGAAAAATGGAGATATTTTAGTTGGTGGACTGGGGAAACTGTTTGCATTTAAAAGTGGTGAGTGGACTTCCTATGCTTACCCTAAGGTGCCTATTCCGACGAGTTGCCGCATTTTTTTTACAGAACTCTCTGATGGTAACCTATGGATAGGGGGGCTTCAAAACGAGATTTTCAGTATGGAGTACTCTAACCAAACTTGGTGCACTTATGAAGGACTGATTTATCAGGCAGAGTCCGAAGAAGCACAGTATTTTATCAGCGAGCAAGGGCAGGTGGTGGAAGCCAAAGGAAATAATTGGCGTGTAAGCGGAATGAAGGATGGACTGATGGATGCTCCAGTTCGATTGATTTACACTCGACAGCATCAGCTTTGGGTGGTGGGTAGTCATAAAGGGGCTGCTGCTACAGCGGTTTTGAAAGATGAGAAATGGCAACTACACATTCACCCTAAATTGTCGTGGGGTATCGACTACCGTGCAGTGCTAGAGGCAGCAGATGGTGGACTTTGGTTTGGCTGTGCGGTTGATATTCAAGAAAGTAAGGGTCACTTGTCGGGTGTGTTGCATTTAGTTGACCCAATGGCCGAGGAGCTTCATTGGGAACATCTGCATACGGAACATGGTGTGAGTAATAAAAATGCGTATGGCCTGGGTGAAGCACAGGGGAAAATTTGGCTTGGAGGTTCTAAGCTTTTGTCATTTGACGGAAAAAACTGGTCGCCAGTGATGAATCCGCCAGAGTTGAATGAGTTTGTTAACAATATTTTTAGCCCTAAAAATGGAGCGCTCTATATTGGAAGTAGGTACTATGGGTTATTTATTTTCGATGGGGAAAGTTGGACGAATTACACAACAAAAAGCGGTTTGAGGAGCAATACCATCATAGATATTTATGCCCAATCTCGTGATGATATCTGGCTGGCTACCGACAATGATATATCGCATTTCGATGGAAAAAGCTGGGCGACTAATCTTTTACCAGAAGAAATGAATATGAGTAATGAGGGTGGGTCTATTTTCAAAGACTCACAGAATACGCTGTGGATCAACAAAGCACCAAGAGAATGGAAACGTCGGGCTTTTGCTTATAACAAAACACTTTCTTCTACATTCTCAGATTTCAGGACTTTTAGATATCATCCTGAAACCAAACCGCCAGTGGTGGCTATAAGTAAACATGCTAATAAAATAGCTAATAATGGTCAGATAACGCTGTTTTGGGAGGGGACAGATTTTTTTGAGCAGACACCAGATGATAGACTTACTTATTCTTATAGGCTTGATGGTGCTGATTGGACGGAATTTGCTTCGGTCAAGAGCCAAACTTTCAGTGATATGGATCCGGGTGATCATCTATTTGAATTGCGCGTGCGCGATTTGGATTTGAATATTTCCACGGATGTGGTAGCCACTAAATTTGAAGTATTGCATCCGGTTTGGCGACAGCCTTGGTTCATCTTTTTGATGTTGTTTTTCATTGCGGCGATCTGGATTTTTATCTCTCAGATTTTTAAGCGTGATCAAAAGCTTATTCTAAGTAATCATTCACTCAATGAAGCCAATGCCAATCTCGAAGCACAGAAAGGAAAGATCGAAGATCAGAATGAAAAACTGGTGCAGATGCTTGATAAAATTGAGCAACTTTCCAATTCCAAATTGGATTTTTATACCAATATATCACATGAATTGCGCACGCCGCTCACTTTGATATTGGGAAATGTGGAAATATTGAAAAAGAATATTGCCGAAGCTGATGTAGAAGGTGCTCCTGTAGATGTTATCAACCGCAATGCCGTCCGACTTTTGACGCTTATCAATCAGATACTTGAGTTTAGAAAGATGGAGTCTGGGATTCTGAATTTCACCAGCCGAAAGGGCGATTTAAATATGTTTTTGCGGCAGATTGTGAATCTTTTCAGAAGCCTGGCGGAGCAAAAGCAGATAGACTTGACTTTTAGAGAAAACAGCAAATCGCGCTTTTCCTTTTTTGATCATGATAAAGTGGAAAAAATCATTTTCAACTTACTTTCCAACGCTTTTAAACATACGCCGATAGGTGGTTCTATTGCCGTGGAAGTGAGTCATTTAAAGGAAAGCGAGCTGAAGACCAAAGCCAGCGAAGCACTGAAAAATGGTGCCTATTTTGAAATTATGGTGAAGGATAGCGGTAAAGGAATTCCTGAGGAGCATCTAACTCAGATTTTTGAGCGGTTTTATCAGGTCAAGGATGACAAAGACCATAAGATGTATGAGATGGGTTCGGGCATTGGGCTTTCTTATATCGCGGATTTGGTCAAGGCGCACGAAGGAGAGATTCACGTAAAGAGTGAGGTCGGAGCGGGGACTACTTTTGTTATTTATTTACCTGAAATGCATGAGGGAGACGAGCATGTAGAGGCTTCTGAGAATCTCTTATGATCATATTTTTGCAGGAAATTTAGCTTATGGCGTGCAAGAAATGGTCAGTGAATTGCAGGCTGTGGATGCCAATGAAAATACGACTGAAAATCTGCCAGAGCTCAATGAAAACGAAGATAAACCGCTAATCTTGATCATAGAGGATCACCAAGACATGCGTAAATATGTGGCGTCCTGCTTGAGTCCTGAATATCAAATTGTGGAGGCTTACAATGGTCTACAAGGGCTAGATATGATCGCAAAATATGATTTTGATTTGATCATCAGTGATGTGATGATGCCTGAAATGGATGGCTTGGAATTTTGTAAAAAAGTGAAGGAAAATGTGATTACCAGCCATATTCCGATCATTCTACTTACGGCCAAAATGTACGATGAAAATATTATGGATGGCTATCTTCTAGGCGCAGATGATTACATCACCAAGCCGTTCAATAGCGATTTGCTACGTGTGCGGGTGAGTAATATGATTGCTTCTCGCAAGCGCATGCAGTCGTCTTTCCAATCGGATTTTAGCTTTGAGCCGCCCGCCGTGAAGTTGCCCTCGGCGGATGAGAGATTTTTGAAGGAGTTGGTGGATCTGATGGAAGAAAACATATCCGAAGTGTCTTTCAATGTAGAAAAAATGGCCTACACCATGGGTATCAGTCGTACACAGTTTATCCGAAAGGTGAAAAAACTATCGGGAGACAAACCTGTGGATTTACTCAAGAACTATCGTTTGAAGCGGGCTAAACAGCTTTTGGTACAAGAAGAAGTGTCTATATCAGAGGTAGCCTATATGGTTGGATACGATAATCCGGGTTCTTTTAGTCGAGCTTTCAGAAAGAAATTTGAGCAATCGCCTACTGATTTTGTAAAGGATCAGGTGCCGCCAGAATAACAAACAGGTCAATGTAGGAGTGGTTGCCTACATTGACCTAGATGTTATTTTATCTCATGGGTAGTCTAGATTTTCACCAATTTGGTGTCGTGAATATTTCCTTATAATCTTCCCAAGCGTCATTCATAATCACCATTTTTCTGTTGAGATGTTCAAGCAATTTCGGACCTAGCAGTTTGATGTCTTCTTCCTCTTGGGTCTCGGCCATGTGAATGTACTTATACGGATTGTTACCCAGCAATTGCAGCAATATCGCCGTATTGTCAATTTCTTGTCTTGCGGTTTCCATGATGAGTTGCCTGTCCCAAGACGGTTCTGTCTCTATCACAGCATGTTTGAGTGGTTTTATACCCAATTCTGCTACACGATCTAATTGTGCTTGATAACTCACTGCATTTTTCGCATTCACGATAAAACACTTGTATATTTTCAATCTTTTGGCCAATTCAGCATCACCTGTAGCCTCGCATTGGCGAATGCCATCGTTTACAAATCTTTCCATTGGCACGATTACACGCTTAACAAAATGTCGCCCACTCCAACCATAATAAGCATCTGTTCCTTGCACATCGGCCAGATGATTCATACGCTCAGGCAGAGCCTGAAACTGATATTCCTGCCAGCGTTTTTTGTCTTCATCACTCACCTTGTCAGGAAAAGGCACAAATGGCCGGATGATCCATCGCTGATGTATGCATCCCAAATTGAAAATGAAACCGCCTGTATTTAGTAGGTGTGTAAGCTGGCGCACTTCATCTGTATCTACCCAAAGCTCAGTTAGCGCATTGGCCTTTGCTTCTCCACCTTGAGCAACTGCTATTTTATGTAGCTGGGCGTACGAAGCTGCAATGTTTTTTGGAGTTGATTCCCAGTTTTCTTTCATTATATCGAAATACAAATCACGTGTGAGTGGATCAGTAAAACGAATGAAAATGCGTTTGGCTTGGGACTCAGCTGCTTCCATAAAATCTTTAATATAAATCAATGGCTGAGGAATGCCGATGACCGGAGTAAAGGCATTGAAATACCCATCAGGAATTCCAACTTTGACCATGAATCTTTCAGCATTGGGACCTTCCAAATGATCTATGGCCATCCCAGCTTGTAATGTTTGGGCGATTTGAGCAGGATTTTTTTCTCGCGTGTTGTGCAGGTTTACATCAACACTTTGGCCAGCTTCCTGGGCTCCATCGAGGTAGGCTTTTAGGTATTTTCCGACTCTTTCGTGCATGGGAATATTTCTATAAAGGGAATTTCCCAATGGGCCATTGTATAAACCGGGACTCCAATCCATTCCCCCGCCTGAGTCGTTGGTCATCGACTGAATAATATCAATTTCTGGGCATTTGGTTAGTAATCGGGTTACTGCCTCTTTATAAAGGTCAAGTACTTCGGGATTGTCTACAGCAGGTGAAAATCGTGGTACGCGCGAGCGAGAAGGGTGATCCACTCTTGGCCCACGCCACAAGGGATGATCACGATAGACCGCTTCTGGCAGCATATATGGATCCACGGTCCAGATGTAGGCTTTCAAACCTAAGCCTCTCAAAACCTTGCACCTCTGATCCAAAACCGAGAGCGCATTCTCCGTGTAGTCTTGTGGAATATAAGGTTGCAATGCTTTTGGTGTAGCGATTTTTAGCAAGCTGGCATTGTTCACTGTCCAGCCTGGATATGGGTCGTCATCCTGAATGTATTCCCAGCGACTTGCTGGTAAACTTGTGCCCACATCGACATGGGTTGCTCCAGCTTTTTTTGCCTTTAGGGCAAAATCTTTAAAATCGTTTAGGTCTTTGTAAGCACTACTCACAATCACTTTTTCAAATTTTTTGATCTGACTTATTGCCCCATTTGGTATCAAAAGAAGGCAACTAAGCAACAGCGGAATTAATCTGACTATATGTGTTTTTTTCATTTTCATAAAAACTTTGTTTGTTCTTTTTATATAAAGTCCATTTGATAATTACACAAACATTGGCTGTTTTCTGCTTATTATCAGATAGTTATAAAAATTTCTCGTGTAAAAGGCTCATAGCCTCTATGTAAAAAGCCTGAATTCAGAAGAATGAATGCCAGAGCGAACTATTATATCTGTTTACAAAGGTTTTTATTCGGCATTAAATCAATTGGACATGTTGCGCTGAATGCTGTGCAAATTGATGCAGCAGGATGATTCCGTTTTTTTGTACATGAAAGTAAAGCAATGAAGTATCGCAGATTTATCGCCTCAAAACATGCATTTTTAGGCCTATTTGGACATAATGATGTACAATGGTGAAAAATGCACAGCCAAAGGTGAAAAAGGAACTTTGGGCTTGTCACGTCTGAAATAGGTTTGTAAAGTCAGAAAATCACTGAATACAACTGGTGACTCTGCATTGTCTCCGTATCCATTAGCCACAAGGTTAGGATTTGACTTTTATACATTTTTTAGACTCATACAAATATTCATTATGACCAAAGTGTTCATTCTCACACCTATTATTGGTATCATGATCGCTGTTCTTATCTATGCCAATGTTCCTACTGAAGAATCGGCTCAAGGCACATCAATGTCAGATATAGAACGTGTTACCAGAAGTGTGGCTGACAATATTTTGCTTGAAACAACCTATGATTACATTCATCCTGAAAACGGATCCATTGTAACTACTCTCTCTGAAGAAACTTACGTCCCAGAGTTGATGATTCATAGTCCATATAATGAGTGGAAATATTGGAATGGCGTGTTGGGCATTGCCATGCTAGATTTTTATGAAACAGCAGGGGATGAAAAATACAAAGACTTTGCTCTTAAAAATATGGAGTTCGCCTTTGAGGGGGCAGACTTTTTTCGTTCCAATTACAGTACCGAATTAAACCCGTGGCATTATCCTTATGGCTTGCTTTACCGCATGGAAATATTAGATGATGTTGGGGCGGAAGGTGCCAACCTCGTACAAGTGGCCAAGTATGATGCGCAAGAAGAATATCTGGATTATATCGCTCAGTTTCGGACTTTTTTGAAGGAAGACATGCTGCGCAATGAGGAAGGTTCATTCATTAGGAAGTTTCCAAAAGTACATACGCTATGGGCCGATGACCTGTATATGAGTGTTCCGCTTTTAGCGCGTTTGGGTGATTTTTATAATAGCGAAGAGGAATTTAATGATGCGGTGCATCAGATTACTAGCTTTCACCAAAAGCTGTGGAGATCTGAAAATGATCTTTATTATCACTGCTGGTACTCCGAAACTCAAAGCAATGGCGTGGCACATTGGGGTAGAGCTAATGGTTGGGTGGCTTTGGCCAAAACGGACTTATTGACCTTTCTGCCTCAAGAGCATCCTGATAAGGCCAAGATTACGGACTTGCTAAAGATGCAGATTGATGGGGTGATAAAATTTCAGGATGAATCAGGATTGTGGCATCAGGTTTTGGATAAGCCGGATTCCTATTTGGAGACTTCTTGCTCTGCAATGTTTACGTATGCCATAGCTAAGGCCGTGAACGAAGGATGGGTTGATGCTGGATATGCCGAGGCGGCCAGAAAAGGTTGGAAAGGTCTTCAATCAACGATAGACGAGCAGGGACGAGTGTCAGGGATTTGTATTGGAACAGGTATCGAAGATAATATTGAATTCTATTACAATCGCCCTACTGAACTCAACGATATCCATGGTTTGGGAGCTGTGATCTTGGCTGGAGTAGAGATGATCAAACTGGAAAAGAAGCAAGCAAAAAACAAATCTTAGTCTCAAGGACAGACCCAAAAAGTATGACCCCAAAATATCAATACTCATTCTATCTTATTTGGCTCGTTATTTTCAGCAGTTGCCAGCAGGGATCAACTGATCGCTATTTCGATGGTGATCCGCTCGAGGTAACAATAAGAAACGCATCAAATGTTGGTTTGAGATCGCAGTGGGTGACCATAGACCTCAGCGATAAAAAAGATCTGCAATTATTGGTTTCTGGCGGGGAGATAGTCGTTCAAGTGGGAGATTCTCTAGACGTACCTTTTCATGTAAATGATACCGATAGCGATCTGCAAATAGATGAATTGTCTGTTCTTTGTGATTTGGCTCCTTCGGAAACAAAAAATGTGAAAATAGGCAGACCGAGCAAGTCTTCAAAACCTTTCACTCCTCAGCGCATGACATACGCTGAGATTGCGGTAAAGCAGGGCGGGCAGTGGGTTGATAAATATGCTGCAACGGGAAATTTTCAACCGGTATATGAAGGAGGGGATTTTGTCTCTATCGATAATCTTAAAGTACCGCAAGCGCACAGAGACCATTCTAATTATATCAAGTATGAAGGGCCTGGATGGGAGTCGGATAAAATAGGTTATCGGCTGTACCTAGATCAGCGAAATGCGATCGATGTTTTCGGCAAAACCACTACAGAAATGGTGTTGGCAAAAGTAGGTTTGGATGGGTTTGAGTCGTATCATCATATGGCCGATTGGGGAATGGATATTTTCAAAGTGGGCAAGTCTTTAGGTATTGGCTCTCTTGGTTATTGGACAGGTAACAGAGCCCTGCGTGTTGAAGATACCGACAGTATTTCTTGCGAAATTTTGACTCAGAGTCATTTTGGTTCTGGTGTACGTATCTCGCATTATGGCTGGGATTTAGGTGATAATAAAACGAATGTCACCGCCACGCTTTCTATTACTCCCAGTAGTCGTATGACAAAGCATCATATTGTCTTAGATGAAAAACTCCCAAATCTATGTACGGGAATTATTAAACATGCAAATGCAGATGTGATATTGCCACAAGCGCTAAATGGGGGATGGAGATATTTTGCAACCTATGGCAAGCAAAGCCTGAATGATGATAACCTTGGTCTCTTCGTAATATATCGAGACAGTGATATTATGGAAATAACCGAAGATGAGCATAGCTACGTGCTGGTGCTTATGCCTGAGCAACAACAATTAACCTATTTTTTTGGTGCGGCATGGGAACTTGAACCCAATGGAATAAAAACAAGAGAAGCTTTTGTAAATTACCTTGAAAATCTTGTAGCACAGCTCAATGCTCCAATTGAGGTGTTATCTGCAAATTAAAATTTACCAAGCATCCATTTAAACCCTTTTATGTACAACTATCTAAAACAACTTAGACCATCAGCAATTGCATTTACCTTGATTTTTCTTCAAAGTGCGCTTTTTGCTCAGTACCATATACAATCACCCGATATGACTGTCAAAGGAACTATCTCTGTGAATGGGGAGTCGCTACAACTCAGCGCTACCAAAGATCTAGAGCCTATGTTCGTAGTGAAAAATATGCTGATGCAAATCGGGGAGAAGGAAAGCAAAAATATCAAAGTAACAAATGAGAAAAAGAGTGTGTCAAAATCCGTTTTCACCCCAGTTGTTCCTACCAAATTTTCGAGTATTGTAGATGAATACAACTCGTTGTTGTTGGAACTAAATAATGGATTTTCTTTGGAGGTGAGGGCCTATAACAGCGGTCTGGCTTATCGGTTCGTTTCAAAGTTGAAAGGTGAGTACGTAGTTGAAAAAGAGCAAATGAGCCTTGTTTTTCCAGTGGAAACAAACACTTATTTCCCAAAGGAAGATGCCTTTATTTCTCACAATGAGCGATATTATATTCAAAGCCCACTTAATAGGGTAGAAGTCGGAAGCCTTTGCTCGCTACCAATACTTTTTGAAGTAGGGACTAGAAGTGTACATTTCACTGAGTCAGATTTGGTAGATTTTCCAGGTATGTTTTTGATCAATGAAGGTAATTACCAGATCAGTGCTATTCATCCCAACTTTGTGAAACAAGCTATACCAGCACCATCTTGGCCAGATAGAGTTGAACTTATTACAGATGAAGCCAACTATATTGCCAAATGCTCAGGAGAAAGAACGTTTCCATGGCGAGTTTTTTCTGTTGCCAATAATCAGGCCGAGTTACTTACAAATACGCTAGTCCAACAATTGGCCACTCCCTCTAAGTTGAAAAAAACATCATGGATAAAGCCTGGCAAGGTGGCTTGGGACTGGTACAATGCCAACAATGTTTATGATGTAGATTTTGATGCGGGAATCAATAACGATACATATAAATATTACATCGATTTTGCTTCTGAATATGGCTTAGAGTATGTGATTTTGGATGAGGGCTGGACTAAATCCACAACCAACATCCTTGAGTCGGATAGTCAGATAGACGTTCCTGAGTTGGTGAAATACGGCAATGAACGTAATGTGGATTTGATCCTCTGGGTTCTATGGAAGCCATTGGATAATGATCTTGAAAAGGCACTTGCGCTTTATAAAAAGTGGGGAGTGAAAGGAATTAAAGTGGATTTCATGCAGCGATCGGATCAATACATGGTCAATTACTATGAGCGTGTGGCGCGTGTTGCTGCTGCGAATGAGTTGTTGGTCGATTTTCATGGAGCATTTAAACCCTCAGGATTGTCTACCACTTATCCAAACGTGATCTCCTTTGAGGGTGTAAAAGGCGCAGAAAATAACAAATGGAGCTCTGATCTTACAACCAATCACAACTTGACTTTACCTTTTATACGAATGGTGGCTGGGCCGATGGATTATACTCCGGGAGGCATGCATAATGCAAATGCCAAAAATCACTCGATATGTTTTGATCGCCCCATGAGCAACGGCACACGTGCACACCAAGTAGCTATGTATGCCGTGTATGAAAGCCCGTTGCAGATGCTATGTGACTCACCTACAGATTATATTCAAGATGATGTCACGGCGCGCTTTATTTCCAGATTTCCAACTACTTGGGATGAAACCAAGGCCATAGCTGGGAAAGTGGGAGAATATGTAGTGATCGCTAGACGCAAAGGCGACACATGGTATCTCGGCATCATGACCGACGAGGCAAAAACTCTGGAAGTGCCACTTTCATTTCTAAAAGAAGGTTCATTTACAATGGATGTTTTTAAAGATGGAAAGAATGCAAACCGCATGGCTGAGGATTATGACACGGAATCGAAAGAAGTCAATGCTAAAACGACGCTTAGTCTGACCATTCCTATAGGTGGTGGCTATGCTGCCGTGATCACGAAAAAATAAGGTGTATTCACACTGCCAGTTTTGTTTAATTGGGTTATAGTTTGTTAGCGTAGAAGCCATTCCAAAATATATGGAATGGCTTTTTTTATGACTTGTATGTTATTTTATATAAAGTCCATTTGCTAATTACACAAACATTGGCTGTTTGATACTTATTATCAGATAGTTATAAAAATTTCTTGTGTAAAAGGCTTCCGGGCGGGTAGTCATAGCCTCTGTGTAAAAGTAGAGATCACACGGTCGTTCAATTGCTCAAAACTGGAAACTAAAGCAATGGACTAGAAAACCGTCTTACTCCAATAGGGCAGTGGCGTCAATCTACTCTATCATGCGATGTATTATATAAAGTCCATTTGATAATTACACAAACATTGGCTGTTTGCTGCTTTTTATCAGATAGTTATGAAAATTTCTCCTGTAAAAGGCTTCCGGGCGGGTAGCCATAGCCTCTATGTATTTTCCAATACACCGGTACGAATAGTCAGGTAAGGATATTTTGATTTTAGTGTCCGCTTTAAAGAATCAACCGATCTTCTCACATGAGTTCGATTATAAAATCTACGTTTCAGCGTCTTTGCATCAAGGTTAAAATCTTGAAAAGGTTTAAAATATTGAAGCAATCTCATTGAATTGTGAGATTGCTTCAATAAAAACTTTATTTCATACTTCGCAAAGAGGGATCAATGCGGCTAAAGCGAACTTATCAATCGAACTCAGGTTTTTACTCTTTCAATAATTTCATTGTACAACTTTTTCCATTGGTACTAATCTTGAGAAAATACAAACCCGATTTGGCTAGTTGACTGGCATAGATCACAAAAGTTTTATCATTGACATTGGAGTGAAATACCTCCTTACCTGTACTGTCATAGATAGAGAAGTTACTGATTATTTGATCACAAAGAATCTTGGTTTGAAATGTAAACGGATTGGGGCTTATTTGTAGGCTAATTTCGGGCATATCCACAACGAGTACCCCCGAAAAAAATGCCTCTGACACTTCGCTAAACAGAGATTTCTGCCCATGTTTATCAATGGCCTCTACTTTGTAAAAGTAAGTCGAAGCTAATTTTACATTTTTATCCAAAAATGTAGTGTCACGAATGATTTCACTATTGATCTGAACAAAGTCTTCGCTTGTTGCAGATCGTCGGAAAAGGTTATATCCATCCAAATCAATCTCACTGTTTTTGCTCCATTGCAGTTGTAATCCCTCACTTGCTTGCGAATGTATGATGCCAATAGGAGCACTCACGTAAAGCGGAGTGATATTGTCAGTTTTATAAATGGTAATATAGCACAGCGCCATATTTACAGCGTCTGTGCCCGTTTTGATTGTGAGCTTGCCATCTGTTACAACCACAGGAGTTTTGAATTCATCAAAATTATCTTTTGGATCTTTGTCGTTGATGATGATGCCTTCAATATCAATATTGTTGATCTGGCTGGATTCTACTGCATCTCCAGCTACTACAGAGACAAAATAGTTCCCGTTTTCTAACATCATTTCCCATTGACTACTTCCCATTTTTATGGAACTATTGAGCATCGGGGTAGGGGCTTTTATGCTCAGTTTGCCGTCACGATTTTCGCTCCAACCATAGGTAAATCCATTAAATCTGTCAGCGAAGGATTCGCCTTTGTCAGCCAGGTAATTGTCGGGTGTATTGAAGCCAGCATGTTGAAAATTAATATTTATGGAGTCATTAAATCTACCAACCGCAATTGCGTGAGTCGCAGAGATGCCATACATGCCATCATTGTCATAGGTGGTAGCGAAGATTTCATAGATGCCTTCACTCAAATTTTTCGAATATTGAAAAGGAGCTGTGTCGATGGTTTTATCCTTTTGTCCATTGATATAAAATGCTACAAATGAAATACTACCTCCTTCGTCACTGGCTTCTGCTTGCAGAGTGATGTTGCCTTCCGTGAAGGACTTTTGGTTTTGTGGTGAAATGAGGTTTACCGTAGGCGGAGTTGATCCTAAGTTTTCTCCTATATAAACCGAGGTGAAATTTACTGTACCTTCAGCGGCGTTTTTGTCTACAATATTGGTGAGTCCTACAAAGTAGTTGTCAATATTTGGCGCGTTCAGTGGTTTTAGCTGTGTCCACTGGAGACTGTCTTCTGAGTAAAAGAGAAAAAATTTGTTGTCGTAACCGATGATACGGAGGTAATTGATCGCTGTGCTGATGGTGTCTATGAACATTTCTGAGAATTCGCTCGCTTCATTTCTAATAACAATTTTCAGATCATTTGAAGCCGTCTTTCCAAAATAGTACATAGGGTTAGCTGTATCGAGACCTTTTCTGAGCATAATTCCAGCTTCTGCGTTGTTCGTTTCGCCTAGTCTAACGATCACTTCTGGGTTTGCGGTAGGTTTCACAAAAACGTAGTGAAGTTGATCTCCTTCATTATCAATAGAACCACCAAGTTTATTATTGATCTGAATGGCTGAGTTAGTGATAATAGTATTGGCATTATCATTTTCTCCGATGTAAGTTTCCAGCCATGGATCAGGCAAACTACCCTTTACAATTACTTTTACAGGAGAGGAAATGGCTGTAGCTCCTTTATCATCTTGCACTTTTACTTGCAAAATATAAGTACCTGGTATTAAATCCTTCCAATATAAACTGTAAGGACTTTGAGTGCTTGTAATTTTGTCTTCCCCATTCACAATGAGCGTGGTAGCAGTGATGTCATTTTCCAACTTATCATTTATTGACACTGTGATGGTGATATCATCTCCTTGATTAAAGATGGAATTGGGTATAGGAAAGCTTATTGATATCTCAGGAATGAAATTGTGATTTTTGTATATGTAACCCTTTTCTGGCCCATATTCAGCGCTTTCCAATGCAGTCATTGGGCGTCCGTTGTAATTTGCATCGTCGGCTAGATAATTTGGAGCAGCGCTACTACTTGATCCCTCCTGATAGAATACATTTCCTGATCCGCTACTGTTTTGAAAGTCGATAGGCTTGTTTTTGTAATCTCCATCTACCGAAAAGATGGAATTGCTGGCATGCACAGAACCACCTTCTATGCTTACTGCTCTTTGGTTATTGTGAAATGTGCAATTTTCCAACGTTACTTCTCCTCCAGCCCAAAGCCCTAGTGAACTTGAGCTACTCGTACCTCTTACTTCCGAATAAGAGGAGATGCAATTTTTAAGAGTTGCCTTGTTCCAAACTCTATAATTTCTACCATTGTTTACAGAGAGACAGTTTTCTAAATAGGTGTTTTTTCCTTTGTCGTCCCAACCTCCATCTTGGTTGTGATAGGCAATGCAATTGTAAAAACGAATGTTGGGGTGGTCATCTTCTACCACAAAACCATCTCCATTCCAATAGTCTGTGCCAAGAGGTTGGTAATTGTTCCGAGCTTCGCAGCGAATAAAAGTCAAATCACTTTGATCTTCTGGACCTAATCCATCTTCAATCATAAATCCAAAAGGCCAATCGGTAGGCCAGCTGGTGTCACCGTTGTTTTGATCTGCCACACAATCACGCAGCGTTATGAATTTGCAACCTTGCTGAAATCTCACTCCACGGCGTATATAATAGATCAAGTCGCAATGCTCGATCAACGAATTTTCTACGGTCTGTAAGTAGAAGGCTTGAAAACTCTTGGTTACATCCACATTATTAATATGCAGATGGTAGTTGATGGAGGTTTTGAAAGTGATCACACCTATTTTCCATGAATCAGCTTTTAAATGCGAAAGGTTGATATAGGAGGCACCAAAATCCAGAGCGATCCACTCACTACCATTTTCCGGATCACTTGATGACCATGTTCCTTGGAATAAAGGATAACCATCACCAGTGTCCTCTCCGCTTATGGTGATAGGCGCATTTTGTGAGCCACTTTTATTTACCCTAAAATTGGATGTATATATGCCACTTCCAATAAGCAAACTGTCACCTGCCACTAGATTATCCACAGCATTCTGAATCTGAGATTCTGGTAACGCATTATTCCAGTCTATTCCACTCTGATCTCCCGAACCTGCAGGAGTGAGGTGTTTTTGTTCTGCCTGTATGAGTAGCGTACAAAGCACGAGTATTCCAATAGCGAAATACTTTTTCAATACTTGTTTATTAATACTTCTTTGATTTTTCATTGTAGCATCGGGTTTGAGGGCATTTTGCAATTCTGCATTTGGAATGACCGACATTGATCAGACCTTTTCTCATTTGAAGTAAGCATTGTTTGAGTTGCTTATTTGCTCTAATAAAGTTATCTGACCTCTGATTATGCTACTTGACCTTTTTGCGTTTACACAGCGCATATTTTGACATATTGCCATAAAATACTTCTCAAAGTGCCTAAAAATTGCCTTAGTGTTAAAATGTGTATTTAAAATGGTAAGGATTGCACACTCTTTTTCATGGCTTGACCGATACTTTTGTTAAAGTGATTTGAGTAAAAGATGTGTCATCGCATGTCTGACATCAAAATTGGAATGAGAGATCGCTTTATTTTTTTAGACCAACCAAAGAATGAATTTTAAAATAGGAAATATGAAATGGAGAATTGCTGCTGTCATTGGACTGTTGAGTTTCATTAGTACTACGGTATATTCTCAAACCAGAGAGATAACAGGTACGGTTTCTTCTGACGATGGTCAAGGAGGTCTTCCTGGAGTGACCATTCTTATCAAAGGAAAATCTCAAGGAACCACTACTGACTTTGATGGCGATTACAGTATTTCGGCTTTGCCTACGGATACCCTGGTATTCAGCTTTATTGGTTACAAACCTTTGAGCAAAGTAGTTGGTAATAGAACTGTTATTCCTGTTGAGTTGACGCTTGATGTAGAGGAGCTGGCAGAAGTAGTGGTAATCGGATATGGTACAATAAAGAAAAGTGATTTAACAGGTTCTGTGGGCTCACTTAAAGTTGAAAATTTAGAAAACAGAGCGGTCACTCAAGTAGAGCAAGCACTTTCAGGTCAGATAGCTGGTGTGCAGGTCACACAGTCCAATGGTATGCCAGGCGCTCCAATCACCATTCGTGTTAGGGGAATTGGTACGGTGAATAATGCAGATCCTCTATACGTAGTTGATGGGATACTGCTTACAGACATATCTTTCTTAAACCCTGCCGATATAAAAAGTCTGGAAGTACTGAAGGATGCATCAGCAACAGCTATATATGGCTCAAGAGGAGCCAATGGGGTCGTGCTCATTTCTACTCGATCAGGTAATATGCCGAATAAGACGACTGTAGTTTTTAATTCATACATGGGCGTGCAGGATCTGTGGAGAGTACCAGGTGTGACCGATAGAGATGGCTTTGTGCAGCTGGTAAATGAATCCAGGCTGAATGCGGGGCAGACTATTTATGAAGATTTTGAAGAAAGCAATATCCAGAATTTGGATAATACAGACTGGGTAGATGCGATCACTAGAAAGGCGATGATGCAAGACCATTATTTATCTGTCTCAGGAGGATCAGGTAAAAACTCATACAGTTTGAGCGTAGGCTCAATGAAACAGGATGGTATCATTCTCAGCTCCCAATATGCGCGACAAACTGCGCGTCTGAGCCTAAATTCTCAAGTAAATAAATTTGTGCAAGCAGGTGCAAACGTAGGTTTCGCCTCTTCTAAAAGGAAACTTTCCGAAGGTGAAGGAGAGGCTAGTTCCAATAGAGCAGGACCATTGCTGGGTGCTATGAGCGCAGACCCTACCATGCCTATCAGAAGAGAAGACGGGGAATTTCAGGTGCTTCCTAATACAGGTACCTATAATCCAGTAGCCAATCTCAATTACTTTGATAACGACATTAGAGAAAATCGTGTTGTGGGAAGTTTATTCGCCGAGGTTACGTTTTTTGAAGGTCTGAAGTACAACGGCAATTTTGGGATAACTCTGGCTAATAAGCATTACAAAGAATATGACCATACGTTTGATATGTCCATTCCTGGCGTGCCTTGGGACAGACCCACCTCCCTGTTGACTCAAAAAGAAGAGGAGAGTTTTAGATATACAATCAACAATATTTTAACCTTTTCTAAGAAAATTGATAAGCACGACTTTTCAATTATGGTTGGTCGTACTGCTGAACAAGCTACCTATGAATTTGTGAATGTAGTAGCGGGAAATACCCCGTCTAATCGTCCTGAGGATCAATATATTGAATCAACTGATGGAAATGGAGCGGTAAGGGGATATTTAGAAAAGTCAGACGCAATTATCTCTTACCTTGCACGTGCGATTTACTCGTATGATGGAAAGTATTTAATGACTGCTAGCTACCGGAAAGACTACAGCAACAAGTTCATACGCGAGAATATAGGGGCGGGATTCCCTTCTTTTTCTCTTGGCTGGAATATCTCAAAAGAGGGATTCATGCAAAATATAAGTGGATTGGATTTCCTTAAGATCAGGGCAGGCTGGGGACAGGTTGGAAATCAAAATATTCCAAATTTTGCCTACACATCTCTTGTATATAAGCGAGAAGAAGGACAAGGATCTATTGGGTCTACTGGTAACCATGGTTTTGACTATCCTTTTGGTGGTAAGGAAAAAAATGGTTCAGTAAACGTAAATGCAGAGAATCCTAATGTAACATGGGAGACTACAGAACAAATCAATTTGGGTACAGATGCGGAATTTCTCGACGGGAAAATCAGTTTTAGTGCCGACTATTTTATCAAGGACACGGAAAGGATGCTTTTGACCGTGCCTTTGCCTGGGTCTGTAGGAGTATCAGGTACACAAGTGAATGCAGGTAGTGTACGCAATACTGGTATTGAGCTTACATTAAGTCACAAGAATAGAATTAATGACTTCAACTATGATATCAGCGGAAATATCACTTTCATAGACAATGAGGTTATTTCTCTTGGCAATGGAGATGCACTCATTGGAGGAGGAGGCGTTACCCGTACTGATGTAGGATATGATATTTCTTCTTTCTGGGGCTGGAGCACGGCTGGAGTATTTCAGGATGAAAAGCAAATAGAAGAATATAACGCACTGGATGGTGATGCCACTACTCCGTATCAAAATGGAGCAGCGCCAGGAGACTTGATTTTTAAGGACATCAATGGTAAAGACGAAAATGGCAACTACACTGGGGTGCCAGATGGTAAGATTGATGATGCAGATCAGCAGGTGATCGGAAGTCCAATTCCTGACTTTACTTTTGGAGTGAATATAAATGCAAGTTATAAGGCTTTTGATTTTACGCTTTCCCTTCAGGGAGTCTATGGGAATGAACTTTATTATAATCAGCTGTGGGCACTTTATTTCAATAGCAGAACAAACTTTAGTGATGTCGCGCTGAACCGATGGACGCCAGAAAAACCTAGCAATACCTATCCAAGGTTGACCAATTCAGATGCGAACAATAATCAACGTGATTCAGACTTTTTTGTGAAGGATGGTTCTTTCATGAGATTGAAAAACGTGCAATTGGGATACAACCTACCTACTAAACTCATAAATAAAATCGGGGTACAAAAGTTCAGAATATATGTAGCTGCCCAGAACTTGTTCACTTTCACAAAGTATGAAGGATTTGATCCTGAGATAGGTCAAAGTGATAAAAATCAAAATTTAGCTATAGGTATAGATAATGGTAGCTACCCGCTTTCTCGTGTATTTTTCACTGGTGTAAACCTCACATTTTAGATGACGAGAAACATACTACCTGAAAGAAAAATGGAGATAATCCATTCATTGATTGAATTAAATAGAAATAAACTGATATATCTAAATGGATATATCGCTAAGAATTTTACAATTAAACTTTAAACACATTTATTATGAAAATGAATTTACTAGGATTGGGCTTTGCCGTTGCTTCGGTTTTAGCCATTAATGCACCACTGATGGCTCAAAATGGGCCAGCACCAGTAGATATTCAGAAAATCAACTCTGATTGCATCACATTGGATGGTGTGGCTGATGAGTATGCATGGGAAGAGGCTCATGTTTATACAATAGCCAAGAAATGGATGGACACTGAACCTACACTGGTTTCAGCGACATGGAAAAGCGTATGGTCAGAAAATGGTCTGTACTTAGCTATTGAAGTTGTGGATGATGAAGGCAACTGGTTTCCTGAATTTATCGATGGTGCTGAAAGTGAAGGAGGAAAAGCAAGAGGAAAGATTCGCCACTGGGCTTCTGACAAACCTGAAATATATTTTGATGCAAGTAATCCACTTAAAGATGGTAATGGTGTGAGCTGGGAAGCAGGCAACCAACAATTTGCAGATGTTTTTCATCAGGACGCAAGCGTTTATCCTAAAGAGAATCAACTGCATCCTACCTCTAAATATGGTAGATATGCCGATACTTTTGATGGTCAAGGCGCTTATACTAGAGAGTATTTTATTCCTTGGGACAGCCTTAACACTACAGTGATAGAAGGTGACGATACTACTACATGGGTTAAGGGAATAGATCCTCTAACGTTTGATGGTGGAGAAGGAGCAGGAGTATTTGGTCTGGATGTTTCCATATTGGATGTGGATGATACTACCGGAAGCTATACTACTCACCGTGCTATCTGGGAGAATAGAGGTTTGGTTCAAGAAAATTTTGCAAACTTGGATTATGCAGGAAGAATAGCACTTAAGACTGATACTTGTGCATGCGCTAGAAAGGTACTCGCTTCTAAAGATGAAGCAAACAAGAATGAGAAATTGGTAGTATTTCCATCACCAACCTCAGATATATTAAATGTATCGGTTGAGGTTTCTAGCGGAGCTATCTTCAATCTTTTTGGTCAACATGTGATGAGCTTTAGCAGTAAAGAATTGGATGTTTCTACTTTGAAAGCGGGCGTTTATTTGATCAAGGTAGAGGATGTTTCGGGTGTTAAATCTTCTACACTTTTTACTAAGAAATAGTTTCGGTTTAATAAAAAAGGGGAGAACATATACAAAGTATTAGTTTTTCCCTTTTTATCCTTTTTCATTGACAGAATAACCGAATAATTGAGAATTTTTAAGTTTAATCATATCAAGATGCAATTCATGACCAACATTAAGTATGCTTTCATTGGGCGATCATTTGTTCTTTTAGTAGCACTTTGTTTGAATGTCTCATGCGATGAGGATAAGTTTTTGGAAACTCCGGCGAATGGTCGTCAGGTTTTGAGCGAGTTTTTTCAAACGGAAGACGATGCGCTTTCTTATCTGACAGCTACTTATTCAGGTTTGCGTGCATACAACAATCATGATGTGTATGATTGGATGATTGGAGATATGGTTTCTGATGATGCTGTTCAGGGCAGAAGTGACGAATTTGCATTTATTTTTAGTGCGTCGCGCTTTACACTAAATGGGAGTCAGGGCCCTTTAAATGGCAGATGGAACGAAAATTTTGCAGGGATTTATCGTGCAAATACCATTTTGAAAAGAGTGCCAGAAATGGATTTGAATAACGAGAGTCCTGCAGGATATGTACTCAAAGATAGAATCGTTGCGGAAGCTACTTTTCTTAGAGGATATTATTATTTCCTTCTTCTAAAATGGTTTGGAGGAGTGCCTCTTATTACTGAGCCTCAAGATGATCCTGACAAATACATAGTTCCAAGGGCATCTGTTGAGGAAATTTGGGGACAAATAGAAAAAGACATGATTGCTGCAGCGGAGAATTTGCCACACAAAGGAGAGTATTCAGCTAATGATATTGGAAGAATTGAATGGGGTGCCGCCAAGACGTATGCTGCTAAAGGCTTATATCTGGCAAAAAAAATGGACTGAAGCCGAAAAAATTGCAAAAGAAATTATTGATTCAAAGGATTATGAACTCGAACCAGATTTTGAGTTTATCTGGACTTTGGATGGAGAACATAGCAGTGGATCCATAATGGAGGTAGAGGCTATATGGATTCCGGGAGCTACTAGTTCTACGCTTGGGTTAAGGATTAGTGATCAGCAAGGATATAAATTAGGTTTTAATAATCCGACTCAAGATTTAGTTGACGAATTTGAGCCAAATGACCCACGTTTGAATGCTTCAATTATTCAAAAAGGTGTAAATGATACCATCGCTCAGGTATATGATGAGTATGGCAACTTGATTACATTGACCTACGCAAAACAGGCCAAATCTGAAACAGGATATTGGTGTAAAAAGTACGTCACCCCTTATGATATAGCAAGTGTGACCTGGTCAAAAAATATGCCTCAAAACATAAGACTTATGCGTTATGCGGACGTTCTGCTGATGCATGCGGAGGCAGCATATCACAAAAATCACGAAGATGACGCGCGGGCCTCTTTGGAACTCGTAAGAAAAAGAGCTCGTGGTGGCAATGAATCGATTCTGCCAAAAGTAACAGCATCAGGTACGGAGCTTTTGGATGCGATCTATCACGAGAGAAGAGTGGAGTTGAGTCTTGAAGGTCACCGTTATTATGATGTCGTTAGGCAAGGAAGAGGTGAGGAGTTGTTTGGAGACAGAGGATTTAAGACAGGAGTTCACGAATACTTACCTATACCTCAATATCAAATAGAGCTCTCCTATGGGGCTCTTAAACCTAATGCATATCAATAAGGGATATTAAAGTAAATGGTTTTATAAAAATCATTGTTACTTCATATGGTCTATTTTCTCTATTGTGAGTGTTGAAAATGGGAGAAGGGAGATTTTGGAAAATAAGCCAGCTGTGAATATAATGAAACATTTAATTGTCAGTTTATTGATTATTCTGAATTTGGTCTCGTGTGATAGACCAACATTTGATAACAATAAGTCTGCTGTAGACCATCAAGCTGATTCGCTACTTAGTCTAATGACGCTCGACGAGAAATTGGGACAAATGGTGCAGAGCTGTTTTAGTACAATCACTTTGGATGGATCCAAGACGCTTGACTTGAATGCCGAGTTGTTTAGAAATGCCATCATTGACAATAAAGTGGGGTCATTTTTAAGTGGGACGGGTTCTGCCAAAAAATGGATACATTTTGTCACAGAGGTACAAAAAATAGCCATAGAAGAATCTCGTTTAGGTATTCCATTGATCATTGGGATAGATCATGTACATGGAGCCAATTATGTGGATGAAGGAACCATATTTCCCCATAATCTAACTTTGAGCTGCAGTTTCGATACAGCCTTGATAGCTGCGGGTGCAAGGGTAGTGGCCAAAGAAACCGCACCTCTTGGTCTTAATTGGAATTTTGCCCCGGTCTTTGACGTTGGAAAAAATGTGCACTGGCCTAGACTCTACGAAACATTCGGAGAAGATCCACTGGTCTGTGGGGCTTTGGGAAGTGCTTTCGTGCGAGGGTATCAATCACAAGGAAATACAGCGGCTTGTGCCAAGCATTTTGTTGGCTATTCTGACCCAAAGTCAGGGTGGGATAGAACCTCATCAGAAATACCAGACCAAATCCTCTATGAATACTTTTTGCCCCCATTTGCCATGGGGTTCGATGCGGGAGTCAAGACCGTCATGGTCAATAGTGGAGATGTAAATGGAGAAGCTGTGCACGGAAGCTCATTTTACTTACAGGATATTTTGCGAAAGCGAATGAGGTTTGATGGAGTAGTGCTTACAGATATTCGTGATATTAAAAAGATGGTGGAAATGCATCATGTAGCACATGATTATAAAGAGGCTCTCGCTATGGCCATGGCAGCAGGCATAGACATGACTATGGCCTGCAACCATTATGAATTTGCCGAAACCATGAAAGAACTGCTTGAAGAAGGTCGGGTAACAGAGGCAAGGATCGACGAATCTGTAAGGAGGATATTGAAGTTGAAATATGAACTTGATCTTTTCAAAAATCCATACCCAGAAGAAAGCAAAACATCAATAATTGGAAGTGAAGCACATTACTTGACGGCTGTAAAAGCAGCTGAGCAATCCATTGTGCTTTTGAAAAACGATAATATCCTGCCTTTAAAGAATAAAAAGAGAATTGTTGTAGCCGGCTTTGCAGCTGATTCTCGCAAAATGCTCAATGGTCCATGGACACTGGAATGGCTCGGTGCAGAAGAGGGCCGACAAAATCAGAAAGTACCTACGATATATACTGTATTGCAATCGCAGTTTGGCGAAGAACAAGTGACAATCGCCAATAAAGGAGATTTGGAAACCAAAGCGGCAAATGCTGATTACATCGTACTGACGATTGGAGAGCGACCGTATAGTGAGTTCAAGGGGAATATCAATGATATTCATTTGGATCAAGAACAAAAAGAATGGCTGGAATTAGCCAAGGCTACTAAAAAGCCAATCATATTGATATTAGTCACAGGCAGACCAAGGGTGATTACCCAATATGTTGATGCCTGTGCTGCGATACTTTTTGCAGGATATCCAGGGCATGGAGGGGCTTTAGCCCTTACTAATATTATCAGTGGTCAGACCAACCCCAGCGGTAAATTGTCATTTTCCTATCCTTCTGGCGGCAGCTACCAAAGACCTTACTATTATCGCCCATCAGAGGTGCATCATACGAAACCAGACAAAGGCGCGCCTTTGTATTCTTTTGGTCATGGCCTGTCATATGCTGACTTTGTATATGAAAACCTGACCATGAGCGACACTTTAATATCGGCAAATGATACGCTGGAACTTACCGTTTCGGTGACAAATCAGTCTGATCGGGAAGTGAAGGAAATTGTGCTTTGGTATATAAAGGACGAAGTAGGGAAAATCGCTAGACCAGTGAAGCAATTAAAACAATTTTCAAAGGTATCGATGACGAGTAGAGAACAGAGGAAAGTCAAGTTTACTATCCTTCCAAAGGAGCATTTGAGCTATCCGGACAAAAATGGCAATGATGTGCTGGAAGCGGGTTACTTTATTGTTTCAGTCGGAACTGAATCTAAACGTTTTAAGCTACAGTAAGTCAAAATTGAGTGTATTGAAAAAGCAGAACTAAAAAAAGTTATGTTGAAGATGAAAAAGGGAGAGGAGAAAAATCAGTTGAATGCCATGATCAAGTTGAGCTTAGTGTCAATTTTGTTTTTATCCACAATATTATGCTACGGTCAGTCGCGGGATATTTTCAAAATTACCTACCTGCACCCCGAACCCGTGATAGCCCAAGGAGATAAAGGCACGGAGGGAAATATGTATGGCTTTGAAGGTGGACGCGCTATTTACCAAAATAAGGCTTTTCACCTTTTTACTACCGAAATGATTGGCAAGCCTATCTGGGCAAAGACCAATTTTGCACATTGGACAAGTAAGGATGGATTGAGTTGGGAAAGACAATCTACGTTGATGGCTTCTTCTGCCAATTTCGATGGAACCGATACACATGCTGCGCTTTGGTCTCCAATGCCCACTTACAGCGAGGAAAAGGATAAATGGGTAATCACTTATGTGTGTTATCGTAGTAAGCCAAACACCAAAAAACAATGGTTTCGGAACTATGATGGACGCATAGCCATTGCGGAATCGGTCAAGTCTGGAAAAAAAGGAATCGCTGGACCATATCTCGAAAAACAGCTTCTGATGAAGCCAGATACGCTGGCGCCAGCGCTAGGACTGATGGGGGTAGATAGCTTCTATCCATACCAAGTCAATGGCGACTGGTACTCCTTTTATGGGTCATCACCGGAATGGGTAGGGTTGGCCAAAGCTGAGTCACTATATGGAGATTGGAAACGTATGTCAGAGTCTGGTATTGTGAGTAAACACACTGAGAACCCAATGGTAACACAGTTAGAAGACGGGCGCTATGTAGCCTTTTTTGATGGCTGTGGTGTGTACCAAAAGTTTGGTTACCTGATCTCAGAAGACGGGATCAATTGGGAAGGTGAGCCAGTAATTATCGATTTGGATGATCACCCAAATAAATGGTGGGGCCTTAGCCGTACTCCATTGGGTTTGATTCCTGAAGGGAAAGGAAAATACCGTCTCTATTTCACAGCTTATAACAAGAACTATTACACCATACCGGGAATCTGGGCACTAGGCACAGATGATGCATTCGATGAATTTTATGCCAGCGTAGGAATGATCAAATTGGAGTTGATCGATCAATAAACCACTAGGAGCTTTAACCACCAATAAATGAACCTAATCAAAAATATACTGCCCTTTTTGCTTTACATAGTTGTTGCAAGTGCTACAGCTCAGCAGAATTACTATGTTAAGCCAGTTTTTGGAAACAACACATTCAGTGAACCGTGGGAGCTACTCACGGGAGCAGACGGGTATCTCTGGATGACGGAGAAAAAAGGCAAAAGAGTCCTTCGTATCAATCCCGCATCTTGGAGTATTGATGTTTTGCTCGCTATTGAAGAAGTGGTCACAGACGGGCAGGCAGGTTTGCTCGGAATGGCGCTGCATCCAGATTTGGGAAAGAATACGGGTATGGACTATGTCTATCTGTCTTATACTTACAATGATGAAGGATTTAAACAGAAAATCGTCCGATACGATTATAGCATTCAGGGTGACGATGGCGAATTGACTAACCCCATGGATATCATTTCAGGGTTACCCGCAAGCGTAGATCATAATTCAGGTCGATTATTAATCGGAGAGGATCAAAAGTTGTACTACAGCATAGGAGATCAAGGGCGCAATCAGTTTGGGTCAAAATGTCTAACAATACAATCTCAGGATTTACCACAACAGTCGGAAGTAGACGCCAATGATTTTTCTCAATATCCGGGGAAGGTATTACGGATAAATTTGGATGGAAGTATTCCTGAGGATAATCCTACTTTCGCCGGTGTACAAAGTCATATTTATAGCATTGGGCATAGAAACCCATCGGGGATGGTTTTTGGGAGCAATGGGAAGTTGTATTCATCCGAGCACGGGCCAAAAACTGACGATGAGCTCAATCTGATAGAGCCGGGCAAAAACTATGGTTGGCCTCATGTTGCAGGGTTTAAAGATGATAAGGCCTATAAATATTGCATTTGGTCTTCACTAGAAGATTGCGAGTCAGCCAGTTTTACTAACTTCTCTTACCCCGCAGGTGCGACTTTAGAGGAGGAGAGTAGCTGGAATGATGCGGCATTTACGCCACCGCTTCGCACATTTTTCACAGTAGACAATAATCACGATTTTCTTGACGTACCGTGCAGTAGTGCTTATATCTGCTTTCCATCCATAGCACCATCATCAGTTACTGAGTGTGTAGCGTCTGATCTGGCTGATTTTGAAAATACATTATTGATTTCAAGTTTGAAAAAAGGAGCCGTATATCGAGTGAAACTAAATGAAGATGGAACAGCCGTGACTGGAGATGAAGAAAAGCTTTGGTATACAACCAATAGATATCGAGATATAGAAGTGGGCGCTGATGGACGTACTTTCTATATCATTACTGACAATGATGGAGGCACTACCAGCGCCAATGGAGGTAGTACAAAAAGTTTGAGCAGTCCTGGAAACCTATTAAAGATCAGATACCTTTTACATGACCAGACATTTGAAATAGTTGAAAATAGTCCAAATGCTACCTTAGTCGGTATAATAGAAAAACCTGAAGGGGTCTCGGGTTTTGAGATTGTTTCAGGAAACGAAAATAATGCCTTTAGTGTGAATTCTGAAGGAAAAATTGTGGTAGAAAACGCTGACGCACTTGATTATGAAAGCATCTCAGCTTTTCAGTTAATCATACAGGCAGGTGATGGAGATGGCGTAGCTACTGCGCAGATTGATATTAACCTCATTGATATAGAAGATGGCGAAACCCTAAATTCAGCAGTAGAGTCCGCTTATAAAATCTACCCTAATCCTGTAAGTGATATTCTTAATATTGAAATGCTAAAGGATCAGAATGGGCTAGTAGTGATAAGTAATCTTTCAGGTAAGAAATTGTTACACAAACCGATTGACGATCAGACGTCAGCCATTGATTTATCTGGTCTGTCAAAAGGAACTTACATTTTGAATATAAGGACGGACGGAAGAGAATCGAACCAATTATTAATAAAAGAATAACCGATTTTAAAGAGGAATTATGAACGTGAAAAGCTTTCTTATATTTATCACTGTCATCATAATGACGATTGTAGTGTACGCTCAAAATCAAGAAAATACAGTGACATTTTCTGATTTGGGAAGAGAATCGGTACGTTTTGATGATGACTGGAAGTTCTTCAGAGGAGGAGCAGAAGGAGCACATATACCTCATTACAAGGATGAAAATTGGCGTTCGATCGAAGTTCCCCATGATTGGAGTTTAGAAAATTTGCCTGGAACTGATTCTCCATTTGATATGAATGCTACCTCTCAAACCAATACGGGGTTTACGGTGGGTGGTACTGGCTGGTATCGCAAATCATTCACCGTAGAAAGTTCACAAAAAGGCAACCGCTTTTTGATTCACTTCGAGGGGGTATACATGCGGTCCAGTGTTTGGTTGAATGGCAAATTGCTGGCCGAGCATCCCAATGGATATACGCCAATTATTTTGGATATTACCGATAAACTGAAGTTTGATGGAGCCAACGTCATTTCTGTACAGGTACAAAACGAAGGTACGAACAGTAGATGGTATTCAGGTTCGGGAATATATCGTCATGTATGGTTGGTGAAATATGCACCGGTGCACGCTGGATTTGAATCCACAGTGATTACTACCCCGAGCGTAAGTGAAACCAGCGCTCAGGTCGATGTGAAAAGTACCTTGCTCAATGAAACCAATGAATCAAAGTCTCTTTCGATCAAAACTTTGCTCATTGATCCAGATGGAAATGTGCTCACAGCAAAGGATGACGAGATCAAAATTGATGCGAATAGTGAATCGGCTTTCAATCAAGTCTTTACTGTCAAATCTCCCAAAAGGTGGGGAATTTCCAGCCCTGATTTATATTCTGCTCGTGTGGAGGTTTATGAAAATGAGGTATTGGTAGATCAGGTGACAGAAAGGTTTGGAATTAGAAAGCTCTCTTTTGACGCAAAAAACGGCTTTCAACTCAATGATGAAACCATCAAGCTGAAGGGTGGATGTATTCATCACGGGAATGGCCCATTAGGCGCTCGTGCTTATGATAGGGCAGAAGAACGCAAAATAGAATTACTAAAAGTCAGTGGGTACAATGCAGTTCGCATGGCTCATAATCCACCTTCTCCGGCATTGCTTCGCGCGTGTGACGAGCAGGGTATGCTCGTGATAGATGAGGCGTTTGATCAATGGAATACCTCCAAAAAACCTTTTGATTATCATCTTTACTTTGATCAGTGGTGGCAAAAGGATTTGAAGTCTGTGATCAGACGTGATGTAAACCACCCTTCAATTATCATGTGGAGTATAGGCAATGAAATCCCCGACATGGATGACAGTGCTACTGTTGTGCTTTCGCAAAAAATAGGAGATTATACTCGGCAGCTCGACCCAACCCGACCAGTGACAGCTGCCGTGCATAACCACAATGGAAAAAAGGATCCATTTTTTGAAACGCTTGATGTAAAGGGCTATAACTATGGTAAGCACAAGTATGTGGAGGATCATGAACGTTTGCCCAATAGGGTGATGTACAGTAGCGAGAGTTATGCTTTAGAGGCTTTTGATTACTGGATGGGTGTGAGAGACAATGATTGGGTGATAGGTGATTTTGTGTGGACAGCATTTGATTATATAGGAGAGGCCAGCATTGGTTGGCTCGGATATTATCAGACCAAAGACTTTTTCCCGTGGAATTTGGCTTACTGTGGCGACATTGATATCTGTGGTTGGAAACGCCCACAATCTTACTATCGTGATGCACTTTGGATGAAAGATCAGATTTCACTTTTTGTGCATCCTCCAACGCCTTCCTTTGAAGAAAATCCCAAAAGGGAATCGTGGAGCAAATGGCACTGGCAAGATGTGGTGGCTGAATGGAACTGGGATGGTTACGAAAAACAAAAACTCACGGTAGATGTGTATTCTTCTTGTGATCAGGTTGAGCTCGTGCTCAATGGGAAATCTTTAGGTAAGAAAAAGAATGGCAGGGCTAATGAATATATCTCCGCATGGGAGGTGCCTTACAAAGCGGGAAATCTAGTCGCAATAGGTTATATATCGGGAAAAGAGGTGAATAGATCTACCTTGTCCACTGCGACAGCTCCAACGAACATTTCAATATCAGCGGATCGTGACGTTTTGAAAGCTGGAGTTCAAGATTTGAGCTATATCACCGTACAGCTTTTGGACGAGAAAGGAAGAAAAAATCCTAAAATGGATCAGGAAGTAAGTTTTGAAATTTCGGGTTCGGGAGAAATCATCTCTGTGGCCAATGCCAACCCGATGAGTTTAGAAAGCTACGAAGGGCAATCAAGGAAAACCTGGAAGGGGCGATGTATGGTCGTAGTGAAGGCTGGGAGTGAAGCTGGTAAAATTATACTTACAGCCAAATCAAAAGGAATGGCAGCCAAATCCGTAGAAATTTTGGTAGAAGATTGATGATGATAAATAGCCGAAAATTGATATCAGTTTGTCGAGCAATCGCTTTGCTCATGATCATGACGAGTACATTTTATTTGAATGCTCAGAAAAGGCAACAAATAGATTACGTCAATCCTTATATCGCCACGGCTATGAAAGGAGATGGCGGTCTGGCCTTGAGCGTGGGACCTCCCTTCACTATGACCAATTTTTCACCCCAAACAAGTGAAAACCGTATCAATCGAATGTATTATGTCTATGAGGACACTACGATTCACGGTTTTATTGCAAGCCATCAGCCCACTGTCTGGATGGGGGATTATGGCTATGTCTCGGTGATGCCGGAAATAGGCAAACTGAAAAGTAAGCCGATTGACCGCAAACTGGCTTTCAGTCATGAAGACGAGCAAGTAAGTCCTTATTATTATTCCGTGAAAATGAAAGCAGAAACGGGCGATCAGATTCAAGCGGAAATAGCCGCTACGGAGCGTTGTGGAATCATACAATTTACCTTTCCTGAAGCTAAAGAAGCACATTTGGTGGTTCAGTCTATCAATGTGGATGATGTACAGGACACCTCATGGATGATAGGCGTAAATGCTATTGATCGGAGAGCTCAACTAAAAGCCTTTGTGCAATTTGATCCAATCAAAAAGGAAATTACCGGATACAATCCTGATAATCATTGCTTGCATTTGGGGCCTGAGCTGAAAAATTTCAAAGGCTATTTTGTGATACAATTTGACAAAGACTTTACACAGTTTGGTACATGGAACAACGAGGAAGTATTTCCTGGATTGGCGCAGCTAGAGGGTCAGAAGAGATTGGGAGCTTATGTGAGTTTTAGCACCAAAAATAAGGAGAAAGTGAAGGTCAAAATAGCTACTTCTTTTATTAGCATAGATCAAGCCAGGGAGAATATGCAAAAGGAAATTCCTCATTGGAATTTGGAGAAAATAGCGCAGCAAACTCGTGAATTGTGGCAGGACAATCTTTCAAAAATCACGGTGGAAGGCGTGTCAGACGAGCAGAAGACCATTTTTTACACAGCGTACTATCACAGCCTGTTGTTTCCCAGGTTGTTTTCAGAATACGGTCGGTATTACAGTGCCTTTGATGATCAGGTACATGAAGGCGTTTCTTATACAGATTTTTCGCTTTGGGACACTTTTAGGGCTTTGCATCCATTTCTGATTTTTGTTCAGGACGAGCGTGTGTCTGAAATGATCACAGCGATGCTACAGATGTATGTAGAAGGTGGACGGCTACCAATGTGGCCAAATCCCATGGAAACCAATATTATGATAGGTACGCATGCTGATGCGGTGATTGCAGATGCCTACGTGAAAGGTGTGCGTGATTACGATATAAACCTTGCTTATAATGCCATGAGGAAAGATGCCATGATGGCGCCAAAATCTGATAACTATCGAAACAGGTTTAGTGATAGGCAGGAGTGGACGGGCTATGAAGCACAGGCTGGTTTGCAATTTTTTCATACACTCGGTTACGTTCCAGCTGATTTGAAAGCTGAGTCTGTTTCTCGTACGATCGAGTATGGAGTGGATGACTATTGCATCGCACAAGTAGCTAAGGACTTAGGAAAAATGGATGATTATGAAAAGCTCATGTCATGGTCTAAAAACTATAAAAACCTCTATAATGAAAAGACAGGATTCTTATCTCCTAGGAAATATGATGGTTCTTGGTTCCCGAATCGATTTGATGGCTTCACAGAAGGTAGTCCATGGACTTACTTATTCGGTGCGATGCACGATGTGGAGGGCATGATTGAAATGATCGGAGGGGCGGAGCAGTTTGTTGCCAAGCTTGATCAAAATTTTGAAGAGGATCATTATCGACATGACAATGAGCCAGGTCATCATTACATCTATTTGTATAACTACGCTGGTCAGCCTTGGAAAACACAAGAGCTCGTCCGCAAACACACCAGAGAAAATTACCGAAACACACCAGATGGAATCAATGGAAATGATGATTGTGGTCAAATGTCTGCGTGGTACATGTTCAGCGTAATGGGATTTTATCCAGTCACACCTGCTTCTGGTGAATACAGCATTGGGGCGCCACAGTTCCCAAAAATCACCATGAACTATGCCGTCAAAGGCGAGCGCAAAAAACTGGAAATCGTGGCAAAAAATCTTTCTGAAGAAAACATGTATGTTCAGTCTGTGACATTGGATGGAAAAAAGTTGAGCAAGCCTGTTATCACACATGAGCAAATCCTGAATGGCACCAGATTGGAATTTATAATGAGTAATAAACCCAACTATGATTGGAAATGAGAAAAAGATCAAGGTCAATCACCTCGACTTGTCACGAAAATATCACTTTTCAATGACAGGTTTTTGGCTATGTTTGATCCTGTTTTGGTCGTGCTCTACTACGAAAATCACATCTGAAAGTGAGACGTTAGATTTTGCTCGGTTTGTCAATCCATTCATTGGGACATCTGGAACTGGACACACATTTCCCGGTGCTACTGTGCCATTTGGTATGGTACAGCTCAGCCCACGAACTGGCAATTATCGATGGGAGTATACTGCGGGTTATCAATATGGTGATTCTGCCGTTTTGGGTTTTACCCACACCCAACTAAATGGGACGGGGATCGCTGATTTGGGTGATATTTTGATGTTACCCTTTATGAATGTGGAGGCCAGTGAAGGGATGAAAGTGGCTTTTTCTAAAGAGAAGGAAGCGGCCAGTCCGGGTTACTACACCACCTATCTTACCGATGAAAAGATCAAGGTAGAGCTTACGTCAGGGCAGCATACCGGGTACCATAAATACACATTCGATGAGGGCGGTGAAGCTAAAATCCTCATCAGCCTTACTAACATTCTTTTTTCATGGGGCGATTCTACCCAGTCGCGCGTGTTGGATGCACAAATCGTGCAAGAGGATGCGCATACACTTTCAGGGTATAGTCATTCCAGGTTTTGGGCTGATAGAAAGGTTTTTTTCACCATCGAATTCAGCAAGCCATTCGATTCGATACTGTACTTGCCAGCAACAGGTCAACGTGCAACAACGCTAAATTATAAGGTGAAAGCTGGAGATCAGATTGAAGCGAAAGTGGGTATTTCTTCGGTAAGTATAGCTGGCGCAAAGCAAAACTTGGAGTTGGAATCTATTGGAAAGACCTTTGAAGATGTGAGGAAAGCAGCTCGGGATGAATGGAATAACCATCTATCGAAGATAGCCATTGAAGGTGATGATGCTGACAAGGCCAATTTTTACACATCAATGTATCATTTGTTCATTCAACCCAATAACATTGCGGATGTAGATGGACAGTATCGTGGCTCGGATGATACCATAAGAATTTCTTCTACGGGTGATCATTATTCAACTTTGTCTATTTGGGATACCTACAGGGCAGCACATCCCCTATACACTATTTTGACACCTGACAAAAACCGAGCTTTTGTAAGTGCCATGCTTCGTCAGGCAAAGATTCAGGGGTATTTACCGATTTGGGCACTGTGGGGAAAAGAAACTCATTGCATGATAGGCAATCATGCTGTTCCCATTTTGGTAGATGCTTATTTCAAGGGACAGCTTTCCGAAGATCCTGAGGAAGTATATAATGTGATTAAAAAATCCCTTACTCGGAATCTATGGGGCAAATACAACTGGAAGATCTATGATCGGTACGGCTATTTTCCTTTTGATATAGTTAAAGTTGAATCCGTTTCTCGCACTTTGGAGGCTACAATCGACGACTGGGCAGCAGCCCAAATGGCCAAGGCATTGGGCAAAGTCGAGGATTATGAATTTTTTATTCGTCGGGCAGAGAACTATAGCCATTTGTTTGATACTACTTATAATCTGATGCGTCCCAAAAACAGCATGGGAGCGTGGCAGATTCCTTTCGATCCTTTTCGGATTTCACATGCAGGAAGTGCGGGGGGAGCCTATACGGAAGGCAATGCATGGCAATATTCGTGGCATGTGCAGCACAATCCAGAGGGCTTGGTTCATCTGATGGGAGGAAAGGAGGCTTTTGTGCAAAAGTTGGATTCGCTGTTCAGCCTAGAAAGAGAGTTGAGTAAAGAAGGTTTTGTTTCCGATGTGAGCGGCCTCATTGGACAGTATGCACATGGTAATGAACCTAGCCATCATGTGGCTTATCTGTACAATTATGCTGGTGCACCAGAGAAGACCAGAGTCATGATTCCGAAGATATTGAAGTCTCAATATGCCAACCGTGCGGATGGCCTTAGCGGCAATGACGATTGTGGACAGATGAGTGCATGGTACATTTTTAGTTCACTTGGTTTTTATCCAGTAAATCCCGCATCTGGAAAATATGACCTGGGGATACCAGCTTTTTCCAAGGCCAAAATCAACCTGGAGGATGGTAAGACTTTTGAAATTCGTCGTGTAGGTACTGGTGAAAACCTGAAGCAAATCTCCCTCAATGGTCAGCCATTGGATCGATTGTATATCACACATGAGGAGATTGTAAATGGCGGCCATCTGGCATTCATCTTAGACTGATTAATTTTTTTCTACTTGGTAAAACGTCAAAATGAAAATATTTAGCATGAACAATAGGAAAAGATTAGTGCTCATTGCGCTATTTATTTCGGTTAATATTCCTGTCGCGACTGCTCAATATGCCACATGGATCGACGATACACTTGTACTGAATAATGGGCTGGTTGAGCGGGTCATAGTGTTACCATCAGCGAGTACGCGCGACGCTCATTTTGTGACCACTTCTTATCAACCAGTTACCGGAAAATTTGACTTTTTCAGAAATGAAAACCCTGATTTTTCATTTCAGTTAGATGATATCCAATATACCGGATTGAGTGATTGGACTTTGGTAAGAGTACAAGGTTTGAAAGATGATTTTGAAAGCGATGGAGCAAAAGTAATTTTGAGGAGTAAAGATGCAAAAGTTGAGTTGGAAATCAATTTTTTGTTGTACCCTGAATTGCCAGTAATTAGAAAGAGCTTAACGGTTAAAAACTTAACTGACGCATCAGTTTCTTTGGAATCGGTGGATATAGAAAAGTTTCTGGTGACGGACTATTACCCGTCCACTTTTAGCTGGGTCTATAGTGACTATGGTCGAAGAAAGTCCCTTGGGCCATACGAAAGCAATCTGCAAGACGCGCTTGTGATCTTGCATAATATGGACTGGGAAGCAGGTATCGTTATTGGGAATGAAGCCACTGGCGTACTTAAACGCACAGCGATTTTTTGGGAAGCTCCCGAGATCGTTGCAGGGCTTACTCATGAGAATGCGAGATACCCGTTTCTTAAATGGATAGAGCCAGGAGAAGCTTTCACTACGTCAGAGGTTTTTACCATGGTTTACAACAATCAGAAAACCCCGGATAATATGCTGAATAAAGCAGTGCCTGATTATGTGAGAAATCATTTGGGAACCAGACTTTCTGAGTTAACAGAAAAACCCACATTCGTTTACAATACATGGAATCCATTTGAAAAAAATATAAATGAAAAGCTCATAATGGATTTGGCAAAAGCTGCTGCCGCTGCGGGAATGAAAGAGTTTGTGATAGACGATGGGTGGAATGCCAACTACGGAGACTGGGAGATTGATTATGAGAAGTTTCCAAATGGTCTCAAGCCAGTTTTTGATTACATTAAATCATTGGGTATGAAGCCCGGCCTCTGGATCAGCGTGGGTAGCGCTTCGGAGGATAGTAAAGTTTTTCAGGAGCATCCAGAGTGGTTTATCAAAGATAAGAAGGGCAATATTGGCAATCTTCACGCTGATCATGACAATACGAAATTTTATTCAGCATGTTTTACAACAGGGTGGAAGGATTACATTAAAGACATTCTACTAAAGTTGGCATTGGATTACGGTTTGGAATACGTGAAACTTGATTTTTCGGTAGTCTCAAGTGCATACATTTTTGATAGTGAACGATCGGGCTGTTATGCCAAGGATCACGATGGGCACAAAGACCAGCGCGAGTCGATATATGCCAACTATGAGCGCATGTGGGAATTGTTTGATGAACTACATGAAGCAAAACCCAACCTTTTTATTGATTGTACTTTTGAAACCATGGGCGGACTTCAAATGATAGATTATGCAATGCTCAAACACGCAGAGGGAAATTGGCTTTCCAACTTTGATGGGGAAAAGGGAGAAAAAACAGATTTGCGCGTGCGCAACATGGCGTGGTGGAGGTCGCCTGCTATTCCAGCCACAGCGCTGGTAATCGGCAATCCTCAGATGCAGGATGAAGGTTGGGAAATGCACATCAAATCGATTTATGGAGCCTTGCCCATTATGCTTGGCGACCCGAGAGAACTTTCGGCGGGCCATTTAAATACCTATAAGCGTCATGCAGATTGGTTACAAAAGATGCAAAAACAATATGACGTAATGAGCTTTCGTCAGGATCTGCCAGGTTTTGGAGAACCTACCGAGGGGTTTTGGGATGGCTATGCACGGATCAATACCGAAACCAAAAACGGTGGGTTTGTCGGAGTGTTTAGACATGGTGCGTTAAATGATTACCAGAGAGTGACTGTTAATTATTTAGATCAGTCTTCATTTTATGGCGTCTATGATATCCAAGGTAAACGCCTCTTCAAGCTCACAGGTAAGCAGCTTTTGAATGAAGGTTTTATGGTTCAATTGAAAGAAAAATACGATGGAAAACTGTTCGAAATACGAAGGTTGTAATACACCGGTAAAGTTCTTTATGCACTATTCAAAGTTCAAAAGATTGTCAAAATCTTTTCAATAATATAAAATGAGAGGTGATTGGTGAAAACTGCACCATCATTCAGGGAGCAACCGCAGAACTTCGATAGCAAGAATCATAACTATGAGCCCTGCTAACTATTTTAAAAAAAGTGCCCTGCACCCGTCGATCCAACAATTCATTTTAACAGTGCTGCTTGTTTTTGTTGCAGCCAATCTTAATGCTCAATCAGCAGTCCCTACCTACGAATCTTTAGGACTTTATTGGCCCGGAGTGGGTGGAGAAGGGATTAAATGCGAAGCAAAATTTCGAAAGACTGGTGCTGAGACTTGGCTTCCTGCTCATGAGCTTTGGTTTGATAATCGACCAACTTCTGAATGGCACGGACAGGAGTACCGTGGGAGTATTGTTGGTCTCGAATCAAATACAGAGTATGAGGTGATACTGCGTTTGTCCTCTGGATTACAGAAGCGAATAACTGCTAAGACTTTAACCGAACCTAATGAATTACCCGTGAAAGAAAGAGTGGTAATTGAAAACGGGGCAGGGGGATTAGTCATTAATCGGGGAGGTGATGAGACTGGTTATATCGTTTACCACGGAAAAAATGCCACACTCACTGGTGGAAGTGCTGTCGGGATAACCATTGCGGCGGACTATGTCATTGTGAAAAACTTAACCATCTCCGATGTAGGCAAGCATGGCATTCAAATAGAAGAAGGAAGACATCATATCATCATAGAAAATTGCGATATAAGTATCTGGGGAGAAAACTGTGGAGAGTGGCAAGCGGAAATGAACAACGGTATCCACTCCGATGGATGTGTGAATAATATTACCATTCAAAATTGCAAGATTCATCATCCACGATATGATGCCAATAGCTGGGCAGAGTTGCTTTGTGGTAAATCAGATGATAAACATCCTGGCGGTGCGCGGGGTATTGGTTTTCACTGTGATCAGCAAGGTGCTCAGTACCAACTTGTGATTAGAGATAATGAGATTTATTCAGATAGAGATCACATGTTCAATGATGGAATGGGCAATAATCGCAATTTTTCCTATGCAGGTTTTCCCGGTATGGATAGCGATATCTATCGTAACAAGGTGAGTCATGTCTGGGATGATGGTTTGGAAATCGAAGGGGCGAATGTGAATGTGCGTGTTTATGAAAACGAAGTAGATACCTGTAACATCGCTTTTGGGTTGGCCACCACATCTGTGGGGCCTCTTTATGTGTTTCGTAATATTTCTCGATGGATGCAAGCCAAGCCAGGGTACGACTTTGGTTGGAGCATGTTCAAGCTGGGACTTGATGAGAAGGAGAAAAATGAAAAATGGTATCACGGCAAAATTTATTTATACCATAACACATCCCTACAACCCCATGGTGTGAATGTGGGTATTGGCCCATCTACTCCCCGCAAGCGTCAGTATTATGTTACAAGTAGAAACAATGTACTGTGGTGTGTGGGTCAGAGCATAGCAGAGCATGCCACACTCAGTCTTCCTGATAGTGACTTGGATTATGATCTATATAATGCGCCCATTCCTGATGGATATGAAAATCACGGCATACATGCCACTCCCATTATGGATGGGGATTGTTTGGATGTAAATTCACCCGGCTTTGATGCTGGGGTTATTATTCCCAATTTCAACGATAAAAATTCCGCATGGTCATTTTCGGGTCAAGCTCCTGATATGGGAGCTAAAGAAAATCATTAGCCGTTTGGTGAATGATTTTTATCACCTTTTTTTGACCAATATATTTATACGTTAAGGGAGTAGTCTCATTAATTCAAAACGGGAGGCACGTCCCCAATTAGTTAATTTCAGACAATGATTCTTTTCTCTGATAAAAGAAGCAGGTGGCGTCTTTTCACGCTTTGCTAAAATTTTCGCTTGGTTGTTTTTTCGCTTGCAAGAAATGGATCCAATTCGAAATGACCTACAATACATTCACAGAGAATTCTCATTCATTTGAAAAACTTCCGACCTGGTATCACAAATCAGGTGCTCTTGACTGTTAGTAAGTGTTCTATCGAAAAAGAAAAAAGAACTGCTCATCATTATGTGAAAACTGCACAGTTGTTTTTATGTGGATATGTCAACTTAGCTGAGTAATTGATAAAAATTACAATAAATAAAGCGATAAAAATATTTATTAATTAATCAAACAACATGATGATGAAAAAATTACAACAATTTTGTAAAGCGTCGGTTTTTGCGTTTTTGATGTTTCCGTATCTGTTGATCGGAGCGCAATATTACGTGACACCTACAGGTACAGGAAGTCAAAGTGGAAATAACTGGAGCAATGCACTGCCAGGAAGTGCCCTTGAAGCAACCATCAATTCAATGAGTGATGGCGATCGGGTGAATATTGGTAGTGGGACTTACTCAGGATTAGGAACCATCTATATATATACAAATGGGTCAATTTCGGCCATCAAGCAAATTGTAGGAGTAGATACAGGTGGTGGCTTGCCTCTATTTCAAGGGACATGGAGTGAAACTGCTCCTGCTTCTGGAGAAAATGGTTTTGCATTTTCAAACGGATCATCAAACTGGTTATTGAAAGATATCCGTATGAAGAAGTTCCTAAACGCTGTAACCACTTTAAGTGACGGAGTTAACGACAATATAACAATTGATAATGTGGATACCGAAACCACGCGACATGGTTTTTATTTGACAAGTGTTCAGAACAGTGAGTTTACTAATTTGGATATAATCAGATACTCAAAAAAAGGTCTGAGATTTGAAGCCAATTGTAGCAATAACATTGTGACCAATAGTGTGGCTGATGCATCAGATGGAGACGACAATTGGTTTAACTTCACTGAACCTATCCCTATGGGTTTTTTCTGTGGTGATCATCCAGATACCCACGATATTACATTTGAGAATTGCACTACCATGAATAATAAAAGGAACAATCAGACAGGTTACCCCAATGGAGATGGGTTTTGTAATGAAAAGGAGAACTACAATATCTCTTATATAAAATGCATTTCATATAATAACACTGATGCTGGTTTTGATTGCAAAGGCGACAACACCCTTTTTCAGGATTGTATTTCGTTCAATAACTACCGTAACTATCGCTATTGGGATCATGTTGGCTACTTGACCAACTCCATGAGTGGATTCGCATATGATGCAGGCATCTGGGTACACGGTACGCTCAATGTAGAAAACACCACCTTAGTTGGTAATGGCAAGGTGGTAGGATATGATGTGTCGGGCGGCACAGCCAATTTCTCCAATTCCATTTTTTGGCAAACAGGAACTACGCCTAGTTGTGGTAGCTGTACTTATACTGATCCTAATTTTGTCAATCCAGTAGGTATTTACTGGAATGGAACCCCACCTGATGCCTATAACAGTCAGGCCTTTCCTACAAAAGGGTATTTTTATCAATCTCCGAGTGCACTTCCAGTTATCTCGAGCATTTCAGCCAGCCCAACAAGTGGTAATACGCCATTGCCTGTTTCTTTCAATGTAACTGCCTCAGATCCTGATGGCACGGTAGTGGCTTATGATTGGGATTTTGGTGATGGAGGAACTTCCTCACAGGAAGACCCATCCTATACATTCAATTCTCCAGGGACTTTCTTAGTAGAAGTAACTGCTACTGACAACACAGGACAAGAGCAGACTGCTACCGTAACAGTGACAGTTTCAGGAAACTATCCTCCGATTGTATCACTTGTTTCACCAGAAGGCGGAGTGAGATATGCGGCTGGTAGTTCTGTTACTTTGGTAGCAGACGCCAGTGACGATGATGGTACCGTAACCAAAGTGGAGTTTTATAATGGAACTACCAAAGTAGGTGAGGATACAAGTGCGCCATTTGAGCAGACAATAAGTAGTCTATCTGCTGGGGTTACAAATTTTTCAGCAATTGCTATAGACAATCAAAATGCAACAAAGACTGCATATCTTGACGTGGAGGCATTATCCAATGCAACCACAGGCATAATAGGTATCACAACCCCTCCGACTATAGATGGTAATAAAGATAATCTTTGGAATAGCATTCCGACAAATTCATTGAACAACGTAACTACAGGATCGATCTCAGGGTCGTCGGATCTTTCTGCTACTTGGCAAGCAGCATGGGATGAAACCAATCTTTACGTGTTTTTTGATGTGACTGATGATGTTATTTCCAGCGATTTGGGTTCTGATTTTTGGAACGATGATGCAGTGGAAGTTTACATTGATGTGAACTATGATCACGGAACATCTTATGGATCTGGTGATGCTCAATTAGTATTCAGATACAATGATGCCACGGTGAGAGGAAATGGTAGCTGGGTGGGTGCTAACTTTGCGCAAGCCAATACAGCTTCAGGTTATGCTATGGAAATAGAGATACCATGGGCTGCTCTGGGAGTCAATGCACAATCCGGCATGCTTCATGGAATCGATTTTGCAGTAGGTGATGACGATACTGGAGGGAATAGAGAAGGAAAAATCGCTTGGAGTGCTACCACAGATGTTGGGTATAATAATCCGTCTGTATTCGGATTGGGCGAACTCACTGGAACTGGTGGACAAAACATAAATTACGCTTATCCAAATGGAGTGGCTTTTAATCTGCCAGGAAGACTTGAGATGGAGAATTATGATACAGGAGGTGCTGGAGTTTCTTATTATGATAGTTCCAGTGGCAACTCAGGTGGAGGTTGTCGATCAGAAGATGTAGATTTTTCAGGTAGCGGCAATTGTCAGCTTGGATGGGTAACTGCTGGAGAATGGCTGGAGTACACCGTGAATGTACAAACCGCAGGTAACTATACCCTGGATGTAAGATTTTCTACACCCCAAAACAGTAGAAATTTTGAAATTGTTTCTGATAAAGCAGGAGCTACCTCTGGAAACATTAGTCTTACCAATACGGGAGATTGGAATAATTATGCTACAAAAACCGTCACCGGGGTTGCTTTAAGTGCAGGTGTTCAGACCCTTCGTTTCAATTTGCTTACTTCAAGTTTTAACCTGGACTATGTTGATTTTACGTTGGAGACTAGCACGGTTTCAGTAACGGGTATTTCCGTTTCTCCAAGTACGGCTTCTGTGGCAGTGGGTGCTACTCAAGCACTTAGTGCGACTATATCGCCTTCCAACGCTACCAATCAAGGCGTGAGTTGGAGCTCAAGTAATACAGGAGTGGCCACTGTCAATAGCAGCGGAGTAGTGACAGGTGTTTCCACTGGTAGTGCTACCATTACTGCAACATCCAATGATGGAAGCTTTATCGCAAATAGTGCTATTACAGTAACAGCCCCAGCTCCGAGCAATTTGGTTGTGAACCCAGGTTTTGAAACTGGTTCCGTTACTTCGCCATGGACAAAATGGGCTGGTGGTTCAAGTACTATTTTAATAAGTACAACCAATGCAAATCAAGGCACTTACTCTGCCGTGTTAAATACTTCTTCGGGTGGGGGTACGAATTTGGGACAAGTGATCAACGTATCTCCTAATACCACCTATACGCTTTCAGCTTATGTCAAAAATAGCAGCAGTGCTACAACATTTCTTGGTGTGAAAAACCATGGTAATGCGGAAGCTAGTACTTCTTATACAAGTACGAGCTATGGTCAAGCTCAGGTGACGTTCGTTACAGGAAGCTCAGCCACCACCGCAGAAATATTCATATGGAAAAATGCCAGTACTGGTACTGCCTGGGTCGATGATTTTTCTTTAGTCGTTGGGAGCAGTACTATTTCTGTTACGGGTATCTCTGTTTCTCCTAGCACAGTTTCTGTGTTAGTAGGAGCAACTCAGACACTCAGTGCAACCATAGCACCTTCCAATGCAACCAACCAAGGAGTGAGCTGGAGTTCTAACAACACATCCGTCGCTACAGTAAACAGCAGTGGAGTGGTAACGGGAGTTTCAGCTGGAACGGCGACTATCACTGCAACTTCTAACGATGGCAATTTTACTGCAAATAGTACCATAACTGTAACAGCACCATCTGGCAACAATCTTGTTTCAAATCCAGGTTTTGAAAATGGATCCGTAGGATCGCCTTGGTATGTATGGAAAGGAGGTACGAGTTACGTCGCGATAAGTACTTCGAATGTAAATCATGGTACTTATTCAGCAGAGTGCAATACTTCTGGTGGAGGTGGTACTTATCTATCACAAGTTATTAGTGTCTCTCCAAATACCTCATACACCCTGTCGTGTGCTATTAAAAACAGCACAAGTGGCATTACCTACTTAGGAGTAAAGAACCATGGCTACCCAGAAGCAAGCACAACATATACCAGCACAGCTTATGGACAGGCTCAAATGAATTTTACTACGGGAAGTTCTGCTACCACTGCTGAAATCTTTATCTGGAAAAACACGGGTACTGGCTCAGCATGGATAGATGATTTCAGTCTTGTACAAACTTCTGGTTCAAGATTTGCGGGACGTGAAGATGCTTTGGGTCAATCTCCAGAGATTGTACTTTACCCTACGCTGGCTCAAGAAACCATACAATTGAAGTTGGGCGATAGAATTAAAAATGACCTAGAGTACAAGATCATGGATAATTCAGGGCGTATGGTGAATGCAGGTACACTACTTAGAGAAAATCCAAAACTTGATGTAAGCACATTTGGTAAGGGTATGTATTTTATCCAAATAAATTCTGGCTCAAAAATTCATAATCTAAGATTTATCAAACAATAGTCGTTTGATTATTAGCAACTGGCTATTGTAATGCAAAAAGGAGACTCCTACATAGGAGTCTCCTTTTTAACCTGATTGTTCTTTACCCGAAATGATCAGGATAAAGCATGAAAAAAAATGTAAAAATTATAAAGGTAAGAATCAGCTATGTGTTTAAAGTCATCTCAATTTTTGGGGTGGCTTTTTTTGCTTATAAGACTATATTGATGTCATTATTTTTAGAGATGCGATTTTTTGCACAATGCTTTCCAAAAAAAGAATGCTCGAAATATCTCTAAGGTGTTTTCTTGCATCATAAATCTGTTAAGGTCATTTTATCAATGCAACAGTGAATATAATTAACCCAATCAGTATGAAAATTTTTAGAATAATAACAATGATCGTCTTGGTGTGGGCTACATCCTGTAATCAAAACAACAGAGATTTGGGATTTGTGGACGCGCCAATCAAAGCTCCATTTGTAGGGATAGATACCCTGTCTACCAACGACTGGTGGAATAGAGGCAAAAGTGAAATCATCGATCTCAAAGTAAAGAGAAGTGAAGTAGTAGCGTTTGGTCTTTATACCGTTTCCAATAACGTGCTGAAGTTGTCAGCACAGCTTTTTCCACTTTACCCGAAGGAATCACGTCAGGTAAGATTGGAACTTGAGCAAGATGGGCAATGGAATGAAATTGCGTACCAAAATGTAAATGAACTGGGTTGGAGTACCACGTTTCGTATAGAAAACTGGGACGATTCCAAGGATGTCTCCTACCGACTTTTACATGGCGATAGTGCGTCATTTCAAGGGCTAATCAGAAAATCTGCTAATGACAAAGAAGAAATTTCATTAGCTGCACTCTCTTGCAATAGCAACAAGGATAGAGGAGATAGAGAAAGTTATGTTCGAAACATTTCCTTCCAAAACCCTGATTTGATATTCTTTGCTGGTGATCAGTCTTACGATCATACCGAGCATACCGCCTCTTGGCTTAAGTTTGGAATGCAGTTTAGAGAGCTGTTTAGAAATAGGCCGTGTATTACTATTCCTGATGATCACGATATAGGGCAAGGTAACCTATGGGGTGAAAATGGGAAGAAATCCATGTCTGATGCAGGTGATGATGGCGGATATTTTTATCATCCAGAATATGTGAAAATGGTGGAAAGATGCCAAACTTCACATTTACCAGATCCATATGATGCGACTCCATTAGAGCAGGGAATAGGTGTTTACTATACCAATTTGAATATCGGTGGGGTTGATTTTGCGATTATTGAAGATAGAAAATTTAAAACTGGACCAAAGGGCAAAATACCTCAACAAGGGCCAAGACCCGATCATATTCGTAATCCAGATTATGATCCTGCTTCTGTAGATGTTCCAGGACTTAAATTACTAGGAGATCGTCAATTGGCATTCTTAGAGGAATGGGGAACCAAACCTGCTCCTTTCAAAGCAGTACTTTCACAAACAGGGTTTTGTGGAGGAGCGCATCTTCATGGCGATACCACCAACAGGCTCCATGCCGATATGGACTCCAATGGCTGGCCACAAACAGGAAGAAACAAGGCTGTGGAACTAATTCAAAAAGCCAATGCAGTCCATATAGCCGGAGATCAGCACATTACTACGCTACTTCAACACGGTACGGATGAATACGAAAATGGACCTTGGGCGTTTGTAGTGCCAGCTATTGTGAATGATTATTATAGTCGCTGGTGGTGGCCTGCTGATGAAAAAGCAGGCGAAAATAGCAATGGAATATTACCATGGACTGGTCGCTATTTAGATGGCTTTAATAACAAAATCACCATGCATGCTTATGCCAATCCAGACAGCCATTCCAATGGTGCTGGTTATGGACTTATTCGATTCAATAAAACAAGCAATGAAGTCACTTTCGAGTGTTGGCCAAGATTTGTGGATGTGAGCAAGGAAGGAGCTGAACAGTTTACGGGTTGGCCTTTTACTATTTCGTTATCGAAATAGTGATTTGGTATCTGTATTTGCTCTTCAGTAGTTAATAAATAAAATCAATCAGCTGTGTTTAGCGTTAAAATCGGGTGACGGCTCTTTCGGTCACTCGATTTTTTTTATTAGTATAAATAATTATTATTATTGCATTTGGGAACGTTCCCAAATGCTTGATAATTGATAACATTACAACACATAGCTAAGGCCGCAGGAGTAGGCAAGTCCACAGTGTCACGCGTGATCAACGGTGATAAAAATGTGAATGCGCAAACACGCCAGAGAATCACGCAGCTGGTCGATGAGCTTGGCTACATCCCAAATATTGCTGCGCGTAGTATGCGTACCAATCGCACCTTTTCTATTGGTGTGGTTTTTCCAGATATTTCAAACCCATTTTTTGCTAAATGGTACAGTGTGGTCAATGAAGAAATGGATAAGCATGGCTACATGAGTTATATCAGTATCACAGATCCACTGGGCAAATCTGAGCTACGCAAATTAGAAGAGCTTTCGTCTCGAAATATTGATGGAATCATTTTTTCCTCTTATGTAAAAAATCCTGAAGTATTTGCCAAATTAACTCAACTGTCAAAAAAGATGGCTGTGGTTTGCACGGATCAATTTGCTTTTGATCAGGGACTTCCTTGTGTAGCCAGTGACGGGTTTCAAAGCAGTGTGGAAGCAGTCACTCATTTGAAAAAACAAGGGAGAAGTCGGGTTGGGTACATCAAAGCACATTCCGATTTTGAAACTACACAACTTAGGTTCGAAGGATTTAAAAAAGGATTGGAGATGGAAGAGCTTCCATTTTTTCAAGAATATGTCTTTGAGGGAGCATTCCAATACGAGGATGGAATACGAGCTGCGGAGTACTTTATGAGCTTGCCCACTCCCCCTGATGCAATCATGGCTGCTACAGATTATATGGCACTGGGCTGTCAGGATAGACTGATGGAGCTTGGTGTTCGTATGCCTAAGGATGTGGCCATGTTAGGGTATGATGACATTTCTTCAGCCGCCACTTCCAAACCCAAGCTTACCAGTGTTCGATTGCCCTATGCAGAATGGGCGCAGAAGGCTGTGGCATTGCTTATGGATCAAGTGAACGAACAACATGAACTAAGTTCAGAAATATTGCCTTGCGAGCTCATTCTTCGCGAATCTAGTAGCTCAGATGCAAGTTGACTTTTTTTGACAAAATATGGGAACGTTCCCATTTTAAATATAAGACATGAACGGAATTGATATTATTGACTATTTGGTTTTTGGAAGCTATTTCATCGTTGTGATAGGAGTAGCGCTCTATGTATCACGCAAGCCCCAGAATGAAGACAGAAGTGCGGAAGACTATTTCCTTGCAGGGCGCTCCTTGCCATGGTGGATTATAGGTGCTTCGCTTATCGCTTCCAATATTTCTACAGAGCAAATTATAGGGATGAATGGAACAGCCTTCGAAAGTGGAATTGCGGTTGTTTCATATAGTTCTGATCGGAGCGGCTATTTCTATTTTAATAGTCGCAAAGTTCTTCTTGCCGGCATTTCTTAAAATGAAGATTTATAGCATGCCAGAGTTCCTCGAAAAGCGATACGACACTCAGGTGAGCACCACCATGAGCGTTTTTTGGATCTTGGTCTACGTGTTTGTGAACCTCACATCGGTCATGTCTTTGGGGGCGATTACGCTACAGGCTGTTATTGGAATTCCTATTTTGTATAGCATCATTGGCCTAGCATTGATATCTGCTGTATATACCGTCTATGGCGGACTAGCCGCAGTGGCATGGACAGATATCATACAAGTGAGCGTGCTGGTTTTAGGGGGTATCGCAGTGGTTTGGATAGGTTTAGACACGATTTCGGATGGGGAAGGTGTTATCAGCGGTTTTACGCAACTGTGGGCACAACAACCAGATAAATTTCATACGATTCTACCTAGTGATCATGACGAGCTGCCATGGACAGGTGTCTTTTTCGGGGGACTATGGATTGCAGCGCTCAGCTATTGGGGATGTAATCAATACATTATTCAAAGAGCACTCGCAGCAAAGAGTCTGGAAGAGGCAAAGTACGGTTTGCTTTTTGGCGCAGGTTTGTCATTGGTGGTTGCCGTTATTATTGTATTGCCTGGGGTCATTGCTTCGGAGTTGTACGGGGATCAAATCTCTGATAGACATCAGGCTTTTCCGTTTTTGATCAAAGAATTACTTCCCACCGGATTTGTCGGCTTGGTCATTGCCTCGCTCATCGCAGCGATTATTTCTTCGCTCAATTCCATGTGCAATAGTGTTGCGACCATTTTTACAATGGATGTATATAAAAAGAGGATCAATGCGAAGGCATCCAACGACAGGTTGATCTATATCGGTCGCATTACTACGGCCTGCGCATTGATATTGGCCGTATGCGTGGCACCTTTCGTTGCGGAGATGGGCAAGCTGTTTTCGTTTATTCAGGAGTACACAGGCTTTGTTACACCGGGTGTCTTTTGCGTTTTTCTCTTGGGGCTGTTTTGGAAACGAACCAATGGGAACGGAGCACTTACAGCAATCATTTTGACTATTCCAGTATCTGTGCTTCTCAAAATACTTCTGCCAGAGGTGGCTTTTCTCAATCGTATGCTCTTCACGTTCATTGTTTTGCTTTTTTCGACGATTTCTGTGAGCTTGATAACACAACAAAAGGCCAATGCAGATTTGGTTGATCACTCCTTTTTCAAGGAGAAGTCCTCAATGATTTTCAATATGGGATCGGCAGTGGTGGTCACCATTGTTGCCATTATTTATTTGATTTTTAACTAGTCATTTTATGAGATACACTCAATTTCCAAAATCTGACCAACAAGTAAGTAAGCTGGGCTTTGGTGCCATGGGGCTGGCTGGTTGGTTTGAAACAGTCTCAGAAACAGACATGCAGAACACCTTGCTCAATGCACTGGATCAAGGTGTGAACTTTATAGATACCGCTAGGGCTTATGGCGATTCAGAACGCATTATCGGTCAGGCTTTGCGACAATGGAAAGGCGATCGGCCTTTTATTGCTAGTAAAGTGGAATCTCTTGGTAGCGATAACACCCGCTGGGGAATGCCGAGTGCCTTGGAAACCACTTTCCCGAAAGGGCATATTACGAAAAGTGTAGAGACCTCACTCAAGTCCTTGGGAGTGGATCAAATTGATCTAATGCAGTTGCATCTCTACTGGCCCAATTGGGGAACAACAGGCTATTGGATGGATGATTTGCTTTCGCTAAAGGAGCAAGGAAAAGTACGATTCATTGGCATCTCTAATCCAGACTGCCGCTGTGATACGGCTTTGCCATTGATTCAAAGTGGATTGATAGACTCTGTGCAAACCATTTTCAATATTTTCGACCCTACTCCATTGGATTGTCTAGTGCCTATTGCGCAGAAACACAACGTAGCTGTGATCGCAAGATGCATCATGGACGAAGGTGGGTTGAGTGGTTTTTTGACCGAAGATACCAAGTTCGAAGAATCAGATTTCCGCAAAACATTTTTCGAAGCTGTTCCACGAGCTATGTATAGGGAGAAGGTGGATGCACTTCGCAAGTTTATCCCTCGTGATGCGAGCAGCTTAGCTGCTTTGGCGATAAAGTTTGCAGCTCATCACCCAGGTGTCACTACCGCGCTCACGTCTATGCACGTCCCTCATCTCGCCGATCAAAACATTGCCGTGATGGATGAGGAAGGTTTGAGTGAGGAGGTATTCCAAGAGATCAGAAAATTCCACAGATGGACACGCAATTTTTATGCAGACAAATACTGGGACAGAGAAGCAGTAGGTGGATCAATAGGTAAGGAATAGACATCATGAAAAACACAGATTCGGTACAATGGGAGAAGTTGCTGCCACAAGAGTTTGTCGAACGACAAAACAATATGCCACTGGTGTACTTGCCTATGGGCATTTGCGAACCGCACGGGCATATAGCGCCACTAGGTTTGGATACGATCAAGGCTGTGGCGATTTGCGAACGCGCGTGCACTTGAATATGGAGGTATCGTGGCGCCTACCTTGGGCTATCAGATCCATGAGTCTGGCTACCATGCCAGATGGTTGCAGGACGAAGTGGGTGAAAAGAATGCTTTTATGGGTGGAATGCCACCAGATGTGATGTTGCGATTTTTCTTATACCAACTTCGGGCTTTTGCCAATGCGGGCTTTCAAGCAATAATGGCCATTAGTGGTCATGCTGGAGGTAATCAGGAAGATTTTCGATTAGTGGCGCGTTTGTTTGAGAATGAAACAGGGGTTCAGGTCATCGTCAAAACAGATCCAGAACTAACTAACGGTAAATACTCTGGAGATCATGCAGGGAAATATGAGGTCTCCCAGTTGCTTCACATTCGGCCAGATTTAATGAAGATGGATCGTATTAGCAATGCGAAAGATAGCGCTTTGGGCAAACTGGCTCAGGGAGAAGATGCTCAAAAAGCGAATGCAGCTTTTGGCGCGGAGATTATGGAAGCGATACACCAAGGGGTTGGTCACATTATCAAGGCGTTGAGTCTCGATACTCCGCCATCGCCCGATGATTACCTACGATGATATGGAACGTCTCTGGGCTCAAGTGTTGGATTTGAAGAGTCAATGGCTGACCGCAAAACCTTATGCAGATCAATTGAGTGTGAGTGAAAATTCACAATGGAAACCGTATGAAAATGTTTGAATGAAAAGTCGCATGAAGACACACAAAGATTATAGCCTCACAGGCAGGGGATGCGCCTTGGCTGTACAGCAAGGTTTAGCAGAATCAACATGGTACACTGTACCTATTTCACGAGAAAAAATGCGGGCTTTATTGGAGCGGCGGACAGACCCGCCATAATAGACACGCTTATTTGGTTTGGCTTATTGGGAGCTTTTGGATATCTGAAGCTGCTTACATGGGGTACATGGTGGTTTCGTCCTACCCGCCATGGCTTACAGCATGCTGTATGCTTCCGTCTCAGATTCCAGATGGCATGAGTCGAGCCATGGCACGGCTTTCAAGACAGATTGGATGAACAACTGGCTGTATGAAATAGCCTCATTTATGGTTTTTCGTCAGTCCGTGTGTTGGAGATGGGCCATACCAGACACCATAGTGATACGAACATCGTGGGGCGTGATCCCGAAGTAGCAGCTCCTCGTCCACCCGATATTTTGGGTATTGTCTTGAATCTTTTTGCATTCAAAAGTTTTCCAGCGGAATTCAAAAAGTGGATTTTGCATGTAGTGGGGCGCATGGAAAGTGAGGAGAAAGAGTATATACCGAAATCGGAATATTCAAAGATCTTTCGCATCGCGCGGGTTTGGCTGTTGATTTACCTTGCTGTGATTGGACTGGCTGTCTATTTTCAAACGTGGCTGCCCTTGTTCTTTGTAGGCATCCCAACTTTTATAGGGTCTTACATGATTGTGGTTTATGGAATCACCCAACATGCGGGCTTGGCTGAAAACGTTTTAGATCATAGGCTCAATTGTCGCACAGTGTATATGAATCGCGTCAATCGTTTTTTGTATTGGAACATGAACTATCATTTGGAACATCACATGTTTCCTTTGGTACCCTATCACAACTTACCTAGGCTTCATGAGCTGACTAAATCTTACTGTCCAAAACCATATAATGGTTTGTGGGGCGCTTATAAAGAAATAATACCTGCACTGATTAAGCAGAGTAAAGACCCTGAATATTTTGTTGAGCGACAAATTCCTGCGGATCAGAAATCAATGAAAGCCAGCACAAACTAGTTTTTTCAGCAAATAGAGTCAAGTAATTGATGGTAGTGTGAAGGTGTGTCAGGTAGATCAGCTCTCCAAAGGTGACGTCCTTCGCTTTGATGTTGAAGGGAATACTTATGCGGTTTATCAAACTTTGGAGGGTAAATATTACGCGACTGATGGCATTTGTACTCACGGAAAAACCCATTTGGCAGATGGGCTCATTATTGGAGATCAGATCGAGTGTCCTAAGCACAATGGACGGTTTAGTCTGGCTGATGGTTCTGTAAAAAGAGCACCCGTATGCGTGGGGCTGTGTACCTATAACGTACGAGTTGAAAATGACGTGATCTTAATGAGTCTGGACAGCCAAGGAGGCGCAGGAGTGAGAGAAGAGCAAGCGAGCCTGACCTATAAAGTACAGAGCAATCACAATGTGGCTACTATATCAAAGAACTGGTTTTGGGCCGACCGATTCGAATAAAACAGTAAACTCACCTAGCGGGTGAGTATTACAGTTAGAAGTTCCTGTTTTTCAAAAGTCGTTTAGCGACTTTAAAATTGATAAACCATACAGGAAGATGGAGAACAGCGAAGTGTTGCCAATACTTCGCTAATAACCTTAGACCCAACTCAGGCGAAACTATTCTTTGGCAACTGATCCTGCTGGTGGGAGGGAAGTACTTGAAATTCAATGTGAGAATTTCTCTACCACCAGATGGAAAAAATTGCTCAGCGGGAGTGGGTGTCGTCTATGTTTTTGGGCTTAAAGCAGGTGATGAAGTGAAAGTTTATGGGCCTTATGGCGACTTTCACATTAAGAAAATGATCGCAGAAATGGTCTACATAGGAGGTGGAGCAGGCATGGCACCTCTTAGATCACATATTGCTCATTTGGTAGAATCTGAGAAGACCAATCGAAAAATTAGCTATTGGTATGGAGCCAGATCAAAACAGGAGTTGTTCTACTATAATTACTTTCGAGGCACTCGATGAGTCCACAGATAATTTTAGTTTTTATATTTCCCTTTCCGAGCCATGCCAGCGCTACGAGTGGGGTGGACACACAGGCTTCATTCATCAGGTGGTTTACGAGCATTATTTAATGAATCATCCCAACGTGCAAAACATAGATTTCTACCTCTGCGGGCCACCACCAATGATAGCGGCTTGTCAGCAAATGCTCAAAGACTTGAACGTAAGTGAATCCAATATTGCTTTTGATGAGTTTTGATCATAATGCAGCATCTAATGCCGTGAAAATCACTAAGTCTCCATTTGGTAAAACACCAAATGGAGACTTGGCAGATTTATATACCCTCGAAAGTGAAAATGGAATTACCGCTCGTATTTCCAACTATGGTGGAATTTTGACTCAATTACTCGTGCCTGATGCCGCTGGAAATCTTAGGAATGTTGTACTGGGATTTGAATCCATTGAGCAGTATATCAAAGAAAATATTTATGCAGGTGCCATCGTAGGTCGTGTAGCTGGGAGAATTAAAAATGCTCAGTTTTCTCTGGATGAAAAGCAATTTTATCTGTCTCAAAACGGAGGAGTGCACCATGTTCATGGAGGCATAGAAGGTCTGGATAAAAAACTGTGGGACGTAGCGCTTGATGATCGATCAATCACTTTGCGTACTCGGCTACTAGATGGGGAAGAAGGATACCCAGGCAATGTAGAGGTGGAGGTTAAGTATTCTATCTCCAAATACAATGGACTTAGAATAGACTTCAAAGCTCGATCCGACCAGTCCACACCACTGGCGCTCACCAATCACGCTTATTTCAATCTAGCAGGCAAAGGAAACATTCTTGATCACACACTTCAAATTGATGCTGATTACGTAATAGGTATGGATAAAAACATGCATGCCAATGGCGAGAAGCTGGCTGTCGAGACACAATCAAATGATTTTAGATCCCCTGCGATATTAAAAAGTCGCATAAATTCGCTGCACCAGCAGCATGGCGATCTTTATGTTTTAAACAATGATAAAGAGCGAAGAATGAAATCAGTAGCCCAACTCGCATGTCCTGCGTCGGGAATCAAAATGAAAGTATTAACAGATGCGCCATGCATGCAGTTTTACACGGGCGTAGGCTTGAAGACACAGGAAAATGGAATGACCAAAACCAGCTATTCGGCCTTTAATGGGCTTTGTCTGGAATGTCAGGACTTTGCCGATGCACTCCGTCATCTCGCCTTTGGGTTCCAATCTTTTGCACCCAGGAGAGGTTTTTACCCAGTCCATTGAGTTTAGGTTTGAGAGGATAAGGGAGGAGATTTAGGTATGCCCTTACTCAGAGAGGTCATTTCAAAGTCGTTCTAAAAGCAATGTTTCCTTCAAAGGAATCCATTCCTCTTAAGACGGTCATGAGCTGGAGATGCTTCCATAAGAGTATCTTGATTGCCGCGTTGACGTTTTTAGAATCATACTCTAAAATATAATTCAGTGAAGAGAAATTAGGGTGAGTGATGCTTACCCCTCCAAATAAGCCATCTAACTCATGATTACTTGCAGGGAACAAAGCAAAACCATAACCAGTGTTGACCTTTAAGGAACTTGAGAGACTGCCTAGCGGAAAGTTTTTTGTTAATACCAGATAGGTGGCCTCAAAATGTTTGGCACCCCCACCATCCACTGATGATATATCGTGTACTCCCATGCCTATTGCCGGAATCCACTTTTTTTCTTCAAGCACTCGCACCCTTACACTGGGCATTCGATCCGGAAAGTTTTTATTCTCCTCTGTGATTGGTCTGAGCTGCCCCGTATAACGAAAGGATAGTTCTACGAACGGCAGAAAAGTAACAGACACGTACCCAGCCACACCATTATATCTATACCCTCCATATTCCATATACTTAGAACTAAAGTAGGAGCTGCCCAGTACTACCTGACCATTTTCCAACATTTCTGCTGACGGTGTAACAGCTAAACCATTTAACCCCGTAAGCGATTGACCTATTCCCTTTTCTAAAGTTAGAATAAGCGTTATACTAATCAGAAGTGCCGAATTTAATTTCATTTTAGTGGTGGGTTAAGGCTACTGTGGTGGAAAAGCCAAAGGTTATTTTTGTTCCAGATAATGTAAAATATCAATATAGCCATAGCTATGGTTATATTTTGTAACTATTCAGAGTATCAATTGCCACGGGTTTTAACCGTGGTGTGATTTAGTGAAGACAGGCTGTTTTGGCGTTATTTTTGTTTTTTTTCGCAAAAATTATGACAGAATTCTGATTGCATCAAGGTTTAATCCCTGAATAGCTACAGTTATATTTTTTAAAGCAATATGGAGCAAAAAGAACAACTAGCTTGCGAACGCTGGTTTTGGACGGTCTAAGCTACTGAAGTGTGAATTGTTGCTACGATATTCTGGCACTATTTTTTTGAGAACCGAAACAATATTGTAAGGTTCTCCATGATCTATAGATGAGGCAAGTTCTTCAAGAGCAAGATTGATTTCATACGTTTCCACCCGCTTAATATTCGCCTTCATTATTTTAGGATGGTGGGTTGGCAAGGTATTCTCTTCAGTGGCTAGCAGCTCCTCATAGAGTTTTTCACCAGGTCTCAGCCCTACAAATTCTATTTCGATATCCACCCCTTCAGTAAGACCCGAAAGCCTAATCATTTTCCTAGCTAGATCAAGTATTTTAACAGATTTTCCCATGTCAAAGATGAAAATTTCTCCTCCAGATCCTATTGACCCTGCTTCCAACACCAGGTTACATGCTTCTGAAATAGTCATGAAATATCGTGTGATATCCTTATGGGTTAGCGTTATGGGGCCGCCTTTATCAATTTGCTTTTTGAAAAGTGGTATTACAGAACCATTTGATCCTAAGACATTACCAAATCTGGTTACGATGAATTGTGTCTGCTTTTGTTCGTTGTTTAGACTTTGAACATACATTTCTGCTACTCGCTTTGTAGCGCCCATCACATTTGTAGGATTGATGGCTTTATCCGTGGAGACCATTACAAACTTCTGAACCCCATAGCGGATAGCAAGGTCGGCAATATTCTTAGTTCCAAATACATTGGTATTGACAGCTTCCACAGGATTTTCCTCCATGAGAGGGACGTGTTTATAAGCTGCCGCATGAAATACAATGTCAGGCTGGTACTGCTCAAATACCTGTTGCATTCTTTTAAAATTAGTAACGTTTGCTACGACAATTTCACAGGAAGCGTATGTCTTTTTGATATGTTCGAGCAAGTCCATGTTAAGCTGGTAGCAGGCAGTCTCCCCATGGTCAAGTGCAATGATCTTTGTAGGTTTAAAATACATTACCTGCTTGGTGATTTCACTACCTATAGACCCAGCACCACCAGTAATCAATACCACTCTATTGCTCAATGCTATGCGAATATTGACACTATCCAGGGAAATGACAGATCTACCCAATAAATCTTCAATCTTCACAGGCTTAATCTGATTTAGTGAGAGCTCTCCATGTACCCATTTGTCGTAAGAAGGTACTTCTCTCACTTTTACCCCTACCTGCAGGCACGAGTCAATGACTTTGCGCTTTTTCTTAATATTTAAGTCGGCAATGGAAAAAATGACTTCTGAAACATTGTTGCGCTCTATAAATTTTTGGTTGATTACTTGATCATAAGAATATATAGGTAATCCTTCCACCGTCTTTCCCTGAAGTGCCGGGTTGTCATCAATGAACCCCAGAACCGTGATTCGCTGCTGGGAGCTACTGAGTAATGTCTTTTTAGTGATGAGCCCAGAGACACCTGCGCCATATATGATTACGTGGGTCTTCATCTTGGAGCTTGTATTGAGAAAAGACCCATAGACTGCCTTGGCCAGCATTCTATAAGTGGACAGAAGCAAAATAACTAAAAGAGCCTGAATGATTAAAATAGATTTTGAGATAAGGATGATTCCATCATATCCAAATCCGTAAAAAGCCACCACACTACAAGCGATAAGTACACCAGAAGCCCACACCACAGATATAAGCAATCTGGCCAGGTCACTGAAACTGGTATGTCGCATGACTGCTGAAGAGGTGCGACACAATTTGAAGACAATAAGGTAGGTGCAAGCTGTAATCAATCCTTGGAGATGAACGGCAGCAAAGTCTATTTTCTCATAGTCAAAATTATGTCTGAGGAGGCTGGCAAACTCAAACGATAAGAATACTACCAGTATATCAAGGAATAATATAACCCATACTGCCAGATATTTATTCGAATAATGATTGACCAGACTTTTATACATATTACTTGAATTTAGCGAGTGAAAAAGAGTAACGGTATATATAACCGATGCAAGTTAATCAAATAGCTAATTACTTTACGAAAAGTATAACAATATGTTGATTTTCGTATGATTATTTTAATAAAGTAGTTCTACTACTAAGAATGACTAAGTTTTACGCGGTTTAAGTAAATACGTTTTGAATAATATGTAAACAATGGAATATGATACAAATATAAAAATGAGGATTAGCAGTGGATTAGTCTGAAGAGACGTCCAATTTTGTATCATGAATACATTGATAATGAGTTGTATTGCACCATACATGCCACTTACTACCAGATGAGATATTCTTTTTTCGTTGGCTAAAATTTGATAAAGGTGCAAACGGTGCGGCGTAAAAATGTTTTGTTTTTTGAAAAGTCGTTCTATGATCGTGATCGATACATCTACGCCATACACTACAAAGAAGGAGAGATAAATAGGGTTTTCCGTTTTCAAAATTAACTGTAGAAGAAAGAAACCCAGTAAAAATGCAAGTGTTATAGATCCTATATCTCCTGCAAAGCAGCGAGCCTTAGTTCGGAAGTTATAGTAGGCAAATACAAGTAGGGCAATGCCACAGTAGATGAGCAAATCTGTGTCTGAAAATGCGATGATATACTCATTGAAATACCAAAATGTGCCGATGGAGACCAATCCATATACCGCTGTGATGCCATTGATGCCATCCATAAAGTTGACCGCATTGATCCATCCAGTGAGTAAAATTACTACTATTAGTACCAGCCACCATGGGTAGCTAAATAAGTCCAGCTGAACGAGTAATAGCACCACAGCTATAAAATGGGCTACAATGCGCACTCGGGAGGGTAGGGGTTTTATATCATCGGCAAAGCTGATACAGGCGATCAATAATAAACCAATGAATAAGTACGGGTATAGGAAGCCATAAAACAGGAAGTAAAGCAGTGCGGCGAAAGGGATAATAATGCCGCCTCCTCTAATGGTGATTTCCTTATGAGAGCTTCTGTGGTTGGGCTTGTCAATGATGTTTTTTTTCTTGGCCAACCATAAGTAGCCAATCATAGCAAGGACAATAAGGAGGGTGGTGATGAGATAAATCATCATGATTCGAGGTTGTTAGTAATGTTAAAAGCTTTGGCCATCTGCTCAATACCTTCTTCCTGAGAATAGCGAGGATGAAAGTCGAGACTGTGATAGCTCTCTGATGAATCTACCTCGAGCGATCCGAATAACCGCTGATGAAAGCCTGGTTTTAGTTGCTTGATGATCCATCTCAAGGGTAGAGGAAGGGTAATGATCGTTTTATCAGCATTCAAAGTCTTCGCCATTAGCTTCACCATCTGGAAGGTGGAGATAGGCGGATAATCCGCTGGTAAATAAGTGCCGGACGCTTTTTTATCAATAATCTGATGGATTAAGTCAATCAGGTTGTCAATGAAGATCATACTTCTTCTATTGGAAATGCCACCCAGAGGCACAGGTTTCTGGCTGGTGACCAATTGCATCAGGCGAAGGAGATTCCCTTTAGCCCCAGGGCCGTAAATCAGTGGCGGTCGAATGATCGCAATTTTAAAGTTTCCCCCTTCCAGCTTTCTGAGTCCTTCTTCTGCTTCCCATTTGCTTTGTCCGTAGGGATCATTGGGAATGCATGGCGTTTGCAGCGTGAGTGGTTCTTCGCTGAAGTCTTTGCCATACACCTTGATGGTGCTCAGGAAAATGAATTGCTTTACTCCAGCTGCTTTTGCTGCTTGCGCCAAGGCCAATGTAAGATCACGATTGACAGAAAAGTATAGGTCGTCTGCCGTTTTTTCCATGCGGTGGGCGATACCTGCGCAGTGAATGATGGTGTCGATATTTGAAAAGTCGATATCTCCTAATAGTCTTTTTTTGTAAGGAAACGGTGCTGATATCCTTCTGACTATGATTCTTATCTAGTAATCTAGCGCCAACAAATCCAGAAGCACCTGTTAGTAATATTTTCATGCTTTCAATTCCTTTTCAAATATTCAAAAACTTTACTAAAATACTTGATGCTCAACTTCCACATACTGGTCTCAATGCCATTCTCAGCGCAAGCCCTTATGATTTCTTTGTTAAGTACCCATCGGCTTTTGAGGGTGCCGTTACTCAGTCCACCAGGGAGCATGTCAACTGTAAGTAGTGGTAAATATTTATAGGATATTTTGTGTTTATAGAGCACTCTGGTCAGCCACTCATAGTCGGCGGCTATTTTATAATTAATCTGAAAATCACCGTATTTCTCATAAATGGATTTCTTGCAGTAGAAAGAAGGGTGTGCCGGCATATAGCCTGATTCAAATTTGCCTGGATGAAAATGTGCCGAGGAATAGTAGCGAATGGTTTTGGAGCGGTTGGTAGGGGAGACAAAACGAATATCTCCGAAGATGGAATCAACGTCGTTCGCGCGAAACTCCGCTGTAATTTTGCTGATGACCTGCTCGTTATGAAATGCATCGTCCGAATTTAAGATTCCGATAATGTCTCCGGTAGCCTTTGCAATGCCTTTGTTGAGTGCATCGTACATGCCCTTGTCGGGTTCAGAGATCACCTGACTTACGTGGGGATACCCTCTAACAATATCCATGGTGCTATCCGTGGAAGCTCCATCAATGATGATGTGCTCTATATCCGAATAGTCTTGGCTAGCCACGCTCTTGAGTGTGTCAGCCACCGTTGCTGAGCTGTTGTACGTTACGGTGATGATGGAAACTTTCAATGTCTTGAGCTGTTGGTTGCTTTCTGAATTCACTGCAATGATCGTAAGAAAATTTTAGCCTTTGGCTGTTGGCTGCTGGCTTTTAGTTTTTGGCGTTTGGCGTTTGGCGTTTGGCTGTTGGCTGTTGGCTGTTGGCTTTTGTGAGTCCTCATGAAATAGGTTGACAGGCTTCCGACCTAAAGCCTAAAAACTGTGAATAACTAATTGGTTTTAAATAGTCGGTAGTTTTTACATTTAAATCTATCAGAACGAAGCGGCGGGAGGCTCTGCTGGGGAGCAACCTTCCAAGGAATAATTCTGATCGACTGAAAAGTTTGTTTTTAGGTGACCTAAAAGTACCCAAAGTACTTTAGGTCACCTTCCTTTTTGCCTGAATTTTTTGTCGGTTTATGCCTCCTAAAACCCAAATCAATCTTTCTTAAACTTAAAAATCTGCTTTTCAACATGCTTTTTTTGTTCTTCATAACTTACTGGACTAAGCCAATTTAAATTTTCTTGTTTTCTATCATGATTATATATGTGAATGACGCGAGCTATCTCTTTGAATAAAGTCTTGCCTTTTGATAGCTCAATTGTTGGTAAGAGATGGTGTTTAATCAGTCCATTGCGTTGTTCTGCGTACCCATTTTTCAAGCAGTTTTCAGCCACACTCACTTTGATTTTCAACGCATTAATAGCCGATAAATACAATTGAGAAAAGTACTGAGACCCTCCATCTGTATGATGGATACAGCTTTTCAAGGCTGTTCCTGATCGTAATTTTACCCACATATCAAAAGCATTTTTTGCCTCGACTGCTCTCATTCTTTCTGCTAAATGGTAACCAACAATTCTTGCACTATATACATCTGTTAAGCAAAATAAGAAGTACCTGCCAGATCCAATTACCACATAAGTCAAGTCTCCCACTACTAATTCATTGATGCCTCTAATAATAAGCCCTGATGCTAAATTGTTGTAATTCCAGCTATGTAGGGATGATTTTGTGGTGACCACATTAATTCGCAAAGGGACAAGTGACATGTTTGCCTGCGACATCAATTGTTCAAACTTGGAGATCCCAATATCAAATTTGGTCTTAATTTCTAGGTTATAATATAGAGATCTTGACCCTGCTCTACGGTCATGCTTTGATCGGTATTCTTTGACAAGTTTGATCATTTCAGCAATCTGAATCTTCTTCGGAGCTTCTCTGGATATAGCTTGATAATAGGCCTGCCTGGTGATGCCTAAATAACGATAGAATTGTTCCATGGCTATTTGGTGGTCACACTGAGTTGATCTGATTGCTGTCAGTAGTGGGAGTATCATTTTTTTTCAAAATCCTTCCCCAATCGCTCACTCATAACCTTGAGCAATTGATTTTTATATATCAACTCCACCTGCTGATCTCCTATAATCTCCTTGAGCTTTTTATTCTCCTTTTCTAATTCTCGCGTGTGATTGATATCCTTGGCCGAAGTAATCAATATAGGCTTAGGTAATTGCGTTTTACCGTACTGACCAATCCAAATTCTTACCGTCGCAGCTTTCACTTCATAGATATCCGAAATCTCTCTTATTGTGATCTCTCCTGACTCAAATAAAGCAACTTGCTCCTTTCGAAATTCCTCACTGAATCTCCTTCTGCGTCTCTCTTCAACTGTCATAATTTTACAAGTTAAAAAAGTTATCCACAGCTTTGGGTGTCAACGTATTCCATGAGACAACATTGGTGCGTTTTCCGGCTTACGCTAACCGTTTTATTTAAGTATGTTCTCAATTCGCCGTTGTATAGGCGGTTCGCTATTAGTGGTTAGACTGAAAAAAGACTGGACGAACTATGGACGAGCGTTGCTTGGCTGATGGCCTTTAGCTATTAGCCTTGTTGAATTGGGTGATCCATTATTTTTTGGTTTTAAAATCTGAATGCCAAATCTTCAAATCAGGTTCGTAAGCTGTGATCACAATTAACTCCTGATCGATCACATTTTCTGCAAAAACGACATGTACAGGTCTGTCGTCTAATACAAAGAAACTAAATCGCCTTTCGCTAACCGCTTTGCGCTTCTATGAAGTCTAACCTCTAGCTTTACTTAATACCACTCACCGATTACCGCTCACCGACTACCGCTCACCGCAAACAAGCCAACCGCCAAAAGCTAAGGGCTAAAAGCCAATAACCCACCGAATACCGCCCACCGAATACCATTCACTCAATTCCCCTCTCCCTAACCTTCACTGCTGAGTTTCCCTCATAAATGCTTTAAGGTTTTGAACCTCTTGTAGCAATGCTGCTGACAGCCAGGACACTTGGATAGTTAAAAGAGTAGTTATAGACACCTTCATACTTCTATTCCGTATTCTTTTTTCAGATATGCTCTAATTTTGCTCGCATCATTGCCACAGGCTTTTTTTATCTCAGATATTTTCACATCGATTAAAGTGCGATACCACCATCCTTGGAAAAAATTCCAAAGAAAACCCTGATATCCGTCTAAAAAACCTAATCTAATAAAATGGCGATAAGAAAAATATAAGAACGCACGCCAATACAATGGCATCTTGGCATAATAGGATTTCTCTTTTTTAGCCATTTTAGCACGGTTTCCAATATTTCCTTGCGATTTCTCTCTTTGAAATATGCCAATTTCTTGATGAAGCATTTCTATTGCTTCTTTTATGGCATAACCGTCATGCTTTTTTACCCATTGAGAAATAGTAATTAAATTATCATCAACAAAGTCAAGTGATAGATTTGCTATTTTATTTCCGTCCACGTCTACATGCTCATCCAACCAGCGCGGTTCATAACGACAAAACCCTGAACGGGTGACTCTGCTCATCGGCCGAGGATATTGGCCGCTATATTTAATCCAACGTCCATGAAAGTGTATCCTTCTATTTAACGTTGCAGCATTAATACTAGAGTCAAGTTTTTCAAGTTCACCGGGTAGCGTGTTTATGGTATTCTCGAGAAAATATTCGTCAGCATCCAACCGGATAATCCAAGTTGTTTTTATTGGTAAGTTTTCCAGAGCCCAATTAAACTTTGTGGAGAAATTACTTGAGGCTGTCCATTCATATTGAAGAACAACAACGCCTAGTGATTCAGCTTTTTCTATAGTGCCATCTGTTGATGCGGAATCTACTACAAACACATGCGGCGTAAGTTTCAATGCACTTCTTATTGACCGCTCTATATGAATTATTTCATTTTTGGTCGGTATAAATACGGTTATATCAGCATTCATTTTGAGTTAATATTTATTCCGTGAATTCTCTCTTTTTTAAATATTTGGCCGGATTTCCGCCCACGATCGTCCAGGCAGGAACATCTTTGTAAACACACGCTTTGGCACCTACTACAGCCCCTTCTTCTATGGTAACCCCCATACCGATATAAGCATCTGCCCCAACCCAAGCCTGAGCTTTTATAGTAATAGGGCTGGTGATTAACGGCATTGAAGCCTTGGTAATATCGTGAGAGGCAGCACATAAATAAACTTTTTGTGATATTGTCACATTACTCCCTATGCTTATCAAATCTACATTGTAGCAGTCTACTTCCGGTGCTAAACATGAATATTCTTCCATGTGCAGGTTCCATGGAGCATACACTCTTACTGACGAATACACTTTAGCCGTTTTATGAATGGTTGCACCAAAAGACCTCAGAATAAATATCTTCCAGGAATTGCCCATACTACGAGGCAAAGGACGAACAAAGAGTGCCCAAATAACTTCAAAGCATACACGTAATACCTTATGCTTAAAACCTAACGTATTCTCGTATTTTGACAAATCAACTTTATTCATAGCTATTTACAAATGAAGGTTGTTCATTGGAAGGTTGTTCATTGTTAGTCGTGATCCAATCATAAAGAGACTCCATATCCTTCGCAACTGCTGCTATAGAAAATTTATCTTCAACAAGCTTTCTGCCTTGAATGGCTTTTTCGTCAAGCGATGCATCATTGGAAAGCAATGCTTCTTTTAAGGCCATTTTTATACCCTCTTGATCTATGGATGTCCACCATCCTGCATTATAAGTTTCTAAATCTTTCCAGGGAGCTCCTTGCGTTGTTATTACAGGAGTAAATGCAGCAAGCGCTTCTGCAATCACAACACCAAAATTCTCGCTATAAGTGGGCAAAATAAATAGTCTTGCGTCTAACAACATTTTATTTTTATCCATACCGTATGCGGGTGGAAGTATTTTAATCTCATCTTGAAGTCCCGATAGATCAATTTGGCTTTGCAATTTGGTAATATAATTTGCATCTCCATTCCCTACGATATCAATATACCATCCCCGTTTTATTTCATTATCCAGACCTGCCCATATATCTATGAGCATTTCCAACCCTTTTTTAGGATGTATTCTCGATAAAAAAAGAATGCGTTTGCCATTTGTATCTGAGAAATATTTTTTGGTGAGTGGGAATTTGTGAAGATCTATGCCATTCGGAATGATGGCTATAGGGTTTTTAAAACCAAGATCGCGTAAGCTTTTCATTTCACTCTCCGCAGTGACATGCAGACAAGCTGCTTTATTTAATAATTCTCGCTGATATAGAAAAAGAGCGAACTTCTTTTTAAATCGGCTTTGCGTAAGAGACCAAGGCTCTAGCATGCCTCTGATGGTATATATGTAGGCAATCCCTGCGGCTCTCGCCACCTTAGCGGCGGTGGAGGTAGGACCATCCCAAATACCATGTATATGGAGGATTTCTGGTTTCTTTGTTTCATTTGAACCAAGCAATCTATCTTTTGTGAGCTTTTTACAAAATTGTATCTGGTAAAGAGTAGTAGCTGCACTATCTAAAATTGGATTCTCACTCTTAATCGTAAAAAGGCTATAGTGATAAGTGGACGACTCCATACTACTTAAAGCGTGTAAAAGATCAGTTACACTACGTGCAGGACCTCCAGTAGAAGCATCAATGGATGAAATAACGTGATAAATGCTAGCCATACTTATCTGCTTGAAATTACTACCACTTTGCTTCTTTTTTCTTTAATTTGAAGGAACCTCATAACTATAAAAACTAAAAAAATATTAATACACGTATAAATCAAATTAATAATGCGAAGACTACTAAAATTGAAATTGATTAGAATGGACATGTAGAAGTATAGGGCAAGAGGATGGTTATAGTGTTTTAAGAAAAAATTATAAGCCATCTTATAAAAGATACCGAGTAAAAAAAACGCAAGAATAACCCCAGGTATTAAATAATTGGCATAGCCGAACCCCATATTTTCAATAGGGTAACTAGTGATAATCATCTTATTTCTTGCAGTAAGGGGCTTGAATTCTGTGTTATAAAAAATAGAATTATATAAGTAGACTCCTTCATCAACAGGCGGCCGCAAGACATTAGGTATAGTAACATTAAAATTACTTGGTATCGTGAGTAATGTGTAAAAATCCCATTTGTTAGAATCATTAAAATGATTGGTAGTATAGATATCTATCCATGTGTAAGAGAAGTAAGTAATTAATCCACCTAATTCTATTTCTTCAAACACATTTTTTTGTCCCGTGAGTAATTTATCTAAACCGTTTGGCGATCTAAGTATTGGTATTATAAAGGTGTAAACAATTAAAAAAATTGCTAAGAAAGCTATACGACCTTTCTTTATCTGAGAAATAACAATTGGTTTGACATAAAAATGAAAAGTTATAATAATCATAAGTAAAAGAAAGACGGTATTCTTTCTTCCCCCTAAAGATGAGCTTAGAAATACCGCAAAAACTATAAATACCGCCAGCCAAAATTTATTTCTTTTGTGGTTAAACTTTAATAACCTTATGCGAAATATAATGCCTATTGTCAGTAGTTCAGCAAAAATCAAAGAATATCCTCCACTCTGAAGTGCTACTCTATTGTTAAGATTATTGAGCAGTATGCTAATTCCACCTACTTGAATAAAGAAAAGGATATATCCTGAAAGACCCATCAAAAAAATTATGTTTGATGTAATCACCAATCTTTCAGGGTGATTAAAAAACACTTGTTGATTACGAAATTTTGTCCTCTTTATAAAATTAATTCCAAAGATGAGGCTTATAAAAGCTATTGTTTGTACGTATAGATATTGTGGTAGAGCTTCATCTAGGCTCATATCTAAGGCTGCTAATATATCCCTCGGGAAAACATCTTCATCAAGATATACTGCGATAAGAAATAAAACGTTTCTGAAGATATATAATAGACAGATAAATTTTATTGGAGAGAATAAATCATTTTTTTTATATAAAAAAAACAATCCACCATAGAGAAAAGCAAACCAAATAATTGATATCAGTGTATTTGACACAATTAGCTAAGTTTGATAAATTTGGCTGGATTTCCCCCTATAATGTGATTTTCAGGAACGTCCTTTACAACGACTGAACCCATAGCAATGATTGAATTATTACCAATGGAATTTACATTTTCTCCTATAATTACTTTAGCTCCTATCCAAACATTACTACCAATAACTATTGGTTTAGGATTCGGCTTGGATCTGGGATTATGTCCATGACTATGAGATAAAATATAAACATCTTGAGATATTAGCGTATTTTCCCCAATGCAAACACCACCCGAAAAATCAATATTTACATTGGAGTTAATCTGTACATTATCCTCAACAATTAAGTAGCAATCTTGTAGCTCGGAATTTAAATGAACATTCCATTGAAAAAAACAGTTATCACCAATGGTGATATTTTTAGGATGTGTGATTCTAGACCCTGAGTAAATTTTAAAATTTTTCCCACATTTTAACACCCTTGACCAATAAAATGTTGACAAAACATTTCTTATTCTTCTTAAAATGGATTTGAAAAGTTCTGATACTTTATAAATAGTCATGTAAAATGATTTTTAATTTTCCGTATGTTAAGCAACACAATTGTGAATAGGCCTATAATCATTAACAAGTAGAAATTACTAATCAAAAAAATCGACAAGGAAGAGGAAATTATAAGAATAAAATAGAAGAAAAACTCATAAAACCTTGAATTAAACAGCCCCTCTTTTAAACTCTTAAATACATACAGACCTGAAAACACCTCCCCAATAAATAAGGCTAAACCTAGATTTGAATACCAAGAGTCACTTTTAAATAAAAGCATTAACCCCACTGTGGAAATGACCTTAATTAAATTATAAACTAAAAGAACATATGAGGCATTTGTTCTTCTCAAGAGCTGTACAATGACAATCATGTAATTTTGAATAAACATCGCAGCAAAAAGGCTTTTAATCAACTGTTCATTATATTCTAACTCATTTCTTGTCCAAATAATAAACAAATCCTCTAAATAAGGCATTAGAATAATAACGAAGAGAAGAGCCAGGGAGCAAGTGACCTGCCAATATTTGTAAAAAGTATCTAATATCTTAGAGTTAATTCCAGACGCAAAATCTTTTTGTATTTGTGGCATTAAAGGCTCAGAAATAGTATTTGAAAAACGAAGAGCCGAATTGGATAATACTCTTCCTGTTCCAAACAGAGCAACAATTTTTGTGGAGTATGCGTAAGCTACGACAATATTCAAACCATTGTCATATACTTTTTCTGTTATAAAGCTTAAGGTAAGTAGGCTAGATTTCTTTAGATCTAAAATGAAATTTTCGAAATTTAGTGTTATCCAGTCTAATTTTAATTTAATATCCTTGTGTACATAATATATTACAAATATAGAATACGCTAAATTAGCAATAAATAAAACTGAAACAGTTGCAAATAAGCTCTTAGTAAGAGGTAAACAAATTAGTAAAACTAATAGGTCAATAAGTTCTAAAATCAATTGAAACTTTAAAGTTTTATCTATCCTACCTAGTGGTTCGTAAAGTCTTACAAAAAAGAGTGATACAAACGAACTCGGTATTTTACTTAGTAATAAAAGTAGAATTATTGTTACTCCCTCAATACCTTCCAAAAACTCAATCGGAAATTGTGTAATAAATGATGTAAACTCCCTCGACGAAAAAGAAAAGCATAGTAATAGTTGAACTAAAAAAAATATTAAGCAAGATGAATAGGCTTTTTGTATGTTTTGGGAGTTTTCTTGATTGTTAAATAGGTGATAACTAAGGTTAACATTATTGGAACAATAATTAAAAAGTCCTAGCCCAATTGATCTTAAAACAAATAGAATTGAATTTGCTATTAGCCAAAAAGCAAATATGTCTTTTCCTAAATACACTAAGAAAACGGGTACTAATAGAATCTGTTTTATGAAGGTTATAATAATGATTCCCAAGCCCCAACTAAGCGATTTGAAGTAGGAGGATATTGGTCTATTCTTAAACATTGCAATAGTTATGATAATAGATTTAAAAGAAAGCTCCTAAAATCAATAGTGTTTTCATATATCATAACTCTCCAATATTTTATTATTACATTTCCCCACTATTCTTGTTGCTTCATTAAATGAGGGTTTTTTACTAATTTTCATAAATAATTATTGTTACTCACTTTTATTTATTTCTAGTCTTTTTAAGCTATCAAAATACGGTGGACTCTCACTATTTTAAATATGCTTTCAAGATTTCTACAATATAGTCGTAATGCTTTTCTTCTAAACCTGGCCATACGCCTAGCCAAAAGCTATCATTCATAACTTTATCTGTATTTTCAAAGGTGCCCACCGTTCGTTTTTCGATATTGGCATAGGCGGGTTGACGCATCAGGTTACCAGCAAAGAGCAAACGTGTGCCAATTTTATTTTGCTCTAGGTGCTGCACCAGATCATGGCGTGAAAATTTCACGCCATGACGGAGAGTCAGTAAAAAGCCAAACCAGCTTGGATCACTATTAGGCGTAGGTTCTGGCAAAATAAAGTACTCTTCAAATTGCTTCATTTTCGAATAAAGCAGTTTGTAATTTTCCCTTCTTTTGGCCACAAAGGCATCTGCCTTTTCTAGTTGGCTCAAACCTACAGCGGCTTGCATGTCGGTTACTTTGAGGTTGAACCCAATATGTGAGTACGTATACTTGTGATCATAGCCATAAGGTAGCTCACCAAGCTGCCATTCAAAGCGTTTGTTGCAGGTATTGTCTTTTCCTGGTTCGCAGTAGCAGTCCCGGCCCCAATCTCTAAAGCTCTCTGCGATCATTTTGAGTCTTGGGTTATTGATTAAAACAGAACCACCTTCTCCCATTGTGATATGGTGAGCAGGGTAGAAGGATACAGTCGCCAAGTCGCCAAAGGAGCCTGTTTTTTGTCCGTTGTAAGTTGCTCCAAGAGAGTCACAGTCATCTTCGATCACCCACAAGTTGTGTTTTTTGGCTACTTCCATGACCACATTCAGGTTAAAGGGATTTCCCAGTGTATGGGCAATCATGATGGCCTTGGTCTTTGGAGAAATGGCTTGCTCAATGAGCTCCGCTTTGATGTTGTAAGTAGGAATATCAATATCCAGAAATACTGGAATGGCGCCATACTGAATCATTGGATTCACGGTGGTGGGGAAACCCGCAGCAACTGTGATTACTTCATCTCCTGGCTTGATCTGACGATCACCGAGCTTAGGGGAGGTGAGGGCGTAGAAGGCTACCAAATCTGCGGAAGAACCAGAGTTGACCAAAATGGAAAATTTAGATCCGAAGTATTTGGCAAACTGTCTTTCAAATTTTTTCGCGAAACGTCCTGCCGTGAGCCAGCCATCGAGCATGGCATCCACGCCCAGAAGAATATCATTTTCATCCAAAACTTTGCCTGTCACCGGGATATAGTCTTCGCCGGGGCGAATCACTTTTGTTGTGTTTTGAATGGCTACTTCTTTTAGCTGAGCCAGTAGGCTTTCGTTGATGTTCTTAAAGTCCATTTTTTGTTTGATTGTAATACGCTATTGTTTCTTTAATTCCTTGTTGTAATGAATATTCAGGCTTCCACCCTAATTTTTTTAAGTTTTGGTTCATGGCAGTTGATTCATTGAATTCACCAGGTCTTTGAGTCAAGACGCCCCAATTTAGCGTTGTTTCTGTATTATTTGATTCACTTTTTATCAGTTCTACCATTTCTTTGATTGCTTGGCTTTGTCCAGTTCCCACTCCAAATTGGTGATAGTTTAAATCTAACCCAGATAAAGCCTCTATGACTTTCAGGTAGGCTGCAACTGCGTCATCCACATAAATGAAGTCGCGCCGCTGGCTTCCAGCCGTTAGGTCAATACTATCCACAGGTTGTAAAAGTTGATCAATCATGTGAGGAATAAACTTTTCAGACCCATCACCAGGCCCATAAAGATGTTCCAACTTCATGTTAATAACCTTTGTTTCATTAGTCAAAGCTTGAATGGCTGTCTCAAAGCATTTCTTAGACAAAGTATAAGACGCTAAGTACTGATAGTTTAAATCACCCTTGTTAAAAAAAGTATCTGTATTGATAACGGCTAATTGAGGATTTGAAGATTTTAAGGTTTCTATTAAGGAAAGCGGCCAAATAAGATTGGATTGAAGTACTTCGCTTAGTTTTTTACCTCTTCCATAGTCCGTGGCTACATGTACCAAAACGTCAATTTGGAGCAAATCAATTGCGGATGAATCCACTTCAAAGAGTGTAATTTCTTTTTTGATGGATTCGATTTTTGTGAGATCAGAACTCTTTCTTATTAAGCCAAAGATCGTATGACCATCTTTCAAAAATGCTTTTGCAAGATGACTACCAAAAAAACCTGAAATGCCTGTTAGTAAAATTCTCAAAAATTCTCTTATTGTTATAAGTAGCTGGTTAAATCTAATTGCATTTGTGAAGATACTTTGGCTGTAGCTGTACATGCTTTGTACCAGCTCATGGTTTTTTCGATGGCCTGTTTTGCTGTCCACTTTGGCTTCCAATCTAGTTCATTGATAGCCTTACTGATATCCAACTTTAAAAGACCCGCTTCATGTGGTTGACCTTTCAAAGCAGGGGTGTCGTATTTCCCAGATCCCCAAACCTCAATAGCCAATTTCACCAAAGACTCCACATCCAAATTATCATCTGCCATTGGACCAAAGTTCCATGCATCGGCATATTTAATCGGATCTTCCATAAGCTTCGCTCCAAGCAGGAGGTAACCACCCAAAGGCTCTAATACATGCTGCCATGGACGTATTGCTTGGGGATTACGAACGGTTATAGGTTGGTCATTATTTAAGGCATTGATGATATCCGGAATGATTCGATCCTTTGCCCAGTCGCCTCCACCGATAACATTGCCTGCTCTTGCTGCTGCAATGGCTTTATGGTGGGTAATATACGCTTTTGGATTGAAAAAAGAGTTACGGTAGGAAGAGATTACTAATTCTGTACATGCTTTGCTAGCACTATATGGATCATATCCGCCGAGTCTGTCATTCTCGCGGTAGGGGTAGTGCCATTCGTTGTTTTCATACACCTTATCCGTGGTGATCATCACTCCGATACACGGTTTTTCGAGTTCCCGAATCCCATCCAGCACATTGGCTGTACCAATCGCATTTACGTCAAATGTTTCTGAAGGAATATCGTAAGACAAACGCACCAATGGTTGTGCTGCCAGATGAAAAACATAATCCGGTTGGAAGTCTTTGATTTCCTGAGTCAATCTTTCTTTATCGCGAATGTCTGCAATGATCGAATCGCACAGCAAGTCGCCTTTCATGCTGTTATAAAGTCCATCAACCTGTTCAGGAGCTAAAGCATAGCCTTTTATTTCAGCCCCTAATTGATGTAGCCAGTATAGCATCCAAGATCCTTTGAAACCAGTGTGTCCAGTAAGGAAAACTTTTTTGCCTTTGTAGGTAGATTGGAGGAGAGTGGTTTGGTCGGTAGTCATTAGTTAGCAGTTTTAAGGTCGAAGCAATAAGCTGAAAGCTCGGAGGGGAACATATCTATATTGATTTTTGAATGCTATTGATTAAGCCTTTAATCATTTTTACAATTTCTAGGAGTTGTTTTTCTAGGGCTTCAAGTTCTTCTTTGGTAATCCACTTTCTTCGAGCAAAGGTATTTAGCAAGGTGACGACTTCATAAGCAGAGCCTCTCGAATAATATAAAAATTGAATGAATTCCTTTTTGGAGTTTCTTCCCTTTCCCTCTGCTACGTTTTGAGGAATGGATGATACGGCAGATTCCAGTTGTTCGCATAATCTAAAATGCCTTTTAGAATCGGTGATCTTTTCGGTGAGTAAGAGTATATCGTCTACCAAGTCCATTGACTTCTTCCAAACAGTCAATTCCTTAAATCCGAAGGTTTCCATTTCTTAAATTTTATTGGTCTTTTAACTTCCAGCTTCAAACTTTGACCTGAAATACCAGACCTCAAGCTTCTCAAAATTGAATTGATACGCCATTATTTATCCTCTCTTCAACGCTTAAGTCCTTTTCAACTTTTATCTTTTCACCTCTTCCACTTATCCTCTTTCCAACTTCAGACTTCAACCTTTCAACTTCAAACTTTGAGCTTCCAGCTTTACCCTTCAACTTCCAGCTTTACCCTTCAACTTCAAACTTTACCCTTCCAACTCACTTACCAAACCTTCCAAGGTGCTTTTTCTTCTTCCCAAAGTCTTTCCAGTTCTTGTTTATCGCGCAGAGTGTCCATTGGTTTCCAGAATCCCTCGTGCTTAAAGGCTTTCATTTGTCCATCAGCAGCGATGTTTTCCATTGGGTCACGCTCAAAGATGGTACTGTCATTGGTAATGTAGTTGAGCACTTCTGGCTGGCATACAAAGAAGCCGCCATTGATCCACGATCCATCCCCTTTGGGCTTTTCAAGAAATGATTTAACTTCCATTTCATTGTCGATATTCAGGGCGCCAAAACGACCAGATGGCTGTACGGAAGTGACTGTCATTAATTTGCCGTGATCTTTATGATACTTCATTAGTTCGGCAATATCTATAGAGCCTACTCCATCTCCATAAGTCAAGAGAAAGGGCTCATTGCCGATATAATCTTTTACTCGTTTGATCCTGCCACCTGTCATGGAATTGATTCCAGTATCTACCAGAGAAACTTTCCAAGGTTCAGCTTGGGACTTATGATAATCGAAAGTATTGGTTGCCATGTCAATGGTGACATCCGATTGATGTAGGAAATAATTGGCAAAATATTCTTTGATGATATAACCCTTATACCCCAGACAAACTACAAAGTCATTGAAACCATAGTGGGAATAAATTTTCATTATGTGCCACAAGATAGGCTTGCCGCCAATTTCTACCATGGGTTTTGGTTTTAAAGATGTTTCTTCTGATAGCCTTGTTCCAAATCCTCCTGCTAATAATACTACTTTCATTTGCGTCAATATTTTTATTTGAGAGTTAAGTTTTTTCTAAGAGTAAACTTTTTACTTATTTAAGTATACCTGCCTATGTATTTTTTAATACTTCACTATACTTTTATACAGCTCCGCCTCGTAAGTCACAGAGTCGGTTCTGTAACTGAATAATTTCTACTAAATAGATCGACGATCATCAGGTGCTACCATGTAGCTGATGATCGACGATTATCTCTTGATCGCCAGGCGATCGGGCACTTCTACTTTCACCGTTTGGTTCATCAGCTCCATATTGATCACCAGTCGGTTGCCTTGCTTAGCTATAAACTTGCCCTTGGAGCTTTTAAGCACTCCAAATTGTATTTCTATTTCGTCTTCCTTATTGATGATAGACAAATGCTCTGATGAAGATTGCTTATGCTCTCCAAGAAACTGTCGGAGTATTTCAATTTCACTATTGGGTACCTCGGCGGGCCTGCCTAGCCAATAGAGATATTTTACTACACCAGAAGTAAACAAGGCCTGAGCACGATTTTCTACACTGGCTTGAATAAATACATAGGATTTAATCAAGGGCTCTTCCACTTTTTTCTTGCGGTCACTCCACTGTTTCCATACTTTCTGCAGGGGCAGGTAGACTTCATATCCTTTTGCGGATAGCAAACTGGCCACCTTTTTTTCCTGTCGTGGCTTGGTATGGATCACATGCCATGTCGTCATTAAGCTGTTGGATTAATTATATTCTATTATTACTGGTCTAAACCATAAATTCAGGTAGTCGTGGAGTTTAATCCATATCACTCTTCGTAATAACTGTTTTTATCACCATAGCCGTATCCGTATTCATAAAGTCCTGTCAGTTTTTTGTAATCCACTCCATTGTATACAATTCCCACGTTTTCGATTAATTTTTTCGCTTTGATATCTTTTAGAAAATCGAGTGCTTTTTTAGGGGTGAGTTGGTTTCTGATCACAAAGAGCGTGTAATCAGCATAATTTGAAATTTCGAAAGCATCAGAAACTAATCCCAAAGGGGGGGTATCCATGATGATGTAATCATACTCTGCTTTGAGTGCCGTCATCAGCTTACTAAAGGACTCCCGCATAAACAGTTCATTGGGTAATGGCGGAATGGGGCCAGAGACAATCAAGTCCAGATTGTGGATGGGGGTATTCAAAATGAGCTTTTCTTTTTCCACCTCATCTACTAGTAGGTTGCTAATTCCCTTATCATTGGTGAACCCAAAAGTGTCAAAAATCTTTGGCTTGCGCAGGTCTAAGCCCAATAGGATGGTTTTATACCCCGATTGCGCCATCATCACAGCGGTATTCATGGCTGAGAAAGTCTTTCCATCACCGGACGTAAAAGAGGTGAACATGATGGTATGGCACTTGATCTGTTCGGGAGATAGGTATTTTAATCCTGCGCGCATATTGCGAAAACCTTCTGCTGTTCTGGATTTCGGAAAATCCTTCATCACCAGTTCCGTTTCTTTATGGCTAAGGGCTATGCTAGATAGAATGGGGTAAGATGTCGCTTTTTCTATTTCAGATACTTCCTGAATAGAAGTGGTGAAAAATTCTCTGATAAGAATAAGTAAAAACGGAATGGCTGCACCTACTGCAAAGGCCATAAAGTAATTCTTTAATTTTTTAGGTTTGGTTTGTTGAATCAGCAGTGGCGCATCAAGAATCTCTGTGGACGCTACAGTACTTGCTCTGGCGATACCCGCCTCCGCTTTTTTCTCTAGCAGGTAGACATACAGATTGTCATTCAAGTTAAATCGTCTCTGAATATTTATCAGTTCGCGCTCACTGCTCGGGAGTATGTTCAGTTCTTTCTCTGCTTTAGTTATTTGCAACTTCAGTTGATTTTTAGCAAGTTTGGTCGTGTTGATCAGGTTCTCTGCATTTTCAATCATAGAGGCGATAAGCGATTGAACTTGTACTTTTAATGTCTTCACTTGCGGATTGACGGACGTGGCATTGGCCTCTGAAATGATTAGTTGCGCTTTCAATGCATTGAATTGATTCACCAAACTGCTCAATCCGGGATCCGCTATGCTAGCAGTAGATGGGCTTACAACGCCTCCTGGTTGATTGGGCTTTTGTAAGTAATCGACCAGATAGCGGTAATAATCCAGTTGGAGATCTACCTTATTACTTTCTTTTTCCAGTTCTTGTAGCTTCACATAAATACTTTGTCCTTCTTGGCTGATGTCGACGATGTTATTGTCCGACCGAAAAGATTGCATTTCACTTTCCGTTTTGTAAAGGGCATTTTGAATTCCCACCAACTGCTCATCTATAAATTCGACCGTACGAGAAGCCGTCTCATTTTTCAGTTCCAGTTCCCGATCGATATAGCTGGTCATTAGCAAGTTTAATATCGCTTTTGCCTTCTCCGGGTTGGCCGAGTTCATTCCAAGCTGGAGAATACTTGATTCTTTGCCCTTTTGAGTAATATTGATTTGCTCTCTCAAATCTTTCACTGTCGCCTCGGGGCTATTGATGATGAGGTGATAGGGTGGCTCATCGGCTGTCATGACAGAAGGGGATGCCGAATTGGCCATGATCATAAAAGAAAGTCGTCCATGGTCTATTCTTTGGTTCCAAGTAACCACCATAGGTTCTGTATTGGAATGTTCGGCATTTATAAAGGAGATTTCAAATTGCGCATTGCCGAGTGGAGCGATTTGGATTTGTGCATGTTGGAGGGTTTCGGGATCACTCAGTATGCTGATCTGAAAGGGTTTATTGGAGCCAAATAGTTCAGTGTTTTTAATATTTCCAGTCTTGACGATAGCGAGGTATAGCTTAAGAGAATCAACAACTCGCTTGGTGAGTGAAAACGACTGAAGGATGGCAATTTCATTTTCGATATTGACCGATGAAGAGAATAACTCAAGTTCTTTGAGGGCTTCTGCGGAAGGGTTTTTATCCTTGTCCTTGATCAGTAGAGTAGCATTTACGGAATACAAGGGTGTTGTATATCTATTGACGATATAGGCAGCAATCAGCGCAATGAGTATGGATAATGCAAACCATTTCCAGTTTCGGAGGATCACAAACAGGTAATGTTTAATCACCGAATCGTTATCATCCTCCATCATAAGATTATCAGGGTAGGTGTTTTTAGAATTCAAAATCTAAAGTTGATTAAGGGTGATTATAATTAACAATACACTCGAAACTGTGGATAAGATCGTAGTAAAAGTTTGGGTGCCATTGACTCCTATTCCCAGCGGTCTTATCGGAAGCGGTTGAGCGTACAACTGATCTCCAGGATGGATGAAATAGTAAGGGGAGGTGAGGATGCGCTCGTCAGTCAGGTCCAGCTCATGGCGCTTGACACCCCCTTCATATTTTCTAATCAGTACGATTTCTTTTCTGTCTGCAAGAATCGTGAGATCACCCGAAGCAGCTATGGCCTCAAGAATGGTGAGTTCAGGCTGAAGAATCGACTTTATTCCCGGATTGTTAAACTCACCAAGTGTCGAATACTGGATGCCGCCCAGGCGTACCATTATATAAGGATCAGAAATGTATTTACTGATTTCTATAGCAAGTGTTTGCTTGCTTTCTTCTAATGAGAGCCCAGCCAGGTGCACAAAACCAATCATAGGTAATGCTACATCTCCATTTTCATTTAAGGCATAACCTGTTGAATAATTTAAATCTCCACCACTCGCAGGTTGTACCATAGGGTTCATACTGCCGCCGATATTGGGCTGGAAAATTTGAGTGAGCATGGGGTCAACAGACCTCACCTCTATACTAATCATGTCCCCTTTTTTTAAGATATAGCCAGCGTAGGGCTGGGTGATCAAGGAATCCAATTTATAGTTTGATTCGCTGGCTTGTAGATAAATTACTTTTTTATTGGGGATACATGCGCTGAGCAGAATACAGATTCCCAAAATGATCATTACTGATCTATTTTGCTTCATGTTATGACGGTTGATTTGGTCGGTCGAGTGGTTTTTAAAGATTTGAATAATCAGATTGAAGGGTATTTATCTTCTTCTGGCCTTCCGCTTCTTGTTCGATTTATAAGATCTGTTTCCACGTTTAGAATAGCCGCTTCGACCCCTGGAATAGCGATTTTTACTTGAAAGGTTGTAAGAAAGGGTCAGCATGACTTTAGGGCCGTTGATACTGACCGTTTCTAAGGATTCATTTCCATTAGGGCTAACAAAGGTCTGAGCATAATTGCCGAAATCATATTGCCCTTCTATCCCTATCTTAAGCGCATTGATGGGGTATTGGACACCAAGGATTCCATGAACCGTGTAGGTGGATCCATTGTTCTTTTTAGTTTCCCCTTTAGCTCCTCCGTCGGTGGAATGATAGTTGAGAAACAATAAGTTGTATCCGATCCCAGCTCCACCATAGACATCAAGAGCAAAACTCTTATGACGAAACTTTGAAGGCCGACGTGAGCCTCCAAGGCTATAATTGATTAACAGATCGGCAGTAAATGGAACTAATGTGAGGTTTCTTACTTCCGACCACTCTTCTTCTGAAATTATTTGTGTTTGTGTGCCTCTAGTACGAGAATAACCTACACCCACTCGAGCACTTAGAGGATATTTAAGAGATACTTCACCATTAATCTGCGTGGCGATAGCTGGATCAAATTCATAACCAGTTTTGTTCTTGTAGTAGTCAAGCTTGGGGAAGAACAATCCTGCACCCATTCCCACTCCCTTAAAGCTTGGACCCTGAGATCTACGATAATAGCTGCTTTGACCCATCGCAGATATAGATGCAAACAACACAATAAGTATAAAAAGCTTTTTCATATTAATTCTATCTCGCGGTTATCAATTATTTGTCAATAAAATTATTTGTTAATAATTAGTATTCAAATCAACCTCCGGAATCATGGCATTCCTGACTTGTGTATTTAACCGAGTAGCATGATTGGCACACTGGAATATTGTTTCTCTCTTCTAAAACTACATTGGATGGCAAGAGCAGTTGATAATTAGTCATGGCTGCTGTGGCTTCACCAGAAACTCTGAAGTAGAGCACTTGGCTTTTACTAAAAGTACCGTTGATGGTGACCGTTCTAAGTTGTGCTGGTATTTGGAAGAGATTACTTAAAATAGGCCCATAGCTTCCCGTAAAGGTGAAGGGCTTATTTAAAGGGTCGCTACAAGCTAAAGATTGTGCTGTAACTTGGCGAGTGCCAAGCGAGACTTCTAAAGTGACACCTAAGACGATGGTCCAAGAAGAAAAGTGATCCATTTGTACCGTTCCGGTTGCTCCATTTGCAGATAAAGTAATAGGTTCTTCATCCGGGACTTCACCGTTATCGACCTGCTCTTCAAACACTAGGGGCACATTGTTTTGCGCGACAGACGGAGGAAAGCCTAGTGGCATCTCTACGGTGACAGGCGTAGTAAAGGTGAGATCTGGATCAAATACAAAAGTCACGCCCTCCAGTCCACTTCCAGAAGTCTCTTGCGTAGATGGCACTGGTGTAATGCTAATGTCTGTGGATCCAGCTCCGCTAATGGCTCCTGGTGGGATGGTTACCTTTGTGGTACTTGATCCCATTCCACCAGCTCCTGTTCCCATTGGTGCAACGTTAATAATGCCGCCAGCGGCATTATTGATGGTTACTGGAGGGTTCTTTTTTGTCAGAGTTAAATCAAGCCCGACCAGATAATCATCAGACTTGCTAGCTGGCACAATAACATCCACGCTTTTAGTCTGGCCTATATATCCATCCGCTGTGATCGTAATCGTATAGGTACCCGTGTTAAGGGGGTCTACAATAAATTCCGCTCCGGTATTTGATTGATTGGTCACGCTTCCATCTGGTGTCTGTATTTCTAAGCTGTAGGCAGGAATAGCACTATTGTCAGTCGTAAATGCTGTAACCAATAAATATTGGTTACCGCTGGGAAGTGGGGGACTGTCACGTTCGATTTCCCCAATTGCTTTTTTACAACAAACAGTAGATACTATGCTGATGACCATTAGACTGAAAGTCGCCAGCCTGAATATTTTATTTAAGACAAGAATCTTCATTATGAGATATTTTTTTCTTGGACTTAGTATCACTAAAGTATATGTAAAATTAGAACATTTTATTTAAGAGTAAGTTTTTAAAGTATTTTTTCTTTTAAAACTAAGAATCTTTAAAATTTTAGTTTTAAAAGTGGATTTTATCGATGAATTTACAAAAAATGAGGATAAGAAACGGGTTATTCGTTATTTGCTAATCGCCCACCGCTCACCGCCTACTGAATACCGGCCACCGCTCAGTTATTTGAAAAGAGCTATTATCATTAACCAGTCACTCCCGTAGGGAGTCTTAATCACCATCCAAGAGAGAACGAAGACTTGGAAGCTGATTAAGATGTCATTCTGTGGCATGACTACATTGAGAGAAAATGTAAAAACCACGGTTTTGTATTCCCAACCCGCTTACCGCTCACCGCCTACTGACCACCGCTTACCGCTTACCGCAAACAAGCCAATGTTGTCTCATGGAATACGTTGACACCCAAAGCTGTGGATAACTTTTTTAACTTGTAAAATTATGACAGTTGAAGAGAGACGCAGAAGGAGATTCAGTGAGGAATTTCGAAAGGAGCAAGTTGCTTTATTTGAGTCAGGAGAGATCACAATAAGAGAGATTTCGGATATCTATGAAGTGAAAGCTGCGACGGTAAGAATTTGGATTGGTCAGTACGGTAAAACGCAATTACCTAAGCCTATATTGATTACTTCGGCCAAGGATATCAATCACACGCGAGAATTAGAAAAGGAGAATAAAAAGCTCAAGGAGATTATAGGAGATCAGCAGGTGGAGTTGATATATAAAAATCAATTGCTCAAGGTTATGAGTGAGCGATTGGGGAAGGATTTTGAAAAAAAATGATACTCCCACTACTGACAGCAATCAGATCAACTCAGTGTGACCACCAAATAGCCATGGAACAATTCTATCGTTATTTAGGCATCACCAGGCAGGCCTATTATCAAGCTATATCCAGAGAAGCTCCGAAGAAGATTCAGATTGCTGAAATGATCAAACTTGTCAAAGAATACCGATCAAAGCATGACCGTAGAGCAGGGTCAAGATCTCTATATTATAACCTAGAAATTAAGACCAAATTTGATATTGGGATCTCCAAGTTTGAACAATTGATGTCGCAGGCAAACATGTCACTTGTCCCTTTGCGAATTAATGTGGTCACCACAAAATCATCCCTACAAAGCTGGAATTACAACAATTTAGCATCAGGGCTTATTATTAGAGGCATCAATGAATTAGTAGTGGGAGACTTGACTTATGTGGTAATTGGATCTGGCAGGTACTTCTTATTTTGCTTAACAGATGTATATAGTGCAAGAATTGTTGGTTACCATTTAGCAGAAAGAATGAGAGCAGTCGAGGCAAAAAATGCTTTTGATATGTGGGTAAAATTACGATCAGGAACAGCCTTGAAAAGCTGTATCCATCATACAGATGGAGGGTCTCAGTACTTTTCTCAATTGTATTTATCGGCTATTAATGCGTTGAAAATCAAAGTGAGTGTGGCTGAAAACTGCTTGAAAAATGGGTACGCAGAACAACGCAATGGACTGATTAAACACCATCTCTTACCAACAATTGAGCTATCAAAAGGCAAGACTTTATTCAAAGAGATAGCTCGCGTCATTCACACATATAATCATGATAGAAAACAAGAAAATTTAAATTGGCTTAGTCCAGTAAGTTATGAAGAACAAAAAAAGCATGTTGAAAAGCAGATTTTTAAGTTTAAGAAAGATTGATTTGGGTTTTAGGAGGCATAAACCGACAAAAAATTCAGGCAAAAAGGAAGGTGACCTAAAGTACTTTAGGTACTTTTAGGTCACCTAAAAACAAACTTTTCAGTCGATCAGAATTATTCCTTGGAAGGTTGCTCCCCAGCAGAGCCTCCCGCCGCTTCGTTCTGATAGATTTAAATGTAAAAACTACCGACTATTTAAAACCAATTAGTTATTCACAGTTTTTAGGCTTTAGGTCGGAAGCCTGTCAACCTATTTCATGAGGACTCACAACCGCCAATAGCTAAAAGCCAACTGCCAACTGCGGATCAAGCAATATTTCTGTGGGGAACCTTTAAATGTTACAAAAATGAATAACGGCATGTGGTAGATTATATCATTTACCGGGTTTATTCTAAAGGAAGTTGCGTTTTGGAGGGAGGGGCGTCCAAGGCAAGTGTGAATCATTTTGATTTCCCGAATGAAGTCATTGATACTGACCATAATCAAAAAGATTTTTTGCGTTGGTGCCTTTTCTTTTGCTTCGTTTTCTTTGGGCATGCAAAGAAAATGAAGGATATCCTTGGCTTGGAATACGACTTAACGAAGGCTGGCAAATGAATTTATAGGATAAATACAATTGCCCCCCAACTTTTCCGCTTGATCCCCAACTGCCCACCGCCAATAGCTAAAAGCCCACCGCTAATAGCAAAAGGCCAATAGCCGCCACCATCCAAGCAGCCCTCGTCCATAGTCCGTTCAGTCTTCGTTTAGTCTGCCCATTAACCGCCAATAGCAAAAAGCCAACCGCCCACCACCATTACTCCGCATACTTGAGCACTTGATTCTTAAAGAAAGTAGGTTGAAATTCTGTCAGTTTTTCAATGAGGTTATATCCGCTGTTTATCTCAAACCCACCAAAAGTTTGTCCTCTAAACCGATAAGTGTAGTTAAAGTAGCGCTGCGTTCTAAGTCTCAATTTATTTATCTCTTTATATTTTTTGGTAGGCAGAGTTAACAATATAGAGAATCCTGCATTCTCTATCAGTGAAGTTCTCATGGCGAAGAGACCTATTCTGGTTTCCCCAAATTGTCTAACAGCTTCTATTTTTATCCCTACATCCTGATATAGAAACCGGCCAATGCTAGCGTTAAATACCAAATCATGAGTTGGCCACCTCAAGCTTCCGTTAATTCTGGCAGTGACGAGATTATTTTTCTCATAAAAGTCACTTAAAATATTGCCCGATACTGGCGACCAGCTTGTATAACTGAGTGTTGTGCCAATGCCAAAAATCCCGTTAGAGGTATATTTCACCGCCGAAAAAGCTGCTCCATAGCGGCGATGATTAAATAGACCCACAGAAGCCTGAGCAAATACCTGATAAGGAAGCCGGATAGCTTGGTTGAGCGTGACAATGCCTGCTCTGACTTTGTCATCAGAAAAATTATTGATCACAGGAACGAGCAGTTGACCTGTGAAGGATAGCCCCTTAGCCATTTGTAGGTTCAAAGTGGGTGCGGCATCCATAATTATTTTGATGGGTGCGTCATAGTTGCCAAACTGTGTACCTGAGATCACAGGGCCGATCGTAAAGTCATATTTCCAATAGCTTTTATTGAGGTGCTGCGACAGGATAGGAGGGAGTTCTTTTTTTGTCGACTTTGAGACTATAACTTATGGCCTGTCTTAGCTCAAGAATAGAAGTTTTTTCCGAACGATAACCTTGGATCGCATCGTAAGGGACGGTGATAGTGAGCATGGGGATGTTTTGATACTTTGGCATAACCAAAAGCACTTGACAAACCTCTAATGGTGCATTGATCAGAATTTCCTCAAAACCAGCCACTTCATACCTGAAGATGCGATTTTCGTACGAGATAAATGTGGTATCCGCCCCCGTGATCACTTCTACATTTTCATAGCCTTTATCCAAGAGCCATGTAGCTGTGAGCCCCTGACTGATTCCTTCGATAGTCATGAGTAGAAGGATGAAACAGGTAATGGTTGGTCTAATCATACTATAATTTTTCAAGGCTTTCGTTTTTTGACCTATCTATATTCTCTATGAATGAATATAATGCGTATTCAATATTATACATATTCGAAATGATTTCGAGCACTAACAACGCTACTTATATGATTTCACTGATAATGGTATGTAAAAAGTCAGACTGAATTGTATATTTAAGTGTTATATCGTTTAGATAAGAGATTATACTCAAATCGGGTCACTAACTGGGCGTTCCCCCCGTAGGGAGTCTTATCCCTTATCTAGACCCAGTCGCGTAGACTTTGAGAATTGCATTTTTATGCGAAGTGAAGCAATCTTAAAGGTAATTGCATTTTTCCGATGAGACTGCCACCCTACGCTACTGATGACGACCTTAATTAAACGACATTGTATCATAATTTGCGATTAAACTGTCGATAGAAGAATTACCCTTTCCAATTATACCCACGCAGAAACTCCTTCACCTCCATACGCTTCTTGCCTTCGAGCTGAATCTGAGTGAGTCTCAAAGCACCGTCTGCAGTGCGAACATCTATAAATGTCTTTCCGTCAGAGTGAAATGAACCAATCTCACCTTTTGGTTTATCTGAGGAAATTTCAGCCTCAAAAACCTTGAAAGTCAGTCCGTCCAGTTTTGTCCAGGCAGCAGGGTAGGGGCTCAGTCCTCTGATGAAATCCCGAACTTTTTCGCTTGGTTGATTCCAGTTTATTTCGCACGTCTCTCTGAATATTTTCGGAGCATGTTTCGGTTCACCACCAATCACCTGTGGCTTGAGTTCTGTATTTCCTTGCTGTATCTCCTGTACTGTTTTTACGATCAGTTTTGCACCACGCTGCATGAGTCTTTCATAGACTGTACCCACGTTATCCTCATAGTGGATAGGTTGCGCCTCTTGAAAAAGGATATTACCCGTATCTATTTCGTGCTTTAGTTTGAAGGTGGTAACTCCGGTTTGCTTCTCACCATTAATTATCGCCCAGTTGATAGGCGCAGCACCCACGATAATCTGGCAGGAGTGAGCCATGCAAGTTGTAAGAACCAAGCGGAGGCATGTCCCAAACAGCTTCAGGCAGCATCCGGAATGCTACCACAATTTGCAGGTCAGCTTCATAGCTCTTTAGTTCAGTTAGAAATGCTGGATCTTTGAGGTTGGTGGGTTGGAGGATCGGTAGATTTTGTGTGAGCGCATAATCCTTTACAGCACTTGTGCCTAACTTTTTACCTCGTCCTTGTGGTTTATCTGGAGCAGTGACTACAGCCACTACATTGGCACCAGATTCTACTAGATTTTGCAAACTCGCCACGGCAAATTCTGGCGTACCCATAAAGATGATCTTCAATTGCTTCTCCATATCTGGCGCAAACTTAAAAGAGATAAAAGGAAGGAATAGGAGCTGACCGAAAAAAGAAGGAGGCTGACGGAATTAAAATTCAATAGAATCCCAAGTTGTGTTTCAAAAAGTCCTCACATCGACTAACAGGAATTTCGCTATAATAAAAGTCTTTACCATTTTCGGTAATAATATGGTCGCAACCTTCTTTAATAGCGCTGTAGTATTGAATGCCATCTTCTAGGTCAAGTACTCTTTCGTTTTCTATTGCCAACATCGTGCAGCCATGATCTACCCTAGTAGTTTGGATGTGAGTGAGTAAAATGGCAATTTTCTTTTTGGCTTTTGCTTGACTCGTCCGTTTGCAAGCAAAGTAAAACGCAATGGCTATGCACACTGGAGAGGTAAAGAGCTCAAACTCCTTTTTGTCCGCAAGGCTCAGTACTTTGGCAGCATAGGTAAAGAGTGGATATTCTTTATTGAGAACAGCTATAAGCACATTCGCATCAATGAATAATCTCATTTTTTGCGTTCTCTAAATTCCTTTTTGTAAGAGGAGGGATTGGCCTTTTTGTAAACAGCACCCTCTTCAGCAACCATCCCTACCCAATCTGAAATGGGCAATTCTTCAAGATTGATATATTGCTTTTCGGTGATTCTGCGGTACAAAAACTCTGTGAGGCGGGAGAGACTGATGTTGTTTTGCTCCGCAAAATCCTTGGCTTTAGAAATAACCTCCTGATCAAAACTGAGTGTAACTTTAGTATCCATGGCTCTTCCGTTTTTCTACAACTAAGTTACACATTTTCTTTGGTTTACCCGTAATCATTTATTATTTATTACGGGTAAATTAAATATTTTCTTCTTAACGTCTGATATTCAATCAATTCGTCTTTCCAGCCAGCCCTAATTTCTTCTTCTGTCATGCCTCCTTCTATTTGCTTTTGTAGCTGATCTGTTCCTGCCAATTTGGTTAAGTAAGCATTGAAAAATGGGTCAACTCCTTCTTTTTTCAATGCGCCGTAGAAGCTGATGAGATACTTTAAAGTAAAAGCATATTCGATAGGTTTTTGACTTAGGTCTATACCAAAGCACTCCTGACCTTCGAGCGGTGGATATTTTGAGCCTTCATTGGGTTTTGGTACAAATGAAAAATCTCCTAGATCATATTCTGGATGACCAATGACTTGAAAAGGGAAATCTGTCCCACGACCCAAAGACACAACCGTTCCTTCAAATAGCGCCAAAGACGGGTAAAGTGCCACAGAAAGATCGTTGGGCAGGTTGGGAGAGGGCTTTACTGGCAAAGAATAAGGTTTATTGTGATCCCAATTTTTTACGGGAATGACCGTAAGCTCACAAGCTTTTTTGCTCTCAGTCCATTTTTCTCCATTGATCATTTGCGCCAATTCTCCGAGCGTAAGTCCATGTACCAGAGGTATCGGATGTAGGCCAACGAAAGATGCAAATTCAGGCTTGAGCATCGGGCCATCTACATAGCTTCCATTAGGGTTGGGGCGATCAAGAATCAAAACGGGAACATTATTTTTCGCGCATGCGTCCATCAAATAAGTCATGGTGCTGGCATAAGTGTAAAATCGAGCACCAACATCCTGAATATCGATGATTAAGACATCTAAATCTGAAACCTGGTCATCGGTAGGTTTTAGGGATTTTCCGTAGAGCGAAATAAGTTCAAAAGGCTTTGAAATCTGCTCCTTATCTACTTTCTCACCATCACTTAGGTTTCCACGAAACCCGTGCTCCGGAGTGAATACTTTGCTAATTTTCACACCTTTAGAGATCAAGGTATCCGTCAAATGAGTTGTACCAACGATCGAGGTGTGGTTTACAAAAAGCCCAATATTTTTATTGGCAATCAAAGGAAGGTACTTTTCAAACTGAGCGGCACCAACGACAATTTTATCCTTAGCTATTGGTTGTGCAGCACAAGATTGAAGGATTATTAGAAATATCAAGCAAGCAAAATGTCTCATCAGGTGTATATCTAGTATTATTGCACAAAGTTAACCAAGTTTGAATCTCCCTATTTTTATATCTAAACGAATTTCAGCCAATAAAGCGGGCTCATTCTCTACTGTGATCAATAAGATTGCAATAGTGAGCATTGCAGTGGCTATAGTTTCATTGATTTCCGCTTTTACCATTTTAGGAGGTTTTGAAGATACAATTAAGCAAAAAATCTACAGTTTCAGCGGGCATCTCATTGTTAGTAAATACACCCTTTCTACCTCATTCGAGGAAAGTGCTATTGACGTTTCAGATTCTGTAATCAATCACATGACCGCTCTGAAAGGTGTAGATCACGTGCAAACTTATGCTTACAAAGCGGGGCTTCTCAAAGCCAACGATGAAGTGCAAGGTGTGATTATGAAAGGTGTGGGAGCCAACTTTGATACACTTTCATTTTCGAATCATTTGATAGAAGGACGATTCCCCACCTTGCCAAAAGAAGGGTACGGGTTGGAGGTGGCTATTAGCAAAAAGATGGCCAACTACCTTCGTCTAAATATAGGTGACGACATGATCATTTTCTTTATCCAAAATCCACCAAGATTCAGGAAAATCAAGCTCGTTGGAATTTTTGAAACGGGTTTGGAAGACTTTGATGAAAAGACGCTGATCGGCGATATCAATATGCTCAGGAGAATAAACGGATGGAGTGAAGATCAGGCAGGTGGAATGGAAGTGTTTTTAAAAGACATCAATCAACTAGATGAAGCTGAGGAATATATTTTTGATCAGACGGGGCACGACCTATATGTAGACAAAGTGAGTGACAAGTTTGCGCAGATTTTTGATTGGCTCAGACTGCTGCATCGCAACGTCATTATCTTTTTGGCACTCATCCTTTTTGTGGCTTGCTTCAATATGGTCTCTATCCTTTTGATTTTAATCATGGAACGGACGCAGATGATCGGCACGTTCAAGGCCTTAGGAGCCAGCAATGGGCTGCTGCGAAGGGTGTTTCTTTTTAGTGGTCTTCGCTTGATTACCAAAGGTTTGCTTTGGGGCAATGCGATAGGCTTGGGAGTTTGTTGGCTGCAGTGGCAATTTAAACTTGTCCCACTTGATCCCGCCAATTATTACATGACACACGTGCCCATATCATTCGATTGGCAAATTATCCTCATTATCAACGTGGCAGCTGTGCTTCTCACGGGACTTACACTGTTGATTCCTCTGGCGGTCATTTCAAGAATAAATCCTATACGGTCGATCCGCTTTGATTAAGTGAGTGGTAGGGGGCGTATTTTCTAAACAAGCTTCTGATTTTCAATTCAATCACTCCAAACACTGCCTCCTTAAAAATCCCTGAGGACATTTTGGACAAACCCTTGGTACGATCAGTGAAAATGATGGGCACTTCTACAATCTTAAAACCACGCTTCCACGCGTTGAATTTCATTTCTATCTGAAATGCATAGCCCACAAAGTTGATCTTTTTTGGTTCTATGGCTTCCAAAACCCTTCTATGGTAGCATTTAAATCCTGCCGTGGTGTCCATGATGGGAATACCCGTAATCAAGCGCACATACCAACTTGCGAAATAGGACATTAGCACCCTACCCATCGGCCAGTTCACTACATTTACACCTTTGATATAGCGCGATCCTATCGCCATGTCATAAGGCCCATCAGCGCACGCACGATATAGCGCTATGAGGTCTTTTGGGTTGTGCGAAAAGTCAGCATCCATCTCAAAAATGTAGTCATAGCCATTGCGCAAAGCATAATCGAACCCAGCGATGTAGGCTGTTCCCAAGCCCATTTTCTTACCCCTTTCTAAAAGATGAAGACGATCAGAGAATTGATTTTGAGCTTCTTTTACCAATGCTCCAGTGCCATCTGGCGAACCATCATCAATCACAAGTAAATCAAAAGGTGTTTCCAGTGACATAACTACATTGATGATATCCCGAATGTTCTCGGATTCATTGTATGTAGGTATTATGACGAGGTTTTTATGCACAGAAATAATGTTTAACGAGCACTGGTTTTTGCTCAGTCAGTAAAAATAAGGATTGAAAACTAAAGTCAGTCCTTTTTGTAACCCAAAAGGCGAAGCATGCTGTCATTGTCCTGTTCAGGGGCAAAAAGGCGAGTGACAATTTTACCATTTTCGTCTTTGTCCACGATGATGTGTTTAGGGGCAGGGATCAAACAATGCTGAATTCCACCATACCCTCCAAGAGATTCCTGATAGGCCCCAGTGTTAAAAAAGCCAAAATAGAGCGTTTCTTCGTTTTCTATCATAGGTAAGAAAACCTCCCCGATGTGAGCCTCAGAATCATAATAATCCTGGCTATCGCACGTCAAGCCACCTATTTTCACTTTGTGAAACATATTGTCCCAGTGGTTTACAGGCAAGAGGATAAACTTGTGACTCAAACCCCAAACGTCAGGCATGTGAGTAATAAACGAACCGTCCATCATATACCAAAGCTCCTTGTCATTTTGAAGTTTTTGATCCAACACGGAATAGATTGTAGCACCACTTTCTCCCACAGTGAATGATCCAAATTCGGTAATGATATTTGGAACAGGGACATGGTTTTTATCGCAAATCCATTTGATATTTTTCACGATTTGGTCGGCCATGTATTCATAGTCATACTCAAAACCCAAAGAGTTTTTGATAGGAAAACCTCCACCAACATCCACAGTGTCCAGCTCAGGACATATTTTCTTTAGCTCACAATATTTGTAAATAAATCTGCTAAGCTCACTCCAATAGTAAGATGTGTCTTTGATGCCCGTATTGATGAAGAAGTGAAGCATCTTCAATTTGGCGTTGGTTCCTTCTATTTTTTCTTTGAAATGGGGGATAATGTCGTGATATCTAATCCCCAATCGTGAGGTGTAAAAAGCGAAGTTTGGTTCCTCGTCTGCGGCTATTCTAATGCCTACATTGTATTTGCCTTTTATATTTTTTTGATAGTAGTCTATCTCCATCAAGTTGTCCAAAACCGGCGTGCAGTTTTTGAAACCATCGTTGATCAGGTCAGAAATATTCTGCTGATAAAGAGGCCGTTTGTAGCCATTGCAGACCACAATTTTATCTTTATCTACCTTACCTGCCGCGTGTAAGCTTCTGATGATAGGAATATCAAAAGCTGAAGACGTCTCTAAGTGAATGTCATTTTTTAAGCCTTCTTCCAACACAAACTGGAAGTGAGAAGACTTTGTGCAGTAGCAATAGGTATATGTGCCGTCATAGTTGTTTTTCTTGATGGCGTCATTAAAAATCTTTTTAGCGTATTGAATGTTTTCGCTGATCTTAGGCAAGTACGTCATTTTGAAAGGCGTACCATATTCCTTGATTACCTCCATCACATTCACATCATGAAAGTTCAAAAGGTTGTTGTTTACCGTAAATTCTTTTGTGGGGAAATAAAAGGTTTGCTCAATCAGATCTGCGTATGACTTCATCTATATTTTTTTCGCTTTAAAAACAGGACACAATGATCACAAAAAAATGTGACAACCTGTGTTCTGTGGAGTTAAAAAATGAGCGTTTGCTCAGCCTTTTATACTGATTTGACTCGGGTTAGGTTCGTCTAGTCTTTCTAACAAGCCAGAATCTAGCATTCTGTTTTCTTCTTGAAGTGGCGCACACATGACGAAAGGGGATATTTACTGCTCATACCAGCCTATTGCCATCGAAATAAATTAAAGAATCCTTCTCAAAAACTTCAACGGTAGATTTCGATCGCTTCCTATAGATTCGTCCTAAACTCAATCATTTATGATGCAATTGAATGTACAGGATGAAACTGCCAAGTTGGAAGCAGTCGTATTAGGGACAGCCTTTAGCGTAGGTGGTGTACCTAAGGTGGAAGATGCCTATGATCCCAAGTCTGTTGAGCACATTTTGGCGGGCACTTATCCTAAGGAGGCTGACATGATAGCGGAGATGGAATCCTTCAAAAAGGTTTTTGAAAAATATGGAGTAGAAGTCTTTCGACCTGAATCATTGGGCGACTGTAATCAGATTTTCACCCGTGATATTGCTTTCGTAATCGATGATTATTTCATAGAGTCCAACATTCTTCCAAACCGCGAAAAAGAACTGCATGCCATTGATTTTGTTATTGATCAGATCAATCCTGATAAGGTAATTAAGCTTTCAGAAGATGTGCATATTGAGGGTGGTGATGTCATGCTATGGCAAGACTATATTTTTGTGGGAACGTACAGAGGAGTAGATTATCCTGATATTATTACTGCGCGCACCAATCAGCAAGGTGTAGATTTCCTTAGGGATTTTTTTCCTAACAAGAAAGTAGTGTCATTTAACTTGAGAAAGTCAAACACCATAGCGCGCGACAATGCCCTTCACTTAGATTGCTGTTTTCAGCCAGTCGGCAAGGATAAAGCAATTATTCACCGCGAAGGATTTTTAGAAGAAAAAGAATATCAATTTTTGGTGGATTTATTTGGAATGGAAAATCTCTTCCATATCTCCAAAGACGAAATGTATCAGATGTGCAGCAATGTGTTTTCTATTTCCCCGGAAGTAGTCGTTTCAGAAAGAAATTTTACCCGATTAAATGACTGGCTCAGAAGTCAAGGCTTTACCGTTGAGGAAATACCGTATGCAGAAATAGCGAAGCAAGAAGGCTTGCTTAGATGTTCCACGTTACCCCTAAGAAGAAAAAATGGATAATCAAATTGCCAATACGATCATGATGGTGAGGCCGGCGGCCTTTCTTATGAATGAAGAGACTGCTGTCAATAATTTTTTTCAGCAGAAAGATGAAACCGTATCTCTGGAGCAAATTCAGTCAAAAGCTTTAGCGGAGTTCGATGGTTTTGTGGATCAGCTCAAGGCCAAAGGTGTGGATGTTTTGGTGTTTCAAGACAAGGCTGAAGATCAGACACCAGATTCTATTTTTCCTAACAATTGGAATTCGTTTCATGAAGATGGCAGCCTTTATCTCTACCCCATGTTTGCGGAAAACAGGCGCAGAGAGCGTAAGACAGAAATATTGGATCACATTCGTGAAAATTTTGAGATTACCTCCGAACACTCCTTTGCACATTGGGAAAGTGAAAATTGTTTCTTGGAAGGTACAGGTAGTATGATCCTGGACAGGCCAAATAAGTTGGCGTATGCGGCCATTTCTCTGCGAACGCAAATGCCCGTGCTAGAAGATTTTGCACAGAAAACAGGATTTGAGCTGGTGACATTCACTGCCAATCAGACAGTGGGAGAGGAGCGATTACCTATCTATCACACCAATGTGATGATGTGCCTAGGAGAGCATTTTGTGGTCTTGTGTGCCGACTGTATTGATGATCCCTCAGAGAGAGCGGCCGTTTTAAATCAACTGCAAAAGACAGGGAAAGAGCTTGTTCTGATCAGCGAAGCACAGCGAGACCAGTTTGCCGGCAACATGCTACAGGTGAAAAATGCCAAGGGAGACAGGTTTGTGGTCATGTCAGATTCAGCATATCAGTCTTTGAAAGATTCTCAGCGAGCACTTATCTCTGCTCATGGAGAGATCATCCATCCCGACCTCAGTACCATAGAAAAATACGGTGGCGGTAGTGCGCGCTGCATGATGGGAGAGGTTTTTTTGAAGAGGAGGTGATTCTGTTTGACTATGCTGATAGAAACACGTGGTTCGCCGTTTGCTTGTTATTTGATCTTGCGCAAACCTTTTTGAACGTATTATTCAAAAGGTCAAAAACTCCTTAGATTTGTGTTGGTACAACCGATATATCAACCCTTTATAGTTGATAGGGAGTTGTTACCACACATACTCTCCTCGCCGATGAATAGGAACTTTGTAGCCTTATTTCTCTTCACAATAGCTCTTATTGGTTGTAAAACCAGTCAAACAACGATGGTTATAGCGGACAGCTATGACGATGAGAAGAATGTAACATCCTTAATGCTCTTTCCATACGGTAACATTGAAATCCCAGGCAAATGGACGAAAACGAAATATAACGAAATCAGCAGACAACACTTTTTTAAAAACGCAGATTCAACCTCAATTGCAGTAGCGTTGAACCCTGTGAATAAGTATCCTTTTCACAACGACAGTTTGACCACCGAACAGTGGGTTGATAAATTCTATTTGTGGGATTCTGAATACTACCTGAATCAAGGCTATACAACCGAAATACTGGATACGGGGGAATCTGGAGACTGTCTTGTTTGGAAGATTATCGGCAACAATGTGAATACTATGTTCCTTTTTGGACGAAAGAACGAATACGCCTTAAACTACGCTGTTTATTCGAACAATCTAACGGATGAACAGCGGATGAACTTTCTAACTGAACTCTTCAACCGAAACTAAACGTGTGGTAACAAGCGATATGGATGAATGGCCAAACTACCAATCTGATACTTCATAGCAATTTGACCGTGAAGCTACCCATTCTGCTGGTTTTTGTGCTTCTAGCTAACTTTATACTTTCTGGATTTAGACTTTCTGAACGCAGTGCTTCGAAGATGCCGTTGTAGGTGTTGGGCAGTTTCACTATTTTACTGTTCTTTATAGACAGATGTGGCCACTCGCCATATCTGATCGTTGGCATTTATCGAGTGTTCGTAAAAATGACTTCTTGCATTTGAATTTTCAATGACTTAGGTTTGTTATCTATTTAGACAACATAAATGCCGACTATTATATAAAGTCCATTTGATAATTACACAAACATTGGTTGTTTGCTCCTTATTATCAGATAGTTATAAAAATTTTTCGTGTAAAAGGCTCATAGCCTCTATGTAAGATAATTGACTCAATCAAAATTGATGTTTACTCGAGAGAACATCCACCTCCTCATTTTCATGCGATTTACGCAGAGTATGAAGAATTGATAGAGATAAGCACTTTGGCAACTTATGCCGGCATTCTTCCTAGACCCCAACGAAATAAAGTAATTGAATGGGCTAAGGATAGACAAGAATATCTATTGATGAATTTTAAACGTTTGAACCCAAGGTTATGAGAAAGAAGTTGATAATTCCTAGAATAATCAAGGTTATGGAGGTTCATGAACTTGCTATTCAATGCATGTTTAACAACGGCGAAAGTAGAACTTTGAAATTTGAGGAGATTTTCAAACAATGGAACATCGGTGAAGATGATGTTGAATACCCTTTGCTAAACTTCGAAGAATTCAAGAAAGTACAGTTAAGAAATTATACACTTTCTTGGCCTAACATTTCTGTATCACTTTTATCAGACGATGGAGATGAGGAGCAACATCCCTATGAACTTAGTCCTGATCAACTGTATGAACTCAGCGAGCCCTCAGAACCAACAGAATCTGAGAAATTTGGAAGTCTAATTAAGACAGCTAGACTCAAGGCTGGACTAACTCAGGAACAGCTTGCCCAACGCAGTGGAACATCAAGATTTTACATTTCTAGGCTTGAAAATAACAGAACAGATGTTGAACTTTCAACATTTAGAAAGATAGTAGAAGCCGGACTTGGTAGACATTTCAAACTCATAATTGAATGACGAATGCCAATAAACACTACATCCATAAGCCGGCCGCACTAAATGAGCTACCTGTCTGAACTCGGTGGCAGTAGTGCCAGATGCATGATGGGAGAGGTTTTTTTGAATAGGAGGTGATTTTTCAGACCAAGCTCCCTGATTCTATATTTGCAGTCGTTACCAATATTTGGTACATTTGAAAGAGGCATCACAAGAACGTAATGGGAAAGAATACATCAATAGCATTAGGGGATCATTTCGAAGATTTTATTTCAACAACAGTAAGGACCGGAAGGTATAATTCTGCCAGTGAAGTTATTAGAGCAGGTTTACGCTTATTGGAGGAACAGGAACAGAAGAAAAATATCCTGACCAAAGCGTTGATCGAAGGAGAAGAAAGCGGATTCATTGAAGATTTCGACCCTCAGCTTTTGTTGGAAGAACTCCATTCCAAGCATGGTCTCAAATGAAGTACAATACTTCATTCAAAGCTAAATTAGACCTAATTGGTATTTGGGAATTCACGAAAGAAAAATGGTCGGAGGAACAGGCTGACAAGTATTATCAAATAATCATTGACAAATTCCTTGAAATTTGTTCAAAACCTGATTTGGGAAAAAATTACGATGACTTAAGAAGTGGTTATCGTGGCGCAATTGTTAAATCACACATCGTTTTTTATAGAACATCTAATCAGAATACAATTGAGATTATCAGGGTTTTACATCAACGTATGGATTATAAAAGCCGAATAACGAATTGAATCTCATAGTACAGATGCTCCTACGATAACAAGCTGTTCACAAGCTAATTTCTCTTTTCGCTAAATATCAACTCCCCCTAGCGCCAACGAGGTTTGAAACCTCATCGGCACGACCCAACGAAACTCCACAGTATTTCCACGATTTTCACTGAGCTAGTTTAACTTCGCATTCCTAATACAATCCAATTATTCCCAAACTACAAAACAGTCAGGAATAGGCGCAGCAATCAAACCATTCTGCGAGGATAAATCATCGGAAGACGAAAAATGAGAAACATAGAATTACAGCTTCAAAAAGACCTTTCAGCGGCATTTAAAACCCTCTTTCAAATAGAAGTAGCCGAGGATAAAATCAGCTTGCAACCTACTAGAAAGGAATTTGATGGGACGCACACGCTTGTGGTGTTTCCGTATGCCAAGGAAGCCAAATTGAAGCCTGAGGATTTAGGAGCGGCGCTAGGTGAGCATCTAAAAGCTCACTCTGAGCTCGTGGGTGGATACAACGTTGTAAAGGGTTTCTTGAATCTTGAAATCAATGATGCTACTTGGATCGATACCTTGAAGGTCATTTCCCAAGCAAAAGATTTCGGTATTTTGCCTGCCAATGGACAAAAAGTAATGGTGGAATTTTCTTCACCTAACACGAACAAACCACTTCATTTGGGGCACTTAAGAAATAACTTCTTGGGTGATTCTGTGTCCAAAATACTGGATGCTGCTGGATATGACGTGATGAAAGTCAATTTGGTCAACGATCGAGGCATTCACATCTGCAAGTCTATGCTGGCCTATCAGAAATTTGGGGAAGGTGAGACGCCTGAGTCGGCTGGAATGAAAGGCGATCACCTGATAGGAAAATATTACGTCCGCTTTGATCAGGAGTACAAGAAAGAGATACTGGCGCTTGTAGAAGCAGGGATGGACGCTGAGGAAGCAAAAAAGAAAGCTCCGCTGATGCTCGCGGCTCAGGCCATGCTACAACAATGGGAAGAAGGTGAGGCCGCTACTGTCGTACTGTGGAAGCAGATGAACGGCTGGGTATATGAAGGCTTTGATGCTTCTTATGCGACCATGGGCATTTCTTTTGACAAAATATATCACGAGTCGGAGACTTATTTGCTTGGAAAAGATATTGTGGATGAGGGGCTGAGCAAAAACGTGTTTTTCCAAAAGGATGATAAATCTGTTTGGATAGACCTGACAGCCGACAAGATGGACGAAAAACTCGTGCTTCGTGGAGATGGAACTTCGGTGTACATCACTCAGGATATGGGTACTTGTGATTTTAAGCATAAGGACTTTGCTTTTGACAAGTCTGTGTATGTGGTGGGCAATGAGCAGGATTATCACTTCAAGGTTTTGTTTAAAATCATGGAGAAGCTGGGGCGTCCTTATTCCGAAGGTTTGTATCATTTGTCTTATGGGATGGTGGATTTACCATCCGGCAAAATGAAATCCCGTGAGGGCACAGTAGTGGATGCCGATGATCTGATGCAAGAGATGTTTGAAACCGCCGAAAAGCAAACACGCGAGCTTGGTAAAATAGACGCACTCACCGAAGAGCAAGCAGAAGAACTCTATCGGATGCTAGGTTTGGGCGCTCTGAAATACTTTTTATTGAAAGTTGATCCTAAGAAGCGTATGCTTTTTGATCCTCAAGAGTCTATCGAGTTTCAGGGGAATACTGGGCCATTTATCCAATATACCCACGCACGTATTTCTGCCATTCTTAGAAGAGCAGAAGGATTGGGCGTGGCAAAGGAATTTGAAGCAAAGGCTGTTTCTGAGTTGCATCCACGTGAGTTGGAGGTGGTTAGTAAATTGGTGGCTTTTCCGTCCACGGTCAAGTTGGCAGCAGAAGAATATGCTCCTTCGGTAGTGGCAAATTACGTTTATGACCTTGCCAAAGCATACAATGGCTTCTATCAGGAAGTTCAGATTTTCAATGAAGATGATAGCGAAAAGGTGAAAATGCGCATAGCACTTTCGGCATCAGTGGCAAAAGTCATCAACAAGGCCATGGGATTGCTGGGGGTGGTTGTGCCAGAGAGGATGTAACGTTTAAGGTAATATGAAAAACATCAAACCATGGATTCAAGCGTTTCGGCTTAGAACTTTGCCCTTGGCATTTTCCTCCATCTTATTAGCAGGTTTTTTAGCGAGTGGTCAGGGAGTTTTTGATGGTGTGATTCTCACACTTTGTCTGGTGACGACACTCTTTTTGCAGGTGCTTTCCAATCTGGCCAACGATTACGGAGATGCCGTGTCCGGAGTAGATAGTGAAAAAAGGGAAGGGCCGAGCCGAGCGGTACAAGCTGGACTCATCACCAAGGAGCAAATGAAACGCGCTTTGTTTATCTGTGGTTTTCTAGCGTTTTTTAGTGGTTCTGCACTGATCATCTATGCCTTTCCCAATCGTTGGACGCATATATTTGGATTTACACTATTGGGAATGAGCGCCATTGCCGCAGCAATCAAATACACAGTAGGCAAGCGTCCTTATGGATATGCAGGATTTGGAGATGTGTTTGTGCTTTTGTTTTTCGGGTATGTAGGCGTAATGGGAAGTTACTTTTTGTATGCTCAAACGATCGATTGGTGGATGCTCCTTCCTGCCACGGCTTGCGGACTTTTGTCAGTTGGAGTGTTGAATGTCAACAATATTCGAGACATTGAATCGGATCGCGTTTCAGGAAAAAACAGTATTCCTGTTCGCCTAGGCAGGTCAAAGGCAGTATGGTATCATTGGTCGTTATTGTTGTTGGCGGTGATTTGTGCCATCGTTTATGGGATTCAATTTCAGTTCTCAGGGTTACAGTGGCTTTTTACTTTGTGTTTCCCGCTTGTTTTCATCAATGCGAGAGCCGTTTACGTGAAAAGAACGGCAAAAGAATTAGACCCTTTTTTGAAACAATTAGCGCTCACTACGTTATTATTCGTATTACTTTTCGGTTGGGCGGTGGCATAAAGCACAGTCCCATTGCATTGTAAAAAAAGAATATTTCTTATCTTAGATTGCACTTAAACCAAGACCAATGAATAAAATACTCGTTCCCTATGACTTTTCTGATGTAGCACTTCATGCATTGAATTTTGCCGCTGATTTGTCGAGAAAAGCAAGCAACTGTAGTGTTACGCTAATCAACGTAATTGAGCATCCAACGCCAGAGACATTTAAGACGATGGGAGTAGTAGGATATGATCCTATGGAAGCCGTCTACATCAAGCAGATGATCATCACCATGGAGGAAAAGATGAAGTCCATTATGGCAGAAGACAAATACAAGGATATTTCCTTGAATTATAAAATTGTGATCGGTCATCCATTCAAGGAAATTACGAATGAAATCACCACCGAAAATGTTGAGTTGGTAGTGATGGGAACTTCAGGAGCTGATGGAGCGGAAGAATTTTTAGTGGGTTCCAATGCAGAGCGCATGGTACGTTTCTCTAAGTGTCCAGTGATTACGATCAATGAAGCCACTAATGTGAATGAAATTCAGGATATCGTTTTTGCTTCAAATTTCCATGATATTTCAGATTCGTTTGTTGAGCATGTAAAGAGAATTCAGCGTGTGTTTGATGCCGAGCTGCGAATAGTGAAAGTTAACACACCATCAAGTTTCACTTCTTCAAGAGAAGACAAGAGAATCATAGAGGAGTTTGTTTCCAAATTTGATATCAAAAATTACACAATTGATGTATATAATGATAGCAATGAAGAGGAGGGGATCGTATCGTTTTCAGAAGATATTGACGCGGATATGATTGCTCTGGGAACAAAACAAAGAAAGGGAGTTGGTCATTTTATCAAAGGGAGTATTGCCGAAGATATTGTAAACCATTCTAAGCTTCCTGTTTGGACTTTTGGATTGGATGTAGAATAAATGATTGAAAGAATAAATTAAATAAAGCCCCGTAAGCCGGGGCTTTTTTATTGCCCTTTCGTTTAGATATTACTGCTTTCATCTTAGATTTGCCACATGAGAGCAACGCAGAAAAATCACGGGCATCATCACCATCATTGATACCAATTTCCCTCGGTATTGCCCTAGTGTTGTTTATTTTCGCCAATATTTCTATCATATAACCATTTATCATGTCAATACTCAAAGTTGCAGTTCAGAAGTCAGGTAGACTTAGTGAGGATTCTTTGAACCTTTTTAACGAATGTGGAATCAAATTCAATAACGGAGCAAAGAAGCTGAAAGCTCAGTCAAGCAACTTTCCAATCGAATTTCTGTTTTTGCGCGATGATGATATTCCAGGATATGTAGAAGATGGAATTGCCGATATAGGTATCGTAGGCCAAAATGTGCACGAAGAATACCTCAAGGACGTAGAAGTCGTGAAATATCTTGGGTTTTCAAAATGTCGTTTGTCTTTGGCCATTCCAAGAGAAGATGAGTACACAGGAATCGAGTTTTTTCAGGGTAAAAACATTGCGACCTCTTACCCGAATATATTAAAGAAGTATTTGAAGGAGAAAAACATTACTGCCGAGGTTCACGAAATCAGCGGGTCGGTAGAGATTGCTCCGGGCATTGGCTTGGCAGAAGGAATTTGCGATATTGTGAGCTCTGGAAGCACACTACTGAGCAATGGCCTGAAAGAAGTAGAAACTGTGACTAAGTCTGAGGCTGTAATGGTGGCCAGTAGATCCATGGGTGCTGCGCAGAAAGAGATATTGGCACAATTGATTTTTAGAATCAACGCCGTGTTAGAAGGTAAAAACAGTAAATATGTTTTGTTGAATGCTCCTAACGAAAATATTGATAAAATCATTTCTCTTTTGCCAGGAATGAGAAGTCCAACGGTGCTTCCATTGGCACAAGAAGGATGGAGTAGCATTCACTCTGTGATTAATGAGGATGATTTTTGGGGAAGTATTGAAAAGCTCCGTGAGGCAGGTGCCGAAGGTGTACTTGTAGTGCCTATTGAAAAAATGATCAAATAATGATTGCGATTTATAATAGTCCAGCAAAGAAAGAATTGAAGGAAATCTTAAAGAGACCTTCCTTTGATCAAACCAAAATCAATAAAATTGTCCGCCCAATATTGGACAAAGTTCAACGCGGTGGTGATGCGGCATTGAAGAAGCTGGCCTTAGAATATGATCATGTAGAGTTAAATGATTTGTGGGTTTCTGAAAAGGAATTTGCTACTGCTGATCAACAGGTTCTTGAGACCTTAAAAGAGGCCATTCAAGTGGCTTATGACAATATTTACCGTTTTCACGAAGCACAAAAGCAAGCAGATCTCGTGATGGAGATGATGCCTGGAGTGATTTGTAAACGCAAGTCTGTTCCGATTCAAAAAGTAGGATTGTATGTGCCGGGTGGGACAGCACCATTATTTTCTACGGTTTTGATGTTGGCTATTCCTGCTAAGATTGCGGGATGTAGAGAAATTATTTTGGCATCTCCGACCAATAGATTAGGAGAAATAAATCCAGTCGTTTTGTATACTGCAAAGCTGGTGGGGGTAACGAAAGTGTTGAAGGTAGGAGGAGCTCAAGCGATTGCAGCAATGGCCTATGGTACGGAGAGCGTTTCTAAAGTACACAAAATATTTGGCCCTGGGAATCAATACGTGACAGCTGCTAAGCAACTTGTCGCTCAAAGTGAAGTGTCTATTGATATGCCTGCCGGGCCTTCGGAGGTGATGGTGGTAGTGGATGAGAGTTCGGATGCATCTTTTGCGGCAGCAGACTTGCTTTCTCAAGCAGAGCATGGCGTAGATAGTCAGGTGATTTTGATTGCGACTACAGAAGAAAAAGCCAACGAAATAAATGCAGAAGTAGTAAGGCAGCTGGCAAAGCTCTCCCGAAAGGATTTGGCAGCACAAGCACTTGAAAAAAGCAGCATTATTGTCGAGTCTGATCCAGATAAAATCCTTCGAATTATCAATAAATATGGCCCGGAACATTTGATTATCAATACAAAAAATGCGGATGAATTGGCAGATCAGGTAGAGAATGCTGGTTCCATTTTTATTGGAGCATATACACCAGAATCAGCGGGAGATTACGCTTCTGGTACCAATCATACACTTCCAACGAGTGGATGGGCCAAGTCATTTAGCGGTGTTTCTTTGGATAGCTATGTGAAGAAAATCACCTATCAGAGCATAGATGAGGAGGGTTTGTTGATTTTGGGGCCAACAATAGAAAAAATGGCCGAAGCAGAAATGCTGGATGCGCATAAAAATGCCGTAACGATAAGATTGAAAAAATTGCGAGCTGATGGAATCACCGGAAAGATTAATAAGAAAGCACCTTAAGGCGCTAAAACCCTATTCATCAGCACGTGATGAATATACGGGTAAATTGGGAGTTTTTTTGGATGCCAATGAGAACTCTTTGGGTTCTTCCACGCAAGATTTGTACAATAGATATCCAGATCCGCACCATGCTGAATTGAAGGCGGAGTGGGCAAGAATCAAGAGCGTTGATACCTCCAATATTTTCTTTGGAAACGGTAGTGACGAGCCTATTGATTTATTGCTACGCATGTTTTGCGAGCCTAGTCAGGATCATATTATCACCATGCCACCGACCTACGGTATGTATGCCGTTTCGGCAGATATCAATGCTGTGGAAAATGTGCAAGTGCCATTGAAATCGGATTTCTCAATAGACCTTGAAGCACTTCGCAAAGCTTGGAATGCCAACAGTAAAATACTTTTTGTTTGTTCTCCTAATAACCCTTCTGGTAATTTACTGGACAGAGAGGCCATTACGGTCATATTGAAAGAATTTCCAGGAATGGTTGTGCTCGATGAAGCTTATGTTGATTTTTCTTCAGAAGAAAGCTGGTGTACTTCTTTGGCTCAATATCCAAACTTGATTGTGCTTCAGACATTGAGCAAAGCTTGGGGAATGGCTGGCATCAGAGTAGGCGTGGCAATGGCTAATGAGAAGGTGATCAATGTTTTGGATAAAATAAAACCACCTTATAATATTAGTTTACCAAATCAGCGTTTGGCATTGGAAGCGTTGCAAAACGAAGATAAGAAAAATAGCTACGTTAAAACCTTGTTGGAAGAGCGCGAGTGGTTGGTCGGGGAGCTTTCTCAACTGAGCATGGTAAAGAAAATCGTGTCAAGTGATGCCAATTTCTTGTTGGTTGAATTTGAAGAAGGAAAGGCGCTTTTTGATTATCTAATTCAGAATACACTGATAGTCCGGTATAGAGGCACGCAACTTCATTGCGAAGGCTGCTTGCGCATAACCATTGGCACTAAAGAAGAGAATCGAGAGTTGATAAAGCTGCTGAAAAGCTATTCTGCTTGATGCCTTAGGGAGTAAACTTGATAAACACGTTAAATGCTGCTTGCTGCCTATTGTTTACGCTTCCATAACCAGGGATACTATAAACATTTACTGGATAGGGATCATTGTCGTGCGTTACAAGAAAGCGCATACGAAAAAAGAACCCCAGTTTAAGAAGTTGGTTGATTTTGGCGTTGGGATTCGATTTATTAAAAATTATTCGACTTTCTGAGGTAAGCACTAGCGACCACCACCGAGCAGTAAAGTCATCGCCATTGGGGCGGTCAAGTGAAATATATTTGTCATCTTGAAGGCCTGAAGGGCTTATATTCGAAAATGCACCTTTATCGGAGTACTGACTGTAGCCGTATCTCACACCTAAGCCAATACTGGATTTCGCATTGATGTCAGTCATTAGTCCTCCGCCAAATCGAAGATACGTTCCCTTTGACTCGTAATAACCATTTGTGTAAGCATGCTCTGGCCGCAGTGCTGCTTTACCAAATTCCGCTGTAGCCTCAAAACGGTTGAAGAATAGGAGAGAGGCTCCACCTTCCCATTTTTCTTCCCAGCCAATAATGGTAGGAATCAGCTTCCCGTAATCGAAAAAGAATTGGGGTTGAAAATTTCTCCTAGGAGGAAGGGGCAAAGAAGAGGTGTCTATTGGCGGAGCTATACTGTCTGCTTCCACATATAGCGTACTATCCACTGGCATACTCGTGATTACCATGGCCAGAGAATCTTGCTCTTGCATGCTCAACGAATCTGCGTCATTTTGCGCTTGCGCAAAACTCAACACAAAAATCCAACTAAAAATAGATAGTGACCAATACTTCATTGTCTTCACATTTCTTTGTTTCACAAACAATTTTAGGAGGTGTTTCGTAGGTATATTTTGCCCGTGCGGTATCAATACCAATGCCAAATGCTCGAACCTTCACTTTTCCCTTAGCATCCACTCTTATTTCGGTTTCATATTCAAAGCTGATTTCCTTCACTTTATTCTCAATGTCTATCTCGTAGCTGGTCAGCGTAGCATTTTCATTCATTAGCAACGGGAGCTTGTATAAAGTACGACCTGTATCAGGGGGTAGGCTTTTGCCTGTTTGGAGAAGGGTAATTCTATTTACTTTAACAAAACCAGAAGCGATGCTTTTACGCGCTACCTGCAAGGTAGAGTCGTTGGTCTTTTTAATTTTTTGAATTGGAAGAATCGTAGTATTTAAGTTGTCTGTAGCCGAAGTGATGTTGTTGCGAATATCTATGGTATCTTGAATGTATTCAGTTTTTCCAGCTTCAATTGAGTCTGCTAATTGGTCTATTTTCTTCAGCCAATTACGAATTTCGGTATCTATCGAATCCTTTTTCTTCTTTAAGGTACTGAGCTCAACTGTCAATATAGAGATAGTCGAGTCCAGCCCAGCTAGGCTGTCTTCATTGATAAACTTCACATCGATGGTTGGCTCAAAGTACAACGGCTCTCCACAATCTGGGCATGGCTCGCAAGCATATATCAATGCTGCTATTGCAAATAGAATGATAAATATTCCCTTCATGGTCTTTTAAACTGGATCTACATCGTAAGACACTCTTACACTTTGATAAGAACGCTGACTCAGCAAGTTAGTACGCGAAGTAAGCAGGAATTCTTTTAATGCATTCAAATTCACTGCCTGTTTTTGAACTTTTACCGTGATTTCCATCAAATATTGATTTCTGACTCTGCCAATAAGTGGTTCCACTGGGCCAATGACTTGTAGTGCCCCCAATTGACTGACCAGGTGATTGTACATTGCATGTGCAGCGTCTACTACAGTCTGCTTTTCTCTATTTTTAAGTGTGATCACGATCATCCTGAAAAATGGGGGATAGTGAAACTGTTCTCGTTCCAAAATCTCGTTTCGGTAGAAAGCATCATAGTCATTGTTTTTCACCCAGGTCAATATTTGTTGACTGGGATCACTGGTTTGGATGATGACTTTACCCTTTTCCTGACGTCTGCCAGATCGTCCACTCACTTGGTGGATCATCTGAAATGCCCGCTCATGTGCCCTGAAATCGGGGAAGTTGATCATTCTATCGGCAGAGAATATACCTACCAAAACTACCTTGTCGAAATCCAGTCCTTTGCTCACCATCTGTGTGCCAATCAGCACATCGATATCTCCATTTTCAAAGTCATTGATAATGCGCTGGTAGCCGTTCTTACTTCGCGTAGAGTCCAAATCCATCCGCTGAATGCGAGCATTCGGAATCAGTATTTCCAACTCTTCTTCCAATTTCTCTGTACCAAAACTCATCGTTTTTAGTTCGTGAGAGCTGCATTGAGGGCATTCGGTAATCATGCTCTTTTTGTGCCCGCAATAATGGCAAACGAGCACGTTTTGATAAATATGGTAAGTTAAGCTCACGTCACAGTTTGGGCATTTGGCACTAAACCCGCACTGGTCACACTGAAGAAAAGGAGCATAACCACGGCGGTTTTGAAACAAGATGACCTGTTTGTTTTCTTCGAGTGTTTTCGTGATTTCGTCCACAAGTTGAGAGGAGAAATTACCCTTAAGCATCTTTTTCTTTTTCTCACGGCTCATGTCCGCAAAGAGTATGTCTGGCATCTGCACATCGCCAAAGCGCTTGTCCATTCTCACCAGACCATATTTGCCATCGAGTGCATTTTTATAAGTCTCAATGGCTGGGGTAGCAGTACCTAGCAATGTTTTGGCATGAAATACTGCACCTAAATATAAGGCCGTATCTCTGGCATGGTATCGTGGTGCGGGTTCGTATTGTTTGTAAGAGCTTTCATGCTCTTCGTCTACAATGATGAGAGATAGTTCTGGAAATGGTAAGAAAATCGCACTACGTACGCCTACCACAAATTTGTATTCCCCGTTCAGTACTTTGTTCCAAACCTCTACTCGCTCGTTCTCAGAATATTTAGAGTGGTATACACCAAACGTATCGCCAAACGCCTTACGCAAACGCTTTATAATCTGTGTGGTAAGGGCAATCTCGGGTAGAAGATAGAGCGCATGACCTTCGTTTTGGATGATGTCTTCAATAAGCGAAATATAAACTTCCGTCTTGCCACTACCAGTGATGCCTTTGAGCAACACAGTATCTTTTGATTGAAACGTTTCCAGTATTTCCTTTTTGGCCAAGGCCTGATCTGCTGAAAGAACCGGGATGTCACTTTCGTTTGTTGCGGAAAAAGGAATACGCGAAACATTCTCATTCCACTCTTCAAACACCTCATTTTTAATCAGGGTTTTCAAACTGGAATCACTATTTCCATCATCCAGAATGGCTTTTCTTGATACGCCCACCTTATTGGAATCAAAATTTTCCATCAAGTTGGTGAGTCTCAAATAGGAGAGGAGCAGGTCGGCTTGTTTGGCTTTTTTCTCCAAAACCTCAAACAATTGCTGCACGCCTGTAGGGGAGTTGTGAGCAGATTGCAGCCTGACTCGTCGCTCCGTCTTGGGTGTGTATTTGTCTTTTATTTGCTCAAAAAGATGTATCGCATGTTTTTCCGATAGGCTTTTGATATGGTGATGTGCCGACTTTATCTCCAGCAGCTTTGCCAGCTCATCCAACGTCATTTCTTTCGTAGTGAGGTTGTTGATGATCAGCTGTTCTTTTTCCGTCAAATCCAATTCCGAAAGGTCTATATCCGGGATTGATAGAGATATACGATTCACTTGAAATCTTCAGCCCGGCAGGTAGTCCCGCATTCAAAACCTCACCTAGCGTGGACATATAGTATTGAGCGATCCAACTAAAGAACGACAGTTGTGTTTTGGTGATTACTGGCTGCTGATCAATGATGTCAAGTATTTCCTTTGGTTGATACTCGGTGGGAGCATTATTGTGTAGGTGATGGATTATGCCCGTATAAATCTTCTTTTTCCCAAACTGAACAATAACTCTACACCCAGACTCAGGTAATTCTGAAGAATAGGCAGGAAGTAAATACGTAAATGTTCCTTTGAGAGGAAGAGGTAGTATGATTTCTGCAAATTTCAAATTGAGCTGTGTTGGTTCAGTGCTACGAAATTAGCGGAAATAAAGGTTCTGAGCGTAATGTTCGATTTGTTTAAGTGCGCTGGTGACTGAACCTGTGTGGTTTGATCTTACACAAGAAAACTAATGAAATTTGACCTTTTAGTGAGAGGAATGATTGAAAGAATCGGGTAGAAGCGAGACTATTTTATGGATTAGCTATTGAGAGGTGAAGATGTAGTAATGTGAGTTATGGTAGTGATGTCTTTGCAGAAGCGGTGGCCGTTTGTGGTGTTGTCCTCATGTGAGAATAATTAACGCGCATTCTGTCAATGATTTTCATCGAAACAGATGCCAAGTCTATCGTATCCTCGAATTGATCAAAGAGATTTGATAATTCATCTTGACTTAAGTTCTGTCCGGATGAAAGCTTAGCTTTCAATGTTTGTAGCAATTGTCTTTCTTCCTGTAAGTTGTCCATAATAAATAGCTGGTTATTTTGGGTACGTTAAACTTATCGAAAATGATTAATAATATTATCAATCGCTCATTTTATTCGACATAGATTGTGGATAAGACGGTAAAATTCTTGAGTGAATGAGTAGAGGTTTATTGGTAATGATAATATTTAAAGATTTTATAAGGTTATTTTCATGTGTATAGTGTTTATCTCAATCGGTCACCGGTTCGCCGGCGCGATGGAATTCGCGATAAACTTATTCATCCTTCGGTTGGTATAATAAGGATTCTAAGTTTATGCTCATTTCGTATGTAAGAAAATCGCTTTAAAGGTGGTGAATAGCTCAACTATATGATCTTATATTTCGAAAATTATCTAACATGCAACTCCATATTTCCTAGAGCTGATCAATAGCTGCGTCAACAGAAGTAACCGGGCGTTTACATGTTTTGTCGAAACAAACGTAAATGGTGGTTTGTCCTCCTATCGTTCCTTTAAATTCGAAAAGTGGTAAATCAGTGCCTTCTTTTCCTGCCATCAAAATCTTGTTTGGAATGAATCTGGACTGTAGGTCTTGCGTAACTTCTTTCGGGTCGTCACCAACTACTATAATTTCAGCCGTGGATTTATTCATCATCAACGTGACGAGAGACCAATGAGACATGTACTCTGGCTCTTTCTTCACCAAGCTGCTTACTTGTTTGGCCATTGCCACGGAAGTTGTTTTAAAGTCCTCTCTGTCCATCATCAGCCCAAGTTTGTATAAGTTCTCAGCCATAATTGCATTGGAAGACGGGATCACATTGTCAAAGATTTCTTTCTTTCGTGCTATAAGGTTTTCAGACTCACTGCTATTGAAATAGAAAAGTTTTTCCTCTTTATCATAAAACTCAGATATGGTTTGCTCGCTTAGTTCTACGGCCAAAGTCAGAAATCTTTCGTCAAAAGTGGTTTCATAATATTTGATGAAACCCTGAATCACGGCTGCATAGTCTTCTAAGAAGCCTTGTGTTTTCTGACCTTGCACTCTTAATAGCTTTTTGTTTTGGATTAGTGACTTAGAAATGAAAGAAGCATTCGTTTTTGCCAACTTTAAGAAGAGTGGTTCGTGAGTAGCTTGATAAGCCTCGCACAACCCCGAGAGTGCTAGACCATTCCACCCCGAAATAATTTTATTATCCAACCCTGGTCGGATTCGCTCACTTCGTTTAGCCAATGCCTTTTTATTGAAAGCTTCAATTTTTTCTAAGAGTGATGCTTCTGAGAGCTTCCAGTTGGCAGCAAAAGTTGAATCACCGTCTAAACGTCTCAATACATTGGTTTCTTCCCAGTTTCCGTGTTTGGTTACGTCATAGTATTTCGTGATGATAGAAGCATCCGCTCCTGCCAAACTATCAATTTGCTCGTAGCTCCAAACATAAAATTTTCCTTCTACACCTTCACTGTCTGCATCTAGGGCTGAATAAAAGCCTCCTTGGTTATTCATCATTTCTCTTTCAAGCCACTCAGCAGTTTGAAGGAGTAATCGCTTATATTCAGGTTTTTTGGTGAGCTTGTAGCCATTTGCATAAAGACTCATTAGCTGGCCATTGTCGTAAAGCATCTTCTCGAAATGAGGCACATGCCACTCTCCATCTACGGAATACCGCGAAAACCCTCCGCCTATCTGATCATAAATGCCACCTTGGGCAATTTTGTCTAAAGTGAATAATACATGAGATTGGAGCGAATCATCTTTAAAAATTTCACCATAGCTCATTAGGTATTGCCAAACACTAGGCATTGGAAATTTTGGCTCTTTTTTGACTCCTCCCCATTTACTGTCCAATTTGGTTTTCAGCGTGTCTATGGCCAGAGTCAGGTCTTCGTCAGAGATCTCTGAAATATTCTCTTGCAACCCATATTTAGCAGCTTCACTTGCTTGTAAATTTTTCGCAAATTCCTCAGCAGAAGCATTCAACTTGTCGTAATCGGTCTCGTATGCTTTGGCTATGCTTTGTAGTAGTTGGAGCCAGTTTTCTTTTGGAAAGTATGTGCCGCCATAGAAAGGTTTTTGCTCAGGGGTTAAAAAAACATTTAGCGGCCATCCGCCTCTCAGCCCCATAGCTTGTACGGCATCCATGTAGATATTGTCAATATCTGGACGCTCTTCACGATCCAGTTTGATGTTTATGAAATGTGTATTCATATAGGCAGCCACAGAATCATCTTCAAAGGATTCATGTGCCATCACATGACACCAATGACATGAAGAGTAGCCAATGCTCAATAGAATGGGTTTGTTCTCTTCTTTGGCTTTGCTTAGCGCTTCTTCACCCCACGGATACCAATCCACAGGATTGTGTGCGTGCTGCAAAAGGTAAGGACTTGTGCTATCTATCAGTTTGTTGGTGTGCTCGTGATTCATACTTGAGTTGCAAGAGATTAGAAACAATAAGACAAGAAGGCTGAAAAAGTTTTTCATTGCGTGATTAACTGGCTTTTGATAAGGTTAAGTTCCAGGCTCACATCTGCGTGAGAAGAAAATTGAGCTACCTTATTGAGTAGTGACTGTAAAAATTTTTGATGCGAAGCTGATTCCGGGTGAAACGGCTTGTGCTGGATAGATGTAAGTATTTTACTCCATTCGGTAATAAACTCGTTGGTACTATCATCAATAGAAGCCATTCTGAATTTCTCCCAAATGTAGCTGATGGCCTGTTCGTTGGGGTGAATTAAATCTGATTTGTAGAATCTGTAATCTCGCAATTCATCGACCATGATCTCATAGCTAGGGAAATAGTAGGAGAGGGTATCCGAAGCGGTGATCTCATGTATGGCTTGATGTAAAATGCCCTTGCTAATATTATTTTCATGCAAACCGTCTTTGGTGTGCCTCACAGGACTCACCGTGAATAACACTTTAATTGATGGGTTCTTTTTCCTTATTTGTAGCATCGTAGCATTGTAATCGCCGACAATTTCAGCTACAGATAGTAGAGACTTGCTGAAATTGTTTTGAGGGACTTTGTGGCAGTTGGCCACTATTGAGTCGTCTGATTTTAGTTTATAGACAAAGCTCGTTCCTAAAGTAATGATTAGCCATTGTGCTTGCTCAACACTTTGGCTCAATTGATCTTGAGATGCATTGAGTTGTTGAAGTAACTTTTCTTGTGATAGTGCTGAGATGCTACTGTGCGTATCCCAATGATAAAATACTTCTCCATTTGCTATGATGCGCTTTGAATCCATATTTCCTCGGAGCAACTGAAAAATGGATATAGGATTGAAAATCGTTCCGTATGGGTTTGTCAGTACAGAGAATTTATACTGGGTTAATTTCTCCGCTATATGATCGGAAAAGCATGACCCTACACAAATGATCTTATCGCTATGCTGGATAGGAGGTGTGGTTTTTGGTATGTCGAAGGTCAATTGGAACATGTATGCAATTTATGCTAGCTCAATGAATATCCTGAGGAAGGCATAAAAAAACCCCAACCAATTAATGGATGGGGTTTCGTATTGTGAATGTTGTGAGATTAATCTCCTACAACATTAAGTTTTACTTCAGTTTTGATTTCTTTATGCAAGTCCACTTCAGCAGTGTGCTCACCAACTTCTTTAATAGAACCTAAAGAAATTTTCTTTCTGTCGATGTTGAAACCTTTTTCAGTCAAAGCATCAGAAACTTGTAGTGCAGTGATAGCACCGAAAATTTTACCTGATTCACCAGCTTTAGTTTTGATTTCAAGTGTCAAGCCAGAAAGTTTATCTGCTATCTCTTGAGCGTCAGCTTTCACTTTTTCAGCTTTGTGAGCAGCTTGTCTCACATTTTCTTCGATCATTTTAGTGTTTGCCTTGTTTGCGATGATCGCAAAACCTTGAGGAATAAGGTAGTTTCTACCGTATCCTGGCTTCACACTTACTATGTCATTTTTATAGCCGAGCCCTTTAATGTCTTCTTTTAGTATGATATCCATCGTGCTATTATTTTAAAGAGTCAGTAACATAAGGAAGCAATGCAAGGTGACGTGCTTTTTTCACCGCTTGTCCTACTTTTCTTTGGAATTTCAGGCTAGTACCTGTAAGTCTTCTTGGCAAAAGCTTTCCTTGCTCATTTACGAAAGCCAAAAGGAATTTTTCATCCTTGTAGTCAATGTATTTGATACCGCTTTTTTTGAATCGGCAGTACTTGTCTTTCTTCTGCTCTCTATTTATTGGTTCGTTTTGTAATGTCATGATTTAGCTTCTTCTTTTTCTACTTTTTTCTTAAATGCTCCGCTCTTTCTCTTTGTATTGTAAGCCACAGCGTGCTTGTCAAGTACCGTAGTGAGGAATCTCATGATTTTCTCGTCTCTTCTGTACTCTGTCTCTAGCTTAGCAATTACGGATGTTTCTGCCTCAAACTCAAAAAGTTGGTAGAAGCCTGTAGTCTTGTGATCAATCGGATAAGCCAATTTTCTTAGGCCCCAACTTTCGTCGTTAACGATTTTCGCACCTTGGTCTACAAGTACGCCTTTGAATTTTTCGACAGCATCCTTCATCTGAGCCTCAGACAAAACGGGAGTTAAAATGAATACTGTCTCGTAATTTTTAGTCATGTTTTCTTTAAATAAGAACTTTAAAATTTTTCGAACTGCGAAGTTAGGATAAATAATTAGATATTAATAATTCACGCTTAGATTTCAAGCTTCACGAATTATTTTTCGGAACTTCAAAAGGTCACTTTTTTTACTGTACCTCAAAACTGCCTTTGCCCATCAAGTAATTGTCCGTGTAAACTTCTACTTGATGTTTGCCTTCAGCGTATTCGCTACCTTTTTTATAAAATAAGGTTACGGATTGGCTTTTCTTGTCGTAAAGTATTTCTTGCTTCTGGGTGTAGAAGAGCTCACGCCCATCAAAGGTGAATGATCCAGACCCGCGAGCTACGTCAAACAATACATTACCATCAGGAGCCACTATTCTAATGAGCAATTCCTTGCCCTCAGTAGGAGCCACACTGTTTTCACCAATAGTGAAAGTGATTTTTAACTGCTCTACGTGACGATTCTTGAAAGAACCTTCTCTTTCTTTTCCGCTACTATTCACAGCAAAAACCTTCATTCCCTCGATTTTGAGCTTGGAAGCCACCGCTACTTTTTCTTGAAGCTTTACTTTTTCTTGGTTGATATTTTCTAACGATTTGTTGAGTACCTGCTTTTCTTCCTTCAACTCTGTGTTTTCAGTCATCAGTTTCTCTGCGATTTTCTTCAATTCGCTGATCTCTTCGTCCTTCAATAGCAGCAGCTCTTTGTATCCACTCACACGCTCTTTCAAGTTTTGAGAATAGTTTCTCTCGCTATTGCGCTGTGTGATTAGGTCTTTTTTGTCGGCTTCCAATTGCGCTTGTACTTTCAGCAGCGTATCTATTTCCCCTCCCAGTTGAGAGATGGTCAAAATCTTTTTATTCAATTCACTGGATATGGAGTCTAGTCGCAAAAGGGTAGAGTTCATCTCCTCGGTTTGAGCGATGTTTTGCTCCTCCAATTTTTGGTTTTGGTAATAATAAAAAACAATGACCCCAATAAGTAGTAGTGCAATCCCTACAAAGACTAATGTCAGGTCTTTCTGCTTTTTCTCAGGTGACGGTTGTGTTTCAATATTATCTTGATCGGTCATAATTCTTTAATTTGGCTGCAAAAATAGCCTTTTGTACGCGAATAACTAAATGAGGGTTCGGATTCTAAAACTTGATCTTGAAATGTTGTTTGTGCATCTGTCTTTCTGGGAATATTAAGCCAACTTCAAAAAGATCAACGGTGAGCGGGTATTGAGGGTCACTGATTACTTTTTTCCAGACTGTCAGCATATCGTCAGACCAGTAAATATCGTGGATAAGGATGCATTTGGGCGGTATGGGCATTTTCGCTATTTCCTCTAAATAAAAAGTAATAGTCTCGCTACGGTGATCCGCATCTAAGAATATGAGCTCGGGTTCATATTTGACCAAGGTAGGAGTAAAAGCCTTTTGAATAGTATCATTAATCAACGTTATTTTATCATTGCCAAACTTTGCGATATGAGTTTTGGCTAGAGTGGCTACCTCGGAGGAGCCTTCAATGGTAATGATTTTGTGAGCTTTTGTAGCAGACAATGTAATCGCATTGATGCCCGCAGCTGTGCCGGTTTCTAGCACACATTTTACTTCCAGCCAATCGACCAGTCGAGCGAGAAATTTGGAAAATTTTTCTGTGGAGGTCACACGCTTGGCCCACTTTCCGATTTGCTCTGTTTGAGATTTGCCAGTTTTAGGATTTACATACGTGAAAAGCTGTTTATTAGAAAAGATCTCTTTCCTCAACCGATGAGGATCAGCTTTACTTTTGGATTTTATGACTTCATTGTAAAAATCGAATAAGAAAGGGGAGTGTAGCCCATGGGCATTGACCGCACTTATTCTGTACTGGAGATATTCCCGTATCGGGAAAAGAGAAATCGACAATTTTTAATTGAGTTTGAAAGGAACCACCATTTCGAATTGTGGAATTTTTACAGAAAAGCGTTTTCCATCCACGAGCGATTCCATGGTGTAAAAGCCTTGCATTTTACCAAGGCCAGATTTGAGATTACATCCAGATACATATTGGTGCATTTGACCCGGCTCTAAGATGGGCTGCTTACCGATGACGCCTTCACCTTCTACTTCACGTGTAGGGAATGTCACGTCTATGATGTCCCAATGTCTGGATAAGAGCTGTATGGTTTTGTCGCTCAGATTTTCGATGGTGATCTTATACGTAAATACATAATGCAACTGAGCAGGATTCGAGTACTCGTCCTGATATTCTGTCTCTACAGAAACTCTAATGCCTTTTGTAATATCTGCTACCATCCTTGCCATTTGAAGTGAGAAATTTATAAGTCTTTTTCTTATTTTACCAACTTTATTTAGAAAGTTTTTAAAGAGATTTATGAACGTTAGAATTGAAGAGAGCTGGAAGCGTCTTTTAAGCGAGGAATTTGACAAACCATATTTCCAGCAGTTGACTGATTTTGTCAGAAAAGAGTATGAGGAAGCCACTATTTACCCTCCTGCAAAAAAGATTTTCCGAGCTTTTGATTTTTGTCCAGTTGGGGATGTGAAAGTCGTGATATTAGGTCAAGACCCATACCATGGTGAAGGGCAAGCCAATGGGCTGTGCTTTTCGGTGACAGAGGGAGTGCCAATGCCTCCTTCTTTGGTCAATATTTTTAAGGAGCTGAAAGATGACCTTGGCAAGGAGATTCCACCAAATGGTAGTCTGGAGCGCTGGGCGAGGCAAGGTGTACTTTTGCTCAATGCTACCCTGACAGTTCGTGCACACACCGCCGGATCACATCAAAATAAAGGTTGGGAAATGTTTACCGATGCGGTGATTAAAAAATTGTCTGAAACACAGGATCGATTGGTTTTTATACTTTGGGGCTCCTATGCTCAAAAGAAAGGAAAGCTGCTAGACGCAAAGAAGCATCTGATTATTAAAGACCCGCACCCTTCTCCATTGTCATCTTATCGCGGTTTTTTTGGTAGTAAGCCTTTTTCTAAGGCTAATGCGTATCTGAAGTCTGAAGGCAGGAGAGAGATGGACGTGGTGATTATGGTTTTGCCTATGAGTGAATTAATTGAGCATTATCAAACGGAGAAATAAGGAAACAGCTATTAGTGGATGTTTGGTGCTTGTGTTCTTTTATGATTTTGGCGATGGGAGCGCTGGTTGGATTATTTTGGTTGATTTCGTTTTTACAGTAGGGTTATTAATTCTGCTCATACACTGCATCCTTTGGCTCAATATTAAAAAGTTCTTGCTGTTCCTACCTGCTTCATTTGTTGGAGTATTTCTTCTGAATTTTGAAGTGAACAATAGTTTTAATTTACTGTCGTCCGAGTAAAATGAGTGTGATTTATTGAAGTCTTAGAAAAGTACAAAATAAAAATGGGCGGCCTTGCAGCCCTCCCATCTTATAGGTAATGTTGAGTTCGACTAAAAACAAAACTTACCATGGACAAAGTTAACGCAAAGTTTCTTTCAGGTCAGCCAATTATAGCTCAGCTGCTATCCTTAATTCCAGAAGATATTTTCAAGAAAGCAGTTGACGATAATCAGGCGGACAAGTATTACAAACAAATGAAGAGCAAAGACCACTTTATCTGTTTGTTTTATGCTGTATTAACTCGCAATGGTAGTTTAAGGGAGGTTTGTAAAAACATTACCCTGATAGCTAAAAAGCTTATTTATGTAGGATTGAAGCAATTACCTCACCGTAGTACGCTTTCTGATGCTAATAGAGAAAGGAGTAGCGATTTTTTCGCCTCTCTCTACATGGGTCTTTACCTTCACTATCAAGTAGCACTAAAGACAAATTGGGGGCCAATCGGCGATGAAGTTGATCTGGCTCAAATTGAGGTGTTTGACTCCACTACAATAACCCTATTCAAAGAAATACTCAAGGGTACCGGCCGTAATCGAATAGATGGTAAGAATAAAGGTGGGATCAAGATTTTCACAAAAATGAACCTATCTGAAGGAGTACCCAATTTCATTTGCATGAAGGCCGCCTCTACCAACGAGAACACCTTTTTAAAAGTACTAAGCCTACCTGAAGGAGGAATTGTTGTCTTTGACAAAGGGTTCAACAGATACCGATACTTTGACATCTGGACAAAAAACAATCGCTTCTTTGTCACTCGTCTTAAGGATAATGCTAAATATGAGGTAGTCGAGGAAAACAACACAGCCCCCTTTCCAGATGTATTGAAAGATCAAACGATAATCCTCAAATACAAACATGAAAAACTTACTCGGACAGTCCAACTAAGACTGATAAGCTATCGTGATCCTATTTCAGGTGAAATCCTTCAGTTTCTTACTAACCTGATAGGTCACACTTCTATGACTATCGCATTGCTTTATAAGAACAGATGGGTAATAGAAGTGCTTTTCAAGCAGATTAAGCAGAACTTTGAACTGAAATATTTTTTATCGGACAGTGAGAACGGTATCAAATCACAAATTTGGGTGGCACTAATATCTCAATTTATTATTCACCATACTCCATAGAAGAATCAAAGAAGCAGAGGACTTCTCAACCATGGTCATGGTAGCAGCTCAAAAACCTGTGCTCTTACGTGAACTTGCACGCATTTTTAATCAACACCACAGCCTACTGCCAAAGCTGGTTTAAATCTGAAATTGGGAAAGTACAAATTGAAATTGACTGGTCTGGCTAGGGGGTGTTTTTGAGAATTGAAAATTTAACCTCATTATGGCCTAAATAAGAACTATTTTAGGCAAATTGGAAATTAGTCGGACGACAGTAGTTTTAATTATCAAATACCGTTAAGAAAGTATGGAATTACACAAGGATTATAAATTTCTATCTATCAACTGGATGTCGAGAGGGAATATTGTAGTTATGAAATGGAAATCATTTGCAAGTGGAGAGAATTTTAGAGAGGGTTTAAATGAAGGGTTGGCTTTGCTCAGAGAAAAGCGTTCAGCTAACTGGCTGGCAGATTTGCGTGACTTAGGTACTGTGCCAAAATCCGATCAGGACTGGTCCAATACAGATTGGTTTCCAAGAGCAGTGGCTGGAGGACTTAAGAAAATGGCGATTATTATGCCAAAGAGTATCTTGAGCTCTATGTCTGTAAGAAATATTCTTACAGAGATGAATGGTAAGAGTATAGAAACGGAGTACTTTGAAACGGAGGGAGAGGCCATGGCATGGCTCTCGTCTATTGCTGAGAAAGTAGCATAAGTTCAGAGCATTAATAAGGCATAAAAAAAGCACCAATTAGGTGCTTTTTTTATGCCTTATTTTTAGATTAATCTATCGCCTTGAAAATTCTATCCCACCTGATTTTTGATAGGAAAGAACCTCTTTCGTCCATCGACATCCAGATAAATGACGCTTCACCCACGACAAAGTCTTCGGGTACAAAACCCCAATAACGCGAATCTGCTGAGTTGTGGCGGTTGTCACCCATCATAAAATAATAGTCTTTGGTGAAAGTATAGCTAGACACTTGCTGCCCGTTGATAAACAGCTTGTCCAAATCAATTTTCACCTCATCCAACTCTTCATAATTTTCTATCGTAGAACCAAATTTTGCCATAGAGTATTCATCTACTTCTATCGTCATTCCTCTGAAAGGAACTTCTAAGGGGCCATAATTGTCAGCATTCCATGGGTAATAGCGTGCATCAGGGAAAATCTCTAATTCTACTTGAGCCGAATCTCTCAACTGAATTTCTACACTTTCAATGAAATCCATCTGCTCTAATTCTCTAGCTACTTCCGCATTGGTCATGGCAAGAAAAGATGTGATACCTCCTTTAAGTTTTACCATGCTCAAGTCTTGCGCCAGATCGTATTTATCAATGATCTTTTGCCAGTTGTGATCGCTCACAAGTTTGTTGGCTTTGATGAAATACCTGTGCTGCATCAATTCAGGATCGTTACCCTTTTTACCATTAATGTACACTTCACCTTTTTTCACTTGAATAGTATCTCCTGCAATCGCGATACACCTTTTGATATAGTGGGTGCGGAGGTCTTTAGGGTGTTCAAATTCAGGAGGATAATTGAATACAACCACGTCATTTCTTTCCACTTTGTCCAAAGAGGGCAGTCTCAACTGTGGAAGTTGTATCGCTTCGATATAACTTGGAATGTCAGTACCCCAGATTTTCGCATGCGTCAGTGGTACTTGAAATGGAGTCTTGGGCGTTCTTGGGCCGTAATTGATTTTACTTACAAAAAGGAAATCACCCACTAATAAGGATTTTTCCATAGATGGCGTAGGAATCACGTAAGCCTCCATAAATACCCAACGGATAAAAGTGGCTGCAAACACTGCAAACACGATTGCTTCAAACCACTCCTGTGGTACGGTGCGTACGCGTTTTTCCATTTCTGCCGCTTTGCCTTGATATTGGGCATCAGAATAGGCTACATACATCATGTAGAAGGGTGCGAAAATCACCCCTACAGATTGATCAAAATATGATGTTTTTCCGAAGGACTTTAATAAATCCAAATGCGCAGTGAGCGCAATAAAAAAATTGACTACTGGCACGAAAAGCAGCAAAACCCACCAGGTAGGTCTGCCAATGATTTTCATGTGTACGTAGTAGTTGTAAAAAGGGACAAGTCCGATCCAAGCTGGTTCGCCAGCTTTTTCAAAAAACTTGTAATAGGCGATGGCTTGCATTGCATACCAGCTACCTAGAAATATGATCGTAAAAGTGAGACTAAAGTCGTTTAAGTACATTTTATGCTTGCTTAATAAAATCTTCCATTGTTAATACGCCTGTTTGGTTAGTGATCCATTCAGCCACTTTTATTACACCACTGGCAAAAACTTTTCGATCGTGCGCTGTGTGCTTAATTTCTATGCTTTCAAGTGGGGAACTATACGTCACAGTGTGTGTGCCTGGAATTCCGGGCTCACGCAATGAGACAATACCTAATTTGTTGTCCTCTGTTGTAGGCTCATTTACCCACTCACTGATGTGTTTGTTTTTAGCAATAATTCCTTCGGCCAATGTGATGGCCGTACCACTTGGAGCATCTTTTTTTTCGGTATGATGTATTTCGATCATTTCTGGGGTGTACCCTCCGAGGTTGGCCATTTTCTCAGCAAGCCATTTGTTTAGCTCGAAGAAAAGATTCACTCCAATGCTATAGTTGGACGCATAAAGAAAAGTGCCTCCGTTGGATTTGCAGATTTCTGCGATCTCGTCGTATTTGTCAAGCCATCCAGTGGTGCCTACCATTGTTTTTACGCCGTTGCTCACGAGCGTTTTTATGTTTTGGTACGCCGTAGAAGGTTGTGAAAATTCAATAGCTACATCTGTGTTTTCCTTAGTGATGCTATTGATCTCAGAAGCATTGTCCGCATCTATGATTTTTGAAATTTCATGTCCAGCTTCTAGCGCAAGGGCTTCAATGGTTTTACCCATTTTGCCATATCCAATTAGTGCAATTCTCATTATTTGAAATTAAATGAAACGGAAAATCCTAATGCTGGCGAAATTAATGGAGTTGACTGAAACGATGGGCTTATCCTCATAGAAAGGTTTTGATTTACATCGAATTCATTGAGGTGGGCAGAGATGTGCGCATCGGCTACATTGAGAAGGTAAAATGCTGAGGTGATTATGATTAGAAAATCTCTATTTCTTCGAAAGGCATCTCTGTTACGTTCCAATGCTGAAGCGTCATACCTTCCATCATAATAGTTTACAGTGTAAGGACTTTGATCCGTCTCTGCGATAAGTGCATTTTGCATCTCTTGATAGATACGGTTGTTATAATCTATGTAGTGGGCGAAAATAACCCCTCCGCCGTAGATGATCGGTATTTTCCAATATTGATTGTTGTATGCTTGACCTAAACCAGGGAGAATGGCTGAGAGAAAGGCTGCCTTATTTGGATCAAGCTTAGATATTTGCTTAAATTCATAGATCGTCTCATTGGTCATTAAGAAAATAGAATCCGACTTGTTGTATTGAGCATGGCTCGCACAACAAGTCGCTATAAATGCAATGAGAATAAGAATCTTTCGAATCATCTTACAAGTTTAGCAAATCAATAATTCTGTTGAGCTCTTCTGTAGAGACAAACGGAATTTTGATCTCACCCTTGTTCTTTGCGTCAGCTTTTATGGAAATTTTGGTACCAAAATGAGATGTCAATTTGTTTTGAATATTGGAAATCTCAGGGTCTTGAGCGATACTCTGTTTTGGTTCAGGAGCTTTTTTCTCTCCTAAAGCACGTACCAGTTCTTCCACTTTTCTCACAGAAAGATCATCTGCAAGTATTTTCTTAAAGATATCGAGTTGCGTATCTACATTTTCAATGCTGATAATGGCGCGAGCATGACCCATAGAGATTTTTCCATCTCTGAGCGCGATCTGGATGTCTGGAGGAAGCTTTAGTAGCCTTAAGTAATTATTGACCGTAGTTCTGTTTTTTCCTACACGTCCTCCCAATTCTTCCTGCTTTAGATCGCATTCCGCAAGGAGTCTTTGATAGCTCAATGCAACTTCTATCGCATTGAGGTTTTCTCTTTGGATGTTCTCAATCAGCGCCATTTCTAGCATTTGCTGATCGTTGGCAGTTCTGATGTAAGCCGGGATTTTTTCTAAACCAGCTCTCTTGGAAGCTTGAAATCTTCGCTCCCCAGAGATAAGTTGAAATTCATTTTCACTCAGCGCTCTAACTGTGATCGGTTGAATAATTCCTTGCACACGAATAGATTCGGCAAGTTCTTCCAGCGCCTCTTCGTTAAAATCTGTTCTTGGTTGGAACGGATTTACTTCAATCTGGCTAATGAATATTTCACCAATAGAGCCCTTGACAGTCGCTCCAGAGCCACTTATTTGCTCTTTTTCTTCATTGTCTTCAAGAAGAGCACCTAAACCTCTACCTAACCCTGATCTCTTTTTCCACTTCTCGGCCATTACTTTATATTAAGCTTCTACTTGATTGTTTTCAATGATTTCTTTGGCAAGATTCAAATACGCCAAAGCTCCTTTACTTTCAGCATCGTGCGTGATGGCAGGCATACCGAAACTTGGAGACTCACTGAGTTTTATATTTCTCGGGATCAATGTGTTGAAAACCATTGATTTGAAGTGTGTTCTTACTTCTTCTACCACTTGGTTGGAGAGATTCAAACGCAGGTCGTACATCGTTAGCAAAATGCCTTCTATTTCTAGTTCAGGATTTAATCTGCTTTGTATGATCTTAATGGTGTTCAAAAGCTTTCCTAGACCTTCTAAGGCGAAGTACTCGCATTGCACGGGTACGATGATGGAATCGCACGCTGTGAGCGCATTGACCGTGATCAGACCCAATGAAGGAGAACAGTCTATGATGATATAATCATATTCTTTTTTAAGATTAGCAAGAGCCTCTTTCATTTTGCCCTCTCTTTTCTCGATGCTCACCATCTCCACTTCCGCACCCACAAGGTTGATGTGCGATGGAATTAAGTCCAAATATTTGATGTCCGTTTTGATGATGCTTTGTTCTGGAGGCACACCATCCACCATGCACTCATAAATGCTCACCTCAACATCCTTTGGGTTTTTACCCACTCCAGATGTTGCGTTCGCCTGAGGATCGGCATCTACGATTAGCGTTTTCAACTCCAATGCCGCTAAACTAGCTGCTAGGTTGATCGCTGTTGTCGTTTTACCAACTCCTCCTTTTTGATTTGCAATTGCAATGATTTTGCCCATAATAGATTATTGAATAATGGTTGTCTTTACTTGGAAAGAAAAGGACACAAATATATCCAAGATATATGTAAGTAAAATTGATAGGAAAAAAGAAAACCCCTGTGTGGACAGGGGTTCTTTACTATCTTGTTAGTATTCAAATAATTAACATTCCAAATGTTAATAACTGGTTGATTACTTTTTCTTATTCTGCCCTTTTTGCTTTTGAGTTTGCGCCTTCATGGCATCTTCTATTCGTTGTTGAAAAGAAGATTTCTTTTTATTCGCGTTTTTCTTCCTGTTTTCTTCCAAGATGGCTTTGATTTTATCTTCGTCTATCAATTTTCTAAACAACGCTATTTGTCCAAAAGAAACGATGTTGGAAACGAAGTAATAGAATGTAAGACCTGATGAATAGCTGTTTAAGAAAAACAAAAACATGATCGGCATCAAGTACTGTAAAGTCTTCATTGGCCCTTGTACATTGGCCGTCATCTGACTATTAGACCATGTGTAAAGAATTGTAGATGCAGTCATCAGTAACGTAAACAAACTTACGTGATCACCATAAAATGGAATTGTAAACGGTAAATTCCAGATACTATCATAAGTGGAAAGATCGTGTGCCCACAAAAAGCTCTCTTGTCTCAGATCAATTAAGTTAGGAAAGAAATAGAACATGGCGAAGAGAATCGGCATTTGAAGCACCATGGGGATGCATCCACTCAGCGGATTGATGCCCACTTGCTTGTAGAGCGCCATTTGCTCTTGCTGCGCCTTTGTTGCATCGTCACCATTTCGCTCCTTTATTTCATCAAGCTCAGGTTTTAGCACTCGCATTTTGGCCATACCCATGTGAGAGGTATAAGTTAGCGGTGATAGTACCAATTTAAGAATAATCACCATGATGAGAATGATGATACCGTAGTTGCTGATGAATTTTTCTAAGAAATGAAAAATTGGGTAAATGGCAAATTCGTTGATCCAAGAAAGTATTGCCCAACCAAACTCTACATTTTCGCCAAAGTCTGATGTAACGTTCTTTAGTATTGCATAATTATTTGGGCCATAGTAAAATTTGAAATCCGTATTTCCTCCAATCAAATCGGCCTTTGAAATGGATAAATTCATAGTTACATCCTTCACTGAAGTGGTGTCATCTAGATCGATTACAGAAGAAACACTACCTGTTGCAAAACCTTTTTCGTAAACGATGGCTGAGGTGAAAAACTTCTGTCTGAAAGAAACCCATGTGGCTTCTACAAATGTATCTTCTTCTTTGTCTGTAGACGTGGCGGATAGATCGTCCACACCATCTTCGGTCAAGCGATACTTTCACGGTAGATCTGTTTCTGGCATCTTTGAAGTCCATCTCCACACGGTTCATTTTTTGATTCCATGCAAAATCAAGGTCTTTCTCTATGATGCTTTCCAGCCCTTTCTGGCGAACCTTGAAGCCGATTTCATAACCCTTTGCAGGAATGAGGTATTCGTAAGAAAGAGATTGGCCTGCTGCGAGATTTAAGTCAAAAGTGATCTTTAGTGAGTCTGAGCCAGAAATGCTTTGATTACCAGCACTACTCGTGAAATAGAGATCTGAAAGATCAACAGTTCTCGATAGATGATTGATGATAAGGTGCTGATCAGAATGATCTTTATCTACCAATACTAGTGGATTGCCTCTGAAGTCATTAAACTCTTTCAGTACAATTTTGTCAATTTGACCACCTTTTGTATTCAAAGTAACAAGCAAGTCTTCCGTCTCTATTTCAATGTTCTTTTCTTCTCCATTTGCGGCAGAAGAAAAGAGACCAAACTTCATTTCATTGAGTTTAAGCTTAGCACTATCCGATAGGGTAGGGCTTGTTAGAGGTTGCAGCCACACTGCTTGTTTGAGCTGTGGAATCGCTGTATTGTTCGGTGTTGTCGGCTTGAATGGCCGCTGGTTCGGGAGCGAAAAACTGGAAGTAGACGGTAATAAATACCAACATCACTACCAAACCAATGATTTGATTTCTATCCATGATTTAAATGATAATCTTCAATTAGTTGTTGTTATTATTTTGTTTGAGCATCGCCGCTTTTACAAACTTTACAAATAAAGGATGTGGGTTGATTACAGTGGATTTTAGCTCTGGGTGAAATTGCGTTCCAATAAACCATGGATGATCTACAAGCTCTACAATCTCCACAAGATTTGTTTCTGGGTTGATCCCAGAAGCAATCATTCCAGCGTTTTCAAAATCAGCTAAATATTTACTGTTGAATTCGTATCTATGTCTATGACGCTCAGAGATTTTCACTTGTCCATAAACTGAATAAGCTTTTGTGCCCTTCTTGAGCTGGCAACTATACGCCCCTAAACGCATTGTTCCACCCATATTCTTGACGGACTTTTGGTCGTTCATTAAGTCGATGACAGGGTGCTTGGTTTTAGGGTTCATTTCCTTGCTATTGGCATTGGCTAATCCAAGTACATTTCTTGCAAACTCTATAACGGTACACTGCATTCCTAAGCAGATACCGAAAAAAGGAATTTTGTTTTCGCGAGCATATTTCACGGTAGAGATCTTACCTTCAATCCCACGTTCTCCGAAACCTGGAGCTACCAAAATGCCATCCAAATGACCAAATAGCTTGGTAGTGTTTTCTTCGTTCACATCCTCAGCATGGATCCAGTCCAGCTTCACTCTACACTCATTGTAAGCGCCTGCATGCACAAATGCCTCAGCAATTGACTTATAGGCATCTTTGAGCTCTACATATTTACCCACCAAACCGATCGTTACCTCATGCGTAGGATTTTTAAGTTTCCCCAAAAATTCTTTCCACTGATCAATAACAGGTTCTTTTTTGTGAGAAAGTTTGAATTTGGCCAAAACACGTTCGTCCAATTTTTCTTTTCTCATTAAGATCGGCACATCGTAGATGGTGTCTGCATCTCGTGCTTCTATTACCGCATTGATAGGTACGTTGCAGAAAAGTGCTAGCTTCTTACGGATATCCTGATCTAGATGGTGCTCTGATCTACAAACCAAAATATCTGGTTGTACTCCAGCTTCAAGTAGTTCTTTTACAGAGTGTTGTGTTGGTTTTGTTTTTAGCTCACCAGCTGCTTTTAGGTAAGGAACCAAAGTCAAATGAACAGAAATACAGTTGGTAGGCCCTAATTCAAAGCGTGCTTGTCTTACCGCCTCAATAAATGGTAGTGACTCAATATCACCAACGCACCCACCGATTTCAGTGATTACAATATCATACTCACCCGTATTGCCCAGTCTATAGATATTATCCTTGATTTCATCAGTGATGTGGGGTACAACCTGCACCGTTTTTCCGAGAAACTTTCCTTCACGTTCTTTCGAAATTACCGTGTTGTAAATCCTTCCAGTCGTTACGTTGTTGCTTTGCGAGGTAGGGATGTTCAGAAACCTTTCGTAATGTCCTAAGTCAAGATCAGTCTCAGCGCCATCGTCAGTCACATAGCATTCGCCATGCTCATATGGATTGAGTGTGCCCGGATCAATATTGATATAAGGGTCGAATTTTTGAATGGTTACAGAGAAGCCTCTCGCTTGAAGTAGCTTGCCTAAAGATGCTGCAATGATGCCTTTTCCTAAGGAAGATGTTACGCCACCCGTAACGAAGATATATTTTGCTTTGGACATTAAATGTGGTTATTGCCTAAGTATTGTTACGGGATGCAAAGGTATCTGATTACTTGTAAAATGGGATAGGAATAAGAATTATTATCTCAATGGAATACGAAAGGACAGGGAGGTGCTCAAATAACCAATAGCACTTAAATCAGCTGTTTCCCCGGGTAGGTTTATAGGAACGCTATACGTGTAGTTAATCGACCAAGTGAAGTTTTTGATGCTGAACAAAACTGGCAGGCTAAAACTGTAGTTCATCAGGCCATATTCATTGGCTCCCTCTGCAAGCGACTGTCTGATGTAGGTGTCTACTTCTGAGTTGGAAAGATAAACAGCCGTTATTCGTTGGGTTTTCTCTCTGATACTGAGATTTCGATTATTTTTTATCTGTTGGATGAGATTTCTCTCATTGTCGGTCAATGCACTTTGAATAAATTGTCTGAATTCAGGAGACTGAAGGTTCTCTCTTAAGTACTCATTTTGTCGAAAGGCTTCACGTAGGTCTCCAGAATAAATAGTGGTTACAATGTTATTTCCAAAAATCACAGAGACAGAGGGGAGCACTTTTACACGATCAAAAATCCATACTTTCTTCCAGTTCAAATATCCTGAAAGTGAACCAATGAGCCGATGCGCATTTTGTGAACCAAAGAGATAGCTGTAGTCCAGTGATCCGTAAAAATATTTCGAATTGAAGGAGCCTGTGAGGGTAAGGCTGTTTTTGAAGGTAGCGTATGAGGAATACGTCTCACTTAAATTATAAATCCATCGCTCATAGCTTGCCGAAGTTGACCACCTTTTCCCGAAAAACTTCATATAGCCAAGCGATGCAATGGTCAGGTTGTATTTTGGGGTGAAAGCGCTGTTCCAATAACCAGACAAGTCAGTGTAAAAGCCGTTTTTATGGTAAAAGGACAAGGCCGGAGGACACTCCGTGCTGATCTACCCCATAGTTTCTGCCAGCGGTGAGCACGTTGTTGTTGTAGCTGAGTCTTACGTTTAACTCCGATTTTTTCTGGCTTTCCAATTTCAATAAACTGTCGAAAAGAGAAAAGATGGATGAAGAATCCATTTCAAGTTCCCATTTTGCCAGTTGTGCTTCAATACTGAGAGTATCTTGGCTTCTACTATCAATTGACAAAATGAGCAGAAGCGCGATTAGGGGTAATAACTTTAGGGACATTTTTGGGGAAGGTGAGGGTTAGTTGAATCGTCTCTGCTTCATTTGATCGCTGTTTCTTTCTCGAATATTTTCTTGACGCTGTTGTTGCATGTTTTGCTGTCTTATTCGCTGCATAAGCATTTCTCTAAAATCATCTTCCGCTTTGCGCAGGTGCATCAGCTGCCGACTCGAAACGACTTGTTGCATACGCTGAGAGTAGTTTTTGTCAAGGTCGAGCTGTCTTTCTTTCAGTTGATGGCCTCTTTCCAACACTTTTCTATTTTCTGCTTCACTAGCTGTTTTAGGGTCAAAATCCCTTTTCATGGTTTGAAACTCCTGTTTTAGCTCACGTTGCTTGTCGCTATACTCGCGGTAGATGGGCCAAAATTTCTCCGCTTGCTCAGGAGTGAGTTCTAGTCTTTCTGTGATCAATGCAATCTTAGCAGCTTCAATCCGCTCCAAAGTCTCTTGGCTTTGAGCCATGCCACATAGGGCAGAAAGCCCTAGAATTGTTATTAGTACAAGTGTTTTCATCTCTTATATGCTTTACAAATAATCGTCGTTCAAGTCAAAGGTCTCCATAAGCTCGTCTAAGCTTTGATTGTCTAAATCGATTCCTTTCAGGTAATTTGGAGACTTCTCTAGCAACTCAGACGGTGCGTTGCTGAGTGACAAAAGTTCTGTCTCCGTTAATTCACTTTGTTCTAGGTAGTTGAAAATATCTTCATTAGACACCCCAGCGAGCATATTCGATGTTGTGTCATTATGAGTAGAATAATTATTGAGTAGAAATCCTATTCCAAGAACAACTAGCAGAGCAGGAGCCAAAGCCCATTTCCACGACCAACGATAGGAGATTGAGGCGGGCTTGTTTTTCGCTATTCTGTCCTGAATACTTGGTGTCAAGCCTTCAAAATAATTTGGAGGAACCGAGTAAGGATTTTTTTTCTCAATATCGTTTAGCTTGATTTTCATTTGTTCTTTAGATGCTCAAAAGGCTATAAGGTTTAATCTTGGTTCAAAATATCTTCAATTTTTTTAACTGCGAGATGATAACTCGCTTTTAATGCACCTACACTAGTTCCTGTTATTTCAGAAATGGCATCAAATTTCAATTCATCAAAGTAACGCATATTAAAAACCAGTCGTTGTTTGTCGGGTAGTTTGATCAAAGCTTTTTGCAGTTTAAGTTGAATTTCATCACCAGAGACCAAAGAGCTGTTATCTATTTTCGATTCCCATTCAGATTCGGTACTGCTTAAAGAAAGGAATGACCATCTTTTTTTCTTTTTCAGAAAAGTAAGACACTCATTCGTAGCAATGCGATAAATCCACGTAAATAACTGAGAATCACCTCGGAACTTATCGAGATTAGTCCAAATTTTCACAAAAATCTCTTGCGTAAGGTCGTCTGAGTCATCGTGATCAATGACCATTTTTCGCACGTGCCAATAGACCCGCTCCTGATATGCTTTTAGCAACAAGTTGAATCCGTATTGACGTGTGTTTTCGTCTCTTATTTTGGCGATTATGTAACTTTCTTCCAAGCGTTATTCTTTCTTGAAGTTTAGACAAAGCCTGCTACCAAAGGTTTAATCCGTAGGGGAATTTAGTTGATATTACTTGAGTCTAGGCCCGATTCAATATTTTGTTTAAAACGAGTAAGGCACGTTATACCCTCATATTGCAACTTCTTATTTAATTTACCTGTTCAAACATTTAATGTTGTTGTTTTTATAATGGGGATATCGGAAGAAATAAAGCAAAAAAGCTTCAAAAGTGAGCTTAATAAAGCTGTTGTGAATATCATTTATACGAATGGCTGGCTGAGCCAAAAGCAAATGGAAGTCTTTAGACCTCATGGTCTCACTACTCCTCAATACAATGTTCTAAGAATTTTAAGAGGACAATACCCAAATCCATCTACGATCAATTTGCTTATAGAACGAATGTTGGATAAAAGCTCCAATGCTTCTCGGATTGTAGATAAGTTGGAATCAAAGGGTTTGGTAGATCGTAAGCAGTGCGCTGACGATAGGAGAGCGGTGGATGTGTTTATTTCTGATCAAGGTTTGGCGCTGTTGGAGCAAATTGATCATGAACTGCAAGGGTGGGAAGGAAAATTAAATAAGCTCACTGAGCAGGAGTGCGCCACGCTTAATGAGCTTTTAGATAAGTTGAGGTCTTGAGTTTAAAACTCCTTGATGGATTCCAAAAAACCAGCTCCTTTGCCTTTCGGTCGGATGACCAGCATCGGAATGTTCTCATTTTGCTGCACAAGTGTTTCAGCTTTGCTTCCAATGAAAAGTGCCGCAGTGGCCGTTCGTCCTTTTGCGCCAAAAATGATGATGTCTGCTTGATGTCTCTTGGCTTCTTTTACGATCACTTCAGTCATGTCATCTTTGCTATCTAGATTGTAAATAGTTTCAATCTTTAGACCTTTGGTTTTGAAAGTTGACAAGAAATAGCCGCAATCCTTAGCCGCATTATCTTTCATGATTTGTGCAAACTCCTTTACCGTTTTTCCAGTGTAGTGATAGCCAGTAGGTACTTGATATACGTTCTGCACAATTATTTTAGATTCGCCCTGAGATCTTTTTGCTAGGGTGATGGCCTTTTCCATCGCGCTTTTTGAATATTCAGAAAAGTCCGTCGGAACGAAAATGGTTTTAAAGTTTGCTCTTTTTCCTTTTGGAATAATCAGCAAGCTACACGTGGCTCTTCGTGCAATACGGGTAATCAAAATACCTACTTCTCGGTGCGTTTTTCTGCCCAACACAAATAGGTCGACTCGTTCTTTCTGAGCTGTTTTAAGCAAAGTTTTAGTCACAGCCCCTTGCTCTACCAAGATATTGATTTTTACATTGCCATCAGCTCTTTCTGGTAAAGTGAAATGTTGCTCAACAATCTTTTCAATTTCCTTTTTTCGCTCTTCCAAGGCCTGATCAACTAGGTTAGGAAATTCTTTCTTCAAATGCTCAGGAAGATCAAAGTCTTTAATGACATTGACAAAGAAAATCTCTTTGGAACCAGAAAGAGCACATAGATCTGATGCTGCGATAATCAAATCTTGATCCATTGGTGTGTTGTCCAGACCAACTAAAATTTTATTGAATTTGTACATGTCTTTTACCGATTGCGAAATGGTCGTGCAAAACTACTTTGGTTTTGCTCCGAGCTTTCCATTTTATCTTAAAAATGTGCGTTCAAATTAAAATTTCTCGAAAAAATCACAAAGCTGCTCGATTTGTTCTTTAGAGTGCATCGGGAAATTGGCGATGCGGATATGATCTTTTTTGAATTCACCATAGCCACTTCCCAGAACCCAGCCTTTTTCCTTGAATTTCTCGATTACGTCAGTACTTCCTCCTTTGCATTCTGACACAACAACCGTTTTGGATCTTGTTGCAGGTGTAGTGATGAATGGATTAAAGTTAGGATGTTTTTCCAGGGTTTGGTAAAGTATACTTGACTTATAGATCGTCTCGTTTTGAATATTTTTAGCGCCTCTCATAAGCATGTCTTTGGCCACCTGCCCCAAGAGATATATACCAAAGGTGTTTGGCGTTTCTGGTGTTTGATTTTTAGCGCCATGCTTTCTCAGTTCACTTAGTTTATGATAACTGCCAGTGATTTGCCCATTGGCTTCCAGCTTTGAAGCCTTTTCTACGCACGCTTGATTGACAATCCAAACACCCAATCCAGATGGAAGACCAAATGATTTTTGCACAGAAAAATAGGCTGTATCCACTTTTGAAAAATCAAAGTCGACACACGGAAAAGCACTCACACCATCTACAGCCACCAGTTTATCTGGGTGGGTATTTTTTATAGAATAAATGTCCTCTACAGGAAACTGATAACCAATACTTGTTTCGTTTAAGGTACATGAGATAAGCTCCGTACCTTCTGGAATAGATAAGTCTTCAAAATGTTGTCCAGGTGCATTGGCCAGACTTGTAGACTGTTTTTGATAATCTTGAGCAAATGAGAAAAATTTCTCAGAGAAAGAGCCATTGGTGAAATGGTGGGATTTGTTTTCTACTAGGTTTTGAATAATTCTTTCCCAAATCTCATTGGCTGATGATGTGAAATAGATTTCATAACCGACAGGAAGCCCCAGTAGAGTTTTGATGTTTTCTCTAGCTTCTATGAAAACGGCTTCAAATGCCTTACTTCTATGGGAGATAGAGGCAATATCATTTTTTAAAGCAGATTTGATGTGATCTTCAATGGTGAAGTAAAGCTGAGTAGGGCCAGGAGTGAAATATATTTTTTGAGACATTAGTTATTGGATGATTAGGGATTTAGTTTTACGGAAGCTTTTCAGACGAATTGTTTTTAAACCTAACACTTTAAACAAGACCGAGTCAAGTGGAGTGTCAAGAGCGGGCCTCATTTGGAGATTTATCTTCAAACCTCATTCAACTCGTTGAAAAAGGATAACAGAGGATTATCGACACATTCTTACAGCTCAAATCCTTACATTTAGTGGTTTAAATTCTAGTCTGAAGAGTTTTTAAGCTTTCGGAGAACCCGAAAGCTTTTTTTATGCTCTGCTCTCAATCCATTTGAAAGTTCGGTTCACAATTTTGAGCGCAAGTTTTACTTTTTTGAAGTTGATCATATCATCAGATTCATCATACATCACCACTCCATCAGCGAATAAGACCACTTGAGGGGTGATATCATCAATGCCCGCTGTTTCTGACACTTCCCTGCAAATTTCTTTGCTTTCGGAACTGACTAGATATAAATCAAGCTGTTCTGCAGGAATGATCCAATTGGTGTCTAGTTCGCGTTTTACTCTAGTGCTTTCACTAGAGAGTGAATCATGCTTAAGAACCATTACGGGTCTATATTTAGAGTCACTGATAATGCGCTTAAGATCATCAATGTTATTTATCGTTTTCCAGTGCGGCGAAGTGATACTCATTTTTTATAATTTCAACATGAACTAAAATGCCAATGAAAAAGCAATTCTTGGGAGACAATTTAATGATATTGTTGAAATAAGACTAATACAAAACACGGAATCTTATTGTTGCCTTAATCTTCTTTAGATTTTTGATCACTTCCTCGTCATAATCTTTATTGATATCAGTGATTACATACCCCACTTCTTCGTTTGTTTTAAGGTATTGCCCCACCACATTTATATCATGAGAAGCTAGTAGATTATTGATTTCTGCTAATACACCAGGCTCATTTCTGTGCAAGTGAATGAACCTATGCGCGTCCTTTAACTTTGGGAGTACCATATTTGGTAAGTTCACACTTACACTAGTCGAACCCGTATTGATGTAATCAATGATTTTTCCTGGAACGAAATCTGCAATGTTCTCTTGCGCCTCTAGCGTGCTACCACCTATATGAGGTGTTAAAATAGTATTTGGTAGTCCACGGAGTTCAGAGATAAATTCGTCGCTATTACTCATTGGCTCTTCAGGGAAGACATCCACTCCCAAACCTTTGATTTTTCCTGAAAGAACGTATTTTTTCAATGCAGCAATATCCACTACATGGCCTCTACTCAAGTTGAGAAAAATTACACCATCTTTCATTTTACTAAATTCATCCTCACCAAAAATATTGGCGTTGCTTGGCCTGCCATCTACGTGTAATGTGATGATGTCAGACGTTTCAAGAAATTCAGTCAAATCTTTGCACTGATGAGCATTTCCTAAGGCTAATTTATCCTCAATATCATAGAACTGAACTTTCATACCGAGGGATTCGGCAACTACAGAAAGTTGGCTTCCAATATTTCCATAACCGTAGATTCCTAACTTTTTACCTCTGATCTCAAAGCTGTTTTTTGCAGACTTGTCCCATTCTCCCTTGTGCATGCTCATGTTTTTGTCAGGCAAGTTGCGCATGAGCATAATGATCTCACCAATAGCCAATTCAACAACAGATCTCGTATTTGAATATGGAGCGTTGAAAACTGCAATACCTTTTCTTTGGCATGTAACTAGGTCTATTTGATTGGTACCTATACAAAATGCACCAACAGCCAAAAGACGTGTTGCATTTTCTAGTACTTTTTCTGTGACTTGTGTTTTTGATCTAATGCCTAAGATTGAAACATCCTTAATGGCTTCTGAGAGCTCTTCTTCGCTCATTCCAGCAGGGTAGACTTCTACTTGATATCCTTCTTCTTTGAGCATCTTGATACCATGATCATGAATATTTTCAAGTAGAAGTACTTTGATTCTGTTTTTTGGGTAGGAGAGTGCTCTTTCCATATTGTTTACAAATAAAAATTCGTCAAGGTTTGGAGCTTCATGATCCGCGTTTTGCAGCACATTTTGTCTCCGTATATTTTCAGTGAAAGCGTAGAACTGATGAGCGATTCCCGCTTTTTTAATTTCATAATCAGTATAACCATCACCCAATACATAAATTTCACCTTCAAGGTTCAATGATTGTATCTGCTTAGGCTTACCACCATTGCTCGAAAGTAGATTATCCTTATCAAAGCCTATAATATTTCCGTCACCATCATAGATGAATTCATTGGCCAGTACCCGATCGGACGTTATTCCGTATTGAGCAACTATTGGTACGATAAAATCTTTGAAGCCATTTGAAACGATATAGATTTGACCAGCATATTTCTGTACAAACTCTTTGTTTCTGATAAAAGAAGAACTTACTTCTTTGCTCAGTCTATCTATTAATTCAGGTAGATGACTTTTTTTGGCTTGAAGTATTTCTATTCTTTGCTCTAGAGATTCCCTCAAGGAAAGCTTGCCTTCCATGCCTAAATCTGTAATCTCCTTTATTTGCTGAAGCGCTTTTTTACCGTCAGGGTGGTTTTTTAACGATATTTCGCATAGAATATCGAGAGCCTCTACTTTTGTAAAAGTGCTATCAAAGTCAATAACGAAATGCTTTTGGTTTTCCATTGGTTTCCTTTATCGTTGCGGCGGCAAAATTATATAGGTTCATGTCTTATAAAACAATCCTTCCATTTTTATTATCCATATTTTTTCAGAATGTTCTTCAAGCTCAGTTTAATGATCTTTCTGATGACAAAGACCTAGATAAAAGAGTTTCTAAAATTGTAGACAGTGCTATAGTTGCTCAAGCATTTCCTGGTTGTACAGTTTACGCTTCTATAGGCGATAGCGTGATCTATTTTAAATCCTTTGGCTATCATACTTACGACAGTATCACACCAACAATTCAATCAGACATTTATGATTTGGCTTCAGTTACGAAGGTTGCTGCGGCAACACTGGCATTGATGAAATTATATGAGCTAGGATTGTATGAATTAGATGACCCAATAAATAAGTATATAAAAGGACTAGGGTGGAGTGATGTCGGCAAGGCTTCTTTCCGAAGTATTTTGGCTCATGAGGCAGGGTTTGAGAGTTGGATCAAATATTATGATGAAATAAGAAAAGGCAATGGCAAGTATAAGCGCAAAACAATCACTGATCATTATAGTGAAAAGTATCCCTTTAGAGTCTCCGACGGAATGTATTTGCACGCCGATTTTGCAAACGTTATTAAACGTTATATAAAGAGGACAAAAGTGAAGGATGATCAGGGCTATTTATACTCTGGCTTATTTTTCTATTTGGTTCCAGAATTAGTGGAGAATCTCTCTGGTATGAAATTCGAGACTTTCTTGAGTTTCTATTTTTATGAGCCTTTGGGAGCTGAGACGATGGTTTTTAATCCTGCTAATTACTTCGATAAGAATAATATTGTACCAACAGAGCTCGATACCTTTTTTAGAAACGCACAGATACATGGAGTGGTGCATGATGAAGGCGCTATACTAATGAAGGGAGTGTCTGGAAATGCTGGGCTTTTCTCTAATGCAACAGATTTGGGAAAATTAGGAAGCTTATGGCTAAGCGCTGGTGAGTTTGAAGGGCAACAGCTCTTATTGGCTTCCACGGTAGATTTATTTACAACAGCGCAATATCCAAACCATGGGAATAGGAGAGGGTTGGGCTTTGATAAGCCTCTTCTGGAATACGACTCATTAAGTAGTAGCGTTTCTCGGTTTGCGAGTGAGCGCAGTTTTGGACATTCAGGTTATACAGGAACGTTTATTTGGATTGATCCTGATGCGGATTTAGTTTTTGTATTTCTATCCAATAGAGTGTATCCGTCCCGATCTCACACTCAAATTTATAAGCAAAGAGTGAGACCAAGAATCCATGATTTGTTTTACGAATATCTCAATTTAAACGAGACTAATTGAGCTGTATTTGATTACGATTTATTATAGCCTTTATCAAAGTTTATACACCTACTTAAAGCGTTCTTGTAGCAATCACGAAAAGCACCAAAACTACGCCAATCAATAGCGTAAGAATTAGAGATTGATCGTATTGTTTATAAGTTTATTTCTTTGTTTTCTTGCAAAATCCGCACATTAGGATAAGAAAAATGGTAGTGATGAAGGAAAGTATAAAGGCTGTAAGGAATAGGCTTATTTATATTAATTCTAAATAAGAGTAAGAATCAAGGCTCTTGCCTATTAAGGTGTTGATTTACAGTCGATTTAATAATTGAATCGCACGAGATACGAGAATCTATGTTTTAAGGTTTCAAACTTGCCTTTGAAAAACACAGCCCCCGTATTACATTTGTACCCGTTTGATTTCGACCTAAGAAATAAATGCTGAGAAACAACCTATCTATTCGAAAAGCCACTGATTTTTTGCAGTCGGCAACTGTATTTTTCCTTGTATTTCTTTTATCAGTCGGTGCTTTTGCACAAGAGGCTGATGTAGCAGATGATGGCATCCCTACGGATGATGCTATTGTGGCTGAAGGAGCAAGTTTGTTTAAAGGAAACTGTGCGCAATGTCACGCTGTGAATGAAGTGGTGATTGGCCCAGCGTTGAAAAACGTTCATAAAAGAAGATCTAAGGAATGGCTTCTGAAGTGGGTTAAGAATTCGCAAAAAGTAATTCAAAGTGGAGATGAGTATGCAGTAAACCTCTTTCATGATTATAAGAAAAGCGTTATGCCATCATACGCTTTTAGCGATGATCAAATCTTATCTATACTTGCATATCTCAAAGTAGAATCTTCTAAAGATCCTGTGAAAGCTGAAGTTTCTGATACCAATGTGGATGGAGGTTCATCAGTATCATCTGGAGACTCAGTGCCTACCGCTTATTTGACTGCCATTCTTGTAGTTTTGGTAGTTGTATTGGTACTCATACTTGTGGTACTAGGCTTGATCGTTTCGCTTTTGACCAAATATCTAAAGGACAACAAAGAGTTGGACGAGGATGATAAGGAGATTGTCAATCAAAAAACGGATATAGGTAAACTGCTTAAGAGCAATGCTTTTATTGGTTTAACGATTTTTGTTTTCACTGCGCTTGTTCTTAAAACTCTTATTGATGGAGCATTTACTATTGGAGTTCAGCAAGGTTATATGCCTACTCAGCCCATAGCGTTCTCACACGAACTACACGCAGGACAGAATGAAATTGACTGTAACTACTGCCATACAGGAGTTAGAAAGAGCAAGTCGGCAAACATTCCATCAGCAAACATTTGTATGAATTGCCACTCGGGCATTCAAAATGTAGGAGGCGCCAGTGGCGTTTCTACTGAAATAGCAAAAATTTATGCGGCGATTGACTACAATTCCGAGACTGGTGAGTATGGAGATAATCCAAAGCCAATCGAGTGGGTACGTGTACACAACTTACCTGATTTGGCTTATTTCAATCACTCTCAGCACGTAAAAGTTGGTGGGTTGGAATGTCAGACTTGCCATGGGCCAATAGAAGAAATGGAAGTTGTATATCAATACTCAACCCTTACAATGGGGTGGTGTATCAACTGCCATAGAGATACTGAAGTTAATGCAAAAGGTAACGATTACTATACTAAGTTAGTCGAGTTACATGAAGAGCACAGCAAAGAGCCACTTAAGGTAGAGGATATCGGTGGTCTCGAATGTTCAAAATGTCATTATTAATTCCATACTAATTTAGAAGGTATATATTCCGGAAATATGAAACAGACCAAGAAGTACTGGAAAGGTTTAGAACAACTGAACAATACAGAGTCATTCAAAGAAAAAGCTAATAAAGAATTCGCAGAGTATCTTCCTATCTCAGGTTCAGAAGATGAAGAACCGTCAAGAAGAGATTTCTTGAAATTGATGGGGTTCGGATTGGCAGCAGTTTCTTTGGCGGCATGTGAGACGCCTATTAGAAAGGCCATTCCTTATGTAAGAAAGCCAGAGTCAATTGACCCTTCCAATGCTAACTACTATGCGTCTACCTATGTCAATGGTAGTGACTACTGCTCGGTAGTTGTCAAAACTCGTGAAGGACGACCGATTAAAATTGAAGGTAATAAGCTTTCATCTGTAAGCGGAGGAGGGACTTCTGCACAAGCACAAGCATCTGTTTTGTCTCTTTATGATAAAGAACGTCTAGAATCACCGTTAATTGAAGGAAAAAAGGTTTCTTGGGCAGACTTGGATGCTGCCGTGACTAAAGCTCTTGCTGCGGCAGGATCAATTACTTTGGTAAGTAATTCCATCTCAAGCCCATCAACCATAGCAGCTATAGGTGAATTGAAAAATAAGTATGCCAACCTAACACACGTTCAGTATGATCAAGTGTCTTATGATGGCATCAATAGTGCGTATGAGCAGTCTTTTGGTCAAAGGATGTTTCCTACCTACGACTATACAAAAGCTAAAACGATTGTATCTTTTGGATACGACTTTTTAGGTTCTGCTCCAAATGCTACTCTTGCAAGTAAGCAATTTGCACAAACTAGAAAATTGGGCGGTGGAAAAAAGGAGATGTCTAGATTGTATTCTTTTGAATCCAATCTATCTCTGACTGGTGCTAACGCTGATTATAGAACGTTGATAAAGCCATCTCAAGAAGGGCTCTATGTGGCGAACTTATATAATGAAATTGCTTCTAAAGTAGGCGCGGCTTCTATCGCCGTTCCAAAAGTGGAAGACAGTGCTACACTGAAAAAAGCAGCAGGAGATTTGTTGAAATCTCAAGGAAAGGCTTTGGTAGTAAGTGGTTCTAACGATGTGAATGTTCAGCTCGTAGTGATCGCGATCAATGACTTGCTAGGCAGTTTTGGAGCTACCATCAGCACAAGCAGAGCTTGGAAGCAAATTAATGGCAATGACAAAGCTTTTGCAGCTTTCGCTAAAAGTTTAAAGTCTGGTCAAACGGATGCGGTGATTTTTTATAACTGCAACCCTGTATATGACCATCCACTTGGAGGTGTGATACAAGAAGGTATCGCTAAAGCTAAGTTTTCTTTGTCTACATCGGACAGAAAAGATGAAACTTCTTCATTGGTAAAATATCAGGCGCCAGATCATCATTACTTAGAGTCATGGAATGATTTTGAGCCGGTTACCGGATCATTTAGTCTTTCTCAGCCAACGATCAAGAATATTTTCAATACCAGACAAGCGCAAGAATCATTCTTGGCATGGTCTGGTGTGGAGAAGAATTACTATGATTTCATGCGCTCCTTATGGGAGGCATATGGCTACCCACAAGCAGCAACTTTGTTTAGTTCGTTTGATTCATTCTGGGATAAGTCACTTCACGATGGTGTATATGATATGCCAGTGGAAGAAAGTGTTGCTTCTGCGTCGGTGAGTGTGGCTAGTTTGGGAGGAGCTCTTTCTAAAACTTACAAAGTAAACAATACAGGTCTTGAGCTTGTACTATACGCCAACAATAGTGTAGGTGATGGTACTCAGGCTAACAATCCTTGGCTACAAGAAATGCCAGACCCGATCACCAAAGCGACTTGGGATAACTACTTAACAGTTTCTCCTAAGTATGCTGATGAGTTAGGGTTGAAAATTGACGATATGAAAACGCAGTTGGCGAAGCTGACTGTAGGAAACACTACGCTTGAGATACCTGTACTTCCACAACCTGGTCAAGCTTACGGAACAGTAGGTTTAGCTATTGGTTACGGTAGAACCGCAGCTGGCAAGGTGGCAAATGGAGTAGGAGTGAACGCTTTTCCACTAGCTGTTTTATCTGATGGAAGTGTATCTTTTAATGTTACTTCTGGTGTCGCTGTAGAACTTACCGGAGTTGAATATAGCATTGCGCAAACGCAGACGCATCAAACCTACATGGGCAGAGAGACTGTCATTCAAGAGGCTTTGTTGAAGGAGTATCAGAAAGATCCTCAGGCTGGAAGAAACTTCCCGATGATTGCTACGGCAGACGGCCCAAAAAGACCTCATGCTATTTCATTGTGGAAAGGTCATGCCTACCCTAATCACCATTGGGGTTTAATGATCGACTTAAACTCTTGTACAGGTTGCGGTTCTTGTACTGTAGCTTGTCAGGTAGAAAATAACATTCCAGTTGTAGGTAAGCAAGAGGTGCTGAATAGAAGAGAGATGCACTGGATTCGTATCGATCGTTATTACAGCTCAGATGCAGCTGAGGGCGATCTTGCGGCAATGGAAAAGGCTGCTGAGAATCCGGAGGTTACTTTCCAACCAATGATGTGTCAGCAATGTAACAATGCTCCTTGTGAGACTGTTTGCCCTGTGGCTGCAACTACTCACAGTAGTGAGGGATTGAATCAAATGACTTACAACAGATGTATCGGTACAAGATATTGTGCCAACAACTGCCCTTATAAAGTAAGAAGATTTAACTGGTTTAAATACCACGACAACAAGCAGTTCGATAAGAACATGGCTATGAACAATGATTTGGGTAAAATGGTATTGAACCCAGATGTGACTGTAAGAGCTCGTGGTGTGATGGAGAAATGTACTTTCTGCGTTCAAAGAATTCAGGCTGGTAAGCTTGAAGCGAAAAAAGAGGGCAGAAGACCAAATGATTCTGATGTAACCACGGCGTGCGCTAGTGCATGTCCTTCTGAAGCACTTGTTTTTGGAGATATGAAAAATCCTGAGAGCAGAATCTCTCAGATGCTACAGATCAAGCAAAATGAGAAAAGTGTCGAAGCAGAAGAGCCAAGAGCATATCACGTATTGGAAGAGCTTCGTGTGATGCCAAACGTTTGGTATTTGACTAAGATTAGAAATAAAGACGAAAAAGTAAAAGAGGGAGCGGAAGCATAATAGCCACGCATAAAACATAGATTATGATTTCAGAATCTGTTATAAGAGAGCCTTTAATTACCGGTGGCAAAACGGTACATGATGTTACTCAGGATATTTGCGGTAGGGTGGAAGAAAAGCCTGCAAAATTATGGCTTTTGGCCATGGCTATATCCCTAACGACTTTAGGAATAGGAGCGATAGCTGTGGCCATGCTCCTGTGGGAAGGAATTGGAATGTGGGGGTTGAACAAGACTGTAGGATGGGCTTGGGATATCACCAACTTCGTATGGTGGGTAGGTATCGGTCATGCTGGTACTTTGATTTCTGCAGTTCTTCTTTTGTTTAGACAGAGATGGAGAATGTCAATCAACCGTGCTGCTGAGGCAATGACAATTTTCGCAGTTATCTGCGCCGCGATGTTCCCAGTTCTACACATGGGGCGTCCATGGTTAGGCTTTTATTGGGCATTGCCGCTTCCCAATACATTCGGATCTCTTTGGGTTAACTTCAACTCACCACTACTATGGGACGTATTTGCGATTTCGACTTACTTCTCCGTTTCTCTGGTATTCTGGTATGTAGGACTGATTCCAGATTTTGCCAGTATCAGAGACAGAGCTACCAACAAAATATCTAAAACCATTTACGGAGCATTAAGCTTTGGATGGGACGGGGCAGCCAAAACATGGTCGCGTTATGAAACAGTATCATTGGTTTTGGCTGGTATGGCTACTCCACTTGTATTATCCGTACACACCATCGTTTCATTTGACTTTGCAACCTCAGTGATACCCGGATGGCATACAACAATCTTTCCTCCGTACTTCGTTGCTGGAGCGATTTTCTCTGGTTTCGCCATGGTGCTAACACTTCTTTTGGTTACAAGGAAGGTTTATAAGTTGGAAGATTACATTACGATCCAACACATCGAATTGATGAACATAGTTATTATCATCACAGGTTCTGTGGTGGGTATAGCTTATATCACTGAGTTTTTCATCGCATGGTATTCTGGTGTCGAGGCTGAGCAATATGCGTTTATCAACAGAGCGACAGGTCCTTATGCTTGGGCATATTGGTCTATGATGACATGTAATGTGATTTCTCCTCAGCTTTTTTGGTTCAAGAAAATCAGAACAAATCTCGCAGCTACTTTTGTCATCTCTATTGTGGTGAATATTGGTATGTGGTTTGAACGTTTCGTGATTATCGTTACTTCTCTACATAGAGATTACCTTCCATCAAGCTGGGCTATGTTCTATCCAAGTTGGTACGATGTTGGAGTATATGTTTTCACATTCGGATTGTTTTTCACTTTGTTTTTTGCCTTCGCAAAATTCTTCCCAGTGATCAACATGGCTGAGGTTAAGAGTATTATTAAAGCAACAGGAGAAAGAAAAAATCATGACTAAATCAAGTAATTTTTTAGTTGGTGTATTCGAGGATGAAGATGTACTCCTCAAAGCCATCAAATCCGTACGTGAAGGTGGAGTGAAAATTCATGAAGTATACTCACCATTTCCAGTTCATGGAATTGATGATGTGCTAGGTTATAAAGGCTCTCGCTTATCTATAGTAGCATTTATGTTTGGTCTACTTGGTACTTCGCTTGCCTTGACTATGCAATTCGGAATGATGACGGTGGACTGGCCAATGATTATAGGTGGAAAGGACTATGCTCCAGTACCATCTTTTATTCCTGTGACTTTTGAGTTGACGGTATTGCTAGCTTCTTTTGGTATGGTAGGTACATTTTTTACCATTTCAAACCTAAAGCCTTGGGGTAAGCCGAAAATATTTGATCTAAGAAGTACTGATGATAAACACATCGTTGCGGTAGACTTGGGTAAGAATAAGGTAAGTGAGGAAGCTATAAGTGCTTTGTTGAAAGAGCAATGGCGCTTCTGAAGTAAATAAGAAAACACTATAAGAGATATCATGTTTATCAAGACGTATCAAATAGGGATTTTGGGCATGTTGGCTGTTGTTTTAGGTGCTTGTACAGCAGGGCCTGATAACACAGGGCTTGAGTATGCTCCGCAAATGTATCATTCTACGCCTTATGAGCCTTTATCTCAGATTCAGGATAAGGAAATCGGAGGTTGGTTAGATTCTAATCCAGAGGATGAGCATGGTGAGTTTTATAACTCCAATGAATACAATGCATTTTGGCATGACCATGAGGCAACCAGTGGAAGGAACCATCAAAAGAGGTACAATGCCAAATCACATTGCTGCAGATGATTATGAAACAGCTGAAGCTGAATTGAAAAGTCCGTTTGTGGCCGAGGAAGTAGTTGGTGAGGGCGGCAAACTTTATCAAAGATTTTGTCAACACTGTCATGGAGCATCTGGAATGGGAGATGGAATTGTTGGAAAGAAGTTTAAAGGTGTTCCAACGTACAACTCTGCAGCAATAAAGGATAAGGGTGAAGGTCATATTTATCATGTAATCACTCATGGTAAAGGAAGAATGGGCTCACATGCTTCTCAATTGAGTGTAGAGGAGAGATGGAAAATAGTAGCATACGTACAAACCCTTCAACAGAAATAATAAAGGACTTATCCATTTAAGATATGGTAGACGAGAAATTTGTATTCACAGGTAGTTCGAAGAGAAACCTGTTCATATTTATAGCGGTTGGTTTAGTACTTACTGCCATTGGAATATTGAGCTTAGTTATGGGGGGTGATCATGGGCACGGTCATGAAGAGGTAGCAGCTGCTACCGAAGGTGGACATCACGCATTCCATTGGTCAAAGAGATTGTTTGTCAATCTATGGATTAACAATGTGTATTTTGTGGGACTTTCCATTATTGGAGTATTCTTCTTTGCATTGCAATATGCATCTCAGGCAGGATGGTCTGCGGGGCTAAAAAGAATCCCATTGAGCTTTGGAGCTTGGTTACCTTATGGAGGATTGTTGATGCTTGCAGTATTTTTTATAGCTGGACATGATATTTTCCACTGGACACATCATGATTTGTACCTTCCAGTTGCAGAGGGTGGAGATCCCATTATTCAAGGTAAGTCTGCATTTTTCTTTTGGCCATTACATGCTGGAGGTATTCCTGCTTTCTTTATAGGAAGAATGGTCATCTTTTTTGCTATATGGTATTTGCTTTTCATGAAATTGAAAGCGGTGGCAATAAGCGAAGATTTGGAAGGGGGCACTGAGAAGTGGTATAAGATGAGAAAACTTTCAGCCATATTTTTAGTCTTCTTCGCGGTTTCATCTTCTATGTCAGCATGGGATTGGGTGATGTCAGTAGACCCTCACTGGTTTAGTACCATGTTTGGATGGTATGTGTTTGCTAGCTGGTGGGTTTCAGGATTGGCTTTGATAGCCTTCATCGTAGTTCTATTGAAAGATCAAGGGTACTTGAAAGTGGTTAATGCTAACCATATACACGATTTAGGAAAATTCATTTTTGCGTTCAGTATTTTTTGGACGTATATCTGGTTCTCTCAGTTCTTACTGATTTATTACGCACATATTCCAGAAGAGACGATATACTTTGTGGAAAGATGGAAAAGCGACCAATATTCGCCTTTGTTTTTCTTCAATCTTGTTGTGAACTTCTTTTTGCCATTCTTAATTCTAATGCCAAGAGAAGCTAAGAGACATTCAAGAATTATTAAAGTTGTGGCTCCTATCGTACTTATTGGTCATTGGTTAGACTTTTATCTAATGATAACTCCAGGAACTTTGAAAGAGAATGGCGGTTTCGGATTTATGGAGTTAGGGCTAATGTTTGTTTATGCTGGTGCCTTTATTTTTGTAGTGCTGAATCAGCTTAGTAAAAATTCATTGGTGGCTAAGAATCACCCGATGTTGAAAGAAAGTCTTCATCACCATATTTAATTAATAGAGAAATAACATTGATATGATGAATTTGATCATAGCCATAGCGGTAATATTGATTGTTGCCATATTACTGGCAATTTTTAGAGTGACTACTCTAGTAGGAGTTGCAAAAGGTGATGCTAAGAAACCTGCTCCAACAAACAATAAGTTGAATGCTGCTTTGATGATAGTGTTCCTTGTTGTAGGATCTATAGCAGCGTTTTATTATTCCTTTGGAGGACTAGAAGAGTCATTTGTGCAACCAATAGCCTCTGAGCATGGAGAGATTACAGATCGCTTATTCTGGATTACGATGGCTATTACAGGATTTGTGTTTGTATTGACTCAGATTTTCTTGTTTGGTTTTGCGTTTAAGTATCAGCACAAGACTGAAGGAAAAGCGCATTATTACCCAGACAATCATAAATTGGAGTATATATGGACGGCTGTTCCTGCGATAGTTCTTGCAATTTTGATTTTGTCGGGATGGTTTGCTTGGAGAGATATCACTTCTACCCCTCCAGAAAATTCAGAAGTAGTCGAGGTGATGGGGTATCAGTATGCGTGGGCAGTGAGATATCCAGGAGCTGATAAGAAGTTAGGGGATTATGACTTCAAGAAAATTGATGTTACTAATCAGATGGGAATTGATTTTTCTGATCAGGCATCTTTCGATGATTTTATTCCTATGGAGCTACATGTGCCAAAAGGGAAGCCAGTATTGCTAAAGATACGAGCTCGTGATGTTATTCACAGTGTTTTCATGCCTCATTTCAGATTGCAAATGAATGCAGTGCCAGGTATGCCTACTCACTTTTGGTTTACTCCAACTAAGAGCACGGCTGACATGAGGCAAGAAACAGGTAATCCTGATTTTAACTATGAGTTGGTTTGTAACAAGATATGTGGTAAAGGTCACTTTGCTATGAGATACATCGTGGTAGTGGATGAGCCTGAGGACTATGAAAAATGGTATGCCTCTCAAACACCATGGTTGAAACAAAATGAAGATTACTTGACAGCTGTACCTTCTAGCCTTCAGGAAATGGCAAAAGTGGCGGCTGGAATTGAGTCCAATATGGAAGTAATAAGTGTAAACAACGCGCTAGTAGGCGGTTCAAATTAAAAGGAATTAAATATGTCAGTAGCAGACATTCATATTGAAGAAGATGTTCATCACGATGAGCATCATGAGCCAAGTTTCATTGAGAAATACATTTTCAGTACAGACCATAAAACGATTGGAAAGCAATTTCTGATCACAGGTATACTTTGGGCTGTAATCGGTGGTGGTCTTTCTGTGATTTTCAGATTGCAGTTGGGGTTTCCGGATATGGATTTGGAGTGGTTGCGTCCATTACTTGGCAAATGGATTACTGAAGGAGGTAAGCTAGATTCTGAGTTTTACCTTTCATTGGTCACCATGCACGGTACTATCATGGTATTCTTTGTTTTGACAGCAGGTCTGAGTGGTACGTTTAGTAACTATCTAATTCCTTTGCAAATTGGAGCTAGGGACATGGCTTCAGGGTTTATGAACATGCTGTCGTACTGGTTTTTCTTCCTTTCGAGTGTAGTGATGTTCATTTCATTGTTTTTGGAGACAGGCCCGGCAAGTGGCGGATGGACAGTTTATCCTCCATTGAGTGCTTTGCCTCAGGCTATTTCTGGATCTGGTACAGGTATGACCATGTGGTTGGTTGCTATGGTTTTCTTTATAGCTTCAACTCTTTTGGGAGGTATCAATTACATCACCACAGTTATCAACTTGAGAACAGAAGGAATGTCGTTTTCTAGATTGCCTTTGACAATTTGGGCTTTCTTTATTACTGCTGTAATTGGACTTTTGTCTTTCCCTGTCTTGGTAGCCGCTGCATTGCTTTTGGTCTTTGACCGCTCTTTTGGTACGAGTTTCTATCTTTCTGAAATTTATATTGCTGGTGAGGCGCTACCTAACCAAGGAGGAAGTCCTATTTTATATCAACACTTGTTTTGGTTCTTAGGTCACCCAGAAGTTTACATCGTCCTTTTGCCTGCTTTAGGTATTACCTCTGAGATTATAGCGACCAACTCTAGAAAGCCAATTTTCGGTTATAGAGCGATGATTGGTTCAATGCTTGCTATTGCATTCCTATCTTTTATTGTATGGGCACACCACATGTTCGTAACTGGAATGAACCCATTTTTGGGATCAATCTTTATGTTCTTGACATTGATTATTGCTGTTCCATCAGCTGTAAAAGCTTTCAACTATATCACTACATTGTGGAGAGGTAATATTGTCTTTACACCTGCGATGCTGTTTTCTATCGGTTTGGTATCGTTCTTTATTTCAGGAGGATTAACGGGTATATTTCTAGGTAACTCCGCACTTGATATCAACCTTCATGATACATATTTTGTAGTTGCTCATTTTCACCTTGTAATGGGTAGTGCATCCTTCTTTGGACTTTTAGCTGGTGTATATCATTGGTTCCCTAAGATGTTTGGAAGAATGATGGATGAGAAGTTGGGATACATTCACTTCTGGTTAACTTTTGTTGGGGTTTATTTGGTGTTCTTCCCATTGCATTACATTGGTATAGCAGGATTCCCTAGAAGATATTATTCTTGGACAAACTTTGATGCTTTCAATTCATTTACCGACTTGAACTCGTTTGTAAGTGTAGCGGCTATAGTGACTTTTGCTGCTCAGTTTATTTTCTTGTTTAATTTCTTCTATAGCATATTTAAGGGAAGAAAAGCACCTACAAAACCCATGGAATTCTACTACGCTTGAGTGGACTACTCCTAGAGTACCAGGACATGGAAACTGGCCAGGTGCTATTCCTAAAGTTTACAGATGGGCTTATGATTATAGTAAGCCAGGTGGAAAAACTGATTTCATTCAACAGACTGTCCCTTATTCTGCGACTCCAGAATCAAATTTGCCATTTGAAAATGAAATGGCTAAAACTGAAGATGTAAGTCCGGCTTCTAATGCCCAACACTAATTCTCGATTTTTAAGATTTAATTTATATACGATCATTGCCGTCTACTTCTTGATACTAGTAGGCGGCATTGTTCGTAATACGGGTGCTGGAATGGGGTGTCCAGATTGGCCTAAGTGCTTTGGTAGCTATATTCCCCCTAATTCTAGCTCAGAACTGCCTGTTGATTATGTGGAAGTTTATAGAACGAAACGCATAACGAAGAATGAAAGACTTGCTGGATTATTAAATTCTTTAGGCTTTAGTAACTACGCGGAGACCATTTTATCTGACCCAGCGGCCAATAATGAAACCTATTACGATAGTACCAAAGCATGGATTGAATACATCAATCGATTGGTAGGAGTGGTTATAGGGGCGTTGGTAATTCTGAATTTGTGGTTTTCGTTTCAAACGAAGCATAATACTATTAAAGCGATGGGAATACTGGCCTTTGTTTTAGTGTTATTTCAAGGTTGGATAGGGTCTCTCGTAGTTTCGACTAATCTGTTGCCAGGATTCATTTCTTTTCACATGATATTAGCACTTGTGCTAGTTGCTATGTTGCTGTATCAAAGATTTGTTTTGATCGGAAAAAAATCACAACTTAAGGGAAGAGGATTGGTTTCCTGGCTATTGCTGTTGTTCTTGGTTCAAATCGTATTTGGAACAGAGGTGAGAGAGCAGGTCGATCGCATGAATCACGCTGGGATTTCTTCTGAATCATGGATTAATAATATGGACTGGTTGTTTTATGTACATCGTTCATATTCACTTCTCTTACTTTTACTTTTTTGTCTTTTTTGCTATCAAAATTTATCAAAACTTCGAGAGAGTTCTATTAGTCTATGGATTGGAGCTGTTTTTATTGCTGAAATAGGCTTAGGGGCTTTAATGAGTTATTTTGCACTTTCCAATATTTACACAACCAGCTCATTTGTTTCTAGGAACACTATCCTTTGGACTGATATTTTATTTATTTTTGAGTTTGAATTTAAAATCTTCTCAACATTGATGCAGAGTACTTCCTCAATAGAAGTTTCTTCTAAGATTAAAACACGTGCATATATCGAATTGCTCAAGGTGAGGCTTTCTTCTCTTGTGGCTTTTTCGTCTGGTTTTGGTTATTTACTTGGCAATAAAGGATCTATCGACTGGATTAATTTTATTGCTTTGATATTTGGTGGTTTTCTGATTTCAGGATCTTCTGTAATAATCAATCAAGTAAAAGAAATTGAATACGACCGATTGATGAAAAGGACGCAAGGTCGTCCTTTGCCTACTGAACGTTTGACTCCTCAAGAAGCTATCAACTTTGCAATATTGACAGGAGTCGTCGGGTTAGGTTTGCTCATGTGGCAAACTAACTTATTGACGGTAGCCCTTTCCATTGTCTCAATGGTGCTTTACTCATTTGTATATACACCCTTAAAGCGTGTTGGGCCAATTGCGGTTTTTGTTGGAGCAATACCTGGAGCACTTCCTCCTTTATTGGGGTGGACGGCCGCAACAGGAGCTATCACTTATGAGGCGCTAATCATTTTTGGAATTCAATTTATCTGGCAATTCCCGCACTTTTGGGCAATTGCTTGGGTGGCTGACGAAGACTATAAAAGAGCGGGTTTTAAACTTTTACCTTCAGCAGGAAAGAAGGATTTGAATACCGCTATCAATATTATGACTTACACATTGTTTCTTCTTCCACTCGGTTTATTGCCAACTTATTTTGGTTTTACCGGAATTACGAGTGGAGTTGTTGCTACGGTTTGTGGAGCACTGTTTCTTTCTCAGACTTTTATGTTGATGAAGGATCACTCTAGAAAATCCGCGCTTAAAATTATGTTTGGCTCTTTTATCTATTTGCCAATTGTTCAAATTGCTTACCTTTTAGATAAGATATAAGATGGAAAAAACAGCAAATATTCCCCTAGGAGGTGTGCAAGTACGGTCAATGCATCCAAAGAAATTTGCAATGTGGCTATTTATGATCTCTGTTGTGATGATTTTCGCATCGCTTACGAGTGCATACATTGTGAAAAAGGCAGAAGGTAACTGGTCTTTAATTGACTTCCCGAGCCTGTTTAATGTCACTTCTCTTCTTATTGTACTTAGTAGTGCATCCATTCAGTTTGCCTATATTTCTGCAAAGCGAAATAATTTATTGAATCTGAAAATAGGTCTAGCCATTACTGGTCTTTTGGCCATAGCATTCACTATGGGGCAATATTTCTCATGGGGACAACTTGTGGAACAAGGTGTTTATTTTGTTGGAAACCCTTCAGGATCATTTATTTATGTTTTCACGGGTTTACATGTAGCTCATTTACTTGGCGGCCTTATTTTCCTTACGGTCGTTCTTATTAATTCATTTAAATATAAAGTTCATTCTAAGAATCTTGCACAAATTGAGATGTGCATAACTTATTGGCATTTCTTGGGTGGACTTTGGTTGTATTTATATTTATTTTTGATCCTTAACAATTAGACTGAATTATTATGTCAAACACAGCAGTTTTGGTTGAAGAAAACAACACCAATATGTGGGGTGGAGGAGTAGCTCCAATGAATACCAGTTATGGTAAACTCATGATGTGGTTTTTTCTCCTTTCTGATGCTTTCACCTTTTCGGCGTTGCTCATCACTTACGGAATGATCCGCTTTAGCCATCCTGCATACGAAGGAGCCATTGAGGATTTTGTTTTTTCACAAGAATACTGGCCTATACCAGAGCGAGTATTTGAAGCCGTTCCCTTTTTACATGGAATGTCGCTTCCTCTAGTTTTTGTGGGTATCATGACTTTTATTCTAATCCTTAGTAGTGTGACTATGGTATTGGCAGTAGAGGCTGGACATAGAATGGATAGACCTGCTGTGGAAAAGTGGATGCTTTGGACTATTCTAGGAGGTATTACTTTCCTAGGTTGTCAGGCTTGGGAGTGGAGCCACTTTATTCATGGTACGGGTAACGGAGGAGCAGGATTGTCTTGGAACGAATATGGCCCATCCAACTTTGCAGCGTTGTTTTTCTTTATCACTGGTTTTCACGGTTTTCACGTCTTTAGTGGTATTGTTTTGAACTTCATTGTTTTTTATCAAACGACTGTTGGGAAATTAGAAGCAAGAGGTCACTACGAAATGGTAGAAAAAGTAGGTTTGTACTGGCACTTTGTTGACTTGGTGTGGGTATTTGTATTCACATTCTTCTACCTCGTTTAATCATTCAAAAAAAGATATTAATCATGGAACATCACAATACACCTGTACAGGTACAGCCAGCGGATAAAGCAAAGATTTGGGGTATTTGGAAAGTAATGTTAATTCTATTGGCGATTACGGCAGTAGAGTTTGCGTTTGCATTTTTAATGGAAGCAGGCCCCATCAGAACGTTTATTTTTGTGGCACTTACTATCGTTAAAGCTTTTTATATCGTAGGGGAGTTTATGCACCTTTCTCATGAGAGAAAGAGCTTGATTTGGTCTATCCTTTCACCTATTATTTTTATTGCTTTCTTACTTTTTATTCTTATTTATCAAGGGTCTGCAATTTTTGACCTCTTGAATTAAGAAAATAATATTTCAAATAAGAAGAGGCTTCAGGCCTCTTTTTTTATGCAATGATGAGAAAGTTACTGGTCATATTATTTTTTGTAATTGTTTTTGGGTTGCCAGTAGCATGGTATCTGATTTTGCAGATTTTTGGGGAAAATAAATTTGATTTACCTAAACTCGGAACAATCCAAAATGGTTGTATTTCTAAAAATGCGCCTGCCACTTTAATATTAGAAGCACGAGTGACAAAAGCGGTAAACGAATGGAATCGTTTAAATGCGTTTTTGGAACACTCCAATAGTGGTGAAATAGAAATGTTTATGGCAGATTCTTGCAATATTTCTAGTAGTGCAGTATTGGTAGAGTCTAGTGGAGAAGTAAGGGGCGAATATGGGTTTACAAGAGAAGAGGTAGATCGTATGATAACGGAAATGGATATTTATTTATTGAATTTGAAAGATGATAGTGAAGGCGTCAAATAGTGTTGTAAAAGTTATTGTTGGGGTTTCTATTGTGGTTCCGCTACTTGTAGCCGTGTTGATGTTTGCTCCTGTTAATTTGGGTATCTCTGGAGATTGGTTAAGAACCTTGCCTATGGTGAATGCCATATTGAATAGCACTACGGCGGTTTGTTTAATTCTAGCTGTGGTTTTTGTTCGTAAAAATCGTATTGATTTACATCAAGCATTCATGTCAATGGGACTGCTTCTTGGAGCATTGTTTTTGATTTCTTATGTGATCTATCATTCTAATGCTACCACAGTAAAATTTGGTGATATAAATCACGATGGGATTTTGGATACTGATGAATTAATGAAAGTAGGTTTGTTGAGACCATTTTATGTATTGGTGTTGGCGTCACATATTCTCCTTTCTATCGTGGTAGTGCCATTTGTACTATCATCGTTTTACTTTGCTCTTTCGGATCAAGTAGCGAAGCATAAGAAGGTGGTGAAATATACGTTTCCAATTTGGTTGTATGTTTCTGTTACTGGCGTCATTGTTTATTTTATGATTTCACCTTATTATATTTAGTCTATGCTGAAGCCCGTGCTTAAGTATCTGTTTTTCTTCCAAGCTATCGTATTTGCAGCTGTAGCAAATGCTCAATGTGCTATGTGTAGAACACAAGTAGTGAATAATGTGAGTCAAGGTGACGTGAATTTGGCTGCTGGACTCAATACGGGAATATTATATTTGTTTTTCACACCTTACGTTGCAATAAGTGTTATTGCTTTTTTGTGGTATAGAAATGCTAAAGTAAATGAGCGAAAAAGGAGTTTTTCAAAGCATCATTGAATGTAGATGTCCTGAATGCAGGGTGGGGAATATGTTTACTCACGCTCCATTTCATCTTGCGAAGTTTGGAAAGATGCATCAGGATTGCCCACAATGCGGCTATAGATTTGAACGCGAGCCGGGCTACTTCTTTGGAGCTATGTACGTAAGCTATGCACTCTCTGTTGGGATTTTTCTTACCACTGTTGTAGTACTTCTGCTAATACTAGGAGACCCAAGTTTGACTACTTACATCGTGACTGTAGGAGTTGTTTCTTTAGTATTGTACCCCCTGACTTTTCGTTATGCTCGCGTGATATTTGTTTACGCCTTTAGCGGAGCTAAATATGACTCTGCTAAGGGGTTGAACAGGCATTAGAATCTGCAAATATCTTCGTGGTATTTTCATCATCTTTAGCGTAGGTTTACATCTGTTTTAAAATTCGGTAAACCCAATTCTGATCTTGAAAAATGCAAAAAGTATAAAGCGTCTTTGGTTCATAGGATGGAGCCTGTTTGCTTTGGTATTGGTGCTTGCTTGTATTTCCTTTTTCTACGATTCTCATGAGAAAGCATTGGATGAGATCGAATCAAACCTCAGTGGCTTAATAGTGAGCCAAAATGAGGATATTCAGAACTTTAAGGAGCAGTTCAGCATTTATTCCAATCCATTTGATATTTCCTCAAATACCGATTTCTTAAAGCGTGTTTTCGTTAATGGTGAATTGGTTTATTGGTCGGACAATCAGCAGATTGGAGAGTATGCTGATTTTAGCAGTGTTGATTCAATTGCTTTATATCAATATCAGAATAGTCTGTTTATTGCAAAGAGAATCATTATTCCCAACCGCAGTGCGCTGGTAGAAATCTACTCTTTGTTGCCATTATTTGTAACGCCCCCATTTTCAAATGAGCATTTAAGACAAGCAATCAATGAAGATGTTTTTGGTGACCATACTGTCCGAATAAAAGAGACTGGATTTACGGTAGTTTTAGGATTTCATTTACCATTATCGGTAAAGGAAGCCCCAGGTGAAGTGATGAATGGAATCATTTTTATCTGCTTTCTCCTTTTCGTTTCCATCATTTTATACGTCATTTTTGAATGGCTATTGAGTCGCTATTCTAAGTTGCTCACAACCGTAGGATTCGGTTTAGTATTGATTGTTTCTCGTGGGATGATGTGGGCCATGACTACTTACTTCCTTGCTTTAGAGGTTTTTAATCCAATTCATTATACCTCTTCTATAGGCGACTCCCTGGGTGATGCGATGCTGCATGGTCTGGTGGCCTTGGTTTTCGTCTTGGTTATTTTAAGAATTTTCAGCGGTCAAGGTGAAAGGATCATGAATTTTTGGTGGGCAATGTTGGTCATTGTTTGCTGGAACTTAGCTTTAATGGCGTTGAGTGAACTGGTTTGGGATTTATTAAACAACTCCTTGATTACCTTGGATGTAAGTGAAGATATCCACTTTGATCTTATTAGATCATCTGCCTACATCTTGCTTACGCTATGGGGTGCGACCACTTTTTTCTTGTTTGTCTTATTCAATAGGGTGTTTACCTTATCTAATATCAAGCTATCCCAAGTAGTTTTGTTTTACGTTCCGTGTGCAGTTTTAGCCGCCTTTTCTTTACGCGAATCGGGTGGCTGGTCTATTGTAATTGGGGGCGCATTGTTTTTGCTTTTGGGACTATCAAAACTGAAGTTTCAGTTTATAAGATTCGATTACAAATCCTTTTTATATGTTTCCATCCTTTTTGCCAGTATTGCATTGATTTATGCTTTGGTGATATATAAACATCATCAAAGGGACGACTTGGTAGACAAAAGGAGATTTGCAAACAGGCTTTTGATCAAAAATGATTTTTTGGGAGAATATTATCTCAATCAGAAAATTTCTGAAGTACAATCGGATTCATATATCAGAACGAGATTGAGTAATCCTTTGCTTGGAAAGCTCAATGTTAGAAATAAGATCAAGCGTCAATATTTATCATCGTATTTTGATAAATATGATGTTGAAGTATTGCTTTTTGATACATCAGGGATGCCAATCGACGGAGCTGGTAAGAGTTACAAAGAACTTTATAATGAATTTGCTAAAACAGCATTTGCTACGGACTATGAGCATATATTCTTTATAGAAGATACAGAAGAGTACGTGCAAGATCGATATTACTGTTTTGTCCCAATCAATTCGTTTAATAAGCCTGTGGGCTATGTTGTACTAAGGTTGGTGCTCAAAAAATACATTCCGAGAAGTGTTTTTCCACAATTGATGGTGGCGTCAGGTAGCTATTTGAGTGATGATAGCAGATATGATTACGCGGCATATAGAGAAGGGAAGTTGCTGTATAAGCGTGGGCGATTTGAGTTTCAAAACCAACTTACTTACCCGGATTTAGTAAATCCAAAATTGTACACTGAAGGAATTGAAAAAAGTGATTTTCATTTTTACGGATTGGAAACTTCAGAGGGGAAAGTGTTTGTTATTGCTTCTCCTAAATTTAGGAAAAAGGCCATTTTATCAAATTTCTCCTTCTTTTTCCTACTGCTACTATTTTGTTTTGGACTTTATTTCGTTGTGTTCAAGTTATTCAATAGGAATGCTGACTTTAACCTTTCCACTAAAATTCAATTGTACCTTGGACTCTCATTTCTAATACCAATGTTGATCGTGAGTATCGCTTTGCTCAATACGCTGAATACTACATATCGAGAAGAGATCGACGCAAGTTTTAGTACCAAGTCTTACAATATATCCGAATACCTGACGGAGGTTTATGAGCGATTCTTGAAAGATAAAATCAATCGGGATGAATTGGCGAATGCTGTATCAGAGGTGTCATCACTTATTCAATCAGACATAAATATTTACGCAACAGACGGCCAATTGATGATTTCCAGTGAAATCGATATTTTCAATTTGGGTTTGCTTGGAAAACAAATTGCACCAGAGGCTTTCAACGCAATCAAATACGGCAATGCAGAAAGCAAAATTTTCAAACAACAGATAGGAGATTTAGTTTTTAGTGTGGCTTACGTGGGATTGCGTTCTTACAGGGATGGTCAATTGCTTGGCATCATGTCAATGCCCTATTTCGACTCGAAAAAACATTTGTTTCGTCAGCAAATTGAGGTTTTTAATGATTTGATCTCGGTTTTTACGATCATATTTTTATTCTCCGTAGTAATTGGAAATGTGGTGATAGGCAAGCTCGTAAAACCATTAAAAATGATCACACAGCGCCTAAAACTAACTGATTTCCGAGAAGTGAATCAACCTTTGGAATATGATTCTCATGACGAAATTGGAGCATTGATTAGTGAATACAATCTGATGATTGTGAAGCTGGAAGAGAGTAAAGCGGCGCTTGCGGAAAACCAGAAAGAGCTTGCATGGAAAGAGATAGCACGTCAAGTAGCTCATGAGATCAAGAATCCACTTACACCTATGCGTTTGAAGGTTCAGCAAATGATGAGGCAGAAGGAGCGTGACAGTCAAGAGTATAAAATGCTGGATTCTCTCATTGCTCAAATAGATGTACTCAGTGCAATTGCGGATTCTTTTTCGGCTTTTGCTAGAATGCCCGCCCCGAAAAATGAGAAAGTGGATTTGCGGACTATTTTAGAGGGCGTAATGACCTTGCACCAAGGTGGGAATGTTGTGATAACGAATCATTCTGTTGAAAATCCACTTTGGGTATATGTAGATCCAACTATTTTTAGCGGTATTTTCAATAATATCATTCTTAATGCCATACAATCCGTAGGAGAGGGAGAGGCTCGAATAGATGTTTTGTTAAAGCGAAAATTGAAAAAGGTAGTCGTTTCGTTTCATGATAATGGTAGCGGTATAGCCGAAGAGGATCGTGATCGAATATTCACCCCATATTTTAGTACAAAAATCACAGGAAGTGGCATTGGATTAGCCGTAGCAAAAAAAGGAATTGAAAACGCAGGTGGAAATATTTGGTTTGAAACAAAAGAAGGAGTGGGCACTACCTTCTATATTTCCATACCGCTGGTTGATTAGGGCTATATTAATAAGCCTTTTCGTTTTTTGTGAGACGGAAATTTTGGCGCAAGGACTGAGATGCGAAACTTTTGTTTTTTCCTCTGAGATTGTTATTGATTCATTGCCAGTAGAGGCTAATTCCATTCGAATCGAAGGGGTAGACTTTGAGTTTAACTATGAAACCAATAGTGTCAAGCTTATCACGGATCAGCCTACAGATTCGGTAGAGATTTGTTTTAGAACCATTTCTCCATCGCTATTGCGTCCGATGATAACGCGTGATATTGCTACATACGAGCAAGGTCGCATTTCTAAGCAAACGAACAATGTTTCCACCGTTCCGATTATTCCAAAGGAAGAAATTTTTTCATTTAGTGATTTTGAGACTTCAGGAGCGATCACTCGTGGTGTGACTTTTGGCAACAGACAAAATCTATTTGTAAACTCAGCTTTGAACCTTCAGCTAGAAGGGCAGCTCGCCGAAGATCTGTTTGTGAGTGCTTCTATCACTGATCAAAATGTGCCTTATCAGCCAGAAGGAAACACACAACAGATTCGTGATTTTGATAATGTTTTCATCAAGCTGTATAATGATGATTTTGCCCTCACGGCTGGAGACGTGGTGCTTACTAATCCAGTTAAGGAAGGATATTTCCTTCAATATTATAAAAATGTTCAAGGCCTAAATTTAGAATATAAATATGCTGTCGGTGAAAAATGGAAAGCGCGATCAGTGGCAAGTGGAGCAGCATCAAAGGGGCAGTTTTCCTCCGCTCAACTGAAACCTATAGAGGGTGTGCAAGGTCCTTATAAATTGACAGGACCAAATGGGGAGCGATTTATTATTGTTTTGGCCAATTCTGAAAAGGTCTTTATTGATGGGAAACTGCTAGAGCGTGGATTTGATCGCGATTATGTCATTGACTACAATCTTGGAGAAGTTACTTTTAGCAATTCTATCTTGATCACGCGTTTCACGCGCATCAGGATAGATTTTGAATATGCTGAGCAATATTATAGCCGCTCGAACCTGAATGCCACTCAAGAGGTAACCAATGGTAAGGTGAAGCTTTATGCCAATTTTTATCAGGAGAAAGACAATCCCAACAACACTTTAGGGTATCAATTGGAAAGTGAAGATATAGAAGCGCTCATCAAACTGGGTGATAATGGTGGTGTGGGTATTATTGATGGAGCAAATGAGGTTGATTTTACGGAAAATGCCATTTTGTATCAGAAGAAGGATACGGTTGTAGGTTCGGGGTTGCTCAGCATTTTTGTGCAAAGCAATGATCCGAATCTCGCTCAATTTAGAGTGGCGTTCAGCGAATTAGGTTTTGGTAATGGTGATTATCAATTGAAGTCTACCACTGCCAATGGAAGAGTATATGAATGGGTAGCGCCTGTAAATGGCGAGTCTCAGGGCAACTATGCTCCTGTAAGGGTGCTGCCTCTGCCCAACAAAAAGCAAATGGCGGTGATCGGCGGGCAAGTGAAATTGGGGAAATTTGAGTCCTTCCAGCAAGAAGTGGCCTTTTCTCAAAGAGATCAAAACCTGTATTCAGATCTTGATGATGCGGACAATGATGGCATTGCTTCGCGCACAAGTTTACGATCTCAGGGAAGATTTTTGGGGCAGTATAAGCTTTTAACAGGCCTTGCGTACGAGTCTGTTGGTACAGATTTTCAGTGGATAGATCGGTTTAGGCCGATTGAATATGACCGTAACTGGGGGTATGATATTCAAGGCGATAGCGTGAATAGAGCAGACAGAATCTTATTATTTGATTTTGGTTTAGCGAAGGATAAAAGCAATCAAATGAAATATGATTTCAGTTATAGAAATAGAGGAGCTGCGGTGCAAGGGATTCAAAATGAGTTGACAGCCTCTAAAGAAATAGGGCCTTTTCTGTCGCAGACTTATGGCTATCTGATGAAAAACAATCCCGGTAATTTGTCGTCCGACTGGTATAGACTCAGACAAGATATACGCTGGAATGGGACGAAGATCAATCCGGGCTATGCGTTTGAATTGGATCAGCAACAAACGTATTTAGCAGATACACTCTATAATTCGCTGATGCATTTTCATTCTCACGATTTTTATATCCAATCGGGTGATTCGTTGAACACCACATTGCGAGCAGACTATATTCGCAGAGAAGATCAATCTCCTCAAAATGGAGTGATACAGCCTTATACCAAAGCCGATGAAATTCGCTTAGGAGCCAGAGGACATTTTTTGGAAAATCATGTCATAGGGCTTACGGGAACGTACAGGCGGGTGGCTGATAAAGTTGAGGGAACTACGGATGAAAATATTCTCGGCAAGTTTGATTGGCAAACTTATCTCTGGAAGCATCGCATCAAGAGAAATTTTTCTTATTCTACAGCAAATATTCGAGAGTTAAAACGGGAGTTTGTATTTGTAAATGTGCCGACTGGACAGGGTACGCATACTTGGAGAGATGAAAATGATGATGGTGTTCAAGACCTCAATGAGTTTTATGAAGCTATCAACGCGGATGAAAAAAACTACGCCAAAATATTTTCTCCCACAGATCAATACATCAATGCTTTTCAGTCAACTTTTCTAAACACTTTGGAGATTGTAATGCCTAAAGAGTGGGAAAATAGAGGTGTAGTAATGAAACATATCTCCAAAACTAGTCTTACTTCCAATGTAAGAATCAACTTCAAATCTTTGGAAAATGATTTGCTCACCAGAATCAATCCCTTTGCTAATCTTCAAAACAGTGACTTCATTGCAGCGCAAACTCAGTCTAGATATAGTCTGTTTTACAACCGAAGCGGGACAGGTTTTGCTTTTGATGCCAATCGCACCACTGCCAAAAACAAATCTCTGTTAACCAATGGTTTTGAACTTCGGGAGCGGATAGACTGGCAGTCGAATTTAAGAATGGCCATCGATCAGGACTTTACTGTAAGAGTACAGCTTGGCATGGGTGAAACTGCGAATCAGTCTGATTTCCTAGACTCTAGAAATTTTGTGATCGTTCGTAGAAACTGGGCTCCTCAGCTCGTTTGGCAACCTACTACTAGTTTCAGACTGTCGGGAAAAGTGGAACGACGGATAAAGGACGAGCAGGAGTCTGAGTTGGTATTTTCCTCGGCCATTACCGATTATATGATTGAGTCCACCTGGGCTCGAACCAATAAAGGTAATTTAAATGCAGAGCTGTCTTGGCTGTCAATCAAATTTGAAGGGGAACAAAATACCTACTTGGGATACGAACTTTTAGAAGGGCTGCAGCCTGGTCAAAATCAGCGCTGGAATGTGAATTGGCAGCAATCTCTTAACCACGGCCTACAGCTCACTATTCAATACAATGGGCGGAAATCGACCGATGCTGCGCCCATTCACACGGGCACGATGCAGTTGACTGCATTTTTCTAGATAGGCTGGTTTGTTGTGAATATATTTTAGAACGGGCCACAAACAAAAAAAGTCCAATCGCAGGATTGGACTTTTTGGAAATGCTGTGAGTGAGTTTTAACCTTCAATCAGGTTATCGCTTTTATCGGCGCGGATCATGTACATGAAAAATACCGTGATGCCCATGGCAAAACCGTAGGTCATGAAGTTCAGATAGCCTTCTCTGAAAAACGCCATGTCAGCGCCATATTCGAACTGTTGATTAAGAAATGGCTGGATAAAAAATACCGCGAAGCAAGCGCAAACTGATGCAAAAAGTAAGGTCTTTTCATGAAGACTATAGATCAGCCACGGGATCACTACCATCGAAACCAGAGACAGGTAAAGCGGAATGATGATCGGGTCTTCTACAGACACCATTCCGGCATGGTACATACTTGCCATCAGCAGCATCTGAAATGAGTTGATGAACCTAGACAGTTGCACGAACTTGAAATAGGTGAGTGCTAGTGATATGCACGAGTTGAAAAACGCCACAACAGGAAAAACAAGCAATTGCGGGTAGTGAATAGCAATGACTATAATGTAGCTAAATTCTATAAAAGCACTGATGAAGGTGACTTTGTTGTTGAGTTTTATTTTCTCCTTCATATAGGGAGAAAAATGGTCTTCGATACCGAGAGAGAGAAGGTTCATTGAGATTTTAGTTTGGTGAAGCGCAATAATATTCAATTTGTGTCAACTTCACTCGTACCTGTAAGTTATTTTATATCAAGAAACGGTAGTAAGGGCTATTGAAAGTCATCAAGCCTTGCGATAAAGGGTTTTCATGTATTACGTAAATGGCTTGCGCGCTTAAGAGTTTGAATTTTACTTTATTATGTTTTGCAAACCTCATTGATTCTAAATAACACGATATCCTTGATTAACTTTATTGGCATGGGCTTGTCTATTGGAAATTGAACAGACCCCTTGCCTTGTTTGTATATGGATAGTTCCTTTTGAAATGCCTCATGACCAGTAGGTGTGGCGTAGAAACCAACATGATTTTTGTACCCAGCAAAGTAGACCAATGGTTTTCCGTTCATTTTGTAGGCGGGCATACCATAGCTGATACATTCTTGTGCGTCAGGTGCGCTTGTCATAATGGTTGCCCTTACTTCCTGAAGAATTATCTGGACGTCAGAAGGGAAGGTGGTGATGTATGCTTCTATAGATTCTGGTTTTGGACTCATTTTCTCTAAGGTTTAAAATGATCAAAATATGCTCATCTCAAATTAGAAGTGATCGTGAAATAGAGTTTTTCTGGATCAAATGGTTTAGTCATAAAGTCATTCATTCCATTATTGATGACGCGCTCTTTTACTTCGGGAAAAACGTCAGCCGTTAGTGCGATGATTGGAATGCGCTGATAATACTCACCTTCAATTTTTCGTATTGTCAGCGCAGCTTCAAAGCCATCCATGATTGGCATTTGCAGATCCATTAGCACAAGGTCATAAGTGTCTTGTTGGATTTTCTCAACTGCCTCTAAACCATTATTAGCAATGGTGATAGCGCAATTCCATTTATTCAAAAAGCGGGAAGCCACAATCTGATTGATTTTATTGTCTTCAACCAACAATAGTTTTAAACCCTTCAGGTCTTTGAAGTCGGATACTTGTGGAGTAGGTTTGCTCTCTTGGCGGCTTGCTTTTTTAAACTCAAAATCGAAAAAGAAAGTAGAGCCCACGCCTCCTTCGCTAGTTACTTTCAGCTCGGATCCTTGTAACATCAAAAGCTTCTTGGAAATAGCTAGTCCTAAACCAGTTCCAGCGTATAGCGTTCGGTTACCCTTGTTGGGTACTTGCATAAATCGTTCGAAAACACGTTCTAGGTTTTCCTCTGAGATGCCAACTCCCGTATCTTCCACTTCGAAATGTAGGGTCACAGATTCCGAAGAGTCCTGTATATTTTGAACTTTGAATGTTACACTGCCAGAATTGGTGAACTTTATTGCATTGCTAATGATGTTATTTAAGGCCTGTGTGAGTCGTACAGGATCACCTAGAAGGATGAGGTTTTTCTCAGAATTATAGATCAATTCTAAATTGATGCCTTTTTCGTCAGCTCCTTGAGCGTATGTATTGATGACCCGCGAGCAAAGCTGATTAAGGTCAAACTCGCGTTGCTCAAACTCAATTTTTCCAGCCTCTATTTTTGAATAGTCCAAAATGTCATTTAGAATTACAAGCAGCCCATGAGACGAGTGTTTCATAAGGTTTAGTGATTCTATTTGATCCTCTCTTGGATTTTCACTTAGAAGCAATTCTATGGTTCCGAATAGCCCATTCATTGGCGTTCGAATCTCATGACTCATGGTAGACAGAAACTCGGCTTTGGATTTGGAAGCTTTTTCAGCTTTTTCTTTAGCTTCAAGCAATTCTGATTCGTACCTTTTACGATCAGAAATATCACGAATGAAGCATGTGAAAATGGTTTCGTTGAAAACGTTATTGGCTACTACAGAAATTTCCAAAGGTATTTTATCTCCGTTTTTGGTAAGACCTATTTCTTCTTTTATAATGTTGAGATATTGAGTATGCTCATGCGATAGATATTTCTTAAGACCTTTGTCCATTACTTTCCTTCTTTCAGTTGGAATAATGTTTTCAAGGAGAGATTTTCCAATAATTTCATTTTCACTATAACCAAATATTTTTTTTGCCTGACTATTCCAAAAGGTAACTTGTCCCTTGGCATCCATTAGAACCACGGCATCCAGTGCATTTTCAATGATTTTATTGAGCCTGTCGGCATTTTCTTCGATCAGTCGTTGTGCTTGTTCCTTTTTGGAAATTTCCTCTTCCAACTTCTCATTCATTTGCTCTAGCTTTTCGGCTCTTTCGGCAAGCATGAGCTCCATTTGGTTTCGAGTGAGAAGCGTTATTTGATGTTCTGTCAATAGAAAATCAGGAAGGATGGAAACGACAAAAGAGAAAGTATCTAGGAATTTGTAGTTATCCATCAACCGTTCATAAGACCATTGAAACCATTGAGATGTTTTATTTTTTCCTACGATTTCAGAAAGAGAGTTGGTGAGTTGAGTGATCTCAAATTTTATCCCTTTGGTAACCTCAGATTTACTATTTTCTCCAAAGAGTTGATGTTCAAAAACCTTGTCTAATTGATAATTGAAGTTAGTGAAGAGTTCTTTTCGAGTATAGCCAAGGCCTTCCTCCGCTTTGCTCCATACTTGCATGACGAGGTTTTGGGATAATAGCTTTTCCTGCTTGCGTCTATCCAAGTAGAGTATTTCGAAGGAGTTGTGAGCGGTGATTTGAGGAAACCTTGTCTTTATTTCGGATCGTAGTGCAAGCTTAGCAGATTGCTCATCCAAGTGGTCGTCACAGTTGGCTTTTTCAAAGAGCAAATACAAACCAGGTAAACTGTGAACTTGTTCTTCAATTGGAAGTTTGATAAATGCAGAGAGCCTGGACTCTAAGCTTTCTGAATAGTTTTTTTTGTATTTTGGTTTGGCTATATAGGCCAAAAAATGCGCTATTTCCTCCTTGTTGTATATGTTCTGAGGATGATCAGAATGAAAAATTTTTTTCCAGAAGGTTTTCAATTGATTCAATGTTCAAATGGTTGGCGGTGCGGAAAATTTTATTTCTTAATATAGGACTTAATAATACGTTAGTAGCACTTTTGGTTAATATTTTTCAAATCATATTGATCTCAGTTATTCCAATTTCCAAAAATCCAATTCCCTATTTCTGAGTCATTATCTGAAGTGAAAAATGTTTCCATGGCTGGGGCTAGTTCATATTTGGACAACCGATTGTCGCCATTTCGATCTATTTTCATAAATGCCTCTTTTGAAAAACCTTTGTCAATGCCAAAGAGGTTGAAAATTTCTTGATACTCCTCTATTGAGATATAACCATCACGATTTTCATCAAATAGGCCAAAGATGAAGATTAGAAACAAATCCACATATTCATCTACTACGTCCAAATCTTTGGTATTTACTACTTCCTCGTCGAAAAACATCAACCAATCCTGCAAACCAATACTTTGATTTTCGCTGTAAGGAATATCTCGCAGCAGTTTATGGAAAAGTTTTACGGACTTTCTTACAATCTCTTGGTGTTCGTGTTTTCCTTCTTCATAATTGAGCATTTCCCTTACACTTTCGGCCAATTCTGCAAAATCATTAAGCTGAAGGATACCGTTATTATTGATGTCCAATAGATTAAAAAGGTACGTTAATTTTTGATGTTGAAAAGGAGTAAGCATAACTGAGGTAGTTCTTGTACTTTTAGTTTAAATCCAGATTATTGATTGCCAACGGGTAATAATATGTGAATATAGATTATGAAATTGATTAATTGAAAGATATGTTGTTTACAGATGGTATCCCTTCTAGCTGAATCTATGTAAATTAGACCCTGTCATATATCCTATTAGTTATGAAAAGAAATAGTATCACAAAGTTAGCTGTCGTTTTTGTTGTGCTGTTCTCAGGTTTGTCCTATTCATCAGAGGCACAAACATGGGATACTTTTTTTAAGAAATCCGAAAAATTATATACTAAGGGGAAGTTTAATAAAATCCCGAAGAGCAATAAAAAGCTAAGGAGTAAGCACATTGCGAAGAAGTATAATAATGATACTACACTCTATGTTTGGCTTGATTTGATGGACGCAAAGGCCTATGAGGCCATGAAGGACTATCCAAAAATGGCGAATAAAATTGCGGATGCATCAGAGGGATTGATTGGTCTTAAAGAGACCAATGACTTTCGGTATGTCCAAGGACAACTTAGGTTGGTAGACCTTTATAACGAGTATGGGAATTACAAGAAAGCTGATAGTCTCATTAAGAAACTTGATAAGGAGATACTGTTTGTAGAATCTTCGATTATGCCCAATGAATTGGCGTTACGTAAAGCCATTACAGATTTAAATAACGGTAAACTTCTTACAGCTGATTCTACTTTCAAGGCCTTGGCAAAGGTTTGGCCTACCATAATTAATGCGTCCTATGAGGGGGAAATAGTAGACAAGTTGGATGTAGCATATCTAAATGAATTATATGCCCAAATTTACATCTACCAAGTGAGAGCCGCAATTGGCAGAGGAGAGTATGATAGGGCTGAACTATTGTTTGATGAGTACAATAAAACGGTTCTTAAATTGGTGAGCGCTAAGAGCAAAACATATTTCAATTGGCTATTCACAAGGTTTATGATTAGTTATGAAAGTGGGGATTATAAAAAAGCATTAAAATATATAGGACAATATTTTAATGCTAAGCCCAAAGGCAACAGGATGGAAGAAGGGCTTTTGAAAAACGCTGAATTGCAATTTGCAATGGGCAGTACTTCGGGAGTATTCGCTACACGCGACAAGTTTTTTAAGTACACTAAAAGCAGTAAAATTGATGCGCAATATAGAACAGCCAATTTATTGTTTATTGATGCATTGGGTGATTACTTGGATGTGCAATATGATCAAGCATTCAAAAATATCAACGATCTCCATTTTTCTTCTTCTCAAGTGTTACCCAAAGACCATGCTTTAAGAAAGAAAACCTACGAATATGGAATCGTCTTTTCCCACATGGCTGTGGAACACAGGTATCATCAAGCAGCTAACAATTATTATCCGTATCTGGAAAGTCAATATAAACCTGAGATATACCTCCAGGACTCTACCATGACATATTCAAGGTGAGTAGAGCAGGACATTATCTTGCTTTTACAGAAACCCCAATAGAAGCATTCAAATTATTGGACACAAAACCTTATATGAACGTGTTCAATCAATGGGAGAAAACGCATACCAGATACGCCGATGTAGTCAATCATCTTAACGAATATTTAACTATCAGAGGAGAGTATGAGAATGGGGTCAAGTTTAATCGCGAAGCTGTAGAAGGGCTGAAGCTTAATTCCAATGTTGAAGATGTGGTTATAGGAAGGCAGATGGTGACTTTGGCTCAGATGCAAACTTATGGAGGGTACTACCGAGATGCTGAGAAAAACGTAGATCAGGCGCTGAAAATAATCAGAAAGGATGGAGAGAAAGTTTCAGGGGAATATGTTGTGGCATTAAATTCAGCTGCCACACTTTATGCCACGATTGGATTATATGATAAAGCCGAGAATTTACTTTATAAATCCAAGTCCATTGGTAAAAAACTAGGCAAGGAAAATACCACGATCTTACTCAATTCTATTGAAGATTTGGCTGCCATCAACACAAGGTTGGGCAATTATTCAGAAACAGAGGATCTTCTAAATCTTGTGATTGATAGTAAAACTGACATGTATGGTGGTTTTTCTAGGAGGCTCATAAAGCCTTACAATGCTTTGGGACGCATGTTTTTGATTCGAGGCGAATTTCCTGAGGCTGAAAAGAATATTAAAAAGTCTCTTAAAATAACCAAGTCGGTTTTTGGAGATACAACTCTTTATTATGCTGACAATTTAACTACACTAGTTGATCTGTATTTGGAGCTGGGAAATTACAAAGAAGGGTTGATTCATGCCACTCATGTGTATAATCTAAGAAAGACTAAGCTTCGCAAAAACCACATTTTATTGGCAGAATCACTAACCGATATTGGATTGTTGAGACTTCATGCTGGGGATGATTTGAAAAATGTAGAGACCTATTTCATCCAATCCAAGGATATTATCGAGTCCAATTTTGATAATAAGCATCCGCTGTATGCAGAGTCTCTTAAGAACTTGGCTTATATCTATGTTGAAAAGAATCAATTAGACTCTGCACTCACTATGCTCAATCAAGCAGATGAAATTTGGTCTGATATTTTAGGTAATAAAAATGTTAGTTCTGGAGAAGTTGCTAGGTTGAAAGGTGATATCTATAGCTATCAAGGCAAATTTTCTCTAGCAAAAAAGGAGTATGAGCGAGCATCGAAATTCTTTAGAAAGATTTTTAGTGATCAGCATCCAGAATACCTTAAAACTCAAAGTAAGCTCGCGCAATCTTATTTCATAGATGGCGAATTGGCCAAAGTTGAGAGTATTTTGGAATTCACCACGGGCGCTTATTTGGATTATACTAAAATGTATTTTCCGACATTGAGTGAAGAAGAGAAATCTAAATTTTGGGCGAAGATCAAGCCAGATTTTGAATTTTATAACACCGTTGCGGTGAAGTACAAAGACACAAAAGAAAAGTACATTTCTAATATGTTCGATTTTGCTTTGGCTACTAAAGGTCTTTTGCTCAACTCATCTATTAAAACGAGAAATGCAATTCTGAATAGCGGCGATTCCACCTTGATCAATATGTTTGAGACATGGGTTTCAAAGAAGGAATACCTCACAAACACTTTGGCTCAGTCTGAGGAAACACTCGCTTCTAATCAAGTAGATGTTAAGGGACTCAAAGAGCAAATAGCAGAGTTGGAAAAAACTTTGAGTGAAAAGTCTGATGCATTTTCGGATTCTTATGAATCGAAATTTTATGAGTGGAAAGACGTAAAAGATGTTTTGAATGACAATGAGGCTGCTGTAGAGATTGTTAGGTACCGAACTTTTGATACGGGATTTAATACAGATAAAATTACCTATGCCGCCTTGATCGTAACTAAGGAAACCAAACGAAATCCAAAATTGGTCATTTTGGAGAATGGTTACGATATGGAAAATCGTCATTTTAGCAGGTTGAGAAACAGCATCAAGTTTAAAGTACGAGATGAAAATGCCTACAATGAGTATTGGAAGCCAATACAAGAGGCCATCGGGAATAAAAAGGTGGTTTATTTGTCTCCAGATGGTATTTATAACCAGATAAATATTGAATCATTGGCCACTTCAGATGGTGGTTTTGTTATTGATAAGCTTAATGTGAGGGTGGTGAATAGCACGAAAACACTCCCTATTTATCGTTCCAAAACGGCGAAAAAATCTAGAAAACGTCAAGCTGGCGATGAAATGGTAGCTATGCTTATTGGTAATCCACAGTATTACAGTGAGGGGAATGATTATGAAGCAGCTATTGAGAAGAATCCATCACGGGCACTTACTAGTTCAAAGGTACCACAATTGCCAGGCACAGAGAAGGAGGTTGGTTTAGTTTCGGATTTACTAAAAAAGAACGGCTGGAAAGTGGAAACTTATTTGGGCAAGGAAGCAACTGAGGAAGTAATTAAGAAGACCCAGAATGTAACCTTATTGCATATTGCCACACATGGCTTTTTTGATGACAAGCCAAGAGGCAAGAACCAGCAGTTTGGTTTGTTTGATGATGACAATCCACTAGAGAGGAGCGGGATTCTAACAGGAGGAGGAGGAGAAGTATTGCTAGAAGCTACTGATAATTATAATATTGCCGATGGAGTTTTGACAGCTTACGAAGCGATGAATCTCAATTTTGATAAAACGGAACTAGTGGTATTAAGTGCTTGCGAAACAGGCAGGGGGCAAATAGAGCAAGGCGAAGGAGTGTTTGGACTTCAAAGAGCTTTTCTTGTAGCAGGAGCGGATGCTTTGGTTATGAGTTTGTTTCAAGTGTCAGATGAAGTAACACAGAAACTAATGGTGGAATTTTACAAATCTTGGCTGGCGGGAAAAACCAAACGAGAAGCGTTCAATGCAGCACAATTGGTTATTAAGTCGGAGTACCCTGATCCTATCTATTGGGGGTCTTTTTTGATGATTGCCAAGGAATAGGAAGATATTGGGGTGTGGAGTAGCCTCATAGAAAATAGCTACAGAGTAATCACTTGTTCATTGAATTTCTTACCGTTAAATGAAATGTTTCAAAAGGAGCAAGTTCCCTTAATACTCCCAATAAATCTGAGCCATAGCAGAACAGAATGATTGGTGCGCACGTACATAGGTATTAAACATTCCTCTATTGACTTCCCGGATTAACTTAATAGGGGAACTTTAAAAATAAAACGCATGAAACATCGATATATTTTTCTGCTGTTTGCAGCCCTTCTTTCTTGTGACGATGAAGATCAATTGCCTGAAATACCAAAACAAACTGTTTATAATTTTAGTCAGGAACCTTCAGGTGTAAACTGTGAAAGCGGCGGTGTTGAGATTTCGGAAGGTAAAGATTTAAATGACGATGGATTGCTTGATCCTGATGAAATAACTAAGGTTAGTTACGTTTGTAATAATGAAATTGTAGATGGTGGCAAGACCTTTGTTTTCATATCGGGTGATATCTCCAACGAGGAGGCGGCCGTTCGAATGTCTAAAGATGTGGGGCCTAATACGCAAATAATTCATATTGAAAAAACCACAGGACTTTCCAACCTGATAATCAACAGTCCTGCTAATTTAATTGAGCTTTCAATATTTGATACAAATGGACTGGATTCATTAGAAGTTAAGGGATTGAAAACAGCTTCGAAGGTGTCAGTGGTAAACAACTCGGGACTGATGAAACTCAGTTTGCAAGAGCTTGAGGAGGTTGATCTCAAATTAGAAGTAATTGGAAATGGATCTTTGACATCTTTAGATATATCATCACTTCATACCGCCTATGTGAGCGCCATGTTTCAAAGTAGTGCCCTTGAAGTGCTAGATTTAAGTAGTCTGGAGTATGTAGATTTATTGGAGATCAGTGATTTTTCTTCAAGGTTGAATGATGTAATCTTAGGAGAAGTCAAGCACGGAACTCTTGTGGTAAATGTACCCAGTTTAAGAAACCTTGATGTATCCCAAATCATAGATGCTCCGCAAGTGGATTTAATAGTTACTGCACCATTCTCTATGGATTTGGATTTATCAAAGCTTGTTTCAATTCATAGTTTGGATTTGGACGTGAAATCAGTAGACCTGACTTCCTTAGAAGCCATTAATGGTGACAATAATTATTCATTGACGCTGGCTACACCCCAGTTGCAGCTAAATAATTCGCCTTATGTAGGTCTACAGAACCTGGTGAAAGTTTATGGAGGCAGCTTAAATATTTCGGAATCATTGTCTTCGCTAGAGGAAGTTACTGGACAGCTATACGTGATATATAATAAAGATGGGATGATATCTTTCCCCAAATTACAGCTTTGTGATCAACTATGGGTAGAGCAAAACAATGAAGTGGTAATAGACAATATTTCGTTAGACCTTCCTGCGCTCGACAGTACGTCTTTTATTTCAATACGCAAAACTTCATTGACTTCTCTGAGCTTTCCTTCCATGACGAAAGTTGGAGGTTCTAGCTATACTATTCAGATTTATAACAATAAAAACCTGGAAAATATCAGCTTTCCTGCTGTGGCAGATGTAAAGGAAGGGCAATACAATTTTTCAGGAAATGCCCTTGAAACAAGTATTGTTAATGATTTACTCGCACTTTTTGCTGGGGCGCAACCTGAACTAGAATCGAGTGGAGTTTATTTAGAAGATCAGACTCCTCCAGCACCACCTTCAGGTAAAGGAATTTCTGATGTAAAAGAACTAATGGATAATGGAAATGAGGTGATAGTGGATTAATAATGCCTATGCCTGAAATAACTTAGATGATGACAGAAGATTGTAAAACTAATTTTTGAACTGCGCCGTTCTTCCTAATTGCTAAGCCTTATTTAAAATTCGTTTTAATCCGAAATATACTTTTGAATAAGTCCTCAAAAACTAGTTTTGCAGCATGAACATTGAAGACGTACATCAACTTATAAGAAGTCGCCGGTCTGTGTATCCTCCACAATACCTTGATCTTGAGATTCCTGATCAGTTGATTAGAAATATTCTGGAAAATGCCAATTGGGCTCCCACGCACAAACTGACTCAGCCATGGCGGTTTAAAGTAATGAAAGGGGAGTCTCAGAAGCGTTTTGGTATTTTTATGTCCGAGAAGTACAGGAGTATGTGTACGATGGAAACCTTCTCAATAAGTAAATATGAGAAGCTCAAGACAAACCCACAGAAAGCAGGAGCAGTCGTAGCGATATGTCTACATAGAGATGAAAAAAAACGAGTGCCGGAATGGGAAGAAGTAGCGTCTGTAGCTATGGCCGTGCAAAACATGTGGCTCACTTGTAGTGCTTATGGGGTAGGGGCTTATTGGAGTACTCCAGATCTACTTGAATATTTCCACCAGTTTGAGGCATTAGATGAAAATGAGGCGTGTATCGGTCTTTTTTATATGGGCTATTATCAGCCAACCAATGCTCACCCACCAAGAACTCCAATAGAGGAAAAAGTGAAGTGGCTATGATAGGAAGGCAGACTAAAGATCTAAATTAATGTCTATCAATGCTTTTCTAATCGACTTGCGAATATAGTATTGTCGCGTCATTCCAGCGATAAGAATGATGGTGAAAATTGAAGTAATTATTGAAAGGATGGTTAGGTATAGGTTTTCCTTTTGATTGGCTTTTTGCTGTACGAAAAATCCTGCCGAAAGTAATTCCATTTGAAATTGGTCTTTTGTTTTGAGCAGTTCTTCTTGAGCTTTTAGAAATTTGTTATTTTCTTCAATATAGCGCTTGGAATACCTTCTGGATTCTTCGAAATTCTTCAATTCGAAGTGCGTCTGAGCTAATAAATCAAAGAGTTGATAGTGCTCTGGAAGAATTTTTACCTCTGAATATAGAGCCAGTGCTTGTGATCCATAGTTGAGTGCTTCTTCCGTTGAATTCATTTTTAACGAAACTTCGCATAGGTCTGTAAGTGTAAGGAATTGATCAGAAACAGAATTGTTTCTGAGTTCGAGTTTAAGAGATTTTATATAAGCATTTTTAGCCTTAACATAATCCTGATTGTGAGCATACGTGTTGCCAATGTTATGTAATGCTATGCCCGTATACTCAGAATCAATGATACCCGAGTCACTGATATTTTTCAAAATAGTCTCAAAACTGTTAATTGCAATTTCATTTAACCTCAAATCTTGTTCTAATAATCCTTTAAGATTTAGGCACAGTAAGAGAATTTCTTGTTGCTTGCTGCTATGTGCATATTCCAATGCAGTTTCTATAAATCCTAATGCTTTTTCATATTGTTCAGATATTCTGTAAAGCCTTGCTTTATTAAAATACAGATTGGCAAGTCGAATAGGTAGATCATATTTTGAAGCTATATTAATTCCCTCATCTAGGAATTGATCTGCTTGTGTTTTAGCATGGTGTTCATAAAGAATAATTCCAATATTGCTAAGAAGAACAGAAATTAAATCTGCTTCTCTTTGTTTACTAGCATAAGGGCGTAATAATTCAATGGCTTTGAGATACAACATAAATGCTTTACCTGATTCATTTTGTTTCTTACGAACCCATGCCTGAATGAAAATAGAATTTGCTTCTTCCCATATTAAACCATATTGATCGGCAAGCTCTTGGGCTTGTAGACCAATCTCCAAAGCGAAATCAAGATTGGTATCTAAAAGTGTATAGGCACTATCATGCAATGCTTTAATGTCCGATTTTATATCTGCTTTAAGGCTGAAACAAGTGAGTAAAAATATCAGGCCAGCAACTAGCTTCATTGTTTTATCATAAACGGTATTCGTAAAGATAAAAAAAAGGCAGACTATTATGGCCTGCCTTTATATTTTTTATATAGGAATACGACTAAACGTTTCAAATCAGCCACCAGGTTTTTGATCTCCTTGACCAGTATTACCAGTTGGTGCTGTTTGATCTAGCTGAGAGTTAGATACGATATCCTCAAAATTTTCATCAGATGAAGAACAAGAAGGTGCGATCACTGCGATTGTAAATGCGATACTTAGAATTGCGAATATTTTTTTCATGATAACTGATTTGTTAATGTTTAAGACAACTCTAAGTTAATGTATAAAATGATAAAAACAAACTTAAAATATTGACAATCAGGTAGTTAAGGTTTATAACTGTTTGATATTTAGTTATCTAAATAGCTCTACTTAAAGTGAATTTTTATTGAAAATAATTTATTATACCCTGAAACGGGGTGCGTTGTGGTCAGTAGAATGGGATGAAAACTATGGAGTCACCTTAAATCCCACTCAAGTTTTATGGGAAGTCTTGGGATGAGTTGGGGAGTTTGAACTGTTGGTATTGTCCGTAAAGGCGTAATTGAATATACCCTTTTCGTGAAAAGAATCATTATTACACTGAATATTAGTAGGATGTAGACCCTTTCAGATCCCTGCTAGGGACGGTAGGTGGAGTCGTTTTTTACGATTTTTAAAACGTATATGATACCTAAAACTAAGGAGATTTGATTTGAGCTTTAAGATTGATGTAGTCTTGGGAGCACTAAATTAAAAGTGATTGCAACTTGGCTGTTAAATGCCCTAAAGTTGGATAACAATCGGTGGTGTTGTTTTTTTCTTTTATCAATTCGGTTGTCCCATTGGCATGATGACAAAGTATAATTACATGGTCATCATTATCTGAAAGACATTCGAAAGTGAATGGGTTATGCATCATCAAAAGTTGCTTATGAACATCATTGCGTTGCTCTAGACATACTTCATTGACATCTACCACCAATTTATAGCCACTACACTGAAAGAGCCTTATCGCTCCTTTATAAAAGAGTATAATACCAAAAACGCCAAGACATAGTATGATCAAATTGATAAACAACTCAAGATCGATATTGATGCTTTTAAAGTTTTGAAGGAGGAGATTGACTGGAGAAACGATCAGTGGTATTAGTACCATTCCCAAAAGAACTAAAATTATACCTGATACGATTTTGTTGTTGGAAGTTCTAATGATGATTCTACCACGAGCATCCATTTTTATTGAAAAACCAACCCTTTTTAGCTTTGACTCAAATGATTCTGACATAGATGTAAAAATGATAAGAAGAGTGTTAGATGGTTTCGACGTAAAACTGGTATACACAGTTGTACTTTTCGGTTCTAAAGACTGTTCTATTTATTCCTTTTTCCACTTAGAGAGAATCAAATTGAATAAACTAAGCCATCAAGTACGCCTTAAAACTATCAAAAGATTTATCCATAGATGCTGCTGATTTTTGTCTGGTCATAAGATCATCAACAAAGTCAGGAAGTGCTACTGGTCGATTAAGCGCTTGTTCCACCGTGTCGATAAACTTGCAAGGGTGCGCTGTTTCTAAGAAAATTCCTTGTTCATCCTCTTTCAAATCATCTAATAAAGCCTGATAACCGATCGCTCCATGTGGATCAAGCATATATCCTGTTTTTTGATCACAAGCAGCCATGGTTTTTAGCGTATGCTCATCATCCAGAGAGTAGCCCGTAATGTCTGCTTTGATACCATCCCAACTTTGATTGTATAGCTCCATCATACGTGGATAGTTGCTCGGATTACTCACGTCCATCGCATTGGCGTAAGTGGCCACAGTAGGTCGGATTTCGTACGTGCCATTTTTAATATATCGAGGCACTACGTCATTGGCATTGGAAGCGGCGATAAATCGATGAATAGGCAAGCCCATTTTCTTGGCCAGCATTCCAGCAGTGATGTTGCCATAGTTTCCACTTGGTACTGCGAATGTGGCTTTAGCTCCGTCCTCCAACTGCTTCATGGCCTCATAGTAGTAAATGGACTGTGGAATCCATCTGGCAATATTGATAGAGTTGGCAGAGGAGAGTGCAATTTTAGCGTTGATTTCTTTGTCTAGGAAAGCTTGCTTTACCAGCGCCTGACAGTCGTCAAAATCTCCCTTGACCTCTAGCGCAGTGATGTTTTCTCCCAAAGTAGTGAGCTGCTTTTCCTGCAAGTCGCTCACTTTTCCGCTAGGGTAGAGGATAATGACTTTTACTCCAGGCACTTTATAAAATCCTGCGGCTACAGCCCCACCTGTGTCTCCGGAAGTGGCAACCAAAATGGTAACTTCTTTGTTATTTGATTCATTGAAGTAACCGAGCGAACGGGCAAGAAATCTTGCTCCAACGTCTTTGAAGGCATACGTAGGGCCGTGAAATAACTCTAGGGTGTGGATGTTCTCTTCAACTTCCTTTAATGGTGTAGGAAAACTTAAAACGTCTTCCATGATTTCTGAAAGCTTGCTGCTTGGGATGTCTTCCGAGCAGAATGGAGTCATTACCTCCTTACCGATTTCTGGCAAGGTCAGACTCTTTAAGTTTTTGAAAAAATCAGCACCTAAGCTTGGAATACGCTCAGGGAAATAGAGTCCGTTATCTTCAGGAAGGCTTTTGATCACAGCTTCTTTGAATGATACTAATTGGTTTTTTCCTTTGGTACTGAAAAATTTCATTCTACTACAATTGAATATGGATACCCGTGGTTTATTACGGTTTTGATTATTAGAAAAATTAAAGCAATTACCCGATCACCTCACAGCCTCTTAGATTGATTTTGGAAGAGTGCAAGATTACTGGCAAGTTCTTCCCTGCATACAATTCTTTGATGCTAGGCTTGGCGCTATTCATTTCTTTTTCACTTTTGAAGAAAGCAAACATGCTTGGGCCTGAGCCAGAGATGTTGAAACCTACACTTCCTTTTTCAAAACAGATTTCTTTCACATTGTCATAGCCTGGGATCAAAGCCTTTTCTTACTGGCTCAGCCACCAAGATCAGTTACAGATTTTTTCAGCAAAACAAAGTCATGCGCGTTGAACGCTTGGATTAGACCAGCTACATTAGACCACTGATCGCGAGCGTCTTTGATGCTCAGAGTAGTAGGGATAAGCTTTTTAGATTCCGATGTTTTGATGACTACATCTGGAAAAATGATCAAAACCCACAAGTCTGAAGGGACATTGACTTGGAAAATATCCAACTCTGGCTCGTAGCTACGCACCACATTGAAGCCTCCCATCATAGATGGCGCTACATTGTCAGCATGATAGCATTTGGATGCAAATGCCTCACCTTCCATGGCAAAATCGATTAACTCTCTTTTGTCGAATGGAGATCCTAAAAGTTCGTTCGCCGCGAAAACACCACCCACAGCACTTGAAGCACTTGAGCCCAATCCACTGCCTGGTTTGAAAAGTTTCTTGATGGTGATATCAAAACCTTGCTTTGAGCCCATCTTATCCAGCATCGCCTGGATGGCAATCGTCGCTACGTTTTCTTCAGGTTCTGTCGGTAGGTCTGCGCCTATGATTTCTTTTATTACCAGCTGGGAGTCCTCTCTTAGCGACATGGTGATTTCATCACCAAGCCCGTCAATAGCAAAACCAATGGTGTCATATCCGCAACCAACGTTGGCTACAGAAGCGGGAGCAAATATTTTAACTTGGGTCATGTACTTGAACGTTAGAGCGTGCAGGATTTTTTACACGCCATTTTTAATTCTTTACTTTCAGATTGATTATGTCTGAGATTAATAATTCGTCTGAGCAATTCTTAGAACATCAGCAAAAATACCAGAAGCGGTCACATCTGCACCCGCACCCGCACCTTTGATTACCAAAGGCTGAGCCTTGTATCTGTTGGTATAAAACAACACGATGTTGTCGCTACCTTCAAGATAGAAGAACGGATGATCTGCTGGGATTTCCTTCAAGCTAACTGACGCTTTCCCGTCTTTATAACTTGCAACGACACGCAGCTGAGCACCATTGGCTTTTGCTTTGTCATAGATCGCTTTGAAGTGAGGCTCTGCTTTTTCTACTTTGTTATAAAAATCTTCTACAGAAGTACTTCCATCGCAGCTTGCAGGCAAGAAAGGCTCTAATGCGATTTGATCCAACTCGTGCTCATAGCCGCTCTCTCGGATCAAAATTAGAATTTTTCGTTTCACATCTTCACAGAAAAGATCCAATCGTGGATCTGGCTCGGTATAGCCCATTTCTTTGGCTTGCTTGATCACATTTACAGAATGTGTCTGTGCCGTCATACACATTGAAAAGGAAGTTGAGCGTACCAGAAAGTACCGCTTCTACTGAATGAACCTGATCACCAGATTTGATCAAATCGGATAGCGTAGAGAGCACAGGCAAACCTGCGCATACGTTCGTTTCAAACAAGAACTGGCTGGAATATCTCTTGGCAGTTTCTTTCAAACCAAGATAATCTTCAAATTTTCCAGTAGCAGCGATTTTGTTTGGTGTCACTACGGAGATACTCTCTTTAAGCACATTCGGGTACATGGCCGCTATTTCCGGAGAACCCGTGATGTCTACAAAAATTGAGTTTCGAAGATTGTAATTTTCCATGTATTCGAAAAACGCATCTCTATTAAATGGCTCAGAAGACTCGGTCATTTGCTCTTGCCATTTCGAAAGCGGAATGCCATCTTTCATGAAGGTCATGCGCTTGGAATTCGCCATTCCAATTACCTTAATATTGAGCTGATGATTTTGTTTCAGGAATGTGAACTGAGCAGTCAGCTGGTTGATAAATGCCTTGCCTACGTTACCCACACCAATGATGAATAAGTTGATGCGCTTACTGTTGGATAGGAAAAAGCTTTCGTGAAGCACATTGAGCGCTTTGTCAAGATCTTCTTTGGCTATCACTGCTGAGATATTACGCTCTGACGAACCTTGCGCTATGGCCTTGATACTTACTCCATTTCTTCCCAGAATATTGAACATCTGACCGCTCACACCCACTTGATTGCGCATATTGGCACCTACCAGTGCGATAATGGAGAGGTTTTCCTGAGCTTCTATTTTGTTAATGGTGCTGCTTTTAATTTCAGTTGCAAACTCATCATTGAAACAAGAGACTGCTGCTTGTGAATCTTTAGCAGCAATACCCACAGTAATGGTGTGCTCGGAAGAAGCTTGTGTGATCAAAATCACATTGATGCTTTTCTCCGAAAGTGCTTGGAAAAGTCTAAAGGAAAATTTAGGAATTCCTACCATACCACCTCCAGAGAGGTTGATAAGCGAGATATCTTTGATGCTCGTGATGCCTCTGATGAGTTGCTTTGTTTCATCCCACTCTTTGGTGATCTCCGTGCCTTGATGCGTAGGATTAAAAGTGTTCTTTACCGTGATCGGAATGCCGATTTCCAACGCAGGCTGGATGCTTGGAGGGTAGATTACTTTTGCTCCGAAATGAGAAAGCTCAAGAGCTTCTTCATAAGACACATGGTCTATGAAATGTGCCTGCTTCACCAATCGAGGATCGGCTGTCATCATGCCGTCCACATCTGTCCAGATTTCAAGACTTTCTGCTTTTGCCAGTTTGGCAAAAATGGCTGCTGTATAATCTGAACCACCACGACCCAAAGTGATCGTTTCGTTATCAGGAGTGGAAGCGATAAAACCAGGAAAAAGATTGATTTGATCTAGTTTTAGCTCGTCTACTAACTTTTGAGAAACAGCAAAATCCACGTTGGCGTGACCGAAAGTTTTATCAGTTTTTATGATTTGACGGCTGTCAAAAAGCGTGGTTTTTGGAAATGATTGTTGTATAAAAGTGGCAATCATATAAGAGGACAGTCGCTCTCCACAGCTCACGATATAGTCACTGCTACGTGGTGTCAACTCTTTTAAAAGGTATACCCCACGGCATATTTCTTCTAATTCGCTGATAATACTATCAATTTCTGCGCTTTCTTTTTTAGCCGTCAGGGTCGTGAAAATATCGAAATGTTGTGTTTTTAGCTGATCGATAGCTTCTTGATAGGAGTCCTGACGACTCTGAGCTAAGTCTGCAATTTTTAATAATTTATCCGTGACACCTCCCACAGCAGATACTACTACAATCAATTGCTCATCGGCAGCTTTGGAAATGACTATTTCAGCCATTTGACGGATAGCTTCTACTGAGCCTACGGATGTTCCTCCAAACTTTAATACTTTCATGTGTATTGTTTTTCTAAATGATACCAGTTTGGTCATTTTTCAAATGACCTATTTTAAGGTTCAATTGGTATCGTCGTTTTTATTACCCCGAAGTTTATTTGTGATAAACCCGAGGTGAAAATTTTAATGCGAATTTAAGGTTCTTCGATGATCCTATTAATGCTTTTTTCAGATTCTTTTAGGGTAGCTATACGATATAGCTAAACAAATCTGGTTTTTCGTTGAGGTACTCTCCATAGAAGTTTCTTTCCTTCATGCGCTTGAGTAGCGGTTCGAAATCTTGTTGCGATTTTAGCTCGACACCTACTACCGCTGGCCCCTTCTCTCGTGATGTTTTTTTTGTGTAGGCAAAATGTATGATGTCATCATCGGCACCCAGCACTTCTCCCACAAATTCTTTGAGTGCACCTGCTCGCTGAGGGAATCGGATAATAAAATAGTGCATTAATCCTTCGTAAAGCATCGACCGCTCACGTATCTCTTCTGTACGGGTGATGTCGTTGTTGCTTCCGGAGAGGATACAAACTACATTTTTGCCCTTGATCTGCTCAGCATATTGATCCAACACGGCAACAGAAAGTGCGCCTGCAGGTTCGAGAATGATCCCACTTTCATTATACATGCTAATAAGGGAGGAGCAGAGCTTGCCTTCATTGACCAAGCTTATTTCATCAACAAACTTTTTGCACAAAGGAAAAGTAAGGTCACCTACACGTTTTACAGCGGCTCCATCCACAAACTTATCTATCTGACTAAGTGTGACTACTTTATCTTGTTTGATAGACTCCAGCATAGCCGGAGCACCTTCAGGTTCTACGCCTATGATTTTAGTTAATGGGCTCAAGGTGCTAAGTACACTAGCTACCCCAGCAGACAGCCCACCACCACCTATTGGCATAAAGAGATAATCCATGCTGAAATCTGCTTCGCTGAAAAGCTCCAGTCCGATGGTGGCTTGTCCTTCTATTACTTTTTCATCATCGAATGGATGGATGAAAATGCTGTCGTGTTCGTTCGCAGAAAGCTTTGGCACTTGCAAATGCATCATCGAAGGTATCACCTGTTAGGATGATCTCCACCATGTCTTTGCCAAACATGGCTACTTGCTGTACTTTTTGCTTTGGGGTAGGAGCAGGCATGAATATAGTGCCTTTGATTCCTAATTTTTTACAAGAAAATGCCACACCCTGAGCGTGATTTCCAGCACTTGCACATACTACACCATTGGTTAGCTTGTGCTTTTTCAGAGAGCTGATTTTGTTGTATGCACCTCTGATTTTGTAGGATCGCACTACTTGAGTATCTTCTCTTTTGAGATAGACATTGGCGCCATATTTTGCACTTAGATTTAGGTTTTGCTGCAGAGGACTGGGATAGATCACCTTACTCAGGTTGTTCTGTGCCTTTTTTACTGCTTCGATCTCTGGTATGTACATAAGGTGAAATTACAAGGTGAGCTGGACTGAAAATTAAAGTAGGTGCAAGATGCCAAGGCTATTCGAAAATCGATTCGATTGGAAGTGTTCGGAGCATTTTTTTATCAAGAGTCCATAATTGATGGCCTTCGGATATTATGGGTAGTAAAATAGTAGCATCCATCAAGCCGACTCCAAGGTTCTGATAATTGTTGGTATTTGCATATTGTGCAGCTGAAACCATAGATCCCGTACCAAATGAAAGTTTGGGTAAAATATCCCAATAGGATTCAATCAGTTTTTTGTCTCTGGTTCTACGTACTCCATAGATAATTTCCGCAAAAATAGGTTCGATCACAGCTACTTGCTTGTTTTCTATCAGTTGTGATAATCTGGTTGAAAAAGGTTCTGATACCTTGAAAAACTCAATCCAAATACTAGTATCAGGTATGATCATGACGATTGCTCATTTTTCTAATTTTTTCGGCACTGAACCCATCGTTAAACTCCACTGGCTCTTCATTTAATTGCCTGTTAAGTTCTTCCACACGTTTGTGATATCTCCAATCGTTTAGTGCGGTGATCAAGCTTTCGGTCAGGTTTTTACCTTTGGTGTAGCTTTTTATATCTGCTATCAGATCATCGGGTAAAATTGTTGTAACTTTCATAAGATGAGAATATAAGATGTAAATATACGATGATTATTTTAATGTCTTAATGCTATTTAGAAAGCTTTTGGAAGCCCTGTACTTTCTAAAAAATCTATTCATATTTGAAAAACTACATCAAGTAGTTGGAGGATTTTTTGGAGCTATGGTTTGATGAAGGGGTGGGTTGGCTTTAAGTTTAATTGAACAGTCTCCATCTGTTTAGTGAATGCATTGACTACAGCGATGAGCCGCATTTCTTTTTCATAAAAGCTCAGAAATTTGAATAATCAGCGTGTAATTAGTTTTTGTGATAAGGGATTTCATCAATAGTAATGACAAGCATAATCAGCGTCGAATACTACTTTTAGCACTTCACAATATTGTGTATAGAATACCAAACATACTACTAAACCTTATGACAATAATTAAAATGCTAAACACCAAACAAAAAGTCAAAGTCTTAAATTTTATTTGCTCATTTATTTTACTGTCGTTTTTTATCTCATGTACTGATCAGAATGATGAGGTGACTGATGATAAATCATCAAACGCCATTATGCTTTCAGAGTTAACGAGAGGCAAGGGGGGAGTGGTGATATCCGGAGATGAAGAATTCACAATAAACGGTATTATGGTAGGATCGCCATTGAAGGCTACTTTTAATGGTAAATCATCTGAAGTGTTTCGGATAGCAATGAGTAAAGAGGGTAAATCTTTAGCATTAAATTTTTATATTCCCGTATCCTTAGGACGCACAGGCCCGCCTAACGGTACTTTTCCGGTGGTATCACAAAGTGCGGCTCTGGATGAAACATATGTTGAAATGTTTGTGGTTGGTGATGATGCCTACAATTCATTTTCTAATACCACTGGTACAGTCACAGTATCAAATACTAAATCAGAAGCATTTCCATACATTTTTGACGTGGAATTTGATGTGCAAAACTTAAAATCATCTGATGATTTAGTGATAAACGCACAAGGCGCAATGAAATGGGGGCTATAAGAGTATCTTAGTATGAAAATGATTCTTATTTTTTCAGTTTTCTCCTTGCATAACTATTTCTTGTATGCTCAGGGAGATATCAACAATTTAAAATTTGTTGGATACAAAGCAAGTGATCCAGTTTTTTGGTTGAATGCGGGAGATGTAGAAAATGAATCTTCTTCGAATTTCGATTTAGTCAGACTTATTGAAAGTAAAGGAAAATTAGAGATTTTACCTATTTCAGAAGGGGTGAAAGAAGTACTTTCTTATTCGAATGATAAATTCGTCTGTATTTCTGAATATGACCGTCTTGAAATAGTAGTGGATGATGATTTTATCGATATCCAATTCCAAGAGGATTACTTTGATGAGACCGATTTTAGAATTAAGGTGTTTGAATTTGCTGAGAGGCTGAATATGTCCAGTATCACTTTCTCTCCCAATTCTGAAAAATTGACTTATCCAGTATATAGTCGGTTGAAAATGAGGAGCTATATTTTTAGAACAGGATTGTTCGAAAATAAGGATTTTACAGACATAAATGAGTATGGAGGGGCTCTTCTCATGCCGACCGAAATGGAGCGGCATATCTATTTTCTTGCATCAAGAAGGGGCAGCTATGAAGTGTGCCAATTCAACAAACAAAGTATGGAATTTAAAAAAGCACCATTTACTTTTAGAAGTAAAGGTGATTTTGGATTCAAGTACCATCCACTGAAAGAAGAGATGCTATTTGTCTACAGGAATATGCCTTTTGCGTATAGTTTCAACCAAAACAAATTCAAAAAACTGGATTTTCCGAAACGTTTGATAACTACGGATACAAAATTGGCATCTTGTTTCGAGCGCATCTATTATTCATATAAGCTTGGGGATTGGAGGTATATTGTTCACGAAAAAGATGAACTCATCGCTTATTCACTGAAGATAAGTGGTATTTCATTCGATTTGGACTGGTCTGAGGTAGAGGAATTGATAGAAGAAGAGCGACTTAAAAATTTATCGCCTAAAGAAGAATTGCGTGAGATGCTCAAAAAATTCGCAAAAGCATCACGACCTTTATCCAATGATCAAAAAAAACAGGTTAATGAATCTTTGCTTAAGTTTGATAAAAAATATTACTCAAAATTATCTGACTCTGAGGTTAAAAATGCTTTAATAACGTCCCGTGTAGTTAGATTAGATACTGCTCTGGTGATGGAGGATGTGGTTGAGTCGAATAAACTCATTCTTGTAGAGATGATACAGAAAAATGAGCTTAATTTCAATGCTTTGCTCGGATTACAGCTTTTGGGACGTGTGTCCACCATACAGCCTCCTGTGCATCCTGCTCGAGTAATGGTATTGCGGGAACTTGTTGATGACTATTTGAGCGAAAACGATTTGTCATCTTACGAGGCGCTTGAGGCATCAGGCTTAGGCTTATTGATTTTGGCTTTGAAAGCCAACGGCCATTATGAAGAAGCAATAAAGTATAATCAAAAATATCTTGGGTATATAGAAAAGCATAATGTATCGTCACGCAAGCTCGAAGTACTAGAAGGTCTGATCTATGTCCAGATTATGGCAAGACATTATCAAGATGCACTAACCTCCATAACTACTTACAAAGCAGCACTCAATGAAAACTCGAGGAGCTATCTGGAAAAGTTGATGAAAGTAGAAATTAATACAGCTCATGCCTATGCAGGGATGGACAATTTTAATGAGGCTTTTGAAATCATAAAAACACAAGACCTACTGCTGAAAGAATCAGAAAATGACATATTTGGTGAAGAAACAAAAAAATGGTTAAGGTTTTCTTTGTTGTATGCTTATGTGGAAATTCATTTTGAAAAAAAATCTGCAGAAAGATATGAGCATCTGATACAGCTCCTTACCTACGTATCCGAGAGCGCAGCTAGCTTTCAATATAAAAAAATGTATGCTGAGACTGTTTCGCTTTTGAATAAGTTAGGAGAATCAGACAAGGTAGACAGGTTGTCTCCACCTTAGCGCCAGCTAAATGATAGTAACACTGACCTGAAACACCTCATTATATCAAGGGGCTTTTAAGTTTAAGTATCTAGGTATTTTCTCGTTGCTTCGGTACGATTCTTTACTTCTAGTTTGGTATATATCCGTCTGCAATAAGTGGCTATGGTATTTACAGATAAGTGAAGCTCATCGGCAATTTCCTTATCTGTTTTTCCTGCGATCAGTTTTTGCATTACATCATTTTCTCTTTGACTCAAAAGGTTATTTGGTTTTATTGTAGGAATAGATTCGAAAAGAGCAGAATACTTCATTGATATAATGAGGATAGCAGAGTAAACAATTATAAAAATTATTGGTGCGATAATCATCTCAACAGTAAACCGGTCAACTGTGAAATACATAACCTGTAGGAAAATCAGCATTATTATGACAACAATGATTGACGTCCTCATAAAATAAATAAGACCTTTTCTAGATTCTGTTGGTTTACTGTGAAGAAGAGAGAGAGCTTCTCCAAAATGCAGTAGCTGTAAAATGGGGTAGGTTATTGAAAGTAAATTATCATCTTTAAAAGTTGAAATGAGCTTTTCGGCATCATAGTTATTACTCAGAAATAACTTAAAACCTATATAGAGTATGTATAAAAAAGCTGCATAGGTAAATAGGTTGATCCAGCTGAATAAATTAAACTTTTTATCTAATTGAAGATGAACATGAAAGTTTACCAAAGGCCCAACTGATCTTAAAAAGATGTATACGATGAGCAAATACCATGGGACTAAGTGCAGCAGGTCATAGAGCATTAATAATTGCCTCACTTGTGCAAATATTGGGATTAGGAGTATCATAGTCATCACATAGAATGAGGTCGTACGCCTATGAAAATTTCCCATTATTACAGCGGCACTCACTATGATTGATAAAAAAAGGGCGAAAAGATTGAGTGTTACTACCGAAAACATTAATTGAAATCTTCTATCAAAGTAAAAGGAGAGAGGTTTGATCAACTTTATGGAAAATGGAGTTGATCTAATTGAACTAAACAAAAGTAAGAATTAATTTACTCAGAGGCTATGGCTATTCGCCTAAAATCCTTCCCAGTTTTCGATCGTCATATGCCCATTTAATAATTGCACAAAAAGCTGCTGTCAGATTCTTATTATCAGGTAGTTACAAATTTTTCTCGTGTAAAACGTTTCTGGGTGAGTAGCCATAGACTCTATGTAAGTGTTTCTATAGAGTTGAAAGTTTTGTAGACAGCCCGATTTGAGTACCCCAATTTTTGAAGCGCTCTAGATTCTAATCGAATCGGTTTTAATAATATTATCGTATGCTCGATGCTGTAGTAACGTTATTGAAATTTTTAGAGAATTTCTAGGTATTGTTAGGTGTGACCAATCTAGACATCAGATTCTCAGAACAAAAAATCGAATAACTCGGCTATTATGGCCCAGATCAAAATGACAATACCCGCTACTATTATGAATACTATGGCTAATGTTAAGGTTATCAGTCCTTTGCCAGATCCTTGATGTTTTCCCTCTTGATAATGCTCTCGGAGTAATTGAACATTTTTGGTATTTGACTTGTAAAAGATATCGAATATGGATCCTAGTACTGGTATCGACCCAATGATCAAATCGATGGTCGCATTTATCACCATTTTCACCACGAGTTTCTGACTTGCTCCATTTTTATACATGGCATGAATGAGCACAGCTGAAACCATATAGGAGGATAAATCACCTACCACAGGAAAAAGGCTGATAATTGGATCTAATCCAAACCGGATTTTAGTTCCTGGGATTACAAATTTGGAATCCATCAATCGTGCAATCTTATCCACCCATTTGAGGCGCAAACTTTGATCAAATGCCTCTGGTTTGTTATTTTTCATTGTTTTGTAGTCGATTATATGGACACTAACTATCTAATCTTCGATATACGTGCTGCTCTTTCTGATAGTTTCATTAAGTGCTTTTTCAATCTAATCGTTATGAAAGGTCCACCTTGAAGGTGGTTTAGGAAAATTAAACGCTTTTAGTGATGGTTAAAAAAAAGAGGAACCGATTAAAGTTCCTCTTGATATTCTATTAAGAAAAATAAGCTTTCGCTTATTTCAATTTTAGCTGTTTTCTGGTCTAAGCTTTCTTACGGCTTTACCTGCTTGCCACATTTCAGACTCCTCAAGTGACTTCAATTCTGCTTCCAATTTTACTCTGTAATCAGATTTAGAGTTGCTATCAATTGATTTTTGTGCTTCAATACCGTCAGTTACTGACTTGTATAGTTTGGCGAAAACTGGCTTAGTCGCTTCGTAGAATGGATCCATCCAGTCAAGAGCACCTCTCTGCGCTGTAGTAGAGCAGTTTGCGTACATCCAGTCCATACCTTTTTCAGCGATCAATGGGTAAAGCGACTGAGTAGCTTCTTCCACTGTTTCGTTGAATGCTTCTGATGGAGAGTGTCCATTTTCTCTCAATACTTCGTACTGAGCACGGAACATTCCTTGGATAGCACCCATCAAAGTGCCTCTTTCACCTGTAAGGTCAGAAGAAACTTCTTTGTAGAATGTAGTCTCAAACAAGTAACCTGATCCTACACCGATACCTAAAGCAACAGCAGTTTGTTTTGCTTTTCCAGAAGCATCTTGGTGGATAGCGTAGCTAGAGTTCAATCCTTTTCCTTCTACGAAAAGTCTTCTCAAAGAAGTACCTGATCCTTTAGGAGCAACAAGGATTACATCCACGTCAGCAGGAGGAATGATGCCAGTTTTTTCTTTGTATGTAACACCAAATCCGTGAGAGAAATAAAGTGTTTTACCAGCAGTAAGATTTTTCTTTACCAAAGGCCAAAGCGCAATCTGACCTGCATCAGAAAGCAAGAATTGAAGAATTGTACCTTTTTGGCAAGCTTCTTCCAATTCGAAAAGTGTTTCACCTGGTACCCATCCATCAGCGATAGCCTTGTCCCAAGTTTTAGAATCTTTTCTTTGTCCAACGATTACGTTGATGCCATTGTCTCTAAGGTTGAGTGCTTGGCCTGGGCCTTGTACACCATAACCTAAAACTGCAACAGTTTCGTTTTTTAGTACTTCTCTTGCTTTTTCAAGAGGGAACTCTTCACGGGTTACTACTTCCTCAGTGACCCCTCCAAAATTGATTTGTGCCATTTTTACTTATTTGTTGAAATTCTAATATTAAAAATCCTTTATACTTAATCTGTTGGACTTAGACTCTTCCAGCATTTGGATGAAAGCCTCAGTCTTGCGTTTTGATTTTGAAATTGCAATTCTACCTGATCTTACAAACTCTAGCAGCCCATAAGGCATTAATTTGTTGTAAAGCTCCTGAGTATCTTGCTTATGCCCAGTTTTTTCGATGATGATATGCTCTTTTTCTATTGCCAAAATACGAGCACCAGTGTTTCTTACTAGCGTCTCAATTTGATTGTTGTTTAAGAAAGCCTCAGTAGGGACTTTATAAAGCGCAATCTCTTGGTAATAAATATCGTCTTCATCATATACGAAGGCACCTAAAACGTCTATCAGTTTTCTGATCTGATTCACCACTTTTTCTACACGCTCGCGAGTAGAAGTAATGACAATCGTGAATCTGCTGATACCTGCTACCTCGGTAGGAGACACATTCAAACTGACGATGTTTATTTTTCGGCGCGTAAAAATAATGGTTATTTGGTTAAGAAGCCCTGCTCGATCCTCAGTCAATACCGAAAGGGTGAAATCTTTTTCAATGTTTTCCGAATTATCTTCGGTATATATAGAACTAGACATATCTAATTTGTTCTTTTATTTGGGAAAATCTAAATTTTAAGAAAGACGGATGTCTGAAACCGAAGCTCCAGAAGGAACCATTGGGAATACATTTTCTTCCTTCTCTACAACTACTTCCAGCAATTGAGGGCCATCGGTATTCAACCACTGATCCAGAGCGGCCTCTAGGTTTTCGCGTTCTTCCACCTTTTGGGTTGGAATGCCATAACCTTCCGCTATTTTTTGAAAGTTCGGGTTAATCAATTCCGTAAACGAATACCTCTTGTCATGGAAAAGCTGCTGCCACTGGCGTACCATGCCTAGGAAATTATTGTTCAAGATTAGAATTTTTACGCCAATTTGACTTTGGAAAATTGTCCCCAATTCCTGAATCGTCATTTGGAAGCCTCCGTCACCGATTACAGCAATTACCTGCTTTTCTTGGCGACCCATTTTAGCACCCATAGCTGCAGGCAGAGCGAAACCCATCGTACCGAGTCCGCCAGAAGTTACATTCAGCTTGGTGTCCTGAAATCCGTAGTAGCGTGTCGTTACCATTTGGTGCTGTCCTACGTCCGTTACGATGATCGCCTGACCTTTGGTTTTATCAGAGATTTTTTTGATTACCTCAGCCATGCGAATGCCTCCCTCGGTTGGGAACATTTCATGCTGAGTGACCGTGTCGTATTCTTTCTTATCACAATCTCTAAATTCCTGAACCCAACTATCGAAGCTGTTTTTGTTGGTATACTTGATCAGAGAAAGCAAAGCCTCTTTCGCATCAGCATTGATGGCTACCGCGGTTTTTACATTCTTATTGATCTCTGCAGGATCTATTTCGATATGAATCACTTTAGCTTGCTTGGCATATCTCTTCAAATCACCTGTTACCCTGTCGTCAAATCGCATACCAATAGCAATAAGTACATCGCACTCATTGGTTTTGATGTTCGGGCCATAGTTTCCATGCATACCCAAGTATCCAACATACAATGGATGTGTGGTAGGCACAGCAGATAGTCCCAATAGGGTAGAGGCCATTGGAATGCCAGCTTTCTCTGCGAATTTGATAAGTTCTTTTTGCGCATCGGCAAGGATTACTCCTTGACCAACCAAGATGAATGGCTTTTTTGCTCCGTTTATAAGTTGAGCAGCATCCTTTACGCTTTCCTCATTAAGGATCGGGTAAGGGTGGTAGCTACGAATCTTATCACATTTCTCATAAGCATACTCCATCATCTCAAACTGAGCGTCTTTGGTGATGTCAATCAAAACTGGCCCTGGTCTGCCACTATTCGCTATATAAAATCCTTTTGCAATAGCCGCAGGAATTTCTGATGCTCTCGTCACTTGATAGTTCCATTTGGTTACTGGCATAGAGATGCCCACAACGTCAGTTTCCTGAAAAGCATCAGAACCCAAAAGGTGAGATGGAACCTGTCCCGTAATGCACACCAAAGGAGTAGAGTCTATTTGCGCATCCGCAATACCAGTGATCAGATTGGTTGCTCCCGGACCCGAAGTAGCAAAGCAAACTCCCGTTTTACCGCTGACACGCGCATATCCTTGAGCAGCATGCACGGCACCTTGCTCATGTCGGGTGAGTATATGATTAAGACGATCCATGTAGCCATAAAGGGCGTCATATATTGGCATGATAGCCCCTCCCGGGTAGCCAAAAATGACATCTACATTTTCTTCAAGAAGACATTTTAAAACCGCCTCTGATCCAGAAATCTTTAACGCTTCCGAACTTTTCTTTTTTTCTACTTCCAAAGATGATGTGTTGCTCATAATTCTATATTTCTAATCGGTTTGTCGTGAGCCGTGCTTTTGAGAAACCGAGGTTATTAAATTTTCAGAGTATATGTATTTATGTCGATTAAATGTTCTTCACCTACGTTCAGTCATTCCTGAAGGGAATCCTAATCATCTTGTAGCGTTTTAAGGATAATGTTTCAAACTAACTACTGATTTAAGTTTCATAAGCGAGGGTACACCCACACGACATTCGACTAGTTTTTAACAATCTGTCACACAGCCCTCTGAAGCAGTGTTTACCGATTTGATGTATTTCCAAAGGACACCTTTAGTCGCCTTGTAGGCAGGTTTCACCCAAGCAGCACGACGTGCAGCCATTTCTTCATCACTGATTTTTACATCTAGTCTATTTTCAATAGCGTCGATACGTATGATGTCGCCATTTTTGATCAATGCCAATGGCCCACCTTCTTGCGCTTCAGGTGTGATGTGCCCCACCACAAAACCGTGAGAGCCACCAGAGAATCGACCATCTGTGATCAAAGCCACGTCTTTGCCAAGACCAGCACCCATTACAGCACCTGTTGGTTTTAGCATTTCTGGCATTCCCGGAGCACCTTTAGGCCCTGATTGTCTGATGACGATTACTTCACCTTTTTGCACTTCTTTTCCTATCCCTTCAATAGCTGCAAATTCATCTTCATAAATTCTTGCCGGCCCTTCGAATACTTCTCCTTCTTTTCCTGTGATCTTCGCCACTGCACCTTCTGGAGCAAGGTTTCCGTACAAAATCTGCAAGTGACCTGTCTTTTTGATTGGCTTGTCAAAAGAGTATATAAGGTCTTGACCTTCTTTCAGATCAGCTACTTCAGCAAGATTTTCTGCTATCGTTTTCCCAGTTACGGTCATGCAGTCGCCATGCAAGTAACCTTCTCTAAGTAAAATTTTCATTACTCCAGGTACCCCACCTATTTTGTGAAGATCTTCCATCAGGTATTTTCCACTTGGCTTCAAGTCAGCGATAAATGGCGTTTTGTCACTGATTCTCTGGAAGTCTTCCAAAGTCAATTCAATATCCGCTGTTTTAGCCATTGCCAAAAGGTGCAATACTGCATTTGTAGAGCCTCCAAGTACCATTACAATCGTGATGGCATTTTCAAAGGCCTTCTTAGTCATGATGTCACTTGGGAGGATGTTCTTCTCCATTAAGTTTTTGATCGCCTTACCCACGTTCTTGATCTCATTGACCTTAGGCTCGCCCTCCGCTGGATTAGAAGAGCTATATGGTAAGCTCATTCCCATTGCTTCTATGGCAGAAGACATGGTATTGGCTGTGTACATTCCGCCACAAGCTCCAGGGCCAGGGATTGCATTTTTGATGATGCCTTTATAATCTTCGTCGGAGATGTTGCCTCCAAGTCTAGAACCATAGGCTTCAAAAGCAGACACGATGTTTAGGTCTTCACCTTTCCATTTTCCAGGTCGAACAGATCCACCGTACACCATAATGCTGGGTCTATTGAGGCGAGATATGCCCATGATAGCACCTGGCATATTTTTATCACAACCAACTACAGCTACTACGGCATCATAAAATTGAGCCTGAACCACTGTTTCGATCGAATCGGCAATAACATCACGGGAGATAAGTGAGTATTTCATCCCAGTAGTACCATTGGAGATACCATCACTCACACCGATGGTGTTAAAGATCAATCCCACCAAATCAGATTCTTTCACACTTTTTTTGACTTGATGAGCCAAAATGTTCAAGTGCATATTGCAAGGGTTTCCTTCGAAACCTGTACTCACGATACCTACTTGCGCTTTCGCGAAATCTTCATCTTGAAGGCCAGCAGCATAGAGCTGTGCCTGTGAACCCGGCTGACTCGGGTCTAGTGTGATAGTTTTGCTGTATTTGTTTAATTCTGCCATTTGTTATACGATTGTTAGTCCCTGATACTCATCAAACATTACTTTTTGCTGATACAAAATATGCAGGATATGCCCTAAGGACTCTTCCCATTCTTTTTTGTATTGCTCTCCATTCACTGAATCTATTCGAGTAATCTCCGATGCAGTACCACAGAAAAATGCGGTCTCCGCTTGATATAATTCTTCAGGTTTAATGTCTTTTTCTACTACCTCAATTTTGAGGTCGTTGCATATTTCAATGATGGTCTTGCGTGTGATTCCTGGGAAGATATTTCCCAACTTAGGAGTAAAAAGCACACCATCTTTTTCATAAAAAATATTCGCTCCTGGCCCTTCAGTTATATTGCCATCGATATCAAGAAGAATGGCCTCATCATATCCCAGAGATTTGGCTTCCGCCGAAGCTAAAGTCGCTTGGGAGTAGTTGCCAATGATTTTCGCATCTATAGGCGTGGATTTAGGACTAGGCTTCAAATAAGAGGAAATCATCGTATTTAATGGCTCATATCCAGGGTATTTCGCCCACTTCCAAGCTGTCATAAATACATGCACATCTTGAGAAGGGGAGAGCATCATATTTGGCCCAGCAAATACCAATGGTCTGATATATGCATTGGTCAATTTATTGCGATCAATAAGTTCGTAAGCCGTATTGATCAACTCCTCAGTCGTATATGGCACTTTCAAGAAAACACGCTCAGAGGCCATTTTCAACCTTTCGAAATGCTCATCAGGCTTGAAAATATTGAATCCATTCCCATTGTTATAAGACCTGATGCCCTCAAAGACACCCGTGCCATAATGCATGGTTTGGCTGAAAAGACTCACTTGTGCGTCTTTGGCTTTGATCCAATTGCCGTCTAAAAAAACTTCTGTCTTATCGTCGAAATACATTTCACTGTCTTATAAAAAAAAACGCCATTCTTTTTGGGAATGGCGTTTTGTATATTCTTAAAATATTATAAACACCATTGACCTGAGACGCTGACCACAACGACTAGGATAATTGATGTTAGGACAATATTTGATGCAATTCTTTTCATTTATGACTCAAAGCTAAATACATCCTGCTTATTAGAGAATAAGTGTGGACGAAATAATAATCTGTTTTCAGAACTTTTGACTCTATAAATACAATTTCTAAATGGATTCTGTCTGAGGAATGTTTGAATTTGGCTATTTGGAGGTGATCTTTTTGTCTAATATTTCGGAGGCAAGCAATAAGCTCATGATTCGTTCTGGGTCAATTTCTTGAGGTGAAAGAAATACTTTCGAACAGACAGATTTTCGTTTGCCTTGAGATAAGAAGTCCTCAGCCTCTAGTTTTGATCCATGGGTAAAACCCAATGCTACGCCTTCTTTAATTCCTGACCAGCCCACAGAACTTGGCCAAATGAAACAAATGTTTTTATTTAGGGCATAAAACGGAACATTGAAACTCAGTTTTTCTTTGCAATGAGGAAGTGTATCCAAAACGATAGCCCTTAGATTTTCTACAATGATTTTTTCTTTTTCCGAAAGGGATTCTAAAAAGCCTTCAATATTGGAGTAATGTACGTTTGGTTGATACTTGTTTTTCATACAGGAATATAACTTGCTCGCAAATGGGAATTCTTAACTGCTCAACTGGAGAGTGTTCAATAATTTAGCTGAGCCTCACTTAAAAACAAAAAAAATAGGATTTTAAGTGGTGCATTACTACAGAAATGTCACAGTGGCTAGAGTTTTTATTAGCCGAATCATTTGGGTTTCTTTCATTTCTGTAATGGAAAATAGCACTCCCAACAAATCGATGATGCAGTTGTGAATGATGGGCCTAATCTCTCCAGAAATATTTTTCTGAAAGAATTCAAAATATTTTTTTTCGCCTATTGTTAAATTGAAATAAACGAATAATTTTTGCATCAAAAAAAACTGTTCGTTTATGAAAATCACTCCGTTTTTCCTTGCCTCAATATTGAGTATATTCTTGCATATTGATCTTATTGCACAAGTTGAAATTCCTGACAATCAAACTATCAAAATTGGGAACAAAAACGTTAATGTTTATATCAGTAAAACCAGTAAATACGGTCAGGCAGCTGGTTTCAATTTTAATCCTAATAATTCTTCAGAAGGCTTCATTTTAGAAAATGGCATCTCAGAAAGTGGGGGATTCTACGTGGATGGAGACTATGCGGTGATTTGGAGTCCTGGTGATCAAAATAGATTACTGCGGGTTTATGATGAAGATGCAATGGGGGGATCCAATTACGAAAAGGCCTATATTGATGCTAATGGTTTTTATTATCAAGTAAGCGATGGTAGACAAAAAAAAGAGATTGTTCAAATAGCCAATTCGGTAGATAAATTCAAGGCAATAAGAGGGGTTGAATATTCTTATGTGAGCCCCTTTGATGAAAATACTAGTGATGGAAAAGATGAGTCTAAGATCAAGGAAAAGAAATATATAGGTTTTATAGCTCAAGAGGTAGAGCAAGTCGTCCCTGAAGCAGTCGATACTGACGAGTATGGAAATAAGTTTGTCAGTTACCTCACTTTTATTCCAATGTTGGTAGAAGTATGTAAATCACAGCAGGAACTGTTGGAGGTTCAAGAAAAAAAACTTAGCCTACAAGATGAGGCCATTCAGTCTCTGCTTTCTGAACTTACCTTGCTCAAGGAAGAAGTATCTAAAATCAAACGCAAGTAAAAAGTCCAGCATGCTCTCCTTGTTATGAAAAGATTTGAACTCAGAATCATCCTGTTAATTGCTATTATGTTTCTTTGTAGAATAGATAGTATGGCGCAAGCTATCCGATATACCTACGATGACACAGGCAATCGTATTTTGCGCACTATTGTGTTGTCTTCGGCAAGAGAGGCCTCTAGTGTGGCTGATACAATTCCAGATGTGATAGCGGACACGAAGTTTCTTATTTATCCAAACCCAACCCGTGGATCAATCCAGATTGAGATAGACAATGCCTCTTCTAGTCAACCTTCCCAGATGATGGTAAGTGTTTATTCCACCTCTGGGGTAATATTGCAGAAGATGGCATTGACTAATAACTCCAGCAAAATCGACCTATCTAAGCAACCCAACGGAGTGTATCTTCTCAAGATAGAAGGTAATAAAGAATCTACCTCGTATAGAATTATTAAAGAATAGTTTTTAAGAACTAAAAAAGATGAAAAGACATCTATCATTGCGAATAGTGTTGACGATTTGCCTGTGCCTTTCGTTACAGTTACTTTTTTCTCAATCCAATTCTATTAACCTGAATGGGGTAATAAGTGGAAACCGTCAGTATGAAGCCACCCAAAAGATTACACTTTCTCCGGGATTTAAATACTCCCAAGAATCAGGGAGTAATTTTGAAGCAAGAATCGTGCAGCCTGATGGTGGATCATATACGTTTACAGAACCTACTCAAAGCTCCACTCTTCCCATAAACACATCCTATCCTGTTGGGACAACTCCTGTTATACAGGATGTAAGTTCTACAGGCGCAGGTACTTATAATATTCCTATAAAGGTTAGCCCTGGAGTAGCTGGCATGGAACCTAATATATCCTTAGTATACAACAGCCAATCAGGAGAAGGGCTGTTAGGTTTGGGGTGGAATATCGCAGGTTTGTCATCAATTACCCGAACTACGAGCAACTGGTATCATGAAGGATTCATCAATAACCTCCAATGGAACGCCAACGATCGGTTTGCTTTGGATGGGCAGAGACTTATTTCCGTAGGAACTTCCGAATACCGCACAGAAATAGAGAGCTTTTTGAAAATCACCTCTTATGGTACTGCTGGTGACCCCTCTTATTTTAAAGTGGAAACCAAGGACGGCAAAATTTTATATTATGGAAATACAGCTAATTCTCGGATTGAGGCACAGGCGCGTTCTCAGGCTTTGTCATGGAATCTGAATAGAATTGAAGATAGAAATGGAAACTATATCACCATCAATTATTACGAAAATCACAGTACTGGTGAATCTTACCCACTAAATATCAATTATACAGGGACTTCTTCTATTTCTCCATTTAACACCATCGAATTTTCTTATCAGCCACGCACGATTCCCTTGGTCTCATATATTGCTGGTAGTAAGGTCACGACCAGTAATCTTTTGAAATATATTTATGTAAAGAGCGAAGGAACGACGGCTAGTAGGTATCAAATGTTTTATAATCAAACAACCTCCAGGCTTACTGAGATTGTGGAGAATGGTAATAGTCTGGCTAAACTCAACTCTACAATGGTCAATTGGGGATCAACTAATTCAGGATTGATTCAGACGACTGGATTTAATGATAGTCAATTGTCGGGAAGGTACTACGGTGACTTTAATGGAGATGGAAGAACGGACTTAGTTATGATAAAGTCATCAACTTGGTATCGGTATCTTGCCAACTCTTCTGGTAATTTGATCCTGCAAACATCAGGAGCAATGCCTACTAATTACAATACATCTGCTCCTCATAATCAGGCCTATCCTGGTGATTATAATGGAGATGGAAAGATGGATTTACTCGTATTTCGTTTAGAGAGCGGAGATTATAGTATTTCTTTCTTGTTATCGACATCAACTGGATTTACTACTTATAATTATGAAACTTTTCCTTTTATAAGTCTCATCTTCTACCTATTACACTGGAGATTTTAATGGGGACGGAAAAGAGGATTTGATGATAAAACCAGCAGAAGGAACAGTTATTGGAGCTAATTGCCTCATATTTGGATTCAATTTTGAGCAGCTTACCATTTCAGTTTTAGGCCAATCGACAATTACTTGGGGAACAAGGCGCATATGCCACCGTCAAAGAAGTCCCATTAGATATAAACGGTAATGGGAAAACTGACTTAATGGTATTGGACAGTTCAGGATGTCGATTTTACGAACTTACTGATAATGGTTTCACAATGGGACTATTGTTTTCATCATCATATCCTACTATTAATAATGTTAATCTTTTTGGTGACTTTAACGGAGATGGAAAAACAGATATTTTTTCATTTGACTCAAATAATAATTGGAAAGTAAGTACCTCGACTGGTACAAGTTTGATCCAGGCAACTAACACAGTACTGAGTGGATTTAACCCTATAGTCTGGATTATAATACTTTTTACACCCGAGATATGAATGGGGATGGGCTCAGTGACTTGGTAGTGGTTGGTCGCGGAACGAATACTTCGAATCCTCTGAAGATTTATATCGGCTGGAACAATGGGCAAACATTTAATTTACAAACCTATACTCCGAGTTCTGCACTTGGGGTAAGTGATTTTTTTAACACCTTTGGAGACTTCAACGGTGATGGTACGGTAGATTACTACTACAACAATGGTTCTTCGGGGTTTATGCACACCTTTTATAGGGGTCGTAATCAGTACTTTGTGGCTTCTGTAAGAAATGGTTTAGGAGTAAATATGGGGTTTACGTATAAACCATTGAGTGATGCGAGTGTATATACTCGGGGTAATAATGCTACATACCCTGTGATGACCTTCCAGGGAGCGTTGTACGTGGCAGCTACTGCATGGAGTGACAATATAGATAACACCGCTTCTACTACTAGTTACACCTATCAATACGGCTCGCATTCACCGAAAGGGAAAAGGCTTTTTGGGGTTTCAATCCGTTACAGCTTCCAACCCTGACCAAAACATTAAAACGGTGGATAATTATGAATATAACTCCACTTACTTTAATGTGTACTTGACGTCTCGCAATGTCTCTACCTACGATAATTTTCCTGTTTCGAAGTATTGCCAATACTTACTCTATGTACACATACGGAAATAAAAGAATATTTCCGTATGTCAGCTATTCAGTTGCTACAGATTACCTGACAAATACTGTTAAATTGACTTCATCCACCACAGATAGTAATGGAAACCCCTCTGTGGTCACAGAAACATTTAATGATGGTTCATACAATAGGATCAATTATTCAAATTATACAAACGCGGGCTCATGGATGGCGGCAAGGCCACTAAATATGACGGTCACTCGGAAGCATTATGATGACGCATCCACTTTTTCACTATCCACTGCCTATACCTACAATAGCACAACGGGAAAGGTATTGACCGAAGCTACCGGGCCGCTCACTTCTACCTACCAGTACAATGGCAATGGAACGGTGAGCCAGGTGACTCTCTCGGATGGCTCTTCCAGCCGAACCACGCGATTTGAATATGACAGCAAAGGGCGATTTGCTACCAAAGTATATAATGCCCAAAATCACCTCACGCAGCGCACATTTGATAGTGCTACGGGAAATGTGCTGACGGAAACAGCACCGAATAATCAGGTAACCAGTTATACTTATGATAATTTTGGCAGACCTACTACTACATCCTACCCTACTGGGCAGTCTGTCTCTACCAGCTATCAATGGGCTACAGGTTCAAGACCGAAAAATGCAGTTTATTATACATTGACCACCAGTTCTGGACTACCTTCTGTTAAGGAATACTTAGACGCTTTCGGACGGGTATTGCGAACAGAAGAGAGTGGGGCTAGCGGAGGTAAGGCGACAATGTACCAGCAGTGTTTACAATGCCCGTGGGCAGATGGTCCAACAAAGCTACCCCTACTATACAGGAGATCAGGCTTATGCCAGAGAATTTAGCTATGATCCTTTCGGGCGACTTGCTGTGAATGCCGGGCCTACGGATGTAGTTTCGTACGGTTACTTAGGGAAAACTACCCAAACCACAAAGGGAGAGCAGTTTTCGTCTGAAACCGTGATGTCTCAAGGCAATCTGATTTCGGCCACGGATAACGGAGGTTCGATTACTTACAATTACAAAAGCATGGGAAAGCCGAGCACCATCACTACCAATGGAGCCATCGTGGGGCATGACTTATGATAGCTATGGACGACAGACTGGTCTTAACGACCCTAATGCTGGCCTGACCACTTACCAATACAATGGCTTTGGAGAGCTCACTTCACAAACAGATGCTCGCGGCAATACCTATACCATGAGTTACGATCTACTGGGTAGGGTCACTACTGAAAGTGGTCCAGATGGAACCATTACTAAATACCTACGATCCTTCCGGAAATCCAGGATTGCTAAGCAATGTGACTTACTCTGGCGGAAGTGAAGCATATACCTACGATACGTATGGACGACTCACGAGCACGTCCAAGACCATTGAAGGGTCTGCTTACGTCACTAGTTACGCTTATGATGCACAAAGTCGCATGTCTGCTCTTACTTATCCATCTGGTTTTAAGGTGAATTACCTATATGATGATATGGGATATCTATCTCAGGTGAAGCGAGATGATACTGATGCCAATATTTGGAGGGCTGATACGCGTAATGCTTATGGTCAATATACTGATTGTCAAAGCGGCAATGGTAGTGATACTTATAAAACCTATACTAAATTTGGTGTATTAAAGACAATTCAGACACAGGTCGATCAGTATTAGCGCAAGACTTGATCTATGATTTCGACCCTGTTACAGGTAACTTGCTAAGCAGAACAGATAACTCTGCGTAATCTTTCTGAAAACTTTACTTATGACAACCTCAACAGACTGACTGGAATAAGTGGCCCGAGTGTTGGTGAATACTGGCTATAGTGCCTCGGGCAACATTACTTCAAAAACGAATGTTGGCTTGTACACCTACGGCACAAAACCTCATGCTGTGACAGCAGGTGAGTAATCCGCAGAATCTAATCCCTTCTGGAGACCAAAACATCACCTATACATCGTTTGATAAAACGGATCAGATCACTGAGGGCAATCTGAGGATGAAGTTTACTTACGGTCAAGACCGCCAGCGTACCATGTATCGAAACTTTACCAGAGCGAGATTTTGCAGAAGACCACCTACTATGTAGGCAACTATGAGAAGGAAGTAAGCGGCAACAATACCCGACAGCTGCACTACATCGCAGGGGGCGATGGTCTTGCTGCCATTTATGAAGATCAAGAATGGTACTGGAAGCATGTATTACGTGCATACCGACCATTTAGGATCTTATGATGTGATTACAAATCAAGGTGGTGAAGTGGTAGCAAAACTACAGCTTTGATGCATGGGGAAGAAGGCGGAACGCTTCGAATTGGAGCTATAGCAGTGTACCTACCAGCTACTTGTTTAATAGAGGATATACAGGGCACGAGCACTTAGACCAGTTTGGTCTGATCAATATGAACGGCCGCATGTACGATCCTCTGCTTGGGAAGGATGCTTGCGCCAGATAATTTTGTACAAGCTCCAGGCTTTACTCAGAGTTTTAATCGGTATTCGTATGCCCTGGAATAATCCTCTCATTTATACCGATCCCACAGGGGAGGTTGTTTGGTTCATTCCAGTAATAATTGGAGCAGCGATCGGTGGATTTTCTGGATGGCAGGTTGGGAAGGCGGCAGGAGCTGAAGGTTGGGAAATGGTTGCATATATTGGAGGTGGAGCAGCTATTGGAGGTCTTTCTGGGGGTGCGGCGGCAGGAATTAGCGCGGCAGGAGGAGGTGCAATGGCTGCAGGAGCAGGAGCGGGAGCTGTTGGAGGAGCGGGATTTAGTGGTCTTTCAACAGGATGGGACAGTGAAGCCATGATCCAAGGTGCCGTATTTGGAGCTGCTGCGGGTCTTGTTGGAGGAGGGGTTGGTTCATCAATCGGCGGAGGTTGGGGAGCGCTAGCTGGAGGTGCTTCAGCAAATCTTACAGGTCAATTGTTATATAATGGTGGTGATGTTGGTAATGTCAATTGGGGATCAGTTGGTATAAATGGAGCAATGTCATTTGGCTTGTATCACAGCATGCAGTTTATGCAATATAGATCAATGGATGGTAAAATAGGTCCTATGGATGTTACATATCGGCAATATTCTAAAATCAATGCTGCATATCAACGATCTAGATTTTGGCATAAAGAACAGGGTGTAATTCTCAATAAAAATGGTTCGGCCAAATTCGCTCCAAGAGGTGATCGTCATAAATACGATGTGACATTAAAAATGAATCCAAGGAATGGCGATTATGGAACAGCTCACACACATTGGGCAAAAGATGGTGCGGATATCGGTGGAGGCTTAACTGCTGTTGGGGGATATCATTCCCCCCACGATCTAACAAGCCTCCCTGGTTACTCTTTGGTAGTAGGAAGAACTTCTTCAACTTCTTCAATTGGAATTGGCAATTATAACTATATCAAGCCAGATCCATTTTTGAGATTTTTTATGTTCCCGTGGACTAAGTGATTCAAGTGATGAAAAAGAAAATTATACCATATCTATTCTGTACATTTTTTCAATTTTACACTCAAGCTCAATTAATTGATAAAAATGACACCTTACATCTTAATTATTCGATTGCAAGTGGAGAATTTGGAGTAAAAAATGAAGGATTAATGATTTATTTTAAAAATAACGAATTACATGCTATGAGTATAAAATACAATAGCACTTTCACTGATTTTGCAATAGACGCAATAACGGATTTTTATAAAAATGAAGGTAGTGATCCAAGCATTTTCTATTTAAACTGGGATTCTCATATAAAACAACGTGATTCATTATATACAAGTACGATAATTAATTTTTATAAAAAAAACATGGAGAATTATACTATTGTAAAAAACGAATGGATTTTAAGTAATGAACAATGCGAGTATATTGCTAACATACTAAATGAAATAATGACAAAATCGATAGAAACTAATATTTTCAGTAATGCAAGTGAAGATTATGCTGTTATTAGTAAAAATATTAGTTATGTTTTTATCGATAGAAGGGGAAATTGGAATAAGTATTTGGAAATTAAGAAAGTGTTAGAAATTGATTGAGTTCAAGCCTACAATTCTATCCGATTTGCTACCTACACACCGTTTGATAAAACTCAGCAGATTATAGATGGATGGGGTTATCAAAAAGTGCAGTTTACATACGGACAAGACCGCCAGCGTACTGTATCGAGATTTTTTGGGGGTAACATATTGCAGAAATATATTCATTATGTAGGCAATTATGAGAAAGAAGCGAGTTCTAGTGGTATTCGGCAGCTACATTACATCGCAGGAGGCGATGGTCTGGCAGCTATTTATGAAATCAACAATGGAACTGGAAGCATGTATTATGTGCATAGCGACCATTTGGGATCTTATGATGCCATCACCAATCAAAGCGGCACTGTGGTGCAAAACTACAGCTTTGATGCATGGGGTAGAAGGCGGAACGTTTCGGATTGGACTTATAGAAGTGTGCCCACCAGCTATTTGTTTAATGTAGGATATACAGGGCACGAGCATCTAGACCAATTTGGCTTAATCAATATGAATGGGCGCATGTACGACCCGCTCTTGGGAAGGATGCTTGCACCAGACAATTTTGTACAAGCACCAGGATTTACGCAGAGTTATAATAGGTATTCGTATGCTTTTAATAATCCGCTTATTTACACGGATCCGAGTGGGGAGATTGTTTGGGTCCCAATTATTATTGATGCAATTATAGGAGCTTACACTGGAGGGTCTACTGCCAATGGAACATATAATCCAGGAGATTGGGATTACCAATCTGGCAAAACTTGGGGTTACATTGGGGGTGGTGCATTAGTTGGAGGTCTTTCGGCAAGACTGGCATACAATGTTGCAACTTCTGGTATAGCATTTTCTAATACAGCTTCAATTGCAACAGGGTCGTTTACCAATAGTGTTGGAATGAACCTTGTTACAGGTGGTCAAACAGATATATCAATTGGTTTTGGCTTTGGTAGCTATAACTTTTCTAATGGCGAATTAGGTTATTTAGGCAAGAAAGGAAATAATACATTAGAAAATATAGGGTATGGGTTAGGAGCAATGGCAGACCTAGCCGATATCAATCAATTAATAAATAGTACTGATGCAACACTGTATACTCAAGATAGATATGCAGATGGAAGTAAGGACAATATATATATATCATAATGGCATTACAGCTAATGATTCAGGAGATATTTTAATGTCTTTTGGTCCTAATGACAATAAAACACCAAGCACTAATGTTGGTTTTGCTTTTAAAGTCAGACGGAGCACGACTGACTACCCTGTTCCTACAAATCTTTCCAAGTCGACTAGCCTTACAGTAAATAAACATAGTTTCGCTGTAACAAGAGGTTTAGGAAAAATTCTTCCTTATCAAGGTTGCAGTATTAACTGTGTAAATATGTCGTCCCTATCTCTTTGGTTAAATGGTATCCCAAATATCGGTATACACCCCTTCTTATTGCATTATTCTGTTGTGGGGTATAACATGGGGGTTCGACCAGATTTATTTTCTTATTATTTCCAATACTGATGAAGCTTTTATTTTTTATTTTATTCTCTGCCTTAGTAGGATATTTTGGTAGCCAAACTTCAAATTTGAGCCAAAACGAAAATGTTTTGATCAAAGTAGATTCAAAATTATATAATTACGGTTTTATTATTTTCATAATATTGGAACATGATAAGCCCATAAAAAGAATAGTATTTCCTTATAGTTATAATAAACAAAAGGAAGTCACCATTATTGGAAATGGTAACAGTGTAATTGGAGCTGACATATCTTCTGGCAACTATATGAATACCGAAGATTTCTTTGAAGAATATAATGATACAAAAATGAGCGAAGTTTTGTGTGCTATTGATGAGCGGTTTCTACAGCTTTCAAATAAAGAGAAATTGAGTTTACTGAATAATATTGTTATCGATGAGGGTAAATAGAATTTAATCACGTCCACTACTGCTCTTGGTTATGCCTCATTTGGTCCTCTAACCGTAGGTGGTTCTGTTAGTGCAAATTATGATATTACCAATAATCAGTGGAGCTCTAGTTGGGGAGTAAATGCAGGGATTGGTATTAGTAATTATGACGGTAGTGGCGGTTTTGGCATTGGGGTTGGTTATGGGTCAGGAGGATTTACCTATGGTTTAAGTGGCTATTATGCTCCTGAGAAAAGAGTAGGTACACGCGCAAACAAAAAAGCGTTTTATGGAGAGAACTCGAAGGATTTAATAGCAACGGGTCCTGGAGGGCAATCTAGCAATTGCCATAATTGTCATGCTCAGGCTATCTTTGAATATCATGGCGAATACTTTGAGGAGATTACTGGGTTGATGAGTTTTTACCCTGGTTTGCCTGGCACAGGAGCATCGATGCTAAATATGGCCAGTGGATTATACACAGGTAGTACTACATTCCATGATCCATTTTTATATGTTGATGCAGCAGCATTAGTTATCTCTTCGAGATATCCTCCAGCTATGATGGTGACAATACCTTACGCTGGATATAGATATCTCGACCAGTATGCTCCAAGGTATCAACATATTAATGGTCCAACTTATCCACGGTAAACAAAATTGAAGAAATGGCGCTTTTAAACTGGTATTTGAGTATTTTTATTCGCGAATATAGAATGCAGAAGATTTACAGAAAGTTGGGTTATTTAGAATTCACGTTTGTATCTCTATGGCTTACACTTATCTTCGTTGTGGGGGATATAGTGGCGGTATTTTTATATTTCCTGTTCGAGGAAAACAAACAAGAAATATTTTTTTCATCAATTACGTATATCGCATTAGCTTCCTCGTTGTTTCACGGATTGTTTTACCATTTTAAAAAAGAGGAAATCGAAAGTCTTAAAGAGATGAAATTCGATAGAACTGATCATACAAAAACTTACAGAATGATATCAACATTCTTTAGTCTTGCGATGATTGCATTGGCTTATTTGTTAATTGAAGTACTATGAGTTTTCTTTATCCTACAATTCTTTACAACTTATAAAAAAATTGTTTCATACGATCCGTGTGGAAATTGCGGATGAATATTTTTAAGTCATTAACCCTGTTTCTGTTCAAGATTAAAAAGCCAATGTTTATGGTAGAAATAGTGCAAAGAACTGGCGACCTCCACTATCTCTTCCCGATAAATACAGACCAAAAGGTTTACCTCCTAAGTATTAAGTGATAAGAAGGATAATTTGAATAAAATGGGAAGAAAGTGTTTTTTGATAGTGCTAATCGTAATGGCTTGCTCTGATAATATTGGTGTTACTCAAGAAGATTTAGAAAAGCACTCATGGCTTAAACCGTTTATTTTAGAACATTCTGATTTATCTGGTGAGCATAATTTAGATTTAGGTACTCTGGAATTTACTTACCATTACTTGCAATCTGACGCACAATTTAGTAATGAAATAAATGAGGCAATACTTCTTGATAATTGGGCTTTGAATGAAACTTCCAATGGCTGGAACATAAAAAAAGAGATTTACACTTTTGAAGATAGCTCCACTTTGATTTCGATGAAGATTGTTCAAGATAAGGAAGATAATAGAGCCTATTTTGTTGTTTCATCTGGCATGTAGACAGGAGATGTAGGCACTATTCCCCACCTTGTACCAATAGCAACAGGAATTGGGTATTCAATTATAAGACAAATTCCTATTAACCCCCATCATAAGTCTCATGGTAGAACATAAAAAGCGGAGCATGAATAAAGTCTATTTAAAATTTTTTAAGTTTCTTATCCGGCTTAACATTTCAGGGAAAGATTATTTTTCTGTTGCTTCCTATCCCCATTGTAATCGCTTTTAAAATATATTTTTCCCTATTGAATAACTTGCATAAACCCTACTTCCCTTATTATCAAGTTTAAAAGTTCAACAAGTCATATTAATGGGTGTAACTAACCGTATTTGGTTTTGCCTCATTTGGGGTGAGTAATGCACATTGGGTTGATACTTGTTTTTCATATTCAATCTGAGAGTAGCACAAAACTAAGCACGTCTGGCAGATCATAAAAGATCGAATGGGTTATGTCAAATGCCTAAATAACGGCAGCTTGAAAAGGGTAATACTGGTTCTTATTGTTGCTGTGGATGCTTTGCTTTTGCAAACTTTGTATTTCAAGTTTACTGGGAGTGGAAAGTATTTACTGAGCTGTAAGAAACGAGTTTATTAGATGCTCTTTCCAACGCTTTTGGATACATGTAAATTTTACTCGAAAAATGTCTTATTATGAATAAGTTGATGCTAGTATTTCTGACTATTTTTTTGGGCGCTTGCGCAGCTCCTTCAGAGTTAGATATAAATGTTTGGTATGGAGAAGATCAGACTTTCGGGTCGGTTGGTATCGTACAGAGTAAGGTCAATATTTTAGGAAATGTGAAATCTGAAAGAGGAGTTAAGATTGCGTCTTATCAGCTAAATGGTGGCATAGAAGAAGGGTTTTCTATTGGTAGCGACTTGCACAGATTAGCTGATCAGGGCGATTTCAATATTGAGTTGGATACTTCAATGCTTCGCCAAGGAGCAAATATACTATATATTCAAATCTTAGATTCCCTAGACCAACGAGCAACATCTGAGGTGAATATTGTATTGAAAAAAAATGGAAAATGGCCTCTGCCATACGAGATTAGATGGTCGGAAGTTAATGATATTCAACAGGTTGTTCAGGTTATAGATGGTCAATGGGAGTTGACGCCTGAAGGAATTAGTAACAAAGATGTTTACTATGATCGTGTATTCGGTTTCGGTGATCATACATGGGAAAATTACGAAGTGTCAACCATAGTCACCTTGCACGATTTTGTGCCACCTGTTCCTGGCCCACCAACGTACAATGTCAGTCATTTTGCGATAGCCTGTAGATGGCCAGGACACGATATGGATGATTTTCAGCCGAATAGGAAATGGTATCCGCTTGGCGCAACAGCTGAATTTAGAGTAACGGATGACCTTGATAGTTGCCGTTGGAGAGTTTTTAGTGGACCAAAACCAGAGAAAAAAGGATTTTATGTGGAGGAACAAGCTAACATCTTTAGAAAAATAGAGATAGGTAAACGCTATGCGATCAAACATCGAGTTGAAACGGTGGGGCTAGATTCTACTAGGTACAGTGTGAAAATTTGGCCATTGGAAGAAAAAGAGCCACTAGAATGGGACTTGTCTGAAATAGAACAAGAAGAAGATGTGAGAAATGGCAGTGCTTTATTGCTAGCTCATCACACGAAAGTGACTTTTGGAGATATTTTCGTTGAACCAATTCACTAGAAGGGGATGTTTTGAATTCTGAATAAAACAGATCATAATTTGCTTACGTTTAGCTAACTTAGCTAAGCTTGATTCTAAACATAAATTCATGCAAATATGAAGACCTATAACATGCACGAGGCGAAGACCAATTTGTCTAGAATCGTCAATGAGGTGAATGAGGGCGAGACCGTATATCTGGCCAAGGCTGGTAAGGTGGTTGCGGAGATTAAGCCTGTTTCTGAAAAAAGAAAACCATTGCCATACGGCAAATTTCGAGATCAAATAAAGATGCATGATGACTTTGACGTTTGGACGAATGAGATGGAGAAAGCTTTTCACTTTGAATGATTGTGGCTTTGAAGTTTCTCATTGATGTCTTTAAATCTGATATTGAGATATTCTTCATATTTAGCTAACTTAGCTAAGCTTGATTCTAAACATAAATTCATGCAAATATGAAGACCTATAACATGCACGAGGCGAAGACCAATTTGTCTAAAATCGTAAATGAGGTGAATGAGGGCGAGACTGTGTATCTGGCCAAGGCTGGCAAGGTGGTAGCGGAGATTAAGCCTTTTTCTGAAAAAAGAAAACCATTGCCATACGGCAAATTTAGAGATCAAATAAAGATGCATGATGACTTTGACGTTTGGACGGATGAGATGGAGAAAGCTTTTCACTTTGAATAATTGTGGCTTTGAAGTTTCTCATTGATACGCATATCTTTATTTGGATATTTTCAGAACCAGAGAAAATAAAAGCTCATGTTCGCTTAATTCTAGATAACCCTGAGATTCAGCTCTTTGTTAGTCCAATTATTTTCTATGAAATACAGCTTAAGAAAATGTTAGGAAAATTGGATTTTGCACCTGATTTAGGTCAAATAGTCGATGAGGAGTATTTTAAAGTCTTAGATATTAACTCGCAGCATACGCTTGAAACCTATAAAATACCTTTGCTGCATCGTGATCCTTTTGATCGTATCTTAATTTCCCAATCGATAGTTGAAGGTATGCCGTTAATCACTTCAGACAAACAAATCCAGCAATACGATTTTGACTTTATTCCAGCGTGAAAAATTCTGCGCTTAAACCAGGTCTCGATTGGCTGAAATCTAAAAAATGGAAACCGTTTGCTTTTCAGCTAGAGACGTGGCAAGCTTATCTAGATGGTAAAAGCGGTTTGCTCAACGCCCCCACGGGTAGCGGAAAAACTTATGCGCTTTGGATTCCTTGTATTCTGGAATTTTTAAGGGAAAACAGAAAAGAAGATGTCGTGCCAGGGGTTCGGGTGCTGTGGGTGACGCCTTTGCGTGCTTTGGCAAAAGATATTCAGCGCGCCATGCAGCAAGTGTGCGATGAGATGGATTTACGCTGGACAGTGGCATTGCGAACTGGAGATACTTCCACTTCTGAGCGGCAAAGTCAAAAAAAGAATGCACCACAAGTTTTGGTCATTACACCCGAAAGCCTGCATGTCCTATTAAGCCAGAGTGATTATCCTAATTATCTGAAAACTGTAAAAACCATCATTGCAGATGAATGGCATGAGATTTTAGGAACGAAACGAGGCGTGGCATTGGAACTAGCCATTAGTAAACTCAAGACGCTCACCGGTCACAAAATAAAAGTGTGGGGCATTTCCGCTACTATCGGCAATCTGCCTCAGGCCAAGCGTGTTTTACTAGGAGAAGATTTTTATAAAGAGGGAGTTATAATCCAATCTAATATAGAAAAACGGCTCTTGGTGGAGTCAGTACTTCCCGATGAAGTAGAGAAGTTTCCTTGGGCGGGACATTTGGGCATTACCCTGCTGCCGAAGATTGTTCCTATTATCAAAGCAAGTAAAACCACGCTTTTGTTTACCAATACACGCTCACAAACGGAGCTGTGGTATCAAAAGCTATTGGAATTTGCACCGGAGTTGGCGGGGCTTATTGCCATGCACCACGGCTCTATTGATACGCATATTCGTGGGTGGGTAGAGGATGCGCTACATGCCGAAAAGCTTAAGGTGGTTGTTTGCACGTCCAGTTTGGACTTAGGAGTGGATTTCAGACCGGTGGACACGGTCATTCAAATTGGAGGGCCGAAGGGCGTGAGCAGATTTTTTCAGAGGGCAGGCCGAAGTGGACATCGACCGGGGGAAGTGAGCAAAATATATTTCGTACCTACCCATTCCCTAGAGCTGATAGAAGGGGCGGCACTTAGACAGGCCATTGAGGCAAAACAATTTGAAAGCAGAAAACCATTAGAAAAATGCATAGACGTTCTGGTTCAGTATTTGGTCACTTTGTCTGTGAGTGGTGGTTTTCGACCAATTCCAACCTTAGAAGAAGTAAAAACAACCTTTTGTTTTCGCTTGCTCACGGCATATGAATGGCATTGGGCGCTGGATTTTATCACTACAGGGGGAAAAACGCTAGGTCAATACGATGAGTTTGCAAGAGTATATAATGACGATGGAGTCTATAAGATCATCAACAAAAAGGCATCCATGCGTCACAAGCTTTCCATTGGAACCATCGTCGGTGATTCTGCCCTCAGTGTGAAGTTTATGACGGGAGGTTATCTTGGGATAATAGAAGAATCTTTTATTTCGAGGCTAAATCCGGGCGATACTTTTTGGTTTGGTGGAAAAAATCTTGAATTCGTTACGATCAAGGATATGACCGTCTTGGTGCGAAAGTCGAAGAAGAAAAATGGACTCACTCCAGCATGGGGAGGAGGGCGACTGCCATTGTCATCTATGCTAGCCGAAGTGATTAGAGAGAAGCTCGAAAAAGCTTCACATGGAATTTTCGAAGAAATAGAGCTCCAAACGATTCGCCCCATTTTAGACCTTCAAGCCAAATGGTCAATTATACCCGATCGAAAAACGCTGCTAATAGAGAAAGCTGAGTCAAAATTTGGGTTTCACGTTTTCTTTTTCCCCTTTCAGGGATTGTATGTACATGAGGTATTAGCGGGTGTGATTGCCTTACGCGTGAGTAAAATTCAGCCGATATCTTTTTCCATTTCTATGAATGATTATGGCTTTGAACTATTGTCCGATCAGGAGATTCCCATAGAAGAGGCTTTAGAACTGGATTTGTTTTCAGAAGAAAATATGATGGAAGACATCCGCCATTCCATCAATCAAACCGAGATGGCACGAAGAAAATTTCGCGACGTAGCCACTATTGCCGGATTGATTTTCCAAGGGTATCCCGGTAAGACCATTCGCAATAGACACCTTCAGGCATCATCGGGAATTCTGTATAAAGTTTTTGAGACCTATGATCAGGACAACCTTTTGATCAAGCAAGCGATGGAAGAAGTGATGACTTTACAATTGGATCATAATCGGTTGTTTGAGGCCATTAGAGCTATCCGTGAACAGAAGATTGTCTTAAAAGACACCAAGCAACCAACCCCGTTTGCATTTCCAATTTTGGTTGATACCTTGCGTCGGCAAAATCTTTCTTCAGAGCAATTGAAAGATAGAATAGGCAAGATGCAACTTCAATTAGAAAAGTTGGCACAGAATTTATGAATAGTAGCGTGGATAACAAATCATAAGATTTATGAAATATTTAATTACAACGATTATTACACTTGTTTTTTGTTCAACTAGTTTTTCTCAAACCATTTTGGGAAAGTGGAAAATGGTAGGAATGAAGTCAGGCAAGGAAAGATCACTTATTGAGATATACGAAAAGAATGATAAGTATTTTGGAAAAGTGGTGAAGGTCTACCCTGCGCCTGGTAAAGATCCAAATCCAGTGTGTGACCTGTGTTCAGGTAGTCGAAAGGATCAGCCAATAGTGGGAATGGATATCATTACAGATTTGGAATACAGTAGCCGCTCAGGAGAATACAAAGATGGTAAAATATTGGATCCATAAACGGGATCGGAATATGACTGCAAAGTATGGCTGGGCAATGATGGTTATCTTCGAGTGAGAGGGTATATGTTTTTTATAGGAAAAACATATATTTTGCCAAGATATACAGATCCAAAAAAGAATGATAATATGAAAATTGCAGTAACCGTCCTTTGCTTAATTTCTAGCTGTTTTTTATCAGCTCAATCCATTGTTGGGAAATGGAAAACCATAGATGATAACACAGAGAAAGCCAGATCCGTAGTTGATATTTATAAAAAAGGGGATAAGTACTTTGGGAAAATAGTGAAAGTGTTTCCCGAGCCAGGAGAGACGGACGATCCAATATGTGACAAATGCCCTGACGACTTGAAGAATAAGAAAGTTGTAGGCTTGGAGATTATTAAGAATCTCAAAAAGAATAACAATTCCGAAGAATATACTGATGGAGAAATTCTAGATCCAGAAAGTGGCAATGTTTACGATTGTAAAGTGTGGATTTCTGAAGATGGTACTCTGAAGGTGCGTGGATACGTTTACTTTATGTACCGCACACAGACTTGGTTGCCTTTTAATGAGTGATTCTTTTTCAAGAAAAACGATTTCTCTTTTGGCCCAAAAAGTAATTTTGGATGCAAGAAAATCAATGTTCTGGGTAGAAAATAGAACGTTGATACTATCAGACTTGCATTTGGGTAAAGCAGGCCATTTTAGGAAGAATGGTATTCCCATACCCACAGAAGTACACCAGTCAGACCTTCAGATCATATCAAGCCTTATCGTCGAATATGAACCGCTTACAGTTATTTTTCTTGGCGATTTATTTCATAGCGAATACAATAAAGAATGGGGTAGCTTTTCTACATGGCTGGGGCAGTACTTGAACATCGATATGGTTTTGGTGCGCGGCAATCACGATGTACTCGAAGAACAAGATTATATCAAGACCAGCCTCAGACATTGTTTCCGGAGTTACCTCGCCTCCATTTCATTTTACCCATGAGTTTGAGTCTTCAGTTCATTACAACATTTCTGGGCACATTCACCCATGTGTAAAGCTCAAGGGCTCTGCTCGCCAGTCTATAAGTTTACCCTGTTTTTATTTCGGACAAGAGTCAGCGCTAATGCCTGCATTTGGAGAATTTACCGGTAATTACCCCATTAAAGCCCAGCGTAGCAGCCAAGTTTTTGCTATTGGCCAAGGACAAATTATTGCCTTGGTTGGCTAAATGCCTATTTTTACAGAATATTCTCACGGTTTCGTCGGAGAATGGGTTACTTTCAACAATCAAATGGTATTTAAAAACGTAGGGTTAGCGCCCATAGGTGTATGAAAGATGTCGAGATTCTGAACAAAATCAGGGATGGAGATGAGGGTGCACTTGATTATCTCTACAAAAAGCACTTTAGGATGATGACAAATCTAGTGCTGAAAAATAGTGGTACAGAGGAAGAAGCCAAAGATGTGTATCAAGAAGCCTTGCTGGCTTTTTGGCAAAAAGCGTCTAGCGGCAACTTGGTTCTTACTTCAAAGATTAGCACTTACTTATATAGTATTTGTTTGAATCAATGGAGAAAGGAGCTTGATAGAAAGAGTCGTTTGTCTCATGAGGAGGTAGACGGAGAAATGTATCAGGATTTTGGCCAGCAAGAAAACGCCAAGATCATCGTAAAATGTATTGACGAGTTAGGAGATGTTTGTAAAAAAATATTGACCTACTATTATTTTGATGGTTTGAATATGACGGAGATAGCAGAGAGACTAAATTTTGCAAATACCGATACAGCGAAGACCAAAAAATATAAATGCAAAAAGAAATTGGATACTTTGGTGAAATCAAGGTATTCTAAAACTGATTTTTTTGATTAGATGAATACCAACCAGCATTACGACGAACTTATAGACCTCTATCTCAGAGGAGAGTCTGCCTGCAGACCAATTGCGGTCTTTTCAAGCGGAATTGGCACAAAGTCCTGAGCTGCAAAGCGAAGTTCAGTTTCAAAAAAATGTTGTTTCATCAATATCGGATTACAGAAAATTGCAGTTAAAAACTCGCCTAGACGCAATTGAAGTGGGTTCTGGATGGTATTCTGGAAGTGTTATTGGTCAGGGTGTTTGGAAAATTGCAGGTGGAGTTATGGTTGCTGCTTTGGTAGCAACTGGTGTTTACTATTCTCACGAGGATCTGACAACCGGAGATGAAACAAGTAATCAATTAGAGGTTACTGAAAGTGACTACTCTCTCTATGTTGAAGAGCAACTAGAAATGCCTTTTCCTAAAGAGGTGCTGAATTCAACAGAAGAAGCTACAGCAACTTCAGATAAAAAAGCTACTACACATACTGCTACTAACGCTTCCCGCAAAGCGAATGCTACGAGTTTGGTGACGGAAAATAACAATAAAAAAAGTAAAGAATTTACTCCGAAAGTACATCTCCCTGTTCTGGAAGAGGTTACTGATGACGCTTTTGTTTCTGAAGAGGTAGCTATTCCTCAGGTCTCTGGGAATGATGTAGTAGGAAGTAATGAGCATACTCCAATTGATGTAAAAACCATAAACAAGAAATCAGAAGAAATAAAGTATAAGTACTTTGACGGAAAGCTTTTCTTATATGGAGATTTCAAAGAGGAGCCTTACGAGATTTTAGAAATCAACTCTAAAACAGCTCGTGAAATTTATCTTTACCATGGCCGTGCATATTATCAAATCGAAGTTACGGACGGTGTTAAGGAACTTAAACCTATCACAAGTCAGAAACTCATCAACGAGTTAACAATTATTAGGAACAATAAGGTGAATTGATTTCTCAATTATCTAATCACATTAATTAGTTTTGAGGCGGGATGGAAAAAAAGACCCGTAAAAAACAGAATTTAGGTAATTATCCTTTTGTCAGTGTGGTGTTCAGCATCACGCTTTCATTGCTTGTGGTCGGCATGTTCGGTCTTCTACTTGTGCATGCCAAAAAGCTGACAAGGCTAATCCAAGAGAATATTGAAATCCAAGTCTTTTTAAAGAAGAACATATCTGATTCTGAGGTGGCAAAAATTAGCCGAACTTTAGGATCCAAGGTGTATGTGATCAAGGATGAAAATGAGTCTCGGATTAGGTTGATTACCCGAGAGGAGGCTGCAAAGGAATTTATGGCTCAAACAGGTGAGGATTTTACTGAGTTTCTTGGGGATAACCCACTAAGGGACTTGTTGGTGATCAATATAGACCCAGAGTACCACGCTGCAGACTCTTTGGCACAAATCAAAGGTGAAATTCAAAAAATCAGTGGCGTATACGAAGTTTCTTACGTTGAGTCGTTAGTTGAAAGTATTAATGAAAACCTGACCAAAATAGGAATCTTCCTTCTGGGGTTTGCTGTTATTCTGATCGCAATCGTTGTTATCCTCATCAATAACACCATAAAATTGGCACTCTTCTCGCAGCGTCTACTCATCCGTAGTATGCAGCTTGTGGGAGCAACATCTGGTTTTATTCGAACGCCATTTTTGAAACGCTCCGTATGGTATGGGATGATTTCTGGAATTCTTGCTTCTGGAATTTTATATGGTCTGCTAACCTATGCCAACAAGCGCGTAGAGGATTTGGAGCAGCTTCAAGATGATAGCAATTTGCTTATTCTTTTTGCCTCTTTAGTTATCCTAGGAATAATCGTCGGTTTTTTGAGCACGTACCGATCAATTCGAAAATACCTTAACATGTCTTTGGACGAATTATATTAAACTATGTCAGATAAGAAAAATTTTGCCTTTACTAAGGCCAATTATGTCATTATGCTTGTAGGCGTGTTGATTTTAATTTTAGGTTTCGCCGTAATGGGCATGGATGATGAAACTTTTGGGTTTGGTTTTTTGGGATTGACTCTTGGGCCAATCATTGTGATGCTAGGATTTGTGACCCAGTTTTTAGCCATATTTTACAAGACAAAGGACGATAGCGCTAAAATTGGGGAGAGAGAAAATTAATGAATTGGATTGAAGCAATTATTCTTGGCATTGTTCAGGGTTTAACTGAATTTTTGCCTGTAAGTAGTAGTGGACACTTGGAAATCGGATCGGTTCTACTAGGGATTGAGCCTACCAATAATCTTCTTTTTGCTATCGTGGTACATGCTGCGACAGCTCTGAGCACCATCTATGTCTATAGGGAGGATTTAAGAGAGATCATTCTTGGGTTTATTTGATTTTAAGTACAATGACTCTTGGAAATTTGCTCTTCTAATAATCATTTCTATGATTCCAGTTGGGATCGTGGGAGTTTTCTTTGAAGACGACATTGAACAGTTTTTTGGTGGGAATTTGACCTTGGTCGGAAGTATGCTGTTAGTCACTTCTGCACTTTTGTTTATCACGCATTTCGCTAAACCAGCAGAAGGTAAAGTGACTTTTCCTAAAGCTTTAATCATAGGGCTGGCACAAGCAGTGGCCATTTTACCAGGTATATCCAGATCAGGAGCTACCATTGCTACAGCACTACTTTTAGGTGTTGAAAAATCACGAGCAGCAAGGTTTTCCTTTTTAATGGTTTTGATTCCAATATTGGGAGCAAGTCTACTGAAATTCAAAGATTTTGTTGAAGAGCCGGCTTTGGCCAATGACATTGACATATTACCCCTAATATTAGGTTTTTTTGCTGCCTTTTTTTCTGGATATGCAGCTTGCAAATGGATGATCGGAGTGGTGAAAAAAGGAAAACTAACCTATTTCGCAATTTATTGTGCCTTGATAGGGCTTATTGCTTTAGGCTCACAATTATGGATGTAGTGGATTACAAAGAAGGCGTTTTGTTGCTTATCGATAAACCAAAAGATTGGACTTCATTTGATGTAGTTAACAAACTTCGCTACCGCCTGAAAATCAAAAAAATTGGTCATGCTGGTACTTTAGACCCTTTAGCTACAGGTCTGTTGGTAATTGGTGTGGGCAAATTCACCAAAAAACTCAACGAACTTCAAGGTCTGGACAAAGTCTATGAAGGGATCATCTCCCTTGGCAAAACTACTCCTTCTTATGATTTGGAAACGGAATTTGATTCGGAAGTGGATGCTTCGCATATTACTACAGAGCAAATAGCCGATGCTGTGAAGCAACTAACTGGACATCAGGATCAGATACCTCCCATTTATTCTGCAATTAAAGTAGATGGAGAGCGAGCCTACAAGCAGGCCAGACGCAAGGAAGATGTAAAGTTGGCTCCACGAGCGGTCATTGTACATGAGTTTAATGTGATCAAAATTGATGGTGTTGATGTACATTTCAGACTTAAGTGCTCCAAGGGAACCTATATTAGAAGTGTTGCATTTGATTTGGGCAAGTTGCTGGGGGTTGGGGCTTACTTGAAAGAGCTTAGAAGAACTGAAGTAGGTGAATACAAAGTATCAGACGCCCATCAGTTAGATGAGTTTATAAAGCAGTTGGAAGGTGCAGATAGTTGAAAATTTAAGCGACTTTAAATTTAGTGCTGAGACCGTGGTAACAAGCGGCACTTTTGATGGCGTGCATATCGGTCATCAAAAGATTTTAAAAAATTTAGTGCAGATAGCAGGTTCTCAAAATCTTAAGAGCGTAGTAGTTACATTTTGGCCACACCCTCGTTTTGTACTAAAAAAAAATAGTGAGTCACTCAAGCTACTTACTACTTTTGAGGAAAAGGCTGCCTTCATTGCTCAAAGTGGTATCGATTATTTGGTGAAAATCCCGTTTACCAAGGAATTTTCGGAGTTGTCTTCGGATGAATTTATCAGACAAGTGATCGTTGATAAAATTAATACCAAAAAACTGGTCATAGGATATGATCATCGTTTTGGGAAAAACAGAGAAGGAGGGTTTGATTATCTAAAAGAAAACTCGTCTAGATATGGTTTTGAGGTGGACGAGATTCCAAGGGAAGACATTGATCAGGTGGGGGTGAGCTCTACTAATGTTAGGCAGGCACTGTCAGAGGGGCGTGTTGATTTGGCTAATGAGTTTCTTGGGCGCAAATACACACTCACTGGTTTTGTGATAGAGGGAGATAGAATTGGCCGGAGTATAGGCTTTCCTACTGCCAATCTTGATGTCCCTGAGCATTACAAATTGATTCCAAGAGATGGCGCTTATGCTGTTTGGGTGGAATTGCATCATCAAAAGTACATGGGGATGCTGAACATTGGAGTGCGACCGACCGTTTCTGGTGAGGAACGCAGAATAGAAGTAAATATCTTTGATTTTGATAAAGAGATATACAATGAGCGTTTAACTGTGCATTTTTACAAGCTTCTTCGTAAGGAAGAAAAATTTGAAAGTATAGATGTATTGAAGACCCAGTTGAAAAAAGATAAAGAACACGCGATAGCTATTCTATCGTCTTAAATGTAGAGTATTATGAAAGGACTAAGATTTTTGAAGTTTACTTTTTTTGTTGCCACTTGTGCGACTTTGATTGTTTTTTCTGGTTGTAAGGATAAGGATGATCCGTGTGCTGATCTGGGTAAAGTAGGAGGGTTTATTAGTGATCTTGCCTTTCCCGTTGCTGGAGATGTAAAGCTTGGTGCGGAAGTAGCTTATCAAATAGATAGTGCTTTTGAGAAGACTATCTTACCTCTGGAAGGCAATGAGAAGGCCTATGCGTACTTAAATGCAATGAAGGAAGAAATTCTCAATTCGATGGATGTTGAATATAAAGAGGAGTTTGAATGGAAATTAACCATTATCAATGAGGATGTCTTAAATGCCTTTGCGACTCCTGGCGGTTATATCTATGTATATACTGGCTTGATTAAGTATTTGGATAATGTAGATGATTTGGCTGGGGTAATGGGGCATGAAATCGCCCATGCGGACAGAAGGCATTCAATCAATCAATATAAAAAAACTGCCGCACTGAGTGTCTTAGCCGCGATCGTTTTAGGTGATGATGCATCTAAATTGAAAGAAGTTGCCGCTGGATTTGCGGCAAATATTTTTGCGCTTTCATTTAGTAGAGAAGATGAGTCGGAAGCTGATGCAGCATCAGTGAACTACTTAGATGAAACAGATTTTTCTTGTAACGGGACAGCTAGTTTCTTTAAAAAGTTGTCAGAAGAAGGTCAAGGGGGTGGTCCTGAATTTCTTAGCACTCACCCAAGTCCTGAAAACAGAGTGAATGACATTGATGCGCGCGCGACTTGTTTGAATTGCGACGTAACTCCTTATGGTGGGAAAATCGAGCAGCTAACTTACAGTCAGTTCAAAGCACTTTTTCCTGCTTTCCAGACTAAATAAATGAATGGTTTGAGGTTTATAACGCTCATTTTTTTTGCCTCGTTGCTTGTTTTTTTTACTAGCTGTGAAAAAGATGTTCCTGACCTTTTTTCTTTAGCGGATGAAAAGGAACTCGGGAGCGTTTTGGATGAGACTTTTGAAAACGATAGCAGTTATGTCATTCTGTCCAGATCCCAATACACCCAAAGCTATTCTTATGCAGATACAGTGCTTCAGCAACTTGTAAATGCACAGACAGCCGATAGTTCTTTTTTGATTGATAATCGAGAGAGTTTTGATTGGAAAATTACCATCATAAGGGATTCAGAAATACATGCTTTTGCTTCTACTGGAGGTAATCTATATGTTACCACAGGCATGATTAAAGTGCTAGAGACGGTTGATCAGTTTGCGGGGCTAGTGGCACATTTTGTGAGCCATATGGACGAACGTGATATAACTAAACAACTGTTGAATGAGTTTTCAAGCCCAGTATTAAAAGCAGTTTCCAAAGGCGAAAACATAGTGGCACGTACGCAGATTGCTACTTTCTTATCTTCTACGAAGGGATTAAAGTTTGGTGTCTATAATGAAAATAGAGCAGATGAAGTTGGGGTAGAATATTTGGCAGTATCTGTATACTCCTGCGGAGGAGGTAGGGATATGATTTCTCGAATGATCAAGCAACAGCAACAGGGCATAGTTCCAAAATTCTTGCAACTGCATGCAGGAGAAGCAGACAGAATAGAGCGTTTAAATGAAAAAATTGCAGCGTACGACTGTGGTCAGCAATTGCTTGTCGAAAGTGGATTTAAGTTTAAAGATTTTCAAAATAGTTTATTAAAATGAAGAAATCAGAGATCAAATTTCAGGTAGAACTGGATGAGAACAACATTCCAGAAAAGATCATGTGGGATGCGGACGAGAAAGACGTTCCAGGGCTTACTGAAACTAAATCTATTTCATTATCCCTTTGGGATCATGAAAACCAAAATACCATGCGCATAGACCTTTGGTCTAAGGATATGCCAGTAGAGGATATGAAGAAGTTTTACATAGACTGCCTGGGCGGACTTGCGCAAAGCGTTTTAAGTGCCACTGGTGATGAATATATGTCGGGAGAAATGAATAGCCTCTGCGAAAAATTTGTAGATCACCTTAAGCAAGAGTTGAAATAATATATTCATCCTTGTTTCAATTGAATCAAACGACCACAATTTACGATTGTGGTTTTTTTTGGTTATTATTATCATTACATACCTTTCAAATACTTTACTAACAACTAACCTTATGAGTATATCCGTGTTAAAGCCCCTTTTTAGCGCATTTTTGATCATATTTTTAGGTCTTCAAGCATTCTCGCAAACAACAATTTCAGGCCAAGTAACCGACGTGGATTCTGGCGAACCGTTGATTGGAGTTAATATTCTCGTGAAAGGAACTGTTCTCGGTACGGTCACTGATTACAATGGAAATTTCAGTCTAAAGGTAACGGCTAGTCCACCATTTAATCTGGCCATTACCAGTATTGGTTATGAAAAGCAGGAGATTGAGATTACTTCTTCTGTTGTTTCAAACCTAAAGATCAAGATGACAGAGGCATTTACTTTGGGGCAAGAAGTGGTCGTATCTGCTTCGAGAGTGGAGGAAAATATTCTTAAATCCCCTATAAGTATTGAGAAGATGGATATTTTGGCAATTCAAAATACCGCTTCCGATGATTATTACAAGTCACTGTTCAACATGAAAGGGGTTGATATGACTTCAAGTAGTATCAATTTTCAGATCATTAATGCTAGGGGCTTTGCTTCCACTGGAAATACACGATTTGTACAATTGACAGATGGAATGGATACACAGGCACCTGCTTTGAATTTTCCTATTGGTAATTTAAATGGCCCTTCAGTATTGGATGTAGAGAGCATGGAGCTGATACCAGGTTCTTCCTCAGCGTTGTATGGCCCAAATGCCTTTAACGGGATTCTATTGGTCAATAGCAAGAATCCTTTTGATTATCAAGGAGCGAGTGCTTTTGTAAAAGTAGGAGTGAACCATGTAGGATCGCATGCAGATCGAAGTATGGCTCCAATGTATGAGGGTGCTGTCAGGTATGCCAAGGCATTCAATAATAAATTTGCTTTTAAAGTGAACTTCTCATATTCTCAAGCCAAGGACTGGCATGGAACATCTACCCATGATAGAAACTCTGCTTTGAATCCTTTCGCCTCTATAGGTGGGGAAAATCCAGGGAAGGATATTATTCATAAAATGGGAGATGAGGCTGGACTTAATTTGGCAATCCTGTCCAGAAGTGGTAGTAATGAAGAGAAGCTAGGTTATCAAACAGTAGGATCCACTGGTTCAGGTGTTTTCGGGTCAGGACAGACGGGATGGCTGTTTGCTCAAAATGGTTTTTTGCCTGATCACGTTGTAACCACTCCAGGATATGAAGAGGTAAATATTGTCGATTATAATGCGGAAAATTTTAAAGCAAATGCAGGACTGTATTACCGGCTGAATGACAAACTAGAGTTAAGCTATCTCTACAATATGGGTTATGGCACAAGTGTCTATACTGGAGCTCAACGTTACTCTTTGAGTAATTTTAATATTCAACAACACCGTCTTCAGTTACGAGGAGATAATTTTTTCGTGAGGGCATACACAACTAGAGAAAATTCAGGAGACTCATACATTGCTGAGTTTTTAGGCGTTAAATCCATTGAGGATACTTATGGGAGTTTGAATTCTTATTTCACCGAATACGCAAATCAGTATTTGAAATCGTTATATGATCAAGGGTACAGAAAAGAAGATAATCCAAACGATGTTCAATTGGAGGAAAAGAATCTAGCCCACCAATTTGCAAGGGCTCAAGTTGAAAGGAGTCTTTTGGATCCAAATTCAAAGGAGTTTCAAAAGCTTAAGGATGGACAGTTTTACGATGCTAAAGGAGAGAAATTAACAGTTCCCAATGGGCCACTGTTTAATGATAAGTCCAATCTATATCATGGAGAGTTTCAATATGACTTCAAGAATCAGGTCGACTTTATGGAGTTGCAAATAGGAGCTAATGTGCGTTCGTTTGAGCTTAACTCCAAAGGAACCATATTTCCTGATTCGACAAAATCTATTTTTATTAATGAGTTTGGTGCATACGTTCAAGCTGCCAAGAGCTTAGGAGATCATTTTAAATTGAGTGGATCTGTACGTTATGACAAGAATCAAAATTTTGATGGTCAAGTAAATCCTCGTATATCTGGAGTGTATTCTATAAATGACCTTAATAATATTAGATTCTCTGTTCAGACAGGGTTTAGAAACCCGACCACTCAAGGACAGCACATAGATTTAGATATTTTATCATCCAGACTTTTAGGGGGGCTACCTCAATATTATGAGAGATATGATTTACCTGGATTTAGTAGTACGGGTGAGCCATTGACATACACAAGAGGGTCAGTAGATATGTGGCGAAATTCTATTTTCTCAGGATCAGAAGATCGTTCTCTATTGGAGCCTTTTACGGTAGCTCAGCCTGTAAAGCCAGAGAAGGTGAAGTCGGTAGAAGTGGGATATAAGAGCTTGGTTGCTAACAAACTCTTGATTGATGCGGTATACTATTATAATCTTTATACTGACTTTATTACCCAAATAGGGCTAGTAAAATCAGCGGAAGTGACTCAAAACGAGGTAGATGACAATACTGATGGGGTCAATGATGATGAGTTTTATACCACCCTTGGCAACCCATATTATTTGTCCATGCTCTTAGGATCATCAGCTAATACATATAGTATTTATACCAACCTCAACAAGCAAGTGACGGCTCAGGGTGCAGCTCTCGGTTTGACTTATAACTTACCTAATGGTTATTTGGTTGGGGCAAATTACAATTGGAATAAATTTCTTAGTGAAAGAAACCCAAATGTGTTAAATGAGTTCAATACTCCAGAGCATAAGTTTAATGTCACTTTTGGCAATAGAAAACTAACGGAAAGGTTAGGATTTAATGTTTCTTATAGATGGCAAAGTGAGTTTAGATGGGAGTCGTCTTTTGCAATAGGAGATGTTCCTGCTTATTCTAATATCGATGCTCAAATATCCTATAGACTTAAAGAGATCAAGTCTATGGTACGCATAGGAGGTTCTAATATTTTGAACAATTACTACTATCAAAGTTTAGGTGGACCAAATATTGGAGGCATTTATTACATCTCAATCACTTTTGATGAGTTGATGAACTAAACCCATTTAAAAAATAATTAGAACCCCGACCTCACAGTTGGGGTTTTTTTATGATTGAAATAAATTGGACCTGAATTGTTGAGGCACGCAAGAGGTTTTGTTTTCACCTTTTAAATTTGAATCTCAATTGAAAAAATATGGAAGATCAACCGTTTAAGCATTTTCATAATCTTCGTAATAAACTGTATATTATTGTCTTTGGCACAGACACTCCAGCTGGAAAGCTGTTTGATGTGGTTCTGCTTTATGCGATTCTATTCAGTATTATTTCTGTTATGCTGGAAAGTGTCAAGGATATTCGAGATGAATATACCACGCTTTTTGTTGTATTGGAATGGTCGTTTACTATTTTCTTTACCATTGAATATTTGATGCGAATTTTTATTACTCGCAAACCGCTAAGCTATGTTTTGAGTCCTTTAGGAATAGTCGATTTTCTTGCTTTGATGCCTACATACCTTTCTATATTTATATCTGGAGGGAGTTATTTGCTGGTAGTGAGAGCCATCAGACTATTAAGGGTGTTTAGGATTTTCAAGTTGACCAGATATGTAGAGGAAGCAAAAATTTTAGGCTCAGCTCTTCAAGGAAGTAGCCGTAAAATTTTAGTTTTTATGGGAGCTGTTTCTACATTGATCATCATTACAGGCACGCTTATGTATATGATTGAGGGTGGTGAAAACGGTTTTACAAGTATTCCTATAAGTATTTATTGGGCGGTGGTTACTGTTACTACGGTTGGGTATGGTGATATAGCTCCTCATACTATCTTGGGACAAACTTTTGCTACCTTGTTGATGCTAATAGGTTATGCTATCATTGCCGTCCCTACGGGAATTGTTACGTCTGAACTTACTAGGAAGAACGAATTGGAATCAGCGGCAAAGGTAAAGGAATGCTCGTCTTGCAATACAAGTAACCTTAAATCCGCAAACTTTTGTAGCAACTGCGGTTCTAGTCTAAGGGCATAAAAAAAGTCACGACTTTTGAGTCGTGACTTTTGGTATTATTGTTTTTGGCAATTTCATCAATACCTAGTGTATTAGAAAACCAATCTTAATTATTGTGCTTCGGTTGCAACATGTAAGATAGCAGCTACATGTACTGCGCCATTTGTTCCTGCTCCGATTTCTTTATAATCAAACGCATCTGGTTTGAATATTGGAGAGTAGGTTGTTTGATCTTGAGGATTTGAAGCCAATACCAATCCAGCAGGAGTCTTAGCTGAAATTGGCACTTTTAAGACAGTGTAGGTTTTTCCACTCATCATAGTGTAAGTAGCACCAACGTTTGTTTCGGCATTAATTGATCCTATGATATCTGAACCTTTGTAAATGCCTTTATCTGTAATTTGATTTAAAAGAAACCCTCTTGCTGCTGCTGCAGAGGATGTAAGTGACGCTATCAATGTGGCTTTGTCTATTTCTTTACTAGCGGCTATTGCTGCTAAAACATCGTTTACTGGTAAAAAAGCAGTATAGCCATTTTCAGAAGACTGGTCGGCTAAGATTTGAGCAATGCTTTTTTCTCCTGTAGGTACTTCTTCATCAGCTTTGTCTATCACGATTCGCAAATCAGAGAAAACTGAACCTAAAAGCACTGGCTGAGCCATTGTTCCTAGGTTAATTCCGATTTTCAAAAATACAGTTGGTGGAATCAAAATTCTGTTTACAACGTGAATCACTCCGTTTGTCGCCTTTTTGTTTGCAGCTACAACCTCTACAGCGGTATTCGATCCGCCTTCCTTAATTGTATTGTTTGCGTTCCAAGTGATTTTTTCACCTTGTTTTGTAGTGAAAGTGGTGCCGAAATCAGCTTCTAGCTTTTGTCCTTCCACAAAGTGAAAAGCCAAAACAGTAGCTATTACTTCAGGAGCTACCGTAGTTAAATCCTCTGTGTCTAGTGTAGCTCTTAATGTATCAAATGCAGCATTGTTAGGAAGGAAAATGGTGTAGCTTTTTGTTGAATCAGAGATATCCGGAAGTAACGCGGAGTTTAGTTCATAAAACTGCTTAAAATCTGAATAATTAGGATCAGAGGCAACAATTGCGGATAGGGATAATGTTGCCTTTGCTTCTGGGGTAGGCTCATCATCACCACAGCTCATCGTGAACGTAAGTCCTGCCGCCAAGGCCAGCAAAAAGAACAATTGGAATTTTTTTAATATTGTCTTCATCATTGTCGTTTTAGTTTTGAATGGAGTTGTTTATTGATCTAATTTAAAGTAAAATTTCTCGGGAGAAATAGGTTGGTTGAAATATTTATACACACTTCTCTATAAATTTTGATCAATCTAATATCAAACGTCATGCTTGTCAATATTGTTCGATGAATGCCCAAACAGTTTCGACTCAATATCTTTTTATAAGCTTTAAACAAATTTGATCCCCAGTATTTTTCTGAGCCAGTTGGTTAATTGACTGTTCGGTGAGCTGAAAGACTCTGGGATAACCTCCTGTGACTTGCCCATCTCTCATTAAAACCAGCAATTCACCTGAAGGGGTCAGTTGGGTAGTCCCTGGAACCACGGGAGAGGTGATCATAGTATGATTGTGCGAAAGGTCAACTGGACTTTCTAGCTGATAACCCATTCGATTGTTTGCTTTGATTAGGAGAGGAGTAGAGAGTAGCTGATTCATTGTTTTTTTTGGAATCAATCCAAACTCGATCCCTGGAACGACTTCAATAAACTCCAATTGAGTAATTGTTAATTTGATACGTCCATTTTGATTGTCAGTGGAAGCGTATGAGTCGAAACTCAAGGTGTCTTCTTTCATGAGCTGATCGGCTTCCGTAATCCCTTTGTACTGAGAATAACTTCCTAAAACCTTATCGGCTTGTAGGCCATGAATAGCGAGGTAGGCTCGGACACCATGTTTAGGTTTCCCGAAGCTTAAAATGTCATTTGCTTCAATTTGAAGCGCCTTGTTGTTAGCGATGGGCTCACTATTGATGGTGGGTGATAAGTCAGCTCCTGCGATAGCGATAAGAGCTTGATCATGGAATAAGATTTTTGGACCTATTTGTGTGATTTCGATGACTGGATGGTTATACGGGTTGTTCACAAGCAGATTTGCCAAACGAGCGTTATCTTGATCCATGGCTCCTGAAATGGGAATCCCGTATTGGCGAAAGCCATATCTACCCATATCTTGTATGGAAGTGTGTAATCCACTGGTGAGAATCGTGAGCTTACCCATGTCGTAGATCATTAAAATTGAAAACGCCTGTGGAAAGCTGGATTTTAATGATAGCGTGTTCTTCTGAGCAAATAGGACGAAATTTGATTTTGTCTCCTGCTTCAATCAAACATGGTGGGGTTGATCGGGGATCAAAAAGAGGAACAGGACAGTTTCCGATCACATGCCAGCCGCCCGGTGATTCCATTGGATAAATACCCGTTTGAGCACCTCCAATGGCCACATCTCCTTGTGCAATCTGTCGGGAAGGGGTGGCTTTTCTTGGGCAGTGAAGTTTTTCATCTAACCCACCCAGATACATAAACCCGGGAAGGAATCCCATCATGTATACCAGATATTCGGGAGCGCTATGGCGATGTACCACTTCTTCATGTGGCAGATTAACCTGCTTCGAAAAGTGTAAAAGATCACTTGCCAGACTGGAATCATAGCACACAGGCAGTACCCAAGTTTCGGGTTTTTGCAATTCAATCTTTTTAATATTCAGTTCTTTGAGCGACTTTATTAAGGATTGAGAGCTTGTGATCGTTTGGTCAAAATGGATGGCCAGGCTCGCATAACCGTGAAATGTCTCCCAAATCCCAGAAATAGCCGACTGTTTTAGCGACCGCTCCACTGCCAGAATTTCTTCCAGTATTTTAGGAGAAACTACTTCTGTCCATGATAGCAACAAGGTGGAAGCATCGAGGTTTTGAAATGATATTTTTCTCCAAAAACGTCTATTCATGTAGCTCTTTCGATAAATTTCTCACAATGTTTAGTGCATTGGTATTATCACCATGCACACAAAAGGTATCTGCTATTAAACGGACGTTATTGCCCGACAAGGTTCTTACAGTTTGATCCCTCCAGATTTGGAGGACTTGAGTTTTTACCTTCTCAGGGTCTGAAATACAAGCCTCGGGGTTTGAACGCTGCACTAGCGAAAGGTCGTCATTATAAGCCCTATCACCAAAGGCTTCATAAATGATGGGATGTCCTTGATCCTTGGCCATTGAAGCAAGTACTGATTGATATGGAACGAAAAATGGGATAGACCGCTCATTGCTACAAGCATTGAGTAGGCATTGAGCAATTTCTTCGTCATGACGGGCGAGATTGTAAAGTGCACCATGGGCTTTGATATGGTGAAGCGTGGTGTTTTGTGTTGCGCAAATGGACTTCAATGATTTTACTTGCTGTATAATGCTTGCTTCCAAAGCCTGATTACGTATGGATATTTTTTTTCTACCAAAATTCGTCCGATCGGGAAACGAAGGATGTGCGCCTACTTTTACGTCATATTTTATGGCCAATTTGACGGTTTCAAGCATAGAATCTTCATCACCAGCATGACCACCACAAGCAATGCTACATGCATCAATATAGGGCATGAGTTTTTCATCGTTATTCATTCCCTCACCTAAATCACAATTGATTTTCCACATTGTAGTACGTCTCAAAACCGTTTTTTTTATATTTCGTACAAAATGATGTGATTTGAAGCTGAAGATTCACCCCTCAAATCCGAGCTCGTGAAAATCACATGCTCAGTATTCAATTAAATATATAGATAAAAATCATGGTGAAAATATACCATAATCCTAGATGTACCAAGAGTCGGGAGACGCTGGCGATCTTAAACGGAAAGAAAGAAAAGGTGGAAGTAGTGGAGTATTTGAAAGAAACACCGAATCGCAATGAAATCGAGGAGATCATTTCATTGTTAGGAATTAAGCCTCAAGATCTGGTAAGGAAAAGTGAGCCAGAATATAAAGAGCATTTCAAAGGTAAAGATTTGACGGATGCTCAATGGATAGATGCGTTGTGTATGCATCCTAAGCTGTTGGAGAGACCCATAGTTGTAAAAAATGGCAAGGCGGCTATTGGAAGACCTCCAGAGAAAGTACTGGAAATCTTATGAGGGCAATTATTTGCAAGGAGTTTGGAGCTATAGAAGATGTGGTTTTCGGTGAACTGACTGATCCTAAAGTTGCTGAAGATGAGGTTTTGATAAAAGTGGCCTTTTGTGGAGTGAATTTCCCTGATACTTTGATAGTTCAGGGTAAATATCAGTTTTCTCCATCGAGACCTTTCGCTCCGGGAGGAGAAGTTTCAGGCGAGGTGATCGAAGTGGGGATCAATGTTAAAAACATCAAAAAAGGTGATCGCGTGTTGGCGGCCATGGGGTGGGGAGGCTTTTCTGCTTTGGCTGTAGCCAAATCTTCTAATGTGTTTAAAATCCCTGCGGGTGTGCCTTTAGATAAAGCTGCTGCACTTTTAGAGACCTACGCCACTGCTTATTATGCTTTGCGCAACCGTGGGTGCTTAGAAAAAGGAGAAACTCTGGTGGTGCTTGGTGCGGCCGGGGGGACGGGTTCGGCGGCAGTGCAGATAGGGGTACAGTTGGGCGCACGTGTGATTGCGTGTGTTTCTTCGGAGGAAAAGGTGAGTTTTTGTAAAGAGAATGGCGCGCACGAAGTAGTTAATTATGTGACTTCTGATCTTAAAAACGAACTAAAAACTCTGGGAGGTGCCGATGTGGTTTTTGATCCTGTGGGTGGCAATAATTCCGAAATGGCTTTTAGAGCTTTGAAACCAAATGGGAGGCATTTGGTAGTTGGGTTTGCTTCGGGCGATATGCCTGCTTTACCTTGGAATTTGCCTTTGTTGAAAAGTGCATCAATCATCGGGGTTTTTTGGGGGTACTTCTGGAGAAATGAACCTTTAGCGAATGCTAAAAATGTAGAAATATTGCTTTACTGGCTCGAAGAGGGTAAAATTGACCCAAAGATAACGAAGGAGTATGCGCTTGAGGATGGGGGAGAAGCACTTCTGGATATTGCAGAGCGCAGAGTCGTGGGAAAGATTGTACTCAAGGTATAAGAAAAGGGCTTCTTTTGATTACAAAGTAAGCCCGTTTCATTTAGGATGTTAGCTCTTAAAATCCCTTTCTAGCACAGTCCGCAAAGTCTCAGGCTTACCTTCGATCAATTTTTCTATATCGTTACTCTGATTGGCCACTTTTCCCGAGCGAATTAAATTGTAGACGGGAATCATATAGGCTGCAATGAAATCAGGTGCACCACCCATTTTCAGTGCCTCGCGGTAAGTTTCATCATCTGGGTTTGGATATGATATTTTTTCACCCAAAATCTCCGATAAATGCTGCGCCGCATCAAAGTAGCTGATTAATTCAGGCCCAAGGAGCGTGTAGACTTTTCCGGAAAGAGACTTATCCAATAGGATAGTTGCCGCGGCTTCCCCTATGTCTTTGGTAGAAATAAAAGCTGTTTTCCCTTCCCCAGCAGGAGAAAATACAATTTTTCGCTGTTCGATATTCTCTCGTTCATAGTGTCCAAAATTTTGCATGAAAAACCCGGGACGAAGGATGGTATGTTCAATTGAAAGACTTTTCAATTTTTCTTCCATTTGCCCGTGAAAAGGCAATTCTGAAAGGTCATTCATTCCATTAGCCGATAGGTAGATGACATTGCCAATATTCTTTTCTTTCAAATAATCAATAAAAGGGGACATCATCTCAAACAGCGAAAGTTCTAAGGGTGGTCCTAAGACAAATACGCCATCAGATCCATCTACAGCATGAAAAGTTGATGGATCATTGAAATCAAAATGAACAGCCTGTGCGTTATCGCTGAATAAAGTTTTTGCTTTGTCAGTATGCCTGCTTGCGGCCACAGGTCGTTCACCTTTTTTGATCAGGTGATGGATAACTTCACGTCCTACTGTTCCGGTAGCACCGGTAATAAAATATTTACTCATGGTCTTTTTTCTTTCAAATCTGACGCTAATAGTATTTATTTGCAAGTAGGTACATTTTTGTGTGATTGTTACATTATTGATACTAATGTTGATTATCAGATATTTATTAAAAAAAATATTTTAAAAATGACAGAAAATTCCATAGACAAGGAATGCCCGGTGATGACCACTTTGAGAGTGATAGGTGGTAAATGGAAACCAGCCATCCTTTATGAGCTTTTGCAAAATGAAGTCTGTCGGTTTGGTGAATTGAAAAAGAGCGTGGGTATTATCACACAAAAAATGCTTACTCAGCAGCTTAGAGAGCTGGAAGCTGATGGAATTATAGAGAGAAAAATCTATGCTGAAGTTCCACCCAGAGTAGAGTACAAATTAACAGACTATGGTAAATCCCTGCGTCTCATTCTGAGTGAAATGGCAGATTGGGGATTGAACCATTTGATGGAAAAACATTCTGAACCTCTCCTTGAATCAACTATTGTAAATTGATTAGGTGAAAGTTTTTATTTAGGTCTTAAATGTTTTTCACAATAGTATTAAAACCGCTGACAGAGTCTAATTCCAACATAATTATGATTAGTTGCTTCAGCATTTTCTTTTTTTCTCCAATACCCAATTACGCCCAGATCAAAGACTTCCCAACTAAACATCACGCCAAGGCGATGCTGCCAAACCCATTTGGTGGCGGCTACAGTGTAAGGCGATTCCTTGCCAATCAGATTGCCTTGTAGTGTGGCATTATAAAGCACATACTCCATTCCAGGAGAATAGAAAAAGTAAGATTCTATACATTTTTTCAATCCTTTCCTCTCTCTCAAAATCCCTAATGAGCTGCCTGTGTATGCTGATTTATACAGCGGTTTAAGAGAGCCAGCTCGCATCATCAAATGCGCACGTATATTGTTATATACCGTTCCCATATTAAGATTACTTTCAATAGCCATTTCTATAAATGAAGACGAATGTAAAGTCTTTATATGCTGAATCTTCACATCGATAACAGGGCTGTCCTGTATTTGGTAGCTCCATCCTAAAGGTTTGGGCATTCCAAAGAGTCGATGATAGGCCGTTTGAGCTTCTTTTACCAAAGCTTTTGGCCCTAGCCAGCCTATTTCCAATTCGGCTTTTAGATAGCTGTTTGATTTTCTGAAATAATATTCGTTTGCGACGCTAGCTGATAAAATTCCAGCGAAAGGTCTATCCATTTGTTCGATAGATGAAGCTCTAATATAGCCTGGAGTGTAAATTTGATGGTTGAGCTGATAGGTGCGAATGACTTTTGTTTGATTGATAGAATCCTTTAGGTAGCGAAATGCAGGATAAATACCGCTACTGTAATACTCGTCGCTAGCACGGTCGCCAGTAAAAATATCATTGTCTACAATCAATCGCCCTTCAAATTTCAGTGTACTTTGTGCGGTGAGATTGATAAAAGCCAAGCAAGTGAGAGAAAGCAGTAAACCCTTTTTCATTGGAGGCCAAAGATAGATATTTGCTTTTTTCTCTAAGTTATGAACGAAGAATTTTTAAAGGAAAAGCTGAACGAGCGACGTGATGCTGGCAATTTGAGGGTTTTGCCCATCAATAGTGGCTTAGTTGATTTCGTTTCAAATGATTACCTGGGTCTTTCCAGAAATCCGCTTTTGGGCGATCGAATTAGTCAGCGGATACAGCAAGAGGGGTTTGTAGGAAATGGGGGCACGGGCAGTAGGTTGTTGTCTGGCAATCATCAGTATTATGATGAGTTGGAAAATTTACTTTGTGATGTCTTTAAGTCAGAAGCTACTCTGGTATGTAATTCTGGATATGCCGCCAATCAGGCTTTGGTAGCGGCAGTCGCCCAAAAAGGTGACACGGTCATTTATGATATGCTCTCTCATGTGTGTTTGAAAGAAGGCGCTTGGCTGAGCGCAGCACAAACGGTGGCCTTTCGGCACAATGATTTGGATGATTTGGAAATGAAAATTGGCCAAGCCAGCGGACGGATATTTGTCGTGACCGAAACCGTTTTTTCTATGGATGGAGATGTTGCACCGCTACAGGATTTGGTGGAGTTGTGCGAAAAACATGGAGCTTACCTTATCGTAGATGAAGCGCATAGTACAGGGGCTTTTGGTGAAAAGGGCGGGGGACTTCTTATTCAGGAAAATCTTCATGATCGAGTTTTTGCCAGAGTTTATACTTTTGGAAAAGCCATGGGTGTGCATGGTGCTTGTGTGGCTGGATCTCAAGTTCTAAAAGACTATTTGGTCAATTTCGGAAGGCCGTTTATTTATACTACTTCGCTTCCTCCGCACAGTATTATTAGTATCGTAGAAGCATTTTCCTTTTTGCAAACAAACATCACATTGCAGCAGGATTTGGCTCAAAAAATCAACTTGTTTTGCGAAGCATTTCCTTCGGCCATTAGTCACACGGCCATCCAGCCGGTAATGATCGGGTCAAATGAAAAAGCAAAAAAACTATCCGCTCAGCTTCAAAATGAAGGCTTTGATGTGAGGCCTATATTATCTCCGACTGTTCAGCGTGGGTCTGAGCGACTCAGACTAAGCCTACATATTCACAACACTGATCAGGAAATCAGGGCTTTAGGAGAAGCACTCTCTCTTTTGGTGTGATAATGTTCTTTTTGTCTTAACAAATACTTTCTTTTTCGATAATGGTTAAGAAGTAAAAATGGGGTGTGGCTGGTCTAATTTCGTGGCTTAATTACAACCAACCATGAACAAAAATCAGCTTGTTATTTTTATCATTTCTCTCATTGCATTTTCGTGCAGCACTGAGCGAGAACCAAAGAACTACACCTTACGATTGAAGGGTAGTGAGTCTATGCATGAGGCATTTGAAATGCTTAAGGCCGAATTTGAGCGAGCCCAAGATAGTATTAAAATTACAATAGAAGGAGGAGGGAGTTTCACAGGATTGAGTGCTATTAAAGAACGAACTGCCGACATTGGTTTGTCTTCCTATGAGTTTGATTTGGAAGCTGAGCTAGGAGCAGGGCATGATGTTACTGAGCAGGTAGTGGCTTATGATGGTATCGTCATTATTAGCAACATGAACAATCCTATCAGTAGGATGACCAATGAGCAGGTTTCAGGTATTTACACAGGTAAAATTACCGATTGGAGTCAAATTGGAGGAGAACCAGGTCGCATTGTTCCTGTAATGAGAGATGAGAACTCTGGGACGCAGAAGTTTTTTACCGATTATTTTCACGTAAACAAATTCAATCCCCTTGTGCTTATAGAAAAGGAAAACAAGGCCATTGTTTCTCGTGTGCAAGAAAATGAAAACGGTATCGGTTTTATTGGCTTTGGATATTTTACTATGGGGACACATAGCGTGGAAATTTCCTCTGGAGATACTCAGGACTCAGCTTTTATATCTCCAACTTTCGAAAACTTGGGACAAGGACTTTATCCGCTGAAACGATCCCTTTTGATGTATTACCGTAAGGGAGAAAACCCGGCAGTTCGAGCATTTTTGAAATATTTGGGCAGCAATGAGGCACATCTTGTAATCAAAGAACATGGCTTGATCCCGAAAGTAACGGGCGACAGTATGGCCATGAACTAACAATTAGTTTCTGGTTCTTTTGAAGAGATCTTTCGTTTTCAGAAGAACCAGAAATCCTTTAGGCTGGTATAACTTCGCGGAATGAATTATTTCGTAACAGCCATTGGTACTGATTCAGGAAAAACGGTGGTAAGCGCCATTCTCACGCAAATGCTTACAGCCGATTATTGGAAGCCCATTCAGGCGGGTTTTCCCACAGATACTTCTAGTGTTCGACTACTCGTGTCCAATGCTATTTCAGCATTTCACCCTGAGGCCTATCTTTTACAAACCCCAGCCTCACCACATGCCGCCGCAAAGGTTGAAAACATTGATATTAGCTTAGATCATATTTTGCTACCACAAACCAGCAATGATTTGGTGATAGAAGGAGCGGGGGGAGCCCTCGTTCCTATCAACGATCAAGAGGTGGTTATTGATATTGCTACCAAATTTGAGATGCCTGTAGTAGTGGTTGCTAACCTTTATTTGGGGAGTATTAATCACACTTTACTTACGGCAGAAGCATTCAAGAGTAGGGGCGTGGAGGTGAAAGGAGTGGTGTTCAATGGTGAAAGCAATCCTGAGAGTGAGCGTATCATTTTGCTCAAGACGGGATGGAAGCTTCTTTTGCGATTGCCAAAAGAAACGGTTGTGAATGAAGAAGTGGTAGCTAAGTACGCAGAAGAATTGAAGAAAAATTGGGAATGAGCAAGTTAGAAGAAGCAGATAGAGCTAATATTTGGCATCCATTTTCGCCGTTGGCCAGTAGTCAGCCGATAGCCATCAAAAAGGCCAAGGGCGTTTATTTGTATACTTATGATGGCCGCAAGATTATTGATGCCATTTCTTCCTGGTGGGTTAATATTCATGGGCATAGCCATAGAAAAATTTCTAAAGCCATCAGTCGGCAAGCAGCGAAAGTGGAGCAGGTGATCTTTGCAGGATTTACGCATAAACCTGCCATTGACCTATCTAAAACGTTGAAGAAAATCCTTCCTGGAAATATCTCGCGTGTTTTTTTCTCTGATGATGGGAGTACGTCGGTAGAAGTTGCATTGAAACTGTCTATCCAATATTGGTACAATCAAGGTGCGCCACGACGTAAAATTATCGCGCTGGAAGGAGCTTATCATGGCGATACTTTTGGCAGTATGTCGGTGGCGGAGCGAAACATTTTCTCTGCACCCTTCGATCAGCATTTGTTTGATGTGAGTTTTATCCCTTTCCCTGTGGGGGATGGTGCTGCTTCTATTGAAGCAATGAAAACACTCGTATCTGAGGAGACAGCTGCGTTTATTTTTGAGCCACTCGTGCAAGGAGCCGCTGGGATGCAGATGTACGCACCTGAGATTTTAGATCAGTTGATTGATATCGCCAAAGCCAAAGATGTAGTCTGTATAGCTGATGAAGTGATGACTGGCTTTGGCCGAACGGGTAAAATGTTCGCAAGTGATTATCTGCGCAATGAACCTGATTTATATTGTTTATCCAAAGGGATAACTGGAGGCTATCTACCGATGGGAGTCACTGCGGTGAGCGAGCGCGTGATCTCTGCTTTTGATGTTGAGGATCGAAGCAAAACCTTCTTTCATGGCCACAGCTACACGGGCAATCCCTTGGCATGCGCAGCGGCTAATGCGAGTATGGCTTTGCTGATGGGTAAAAAATGTCAGGCCGATATAGCACGAATAGAAAATAGCCATCAGGTCTATCGAGAGACGTTAAAAACCACGCCACAGGTAAAAGAGATTCGTCAACGAGGGACGATCTTGGCTATTGAGCTTCATGCGGATGACGCAGGCTATACTAGCGCTCTAAAGGATACGATCTACGATTATTTTATGGCGCGAAATTTATTGCTGCGCCCTTTGGGAAATGTTATATACATTTTGCCTCCTTATGTGATTACCAATAACGAATTACAAACGCTATATGCTGCAATTGATGATTTTTTGGTTTTTTTGAAGGAGAAGGTAGAGGAAGGCGGTTAGTTATTACAGCGTGATGTTGAATAATTTGTTATAGATGTCTTTGCGGTGTGCTATTGCTGTGATCAGTATTTCATTCGCAGACTCAATTTTATAGATAATGCGATAGTTGCCAAGTCGTATTTTGTAGCGATCTGGGTAACCTTTTAGTTTTCCATCGTTTGGTATCTCTTCTAGAGTGTTGAGCAGAGCGATATTGTCTATTATGGTTGTGATTTTTAGGCGAGTATTTTGAGGGAGTTTTTTGAACGTCTTGTTGGCACTTCCTTTTAAATTAACTAGCATGGATTACATGGCCTTTTTCGCTTCATTCCAACTAATGGTCTCCTCTTCTTTTTCAGCTTCTAGACTCATTTCCCCCAAGACCTTGTCCTCCAATTCATCCGCCCGAATGATATCCATCAACTTCTCTATTTCATCCAATGAAAATTTATTTTGCTTACGCTTAGTATAGAATGAGACTCTATCCATTCCCATTTGTTCTTCTATCCACGCTATCTTATAGCCACTGGCTTTAATCAGTTTATCAATATTGTTAGTTATTGCTCGATAATTTTTTATAGTGTGAGATATCATTTTATTAGCTTTATTGCTAGTAATTATTTAGCATTTATCAAAAGTAGGAAATTTCCACAACAATCAATACCAAAGAGTTAAGAAATAGTTTTCTTATGATTGGCACTAGCTACGAAACCTAAATTTATCCTTATCAGTCGAGTATGGAATGGAGTTTTACCTTTGTAAAAACACCTGAACTGTTGATTTTAAAGTGAACTCCAGCGATTTTAAGAATATGAAATTATGTTGAGTAATTGTTTTACGACTTGTTTTATGATTTTTAAAAGGGAATGGGGATGACATTTGAAACTCAAAGTAAAATAAACCAAAAAGGATATTTCTAGTAAAGGCCATGAAAGAATTTGACTTGTCTGGAGAGGTTCTCGACATGCATCGTGATCACTTTCTCTTTCAGATTTACTCTAGACTGTCTTATAAGGATTTAAAGCAGCTCAAGAAAACGGTTAAAAAACTAAGAGTCGTCGAAGGTGAACTTCTAGAAGGCATTGTGTCTGTCAAATTCGATCACATAGAACTAAGTTTTTCAAGAATGTGATGCCTAAGAGGCAATATTTAGATATTGCAAAGCGACCAACAAAACGCTCTACTATAAAAAAAACAGATTATTTTTCTTCTTATTGTATAGTGGAATTAAAATATACTATTTTTATAAAATACTATTCTATTATGATAGTAAGTTTTAGTTGTAAAGACACAGAAAAAGTAGCTAACGGACAGTGGACGAAAAAGTGGGGTGATGAAGTGCGGAATGTGGCTATGAGACGACTTAGCTACTTGGCTGCAGCAATCGATTTGCAAGACTTGAGAATACCACCATCGAACCGTTTGCATCCTATAAAGGATGATTTGAAAGGCTACCACTCTATAAGTATCAATATGCAATGGAGGATAATCTTCAAATGGCAAAATGGCAATGCCTACGATGTTAAGATTATGGATTCTCACTAAAAAAAGTAACATGGAAAAGCTAATGAATATTCACCCAGGGAAAATCTTATTAAAGGATTTTTTGGAACCAATGGGTATTACAGCTTATAGGCTGTCTAAGTCTATTGGGGTGCAACAAACTAGGATTAGCCAAATAATAAAGGGGAACACCAGTATAACCGCGGATATGGCAACTAGACTTGGTAAATTTTTTGGTACGTCTGCGGAAGTGTGGATGAACCTACAATCTCAATATGACATAAGAAAGGTTAAACATCAAAATCATGCTATGTTGGAAGAAATCAAACCTATGCAGATTTCAATCTGATTTAGCATAATCCTGCCAAAAGTAATCCATCAAAGAATGGATAGTTTCTCTAGCGCCGTGCTATCCAAACATGTATCATGTGTGCAGAGAAAGAAGCACTGAGCAATTTAGACACAAGTCCCTAGGAGATGTTTGCCTATTTTTAGGTATTAGACAATAAAAAAGCCCTTACAAATGGATGTAAGGGCTTGATGTTCTTGGCGGTATGGACGGGACTCGAACCCGCGACCTCCTGCGTGACAGGCAGGCATTCTAACCAGCTGAACTACCACACCAAGAAAATTTCATGTTTTAGCTTTGTTTAAGAAGCTTCTTTCATGCCGTTCGTTTAACGTGATGCAAAAGTATATCGTTGTTTTTTCAAATGCAACATCTTAATTCAATTAAATTGAAGTAATTATCCACATTTCAAAATCTTGAAATCTTATTTCTTTCTACATTTGTGCCGAACAAAATAGGAACTATGCATTTAGATTTCGAAAAGCCAATCGTTGAGTTGGAAACCAAGCTAGCAGATATGAAACTGCTCGCTCAACAAAGTGATGTGGACGTATCCGACGCTGTGAAGAAATTGGAAGAAAAAATCAACAATTTGAAGGAAGAGACATTTCAGAATTTGACACGCTGGCAGAGGGTACAATTATCTAGACACCCAGAAAGACCTTATACATTGGATTATATCTATGAGATATCCAATGAGTTTGTGGAACTGCACGGAGATAGATCTGTAAAAGATGATAAAGCCATGGTTGGTGGATTTATGGATATTGATGGGCAGTCGGTAATGGTCATCGGTCAGCAAAAAGGAAGAAACACCAAGCAGCGTCAGTTGCGCAACTTTGGTATGGCTAATCCTGATGGCTATCGCAAAGCGCTACGCTTGATGAAGATGGCGGAGAAATTCAATAAGCCAATTGTGACGCTTATAGATACTCCAGGAGCTTTTCCAGGGCTTGAGGCAGAAGAGCGCGGACAGGGCGAGGCGATCGCACGCAATTTGAAGGAGATGATGACACTAAAAGTGCCTGTCATCTGTATCATCATAGGTGAAGGAGCTTCTGGTGGTGCTTTGGGTATTGGTATTGGAGATCGCGTGTTGATGCTCGAAAACTCTTGGTATTCGGTGATTTCTCCTGAAAACTGCTCTGCTATTCTTTGGAGAACGTGGGACTATAAAGAGCAAGCAGCTGAAGCTTTGAAGTTGACAGCTACGGATATGCTAAAAAACAAGTTAGTAGATGGAATCATTCCTGAGCCACTTGGTGGAGCACACTTAGACCTTAAAAAGTCTTCAGATAACCTCAAGAAAGCCATTCTTGACAATCTCAAAGTTTTGAACAAAATGAAACCAGAAGAACGCGTTTCTCAGAGAATCGAGAAGTTTTCTTCTATGGGGGCGTATAAATAATCATTCAATTTTGATGCTTTAATCAGTCTGAGCTGGGGCCAATCATGAAGCAAACGAAGAAGATAGGTCTAGTAATGTCGGGGGGCGGAGCGAGAGGCATTGCCCACCTTGGCATAGTTAAAGCATTGCAAGAAGAGAAAATTAAGTTTCACGCCATCTCCGGCAGTAGTGCCGGAGCTTTGGCGGGAGCTTTTTTATCAGCAGGATATACTCCTGAAGAAACTTGCAAACACATTCAGAACACCAATATTTTCAGCACATTCAGTTTGGCTTGGAATACGCGCAGTTTGTTGCGCATTGATAAAGGCTACCTTGAGTTGAAAAAGTATTTCCCAGAAGATTCCTTTGCTTCATTGAGCACCCCTCTGAAAGTGACCACCACGGATATTAGCAAGGGCAAAGTCAAAGTGTACAAAAAGGGGCAGCTGATCAAGCCAATCCTAGCATCTTGTAGTATTCCTGTCGTTTTTGATCCGATCAAAATTGGCTCACGAACGCTTATCGATGGAGGTATTTTGGATAATTTTCCTATTGATCCGATCAAAAAAGAAGTAGATTTTATCATCGGTTTGCATTGTAACCCAATCGATTCTGGTTTTCAAATAGGTAATTGGCGCAATTTGCTAGAGCGTAGCATGATGATGACCATGACCCAACAAGCGTATCTTAAAAAGAAAAAATGTGATCTCTTTTTAGAGCCTCCTGGTTTGAGCAAGTTCCATGTTTTTGGCTTTAAACGCGCTCAGGAAATTTATGAGTTTGGCTATGATTATGCTAAAGCAGAAATCGAAAAGGGCATTTTAAAAGTACTCAAATGATGAAATTGAATAAATACTTCGCTCAATTCTGGTTTTGGGTTTTTGGATGGGAGGTAGCCGCTAAAAAGCCTGACTTAGATAAATACGTGCTCATTATAGCTCCGCACACCAGCAATTGGGATTTTTTTATAGGTTGGGGCGCGCGCAGCATCTTGGAGCTAAAGAGCAATTTCCTGATCAAGGATTCTATAATCAAATTGCCAGTTATAGGATCGTTTGTTCGATCTATTGGAGGACGAGCTGTGGATAGGTCACGTAATACCAAAATGGTAGATCAGATTGCGGAAATGTATGAGAGAGAGTCGCAATTTGTCATTACTATCACGCCAGAAGGCACGAGAAGCTTTGTTCCTGAATGGAAAACCGGATTTTATCGTATTGCTATGAAGGCCAATGTGCCTATACAAATGGTGGCTTTTGATTTTGAACAGAAAAAAGTCTTTTTCCGCGAGCTTTTCTACCCTACGGGTGATGTAGATGCTGATATGGAATTGATCAAAGCCTACTATCGCCAGTACAAAGGAAGGCATCCAGAAAAAGGTGTGCTTTAGACGAAGAGCTCATCTAGTTTGTATACTTGCCACTCTGGTTTATTCTGCGCTTTTAGAAAGTGAACCATGGCTTTGGCTACCTGATTTCCGCTGATACTGCGGTATTTTTTCGCAAAAGGAAAGACCTTCGCAAGACCGTTGATAACTTTAGCGCCAATTTTTTCACCTAGTCTTTCGTTTTCCCGATCCCCGGCAAGCACACTTGGTTGAAGGATGATTTTGTGCTCGAAAGAAAGTGCCTTTACGGCATCCTCCAATTCTCCCTTAATCCGAGAGTAAAAAAGCCATGATTTGGCATCCGCCGAAGTAGACGATATAAGCACATAATCTTTTACCCCATTTTGACTGGCCATTTTCGCAAACTCATACTGGTAGGTGAAATCAACTTTATACTGAGCCTCTTTGCTTCCTGCTTGCTTCAGCGTAGTTCCAAGACACGAAAACAATACATCTCCAGAGATGCTATTTCCCAAACCTGAGATTTGATCAAAGTCAATGATGTTTTCTTCTAGCTTGGTGTGGCTGATGCCTGTTGGGCGTCTTACGAATATTTTGACTTTTGAGAAGGAGTCATCTTTTAGCGTATGCTCAAGCAGCTTGCCGCCCACAAGTCCTGTGGCTCCTATGATGATTGCTGTTTTGTTCATGATAGCATTGTTTGTACTTATTACTCATTTCACTGTCATTTGTTGTCCCGCATTTGGCATCACTATGTTGCTAATAACCTGAGTTTTATTATGAAATCTATGTTTCAGCGTCCTTGCGAAAGATTAAAAGCTTGAAAAGGTTTAAATATTGAAGCAATCTCAATATTTAATGAGATTGCTTCAATAAAAACTTCATTTCATCCAGTTCGAATTTCGCATAGACGGTTCGACGCTGATAAAGCGAACTGATCAATCGAACTCAGGTTAATAAATAAAAGATGTGATGAATGCAGCTTGTCGCACTGATAGATTTAAAAGCTAGCTACCTTTGCGCCCTATGAATTATCTATCAGTAGAAGGACTTGCCAAAAGTTATGATGAACGTCAGTTGTTCAGCGATCTGACTTTTGGTTTGGATCAAGGCCAAAAGGCGGCATTGGTCGGTGTGAACGGTTGTGGGAAATCCACTTTAATGAAAATTATTGCAGGTTTGGAGACGCCAGAGCGTGGATCTGTTTCTTTTAGAAATGGCGTTCGTGTGTCTATACTGCCTCAAAATCCAGAATTTAATGATTCTGACAATGTAGTGCAAGCCGTGTTTGCCGAAGATATAGCAGAACTGAATGTGATTCGGGATTATGAAATGGCACTTCACAAGTCTGCGATTGACCCAGACAATGCACCAGACATCACGCCGCTACTGGAAAAAATGGATCAGCTCAATGCGTGGGGATACGAAAGCCAAGTGCAGCAAATGCTTGGCGAGTTAGGTATTCATAATTTGGAGCAAAAGATGTCGGAGCTTTCTGGTGGGCAGAGAAAACGCGTGGCGCTGGCGAGAGCTTTGATCGTAAATCCTGATTTCCTGATTCTAGATGAGCCTACCAACCATTTGGATTTGGAGATTATTGAGTGGTTGGAGAACTATTTGGCTACAGCCAATATGACACTACTGATGGTAACTCACGATAGGTATTTCCTAGACAGGGTAACCAACGAAATTCTAGAAATAGATCAGGGGCAGATTTTTAAATATAAAGGCGACTATCAAAACTTTTTGGAGAAGAAAGCCGAGCGTGAGCAACAAGATGCTGCATCTGTGGACAAGGCGAAGAATCTTTTGAGAAAGGAATTGGATTGGATGCGTAGGCAGCCAAAGGCACGTGGTACCAAGTCCAAATCCAGAATTGAGGCTTTCTATGAAACCAAAGACAAAGCGTCTAAGAACATCGCTAAAGCGGAATTGGAACTCAATCTTAAAGGCGAGCGTCAGGGCAAGAAAATCATGGAATTGGACAAGGTTTCCAAAAGCTTCGGAGATTTCAAGATTCTGGACAATTTCGAATATACATTTAGAAGAAAAGAGCGTGTAGGGATCATAGGGTCGAATGGTGTCGGTAAGTCTACTTTTCTTAATATCCTTACAGGAAAAGAAAAACACGATAGTGGCATCATCGATATTGGTCAGACAACCAAAATCGGCTACTACACTCAGGAGGAGCATTCTTTTGATCCTAAGAAGAAGGTGATTGATATCGTCAAAGAAGTTGCAGAGGTCATCAAGCTTTCGGATGGTTCGGAAGTGACTGCCTCGCAGTTGCTCAATCAGTTTTTATTTCCACCCAAGATGCAGCACAACCTTGTAGGTAAGCTCAGTGGGGGAGAGCGCAAGCGTCTTCAGCTGTTGCGTATTTTGATTCTCAATCCAAATTTTTTGATTCTCGATGAGCCTACCAACGATTTGGATTTGATGACTTTGAACGTACTAGAAGACTATCTAGATGCATTTGAAGGCTGCCTGATGATCGTGTCTCACGATAGATACTTCATGGATCGCTTGACAGATCATTTGTTTGTTTTCCAAGGCGATGGTAAGATCAAAGATTTCCCTGGTAACTATACAGACTTGCGTGAGCAAGGACTGATGCCTTCTTCTATGACTCCTACGGAATCTAAGAAAAAAGAAGAAAAGAAGGCTGAACCACCAAAAGTGGATGCTTCTGAAAAAAAGAAACTTTCTTACAATGAGCAGCGAGAGTTTGATTCTCTTGAAGGCGATATGAAGAAGTTGGAAAAGGAAAAAGAAAAGCTATTTGATCAAATGACCAAGGAAACGGAGTTTGATGAGTTGCAGAAACTGTCACTTAAAATCGAGAATATCAAAGCGGCTATAGAAGAAAAGGAAATGCGCTGGCTGGAGTTGAGTGAGAAAGCTATTGCTTAAAACTTGTGATCACAGTAGTTGATTTTTCACAAAAAAAAGAGCCATTCGATACAGATTCGAATGGCTCTTTTTTTGAGTTATGACAGGTGTTTATTTCCCTGTGATCGTCACATCAAACATCAATTCCTCCCACTTAAAGACAAGCTTGTTGCCCTCAAAGAGGAATTTCATGCGCTCATTTGAGCTTTGAGCCTTTGTAGGATTCACTGTGAGACGCAACGCATCTTTGCTTTCGTCATAATTATAAGCTCCCCACTGATCCCAATCATTATTGAATATTACAATCCACTGGTGACTGTCTGGGATGGTGAAAAGGGAGTATTTACCCGCAGGGAGCAAGTTTCCGTTTATTTTAATGTCTTGCGAGGTTGCAAATACGGTGGCTTCATTGGCACCAGTTCTCCATGGACTTCCGAAAGGCACTAAGTCTCCCCATATTTTTCGATCCTTCACTCCAGGACTGCTGTATTTAATATTCAGTTTAGACCCAGCAATCATAGCAGAATCTGCCGCATAAGGAGACGGGCGCTGATCTTTTTTGGTGGTATTGCAGGAGTAAAAAAAGGTTGAAAGGATAATTAATAAAATGGTAGCTGCTGATGAAGAATAGCTGTTGATTTTTTGTAGCATGGTTTTCGTAATTCAGATCCTGATAAGTCTTCTTGTACGGTGTTTGAGCGTTCTTAATTAGGATTTTCCATCGTGGAATAGTGTGAGTACGAAATTGGGAGAATTTGGTTTGATGGTTGGCTGAATCTTCTGGCTGTCGAGGCTAGTTTGTTGCCATGTTGTAAAATGCGGATGTTTTTGGCAGTTGATCATGCCTTTTCCATGGCCAAGGTTTTGCTATCTTTGGGCTGGATCACTTACCCGCTAGTTTTGTCAATGAATAATCAACTGGAAAGCTTAATCACCGCATTTGGACTTTTCCTGCTAAGTCTCTGTGTCGGGTTGACGGGGTTCATTCTCATAGAAGATCTCAATTTTGTGAATGCCCTTTACATGACCATCATTACTATTGGCACGGTGGGGTTTACGGAAGTAAAGGAACTCAGCCAGGCGGGGAGGGTATTCACTTCTCTGTATATTTTGATGAACTTGGGATTGTTTGCCTATGTGGTTTCTGTGGTTTCAAGCTACTTTTTTGAAGGGAAACTAAAATCTATATTTAAAAATTATCGATCAGGTATGGAAATCAATAAGCTAAACAATCATATCATCGTTTGTGGTTTTGGTAGAAATGGGCGCAGAGCCTGTGAAGAGCTCCAAAAAAGTGGGAAGGATTTTGTGATTATTGAAAAAAATCCGGAGATGAACGAGGTGATACCAGATACCATGAGGTGGTATATAGGTGACGCTACCAAAGATGATAATTTGAGATATATTGGTATAGACAAAGCGTCTACCATTATCATCACCACGCCCAGTGATGCCTCCAATGTATTTATTACACTTACAGCGCGGCATCTCAACGAAAAGCTCCAAATCATTGCTCGTGCGTCTAATATAGAGACTGAGGAGAAACTCTATAGAGCGGGAGCAGATAAGGTGATCATGCCAGATATGCTTGGTGGTATGTTTATGGCACAGTTGGTGACAAAGCCCATAGTTATTGAGTTTCTGGATTTGCTCAATGGTGTTTCTGGAACAAGCTATCATTTGGAGGAAGTAGGATACAGTCAGTTGAAAAACCAATTTCAGGACAAAACCCTGCGAGAACTCAATATCCCTGCAACGACTGGGGTTATTGTTTTAGGTGTGAAAGACAATATAAAAGGCTTGATCCCCGGGCCTTCTGCCGATACTTTTATTGGTGAAGACGATTATTTGATCGTACTGGGTTCAGAAACTACTTTAAAGAAATTCATGGAGAACTATACCAACATCAGTCTCAAGAAATTGAAAGCGCGATGATGACCTTAGTCATTGGTTGTATTTACCTAACCACCAATTTTTTCATTACCATTTTTCCCGTTTCCCCATTACTTATTGCTACGAAATAGATCCCAGATTTTAGCTGAGACACGTTTACTCCTTGTTTCCAGTCTTTAGGAGTCAGTACGATTTTGCTATTGATGTCAAGTATTTGGATTTCAATTTTGGATTTTTCGTCTATGTTCAAGAAAAACTGTTGGCTTGTATGATTCGGATAAATAAGGTTTTGATTTTCAAGGTCAAGGTTTGATAGCGGTTGTGGTTTTGGGGCTTGAGGAAGTTTTTGTCTGATCAATTGATTGAACTCTTCAGGAAGAATGAACTGCACTTTTTGTTCGGCATCAGGGTGTTGTTGCAGTGCTGTTGCGAAGGTTTCCACCATTTTCATGGTCATATCGGCATTGCTTGGACCATTTCTGCCAATAAAATCATCCTGACGGTATCGTTGATACAATATGGTAAAAGAGGGCGTTTTTCGAGTTTTGAGTTTCGCTGCAAGCTCCGAGGCTTGATTGGTGATGTTGGACATGTCCGCATAGAACGTGTTGTCGTTCACATGATTGAATATCGCTGTGCTGTCTTCAAAGAAATATGTCTTTTGAGTACTCAACCCAGGTTCGAAAGTAAAGCACAGTTCTGCCCCAATTTGCGCGTTGAACTTCGCCAGTTTGAAGATGTCAAAACTATTGTTGATTGTGACCCCACGAAAATCTGATGACCCAGCACCGTTGTAATGTTTGTAGCCGTAGAGTGTGCTTATGTCAAATTTCTCCAGACTATGTTTCGATTTGGAGATCGCCGAATCAAGTATTGCATCGGCCCACATATCTGGATATACATAGCCTAATGGAGACATTACCGATACGAAACCATCGTTTTCAGTGGCCGAACCATAATAGTAATTGGCAATAAAAGGGAATAAGTCTAGCAGATGTAGGTTAAATCCCCACGCCAAAGGAGTGTTTCCTCTGTCGGGAGATAGCCATGCTCCGCTCTGAAAGCCGATATTCCAATTGGCGGCATCTCCTTCGGTTCCCATAATCATAACATAATGCTTGTCTTCAATAGTAGTGTTTGTGTTTTCGGTTTTCCTTTCGGGAAGGGGTGATTTCGTCTGGTAGCTATGATGAAATGATAGGTTGCCTACCATGAGTTCGTGGAAGCCAGCACCGTATCCAGAAATCCATTGTACCAGCGGTTCAGGGTGCATCCAGCCATATACATGAAATATATCATTACCGTTTTCATCCCTCATATATTTTAATAAATCCTCAATGATCTCAGCTTTCCAGTCAGGTAACGACGTGAATTTTAAAGCATCTGTTCCAGCCAGGTTGACTTGAAAAAGCTTTTTCGAAATCGCAAAATCGTTTATTTCACGAATGAAAAATCCTTTAGAGCTGCAATGAGGTAAAACGTGCGCTAGTCCGTACTGAAGAAGTTTTTCATAGCGCTGATCTGTGCTGAGTTGTGAGTCGTTCCAATCGTGTGCTTCTAGCTCAAGTCTGCTTACCACTTTACAGTTCGTCCCTTCTATCACTGAGCTATCGGAGACATTCAAATCTAAGAAACTGGCCATTGCAGGTGAAACCGCTATTCGGTTAGTAAGCCCACCAAGCATCGCGGCAAACTCTCCTTGCCACAAGAAATTTTGCCCAGAAAAGTTGCCCATTGTCGCTTTAGGATCATAGGTGATTGCTCCATTTATGGCATAATCAAAAACTTGAAGAAGGCTTTTGAGATCGTTGATTTGCTCAAAACTTGTTCCGTCTTTCTTGAATTCTTCTATCCATTTTTCATCGGCTTGCGGGAAGCTGTAGCATGGGAAAACATTTTTCACATACAGTTTGGCGCTTTCTCTATTTACAATTCCGGCCAAGTTCATGCAGATCAGTTTCTCTTCTTTGGATTTGCCTGTAGCATCGTAGAGATAGGTGATTTGTGCGCTAATCTGATGGCTTGAACAAAGAAATAGCACCAAGATTACAATTGCTTTTAGTGTTTTTAGAATGTTCTGTTGAGAAGAAATATTGACTTGCATAAGTGTTGTGATTGCGTATTCTGGCATAAATAAATCTAAAAGTAGAAATAAAATGCCTGAATTCGCATTTATACTTGCAAATTACTTCTTGAATATGCGGTTTTGTGTTTTATGAAAATGACTAAGCCTTTGGATTATTTTGGCTTATGCTGCCAGCAAAAACCATTTGCCTGTGCAGATCTGGAGCATTGGTGGCCAGATTGGGTTATTCCTTTGCACTGGATGGTGTTGAGAGAATCTTCTGAAGTATGAGAGATTTCTTGATTTTTGATGCCCCAGTTCCAGAGAGTACTATCTTTCTGTGATTCTAATTCTAGTTGTATGTCTGCGGAAAGTGAAGCGAAAAAATCGATTCCTGTAAGCACTTCTATATCATCTATAGAAGTACTGAAGTGGGTGAGTGGTTGGTTGGAAGCTTCATTTTTCAGCACAAATCCAATGGAACTGCAAGTCTCAACGTTCGCGTATATTTTGTAATAGGAGCATGGGATAGTCACGTGATTGCCTATGGTTCCACAACTGTCATCCTTTAGTATAGGCCCTGTAATCACAAGATCAAAAGGCGTATTCTCAGCGACAGACCAGTTTCTTACGAGTGCCTCCAGTTCCTTCCAAATACCTCTGTTGAAGCTAGGGTTTTGGGGACTCATGTTAGAAAGATAAAATGACTCTGTCATAGCCGTAGTACTAATGGACATATCCGCAGCAGGAGCGAGGTGGCCTCTGTCATATCCTGAGTTTTTGAAGTCTTCAAGTTGCGAGGATTGTGTGGATACGAGCGGATCTGCTTTGAAACGATCATTTCGACTTGTTGCTCCCGAGTATTCTGCAAAGTAAATCACCCAATTGGCCTGTTCGTGTGTTTCATTGTAGTCAAGAGCATAATAGGTATGCTCTATCAGCTCTCCGCTAATGCGTGGATAATAGCTCTGAGGTAGATTTTGCGCAAGCGAAGCGAACCCAAGAAATAGTATCGAAAAAAAATAATAGACCTTGGAAGTTGATTTTAATACATACATCTTTTGAGCCACTTTGATTACGCCAGAATTTTCTCTCGATCTATTTTTTTAAGCAACTCGGTCACATTGCCCACTTCCAGTTTTTTCATGATGTTGAAGCGGTGTGTCTCGATGGTTCTTACACTTTTTCCCAGCTTGTCGGCTATGTCTTTGTTGGAAGTGCCATCATATATGAGTTGAAGAATTTCTATTTCTCTTTTCGTGAGCTGATAGTCTTTGCTAGCAACTTCTGTGGCTTGAGCAGGAGTAGGGTTGGCTGCTCCACCTGATTTCAAAAATGAATTTACAATGGTATTAGAAATGTCACCACTGAAATACTTTTGATTGGTAGATACCATGTGTATGGCTTTGATAAATTCCTGCTTGCCCGTATCCTTTAGCAGGTATCCATCTGCGCCCACTTGCACCGATTTGAGAATGTACTCAGAATCATCATGCATCGTAAGTACCAATATTTTTACTCCCGGATGCGATTTTTTGAGCTTTTCCGTTACTTCCAGCCCGTTAAAAATGGGCATGCGAATGTCTGCGATAAGTACATCGGGGGCTAAGGCTTCAACGACTTCAATGGTTTCTTGCCCATCGGCAGCTTCTCCAATAACTTTAATGTCGCTCTCATTTTCGAGTAGCATTTTGATGCCATTCCTTACGATTTCATGGTCGTCTGCTAATACAATGTTGATCATATTATTCTAGGGTTAATGATAGGGTGATTTGTGTTCCTTTGCCTAATTCTGTATCTATTTTAAAATTCGCGCCAATAAATGCCGCCCGCTCTCTCATGTTAAAAACTCCGTGACCAGCTTTTTCAAAGTGGCCACTGCCTGATATTCGTTCAAAATCAAAGCCCTTGCCGTCATCAATAACCGCAATATGAAGCACATTGACATTGTGAGAAAACTTCACGGTGATATTCGTGGCTTTGGCATATTTCAATGCATTGTTCACCGACTCTTGAATGATGCGATAGAGATTCGTTTCGGTATGGCTTTCCAGCCTGTTAATGAATTTGGTCTCGTTGATGAACTGTACATTCGTTTTGGTTACCGAATTGATTTCTTCACAAAATTTCTTAATCGCCGGCATCAGGCCAAAATCATCTAAACTGCTTGGTGTTAGGTTGAATGAAACCCTGCGCACCTCTTGAATAATGCTTTTTGTGAGGCTTTTAGCGTCGTTCATTCTGGCTTGCATAGGCTTGGCAGTGGGAGTCATAGACTCTAGGAGCAGTTTCATCGCCGAGAGCATTTGTCCCACGCCATCGTGAAGCTCCCGAGAAAGCCTTTTGCGCTCTTCTTCTTGACCTTCCAAAATCAAAACAGACCTGTAGCTTTGAACTTTGACCGTTTCTTCTATCCTTTCTTTGTTGATTTCACGTGACCTGATTTTGGCCTCTTTAAACTCAGTGATATCCCGAGCGATAATTTTGATTTCATTGTTGGCCATTACTGGAATAATGAACGCCTCCAACCAGCAAAAATCCCCAGGTTCTGTCAGTAATTTGATTTCCCCAGACCAGTTTTTACCAGCATTCAGTATGTTGATCAAATCCAAATAAAAGTCGTCGGAGTATCCTGCGGTTTTGAGTAGTTCGTGGAAGTAGGTTGGAGGATTCGTTTCCTCATATTCCATCAAACGCTTAAGCTTATCTGAGAAATAGATAAACTTCCCCACGCGATCTATGGTGGCGAAGACTGTTGGGGATTCTGGTTTTACGTTTACAGCTTCCAAATCCTGATAAGATTTTCCGAGTTCTTCGTAGAGTTTCGTCAGTTCAGAGGCCATTTTTTTGGAAGACTTTTCGGAGGTCATCAAATCTTGCACAGTGGCTCTCACGTTTTTGGCAATAGGTCTGAAAATGAAAAGGAGCTCTAATATTACAATGAGGAGGGAGAATATGAATAGAAGAATTTCCGTGTCTTTTAGCTTATCTACCTTGAGTCGGGCTTCATCGTCATATTGAAACACGATCGCATCCATGCCCTCAAGGAAAATGGGTTCGTTTTTCAGGATTTGTGCAACCCAATGTTCAATCTGCTCTTGATCGGAACTCCCCTGATTCAAATGAGTGATCAATGAATCAGCATTTGCGACCATAGATTCAAATTCATCTTCGATGGTCAAAAACATGGTTTTAATAACCGCAGAATTGTGGCCTAGAAGGTTGAGATCCTTATCTCCATGGAGAAGACCGTATTGAGATTTTTTCCAAAGCTCCACGGCCTGTTGCAATTCGGTTTTATATGTTCGGCGATTTTGATCATCTGCATTGAGTATTTGCAGAGAGAGTTTACTTATTTTTTGGCTCAGCATTCTTTGACGCCCAGCCACATTGATCACACGAGAATCGTCGCGCTGCTTGCTGATAAAGCTTTGAATGAGAAATTGACTGAGTATAATGGTGAGAGCAATGCCGCCAAGCGCCATCAAGTAGAATAAACCTAATTTTTTAAACTTCGACTTAGGCATTGGAGAAGTATTCTTTCAATTGTTTCAGTAAAACTAAGTAGTGATGCCGCAAAAAGTCTTTTGCACATTTAATCTAGAGTCAAAACTAAGTAAAGAGACTGAGATGATTAAACGAAAAAAGCCATTTCAGTGTAATGTTAAGTAATAACACCGAAATGGCTAACGCTGGATTTAAGTCGATTTACTTAGTGGTCAAAGCCCACGTAAACTTTTCCATCCTCAATTTTTACAGGATAAGTTGCCAAATCGCACTCACTACCGTTCAGGTTTTTTCCACTTTGCAGCGAAAAGGTTTTTTTATGAAATGGACAAGCAACTTTCGGTTCTTCACCCTCTGATCCAATCATCCCTCGAGACAAAATCATCTGTTTTTTGTGTGGGCAAAGGTTTTGGGTAGCAAACCATTCTCCACGTTTGGTGAAGTTAAATACGGCAATTTGCAATCCATTGTAGAAGGCGTTGAGCCCGCCGTTTGTAGGGAATGTGTCAGATTCGGCTACTTCAAACCAAATCTTGACATTTTCTTTCGCTACCGTTTTATATACTGTTTCTGTCATTGAAGTCATATTACTTGGTTGGTTTATAATTAGGCGTTCCAGTCTACAGGTTTTTTCATTTCTCTCATTGGCTCAAATGCTTGCGCAGGATCATGCTCGTCAGAGTTTGCAAAGTGGCTGAATTTGGCTTCCATCTTCGGGTTCTCGATCGCCTCTTTCCATTCGCAGTGGTATGCGGCAATGAGTGCTTGCATATCCTTTCTCAAGATCTTCTCCTATGCCCAAACTGTCATTCACCACTATCTCACGCAGGTAGTCAATTCCTCCATCTAGTTTGTTGAGCCAAACGGATGTTCTGTTAAGCGGCTCAGCAGTTTTGATGTAATAGGCGAGAAAGCGATCAAGGTATTTAATGGCAGTTTTTTCATCAATATCGCCAGCCAAAAGCAATGCATGTTGTGGGTTTGCACCACCATTTCCACATACGTAGAGATTGTAACCAATTTCTGTGGCAATCAGTCCAAAATCTTTGCCTTGTGCTTCGGCGCATTCTCTTCTGCATCCAGACACACCGCCTTTAAGTTTGTGTGGAGACCGCACGCCTTTGTACCTGTTTTCTATTTCTATGGCGAAGCTCACAGAGTCGTGGAGACCATATCTACACCATGTTGACCCTACGCAGCTTTTTACAGTTCTTAGCGATTTTCCATAGGCATGACCGCTTTCAAACCCTGCATCTATCAATTCTCTCCATATTTTTGGAAGGTCATTGATTTTTGCACCGAACATATCTATTCTCTGCCCACCAGTAATTTTGGTATACAAATCGTATTTCTTGGCGACTTGTCCCATTGCAATCAATTTGTCAGGAGTGATCTCGCCACCTGGTACTCTAGGTACCACAGAGTAGCTGCCTCCTTTTTGAATGTTAGCCAAAAATCGGTCGTTGGTATCTTGTATAGTATCCTGCTTCAGGATTAGATCATTCCAAATACTGGCCAGGAGGGAGGCCACTGCTGGTTTGCAGGTTTCGCATCCATCACCCGTCCCATGTTCCTCCAAAAGCGAATCGTAGCTTTTTATTTCTTTGATTTTGATCAAGTCAAAAAGCTCTTGTCTTGTGTAGTCAAAATGCGAACAAATCGTTTTGCGCACGGTTTGTCCCATGGATTTCATTGTAGCTGTAAACAAATCTGCCACCATAGGAGAACATGCGCCACAGCCCGTGCCTGCTTTTGTGCATTGACGAACCGTAGCAACATCTTCACAACCTTTTTCCTTTATCGCTGATACGATATCACTTTTTGTGACATTCTCACAAGAGCATATTTGTGCTGCATCTGGCAAGTCCATAAGCGAATGATTCCTCCCAGCAGATTCACCGCCTCTAGCTCCTAATATCAAGTCTTCAGGGTTTGGGGGCAAGGCCAAACCATTCTGAACCGTCTGTAGCAACATGCTGTATTCCTTCGCATCCCCAACTAAAATTCCTCCAAGCAATTGCTTTTTGTCTGGGGAAAGATTTACCCTTTTAAATACTCCGGAGTTTTTGTCTTCAAAAATAATGGGCACGCAGTTTTCAGTCTCACCAAGCGCATCTCCAAAGCTTCCTACGTCTATACCTATCAGTTTCAACTTGGTAGACATATCAGCACCGACAAATCTTTTTGTGGCTGAGCCAAAAATCTGATCTACTACCGTGTCGGCCATATCATAGCCAGGAGCAACCAGACCGTAGACCATGTCCTTGTAGGAAGCAGCCTCTCCAATGGCGTAAATGTTAGGATCATTGGTTTGAAGCTGTTCGTTTACTTTGAAACCGCCTCGTTTACCAACCTCAAGTCCGGCTTTTTCTGCCAGCTCTGTTCTTGACACAATCCCGCAAGAAATCACGAGCATATCTGTTTTTAGGAAAGAACCATCGGCAAATGAAAGTCCGTCTAGTTTGCCATTTCCTGTTATCTCAGAGGTACTTTTATTGAGTAAAATTTCAATTCCTAAATCTTCAATTTTAGATTTGAGCATATCTGAACCACGCTGATCGAGCTGTCTTGGCATCAATCGTGAAGCAAATTCCACTACTTGCGCATCGAGATTCAAATCTAAAAGTGCCTTTGCCGCTTCAAGCCCAAGAAGTCCGCCACCCAATACAGCGCCACGTTTTACGCCTTTGGAAAAATCAATGATTTGTTCCAAATCTTCTATGGTGCGATAAACAAATACACCTTTTTTCTCTACTCCTTTGATGGGAGGCACCATTGGTCGGCTACCAGTGGCTAATATTAAATAGTCGTAATTTTCGGTGTTTCCTTGGTGTGTAGTGATCTTTTTTTCAGACCTGTCAATATCCACAATCAATTGAGAGGTTTTAAGATCCACTTGATTGTCAGTGTACCAAGACCTAGGAGCCATGTATAGATCATCCACCGATTGATTGGTGAAATATTCACTCAAATGCACCCGGTCATAGGCAGGTAGTGGCTCTTCTCCATAAACAACTAGTTCAATTTCTGAAGCGTCAGCTTTGGCACGTAGTTTTTCACAAAACTTGTACCCCACCATTCCATTACCGATTACGACTACTTTTTTCATAGTTCTAAGAAGTTTTACGTAAAAGTACGTATAAATACTTAATTATGAAAACATGGAATACGTATTTTTAACAAAATACTACGTATATAAGAAGATACTACGTAGAAATAATCTTAAGCATTGGATGTTATGGATTGAAGTTGCTGAAAAAACGCAGTACCTCATATGTTGAGGTACTCATTGGCACACACTTGCTTGCATCAGGAACTGCCCTGCGATACACGCAGACGCTATTGGGAAACTTGTCTAATAAAACCAAGGAAATCTATACGCCTGTAGCTAGCAACGTCTTGGCTGGAATCAAAAATCCACTAGATTAGCAATCAAGACACAATGCGGATATGTGACATGGTGTCACACATCCGGTTGTTGAACGAAACCTCCTGCGTCGGTAGCATCTAGATAATGATTATCTTAAAGGATAAACTAAAATAATATCAAGATGAAAAAAAATCATTATCCCCTCCAGAAAGATTAAGTCAGCGCTTCATTCACGAATTGCAATTTCGCAATTACAGTAAGCGAACGGTTAAATGTTACTTGAGCACGCTAGTGCGGCTGAGTCGGCATTTTGGTAAATCGCCAGAGTTGGTTACTGTAGAAGAGATCAAAAAATACCTCTATTTCTGCAAGGAGGAATGTGGATTGTCCAACTCCTTTATCAATCAAACGATCAGTGCGCTAAAGATTTTGAGGCAAGATGTCTTAGGACTATCGTGGGATGTAGGCATCAAAATCAAGCGACCAAGAGCTGATTACCCCATGCCTGATATCCTTTCTCGGGATGAGGTTTTACGGCTGATTGCCGCTCCAACCAACATCAAGCACCAGGCAATATTGGCTATGCTATACTCCACGGGCATGCGCCGAGATGAATTGATGAATCTAAAGCTTACCGACATTGACTCCTCGCGCATGGTCATTCGCATCAATTACGGCAAAGGCAATAAGTCTAGAGATGCTTTGCTAGCAGTTAAGACCTTAACCCTGCTTCGTGAGTATTATGGAGTAATAGACATTTTGGCGGCTGAAAATTAGAACATACTTAGTAATGGACATTTTGGAGGGTGTTTATTTTTTCAATTTGGCTGATCAAAAATGATAATTGCCAATTTTTGTATTGTCTGTTAAAACGGAAACAGGCTCTGCTGGAGAGCAACCTGTCAGGGATAAGGCAGATGGCCGATAAAAAATATCGTACATGGGTTGTGCTATCAGTACAACCCATTGATATTTTTGGAGGTCTTTATACCTTCAAAAACTCATTTATGAATTTCATTTTTCGCTGGTTAGTAAGCCCATTATGATTTCTGAGTTTATTTTTCAAGTCAGCAAAATGCCCATCAATTGCATTGGTTGTATTTGGGATTTTGAGTTCGATGTGGTCATACCATGTGAACAACCAAGGTAGATTCGTTTTTAGACTTCTATAAGCACTTCTAAGTCTTTTGTGGGTATAAAATGTCTTGCCAGTAGCAAGATTTAGTGTTCTTTCGTTGAGAAAGATCTGCCATTTTTCAATCCATTGATTGAGAGCTCCTTCGAATGATTCTTTGTCTGTCTGCTTCAATAGATCAACTACAGACAGTAATTCCTTAGCTGCTATCAGTTTAGGCTTCTTAGTGAGGTAACGTCTCATTATTGCGGATTGATGAAATTGACACATCTGCACAGGTACATCACTGAAAGATTGAGGTAATCCTTTTCGCCCATCACAGACTATAGCATTGATGATAAATCCCTTCTCCTTTAATTCTGTTATACCCTGTACATAGGCAGCATTTGTTTCATGCTTTACGTACTTTTTGAGCAGATTTGCACCACTGACAGCATCTTTAAAAAGCATTAATCCAAAGTTGCGACCCCAATAAGTGGTATCCATTAAAACAATGACAGGGCTCGATACTGGAGCAGCTAATTGCACTTGGTGTTCATCAATTTTCCTTTGAATAGTACGAATTGAACAGCCAAATTTTTCTGCTAATTGTGAATAAGTTTGCTTGCCTTCGACGTATTCAATCCATAACTCCCTTGCAATTAGCTTATTTCCTCCACTGAATTGACGACCGCAGGAGTGGCATTTATAACGCTGTTTACCGTTGCGAATTCCATTTTTAGAGACAATAATCCCTCTACAGAAAAAGCACTTTTTTTATTCATAACCTTTGATTTGAATCAAATCTATGACTGTCAGTTAGTTATACGGCTTTCAGCCGCCAAAATGTCTATTAAGCCAGTATCGAATTTTTCGTCCCAAGCCACAAGTTTACGTTTTTGAATCGGGTAGTAATCCAGGACAGCCTTATTCCCCAACATCCATTAGTAAGATTGTACAGCGAGCCGCTGAACATGAAGGAATCACCAAAAAGGTACATCCTCACAGTTTGCGGCATGCTTTTGCCACACATATGCTAGAGCGAGGCAAACCAATCTGAAGGTAATTCAAAAACTACTAGGCCATAGTTCTCTTAGCTCTACAATGATTTATGTGCATTTAGCAGCCATAGATCCCTCTATCAAAAGTCCCTTTGATGATCCATCATGAAGGCACTCAACGAGAGGCATCCTTTGGATGTAGCTGCTGTATTCAGGGAATATGGGAGTGAATATCTAGCGCAACACACCATGTGCATAGATCAGCAAAAGGCTTTTCGAGCGATCTGTAATTGCAGAACCGCCGCGATGGGTGGGCATGTGGAAAATTGCAATCAGTGCAATCACCAGCGCATTTCTTACAACTCGTGCCGAAACCGCCACTGCAACAAGTGTCAGTACACCAAGCAACTCGTCTGGGTAGATAAGCTTGAAGGTAATTTGCCTGTGTGTCGCTATTATCACAGCGTATTTACAATACCATCGGAGCTGCACAAACTGTTTTACATCAATCAGCGGATTTGTTATCACCTGCTCTTCAAGGCCACCGCTCAGACCTTGGCTAAAGTGGGAAGGAATCCGCAGTTTCTTGGAGCAGACACAGGAGCAGTTTCTGTCTTGCATACATGGGGTCAATCTTTAACCTTCCACCGCCACATATCCACATGCTCATTCCAGCTGGAGGCTTGTCTTGCGATGGTGAAGAGTGGATTCATGCCAAGAAAAAGTTCTTTCTGCCTGTCAAGGTATTGTCTAAAGTCTTTCGTGGTGTATTGTGGTCACTGCTTGAGACTGAGCTCAAAGAAGAAAGGATCAAGCTTCCTGATGATGTTGTGAGTATTTGGGCACTCAAAAAAAGTGTCTATGCCAAAAACTGGAATGTGTACACCAAGAAGCCTTTGGCTGGCCCACAATCTGTCGTTCGATATTTAGGCAAATACACCCACAGAGTGGCCATCAGCAACAGTCGCTTGGTCAGTATTGAAAAAGGAAAAGTTACTTTTAGTTGGAAAGATTACCGAAAAGCCATGCACAAAGGATTTTTAACTCTTGACGCACAGGATTTTATCCATCGCTTTATGTGGCACATATTACCTTCGGGATTTTATAAAATCCGATATTATGGGATTTTGGCTTCTGCGAACAAGGTAAAAAAAGAGCTTTGTACCACCTACCTTGGACAACCAACTCACACTTCCATTTTGCAAGGCATCTCTACCAAAGACGTAATAAAGATTGTGCTAGGTAAGGATTTGAATCAATGCACCAAATGCAAAAAAGGGAGAATGCAACCAACGACAATACTTGATCCTCCATAGAATGAAGAAAGTAAAACGATCTTTGAAATGCTCTTTGATCCACTTATCGCTAATTTATTGGCAGGGACAACTATGTTCTGGCCAGAAGACACTTGATCATGTTGAGGTTATTTACTCCATTTTTTCACCCACTTCGCCTTTACTTCTTCGTAACAGCACTGGCCAGAACTCTAAACGCGAAGGAGCCACACCCATAGACCACCTTTCCGCATCGTCCAACGGAGTTTTATAGTCCATTTGCCCGCTTATTATGTATTAAACCGCTTACTGTATCTTTGGGTAAACAGCCTATAAAACACTATATTGTTAGGAATAATTCTAAGGACATGAAATTTTCATTAACAATAATATTAGTTTCAGGAGTACTGTTTTGCTTCGGGCAAAATCAGGGACTTGAAAAGAGAAACGAATTAATAAATAAACTCGTTGGTAGTTGGACTTTTACTGATGGATATACAAAAGGAGACAAAAGCGTAACGATTGACAGTAACCCAACATTAGACTCAATAATATTTAATTCTGACATGACTTTCAGATATTCATGTGAGTATAAAGATCTCGGAAAATTGAATGTGACAGGGACTTGGGACATTGATCCCAAAGGGACGACACTTAAATTTATGAACCGTGTATCATCACCAACAGTTCCTGGGACTGCATTAGACTTTATTCGAAAATTTAGACAATTTTCGGATCGACTAAATTGAGAATGGAAGAAGAATTTGAATTTGTTCCTCAACCCAATCCAGATCAACAAGTTGGAAAAGTTGGTGGAGAGACAATGATTCTTAACTACAAAAAGACAGAATAGAACTACCGCTAACATTTAGCCGAATAGCCACAATGCCGTCACACAAAACAACTCAAGAAATGATCTCATTGCGTTTTTTTGTGGTCTATGACCAGGGCACTGGCGGTATGAATTTGGCAATTAAGGAATATTACCGGACGGCAAGAGCTGACCGAAAACCTGTCGGTAACACCGGTGATTGTGTTAGGTGGTTAGCCGGCCGCCAAAGCGCTTTCTGGCTGATCGTACGCACCATTTTTCATCAATCCTCAAACTGAAAATTCATATAAGCGGACTGAAGCTCCTTGAGAGCGTGGGATTCATTCAACGCTTTTGCTTTCTCAATACCCGCTTCATAGGTCTTGGTTGCGAGTTCTTTTTCACCTATTTCACTATAGAGGTTTGCTGCGTGATAGTATGTGCCAATATAGTTTTCATGCTTTTTTAACAAAACCTCAAACAATTCTCTGCTCTTACGTTTATCTATCTGTAGATGCTCAATAGCAAGGGCATAAACAGGAAATGGATCATTTGGATCTTCCTGCATGAATTGGGTCAATTGTTTGATTCTTTCTTCGCTAGCCATTCTCGAGTTATTTAGTATCTTAGACAGACACAGTTATTAACCCAAATATCACAGAATAATATGAAAATATTGGTTTGTATTACACATGTTCCTGATACAACGTCCAAGATTTCCTTTACCGATGGTAATACGAAATTTGACAAATCGGGAGTACAATTCATCATCGGCCCCTACGATGATTATGCGCTTGCAAGAGCCGTTGAGCTCAAGGAGCAGCATGGAGGATCAATCACGGTTTTGAATGTAGGCGAAGCGGAAACTGAACCTACACTCAGAAAAGCCTTGGCCATTGGTGCTGATGATGCCATTAGAGTGGATGCTTTTCCTACCGATGCATTTTTCGTTGCGAAGCAAATAGCCAAAGCCGCTCAAGAGGGTGCTTATGATTTGATTTTGATGGGCCGAGAATCCATTGATTTCAACGGAGGTCAGGTTCACGGAATGGTGGGAGAGCTACTGGGTATGCCATCGGTATCTCCTGTGATGAAACTGGATATTGAAGGGAATACCGCAAAAATCGCCAGAGAGATAGAAGGAGGAAAAGAATACATGGAACTCGAATTGCCTTTCGTGGCAGGATGTCAAGAACCTATTGCAGAATGGAAAATCCCGAATATGCGTGGAATCATGTCCGCAAGGACCAAACCTCTGAATGTAGTAGCTCCTACATCTGATACGGCTTTGAATGCTGTGGAGGTGTTTGAATTGCCACCTGCAAAAAGCGGTGTAAAATTGATCGATCCGGATAATATGGACGAACTAGTTAAATTATTGAAGAACGAAGCAAAAGTGATCTAATATGTCAGTATTGGTATTTGTAGAAATAGATGAGGGACAAGTGAAAAAGTCCTCGTTGGAAGCAGTGAGTTACGCAGCTGCAATAGATGGAGAAGTTTCGGCGATTGTATTTTCTGAACTAAAAGGTGAAGAGAGTGCTAAACTTGGAAAAGCAGGAGCCAAAAAAGTGCTTCAAGTGACTAACGATAAGTTGGCCGAAACGAACATCACAGCATATTCTTCGGCAATAGCGGAAGCCATGTCGAAGGAATCAGCCAATCTTTTGGTGATGGCTAAATCTTCTTTAGGGGATCCTGTATCGGCAAGAGTCGCTATCAAGACAGGTGCAGCTTTGGCTTCTAATGTTGTTGAGTTGCCGGATACATCTTCTGGTTTTAAAGTAAAAAGCAGTATTTATACGGGCAAGGCTTTCGCATCTTCTAACCTTACTAGTGACAAAAAAATCCTTGTATTAAAGAAAAATGTAATTGACATAGCGGAAGATGGAGGATCTCCCGAGGTTGTAGCTTTTGAACCAACGATCAATGAGGCAGATTTTAAGGTGAAAATCACTTCTCAGGATAAAACCACCGGTGAGGTGCTATTGCCAGAAGCTGATATTGTGGTTTCGGGTGGCAGAGGACTCAAAGGGCCAGAAAACTGGGGCATGATTGAAGAATTGGCAAAAACGCTGGGTGCGGCTACAGGTTGTAGCAAGCCCGTTTCTGACATGGATTGGAGGCCGCATCACGAGCATGTAGGGCAAACAGGTATAAAAGTAAGCCCATCTTTGTATGTAGCCGTTGGAATTTCGGGGGCGATTCAACATCTTGCAGGCGTAAATTCATCCAAGTACATTTTGGTGATTAACAAAGATCCGGAAGCTCCCTTTTTCAAAGCCGCAGATTATGGCGTGGTGGGCGATGCTTTCGAAGTAGTACCGAAACTTACAGAAGCAATAAAGGCGCAGAAGGGTTAATGTCAGATAAGATAAAGCTAGAAATATTGGGGCTGTCTTCCAGCCAATCACAATCAGGGTCTTTTGCCCTTGTTTTAGGAGAGGAAAATGGAAATAGAAGACTGCCAATCATCATCGGTATGTTTGAGGCTCAGGCTATAGCCATTGAGATAGAAAAGATTGTCCCCAATCGGCCAATGACGCATGATTTGTTCAAGTCATTTGCCTTCAATTTTGGCTTTATGGTTTCGGAAATAATCATCTCAGATTTGAAAGAGGGTGTATTCTTTGCAAAAATCGTGTGTACTGCCGATGGTAAAGAAATTGAAATTGATGCAAGACCTTCAGATGCTATTGCCATAGGCTTGCGCTTTGATGTTCCGCTTTATACCAATGAAATGATTTTGACGGAAGCAGGAATTGTCCTCGCTGATGAAGACGAGCCTGTAACTGACGCTGGTAAAAAGGTGACGAGTTCTGGGCAGCCAGAGAACAAACCCAAAAAGCTTGAGGATATGCCAATGGATCAGCTCAACAAAATGTTGGATGATGCGCTCTCGGCAGAGGATTATGAACGCGCCGCGAAGATTCGCGATGAAATAAACAAGCGTAATTAATTATTAATATGGACTTCATAAGAGCAATTATCGGCTTGTTATTCTTGTTGGTAATTGCTTTTTTGTTTTCCAACCGACGCAAAGCAATTGATTGGCGTTTGGTTTTCACCGGCATCCTTCTACAAATCGCTTTTGGTTTACTTATTTCCAAAGTGGGATTTGCTAAAACTGGTTTTGCATGGCTGAGCAAACAGTTTGTGGTGTTGCTGAGCTTTTCGAAAGAAGGAGCATCTTTCCTTTTTGGTAACCTGCTAAACTCCGAGAGTTTAGGTTTTATTTTTGCGCTACAAGTCCTACCCACGGTTATTTTCTTTTCCACGCTCACAGCAGGTTTGTATTATTTGGGGGCTCTTCAATATATAGTGAAGGGTATCGCTTGGGTGATGGCTAGAACTATGAAACTGTCTGGTGCAGAAGCATTATCCACGGCTGGTAATATCTTTTTAGGTCAAACGGAAGCACCAATGCTGGTACGACCTTTTATCTCGAAAATGACCCAGTCGGAGCTCATGTGCCTGATGACGGGAGGCATGGCCACCATTGCAGGAGGTGTACTGGCAGGATATGTCGCATTTTTAGGAGGAGGCGATCCTGTAGAGCAAGAGCGATTTGCGGCGTATTTGCTGAGTGCTTCTATAATGAATGCCCCTGCGGCAATAGTCATGTCCAAAATGCTCCTTCCAGAACTTTACAAAGACACTATCAACACGGATTTATCTGTTTCTAACGAGAAAATTGGAGTGAATTTGATTGATGCATTGGCTCGTGGGGCTGCCGATGGACTTAAGCTCGCGGTAAACATCGGTGCAATGCTTTTGGCGTTTATTGCGCTAATAGCAGCCATAAACTATTTATTGATGTCAATAGGAGGCATGCTCGGACTCAACGCTTGGGTGGTTGCTGTTTCAGGAGGTTCTTTCGACGGGTTTTCTTTGGAGTTTTTATTGGGTCAGTTGTTTCGTGTTGGTGCATTTGCGATTGGAGTGGATTGGGATCAGTCATTACAGGTTGGAAGTTTGTTAGGACAGAAAAGTTGTGGTGAATGAATTTGTCGCATATTTGAGTTTGGCCGACTTTATGGAATCTGGTGTTTTGAACGAACGTTCCATCGTTATTTCCACTTACGCATTGTGTGGCTTTGCAAATTTTAGTTCTATCGCCATCCAGATTGGTGGCATAGGAGGGATGGCACCTTCTCAGCAGGGAAATATCTCCAAGCTTGGCATGCGTGCACTTTTGGCAGCAACGCTCGCCACGATGATGACAGCTGCGATTGCTGGCGCGTTAATGACTTGAAGCTTTTCAAGCTGAACGCTTCAAGTGTTTTGGAAATGGTCTGTAGGTATAATATTGCAACACTTCCTCAATGGCCATTATCAACGCACGGTTCACCGGAACAAACTCACTCCCCATTTCAAAATCAATATTGGCGATTTTTTGATAGTAATCAGTGAAAATGGGTACGTACAGCCCTTTAGCCATTTCATCAATAGACTTTTGGTAGTTCTCTACTTGGTTTTCTTTGATGATTTTGCAGGTAGCTAATCGCAGTTGTCCGAGCTTGTCTCTAGATGCTCCATAACCAAAAAGTCTACAGATAAGTCCGCGATATGGGTACTCTGAGCAAGTTCCTTTGGCTTTGTCATCAATAGATAACGGCTGATAGATGAAGCATACATCATCTTCTCGAAGATGGAGTTGTTCGAGCACTGACTCAGCTTTTCCTGTGAGAAATAGATGAAATGCGTAAGGTAAAAATTCTAACGGAGTGGCGTCTATGTCGGCTTTGGTACAACATTTTCCACACCCAGCTACACAGTGTAAACCAGTTTCAGATTGAAATACTTTGATTTCCTGATCGAGACGCTGAAACAACAGTTCCACCGATCTCACTTTGCGCGCTATGGACATTCGTGGCGCGAATTTATACCAAATGTAGTTATCCACAAGGTTTAGGAGAAATGGTTTTTGCAAATCGAGCATACTCAATGAGAAATGCTTGTAGGCTGATCGGACATTTAATAGATTCAGCTTTCAGTGCTTAAATCACACCCATCACATTCTTCGTCCTCCAGTTTCAAACTCAATAGTAGCATGATCAATTTTTAAGTGTTGCAAGCGGTGTTTGGCCTCTTGTTTTATCACTGCAAGTTCTTTCATCTCGTATTCACCATCTAGTGTCAAATGCACGGACAAGATGTGAAATTGACCATCGAGTGACCATACGTGGCAATCATGAACATTTTTAATTTGAGGAATGTCTCTCAGCACTTCGTTGATTTTCTCTACATCGATTTCGTCAGGCGTGCCTTGAAGAATGATTTTTGCAGCACGCTTGAGGTTGCCATATACGTTGAATAAAATAAAGCAAGCAATACCCAGTGCAAGAATTGGATCTAGAATGGGAATAGACCAAAACTGAATGATAATGGCCGCCACGAGAGTTGCCACCCAGCCGAGAATATCCTCAAGCAAGTGTAAATACACTGCGCGTTCGTTAATAGAATCTCCACCGTGAAGCTTCCATGCTGCCAGACCATTGAAGATGATCCCGCCTATGGACATGTAAATCATTCCTTCACTGTTTGGGTTTTGAGGGTCAAAAAGTCGTGGAATGGATTCTATCAAAATGTAAATAGAGCCTACTACCAGCACAATAGAATTGATAACCGCTCCGGCTACAGAAAATCGTGCATAGCCGTAGGAAAAGTCTTTGTCTCGTTCTTTTTTGGAGATGTTTTGGAAATACCACGAAACACCAAGAGATAGACTATCTCCAAAATCATGTAGAGCATCTGAAAGTATAGCGATACTGTTTGTCCACAAACCTCCGATGAGTTCAATGATAGAAAACGCCAGATTGATGAAAAAGGCTATCCTGATATTTTTGGTAGAGGCAGGTTTCTTATGATGATGTGTGTGATTGTGTCCCATTGGAAATTCTTCACTTAAGTAACGAAGTTTGAAGAAAATTGATTGGACGAAGAATGACAATGTTCAATAAAAAAGCCCTTCAATAGGGAAGGGCTTGGTATACTATGCATTGCGATTAATATCAAAGCTTTCTAGGTAGTCTGCTACTCTGCGGACAAACATTCCGCCAAGTGCTCCATCCACCACTCTGTGATCATAGCTATGAGATAAGAACATTTTGTTTCTTATTCCGATAAAATCTCCTTGAGGAGTTTCGATTACGGCTGGTTTCTTCTGTATGGTTCCCATAGCGAGAATTCCCACTTGAGGTTGCACTAAAATAGGAGTGCCCATTACATTGCCAAAAGAACCCACGTTGGAAACAGTGTAAGTTCCGCCAGACAATTCGTCAGCTGTCAATTTACCATCTCTAGCTTTTCTGGCCAACTCATTCACTTGAGTTGTAAGGCCGAGAATGCTCAGCTTATCTGCATTTTTTATGACAGGCACAATCAAATTTCCCGAAGGTAGCGCTACTGCCAATCCAATATTGATATCCGCTTTTTTGATGATTCGAGTACCGTCTACTTGTATGTTCATCATCGGATAGTCCTTAAGTGCTTTCACTACCGCTTCAATGACTATCGGCGTGTAAGTCAGCGCTTGACCATCGCGTTCCATGTAGGTGCGCTTCATTTTTCCTCGCCATTTCACGATCTCAGAAACATCCGCTTCTACAAAAGAAGTGACATGAGCTGAGATGGCTTTTGATGCCAACATACGCTCCGCAATCATTTTGCGCATGCGATCCATCTCAATAATTTCATCCTCACCAGAGGTGATCATTGTGGCAGGTTCTGGTTGCGCTTCTGGTGAAACTGGAGTTGGTACAACTCCTTTTTTGCCCGCCAGGTAATTTAAAATATCTGTTTTAGTGACACGGCCATCTTGACCCGTACCAGGGACAGTTTCTAATTCGCTCAGCGCAATGTTTTCTTCTTTTGCAATGTTGCGTACTAGAGGCGAATAAAACCTAGTAGCTTCTATTTTCGGTTGGTTAATAGCCGAATGTGAAGAAATGGCTGATTCAAGTAACTTTTCAGCTTCTTTAATTGGATTTGCATTTTCGGGTGTGAAAATTGGAGGTTCGCTCGTCGTTGATTCATCACTGACTAACTCAATAATGGCAATAGGGTGACCAATGGATACTACATCTCCTTCCTTTGCAAGAATTTTTTTGAGTGTTCCGCTGTATATAGAAGGGATTTCAGTATCAACTTTATCTGTTGCTACTTCCAAAATTGACTCGTCTTCTTCAATTTGGTCGCCTTCTGATTTGAGCCATCCGAGAATGGTTCCTTCCATCACACTTTCTCCCATTTTAGGCATAACCAATTCTACTTCAGCCATATCTTCGTATCTATTTGGATGTTCTTTTAGAAAATGCAAAGGTATATAAAATCAATAGTATGTTTTGGCACTTCAGGACAACCAAAGTGAATCGTAATGCTTACTGAGCTAAATCTTGAAAGTGTATTCGCAACATATTCAATGCTGCGTATGCACTATATTGGATGTTTAGCAATCGGTCTTTTGAAAATGTAAATTTCTTTGCGACTGTTTTTTTCTCATCAGAATACGCAATCCAGACGGTACCCACAGGTTTTTCCTCTGTACCTCCATCTGGGCCAGCGATCCCACTAATGGCGATACCAATATCGGATTGCAATTTTAATTTTACTCCTTCGGCCATTTGGCAAACGACTTCTTCGCTTACCGCTCCTTTTGAATTCAATATTTCATGGCTTACGCCTAAGGCATTCTCTTTAACTTCATACGAATAGGAAACTATCGATCCAAGATAGTACCTTGATGACCCAGGAGTTTTGGTCAATAGGTGTGATAAATACCCGCCGGTACAGCTCTCAGCAAATGCGATGGTTTTATTATGCTTCACAAGCATACTGCCGATGCAAAATTCTATGTCTTCATCATTGTAACTGTAGGTGTATTTTTCAATGAGAGGTTTTGCTTTAGTGGTGAGTGTCTCACACTCAGTTTTTAAGAGGTTCAAATCTTTCCCTACAGCTGTTAGTCTCAACTTCACCATTCCGAGGGTGGGTAGATAAGCCAATTTGATATGCGGTGGTAGCTTGTTTTCCCATTCGGAAATAATTTCAGCCAAGCTAGATTCACCAATGCCAATTGTTCGAATGACCTTATGGTAGATGATCTCGTGTAGAAACTGGGCTTGTAGTTTAGGTAAAATACTATCAGACATCATCCTTCGCATTTCGAAAGGCACTCCAGGCATGGAGACAAAAACTTTCCCGTCTCTTTCGAGCCACATGCCTGGCGCAGTACCCAGACTATTGGTGATTTTAACAGCCATTGCTGGGATCTCGGCTTGTTTGCGATTGACTTCCGAAACAGTACGGCCAGATTTCTGAAAGATGGCTTCTACATCTTTCAAAGCTTCATGATTGAGTTGGAGAGGAGAGTTGAAGTATTCGCTGATAAGCGGCTTTGTTAGATCATCTTTTGTGGGACCCAGCCCTCCAGTGATCAGTACTACATCAGCACGATTTTCGGCTTCTTGAAAGCTACTCAGAATCTCTTCCCTGATGTCACCAACCGTTGTTTTTCTTATAACTTTGATTCCTATTTTATCCAATTCTCCACTCATCCAGTGAGAGTTGGTGTCTAGGGTTTGTCCATAAAGGATTTCGTCTCCAATGGTAATAATTTCGGCTTTTATGGGCATTTTTTGTAGGATGATTTGATAAAACAGCGGCTGAATAAAATGAGCAACGAAGCTCGTTTTTTTATTTCTCGGTATCTAATTTGATTTCAAGGTTTAAAATTACTGGTTATTACATTACTTTTATGCAATTACATTTTTCAAAAACACTAAACATGAGGTTTAATCATTTGTTTTCAATTGTGGTAGTAGGCGTGCTAATGGCGGGATGTACCGCTCAGCAGCTAAAAAAAGCAGTAGATGATTATTTGGGCGATGAGAAATTGACCACAGAGCAAGTAGCGGCAGGGCTGAAAGAAGCATTGGTGAAGGGGATTGGAAATGGTGCCGATCAAGCGTCAAAGGTTAATGGCTTTCTTGGAAATCCATCAATTAAAATCCCTTTCCCGCCAGAAGTTCAGCAAGTTGAGGATAAGCTGCGCCAGCTGGGATTGGGCAGTCAAGTGGATCAATTTGTGGAAACTTTGAATCGTGGAGCTGAAGAAGCTGCGAAAGAAGCTAAGCCTATCTTTGTAAGTGCTATCAAATCAATGACCATCCAAGACGCCTGGACGATTTTGAAAGGAAATAACGATGAGGCAACTCTATATCTGAAAAAAACTATATCTGACCAATTACGTGCTAAATTTGCGCCAGTGATAAAGCAGGCTCTGAGCAAGACCAACGCAACAAAATATTATGGGGATTTGATGAATACTTACAATAAAATCCCTTTCTTGGCAGATGTCAATGCGGATTTGGAGAGTTATGCTACGGATAGAGCGCTAGATGGGCTTTTTCTTTTAATTGCTCAAGAAGAAGCAAAAATTCGAAAAGATCCTATGGCGAGAACAACAGACTTATTGAAAAAAGTCTTTAAGGAACAAGATTAAAGAATAAACACATTGACCTATGCTCACAGATTTTCAAACTGAAAAACTCACCCATTTTTATAATCTATTGGACTATAATAAAAATGGGCAGATCACAATAGAAGATTTTATTGAAATAGCCGAAAATTTATGCTTTATGTGGGGTTTTCGCGAGGGGAGTGAGGACTTTAATGGTGTAGTAACGCGATGTAGACATTCATGGGATGAATTTATTAAATCTGCAAACCCAGGGGCTCAGTCTGCTACTTTGGAAGAGTGGCTGACGTTTTCTGATAAGCATATTGTAAATACTGATATCGAAGTTTATAAGCGCATTGTCACTGGCATTGTAGGTGAGATGTTTGATTATTTTGATGCCGATAACGATCAGCATATTGATTTGGACGAATATGTAGACTTATTTATGGCGTTTCATATAGAAATGAAATACTCAGCTAAATCATTCACTAAGCTGGATTTGAATAGCGACGAACGTTTAAGTAAAGGTGAATTGCTTAGAGCTGTAGCTCAGTTTTTTCGGAGTAAAAACAAAGAAGATGCTGGTAATTGGATATTTGGCTATTGGGAGAATTGATTACTTCAATAGGAGCATAAAAAAAGCAACCCTTTGGATTGCTTTTTTTATGTCTAATATCATTAAGCGGGTAACTAGTTGACAATTAGCCTATGTGTTTGAACATTTTGGCCTTGTTTGTATAGAATCATATAGACCCCAGATTCAATATTATAAGGAAGTGTGATTTTTTCACTAACCGCATTGGTTTGATACTTTACCTTTCCTGTATTGTCTATAAACGATATTTCAGCATCAGTGAGCGAAACTCCTGATATGGATAATACCCCATTTTTATCAATGTGATTTGGGTAGATGGAAAATTTGGCTGACTTCTCGCTATTCTTGATTGCTTCCATTGGGAAAGTCTCACGATATCCATCGAAATCAACCGATTCTAGGCGGTAGTAATTGATTCCAATTCAATGGAGATTCATCTATCCACGAATATTTCTTCACGTCTGTCGAGTTTCCATTTCCTTTTATTGTGTTAATTACTTCGAATGCTCCATTATTCCCTGCTCGTTGTATTTCGAAATAGTCGAAGTTTTCTTCTGATAATGTAGCCCAATCAAGCAGGATGCCTTGAGTGGATTGAGCTAGTTTAAAGTATTTTAATGTAATAGGTAGGGGAGTTCCTGTCTCTATCGCGTTAATTACTTCATCTAGCGATCCATCGGTATTATCGGTCTCAAGGTCTGCTAAACTTTGTTGCTGATCCGCGTTATTTTCGGCATCACCTGGGGTAAAGTCTTCTGCATCACCAGAATAGCTTCCTGCATATACTTTTCCATCTCCTAAGAAAGATCCTTGAGACCCAGCTTTGTCAAAAGTCCCAGTTACAACCAAAGTTCCGCCTGAATTGAGATTGATTTTGTTATTAAGTGTCAAATTTCCAAAAATTAGCACGGTAGCCCCATCTGCAATAACTAAGTTCATTGCTTTATTGGCAAATGTCACATTACCATATATCGTTAATCGATTGTTGATAGTGAAACTCTGCGCTTCTTTGTTTGTTGCAAATGTCATGTCTTGAGTCGCACCATTCGATCCTACGACTACTTTATGATTAATCGTAATATTAACATTGCCCAGTCCAGTGTACGCAGGGCCAGTGCCACCCCAAGTGGCTCCCGTACCCCAGTCACCACTTTGCGTGCTCGTGAACTGTGCTGTTGTCGTTAATGTGAAAAAGCAAAATATGCTTGCTGCTATAAAAACTTTCATGAAACAAAGTTGAACTATGTTGAGCTAGAAGTACGAATAATTTCGTTTAGTGGATTGTATTCGTAGGTGAATTACCTAGAATCTGTTTTTATTGTAGAATGATGAGATTATAAGTAATAAATAGTGGTGTTAATTGGTGGGAAATTTTAAAGAGGTAAACACCTTTTTGAAGTGAGGATAGATCAAAAGAGGGATTTTCCGTTGTGATTTTTTTTCTTAAGACAACATTTCCTGTTAAATCCAACATTTCTACAAAATCACCTTGATACACCCCTGAAATATTGATAATGCCACTGGTGGGATTTGGATACACCGAAAATTGTGGTGAGCCTTTTAATGACAGTGGATTGTCAATTTCCTTTTGGGAAATGATTGAATAATTGATGGAAGAAAATAATGAACATCCATATTGATCAACGCCCTGTACGGAAATTACTACCGTGTCCACTTTAGTAAATAGTAAGGTGATTTCCTTGAGCGCAGATATTGGTTCACCATTTAGGTACCACTGTTGATCTGTAAGTGAAGTTAGGTTGTTGGTGAAACGTGCATTTTTTTCATTATTCAAATTGAGAATAGCAGGTGTAGCAATGATTGAAAAATTGCTTTGGGATACGCTGATTTTTATTGTTTTAGTATCACTAGGAAAGCCACTGTCTAAACCGACAATATAAATGGAGGTGTCTGATGATACAGAGCTTAAGTTTAAGGATTTTCCTTTGTGTAGTAAGTCTGAGAGGTCTGATTTTGCATAAAACCCAAAAATACTGCCGTTGCTAGGTTTGATTGTTAGCGGAGTGTTTTTGCAAACAGTAGTGCTTTGAGCAGTCGGGGTTTTTGACTTAGAAAATGCCAAATTCTTAGATACAGTCAGTGAACATCCTTCGTTACTTTCCGCATTAAGCTGAATTTGATAGTTATTTTTTACGACAGTCAGTATCAAGGTGTCTGCGGTGCTTACTGAAACGCCATCCACCATCCATTCCTGATTTTTGATTTTCTCTGATGGGAAGATTAAAATCCTGTTTTCAAAAGACAGTGTGTCAATGATTTGATGGAGTTGAAGATTTGAAAGAGCGATATTTACTTTTACTTCTTTGCGCTCACTTTCAAAACCCTCTGTGAACGACGAGACGTAGAATGTGGTGTCATGCTGAAGGGGATCAGAGGAGAATGAACTGCCTTTAAATGTCCATTCCGTAGATTCCTTTTCTAGATAGACGGCAATACTCTCCGCTGAATTTTTATCCAGAATGACATTCGATCCTTGGCAAATGGTCTGATCTGGGATATTGGGTGCAGTGGGTCTTTTGGCTACTACCAGAGTTTTTGTTGCTTTGGAAATACATCCATCGTTGTTCGTTGCTGTTAGACGAATGGTGTAATTACCTGTTTCTTGAAAGATGACAGCCGGGTTTTGTGTGGAGGCCTGAAGACCATTGTCAAAATCCCATAACCAGTTTTTGGCATTGGTACTCAAATCTGTAAAACTAACCTTGTTGTTGTTCTCTCCTAAAAATAGCGTGTCGGAGGATAGGAGGAAATCTGCATTTTTTTCGATGATCTTTATCTGCACTTTGGCAATATCTCCAGCATATTTTTTGTCCACATTTTGCACATAAAAAGCAGTGTCTTTCGTGATATTGGTCACGGTAAGAAATTGACCCTCTTTGATAAAATCCTTGCCTAAGGGATCGTTATAGAACTTGAAAGTAGTTCCTGATGAAGGGTTTAACTCCACGGGGTTTACGCCGCATGTGGGAAACACTTCTAAAGTATTGGGCGCTGCAAGAAAATCCTTGTAAGCTTTTTCACCAGAGGAAATGTTGGTTTTTAGTGCTTCTAAGGAAAACGCTGCACCAATGATGAAGGTGATTTTTTTAGATTCGTAAGCATCTAAAGTAAAACTGCTCTTTGCAATAGTCTGGGCTACATCATTTCCTTCACCTTGGGCACCTGCATTGGCAAATTGTGAGGTGGAAATAAGCCCATGTTTGGTGGCTTTGTCAATTAATGTTGGAATATCAGCATTGTTGCCGTTTAGACTTTTTAAGTCTATCGAATTGGTGATGGGGGTACTTTCTTCATAGATTTTTATTCCTGCAAAGAGCGAATTTTGTGATGTTGATGTATAGCTAATGCCCGAGGGTGTGTCGTGAGTGGCCTTGTTTTTTGTTTTGTCCAATAAGTCCCAGTCGGCCATCATGCCAGCTTTCAATCCTGAGATTGAAGCATTGGTTGTATTGGTGATGCGGTATTCGATAATGATGAGGTCATCGAGTGTGGCATCATTAAAGGCCAACGTTTTTTGCTCGATAAGCAATTTGTTGGCGGTTTCGTTGAATGCGTTTTGAGCTACCCAATCAGCTGTGGCATGTTTTTGAAATCGAATATTGTTAACTACGGAAAAATCTTGATTGCGCTTATTGGTGCCCACTTCGGTCACGGCATTATCAGAAATTTTATTATCCCCATTGCCAATAATAAACCCCAAACTGCTGGTAAGTTGCTCATCACCCCAAATGAAACCCAAAGCATTGTCGTTGCTTATGGACACCAGATTGCCATTTGCCTCCAGAGATAACAGTGTTTTGCCATTGTCGATGTTCAGATAATTGGGATCGGTAATTATTTTGAAATATTGATAGTCGGTATAGTTGTCTCCTGAATAATTGATCCGAATGGGGATTTCTGTGCCCGGAGGGGTGTCTGGATGGATGAAGATGTTTTTGAAATACCCATTTTGGGTTTGCATGGAATCGTAAAAAGTAACTGAGATTGGCTGATCATCAAAATCTATATTGGTGGAGGCACTCGAAAAAGAAATCGCCAAGTTGGATATGGGCTTTAAGTAGGAGGTGAACAGCATGTCGATGTTGATGGTGTCTCCAAAAAAGATATGATCTTGAAACGGGCTGTTGTATTCAAAACCATTGGCACGTACAGATTGAACATCTTTGGTCGTTAGTGCTTTCAGCATGTTGAGTCTGCCAGATCCAAGCTTGTCTTGATAAGTTTTATTGGCAGTGATGCCGTAGATGTCGTCGGTGGTTTTTCTTATCAGTTCCCCAATTTGAAGTGCATTGAGGTGAGGATAAACATCTTTGATCAACGCTGCAGTTCCTGCTACCATCGGCGAAGCATAGGACGAACCATTGTCAGAAGAATAACCATTGTCTTTAAACGACGAGGTGATGCCTTGACCAGGAGCGACTAAATCAATTAAATAACTATAAGTAGCGGCTGAAGCTTTATTGTCGTTGATATCCGTCCACCCAACAGATAATACATTTTCATAGCTGGCGGGATAAAAATCTAATTCAGCATTTGTGTTTCCAGCCGCTGCAACGATTAACAAATCCTTTTCAAGCACAGCATAGTCAATAATGTCTTGGATATATCGGCTTGGTCTGCTCACTGCCACCCCACGAAAGATTGATGATGTCGTATCCATTGTCAGCGGCATAGGTAATCGACTCATAGGCATTGAATGAGAAGTTTTCGTTATCCTTAAATATTTTGAGCGGACTCACTGTGCTGTTGTAGCCCACGCCAGCCATGCCCACATTATTATTGGTCGCTGCTCCAGCGATACCCGCCACACGGTTGCCGTGAAAGTTGCCTACACTCTGTGCGTTGTTGTCTTCATTGGCAAAATCATACCCGTTGATATCGTCTATGTATCCATTGTTGTCATCGTCCAGGTTGTTTTCGATTTCAATTGGGTTGGTGTAAATCTTAGGAGAGATATCATTATGATTGAAGTCAACACCAGTGTCAGAAATGCCAATGATGATCTTGCTGTTTCCTTTGGTGATATCCCACGCTTCGTATGCTTTGATGTTGGTTAGGTAGTACTGATCTCCAGTAGTCGGATTGGCTTTTGGGTCATTCGGTGTGCTGAGGAGGTAATTGGCATAGATGGGTTCGGCATAAACAACGTTGCTGTACTGTTTTACTCTGCGGATGGCCATTGCCACGGACTCTCCCTCCTTCAGTTGTACCTTGTAAATACCCGAGATGTGAGATTGCTCAGCTATGGGCTGATTCGTGATGTGGCTTGCAGAACGTGCAAATGGAAGGTTTTGAAGGGCTCTTTGATTTAAGATGGGAGTTTTGGAATTGCCAGAGGTTGGTTTTTCATCAAGCTTCACTATGATTTCACCGGGCTTTATCTCAGGTGATAAGCTGTTGATAGTATTATTTTCCTGAGCATGGATAGACTCGGAACATATAATTGATAGAAGCACGATGAAATATAAAGAAAACCTTCCCATATCGGATTAATTAGGTTACGGCCAATTTCCTTACCATTTTGGAAAAGACGGAAGGCAGAAAGCGTTTGACATAGATGGCAGTTTTTTCCTTCACACCGCCGATATACACCTCTTCCTTGTCTTTTTCGATGGCTTTGACAATGTGCTGAGCACAAGCTTCTGCCGACATGCCGTTTGCTTGAGCATCGTCCATGGTGTTTTGTTTTGCACCATCGCCTACAAGTGCATTCAGGCTGATTTGTGTTTTTATGAATCCGGGAAGTATCAAGCTTACTTTCAGTCCGTCTTTGTGATGTTCTGCACGTAGTGCATCGAAAAATCCGTGAAGCGCATGTTTCGCAGCAGCATATGACGAGCGCAGGGGCGTGCTGATGATTCCCGTGGCAGAGGTGATCACCACATGATGGCCTTGTTTTCTTTTGACCATGTTCGGAAGCACGGCTTTAGTGAGCGCAATGGTACCAAAGTAGTTGACTTCCATGATTTTGCGATCAACGTCCAATTTGGTGTCAATAATTTTACTGCGCTGACTGATGCCACCACAATTGATCAAGATGTCAATAGACCCAAAGAAGCTTTCCGCATCTTTAGCCTTTTGCGATAGCGTATCTATTTCGCTTAGATCCAATGGAAGGACGTGTACGTTGCTTGGATTTTCACAGTTGCTTTTTACACGCTCCAGCTCTTCCATTCTTCGCGATGCGAGGATCAGCTTGCCACCTTTTTCTGCAAGTGCATAAGCTAGTGCTTCGCCAATTCCTGATGTAGCGCCTGTGAGCAAGATTACACTGTCTTTGATCTTAGTCATTGGTTGACTGATTTTGGTTTTTGGAGAAAACAATGATCGTAAAAACGCCCAAGGCGGTTCCGATTGGAAAACTAAATAGTGATAAGCAACCAGAAATAAGTAGTACGGTCAATCCCCATTTTTTGCCTTTCAGCAATGCAATGCCTCCAACAACTGAGGGGATAGGAATGGCTAAAAGGAAAAAGATGGCCATGATGCGAACTGCGCTCAGCGCAATCCCCATAAAAAACTGTCCATCTTCTGGCATGCCGGAGGTAAGGAAAGGGAGAATGCTCTCGACAACTGTGGTTGCAAAAACGGCGAAAAGTAAAATGAGTGCGCCGTAAATGATATGCAATATGCTGAGTAGTCTTATGTTAGAGTCCATTTTGTTTATTTTTTATATGTAACAAAGTCAAACGAAAATTTGTGTCTTTCGTCCTGTGGGTGATGTTTTCTTTCCACTTCTTTCCAAATAGATTTATCAAATTCAGGAAAGTGGGTGTCTCCATTTACTTCTCCATTGATTTCAGTAAGGTATATCTTATCTGCATAGTCCAGACCTAGCTTGTATATTTCACCCCCTCCAATGATAAATGCTTCTTCCTGATCTGCATTTCTCGCCAATTCAAGTGCCTCCTCAATAGTATTTACGATAGAAACACCTTCCGCTTGGTAGTTGTTTTGTCTTGTTACTACTACGTTGGTGCGGTGCGGTAGGGGACGAAAGTTGGCAGGTAGGGACTCAAAGTTCTTCCTGCCCATAATCACAAAATGACCTTTGGTTGTTTGTTTGAAGAAATTGAAATCGTCTGGTAGATGCCATGGTAGGTCATTGTCTTTGCCTATCACTCTGTTGCTACTCATGGCGGCTATCATAGATATGGTCATGCTTGTCTTAATTTTTGCTAGACGCAAAACTAGATAAATTGATCGGCTATGATATGACATCATATAATCAAAAAAAATATGGTGATAAAAAACAAAGCCTTAACTGAAATGTCAGTTAGGGCTTTTGTTCTAGTTAAGAAGAAAGAGAATTTTTAGATCGAAAATACGTTTATGAGAAATCTTATTTTTTGATGGTGCCTTTTTTTTGTTTATTAATTGAGTTGAACAGACTTAAGGAATAGTACTTTCTCGTCCTCCACCTTCTTTATTTTTGCTGAAACCAATATTTTTTCCTCTTTTTGAAAATAAATTTGGCCAGGCATTTCTATTTTTTTTATAGTGTTTTTATCAAGATCAATTACGATAATTTCGCCCTCTGATTTATTGTAATAAACAATAGAATGGCCGTTTTTATGGAGGAGTGTTAGATCGCTCTTTTCATTAGGGTTGCTTGCTTTTATGCTGTAATAGTTAATTAGCGTGCCATCACTATCAAAAACCACGAAAATTTCTCCTATATAAATAGTGGTTGTGACGGTCTCTCCAAAAGCTGCACCACCTGTTGGAGGTAGCGTTTTACTAGTAGTTTCAAAAGTATGCCCAGCAATAATTGTTTTGCCTTCACCAAGTTTGTCTGTTCGGATTGATTCAAAATTACGAGAAATATAGAGTTTTAGGCCAAACTCATTTTTTCCACTTATTATTTTTGATGCATATTCCGAATCAAATGTTTTAGCTTCTTGAAATCCAGATGAATTGAACTTTAGTGTAACGTGACCTGGAGCATCTCCACCAATAAGTCTGCCGAAGATGAAATAGTTGCCATTTGACATGAATCCTTCATAAGCATGAAATACTTGTTTACCACTACCAAAATTGAACCATCCTTGACTAGTCGTTTTGCCTTGCCCATCTAAAACAACCGCGTAATGTCTAGTTAAATCTTGATCGTTTTTTTTCTTACTGAGAATGTTGGCTCTACTGTATATAACAAGAGCTCCATCCTTAAAGGAAGAAACACTATCCTGCTGTGCATCATAACCTTTTATAAATGAAAGGTCTTTAGGGAAATCCAATTTTAGTTCGATTTTGTTCTTAACCTTTCCAGTAGCGTCAATGTGATATATTCTTTTGTTTTTATATGTCGTGAACCGATCCTCGCCAGGAATAATTGCAGTATAAGGTATGATTACTTCATCTCGAAAATTGTCTTGAAATGGTTCTGTTTCACGTAATATGTTTTCTTTTTCGCTAAAGAGGATTTCATTTTTAGAAATAACTTTGTCTTCCCCTATAGTCCATGAGCCAAACAAGCTATCATATGTGTGTGGAGTGGAGATTTTGCCAATTTTCATCGAAGAAGATCCCATACTACCCAAAGTCGATGAGGCAAAGCCGGATAAAGACGTAGCAGTTGTTTCTGAAGTTGTGGGAAAATTCCCTACTTTCAATTGATATACGTTATAATTTTTGAAACTCTTAGGAAAGCTTTTGGGAGAAAGTTTTTTGGCTGTTTCCAAAGTCTGAGCTTCTGAACTTGTTGATATTTTTTCCGAGCGGTCATCTTTAGCGACCAAAGTATAACTATCCTCTGGATTGATTCGATCGGGAAAAATCTCCGAGAGAAGAATTGGCGCTTCTTTAACCACATTGAGTTCCTTTTCACTGACTATCATTTCTGTAGTATATGGTGCGCTAACATCGGTGAATGTTAAACCTCGATCTCGGATATCCGAGGCGTTAACAAAACCCAATGGACGTGATTTTAATTCAGATTTCTCTTTCGCATCAAAATTCAGTAATAAATTCTTGAAGTTTAACCCATACAAAGTAAACGAATTGGTGCTTTTATCATATTCAGCAGTATTGATATCCAGTGACCATAATTCCTTGTCTAATGGAATAGGTGTGTCAAATAATATTTCTTGTGCTCGCAAGCTTAAGATGCTGAAGAGGGCGAGTATTAATGTGGATAAAAAGCGACTTTTCATATAATTGTGAATTTTAGCTAAATAATATTTTTATGTTTTTATGCTGATAAAAGATCACAATAATAGGTTTAATCAGGTAGTTGAAATGCTAAAAGTATGATTTTTAATTTTTTTTCGAGACTTTAATTGAGACTAGTTAAGCGCATATCCAATTTCAAGGAGACAACTGCCGTTAGAATTACTTCACCACCACCTTCTCCGTTTCCAATTCGAAGACTGTGCCGTCATCCATCGTTACGATCACTTTGAATTTTTGCGCTAGCGGCTGGTCTAGGTTGGCATCCAGAATGAGCAGTATTCCTACCTCTTGTTCCCAGATGTTAAAATCTTCAATAAACTTTAATACTGAAGTAGGCTTATTATCATAATAATTTGAAGTCCTAGCCATAAAAAGAGACGTCAGGTTGTTAGTAGCCTCATAAATTTCACCATTGGCATAAACAGTTTTATTAGAGTAAATAGAAATCAAACTTAATTTGGATGAAGGTTTAGCGGGAGCCTCGTCGGCCATTGCTGATGATATGAGTGGAGCATTTAATTGTGCTTTTTGCGTAATGTATTCTATATCAGTTATAAAGAGATGCATTGCAAATGCCGAAGAGTTAAGCGTATCTATAGGCGCAGGATCGAAAAGTATTTTCTCAAATTGTCTGTACTCTGATATGTCTATCAATTTGCCCACTGATATTCCAAGTTCAGAAACTTTATACTCACCGATCTCGCCTCTATTGCAAGAAAACGGAAGCGGAGCAACCAATAGGCTCGTAAGGATAATGACTATTGATTTTTTCATAATAAGAATTTTAATTTACCGAATACCGACCACTGACCTGAATACCGACCACCTACTTCACCACCACCTTCTCCGTCTCCAATTCGAACACCGTGCCATCGTCCATGGTCACGATTACTTTTAGTTTTTGCGCTAGGGGTTGATCGAGGTATGCATCTAAGATGAGAAATATCTCCATACCTTGTTCCCATCTGTTAAAATCTTCGATGAACTTCAAAACAGGCAGAAACTCCAGTCTATAATAATCAGAGCTTGATGCTTTGAAAAGTGAGGTAAGACTTTCGGTTGGTTCATACACTTCACCATTTGCATAGACGTTTTTGGGTGAGTAAATAGAAATCAGAGTGATGTTTGCAGCCGACCTAGCTGGAGCCCTTTCTGCAGTGGCTGACTGAATGAAGTCTAATTTTGGTCTTGAATGAATAGCCAAATAGGTCACTTTTGAAATGCTAAGTGCAATACCAAATTCATTTGATCTCAGGGTATCGGTGGGAGCAGGTTCGAAGCTAACAGGTTGGATATAAGTTGGATTTTCTTTGTCGAATTGTCCAGCTTGGATGCTTAGTTCTTCGATTTGGAAATTGTAATTCCCACCAGACGATGTTCGATCACAAGAAAACGGAAGCGGAGCAACCAATAGGCTCGTAAGAATAATGACAATTGATTTTTTCATAATAAGAAATTTAATTTACCGAATACCGAATACCGAATACCGAATACCGAATACCGAATACTTTTCATCTATACAGTCTCACTTGTTTGATATAAACTTTTCTGGGACTGACGTCTGAGTCTACCTTGAATTCAATATCCACCCCAAAGTCTTTATATACACAGTCGCAATCATGTGGCAAGTCGTAATAGAACCTCCGCTTGACGGCTTCAGCATATTGGCTTAACTCCACAATTTCCGCGTCTCTCATTACATGGGTGCCATTTAGCTCAGGTACATTGGAGTGCGATTGGTATTCAATCATGTGGTTTTCATTGGGTCTTACCGACCAGTTGAAATAGATGATTTGATCGTGAATGATGCCTGGTTCGGGGTATACAATGCTGTATTCTTTGTACTGCACGTTGATGATAAATCCGGGATTTGGGTTGTAAAGATTCTTTGTGAGCAGCACACCGTTGGCATCTTCGTCGGGGAATGACCGGTGAACGAGTACTCCCATGGCGCATGATTGGTGGTCAATTTTGAAGTAGTCTCTTTCTTCAAAAGCCCTCCAGTTCCACAAGCTGGCGTAAACTTTCTTGATGGCAGCCTCTACGGTTTTTGATTGGTGATTTTTCTTTGCCGAATAGGAATCGTACAAGCCCGCTCCGGAGAATGTTTCCAAATCCTCTGCGTTGGTGGAGGAGCGAAAACGAAAAGCATCAAAATTCTGAAAGTCCTGAATTTTGGTTTTCACTTGTGTGATCAGATTGGGATCCAGTGGCGCTGAAATAATGCTATCTCGAAGCGTCTGTAGCATCAGCTGTCGGTAAGTGGCATCAGATTGAAACGCTGCATCGGAGCGCATTTGATCAATGAAAATATCGAGACCTGCAGCTTTAAGATGTGCTTCGTAATAATGAAACGGTATCGCGAAGGCATTTTCCGGAGTAGGAATTCGCGGATTGCGTACTTTGAGTATTTCAGCAAAGTTGGCGGCCTTGCCTCCAATGCTTTTAACATCTCGGTAGTTGGCTTTATCCAAATCCACCAGTTCAGTATCGTTTGTATCTTTTTGAAGGTAGATGGTTTTTTGGGGTTGATGTTTTGACCAAAATGCTGTCGCCTCATTCAGTGTCGCCTCCCTGAGCTCATAGCCATCGGCTCGTACTTTGAGATAGACCAGTTTCCCTGACAGTTGATGGATGTCCTCGCTAGTCCACGCATCTCTCAGCGCCATGTTGGGAGTATTTCTGCTGTTGCTCAGCACATTGATATGGCTGAGGGGCGTTTGAAATTTGCTCGTAATGATGCCAGCCACCACGGGCAGGTCATTGGGCACGCCATCCGTAACTACAATATCGCGCCTGCTCACATACGTAAGCGGAAGCTCATCTGCACTGACGTATTTCAGATAGCCATAATTCTCCGCCTCATTCATGCCTTGGTAAGTTTGCCCGGCATATAATTCTTCCGAAGTGATCAATGGGATCGTTTTGCACGCTTGCCATTCATCTTTAGATCCAAAAAAATAAAGCTGGTCTTGGAGAAAAGATGTTTGTAAAATCTTATTGTAAAGGACGTTTACTTCCGTGCAGCTCATTTCCACAGCAGTCACAAACTGCAACACGTATTTGTCAATGCCTTTGTAATAAAACAGGCCGCCCAAGTCGAGGTAGCGTGCTGGGTTGGCGGTGTATTGGGTTTGGTTAAAAATAAAATGGCCTTTGTTGTAGCCCAAAACCTGTTCTGCAAACGTGTAGTGCAGTTCAAACGCTTTGGTATTCATATAGAAAATAGCATCTTTTCTTCGGTCGTATATGATCTTCACTTCTCGCACATCTCCTAAGTTGGATCGCGAGGGTAGGCTGCTGAGTAGCTCGAACGCCACGGGATCGATCAGTTCGTTCAGGTATTGAAGGTTTTGATATTCATCACCCAATAGCCCGATGCGATAGCTGGCTTGCATGGCATTGGTCACGATCTCGCGAGTCAAATAGCCTTCCTTGCTCACTACCAGCGTGTCATTTGCTGCATAAGGTTTATAGATATTTTTCACGCCACGCTTGTCCACCATCAGGCTTTCTTTTCCATCCGATCTTATCTTGAAGGATTGATGCGCGCCACCTTCTTGATTGATGGTGAGGATGTAAATCCCCAATTTCATGCGCGGAAGCAGGTAGGTATTTGAGGCAATGGTGAGGTGTTTTAGAATGACATCTCCGTTCAAAGCAGTGATTTGAATCTGATAATTGCCCGGCTGCTCCCAGATGATGGCATTGCGAAGAAATGAAAAGTTTTCAGTGATGGCTTCCGAGTTTTGTGCAGTAAGTACAAAATCGCCAAAGGAATTGCTAAAGGTTTTGACTCCTTTGTGCTTCAACTCAACCTCCGCATGCACCAGGTCGGCTCTGGTGCCCACATCATACAAATGCCCGGTATAAGCCTCTTGCGCCTGAGCAAAATAGAAGTAAAGCAGCATGCACCCGTAGGCAAGAGTTTTGATCATAGCAGCACAAATCTAGTTGGATTATGTCCAGCCTATTGACACTTGATGGGGGTAATTGGTTGGTGTGGTAGCGGAATGTCTTTGTTGAGATTTAGAAAGCCACGGAAGCGGCTATCTCACCGAGATTTCACTTCTATAAGCTTACTGCGCGAAATAAAAACTTCGCTCCTCCATCATTTCCATACCGCTTCTTGGCACAATTTGACTATTTTGAGGGCGCAAAAGCGGAGCGAGTTGAGTGAATGATGCAGATACTTGGCTGAGGCTTTTGGCTTTTAATTAAAACCGCTACAACGTAGATATAGTGCATGCATTATAGCGGGTTGTTAGCCACAATACTGACTGCACATGGTAGATTTTAACAAAAGACTCGGAGGAAAAAGGGAAAATAAAAAAATTGATCCTTTTGAAATCTATGACTCACTGGATCGAAGAAGCGTAACTGGACCACTTAGACCAGTGCAGCAATCAGTATTACGCGAATGGCACAACAACAGAAGAACTGATAAAGATTTAGTAATTAAACTGCATACAGGTTTGGAATTGCTACAAAAAACTGGACAATATATTAAGCGCATTTTGAATAATTGATTTTACTGTATTCGTTTGGGGTTTTATATCCTAGATACGAGTGTTTTCTTTGTCGATTATACCATATTTCGATAAACTCAAAAACCTCTGTTTTGGCTTGAAGAATACTGATATACTTGCTGTGATTGACCATTTCTGATTTCAGTATTTTAAAGTAATTCTCTGCTACTGCGTTATCCCAACAGTTCCCTTTCCTACTCATAGATTGTAAAACGGGGTGTTTTTTGAGTTCGTCTCTGAAAGCATGAGAAGCAAATTGTACGCCTCTGTCTGAGTGAAAAGTTAGTAGTTCTGTGATCGGTCTATTGAGAACGGCCATTCTCCATGCAGCCAGTACAGTTGCTTCTGTAGTCATTTCTGTGCTTAGTGCCCATCCTACAATCTTTCTGTCGAATAAATCCATGATGATAGTTAGATAAAGCCACCCCTGTTCAGTATGTATATAAGTTATATCAGAAACCCATTTCTCTGCTGGTCTTCTAGCAGTGAAATTTCTATTCAAGTGATTCTCTGCAATAGGAAAGTTGTGTGAAGAATCTGTGGTGTTCACTCGAAACTTCTTACTTACGATGCTTCTAATACCATTACAGCGCATAATTCTAGCAACACGTTGACGAGATACTTTCCAACCATTTGACACTAGGCTGTCGGTTATCTTAGGGCTACCATATCGATTTTTACTTTCTTTATACACCCTCTTGATTTGCTCTGCGATTTTCTTGTTCTCAATCAGCCTTGCAGAAGGCTTTCTCCTTTGAAAATCATAATATCCACTTCTGCTTACGGTCAAGACTTTGCACATCCTCTCAACACCAAATTCTAAGTGATAATCCATTATGAATTTGTAGATTTGGTGTCTCCCTTGGAGAAGATGCCTACAGCCTTTTTTAGAATATCACGCTCCAATTGAGCTTCTCTTAGCTCTTTCTTTAACTGCAAGTTTTCTCTTTGCACATCGGTAAGATTTGCATTTCCATGCCCCGAAAAGCTACCTTCTTTTGTCTCTTCGTATTCCCTTTTCCACCGTCTGATCAGTTCGGTTCTGACACCTAGTTCTTCTGCAACCTCTTTAGACGGTTTTCCTGTTAAACAGAGATTAACTGCCATCATTTTAAATTCCTTATCAAAGGATCTTCTTTCTCTTTTCATAGATAGTAAATTTAGCTTTACGAGCTTAACTTACTGTCCAGTCAAATGTAGCAGGTTCAGTTCGGGTAAAACTCTCATAGGTCTGCTTACACTTTTGTCTAGACTAAATGAGAGAGGAAAACCATGCATTTACGTATGTCCGAACATTTACCTAGCACATCAGGTAAGTCAAGATGCCAAAAAATTTGGAATTCCATTCTGCACAATTGGCGAAGACGGGTTGCCAAATCAGTTTTATGATGGTAAAAAAATACTAATCACTCATAGCCAAAAGCTATTTAATGGGAAAACAATTTTTGGTTTAGATAATGATTTCACCGAATGTGATAGCATTATTCTTGATGATTCTCATGCTTGTATTGACTCTATCAGGGATGCATTTACGGTAAAAATCAGCAGTGAACACGAATTGTATGAGAAAATTCTAAGATTGTTTGAAGAAGATTTAATCAAGCAAGGTCATGGCACATTTCTCGAAATTGAAGACCATGTATATAACTCGCAACTTCCTGTACCATATTGGAGCTTCCTTGATAAAAAAGAAGAAGTACTCAAACTCCTGTCTGAGTACAAAGACAGTGAAAATAGCATTTTTTTTCTTGGCCATTAATTAAAGATTCTCTGGACAACTTGCAACTTCATTTTTCTGGACATGGATTTGAACTTTCGCCATATCATATTCCTATTGAGAGATTTGGAACTTTTCACCAAGCAGATCAGAGAATATTAATGTCCGCAACTACACAGGATGATTCATTTTTTATAAAAGGATTGGCATTTTCTAAAAAGGCTGTTTTAAAACCTTTGGAAGATACAGCACGATTATGGTCAGGTGAAAAAATGCTGCTCATCCCGTCATTAATAAATGATGACTTGGACAGAAATCTAATTGTTTCTGAGTTAGCTAAACCATCAAAACGAACATTTGGGACTGTTGCTTTAACACCAAGTTTTAGACTTGCAAGACAATATGAATCTTTGGGGGCTGACGCTCCTTCTAAGAATGAAGATATTTTCAACAAAGTTCAAAACCTTAAAAATGGCAACTGTGGGAATACACTGGTTTTAGCCAATAGATACGATGGGATTGATTTACCAGATGAAGCCTGTCAAATTTTGATTATTGACTCGAAACCATACTTCGATTCTTTATCGGATAGGTATGAAGAAAGTTGTCGGGTAAATAGCGATATGATGAATATTAAACTCGCCCAAAAAGTTGAACAAGGATTAGGGAGAAGTGTCAGGGGTGAAAAGGATTACTCAGTCATACTCATTATAGGCGATGAATTAGTCAAATTCATTCGCAGTTCTAAAACCAATAAGTATTTCTCTGATCAAACAAAAAAGCAAATAGAAATCGGATTAGAGGTAGCTGATATGGGGCTTAATAGACATTTTGGCGGCTGAAAGCCGTATAACTAACTGACAGTCATAGATTTGATTCAAATCAAAGGTTATGAATAAAAAAAGTGCTTTTTCTGTAGAGGGATTATTGTCTCTAAAAATGGAATTCGCAACGGTAAACAGCGTTATAAATGCCACTCCTGCGGTCGTCAATTCAGTGGAGGAAATAAGCTAATTGCAAGGGAGTTATGGATTGAATACGTCGAAGGCAAGCAAACTTATTCACAATTAGCAGAAAAATTTGGCTGTTCAATTCGTACTATTCAAAGGAAAATTGATGAACACCAAGTGCAATTAGCTGCTCCAGTATCGAGCCCTGTCATTGTTTTAATGGATACCACTTATTGGGGTCGCAACTTTGGATTAATGCTTTTTAAAGATGCTGTCAGTGGTGCAAATCTGCTCAAAAAGTACGTAAAGCATGAAACAAATGCTGCCTATGTACAGGGTATAACAGAATTAAAGGAGAAGGGATTTATCATCAATGCTATAGTCTGTGATGGGCGAAAAGGATTACCTCAATCTTTCAGTGATGTACCTGTGCAGATGTGTCAATTTCATCAATCCGCAATAATGAGACGTTACCTCACTAAGAAGCCTAAACTGATAGCAGCTAAGGAATTACTGTCTGTAGTTGATCTATTGAAGCAGACAGACAAAGAATCATTCGAAGGAGCTCTCAATCAATGGATTGAAAAATGGCAATCTTTCTCAACGAAAGAACACTAAATCTTGCTACTGGCAAGACATTTTATACCCACAAAAGACTTAGAAGTGCTTATAGAAGTCTAAAAACGAATCTACCTTGGTTGTTCACATGGTATGACCACATCGAACTCAAAATCCCAAATACAACCAATGCAATTGATGGGCATTTTGCTGACTTGAAAAATAAACTCAGAAATCATAATGGGCTTACTAACCAGCGAAAAATGAAATTCATAAATGAGTTTTTGAAGGTATAAAGACCTCCAAAAATATCAATGGGTTGTACTGATAGCACAACCCATGTACGATATTTTTTATCGGCCATCTGCCTTATCCCTGACAGGTTGCTCTCCAGCAGAGCCTGTTTCCGTTTTAACAGACAATACAAAAATTGGCAATTATCATTTTTGATCAGCCAAATTGAAAAAATAAACACCCTCCAAAATGTCCATTACTAAGTATGTTCTAATTTTCAGCCGCCAAAATGTCTATTACTCCTGATATGGCTAAGGAAGATTCTCAATGAAAGTGATCATTCATTCAAGGTGATATCGTCACTTTTGAACCAAATTATCGGAAAACGTGATAGTGGTTGGAAGAACTTTTATGCTGAAAAAATGAATGAAATCTCAGTTTCCGCAAAGGATTTCTCGATTTATGATCTGCTAGAGAAAGAACGAAATGCTGAGGAATACCTGTATTCAGGAAATATCGAAAAGGCTACTTTGATTTATCAGGAAATTGTTGATGGAAATTGTGCATCCGAAGATGAGAAAGGGTGGTATCTTCAACAGCAAGCCCGTGCTACTTATTTTGACAGTAAAATAGAGGCGAACAAGCTCCAAAAAAGTGCCTTTTCTAAGAACAGACAATTACTCAAGCCAAAAGATGGAGTTAATTACAAAAAGGTTGAATTCATTGATGATAGTCGAATAAAGAACATCCTCAATTGGACAAAACAACAAGGTTCGTTTGAAGACACGATGGTCTCACTAAATGGTATTTTGGGGGACTTGACCTTTGGAATGCCAGCAGAGAAGTTTGAAATAGCATTAAAGGAGCTTGGATGTGTTCTTGGCTTCAAAAGTGAAAGACCAGATAAGGAACATAAAACGGGACCAGATAACTTGTGGTGCGGGACAGGTAATCAATACATCATCTTTGAATGTAAAAGTGAAGTGGAGGAAGATCGATCCGAAATAAAGAAATCGGAAGCCGGCCAGATGAACACTCACAGTGGATGGTTTCAAGATGTTTATGGATCAGCTCCCGTTAAAAGGATTTTGATTATTCCAACGAAGGAACTTTCAAAATTGGCAAACTTTAGTCATGAAGTTGAGATAATGAGGAAGGGTAAGCTAAGAACGCTGAAATCAAATGTGACATCATTCTTCAAGGAATTTAGAAAATACGACTTGAATAGCCTCGAAGAAGAAACGGTTGACAAACTTCTATCTACCCATACCTTACAGGTCAAAAACTTACTGAATGACTATTCTGAAACCTATTATAAAAAGAAGTAAATGTGGCTAACATGGATTCTAAAATGAATATGCGAACTGAGCTATTTGAAAGGACATTGCGAAACAAGAAACTTCCGTTCTTCTAGCAACTGGGGCGCATACTCATTTTAGTTGGACGTTACCATTCCACCCAACCCTACACTTACTCCAAAAGACGATCTGAGAATCCTCCCTTTTACCATCCCCCAAAGCCTTTTCTCCGAAAAAATCCAAAAACCGCGTTTAAACGCCGTTTACCCACTTCGGAAGTGGGGTGGCTCAGAGGCATTGTGACGTGATGGTAAGTTTTGCTTGTAGCAGAGGAAATTATCGATGCTCAATCCTACAAATAGCTCAGCCACCATTTATCTCGGTTGTTTTGCTTGTAGGCGAGGTAGCGTTTGCAGATAGGGTAGAACACAAACATCAGCAAAACCCAAATCACATAAGTCACCCAAAGGTCAAAGCCATAACCCTCAAGCGCCGGGATGGCCGATACCCATTTTTCTAAAAACATATCAGAAAAGTTATAGCCACTAAAACCAGCAGCTAGTACCGCCAAACCGTGGATAACGTACAGATGAAGGATATAATAAAACATGGGTACGCGACCAATGGTCACTACTTTGTCCAAGAAAGGATTAGTCCATTTTTCTGCAAAAGAAAGAAATATCAATGCTGGCCCAAGCGTCAATAGCAGGTAAAGCAGGGAAGGAGGATATTTGGTGACATTCAAAAATGACATGACCGTGAAAAGCGTACTGTCATACACTTCCCATTTCGCCAAATCTCCATAGACATTGGTGTATCTGACTATTACAAATAGAACGATAGCCGAAATGCCCAATGTTCTCAGCAGTTTGATTCTCTTTTCAGTACCAAACGATGGTAGATAAATCTGACCAAAATAGTATCCAGCCCCCATCACAAATACCCAAGGAATGATCGGGTAGGCAATGAAAAATGAGGTATTTCCTAGCGTGAAAAGATCATTTGACATGTAGAAAAGACCACAGCAGCTGGAGGTCTCCGGCAGGAGCCCAGCCATCTAGTGCATTGTGCCCGAAGATGCCAATCAGGCAAATGGCAAGCGCCAGCTTTTTGGGCAGGTGAATCATACCCGCCAATAAAATCATACTGATACCGATGGCCCAAATGACTTGAAGGTAGATTTCCTTCAACGGAAAGTGAAACATCCAACCAAAGTTGACTATGGTCACTTCAGCGATCACCAACCAGATTCCTCTTTTGATCAACCAAATGGACAAATCCTTTAGGCCGATTTTTTGTCCGACAAAAAACGCCGATGAGCCAGCCAAGAAAATGAAAACTGGTGCGCAAATGTGTGTGACCAACCTGGTGAAAAATAGTGCGCCATTTGTTTGGCTGAGGTCTGTCGGGTCAAAGGCGATAGAGTCGTTGTGAAAATAGTCCCTGATGTGATCCAGCGCCATGAGGAGCATGACAATTCCTCGAAGCAAATCGAGCGAGACAATTCTATTTTTGGTTATTTGCATAGGTAGTGGCGAGTAGGTTGGCTCAATTAAGGTGAAAGCCACCTAAAAAGCAAAAAAATCTCGGGTCTATATGATTTGTAGTGGAAACAGCATTTTCTCTCAACATGGTAAACAATATCAATCGCAAAAAACAACATCCTTTTTCCAATTGGGATGGGCCTTTTTCATTTTAGTAATTCCATTCTCAATGACGGACAAGAAATAAAAACTGTTTGAGAAAATGAGGCTTTTGATGAAATAGTATTTGAGATAAGTAATTGATCTTGATGTAGTTAATATTATTACCAAAGAGGAAAGCCTCATTTTTGAGTTTTTTTATTTCCCGTCAGGGAGGATGAAATTGCGTTAAAAAATGAAAACTGACCTTGATTTTTGCCTACTTTTCATCGAAGGAAAAGTAGGAGCCCCTCGGCTTGAGGGAAAAAAATGGAGTTGATATTGGTGAGTAATTTCACGTCTCCACTTGAAATCATTTAGAGCCAAAATCTCCATTGTCGGCATAAATAGCTGATGCAGGAATTTGATTAACATTGAGTAAGAAACATCACAGTTCTAAAATTCAAAATGAAAGTAGCAATCATTACAGGAGGGTCAGACGGAATAGGGAAGGCGCTGTGCGTGGAGTATGGTAAGAATGGCTATTCGGTTGTTTTCTACTGGCCGTGACCAGCAGAAGTTGGATGCTGTGTCGTCTGAAACTAGATTCCCTTGGAATTGAGCATTTGGCACTTAAACTGGATGTGGCAGAAGATGCCGACAATCAGGCCTTGGTAACAGCAGCTATCGAATCTTACAAACGCATAGATGTGGTGATTTGCAATGCTGGCGTATCTATGCGGGTGCTTTTTCAGCACATGCGAATGGATTTGTTTGAAAAAGTAATGCGCGTCAATTTTCTTGGAGCAGTGTCTTTGATCCACCATGCTTTGCCCTATTTGGTGGAAACGAAAGGCTCGATCATAGGCGTATCTTCTATCAACGGACGCAGAGCGACTCCTGCGCGTACGGCCTATGCGGCTTCCAAATACGCTTTGGAGGGTTTTCTGGAATCGCTACGGATGGAATTGATGCGAGAGCAAGTACACGTGATGGTCGTATGTCCAGGCTTTACCCAGACCAATATGCGCGGTTCGGCACTGATGCCCGATGGCAAGCCACAAGGCACAACCAAGTTAAACGAATCCAAAATGATGTCGGCCGAGGAGGTGGCTCGGCGTGTGTATGCTGCTATGAACAAGCGCAAGCGAGATTTGATCCTTACCACACAAGGCAAATTGGCAGTATGGGCCAATAAGTTTTTTCCTGCACTAATGGATAAGATTGTTTTCAGGGTAATGTCCAAGAAGCCGGATTCGCCTTTTTATAAATCATAGTTACCAAAGTTTCTGGATTGTACGGTGATGAGCGAACGACCCTCAGTTTTTCATCATAAACCATTTCATCAGTACCTTATAATTCACCTTGGTGCCGTACATCAAAATTCCCACTCGATAAACGCGGCTTCCGATCCAGATGGTAAATAAAAAACCTGCAATCATAAGCACCATGGACAGTACTAGCTCCCAAGTGTCCACACCAAATGGTACGCGCATCATCATGGAAACGGGTGCGGTGAAATGGGATAATGGACATCCAAAAAGCAAAAGAACCATGCGGGTCTTGAATGATGGCCGTCAGTGAGATAATTGATATGAGCAATGGAATAGTCATGGGAAGCATGAATTGCTGCATTTCAGTTTCACTGTCTACAGCCGCACCAATAGCAGCGAAGAGGGCGCCATAAAGTAGATAGCCTGTAAGAAAGAAAAATAGAAAAGAAACCACCACCAAAGGGATGTTGACGGCACTCATTGCGTCGGAGATTTCAGCAAAAGCACCACTTTCGTTGGCGCTGGCAAGTGCTTGTATATTTTCTGCGACCTCAGTGTTCGGTTGAAAAGTAGGAGGGTCTATAACAACGCCAGCGGCGAAAAGGATAGTCATTGCAATAACGATCCAAAGTAAAAATTGCGTAAGACCAACGCCGGCTATGCCTATCACTTTTCCCATCATTATTTTGAAAGGGCTCACTGTCGTGATCAGAATTTCGATCACTCTGCTCGTTTTTTCTTCTAGCACCCCTTTCATACACATAGATCCATATATGAAGATGAACATGTAAATGGTGAAGGAGCACATGTATCCGATGGTCATAGATACCGTAGAATTACTGGATTTTTCATTGTCACCATCGGATAGGCTGACTGTTTTTATTTGCACGTCTGACTTTAGATTGTCTATAAATTTCTGATCTAAGCCCGAAGCTTGCAGTTTTATCAATTCCATTTGCGAGTTGATCCTCCAGCGCAGTGTATTGATGATTTTAAAACTTGGATTGTTTTGTGAGAAAAAAGTAACGCCTGTAGGATGCTCTAAAGCTGAAGCAGGAATGTAAAGCACACCATCGGTTTTTCCATAAGTTACCTCTTGCTTGCTTTCCGCAAGGTCAGATCGAAAGATAAAAACAGTCTCATCGGAGTTTTCAAAAAGCGGTGCAAAACGCTCTGTCTCGTCTACCACGTAGATGGTCTTTGTCTCGATGCTGCTTGTAGCACTCCATTTCACGAAAAACATGAACCCCACCATAATGAGTGGTCCCACCAGCGACATGATCAAGAATGACTTTTTCTGGACTCGGCTAAGGTATTCTCTGCTGATGATCAATAATATCTTATCCATTGTTGTTGGTTATCTCTGAAATGAAAATTTCATTAATTGACGGGATTTTTTCTATGAACGAATGGATCGTTGTTTGATCTATCAATGCATGCAACAGTTCGTTTTTTTGACCTTCGGTTTTGTCTATGAGCACGCTTTGGGTTGTTCCAAATTCCGTGACTTGCGTATCTAGTATGTCGTAGGCTTCTGAGGAGGCTAGTTCGTTTTCGTGTGTTACGATGTATGTCCCCGTTTTGTAGGTGGCCTTGATATCACTCTTTTTGCCATCCAATATCTTCTTTGATTTATTGATCAATGCCAAGTGGTCACAAAGCTCCTCCGCAGATTCCATGCGGTGGGTGGAGAGCATCACCGTAGTGCCGTTGTCTCTCAGTTGCAGGATTTCATTTTTGATCAAGTCAGCATTGAGTGGGTCAAAGCCAGAAAAAGGCTCATCTAAAATAATCAATGAAGGCTCGTGCAAGACAGTAGCGATGAACTGCACTTTTTGAGCCATTCCCTTTGAGAGGTCTTCTATCTTTTTGTTTTGCCAATCGGAAAGGTCCAATCGCTTAAGCCAAGATTTAATGCGGGCGGTTGCATCCGAAGTGCTAAGATTTCTAAGTCGTGCGAGATAGAGCAGTTGTTCGCCGACTTTCATTTTTTTGTAAAGTCCTCTTTCTTCTGGCAGGTAGCCAATTTTTTGTATTTGCTTAGAGGTAATAGGAAGGTCATTCAAAAAGATGATCACCCGAATCTTGTTTGATGATCTGTGTGATGATCCTGATAAGTGTAGTCTTGCCTGCGCCATTAGGCCCCAACAGTCCAAAAGTACTTCCACTCGGAACAGTCAAACTTATATTATCAAGCGCTACATGGTCTGTGTAGCGCTTGGATATGTTTTCTAATCTTAGTGTCAATTTTTGGATTGTTAGTGATGAACTAATGACTGAATATTACATTCCTTATGGGAATTTTGGAAACTTCTTAAAGTCAGGGTCTCTTTTCTCCAAGAAAGCATTTTTACCTTCTTGTGCTTCTTCCATTAGGTAAAACATCAGCGTAGCATCTCCTGCAAACTCCATCAATCCGCGCTGGCCGTCGAGTTCTGCATTCAATCCACGTTTGATCATTCTGAGTGCCATAGGGCTTCTTTTCATAATGGTGCGGCACCATTCTACAGTGGTCTTTTCAAGCTCAGATAGTGGCACTACTTTGTTTACCATGCCCATATCTTCTGCTTCTTTGGCGGTGTATTGCTCGCATAGAAACCAAATTTCTCTGGCTTTTTTCTGGCCTACGTGTCTTGCCAAATAGGATGAACCAAAGCCCGCATCGAAACTCCCAACTTTCGGGCCTGTCTGTCCAAAACGAGCATTGTCAGAAGCGATGGTAAGGTCACAAACGACATGAAGCACATGCCCACCCCCGATGGCATAGCCATTGACCATTGCGATCACAGGTTTAGGAATTTCGCGAATGCGTTTATGTAAATCCAAAACATTGAGTCTTGGAACGCCATCAGTACCGATGTATCCACCCACACCTTTCACATTTTGGTCGCCACCTGAGCAAAAGGCTTTGTCTCCAACTCCGGTGAATACTACTACGCCCACTTCCTCCATTTCACGAGCGATATCCATCGCTTCGATCATTTCTTTGTTGGTGTCTGGACTGAAGGCATTGTATACCTCAGGTCTGTTGATGGTGATTTTGGCTATCCCTTCGAAAAATTCGAATTTGATATCCTTATATTCTTTGATGGTTTTCCAGTCGAATGTAGAATTGCTCATGGTGTATGTTTATCAGTTTTTTGTCAATGGTCGCAAATTTAATCTTTGTGGCCTAACAGTAAAGTGACTTCTGTGATTTATGTCCTAACTGCTCGATTGGTTTTGTGAGAGTTGGCGATAAATGCCAGAAAAATCAACATAAAAAGGCCATGACGCTGTGCCATGACCTTGAAATAAATGTAATCGTTAGGAGTGAGAGGAGGTTTCTATCTCAATTCCCAAATTTTTTGTTGTAACCTTTCGTTGTTAGCAAGGGGATTTGCCTCTTTAGCTTTCAAAATAGCCAAGTAATATTGCTTTGTTGCGCTACGTGTTTTGCCTGCTTTTCTCAAAAAGTCGCCATACAATTCAAGATTGTATGCTGTCGGATTGATCTCTACAGATTTGACAATCCAAGCGGTGGCTTCTTCTATGTTTTCACCTTTGATCAGGTAGATTTCAGCGCTTTGAGCCAAGATTTCCCAATCAGAATCGTTGGCATTTTCTACTGCAAGTTTGGCTTTCTCCACAAGTTCGCTATCTGGAGTGCTGGCAAACGCAAGAGAGGACAGGCAAAATGCTGCTACGAATAGTAGGTTGTTCAATTTAAAATTTCTCATAGTACAAGGGGTTTATAGTCGTATCAAAGTTTACGTTTTTATGAAAATATGAAGTCGATAAAATTGCTGATTGGCAATAATCGAATGTGTTAGGTGCTTGACGTATTATGATCGGCCGATTCTGTTAACGCCTTTTATTCAACTAACTTCAACTACATGATGAGCTTAACGAAAGAAAGGTTGCATGTCTTAAAAAGAAATATATAGGGTCTGCTGAAAAAAGCAAGAGGCCGCTTCAATGTTTTGAAACGGCCTCAGGATTGTGAGTAAATGAATGCTTTGGATGAGCATGCTCGAATCCATGATTCATAGTTACTGGCACAGTAAAGATCAAAATGGATGTAATGCTGTGAATAAATGATCACTGCGAGAAAGGCTTATTTCCCTAGTGCGTATTGTATGCCTCCCGCGAGTTGATCAAGAAAAAGGGCATTGGTGTAGCATTCGTTCGTATGCCCCAGTGCGGTATAGAAAGCACGACCACCATCATAGTTGTGGTACCAGATCATTGGGTGATTGTCTCCGTTTGTGCCTCCCTCGTAAGACGTTTCATCTATTTTGGCCAAAACCTTGATCAGGTCAGATTGTATGGATTTGAAGTTGTAAAACTCATCCGTATGTGTAAAGCGAGATGGAAGAGAGTCAGTGGCAGGGTGATTATGATCAACAACATCAAAGTCTGCTGTGCGCACATTTGGATCGCTTGGGTGACCAAGGAAATACGCGCCTACCAGCTTGTTGTACCAAGGCCACTCATACTCAGTGTCTGTAGCAGAGTGGATACCCACAAATCCTCCACCACTTTTGATATATTTTTCAAATGCGTTTTGCTGTTCTTGATTAAAAACATCGCCAGTGGTGAGAAGGAAGACCACTGCTTGGTATTTTTTAAGATTTTTCGAGGTAAAAACAGCCGCGTCTTCCGTGGTATCTACTTTGAAATTTTCCTTCATTCCCATCTTTTGAATGGCCAACTTGCCAGCAGCAATGGACCCATGACGATAACCGGCGGTTTTAGAAAAGACCAACACACGTGGCGTTTCTTTTTTTGAGAAAGAAAAAAGAATGAATGCCAAGGCAACAGCCACTGCCGATGAGAAAAGAATTTTACGATTCATAATCAAGGATTTAAAGTTGTTTACGTCCAAACATAAGAACGAACACTGACAAAGCTGTTCAATATTTTTCAGTGAAATTATTGGCATGGTGTGGACTGCAATTACGGATAAGTAATTGTCTGATTTTATAATAAAAGTCGGAGCGTTTTACTCTAAACTATTTCAGATCTTCCTGGTGCGCTGTGGCATAGTCCAGCATGGTTTTGAAGAAATCCTCCTTGAAAAACGCTACGTCATAAGACTTATAAACCCACACGTCTCTGTTGCCATTTACTATCGAAGTTCTAACTTTCACTTCTTCACATTTCTCAGGGTAGATCATGGCCTGAATCACCACCAAATCCCAGATGATGCGCTCATATCTTCCGCTTTCTACATGGTTGTCCCATCTCCAAATCAAAAAGTCTAGTAGGGGGTGTTTGTTCTCAATTCGATTTTTTGTCTCGAAATAACGAAATTTGTTAGCCCGTGCGACATTGCCAGGAAAAATATGAAATTCCACCGTAGAATTGAGCAGCACATCTACAGCATGGAGATCCATGTTGCTATTGAAACCTTTGAAAACCATGATGTTGGCGCTAAAGTCATAATCGCTTCCTAGCCAATAGATCGCAATCTTTGGAACTATCGTTTCGTCCATAAGGATGGCAGAAGCCACATTTGTGAGTGCTCCGAGAGTAGCGATTTTCAACTTTTCGCCTTTGGGCATTTTGTGGGCTTCCTTGATGATTTGATATGCCGACATAGAAGGGTGAGCTCGGTCTCCCCAATCATAGAGCTTATCTTCAGCCCCACGGAAGGTCAGGATTTTATCTGTCTTGTTTAAATATGCTACGATCGCCGTATTGAGGCGGTAGCTGTCTTGCATCGTTTGTGGGGTAGCCCAATCGCTGGCTTGCCATTGGGTCGCATTCAATCCACGAATGTCCCAGCTGGGTTCAATCAGTGCACGACTAACGGCGAAAAGATCATCTACCTCATTGCCAGTGTCTGCATCAATAATAACTCGTTGTTGTGCGAAAACTGAAGATGAAAGAATGAGGGAGAAAATGAGTATAGAATATTTCATGTGAGATTTTATTAATGGACAGAAAGAAAAGGAGTCTTGTTTAGGCGATAATTCATGAGTCGCTAATTTACGTTTTTGTTTTAATGAAACAGACTCAACTGACTTGGCTTTTTTGCCCATCCATTCACCGTTCTGCCACCATACTTCCAGCTATCGGCTCGTTCTTTTTCTATCAAGTCGTTCAGATTTCCTGTTGGTTCAAAGTCTTTTTCCAATCGCTCACTGGCTTTACTCAGAGATGCAATGGCTCTGAGCTTATCCGACTGATCAATTTTGGCTTTGCTTACGGCATTTTTCAAAACATCAATACTTTCGTCATATACTTTGGTAGGTACAGGGAAGGGATGGCCGTCTTTACCTCCATGGGCAAAAGAGAATCTGGCAGGGTCGGAGAAGCGTGAGGGTGTACCGTGAATAACCTCACTCACGAGTGTAAGCGACTGCAACGTGCGTGGGCCAAGCCCCTGAAGTAGAAGCAGCGACTCAAAATCTTGTGTGGGCAGGTCTTGCGCCAACGCCAATACTGCCCCGAGGCGCTTGATATCCACATCTTTTTGGCGTACTTCATGGTGGCGTGGTAAAGTGATCTTTTTGATTTCAGCAATCATTTTATCAGGGTTTTCAGCCGCGATGCTCAAAATTCCTGACTTAGTAGATTGTGCCTCATGCGAGGTGAGGTTGAGAATCTGCCCTTGATTTTGGCCATATACAAATGTATGTGGATCTTCGGTATAGCTTTTCAGTTCAGACGAATGCCAATGATACCTGCGTGCATAGCCTGAAGCTCCATTCATGCCTTGCTGCACCACCGCCCATTCACCATCATCGCTCACTATGAAGGAGTGAAGGTAAATCTGAAACCCATCCTGAATGGCCGTATTGTCCACCTTTGCCGAAAGGCGGCTACTTCGCACCAGTTCATTTCCATTGAGCCCCGTACGTTCAGCTACCCGTAGCAGTTCGTCTGGCGTATTGCGAGAGTGCTTTCCTCTGCCACCACATACGTAGATACCCAATTCTTTGGACATGGGATTCAGTGAAGATTTAAGTGCGCCCATTACCGAAGTGGTGATGCCCGAAGAGTGCCAGTCCATGCCCAGCACACAGCCCAACGACTGAAACCAAGCGGGATCGCTCAATCTTTTGATCACTTCGGACTTGCCATAGTCCAGCACGATCGCTTGTACAATGGCTCCACCTAGTGCCGACATGCGTTTGGCGAGCCATTGCGGCACGCGTCCATTGTGTAGCGGTAAGTCTGCGTATCCTGATTTTTTCATGTTTTTTTTGTTAAGCAGTTATCATGTTGAGTTGTAACTTTAGTTCCAAATACCGCAACCTTCATTTATAAAATCAAGTTTGTCCCAAAAGCCCAAAAGCCCAAAAGCCCAAAAGCCCAAAAGCCCAAAAGCCCAAAAGCCCAAAAGCGGTTAGCGTTCAGCGCAAAGCCCCTAAACCTCCATCGTTTTATAATTCAGTCGTTTCATATAGTTCACCTCTAAGTTGATTGCTCCAAACTCCTCCATTACTTTACCTTCCATTACATAAATTCCGCGCCCGTTGAAGGGGTATTTCTTTGCTGAAGGAGGGAAGTGTACCGTGTCTATAAATTCTCCATCCACATCCAGAAAATTGCCAAAATACATGTAATCTCCTTTTGAGGTCTTGGTGTTTTTGGTGGTGATGAGATAACCCATCGTGCGCACTTTTTTGTTGATATTTTTGGCTAGATCCAATGCCTTCATGCAATGAGGTGGCCACTCTGCGAGCAGATCAAAAGGAGTGGTAAGCGGAAATCCGAGAAGCTCGATTTGATCATAAGTGTCTTCTATGGGCAAATGGATTATTTCTGGCAAGCGATAGTTTTTTACCGTAGGTTCAAAGAGTGATGGTTTTATCTGGCTTCTCCCTGTGTTTCCTAAAAGGAAATGCGCCCGCCATAGCAGTGTTTTTTTATCTTTTTGTGTGAAGCGAAAAGCATCGATACGTATCAGCAAGCTTAGCTGCTCCAGCGAAATGCTCACCCGTTTGATGTATTGATCGAGCGACTGGAATGGCCCGCGTTTGATGCGCTCGGCCAGACTTTCGATGATCGTTTGTTCATTGAGCGAATCGATCATGCATAAGCCTAAATAAATGGTTTTTCCTTTGATGATCGTTTCTGGTTGGCTCGTGTTGATGCACGGGAGTTCTATTTTTGCGCCATGCATGCGGGCTTCATGGATATAAAACTCTGGACTATAAAATCCTCCGCCATTGTTGAGCACCGCCACCATAAACTCCAGTGGATAGTGCGATTTCAGAAACATGCTTTGGTAGCTCTCTATGGCATAAGAGGCCGAATGCCCTTTTGCGAAAGCATAGCCCGCAAAACTCTCCACCTGTCGCCAGACATCTTGACTTAGCGCATCGGTGTAGCCTTTGTTTTTGCAGTTTTCAAAAAACTTTTCTTTTACCTTCTGAAACTCGTCTCGCGAGCGGTATTTACCCGACATCCCACGACGGAGGACATCTGCTTCGGCCAATGTGAGTCCAGCAAAGTAGTGTGCGACTTTGATCACATCCTCTTGGTATACCATCACCCCGAAGGTGTCGGGCATAATGGACAGCAGCACGGGGTGGGCGTCTTTACGCTTTTCGGGTATCCGGTAGCGCAAAATGTATTCGCGCATCATACCCGACTTGGCCACCCCTGGGCGTATGATGGAGCTGGCCGCCACCAATGTGAGGTAATCCTCAGCTTGCAGTTTGGTCAGGAGCATGCGCATGGCTGGCGACTCCACATAAAAACAGCCGATGGCCTTCGCTTCCCTGAGGTTGATGCGCACCAGCTCATCTTCTTTGAAAAGCTTGATGTCGTGGATGTCAATCGCGAGCCTGTCTGGTTGATTTTCTTTGATGATCGCCAATGCGTCTTTGATTTTGCCCAAGCCTCGCTGTGCCAAAATATCATATTTGAAAAGCCCCACATCCTCGGCTATCACCATATCAAAATGGGTGATGGGAAAGCCTTTGGGCGGGAGGGAAGTGGCGGTGAAATAATGAATAGGACGATCGGAGATGATGATGCCACCAGCATGTACGCTCAGGTGACTGGGAAAACCGGTGAGTCGTGCACCATAGTTGAGGATACGCTGCGCATGCAGGTCCTGAGGCTGGTTGGGGTTTACAGATCGTTTGCCTGTGTCGTCTTGTAGTTTTTCTATTTCGTAGGCAGGCATACCAAAAGTCTTGCCCACTTCGCGCAAGACTGCTCGGTGCTGAAAGGTGCTGTGAGTGGCAAGCAGCACAGCATTTTCATATTTATCAAAAATGTATTGCGTTACATCATTGCGGTCTTTCGACGAAAAGTCAATGTCAAAATCGGGAGGATTTTGTCTGAAAAGGTTGATGAACCGCTCGAAATAGAGGTCAAGTTCTACCGGATCTACATCCGTAATGCGGAGGAGATAGGCCACCACGCTATTGGCACCACTGCCACGCCCTACGTAATAATAGTCTTTGCTCCGCGCATAGGACACAATGTCCCAACTGATCAGAAAATAGGAGAGAAAACCCATCTGACGGATGATTTTCAGTTCTGTGATTACTCGCTTGAGAATGGCATATTTTGGCTTTTTGCCATAGCGATAGGGCAATCCATCTATGCACAGTTGCCGCATTTTGTCATAATCTTCTTGTTCTGAGCCAGTAAAAGTCTTGAGGTTTTGCGGTTTGGCTTCTGGGCTGAATTCAAAATGAATGGAGCAATCGCTCAGCACCTTTTTGAGATTTTCCAGTGCTTCGGGTAGGTATTCATAAGCATCCGAAAATTCCTTTCTGCTAAGGAAAATATCCGATGCATGCGCCATGTCGCTGGGCTGTAGTTTGCTCACGAGCGTATTGAGGTCTATGGCTCGGAGTACGCCATGTAGCTCATGGTCGGTGCTGCGGGGCAAAGTGAATGTGGGGCAGGCGATGAGTTTAGTTTTATCAATGGACGAAAAGCGGATGCGGTTGACCTCATAGGGTTTGATGGAGATAAATTCGTAGGTCGTCAGAGGACGCTTGGGAATATTGTCAAAAGGATAAATGATGTAGCAATTGTCAATAGGATCTGCGATGGGAGGAAAGGGCAGATCGCTGTGCAAATGCTTGGACAGCCTTTCATTCAGCGATTGGTAGCCGGCATTGTTACGCGCCACTCCCACATATTGCTGTTTTGCGCCATTGCGAAAGTCAATACCCAAAATGGGACGAATGCCTGCTTTTTTGGCTTGTCTGACAAACTCCAGATTGCCAGCGGTGCTATTGATGTCGGTGAGAGAGAGGGTTTTGTAACGGTGCTTTACCGCCCACTCCACCAGCTGCTCTATGGAGAAGATGCCATATTTGAAACTAAAAAAGGAGTGGATATTTAGCATTCAGTAAAGCTAATAAAATTAGTTTATATACTAAATATATTAGCTTTCATGGTATTGAAATTATCTTACATCAATAAAAAAATGTAAATGCTGATCCGTATGGAGTGTGGCAATTTTTACCAATTGCATATTATAAAGGGGTATAATATTCCATGTTTAATTATGCGCATAATAGGTTTAAGCAAAATAGAGGCGGTATTAAGAATGGAATGGTTTTAGAGAATAATTAATTGCAGATTATTTAAAACACAATGAATATGAAAGTATCAAAAAACGAATTGCTGTTGATTTATGACTCTGAAAACCATGAGGATAAAAAAGCCTTGGGCTATGCCCAAAGTTTGCAGCATCATAAACTAAAAGAAAAAGATATCAGAAAAGAACCGCTTACTGATACTCAGGTAGAAGAGATTATTGAAGCTTTGGGAATTGCGCCAGAAGATATAATGGACAAGCAATCTGAGATTTACCAAAAAGAGTATGCCCATGTATCATTAGAGCGGTATGATATCCTGACGGCTGTAAGCAAAAATCCGGAGCTTATGAGAACCCCAATAGCCATACGCGAGCATACAGCCAAATTTGTGGGTACTTCCTATGAATTTATTAAAGAGGATATGGATAGTGATACTGCCCCTACCGAAAATGAAATTTAAGGTTTACGCCCTGAGTTAAGCTCTTTTTCGGGGCGTCAGTGTTGTGCTTTATTAAATTCAATGTTTTGTGTATTCTTTTGAGTCAAATGCCTCGGCACGCTCACGAGGTACGAAATTTTATTCCAGGCAAGCATCGGAGAATAAAATCCACTGGTGATTTAACCTAGAGGTGACAGAGAAGTATGTTATGCATTTTTACATTGAGAAAAGACTCTGCTTTGAATTAAAAGAAGAACTTTTCAGAATCATCAATGCCAATCTGTGTAAACCAAATCACAATTCATCAGTTTTGCTACTATGCTCAAAATCGCCTGGTCGCCACAATACTGTCATCCTCTACCTGAAGGTCACCGCTTTCCTATGGAGAAATACGACTTGCTTCCGGAGCAGCTTTTGCATGAAGGCACGGTGAGTCAGAGTCATTTCTTTGCACCGGGACAATTGACAGAGCAGCAAATATTGGCGGTACATACTCAAGAGTATTGGCATAAGCTGCGTACGTTGAACCTCTCACGCCAAGAAGAAAGAAAAAGTGGTTTTCCACTTTCGCAAGCCTTAGTAGATCGAGAAATGAATATCAATGCAGGTACGATCAGAGGCTGCTAAATATGCATTGGAGCACGGCATAGCCATGAATGTGGCAGGAGGGACGCATCATGCTTTTACCGATCGGGCAGAAGGGTTTTGTTTGCTCAATGATCAGGCTATCGCTGCGCAGTATTTGCTTGACCACCAGTTGGCCAAGCAAATATTGATTGTAGACCTAGATGTACATCAAGGAAATGGTACGGCAGAAATCTTCACCAATGAACCTCGGGTTTTTACTTTCAGTATGCACGGGGCGAAGAACTATCCCGGACACAAAGAAAAGTCAGATTTGGATATAGGTTTGGAGGACGGAACGGGCGATGAAGTTTATCTAAAGACGCTGGATCAAAATTTGAAGAGATTAGTGGACGAGGTAAAACCTGATTTTATGTTTTTTCAGTCGGGAGTGGATGTTTTAGCCACAGATAAGCTTGGTCGATTGGGGATGAGTATCGAAGGATGTAAAAAGCGAGATGAGTTGGTATTGGCTGTAGCGAAACAAAACCGAATTCCGATTACCGTTTGTATGGGTGGGGGATACTCGGTACAAATCAAAGACATCATAGAAGCACATGCCAATACTTTTAGACTTGCGCAGGATCTTTATTTTTAGCCACTTGCCAAAGCTGGAAAATGGAGTAGATTAGCGATAAAAGAACAATCTGGAGGTGTGGCGAGGTGTCATATATCCGGTTGTTACATGCAATTTCTTATCATTTATGCGACAATTTCTATTAGCAGCCTTACTTTTCTTAACCATGGTATCAAATTCTTATTCCCAAGATTTTGAACATGGACACTATACTGACTATTCTGATATTAAACACGAAGGTTTAATTAGAATTAAGGAAAAGGACGGTGGATTTAAATTCAAAGAATCTGAAGACTCTAAACCAAAAAGAATATCAGTAGAAGAAGCAAAATATTTCAAAATGGGTGAACGTGAATTCTATGTTAAATCTTTTGATACATTTCACGAAACTTGGGAGAGTCGTTCGTCTTTAGATATTTTGGTTGACCAAATTAAAAAAAGATACTTTGTTGAATTAATAGAGAAGGGTAGGGTAAATGCCTACGTTCATAGCGATCTTGAATTTAACTCACCAATTCCAAACAGAGACAAAGAATATTATCTTGAAAAAGGCAGTCTAGTCAAAAAAATGAATTCTAGTGAAAATATCAATTTACCGTTAAAACTATTTGGAACTTTAAAGAAGTTTATCGATGACGATTCTATCTATTTAGAAAAATATCAAGCTAAAATTTATAAGGATGACGATTGGTTAACCTTGATAAGGGACTACAATAACAAATACCGTGAACTACGTTCTAAACAAGACACTATTCTTATTTTTCGTTCTAATAAGAAGCAATCAGATAGTCCCATTTTAATGAATATCAACGAAAAAGGTTCTTGGGAGTTATACCCAAATACACTAGTTAAAATTGTTGTAGATGACATTACAGATTTTCAAATATGTATGGAAAACTCTAACTGCATGAACTTTACTGGGTCACTGATTAGGGAGAACTATTTCGAAGCTTTCCAGTCAACAGATGAACAGCCAATCATAACCTACGCCGATCAAGAAACTGGTAAATACTACGCTACAAGAATTGAATATTTAATGAAGAAGGCAAAAAAGAAATCTTCAAAACGAAAATGAAATAAAACCATGTAACAGACGATGATAGAGCATGGCCTTACTTTGTCATTTGCAAACTATCTCACTTATCTACAGCTAAGAAACTCTGTTACTTTTATATTCTACCACACTTAGTTTTACCCCTTATTACGTTACACCTCTTGCACCTCACAGCCATAGATCTATTCCTAGCTGCTTGCCAAAGATGGAAAATGGAGTAGATTACAATCAAGACTCAATGCGGAGGAGTGGCGTGGGGGTCCTACATCCAGATGTTTAACATAACCAATCAAAATCTACATGAATATACGTTGCGGGGAAAATGAAATTTTGTATTCTGGCACTGTGATCGCTATTCTGGATCAACCAGTTACAATTGCCTTTCCAGAACAGAAAGCCTCACTTAAGTTTATAATTAATTTTGCTGAAGATACCTCTAATAAGGATTCTGTAATACGAACCAATCCAATCGATAGCAGAACCTTAGAAATGTTTTTTGTTAACTTTTCGAATCCTCTAGGAACAGGAAATACCGAACTGTGGAACATAGGCAATTTGGGAAATCAAAAGCTCTATTTGAACTATCGCGTTTACCACATCGATAAGTTGAGCAAAACGCTACATTATACTTTTTACTTAGGAAAGGAGGGCAGCCATGAACAGTAGTGGTGGAATTAATACGAATAATGAATTCGTGGATCAGGTCAGAAACAACACCAAATCTGATCTAATAATAATAACAGAAGACAAGCTAGAAAACATAATGCTCAAGCATCTTGCAAATTTAGCCATCTCTAGTGGTTGGATTACACCATTGTCTTTATTACTAACAGTATTTATAGTTCTATTAACAGCTGATTTTAAAGAATTTGCCACAATAAGTAAATCAGTTTGGCAAGCAGCATTCATTATTGCATTAATAATATTTCTTGGCTGGACAATTAATAATAGTATAAAAGCATTCAAATGCTCAAAAAAAGCCACTATTAATTTCCTTATTAAAGAGATAAAGAATAATCAAGAATAAAAATGCATAACAGGTGTTAAAATCTATCGGATTCCTAGTAGCTTTCATATAACAGTTAAATCGAGTTCTTTTGTAATCATCACAAATTGCAAGCTCACGAATTTTAGCTGATTGTTCCCCACACCCCTCACTCCATCTTCCCAATCATATCATTAAGCCGCTCCAGTTTGTCGAAGGGCAGGTTTTTGAGTTGCTCTAGGTTTTTGAGCCGAGAGGTATCGCGGCTCAGCGCATGGATAGGGTGATCGGCTGCTACGGCCTGTTCGCCAGCCTGCCAGTCCAGCAGATCGTTGGGCGTGCAGCGCAAGGCGATGCAGATCTTTTCCAGCGTGTCCAGTGTGATATTTCTGGCATTGCCAGCCGCAAGACGCTGCGCGGTGTTGTGGGTGAACCCGATCTTCATCATAAAAGCGTAAGCTTTGGGGTAGCCACGCAGCGTGGCGATGTATTTCACATTGAGTTTTAACATATCCTATTCTGTTCAATTCCTATAGTTAGCAATGAATGTTGTTTTGTTAAGGCTTACGTCACTGCGAGGGGTAACCCCTTTTTATCAGGGGCACAAATCGAGCTGACGAAATGTTTTAATCATCTTAAAATCAAGACTTTACGAAAATGCTTCATCGGTAGCGTAGAGCGGCAGTCTCATTAATGGGCGCAGAATTAACAATAAGTTTGCTTCGTTCCTCGCAAAGACGGTTATATCATTTTAACAAAACGACCTCAATTCACCAATCGCTATTGCTGCAAGGGGGATAGAGGAAGCCTCTTTCCGCTATTGTCAATCGTATAATTAATAATTTAAATAGTATTACTAAATAAATCAATATTGAGATTAAAAAAATATATGGTAGTAGTTAAACAATCAATATTTTAGTTATTGCAATGGATGCTTGTATCACTGCATTTCATACTTATAGTATTGCATTAGATACTTTTAGTACTGAAATACATGCTAAAAATAGTATGTTTAATACATTTACTACTGTACTAAATGCTTTAGTTATTGTATTAATAATTTTTATTATTGTATAAAATAGTTTAGTGATTGTATTACATACATAAATTATCAAATTAAATAGTTTTTATTGAATGTGGATCGTCCTGACGCAGCTGTGTTCGTTTCCAGCTGCAATTTACCCGAATAGAAAAAACACTTTTAAAGCATAAAAGAACCCCGCTCATCATACGATGAGCGGGATTTGTTTTATTTAGGGTTGAATATTCAGAATAAATGTCAAATTAAAATCTGCATCTCCGGCATCCACGCCTGAAGTAGCCGTTTTCAGGCCGTCGGGTTGATGTTGCAGTCTCACAGTAAAGAATCCACTTAGTGCCGATGCAGCTGTAGTCCATGAAGTAGACAGGCCAACAGGGGAGTCATTCTCGTCCTCATCATTGTAAACCACCGGGTCAGAAGCTGCATCTATATTGCCATTTCCGGTAGGGTTAGAGAAAGCATCATTGGAGAAACTAAAAAAGAACTGGTGCTCGTGATCTTCTTCCGCTATTTCCTCCGAGATGTCTTCCGGATCGTTTGCATCCAGCTTATTTTCGACTTTTATGGTGAGGGTATAGGTTGTTTCAGCCTTCAGTTCGATTGGCTCTTTCGCTACTAATTCGTCGATACCCTCTCCATCTGGGTCTTGTGCCAGAGCAGTCACCACATCCGTTCCATCAGCATTATTGGTAAAAGTCAGCGTCACGTCAGTGATTACTTCTTCATCATTTTCTGCGGGTGGCACATCATCATCGCTACAAGAGGCAAAGCATAGACCTGTGGACATAAGCGCGTAAAAGCTGTACTTTTTCAAATAGTTGGTTGTTTTCATTTTTAATTGGTTTTAGAATGAAAGGTATAATTGATGGTAAAAAGAAAATTTCTGCCAGGCTCATCGGCGAAGTACCGCATTTCGTTGAGGTAGTCTCGGTAGCTGGTGTTGAGGATATTTTGTACGGCTATGCTGCCTTTGAAATTCTTTACTTGAAAGCTCCACGATACATTCAAAAGGAAATACCCGTCTGGTGCATTCATAAAATCGAAGATCTCTGAGTCCAGCGTCAATTCGGCTGAACCATCAGTAATGGATTCCACAATAACTGTGCGTGGTGCTTGAAACTGCCTGAAAGCATAGGTGGGCTTAATGGCCAGTTTCGAAGAGCTAATCTTCCAGAAGTCTGGACTCTGCCATGACAGCTTGTAGCTTGTAGTGATTGGCGGTTGATTGATCAGTAGCTCATCTTTTTCAATATTTCTTGACCAGAGGTAGCTCAAGGAATAAACCCCCGAAAGATGGCGCGACCAGTTGCTCTGCCAAGTAAAATCCGACCCAAAGAAAAGCGCATCTGCCTGATCGAAAATATACATGGGCATAGGCCCGCGAATGGTGCCACGAACGTCTACAGGTCTATTGAAAATAAAATTCTGAATATAGTGCGAATAGGCCGTGAGGGTAAAACTGCCTGTTGGCTTTTTCTGTTGTCCACTCACTGATCCATTTGTAGCCTTTCTCAGGAGAAACGCCACTTTCATCAATCGTGAGTACTTTGTCTGTTTTTATATCGCCTTCGTTTACGTAGTAGCGCAGCAGACCAAAAGAAGTCTTGAAGCCATGCTGGCCGAAGCTGTAAAGCTCTGCCATATTGGGCGTGCGCCAGGCCGTGCCTATGTTCGTTTTGAAAGTGCTATTGGCCGACACACGGCGGATGTAGCCAAGTGAAGCGGTGAAGTTGGTGAAGCTAAAGTTGTCTCTAAAAATGGTCTTATCCGTTTCCCGACCTCTTGCGTCATTGTTTTCATAATCCACCCGTAGGCCACCCTCCCATGTTTGGTCACCCTGATGAATGCTTTCGGTGATGAATCCACTATATCTCAGCGTGTTGTAATTAGGGATAAAGGGGGTTGTGGACGTGCCTGCATTGTTGTCGTTGTTTTGGGTGAAAAGTTGCAGTCCCACGAGCCCATGCAGTTTGTTCCAATGCGGATGCGTCCATTCCAGTTGGTAGTCGCTGGTGATCAAATCCAAATCAATGATCGGCTTGTCGGCATTTCTTCTTACATCATATTCTTCTCTTTTATTGAGCTGCTGCCCTACACGAAAAGTCAGTTTAGCTTCATCACTGTACCACCAGTTCATTTCCGCCTTGCTCAAATGGTGCTGCGTGAGCTGGTTGGGTTCGTTGATCGTATAAGAAAACGGTCGAATGAAAACCTCAGGTGGTCGTTCAGAGTTGATTGCGTTCTTAAAAGCCTCGGCACTTTCAGCTACGGATGCACGCAAGAGTGCCAGATTTTGATCCACAAAGCTGTAATAAAGGTTGAAATCCCAATTGTTGGAACGGTATCTCACGCCTGCATTCATCGCCTTTTCTTCTTTTCCAGAATTGGTGAGCGAATACTCCGGTGTGTGGCGATCACCAATTTTGGTGTAGTTGCCACCAAAGGCATAACTCCATTTCTCTAGTCCTTGACCTACTTCAAAGTTGGTGAACGCACCCCGTCCATTGGTTTGGTAGCCCGTACCAATATTGGTAAAAAAAGGCTCATTTAGATGCAGGTGATTCGGCTCAATGATAATCACTCCTCCGAGAGCTTCTGGGCCATACCGTACACCAGCAGCACCTTTTACCACTGTGATGCTATGCGCGGAGGATAGGTCGATCTCTGGAGCATGATCTAGTCCCCAGTTTTGAAACCCATGTTTCAGCCCATTGTTGAGAATCAATATGCGATTGCCGTATAGTCCGTGGATCACGGGCAGTTGCACATTGGTACCCGAGGAGGTGAGCGTCACGCCTTCTATGTCAGATAGCACTGCCGCCAGTGATTGCGTGGGATTGCTGCTGAGCACCTCTTTTTTCATGGTACTTCTGGTCATGGATGCCGTGCCATCTTCTTGGTCTTCTTCCACAGAGATGACCACTTCAGAGAGTTCCAGCACATTTTGAGTCAGGTAGATATGAGAATTCTTGCCATGCTGGTGGTTTTGCTCACATACCGTATCGCAATAGCCATAACAAGAGATAATCAAAGTATTGTGCTCATCGCAAAGTCCGCCGATGGTGAAATTCCCATTGATGTCCGTTACAGCAAATTTGTCAACGTCCTTGACCTTGATAGACACATACGGAAGCGGGTCTTTCGTTTCTGCATCCAGCACCTTGCCTTGCATGGAGTATTGGCAAGTGTCCTTTTGGGCAGTAGCTATTTGCCCTGCGAAAATGAGGATAAGGAGGAATGTTTTTGACAGAAAAAATTTCACTTGTTGTATTTTATTAACCCGACGGGAATTAAACGTAAAAAAAAATCTTGCAACTTGCTGATGACCAAGATGATCTAAAATTTGGCATCCCAATAAATTCAACTCTAGTTGATAAGCTTTTGTCCAATCACTGATGTCTGGAAAGATTACAGCTTTGTGTGTGGCATTTCTGCTGTTTTCGGTTGAATAAATGAAGACCTATCAAAGCGATAGCAGGCAAGTAATGCAGCATTTCGTTGCACTGGAAAATGGCCAGTTGTTCATTCACAATAAGGAGCGTAAGAATTGCCCAGCTGGCATACAAGGCATATTTCATCCAGTGGTGTGAAGTCGTTTTGGCAGAGTAGTAGACGGCAAGAAGTGACAGGAGTAGGAAACGTGATTTCCGAGCAAATAGAACACCAAAGAATCTTCCATAGGAAGCAATGTGAATTCCAAGGGAAGGATAAATAGCAGGGGAGTGAGCATGCAATGCACCAGACATGCTCCGCTCACAATCGCACCGTAAGTATCTGAATGGGTATGGATCATTTGATTTTGTTAACGCAACCGAGTTGCAAATATGAGAAAAAAAGCATTAACGCAAACGAGTTGCGATAATTAATTTATTGGGTATCTTTACAGAAGGACAATTGCTGACCAAAGAATGACTGAAATAGACGAAATGCTGAACACCCACGGTTTAAGAAAAACCGCTTTCAGAGTGGAGCTTTTGTCGCTTTTTGCTCAGACCAAATCATCTCTTTCTGTCGAGGATATCAAAAGCCAAGTTGGCTCTACCAATGACAAAGTGACCGTATATCGCGCACTGGATGCGTTTGAGAAAGGTGGGCTGATACACAAAGTGCCCGACAAAGGAAATGTGACCAAATATGCACTCTGCCATTCTCAATGCAGCGACGAAGGACACGTGCACAACCATGCGCATTTTATTTGTACCAATTGTGAAGAGACTTTTTGTATCGACGATGTGGATGTCCCCAAAGTCCACGTGCCACAAGGCTATCACGTATCCAAATCCAATCTGACGCTAGAGGGAGAGTGTCCTGCGTGCGTAGATGAGCATTGACAAGAATTTGATTCGTTTTCCTCTTAAGACAGGATCAATAAATATCACTCATTCCTGACCGATTTCCCCCAATAATCAACCGAAAAATCTAGCTTTGCGCCATGCCAGATTTTAAAAAGTATTTTATTCTTGATGCGCCTCCGAGCGACGTTTATTTAGCACTCACTTTCAAACCAACCATAGAATTATGGACTGGCTCTCCTGCTGAGTTTGTGGCTGAGGAGGGAACTGAATTCTCTATGTGGGATGGAAATATTGTGGGTAAAAACTTAGAGTTAGTACCGGGCAAACTCATCAAACAAGAATGGTTTTTTGGGGAGCAAAGCGAACCCTCTATCGTCACGATGAAGCTTCATGAGCACAAAAAAGGTACTTCGCTAGAACTGGTACATACCAATATCCCCGAATCAGATTTTGACGAAATCGTAGATGGCTGGCAAACGGTCTATATGCGTGAATTGATTTTCTTTTATGCGGAGTGAGTCTTAAACCGCCTCACTCACCGTCCAGCCGCCACTCCAGCAAGCTTGGAAGTTGAAGCCACCCGTGACAGCATCTATGTTGAGGACTTCTCCTACGAGATATAGATTTGGAAATCTGCGACACTCAAATGTCTTGAGGTCTATTTCTTTTAAGTCAACTCCTCCGCAAGTCACAAACTCTTCTTTGAAGGTGCTTTTTCCTTTCACTTCATAGCGACCTTGGCAGAGCTCTTCTGTCAGTTTATTGATGTGCTTTTTAGATAGATCTGTGTTGAGGTGCTCGCCAGTGATCTCAGATACTTCGCAGAGCCGCTCCCAGAATCTGCGAGGAATGCCAAAGAGTGGATGTCCTTGTGTCTTTCTATTGGGGTTGGTTTGTTTTAAATCTGAGATGGTTTTATTCACTTCAGCTTGTGAAAGTTCAGGGACGAAGTTGATCAGAATTTGAAACTTGTATTTTGTCTCCTGCAGCTCCAGCGCACCCCAAGCAGACAGTTTCAAGATAGCAGGGCCACTCAGACCCCAATGCGTGATGATCATTGGGCCAGATTCTTCTAGTTTACTTTTTACCACTTTTACTTTTGCGGATGCAAAACTCACTCCGGGCAAGTCATGCAGTCTGGCATCTCTAATGTCGAAAGTAAAGAGGCTGGGAGCGAGGGGGGTGATTTCTAGACCGAGCTCTCCCAGTATTTTGAGCCCAGCAGGAGAGGAGCCAGTCGCAAATACCACTTTGTCGGCTTGTATATTTTCTTGATTGGTAGCGATGATCCAGCCTTGTGCCGATTGTGAAAGTCCTTTCACCGAGCAGCTATATCTTACTTTGATGCCTAGACGATAGGTCTCGTTCACGAAGCAGTCCACAATTGTTTGTGAAGTATTCGTGACAGGGAAAACCCTCTGATCAGCCTCGGCATGTGTTTCTACACCCCTTAGCGAGAGCCATTCCACCATTTCCTTTGTTCCAAAATCTTTGAAAAGCGGATGAAGCTTTTTATTTCCACGTGGGTAAAAGGTCGTCAGTTCGGCAGGGTTGGTTCGTGCGTTGGTCACGTTGCAGCGACCTCCACCAGAGACTTTCACTTTGCCTAAGCCTTGCTCACTCTTTTCAAGAATGATTACTTTGGCGTTGGGTTGCTTCTCTGCAATATTGATTGCTGAGAAGTATCCCGCAGCTCCTCCACCGATTATGACGATTGTCTGGCTCAAATTATCTGTCTAATCTTTTTTCCTCAAATGTGACAGGCGCATCCTTGCGGTAATGGATACGGAAATAAACCAGACATTCGTCCGCCCCAGCATTGAGCACAGCCTTTTGAGCATCGTTGGCTACTTGCATCAGTTCATCATACGGCCCTTCCATTACCGTCTCAAAAGGAGTAATAACGTGCTTGAAACCCGATTTTTGAATTACTTCAATGGCCTGATCTACTAAGCCGTAAGTGTCTTTGTTGGTTTTACTCTTTGGGATTATCTGAATTCCCAGTGCAATGTTGTGTTCGGTCATAGTAATATTTAGTTGAATTGATTCATGGTTTGTGGCAAACCGACAGTGCAAAATGAAAGACATGCATCTATGGCTCTGTCCATGTTGAGCACGATTTCCTCCATCTCCTCTTTATTGAAGGGGCTCAGTACATAATCCACTTGTCTTCCTTTGGCATAATGATCACCTACTCCAAATCTCAAACGTGGGTAGTCTTGACCGCCAGTCAGTTCTTCAATGTTTTTTAGCCCATTGTGTCCACCGCTTGATCCCTTCGGCTTCAAACGGATTTTTCCGTATGGCAAAGCCACATCATCAGTGATCACGAGCAAGTTCTCTTTAGGGATTTTTAATTCTTGTAGCCAATAGTTCACAGCTTTTCCACTTAGGTTCATGTACGTGGTGGGTTTCACAAGGGTGATGGTTCGGCCTTTGTATTTTATTTGTGTGGCAAAAGAATGTCTCGCCTGATCGAATTTCACGCCCTCTTTGTCAGCCCATCTATCTAAAATCAAGAAGCCGATATTGTGGCGTGTGAGTTCATATTCTGCACCGATGTTTCCAAGTCCGACAATCAGATATTTCATTTTGCTTTGACGATTTATTTTCTGCTGCTAAAATAAAAAATCCTGCACCCAAAGGGTGCAGGATTCTGTTTTTCTATATGCTGTAAGCCGATTAAGCTTCTGCTGCTTCTTCCTCTTCTTCTGTTTCTTCTTCAACGTCAGCAGTTTTACCTCTCAATGCTCTTGGTATCTCGATACCAACGATCGATACAAGTGGGCTGTTTAGTATTTCATATTCACCAGTAGGCAATTCGCTTACTTTGAATGACTTACCGATAGCCAATTTGCTTACGTCCACGTCGATATACTCTGGCATATTTTTAGGCAAAGCTTTCACTCTCAAAGATCTTACCTTTTTCACCAACTTACCACCAGCTTTCACACCTGGAGCTACACCTGTCGTATGAACTGGCACGTCCATTTTGATCAATTTACCTGTGTGAAGTTCCAAGAAATCTGCATGCAAGATGGTCTCACTTACTGGGTGAAACTGAATGTCTTGAAGGATCGCTCTTGTTTGGTGACCTTCGATGTTTAGCTCTACAAAGTGTGCTTGATCTGTGTAAACCAAGTCACGAAATAGAATCATCGGAGAATAGAAGTGAATTTGCTCACCGCTTCCGTAAAGTACAGATGGAACATAACCCTCGGCTCTAAGTCTCTTTGATTCAGACTTACCGAGATTTGCTCTTTTATACCCTATAATCTCAATAGTTTTCATAGTAATATATATTTAGCTTATAAATAACGAACTTATAGATTGATAGTCATGCACGTTTCTGATGGCTTTGGCAAATAGCTCAGCTACAGATAGTACCTTGATTTTCTCACTTTCTTTTTTCAATTGGATGGTGTCAGATATGATCAACTCCTCTAAAGAAGAGTTTTCAATATTCTCATAAGCCTTACCTGATAGAATGGGGTGTGTGCAAATCGCTCTTACGGAATTTGCACCTTTGTCCTTGATCAGGTTGGCAGCTTTAGAGATGGTGCCGGCAGTATCTGCCAAATCATCCACCAATACGACATCTTTTCCTTCCACATCTCCTATCACTTGCATAGAAGCGATTTCGTTGGCGCGCTTGCGATGTTTGTCACAAACGACAATTTCCGCTTCGAAGTGTTTTGCGAAAGCGCGGGCTCTAGCCGTACCTCCTACATCTGGAGAAGCAAAAATCAAATTCTTCAGATCTAAGCTTTTGATATAAGGAACGAAAATGGCAGTGCCATCCAAGTGATCCACTGGGATATCAAAAAATCCTTGAATTTGGCCAGCGTGCAAATCCATGGTCATGATGCGGTCTGCACCTGCCGCTTGTATCAAATTGGCCATCAGTTTGGCGGCAATAGCTACACGTGGCTTATCTTTTCTGTCTTGTCTTGCATAGCCAAAGTATGGAACCACAACGGTGACATATTTAGCACTTGCTCTTCTCGCAGCATCTATCATGAGCAAAAGCTCCATGATATTGTCTGTAGGCGGGGTGGTAGATTGGATAAGGAAAACATCACAGCCTCTGATAGATTCATTGTATCCGAAAGAAAGCTCTCCATCGCTGAAACGCTGAGAAGAACTCTGTCCTAGTGGCTGGCCGTAAAATTCTGAAATTTGTTGGGCTAATTCACTAGTACCTTTTCCGGCAAAAATCTTGACTGATGATGACATGAAATTGCTTTTAAAATTAAAAAACCCTTTCCTCTAGTGGAAATACTCCATCGAAGGAAAGGGTTTTGTTGGCCCACTAGGTCTCGAACCTAGACTCTTCTGCACCAAAAACAGACGTGTTACCAGTTACACCATAGGCCAAAAAAGCCGTATTTTTTTAAAAGTGTGACTTTCACTTTCCGAGTGAAAAATTTCTTGAAATGAATTTCTTAAAACTTTTCGATGACCATGATTTGTGTTTCAATGATCAAATCGGACTGCAAAAGTAGGGTTTCTTTTTTTAAATCAAAATTTCAACACAAAAAAAACACGTCTAAATAAGTCTTTTTTTTCCACATTTTATTTTTGATCAAAAGCTGGTTTATTTAGCCCTACTTTGTTCACTATGACATGTGGGAGGTCTCCTCACCAGACAAAGTTGGCATTAAGAAAAAAGTGAAACCAATGAAGTATTCCGAAGAGCAATTAGCGGTAATCCATAGTTCTGGAGATTTGAAAGTAAATGCGGTTGCAGGGTCAGGTAAAACATCTACACTCATGGCTTATGCCGCTGAGCGGCCAAAAGAAAGGATTCTTTATTTGGCTTTCAATAAGTCTGTAAAATTAGAGGCCGATCAGAAACTTAAGAAACTGGGATTGTCTAATGTGTGGGTGGACACTGCTCATTCTATGGCGCTGCGCGGCTTGCGTTCAAGAAATTTTGCAATTAATAATAGTGGCTATACTGCCTTTCAGCTTCGATCTCTTTTGGGAATTCAGATGAAGGATTTGATTACCGAAATGAAGTTTAGCAAACATGTAGGGGCACTGGCATCTATGTTTTGTAATAGCCGTGCGGCACGGGTGGCAGACGTGGATTATGAATCTACATTGAGCGATTTGAATGATATAGCGTTTTGGGCTGGAAACAAAGAAAAGTTGATCGTAGAGACGCGCAAGTTTTTAGGTCAAATGCAAAGCAAAAAGCTGGATGCTACACACGAGTACTACCTCAAAGAATTTCAACTAAGTGCGCCAGCCTTTAGTTATGACGTAATTTTCTTTGACGAGGGGCAAGATGCCTCTCCTGTGATGCTGGATGTTTTTCTCAATCAAAAAGCCACCAAGGTGATTGTGGGGGACGAGTTTCAGCAGATTTACGGTTGGCGCTATGCGCAAAATGCGCTTAAGGATGTTCATTTTGATAAACGGGCGCTCAATACCAGTTTTCGATTTGCTCAGCCAGTAGCAGATCTTGCTGTAGAAATATTGAAAACCAAGGTGCATCTATTTGACGATCCCCTGATGAAATTCCCTAATATAAAAGGAGTGGGGAATAGTAAGTCAATTGCTAGTCGAGCAGTTTTAGGCAGAACGAATGCGGGGTTGCTAGTAGAGTCCATAAATCTGCTTGAGTCTAAGGACATTAAAAATCTCTATTTCGAGGGAAATTTTCAAAGCTATACCTATGCAGATGAAGGCGGCTCAGTGTATGACGTGCTCAATCTTTATTTAGATCAACGCAGGCTTATTCGAGACCCTATGATCAAAGGGTTCAAAGGTTTTGCTGAACTAGAGGAGTACGCCGATCACGTAAATGACGCGCCATTGAAAGGAATCATTGAATTGGTGAAGAATTACAAACGCGAACTCCCGAAGCTCATTCAAAAAATAAAGGATCATCATGTAGAAGATACGGCCAAATCGTCTGCCGACGTTATATTCTCTACCGTACACAAGGCCAAAGGAATGGAGTATGATGAAGTGACTTTATTGAATGATTTTTTAGGAGAGGAAAAACTTAAAAGCATTTTGGAGCGCCACGAGGATGGTTCGGATGTGAAAAGGCTGGATGAAGACATCAATATATTGTATGTGGCTGCTACACGTGCGAAAGTCAAACTCAATATCCCTGAAAGCATACTTCCATACTCCACGAAAGATCAAAAGATGAAAGGTATAGAGGTTATAAGAGAGGAGAAATTGGAGGTCGAAGATATTGCTTTCGACTTTCGCCCTGCACCAAAACCATCTAAAAGTTTGAATGAGCGGAGAGAGACTTATAAAGATGCCTACAAAAAGTGGTCGAAGGAAGAAGACGTGGAATTGAAAATCATGATGCAAGAGCACTTATCCGTAAAGCATTTGTCTGAGCACTTCGGAAGAACCAAAGGTGCGATCCGTTTTAGAATCAAAAAATTGGGATTGACCCTTGATGATTTTTGAAATCATCTTCAAGATCTATTGAAAAGTAGACTGTGGTATGTGACATTGTTTCGTTAGGAAAAATCATATCTGTAGAAAAAAATTCCCAATCTGCGCGAAAATGTAGCAGTTTTTTTCACATTTTCACCTCAATTCGCTTTCAAATCTCATTGGTATGCAATTTGTCAAAGGATGGTCATAACCAAACATATTCTATTATGAGATCTATACTTTATATTCTTGCAGTAATTTTAATCATCGGATGGTTGCTTGGCGCTTTCGTTTATAGCGTGGGTGGACTAATTCATATTTTACTAGTTATTGCAGTTGTAGCAATTATCCTCGGAGTGATTCGTAGGGCTTAGGGCCTTTCAAGATACATATCAGAGCATAGCCACTTTCTAGCATATTAGAAAGTGGCTTTTTTATGCAAAAGACTGATTCGACTTTACCTTATAGAGAATTGTTTGAATGGCTCTGAGTAGGTAATACTGCCGCTCATCATTCAGTCCCGTACCAAAAGAAATACGTTTTTTGCCTATTAGAACCAAGGATTTTCCCGATGATCGGTTTCGATTGTAGCTGGCTATTTTTTCTTGTATTTGGTCTATTTCTTCCCAGAGGAATTTTTTAGTAATCCCCAGTGTGCCAATGCCTGTAGTGTGCCAATGCCTGTAAAAACTTGCCCACCAGTTTTATCAAAAGACAATTCAACCTTTCCCCAGATAGTCATAAAAGCCAAACTCCAAAACAAAACCGATCCCAATAAGAAGGGGATTCCGAAGAGGCTTAACATCAAATCAAATTCTCCTTTCATGATTTGTAAGCCGTAAATACCACCCAATGAGCCTCCTGACCATACGAGCATGAATGGAACTAGGAAAAAGGCAATTGGAGATTTTGTTGTTGCTCCTAAGATAAGGTTGCCTCGTTCTTGTCTCGCCCATGCTCCAGAAGGAGGGCTTTGCATATCGAAGTTTGTAGTAATGGAAGCTTTTCCAAAATTCTCAGAGATCTTGAAAATATGGTTGCACTGCAGGCACTGTCCCATATCCGTTTGGATATTGAGCTGTGAGCCAGGGATTTCGCTTTTGCATTTGGGGCAGTTCATGGCTGTATTATTTAGAGGAAATCAATTTAAGAGGTTTGCCTCTTTTGCCAAATAAAGATCACCACAAATTGAATCAAAATAACGGGGATGGCTATCAACAAAAGCTGTTCCCAACCTAGAGAAAATACTATCCAACCAGCAGAAAGTGACGCGGCAGCCTGTGTTCCAAACACAATAAACTCGTTTACGGCTTGTACTTTGAATCGCTCGCCAGAGGTATATGCTTGAGGGAGTAGTGCTGTGCCTCCCACAAAGAGGAAATTCCAACCCACACCCAATAGGAGCAATGAAAACCAATAGTTGTGCAAATGGTGTCCAGTATACGCAATGCCGATGCAAGCGAGATATATGAAGAGTCCAAAAATCATCATGCGGCTAATGCCAAGACGTTTGATCAGCCAACCAGTGAAAACGGAAGGTAGAAACATGGCTACAATGTGACTTTGAATGACCCATTTGGTATCAGCAAGGCTATGTCCGTCCATCACGTGCATACTCACTGGTGTGGCTGTCATAATAAATGTCATGACCGCATAGCCGATAGTAGCACCTAGCACTGCTGCCCAAAATATCGGTTGTTTAGCAATTTCTTTCAATGTGCGCTGAGGTGCTTCGTTTGCGTCTTTTGTAATGAGCGTGTTTTTGTAAAAAAGCAGAATCACAAAACCTATGGCAAATAAACCTGCCAGTAGGAGGTAAGAGCCACTAAATGCGGTGCTCAAAAGGTCTTTGCCTAAGATGGCTGCCTCTGGCCCAATAAACGCCGCAGCAATACCTCCGATCAAGACAAAAGAAGCTGCTTTTGGTATTAGTTCATTGGAAACGCTTTCCATCGAAGCAAAGCGAAACTGCATGAGGCAGGCACTTGGAACGCCTAAGAGAAACGTGCAAAAGCAGAATAAATAGAAACTTCCAATGCTGATGGCATAAGCCGCGCAAAGAGAGAGGATGATGCCGTAGATGGATACTCCTAGAAAAGTAGCCTTACGTCCCACTTTTTTCATTATGGTGGTGATGGGAATGGTAGAAAGTGCTGTACCTACAACTATAGACGCAACAGGAATGGTTGCAAGTTTAGGTGAAGGAGCAAGACTGCTGCCCACAATGCCACCAACAAATACGTTGAGCGAATTGAGCGACATCATAAAGGCTTGTGCTATCGTGAGCACCCAAACGTTTTTGTGCATGGTGGATATGGGCAAGTTGTGTTACAAACTAAAGAAGTCTACTTCATAAGTTTCATCATCCGGTTCGCAAAGACAAAATCGTTTAATTCCTTTACGTCAGATTTGGTGATTTCATCATTGGTGCCTTCCCATAGTTTTAAACCTTTACTCAGGAATATAATTTTTTGACCGATCTCTATTACTGAATTCATGTCGTGGGTCACCACCACCGTAGTGATATCATATTCATGTGTGATTTCAGCAATCAATTCGTCAATAGTGATACTCGTTTGTGGATCTAGTCCTGAGTTTGGCTCATCACAAAAAAGGTAATTGGGTTTGTTGACAATGGCTCGTGCTATGCCCACTCTTTTTTTCATCCCACCACTGATTTCAGAAGGCATTTTTTTATTGACATTTTCTAAACCCACCCGCTGCAAGCAGAAATTGACCCTTTCGAGTTTCTCTTCTTTGCCCATATCAGTTAGTATGTCCAAAGGAAAAAGGATGTTTTCCTCGACATTCTTACTATCGAAAAGTGCGCTACCTTGAAATAGCATGCCTATCTCTCTGCGAATTTCTGTTTGTAGCTTTTTGTCTCCATGGGTGAAATTTCTACCATCGAACAATACTTCACCAGTATCTGGTTTGATCAGACCTACGATATTTTTGAGAAGTACGCTTTTGCCCGTACCACTTGATCCTATGATAAGATTGGTTTTTCCTTTTTCAAAAGAAGCACTTACACCCTTCAATACGGTTTTATCTCCAAACGCTTTGGCAATGTTTTGTATCTCTATCATCCTAAAAGTAATTGAGCTAAAAGATAGTCAGCAAGTAAAACGGCAATACAGCTACTCGTTACTGCTGCGGTAGATGCCTGACCTACTTCCAACGCACCCCCACTGGTATAAAATCCTTTGAAGGCAGAAATGGAAGCTACTAAAAAAGCAAAAACAAAAGCTTTGATGAGCGCAAAAGCAATATTGAATTCTACGAATTCGTATCTGATGCCATATACAAAATCGTGTCCGGAAATCATACCTGTAGCGATACTGGTCAGATAACCACCGTAGATAGAAAGAAAAGCAGATAACACGACCAACATTGGGTACATAAGCATACTGGCAATGATTTTTGGAAGTACCAAATAAGATGCAGAGTTGATTCCCATCACTTCTAAGTGCATCAATTTGCTCAGTGATTCGCATGGATCCAAGTTCACCCGCAATATTTGACCCTACCTTTCCAGCATAAACTATGGCCATGATAGTGGGTGCAAGTTCCAGAACGGTCATGTCGCGAACTACGAGTGAAATCACATAGTCGGGAATAAATGGACTCACCAAATTGTAAGCTGTCTGTATGGTAGTAACAGCTCCCATAAATACGGAGACAATCGTGAAAAGGAAAAGAGAGTGGTAGCCCACTTTTATACATTCGTCTATCGTAAGTTTGACGTATGATCCAAAACTCTCACGCCGCACGAAGAGCGATCCAAGAAATATAAAAAACTTGCCTAATTTTTTCATTCAGAATTATCTTCTTTCAGATATCTAGTAATTTGCCGAAATTACACGGAATCCGTGAAATAAACACAGAAATTGACTCCTTTCAGTCGCTAATGATGGAATAAAGGAACACTTTTCAGCGTCAAAATAATTATAAATACCAACCAAACAATACCGCCGAATACAAGCTTTAATCCTTAATTATGGAAAATAGTAACAAACTGGTAGTAGTCACAGGGGGAACAAAAGGAATTGGACGAGCCATTATCGAGCGTTTCTCACGTGAAGGGTATTCTATAGCTACGTGTGCTAGAAATGAAGATGATTTGATCCAGTTGAAAGAAGAAATGAAATCTTGCTTATTCCAACAAGGTTCATATTTTAAAGGCTGACTTATCATTAAAGTCGGCATACCAAAGAGTTTGTGGAATTTGTAGGTATGACAGGAAAGCCTGTAGAGATTTTGGTGAATAACACTGGGAAATTTGTTCCCGGAGAGATTCATAAAGAAGAAGAAGGAGTGCTTGAAGCACTGATTCAGACAAATCTATATAGTGCCTACCGCGTAACGAGAGGGCTGATAGATAAAATGAAGAAAGCGAAAAATGGTCATGTCTTCAATATTTGCTCTACAGCATCTACCATGGCTTATAGTAATGGAGGCTCTTACTGCATCAGTAAATTTGCGATGTATGGCATGTCCAAAGTATTGAGAGAAGAGATGAAAGAGCATGGCGTACGTGTAACTTCCGTGATGCCTGGAGCTACTTTTACGGCAAGTTGGGAAGGGGCTGATTTGCCTGAGGAGCGATTTGTGAAATCTGAAGATGTGGCTGAAATGATTTGGGCTACTTATCAGTTGAGTGATAGGGCTGTGGTGGAGGATTTAGTTATTCGTCCGCAGTTGGGTGATTTATAATAAGGTATAAAATGGAATTGATGAATACTGCTGATCAGCAAATGACTCAAAATATTGATTACTGCGAATCTTTGACGAAGTATTCGAGGAGGAAGACGTTGGAGGTGAAAATTGGAGATGTGCCAATGGGTGCAGATCACCCCATTCGTGTGCAGTCCATGACTACTGTGGATACTATGGATACGGAAGGGTCTGTGGAAGAAGCATTGAGAATGGTCGCTTCTGGATGTGAATATGTGCGTATCACTGCACCAAGTATCAAAGAAGCCGAAAATCTCAGAAACATTCGTGATGAGTTACGAAGGAGAGGAGTCAATGTACCTTTGGTTGCAGATATCCATTTCACACCTAATGCGGCAGAGTTGGCGGCTCAGATCGTAGAGAAAGTGCGTGTGAATCCAGGGAATTATGCCGATAAAAAGAAATTTGAAGAAATAGAATATACTGATGCAGCCTATGAAGCAGAGCTCATACGTATCAAAGAGAAGTTTACACCGCTTATTCATATCTGCAAAGCGCACAATACGGCCATGCGTATTGGTACCAATCATGGGTCGCTTTCTGATCGGATCATGAGCAGATACGGAGATACCCCACTGGGCATGGTAGAGTCCGCTCTGGAGTTTATCCGCATTTGCGAAGCAGAATGACTATTACAATCTGGTCGTCTCCATGAAGTCCAGCAATCCACAGGTAATGGTACAAGCTTATCGACTATTGGTGCAAAAACTAAAGGAGGAAGGTTTGAAGCCTTATCCTTTGCACTTAGGAGTGACCGAAGCAGGTGAGGCTGAAGATGGAAGGATCAAATCTGCTCTTGGAATCGGCACGTTGCTGGAAGATGGTTTGGGAGATACCGTACGTGTTTCGCTCACAGAAGCACCAGAAGTAGAGTCGCCAGTGGGGCGTATTTTAGTCGATCGGCTTATCGGAAGGGTGAGATCACCAAAACATTGAAACCATCGAAAACCCACACTATGATCCTTTCAACTATAAAAAGAGAGAATCTAATGAGGTTTTCAATTTCGGAGGAGGAAATGTGCCAAGAGTTATAGCTGACTTTTCTCAGCTGCCCTCATTTGAAGTAAAAGATTTGAAGAGCGTTGGTCATTTTTATTTGCCAGCTTTGGATAAGTGGACGATGAACGATCTGGGTGCAGATTTTATCTACACAGGACAGCATCCTGCTACTTTTATGCTTCCAAATGGGCTAAAAGAAATTATGAATGCGGATGTTTGGCAGGTTTCTCAGGATAGAAAGAATGCCTTTCCTCAATTTAGCAAAGTCGATTATCTCAATGCTACAGAAACACATCCATACATCTGAATTTTGTAGTTGTAGATGATCTTGTCTTTGGATGATGACTTTATCAGAAGAATAGCCCAAGATCTTACTGTGGTTTTGATTTTAGAAACTAAGAATGCCCATGCAATGGCTGCTTTGAGAAATGCCTTTTTTGCTTTGCAGGCTAAAGGTGTGCAGACCCCAGTGGTGGTAAAGCGTGCATATGAGACTTTAGAGTTCGGATGCGATGATGATGTTTCCTGCTACAGATGTAGGCGGGCTTTTGATAGACGGCTATGGCGATGGAATAATGCTGACGACCAGTGCGTCATCCGAGAGATTGCTTCACTTCGTTAGCAATGACGGTGACGAGGTGCTGGCCTTGGATACGATCAAAAAATACAACGAAATCGCTTTTGGCGTGCTTCAGGCTGCACGGACTCGGATCACAAAGACAGAATATATTTCATGTCCTTCTTGTGGGCGTACACTTTTTGATCTTCAGGAAACTACGGCCATGATTCGCAAGCGCACAGATCATCTAAAAGGAGTGAAAATAGGCATTATGGGATGTATAGTGAATGGCCCTGGCGAAATGGCTGATGCAGACTATGGTTACGTGGGCTCGGGTAAAGGGAAAATCACACTTTACAAAGGCAAAGAAGTAATGAAGAGGGGAGTGGCATCTGCCAAAGCCCTTGATGAGCTTATCAATCTTATCAAAGAAGACGGAAACTGGATAGAGCCAAATAGTGTTGAAGTGTATCAATAAAGGAACTCATGGAAAACGAAAATAAAGACAAAAAAAGCACAGGCTATTACTTCGATTTTTCGGAAGTGCTCACCTACTTCTTTCGCAAGAAAGACCCTAACAGACCTACAAACACCAGTTTGAAAATGATGCATGGGATCAATAAGATTTCCATGTTGATGTTTTTAGTTTGTCTTATTGTGATCATCACACGGTTTGTGATGCGAGCACTCTGATAAATCCAATTTGCTAGCATCGTACGTAGATACCGCATGTCATGAATATCGAAGAATTTAGAGATTACTGCATTGCCAAGCCTGGCGTTACTGAAGGTTTCCCCTTCGGTGAAGATACCTTGGTGTTCAAAGTGATGGACAAAATGTTTGCGCTCACTGATGTGGAGCTATTCAAAAGTGTCAATCTCAAATGTGAACCTGAGTTGGCAGTCAAGCTGAGGGAATCTTTTCCTGCAGTGCAACCTGGCTATCACATGAACAAGAAGCATTGGAACACCATAGAAATGGATGGTTCAGTTTCCAATGAGCAGGTTAGGAAATGGGTCGACCACAGCTATGATTTGGTCGTGGCAGGCTTGCCCAAAAAGGTTCGTGAAGAGCTGGCTAATATGAGCTGATAGTTTTCGGTACAAATGGCTTTCATTATTGAATAAGAAAATTATGAGAGCAGTATTTTTGATTTTAGGTTGTGTGCTTTGCTTCTGCGCGGAGCGAGAAGAAGTAGCGGTGAAAACCAATGGAGATTTGTCTGACTCCTTGGATGTTATATCGGACTCTTTGGATATCCTTCCCATAGATACTTTGGATTCAGATTCCCTTATTGTAAAAGACTCCTCCCAGTCAGAAAAAGTTTACCGTTTCTTGGCACTTGGAGATTCATACACAATTGGCGCAAGCGTAGAGGAAAGCGAGAGGTGGCCAGAGCAGCTGGCAGAAGAGTTGAGGAATAATGGTCTACCAATGGACAAGCCAGAAATCATAGCCATAACTGGTTGGACTACCAATGATCTTTTATCGGGGATTGATGCTCGTGCATTGAAAGATACATTTGATTTAGTCTCATTGCTGATCGGTGTGAATAATCAATACCGAGGTTATGATATCAAACAGCAGGAAAAAGAGTTTAAGGAACTGCTGGAGATTGCCAAGGCTTTTGCTGGAGGCGACTCTACTCGTGTTTTTATTGTTTCTATTCCAGATTATGGAGCTACTCCTTTCGGACAAAGTGCTAATCCTGAACTTATAGGAAAAGAAATAGACGAATATAACGCACTCAATAGATCAATCGCCAGTGATTATAATATTAGATATTTTGATATCACTCCCATATCGAGAGAGGCCAAATCTGATCCAGATTTGGTAGCCAAAGACGGATTACATCCTTCAGGAAAAATGTATGCTAGATGGGTGCAGGAGATTTATCCTTGGGTATTGGATTTGCTGAAAGAAGGGGGAAATTAAAAAGCTGGGTCAGAAACATCGTGTAACTCGATGAAATCTGCCCAGCTTTATGGAAGACCGAACTATTAAATCACCGCCAAGTGTTTGATAATAAACCAATTCAGTCGGTCATTCCAAGACTTACCTAAATCACTACTAATAAGTCAATCTGAGTATGAAACGGATATTGGTATCATTACCCTACCTCCAATTTTAGAAATTATTTAGATTGCCAGTTAAATTTGAACTTCGACCATCAAATAAATCTTATGTCTACACTTTCCGTATCGGAAAAAGAGCCTTCTGTATGCGAGGAAGCCACTTTTTCTTCTTGCACAAGGAATATGCAGCTTCTCTAAGAAATTTTCTTTTTTATAAAACAGGAAGTCTGGAAAAGGCCAGTGATTTTGTACAAGAGGCTTTTATGAAGTTGTGGGTGAACTGTAGCAAAGTGGTATTTTCAAAATCTAAAAGTTACCTGTATACCATAGCGAATAGAATTTTTCTGGATGATTATGATCACCAAAAAGTGGTATTGAAATTTGAAAAGCGATCAAACGCCATCAGAGAGCACCAATCAATTTAATCCTGAGCACGCATATAGGCATGAAGAGTTTAAAACTCTTTTGGAGACGGTAATTAGCGAACTCCCTGAAAAGCAACGTGTAGTTTTTTTAATGAGCCGAATAGATAAAATGCCAAACAAGGAAATTGCGCAAGCTCTGGACTTAAGCATTAAGACTGTAGAGAAACATATCTCCTCAGCTTTGATTCGAGTGAAGCAAAATTTGGACGGAATGGAAAATATTAAAATATGAGTAGGGTTTATCCACATGAATCCTTTATAGAATTAAAGAAATAATAAGCAGATGGCACAGGAAAACTCAGATCACGTAGGCGCTTGGCTCGAAGGAGCATTGACCGATGAGGAATTTGCTGCAAAAGCCACAGAGAAGGACTTGGTACAGTATAAGCAAATCTTAGCGGAGGTGGACTCGTGGGTGCCTACTAATGAGGATGTTTCGCTGGATTTAAATGACTTTAGATCAAAGAAAAAGGCCAAGGAAGTAGCCTTTCCTATGAAAAATGTGTTAATGATAGCTGCAAGCATCTCGCTACTTGTAGTTTCCTATTTTATTTTCTTTTCAGCACCCATGGGGCAAACATCTGTTGTTGCAGATGCTGGGGTAAAAGAAATTTTACTTCCTGATGGTGCTTCCAAGCTTTATCTTTCTCATGGAGCAAAAGCCACTTGGAAAGATTCCGATTGGGAAGATGGTAAGCGAACGCTGAGTTTGGAAGGAAAAGGATATTTGGAGGTAGAGAAAGGGAAGTCCGTTTACAGTGGTGACAACTGCTGGAACTGTGGAAGTACTGGGAACAAAGTTCGAAGTGGATGGTGCGCAAGAGTGGTTGTCGGTAGCATGTTACGAAGGGAAAGTTCGTGCTACCCAAAATGAGAATGCTCAGATCGTAAATGGAGGTGAGGCTTTCTTAAATTTCGGTGGTACGTGGGAAGAAAAAGACCTTGCTGCTGATAAGCCAGAGTGGCTTGGTGGTGAAACCAGATTCAGTAACGCTCCTTTGGTGCAAGTGGTGAAGACCATAAAAGCAATTTATGATATTGAGGTTATTCATGGCAATGTCAATCTTAATAGAAGGTTTACGGGCTCTTTTCCTCATGAAAACTTGAGTGTAGCTCTTCAGATTGTTTTTGGAACTTTAGATATTTCCTACAATCTCGATGGCAAAACGGTCACGTTAAAAGAAGGATCAAATTAAGTATGAGAAACGTTTTCGTTGTAGTGTCCATTTTTTGGGCATTGTCGTCATACGCGCAGATCACACAGACCATTCCACTTACTGAGTGGATAAGCAAAATTGAAGGAAGAAACGAAATGAAATTCTCGTATCGATCCATCATTGATGAGTCTAGTGGAAGTGGATACTGCCCAAACCCCAAAGACTATGACAGAGATATTTTCCTATCTGGAAAATGAGAAATCTTTGGAAATCAATAGGGTAACAGAAAATTATTACAGCATTTCGTTCAAGCCGAGTGAAAAACGTCTTATCATTTCAGATGCAGAGGATGATGAATACCTTTCGGGGCTTTACGCAGCTGTGCAGATCAATGGAGAAACTGTACCAACTTCAGGATTGATTACGGATGGAGCACTCACTTTTCTCTATAAACCTCGCCATGCAGATTCTATTGTTCTTTATGTTCCTGGTTACACGCCGTTGATATTATCGCAGAAAAGCCTCATCAACAATGAAGTCTCTGGAATATCAAGTGCAACCAGTTATTCGCTTACTCAATCAGCTGGTAGTTGAAGATTATTTGTCTCAGGGAATCAGTGTAGATCCAGTTCAACAACCGAACGACTATTCAAATTTCTGATCTTCCGTCCTTATCAGGCGAGACGGATGGAGATATTTTTGCCTCCTTGGCGGTGCTTCCTGGGGTCACGTCCCCAGATAGTCGTGCGGGTAATTTGTTCATTCGTGGCAGTAGTACAGACCAAACTTTGATTTTGTTTGATGATATTCCAGTGTACCACCGGGGGCATTATTTTGGCACCATTTCTCCATATAACCCCAAAATGGTGGATAGGGTAAATGTGTATAAAAGTGCATTGCACCCTCGATATGGAGGACGAGTAGGTGGTGCCATAGAGATTAATAGCACGAAGGATTTGACAATAGAACCAGCCGCTGGTGTGGGCATCAATTCACTATACGGTGTAGGGTATGCCAAAACGCCCATTTTTAATAAGAAAGTAGGACTGGCCATTGGCGCGAGACGTTCACTTCCAGTAGCATTCAGCTCTCCAAAACTCGATGCAATATCAGAGATGGTTTATGCCGCCACGGTAGTAGGTGACGGGCGTGGTGGTGAAGACGTTTCAGATTTCAGTGTGGCATACGAAGACTATAATGCAAAACTGGAAATACCAATGGCTAATGGATCGAAATTTTCATTTTCCGGATTATATGCTACCACGCTTACAGGCTATAGAGTCCCTGATACTGCATACGTTTATCAACAAATTGGATTTAAGAATTTAGGATTCAATGCCCAATATATTTCTACGATTGCTCAAAATATCCAAAGCAAAGCAAGTGTTACATGGTCAAAATATGATGCAGAATTCGGGGATACAAGCATAGGAAAGTTCCATTCAGACAACCAAATAGAAGACTTTCGTGCGGCTCAGCAGTTCGATTGGGCTAATGAGATTTGGGATATTGAGTTTGGAGCAGACTATGATTATCAGCAAGTGAGCTTTAGTTACAAAGGTGTTTTTGGCCCCAACAATAATCGGAGGCTGATAAGAGATAGTGCAGAACAAAGTGCGAGTACTATGGCGCTTTTTATTAACAATACCTGGAATGGAATAGACAGGCTCACCATTCAAGCTGGCGCACGACTGACCTATTATTCTTTGCTGAAAGATTTGGCCATTTTACCACGCCTGAATGTCAACTTCGATCTAACTAAAAATTTAATTGTGAAATCTTCGGCTGGTATTTATCGCCAATATTTAAGTCAATTGAAGTATCTCGAATTTAGTGGGGGAGGGTTTGACAATGAGCTATGGCGACTCGCAAGTGATAATCATAATATTATAGGAGGTCAACAGGCGACCTCTGGCTTTTTATGGGTGAAGAATAAACTAGTCATTGATGTGTAAGGGTATTATAAAAATGCTCGAAATGTCACCTATTCAGAAAAACTTAAGTACCAACCCAACATGGTTTATGGTTCTGCGGACCACCTCTCTAAAGGCGTTGATGTTTTTGTGAAAAGAGAATTATTCCAAAATCTAGATTCTTGGGTGTCTTATTCTTTGAGCAAAACGACCATAGCATTCAACGACTTAGAGAAGATCACTTATATAGCTCCTTATGACCAAACACATAATCTCAACCTTGGCGTAAGCTTTGCGACTGAAAAATTTTCTCTTGGTGCAGTGTGGAGATTTGCTTCTGGTCTCTATGCTAGATCTTTTTATATGAATCGCGCTCAAACTTCATTTGAAAGGATGGCTCCACCAGATGTTGTGGCCAATGAAAACCCGTTTACCAGTCTTCCTAACCGTTTTGATCCAATTCATTCTTTGAATATTTCGGCATCCTATAAGCTCCTGAAAACAGAAAAAAGGCCATTCAAGGCTACTTTTGGGGTTTCTTTATTGAATGTCTACAATCAAAATAACCTTACGGATATAGTGGTTAGGTCAGGTAGGAATTTGCAACCACGTGACGCCATGTCTTTTGCACCCAATTTGATGGTTATGATCGAGTTTTAAACATTATAGTGACTCTTTCTGAGCCCTGATCGCTTCGGCCAGTTGAAATACAGCTAGCGCATATAGTTCACTATGATTGTATCTCGTGATTACATAGAAATTGTTGAACCCAAACCAATATTCTTGACCTGTTTCTCTCTCAAATTCTAGTAACGTCACTTGATCAGAAGTACTGAAGCTTTTGATGGGCTCGTATCCTAGCTGGGCGTAATGTTGCAAACTGTACTTCGGTTTGGTCGATTGTTTCGGTAGCTCCTTTGCGACATTGGTAGCGTATGCTGCTATTGCTACGGGTTTATCTCTTTGCCATCTATGTACATCCAGATAGTTGGCTACACTTGCTATCGCATCTTCCGGTGAATTGATCAGGTCGCGTGTTCCTTCCTGATCGTAGCTTTTGGCGTATGCCAAATAGCTGCTCGGCATAAACTGACAATAGCCCATAGCTCCAGCATAAGAACCTTTGAGCGTGTAAATGTCCAAGTTTTCTTTCTCACATAGTTCTATGAATTTTTCAAGCTCTGAAGTGAAATAAGTAGCTCTTTTTGGGTAACCAAAAGCGATAGTGTAAAGTGCGTCAAGTATGAGATAAGTTCCTTTTCGCTGACCGAAATAAGTTTCTACACCCATGATTCCTAAAATGATTTCTGCAGGAATGCCAGTTTCAAAACTTACTTCTTTCAGGGTTATTTCATGTGTTTTCCAAAAATCAACCCCTGCATTGATTCTTTCATCACTCATAAAAAGTTTTCTGTATTTGTGCCATGGCATGGCTTCCGCTGGCCTATCTAATTTTTCTATAATCGTGGGTTGAAACACTGCTTTATTCAAAATAGATCTTACTTCAGTTTCAGATATTTTGTGAGTTCTGGCGTATTTAATCACAAAAGCATCCACGAGTTTATCGTCTATTTGGGCATTTGAGGTGGAAGGGTTGATCAGAAGGGTTAAAAGAAATAATAGATATATAAATCTCATGAATGGGTTTAATTTGTTTGCTGTACAATTGGTATCAAATTTGATGCCGCTTTCTGCACGCAAATGTGATCATTACCAATCCCAATCCTCAACATATTTAAGCATATTTCTGATTGCGGTTGAAATCTACAATCTTTTCAGATCTGAGCGCTGAACATAACTTTTGAAAGCAAACAGGCTCAATATGATTCATTGTGCAATGATTGGTTTTGATTCAGCATCCGCCTCATTCATTTATAAATGATCCTTGGTTTCCCCTTCACACCAGATAAATGACTCATCCTGCGTCTCAAAAAGATCGAAACATGCGTGTTTCACGCTTCCTGTGTCGCAGGAAAGCTCACGCACCCATAAATCATGCATCCTGCATCCTAAGAATGCCCACGCACGAGTGATTCATGCATCCTGCGTCCTAGGAATGTCGAAACATCCGTGATTCACGCATCCTGTATCGTAGGAATGCCGAAACATACGTGATTCATGCGTCCTGAGCCGTAGGAATGCCCACGCACTCGTGTTTCATTATTCCTGCGTGGTAGGAAAACCCGCGCACTCGTGTTTCTAGCCTATCCACAAAAAAAGCCGTGAGAGCAGATGGTCATCAGCGTGCAGATTTTTGGTAGATAAAAGCTTTAGTGTGCATCTAAGAGAAAAACTGCTCAGCTCCTCACTTATATAAACTCCAGTGTTGTCCAACTTGAGATACTTTATATTCATCCGCATTTGTTCGGGTGCGGCAGACGACAATTACTTCTTTTAGGTCGAATAAGTTTACCTAATTTGCGGCACTATCTTTTTTACTTTATGGAAATCGAAAATATTGAATTGGCCTACCTAAGCCTTGATGATTATCAGGAGTTGAAGCAGGCAATGATTGAATCTTATGCGAGTATGCCTGACTCATACTGGCATGAGTCTCCCATCAGAACCCTCATCAATCGATTTCCGGAAGGGCAAGTGGTGATAAAAGTCAATAATCAGATCGCGGGTTGTGCCTTGTCCATCGTGGTGGATTATGCGCGGCATGAGGATAATCACAGCTACAAGGCTATTACTGGAGATTATACTTTCAGTACGCACACAGACGATGGAGACGTGCTTTATGGAATTGAAGTTTTTATTAAACCGCAATATCGGGGACTCAGATTAGGCAGGAGATTGTATGATTATCGAAAGGAGTTGTGTGAGCGCTTAAATTTGAAAGGTGTGGCTTTTGGTGGGAGAATCCCAAATTTTCATAAATACTCCGATCAGCTTACTCCAAAAGAATATATTCAGAAGGTGAAGATGAAGGAAATTCATGACCCGGTTTTGAATTTTCAGATTTCCAATGATTTTCACCCTACCAAAGTTTTAAAGAATTATTTGGATGACGATAAGGCTTCCAATGGGTTTGCAGTACTCTTAGAGTGGGACAATATTTACTACGAAAAACAGAAAGTATCTGCTTCGGTAGTGAAGAAAATTGTGCGTTTGGGGATAGTGCAGTGGCAAATGCGGCGATATACCAAGGAAGAGGAATTGATGCAGCAGGCGGAATATTTTGTTGATTCTGTTTCTCGCTATCGTTCAGATTTTGCCATCTTTCCAGAGTTTTTCAATGCGCCCTTGTTGTCGGCTTACAATGATATGAAAGAGCATCATGCCATTAGAAAACTAGCTGAGCATACGGAAAGCATCGTTCAGAAATTTTCAAAGTTGGCAATCACTTACAATATCAATATTGTGACGGGTAGTATGCCTGAGATCTATGAGGATAGACTGTACAATGTGGGGTATTTGTGCCGTAGAGACGGCACAGTAGATCATTATGAAAAAATACACGTGACTCCAGACGAATCTAAAATCTGGGGCATGGAAGGAGGGAGGAAGCTTTCAGTTTTGGATACAGACTGTGGGAAGATAGGTGTACTGATCAATTTTGATGTGCAAATCCCGGAGTTGGCCAGGCTTTTGGCTGAGGAAGGCATGGATATTCTTATCGTGCCATTCCTTACAGATACGCAAAATGCTTATGCACGCATCAGACACTGCGCGCAAGCCCGGGCAATCGAAAATGAGTGTTATGTGGCTATAGCCGGGTGTGTGGGTAATTTGCCCAATGTGTTGAATATGGATATTCAGTATGCTCAATCGATGGTGTTTACACCTTGCGATTTCGCCTTTCCTACGAATGGGATTAAGGCTGAAGCATCTACCAATTCAGAAATGATACTGATTGCAGATGTGGATATTGATTTGCTCCGTGAACTCAATAGGCAGGGTAGTGTGCGAAACCTTCAAGATAGGCGAAACAAAGATATGTTTGAGTTGCGAAAACGCTGAGACTGATTTTGGGTTCTATTACTGTTGAACCTATAGATCAAAAAAAATGTGGTGATCAAAAGATTTTTTGATCACCACAGAAAAGTATTTAGTTCAGACCGTACTCTTCAAGTTTCTGATTGACGAAATCGTTAATAATGGATATTGAGGTGTCCTTATTTTCAAAATCAAAAAGTAACCAATGAACAGTCCATTCAGAATACTTATTTGGTGCGATTTCGGCGTAGGATCCTTGTTGCTCAAACTCGACATAAGGTAAGTCTGCAGAGATGTAAACTTGAATTTCGCCTTCTTGAGGTGCTATTTTGGCTAGAGGAGTGTCCGCAATTGCTTTGATGAAAATCACACCATTATATAGGTATGCACTCCAACCATTCTTACAGTCAGCATTCAGTTTTCTAATACCTTCCCCAAGTATATCATCTTTATAAATGACGAAATCAAAATATTCACCAGAATCATCACGAAGGTGGTTTAGTGGGTTTTCATCTGTGGGATATGCGAAAGTTGGCTTGGTGTCGGTGATGTCAGCTTTATCATAATTCTTTCCAGCAGGAAAAATCACCCTACCATTTTTAGATAGTCGTGTGACTTCCCAGTGCGCAATTTTATTGGGTTTGTCTGTGATGTTGGTAGCCTGATAGGTGATCTGAATATGGTTTTCGTCCATTTGTTCAATTTTCTTGGACACTCTCAGACCAGACTGATGACATTCTCCACTGGTTAATAAATATCCATTTTCAACTTTGAGGGTATCGTATGCTTTGTTGTTGATTGTTTTGGGAGGAGGCCAATCCCAACGATCCTGCGGGCTAGGCCACCACACTGATCCGTAAAAATCAGCCATATCATTCTTTTTGGCTAAGATGAGCTTACCATTAAAATTTATTTGAGCAATACGGCCGCCATTATCTGGCGATAATTCAATTGAGGTGGAGCCTTTAGAAATAGTGAAATCCATTTTATGAGGTTGACATGATGAAATTAGAAAGCTAGTGACGAAAATAAGTGTGATAGAAACTTGATCATATTTTTTGTGTATCATATTTGGTTGACGTTTTTGTCATAAATTCAATTTTAGTGAGACGCGATTATTGTATGTTAAAGTGCTCTTTAATGTATTTATATTTCGTGTTGTGATACTCCGACGGGAGACTGTGTCCAGCCTCTGGGTAGACTATGTAGGATTTTTCGATAGTGAGCTGGTTGTACGCAGCAAAATTGATATGCGGAGGGCATACTGGATCTACCAATCCCACACTCATGATTACAGGAGCTTTAACCCATGGGGCAAGGTTTTTGATGTCTATATAACTAAGCGTCTCGTAAATTGTATCTTCACTTTTTGGATTGTTCTTGAAATAGGCTTCAAACTCACTTCCTGGCCAAAAGGCTACTTTGAAGTAGTCTTTGAAGTCTGATAAGAATGGAACGTTCGGGACGCATAGATTTATTCGTTCATTGTCCAATGCCGCCGTAGCAAAACTTAGCGCTCCTCCTTGACTTCCACCTTCTACTGCCACACGGCTTTGATCAACTTCCTTCTGAGCATAAAGAAAATCAACAGCACGCAGACAGTCCATGTACGCTCCTCGGTAGATGTACAATTCCTTGTCCTCTACCTGATGTTGTAAATATCCTGGAAATCCAGGGTTGATAAAGTCTCTACTCGTACCATGTCCGCGGATGTTCAAAACCAAACTGATCATATCATCTCCGCTGTAGCCCCAATGTACCGTGGGTGACGTGCTATATCCTTGTACATGCAGAATCGCAGGGTATTTACCGGCCTTTATCGGGCGCGCATACCAACCCCTAATTAGCACGTTTCCTAATGAGCGCATTTCTACTACGAATACCTCTTTTGTAGCAGTGCTGAGAGAATCTTGTTTGATCAATTTGAACTGAGGATCAATACAAGCCAACTCATCTTTGGCTTTTTGCCAATATGCTGCAAAATCATCTGGACGATCTGTAGGTGAAATTATTTCTTCTGGTCTTACTCCAATATTAAAAGTTTTTCTTTTGTTGATGCCTTTGCCCTCTACACTCAAGGCAACACTGTAAAAACCAGGCTGAAGCTCGCCGAGCTCGATTTTTACCGTTTTATCTGATTTGGATTTTAGGTTTATTGAGATTGTTTCTGATTTTATTTCCTGACCAAAATCAGACTTTACCTCAACGATTAATTTCCCTTCAACATTGGATGGAAGCTTATTGGTTACTTTCAATGGAATTGTTACGGCTCCTTTGTCTAGGTAGAGGTGATCTTCGCGAGCAAATTGCGGGGTAATGTCAAAAAGGTTCTCAAAACCTGGAATCGCCAGAGAGATGTTTGGTCCTACAATGCCTCCCATACCCGTCCCATCATATACCCTGATTGCAATTTGGTTGGGTTTATCCCAATTGATCAGTTCAAAAGGGATTTTATACTTTCGATCAACATTATAGGCCGTTTTGAAATTCGGAGGCAATGAGCCTGATGAACCGAGCATTACTCCATTCCAATAGAATTCATCACAATCGTCAATATTGCCTAATGAAAGAACGAATCCGCCCATTTTTTTGGCATCCTTCATTAAGAATTTATTCGGAGTTACGGACTGCCTGTACCAAGCAAAACCATCGTACCCTGCGAACCCTTGAGATTCCCAAGATTTTCCGGCTTCTATGCTTTTCCAGTCTCCATCGTCAAAATTGGCAGAAGACCAAGCGGAATCATCTCCAGTAATAAATTTCCATTCGGGTGATAAGAGGTTTTGGCTGACACATAAATTTTGCGTTAACAGGAAGATTAGTCCTACAACAAGTTGATATTTCATTCTGATCGTTTGGTAGTGTGATGGTTAATTGTAATCGTGCGGCTTAAAAGGAACGAACTTAATCATTTTTGAGCACCTAATTTTTAATAGTGAATAAATTGGTGCAATTGATTTTCTTCGAATCAGCTAGAATTTTTCTATTTGAATTAAGTTGGAGGATATTATTTAATTCGAAAAAGGTTCATGGCTGGAGTGCAGAAAATCTATCATAAAGGGAAGGAGATAGTTTACGTTGATTACAGAGGATTAACCGAAGATGAAATGCTAGCCACAGCCAAGTCATTGAAAGAGTTGTTGCTCAAAGACAATAAAGCCCATTTGCGACTTGTCAATATTAGCGACTGCTTTTTGCCACGCCCAAATTTACAGCATACATCAGAGAGATGGGTAGAGAGATTCAGCACATCCCTGTAAAAGCCGCAATAGTAGGAATTACTGGAGCTAAAAAAGTTCTGTTAATGGGGTATAATAGGATTTTGGGAGGCTCCATGCGCCCCTTCGATCATGAAGAAGATGCGAAAAATTACCTCGCCATATAAAGAGAATGACGAGGTAATTGTGAATGTAAAGAAAGGTTTTATCCGAAATTACTTTTCAGTATTTCGGGGTTTTCATTGTAGACTTTTAGGACCAATTCTCCAAATAGCGTATTCGCCCAAGCAAACCATTTTCTGTTGAAATCTGTAGGATCGTTCTTGTGGAAAGCCTCATGCATAAATCCTGTGCCAGCATGGGTTTCTTTGAGCATTTTCAGGCAGTAGGTGATTTCTTCTTTGTCAGAGCTAGTCATGGCTCGTAAAATGATCCCCATTGGCCAAATTTTGTCTTTTCCAGTATGCGGGCTGGCTTGACCTTCCGCGGCAGTACCTTTTAGATAATAAGGATTGTTATCGCTAAGTAAAAATTTTCTAGTGTTCTGGTATACTTCATCTTTTTTGTATTGCTCATCCAAGTAGGCTAAAGACATCAGTGAAGGCACATTGGCATCATCCATGTAGAGCTTGTTGCCATAGCCATCTACTTCATATGCGAAAATTTCCCCAAAGTCTAAATGCTCAGAAACGGCATATTCCTTAACCGCAGCATCTACTTCAGAAGCAAAATCTGCACACTGCATAGCAAAGGAAGCGTCATTAAGTGTATTGCCGTATATATCTGCCAACTGTCGTAGAGATATTACTGCGAAAATATTGGATGGAATAAGGTAAGGGTAAAGAGTAGCATCATCAGAAGGACGGAACATTGAGCAAATGAGACCGACAGGTTTGGCAGGTCTTCCCGTTCCGTCAAATATTGGAGCGTCTATCATCCTATTCGTCACTCTAGTAAAGCGATAAGGAGTAGTGCCGTCTTTACGTTGCTCTGTTCTAAAGGTCTCTATGATCAAATCCATGGCCTTTTTCCAATCGGCATCAAAGACAGATGCATCGCCAGTGATTTCGTAGTATTTGTGTGAAAGACGAACGACATAGCAAAGGGAGTCAATTTCCCATTTACGCTCATGCACTCCGTCAATAGGTGAGGGAGTGTCGCTTTTCCAGTGTGTTTCTTTTTTTAGGTCTTTGTAAAAAGCGTTGGCATAAGGATCTTTTAATATGCACTTCACCTGTCTGTTTACCAAGCCTAGTACCAAGTTTTGCAGAGCCTTATCATTTTTAATCAGCGACATGTATGGCCAAACCTGAGCTGTACTGTCTCGTAACCACATTGCATCTATGTCCCCAGTGATAACAAACGTATCGGGCTTTCCATCTATTACCTCATAGTCAACAGTGGTGTCTAAGGTGTTAGGGTAGCAGTTTTCAAAAATCCATGCCAACTCAGGGTCTTTTATGGCGGCCTTTACTTTTTTGATGGTTTCATCCACCATTTTATTTGAAAAAGTCCGATCCTTGGGAGCAGGTCTGTTGCTTATAAACTTGTTGTCTTTCGCAAAAAAGCCATCCTTCATTGCCCACTGAGAAGCAGGAAGGCTTAAACCACCTAATACAATGCTATTTTGTATGATGAATTTTCTTCTGTTCATGTTTTTTGATCTTATAGGGCATTGTAACAACATGCCCAATTGTAAATTATTGGGGATTTTTAACGAACGAAAAATCTAATTATCAAATAAAGCGCCAAACATTTCTATTGGAAGAATTCCCATTTGATATTATATCTCTATTTGCGAATCAAAAGAATATTTAACGCCTGAAAAATCAGGAGTCAAAATTTTCAAGATCATCTAAAGTATAAGTGTGGTGTGTCGTGATTATATTATCTGAGCTATTCTTAAGGTAATTAATCACCTTTAGGTCATCTTGTGAGACGTTTTTATCCTCATAGCTTATCTCCACTACTTTGCACTCAGCATAGTCCTCCGTTTCTTTTTGGCGAATTAAAATGTTTTTAAGAGCGGTGGCTTCTCCTCGTCTATTGAGAGAAGTGGAAACGCCGACAAGCATTTCGGCATGGGTCTCAAGTCCTACATTGTAGATGTGACTTTCTCTGTCGTCCCAATCTAAATTTTCAAAATCAAAATACAAGACGCCATTTCTAATGGACAAGTGGCTGGTCGTGTAATTATGCCCGACAGTTTTTGTATGAGCGACAAGCTCTCCAGAAGCTGATTTTTCGATGATCAAAGGGGCTTTGATCAGATTGGATTTGCCTATATATTTTTGATAATATCTTACATATTGCCCCAAGAAATGCTTTTCTATGATGGCCAGCCCATTGGATTTGCTCTGCTGAGCTGCCATAGTAGGATATGGCTTGGCTTCAGGTGATTTGAACTTCCAGTCGTCCCAATCCGCTTGATCCACACCGATGAAAACCAAAAGCACATTTAGTTTTTTGTATTTGGCTCTGCCATTGTTCCAGTAGCTTTCTAGGGTTTTACCACTGATCCAGGTATGTGGGGAATATGAGTTATGTGATTTAAGGTAGTCTATAAAATCGTTATCGTCTTTAAGCTGGTTTTTAAATAGGACATTGCGCATCTCATCCTCACCCATGAGTAGATAATCTTTGGCTAAATCAGGATCTTTGATCACTTGTACAGTGACTTCTTGATTAATTTTTCGAGCAATTCTCTCAAACTGCGTTCTGGTGAATTCTGACCAATTCTTTGCTGATCCAAAACTACCGTTGAGGCCTACGATGTTTTTGATCAATGGAGAATTTTCAATCCCTAGTTTTATACGTTCAGCTACCATCTGTTACCCCATTTTTATGTAATTATGATCAAATATCTTATCTACACGTGTCTTCCGCAAGCTTTTTAACAGCATTGTTCGTGGATCTGACTTAGATCTGACTAAATGTCAAAAGTTAAGTTGTTGTGCACGAGCATATTAATTGTTTTCGTAATATTTATATGACGCTTATTATTTTTCCTTTGACCGTCATAACTAGCTACTTCATTACTTAAACTAAACTTTTTATGAAGAGAAAACTTACAACACCATTGTTAGTCTTCGCTCTTTTAATGTTGCACCATTTATCATTTGGTCAACGTAAAGTGAGTGGAGTTGTCTCGGACGCTTCTGGGGGATCATTGCCCGGAGTATCCGTTGTGATTAAGGGAACTTCCGAAGGAACCATTACCGACTTAGACGGTAATTATTCCATTATGGTTCCCAATGATGAAGCCATTCTTTTGATGTCGTTTATCGGCTTCAAATCAAAAGAAGTACCAGTAGGTGCTCGAAGCGTGATAGACGTATCACTTGCAGAGGATACCAAACAGTTGAGTGAAGTCGTGGTTACAGCTTTTGGTATTGAGCAGGAGAAAGCTTCTCTTGGTTATGCTGTTGAGTCTTTAGGTGCTAAGGAACTTACGCGAGCAAGTGACCCTAGTATGTTAGGGGCTATGCAAGGGAAGGTTTCTGGTGTGCAGATTACCAACTCGGGTGGTGCACCCGGTATGAGTTCTAGGATCATCATTAGAGGGATTACATCTTTGAATCCAAATTCAGATAATCAGCCACTATTTGTTGTGGATGGAATTCCTATTGACAATAGCACGGATGAAGGGGATTCTGACAGAACTCCACGAGGACTGACAAATAGAGCCGCGGATATTAATCCTAATGATATTGAGTCAATTTCGATTCTAAAGGGAGCTGCTGCTACTGCGCTTTATGGGGTTAGAGCTGGTAACGGAGCGGTTATTATAACTACCAAAAAAGGTGAAGCTGGAAAGGTAACAGTGAACTTTAAGAGTACAGCAGGTATTCAACAAATCAATAGATTTCCAGATTTTCAAGAGAATTATGGACAGGGTTATTCTGGTGACTATAATCCCGAAGACTTTTGGCCATCATGGGGGGCACCTATAGAAGCCGTTCAAACTTTTGAACCGACACATCGCTATTATGACAATAATAGAAATACCATGGAGACTGGTACTATGTTCGAGAACTATTTAAGTGTATCTGGAGGAAATGAAAAATCTACTTTTTATTTATCGCTTTCTAATCTCGATCAGAATGGAGTGATTCCAAGCAGTTCTTGGGGACGTACTACTGCTAAATTGAGCGGTACAATCAAAGCTTCTCAAAAAGCCGATTTTTCTGGATCGGTTAGCTACACTAATAGTGGAGGAAAAAGAGTGCCTCATGATCGTGTTTTTGAGCGACTTATGTACTGGGCTAATACGCAGGATGTTGAAGATTACTTGAAACCAGATGGAACGCAAAAAACCTACGGAAATACCAACCCTATTTATGATGCAGAGAAATCCATTTTTGAAGATGATGTCAATAGGGTAGTTGGGAACTTGAAATTCAACTATAAGTTTACTGATTGGTTGTCGTTCCAATACAGAATTGGTGGTGATTTCTACTCAGATTCTCGAACTGATATTGACCCAGGTCCAACAGGTATACCTGGAGAAACGGTATTGAATGGAAGCGATGGATACATAGCGGAATCTCGTATTACAAGTAGAGATTTGAATGCCACTGCTGTTCTAACATTTAATAAAAATATATCTGACAAATTTGGTTTAACAGTACGTGTAGGTAATGATATATTTGATAGATCACGCAATACTGTACGTGCTTTTGGTTCAGAATTTGTTGTTCCACAACTTTTCCGTGTGACTAATACCATTACTCCTGGGAATTATCAATATTTTCAGCAAAACCGCCTTGTCGGTGTTTATGGTGATATCATGTTAAATTATGATGGATTTGCATATTTGAACATTACAGGTAGAAATGACTTTACCTCTACACTTGCAAAAGACAATCGTTCTTTCTTTTATCCTTCGTTTAGTACCGGTATTATCTTAAGTGAGATCATTGACATGCCTTCGCAAGTTACTTTTGCTAAAGTAAGAGCATCTTATGCAGAAGTAGGTAAGGATACTGATCCATATCAGACATCTGTAATTTACGCCAGCGATGATCCCATCAACGGCCAATTAGGATTTACACGTGGTTCATCGCTTGGTGAGCCTACATTGAAGCCTGAGCGCACAGAATCAATTGAACTAGGACTTGATGCAAGATTCTTCAAGAACAGATTGGGTGTGGATTTGTCTTGGTACAAAACCAACAGTAAAGATCAAATCATACCTGTACCTGTGTCAAATGCTACGGGATATACCCGCCTGATTACAAATGCGGGTGAAATTGAAAATAAAGGTATTGAGTTATTGTTGACAGGTACTCCTGTAAAGCTTAATAACTTTAACTGGGACATAAGTGTAAACTTTACCCGAAACAGAAACGAGGTTATTGACATTCGTGAGGGTATAGAAAATATAGAATTGGGAGATCAATTTGGATATGCGGGAAGTAGTGTGTCTATGATTCTCGAACGAGGTGCGGCTTATGGTAACTTATATGGTACTAGTTATTCACGTTATTATACTGATGGTGCTCCTGAAGATCTAAATACATTGAATAAAGATCTGCCCATAGTCATTGGCGCTGATGGTTTCCCTGAAAGAAACTCGGATCAATTAATTCTTGGAAACGCACAACCAGATTGGTTAGCTGGTATTACAAATACTGTGAGTTATAAAGGCCTGACTTTGTCTTGCTTGGTAGATATCCGATGGGGAATAGATCAATTTAGCCAATTTGATAATTTCTATTCTGCCTTTGGTAAACTTGATTATTCCAATAACAGAAATAATGTGGTAATCTTCGATGGGGTTACTGATGATGGAGCTGCCAATGCTAAGCAAGTTTGGTTAGGCCAGGGAATAGGGCCTGATTATCAGGATTATGGAGCTGGATTTTATCGCAATGACTATAGGGGTGTATCAGAGAACTTTGTTCAAGATGCTTCCTTCGTCAAGCTCAGAAATATTACTTTGAGTTACGATTTACCACAATCAATCATGTCTGCTACACCATTTAAAATGGTTACACTTTCGGCTTCTGCTAATAACATCATTTTGTGGACTCCATGGACAGGATATGATCCAGAGTCTTTTAGTAGTGGTGCTGGCGGAAATGCGACTGCATTTAGTGGCCTTGGTCACCCAGGTGTAAGTAGCTATTTGTTTACCCTAAACTTAACACTGTAAGATGAAGAAATATATATATAAATACCTACTTGGATTCTCTTTAGCCGTCCTCGTTTTGGGATGCGATGATTATCTTGATATCAATGAGAATCCCAATTTCTCTACGCAACCTCCTATCACAGGCTTGCTTGTGAGAACGTCTTTTGAGACAGGGGATAATATGCAAAATGTTGGAAACATTACTTCATTCTATGTGCAACAATTGGCCTCTCCTAATCCCGGTGGATCTGCAGATATAATGGAAGCAGTTGAGTATGATCAGACATGGTTTGAGATTTACGAAGTAATGACAGATTTACAAGATTTACTAATTCTAGCTGATGAATTATCGGCTCCAAATTATACTGGAGTTGGTAAAATCTTGTATGCGATCAATTTAGGTCTTGCGGTGGATTTATGGGGAGATTTACCGATTTCTCAAGCTTTTTTCGCAGAAACTTTAAATCCAACTTATGATGGTCAAGAAGCGCTTTACGGTAAAATTCACACCTTATTGGATGAAGGAATAGCAGCCATAGAGAGCACCGACGAATATGAAATCGAGATGGGTGATGATGACTTTATATATGGTGGACAGTTGGATTTGTGGGTGAAAGCTGCCCATGCACTCAAAGCTCGTTATTACAACCATTTATCTAAGACGAATCAGTATGATGCTACGCTTATTCTGTCTGAAGTATCTAAAGGTTTTGATTCTTACGATGAGAGTGCTGATGTTAGTTACTATGATGAGTCAAGAAACCCATGGGCTAGTGTCGCAATTGCCAACGCTGGATTGGTATTGGGCGGATGGATTTCTGAGCAACTGATCGAGACGATGGATGGAACTTCTTACGGAGTAGTTGACCCGAGAATGCCATTTATGTTTGGGACTACAGATGACGATGAATTTGTAGGAACAGTGAATGGAGCTGGAAGAGGTGCTGCCGCTGCAGAGGGCGAACGCTCTACTCTTGTTGAAGGAACTTACTACTCTAGCCGAACCTCAGTGGTGGAAATCATTACTTACGCTGAGTTGAAGTTTATTGAAGCTGAAGCTGCTTTCAGGTCGAGCCAACCCGCAGTAGCTTATGCTGCATACTTGGCTGGTATTAATAGCCACATGACTGCATTGGGTGTGGATGCTGGTGAAGCTGCTACTTATCTTGCTGATCCTGCTGTAGCAGTTGGAGCTAATGCATTGACGCTAGAGTTGATTATGAAGGAAAAATACATTGCTCTTTTCCTTAATCCTGAAGCTTGGGTAGATGCCAGACGCTTTGATTATGCTTATAAGGATTTTACTAATCCTACAAGTCTTAATCCTGACTTAAATGGACAGTTAATCCGAAGATTGATTTATCCAGCTTCCGAAACGGGTCGTAATGGTAAGAATGTGCCTCCTGTGACACTTTCTCAGAAACTTTGGTGGGATCAATAATTCAAACTTTAATAAAGAATATTATGAAAATAAAACTATATAAATATGCCGTTTTATTGGCAACCTTGGCATTTTTCTCATGTGAGGAAAATGAACAACTACCACCATTTGAGGTAGTAGGAGATGCATATGCCACCTACGTAGAGTTGAGTGTAAGCAACGATGAGCCTGCTGCAGGTGAGGCCGTTACAGTGGAGGTGAAATATTCCAATTATGCTGCAGACCCTTTGAAAACATTGGTTCTGCAAGCATCTGTAGCTGGTGGAGATGTAGCTGACGTAACCACATTAGATGAAAGTGGTGCAACTAAAGGTGAGTTGATTACTAAATCAATAACTTATAATGTTCCAGCAAGCGCTGCGGGATCGAGTATTTCTTTATACGTGGTTTTGACTTCTGGAAAAGCATTTCCTCAAATCGAGAATATCAATTTGGATGTAGCTCCTTAAGTAATACCGTTTAAATATTCCAAAAAGGAGTCACTATTGCGAGCGCTTTAAGCGTTTCGCTATAGTGACTCTCTTGGTTAATTCAGACAACAAAAACTTTAATGCCCGATGGTTGGTCTCATCAAAATCTGTGAGCAAGACCATTCAGATTTTGATAACACCTTATTTATTTAAATGAACTAATGCAACAACAAAAACTAAAAATCGATGATATCTCAGGCAAAGCCTGTATCATCACTGGTGGTCTTTTAGACACCATCCATGCAAAAACAGCGCATGGTCTAGTCAGAACCTCTCGCAGGTTTGATATTTTGGGTGTGATCGATGAAAAAATGAAGGGCAATGATGCCGGTGAGTTGGTAGACGGAAAACATAGGGATTTGCCTGTGGTGGCTACCATCGCAGAATTGATCGCTATCAAGGGTGAGAAGCCCGAATACGCCGTTTTTGGTATGGCTACCAAAGGTGGCGTGCTTCCTCAGAGTATGTACCCGATTATCGAAGAAGCACTTTCTCTTGGGATCAATATTGTAAATGGCTTACATCAGCCTATTTCTAAAAAGCCTGAATTCGCAGCTTTGGCAGAAAAAAACAATGTCACCATCTATGATATTCGCAAGCCAAAAGATTTTGAGGAACTACATTTTTGGAGTGGAAGTATCACTGAAGTAGATTGTTTGAAGCTTGGAGTATTAGGTACTGACTGTAGCATGGGCAAGCGTACCACGTCTACGTTGTTGGTAAAGGCTCTGAAAGATGCCGGAATCAAAGCAGAAATGATCTTTACAGGTCAGACGGGATGGATGCAAGGCAATAAGTATGGATTTATTTTCGATGCTACACCAAACGATTTTATCCCAGGAGAAATTGAGCACGCTATGCATAGCTGCTACGTCAATGAAAAACCTGATGTTATTGTAGTGGAAGGTCAGGCGAGTCTTTTGAACCCTGGTGGTCCATGTGGTTCTGAGTTTATTATTGCTGGGCAATTGGATGGCGTTTTTGTGCAACATAACCCCAAGCGTACACATTACAATAATTTGGAAAATATGCCTTTTCTCATCCCGGATGTGACCAAGGATATTGAAATCATGAAACTGCTAGGTACAGATGTGCTGGCAGTGACCATCAATAGTGGCGGGCTCAATGGCGAAGAGGTAAAAGCAAGCAAAAAGGACATTGGAACAAGAACCGGATTGCCTGTTGTGAGCCCAATGGAAGATGGAGTAAGTGGGCTGGTAGAGGTCGTGAAAGAAAGATTGAAGGAAGGAAGAAAAGTAGTGGCATGAAGATCAAGTCAATAGACGTTTGGAAGAAAAATCTAGGAAGTAAGCGGCCTTACACTATCGCATTTAAGACCGTGTCGGATGTTGATTGTGTTTTTGTGAAGATCACCTTGGAAAATGGTGTGTTTGGGCTAGGTGCGGCTAACCCAAGCGAACAGGTTGTTGGGGAGTCCATAGATGATACTCAAGCGGCATTAAAAGGCGAAAACATTGAGTTTTTGATAGGTAAGGATATCCGTACTATCGAAGGACTTTTAAAGCAGGTTGTGTCAGGTTTCTGGAAAACACCAGCGGCTCATGCTGCCCTCGATATTGCTTTGCATGACGTATTTACAAAGTTTCTAGACATTCCGTTGGTCGACTATTTGGGACAAGAAATCAAGTCTTTGCCTACCACTGTGACTATTGGTATCAAGAATGTAGCTGAAACAATGGAGGAGGCTCAAGAGTACTACGATCTTGGCTTTCGCTACCTCAAAGTAAAAACAGGCAAGGAAGTGGATGAAGATGCCGAGCGCATCATCAAGCTGAGAGAAAAGTATGGGAATGAAATTTCTATCCGAGTAGATGCCAATCAAGGCTATAATGCCGATGATTTGAAAGTTTTCTGTGCGAAGACTGCTGCGCATTCGATTGAGTTGATAGAGCAGCCATTTCCCGGAGCAGAGGTGGATTTAATGAGAGATCAGCCAAATGAAATTAAAGATATTATTGCTGCGGATGAAAGTCTATTGTCACCAAAGGATGCCTTTCTTTTGGCACAAAGCCCTCGGGCTTGTGGTATTTTCAATATTAAATTGATGAAGTCAGGTGGTATTTATCCTGCCAAGCAAATGGCTGCAATAGCAAATAAAGCTGACATTGATTTGATGTGGGGGTGTAACGATGAGAGCGCGATTAGTATTGCTGCTGCGCTACATGTGGCGCTTTCTTGTGCCAATACCAAATACTTAGATTTAGATGGTAGTCTGGATTTGGTTACAGATATTGTAACTGGTGGCTTTCAGATCAAAGACGGTTGGATGACCGTGGCTCCAGGCGCAGGTCTAGGCTTGCAGTTGGTAGAAGAGTAAGTTGTTTTTGTTTCAATAAAAAGCCTCAGCAATGTTGAACACATTTCACTGAGGCTTTCTTTTTGCGCTAGCGTGAAGAAATTAATCTAGACCAATCCAAGCATCTAATAAAGCTTTTTGTTCATCCGTTGGGTTTTCGATAAACTCAAGTAGATGATCCGTAGGCACTTCCACCTCTATGGCTTTGGCCTTTAGTTTTTTCTTTTTCAGCTTCCCTTTCTTCTCGCGTTCTACGGTATAGCTCACTTTGTCCCCCGCCTTTGTTTCGGATTTGAATTTGTTGATCACCTCTCCGGCATTCTCTATGGACAAGTCCATTTTATTAATGGCCACAATAGCATCACCCTTTTGTAATCCTAAGTCCTCACCGAAGCTGTTCATTTTAGAGATGTCAGCTACTACCAGTTGGTTCTCGGCATTTGTGGTAAAAGATAAATTTCCCACAGAAATCACCTTGGTCAAAGATGGCTCTTCGTACGAAATTCCAGCCCAAGAAAGTACTTCTTCGTAGGGTAGAGGTTCTGAACCTGATACATATGTATTAAGGAATGTTCCAACTTCTGGGTAAGTAAGCTCAGTGATTACATCAAAAAGTTCATCATCCTTAAACGACATTTCTTTTCCGTACTTCTTTGCAAGTTGGCGCATCACCCATTGCAGGTCTTTTTCTCCATTAGAATATTTGAGAATATATAAGTCCAGACACATACCTATCAAAGCACCTTTTTGGTACACATTTCCATACATTGGCTCATATTCAGGAGTTAGAATGTTCGTACTCATTTCTGTGAAAGAAACATCCGGGCCAAACCGCATGGCACCAGCCATTTTATCAGCAATCTCATCCAAGAATACATCATTGCTATACAAATCATATTTTGCTTGCACATGTATCGAACTATACTCGGTCACTCCTTCATACAACCATAAGTGAGCCGACATTTTCGGATCGATGTAGTCAAACTCGCCAATTTGCTCTGCATGGATATTGAGAGGTGTTACAATATGGAAAAATTCATGTGCTGAAATATCTCTCACCACCTGAGTCAATCGATCGCCGGCTCTTTCTGGCAAAAAGTATAAGGATGAATAAGAATGCTCTAGGGCTCCATAAGCTCCAGAAAGCGTCTCGTCATCAAAAAGTATCACTAGATAAGCATACTTTTCTATTGGCAATTCTCCACCCAAATATTTGCTTTGTGCAATCATCAGGTCTGTGATATTATCCATGATCTCTTGTGAAGTCAAAACACCATTTGGAGAATAAACCGATACCAATATTTCGGCATTCGCAATTTTCTTGGTTGTGGTGTCAGGTTTGCAATAAAGGATAGGGCCATCCGCCAAATAGTTGAAATCGGCTGCTTTGAAAAGGTCTTCTTCTTTGCTCAATTCTTCCTTTTTCAATGCTGAAGCACCGAAAATACTTGGCGCATGTTTGATTTTCACCTCGTAAGGATAGGTCTTTTGACCTTTTATATACCCAATAAATCCAAAAGTGTTCATCACAAACAATTGCTTGTCGGCATCTATGTCTGTCCCACCTGGTTCAAATACCACGTTTTTGCTTTTGGCATTGTAGCTACCAAATTCATCTCGGGTGTCATTGACATTATAAGTGATTTTAAATGGTGCTCTATTGTTTTCAATCACCCATTGGTTTACTGAAAGAGTATCGGATTTCAAAGTATCGCCATCCAATGATGTGGCTGTAAAATCAGTCACAAATCGACCGAAATCTGAAATGCTGTAGGTTCCAGGCACAATCTTGGCCAGATGATACTCAGAAGTTTGAGCAGAGTCTGCTGGCGGATATACCGTCACGGGAATTTGATCATTATTTACTTTGGTGAGATCTATTTCCACCTTGTAGCTCGGGGTAGTCTGAGCCATTACGTTACAGCTTATTGCCAGTATTATGGCTGTATAAATTGTTCTAATCATGTCTATTCATTGTTAATTCACAAATAGAACGTTTTTCAATGGGGTTACCAACTTAGATTTTTGTTAAAAGGATTGTTTACCTGCCAAATGGTCTTTTTGGTGATTTGAATTGATGATTTCTTTCCCGAATTTGAAGTTTTTGACATTTAGTATGCTTCAACTTGATGCTCTGAAAGGAATTGCATGTTTATAGTATCCCGTTGCAAACTTTCTATATTTGCGCCTCAATTATCAATAGTACAATGTCAAGCAAAGAGTTTAAGAAATTTACCATCACAGCCGCACTCCCTTACGCCAATGGACCGGTGCATATTGGTCATTTGGCGGGCGTTTATGTACCTGCGGATATTTATGCGCGCTACATGAGAGGCAAAGGCAAAGATGTAGCTTTCATCTGCGGTTCGGATGAGCATGGGGTTGCGATCACGCTCAAAGCACGCAAAGAGGGCAAAACACCGCAACAGGTGGTAGATCAATATCACGAGCAAATCAAGAAATCCTTTGCTGATTTTGGAATCAGTTTTGATATTTATTCACGGACTAGTTCCAAAACGCACCATAAAACCGCTTCGGATTTTTTTAAGAAGCTTTATGAAGAGGACAAATTTGTAGAGCAGGCTTCAGAGCAGTTTTTTGATCCAAAAGAACAACAGTTTCTGGCCGATAGATATATAAAAGGCACTTGCCCTACCTGCTCGTTTCCAGAAGCTTATGGAGATCAGTGCGAGAGCTGTGGTTCAACTCTGAGCCCAGCAGAATTGATCAATCCTAAGTCTATGCTGAGTGGTGAGTCTCCTGTGATGAAGGAAACCAAGCACTGGTATTTCCCCTTGGATCAATACGAAAGTTGGTTGCGCCAGTGGATTTTGGAAGAGCACAAAGAGTGGAAAGTAAATGTGTCTGGACAATGCAAAAGCTGGCTAGACAATGGCTTGCGCCCGAGACCGATGACGCGAGATTTAGATTGGGGTATTCCTGTGCCTGTAGATGGGGCAGAGGGGAAGGTGCTCTATGTTTGGTTCGATGCGCCTATTGGCTATATCTCAGCTACTAAGGATTGGGCTGAAGCCAGTGGTAAAAACTGGGAAGACTACTGGAAGTCTGAAGATACTCAGCTCGTTCATTTTATTGGGAAAGATAACATCGTATTTCATTGCATCATTTTCCCGGCTTTGCTTAAAGCTGAGGGAAGTTATATTCTTCCAGAAAATGTACCTGCAAATGAGTTTTTGAACCTTGAATCAAATAAGATTTCAACCTCTAGAAACTGGGCTGTGTGGTTGCATGAGTATTTGGAAGAGTTTCCAGAGAAACAAGATGTACTCAGGTATGTACTCACCGCCAATGCTCCTGAAACGAAGGACAATGATTTTACTTGGAAGGATTTTCAAACGAGGAATAATAGTGAGCTGGTAGCCATATTTGGTAATTTTATCAATAGGGCAGCAGTTCTTACCCATATATATTATGAGGGAAAAGTACCAAAGCGAAACGCGTTGCAGCTTATTGACGAGGAAGTAATCACCGCCATTCAAACTTTCTCGGGCAAGATTGAGGGAGCATTGGATCAATACAAATTCCGTGAGGCGCTCAACCACCTCATGGATTTGGCACGAGTTGGTAATAAATATTTGGCTGAAACAGAGCCGTGGAAGGTGATCAAAACAGATGAGACCAGAGTAGCTACGATCATGAATCTTTCTTTGCAACTAGCAGCTAGTTTGGCCATTTTGAGTGAGCCATTCTTACCATTTACTTCAGAGAAATTGAGAAAAATGTTCAATCAGAAAGATATGACATGGGCTAGTGCTGGAAGTATGGAGCTATTATCTGATGGACATCAAATGGAGCAGCCAGTATTGCTTTTTGATAAAATAGAAGATGAAACAGTAGCGGCGCAAGTCAATAAACTTATGGAAACGAAAAAGGCAAATGAAGCAGCGGCCTATGTGCCAGAAGTGTCACCAGCTAAGGAGGTAGCATCTTTTGATGACTTCATGGAGATGGATTTGAGAGTTGGCGAAATCAAAACGGCTGAGAAAGTAGAGAAGTCTAACAAACTGCTCAAGTTTACGGTGGATACTGGATTGGACGTTCGTACGATTGTGAGTGGAGTAGCGAAACATTTTACTCCTGAAGAAATGATTGGGAAGAAGGTAGTGGTACTATCCAATCTCGCCCCCCGTAAAATCATGGGTGTGGAGTCGCAAGGCATGTTGCTATTTGCAGAAAATGCTGATGGAACATTGAAAGCCGTGAGTCCCGATCAAGCTGCCGAGAATGGAGCAACGATTGCCTAAATGGAGTAATCACGATCCAAAGATCGAAGAGAACCCGTACTAAGGTGAGAAGAGATAAAAAAAGGGCTTTATGCCCTTTTTTATGGTCAATATGTTCTTATGATTTTAAAAAATCCAATCTATCACACCCCACACAATAGCAAGGATAATGGATAACCACAGCGAAGGCATAAATCCTTTCGTATTGAAGTCTTTGCTGAATTGGTCTATGATTTCAATGACAATCGCATAGGCGATGGTACGTGTAATGATGCCAAGACCAATGATCCAAAGAATCCCCAAAGTAGCGATATTGAGAGCTAGGGTGAAAATCCATCCAATCAGAAAACCTACTACGATTATCCAAAAGGAAGTCCAAAAAGCTGCCTTTGTATCTTTAATGTGAACGCCATCAAGAGATTTTGAGGCGGCTATCAACACCAAGGGTGTTACGATCAATTGTAAAATAAATTCTATCATAATTATTGTTTACACAAATATTTTACCAGCGCATTTTTTAGGGGAAAAGTGGGTTTTATGATTTATAAATAAGAAAATTTATTCTCATCATAGGAATTAATTTCCCCACTTGGGATGAATCGCGGATGGCTGTTACTACGTCTATTGTGTCACTTGGAAGGGATTAATATTCTTCAAGTTAAAGTATAAATCTGGTTGTTATTGCCGGGGATTTTCTGCCAAAGGATAAACACAAGACTGGTTATCACAGGTACGAAGAGCTTAGGAGAGAGTATCACCGATACCTGTGTGATATTGGTCTATAATATTTCATTTTTCAACGAAAAATATTGAAGAATTTACCTTTTGATGAAGATATTACTATTGTCCAACATCTACATGCGATGCAGATCAACGCCCTGACAATTGATGATGACCCCATTTCGATAATGCTCGTAAAGAGTGTGTGTAAGCATTTTGAGTATATCAATTTACAATGGACATATACTGACCCAATCAAAGGCGCTGCAGGAATTGTGATGAAAAGACCCGATATCGTTTTTATGGATGTGGAGATGCCAGACTTCAACGGTTTGCAAATATTGAGAAACCTCACCCACATGCCCAAGGTGATTATGATGTCCTCCAATGCCAATTTTGAGGCCACTGCCTTGCAGCTACGTGCTACTGCATTTATTCAAAAGCCAGCCACATTTGAAAAGCTCAAATCAATTATTGAGCGAATAAAAAATGATCTAGAACAACCTCCTTGTTGAAATAATAGCTAAAAATATTAGCTTAAAATTTTACTTTGCCAATATTTTTATCATATTTACTAATATATTTAGATAAAAGATATGGATACTAATAAATTTAGAGTTTCGGATTTGATGGTATATGAGGCAGATGCCTCTAGTGACAGCTTCTATAATTTAAAGTTCACCTCAAAGAAATTAAAATCAGGCAAGTGTCAGGTTAAGTTTTTTGCAACCATTCGCGAGCAAAAGGACATGTATGGCTACGTGCTCGTAGATGCTGAAAAGACCTTGAAGGAGGTGGTGACTGGTATAGAGTATAAATTGAGTACTATTAGCCAGACTCGCGATTATCAGCACTTGCATCTATACTCTATTGGAAAAGCGGAAAAGATGATTTGAATTTCATCATTTTTGATTCTTAAAATTAGCAGTTTTAATACCGCATCTAACTTTCATGTGTATAGTGTTTATCTCAATCGGTCACCGGTTCGCCGGCGCGATGGAATTCGCGATAAACTTATTCATCCCGTTCCACGTCGGTTCGGTTGACCCCCGTATATTAAGGATTCTAAGTTTATGCTCATTTCATTTGAATAGTTATGTCCGTGAGAAAATGTATTTTTGAAATCCATAGAAGAACCAAGAATGGCTAGTATAGCAGAAAATATTAAGTACCTCAGAAAGAAAATGGGGCAAACTCAAGAACAGTTTGCTAATGAAGTTGGGATCAAACGATCGCTCGTAGGGGCTTATGAAGAAGGTCGTGCTGAGCCACGTTTGCAGACGCTTATGAGCATAGCTAAGGTGCTCAATGTTTCCACAGATTTTCTTATTTCCAAGGATCTTACTACAGGCATCAAACCTCAGCCTTTCGATCAAGAAAAGGTGAAAATTCTTTCGATTACGGTAGATAAAAATGATAATGAAAATATTGAGCTAGTCCCCCAAATAGCGGCTGCCGGTTACCTCAATGGTTATTCTGATCCAGAGTATTTGACTGAACTGCCAAAATTTCATCTACCCATGCTACCCGGTGGAGCGACATATCGAGCCTTTGAGATTACTGGTGATTCTATGTTGCCCATTCCCTCAGGGTCAATCATTATCGGGAAATACTTGGATCGACTCAATGAAATCAAGAATGGTAAAACATACGTTTTGGTGACCCAAAAGGAAGGTGTGGTCTACAAGCGAGTGTTTAACTATATCGAGGAAAAGGGCAAACTTTACCTCGTGTCTGACAATAAATCCTATTCTGCCTACGACATCAGTCCAGACGAGGTGATGGAGGTTTGGGAGGCAAAAGCCTTTATTAGCATAGAGTTTCCGGATCCTGAGTCAGCTTCTGAGATGTCGCTTCAGAAAATTGCAGGAATCGTTTCAGATTTGCAGAAGCAAGTGATTGAGTTGAAAGGAGATAAGAAGAACTAGTTTCTTACCGCATCCAACATTTTCATAGAAATCAACACCTCATCCAAAGGACAAGGATTTTGCCCTGTTCCTTGGAAATACGCTACAGTATCTTTAATCATATTGAATTGTATGTTTTCGTGATTTTCAAATGAAAGATGCTCTGTTCCGTGATCAGTAGTTAGGTCAAGTGGCCGTAGCTCAAAAAACGGAAAGGAAATTTTCCCTTTGCTGCCTGTTATGACGCAGATGTCTTCTTTGCAGGTGGCATGGGTTTCAAACAACCATTTTCCATCGAAACCAATGCGATCAGCAAACGCTCCTGATAGCCTAGCATAATCAGCCACATGGCTGCCCTTGGTTTGGATGAGAGATTGAGCATTAAAGTTTTTTGGTGCTCCAAAAATCCAAATAAGTATATCTAGCATGTGAGGAGCCAGATCATGAAACAGTCCACCACCTGATATTTCTGGGTCAATGCGCCAATTGGTATCTGATTTTGCAATATTGTTGTTGCTGACAGGAATGGCTAACCTAATGGTGATTGTTCTAATTTGCCCAATTGACTGAGTGGAAATGAGTGATTTTGCTTTTTCAAAAAGTGGTAATCTTCTTCTATAATATGCTCCAGTTGCTTTTATACCTTTTGCATTACTCACGTTGAGGAGGTGTTCGGTCTGATTGCTATTGACGGTGAGCGGCTTTTCTATGTATACAGCTTTTCCTGCATTTATGGACATAAGGGCATATTCCTCGTGAGAAGCTGGAGGTGTGGCTATATAGATGGCGTTTACATCCGGATCATTTATCAAGTCTTCTGCTTTGTCAAAGAATTTGGGAACGGCATGTCTTTTTGCGTAATCCTCTGCTTTGATTCGGTCTCTGCGCATGACAGCTACGAGCTTGGAGTTAGGTACTTTGTTGAAAGCAGGACCACTTTTTATTTCGCACACATCTCCGCATCCTATAATCCCCCAGTTTACTTGTTCTTTAATATCCATTTTTCAAAAATAGCGTTAGGAGTTCGGTCTTCAAACAGGAACAAAATTTTCTGTTACTATTCAGCGTCTAAAAATTGCATCCAAGCCCCGAGCTATCGGGTGAAATATCAATAGGCACGGGTTTTAACCCGTGATGGTTAAGTAAGGACATGCTGGTTTTGGCGTTAGTTTTGCATTTTTTCGCAAAATTCATGACAAAACCATGATTGCATCAAGGATTAAGCTCTGAATAGTTACAATTTTCTTATACCCGAAAGTAGAAGGGAGTGAGTGTACAATCGAGTGTTGTTCAAGACTTATTCACATTTGGTAGTTGCTACTGACTTTTATTACTTTCATTTGCACCCATTATCAACTAGAGGCTCATGCAGCGCAGGTTTTACTGTACACTTGGTATTTTATTAATCGTATTAAAAGCATATTCTCAGCAAACCATTGTTACTGGAAAAGTTACCGAGGCAACCACAGGTTCGCCTATTCCATTCGCTAATGTGATATTCACAGGAACACAAGAGGGAACAACTACTGATTTTGATGGCAATTTTATACTAAAAACGAGTTCTAAAATTGACTCTATTGAGGTGCGGTATGTGGGTTTTTACAGGAGGTCTAAACCCGTACAAGTAGGAACGTCTCAAGTGGTAAACATGCAATTGGAGGAGGATGTGGTGGCTCTTGGAGAGGTAATCATCTATGCAGGAGAAAATCCAGCGTTTGAAATTCTAAGGAGAGTAAATGATCACAAGAAATTGAACGACAAAAGATCGTTGGAGGCGTATGAGTTTGAAAGCTATACCAAGATTGAGTTTGACATAGATCAAATTCCGGAGAAACTTAAAAAGCGTAAAATCTATGCCAATATCGCTCAGGTTATGGATAGCATAGAGCAAATAGCTGGAGAAGATGGAAAAACTATACTGCCGGTTTTTTTATCTGAGGCCATCTCTAGGTATTATTACCGCCGCGATCCAAGGTACAGGCATGAGCATGTGCTAAAAACTAAAATAAGTGGTGTGGGCATTACTGATGGCACTACTTCTTCTCAGATTATAGGAGCGTCTTTTCAGCAATACAATTTTTATGAAAACTGGATGACGATAATATCCAAAGAGTTTATTTCACCCATTGCCGACGTAGGTCGATTGTATTACGAATACGAGCTGGTGGATAGCTCAATGGTAGATGGAGATTTTTGTTACCGAATTGATTTCTGGCCTAAAAGAAGTCAGGATTTGGCATTTATAGGCTCTATGTCTATTACACGAGCGGAATATGCGCTAAAACGCATAGATGCAGCTGTAGCGAAAGACGCAAATATTAATTTCATTGAAAAAATGAAGATTCAACAAGATTTGGTCAAAACGGAGGCCGGGCCATGGCTACCACAAAAGACCAGAGTGGTGGTAGATGCTATTCAACTGACCAATTTTACGGGAGGAGTATTGGCAAAATTTTATGTTTCGAATAAAGACTTTGTACTGAATCAGGTTAAGCCAAAAGATTTTTATCTCAATCCAGTCTCCATGGACGAAGGAATGAGAGATTCTGATGAAAGCTATTGGGGCAGCCGCCAGACATGATTCGCTTACTAGCACTGAGGTTAATGTTTTTGAAATGATTGACACATTGAAAAATATCCCCCTTGTGAAATATGGCATGAACCTAGCCAAATTTGCATTTAGTGGATATTATCGAGTGGGCAAGATTGACATTGGCCCGTATTCTACATTTTATGGCAACAATAATATCGAAGGATCACGTGTGGGGTTTGGGGCTAGAACTAATTATGCCTTTAGCGATAAATGGACTTTTGGTGGTCATGCGGGATATGGTTTTGGAGACGAGAGGTGGAAATATCGAGCGTATGTGGATCGTGTGTTGAGCCGGCAGCCATGGAGCAATATCACTCTGGAACATGTAAAAGAAGTGGAACAGATCTGGCTTTTGAATCAAAACTTAGATCCAAAAGGGCTGTTTTATAGTCTTAGTAGGTTTGGGACACTCACACAGCCTTTTGTCATTGAGAAAAATCGTGTGAACTACTCAAGGCAATTGGGGGCAGGAATCTCAGCCACAGTCGGCTTTAAACATCAGCAATTTGAGCCGCTATATGGATTTCAATATTATAAAACGCCAAGCAAAACCGAAACGGGAACAGATTTTACCGTGAGCGAAGTAAGTGCATCGCTGAGGTACGCCAAGGATGAGATTTTCATAATTGATGACAATACGCGCTCCAGTCTTGGGCTAAATAGGTGGCCCGCTTTCACACTCGACTATGCGTATGGTATCGACGGATTGTTGGGAAGTGATTTTACCTATCACAAATTCCGGTTTTCGTTTGAGAAGCGACAAAAGATATCCTTTTTGGGAATTTCGAACATCAAATCGTCCAGCGGCTACATTGCTGGAGATATTCCGTATCCTCTGCTTTATAACCCCATCGGCAACAGGACGCCAGTGTATGTAGATTTTGCGTACAATCTGATGGATTTCTTTGAATTCAGTACAGATAAATACATCGAATTACGCTACAGACATTCATTCGAAGGACTTTTCTTAAATGGAATACCATTACTGAAAAGCTTAAACTTCGGGAGCTCGCGAGTGTCAATTTACTCTATGGCTCAGTGAGTAATGATAAATTGGGGATGACAGTGGCGCCTACAAACAGCGTGGGCGAGCCTGATCAGTATTTCACCCGTTTGGATGGCAGACCGTACATAGAGTTGGGGTATGGAGTGGAAAATATTTTCCGTCTTGTTTCGATTCAAGCTTTTCACAGAATTACTTATTTGGAAAGCCCAGATGTGCGTAAATTTGGCATCAAGTTCAAAGTAGAATTCAACCTTTAGTGAGATACTTCTCCATTTTAGCCTTATTTATTGTTTTGAGCGCATGCTCAAGAACGCAAGATCAGCGGATCAGTCTGCCAGAGGTTTCTGATGATTTTTATCAGAAATCTCTCAAGTTGGTACAGGAGCAGTACACCCAATCACCTACAGATCAGCTACTCAGGCAAAAGCTGTATTATTATGAAAAGTTGGGATGGCCTAAAGAGGCATTTCTTCCAGATCTTAATATTTATCTAGAAAAACATGGACTAAATAGGCAGTCTGTTTCACTTTTCGCACAGTATTATCTGCAAAATGATCAGTACGGACAATTAATTACTCTTATCGATAAGTGGGAATATTATCACGGTTTGGACGAAGAATTGGCTCAATTTAGGATTTCTTCCAATATTCAAGCGAAGGGTGAAGAGGGAACTACGGAATTGATTGAGGCTTATCTAGACAAGTTTAATAGTACTGAAAGTTATGTTTTTGCTATTCGCGAATCATTCCAGTTTAAGGATACCACGTTACAAAACAAATTATTGTATCGATTGAGCGACTTAGCACCTCAACACCCACTCATTGCACAGCATCATATTCCAAATTTGGTAAAAGAAGGTAGCTATCTCGATGCTCATGCATTATTGAGTTCGCATCCAAATCAAGAAAGTCAAGAGCTGAATTTGCTAAAAGCACAGGTGTTGTACGCCTTGGATAGCACACGAAAAGCCAAAATACTTTTGCGCGGTTCGTCAGATATGGAGAGCATTCGTCAGTTGGCATATTGGTTTAGAAATGAGCAGCAATTGGATTCAGCGATAGTGTACATAGATAAACTGCTGGTTCAGGATTCGTCGAGAGCCAATATTTTATTGAAAGCAGTTGTTTTGGACGAAAGGGGCTGGTTTAATACATCTTTGGATTACTTCAATGTATTGCTTAAACGAGATCCATCTGATACAATAGCTATAGAGAAGGCTCAAATTGTTGAGCGAAAAATTGCATATTTGCGCAATTTGAAAGAAAAGGCGGTACAAGCCCCAGTTTTAGAGTTAGAACCTAAGAAAATAATAGAATGAGTGAGATTAAAATCACTTTGCCAGATGGCAGTGTAAGGGAGTATCCAAAGGGATCGACCGCAATGGATGTGGCGTTGAGCATTAGCGAAGGATTAGCGAGAAATGTGTTAGCGGCAAAAGTGAACGGCACGGTGATAGATTCTTTTCGTCCGATCAATGAAGATGCCACGCTCAGCTTTCTTACATGGAACGATAATGAAGGTAAATCTACCTTGTGGCATTCGTCTGCTCACGTGATGGCGAGGCTACTAGAGGCAATGTATCCAGGAGTGAAATTAGGTATAGGGCCACCCATAGATAATGGATTCTATTATGATGTGGATTTGGGTGATCGGCCATTTGATGGTGAAGAATCTGAAGGCCATTGAGAAAGAAAATGCTGGCTCTTGCGAAAGATAAGAATGAATTTGTCCGCAATGATATGAGCAAGGCTGATGCTGTTGCATATTTCACGGAGAAAGGGGATGAGTACAAGCTTGAGCTTATAGATGGTCTTGAAGATGGTACAATTACATTGTACACGCAAGGAAATTTCACTGATTTGTGTAGAGGACCTCATATTCCTAATACTGGGGTTATAAAAGCTGTTAAGATGTTGAGCGTGGCAGGAGCATACTGGAGAGGTGATGAAAAACGAAAGCAATTGACAGACTTTATGGAGTCACTTTTCCTAAGCAGAAGGAGTTGACGGAGTACTTGAGTTGCTAGAAGAGGCCAAAAAACGTGATCATAGAAAAATGGGTAAGGAATTGGAGCTTTTTACTTTCTCTGAGAAAGGTAGGACATGGATTGCCTTTTTGGTTGCCAAAAGGTGCTATACTGCGGGAGCGTTTGGAGAATTTTTTGAGCAAAGCCCAAGTGAGGGCAGGATATGAGCAGGTAGTAACACCACATATTGGAAGCAGGATTGTATGTTACTTCTGGTCACTATGCGAAAATATGGGGCGGATTCTTTTCAACCCATAAAAACGCCAGCGGAAGATGAGGAGTTCTTGCTCAAGCCAATGAATTGCCCTCACCACTGCGAGATATATAAGTCTAAGCCACACTCATATAAAGATTTGCCAATTCGTTTCGCTGAGTTTGGCACAGTGTATCGTTATGAGCAAAGTGGTGAGCTTCACGGACTTACCAGGGTTAGAGGCTTCACTCAGGATGATGCGCACATTTTCTGTCGACCAGATCAGGTCAAGGATGAATTTGTTAAGGTTATTGATTTGGTACTTTATGCTTTTAAAGTGTTGGGTTTTGAAAATTATAATGCACAGGTGTCTCTTAGAGATAAAGAAACTCCTGAAAAATATATTGGCACTGAAGAAAACTGGCAGATTGCAGAGAATGCCATTATCGAAGTATCTGAAGCCAAGGGCTTGAAAACCACCATTGAATGGTGAGGCGGCTTTTTATGGCCCTAAGCTCGATTTTATGGTAAAGGATGCCTTGGGTAGAAACTGGCAATTGGGGACGATTCAGGTAGATTATACATTACCAGATCGCTTTGAATTGGAATATGTAGGTGCCGATAATCAGAAGCACCGCCCAGTAATGATTCACAGAGCACCATTTGGTTCTATGGAACGTTTTGTGGCTATTCTCATTGAGAGTACTGCTGGTAATTTTCCTTTATGGTTGGCACCAGAGCAAGTAGCGATTTTGCCAATTTCAGAAAAATACCATGAGTATGCAAAAGGATTGCATTTGAAGCTTCAGGAAAATGATATCAGTGGTGTCATGGATGAGCGCGACGAGAAGATTGGGAAGAAAATTCGCGATGCTGAGATGAAGAAAATTCCTTACATGCTCATCGTTGGAGAGAAGGAAGCAGAAGAAGGCGCTGTGGCCGTAAGGCAGCACGGTAAAGGAGATCAAGGTAGTGTGAAAGTGGATGCTTTTATCGATTCCTTTAAGGAATCAGTCAAAGCGTTGTTAAATAATAGAACGTGAGATTCGTTTATCGGAAAATATGTTGATATTTGCCGTTCATTTGAAGAAATGGTAGAACTTAAAGAGATAAAACCATTAGTAGACCATACAAAAAACGGTTTAGGGGGCGCGTCGAAGAGCCCTACCGATTAATAAACGATTATGCACGCGAAGGTAAGAGTGGTAGGTGAGAATGTGGAAGTAGATGTGTACCCTGGTTAGTAAGGCCATTCAGTTGGCTAAGGAGCAGAATTTAGACTTAGTGGAGATATCTCCCAAAGCAGACCCACCGGTTTGTAAAATTATTGACTACTCTAAGTTTAAATACGAGCAGAAGAAAAACAGAAAGAAATTAAGGCCAAGGCACAAAAAACTGTAATCAAAGAGATTCGTTTTCTGGCCCTAATACTGAAGAGCATGACTTTAACTTTAAGTTGAAACATGCTATTAACTTCTTAGATGAGGGTGCTAAGGTTAAGGCCTACGTGCACTTTGTAGGAAGAACTATCGTGTTTAAAGAACGCGGTGAGATTTTGTTGTTGAAGTTTGCCCAGGCTCTTGAGGAGTATGGTAAAGTTGAACAACTACCAAAGTTGGAAGGTAAGCGTATGATCATGTTTTTAACGCCAAAGCCTTCAACTAAAAAGAAATAGAATACAGATCGAAAACAAATTATAAAATGCCTAAAGTAAAAACTAAAGCAGGAGCGAAGAAGAGATTCAAGCTTACAGGTACTGGCAAAATTAAAAGAAAGCATGCTTTCAAAAGCCACATCCTGACGAAGAAGGAAACAAAACAGAAGAGAAATCTTACTGGCATGACCGTAGTCCACAAGACTGACGAGAAGAATGTAAAATTAATGTTGAATATCTAGTTATTCGACAAGGTTAAAATTATTCACCAGGTTAATTGGCAGTAAAAGATTCTATGTAACAGTAGGGCGCCACTAACCAAAAACAATTAAAGAAATGCCAAGATCAGTAAATCACGTAGCTTCAAAAGCTAGAAGAAAAAGAATCCTTAAAGCCGCTAAAGGTTATTGGGGAAGAAGAAGTAATGTTTGGACAGTAGCGAAAAATGCTGTCGAAAAAGGTTGGGGTTATGCTTACCGCGATAGAAAAGCTAAGAAAAGGGATTTTAGAGCTCTTTGGATTCAAAGAATCAATGCAGGTGCTAGAATGCACGGCTGATGTCTTACTCTCAGTTAATGGGTAACCTTAAGAAAGCAAATATCGATCTTAACAGAAAGGTATTGGCTGACTTAGCAATGAATCACCCAGAAGCTTTCGAAGCAATTGTAAAGAAAGTAGTAAATAAATTCTAAAAAAATTATGACTCGCGGTCAAAACCCAATCTTCGGATTGGGTTTTTTTATGCCTTTTTGTTTCCTTTCGTTTGCGAATTGGTCATTTACACACCGAACACCTCCAAACCAACTGGTTTTCCACTAGGGTTAAAACCAAGGTTGCGTAATAATTCCTCAAAAAAAAACAATGATGTGGATAATTCTCTCAACATTATTGGCGCGGAAAATTCCCTATTTCACCTCCATCAATTTTGTTTTAATAAATCGATTCAATCCTTTTTGATGGTTTTACGGCTTGATTTGCATCTTTTTGATCCTTTCCTCCAGGAATTCTGGCATGACCTTTTGCTCTTATTGGTTGAAAATATATGTTGAACCAAAACGAGCATTATGGAAACGACACACAATACGAGAAAAATATTAGTCAATATACTGGCGGTGAGTTTAATGATTTGCACACCATTAATTTCTTCTGCGCAGAACCAAAATGCAGGTAAATCTTATGAAGAGATAGAAAAGACTCAAGATGAGATTGAATCACTGTATGCTAACATTTACGGAATCATGGATAGTTATCCGAAAGCAACATACACTTATGAGTATGACAATGGGATGGCGAAAGAAGTTTTGATTACAGGGGTTCCCAAATTGTCGGACAAGAAGCAATTGGAACTGTATCTATGAGTCTTGAAGATTTGAAAAGAGATATATACAACTTAAGTAATAGAACGGGGGTTTATTATGTTTCTGAATCAGAACCTGAACCTAAAATGGGTTACAAGAGATTTTATGACAAGCTGCACAACGAACTTTCTTACCCCGAAAAAGTGAAAGACAGAGGAGTTGAAGGTACTGTATATGTGAAATTCGTTGTAGATAGCGATGGTGAAGTATCAAATGCCATTCTGTCAGATGATATTGATGCTGATGATTACTTGGTAAAAGCCTTGCAAAAAGAAGCTAAGGAAGCCGTATTGGCAACTTCCTGGCTATTGGAAACCGGCCAAGGTAGGTGGTATCAATGTAGCCTCTTGGGCAATGGTGCCCGTACAATTCAAATTGGAAAGCCCTTATTTCAGGCCTATTTTCTTCTAAAAAATGGATTGTGATAGAAGATTCAAAGAAAGACTTAACAACCTATGTTAAGTCTTTCTTATATCTCATTCCTTTTTCTTTAAAGTCCTTGTTGACGATTGTTAGAAATTGGTTTGATGGAAAAATTAAAAGTTTATAACCTAGGGGTAATTCTAAATCCCTTTTAACCCTAAAATTATGAGCGATTTACAAATGGCAATTATATTTATCATAAGTTACACTTGCAAAGAGGTATACAGTACTGGGGCTGAAAAAGTACATGACAAGCCTACGGCTAAGAAGCTTGAGATTTTGGCCGAAAGAAAAGGCATTTTCCTATCAGAACTGAATGATGTTTTGGATAGCGAGGTGAAGGATCGGGACTTGCCTGTGCAAGAACGAATAAAAGTTGAAATTGAGAAATTAACCATGGAGGTCGATCATCTGCTATTGAGAATAAATGAAGGGGAGGTGCTGAAGCAATGTATTGGTAGAGAAGATGACCTTTCTGATATTTACGATAAATTATTGCATTTGGAAGAAATAGATAGGAGTGACTAGCACTGAAAGGGCTATTGATTCATCAAAATAATTATACCCAAAAATTGATAGCGGAATTGAAAAACGTCAAGGATCAATATGTTTTTGAGCCGAAAGAATAATGATTTAGTCTATTAGCACCTATTGGAATGAGTGACGAGTGCTGCACTGATAATTACGAGGTTTTTCATGATGTACTGTCCTACTATAGTGAAAGAGAATGGAAAATCTGCGAATACCATGTCTGGAAAATTATCATAGGAGAGAGTGTTCCGAGCATGTGAAACAAAAGTATCCATGTGACTGCTTTGAATTTGACTCTAATCAATAGCAACACCCCGATAATGATTTCAAAGGAGGCAAGACCCAGAAGCACAATCTGAGGTATGATACCAAAAGTCAAAACGGTAAGGGTGTCTCCAGCCAACTCTTCGGCTGGAGACAATCCTGGAAAAATTTGAGCGCTCCTAACGAACAAAAATAGATGATGCCTATGGATAGCTCTAGGAGTAGTATTCCATACCGACTAGTAAAGTGATGGAATCTAAAGTCTATGCTATTGGAAAGTTCTCTAACGCTCATAACTAATTAACTAATGTGATTATATATCGCTTGGCTCACCTATTAGGTTGAGGTATTTTCTATAAACTTCTTGGGCTACATTTCTGCCGAAGTTCAGCCCCTCAATATTGTCTGCTTGGATGTGATAGCCGCCCATTACTCGTGAGATTCCAGCCATTTCACCCGCCTTGGTGAAAGTTGGGAAATGTAGGGTAACTGTGTCACCTAGGTTGTTTGGTTCGGTCATGATGCCAGGTACGAGCTTTACAGAAACACCGAACGTATCATCACCTTTGTACAGTCGCAGTACCTCTGCACATCCTCCGCTTATGGTACTATGCCCTGATACGTAACTTGGAAATGGAGGGCATAAAAAGGTGTCAGGAGAATATGGTCTCCACTTTTGGCCAACCATCTCTGTCATCCCCACCAGGGCCGCCCCAAGCTTTGATTACTTGATCTTGGTAGTAGTCATGAACTAAAGCAAAGGGTCTGGCATAGTCATAGAACATTTTTGAATCCCAGCAAGCAATGAACCCATCCATTGCGGTTGCCTCCACTAAAAAGTACATTTTAACATCTTCATCCAGTGTGTGGTTATCACGAACGGAAACATTTTGAGCAAATAGCAGCCAGTGACCAGCTTGCTGCACCGACTTAGGGCCATCACGCATAAATTCAACGAGGGCTCTGTTTTCGTCCGTGGGTTAGCTTGTAGTTCTATTACTTCTTTCACTTCTTTGGCTAACTGATCCGAGCCTACCATTGGCGGTGCTTCAGGGCGAAACTGTGAAGATGAATCTAATAGGAGAGGTTTTACCATTTGCCAATATGGGGTTAGACAAGCAGGAGCAAATGTTCCGCCATTTCCGTCTGAGAAATATTTTGGCTGCCATCTATTGATATCCACATTGTTTTCGGCATCATTGATTGGAGAGTACCCTGTGTAGTCTCCATAAGGCTTGCCGTCTTGTGACAAAGCACCGTTTTGATTTGATCCATCTGCTGAGCGAGTTTCGATGATCGCTTTGTGGTTCTAGATTTCCAATTCCTATAGGAGTAGTTGGGTCTAGAGATTGATCATCAGGATCTAATCCCATAGAAACCATAAACTCTCTAAAAAGTACCGAGTCTGAGTAATAGTAGTACTTCATCGTGCCATAGGCCGCATAGCTTATGGCTATTTCTTTGTTTGCAGTCGTCATTTCATCCGCAGGTCTCGGGTCTTCCCTTGCAGATAAACTGGAGAAGCTTTCTCGTCAAATCTTGTCCATGCATCGAATATGGAGGTGAAGATAAGTCCCAAAAATCGGCTTGTGATTGTTGGTCTTGGCTTGAAACGATCTGTATCGTTGGCAGTGGCATCCAGTGCCAGTTTTCCCCACTTGTAAGCCACATTGTCTTTTCCCTGTGGTTGAGTTTCGTTTGATAGGGTGCTTTCCTTACAAGAGATGAGGAGTGAAATGATTAGCAGTGTGAAAATGGAATGTCGCATGTTTGTTATTTCGCGTTTGAAATCGAATGAATATGTCTCAATTCTAGCTTTTTCTAGTATCTGTTCTTTGATAAAAGTGTGAGTTGTCTAATTTGCTGGATGAAATCCCAAAACAAAATGACGAAGCATGAAGGGGCTAATTGTTGATGATGATCCGTTGATATGTGATCTGTTGGAGCATTTCTGTTCTAAAATGGATGCGATCGAAAGTGTGCAAGTTGCTAATGATGGTTTTGAAAGCATCAATTTGATCAATAGTCAGAGGTTTGATTTCATTTTGCTGGATTATGACTTACCAGATCTGAAAGGCAGTGATCTATTAGGAGTAGTAGGGGCAGATACCAAAGTGGTAATGGTCACAAGTCATGCAGGCTTTGCCAGTGATTCGTACAACTACCCTCAGATTGTAGACTTTATGGTAAAGCCGCTAGATTTTGTTCGCTTCACCAAGGCCATTCAGAAAATACAGCAGCACTTGAGTGATCAATCTAAGACGGGAGAAGCTTTGGACGAAATTTTCGTAAAAGAAGGAACACGGTTGGTGAAGGTAGATTTCAAAAAAGTGCTGTTTGTCAAGTCTGCGGGTAATTATGCAGAGTTATTTTTTGAAGATAGTAAGTTGCTCACGTTGATGCCTTTAAAAGAAATGGAGGCGAAACTTCCAAATTACTTTCAGCGCATCCATAGATCAGTTATTGTGAATGTCAATAAAATAGATGCGATCAATGGAAGCTCTATACAGATCCGAGATCATGAATTAAGTATTTCTGAATCCCATCAAGAAGTACTGCTAAGCAAAATTAAGCGTCTGTAATTGCTTCTTTCAGGTAAATATCTGTGTGTATAAAGCAGAGGCAGTAGCTGAGCTGATGAATGAGGCGATCTTTATTCAGTTCATTCAATTCAGTAATTTGTTTGGTTAAAGCTGCTGTGTATCGTTTAGCGCAAGCGCTTTTATGGAAGCTATCATCTTGTGGCAGATAGCTTCCCACTCTTCTTGATCCTGATCCTGATAAGCTTTGTTTATTCTCTCAATGAATAAGGAAAATTCTTTTTTTAGCAGGTTCAAATATTTGAGCACTCTTTCTGGCTGATGGTCATAGAGCGCATACATGGTTTCCATTTGAGGTGTCTCATATTCCGCTCTGCCAACAATACTCAAAACCATATCCATCAATAGTTCTACATCAAAAGGTTTTTGAATGTAATACTCACTCAAAGCTTTCATTTGTGCTGGTTCTAGGGCAGAGGTGAGGAGTATGGGAGTACTTCCAAATAATGAATTTGTTATGTCACTTCCGATATACTGTTGGTTGAGCATCAGGTCGCTAAGGATAAGCTGCGGTGTTGCCCCTTTCTCGATCCAATCAGAGAGTGTCTCCAGTGAGGTAGTTTGCTGGAGCTGCCATGAATCTCCGTCAAGAATATGGCTCACGAGCTGTTGGGTTATAGGGTCGTCCTCTAGGTGGTAAATTGTATACCTGTTTTTCAGGATTGGAAGTGTTCGCTGATTTTTTGATGGGATTGAATGCGTTTGCGCAGCTTTGGTTATGGGTAGCGAGATGGAAATATTTGAACCTTGTGGAGCGGTAGCTACTGCGATTTGTCCATTTAGTAGTGTTACCAGTTGTTTGATCACCATCAGCCCAAGACCGTAGCTGTCACTCCCTAGGTTTTCATTCAATTCTAGTTGGTCAATCTTACCTTCCAAAAACTTCGTGTGAGCCTGAGTGAGCCCACTTCCTGTATCGGAAATGGTTAGTTTAAGCGTCTGTTCTCTTTCCACTTTTCCAGTGATTGTTATGATGCCTTTTTGTGTGTATTTGATAGCATTTACAATCAAGTTGCTGAGTATTTGCTCTAGTCTCAGAGGATCGGTGGTGTATTCTTGATCTTTCTGGATGTCTTCCAAGTTTAGGTTGAAAGTGAGTCCTTTTTGGAGAGCCTCATATTGATAAGTGGCATGAATATCACCAATGAGCTGATGTAGGTTGGTGTTTTTATGTTCGAGTCGTATGGTTCCAGCTTGAAGTTTTTTATGGTCGAGAATATCGTGCATCAATCCAGACAGGTTGTTAGCACTGCGGTGCAGCGCAGAGATAATCGACTTATTGCCTTCATTGAGGTGTTTTTTTTTGCAAAAGCTGAGTGAGTCCTAAAATGGTATTGAGCGGTGTACGTAGCTCATGACTCATGTTTTGTAGAAATTGATCTTTGTCTTGGATGGCCTCTTTCTTCTTTTCTAGTGCATCTTGCATCAATGAGAACTGGCTATCGATGCGCTGTTTCATGTTTCGGAAAACCCTTGCCAGTAGTCCTATTTCATCGTTTTGCAGGAGCATTTTGGTGGGCATATTCAACGATTCTCCTTGGTCGTAGGCACTGATGATTTGGGTAACCTTGCTTATTCTTCTGCTCAACCATGTGGTGAAAAGTAGCGCTAGCAATAGCGCAAAAAATCCAATTATCAAGGTAAGTCGAAGGCTCTCTAACTGCACGTTTTTTACATCTTTGAGCACCAACTGCTCTTCCATCATACCAATCATAAACATGTTTGTATGAAAGCCAAAGAGCTCTAGCGGGGTGCTGTAAGAGAGGTGTTTGGTTTTGCTTTTATCTTCAATTGGCAAGAAAATTTCCCCAACACTTGTGAGCAAATTTAGATTGCCATTGAAAATGTTAGAAAAGCTTGTGTTGTGTGATAGTTGCTCTCCGAAACAAATGGAGACATCAGATGCGAAAAGGAATTGTCCATTGCTGTCCACAATGTAAAGCTCCATTCCGGGTTGTCGCATCCGTATGAGTTCGCTATAAAAAGCATTTAAATCTACATTGATCACTACTATGCCCAGCGTTTGGTGCGCTTTGTTTTGAACGACGCTGGCAGCTCTGAAGGTGGGAATGTAAGGTTTGCTGATCTCCCCAAATTCTTCGTTGAGATTGATAGGGGAGAAGTAATATTGACCGAATCCTAAATTGATGGTTTTTTGAAAATAGTCTTTGTCTCCTTTGGTTTGCAAATCAGCTTCTGGCACAGCGGTGACTGTATTCTTGTTTTTATTGAGTCGAATGATTTCCGTTCCGTTCGGGTCGTTTCCTATCAGTCTTATCTGAAAATAATGCGGTTTCCTTTTCAAAAAGTCTCCAAACATGGTTTGCAGTTGCTCTTTATTGACCGCAGTGGGTGAGTAGACGTATTGTGATAAAACTGGGTTTTGAGAAAGGAATGCAATGTCATTGGCCACTTCATCGCGCAAAGCATGAAAGGCGCGTGTAGCCATCTTTACCGTGTGGGTGATTTCCTGCTGACTTTTATCGGTGATGGTCTGAGAAGATTTTTTAAAGATCAAATACCCTAGGCTCAGTACACAACCAAAATCAACACAGTGAAAAACAAGGCGCAAACGTGCGACAATAGAATTCCAGTATTTGATTTTTTCTTCTGCCAAGGTGAGAATTTGTTTTCGTTAGGATTTATTCCAAGCTGTATTTTCCATCAAAATCTGTCAGCTCACACTTGATTTTGCCTATGCGCATGTTCGCTTCAATTCTAATTGGTAGCTTCACGCCATCCTTTTCGATCACCCAGAAAAGCACTGCCTTCTCTTCAGTAAAGGTTTTGGTGACAGGGAAGAGCACTATGACTTTGTAAGCATCATACTTTTTCCCTTCGTAAGAAACTCGTTCACGACCGGCGAATTCTATTCCAAAATCCCAAATCTTATGATCTTCCAGTGTGCTAATCATCACACTGTCCCCCACTTTGAATGATTTCCAATCTAAATCTCGGAAGAAAAGATATGACCCCATGATGTCATAAGTACGATCGTTCAGGTCAAAGACCCATTTTTCCTGTCTTCTTTCAGGATCATCAACGTTGGACTTGCCAATGAGTGTTACTTTCATCGAGTCGTAATCAAACCGATTGATTTGATCCCATTTTTCATCGCCTTTGGTAGTGTGTACTTCTGAATAAAGCGGCTTCATGTCCGCAGCGCGGAGATGCGAGATATACACATCGTCGATGTTTTTGATAAAACTCAGAAACCAAACAGTCTTTGCATTGAGCTTGGTTTTGAAGTATTTCACTCCATTTTTCTGACTGAAATTTTTATCTATCGTGGCGGTGGCTTTGCCTAAGGTAAACCATCCACCATAGCTGAGTTTGTATTCTAGTTTTTCGCCCAAGTAGGGAAATTCAGTAGTGCGCTCCGCTACTTGTGCTTGAGAGGTGGTAAATAGAGTGGATAAAAAAAGTAAAATGAAAAGTCGCATATTCATAGCTACAAAAAGGTGCAAAGTAAAAATAATTTGGGAAGAGGGTGGGGATTATGAAAGAATAGATTTTGGCTGATGCCAACATTCTTATTCACCTCTTCAAAATAGGTGAATATACGACTCATCCATGTCTAAGGATTTGCTTTTGTTGGAGTTGTCTCCAACAATTTTCGTGTTTTCTCCGACATGTCACTCGTTCGATCATTCGGTATTGTATTCCAAAGATCATCTCTTGATGACCTGAAATTAGTAGATATTCAAACCCATAGCAGCCCCTCTGTAACATTCGTTACGAATTATTCATGCTAAAAATGTAGTTTTACTGTTGTGAAATGGATTCCTATCATATTCGTATTTTATCTCACGGCGCTATCAGTAATGCCGTGTACAGACGACTGGAAAGAGGCGGAGACCCATCATGAGTGGTCGGAAGAAGGAAGCGACGATTGTGGTGAGGACTGCTCGCCACTCTGCTCATGCCAGTGCTGCCATATCAATGTTTTCGTACACACGTCTTATGTAGATGTGAAATCCACTTTCACTTACCACGAATTTGAAATCCAATGGCTGACAGAAAAGCCTTCTACTACTTCTAATGCCCTCTTTAGGCCTCCGCAATATTTGATTTAATCATTTTCAGCTGTCAATTGACGGCAGGTATCATGTTCTTTTTTTGGCTAGTGCTGTAAAGGAAGATGCTTTGCCGTATGGCATAAAATCAAATACTTTCAAACTTATTTATCATTCCTATGATTGATCAATTGATTGCTTTTTCTATCAAGAACAAGCTTATCATCGGACTGCTCGTGCTTGCGCTGTGTATTTGGGGAGGCTATTCCCTGAGTCAGTTGCCCATAGATGCAGTTCCTGATATTACCAATAATCAGGTGCAGGTGATCACGGCTTCCCCGTCGCTTGGGGCGGAAGAGGTGGAGCGGCTCATTACTTTTCCTGTTGAGATTACCATGGCGACCATTCCCGAAATTGAGGAGATTCGTTCTTTTTCACGTTTTGGGCTTTCGGTGGTGACCATTGTTTTTAAAGAAAACGTGGACGTCTATTGGGCACGCCAGCAGGTGGGCGAACGGCTCACGCAAGTTCTAGACAAAGTGCCTAAAGGGATTGGCACACCAGAGATGGCGCCAGTTACTACTGGCTTGGGAGAGATTTACCAATATGTGGTTGGTACGCTTCCGGGGTATGAATCCGAGTATAGTCCACGCGAGTTGCGCACGATACAAGATTGGGTTGTGAGACGGCAACTTCTGGGCACTAAAGGCGTAGCGGGTGTGAGTAGCTTCGGAGGACATCTGAAGCAGTACGAGGTGGCAGTAGACCCGCACCAACTCCACGCGATGGGGGTTTCCGTAGCGGAGATTTTTCGTGCGCTCAAAGACAATAACGAAAATACTGGTGGTGCTTATATCGAAAAGCGAATGAATGCCTATTTTATCAGAACGGAGGGTCTGGTAGCATCGATGGAAGATATTCGGCATATACCGATAAGAACCAACGCGAAGGGCATTCCGATCTTAATCAAAGATGTAGCTGACGTACAGATAGGCAGTGCGGTGCGCTATGGAGCCACTACCAGAAATGGTGAGGGGGAGGTGGTGAGTGCCATCGTGATGATGCTAAAAGGCGAAAACTCTGCGGAGGTGATTGCGACGGTGAAAGAGCGGATAGAGGAGATTAAAGCCACTTTGCCGGAAGGAGTGACCATTGAGCCTTTTTTGGATCGGACGAAGCTTGTAAATACTGCCATTGGCACGGTTACAAAAAACCTCGTGGAGGGTGCTTTGATTGTGATTTTTATCCTGTTGCTTTTCTTGGGCAATCTACGTGCTGGTCTTATCGTCGCATCGGTCATTCCGCTGGCGTTGCTCTTTGCTTTCGCAATGATGAACCTCTTCGGTGTATCTGCTAACTTGATGAGCCTTGGTGCTATTGACTTTGGATTGATCGTGGATGGAGCTGTAATCATCGTGGAAGCGACCATGCACCACTTAGGTCTTTTGAAGCTAGGCAGAAAGCTTTCGCAAAATGAAATGGATGATGAAGTCTATCATTCAGCAAGCAAGATCAGGAGCTCTGCGGCTTTTGGTGAGATCATCATCCTAATTGTGTACCTGCCTATCCTTGTACTGGTGGGGATAGAAGGTAAGATGTTCGGCCCGATGGCGCAGACGGTGACTTTTGCCATACTCGGAGCGTTTATTCTTTCTCTCACTTATGTGCCCATGGTTTCGGCGCTTTTTCTCAGTAAAAATATTGAGCGGAAAATCAACTTCTCAGACCGCATGATGGGCTTTTTTCAGCGCATATATGATCCTGTGATTCGCTTTGCGATGCGCAATCGCTTGGTGGTGTTAGTGGTGTCTTTTGCTTTGCTAGTCTTTTCGTTGATCGTCTTTCAAAGGATGGGAGGGGAATTTATACCCACACTGGAAGAAGGGGATTTTGCGGTGGAGACGCGCGTGATGACGGGCAGCTCACTGGAAAACACCATACAGGCAACTACCGCAGCAGAGAAAATTCTTTTGGCACAATTTCCAGAAGTGGAGCAAGTGGTATCCAAAATCGGTGCAGGAGAAATTCCTACCGACCCCATGCCTGTGGAAGCTGCCGATCTGATGATCATCCTAAAAGACCGGAGTGAATGGACTTCTGCGAGTAATCGTGAAGAACTGGCTGCCAAAATGGCCGAAGCACTAGAGGTAATCCCGGGTGTGTCTTTTGGTTTTCAACAGCCGATCCAAATGCGTTTCAATGAGCTGATGACGGGCGTACGTCAGGATGTGGCGGTGAAAATCTATGGTGAAGATTTGGATGCACTCTCTCGCTATGCTGGCGCGGTGGGTAAAATAGCATCGACGGTGCAGGGCGCAGAGGATATCTATGTGGAGGAAGTGACGGGTGTGCCACAGGTAGTCATTGAATACAAGCGTGGCGAATTGGCCAAATATGGCTTGAATGTGGCGGAAATCAACCGAGCAGTAGAGGCTGCTTACGCTGGAGTCTCCACTGGGCTGGTATATGAAGGTGAAAAGCGTTTTGATTTGGTTTTGCGACTGCAAAAGTCTTATCGAAATGACCCTGCGGAGATTCGCAATTTGCTCATCGCTCGACCTGATGGGCATCAAGTGCCGCTGTATCTTTTGGCAGATGTGAGCATCAAAGAAGGGCCTTACCAAATCCAGCGTGACAACACCAGAAGAAGGATCATTGTGGCTTTCAATGTGAGAAACAGGGATGTGGAGAGCGTAGTGGAGGAAATAAAAGCCAAGATCGAAAAGCAGGTGTCCTTCGATCCGGGCTACTCAGTGAGCTATGGCGGACAATTTGAAAATTTGGTGGAAGCTCGTCAGCGCTTGGCCATCGCTGTGCCCATGGCGCTGCTTTTGATTTTTGTGCTGTTGTTTTTCACCTTTAAGTCTATCAAGCAAAGCTTGCTTATCTTCACTGCTATTCCATTGTCGGCTATCGGGGGAGTTTTGGCATTGTCGCTGCGGGGCATGCCTTTCAGTATTTCGGCAGGAGTGGGGTTTATTGCCCTTTTTGGTGTGGCTGTGCTCAATGGGATTGTGCTTATTGGCGAGTTTAACCGACTAAAATCTACTGGTATGACGGATGTTTTTGAAAGAATCTATTTGGGTACAAAGGTGCGGTTGCGCCCCGTATTGCTAACAGCCGCGGTGGCTTCCATGGGCTTTTTGCCGATGGCGCTTTCAGGATCATCGGGGGCAGAAGTACAGAAACCACTTGCCACCGTAGTGATCGGAGGTTTGATTTCGGCCACTTTGCTCACCTTGATCGTCTTGCCCATTTTGTATTACTACTTCGAAAAAGGGGGGAGGCCAAATGTCAAGATGTTGGTCGTAATCGGATTTCTTTTTGTACAATACCCACTTTTGGCACAACAAACGGTCATACAAAATCTGGATGAGGCCATCGCTTTGGCTACCAAAAACAATCCCAAACTACAGGCCGCAGGATGGCAAACTAAGCAGCAGGAGAAGCTGAAACAAACGAGTTGGGATTTGCCGAAGACTGATTTGGTGGTAGAATATGGTCACAACAATGGTATTTATAATAATGATACCCGCTTCATGGTGACGCAACAACTAGCTTTTCCTACGGTCTATGCTAAACAGCACGCTTTGGCGAATGCCAAAATAAAAGAGTCGGAGTTTGCCTATGCCAATACGCAGAATGAACTCATTCGTGATGTGAAGTTGGTCTGGTACGACTTGATTTTTGCGCAAGCGAAAAACCAATTGCTCATGCAGCAGGATAGCCTCTTTAGGAAGTTTGAAGAGGCGGCAACACTCAGACTCAAAACGGGTGAAGCCAACACACTGGAAAAGGTGACTGCCCTCTCGCAGATTGCGGAGATCAAGCTGATGCTCAAGCAAAATGAGTCGGAGAAGGAAGTGCTGCAACTTCAGCTTGCCAGTCTTCTAGATGCGGATGAGCCTGTAGCCATTACACCTTTGCCATTGTCTAAGATTTCATTGGTGGCAGTGGAGTCGCTGGATGTATCAGCAAATCCAGAGTTGCAACTGCGTGAGGAGCAGGTGCAAATAGCGGAGCTTGCACAAGAGACCAGGCGTGCCAGAGTGCTGCCAGATATTACCGTAGGTTATTTCAACCAGTCCTTTAATGGGCCTGGAGCCACTATTGACGGAGGAGAGACGGTGTATGATTCTCGTGATCGCTTTGGGGGTGTGCAGTTCGGGGTGGCTATTCCGCTGTTTGGTGCACGAGCCTCTGCTGCGAGTGTGCAAGCTGCAAAACTGCGGCATCAGCAATCTGCGTCGGAACTTGAATGGACAGAAAACCAACTCAGCACGCAGTTACAGGTGCTGCACCAAAAGCTCCTTAGAAGTGGTGAAAGCTGCACGTATTACGAAAAGCATGTACTTCCTCTGGCGCAGATGATGGACGAGCAAACAAGGAAATCCCTGTCTTCGGGTGCTATTGGCTACATGGAATCTACTCAAGCAATGAGTCAGGCTTTGGACATGAAGCTGCGGTACTTTGAGCTGATTCAGGAATACAATCAGCTCGCGATTGCTATCGAATTTATTACTGGTTTGAAGTGAGGGTTTGCTCCCAAAGAACCACTTTAAAAAGACATACAAATGAAAATTAGAGATATAAAAATAATTACTAACCTGCTACTATTGGCAGGGCTAATGGCTTGCCAACCCAACGATGAAGCACATCATGGCGATGAAGCACATCACGACGATATTATGCTTACCGATGCACAATTTGCCCAGGCGAACATTGCTTTTGGGAAGGTAGATAGCGTGGCTATGGCCGAAGAGTGGGAAGTGAAGGGCATGATCGAATTGCCACCGCAGAGCAATGTCTCCGTAGGAATTCCTTATGGTGGATTTTTGAAGTACACCAACATGCTGCCCGGCACACCCGTGAAAAAAGGTCAGTTGCTGGCCGTGATCGAAAACCCTGAGTTTATTCAGTTCCAACAGGACTATATGGTAGCCTTGGCCAATCGCGATTATCTCAAAGCGGATTATGAACGCAAGCAGGAATTGTTCGACGGAGGAGTGGCTGCTGGCAAAGACTATGAACTGGCCAAAAGCACCTATCTGGCGAATGAAGCCAAAATCTCCGCATTGGCCGAAAGGCTGAAACTCATTGGGTTTGACCTGAGTGAAGTGCGCAAGGGCAAGATGTCAGGCAAAGTGAATATTTATGCGCCTGTGAGCGGAGCTGTGAGAGAGGTTTATACCAACATCGGGCGCTATGTGCAGCCTCAGGAGACCATCATGAGCCTGACCAATGATGACGACCTGCATGTGGAGCTTACGGTCTATGAAAGCGAGATTCATCGGGTGAAGAAGGGGCAAGTCATTCGCTTTACACTTGTAAACCAACCAGAGGTGATCCGCGAGGCGGTGGTTTTCTTAGTAGGCAGCAATGTGAGGGAAGATCGCTCGGTGACGGTACACGGCCATCTTGCCAAAAAATATGACGACTTGCTGCCGGGCATGTATGTGAGTGCCAAGATCGCAGGAGCGCCGAAACGAACATTGGCTGTGCCCGAGGAAGCGGTGGTGCGTTTTGCTGGCAAACACTATGTTTTTGCCTATGCAGGAAAGGAGGCCAGCGCACATTCATTTGAAATGGTGGAAGTGCAGACAGGCGCATCTAGCGATGGTTTTACAGCGGTGTACTTTGCGGAGGAAACTACAGAGCTATCTAAACTACCAATCGTAACGAAAGGTGCTTTTACGATATTGGCCGCTGCGAAGAATGAAGGAGGGGGGTATCATCATTAATTTAATTGAGAATTGAAATTTAGAAGTAGTACGCCGATGAAGTTTCAAACTTCGTTGGCGTTTTGCTGTGTGGGGGGGTTAATCCCATTTTAAGCATGTTTTAGTCATTCACTATGCGTGCCACCCGCAGGGAATCTTAATCATTATATAATATGCCCAAGGAATAAAAAAGCCATGATATATCACTATTACCCAATCCAGATTATCAAACCTTGGAGGTTTTTATAATGTCTGAAAGAAACCTCCAAGGTTTTATCGCCTTCTAGTGAGTGGTAAGGAAACCCTAAAAAGTGTGTGTCGTTATTGGATAGTGGAAAAATGATGCAGATTTTTTTATACTGAACATCACTTGGTCTTCTTTGTTCTACTAGATCAAGGATGTAAATCCCTCGAAACAAAATACTATAAAATGGAAAAGCATATAAGACTTTTTATCGGATTTATCTTGTGTATATCACTCTTCACTGGCTTTGCTAGTTGTAATGATCCGAGCAATGTTGATGAGGTGGAGGTTGACGAGATAGATGAAGAGGAGGAAGAGGAGGAGCCTATTGAAGAGGAACCAACTCAGGAAGTGCTGACTGATAGTTTGGTAAGGGCTATCTATAGAAATAACTGTGGAGGATGCCATGGTCAGAACCTAGCTTCTTTTGTGGAGCGAGATTGGAAGTATGGAAATGATACGAGCGATATCATTGCCTCTATCGCGGATGGATATGCTGAAAATGGTATGCCTGGGTATGATAAAACATTTACGAACAAGGAAATTGAAGCTTTGGCTGTTTTCATCATGACTGAAATTGAAGGAAAAACCAAGGACATGCTGTTGGAGGATAACCCCGACCTTTCGGGACTAATAGAATCAGATGACTTGAACTTTCGACTAGAAACGATGAGTGATCAAATAAATGGTACTCCATGGGGAATCGTACAGCTTCCAAATTTTGATCTATTGGTAACCGAGCGCGGAGGGAAACTCTTTAAAATCAATACTGATAAAGAACAACAAGCTATTGCTGGTGTGCCAGCAGTGAAGTCCAATGGGCAAGGGGGATTGCTAGATGTGGTCATTCATCCAGAGTTTGAAAGTAATAGCTGGGTTTATCTGTCGTATTCCAAACCGAATCCTCAAAATGGGTCGCAACAAACTACGGCAGTAGCGAGAGGAAAGCTCACTGGAAATGCGTTGACTGAACTGGAAGATATTTTCATAGCTCTGCCCTACCAAAGTACCACTCATCATTACGGCTCTAGGTTGTTGTTTGACAGGGATGGCTATCTGTACGTGTCAGTGGGAGACAGAGGGGGGAGAGATGTTTTTCCACAAGCACTGGATAACCAAATTGGGAAAGTACACAGATTGAATGCCGATGGTAGCATCCCCGCCGACAATCCTTTTGTGAATGATGAAAATGCGAATAATTCCATCTTTGCTTACGGGATCAGAAACCCTCAAGGCTTGACATTGCACCCGGAAACAGGAGCGATCTGGGAGGCAGAGCATGGCCCTCAAGGTGGAGACGAAATCAATATTCTGGAAGCAGGCAAAAATTATGGCTGGCCGGTGATTTCCTATGGGATCAATTACAATGGCACCACCTTCACTGACCTTACGGAAAAGGAGGGAATGGAGCAGCCGATCCATTATTGGGATCCTTCTATAGCTCCCTGTGGTATAGATTTCGTTTCTGGTGAATTCTATCCAAAGTGGAAAAATGATTTATTGGTGAGCTCGTTGAAGTTTCAATATCTGCACCGTCTCAAAATGGATGGCAATAATGTCGTAGGCCAAGAAGAACTGCTCAAGGATATAGGTAGAGTGAGGGATGTGTTTATGGGGCTGGATGGATATCTATATATAGCAGTGGAAAGCCCGGGTAGGGTCATTCGTTTGGTATCAGAATATTAGTGGTTTTTATTGCTCTAATTATCGTTTACTAGTCATTCACTAGCCGTGCGCCCCACAGGGAATCTTCTCCGTCAACTAGATGTGTGTTTCGTCTGTATGGCGATTAAGGCTCCCTGCGGGTGGCACGCATAGTGGGGCATGCGTAGTGAATGCCTGGTTGGTGAGATTTGAGAATAAAAAGAAACCTCGAAGGTTTTACCACACGGTCTAGTGGGGCACTTCCTAGTGAATCACTGGTTCACTGTACGATGACAATGCTCATGGTTTGAGTTATTTTGCTGAACGTATATCTTAGCCCTGAAAGGGCGACATACCAGAAGTATGGGTATAGCCCATACGATCCTGACACAGTTCTGACTCAAAAAAAAGGCCTTTCTACAATAGAAAGACCTCTTCTGCTTAACAAAATATGCGTCCTGCGCTGGTTTATACCCTTCCTGCGGAGTTTAGTGGTGTCCTGCGGGGATTTTTGCCTCTCCTGCGGATAGTAGAGTGCTTCCTGTAAAATAATATTCCGTCCTGCAAGATTTATACCCTTTCCTGCCAAATAATATTTCGTCATGTTAAGGTTTGTACCCTCCATGTTGGGCATGGAGGGTGCTGTGGTCAACATGGAGGGTGCTACTACCAACATGACGGCTTATTTACTAACATGAATGGCAATATGACCAGCATGACAACATATTTACTAACATGATTGGTGATTCCACCAACATGACAGCCTCACATCCGACTATCTATTCCTCCAATGGGCGCTATAATTCTCCTTCAGCCGCTTTTCATCCTTCCAGAAGACAAACTTGCCAGCTTCCCTGATCTCGTCCACTACATTTTTAAGCAGGGTATAACCCGATCGCGAACCACCTTGTATTTGTTGAAGTCGGAGAGCTATCCGTTCATGATCGCTAGTACTGATTGAAAGTAAAAAAGCCCGATAAGCGTATGTTTATCGGGCTTTTTAGGACTTGTCTTTTGCGTTAAAACCTTTAAATAACCGTTGAGATTAAGATGAGTTTTTCTACAAAATAAGCTACAGCGTATTGAGCGTCTCGATGAGTTGTGTGTTCAGTTTTCCTTGCTGAATAGATGGCCTTGGAGCACTCTTATACTTAATGATGCCGGCTTGATCAATGATTGCATAATGTGGAAATCCTCGAGATTCAAGTTTTGCAGCTATTTGATCATATTGATCCTTTGTGAGTAAATAATGATCACCTTTTAGGCCATGTTTACTTATCGCCGCTTTCCATGCATTTTCCTTAGATTCTCCAGCCAAGTAAACCATCGCCACTTTTTCATGATCAATACCTTCATGAAAAGCTTCTGCAAAAGCAAATTCACCGATACATGGCCCACACCAAGTAGCCCAAATATCGATATAGATCACTTTGCCTTTATGCTTCGCGATGATGCTAGATAATAGACTGTCACCACTGGTTTTGGGTGATTGATTGAGGTCAGACCCTTCAGGAATGATCAGACCGTCAAATATTTCCTTTTCAGTTGCATATTGGGTCGTGATTTCATCAACAATCCATTTAGTTTTTACATTTTGTTTAAAATCAGACATCAACCCCTCCATATTTTCAAAGTTCTTTTGAGCAATTTCTTGACTCATAGTAAATGCGAATAGAGTCTCATATTCAAATTGATTGAAGTTTTCTTTACTTGGCGGCAAAAGCGCGGGGTTCATGTTATCAGCCACATTGTCTTCAGACATTTGATATACTGTTTTTCTTTCAAGCATTAAGAACACGACACTTGAGTTGATTAAAGCACTTGGTTGGAAGTCTTCGACTTTGCTTATAAAATCGTAGAATTTTTTAGGTAGGGGCTTTGGTTCCGTGCCATTTTTCGTGCTTAGGTAGTTTTGATAGCGATTGTAAGCCAAAAGCGAGCCATAATTGTCTTGTAGCGCGTTATATGTAGCCCATTCCTTCAGTAGGGGATAGTCTTTACCGATCATATAGGTATCTATTTGGTTGAAGGCATCTGCATAACGCGCTATAAGTTCAGCCTTAATTTCCTCAGGGTTTTTGCTAATAAAATCTTTGCTTCTAAATGGGTGATTCTCTGAGCCGATTTTCTTTGCAAGGGTATTTAATTCACTATTATAAGCTGCACCATCTCCGAAATAATTGAAATTCTCACCATCATTTTCTATGTGTAAATGATCTCCAGGATTGGCCATGACTGAGACTCCATTCCTGCCAATACGCAGCATAAGGTCATGAGAGTAAAAAACTGGCACACTGAATGAAAAATTACCTTCACTATCTACCTCTGCCGAAAGACTACTTTTACTTGCAATGCCTTGGTCATATAGGTTGATCTCCTTCACGGATCCATCATATTTATTGATATGGCCAGTGATATAAAAGGTATCTTTTTCTAATGTTGGAGCAAACGCAACAATGTTTGCTGGCTTGTTGGGGTAGGCTTCTGCTATTTTGATACCGTAGTTGTACGCTTCTATTATTTTATCTGCGTCCTGTATGTCTTTTATGTTTGTTTTAACATCCGCAATAATTCTCTCCTTATCCTCTCCATTGATAAGAGTGATTACCTCTTCTTTGTAAAAGAAACGTAAAGTATTGCCAGATAAAAGGCGTTTGCCTGTCTGATATACTTCCCAATCCGAAGGTTTTCCTCCGGCCATGAATCGAACATATTCAAGAAGGGCATTTCTTCTATAACTATATTGAAAAAGGGCGTCTTGCGCTTGAATATCTATCTTACTTACGAGAGCTTTAGTGGCCTCATATTCTTTCGTTCGATTGGTATTCGTATCCGTGATTAGTCGTCTGATCACATCAATTTCAATATTTACTTTCTCGTTTTCATAGAAAAGATCCTTTCTGCCATTTTCGTATGATTTTTCTAAATGGACGAGCTGATCATTTCTGATTTTTTCATTTGCTTTAACGAATTCATCAAATGGTAGCTTTTTTAAATAATTAAAGCTGACTCCCTCTTCACTATCATAGTAATCTAGGTATCTCCAAGCTCGATAATTATTTCTTTCAGATCCCTTTCCTGAAAATGTAATGGTCTCATCGAAATTTGCAGAGTTTACTTCGATATATAAACTATCCCCAGGCATCAGGCTGATTCCTTTCACTTCTCTTCCAATAGTTATCCAAGCATCCCAGACATGACCTGGTAGTGGATTCAGAATCATTTTGAAAGAGCCATCGGCGTTGATCTTATCAGATTGGTAGGTTATTTTTTCTTCCATCTCTATGAGATCAAAGTATTTTAGTTGCACAGAAACATCCCCAGCGCCAAAATCATTGATTCTGCCTTGAATGATAGTGGGTGACTGAGATTGAGCGCAGGAGAGCGTAAGCGACAATATTAACATCGCTAAAATGGTGCATCGAAATTTGATCATTTCTTCTGTAGTTAAATGTGTGGTTTTAATGAGTAAGAATATTTATGATGAATCTAGTCGACTGAAACTAAGTCCATCGAGGTGTTATTCTAAGCGTTGAATTGGCCCATATTCGCCTTGTTCCACAACCATTACTCGGTTGTCTGGTGTTAGGTGCATGTGGTCGCAGTGGCAGTCATTACTGAGATGTTTTGGGATAAATGCAAGGCCTTGCGCACGAGATAGTAGGACTGATAATACAAGAAATACAGGAATGACATAGATGGCCGTCACCCAATTGGAATGCTTTTTACTGCCCTCCTTCAGTTTTATAATCTCATTCACTCTGGCTTTTAGCGGATGCTTTACAAATGGTGCAACTAGTGAAATTTTTGAAGTTGTACTGTAATCAAGCAGTGTAAGTATGTATTCTTTAGCGTCAAATTTGGCAAGTACTTTTTTGTCTGCCAGGTGCTCGTTGCTCAGACCAATTTCTTTTTTGACAAAATAACTAAGTGGGTTGAACCAAAAAAAGCAGAAATAGATTTGTGCGAATAATGTATCCAAACTATGATATTGGCTAGAATGTGCACACTCATGTTTCAAAATGATTGGCAATTTTTTCTCATCTGAAAAGGTGTCAGGAGAGAGATAAATGCTATTGAAAAATGAGAATGCAGGTTCTGCAGCATTCGTTATGAAAAGTTTTTTACCATTCAAGTACACCACGTTGGCTGTTCTCTTTATGCGGTAAATATTTATCAATGAGAATACCAGACGCGAGATGAAAATAGAAAAACCAACGAGATATATGGCCAATATCAGGAGCTCCACTGATGGTAATGTGATGTTGGCTACTGAGATTTTTGTTGTAACTGATAAGCTAGAAGTTACAAATTGATCTAGTAGTACTGAGTTAATGGTAGTTAACTTTTCGTTATTATTAAATTCAAACCAAGAGGAATTCAAGAGAGGAATCAGCGCGCTTGCTACTAGTGCTACCATCAGATATATACGTCTGAACTCTAAATGGCTTTTGCCTTTGATAATCACAACGTACAGCACATACAATATGCTGAGGCATAAAACCGATTTAAGAAAATAAATAAAGAGATCAATCATTGTCAGGTCGGTTAAGATTTTCGAGAATTTTCTTTATTTCATTAGCATCGCCTTCTTTCAGCTCATTCTTGTCTACCAAAAATGAAACAAGCTCTTCATGAGAGTTATTGAAATAGTTGTTTAATAGCGACTTGAATGAGTTCAAGCGGTAGGCATTTTTACTTATCAAAGGAAAATATTCATGGGTTTTTCCGTAGGCTTTATGATCTACGATTCCTTTTTCTTGTAAAACTCTGACTACTGATGAGATTGTATTGTATGGTGGTTTTGGATCTGGCATTTCTGCAAGAATGTCCTTAACAAATCCTTTTTTTATCTTCCAAAGAATCTGTAATACACGCTCCTCTGCTTTCGTTAATTCTTCCATGTGGTAAACATAAAACTGAAAATACAGTTATACAACTGATTTTTCAGTTATAAATTGTTTAACATGAAAAAGAATGCAAATATTTGTAAAGAGGAGCTGTTGATAGCCTAATATAAACCTGCTTTTACATACGTCAAGAGGAGTCAACCTTTTCAACCAACTTCAATACATTATATAGCAAATGTGTCTGATTGAGTTATATAGGTACGTTCAATCGCACTGTGTGTTAAGGTTTTCAGAGGAGGTTTTATGCTCCATAGGTTTATTCGATAGAGAATCTCTAATGCAAAAAAGCTAATTGTGGTATAAATACTGACTAACACCTTGGCAGGAATGGAACTAATGATTTTGCGTAATAGCCATTGATTCCTTCTCCTTAAGAATAGATGGCGCATTGAGGATAAACGTGCTACCCACGATCTCGGGAGAGGTGTCCAGCTCTACTTCTCCCTGGATGAGCTTGGCGCGCGAGTGGATGTTTTTCCAGCCATTGCCTTTGCCCAGAGAGAGGAGGCTAGGGTCAAAGCCTGCTCCATTGTCCTCTATCATGAGGGTGATTTCGTCTTCATCTCTGGTGATCTGTAGATTGATCTTGGTGGCATTCGCGTATTTTAAAGTGTTGTTGATCCACTCTTGTGAGATGCGGTAGAGGGAGATTTCTTGTATGTCGGTCAGGCGCTTTTCCATTCCGAAGAGGTCTACGGCGATATGAATCTCGCCACTGCGGTTGATGCGGTTGGCAAACTCTCTCAGTGCTTCGCCCACTCCAGCAGCTATCAGCGTTTGTGGCATCAGGTTGAAGCAGATGTTTTTCAGCTCCACATACATTTCATTCAGTATGTTGGTGGAAGCCTCAAAGATGCTGGTACGCTCATGGGTGTTGATGGATTGTTGACCTTGCAGACCTTTGATGTTCAGCATGAGCGAGGAAATCATCTGCCCAAAGCCATCGTGCAGATCCTTGGCAAAGCGGTTGCGCTCTGCTTCCTGTCCAGATACGATCGCTTTCATCATCAGCTCTTGATTTTCCTGCACTTGCAGGTTGAGCTTCTCACGCTCCCGGTATACGCCCAGCGTCACCTGTGTCATGAAAATCATAAAGGCTATAGTTTCAAATATCGATCCGATCAGCACAATGTGTACGGCATTCAGCCCTCTATCGGTAAAGCCCAACAAGGGCAAAATTATGTTGCTAAAGGCCAAGCCCAGATATATCAGGTACACCAGAAATAGGGGCAAGGCACGTTTCCATTTTCTGATAGCCGCGATGAGGAGCACCACAAGCAGATACAAGAAAAGAATGCCCGAGGAGCTGACCACCGTATTGATAAAAAGGCTGGTAAAGAAAAAGCTAAACTTAAAATACGGCGTGCAATACAAGATGGCAATACCGATGGTAAGGAAGCCAATGCCCTTAATGCCGCGCCAAGCCCAGAGGCTTATTTGCTTGATGGGCACAATGGTATTGATAAATCGCGGAAAGAAGTTGATCATGAGCACCGCACCTATCTGATAATAATTCGTGACGATCTGGTAAGGGTCAGAATCTATGATAAGATAAATCATGCCCGTGGTAGACGTGACGATGATAATCATGGCCAATGCCAAAACCGAGTAGTAGATGAACATCACCTGACGAATACTAATGTATAGAAGCAGCGATATTAGAATAGACAGCACGATGATCCCAAACCAGAAAAAGCTGAATGAGAGATTTTGATCCTTAATAAGTAGCGCCTTTTTGTAATCCAAAATATAATAAGGCATCCACATGGAAGAAAGGTCGTCTTTGATACGAATCAATGCACTCACTGTGCTGTGTGGCGCAAAGTGCATTTTCACAGGGTATGCAGGATCATTGTATAATTTGGTATCACTAGGTCTTGCAAGTCCTGAAAGCACTGAGTCGGGCAGCAATACCCCATTTTCTATAAAGTGAAAATCTACAATGTGACTGATGGAGTTGGCCAGGTAGAGGACTTTGTCAAATTCCTGATCTGTGGGGTTTTCAAAATGGAAAAGCATCCATTCATTGTAAGACGAGTAACCTTTCAGGTTTTTTTTGATCCATGCCCATTCAGGCAAACGGTAAATAGCTGCTGCACTCAATGCGTTGGTGGTGTCTGAATAGAGATATGAGTGCCCTTTTAAATCGATTTGGTGATCTTCTGGATATACTTTGAGGGTATCAAAGGCGAGGGCAGTCGTACATAAAGTGATAAATACAACAAAGAAAAGGTGCTTCATCTGGTCAGTTGGCGAATGATTAGCTATCGCAAAACTACAGATTGTTGGGTAATATCGAAGGGGTTCAGGATGCGAGGTATCTGAGCATTATAAGTAAGAATGGTTGGGTTGGTGTATTGATCAGAGGGAAGATGCTGCAACGAATTTACCAAGCAAAATTTTACAAAACATCTACTAATTTTGGGGCATGCGTTCTATCAAAAGCTTTTTCTCTTTATTCCTTCAGGCACTTAGAGGTACCGAGGCGGAGTACACTTCAGGAAGTATCAACAAAGCTATCTTTCTGTTATCTATTCCCATGATTGCAGAAATGGTGATGGAATCGCTGTTTGCAGTAGCTGATGTGTTTTTTGTTTCTCAGGTGAGTGTCAATGCCGTCGCAACTGTTGGTCTTACTGAGTCGGTATTGATGATTATCTATTCTGTGGCTATTGGGCTGAGCATGGCCACCACTGCAGTGGTGGCTCGGAGAATAGGGGAGAAAGACCGAAAGAAAGCAGCCAACGCAGGTTTTCAATCCATCTTTTTAGCGGTCATATTATCAACTATTTTAGGAATTTTCGGATTCATTTTCGCCGAAGATGTGCTTCGCCTGATGGGTGGAGAGGAGGATTTGATTGCTGAAGGTTTGGGCTACACCCAGATCATGTTTGCCAGCAATGTGAGCATTATTTTACTATTTCTGATCAATGGAATATTTAGAGGTGCAGGAGATGCATCCATTGCCATGCGCTCACTTTGGATTGCCAATGGGCTGAACATTATTCTTGACCCCATTTTGATTTTTGGATGGGGGCCAATACCAGCCTACGGGGTGATGGGAGCAGCCATAGCCACTACTATCGGCCGATCTTGTGGTGTGGCGTATCAGCTATTCTTTTTATTCAATGGCCGATCGGTGATCAAAATCGGATGGGAGAATGTAGTGATTAGGTTCAAAACCATCTTAGAGCTGATTAAAATATCTATGGGTGGCATGGGACAATTTTTAATTGAGTCTGCCAGCTGGATATTCCTTGTGCGTGTGATGTCCTTATTTGGAGCAGAAGCTTTAGCGGGCTACACCATTGCTTTTCGAGTGATTGTTTTCACCATACTCCCATCGTGGGGATTGAGCAATGCAGCTGCCACACTCGTGGGACAAAACCTTGGCGCTAATGAACCTGATCGTGCTGAGCAGTCCGTTTGGAAAACAGCACTTTATAATATGATTTTTTTAGGCACGGTTTCCGTGATTTTCTTCTTAGCAGCTACACCCATTATCTCCCTCTTTTCTACTGAAGTAGCAGTTCTGGATATAGGCGTGTCGGCACTACATATCATTTGTATTGGCTATGTGTTTTTTGCCTATGGGATGGTGATCAGTCAGGCTTTCAATGGGGCTGGTGATACCAAAACTCCACTGCTAATCAATTTGGTTGTTTTTTGGGTCATCCAAATTCCGTTAGCCTATTGGCTCGCTGTGATGCTCGATTGGCAGGCTGATGGCGTTTTCTTTTCCATTGCATTGTGTCATTCACTACAAGCGGTAATAAGCATTTTGATTTTTAAAAGAGGAAATTGGAAGATGGTGAAGGTCTGAAAAGCGGGTGGTAATTAACTTCAATGAAGATCATATAAAAACAGTCAGCGGCACACGCCGCTGACTGTTTGTTTGTAATGATTACTTGCTTTTTATCAGCTTGTAAGAATGAGTTTTTGAACCAGAAGTGATTTCTAATAAATACACACCTGATTTCCATTGAGAAGCAGGTATTGACAGCACCATTTCTTCATTTCTATTAGCACTTTTCTGATACTGCTCAGAATAAAAAATTCTTCCACTTAAGTCAACCACACGCAATGAAAACTTACTCTCACCGAGATCATTTGGAATCTCAATGTTCAGATTGGATATTATAGGATTGGGATATACAGTTACATTAAGAGGATTAAGTTCCTCGCTTTTTGTTTGCGAAGCAATTCTGCTACCAGAGTTGGTCGGAGTTTCGTCCGATGGAGCTACTCGCAGATAATCCACATTTGGCCCACTGTTTCCCATTGCCGTGAGTCTCACCAAATGATCTCCCGCTTCCAGCCATAAAACATCTATAGATTCAGATCTCCAAGAGGTCCAATTGGCAGAAGTACTTGTGCCCAGCAAGGTATCAGTTGCTACACCGTCAACGCTCACCAGTAAATTTCTGTTGGACGAACCGCCGTTCGAATAGCGGAAGCTAAGCTCGTAAGGGCTGGTAGCAGCAATGTTTACATTCCACTCGATATAGTCATTGCTGGCATTTACATAGTCTACAAATCCACTTCCACTAAACCCACTGTGATTAGAAGCAACTTGAGCACCTGAAAGTGTTGCCTCTTCTGCCTCTAAGCGTTCATTATTAGGCACGGCCACAAAACCCACTATGTAATTCATCTGTGATCCTACAGCAGGGCTCGCCAGGTTTGCACCAATTCTTAATTGAATGGGATAGGTCTCGAAAATGTAGCTATCCACAGGCTTGGTATATACTTCATAGTAAACAGAACCCGGGTCTGTGGTGCCTATGGTCAGATCGGTTTTTGTCCAGCTGCTAAGCCACTGAGGTAGTTGAGTGGCGCGAGGGTCGTACCCCACATATGCTAAGGCAGACTCTTTCAGGTATGCTTTCAGAAAATCACTGGCTGTGGTCAGGTTTTTGTCGCTATTGGAGGTTTTGATAAATGAGGCTCCTTCCAAAAAGTCTGGCACAGTCGTGATCGTATAGGTTCTATCGGTGAAGAAGGTCTCACCAGATAAGAGTTTCCCTATTTCATAAGAATTACTGCTCGTGGTAATTACCTGCTTAATCAAATCGTCCTCTATAGGTTTTTCAGGAGTTGTTTTCTGCTCATCTGGTACTCTCGCAGAAATATATTCGACAAAAAAGTCTTCTCCAGCAGTCTGAGTAGCATTACCCCAACTCACCCTACCTAGTGTTTGATAGGTAGTATCTATCGCTTCCAGTGTTGGTTCTTCAGGAAAGCCATTTTCATCTCCAAGATACACTTGAATGAGACCACTGTTGTAGCGTGCAACTCGCAAACCATATGCCTTGGACGGGTCAATATTTACAATTTTATCGTCAATAACATCGGGATAATAATAATTGCCATTGGAGATGCCTAACGAGAGCACCTCACCAAAATCTGGGTCATAATTGATCACATAAGCGTAATTGCCTAAAGTGTCTTGCTGACCAAAAAGGAAAAAATATTCACGGTAGTAGCCCGTTACGAAATCGGATGCCTGGGTTTCAAGTATATAAGTAGATTCACTAAAAGACTGGGCAGTGGTGAGCAGAGAGCCATTGTTATCAGGCGAATTGTAAGCCTCGCCGTTCACAATCGTCCACCTTCCTTCATCCAACCAAAAATTCCCTATGCTGTCTCGTTCGAAATCATCTTCAAAGATGTAAGAAGCACTTATAACTTCAGCTTGGATACTTTCTACATAAAAATCCTGAGCAGCAGTCTGCGTGGTAATGTGCCAGCCCAATTTTCCTATATTGGTGTACGTGTTATCATTAGCTTCTAGGATAGGGGTTTCTGGATAAGGATTTCCCACTTCACTAATGTAGAGATTGATTATTCCATTAGAAAAGCGCTCTACTTTTATTTGTAATGGCACTGAGTCGTTGAGTGATGATTGCACACTGCTCAGCACCTCTCCGTAATAGATATTGTCGGTACTTTTAATAATTTGAAGAACTCCTCCGTAAGCAGCATCATAACGAATGGCGTAGCTGGAATCAGGAGTAGATTGTTCTCCAAATGTCAGGTAATATTCACGCCAGTATCCATATTCAAATGGGTAAGCAATGGTTTCAATGGTGTAGTTGGTAGCCGAGAAGCTCTCAGAAGTAGCCATTTTACCTCCCGATCCGTCTATGGAATTATAAGCTTTTCCAGCTACAATACTCCATTGGGCGTAGGGATCGGCATCCCACTGATCCCCTAAAGAATCTCTTTCAAAATCATCGGAGAAAATGACCTGAGCATTCGCCACAGGACTCATAATAGAAATTAGCAGTAAAATAAAGAGAGAGTAACTGCATTTGGGTAACGATTTTTTCATAGCATAATTTGTTTTAATTGATGTAAAATAACAGCGTAATGTTCATACGCCAATAAGTGCCATTATAGGAACGGAACATCAATGTTATAGTTGATGGAATGAAATGTTTAAATCTTAGCATTTGAAAAGCAAGGTGGTTCAATTCATTGTCCTTAGTTTTGAAAGCGACACTTATCTATTGCCATGATTCCAGATTTTATTCCAAAACTTCAACAACGACTCAAGCAGCCCCTGCCCGGTATAAATGCCCACGAAAAGTTGAAACCTATTCTACCTTCTGGGGCGCGGTTTAAGGCGCCCAATCGTGAAACAGCGAGGTATGGTGGCGTGCTGTTGTTGCTTTACAAGAAGCAAGACGAATGGTATTTTCCTTTGATACAGCGACCGACTTATGATGGAATTCATAGTGGGCAAGTGGCTTTCCCCGGTGGAAGACAAGAGAATATGGATCGCGATCTTTTTGATACCGCATTGCGCGAAAGTTATGAAGAAGTGGGCACGAGCACAGAGAAAGTAGAGGTAATAGGAGCGCTAAGTGAATTTTTTGTAGCTGTTAGCAATCATTTAATTCTTCCGGTGGTAGGTTTGTACCCCGATGTGCCTCAATTCCTGCCTGATCCGCGTGAAGTAGATCATGTGATAGAAGCACCTCTCAGTCAACTTTTGGATCATACAGTGCTCAAGCAAAAGGAAATACAAGCCTCAAGTGGCTACCGTTTAATTTCTCCTTATTTTGAAATAGAAAACAAGGTAGTATGGGGTGCCACGGCCATGATTCTGAGTGAGTTTGTAGACGTATTAAGAGAATTAGAATAAATGGAAGCAATTACCAACGACGCGGTAATATTTGGGCTTTTGATGCTCATCTTAGGTTTTGTATTTGTCACTTCTAATAGTGAAAATTCCTTTTGGAAAAAGTTTTACGTAGTGATGCCCTCGCTTCTTATGTGCTATTTTCTACCATCGGTTTTCACCACTTTGGGCATTATCGATCCGTCAAAGTCCAGGCTTTATTTTGTTGCTTCCAGATATTTGTTGCCAGCCAGTCTTGTACTCTTTACCATCAGTGTAGATCTTAAAGAAATCGTCAAGCTTGGGCCAAAAGCATTGATTATGTTTTTGGCCGGATCTGTCGGGAATCATTATCGGAGGGCCACTGGCGATTTTGTTGTTTTCATTTATAGCGCCCAGGGGTTGTCACAGCGGAAGCCCCAAATGAAATTTGGCGAGGCATGACCACCATTGCTGGTTCATGGATAGGCGGAGGTGCCAATCAGGCGGCTATGAAAGAAGTTTTTGAGGTAAATGGGGATTTGTTTTCAAAAATGGTAGCTGTAGATGTGATTGTAGGTAATGCGTGGATGGGCGTTTTACTGGCAGGAGTAGGGTATTCCAAATATCTTGACCACAAACTCAAAGCTGACAATTCGGCTATAGACAAGTTAAAGTTGAAGATGACGACCTATCAGGACAGCATCGCACGAATGCCCTCGTTGAAAGATATCATGTTGATCCTAATGGTAGCTTTTGGTAGTACTGGATTTGCACACTTTCTTAGTGATATTATAGCTCCATATCTAGCAACAAATTATCCTTATCTCGAGCAATATAGTTTGACCTCCGGCTTCTTTTGGTTGGTTGTGATCGTTACGGCTATGGGAGTGGGTTTGTCTTTCACGAAAGTCCGCGAACTCGAAGGGGCAGGAGCTGGCAAGTTTGGAAGTGCATTTCTTTATGTGCTCATTGCCGCCATCGGTATGAATATGAATATCATGGCGATCTTCGAAAACCCTGGATTGTTTCTCGTGGGGATTGTTTGGATGATTATTCATATTGCTATTTTATTGGTTGTAGCCAAAATTATTCGTGCACCTTATTTCTTTGTTGCGGTAGGCAGTACAGCTAATGTTGGAGGAGCTGCGTCAGCACCTATCGTGGCGGCTTCTTTCCATCCTTCACTTGCACCTGTAGGCGTGCTATTGGCTGTGTTTGGTTATGTGATGGGAACCTATGGAGCTTATATCTGCGGTTTGCTTATGCAGATGGTTTCTCCGTAAGCAGATTTAAAAAGCAATCAGCGCCTCCACTTGCTTAGAGGAAAAAGGTTCTGACCTGATTTTAGAAACGGAATAAAAGCTATGTTTTGTAGATCGTAAATTCACCATAATTAAAAGAAATAGTACTCAAACGCTATTTGTTTCTTTGGGTAATATTGTCGCTATTGGAATTGCACGGAAAGAAGTCCGTAACGAACACTTTGTTTGGTTCTTCGATAAAATAAATAATCTTGATAGTTTTTCTTTTGGTCACATGATAAACCAAATACTTATGCGCTTTTCCCATGTAGTCAAGGCTGGACTCTAGAGATCCACGATGAGGCATATTTTCTTGTGACATTGCCATTTCTAAAATGGCCTCAGATTTTAAAGTTGCTCTATCCTGTGAATGTGTTGCAAATAGGTATTCCAAAATGTCAATGTAATATTTTTCTGCCTGTGGAGTGATTTCTACAAGGTAGATTTTCGCTTCTTCCATAGTTCCACATCTTCCTTAAAATCTGAAATACTTCTTGTTTTTCCTTGCTTGACAGAATCCAAAGAGGCCGTAGCACGAGAGATTAAGTCATTTTCTGATGTTTGGAAGAATTCCTTCTTTACCTCTTTCCAAGGCTTTCCTTTTTCACTACTTGATAGTTCTACATTGATGATATCTTCCAAATCTTCCAAAAATGAAGCAATGGACTTTCCGCTTTGACGAGCCTTTGCAAGAATATCTAACTCAATTTGAAGATACCGTTTGTCTTGCGTTTCATCGTTGATTATATGTACACCTTTCATATTGCAGGATTAAATTCAAGTACAAATTAGCACTTTTAGCGCACTTAATAAAGACATTAAAACGACTTCAATGGTGCTGTTTGAGATGAGGCGGACAGATTTGCCATCTATTAAATTTAAAACGCTATCAGCGCCTCCACTTGCTGTTTGATCATTCTGAGGTATCGCTCGTTGGTGATGTTCATTGCTTCATTCATATTTGCTTCTATCATCGCCAGTTTAGGTTTTTGAGCCAATACATGCATGCCGCAATAGTTGAAAATATCAGTCAAATGACTGAGTGCAAGTCCACCTCCCTGAGTGCCAGAAGATAGACCTATGAGCGCACACTTTTTGTTTTTAAATGTAGTCGGATATTCTAGCCCGTCAATAAATGCTTTGAGCACACCAGGGAATGAACCATTGTATTCAGGCACGACGAAAACAAATTTTTGACTTTCTTTCATCAAAAGCCTGAAAGGATTAAACTCCTCATTCTTGCCCGAATTAGCGTAAAGTGCCGTCGAGGTAAAATCGTTGGGTAAATCTACAAGGTCAATGATGGAACAATCGATACCGTGCTCCGCAAAAAGACTCGCATATTGATCGCAAATTTTTCTAGAAACGGAATCGGGGCGGTTGGTGCTGCAAACAATTGTGATCATTATGGCTGTTTTGATTATTGCAAACCTAAACAAAGCCCATTCGTTTTGGTTTTGGGATTGAAAATAAAATGGTTGAATATTGCGTTTCGGTATTCGACTGATCTTTTTTAACCAAAATCAGCTAAATCTATGCTAAAAGGCAAAAATGCAATTGTAACAGGAGTAAGTAAAGGAATCGGGTTGGAAACTGTTAAAATTCTTCTCGACCAAGGAGTGAAGGTTGCTGGCTGGAGCCGAAATAAACCAGATTTCACACATGAGAATTTCCATTTTGTACAGGCAGATGTAAGTAACTGGGAGCAAGTTCAGTCGGCTTACAAAAAGTCAGTAGAAGTGCTGGGTCAGGACATTCATTTTTTGATCAACAATGCTGGATATGGTGTGCCTGGCGAGATAGAAGATATTTCTATCGAAGACTGGAAAGGCATGTTTGATGTGAATGTACACGGTTTGATGTATTGTATCAAAATGGCTGTGCCAGCCATGAAGCGCATGGATGAAGGGCATATCATCAACGTAAGCTCTATTGCAGGACTAAATGGTATCAAGGGAATGAGTGGCTATGCGGCCACCAAACATGCAGTTACGGGGTTGGGGCATTCGCTTATGATGGAGTTGAGGGACTTTGGTATCAAAGTGACCAACGTTTATCCGGGCAGTGTCAATACCAATTTCTTCGATGATATTGATGCCATTCAGGCCAATGAAAATATGATGCGTCCACAAGACGTGGCTCAATCAATTATAGATATTTTGAATACACATCCAAATTTTCTCACTGTAGATATCGAACTTCGTCCCCTACGACCAAAAGGCAAACCACAAAAATAGATGTCGGTACACATCGAAGGATTAACTAAGATTTACGGAGAACAGCGTGCAGTAGATGCCATCAGTTTTGAGGCACCCAAAGGCAAGGTTACAGGGTTTTTGGGGCCAAACGGCGCAGGAAAATCTACTACCATGAAAATGGCAGTGGGGTATCTGCGTCCGACTAGCGGCAAAATTGTGTTAGATGGTGTTTCGGTTACAGAAAACCCACTAAAAGTCAAAAGCCTCACTGGCTACCTGCCAGAGCACAATCCTTTGTACCTAGATATGTACATTCGTGAGTTTCTTAGATTTATTGGAGGGGCTTATGGGTTGTCAGGGAAAAAGCTTGCCGTGCGTGTAGAGGAAATCATAGAAACGGTCGGTTTGCAACGCGAAAGCAGCAAGAAAATAGGCATGCTCTCCAAAGGTTATCGCCAGCGTGTGGGATTGGCACAGGCGTTGATTCACAATCCTTCAGTACTGGTATTGGATGAGCCAACAACGGGACTCGACCCAAATCAAATTATTGAGATTCGGGAGGTAATAAAAAATGTAAGTCACGACAAGACGGTGATTCTTTCCACCCATATCATGCAGGAAGTGGAGGCTATCTGCGACAAGGTGGTGATCATAGACAAAGGGCAAATTGTGGCCGATGATAAACTGAGCACTTTGAAAGAAGGTATGAATGATACCAATGGTATCATCATCACTTTTGAGAAAGAAATAGAGCAAGCACTTTTTGAAAATCATGGTTTTGCGGTGAGACAATATGGTGAAAATGCCTATCTGATAGAATCAGATCGAGACGATTTACGGGCAGAGCTACTGAAGATTACCTCGGAAAACGATCTGCCACTTTTGAGTCTTACCAAAGCACACAAGTCTCTCGAAGAAATCTTCCATAGATTAACCCAAAACCAAAAGGCATGATCAGCATATTTCTGAAAGAAGTCAACGAGTTTTTGGATTCGCTTATCGCTTACGTGGTGATCGGTGTTTTCTTGGTAGGCATAGGCCTCCTAATGTGGGTTTTTCCTGACACCAATGTACTTGACTATGGCTATGCCAGCATGGAACCTGTTTTTTCATTGGGGCCTTACGTGTTTATGTTTTTGATCCCAGCTATTACCATGAAGTCTTTCGCCGAAGAGCGCCGAAATGGTACTTTGGAATTGCTTCATACTCTGCCATTTCGTGAGATAGATATCATTCTGGGAAAGTTCTTTGCCGGATATTTTTTAGTTCTGTTTTCCATTCTCCCAACATTGGTATATTATTTTTCGCTTTCGCAATTGGGTAACCCTCCGCACAACTTGGATACACCGGGCATCATGGGGAGTTACATCGGTCTGCTACTACTCGGAGGAGTATTTACCGCTATCGGAATATTTTCATCAGCGCTTACAGGCAATCAAATCATCTCATTCATACTATCGGCGTTTTTGTGTTTTCTTCTTTACACAGGTTTTGATTCGTTAGCGAGTATCAACATCTGGGCAGATTGGTCTTATTTGATCACCGAATTTGGTATCATGGCGCATTACACCTCCATGAGCAAAGGGTTGATTGACTTGATTGATTTGGCTTATTTCATCGGAGCTATTGCCATTATTGTGATGCTTACCAAACTCATAATCGGACTTAGAAAATGATTAATTGGAATAGTCATAGGCTCAATTTGTGGCTTCAGCTTGGGCTTACCTTAGCTGTGGTGTGGTTGATTTTTCAATTGGCGCAGCAGTTTCGGGTACGTGTAGACATGACCGAAGAAAACCGCTATAGCCTCACGGATCAAACCAAAAACCTGCTTTCGAGGCTAGACGATGATCTGTATATTGAAGTGTATTTGGAAGGTGAACTGCCCTCCAATTTTCTGAGATTCCAAAAATCTATTCGAGAGACTTTGGAGGAGTTTGGGATTTATGCCAACACCAATGTCAACTATAAGTTCATTGACCCTTCATTGGCACAGAGTGCCCAAGCACGCAATAAGTACTATCAAGATTTGATGAAAAAGGGCTTGCAGCCCACCAATCTCAACTATTCTAAAGATGGTCAGACTTCTCAGAAGTGGGTGTTTCCAGGATTGATCCTCTCATATAAAGGAAGAGAGCGAAGTATTAATCTGCTTAAAGGCAATCGCTCTTCCAGTCCGGAGGAGATGATCAATCAATCCATTGAAGGGATCGAATATGAGCTTGCAAGTGCAATTATCCAACTATCAGAATTGCGCCGCAAAAAAGTAGGATTGATCGTCGGGCATGACGAGCCAGATACGGCGCAGCTGGCTGGGTTTTCTAGTGTGGTGTTGTCTAAGTATGATTTATTTAGAGTCAATCTCCCTCAGCGAAATACGCCTATTACAGGATACGATCTACTGGTGATAGCAAAACCGACATCTTCATTTAGCGAGCAGGAAAAATATCTTTTGGATCAATACGTGATGAAAGGAGGGAAGCTGCTAATGTTTTTGGACGCACTCCGGGTGAATATGGATAGTGCGTCGGGAGATGGCACAGTAGCGATTCCTTATGAAACCAATCTTACCGACTTGCTTTTCAAATATGGTGTGCGCATCAATCAGGATTATGTAGTGGATTTGAATTGTGGAGACTTTCCAATCGTGGCAGGGAATATTGGCAACCAGCCACAGATCAGAATGCTACCATGGCCATATTTCCCGATCATAACCAATTATGGAGATCATCCTATGGTTAGAAATCTGGATGCCGTCATGTTGCGATTTGCCTCTACGATAGATACCGTTAAGGCGGTCGGGATTAAGAAAACACCACTGATGCTCACCTCGGCTCATACCAAAGTGATGGGAGCACCTGTAGTGGTGAGTTTCAACGATTTGCAATCTGAGTTACTTCCTGACAAGTTTCAGTCTGGGCCAAAACCTGTCGGTTATTTGCTGGAAGGAGCTTTTACATCGCTTTACAAAAACAAATTTCCACCTTCCGGAATGAATAAATCTGAGATGATCTCAGATGGCAAGGAGTCTAAAATTGTGGTGATCTCTGATGGAGACTTGATTCGCAATGAGCTGAGTTTGGAAGACGGCAAACCTATGTCGCTGGGTGTAGAGGCATACAGCAAAACACGATACGCAAACGAAGATTTGTTGACCAACATAATGGATTATATGCTTGACGATGAAGGAATCGTTCAGTCAAGAAAGAAAGAAATTAAGATTCGACCATTGGATAAAGTGCGTGTGAAAGAAGAGAGAACCAAGTGGCAATTGATCAATTTGGTGGCTCCTCTTTGCTTTTATTGCTATTTGGTATTGCGAAAGCAGTGATTAGAAAAAATAAAAACAAGCGATAATGGCGAAGAAGAATAAACTGCTTTTAGGACTTTTTTTAGTCGCTTTGGTGATAAATATGGGCTTATTACTGCTCCCAAAGAAGGGCACGTCTGTGGCTTTTGAAGAGCGGATGTTTTTAGTAAGTGATACTTCAGTGGTCACGAGTATTGAGCTCAAAAGTCGCAAATAAGCAACTTAAGCTCTCACGCAAAGGAAATCGATGGGCGCTCAATGATACGCTTTCTACGGATGAGGGCTTGGTGAAGATAGTGCTCTCTATCATGAAGCATGTCATCGTCAAACGTCCAGTTTCAGTTGAGGTGGAAAATGGCATTTTGGTTTCTTTGAAACTTGATGGTCAGGAAGATTTGGACTTTGAAGTTTCTGGCAATGCCATGAAAACAAAATCTTATTTCACCAAAGATGGGCAGACCTACGAAGTGGAAATTCCAGGCTACCGAGATTATTTGGCTGGGATATTTGAGCTTAAACCCAACCAATGGAGAGACCGTGTCATTTTTGACGGAAGCTGGCGTACGATCCAACGTTTGACACTCGATTATCGAGATGCAGATCAAAATGATTTTGAAATTTCATTCAATGAAACCTTTTTTCAAGTTTCAGATATTCAGCAAATGGATTCGTCCAGCGTCGTAGAATATCTCAATGAGTTTCAAAACTGGAAAGCCAATGAGCGCCTTGGTCGCGGTGCGTTTGATAAATACGACAGCCTTGCTGCGACTTCACCTTATGCTATTTTGAGCATCGAATCTATCAATTACACCAATGAGCAGGTATTCTCCATCTATGCTCCACTGAAAAATGATGGTTTTGTGCTCGTCACAAATCAGTCTGGTGAGATGATGGTTTTTGATAGACAGAGAATCAGCAGGATTTTGTTGAAAAAAGATGATTTTAAAGTGCGATAAGCCATTTAGGAATACAGGTGTTTTATCAACTTTTGTTCTTAAATTTGTCGCCCAATTCTAACTGGAAAATACAGGAGTATTTGGGACGAGAAAATATTGAATGCTCTTTCAAATAGCCTTAAAGCAAAAAATATGAAATTTATAGTATCCTCTTCTTACCTATTGAAGCAATTATCCGCCATCAATGGGGTAATCACAACCAATCCAGTAGTGCCTATTTTGGAAAACTTTCTTTTTGAAATCCAAGAAGGTTCACTGACTATTACTGCCTCTGATCTTCAGACAAGTATGATTACAGAAATGGAAGTGGAGGCCAAAGAGGATGGAAGCATTGCGATTCCTGCCAAAATCTTGATGGAAACATTGAAGAATTTGCCAGAGCAGCCAGTGACTTTCACGATTGATTCCGATACATATAGTATCGAAATCAACTCTGATAACGGTCGCTACAAATTGTCTGGAGAGAATGCTACTGATTTCCCTAAAATCCCTGCGGTATCCGATGGTTACTCAGTGAATATGGCTTCAGGTGTTTTGGCGCAAGCCATCAACAACACCATTTTCGCTACAAGTAGTGACGAGCTTCGTCCTGCCATGACAGGTGTTTATGTGAAATTGGATGAAACCAATACCACATTCGTAGCTACAGACAGTCACCGTTTGATCAGATACCGTAGAGTAGATGTGGCTGCTGATATGGGGCATAGCATGATTATCCCTCGCAAGGCGCTTACCTTGCTTAAAAGCACCTTGCCTTCAGAAAATACAAATGTGAATATTGAGTTTAATGCATCAAATGCATTCTTCAATTTCAATAACGTGAAAATGATCTGCCGCTTGATCGATGAGCGTTTCCCTGATTATGATAATGTGATTCCTGCGGATAACGATAATGCAATGGTGATCAACAAAGGAGCTTTCTTGAGCTCATTGAAAAGGATCGCTATTTATGCAAACAAAACTACGCACCAGGTAAGATTGAAAATTGCTGGAAGTGAGTTGATGATTTCGGCGGAAGATTTAGATTTCTCCAACGAAGCGAATGAGCGTTTGTCTTGTGAGCACGATGGAGAAGATATTGAAATCGGATTCAATGCCAAGTTTTTGATCGAGATGCTTACTAATCTTGATGCCACTGAACTTACTTTGAAGCTTAGCGCTCCAAACAAAGCGGGTATTATCACGCCAAATGATGCAGACGAAAACGAAGATATGTTGATGCTGGTAATGCCGGTAATGCTCAACAATCAGGTATAAAATCAAAAGATTGTAAATAAAAAAAGGGACGAATGTCCCTTTTTTTATGCCTTATCAAAATACGTCACGAAGGGTGACGCTCAATCATTTCTTTTTCTTAGTAGTTGACTTTGCTTTGGTTGTCTTCGTTGCTTTAGCTTTTGTCGCCTTTGCAGTAGTGGTTTTGGCTGCAGCAGTTTTATCTCCATATCTTCCTTTTTTCTCAGGAGTCTTATCCGCCAATTCCTTACACTCGGCATAAGTCAATTCTTCTGGCACTTTGTCCTTCGGGATTTTTACGTTTTTCTTCCCTGCCTTGATATACGGGCCAAAACGTCCATTAAGCACTTGCATTTCAGGATCTTCATCAAATGTCTTGATGAATTTATTGGCGTCAGCTTCTCGCTTGGCGAGTATCAACTCCACAGCCTCTTCTTCCGTTACTGCCAGTGGATCCAAGCCTTTTGGTAGAGATACAAATTTGCCATCATGGCGGATGTAAGGGCCAAATCTACCAATGGCAGCTGTCATGACCTTACCTTCCAGTTCTCCCACGTTTCTAGGCAGTTTGAACAACTCTAAAGCATCTTCTAGGGTAATGTTCTCCAAAAACTGTCCTTTCCTTAGGCTGGCATACTGTGGCTTTTCATCCTCGTCAGTCTCAGGAGACTCTCCCAGCTGCACATAAGCACCATAGCGACCCATTCTCGCATAGATATTCTTGCTTGTTTTCGGGTCTACACCCAATTCACGCGCTGCGGAAATATCCGCACGCTCAATGCTGTCCGTGTCTTCTACTTTGGCATGAAACTTCGTGTAGAAATTTTTGATCATTTCCTCCCACGACTTTCCACCTTGAGCGATATCATCAAATTCCTTCTCTACATCCGCAGTGAACGAATAATCCACCACATTTTCGAAATGTTCTACAAGGAAATCATTGACAATCATGGCAATGTTCGTAGGAAAAAGTTTTCCTTTTTCTGCCCCAGTGTTTTCCTTCTTAATGCTTTTCGTGACATTGTTATTATTCAATATCAACTCCACATATTCTCTTTCTCGTCCGTCTCTGTCTTCTTTTACTACATATTCACGTTTTTGGATCGTGGAGATAGTAGGAGCGTAGGTAGACGGACGGCCAATTCCCTTTTCTTCTAGTTGCTTTACCAGGCTAGCTTCCGTATATCTTGCTGGCGGACGAGTAAAGCCTTCTTTACCCATCATTTGATTGAGTGCCAGTTGCTGGCCTACCGTCAATGGAGGGAGCATAGACTTTTGATCTTCATCCTCATCCTCGTCCGTAGATTCCAAATAGACTTTCAGGAATCCTTCAAATTTGATAACCTCACCTCTAGCTGCCAAGGTTTCATCTGTGGTAGAGATGCCGATGGTAGCAGTGGTTTTTTCTAGTTGAGCATCAGCCATTTGCGACGCAATTGCGCGCTTCCAAATGAGTTCGTATAATCTTCCTTCTGCACTGCTTCCTCCCAGGTTGTGAGCATTGAAGTTGGTTGGTCTTATAGCTTCGTGAGCTTCTTGTGCCGACTGAGATTTTGTTTTATAAGTTCTGTTTTGAATAAAATCTTGGCCATAAGCAGAAGCGATCTCCGCATTGGCGCCATTGACAGCCTCTTGAGATAAGTTCACGCTATCTGTTCTCATGTAGGTGATCTTACCCGCTTCATACAGCTTTTGAGCCAATGACATGGTGTAAGAAACGCTATACCCTAGTTTTCTACTCGCTTCCTGTTGTAGGGTGGACGTGGTAAACGGGGCAGCAGGACTCTTTTTCGCAGGTTTCGTTTCCAGATCGTTGATCTTGAAATCAGCACCTACGCATTTATCCAAAAACTCTTGAGCTTCGGCTTCCGTTTTAAAACGCTTTCCAAGTTCTGCTTGCAGTACTTTACCACCTTCTAGGTCAAAGTTGGCTGTGATCTTGAAACTAGAAGTAGAGTCAAATTTGTCGATTTCTCTTTCGCGCTCTACTACCATGCGCACAGCTACGGACTGCACACGTCCGGCAGAAAGTCCAAATTTCACTTTCTTCCAAAGAACAGGAGAAAGCTCAAAACCGACTAATCTATCTAATATTCTACGTGCTTGTTGAGCATTTACCAGATCTATATCAATGCCTCGTGGATTTTGAATGGCATTCTGAATAGCATTTTTTGTAATCTCTCTAAAGACAATCCTACGCGTATTCGTGTCATTTAGGCTTAGCGCCTCTTTCAAGTGCCAAGAGATGGCTTCTCCTTCACGGTCATCATCACTTGCTAGGTAGATCATGTCCGAAGTTTTGACCAGTTTTTTCAATTCACGAATCACTTCTTTTTTATCCGCCGAGACTTCATACGTCGGTTTGAAGTTATTCTGAATATCTATGGCCTTATCGCCTTTCGGGAGATCCCGCACGTGACCGTAACTCGATTTTACCGTGTAATCCTTACCCAAATATCCTTCTATGGTCTTCGCTTTTGCCGGAGACTCTACTATTACCAGGTTTTTTGCCATTCCTTATTTTTCAATATTTAGCGACTAAAGTGGTCAAAAGAATCTAAACATTTTCGTTTTTTCTCTTTTGATAGACGCATAATTAATACTTAATTGCACTAACACAAACAGATTTCTACAAAGATGGTTAGAAAAATATTTCTTTTGAGACACGGCGAAGCAATGATGCCCGACTATGGAATGAAGGATATCGAGCGTCCGCTTACCTCAAAAGGAGCCAACCAAATCAGGGAATTAGGCAAGGAATTAGCTCAAACTAGCTTCAAACCAGACTTAGTTTATTGCAGTCCTGCCGTTCGCACACAGCAGACGCTAGAGCATCTGAGCGAGTCCATGGGGCAAGAGTGGGAGACCGAGCTGCGCCCAGATATTTATGAAGCAGCAGTTAGGTCATTGTTTGAGGTGCTTTGCGAATCAGACAACTCCATCCAATCTATTCTTTTGGTTGGGCACAATCCCGGCATTACTTATTTGGCCGAATATCTTTCTGGAGAGGGCATTGTAGGTATGCGTCCGGGAGATCTTGTTAAACTCGATTTTGCCATAGGAGCTTGGAAAGAACTTTCTCAGGGTAGCTGTAGTATGGTTCATTAATTTTTCTTGGAGCGAGCGATCTGCTTTTCATAGCCACGAGTGCTCCCGCTATCCACCTGATCTTTTCTTGCCGATACTTATAACCACCCTAAAGAAAAGGATCATTAGTTCCTATCGGGGCTAGGATGCAGGTGAGGTGTTTCATATTGAACTAGGTTATTTTGTCTTGTCGCAAGCAACCAAAGCTTTATTTCTCGTTCAATATGTTGTATTCTTTATCTTTGATTAAATCCCGGAACTGATGAGTGAATTTGTAGAAAAATATATTAACCCTTTTACTGATTACGGATTCAAGAGACTTTTTGGAGAAGAGCCAAACAAAGATTTGTTATTGGATTTTTTGAATGAGCTCTTACGTGATCAAGAAGGAAATATTACCAAATTGACTTATCTCAAAAATGATCAATTGGGAGTATCGGAGCTAGATAGGAAGGCGGTTTTCGATATTTATTGCGAAAATGAAAAAGGGGAAAAATTCATAGTAGAGCTTCAAAAATCCAAACAAAGATTTTTTAAAGACAGAGCTCTCTATTATGCCACATTTCCAATTAGAGAACAAGCGAAAAGAAACGATTGGAATTTTGAATTGAAAACGGTCTATGCTGTAGCCATTCTTGACTTTGTTTTTGACGAAGATGTAGCGGATGAAAACAAATATCGCTATGATGTAAAGCTTAGTGATATTGAAACTAACAAAGTGTTTTACGATAAATTGACTTTCACTTATTTGACCATGCCTCGTTTTCAGAAGGACTTGAAGGATTTGGAGACGAGATTTGATAAATGGATGTATGTAATTAAAAATTTGAACAGATTGGATCATATTCCTGATAAGCTACGAGAGCGGGTTTTCGAGAAATTATTTGAAGTGGCTGAAATATCAAAGTTTACAGTGGAACAATATCAGTCCTATGAGGATAGTTTGAAATATTACCGAGACCTGAAAAATGTTCTGGATACAGCTTATGACGAAGGTGTAGAAAAAGGCAGAGAGGAAAGTGTTAAAAAGATTGCTCTCGAACTAATCAAAAAAAATGTTTCCAACGAAATTATCTTATCGACTACTGGATTATCAGAAAGTCAACTGGAGGAACTAAGAAGGAAAAGATAAACATTATTAGTTCTATCTCCTCAGCCAATGATCCAATGAATATCCTCATCTCACCAAATGCATTCAAAGGGTCTCTTTCAGCCAAGGAAGCTGCTTTTGCTATTCGTGAAGGAATAGAACGATCAGGTTTGGAATGTACTTGCACTTTATTGCCCGTGGCTGATGGGGGAGATGGTTCATTAGAAGTGATTTCCGAGTCTTTGAGTTTGGAGCAAATTGACGGTTTCTACTTTTGATCCGCTCCTTCGCCAGATTAATGCAAAGTACGGATGGTCTGACCAAACTAAAACTGGCCGTGATCGAACTTGCTGAAGCAAGTGGTATTAGGCATTTATCTTTGTCAGAGCTTGACCCTTGGCAAGCCAATACTTATGGTTCTGGGATTTTGATCAATCATGCATTGTCTCAAGGAGCGAAGAAAATCATACTGACGGTGGGAGGAAGTGCTTCAGTAGATGGAGCCATTGGCATTCTTGAGGCGCTAGGAGTTCAGTTTTATGATCAAGGATGGTCGAGCGATTTCGATCAGCTAAATCCTTCCAAGGTACTTTCCATTTCTCGACTGGATTTATCTTATGCACAACAGCGACTTGGCAATACCACATTGGAAATTTTCTGTGATGTCTACCAATCCACTTGTTGGCGAAAAAGGAGCAGCTCATGTATTTGCCCCACAGAAAGGTGCGAGTGAAGTCGATGTTCCCAAACTTGAAAAAGTGTTGTCTCATTTATCTAATCTAGTAAAAGAAGCCACAGGTAGAGAAATTGGACAAATAAAGCACGGTGGAGCAGCGGGCGGTGTAGCTGCCGTACTTAATGGATTGTTCGACGCGAAGCTGAGAGATGGAGCTCAGGCTATTTTGGATTTGATTGACTTTGATGAAAAGGTTAATGGCGCTGATATAGTGATCACTGGCGAAGGGCAACTTGACAATCAAACGCTGGGAGGAAAAGCGCCAGCTGTAGTAGCCTTTTCGGTACAAGCCGCTGGAAAACAGGTAGTGGGATTTTTTGGTCAGTCAAAACTCGAAAATAAAAATCATCCTTTCGACCAAATCATTACTATCAATCAGCCAAAGGAGCTTTTAGTCAGAGTCAATCGCAAAAACGGCACAAAATCTGGAAAGAGCTGCTTATGAATGGGGGAGGAGTATGAAAAACTAAAGCCCCAGTAAAAAACTTCTAAACTCTTCACTATCATATTTGGCCATGCCGTGTCGTTCTGCAGCTATGTTGCCATCAGGAGCGAGCACATAAGTAGTAGGAATAGAATGAGTCTCATAGACTGAAGGAAGACGGATGTGAGGAAATACACGGGAAAGTCATAGCCTTTTCGCTTCATAAAACTTTTGGCTTTTTCACGATCTTCGTCTACCGAAATCATAACAAAGCTTACTTGATCTTTGGTTTTCCCATAGAGATCATTGATGTCGGGCATCTCCGCAACACATGGAGGACACCAAGTAGCCCAAAAATTGATAAAGACCGTTTTTTCTTTAAATGTATCGAACGCTATTTCATTGCCCTCAATGTCGGTGATTATGAAATCGTAATCAGCAGGTTTTATCGAATCAAATTCTGTTTTAGGTTTAAAAACACCTGTAGACAACACCGCACGTTGTACAAATCCGATTACATCTGTATGAAGACCAGTGAGATAGAGTGTTCCCACTACCGTGATGAGCACTGTCCACTCAATTAATTCCCGTTTTGTTGATTTTTTGGCCATTATCGATGATCTGATTTTTTATTTCATTTTATGAACGATTTTCTGCTCAATTAATTCCCGATACCTATAATTTTGACGCCCAATTGAAATTGATATGACAAATTACGCTGCGAAGATAGCCCAAGAACTTTCCCTACAATTACGACATGTAGATGCTGTGGTAGACCTTCTGGATGGAGGAGCCACTGTACCATTTATTTCTCGATATAGAAAAGAACTTACGGGCACGATGGATGAAGTAGAAGTTGCCAATGTCAGAGACAGAGTGGAGCAACTTCGTGAGTTGGATAAGAGAAGAGAGGCTATTTTGAAGTCTATCGACGAACAAGGCAAGCTTACGCCTGAGTTGAAATCCAAGATTGATGGTGCTGAAACCATGTCTATTTTGGAGGATTTGTATCTTCCCTACAAACCAAAAAGAAAAACCAAAGCCTCTGTTGCCAAGGAAAAAGGACTGGAGCCACTTGCTAAAACGATTTTTGATCAAGGAAATCTTTCTGTGGAGTCTGAGGCTGAGAAGTTTATCAGTGAAGAAAAGCAGGTTGCCAGCATAGAAGAAGCCTTGCAAGGAGCGCGTGACATCATTGCAGAATGGGTAAGTGAAGATGCGGAGTGCAGAAAGAAAGTACGATCGATCTTCCAAAACGAGGCGGTGGTTTCTGCCAAAGTGATGAAGGGCAAAGAGCAGGAAGGTGCCAAATACAAAGATTATTTTGAATGGGATGAGTCAATAAAGGACATTCCATCACACAGACTTTTGGCGATACGCCGAGGAGAAAAGGAAGGGATTCTGGCTATGGACATTGCGCCAGAAGAAGAATCTACGATTGGAGCAATCAGTCGTCAATTCGTACAAGGATCTAATGATGCCGCTCAGCAAGTGGAGATTGCGGTGAAGGATTCTTACAAGCGTTTGATTAAGCCAAGTATAGAAACAGAGATTCGTTTGGAATCGAAGAAAAAGGCGGATTTGGAAGCAATTGGTGTTTTCTCTGAAAACCTCAAGCAACTTTTGATGTCGGCTCCATTGGGACAAAAAGCTGTGATGGCATTGACCCGGGCTTCAGATCGGGCTGTAAACTTGTTTGTTTGGACAAACAAGGAAAGCTTTTGGAAGAAACTGTCATTTACCCTCACGAACCGCAGCGAGAGAGTGCACGCTCAGCGGCTGTAGTTTTGGCCTTGTGCCAAAAATATAGCATCGAAGCAATAGCCATTGGAAACGGAACTGCCAGCAGAGAATCTGAGCAGTTTGTAAAGTCTATAGGCTTGCCGAGTAGCATTATTGTCGCCATGGTCAATGAAAGTGGTGCATCTATTTATTCTGCATCTGATGTGGCCAGAGAGGAGTTTCCGAATTATGATTTGACGGTTCGAGGTGCAGTATCCATCGGTAGAAGAATGATGGATCCATTGGCGGAGCTTGTGAAGCTTGATGCCAAGTCTATTGGAGTTGGTCAATACCAACACGATGTAGATCAAAATGCGCTCAAGCACTCGCTGGATGATGTGGTGATGAGCTGTGTGAACGCCGTAGGTGTGGAGTTAAATACTGCAAGTAAGCAGCTATTGACTTATGTCTCTGGTTTAGGGCCACAGCTTGCCGAGAATATCATTAGTTATAGAAATGAAAATGGTGCTTTTAAAAGTCGTAAGGATTTGAAAAAAGTCGCACGTTTGGGAGATAAGGCTTTTGAGCAAGCAGCAGGTTTCTTGCGTATTGGAGGTGGTGAGTATGTTTTGGATCAGAGTGCTGTACACCCAGAGAGATACGAGACGGTAGAAACCATGGCCAAAGACCTAGGTTGTACTGTGGAAGATCTGGTGCGTGATGCCAACCTGAGACAAAAAATAGATTTGAAAAAATACGTCTCTGAAGGTTTGGGCTTGCCAACACTTCAGGATATCGTGGCGGAACTTGCCAAGCCCGGTCGTGATCCTACGTGAGCAATTTGAGACTTTCTCTTTTGCAGATCATGTTCATGAGATCAAAGACTTGTCCATAGGCATGAAATTGCCAGGCGTGGTAACCAATATTACCAAGTTTGGAGCGTTTGTGGATGTAGGAGTGCATCAGGATGGTTTGGTACATGTGAGCCATTTGTCTGATAGCTTTGTCACTGATCCAGCCAAGGCGGTGAAATTGCAACAAAAAGTGAATGTAACGGTACTTGAAGTGGATGCGCCACGTAAGCGAATTTCGCTTTCGATGAAGTCTGATCCGTTTGGTAGTGCTCCTGCTCCTAAGAAAGGATCTGGCGGAGGCGGACAAAGAAAACGTCAAGAACCAGAGGTTCAAGGTGATTTACAAGCTAAATTGGCGATGTTAAAAGGAAAATTCGGAAGTTGAAAAATATAGCCCTCCATATCGCATTGGTATTCGGACTCTTCGCATGCGTAGAGTCCGACATTGTAGAGAAGTACAATACCGCTCAGGTGAAAACGCTTCTCACCGATAACGATGTGAAAACTTGGTTTCAATCAAGTCATGTTGTAGATGGGGTGGCTCAGCAGTCGATTAATGACTGTCAGGATACGGTGCGTTTGGTTTTCGAAGTTATACGAACGGATAGTACTTCGGCTTATGAGCTTAAGTATGATGCCAAATGTGAGTTGTATGATACCACTAAGTTGGGACAATTACAGATCTCAACTTTCGAAGGAATTTTCACGGATTCATTAAATATCGTAGATTCATTAAAGCGAACCACATTTTGGCAACCTACCTATTTGGGACCCAGTACTTTTTCTGTGAGTTATATAAAAGGAGGGAAGCAAGTTCAAAAATCATATCAAAAAATGCGTACTGGTATTTTAGCCAGACAAGTGGCGGTATGGCTTACGGGCGGATCGGAAGCCAACGACTCTAAGACTTATTTGCTGACAAAGCGTACATCCGCGAGTAAGAACGTTCCATTGACGTCATGTGCCGATAGTCTGCAAGTTACTTTTTCAAGAGATAATAGCGGAGGCATATTGATGCACCAGCTCACGCCAACAGAGGATTGCGTATCTTCTACTTCTGAATTTTTTGGAGAGGTAAGTGTGCCGGGCGAGTCAAATGAGGGCTTTTTCACCTTTAAGTTATTTTTGGTCAATGGTTCAATCACTGAGATTGACATTACATCTATCACTCCCAATTCCTTTAGTGGGAGTTTTGTAATAGCTGGTGTGAAGGAAGTGGTGACCTATGTTGCTGAGCCCTAAGCTATTTTTTATGATCGCTTAAGGTGAGGGAGCAGAAGCCATTTTTGTTGGCTTGCCTCTTTCTTCTCACGCAATATTGCTATTGCATGGACGCATAAGTAAATTACCGTGTGCAAAAACTAATCTTAGTTGTCCTGCTTGTATGTCTTTTAATCCACGCCAAATCACAGGTCTTGGTAGAATCGGTTGGTTTTGAGGGTTTGAATAGAACGAAGGTTTCATATCTGGAAACTTTCATTAAAACCAAATCGGGGCAGCCATTGGACTCAGTAGTTCTTACAAGAGATGCACAGATTCTCACTAATCTGGAGGTGATGGCTAGCGTGAGTTTTCGTGTAGAAAACACGGGTAATAACGTTGATGTTATTTTTGAGTGCAAGGAGCTTTTTACGCTCATTCCAATCTTCAATTTCGGTACGATAGAGGAAAATTATTGGGTTTTACTGGGTGCATCGGATGTTAATTTTCTAGGGAAAGGACACAAAGTTTACGGTTATTACCAATACTACGACCGGCATTCTGCCGCTATACACTCCACCTTCGATTGGATCAAAGGCTCTGATTGGGGATTCAATCTGAATTTTATCAAATGGAGCACGCTTGAGCCACTTTATTTTGATGCGGGCGAGGTTCAGTATAATTATGACAACTACACGGCAACAGCCGAAGGTATCTATCACTTCGATTTTTTCAGTAAAATAATGTTTGGGGGAGGTGTTTTTAAAGAACGCTATGAAGCGCAAACGCTTATTGTGCCAGGAGCACCTGCTTTAGCAGATAAGAATAAAACTATTTTTAAAGCTATATGGGATATCAACAAAGTCAACTCCAACTACTTCTATCAAGCGGGGTGGGCGAATAGGCTTACGACTGAAGCGGTGTATTCGCTAGATGGTGATCCGTCTTTCTATATCATGCTCAATGATCTTCGATGGCATAAGCGAATTGGAAATAGGGGCAATTTCGCTTCCAGATCGCGCTTTGGTATTTCTACCAACCAAAAGACACCTTTTGCTCCCTTTGTGCTAGATAGCTATATGAATATCAGGGGGGTGGGAAATAGAGTGGATAGAGGTACAGGTAGTATTGTCGTTAATTTGGAATACCGACATGCGCTGATTGAGCTAGATAAGTATGCTTTTCAAGGCGTAGCTTTCGCTGATATGGGTACATGGCGCAAGCCCGGAGGGCAACTTGGGGATTTTGCTAATTTGAACAACCAACAATACTTCGTAGGGCTGGGCGGGCGCTTTATTCACAAGAAAATTTACAACGCTATTTTCCGAATAGACTATGGCGTGAATTTGAAACGAGCACCCTCTGGTGGACTGGTTCTTGGGGTAGGGCAGTATTTTTAATCTGAATTTAAACCTCCATCACACCATCAGCAATAACCAATTTTCTATCTGCCATATTAGCCAGTTGCTCATTATGAGTAACTATTACAAAAGTTTGCCCTAGCTCATTGCGCAAATCAAAGAAAAGTTTATGCAGTTCGTCGGCATTCTTAGAATCCAAATTACCACTAGGCTCATCAGCAAAAACAATAGAGGGGCTATTGATCAGTGCACGAGCCACGGAAATTCTTTGTTGTTCTCCTCCCGACAGCTCGGAAGGTTTGTGATCTTTCCTTTGCTCCATATTGAGCATTTTCAAGAGTTCTTCGGCGCGTTTTTTTACTTCTTTTTCATTTCTGCCTCCAATCAAGCCAGGAATGCAAATGTTTTCTATAGCAGTGAACTCAGGAAGTAGATTGTGGAATTGAAAAATGAAACCAATTTCTTTGTTTCTAAAAGCAGCCAACTTTTGTTTTGGAAGAGAAAAAACCTTGGATCCATTGATGGTGAGTTGTCCCTTGTCTGGCTTATCCAATGTGCCCAAAATATGCAGCAATGTGCTTTTTCCAGCACCAGAAGCGCCTACTATCGAGATGACTTCTTTTTCTCCGATTTCGAGTTCTATACCCTTGAGTACGGGCAGAGCCCCATAAGCTTTGAAAATACCTTCGGCTTTTAGCATGACGCAAATATAGAGATAGGTTTTTTTAACCAAACCAATTGTTTCAAATCTTGAAAAACCAAGCCGTATATCGTAGATTCGCACTGCAAAAAGAGATGTACTACACGTACGACTCTTGTTTCATCTAAAAACATTCACATTCATGAACATCCACGAATATCAAGCCAAAGAAATACTGAAAGGCTATGGCGTGACCATACAGGAAGGCATTGTCGCTGACACTCCAGAAAAGGCTTTTGAGGCCGCAAAAGAACTGAATAGAGAAACAGGTACCTCATGGTACGTGATCAAGGCTCAGATTCATGCTGGTGGTCGTGGTAAGGGAAAAGTAAACGAGACGGGCTCGAATGGAGTAGTTCTTGCCAAAGGCTTGGATGAAGTGAAGCCAAAAGCAGCCGCCATTTTGGGGGGTACTCTGGTTACTCACCAAACAGGGCCAGAAGGAAAGAAAGTTAATAAGGTGCTTATTGCTCAGGATGTTTACTATCCAGGAGCTACTGAGCCTAAAGAATACTATTTGTCTATTTTGCTAGACAGAGCACGTGGCTGCAATGTCATCATGGCATCTACAGAAGGTGGAATGGACATTGAAGCAGTTGCAGAAGCTACTCCAGAAAAAATCATCAAGGAGTGGATTGATCCAGCTATTGGACTTCAAGGTTTCCAAGCTAGAAAAGTGGCTTTTGCACTTGGTTTGGAAGGTGAAGCTCACAAAGGCATGGTGAAATTCATTTTCTCACTTTATAAGGCTTATGTAGCTACAGATGCTTCTCAGTTTGAGATCAACCCTGTGTTGAAAACTTCTGACAACAAGATATTGGCAGTAGATGCGAAAGTGAATTTGGATGACAATGCGCTTTACAGACACAAAGATTTGGCTGAACTCAGAGACTTGAGCGAGGAAGATCCTTTGGAAGTAGAAGCTGGACAAAATGGCCTCAACTATGTGAAACTTGACGGAAACGTAGGTTGCATGGTAAATGGTGCTGGTTTGGCTATGGCTACTATGGACATCATCAAATTATCCGGGGGTGAGCCTGCCAACTTCCTAGATGTTGGGGGTGGGGCAAATGCTCAAACGGTAGAGGCTGGTTTCAGAATTATCCTGAAAGACCCTAACGTGAAAGCCATCTTGATCAACATCTTCGGTGGTATCGTAAGATGCGACAGAGTAGCTAATGGAGTTGTGGAAGCCTACAAAAACATTGGAGAGATCAACATTCCGATTATTGTAAGACTACAAGGAACAAATGCGGAAGAAGGCGCACAAATCATTGAGCAATCAGGATTGAAAGTGACTTCAGCTATTGTGTTGAAAGATGCAGCAGAGAAAGTGAAAGCTGTTTTGGCATAAGCCAAAACCAAAACATAGATCAATAAAAAGCTCGACTGGTTACCAGTCGAGCTTTTTGCATTTTATAGTATTTACTGTGATTTACTGAAGATGTCACTCCCGTAGGGAGTTTTATCAATTATCAATTCCGATCGCTTAAATCAGATAGCCTTGACATTTGAAAAATGCATTTTATAGGATTAAGCGGAAAAGTTGGGGGGCAATTGTATTTATCCTATAAATTCATTTCCCAGCCTACGTTAAGTCGCATTCTAAGCCAAGGATATCCTTCATTTTCTTTGCATGCCCAAAGAAAACGAACTGAGTCCACGGTGGACAAAAGAAAAGGCACCAACGCAAAAAAATCATTTTGATTGTGCTCAGTATCAATAACTTCATTCGGGAAATCAAAATGATTCACACTTGCCTTGGATGCCCCTCCCTCCAAAACGCAACTTCCTTTAGAATAAACACGGCAAATAATATAATCTACCGTATGCCATTATACCTTTTTGTAATATTTAAAGGTTTTCCCCAGAAAAATTGCTTGATCCATTTTATACGACTATTGAGTTTTGCACCTCAGTAATGATTTCTCTGAGTATTAAACCTCTACGCCGATCAAAAGCACATCATCTGTTTGATGTGTATTCTTTTTCCAATCCTCAAAAGCAGCCGTTAGCAGCTTTTCTTGTTCAGGAATAGGTTTAGCTGAGGTTTCCAGAATAAGGTTTTTCAATGCCTTTACCATAAATTTTTTATCCTCTGGCCCACCAAACTGATCTTGGAATCCATCAGATGTCAGGTACAATTTGTCTCCAGATTCAAGCTGTATTTCTTCTTTATTGAGCATGGCTGCTGCATCTCGCTCATCGCCTTCTATTCCTCCGATCATTAGTTTCGGGCTTCTATAAGTAGATAGCTCTCCTTTTCTAACCATGTGTAGAGGTATACCCGCTCCAGAAAATTCCATTTTAAGATCATCGAGATTGATTACACAAATACCGATTTCCATACCGTCACGGTTTTGCTTGATATCGTCTCTTTGTAGCTCCATTTTGATAAGCTTATCCAATCTTGCGAGAATCTTATTAGGGTCAAGGTAGTTTTGGTAGTAGATGATGTTTGTAAGCAAATTGCTACCCATGATGGACATGATGGCACCAGGTACACCGTGTCCTGTACAGTCGGCACAGGCGATTACCAAATATTCATTTCGTCCTTGACGGATTCTCTCTGACCAATAAAAATCACCACTTACCACGTCTTTTGGTTTGTAGATCACAAAAGCATCTTTCAATACCTTCGAGAGTGTATTGATGTCAGGCAAAATGGAACTTTGAATACGCTTGGCATAGATGATACTATCCGAAATCTGATTGTTGGCATATTCGAGTTGAGCTTTTTGTGCTTCAATTTCACCTTTTTGAGCCGCCATTTGCTCGTTGGAGGCTTTTTGCTCTTCTAGTTTTTTTAGAAGTATGTGTGACGAGTTGCTGAGTTGCTTCGCCAATCGACCAATTTCATCATTGGAGTTTACTTCAATTTTCACATCAAAATTACCTTTTCCTATTTCATCTGCCGTTTTGCTGAGCTTCACAATCGGTCTTACGAAGAGGTTTGCCGCGATCAAGGCCAGAACCACAGACAATCCAAGCACAGAAAGGATCACCAACAATATATATCGCTGAATCTCAGCCAAAGGAGAGAAGGCCTTTTCTTTGTCTATGCTGATGGCCAATATCCAATCGTTTCCAGCATAATTGGCATAGCTCTGTTGCTTAGCCACGAAGTAGAGTTTTTCATCCGTTTCAAGAAAATTGACTCTTTCTCCACTCATATTTTTGATAAGGTCAAACTGCTCGTATTTGGTTGCGAATGCAGAGCCTTTTGAATTGTTGGAATAAAGCGTAAGACCGTCTTTGTCAATGAGGTTCACTTCGAGTTTCCTCAAAGTATCATTACTCAAAGAAATGTCCCCCATGATTTTAAAGAGCTCATCTACTAGGATTCTTCCCACAAGTACAGCCTTAGGTTTATTTTCTTTTTGACCTTCTATAATGGAGCCAAAAAGCATCACTACACGATCAATATCCTCAGATTTATAAACATCCATTACAGAAGGGTTGCTCTCAGATATTTGTTGCCAAAAGAGCGTGGACTTGTCCTGCTTTCCTACAGACTGAAGCTTGCTGTCCGCAATACGTGTGCGATTAATGTCGAAATATGAGAAGCTATAGTATAAATCGTTGAGGTTTTCTAGCTCCTGAAGACGAGAAGTTAATTCTTTCTCACTGACGTCTGATCCTTTGAAATAAGGGTTTTTAGTTGCCATTTTCACATCGTTGATACGTGAGAAAATGAATTGCTCGATGTGGGCAATCGCCGATTCTGCTTGTTTAGTTACGTTGATCAGAAGCTCTTCTTGATAAGCTTTTTTGATTTCAATATTGGTGAAAACAAAAATGATCGAAGAAGAAATAACCACCAAAAAAAGGCAGAGAAACGTGAGTTTCGCGTAGATATTCATGTTTGTGTTAGATTTTATAGGCTACCAGTTAGCCTTCGAGATGAAAATTCTATGTCTCTGATTTCCCCCCTTTGGCTGTTGCAAATGGGTTAGATTCATTTTCATTTCAAGCTCTTGTTGGTGTTGTACAATTGCAAAATTTAAAGCTACATCAGAAAAATGAATAATTGGAATCACTAAGCGCCAAAAGTAATGAAGGTTTGCGTACGTCAGAATTGTAATAAAACCGCTTTAGCCTTTGATTCGGAGATTAAATTGATTTTTTTCGCATTGAATTTATCCACTCATCCGTCTAAAATGAGATACGCCATGTTTTTTATGGTCTTTGCATGCTTGTGCATTGACCTCTTAGGTCAAAATTTGACCATTTTCCGAAGTTCTAAAAATGTTGATGAAACTACTGATAGGATCATCCAAGAAATAAAAGATGAAGCACTCGTTTATTTCGAGACAGTATATCATGACGAAATTGCGAAACAGCGAGGAGATACTTTGGCGCCTACGCGAAGTATTTTGTTTGAGGATGCGAACCTCACTACCCAATTGATCAAGTGCCAACAAACTACAGCCCTCGATTTACCTTTGGAAATTTTGGTTTGGGATGAATTTGGAGACGTTTACATCGGGTATGTAGATCCCAAGTTTATGAAGAAACGCTTTATGATTATTGGTTGCGACGATACGCTAGAGAGCCTATCACGGTTGATGCTGAAGATCACCAATAACGCGATGCGTGACGAAGAGTAGGATTTCTATTTTTGGAAGTTGAATCATACTGATTGTCTTTGAGAATTACTTCAATCTTAAGAAAACCTCATTGTGCATCAGATCTTAAATCATGTACTATCAGGTTTTCATCCAACCTCCATGATTTTAAATGCGGACTTTGGTTTTCCGCAGGTAGGGCAGGAGTAGGTGTCTGGCAATTCTCTGAAATTCGTGCCAGAAAGTATGTCAGCCATGGCATCACCATATTCGGAATCATAGATAGTTTGGCACGAGCCACATTGATACAAATCTTTTTGGATGTTGTCCATAATAGACTTCACTTGAGGTGAAATCACACGCTCTTCGTTCAGGTTTTCGAAGTATACCAGACTTAATTCCAAAATCAAGGATGGCAACACGCTTTTGTCCACATCTTTGGCATAGGTGTGATATTCCGTAAGATTGGGATTGAAGTTTTTGCTGTATAGCAAGTTGTATGTTTGGCTGTTGTCGGCCGTAGGTTCGTTTTGTTCTATAACCACAGAGGTGAAAATGGTAATGTCCCTTGTAGTTTGGATGGTGAAAGTGAGCCCATAAGTACTCACATCCTGCTGATCTAATTCCCGAACCAGAAAGCTCTTTAGTTCCAAAGCCTTATGATCCAAAGCAGGTAGATGCCAATTCATTTCGAGAGAAGAATGCCTCATATTCATTCCAAACTTACCCATCAGTTTCTCCCAGCCAATTCTATCTTTCTCGGCAATCCCTTTGATGATAAATGATTTCCATGGTGTTAAACTCACTTTTCCTACACCCGTGTGGATGCATCGCTCCATCATGGCTTTAAGGATGCTCGTTCGAAAATTATTATTTCTCCAATATAGTCCGAGCCAGTACTTTCCTTGACCCAGCATATTGATGCCCTCATAATAAGGAAAATGCGTTTCAGGGAGCACCAAATCTTCTGTCACTGGCTGAGTATTCATTTTCACATTGTCTGTGAGATAGGCATAAAGCTCTTGATAAGACCAGTTAGAATTGAAAAAATCAATGTCTTCTATGGCCTCACATACTTTCACCAAGTCTTGTGTATAAACCAAAAGGGGCATTTGCCACGGGGTATTTTGTAATCTTCTGAATCGAAGATATATGAACCAATAATTTTCTTGATTTGAAGCGATCAGGTTGATTTGACCTGTGAAAAGGGGGACTAAACTTTGCGAAGGATCCACCACGTTCACTCTGAGCTTTGGTCTGTACTCAAAACTGTCTATGACATAATGATAGACGTGTGAAGCGAGCCATTTCTTTCCGGGTAGAATGTCTTGCGCTACGTAGGAGCTGCTGATATTCTGGTGATGAAAATCGTTGATTTCATATTCGGTATTGATGGAACGGAAAGTAGCATCGAGGATTTCTTTGTTTTTTTCTTTGGCAGAAAACAAAATATCTTGTCTCGATCCAAAATGCAGGTGATCGGCTCCCAATTTCTCAGCTACTAGAATGATTTTTAAGAAATCACCCGGAGAAATGATGCCACCTTTTACAAATACTCTTACTAAATCCTTTAACTCCACAGACATACGAATATTACTTTTTTAAATGTTCACAATGCCTCAAGCGGGCTCTAGTGAAGCTTCGATAATTCTTTTTACCTCAGATTTACAACTGCCACACCCGAGTCCTGCGCCTGTAGCTTGGCAAAGTTCATTTAAAGAAGCGCAACCCGACGCAATGGCCTCTTTTAAATTTCCGTCACCCACATTATTGCATGCACACACCAATTTACCTTTTACGGGCTCTGGCGCTTTTCCTGATCTTAGCAGTTGCACACGCTTGTCGGACAGTTCGGTATTGCTTTCAATCAGTTCTTTGTATTCGGCAAACTCCGCTTTGTCACCCATCAAGATTGTTCCCACGAGTTTGTCATTGTGGATGATGCACTTTTTGTAATACAGCTCTTCTCTATCCAGAAAAGTAATCTCATTGTAGTTTTTGCCATTCACAGGCACTTCTGCCAGACCTACGGAGCACAAATCTAAACTAGGGAATTTCAAAATATTCATCGGCGTAGTGCCTGTGTAAAAACTACTAGGGTCACCAGCGATATATCGTGCACAGATGTCTGCCTGCTGTTCGGCGGCTGCCGTAATGCCGTTGAGCTTTTGATTATGTTCCGCTATTTCTCCTAAAGCATAGATGGATGGATCGCTGCTTTGTAGATAGTCGTTCACTTTCACTCCTCTACCCACATTCAATTGAGCCTCTTCGGCAATTTCTACATTTGGCCTGGTGCCAATGGCATATACGGCTGCATTTGCCTTAAAGGAAACTCCACTTTTCAATATGACATTCAGTACCTCTTCGCTTTCTTCTTCTATTTTCACCACCTGATCGTTGGTATACACCGTCACGCCCAGACCTTCTACATATTCACGAAGCATGGAGCTGGCCACAGGGTCTAGCTGCCGCTCCATCAAGCGCGAGCCAAGCTGGATAATGGTCGCTTTCATGTGGATTTCCGTCAAGGCAGCTGCAAGTTCTAACCCTAAGAGGCCGCCACCGATAACGAGCACATGGCTGTCTTTATTCAAACGCTTTTTCAGATCATCGGCATTTTGTCTGTCTCGCATAGTAAATACCCGCGAAAGATGAACCGGAGCATTTGGCGGGATAAAGGCACGGCTGCCAGTGGCCATGATGAGCGTGTCGTAGCTGTGAGCCACGCCATGACTGTCTATCACCTGCTTGTTTTGGCGGTCGATTTTCTCAATCGGATTGGCAGGGTGGAGGTCTAAATTGAGTTTTTGAAGCTCGTCCTCAGTGTATTTTAATAGATCTTCCCATTCTTTGGTTTCATTGACATACTCTGGCAAAAGAACCCGATTGTAAAATGGCCATTCCTCTTTCGAGAAAACCGATATTTCGTCCGTTTGATTAAAGTCCCTGTACGTATTCACAAAACGATACGCCGCTGCTCCTGCGCCAATGACCACTATTTTTTGCTTAGCTACAGCATGTTTTTTTACTTGTACTGCCGAAAATTTAAAACCAGGCTGCTTCGATTTCGGGTCTATGGTGTCGTTTGTAAGATTGTTGCTGCGCGAAAGGTCAGAAGTCAATTTTTTACCCCAATGCATCGGAAGAAATACAACACCTTTTTTAATTCCCTCCGAAATTTTGGCTGACACTCTTACTTCTCCGCGACTGTTGGTGATCGTCACTGGGTCACCATTTTTGATGCCGCGACTGTTGGCATCAAACTCATTGATTTCTAGATATGGTCTGTCGATGTGTTTGTTGAGCTTGGCAACTTTTCCCGTTTTGGTCATGGTGTGCCATTGGTCTCTTACACGTCCAGTGGTCAGGATCAGAGGAAAGTCCTCAGACGTTGATTCGGTCTCTTTCGACGGACCCGATACACTGATGTTGGCTTTACCATCGGGTGTTAAGAATTGTCCATTTTCAAAAAGTCTTGGTGTGCCTACAGAATCTGCACTAGGCACAGGCCACTGCACAGATCGCATCGCTTTGAGCTTTTCGTAGGAGAGACCAGAGATATCAATAGGTGTGTCTTTGGTAAGTCTCGTGTATTCCGCATAAATTTCTTCGGCATTTTTAAAGTCAAACCCGTGATAACCCATGGCTTTTGCAAAGCGCATTAATATTTCTGCATCTGGCAGTGCTTCGCCTGGCGCGTCAACCACTTTCGGCAAATAGCTGATGCGTCGCTCAGAGTTGGTCATGGTACCCTCTTTTTCCAACCAGCCAGCTGCTGGTAAGATCAAGTCGGCATACTGCGTAGTGTCACTGCGATTAGAAATGTCCTGAACGATCACAAATTTCGCTTTCGAGAGCGCCTCATCCACTAACCGCGCATTGGGCATGCTTACTGATGGATTGGTGCAAATGATCCAGATGGCTTTCATCTTACCACTGCTCAGCGACTCAAACATTTCTGTGGCGGTAAGGCCAGGTGTGCCATTGATTTTTTCTACGCCCCAAAAGTCTGCCACTTCCTTGCGGTGCTCAGGATTTGCTAGATTTTTATGTGCAGCCAGCAAGTTGGCCATGCCACCCACTTCGCGTCCGCCCATGGCATTTGGCTGTCCGGTGAGGGAAAAAGGGCCAGCGCCCGGCTTTGCCTATTTGTCCTGTGATCAGGTTGAGGTTGATCAATGCCAAATTGGTATTGACCCCACTAGTGCTTTGGTTGAGACCCATCGTCCACATGGATCAAAAAGGCTTTTGACTGACCAATATATCTCGCAGCTTTAATGATTTGATCGGCTGGAATATCGCAAATGGCAGCAGCCTCAGCTAGGGTGGTGGACTTAATTTCTTTTAAAAAAAGGTCATATCCATTGGTATTTTCCTGAATGAATTTTTCATCTGTAAGGCCATTGTCGATCAGGTATTTCGCAATAGCATGAAAGAGCACAATATCAGTGCCCGGCTTGACTTGCAAATGCAAGTCTGCCAGCGCACAGCTATCCGTAACCCTCGGATCTACTACTATTATTTTTACATCAGGATTTTCAGCCTTATGTTGTTCTATTCTTCTGAAAAGGATCGGGTGGCACCATGCAGGATTCGCTCCCGAAATTAAAATACAATCCGACAATTCAATGTCTTCGTAGGAAATAGGCACGGCATCATCGCCAAGTGTTTCTTTGTAGCCCACCACAGCCGAGCTCATGCATAGTCGCGAGTTGGTGTCTATGTTGTTGGTGCCGATGAATCCTTTTACCAACTTGTTGGCGAGGTAATATTCCTCCGTGAGACATTGCCCCGAAACATACAACCCCACGCTATCAGGCCCGTGCTGCTCTATGAAAGTTCTGAATACTGCGGCCGCCCTCCCAATGGCCGTGTCCCAAGTCACCTCTTCCATAGGGTGTTGCTTACTCCAGCGCATTTTTGGCTTGAGCAGTCGGTCGGTTTGATCCATCACGGTGTAGTGGAGGTTCATACCCTTGGAGCAAAGCATTCCTTTATTTACGGGATAATTTTCATCACCCTTCAGCGCAAGTCTGCCTTTGTCGCTTTTTTTGACTTCTATACCGCAACCTACTCCGCAATATGAGCAAGTGGTCAGGTGTGGATTTCCCCATTTTTGTGGCATTTTTTAGTCCTTTAGCAGTTGGTTGATTGATTCCTTAAAAGATGAATTAAACTAATTCCGGGGCTAACTCTGGGGTTTTTACTTTTGATGGTACTGAACCTTGTGATGTCTTTTGATTATCCTTTTTTGCTAATGCTTCCGCTTCTGGTGAGAAACGGATGAGGAATGAAAAGAATGAAACTGTCAATACGACAAACCCGAGTATCAAAAATGATTCTGTCCATTCAAGTCCAGTCATTTCCTTTTTGAAAAGGAGCATTCCTGCTACTGCGCCAGCATTTCCACCAGCTCCGACTATACCCGACACAGAACCCAACGCCTTTTTATTGATAAAAGGAACTACGCTATAGGTGGCACCTTCGCTCATCTGCACAAACAAGCTGAATACCAGCATAGAGCCAATAATCATCGGAATAGTACCCATTCTAGAGAAAAGAATAAGTGCAAGCCCTTCGCAAAATAGTGCGATAAAGAGCCACTTTACACGGCCATTCAGTCCGCCTTTGCTACCAAATTTGTCACCTAAAAGGCCTCCAAGTGATCTTGCGAAAATATTCATCAAGCCGAAAAGTCCTGCAATCAAGCCAGCTGTTTTGATGTCCATGCTGAAGTAATCAGTAAAATATAAAGCTGCTTTTGAGTTTACTATCAACTCTACGCCGAAACATGCACCATAAATGAGGAATAAAACCCAAACGCGGTAGTCCTTCATCGCATCGATAAAAGAACCATTTGCAGCTTTCTTTTTTTCGATTCTATCGGGTAAGTCAGCGTAGTTTCCTTGAGGAGTATCTTTTGTAAAGAAGAAATAGACAATACCCATGATGAATAGGAGGATACCAGGGCCTACCATCGCATATCTCCAAGCCAAGTGCTCAGAACCAAAGTAGAAGAGTGCTCCTGCAAAGATGAAAGGCATTACTTGTTGGGTAACGCCACCTCCAAGATTTCCCCATCCAGCGGTTGTGGCATTGGCAGTACCAACGATTTTTGGTGAAAACATCACCGAAGTGTGAAACTGAGTGATAACAAAAGCGGCTCCTATGGCACCAATAAACATTCTTGCGATCAAAAATTGCTCGTAGTTTTGAGCTAACCCGATAAGCATTACAGGTATAGATCCTAAAATAAGCAACCATGTATAAGCTATTCTTGGTCCTATTTTGTCACATAACCACCCTATAATCAAACGCATAAAAACAGTAGAAGCTACTGCAATCATGTTTGTATTGACAATTTGATCAGTAGTAATACCTAGATCATCTCTCACGATGGATAGCATCGGGGCAATTCCAAACCAGCCAAAGAAGCATAGAAAGAAGGCCAACCACGTGAGATGAAACACTCTCATGTTGATTGTACTCAGGTTAAATAATTCGATTTTGTCTGCTTTTCCTAAATTTTCCATTTGTCTATTACGTAAAACCTTCTCAAAAGTACGTAATACTTCTTAATAAATAAGTATAAATACTTAGTTTTTTATTGAGTAGATTCTAAGTAGTTGGAGGAGTTTACAGCGACTATTCAATGTCGTTTGGCTCATGCGATGGGATCGAATCAAATTGCAGTAAGTGATCAAAACATGGTAGTGCTGATTTTCAGCCTGTTACCGTTTCACTTATATGTGAGTTAAGGCATAGTAAATTTTATCTAATCCTACTTTGTCATATTGGCTTTTTAACTACGGAGTGTCAAATTGAGCTTGTCGAAACCTCCTCTCTTTACTATTTTGATATCCTAGAACGGGACAGTTATTCTAACTTGACAAAGTAGGACTAAAGACATTGAATGATTATGGGGTGAATAAAATTGGTCTGAAGTGAAAAGATGTTCTGTGATTCTTGAAATGCCAGTGTGGTTGGAGTAGCAAATTTTACCCAGTCGTGCTCGGGTTTGTGGAAAATTTACCCCGAGAATTTATCCTTGATTTTCTTGGTAAAAAAAAATGCAGGCTAAAAAACCTGCATTTTTTCTTGATTTCTTAATTTAAAAATTGAGTTGTTGGGTGGAGAAACAGGGGGTTTATGAGGCGGTTTTCAATTCTCTCGCAGGAAAAATAAGCTTTCTTCCTTTGATACTGTCTTGTGTGACACAAGTGTAAATATGCCCATTACAATCAATAATGACCATTCTCTGATTTGGGCGAGTTCTTTCAAAAACTACTTCACCCGCTTTGAATCTGTGTGTAACTATCATAACAAGTAGATTTAATTGTAAAATGAATTTAGTTGTTTGCCTTGCTAGGCGTTTGTCACAGAGGTATTATCAATTTTGAAGCCAAAAAAATCCAGACGCACAAAAAGACTAAAGAAGCACAGCATACCAGAATCAATTTTGGAGTGAAGGCAACTTCTAAAGGTTAATGCTGTTAAAGGCATTGGTACAATACGCTGCTGATTTGTCTTGAGGTCAAAACTTAGCACGGTTTTTATTCAATAGGCATGTGAATGCGGAAAGAAATTAATAACAAGAGTTGTCAGAATCTAGTATTGTAAGTCATAGGCTTGACCGAAAGGTGCAAAACGAGATTAGAGATAATCACAGGTTTTGCGAAGCAACCCCAATATTCGAATGGCGAGTTTTGATGATAGTTTCTTTCACAGATTAAAAGAGTATTTCAAAGAGAAAAAGAATGAGTAAAACAGTCGATGGATCAAAAAACGTGTTCTCACGGCGAATTGATGACTATTTTGTAGGTATATACGACGCACAAAAGTTTGCCGCTAGATATTTCAAGGAGTTGGTCAAATCGCCATTTCATTTTCGAGAGGTTATTCACCAGTGCTACGAAATAGGATTAAAGTCCTTGCCGCTAATCACGATTACAGGGTTTATTATTGGTTTGGTTTTCACTAAGCAATCCAGACCCTCACTTGAAGATTTTGGCGCTACGTCCTGGCTTCCCTCTTTGATGGGAATTGCTATTGTGAGGGCGTTGGGGCCACTGGTTACTGCCTTGATCTGCGCAGGAAAGGTAGGGTCAAGTATTGGAGCTGAGCTTGGGTCTATGAAGGTAACCGAGCAAATAGAGGCCATGGAAGTTTCAGCCATCAATCCATACAATTTTTTAGTGGCAAGTCGGGTATCAGCCACGTTGATCACCATTCCGGTTTTGTCTTTTTATTGCATTGCTGTGGGGCTGCTGGGGTCTTATGTCAATGTAAACGCGGAAGAAGCCACGGGCTTTATTAGCTACTTCGTCAATGCGTTCTCTTCTGTGTCGTTTCTGGATATCTTTTCTTCTTTGACTAAATCCATCTTTTACGGCTTTACCATTGGGATGGTGGGCTGCTACAAAGGATTCAATGCCTCTAATGGAACAAGAGGGGTAGGGCAAGCGGCTAACAAAGCAGTGGTGACGGCCATGTTTTTGATCTTCATTGAGGAAATGGTCATCGTACAAGTTTCAAACTGGATAAGACTTTATTAATTATGGAAGAAAGTAGAACAATAAACTCCGGTCATTCCGAAGAGCCAATTGTATACACCAGAGGCTTATCCAAATCCTTTGGAGACTTGCATGTGCTCAAGGGGGTGGATTTTCAGCTATACAAAGGTGAAAATGTGGCCGTACTCGGAAAATCGGGTACAGGAAAGTCTGTACTGATCAAAATCTTGGTAGGGCTGCTGAAACCAGATGCTGGTGAAGTGCGCGTGTTTGGTCAAGAAGTGGATAAGCTGGACAGAAAGCAGCTGGATGCTTTGCGCTTGCGAATAGGATTTTCTTTTCAGAATAGCGCCCTATATGATAGTATGAATGTCTATCAGAACTTAGCGTTTCCACTAACCATGAATTTTAAGAATCAAACGAAAAAAGAGGTTGATCATGCCGTAATGGAAGCTTTGGAGGCCGTAGGTCTGGAGAGCAAATCTAATCAAATGCCGTCTGGCTTGAGTGGAGGGCAGAGAAAGCGGATTGGTATTGCGCGTACGCTTATCCTCAAACCAGAAATCATGCTCTATGATGAGCCTACTTCGGGACTAGACCCTGTTACGAGTATTGAAATCAATCAGCTGATCAATGAAGTGCAGGAGCGCTACAACACCAGTGCGATTATTATCACTCATGATTTGACCTGCGCCAAAACCACATCGCAAAAAGTGGCGATGTTATTGGATGGTAAATTTTCAAAAATAGGGCCGTTTGAAGAAGTGTTTGCTTTGGATGAGCCTCAGATAAAAAGTTTTTACAGTTACAATTTTATACAATAAAATATAATGGAATCATCAAATAAACGAGCAGTAACAGTTGGGTTCTTTGTTTTTCTTGGGATAGTCTTCCTGCTTGCTGGTATTCTTCTTATCGGTAATCTGCACGGTACTTTTCAACGAAAAATGCAGGTTGTATCCCTTTTCGATGATGTGAACGGTCTTCAAAAAGGTAACAATGTGTGGTTCTCCGGAGTAAAGGTGGGAACAGTGAATCACATCGATTTTTACAATCAGTCTCAAGTGAAAGTGACCGTGAGCATAGAAAAAGTCTCACAAGAATACATCCGTAGGGATGCGAAAATCAAGATCAGTACGGATGGGCTGATCGGAAATAAAATTCTGGTTATTACCGGAGGAACTCCCAACGCCGGCCCAGTGAGACAAGGGGATACCCTTGCCGTGGAAACAGCCGTTTCGTCTGAGGAAATGCTCAATCTGCTTCAGGAGAACAATAAAAATGTTTATGCGATCACTAATGATTTAAAAACTATTACCAGTGCGCTGGCCAATGGCGAAGGTTCTTTGGGGAAAATTCTCAAGGATGATGAACTGTATAATAATATCAACGGCATGGTATTGTCGCTAAGAAAATCCTCTGTAGAAGCGCAAAAGATCGTAGCTACGCTCAATACCTTTTCGGCTAACCTGAATAAGAAAGGTACATTGGCCAATGACTTGGTGACGGATACTACGGTGTTTAAATCCATTAAATCCACGCTGGCGGAAGTGCAGCAGATCTCTGATTCGGCAAGTGTGTTTATCAACAATTTAAAAGCTGCCAGTAGCAATCCAAATACGACTCTGGGTGTTTTGATGCACGACCAGGAAGCGGGTACAGACGTGAAGCAGATGATAGAAAATCTTGAACAAAGCTCCGTAAAACTTGAGGAAGACTTGGAAGCCCTCCAGCACAATTTCTTGTTTAGAAGATATTTCAGGAAGAAAGAGAAGGGGAAATTGTAGAAGGCTATTTCAACATTCAATTGTTAGGTAGGTTGAGTGGATTTCTTTCTAAAAGAATCAAATGAAATAAGGGTGATATGCACGAGCATATCACCCTTATTTCATTTAAATAGACTACAAAATACTTTTAGAGGCAGCGTTTTGGAGAACCCGAATTGTTAGAATTATAGAACTGCTTTAGTTAGAAATGATTTTAAACTCGACCCGTCTATTTACGCTTCTTCCTTCTGGTTTGTCATTGGATTTTAAAGGCTTTGTTTCTCCAAAACCTTCAGACGATATTCGACTCTCACTTATGCTCGCATTTTTTAAGAATTGCTCCACGGAAGTAGCTCTTTTTTGTGAAAGAGTGAGATTGTCTTTTTCAGTTCCTACGTTATCCGTATGTCCTGCTATTTTGATTTTGATCTTAGGGTTTTCGTTGAGAAATTTTACCAGTCGATCGAGTTCTTGGTTCGATTCAGATTTCAGTTCGGAGCTACCAGTTTCAAAAAAGATATTGTTCAATCGAAATACTTCTCCTACCTTAATCGGAGTGAGGTAGATATCCTTTTCTATGGTTTTAAATTCTCCCAGATCTTTCAAATCTATTTGATCGCTTAATGCATAATAGCCTTCTTTTTGAGCATAGAGCTGAAACAGCGAACCGTATGGTAGCGCTACTTGATAATTACCATTGGATGGATCAGAAATACCAATTCCAGGATTCACATTAGTATTCATGTCATTGAAACGAATCTCTGCAGCGAGTGGCGCCTTGGTGGCACTATTTAAGACTCGGCCTTTTATAATGATCATTGCTTCAGGCTTGGCTTCTTGAGGCAACTTCACACTTACAATGTCGCCTTCACCCTCTGTTTGCCAATAGGTGGTGATATACGCATAATCGCCCTTTGCACTTACGCAGTAATGTCCATCCCATTCTGTGGTATTGACTTTCGCACCCAAATTTTCGGGAATCGACCAATTTGTCCATGTGTCATCAAGCCTTCTCGTGATAAATATGTCATTAGTGCCATAGCCAAGATGACCATTGCTACTAAAATAGAGCGTCTTATTATCAGAGGCTAAAAAGGGAGTGGACTCATTCTCCACAGTGTTGACAGTACTGCCTAAACTGAGCCTTTTTCCGTACGAGCCATCGTCGTTGCGAAAGAATACAAATAAGTCTTGCCCCGCGGATTCGCTGTTGTTCAATGAGGCAATAATAAATCGCTGATCAGTAGAGACCGCATTGGAGAGATTCGATTTTGTTTCATATCCTTCAATAGAAAGACCCACTGGAGAGGACCAGCCAGTGGCTGTTCTTTCTATTTTGGAAATCCCCTTAACCCTTGTGCCATCCTGCCATTTGCCATTGATAAACAGTGTGTTTTTATCCGAACCAATAGAAGTTATGGAGTTGGTGCCATCTGATGGAAAAAGACTTTCAGAAAAAGCTTTCCCTTCTGTCCAGCTACCATTTTCTAAAGTGGAGTAGTGAGGAACCTGACTTGTGCCATTGTCCCGGGTAAAAGTGAGAAACGTGCCATCCGCAGAAATTTTTTGTCCTAACTCGGTTATTTTGGTGTTGATATTTTTACCAAGGTTGATTTTTTCGCCGAAGCTCTCATAATTCTCAACAAGACGAATTCCTTTTGGAACGTAAGGAACGTAGGTTATTTTGAAGTTAGAAATGCCAATTGTTTTGGCATCTGCCCCTTGATAAAGTGAAAATCCAAACATGGGATCTTCAGGCTTAAAGGTATAAGTATCTGAAAATAGCGTATAAGTTTTATCAGTTGCCTTATCTAAAAGTTTTATCAGCAATTGTCCATTGGATTGAGCTATATCTATATGAAGCTCTCCTTTGCGCTCCAAAATTGGCTTGAATTTTACCTTTTCTAGCGTTTTGACTTTATATATTTCTTTTGTGCTCACTTCAGACCCATAATTTGCAACATTAATTTGCATTCGGCTCTTTCCGTCTTGACTCTGGTTTAGAAGCATATAGAAGAATCCCGTAGCAATTATGTCAAATGAAAGGCTAAAGTCCTTGGAATAGTCTACCAACATAGTATTAACCATCTCGGAAGTTCCTGCGCTATTTGTTTTGAAATACAATATGCCATCTGAAGGGCCAAGCAAAGCTGTAGGTGTAATTACCTCCCACCGATTAAAGGTGAAATCGTCTTCAACGGTAATCTGTTGGCTTAGCCCGACAAAACAAAGACTCAAAAAGAATGCAAATAAGGCTACTTTCATAATGTGATTTTTGAGGAAAAATGAATTACTTTTTTTACGATTTAAGAGCTAATGGTACATTCATCCTTTTGTGTGGATTTTACTACTGCATTGCATTTGTAATATTGTAATATATAGAATGTGATAATTTTTATTTTGAGAAAAGATTTTTTCACTGAATTGAAAACTCTCGATCTTGTCAGAATGAGCAGCCTGATTTAAAGTATGAGTATATCCATTACTCTTGGGGTTAATTATATGACTACTTACATCTAGAGATGAAAATTGGATATTACACTTCGAAATATGCCACTCATTTCAGTTTTTGTGTGCCAGTGGTTTCACTTCAAAATGTGCCACTCTGGATGAATTGATTTCGGTTCGATTTGTGCCATTTATTTGGCTATGTCAAGTCTGATATCATTTCGATTTGTGCCAGCATGGCTCCACCACTTTAAGAGTTCTTATACTGTTAACATCGCCATTAAAAACGATGGCGAACAAACTGGATATAATGGACTTGAAGCAAATTATCAACTTACATCTTGACGGTACGAGTAACCGTCAGATTAGTCGCACCCTCGGCCTACACAGAAACACTATCAATGAGTATATCCGTTCTTTTCAGTCGTCGGACTTATCGATGGAGGAACTCCAAGCGTTGAGTCAAGCTGATCTTGAAGAGTTGGTATCTTCTAAAACGACCATCAATAACGAGCGTTTTTCGGCTCTCATGTCGTTTTTTGAAACGATGCATGCACATCGTAATCACCCAGGGTTTACGCTGCTCTACCATTACCTGCTCTATGCAGAGCAGAATGAAAATCCATACGGGTATACCCAGTTTACCACTCATTATCAGCGCAAATACAAACAGCCCAAAGGCTCGATGAAGCTGGATCACCAGCCCGCTAAAGAGCTCTACGTGGATTTTGCTGGTAAAAAACTGGAGGTGATAGACCCCACTTCTGGTGAGGTGATTCAGATGGAAGTATTTGTAGCCACCTTGCCTTTCAGCCAATATACCTACGTAGAGGCCTGTTTCAGTCAAAAACGAGAAGACTTCATCTCATGCCTAAACAATGCGCTTGCTTATTTTGGAGGTGTCCCTCAAGCCATCGTCTCAGATAACCTCAAGGCTGCCGTCACCCGGGCTAGCAAATACGAGGCAGTGATCAACAAGACCTTCAAAGACTTTGCGCTGCACTATAGTTGTGCCATCAACCCTACACGCAGCTATGCCCCACAGGACAAAGCATTGGTTGAAAACGCAGTTCACCTGACTTATCAGCGGATATATTATCCGATGCGCAATATGCAGTTCTTCTCCTTACAAGCGCTTAATGCAGAGATCAAAAAGCATCTGGAATCATACAATGATGTTTTGTTCCAAAGGAAGGAGTCGTCAAGAAGAGAGCTGTTCCAAACCTTTGAAAAACCCTTGCTCAAGCCACTAGCACCAACTATTTATCAGACAAAGGATTACGCCCAAGCCAAAGTTCAAAAGATGGGATATGTATATCTATCAGCAGACAAAACCTATTATAGTGTCCCTTATCGATTTATCGGCAGTCAGACGCAAATTCAATTCAGTGCTAAGCACGTGGAAATCTACCACAAACATGAGCGTATCGCCTTTCATGAGCGCATCAAAAGACAAGGCAGTTATATCACCAATAAAGAGCATTTAAGACCAGCACACACCAGTTTTACAATGATTGGAGTCCCCAATTCTTCACCAATCAGGCCCGCAAAGTGGGTATCAATGTCGAACTCTTTATGACTGGACTTTTCCAACGAGCAGATTACCCTGAAATCAATTATAAGCGCGCCAACGGCATCTTGCAACTAGCCAAAACCTACGGAAATCAGCGTGTAGACAAAGCCTGTCTGCGGGCGGTTTACTATGATGCATATAGCTATCAAATGATCAAAAACATCCTCAAAAACAATATGGATGATCATGATATTGAGAAGTCACAAAATGAGACATCACATATCCCTGACCATGAAAACATCAGAGGGGCAAACAATTATCATTAAACAATTACAGACATGAATAATCAAACTATTGAAAAATTAACCAGTATGAGGCTAAGTGCCATGGCGAATATGCACCGTCAAAACTTGGCCAATAACCTGTGCAGTAAGTACACCATCGACGAGTACCTAACTTTACTCACAGACTGTGAGTGGGAAGACCGAGAAAACAAGAAAACAGCTCGCTTGATGCAAAAAGCCAGTTTTAAGCAGCAGGCTAGTGTAGAAGATATCATCTTCTCAGAGAACAGAAACTTGGATAAAAATATGTTCGGTCGGCTGATCACCCTACAGTTTATCGAACAAAAAGAGAACCTTATCATCACTGGGTCTTCTGGTGTAGGAAAGAGCTACTTGAGTGAAGCTATTGGCAGACAAGCCTGTTTGCGGGGCTATAGTGCCATTTATCATGTCACAGCAAGGCTCTTTAACAAAATGAAATTAGCCAAAGTAGACGGTACCTATATCAAGGAGCTTAAAAAGATCTCTTCGGCAAAACTGTTACTCCTTGATGATTTTGGTCTTCAATCCATGGATAACACATCTAGAGAGGTACTCATGGATATTATAGATGAGCGACATACCAAATCATCAACAATAATCTCTTCTCAGATACCAGTATCGGCATGGTACGACATCATAGGTGAAAGCACTATAGCAGATGCGATCTTAGACCGGTTAGTCAACTCTTCGCACAGGATAAATCTCTCCGGAGAATCATTAAGAAAAGGAATGATCAAACAATAATTTTTACTAAAATTACAGGACTCTTAAAGTGGCACACTTACACTGAAACGGGTGGCACGGTCTGACCGAAATAGCGAAAAATGACGCTATAGGATTTTTTGAGTATTCTCAGGGGCATACGAAAGAGTATACTTAGATTTTAAAAAAGCTCATGTTTTTTCACACCTCATCCATATCAATTGATTTTCTCGCATTCATTTCCTGCTATCTTTGCAGCTTCAAAAATGAATTCCCTTTACATTGGAAGAGCAAGATATAAATGACACGTCTGCCGCAGAGAAAGTAGTCAGTCAGAGTGAGATTGAGCGCTGCATAGCGCTATTGAAACCTATTTCTGAAGATCATAAAATCCTTTATGAACTGCCAGAACCACTGCGAATTGAATTGATCAAGGTGGCCGGCAGATTGTCTCGTCCTAGCCGCGAGCAGTTTGAACAAACGAAAAAAGACCTTAAGAAAGCTGCCAAGCGCAAAGAGCGCGAAAGGGAGAAGCATGCGCGTAAAGAAACGGGAATCAGAAGCGCACGAGAGGCAGCCATCTTTGAAGCACCTAAGTTGATCGGGCTCACAGACCTTCAAGCAAAACAGGCCGGCGTGCTAAATTCGCCAAGAAATTGCTATGTCTGCAAGACGCCTTATACCAAACTCCATCACTTTTATGATACCATGTGTCCTGAGTGTGGAGATTTTAACTATGCCAAGCGTTTTCAAACTGCCGACCTCACCGGTCAGGTAGCTATTGTGACGGGTTCCAGATTGAAAATTGGTTATCACATTACCTTAATGATGCTGAGGGCAGGAGCTACGGTGGTGGCTACCACACGTTTTCCAGTAGATTCGGCTATCCGCTTCGCCAAAGAAGATGATTTTTCTGAATGGGGACATAGGCTGAAAATTCACGGGTTGGATTTGCGACACATTCCGAGTGTGGAGATTTTTTGCAATTTCATAGAGATGCAATACGATCGCCTGGATATATTGATCAACAATGCAGCGCAAACGGTGCGCAGACCGTCGGGCTTCTATCAGCACCTAATGGAGAATGAGGAGAAGCCTTACGATAAGCTTACGCCTTACGCGCAACAGTTATTGGCCGATCATCAGTATTGTTTGCAAGAGCTTCGTTTGCTTACACAGCCAGCCAACACTTCACAAAGTACCAATTTGCAGTTGAGCTGGCATGCTCCAGAGCCTGGGATTGGTTTACGCGCATCTGCCAAGCTGAGCCAGATTCCTTACAGTTTTGACAATTCTCTAAAAGCGGAGGAAGTTTTCCCAGAAGGGGAGTTGGATGCCGATCTACAACAAGTGGATCTGCGTAAAACCAATAGCTGGAGATTGAAACTCGGTGAAATTGAAACGCCCGAGATGGTAGAGGTGCAGTTGGTGAATGCTGTAGCGCCCTTTGTGCTTTGCAACCGTCTGTCACGACTGATGCGCAAGGAAAATACAGGAATGAAGCACATTATCAATGTTTCGGCGATGGAGGGAAAATTTCATCGTTTTCATAAAGAAGACCGCCATCCACATACTAATATGGCGAAAGCTGCTCTGAATATGATGACCCATACATCGGCATCAGACTTTGCCAAGGATGGTATTTATATGAATGCCGTGGATACCGGGTGGGTGACCGATGAAGATCCTGTGGAGCTGAGCAAGAAAAAGCAACTGGAACACGATTTTCAGCCACCGCTAGATATTGTAGATGGTGCGGCGCGAGTCATGGATCCGCTCTTTGACGGTATAAATACCGGTAAGCATTGGTGTGGTAAGTTTTTGAAAGACTATTTTCCGATAGACTGGTGATCAATTGAAAATCAAAAAAAAGGAAGCCCCTGAAATTATACAACTTCAGGGGCTTCCTTTTTTAAGTGTGTTTGCCGTGGTTTTATCCTCTCATCACCAAGTAGGCGAGGTATCCAATGTAAACAATCACAAATAGAAACCCTTCCCATCGATCGATACGTGGTTTTTTTCCTACTATAATGGCGAAGATCAAAAGCGTACTTCCAAAGATGACCATCAGCAAATCAAAGTTGCTGGCGACATTGAAAGGAATAGGACGGATGGTAGCACTTAGTCCCAAAATCCACAGTAGGTTGAAAATATTTGAACCTATCACATTGCCTACAGCCATGTCTGCCTGTCCTTTTTTGGCGGCAATGGCTGATGTGACCAGCTCAGGTAGCGATGTGCCAATGGCCACCACTGTTAATCCGATAAAGGTCTCACTCAATCCGAAATACTGCGAGATGTCGATAGCACCATCTACTACCCATTTTCCTCCCAAAAACAAGGCGAATGAGCCTCCTATGATGTAAAGGACAGATTTGAACGTAGGCAGAATGTCTATTTCCGATTGCTCTAGGCTAGAGGGCTCATGTCTTTCTTTAGAAACGACATAGATATATGCCATGAAAAGGCAGAAAAATAACAGTAGCAGGCTTCCGTCAAATCGACTCAGAGTAAGTCCCGCTCCTTGAGAGAACAAGTTGGCATTCGCCAAAAAGCCAACCATAAATGTAGCGGTGAGGGAAATAGGGATTTCTGTAAAGTAGATACTGCGCTGTATTGGTAATGGTTTAATGAGAGCAGCTACACCTAAAATCAACAATACGTTCGCAATATTGCTTCCAAGTACGTTACCAACGGCTAGTTCAGAGCTGCCATTGAAACTGGCCAGTAAATTGACAATCAACTCGGGTAAGCTCGTGCCGAACGAAACGATAGTCAGTCCAATAACCAGCTCAGGAATGTTTTTTTTCTTGGCTATGGATGAAGCTCCTGTGACAAGGTAGTCAGCTCCTTTTATTAAAAGGATAAAACCAATTGCGAATAATATGTAGGTCATTTAGGAGGTTTTTTGGCAATATTAAGAGTTAATTATCAATATGAAAATATTGTCATCTAATATAATTTTTCAAGTAGAGAGAAGTTGCTATCTGGTCTGATTTTTAGCATGTTAAGACCGTTGTTGAGTCCTTCTTGAAAACCTGAAAAGCACAAAAAAACCAACTGATTTGATTTGAAGGATTTTCTAAAAAAAATCAGTTAGTACTCCTTTTGGACAGAATTAAGATGGTTTATTGTATTTATAAACCGTACCCAATCCTTCATTGGAGTTGGTAGATACCCCTAAGTCATTAATGATACCATCTTTGAGGCTGTAGACCCATCCATGAATGTGAGGATATTCTCCCTTTGCCCATTCTTCCTGTATGAAAGATACTTTGGCAAGATCATGCACCTGTTCGATAACATTGAGCTCCACAAATCGATCAAATCGAGATTGTTCTTCTTTGATGCCATTGAGTTCTTCCTCGTGCATACGGTACACGTCTTTGATATGTAGCAGCCAGTTGTTTAAGTAACCAAAATCGTCATTTCCCATCGCGGCTTTCACCCCACCACAGCCATAATGGCCACACACGATAATGTGCTTTACCTTCAACACCTTTACCGCATAGGTTACTACACTCATCAGGTTTGCGTCAGTGTGTATAACCATATTAGCGATGTTTCGCTGAACAAAGATAGACCCAGGTAGTGTTTTAGTGATCTCTGTAGCAGGCACTCTGCTGTCAGAGCAGCCTATCCAAAGATATTCCGGGGTTTGGACTTCAGCCAAATTCTCGAAAAAATGAGGCTTTGTTTCGTTTATTTCAGCAACCCATTCTTTATTGCCTTTAAGTAATTGCTTATGTGAGTCGGACATGTTTATATAAAAAATTTAAAAGTTATAATAGCTTTAAAAGTCACTAAAAAATTTCAAACCGCGATAAAAATAGCACCCTCTTTTTCTATTCTATCAGAAGTAATTGAAATCTTGTGGTTGAGAGGTGAATTAGGAAAGTTTATTCAGTCGTTTTGGCTTTTATTTTAAAGAAAAACCTAGAAACCGGAATCATTCCCAGACCCATGACCATGAGGAAGCCGAATGAGACTCTCAAATCAAACATATGTGCTAGGTAACCAATGATAGGAGGGCCAATGAGCATGCCAGTGGTGCTATAGGTAGATATGATGGCTACCGCAATTCCTGGTGAGTACTTCTTGGAAGCACCAGCCTCGAGTAGTGCCATGGGAATGATAGGCGCAGCACCTAAACCAACCAGACTAAATCCAATTACAGCCATGTAGAAGGTTGGAAATGAAATGGCCACTGCAATCCCACTGGCTACAAACAAGGAAGAAATGACAAAAGTCTTCTGCATTCCAAATTTTTCAATAATCCAATCGGAGCTAAAACGCGAAAGGGTCATGCAAATCATGAACAGAAGAAAACCAAAAGTAAAGACCTCTGCCTTTATAACTTCTTTGAAATAGATACCACTCCAATCGAACATGCCTCCTTCGCAAATCGCAGCAAATAGTATCAATAGCCCCAAAGACATAATGTAAGGGTCGGGTTTATTGAGGATTAGTTTGTTCCCAGAAATAGATCGGTCATTTTTTAGAAGATGGATAAACGCGATAGAACTAAATATCAAAGCGATAAGGGAAAATGCTAGAAAATGCGCTAGCATAGACCATTCTAATAATATGGTAATAGTGGTGAATCCGACACCTATGATTCCTCCCATACTCCATAGCGCATGGAAAGAGCCGTTTATTTTCTTTTCAAAAGCCTTTTGAACGGTGATCACCTGCGTATTCATCGAAATATTGACTACTCTCATAAAGAACGCAACAAAGAATATGGCTATGGTAAACGCTATGATATTCCTAGTAAGGCATATAGAAAAGAGCGCAATTGCATACAAACAGAAGAAGGTATACATGGGTATGCGGGTTTCAAATCTTGACACCAACCAAGCCGACAATGGAAGTCCGATGACTGAACTAAGTGGCATCACCAGAAGAATAGAACCCAGTTCAGCCTCATTCAAGTCTAACATTGACTTGAAAGTAGGGATTCGAGAAGTCCAAGTAGCAAATCCAAATCCTGATAAGAAATAGAATGTGCTCAGTGCGATTCGTTGTTTGATTCTTGCTTCCATAAGCTGCTCTGACTACTTGTTAATATCAGCAAAGATAGAAGTACTTGGAAAAGTAAAGAAGCCAGAAAAAAATACGATAGAAATGATAATCTTTTAAGATTGGTTGGCGTTCGTTGCTGCAATTTGAATAAATCGATATACAACACAACGTTACCCGTTTCAATTTTATATTGCCTATTTTGATATTTTAATATATGAGTATTTTTAAGAATGTGATGATATTTGAAAGGGATAATTACACATTTTTTATTCATATAATTTATAACGCTTTTTTATGATTTATATCATTATTTTCTACATAAAAAGGTGTATAAATGCATTTTTAGTTAAATAAAAGCGGTTTTTTGACAAAATGAGACTTTTTAGCACCTGATATGATTCGTCTAATAAATCGTGCATTTGTTGTTTAAAAATATTATATGTTATATTAAAGCTGTTTTGTCAATTATAGCATCTACGGGCGTTATAACTTAATAGAGCAAAAAATAACCAGTTACTCACTAATTTAATACCAGAACCAATGAAGAAAGTAGAAATCGCAATTGTTGGGATTGGCTGCCACACACCAGGGCAGGTCCATACCCCAGAAACCTTTTGGAAGAAGCTCGTCGATGGTATCGACGGGGTAACAGAAGTACCCAAGGACCGATGGGATCATAAAGAATATTATGATCCAAATCCTGATAAAGCAGGTAAGATCAAGACCAATCAAGGAGGATTTGTTGAGGGTATTGATATGTTCGACAATGAATTTTTCAGTGTGTTTCCTAAAGAGGCAGAGCGCATAGATCCGCAACAGCGATTGTTGCTTCAGACGACCTTCGAGGCAATAGAAGACGCAGGTGACAAGCTGGAGAAATTTAAGGGCTCAAATACTTCGGTGTTTATGAGCGTGTTTACCAATGACTATTGGGATATGCAAGTGGATCAAGGCAGCCGCTATGCCATTAGTCCGCATGTACCGATGGGCTCATCGCTCACTGCGATAGCGAATAGAATTTCCTATTTCTATAATCTCCTTGGGCCAAGTGTATCTGTAGATACAGCATGCTCAGGATCCTTGGTAGCCGTTCATTTGGCATGCCAAAGTATATGGGACGGCACGGCAGATCAAGCGGTAGCCGGTGGGGTGAACCTCATTATCAACCCTGAGTCTACAGTCATGATGTCTAAGGGTAATTTTTTGAGCCCTGATGGAAGATGTAAGTCTTTTGATGAAAGAGCCAACGGGTATGTGCGTAGTGAAGGAGTGGGAGTTGTATATCTTAAGTCTCTAACACAAGCTAAAAAAGACGGTAACAAGATATATGGTATAATAAGAGGTACAGCTTGCAATTCTGATGGTTATACGAGTGAGGGATTCACCGTGCCAAATGAAAACTCACAAGTGTCTATGCTTAAGCATGCTTATGCAAAAGCTGAAGTGCCAGTAGATCGTCTTCAATATATCGAAGCACATGGTACGGGCACGCCAGTAGGTGATCCGATTGAGACAAGATCATTCTCAAAGGTTTTTGGAGGAAGAAGCGAAGAAAGCCCGCTGATGATTGGTTCGATAAAATCCAACATGGGACACATGGAAGGAGCAGCAGGTGTAGGAGGCCTGATCAAGCTAGCCCTTTCTATGAAAAACAAAATGATTCCAGGAAACCTTCATTTCACGAAAGTGAATCCTAAGATTGATTTGAAGAACTGGAAGCTGTCTGTAGTCAGTGAAAATACACCTTGGCCAGCACAGCCAGATGGTAGCCCACGTGTAGGAGGTGTCAATTCTTTTGGCGCTGGTGGTACTAACGCCCACTTGGTTTTGGAAGAGTATGAGGAGACAGTAACCGAAGCACCGAAGCAAAAAGAGGTAAAAGAAAATATGTACCTCTTTCATACGAGTGCTCAAACGAAAACTTCGCTTGATGAGCTTTTGAAGGAGTATAAAATTTATCTAACATCTTCTAAGCATGACTTGAGAGACATCTGCTACAATATTGGTAAGCACAGATCTGACCTTAGGCATAGAATTACCGTCGCGGGAGCAGACAAAGCAGATATAATTGCAAAGATTGATGCCTATCTAGAAGGCAATGTGCTGTCAGGTGTAGTGGTGAGCGAAGTGGATCAGCCATTGAAAAAGCTGGCTTTTATCTTCACAGGACAAGGGCCACAGTGGTATGCGATGGGGCAGGAGCTGATTGCCAAAGAGCCATTGTTCAAATCCATTATTCAAGAGATAGAAGGTCACTTCAAATCCATAGCTGGATGGTCGCTTTTGGAGGAAATGAATAAAGATGAAGCCGACTCACGTGTGAATGACACCCGTATCGCTCAGCCAGCGATTATGGCTGTTCAGATTGCATTGGTAGAGCTTTGGAAGAAGCACGGCGTAACACCAGAAGGTGTTGTCGGTCATTCTATTGGAGAAGTGGCCGCCGCATATACTGCTGGGTGTCTTACTTTAGAGCAGGCCGTGCAGGTTATTTTCAACCGAAGTAAAGGGCAGCACGCTGCTACTGGAAAAGGTAAAATGCTGGCGGTGAGTCTTACTCAAGCAGAAGCAGAAGCAATGATTGCCGATGTGAAAGATGTCGTGTCTATAGGTGCGGTGAATGGCCCAGCCATGCTGGTACTATCTGGCGATGAAGCACCTTTGGTAAAGATTGCCGAGGAATTGGAGAAGAAGGATGTTTTCAATCGCTTTTTGAAAGTGACTGTGCCATTTCACTCTCACCACATGGAGCCACTTAAAGAGGAGCTGATTGCTAGTTTAAAGGATTTGAAACCGCATGTGGCTCAGATAGCACTATACTCCACCGTGACAGGCAAGCAAGAAGATGGCTCTCATCTGGTCAGCCAATATTGGTATGACAATGTGCGTGAGCCAGTTTATTTTTCCAATGCTTTGGGCGAAATGATCAACGATGGTTATGACTTGTTTATTGAGATAGGTCCTCACCCTGCACTTTCCTCTGGAGCAGAAGAGTTGTTTTCACACAAGAAAGTAATGGCGGCTGTTTTTCCTTCTATCAAGAGAAAGGAAAATGAAAAACTGATCTTTTTGCAAACCCTTGGTTCGCTTTACGCCAAAGGGTATGATTTAGATTGGGATGCTATTTATCCAGAGGCCAATGAAGTTTTGGATTTGCCAAAGTACAAGTGGGATTTGAAATCTTTCTGGTATGAAAGTGCTGATCATAAACACAAGCGACTTTCTAAGAAGGTGCACCCACTCATATTAGATCAGAGAAAATCTGGGGTGAATGCCAATAATCTTACTTTTGATGTATTGCTAGACAAGCGGGTAGACCCATACATAGATGATCATAAAGTAGATGATGTCATTATTTTCCCAGCTACGGGGCACTTAGAGATCGCTTCCGCCGCAGCGAAGGAGGCCTTTGGAGAGCAATTCAATTTCTTGGAAGATGTAAACTTTGAAAATGCTCTTTTCTTACCAGAAGAAGGCGAGTTTGCTGAGGTTAAGATTGAAATCTATTCTGATGAGGAGAAGTATTGGATTCTGAGCAAGGATAGAAACAATCCGGATGCAGAGTGGGTGAAACACTCCAATGGAAAAATGAATGTTCTTGGCGACAAGTTCATCTCAAATCCTGTTGATTTAGAAGAAATAAAAGAGCGTGTAAACGACCGTTTGCCCGTACAGCCAATGTACAACGAGCTCAAGAAGAGCGGCTTGTTTTATGGGCCAACTTTCAAGGCGGTGAAAAACCTTTGGGTGGTAGAAGATGAAGTGCTGGGTAAAGTAGAACTGCATGAATCGCTTGATTACGGTATCGAGAATTATTATCTGCATCCATCCGTATTGGATGCGTGCTTGCATACCATTTTTGCAGCGAAGATGAGTACCACTGATGAGGAACGTGGAGTGTATTTGCCTGTGCATATTGATCGCTACAAGTTTCACACAAAACCAAAAACTGCTACGGTTTATAGTTATGTGAAGGTGTCAGAAGCGAGTTCCGATGCTTTGAATGGGGATTTTTGGATCATAGATGAAGACGGAACGCTCGTGGCGGAAGTACAAGGCTTGCGTTGTAAGTATATCGAAGGTTCTAGAAAGCAAGAGTCTGATTTGGCCTACTCTGGATGCTATGAATATCAGTGGGAGCCGATGGCTGAACTACAGGTGAAACCTGCACACCCATCTATTTTGGTACTCAGCGAAAAGGATTTCTCCTTCATTCTGCTTAAGCAAAAGCTTCAGGAAAATGGTGCATCTGTAATCCAAACACCTACTATTGATTTCAGCAATAGACAGGAAGTACGCATGGCTTTGATGAATGTAAAAAAAGCACACCCCACGCTCAATCGCATTATCGTCACCTTGCCGCTCACGGCCTCAGATGAAGGAATGGCAGATGCTACAGTGAATCTTAGCTGGAAGGTGTTGAACATCTTCAATGCCATTATCGAGGAGGAAATGCAAACGGCCGTTTGGCTGATCAATTCTAAGTCTGACATTATTATTGATTCTGACAAAGAGAACAGCATGATCCAGTCTGTGAGCTATGGTTTGGGACGTGTGATGGTCAATGAATATCCACTGGCGGCTGTGAAAATTGCAGATTTATCCAGTCTCGACAGTCCGTTGGAGCTGAGCAATTTTGCAAGTATTGTTTCGTCTACTGCCAATGGCGGTAATGAAACAGACTTTGGCTTCCGAGGCGATCAAATCTTTATCAAGCGTTTGGTTCCTACCAATAAAGAAAAAGCACAAAAAGAGGCTTCTCTCAATCTTTTAGCCTCTGGTTCTTATTATCAGACTATTTTGAAAGAGAAAGGCATTCTTGATTCTATTGGATTCAGACAGATTGCCCCTTTCGAGATAGGCGATAAAGATGTGGAGATCAATGTAAAAGCTGCTGGTCTTAACTTCAAAGATGTTTTGAATCTCAATGGCTTACTAACGGAAGAAAGTGTAGCCGGTGGTTTGGTTGGTGCACAGCTGGGTTTGGAATGCTCAGGTGTTGTTGCTCGTGTAGGTAGATATGTGACTCACGTGAAACCTGGGGATCTGGTATTGGCTTTTGCACCAAATACCTTTGCAGGAAAAGCAGTCACTCCACAGCATTGTGTTGTGAAAAAGCCTGCGCACATTTCTTATGAAGAAGGTGCGACGATTACGCTCGTTTACTTGACGGCTTATCATTGTATGTTCAATTTAGGTCAGCTGGAAGCTGGTGAACGCATGCTGATTCACTCTGCTACGGGTGGCGTGGGGCTTGCGGCGGTGGCTTTGGCACAGCTCAAAGGTATAGAGATTTATGCCACAGCAGGTACGCCTGAAAAGCGGGCATTGCTTAAAACCCTCGGGGTGGAGCATGTTTATGATAGTCGCAATGTGGATTTCTACGATCAGATCATGCGAGATACCAATGGAGAAGGAATAGATCTTGTTTTGAACTCCTTGAGTGGCAAGGCCATCATTCAAAGTATCAAATGCTTGCGCCCGTTTGGTCGATTCTTAGAGATCGGAAAGACGGATATCTACAACGATATGAGTTTGCATCTGAAGCGTTTTGGTGATAACCTTAGCTACCATGCTGTGGATATCGACCGACTGATGGGGCAAAAGCCAGAAAAAGGAGCAAGGCTGTTCAACGATGTGATCAAATTATTTGAAAGCAAGCAGCTCAAGCCACATCCTTATGAATCTTTCCAAATCAATGAGATCGGTTCCGCACTAGACTTTATGAGTAAGGGTAAGCACATAGGTAAAGTGGTACTCTCCATGGATGGAGAAACAGTAGAGGCCTTGCCATTGGAGGAAATCACCTTTGATGCAGGGCGCTCTTATGTAATCACAGGTGGGGCGAGCGGTTTTGGATTGGAGCTTGCCAAATGGATGGTAGAAAAAGGTGCACGCACCCTCGCATTGGTGAGTAGAAGTGGGCCAAAATCTCCTTATGATTTTAACTGGATCAGTAAACTTCAAGAGGAGGGAGTAACCGTGAAGATTGAAAACCTCGACTTATCGTCATTGGAGCAAGTCACGGATATGATCAATCGCATGAATAAAATAGCGCCAATAGGAGGGATTATACATGGAGCAGCAGTGCTTCAGGATTCCACTATTCAGCGTATGGACAAGGATTTGTTTAGAAAAGTGTTTGAACCTAAAGCGATAGGAGCATGGAACTTGCATTTGGCGACAGAGAAAATGGATGTGGATTTCTTCCTTTCACTTTCTTCTATCTCCGCAGTGTTTGGTTTGCCAGGGCAAAGCAACTATTCTTCTGCCAACAATTTCCTAGACAAGCTTGTGACCTACAGAAAGTCCAAAGGTTTACATGCGCAAAGCGTAAACTTGGGCGTGTTAGGCCAGTATGCTGGTATGTCAAAAGAAGGAGGAAACGTCCTCAATGTATTGGAAAACCAAGGGTGGTTGCCACTTACCATGAAGCAAGTCACCAGTAAAATTGAGCGTATTTTGCTGGAAGGTGATCATGTGCGTATGGCTGCCAATATTGATTGGTTGCGTTTCAGAGAGTTTTTCCACCACTTGCGATCAGATGCCAAGTTTGCTGATCTGATGTCCGATGAGGCACTCAAAGTAGGAGCAAGCAAAGGCTCTGGAGACAGTTTGAAAGACAAAGTGCTTGCGCTAGAGCAAGGAGCTGCGCATCAATTGCTTGCGGAGAGTCTCAAAGAAGCACTAGCCAGAATCTTAGGAACTACTCCGGACAAATTGGATGAAGGCAAATCTGTCTCTGCCATAGGATTGGATTCATTGATGATGAACCAGCTTCGCAACTGGATTTTGCAAAAGCTGGAATTCAATTATCCGTTGATGAAAATTTCCAAAGGGCCAAGCATCGTGGAGATAGCGCAGCACATCATGGAGAGCTTCCAAGCACCAGCCGAAGCGGAGAAAGATGAATCAGGCATCACTACCGAGCAGGATATAGAGGTGATCAATAAGTGGTTTGTACATAGAAAGTCTGACGAGGATCAAAGCGGTAAGATGAAAATTTTCATGTTCCACTCTATGGGAGCAGGTGCATCCATGTTCAACGATTTCTTGTATGAAGCACCAGTGGGCACGGATGTGTATGCTGTACAGCTGCCAGGACGTGAAAATCGCAAGGATGAGGAAATCTACACCGATTTCACTTTACTACTCGACGATTTGGAAGCGGCTATTGTGCCATTGCTCGATGGTCAGTTTGCGATCTACGGACACAGTTTTGGAGGTATTATTGCCTTTGAGATTACGCGTCGCTTGCGCAAGAAGCACGGTTTGGAGCCGATCCATTTCTTTAGCTCTGCTACCATGGCACCACAGATGACCATGACTTGGAAAAACAGAGATGTACTGAAACAATCGGCGATTTCAGAAAATTCTGAGCAAAAACTTATCGGTTTGATGACTTACATCGATGATCTAGACTTTGTGAAGAAGATCCTGCCGCTCTTGCGCATAGACATGGCACTACTTGTAGACTATGACTATGAGAACGAAGCGAAGTTTGACTTTCCGATTACGGTGTTCTCAGCGATAGAAGATGAGGTGACGCTACCAGAGGAGATGGCTCCATGGCAAGACCAAACCAACGCCGAGTTTAGGCAAGAGTTGGTGCATGGAGATCACTGGTTTGTGAGCAGAAACAAAGACTTCATTCGTGAGCAAATCAGCGAGGATCTGAGTCGTGTTTTTATAACTGAATAAAAGTAAATCAGTGAGTAGGGCGCTCTTTCCATTTGGGGAGCGCCCATTTTTTTTACAATTCATCAGCCTCAATTGCTGAATTTCAAGGAGCATGAAAGGTTCTATCCTTATTTCTACGCTTGTCAAATAGTTCAAAGGTTATCATTATTCCTATAGTGCAATCTTTTGATTATGAATGTGATATAGTGTGTTGAAAAATCTTTAAAACTTCATCTCAGATAACTTCTTATTATAAAAAAAACTCCTAAATTGGTTGGTATATACCGTTAATTGTATTCAAACAAACCCCCAGTTGTGTCAATACACAACTGAAAGAAACCAAACCAATTATGACCTACATCAACTTACCCCAAGGTGCAGTGGCACATTTCACCCAAGAGAAAAAATCGTCAGAAATTTTATATGAAGTTGAAAGAAGTATTGCTCATTCATTTGAGCAAACCCGTTTACAGGATTTCTGTGGCGGCCGCTATTGCGCACACCAGTGTTTGTCCGAGTTTGATCTATCAGAGCCCATTCTCAAAACGGAACATGGAGAGCCACTTTGGCCAGACGGTGTAGTTGGCTCTATCAGTCATAGCAAATTCCTTTCTGGAGCTGTGGTCATGCCTAAATCTGAGTATAAGGCGGTAGGCTTGGATATAGAGACCATAGGCAGAGTAGAGCTGGAGCTATGGAGTTTGTTTTTCACCCCCAACGAAATAGATTGGTTAAGATCTAAGCCACCACAATATCAATCGTTTTATGCCACGCTTTTTTTCTCTATTAAGGAAGCCTATTTCAAGATGCAGTTTTCAATCACCCAGCGTTTTGTGGATTTTCAGGATTGCATGGTCACTTATGATGCTGGGCAAGTGAGCGTCATCGAAAAAGTGGATTTTGTAGGATTGCCAGCACTTCAAACCGCCTACAGCGAGTACCAAGACAGTGTCATTGCCATGGTTTATTGTTGATTTTTCCAACAAACCCAATGCGTCATTGTTATTGTGCTTGATCTAATCAATTATCAGTCAATGGGTTTAACGAGTCAATCATGCCCATAAAGGAGCACACACTAGCTGTGCTCCACTATGCGACGCGCAGGGAGTCTTTCGCAGCGGAGCAAAACGCTCACCTAGATAACGGAGAAGATGCCCTCCGGGCATGACTACAAGACGATAATACACAGCTAACTCTCAATTTTTAACTTTACATTCTCAATTCTCAATTTTTCACCAATCAGTCATTCACAAGATCGTGTGCCACCCGCAGAGAATCTTAATTGCTACAGAGGAAAATGCTCACCTAGATAACGGAGAAGATGCCCTCCGGGCATGACTACAAGACGATAATACACAGCTAACTCTCAATTTTTAACTTTACATTCTCAATTCTCAATTCTCAATTTTTCTCTCTCCAACTATCATAGATTTTCACATCTGTCCATTTGTCTTTGTTTTCCTCCACGTACTTGATGTGCGCAGGGTGCGTCTGGTAACTGTCTTGGTCTTCCTTACTGGCAAAGGTCACCACCAGGTTTACGCTGTAGCTATTGTCTACCACTTCTCTGGGTGTGCCAGCAGGCTTGCCTAGGTGAAAGCTGACGACCTCTGGCACGGCACTCACAAAAGCCCTAGTAGATTTTATAAAAGCATCCGCATCTACATCAGGCTTGAGCCAGAAGAATACCATGTGTACAAAATTTCCTTTTAGCATTTTCTTAGGGTTATAGGCTTTGGTCATGGTTGGAAACATACCAAAACCCGCAGCAGTTAGCATCAACTTCTTAAAAAATGATCTTCTCTTTTCCATTCTGGAAAATTAAGCATTTATCCAGTATTTGAGGAGGAGAGCCGATCAAAGAAAAATCTCAAGGTGTTTTTCTCAATTGTGCTGAGTGGAATAAAAAATCATTTGTGTCTTTATTTACATACCTCTTCTTGATACAAAATGACTATTTTGAGGGCGCAAAGCTAAGTAGTGAGCCACCGCTTATAAGCGACTATACCTGGCTAAGTTTTTGGCTAATAATGAATTAAAAATAAAATGCTACAACCTGAATATAGTGCATTGGATATGTTGGGTTGTTGTATGTCATTAACTGCATGGAAGTAAAATCCTCTGACTATTATTATAAATCAACTATTTATGGACTAAGAGTTTCTCTTGCAGTACCATTTTTGATTTTAGGTTACGCCCTTATCCGATTCGAAAACTTTAACGAAGCAACTGAAGCTGTTTTCCAAAATGTTCAGGATATACTTGGAATCTTAATTTTTGAATCCGTACTCTTAGCAATTCTAATTTGGGTCAAATACAATTACTCACTTATTTCAGTTAACTCTGAATAAATTACAATTCATAGTCGAAATGGAGACGAAGAATTAGCATGGTCGAATATTGACTCAATTAAACTCTATCGTGCTGATTATAGAGGGTCATTCGTGAAAATCAAACTGAAGAACGGTAAACAATTCTACACCAACACTGATTTTCCAAAAAGAGAAGGTAATTTGCTGAACCCAAATAACCATCCTACATTTTCAACGAAAATGGCTGAACTACTCAAGTCGAAAAAGAAAGAGCTTAGTATCTGAGAATTACGCAACCTAAAACTGAACTCCTGTAGAACAAGATTTTCCACCATGACTTCTCAGACGAACATTATTGAACAACTAAACGAACAGGGAATTGAATTCGAAATCCTTCAGGAAGGTTATAACCCGAGTCCTGATAGTGAACTTAGCAAAGTAGTTAACAATTGGACGAACAAGTTTATTGGCAAGAGAACTGCTCCTAATCTTGACAACTATCTATGGCACATTTTCAGCTTTAACTCCGCGAACGCTTTGAATGGCGAACAGGCAACTAAGAAGCTATCTGAACAATATGACGCAAACACTCTGATTTTTAACGAACAACAACAATACTTGATCCTCTGTAAAGGTAGAATTCCAAAGATCGTGATGGAGGATTTCTGTGACGACTTATACATTAGTCATCATAATATGAAGTGGACCTATGTGATTCCTCATGAGGTACCGAACATTGGACCTTTTTTCTCAACTGGAAACTGAACGAAATGAATAATCACGCCATACAACAAGCGCTGAAAGTGCATATGTCGGACTGCTTCTAGCAAACTTCAATGCAACTTGACCACAAAGCTGCGCCTTCAGATATTTCTTTGTCTTTCAATGCTTTTGGTGCTTCTGGATTTAGATTTTCATAACGCAGTATTTCATAGAAGCAGTTGTGCGGGTGGCGCAGCTTTGCTAGTTTAGTTTTTCATTAGCAAAGTGTGGACATACGCACTTTAGCTTGACGTTAATATCAATTTCATGGAACTAGCTGAAGTATTCGATACATCGAAATGGAGAGAAGCACCACTTGAATACATTCAAAAATCTTTTGGTGCTAAAAGAGATGACTTACGTGTTCTGATCTGGAGAAATACGAAGAACGATCTGTCTCCATTAACAGTTTATAAATACTTAAAAGCTCGATTTGGTCTTCCAAATGGTGCTTTGATGTTCACGAAAAATTTTGGAACTACTGAGAACCTTAATCACTGGCACTATCATTTACTTAGCGGAGAAAGTGAAATCCATTTCATTGGAAAAAGTGCAGGCTTGGAGATAATGCTAAAGTTAAAAGTTGGTGTTTCTTTTAAAAAAAGTGATTGGAATGAACTCGTCGAACACCTTAAATCATCATTTGCTGATCAAGGCAAAGAGATGAGCTCAATCCAGAACAAGCTCGAACACTATACACTTTTCATCAATCCATTTGCTCGATTGGACGGCACTTTAAGAGATTTAAGATTAGAGTTAGAGAAGCTGGACATAAGAGAAGTTCATAATAACATTAATGACGCAACTACTGAAGAAGAAAGAAAAAAGTATTTCAATGATTTTAAGACTTGGGTAGCGAATGTCGAAAGAGCTGTAAGTGTAGGAAGTACAATCAGAATGTTATGTCCAGTACTGTGTGAAGCTTTCATAAATCTATTGATTCTAGTTCTTCGAAAAGAAGAGATCAAAAAGGACAAGAGGTTATATGATGACCTTTTAAGACGGCAGATTGACATACGTGTCAAATCGCTTCACTTGTATTGTAACAGTTTCTTAAAGCCAGTTAATTCTGAGGATCAAAGATTCAAAGATTTCCATACTCTAATGAATCAAAGAAATGATTTTCTCCATGGCAACATCGACCCACAATCTCTTATGTTTGAGGATGTTTTTTTTGATATGGGAGATACGCCATTATTCAAAGAAGACGGAGGGATAATCTTCAAGACAATGAAGAACTATCTTAAAAATGTTGAACCAGAGCAAGCTTTAAAAGATCATCAAACATCCATGAAATTTATTGCTTTCGTACTTGATCATTTGGAGCCTGATGTTTCAGAATCGTTAAGCGGCTTAATGAGAACTCGAATGCCAGCATTTAATCGAAAAACAGAAGGAATTGCAATTCTTTTTTCACCCGGACTTGCTGAAGATTCATTTGGATTAAGATAAAAGATGCTAACAAACACTTCATCCATAAGCTAACGAAGCTATTTGCAAAGGCTGGTGCATTAAGATACTTTTATGGAAATTAGACAAGTCCAGCTTGCGGATGATAGCTGGACGTTTTATGTAAGTTTGGCACGTTGTTCCAATTCCTGTAATTAATCAAAAACATGAATCTCAACCAAAATCAACAGATCAAACTCCATGGGCTAGATCACTTGAGGTCTTTAGCAATCCTATTTGTCTTCTTGTTTCACTACAGAGCATTTTTTCCACACCCGGATTGGTTTCCCGATGTTATTGGATTCGGTTGGACCGGGGTGGACTTATTTTTCGTTTTAAGTGGCTTTTTAATCGCGTCTCAACTTTTTTCCGAGATTAAGGGAAATGGTTCTTTCTCTGTAAAAACGTTTTTCATAAAACGAATATTCAGGATTCTTCCAATATATTATGCTGTGGTAGCAATCTATTTTTTCTTCCCTTCATTTCATGAAAAAGAAGCATTACCACCACTCTGGAAATTGCTAACTTTCACTCAAAATATTGGATTCGATTCTCGAAACCACGGAACATTTTCTCATGTTTGGTCTTTATGCATAGAGGAACATTTTTACTTGACTCTCCCGCTTGTTCTATTAATTCTGCTTAAAATAAATTGGAAACATTCATTTATAATCTTACCTCTATTATTCATTATCCAGATTCTCTTACGGTTTTGGATATATTCTCACTTCTTATCTTCACCAGATTCAGGATACAACTGGTTCGAAGTGATTTATTACCCCACATACAGTCGTCTTGATGGACTACTAATTGGAGTTTCGATTGCGGCTTTCTATCAATTTTCAAGAGCAAATTTTAATACCTTATCCAAGTATGGAAATTGGCTGGTTCTGACTGGTTTTCTTGTATTGCTAGGTGTCTATAATTTTGCATCGGATATGATGAGTTCCTCTCTCACATTATATGGGTTCCCCCTAATATCAATAGGATATGGATTAATTGTCCTAGGTGCTATAAGTCCTGATTGTTTCTTATTTAAATTCAAATTAAAGGCCAGTACCTCATTGGCCACATTGTCATATGGAATCTATCTCGTACATAAAGGAGTGATCCACTCATCGCAAGATATTTTCAATGAATTTGGGATCGCGAAGGAAAGTGGCTCAATGTTTACTCTGAGTGTATTAATGTGTTTGCTTTGTGCCTTTTTACTAAACCAGACCATAGAGAAGCCATTTTTAAGAATGAGGAAAAAATATATCGCGAAAACCTACAGCCAACAAAGACTATCATCCATAGGCTAACTGAGCCATTTGTAAAGGCTGGTGCATTAAGATACTTTTATGGAAATTAGACAAGTCCAGCTTACGGATGATAGCTGGTCGTAAACAAAGTACAGTCAGTTGCCCCTAACCAATTTCACCACAGTTGCAATAACATTAAAATCCTTCCTTCCCAAATAAACACCCCCATGCCAGAAATCAATCGACTCATGCCAAATAATATTCCGCCATGTTGATATTTTAGTGCCCATGCCAAATAATATTCTGTCATGTTGAGGTTTGCACCCTCCATGTCGGGCATGGAGGGTGCTTTGGTCAGCATGGAGGGGTGTACTACCAACATGACGGCTTATTTACTAACGTGACTGGTAATATTTCCAACATGACAGCATGTTTACTAACATGACTGGTAATTTTACCAACATGGAGGGGTTTTTAGCAACATGACGGCCTTGTGTCTGATTACCGACTCCTCCAATGAGCACTATAGTACCCCTGCAGCCGCTTTTCATCCTTCCAGAAGACAAACTTGCCAGCTTCTCTGATCTCTTTTACTATTCTTGTCAGTAGGGTATAGGCTTGATCTCGTACAAATTTGGATTTGTTGTTGTCTTTTCGCTCGCCGTTCATGATGGCCAGTACATCACTGAGAGAGTCGCTGAGTGCGGCGGCCGTGTCCAGCTTCGTTTCATCAAAGGAGATGGCTTGCAGCAGGGGGAGGTTGGACTTGCCCAATACGGACAGGTCACTCAGGTCTTGCAGCATGTCGGCATGGCCAGTACCATCTTCTATGGCCGCCACGCGTGAGAGCAGATCGGGTCTGCTACGAAAAGCATAGCGAAAGGAGTGCTCTATTTCGTCACGGAGATCTTCTGCAGCAGGTGCTTCGACATTCCACTGTCGTGTGGCTTCCTCTTGAGAGAAGCGATCCTTGTTCCAGAGACTCTGCGCATAGCGCAAGGCGCCTTCGGCTATCGGAAGTTTGGTGAAAGTGGCAGTGGGCACACCCACAGCTTCTAATTTAGGTTGATCCTCTTTGCTCCACTCCGCTACGTCGGCAGCTTCCTGCACGACTTTCTCTACAGGCATGTTAGGGATTTTTACTTCATTTGCAGGGATAGCTTCTATCTCCGCTTTCAAGGCTTCAAAATTCTCTTTAGACATAATATTGTTGGGTTTAATGAAAAAAAAAGAAGGAAAGTAGGGGCTTAATACCATCTTATACAATACCATAAATGTAGTATTTTTTCAAAGGACGGGAGGCGTTAATTGATAGTTGATAGTGGGAAGCTGATAGTTGAAAATTGAGAATTGAAAGTGGGAAGTGAGAATTCTCCGTTATGTAGTCATTCCCGCAGGGAATCCTATTCGTAATCTAAGTATGCGCTTTTCCTCTAGATTGAGATTTTGCCCCTCTGCGAGGGTGAATGGTTGGTGGGCTTGCTGGGTTCGGATTGCAAACGCGAAAGAGCGATGGGTATAAAAATAAAGCCTAGAAAAACGTAACCCACCTTTACTGAATCAAGTTTGCCCCAAAAGCCCAAAAGCCCAAAAGCCCAAAAGCCCAAAAGCCCAAAAGCCCAAAAGCCCAAAAGCCCAAAAGCCCAAAAGCCCAAAAGCCCAAAAGCCCAAAAGCCCAAAACCACTTGTCACTCTGCCTCTGGTCGGCTACTTTTGCGCCCATTCGTGCCATTGGCATCTTCATCAATTATACCCTCTCGTTTATTATGGAAAAAGCAGTCAACGTTCTCAAGGTCATTTCGGCTATCGTCTTTTTGGGCACACTGCTCTATGTCTATTCTCTCTTGCCCGTGATGGTCACGCTGCACCCCGAAGACTCCTCATGGTCGGTACACAAAGAGTATTTCTTTTATGGCGTGATCATACTTTTCATGGTGCTCAACATCTTTTTGATAGCCATGGAGCGGATGCTACGCCCGCTTATCAAGATAGAGGAGGTGAGGGCATGGGTCAAAGGTTTGGCCGTGGTGCTCAACTTCTATTTGGCGTGTATGATTGGCTCTGTGGGGGTGATGAACAATGCCAACGATTTTCAGCCGGGGAGCTATGGCTATCTCAATTACATTGGACCAGTGCTGATCGTAGTTTGGGTAATTGGACTTATTTTCAACATGCAAAATAAACCCAAAACAGACTGATTTATAGTGGGTTAAACTTTCTGTATTCAATCAAATACTTAATTGGGTGTGGAAAATTCCCTCTGATTGGAATCGATTTTTTGTATAAATTTCGCTCCGTGAACCCGATTCAGGGTTGATGAGTTAATCAATATCATATCGTAATAATGGCAGAAGTACAATATACTGAAGACAGTATTAAGTCACTGGACTGGAAAGAACACATTAGGCTCAGGCCTGGTATGTACATTGGGAAGTTGGGAGATGGTTCGGCTTCCGATGATGGTATTTACGTGTTGGTGAAAGAAATCATCGACAACTGTATAGATGAGCACATGATGGGACATGGCAAGACCATCCACATCAAAGTCTCTGACAGGCGCGTAGAAGTGCGAGATTTTGGTCGGGGTATTCCGCTGGGCAAGGTGGTGGACTGTGTGTCCAAGATCAATACCGGGGGTAAATACGATTCTGGTGCTTTTCAAAAATCTGTAGGGCTAAATGGAGTCGGTACCAAGGCGGTAAATGCTCTGAGCTCTTACTTCAAAGTGCAGTCTTATAGAGATGGGCAGACCAAAGTAGCGGAGTTTCAGCGAGGCGAGCTCACCAGCGATCCTCAGATAGAAATGTCCTCTGATCGCAATGGTACGGCCATTGCCTTTGAGCCTGACGATACCATTTTTAAGCATTATCATTTCATTCCCGAATACCTGGACAACCTGCTTTGGAACTATGCCTTCCTCAATGCAGGGCTCACCATCAATTTCAACGGAAAAAAATACCATTCAGAAAATGGACTTCTGGACTTGCTTAGGCGCAAGTGTGATGAAGAGGCCTTGCGCTATCCCATCGTGCACCTGAAAGGTAATGACATAGAAGTGGCTTTGACCCACGCCAACCAGTACGGTGAGGAGTATTACTCTTTCGTGAATGGGCAGTACACCACTCAGGGCGGTACGCACTTGGCGGCTTTCCGTGAGGCCATGGTCAAGACCGTCAGAGAATTTTATAAAAAGGATTTTGATGCGGCAGATATTCGAGCGTCTATTGTGGCAGCTATAGCGATAAGGGTGCAAGAGCCTGTCTTTGAAAGTCAGACCAAGACCAAGCTAGGTTCGCAAAATGTGGCCAACGATGGTCCCACCATGCGTACGTTTGTGAATGATTTTCTCAAAACGGAGCTTGACAATTTCTTGCATAGAAATGCTGAAGTGGCAGATGCGCTTTTGAAGCGAATCTTGCAGTCAGAGCGTGAGCGCAAGGAGATAGCAGGTATCAAGAAGCTGGCAAATGATCGTGCCAAGAAAGCCAACTTGCACAATAAGAAGTTGCGGGATTGCCGCATTCATTACAATGACAAGAAAGCGGACGAAGTGCAGTTGGAAAAAACCATGATCTTCATCACGGAAGGGGACTCTGCCAGTGGGTCTATCACCAAGACGCGAGATGTGCAGACACAGGCGGTATTTAGTTTGAGAGGTAAGCCTTTCAACTGCTATGGTTCTACGAAGAAGATCGTATATGAAAACGAAGAATTCAACTTGCTACAGCATGCGCTGAATATAGAAGACGGGCTAGAAGGCTTGCGATACCGCAAAATCGTGATAGCCACGGATGCCGATGTGGATGGTATGCACATACGTTTGCTACTGCTCACGTACTTCTTGCAGTTTTTCCCTGAGTTGGTCAGAAACAACCACATTTTCATTTTGGATACGCCGCTTTTTAGGGTGAGAAACAAAAAGAAAACGATCTACTGCTATAGCGATCAAGAAAGACAAGCGGCCATCGCAGAGCTGGGAAATAAGCCAGAGATCACACGATTTAAGGGATTGGGAGAGATTTCTCCTAGTGAGTTTGGTGCATTTATCGGAGAAGACATTCGCTTGGAGCCAGTCATCCTCCAAAAGGATACCAAAATCAAAGATTTGCTGAGTTTCTACATGGGGAAAAACACTCCGACGCGTCAAGAGTTTATAATTGATAATCTGAAAGTGGAAAAAGATTTGGTGCAGGGGGAAGTGGTCGTTGATTGATTTTTTTCCATTCGGAAAACACTAACCTTCAAACTAAAAATTATGAAGACCATTCGCCTATCCATTTTTTTGCTTTGTGCCAGTTTGCTGATCCACTGCTCTGGTGATGAAGAAATGCTTGACCGTGAGTCGAGCCTTTTCAAATCTTCAGAGGACATCCATACTTGGTCTCTTGTAGAGCTGCAAATTGCCATTGGGCGCTCTCAACTAGATGTGCCCTTGGAGGCACTTAAGTATGATGTAAGTATTCACGACGTGGAATATGAGACGGTTTATAAAGGGGAGACCATCACTGCTTCGGGGCGCATCTTTGTGCCTGATACCAAAGAGGCGCTCTCCACCGTGTGTTTTAGTCATGGTACCACCGCTGCGCATAGTGCCGCATACACGGCACTGAGTGCTGATAATGGGACTTCTGTTTTGTTAAGTGCCTTGGCCTCTTTGGGTTTTGTAGTTGTTGCACCGGATTTGATAGGTTTTGGGGCGTCCAAAGACCTTTTGCAGACTTACTACATAGAAGAACCTACGGCTACTGCCACCATTGATAACATATATGCCAGTCGCACACTAGCGACTAGTCTTGGTGCCAATGTGGACAATGAGCTTTATCTGGCAGGCTACTCTCAAGGCGGCTATACCACCATGGCCACTCATAAGTACATAGAGGAGCAAGGGATGAAATACTTTGAGTTGCAAGCATCATTTCCTGCAGCTGGAGGTTATGAAATATTGGGCGTTCAGGAGGAGATATTCTCAAATGAAACCTATGATAACCCATTCTACTTGGGCTTGGTCGCTGTTTCCTATAAGGAGCATTACGAATGGGAAGGAGAAGGAAAAAGTCTGTCGATGTTTTTCAACGAACCTTTCGCTAGTGAAATTCCTGCGCTGGTGGATGGTAGCAATACGAGTGAACAAATCAATGACGCATTGAATGACACCCTGGTCGTACTCGTCAATGCAGATTACTTGCAAAACCCTAATGCTTCAGCATATAGCTTTTTGATTGATGCATACAAGGAGAATAGCCCCACGGATTTTATTCCTGCGATCCCGCTTTATATGTACCACGGCGATGCGGATGTTACCGTTCCTTATGCCAATTCGGTCCAGGTTTATAATGCTTTGATCAAGGCAGGAGCGTCCAAAGATGTGGTGACTTTCACAACCATAGAAGGGGGGACGCATGGCACGGGTGCAGGGCCATATTTGGAATCATTGGTGAAACGATTATTGGAGATGGAAGCCGAATAGTGGGTGTTTTTACAAGAAAAAAGAATATTTAGTAATAACCAGATCATACAGAAATACAAATGAGCGAAGAGTTGACAAATGAAGATGATAGCCTACAGGATGTGATCCCTGTATCGGGCATGTACCAAAACTGGTTCTTGGACTATGCATCTTATGTAATTCTTGAGAGGGCTGTGCCAGCGATAGAAGACGGCATGAAGCCCGTGCAGCGTCGTATTCTCCATGCCATGAAGGAGATGGATGATGGTAGATACAACAAGGTGGCCAATATCATCGGTAGCACCATGCAGTATCACCCCCATGGTGATGCTTCCATCGCAGATGCTATTGTAAATCTTGGTCAGAAGGATCTGCTCATAGACATGCAGGGAAACTGGGGAGATGTGCGTACAGGTGATGGATCTGCCGCTCCTCGATACATAGAGGCGCGCCTTTCCAAATTTGCTTTGGATGTCATCTTCAATCCGCAGACCACTGACTGGCAGTTGTCTTATGATGGAAGAAAGAGAGAGCCGGTTACATTCCCAGTCAAATTTCCATTGCTTCTAGCTCAGGGTGTGGAGGGGATCGCTGTTGGTTTGTCTACCAAAATGCTTCCTCACAATTTTATCGAGTTGCTAAAGGCAGCCATCGATATCTTGAAAGGAAAGAAAGTACAGCTTTTCCCTGATTTTCTCACAGGAGGGAAAATAGATGTCAGTGATTACAATGATGGTCGCCGAGGTGGAAGAGTAAGAGTACGCGCCACAATAGAGGAGATTGACTCCAAGACATTGGTGGTAAAAGATATCCCGTATGCTACTACCACTACTTCGGTCATAGAATCAATCGTAAAGGCCAACGACAAAGGTAAGATCAAGATCAAGCAGGTGGTGGACAACACGGCGCAGGATATTGAGATCATGATCAAACTGGCTCCTGGTACTTCTCCAGACATCACAATTGACGCACTATTTGCATTTACAGATTGTGAAGTGTCTATTTCACCCAATGCTTGTATCATCCATGAGGACAAACCAAAGTTTGTAGGCGTTTCGGAGATATTGAAGCAATCAGTAGATCAGACACTTGCTTTACTCAAGAGAGAGTTGGAGATCAGACGCGATGAGCTGATGGAAAAGCGTCTTTTTTCTTCGCTGGAAAAGATTTTTATAGAAAACAGAATCTATCGAGACATAGAAGAATGCGAGACATGGGAGGCCGTACTCGAAACGATAGACAGAGGTCTTGATCCATTCAAGCCAGAGTTTTATAGGGAGATAACCCAAGACGATATCATTCGTCTGACCGAAATCAAAATCAAGAGAATCTCTAAGTTTGACTCCTTCAAGGCCGATGAATTGATGCGCAGGCTGGGAGAAGAGCTCGCAGAAACGGAGCATCACCTAGAGCATCTCACTGACTATGCCATTGCTTACTACCAAAACCTATTGGATAAATATGGCAAGGGAAAAGAACGCAAGACTGAAATCGCCAATTTTGAAACGATTTCAGCCAATGTAGTAGCCGCAAACAATGCCAAATTGTACGTGAACCGTGAAGATGGATTTGTAGGGTATGGTATCAAAAAAGATGAATTTGTTAGTGACTGTTCGGATATTGACGATGTGATCGTCTTTAGAAAAGATGGCATCTGTCAGGTGACCAGAATCCAAGAGAAGGTCTTCGTTGGTAAAAATATTATCCACGTGGGTATCTTCAAAAAGGGAGATGAACGCATGGTGTACAACCTCATTTATTTGGATGGAAAGTCTGGACGTACCATGGCCAAGCGCTTTCAGGTGCTGTCTGTTACCAGAGACAGAGAATATGAATTAACCAAAGGAGGCAAAGGGTCTAAGTTGCTATACTTCAGTGCCAATGCCAATGGAGAGGCCGAGACAGTGACCGTCTACCTTACACCAGCAAGTTCTGCTCGTAAGAAGGTTTTTGACTTTGATTTCGCAGATATTGAAATCAAAGGAAGAGGTGCAGGAGGAAATATTTTAACGAGATATCCTGTGAAAAAAATCCAGTTTAAAGCGGCTGGAGTTTCCACTCTTGGTGGTTTGGATGTGTGGTACGATACTATTGTAGGAAGGCTCAATACTGATGGTAGAGGGGATTTGCTGGGCAATTTCCAAGCTGAAGATCGGATTTTGGTTTTCTATAAAGACGGGTCGTATGAGTTGACTTCATTTGAGATTACAAATAGATATGATGTGAATCAAATGCTATCGTTGGGTAAATTCCGACCACAGCTTCCTGTAAACGCTGTTTACTTTGAAGGGGATGCCAAGACGTTTTATATCAAGCGATTCCTTATCGAAACGACTACTCCCAACAAGAGATTCGGTTTTATCGGAGATAACAAAAATTCCAAATTGATTTTCGCAAACAATGCCAAGAATACCAAGGTAGAGGCGATCTATAAGGAAGGCAATAAAAAAGAAACCAAAGAGTTTGATCTCAGTGAGCTGATCGAAGTAAAAGGGTGGAAGGCCATCGGCAACAAATTCCCTGTTCAGACAGTACAAGATGTGAAAGCCAAAGTAGAAGAGCAGCCAGAGTCAGAACCTGATTTGGAAAACCTCAAAAATTCTATCAAAGATGAGGTGGAAGAAGAGGATAATCAACTAGGGCTGTTTGGCGGAGGCAGTAAAGAGTAGATTTAAAATCATTGGAATGAAGATCGTAAGGAGGGTGTTGAAGTTTGGATCGTTGGTAGGAGTAGTTGTGATCTTCTTTCTTTTGTCTCTTAATTTTTGGGTAATTAGTTCTACCGAAGATCAAGTTTTCTATGAACTGAATGAGATGCCAAAAAGAAGAGTAGCGCTTATTTTAGGTACGAGTAAGCGAACCACTCAGGGAGAAGCTAACAAATATTTTGTCGAAAGAATAGATGCTGCAGCGCAGCTCTTTCATGAAGGTAAGATCGACCATATTATAGTCAGTGGAGACAATCGCACGGTCTATTACAATGAGCCCAGAGACATGTACAATGCGCTGGTGGAGCACGGTGTGCCAAAAGGTGTCATTACGTTAGACTTTGCTGGTCTGAGGACTTTGGACTCCATCGTGCGGTCTATTTCCGTGTTTGGTCAAAAAGATATCACCATCGTTACGCAAGATTTTCACTGTTATCGAGCGTTGTTTATAGCCAATTATTATGGACTAAATGCGGTAGCCTTTTCGGCAGATGACAAAGCCCAACTGCCCCTTAATTTGGCTTTAAGGGAAGTTGTAGCACGCTTGCTTGCTGTTTTTGATTTATATATTTGGAATAAAGAGCCTACTCACCTTGGTGAAATGAAGCCAATCGATTTAGGTTGAAAACTTTTCTTTTAGTGTGATTAGCGCTTCTTTGGCTTCTTTGAGAATACCTTCTAGCATCTCCTTGGTCGCATCTTGAGGTGCTTTATTGATTAAGACAACATTATTTTGAGTTTCGAACCCAAGCATTTCGGTTGTTGGTTTCACTTGATGTGCTAGTTGTCCTAGCCTAACAAAATCTCCCTTTTCTTGAAGTGCTATCATTTCTGTGATTTGCACTATCGTCATTTCTTCAAACGTTGAAATAAACTCGGAGATAAACTCCTGATCACCGTTACTGATCGAAATTAAAAATGTAAAGTCCATTTGCTGAGGGTTGTTGTTATTTAAGATGTTAATTTAACGTTTCGTACACAACTATGAAAAAGTTAATCAGAATATTAATCCTCGTTTTCACTTTAGGATTTCTTGTGCCGTTTATTGTTTTTTTCTTTTATGCCAAAGCTCCCAACTGGAACGTAAACGAGTATTACCAATTTCAGGAGTTTAGCAAGAATTATGCTCCCGCCAAAGATACACTAACGGTGTGTACTTTTAATATTGGCTACTTCTCAGGAATGACTAACAACCTACCTGTAGAACGTCAAGAAGAGCTTTTTGATAAGAATATGGAAAAGTCCATTTCTTATTTGAGCAAAATAGATGCAGATATAATAGCACTCCAAGAAATTGATTTCGATGCGGATCGGTCGTACAATGTTGATCAGCTTTTTGACTTAGGTACTGCCCTGAATTACCCACTGGCCTATCGTTCTGTGAATTGGGACAAAACCTATTTACCTTTTCCGTATTGGCCTTTTAGTAAGCATTTTGGGAAAATCATTTCAGGGCAAGCGATACTCTCGAAACACTTGATGAAAAACCCAGAGACGATGGTTTTGAATAGAAGAGAAGATGTCCATTTACTTTATAACTACTTGTACATTGATCGGCTGGTTCAAATGGTGGACTGGCGAGTAGGTAGCAGGGTAGTGACGGTGATGAACGTGCATTTGGAAGCTTTTGACGAGGATACGCGGGTACTCCAAGCGGAGAAAGTAAAGGAATTGTTTGAGAGTTATGTGGATAGGCCTGTGTTGCTCATGGGAGATTTTAATAGCACTCCAGCTTATGAACGTAGTGGAAATAGAGCACTTGAAGTGCTGATGTCTGCCAAGAACATCCAATCTGTTGTTAATAAAGAAATGTACCTGTCCAATCCTGCCAAGTATTATTCTTTCAACAGTGAGGTGCCTCAAATGATGATTGACCATATTTTTTATAATGATAAATATATGACAGCAGTGTCCGCCAGAGTGGATCGTGAAGCAGGTAATATTTCAGATCATTTGCCGCTTGTGGCTAAGTTGGTGTTCAAGAAGTAAATTGATTGTGTAAATGTTATCTATCCATGCAAAATTTATTATTTTCGAGCGTATTTGTAAAAAAGCAAAAGATGATCGTAGAATTTGAAGACCTTAGGGAAGACGAAAGAGAGGTATTGCTAAAAGCTCCTGTGTATGTAGCGATACTTATAGCTGGTGCCGATGGTAATATTGATAAATCGGAAAGAACTGAGGCCATAGAAGTAGCTAGAAATAAGCAAAGTAGAGCGCGTGAGCAGCTGGTAGAGTATTACAAAGAAGTAGGCGCAAGTTTTGAAGAGCGCTTCAATGCACTCTTGACAGAGCTTCCATGTGATTCAGCAGAGAGAACTTCTGCTATCACTACAGAACTCAGAAAACTCAACTTCATTCTTCCTAAAGTAGAGAAGAACTTCGCAATCAAATTACACGCTAGTTTGAAAGAGCTTGCCAAGAAAATTGCAGAAGCTTCCGGTGGGGTATTGGGTTACATGACAGTATCTTTTGAAGAGCAAAAATTGATGGAATTGAAAATGATCAATGATCCTTCACTTCCTGCAAAATAAAGATCACTAGCCACAAAATATAAAGCTGCCTTGGCAGCTTTTTTTGTTTAAACACATCATGAAAAGAGCAACTTTAGTACCTCCTATACGACTGGTATTCTTTATGTGGCTGGCCTTTACCATACAAATGAATAGTGGCATTGATATGGGCTTTTTAGGCATCCTACCAAGAACCCTCAATGGTCTCGTAGGGATTTTTACTGCACCGTTGATTCATGGGAGTCTTTCGCACATAATCTCTAATACTTTCCCATTATTGTTTTTAGGAGTTACAGTCTATTTTTTTTATAGCCGCATTGCATCACAAGTTTTTATTCAATGCTACTTTCTAACTAACCTCTTGGTTTGGGTCATAGGCCGACCTTTTTATCATATCGGTGCAAGTGGGCTTGTCTATGCTTTGGCTTTTTTCTTGATAGCGCTAGGTGTTTTCAGACGTGATTTTCGGTCTTTACTCATCTCCTTGGTTATCATATTTACTTATGGAGGATTGATATATGGACTTTCTCCAGCACTGATAGATATCAGCTGGGAATCTCATTTGATGGGAGCAGTAGTAGGTGTGGGCACAGCTTCGGCTATGAGCAAGTGGAAAAAAATCGACTGATGTACAGGACTACAGTTGACTGGATTTAACAGCCTCTTTTAGCGCATGCAAACAAAAGCTATTGGTCTGAGGGTCAGTGAAAATCTCTAATATTTTTGGTGTTTTGTTGTCAGAGAAAAGACTACTTAATCCATCCTCTAAAGTTTGAAGGTCTTTGGCTCGGAAATAGTCAAAACCATATTCCGCAGCTGTGAATTGGGCGCTATGCCCATGTCTTGTCTCAAAGTGAGTTTCCAGTTCGGGTAAAGAAGAAGGTCCCTTGATCATTCTGAATATGCCACCACCAGCATTGTTGAAAATGACGATTTTTAGTTTGGAATAATCATGGTGATGAAAGAACGCATTTCGATCATAAAAGAAACTCAAATCGCCCGTGAGTAAAACCACAGGTCTATCTCCAATGATGGCATTGCCTACTGCCGCACCATTGGCACTGTCTATACCGCTAGTGCCTCTGTTGGCATATACGTCGCACTTAGATAGTTTGTGTTGAAAGAAATTGGCATACCTCACCGCCATGCTGTTTGCCAGATGCAGGTCAATACTAGAGGGCAATTCAGAAACAATTTGATAATAGGCGTTGACTTCAGAAAACTGTTGTGTCTTACAAGACTGGGTCACGGCTTCAATTGTCCGCTTTTCAAAAGTGTCCCAGTTTTGATGGTAGTTGGCTTCTAGCTGCAAATTGAATTCGTCAAAATCTTCTTCTACAGGAATGTGCTCCAAGAATTCGCTCAGCGGAAATTTGAAGTGATGGGTGAGGGTTTTGAAAGTATCCGCGATTTGATCGGTTTCTTCAAAGTGCCAATGTGTTTTTGGCTTATACTTCCGAAGGAAAATCTTTAGATTTTTAGAGATCAATGATTTCCCAGTGGTTATCAGTAATTCTGGTCTCAGGCTTTCCATCTGCGCACCGCTGATTTGCCCTAAAAACAAGTCGTGCGTTCGGATAGTGTGATCAGTATCGATGTTGCTGATTACATCGGCCACAATAGGAGTGTAGGCCACCTTGTCGATGGACGTTTGTAATGCTTTATTGAAATCTTGCTGACCTACCACGATCAATTTCTTGCGCACATTCACCCATTGCTCAATAAGGCTATCTACAGTGGGATTGAATTTCACTTTTGGTTGCTCGAATACTCTTACGTCATCAAATTCAAACACCTGATCCTGCGAAGGGTAAAAAGGCTCTCTGAACGGAATGTTGATATGTACTGGGCCGAAAGGCGCTGATTGTGCCAAATTGATGGCTTCATTGATTTTTCTATTCAGATCCCATTGTGCATCTTCATGGCTAAGGTCTGCAGCTATTTGAAAGCTCTTTTTTACAAAATTGTCAAGGGCATTGACTTGATTGATTGTTTGTCCATCTCGTTGATCGATCCATTCAGCCGGGCGATCCGCCGAAATCACTATCAGGGGAATTTGCTGGTAATAAGCCTCAGCAACGGCGGGCGCATAATTGAGCAAAGCCGAGCCACTGGTACAGCATAATGCCACGGCTTCTTTGGACTTCATAGCCATCCCAAGTGCGATGAATCCAGCAGACCGCTCATCTACGACATTGTACACATCAATGTCTGGGTTGCGAACAAAGGAGATGGTGAGCGGCGCATTTCTAGAACCTGGCGATAATACCACTTTCCTTACACCTTTGTGCGAAAAAATTTGAGAGATGTTATAGATGGATTCGTTCATTAAGATCTAAGCACGGACAAAAGTGTGTTCATTTTGTGTTCTGTTTCTTCAAATTCCTTTTCAGGAACAGAGTCGGCGGTAATTCCTGCACCTGCAAATAGACGTGCTTTATCTGGTTCAAGCTGCATGCATCTCAAATTTACGAAAAGTCGAGTTTGCGATTGGAAGTTGACAGGCCCCAGAAACCCAGCGAAGAGCTTTCTTTCAAAGGACTCGTTTTCCAGAATAAAATCATTGGCAACAGCCCTAGGAAAACCACATACAGCTGAGGTAGGGTGGAGCAGCTCAAGCATGGTGCTCCCAAGTAAAGGGGAGTTGGTAGCAACCATGTCTACCGTGAAGGTACTTTTTAGGTGAGCCAGATTTCCAGCTTGTACCGTTTTAGGTCCCAATTCTTCGTATTCTCGTAACCTGATTTTTTTAAAGCACTCAATGATGTAGCGGCTTACCATGGCCTGCTCTTCAATTTCTTTTTGTGTCCAAGCGATATTAGCTAGGCTCAATCCTTCCGTGAGAGGCTGTGTGCCTGCTAGGGAATCCGTTACGAAGGTCTTTTGGTCGGAAATGCTAATCAGCCTTTCAGGAGTAGCACCCATCCATACTCCAAATTCTTCTGATGAAATTAAGTAACAAAATGCGTTGGGGTATATTTTTGATAAGTCCTTGAATAACGCTGCTGCATTCATATTGGCAGGAAGTGGTTCATCCTTTGTTCTGGCAAGCACCACTTTTTGCATTAAGCCATCATTGATCTGTTTTATGGCTTTCTGAACCGACTGATGGTAGTCAGTCTCTGGTGTGCTTATTTTTTCTAACTGTTTAAAATAGTTTTCTCTTGAATTTTGAATGAAATCTACAAATGACTCGATATCTGTAGAGGACAGTCTTGGATTGAAGGTGATCTCAGTTACATTTTTTTCTATGGAAAGGATGATATCTCCTTTGATCACATGCGGTTTGGGTGGGTGTGATGCAGAGTAGCTATTTACGACGAAGCATTCGTGAAGTGTCTCAATGGATTGTTCTGTACTGGCTATGGAGTGCGACTCATCTAAAAGGTCGATCATCATAAAAGAAGTCTCTGCCTGCGGATTTTTCCAAAGCGCGAAAGGATAGGGGCTATTAAGCAGTCTGCTTATTAGCAATTCCAAATCATTGGCAATCAAATTTAGCGTTTGCGTTGGCTCCATGCTTATTTTTTATCGATCACAGCCACTGTCAGTCGGCTGATACAAACCAAATTTTCTTTTTCATCACGTATTTCTATCGACCATACGTGCGTTTTTTTTCCAATATGTACGGCGGTTGCTTTTCCTGTAACAAAACCCTCTTTTACAGATTTGAGATGGTTCGCATTCACCTCCAAGCCTACTGCAACTTGATCAGGGGCTACTACAAGATTGGATGCTACACTACCCAATGTCTCAGCTAAAACTACTGACGCTCCTCCATGCAACAAGCCAAAAGGCTGTCTTGTTTTGTTCGTGACAGGCATTTTCGCAGAGAGGTAATCGGATCCTAATTCCGTGTATTCAATCTCCAAAAAATCAACCATAGATTCATTTCCCAAATTTTGGATATCAGATAATTGGATGTGCTTTGGAAACATACTGAGATATTTATGAGCGAAATTAGTTGCTTCGATTGAGTTTTCGAAATTAGCGTTTTGCTGACAGACTACCGAGTGTATTTGTGGTCATTTTGCTCAGGAAGCCATAAGTTTGAGTTTTGAAAGACACAATGCAAAAGCAAATCTATATTATTCGCCACGGCGAGACAGAATACAATCAAAGAGGAATGGTGCAGGGCTCTGGAATTAATTCCTCGCTCAACGTTACCGGGAGACTCCAAGCGAAGTTGTTTTATGAGCAGTATAAGGATGTTCCTTTTGAGAAAATCTATGTTTCGAAACTCAAGCGTACAACGGAAAGTGTTGCGGGATTTGTCAATGACGGCATTCCCTGTGAGGTAGTTGAAGGGTTGGAGGAGATAAGTTGGGGAACGCAAGAGGGCGTGGCATTTACTCCGGAAACTTCCACGGTCTATCAGCAAACCACCGAGCTTTGGACGGCTGGAGATATCCATGCGAGGATAGAAGGAGGAGAGAGCCCTGTGGAAGTAATGGCTAGACAGAAAATTGCCATGAATCATATTTTGGATCAAAAGGAAGAATTGATTTTGATGTGTATTCATGGTCGTGCCATGCGAATACTGCTAAGTTGGATGTTAGGTTTTCCGCTCACACACATGGATAATTTTAAACATACCAATACGGGCTTGTATGTTGTGAATATCGAAAAAGGAGAGGTGAAGCTGGAAGTAATTAACCGCACGGATCACCTCGAGACTTTAATTGACAAATAAATTTTCAGATAGGATGAAACTAAAAGTACTTGGTTGTGGAGATGCATTTGCTTCAGAAGGACGCTTCAATACATCCTTTTTACTACAGACATCTACCGCCAATATATTAATTGATTGTGGAGCAAGTACCCTCATTCGGATGAAACAAGAGGGGCTGATGGCACTAGATATAGATGTAATTTTTATCACACACTTCCATGGAGATCATTATGGCGGTTTGCCATTTCAGATCATAAGCAACCAATTTGAGCACGCTCGCACCAAGCCTTTGGCCATATATGGGCCAGTAGGCTTGAAAGAAAAACTGCAAAACTTGCAGGAAGCAATGTACCCTGGTACTGGGGAGCTTCTTGACGAAAAGTACCTTTCCATTTATGAAATAAAGTCTGATGAATGGATGAGTCGCAATGGGCTTTCAATCCTATACAAAACAGTAAAACATGCTCCACCATCTAATCCTCATGGTTTGAAATTGAAGATCGAGGATAAAATTTTTGGCTTTTCTGGAGATACCGAATGGACTGACGCCTTGCTTGCCTTAGCTAAGGACACAGATTTGTTTATTTGCGAGTGCAATAATCTAAATGAGGATTCGCCCGGTCATTTGTCTTACAAAACGATTATTGCTCAAGCAGAAAAATTCAAAACCAAACGACTCTTGCTTTCTCATATGGGTAGTGAAGTCATTCATGCTCCCAAGCTTCATTTTGAAAGACTGGAAGACGGAATGGAAATTAGTTTCTAGTGAGTTTTTGCAGGTATTCGTTAATATACAGTTGCTTTGATTTGAGCTTATACTGCATGACCCATCTGGGATGTGGAACTACTTCTATTCGACCAAAGAGATGATATTTTTTATTGAGCTCGGTTAGAAATTTATGGTTTTGACCTTGCCCAATGCAGAAGGCCATAGACTTTTTTATAGGCAGATTAAACTGCTGTTGAATACATTTCAACGCATAATCATTGAAAAGTAGCTTGTAATTCGGAATGTCATAATAATTGAGGTTCTTGCCGTTTTTGACATAACCGAGAGGAGAGACGGCTGAGAAATAAAACTGATTATAAAAAGTCTGAGCTCCACCAAAAGCCTGTATCATTTCATACATGAATACCGAAGAAAGTTCCTGTCTTTTGTCCAGATAGTTGGCAATGCCGCAATCTTTTTCAAGTCTGATCGGATCGGTGAAGGGGACTCCCGTGATGCCACCACCAAACCGTCCGGGATTGATGCCGAATAGAATGGTTCTTGGCTGGTTGTCTCCATAAAATTTCTTATAAAATGAAGTGGCCAGTTTCAGTGCGCTCTCCTCTTGATAAGGATTCATTATTTCCACTTCAGGTGGAAGGTTTTGAGGAGATTCTAGAGAGTCATAGAAATCGAGAATACGTTTGGCAACAGTCATGCTGGAAAGTTAGTAATTGAGATTCTATTCAGATAGGAATTGGTATTTTCTTAGCTTCGCAATATGAAGCAAAGGCATCAATACTTCATTATTCACAAACCTTTTAAGGTTCTTAGTCAGTTTTCTGATGAAAACGGAAACCCTGGGCTCGGCAGCTTATATGATTTACCAAAAGACGTTTACCCCGTCGGGCGATTGGATCTCGATAGTGAGGGTTTGCTGATTTTAACCAATGATAAATCGCTCAACAATAAGTTGCTAAACCCAAAAAATGCACATAAGCGGACGTATTGGGCTGAAGTGGAAGGAGTTCCCAGCGAGGAAGCGTTAAGAGAGTTTAGGAAGGGCTTGGTGATTAATATCAATGGGAAAGCGCACAAAACGCTTGTAGCAGAGGTTGCAATCATTACTCCTACAAATATTGAAGAAAGAAACCCACCTGTGAATTATAAAAAGCATCCAGAGCGTTCGTGGTTGGAGATCAAGCTGATAGAAGGAAAAAATAGGCAAGTACGCCGCATGACTGCCGCCATTGGTCATCCAACACTTAGATTAATAAGGGTGGCCATCGAGGAAGTAAATTTGATACCGCTAAAGTCAGGAGAGATTACTCAAATGTCTGCCAAGGCGATTTTTCAGAAGTTGAAGTTGGGGTAGGAGATTACTGTTTAAGCTTATTACGTTGATAAGGATAGGAATGGCAAAGCAATTTACAAGCTCTAAGATCAGGTAACAGGAAATAAATATCTTGTAAATGCTTTTAAGAGTTTACAAGATTTTTCGTCGTTGAGATCATGAAAATCGTTCGCATAATATTGGGGTGGTGGAAAAATAAATTTGATTTTTATCAAATACCTGCGTTTTCCGATTGTATTATATACACTAAATCCTTAATATTGCACTCCCAAAATCAAGATACTCTTTGGAGTAAATTGA
>CAWKCO010000006.1:0-555970 GCA_963848175.1 uncultured Cytophagales bacterium
CAGCTGGTGATGATATCGACTTTCAGGGGCAAGTGGATTTTGCTGGCAATGTAAATGCAAACTCAGGTCTGAACGTAACTGGCGCAGCTTTGACAACAGACCAGGCAGTCACTCAAACTGGAACAGGACAAGTGACCTTCGGGGGTAATGTGGATGCAACGAATGGTTTGGATGTGACTGGCAATATTTCTGTAACAGGAACAGTAGATGACCGTGATTTAGCATTAGATGGATCAAATCAGGACAAGCTACAACTACTCTCTGGTGTACCTGCTGGTGATGGGACGCTTGGCGCATTTACAGGTGATATAATTTCTGACGATACTTCTATAAAAAATGCCACCCAGGAACTAGAAACGGATTTAGACGCATTGCAAACATTATCTGGAGTCTCAGATGCTGCAACGACTTTAGGTAGTTTTTCTGGATTCGTAATCTCGGACAATTCTACAATCAAAGTGGCAATACAAGAAATTGAAACTGAGGTTGAAGATAATTTTACTACACTAAACTCAAAGTCAAATGCCGACAGCACAGCCATTTGGAACAAAGTCAAGCTCGACTCAACTAATACTTGGACGAAGATCAAAACAGACTCGACATTCCTTGACGATCAGATTGCAGAACTAAATACCAAGTCAAACACCGACAGTCTGTACTTTGAAAGTGCACTTGATGCGGACAGTACCTATTTCGAAGGGCAGCTTTCTGCTGATAGTCTAGCCATTTGGAACAAAGTGAAAGCAGATTCTTCGGCAACTTGGACGAAAATTCAAAATGATTCTACCTTCCTTGACGATCAGATTGCAGCATTAAATACCAAGTCGAACACCGATAGCCTGTATTTTGAAAGCGCACTCGATGCGGACAGTACCTATTTCGAAGGGCAGCTTTCTGCTGATAGTCTAGCCATTTGGAACAAAGTGAAAGCGGATTCAACAAGTTCATGGACGAAAGTCAAAACGGATTCTTCGGCAACTTGGACAAAAATTCAAAATGATTCTACCTTCCTTGACGATCAGATTGCAGCACTAAATACCAAGTCGAACGCCGACAGTCTGTACTTTGAAAGTGCACTCGATGCGGACAGCACCTATTTCGAAGGGCAGCTTTCTGCTGATAGTCTAGCCATTTGGAACAAAGTGAAAGCGGATTCAACAAGTTCATGGACGAAAGTCAAAACGGATTCTTCGGCAACTTGGACAAAAATTCAAAATGATTCTACCTTCCTTGACGATCAGATTGCAGCACTAAATACCAAGTCGAACGCCGATAGCCTGTATTTTGAAAATGCACTCGATGCGGACAGCACCTATTTCGAAGGGCAGCTTTCTGCTGATAGTCTAGCCATTTGGAACAAAGTGAAAGCAGATTCTTCGGCAACTTGGACGAAAATTCAAAATGATTCTACCTTCCTAGACGATCAGATTGCAGAACTAAATACCAAGTCGAACGCCGATAGCCTGTATTTTGAAAATGCACTCGATGCGGACAGCACCTATTTCGAAGGGCAGCTTTCTGCTGATAGTCTGGCCATTTGGAACAAAGTCAAAACGGATTCTTCGGCAACTTGGACAAAAATTCAAAATGATTCTACCTTCCTAGACGATCAGATTGCAGAACTAAATACCAAATCAAACACCGACAGTCTGTACTTTGAAAGTGCACTCGATGCGGACAGCACCTATTTCGAAGGGCAGCTTTCTGCTGATAGTCTAGCCATTTGGAACAAAGTCAAAGCAGATTCTTCGGCAACTTGGACAAAAATTCAAAATGATTCTACCTTCCTTGACGATCAGATTGCAGAACTAAATACCAAATCAAACACCGACAGTCTGTACTTTGAAAGCGCACTCGATGCGGACAGCACTTATTTCGAAGGACAGCTTTCTGCTGATAGTCTGGCCATTTGGAACAAAGTCAAAGCAGATTCTTCGGCAACTTGGACAAAAATTCAAAATGATTCTACCTTCCTTGACGATCAGATTGCAGCATTAAATACCAAGTCGAACACCGATAGCCTGTATTTTGAAAGCGCACTCGATGCGGACAGCACTTATTTCGAAGGACAGCTTTCTGCTGATAGTCTGGCCATTTGGAACAAAGTAAAACTCGACTCGACCAACACTTGGACGAAAGTCAAAACGGATTCTTCCGCAACTTGGACGAAAATCCAGAACGACTCGACTTTCCTTGATGATCAGATTGCAGCGCTAAACACCAAGTCCAATGCCGACAGTCTGTACTTTGAAAGTGCGCTCGATGCGGACAGCACCTATTTCGAAGGGCAGCTTTCTGCCGATAGTCTGGCCATCTGGAACAAAGTCAAGCTCGACTCAACTAACACTTGGACGAAGATCAAAACAGATTCTACATTCCTTGATGATCAGATTGCAGCGCTAAACACCAAGTCCAATGCCGACAGTCTGTACTTTGAAAGTGCGCTCGACGCGGACAGCACCTATTTCGAAGGCCAGCTTTCTGCTGATAGTCTGGCCATTTGGAACAAAGTCAAGCTCGACTCAACTAACACTTGGACGAAGATCAAAGCGGATTCTAGTTACCTCAAAGGGCAAATCAATGTCATTAGTCTCTCGAGCGTATTAGGCATAGGTGCAGATGCAACTAACACATCCATCACCAACGTCAATAACCTTTCAGCGGCAAGTCTTACAATAGGCGGAACATCGGTCACATCATCAGCCACAGAATTGAACTACCTAGATGTCGCAGCGCCAGGAACGGCGGAGGCAACCAAGGCTCTGATCACGAATGCTGACAAGGATGTCAACTTAGGCACGGGTGACTTGATCGCTACGGAATTGACTGGAACGCTGCAAACAGCAGCACAGCCAAATGTAACCTCAGTTGGTACGCTTACAAGTGTTACATCCTCTGGAGCACTTTCAATTCGTCCAACTTCTGTTATTATCAATACTGAAGCACAAATAGCAATGATTAATAACAGATCATTCATTGTAGTGACCGACAATGTCTCTGGTAATACCAATGTCTTTGGACTTTCAAATGGCATAGTTGAAGGACAAACACTCGTTATTCTTGCTGACCCAATAAATACTTCGGCTATCATCTTGAATGAAGCGGAGGGCAACATTGAGTTGCAGGGAGATTCAGTCGCACTAGGAGCGAGGAATACTATCAGCCTAATATGGTATAATGGGAAATGGTATGAGACAGCAAGAAGTAATAACTAAGAGCTAGAAAAGCATGACAATTAGAATCTTGACATACCTTTTCTTATTTACATGGCTACTGCAAATCAGAGCTCAAAGCCTCTATGTACCTACGGATGCCAACATTATCGTCACAAAAGGAGCTTCTATCACAACAGGTGGTGCTTTAGAAAATAATGGAAAATTTGAAATTTTGGATGGAGGGGAACTTCTCTCGCTTGGGGCTATTAACAATTTTGGGTTCTTTATAAACAATGGATTAATAACCCTGCTTGGTGATTGGAGTAATAATGGAACCTTTACCACGAACTTGGGCGAAATGGCTTTTCTGGGAGGTGAGAATCAGATGATTTCTAATAGATACCTTAATCTGAAAAATCTAACCATCAATAAAGTTGGCACGGTGACATTGGAAGGTGATTCGATAGTAGTGACAGAAAAATTAAGTTTTGAAAATGGTATTTTGACCAAAGGTCCAAACACCAAAGTAATCATATCCTCTTCAGCTAAAGTCGATTATCTCCTTGGTAGCATGTCTTATTTTGAAGGAGAAATTATTTCCAGAGGTACCAGAGACCGGCGAATACCCGTGGGTAATGAAGGTTTCTATGGAACCATAGGATTGATCAATATGCGTGGCACAGCCAATTCTGAATTTGTCTTTAGCATGATCCATAAAAACCCTGAGGCTCCTATTCCTGAGCCAGACCTTGTTGGTGTATCTGACGAAAATGTGTGGAAAGTTGATTTTAGGAAAGGTTTTATCGACTCTCTCCAAGTGGAAATTGACTTCATCTCGGAGGATTTGGAAAATTTTACCAATGAAAATATTATTCGCAGAAAGTTTGACTCTCCAGTCATCGCGGTGGCTGACTCAACTCCAGCAGGCCCATTTCGCTCATTAGGTATCGCGGAGCTTTTTAATACTGATTCGATCACGTATGGAACAGCCATCAGTCAGCCCTATGATCAATTTCAAAATTATGGCTCCAAGTATTTTGCTGTGGGCCTAGCTCCAAGGATCGATCCAGAAGGTCAGATCTATTTTCCGAATGTTTTTGCACCAGCAGCCTCTGATTCCAGAAATAAATCTTACCGCGTATTTGGTGAGCACATCGCCAATGAGCCTTTCAAACTTGAGATATACAACAAATTCAGCAAGCTGGTATATGAAGCGAAAACCTTTGAAGAAGCCAGCACCAAAGGTTGGGATGGGCGAAATAAGCAAGGCAATGAGGAATACACAGGTATTTTCTATGTGAAAGTAAACTATGCTTATAAATACAGCCCGAGTGAGACAAAACAATTTAGTGGTACCATCTTTTTGAAACGATGAAAAAATCCCTTCTCACCGCCATTTTTCATTTAAGCGTGCTCCTTTCGGCATTCGCTCAAGAGATACAATTTTCTCAATATTTCTCTACGTCCACCTATTTGAATCCTGCATTTGCGGCTATATATGTTGACCCTACTTTCACGGTAAACTACCGTAAACCTCTAGATAACGACATTCTTTACAACGAAACGAACCAAGTGTCTGGCACCATACCGCTCTTGATCAATGCAGCGGATAACTTGCCGCGAGCGGGTGTAGGATTTATGGCTTATACCAACAAATCTGGTTTTCAAGGCATCTTCAATACGACAGGTGCAATGGCCAGTTATGCGCACAATTTCTCGATGGGCGCGCTCAACACGGAGGTAATAGCGATAGGCGGACAAATAGGATACGAAAACTATCGCGTAAGTTTTAGCGATCTAAATTGGGGTTCGAACTATAATCCTTTTTATGGTTACGACGATGAGCAACAGACCCCCGTAACTGAGTTTGATGAATCTACCTCTCATCTCATTATCAACGCAGGAGTTATCTACTATTACAATAGAGAGCGCAATATGAACATCTATAACTACAGCGCTTTCTCTGGTTTTGCAGTGACCAATCTCAATCGCCCTGATAAGTCGTTCGCCAAATCAGGAAAAAATCGTGCGCCTATGCTCTACAAATACCATGGTGGTGTTGAGTTTAGAGTGGATCGAGTAAATATCCTACCTAATATCCTGATGCAATACGAGCGCGGAAATTTCACTTTCGATGGAGGTGTTTTTCTATGGTATAGTTTAAAGAAAAATAATTTTGGCAACAAAAAAGACGTGAAATTGGTGGTTGGTAGTTGGTATAGACTTTTGGATTCTTTCGTTTTCCTTGCGGGAATCAATTATGAAGCCTTCAGTTTCAAGGCTAGCTATGACCTCAATTCAGAACTCTTTTATAATAACCCTATCAACTACTCACAAAACCACGTGGAGCTCTCCATCCAATATACGATCTCGAAAGAAACCAGAATGAGAAAGATTTCCAATCCACTGTTCTAACTTCCTCCTCTCCGAAAGGCTTAAAAATCTCTCACATAAATGTTGATTTTTTGCCCTACTGTAAGGTGAATATTTTTCAAGTTGTTCATTTCGATGATGAGTTCTTCTGGAATATTAAATCGCTCTGCAATAGATATCACCGTATCCCCAGACTTCACTATGTACTGATTTTTAGCATCTGCTACCGACTCATTCAGTTCCACGAGCATATCCAGATTTGGTTGCGTTCCCTTCGGGTTAGGAATTCTAATGGGGCTAAATGCATTGAGATGTCCTCCTTCAAGACCATTTAATTCCACAAGTTCTGCGATTTCAATATCAAAATTCTTAGCAATGCTGTACAGCGTTCCCTTCGGTCTCACCAAATAGACATTAAGAGGTTGGTAGGCAATCGGTTCATTGGACTTTAAAGAAATCTCAATGCGTCTATTGAACTGACGTCCGTAGGCAGTGGAATTATCTGCCACTGGTTGTTTATCACCTATGGCCAGCCACTCCAAGTCTTCAGCATTCACACCCAGTGACTTTCAGCCTATTTAAAACACGGTCATTTCGCTTTTGGCTTAGCGCAATGTTGTAATGATCCGCACCAATAGCATCGGTATGCGACTTGAGCTCGATATAAACTTTAGCGTTTTTGTACGCTTGTGCTATTTCCCTGAGAGCCACTTCAGCTTCGCTTCTCAGTTCGTCCGAATCAAAATCGAAGTAAATATTTGTCTTTACGGTGTGGTTATAATTTCCTTCCGCGCTTCCTTTTACTTCCAAACCTTTTACAAAGAATGGGGTATCCAGTGTTTTACTTTTGGTAAGCCCATCAGCGACGACCCGATAATCGCCCCGAGGCAAATCTTCAAACACAAACAGCCCGCTAGCATTGGTACTTGTCTTAGCAATGGTCTTGCCGTCTTGTCCGACAATGGAAATTGGATAATTGGCCAATGCTTCACCATTCTCATTTTTGACCAGAGAACCTTTCACTGAGATATAATTGAACCGCTCATTACTAAACTTTGCTACACCAAAATTCAAATTGCTACCTCCTAAATCATTAGCTTCCACGGCTAGGTTTTCCGAGAGAATTCGCTGGTTGTTAAATCTGAATTTCTTAATATTCTCAAGGTTAGATTTGTCCTCAGGACTTAAAGCAGTTCTGAAAGCTGCATCAGAAGCGGATAGTTTATAACCATTGGTAGCTGTGGTAGGCAGCACTTGCTGAGCCACCAGACTATTCCATCGCGACTTGAGTGCCTGAGAAAGACCCGAATAATAGGAAGTAGCCTCCATCAGCTGAGACTTTTCGGCAGAGCTCAACATCTCATCTTGTGCCAGATCTTTAGACAACAACTTGATGTATGTTTTCTCTGCCGAAGTGAGCGCTTTGAAATAATTCTGATCTGCCGTTTTCACTTCTTCATCACGATAGGTGCTTGCCAGATACTCCATGGCAATTATTCTATCCACAGACTTTTGTTTCTCAGGTGTCAAGTTTCTGATAAAACTCAATGTCATTTGTGCCGAGCGCTTCTATTTTTTGCTCTTGCTCTATGATAGGTCTGATCGCTTCTGAGCGTGGATTTTCTTCTTTTGGACTTGTACGGGTTGGTTGTTGTGCCACCACTTCTTTCTTCAGCTAGGTCAGTGCTAGGTTCAGGTGCGCTTCCTTTGGAGGCGGGCTTCTCTGATAATACAGGCTTCTCGGATACCACATTCTGCTTGGCGCCTCTTCTTTTGTAGGCACGTCCAATTTTACTGTCGTCGCTGGTGATCCTTCCTTGACATTTGGCTTGCTCGCAACTACCGCCACAGGTTCAGGTTTTGGTTTCTCGGTATTTGGCGATGGTCGATCTGCTGCCTTGGTTGGGGAAGCTTGCCGCCTTGGTAACCGCCGATACTGGAGTGTTCTTTTGAACCTCTTCTATAAATACATTTTCCTCTTTGCTCCATACAGGTGCTGCCACTGCCACAAACCTTTCCAACTTTACCTTGTCGGTAGCGGGTTTAGTTGCTCACGTTTAGAACTTACATAAGCATTGACTTGCTCGGGTTTGATATTCGCCACCTGCTCTTTGTCTTCTTTGCCAAGAACCGTCTCTGCAAAATACACATCGGTCTTGATTGTATTGGCAATGACCTTCGCCAAGATTCGGTTGAGGCTCTGCTGCTGATTGCTGTTGAACCTGCCATAAATAGCGAGGGCCTTAGGATCCATTTTAGATTCTACATTATCCAGATTTCCCAAGATGAAAGCTGAAGCCAATTCTCGAATGGCCGCTAGCTGCTCAGTAGCCAAGGTTTTGATAAAATAGTCGGTCATCGTCCGTCAGCTTATATTTATCGACTGTAGAGAGTGTCAGGAATTTTTCCTTGATGGCCTGCAATACGATCGCTTTCCTTTGCGCATCTAGATCCTTTAAAGTAATATGCGTCTGTTGGCGAAAGAGAAAGTTTGTCGAGGTTCACTTTCTCCTCCATGTATTTATAAGAGATGTTGTCCACCTTCTTTTTCTCCGCCAAATCCAACGTATTGTAGGTTACCGGCACATGAATTCAAAGGCATTGGCTTGCTTCACTCTGGTAGCAATCAGATGGTCGGTTCGCTCGCGCTGTTCTACCGTGAGACTTTGGTAATATTCTTTGTCAGCGGCATTGAGGCGAATGCTCATTGCCAAATCATTTTCTTGAATATATCGCGTCACAAGGTTGTCCATGTGTGAGCGGTCTTTGCTGGTCAGGTCTTGGTAATAAAACTCATCTTCGATTCGCAGCGCTTGCAAATCTGTCTTGTTGAGGTGACGTACACGAGCAAAAATGATCCGGTTGATTCGCTCTTTGTCATCCAAACTTAAGCGACGGTAGACATTAGAAAGGTCATCGGTCAAGATCATCTTCACGTCCACAGCTTTGGCTGCCAGCATTCTGGAAATGATTTGATTGATAGATCCTACTTCGTCGGAATCGAAATCATAGTCATCCGAGAAGAGTGAGTTTCTTCCAGCCACCGATTGATCAGTTGATATCTCGGTGATGATTTCCTTCTCTCTTGCTATTTCAAATTCATAAATATCGAGTTTGCCAAAACCCCCATCACGGTTAGAAGATAGATAGCCTTTGTGCTCATTGATAAACATAAAAACTTCATCCTTATTTGAATTGAATGGTGATCCTGGGTTGAAAATTTCCGGATCAAAGAAAGAAGCTCCTTTGGCCATGAATACATCAAACCCTCCGAACCCTCTGTGCCCATCCGAAGAAAAGAAAAGGGCTTTTTGTCTGGCATCAAAAAATGGAGAAATTTCTATAAAAGGAGTGTTGATCTGATCTCCCAGATTGATCGGTTCACTCCAATTTTCGCCTCCTGCATTGAGTGACATCCAGATATCATAGCTCCCCTGACCTCCGGGTCTGTTGGATGCAAAAAAAAGTGTGTCTCCCGTGGAACTTACATTGGGATGGCGAGAATCAAAACCTTCTAAATTTACTGCTTGGTTCAGAGCAGTGGGTGTAGTCCACGAGCCATTTTTCAGAGTTGTCACATAAATGTGACAAAAGTCCCCCAAGGTTTCGTTACAATTGGTGTAATAAAATTTGTCCCCCTTTAGGTTGAAAGAGCCAGAACCATCACCCCATTTGGTATTGATGGTTTTTTCCAATTTATCCCCACTTTTTGCTCTGACCCATTTATTTCCATCCCAATCAAATTGGAAAATATCTGCAAAAGACTCCCCGAAGCGATAATCTATCAAGTTTCCCTTTCCCGCAGATCTTGAAGAAGTGAGGCAAAGACTCTGGTTGTCATTGTAAGTAAAAGCGGCGAAATCCATGTACTCAGTATTGATTTCATCACCACATAGTTTGAAACCATGATCTGGTTTCGGGTTGGTGAGATCATTGAGCGCCAGCATGCAGCCTTCCTTTTCTATTTTGGCTTGCTTGTAATAGGTTCGAAATTTGGGGTCATCATGAAAGCCTAGTTTTCTCAAGTTTTCAATAAATTCTTCAAAGCCCTGTAGCGCTCGGGTAAACTCACCTGCCTGCTTGAGCATTTCCGAATGATAAAACTGAGCCAAAGGAAAACGCTCATCTTTTTGCTTGGCCGCCTTTTCATAATAGAAAAGGGCACTTTCATAATCAAACATCAGACGATAGCACTCTCCCATTTGATAAGTGGCGCCAATGTGTCCCGGCTCTTGCGTAAGTACTTCTTTGTAAAAGCGCATCGCTTTTACATATTGCTCGCTTTCAAACAATTTGTCGCCTTCACGGAAAATAAGGGCTCGATTCAAATCTTGTGCTTGTAACGCAAACTGCGCCAGCAGCAAAATTCCTAAATACAAACAATTCTTCAATTTCATTTTAAGCGGGTTTTGATTCCATTAATTGCGGGTATTAAACTCCTAAACCCAATTGCAAAAAGTAACTTAGTTATTTCCAGTCAACAAAAAAGCTCCCCAAATTCTGGGATCAGGGTATTTCTTTCTCAGTTCACCTTGAGCAAACTGAAAAGCTTCACCTACCTCTTGTACATTCACATATTGCTGATAAAAAGTCTGCATCAAATATTGAGTTGCAGCATCATCTACCTTCGTCAAACTTGTAATAATATTTCTTGCCCCTGCCACTACCATAGCTCTTTGTAGGCCATAAACTCCCTCACCTACTTCGATATCTCCTAAGGCTGTTTCGCATGCGGATAGCACCACCAAATGTGTATTGACCAGATTCATGTTCATGGCTTCATAAGAAGATAGGATACCGTCATCGCTGGTATCAAGGTATTCTCCATTTTCGTAAGAAGCGTAAGAAGCCACCGCCCCACTTAAGTAGAGACCAGATTTAAACATGGGATTGCCATTTGGCGTGATTTTATTGATTACAGCATCATTTTCCGTGAAATATCCGTGTGTAGCAATGTGCAGTATACTCGGTTCATTGACGCTATTCAAATGTGATTCGGTAGCTTCCTTTCCTATGTATTTCTTCACATACCAGCCCAATGACAAGAGGGTTTTAGAAATATCCTCGACTTCCTTTTGAGCACCCGGAAGGTTTTGTAAGCTAAAATTTTGCCCTACGGTAGACTTCCCAAAATCAGGATTACCCACCAAAGTAACTTTTGGAATCGCTGGCAACAATAGTTTTTTATTGAGCAAATCACGACTGTTAGATAAGTACCTCACGTAGTGCTTGTCAAAAACATATTCCGTGTCGGACAGCTTGAGCAAGTTTGGGTTTAGCTTGAAATAAACCCCATCAGGAACAAAGAATACACGCTTCGTTTCAGTCAACAATGGCTCCAGGTGCTTCCAATAATTCATATAGGACGACCGTAATTCATTTTCATATCTCACCGAATTGTTGTAGAGCGAAAAACCCTTTTTTTCGAGCGCAGAACCATTTTCCACCACTACATAGGTAGGATTGGTATAGGTGTCTTTCTTCAGCACGACATACATATAATGTACTTTATCTGTGAACCCAAAGTACTCCGCTGTACCATTGGACTGACTATCAAACTCCCTAAACCTGATGACCTGTACCAGTGCTTCATCGGTATCCAATTTCCTTCGGATATCCTGCCACTGCACTTGTGTGGTTCCCACAAGTCCAGCGAACAGATTAGACCTGTACATCATACTCTTCTCCATCTGCTCAATCTTGGCTTCCTCTTCTTTGAGCGAAAGCCCTAACTCGCCCAATTTGTGATCTCCTAATTGATAGTAGCCAGCCATTCGCTGTTTAGCAGCCATCCAGTCGGTATATGCTCTGATCAGCTCTTTGTCGGCACTATTGTATACGGCATTGCGAATGCGCTCAGAAGAAGAAAAAAGAATTCCGCCTGTTGCAATCTGATGGTTAAGAATATTTTCAATAAGATTTGGATTGGTATCCAAAAGTTGAGAGGCAATAAATGCATAACGTTCCACATCGTCGCGTATTTGTTCGTAGAATGCGGCTCGCTCATGCTCTGTGAGGGTAGGGAATATCGTTGAAATTTGATCAATTCGAATATCGATAGCATCCTTAAGGTATTTTTCTGCTTGATCTATACTTCCGGAGACATAGTGATGCAGACCAAAGTTTTCAAGTGACTTGGCGTATAAGGGGTGATTGACACCCAAAGTGCTACGGCGAATGTCCAGAGCCAGTTTATAATACTGGCCAGCCTTGGTATGCTCACCTTTGGCACTATAAAGTATCCCGAGGTTATTGACGGTGGTCGCGTAACTAGGATGATTCTTTCCATAGATAGTTTTATCAATTTCCAGCACTTCCTCATAATAGCGCTCGGCTTGCTCATAATTACCCAAAATGCGTTCTACACTGGCTAGGTTGTTCAATGAATTGGCATAATTTGGATGCTGCCGACCTAATTCCACTACATAAATTTGAAGTGCCTGTTGTAACAACTCACGAGCCCTTTGATATTCCCCCATCTCTTTAGCAATTGCCGCCAGGTTGTTGATGGCCGTAGCGTAATATTTGTGCTCCGTACCCAAGTGGTATTTACTTATTCGTTCTACTTCTTCAAAATACTTTTTGGAGCGACCAAGGATATTCATATCCATGTAAAGGATACCCAGATCATTGAGTGTTTCCAGAAGCAACTCTTCAGAAAGACCACCGAGTGCCCTTTTTTCTCTTTCTATGCTCAGAAGTAATTTTTCCGCTTGGTTAAAATCCCCTTTGTGCTCATAGAGCATGGCAAGATTTTCCAAAGACTCTACATACGGAATCTGATATTTTTTGCCCAGTGACAAGTAGATGGCATTGGCTTCCAGCAAACTCCGCTCCGCTTCAGAAACTTCATTGTTCATCACGTAGATGCGTCCAATGTTATTGAGTACTGCTGCATATTCGGCACTTTGAGCATGATGAATTTCCTTACTGATGCTCAATGCCGTAGCGAATTGGGCATGCGCCTCGGTATACAACCCCATGGCTTCATAGAATTTACCTAAGCCCATCACGGCTTCCACATATTGATCCGTGTTCTTCCCTTTTTTTTCTGCTATTCGCACCACTTGCGTGAAATACTCCTTCGCCCGGTCATAGTCCCCTATTTGGAGGGACAGGTCTCCCAGTACTTCGGCTGTTTTGGCGTATTCTTGAGTATATACACCAAAATACTTCTCTTTGAGCTGGAGGGCTTTGGTCAAATGATCCTGTGCTCCGAGATACTCTTTGATTTGCAACTTGCAAAGTCCTAAGTTGTGGTGATAGTTGGTCGCAGATTTTTCATCTAAGGTAAACTCTCGAAAAAGGCGCTCAATATTCTGCTCTCCGAGTTTCCAATACTCCTGTTCCAGATTGGATTCTATTTCAGACTTGAGTGCTCAATCGACTGGGCATCAGCAAAGCAAATGAATAGGATGAAAATTAGTGTAGCGGTAATTTTTTTCACAATTGATAATTATACTGTTAATCAAACACCCAAATGATTGGCAAATTGATAATAAAAACCAGAAGTTAATGAGAGTTAGAATTCTATGCAAAGATAGACTCTACGAACACTGATAATTGGGATATCAAGGATCATTTATTTAATAATAGAGGCTTAAAGAAAAACTTGGAGCGTATTTGGAAAACCGAAATTTTGACGATGTTCTAAGCAGGGTATGATAATGTAATTTTGACCTTACTTACTTTCCTTTTGTTTTAATCAAATTAAGACCTAGCAAAATCGCAATGCCAAAACCTAAAATCATGAAATTCCACTTTGGCTCCCCTTCCCGATAGGTTTTAAGCGTGTACCATACACTGAAAAACATCACCACCGTGATGCCCACATAACTAAAAAAACGAATGGCTTTTGGATTCATGATGTTAATTTTTCTGATGCAAGATAGAATGTCGAACCATATAGCTGGCTTCTATCCATCAGAATTTCCTTTTAATATTGGCGAACAGCACCTGAATATCTTTCCCAAAATATTTCAGAGTCAAACTAAATCTGACTCAAATTTCACCTTCAGTATTCATTTTACAGACCGCTGAAAAATGAAAAAAGGCCGATAGACTTTATCTCCATCGGCCTTTTTTCTTATTTTCTTACAACCCTATATTGCTCAATAAAAGAACTAGAAGAGTCAGTGAAAATCATCAAATATATACCCGAACCATAGTTGGTCATGTCCACCGAGGTATGATGCCTTCCTTGTCTATGTGCCACTTTCTGCTCAAAGACCCTTCTACCTTCTATGTTAATTATCGAAACTTTGAGGTCTTGTATGTTTTTACTAACAGTATAGTCTACTCCAAGCACACCTTGAGTTGGGTTCGGATACATGAGCACATCCTTCAAGAAAGACTGCTTCACGGAAAGTGGCAAATCAAATTCTTCTGTCTGATCAACCATAATTCCCGTCTCTGTGATAAGTGCATCTACTGTAAACGCTTGGTTTAACTTAGTTTCACTATCTACAATGAACTCAATGACAGAATTAGGATCCATCGGTACACCTGGGAATTCGATATTGAGGAGATAACGACCGTCTTCCACTCCTTCAAAGTTGAAGTATCCTTCATCATCCGTTTCGATATAATAGGCTATTTCCGTATCGGCGATATTCTCTAAACCTCTGCCCGTAGATTTAAACTTGCGCATAGAACAAGCGGCCTTTCTAACCTTTCTTCGTGCAGTGGTTCTATACCCATCTCTTCCATCCACATCTGGCACATCTTGCGTGAGTCGTCCACCGATTCTAGCTCCTTTAGGTGCTATCGGTCTAGGATTATAAAACAACAGATCTATGTCTATTCCTTCTACTTGAGCATTTAAGAAAAGCGTATCTGCCTCTATGAAACGATCAGCACTTTCATAATAAGTCTGCAACGCTGTAGAGTCTACTGATCTATCAGGTTTCACTTGGACTATGAAATCCCCAAGCACAATGTCTTTGAGGGCATAGTTTCCTTCTGCGATAAGTACTGTACTGTCCTCTTTCACAAAAGGTCCTTCTGGCGTTTGACGATAAATGAAAACATCTCCTTTAGTAACAGCGGCTCCATTGGCTCGCACTGCACCAAAGAGATCCGTTTTTCCATAGATATTCTGTCTTTCTCCTTTCAGGGTAAAATCAGGAATCGAAGGGTGCGTGACACTTAAAGTGTATGTACCCTGATTATTAGCGCGTATGTTAGTGATGGTGTAATTCTGTCCAGTGCCCCCCGCTATCGGTGTTCCGTTATCGTTGTATGGTTTGCCAGGAATGAGTGAGCCAAAACTCCATTGGTAGACAGCTCCAACTCCTTGATAGTCTGAATCCAAGATTTTGTTTGCCCCAGCTTGAATGGTGTCATAAACTTCGGTAAAAAGCGGCTGCTGTGGGTCAAACGCAAATCCATCCACGTCTTTGTTTGGCACTATAGAGCTAAACAACAACTTGTTATTCTTAACATCTAAGGTTGACAGACTGCTAACCTGAGCAAAACTCGGTACTGATTTGATATTGTTATTGGTCAATTTCAATGAAGTCAGCGCGTTCAGCTGATTCGCAGTTTGCGGCATGTCGCCTATCAATCCTTTTTCTGAAAGATCAACCTCCGTTACCCTACCATTAGTAATCTTGATTTCCGCCCAATCTGTGATTGGATTTGTAGTCCAATCCTTGGAAATATTCACCCAATCTGCTCCTCCCATTTGGTTGTATATCGTGCGTAACACCACAGAATCCTTTTGCAATGGCGTGTATTGAGCTTGAATGGATACATTGTTATATGCCTGATTAATATTACCCGCTGCATCTTCAGCGGTGATAATAATCTTATAATAACTTAAATCAACATAATTGGCCGTACCATCCACCTGCACTTTATTATTGATATCTGTAACCACACTCTTGCCCGACATGAGTTGTCCTGTCAACGTCTCATCATTCTTGATAGCCGCAATAAGTTGGGCATTAGTGAAAAACTGATTGTTAGGAAAAATAGCATAATACACTGTAGAAACTTCATTCATTTCCACTGTGATGCTATGTTTCTTTCCAACTATAGAGGCTTTTGGCGTCTCCACAAAACCAGGAGCAGTATAGTCTCCAATTTGGAAATTGGCATTTGATACATCGCTTAGGCCTTTCGTAGTATTCTCCACTTTGATCCTAACCTGATTATTTCTAATGGATGGCACTGTCCATGAATAGCTGTTAGTAGGATATACTCCAAAAGTTGAAGTGAGAATGGTATTTTCATAAGTGGCCCCACCGTCAGTGCTATAGCTTATTTTCAACCCGTCGGTATTTGCAGTAGACTGCTTGCTCCAAGTAATATTCACTTGACTGCCAGCTGCTAGTGGTTCTCCTCCGTTCGGTGACGTAACCGTGAGAGACGTAGCTGGCACTATCGTAAATATAGCGTCACTTTGATCGGTTGCTCCTGTGGTAAGGTTCGCAACCTCAATCCTGGCATCCGTAGATACATCTCCCGGCACTGCCCAAGTGAAGGTATTTTCAGTGTAATTGGCAAAGGTGCTGTTTAAAATCGTGTAATTATTATTCCCGCCATTGGTATTGTATCTGATTCGCAAAGCATCTGTACCCAGTGCATTTTCAGCAAGCCAAGTAATGTTATATTGCTCACCAACTACGAGTGTTTCTCCACCATTTGGTGAAGTAACGGTAATGGTACTTGGTAGGCGAATTTGAAAATTGTTGTTGCTCTCATCTGACAAATCTTTGGTTAAATTTCTCACCCTGACTCTAGCTTTCGTAGTACCCATATTTGGCAATGTCCAGGCAAAACTATTATTTAGGTATTCCCCAAAAGTTGAAGTCACAAGCACATTGTCATAAGAGATACCTTCATCCAAACTGTAGCTTATTTCTAATGCATCGCTATCTTCGGTTGTCTGCTTAGACCAAGTGATATTCACTTCACTTCCAGCAGCAAAAGATTCTCCACCATTGGGAGAAGTGACAGTCAAAGAAGTGGCTGGGAGCATAGAAAAAGTGGCATCACTCTTATCGGAAACTCCCGTAGTTACGTTCTTCACCTCAATTCTGGCATCAGTAGCATAGTCTCCAGGAATAGTCCATGTGAAAGTATTTTCTGGGTAATTTGAGAAGTAGGAAGATACCAAGCTGTAAACATTTGATTCAACCACCCCTGTAGTATAATTGATTTGGAGCACATCCGTGGAAAGCACATTTTCCATCGCCCAAGTCACGTCTATTTGCTGGCCGTGGGTAAAAACTTCTCCTCCATTTGGTGATGTGACTGTGATAGATGATGCAAGACGAATAGTGAAGTTGGCATCACTTGCCTCCTCCAATCCTGTGGTGACATTCTTTATTTTTATTCGCGCCTGAGTGGTGGCTATTGCTGGCACATCGTCTTACTGCATATTTGCTTATTCTGAGAATCATTGACCAATATTGATGCATTTGACGAATATGAGCTTCCATTAGAAGAGATGTCAAAACCTGATCTACTTAAACCTTCGGTAGCTTGTACATTTAAATAAATATCCGATTGCTCACGGTTTTCGCCAGTTATATTATAGGAGAGATCGCCGCGGTTTGGGAACCAGCATCCAGATCGGTAAATGTAAATCCGGTTTCAGAATCTACATCACTTATGACTATCCGTGGAACAATGTTGGACATTGCTCCTGAAGTCGTCCATGTTGGAGTCTCCTGTAAATAAGCCATTACTACCGTTCTCTGGTAAACTCATATACATTCATTTCCAGAGGTATGATCAAATCTATAATAAGCCATCAGCTCAGCCGGCACGGTCACGAAAGCCGTTTTTATTGTTGATTGAACTTCTTCTTTTGTACGGGTACGTTCCAAACACGCAATTCGTCTATTGAGAAATTCCCGAAAACAGCTCGTCACATATTTTCCAATGATAAAAGAGGCCGAATTAGTAGAGGTAGAAGATGGAATCAGCCCTGTAAAGGTTAATGTTTCAGCTATGCCATCAATATATAAATTCAATTTCTCAGCATTTGTTGGCTTTGTACCATCATAGGTCATAGCCAAATGATACCATTTGTCTGTTTCCAAAATAGAAGAGCGATTTTCCAAATGCCTCCTGACCATTCGCCACCACTGCCAATAATTGACCAGTGGATCCATCGAACTGTAAATCTATCCTTTCACTGTCAGAAGATCCTTGAAGGAAGATAAGTTTGAAACCGCCAACGGCATCAAATTTAGCCCATGTCTCAATTGAGAAACTTTTGTGTATTGGATAATGAAGCGTATGTGAGGTATAGTCACGTAATCCTTACACCATCTAGTTTAAGTGCACTTTCCTGGCGGAGAAATATTTCCTGCATATACCAGAATTCGAAGGCACACTATTAACTAGGTTATATGCTACTACTCTCCACCAGTATATTGTACCTGACGCAAGATATCCAGAATTATAGGATTGAGTGTTGGCGGGACGATTTGCATATGTATTCCAAGTGGTTTTATCTGTAGAATATTCTATGCGATAGCCCTGTTCCGCATCTTCATTGTCCGTCCATGAAAAAGACGAAATAGGCACTTCCATTTTCTGTCGCCACAAAATCGGTCGGTGCGGTCACTTCAGCACTTTGAATGGCAAAGGCAGCATTGGTCACATCCGTCTCAGCCTGAGTAGTATTAGTAATCTTAATTTTCGCATTAGCGGTAATTTCCGCTGGCACGATCCAATCGAAAGAATTGGCTGAGACTCCACTATAAGCTCCCGAATAAATAGGCGTTGCATTATACGTGCTCCCGCCATCAGCAGAAAATTCAATCAGAATATTGTCTGTGTCTGCCCAAGTGCTCCCAAGAGCCCAACCGATCTTTTTTGTTTGCCCTACGAAATAGCGTTTCACCACCATTTGGAGCATAAATACTCACTCCAGGGCACACATCACAGATTACAAAAGATTCGGTGATGTCTTCAACATTGCGGGTTTGATTCCAAACTCTTAATTTGACGTTGGTGCTTGCGGTTGCTGGCACAGTCCAGTTGTAAGTCATTGGTTGCCTGTCTGGGTAATTTGATATGCATATAAAGATGTAATGCCCTGTATAAGCTCCCCCATTAACCGTAGAAAGAAATATCAGAAGTATCACTGCTACCAAAGTCTCCATTATCCCAGTTAATTGCTTTAGCTGAGCCTAGCCCCACAAACTCACCGTCCAGACGGGCTATGATAGCCACACTAGGTTCAGTATAAACTCGAAAAGCTGCACTCGTATCTGACACATTGCGGGTATTATTCGAAACTCGTATTCGTATCTGATTCTCTCTTGTTTGCCCCAAGTCTGGAGTTGTCCAGTTGTAACTCATTTGGTTACCTGTCTGGGTTATTTGATATGCAATAAAGATGTAATCGACTTATAAGTAACACCATCTGAGGTGTAGTCAAAGTGAAAATATCACTACTGCCAAAATCCCCATTTCCCACTTCAGAACTGGAATGGCTTCCGAATTTGTGCTCATCAGTCCTGAAGGGTGCAAATACTCACGATGGTTCATAGTAAACCCGAAAAGATGCACTCGTATCGGACACATTGCGGGTTTCATTCCAAACGCGAATGCGTATCTGATCTCTCTTGTTTGTCCCAAGTCTGGAGTTGTCCAATTGTAATGTCGATTTGATTACCTGTCTGGTTATTTGATATGATATAAAGATGCAATCGACTTATAAGTAACACCATCTGAGGTATATGTCAAAGTGAAAATATCACTCTGCCACAATCCCCATTGCCCACTTCAAAAGTAATGGCTTCCCAAATTTCTGCTCAACAGTATCCAAGGGTGCAAATAGCCACGCTGGTTCAGTAGTAAACCCGAAAAGCCGCACTCGTATCGGCCACATTGCGGGTATCATTTGAAATGCGAATGCGAACTTCTCTCTGTGTTTGACCCCAAGTCTGGAATTGTCCAGTTGATTGTAGACTCATTGTGGTTGCCAACTGAGTAGCACGTATTGATGGTGGTAAAGCCCTGCATCCTACTATAATAAAGATGAAAACGATCTCCTGATACAGTATCACCATTTGCCCATGTGATGGGAATAGCTCTCACCAAACTTCTTCTCTTCTAGCCCTGTAGGAATGGAAATACTCACCGATGGCTCATAGTAAACTCTGAAAAGCATGCACTCGTATCTGATACATTGCTGTGTTTGATTCCATACACGAATGCGGACTTGGCTATCGGCGTTAGATCCAAAATCTGGAATAGTCCAGTTGAATGAAGACTGATTGCCAGTGTTTGTCAACTGGGAAAGAAGCAACGTATTGATGGTGGTAAAAGCCCCTCCATCCACTACTATAATCAAAGTGAAAATATCACTACTGCCAAAATCCCCATTGTCCCACTTCAAAACTAATGGCTTCCTGAATTTGCGCTCAACAGTATCCGAGGGTGTAATTATTTCTACCAAATCCTGACTTTTGGAAACCAAAGGGGAAAATAAAATGGAGGCGATCGCAAACGCGATCAATGAAGGTTTATTTAACAGTAATTTTAGTATCATGGCGTATTGAGTGATTTACGCCTTAAAATTAGACAGTCCTTTCACCTGATGCTATACCGTGCTCACGGTATATCTCTTCGAAAAACCTTGTTTGATCGAAAAGTTAGGAGTCAACAGGTCTTAACTACAAACCTGTTGACTCTTAACACTTTACTTCCTCCCCACCTTCACATGCTGGGAGAAAGAGCCAGCCTCGTCTGTAAAGACTAGGAAGTATACACCCACACCATATTCGGTCAGGTCAAAGACCGTGTTATGTTTAGCCTTGCGGTATTCCACAGGGTGCTCTTCCAAGATCATGCCTTGTGTGTTTACTAGCTGTACTTTCAAGTCATTGAGTTTGCGGTACACCGTGTAGTCAAACTGCAATAGCCCTTCCGTAGGGTTAGGGTATAGCTTGATGTCTTTGATGTAAGGCTTCCAGCTGAATAGTACTTCACTTTGATCTACTGTAATACCCGTCTCCTTCACTACGGCCTCTACAGTGAACTTCTGATTCTCTTTGTCGCCTCCGATCACAAACTCTACGGCTGCATCTGGATCCATCGGTACACCCGGAAATTCGATGTTGAGCAGGTAGCGTCCTTCTGCCACTCCTTCAAAGTTGAAGTAACCTTCATCATCCGTTTCGATATAGTAGGCTATCTCGTCTTCTACCTCCTGCAAGTCTCTACCTGTGCTCTTAAACTTACGCATAGAACAAGCCGCCTTACGCACTTTTCTTCTTGCCAAGATGCGCTTGCCATCTTCACTCAAAGTGTCTTCTGGGAAATCTGAAAACAGATACCCTTCGATGACAGCTCCTGTCTCATCTACCTCTGGAGTATATGTCTGAAGGTCGATATTTATCCCTGTCGTTACCCCATCCAGCAGCAGTTTGTTCGCCTTACTATAAGTCAACTCACTGATGTAGTAAGTCTGGAGGGCATATTTATAAGCCTCCAACTCTCTGTTAGGCTTAGCCACTACTACAAACGTTCCAAGCACTACATCTTCCAGAATGTAATCTCCTGATGAGTTCACCTTCGCACTGTCTTCTTTCACAAATGGGCCTGTTGGTATTTGTCTCCATACAAACACTTCTGCATCGCTCACTCCTGTTTTTACTCCATTATTGGTCAGGTTTACTTTACCAAAGAAGTCCGTCTGAGCCATAATGTTTTTGTTTCGGCTTTCGATGGTCAGACCTGGCAGGTCTGGATGCGTGACTGCCACACGATACGTTCCTTGGCTATTGATGTCTATATTCTCCAAAGTGTATTCACGAGAGATCGCTGCTGAGAGGGTATCTACATCATCATTGAACTTTTTGCCTGGCACGAGCTCACCAAATTTCCATTGATAATTTGCGCCTTCTCCTAGGTCATCGATACTCAGCAGGTAGTTTGTTCCAGCATCTATCGTATCATACACCGTCAGTCCAAAGCGCTTTTGCTTGGCATAGCTTAAACCTGATACTGCTTTGTTTGGAATCAAGTCTCGGAAAACCAGTCTGTTTTCATCTAGCTTCAGTGAGGTCAATGTCAATGAAGTTACATCTGGGAATGACCGTAGATCATTTTTAGATAAGTCGATGGTTTTCAAACTAGCGATATCTGCAAGGGAGGCTGGCACATTGCCATCTAGTCCATTGCTAGGCAGAGCGAGTTTGGTCACACGACTGTTTTCTACTGCCACCCCAAACCAGCTGTTAGACACTGTTGCAGCATTCCATCCTGAGCTGTTCGTCCACTGTGAGCCTTTGGTAGCAGTATACAGTTCCATCAGAGCCAATCTGTCTCGCTCTAGTGAAGAGACTTTCACTTGGATTGGTTGAGTGGTGAGCGTTAGGTTAGCTACTTTGCTGCTGGTTACTTCTGCATAGTAGAAGCCTTCGTTGGCAAAACTGGTCACATTCAAACTAATCGTAGGGTTTGATCCAGATACTGGTGTTTCTACCCCTGCATTGTCTTTCTTAAACCATTGATAGGTATTTGCTGATCCTGTGACTGTTCGGTCAAGGGTATAAGGATCAACTCTCTGTTCATAGAGTTTTGACACTTTCGTGATCACACTGTCTTGTGGCGCGTAGGTCAATCCTGAAACGCTGATATTAGCTTCCAGTGATGCAAAACCTAGTTTGTTGCCTTCAAGTTTCAATGACGTCAAGTTGGTAAGATTCGTCAAGTTGCTTACTCCAGTGAGTTTGTTGTTACTCAGATCTAGTGTTTTCAACTCTTCTAAACCTTGAGTGATGGCAGGGAAAGTGCCAGTGAGGTCTAGTCCTTTTAAGTCAACGCTTGTTACTCGTGTGGCAGTCATGGCCACATGTGTCCACTTATGCACTGGCAAACCTTTCTTCCAATTGAGGTCTACTGCTTTTGCTCCGCCTATGGCATCATAGATAGAAATAAGTGCGGTTGAATCCAAGGCTGTAGCTGGATCCGTGAGGGTGCGCAGCATTATTACATTAGAATTTATGGACACGTCCTGCGTAGGATACACAACCCTTACTCTGTAATAATAATTAGTGCCATAAGTAAGTCCTGTAACCAATTCACTAGTTGTGCTAGTTGATTTACCAGAATATCCTTCTACAAGATTATTAAAGCTTACATCCGTTGCTATATCCAATTGATAACTTTCTACACCAGAACGAGCACTCCAATTTGCTTGGAAACTAAAGTAGTCTATGGAAGTAGCTGCGGTGGTGATCGTGGTGCCAGGAAGAATATTTAGTTCATTTACCGTGTTGTCTAAACCATTGTTACCCGCAGCATCCGTAGCTGTCGCAATAACATCGTAAGTACCAACGAGCAATGAAAGGATGGTTTCTTCGGAAACCGACCATGTTGAGCCAGATACCGTGGCTGGATAATTTTGTCCATCTACGGTGATAATCACGGTAGCACTATTATCACTCACTGTACCTGATAAACTTGGTCTATCACTAAAAGAATCTTTGGCAATTACAGTTACAGAAGGTGCTGTGACATCAACAACCAAATTAACGACATTACTGGCCGAAGACGTATTTCCAGCGGCATCAGCTCCAGATTCCGCTCCAATGGACACAGAAACTGCACCATCATTACTAGGCGTGATATTAAATGTATAACCTGCTCCACTTCCTGCTAAACCAGAAGCAGATCCATTCGTCACAGCCACACTCGAAAGAGCAAATCCTGTTACAGATTCGGAGAAAGTTGCTGTATAAGGAATTGAAGTGCTATTGGTAGGATTAGAAGCTGTAGTGCTTAACACCACTGTTGGTGCCGCCGTATCTACTGTTACCGACACGGTATTAGAAGCATCAGACACATTGCCTGAAACATCCGAACCTGCCGCGCTGGCAACAGTAACGGTTACAACTCCATCACCCGTTGGGGTAACATCAAATGTATAGTCCGAACCACTGCCAACTAGATTGCTGGCAGTACCATTCGTAACTGTCAATCCTCCTAAAACAAAACCTGTTACTGATTCACTAAACGCAACCGTGTAAGCCAACGTGTTTGCGTTCGTTGGACTTGGAGAAGTAGTGCTTAATGTTACAGTCGGCGATTCAAGGTCAGCTGACAAAACATCTATTGAAACGGTGATTGCATCTGTATTCGCTCCATCACTAACCAAAACTTGCAATGCAAAAGAAGTTGTCCCACTAGAAAAATCGAGATCATCAGGGTCATTTACTGTAATTTCACCTGTACTTGAATTAATAGCGAACGGCAAGTTACTATCAACATCAACGTCTATATTTCCAGTACCTAACGACCAAACAAATGTAGTTCCAGAGTCTACGTCAGTCGCTTCCAAATCAACAATTAATGCTCCGAATAGGGCATTTTCAGCAATGGATTGAATTCCAATTGACGTGATTAGCGGTGTGTTGTTATTTACTTCATTAACCGTGACCGAAATCGTTTCACTAGCAGTTAACAAGCCATCACTTACTGAAACAATTACACTGTAAACACCATCTTGTGATTCACTTGGCGTCCAACCAAATACACCAGTCGTGCCATTTATGGTCATACCCAACACACTTGATGGGCTATCTAGGCTATAAGTCAAGGTATTCGCGGGAACATCCAAATCACTACCTAAGGCTGTGAAACTCAATGTGGACAATTCATCCAGGGTTTTGTTTCCTATTGCTGATAAAGTTGGAGCATCATTCACCGCATTGACAGTTATCGTCAAATTAAACAAGGAACTATTATCAGTTCCATCGTTAACTAAAACGGGTACATTAAGCGTACCATTAAAGTCCAAATCAGGAGTTATCGTTGTTCCTCCAAATGTGTAGTTCGAGCCGCTTTGCACTAAAAGACTAAACCCAATTGGATAACTATTATCTGGATCATTAACCATAAGGTCAGAGAAAGAAATTGTTAAATCTGTATCCTCATTCATAGACAAGGGATTCTGACCCGCAATCGTAGGAGGGGTATTTGCTGCATTGACAGTGAATGTCTCAAAAGCAGCAATACACCCGTTGGCATCCGTCACCTCCAAAGTGTAGACCCCAGGTAAAAGGTTAGATAGAGTAGATGTAGACCCTAATAAGGTTCCTAAATTATCCACCCCTTCATACCATTGATAAGTATAAGTTGGTACACCACCAGAAACTGCTGAAGTTGCATCGAGTTCTCCATTAAAGCTTTCGACTGAAGAGGCATCAGTTACAACTACATTGCCATTTACTATTACGGGAATGTCAGGATTATCCAAAATGGAAACGGTTGTTGTTTCAACATTCGAAGAAAAACCACTGATAGTGATCATAAAGTCTGAATAACTATCACCGATCAAATCTGTAATGAATAAGCTCCCAAAGCCGTCGGCAGATACTCCAAGCACTGTCATTGGAGAACCATTTTGTAAATAATCCAAATCGTATGTCTCATTCGCCGTTAGCCCAGTCAGTTCAATTGAGCCGTTTGGCGCACCACAACTTGTGTTATCGGTTGATCCTCCAATTGCGATAGTTGGGATTACAATAGAACCTTCTACATTCACGCCAACTAAAGCACCATTCAAAGTTAAATCAGCATTGTTTCCTGCCGCATCTTTGATGGTAGATCCCGACAATAGCAGCGCATTTGCAACAATGCCGTCGGTATCCAAATCCACTGGCTGTACGGTATAATTAAACATGAGCGTATTCGTGCCAGAGCCAGATGCGTAACCTGCCACTAAATTGCCTGATGCTGCTGTCAGTTCAAGTGTCGGATTTCCTGTTACTGTCACCTCCTCACTAAAGGTGATAGCTATGCCAATATTATCACCTTGAATGTAGGTGCCTGGAGGTGCTGCAATTGTCGTAATAAACGGAGCAATAAGATCACTAACCACCCACTGTGGATCACCCACCAAATCACCATTATTGGTATTTACAGAGCGGTCTACGAGTTTAGTCCCTGTGTTTTCGTCAAAGGCATAGTAGGCTACAAGGTTTGTTTCATTTCCCTGAAGTGGAGTAAAACGGTCTGAGAAATCTGTTTTGGTAGTGTTCCAAACACGTACCTCATCTAATTCTCCCGTGAAAATAGTTAGGCTTGTAGCTGTCTATGATGCCCCAAACGAAATGGTATCGAATTGAGTTGAGGGTTGAAATGCATTCCCGTATAGTACTTATTCCATCTTGAACGCGATCAACAGTAAACTCTGCATAAGTTGCAGGAGAATAGACTACAGCCACATGATGCCATGATCCATCGTTGATCGCTATTGAGCTCTGTGCAAATTGTGAGGTAGATGATCCATTATTGATTACAAACTGGACGCGTCCATCTCCCAAAATTTCTACGTTAGAGGCCATTCCAGGTGCAGCATCACTGTTTCTTCTACCAATTACAAAACCACCTGTATTAGCTACAGTGTTAATCCAAAATTCATACGTAAGTGCCCCAGTAATCTCAAATCCAACGCAGAACCCATATCCACATAATCCCCTGCACCATCAAAATCCAACGCATAGCCTGAAAAGGACTCAGTCGTACCGAATTCTGGTGTAATCACAGTTTCCGTATTCACACCATTAAAAGACTCTAATATGTAAAAGTATCCCTTATTCAGACCCACTTCGTCCTTGAATGAAGTAACATCTGCTGCCACTTCATCGACCTGAGTCAGATTGGTAGTAAATCCATAATCATCTGCACGAAATATTCGATATCCCTGCTCATTAGCTCCGTCCGTCCAGTTCAATTCAATCTGTGTATCAGAGAATTTCCTTGCGGTGAAGCCTGTAGGTGTATCTGGTGTGATCCCTGTATCCATGGCACCAGAAGATGCTACGATAGTTGCTCCGTTGTTTGTTCCGTTATTAACATTAACTGACCTATCATAGAGCGTCGTTCCTGCTTTCTCATCAAATTGATAATAGGCCACCAGACCAAATTCATTTCCGTCTAACTCTCGATCTTTGTGGTCTAAAATTTCTTGAGCAGTGCGAGCGGTGTTCCAAATACGCACTTCGTCTATCGAGCCATCAAAATAATCAAAGAAACCAGAAGAAGCACCTAGTTGAATTTTTCCCGAAATCTGATCTGATGGTTGAATGTTGTTAGTCAAAGATGCCGGTGATTCATATATTCCATCTACATACACCTCCATATCAGCGTAGTTCTTGACTATGACCACATGATGCCATGCTCCGTCACCGACAGTAGTAGTTCCGATAAAATTCTCTGATCTCGCTCCTTCAGCAACATCAATGTAAATAGCTAAAACCCCGCCTTCATCTATAGTAACATCGATTACATTAGTTACACCTTCGACAGACCAAATCGGCTGACTTAAGGCTGTCGTATTCATCCAAAATTCATAAGTAAATGCCATCTCATGACTTATTTCTGGGGTTTGCACATAGTTATCCACCCCGTCAAAGCTATAAGCCGATCCCGGATCAGCTTTGGTCTGAGCATATTTTACATATGAATAAGCAGACGGAGTAGGTCCAGGCAGCTCTGCTCTTACGCGATAGAAATAATCCGCTTCTGGTGAAAGGCTATTGTTGTCTGAAAAAGAAGTCACATCGGCCGCAACCGATGTAGAAAAATCAATCGCTCCAAAATTAGATGTGATAGATCTCTCGATTGTAAATCCTGTTTCATTTTCCGTATTATCTACCCACTGTAACTGGATTTGGAAGACATTATCCTGAGTAACAAGATCAGAAGGAGCAGTCGCACCAGAAGCTACATAAGTAGGAAGGCCTGATTGTGTTCCATTATTGGTATTTACGCTTCGATCATATACCGTAGCTCCCAAAGAATTTTCTTCAAAAGGGTAGTATGCAACTAAGCCAGATTCATCTCCTTCCAAAGCTTCGAAACGGTCAGAGAAATCTGTTTTAGCAAAATTTTCCCATAGCCTTACTTCATCAATTTGGCCTATAAAATGGCTCCCTCCTGAAGTAGAGGCACCTATTCGATCGTTTGCGCCATTTGGACTACTCACAATTGGTGAAGCCGATGGAGATAAGGTTTTTCCGTCATTGAAAAAAGAAGCAGAGGTTCCATCGATAGCCACCGCGACATGCGTCCATTCATTAAGTGGAATCGTTGCTGTTGAAGTTACGGGAGTTGGGTTTCCAGCATCTTCAGCAATATAATATAACTGATTGCTTGAGTTAAGACCAAACTCGAAACCTTCCATTATCCCCAAATCACTATAAATGACCTGTCCGGTATTACCCGCAGTTTTTATCCAGGCTTCAATCGTAAATGTGCTACTCAGTGCAGTGCTATTAGCTATTTCCACATAATCATCCACCCCATCAAAATTCATCGCATAGCCAGGATGACTCGCCATAGATCCAAATTCTGTCTCACTTGTCGCAGTGCCGTTGGCGTTGGTTGCAGACACCCTGAAGTAAGAGGCAGGATTAACCGAAGCATCATAAATGTAAAAATTGCTGTTTGGGCTAAGGCTGGCTACTGTAGACCAACCGCCAATGCCATCATCTGATCGCTCCACCATATAGCCAGTCTCATCATTGGCTTGGTCATTCCACTCAAGAAGCAGTTCTGTATCGGATGCCTTATAAACGATAAGACTATCTGGCGTGGCTGGTGCGGTGGCGCTAGACATAGCTGTGGATGCCACCCAGTTGGAGGAACTCCCTGTTTTTGCGAAACCGTTCATAGTTCCATCATTTCCGTTTCCTGCTAAATCCATCACCTCAGGCGCTGTAATACCTATATTGGATATACCTGCTTCTCCATCATCAACGCGGTAGTAGGCAACCAATCCAGCCTCATTTCCAGTGAGTGTTGAAAATTGAGATGAAGCTATTTCGGACTGAGTACGAATGGTATTCCAAACACTTATTTCGTCTATTTCTCCATCGAAAAACTCTGAAGCATTCGTGCTGCCTGGAGAACCAATAAGAAACGGTTGACCAGTTGTTGCCGCCAAAGTGCCTCCAAAGAATCCAACCGATATTCCATTAACAAATACTTCTGCATCGGAAACTCCAAACACAACTGCAATATGATACCACGTACCATCATTTATCGTAGCAGAAACAGTATAGAATGCTGCCCCATTCCAAAGGCCAATTTGATCAGTCCCTTCATTCACATGAACACTCCATCGAGTTTGAGTATCAGCACTTCTCACACCTGCTATTACTTTATTAGCAGAGTAAGTAGAGGGCTTTATCCAGGCTTCAAAAGTCCCTGTAGCAAATTCAAAATCTGTACTTGTTGACACAGTAACAACATCATCCACTCCATCAAAATCGAGCGCATTACCTGGTGTCACCATGAATTCCACTACATTGGAATATTCACTTGTAAATGCCCCATTTTCAAAGTAAAAGCGATAATAAAGCTTCTGATTGGTATAAGAGGACAGATCCTGGCTCACGTAAAAAATGTTATCCAGAGGATTGCTTACAGAGATGTTGGTAGCAAAAGGAGACATAAAGTCTGCGTTATCATCGATATCAATTTTGACAGCTGTAGCATTAATCGCTTCCCAGTTGGCAGTGAAGCCATTCACAGAAACACTAGTGGCCTGATACGCGATCACTGGCTGCACAGGCGTAAACCGTGCGGCATCATTGTAAAGACTAAAATTGGTTTGATTTCTGCCGGCTAGCGTAGCATACTTCACCCCAAATTCATCCTCAATTCCCTGAGTGTAGGACTGTCCATCGCCAGTCGCCTCACACGAAAGACAATGAATCTCTATTTCGTTTGACCCTTCGTATAGTTTGATTTGAAAACTCACAAGCTTATTTTCGTCATTCAGATTAGGAACATCCTCGTACTCAATCACAAAAATCTGATTAGGTGATGTTCCGAGTGTTTCTATTTTAAAAGCATCCGGCGACAAATCTGAACCATCTAAATCACTCCAGTAAGCGGCAATAATTCCATTGGCAATACTACCTTCTCCTTCCCCTGGCACAGAGCTTCCGTCAGAGTCTGGCAATAACTCTGCACTAAAGGCTCCTGACTGACCAGCATTATCAATGAAAGAAATAAATCCATTGGAGGTTAAAAAAACTTCAAAATATGAGATTCCAAAAAACTCAAACTCAAAACCAATAGGTATGGCACTAGAGACGCCATCATCTTGGGTGACTCCCGCGCTAATGGTGGTAGGGGATGTCAATGTTTCATAACTAAAGCTTATAGGCGCTACCATATAATCCAAAGCAGATTGATAGTTCCAAGATAGCGTGTTGGATACGGGATTAGGATTTCCAGAAAGATCCACAACAGCAGCTGCAAGTACCTCAACGCTTACTGCCCCGTCAAAAGCCGGGGTAATATCCGCTGTAAATACAATGTTGTCCAATGTTTGGATATTTGATACGTTGGCATTGGTGAGATTGAAATCAAAAAGGTCTAAAGGAGTTACCTGCTCATTAAAGGTAATGGTGATTGTAACAGGTGATTCATCACTAGGGTCAGAGATAAGCGCCGAAAGAGTAGCTGAAGGAGGAATAATAAGTGAACCGGATGATACCCATTCTGATCCATCCATGTTAGTTAAAGTTCCATCAAGGCCATTCGGAGAAAGATCAGACAATAAGGTTCCCGTTACCCCATTAAAATTGTAATACGCCACCAAACCAGATTCTGAACCAGTCAATTCAATTTCAATAGTATTGGCTATTTCAATAGCGCTTCGTGCATAGTTCCAGATACGAATTTCATCCAGACTGCCATCCAATGCACTGAAAATATCAAAGTCCGATCCAATTAAAAAATCGCCAATATTGGTACTTCCCCAAGTACCTGGGATTGTTTCTTCAAGAACTCCGTTTTTATAAATTAAAAAGCTTGATTCCGATTGTACAATTGCAAAATGAGACCATTCCAACTCTGGTACAATTATGCTAGTAGCATAAGGCGACAATCCTTCAACTATTAGCCCCCCTTCTGGTTCAATCTCAATTAAAAAATTGTGTGTGGAAGCATCGGCTGACTTGGATAGAATTGTATGAGCCCCTTCATCAAAACCTCCCCAGTTAACCCAAAACTCTATGGTGGCATCACCGGTGATGTCCAGGGATGCATCATGAGGCACTACCACATGCTGATTAGCCCCATCAAAAGTCAAGGCGTTATTTTGCGCAAAACTGAAAAGAGAGCAATAAACTAGCGTGAAAAATAAAATAATTTTAGTCGGAGGAAGCATAAAATAGAAAAGGTTGGTTTGGATTTTCATAGCGGTGAATTTTATTGCAAAATGGTCGGATTGTAAAACGCAGAATATACCTTAAATGGGGTAGGGGTAGATTGTTCTAAAAAAAGAAACAATGAACTTGAAGCTTCCCTTTCTTCACACAGTATCAGTTTGGAAGACGGATGAGAATATAAAGATCGTTTGTTCAAAAACCCTACTCTATTTGATAAGGAGAGTCTATTCTCAAACAGTTTAAAGAATAATTCAATCATTTTTGGCGGTTGGTTGGCTTCAAATAATCAGCTAATTTAATAAACATGCAACCAGAGGTGCTGAATTTCAAGTTGATGCAATTTTATCTCAATTATGCAAAATACCACCCTAACATGGTGACACCTGTAGATTCATCCATTTTTCGATGAACCTATTATTTTACTCCACAAAAAATTGCAATAATCTAAGTCGGCGGATGTAGACCCTTCACACGCATGCCTCTTCTGAACTTTATACCATTTATAAGTAGCTTGAACTCATAAGGCGGATGTCCAAAGTACTCACCATCAATATGGGCATTTAATGACGGGTCGCCAGAAACAATCATGGCTGTTGAACTGAAAATTTCTACTTCAGGAATCCGTATATGTGTGCCATTTTGCAGTTTATTGATGTTCATAAAACGTTTGGAAGGAGACACGTCTCCAATTTCACAAACATGAAGCAGTCCGTCCGATAATTGGGCATGAGGGGTTAATCGAAAAGAACCCCCGAACGTAGTACCTTTAGCTATGCACAGCAGAATTAGAGATTTCACTTGCACTTTTCCAGCATGCTCCACCTTGAAATTCTTTGCTTCGAAGGAGGACAAATTCTTTAGTACATGATAATAGTATTTCGCTGGCCCGTGTAACATTGTTCGCTTTTGAATCATGTCCGCCACGATCTGACCATCAAAACCAATACCCACTCCATTTAAAAACTTGCGATCGTTACAAATTCCTATATCAACGCTCTGCGGTTCTCCATAAATAGCTATTCGAATCTGCTCTTCAAGTCGAGTACCAAGAGCCAAGCTCTTCGCATAGTCATTGCCAGTGCCTGCTGGGAGCAGGCTTACGGGGATTTCATATTTAAGACCATTCACAGCCTCGTTGATAGTACCATCTCCACCGATTACGATCAAATCCGTGAATGACTCATCTAAGTTTTGCTCAACGGTAACCCAAGCGTTTTTCTTTTCGGTGGTTTCGCATACGGTGTATGCTATAGCGGCTGATTTCAAAGCTTTTTCCAAAGCAGCTAAAATTCTCAAGGAACCTAACTTTCCAGATATGGGGTTGACTAAAATGAAGATTTTTCTCAAAGCGGCGAGTTAAAACGGGCAGACTTGTCAAATCTACGTTTCCTCCCGTTAAAATCAAACCTATTCGCTTACCAGCAAATTTTTCCTTGTTCTTCAACACTACGGCCAAGGTCACGGCACAAGATGGCTCAATGATGATTTTCATTCGTTCCCAAATGATGCGCATGGCGTTGATTATTTCGTCCTCCTCTACTGTGATTACTTCTTTGACGAGCGCTTTGATGATTTCAAAATTTCGCTCCCCTACAGACACGCGCAAGCCGTCAGCGACTGTTTCTGGAGTAATAACACTCTGACGTTCACCAGAATAAAACGAACGATAAGTATCATCTACATTTTTTGGCTCGGCCAGAATCACCTGAATATTTGGATCGAGACAGTCGGCACTTAGTGCTGTTCCAGCAGCCAGACCTCCTCCTCCCACAGGGGTAATGATATAGTCCAAATCTTCAATTTCTTCCATCAACTCCTTGGCCGCAGTAGCCTGACCCGCAATGATTCGATAGTCATCAAAAGGAGGAATAAACATTGCTCCTGTTTCTGCCACCACACGATCGCACGTTTCTTGTCTGGATTTTTCCGTTGGTTCACAAAAAATCACCTCCGCCCCATATTCTACTCACAGCATCTACTTTCACTTTGGTCGAGTTAGATGGCATCACCACATAAGCCTTGCTTTTGGTGAGTTGTGCTGCTAGTGCCACTGCTTGGGCGTGGTTGCCAGAAGAGTGCGTTGCAAAACCTTTGGCGCGCTCTTCGGGTGTGAAAGCCATAATCATATTGGTCGCTCCCCTCATTTTGAAAGAGCCTCCCTTTTGAAAGTTTTCACACTTAAAAAAGAGCTTCGCTCCTGCCATTTCATTGATCGAATTGGAGAACATCACTGGCGTGCGCTCAATGTATTTTGTGATTCTATTATGTGCCTGTTTGATTTCGGAAAGTCCGGGTATTTTTTTCATTCGTTCTTTAAATTCTACTCAAAATTACTTCAACCATTTTGACCAATCACATCATTAATGATTTCAAAGTAAGTTGCTGCTCAATAAATATACACCACTTCTAATGGTGTATTACACGCCACAAAAATCAGCCGCAGGTTAGTGCGCCTCCAGCCAATTCGCCCCTACACCCATGCCCACTTCCACAGGCACATCCAGTGGCATAGCCGTTTGCATAAATTTCTCAACGTTCGTTTTCAAAAGCTCCAATTCATCCTTGTGCGCATCAAAAACCAATTCATCATGCACCTGCATCAGCATTCTGGATTTCAAGTTTTCTTCTCTCATCCACGCGTGAATTTTGATCATGGCCATCTTGATCATATCTGCCGCGCTTCCTTGTATTGGCGCGTTGATGGCGTTGCGTTCGGCAAAACCTCTTTGCGTAAAATTCTTGGTGTTGATGTCTCTCAAATATCTTCTGCGCCCAAGCAAGGTCTCCACATATTCGAGCTCATGCGCCTTGGCTATGGTGTCGTCCATGTATTGCTTCACTTTCGGGAATTGCTCAAAATAAGCTTCGATAATCTCGGCAGCTTCTGATCGTGGAATGCTGAGATTTTGGCTTAGACCAAAGGCTGAAATGCCATAGATAATCCCAAAATTCACTTCTTTGGCTTTTCGGCGCATGGTAGAATCCACCTCCTCCAACGACACTTTAAAAACTTTGCTGGCTGTATTGCTATGGATATCTACACCGTTTTTGAACGCCTCCACCATGCTTTCATCTCCCGAAAAAGATGCCATAATGCGTAACTCAATTTGCGAGTAATCCGCCGCAAAGATTACGTACTCTTCACTCCGAGGAATAAACGCCTTTCTGATTTCACGCCCCTTCGGCGTACGAATCGGAATGTTTTGCAGGTTGGGGTTATTGGAACTCAGACCTGCCTGTAGCGGCGATGGTCTGACGATAGTCTGTGTGTACTTTGCCATCTGTAGGGCTCACCAATTTTGGCAAAGCATCTACGTAAGTAGATTTCAATTTTTGGTACTCGCGAAACTCCAAAATCTTGGAAGCGATCTCGTGCTCATTGGCCAATTTGGAAAGGATCTCCTCACCCGTGGCATACTGCCCTGTTTTGGTTTTTTTTGGGTTGTCACCAATTTTCAGCTTGTCAAACAGAATTTCTCCCAGCTGCTTTGGCGAGGCAATGTTAAACTCCTGACCAGCGATTTGGAAAATTTCGTCTTGCGCTTTGCGGCTAGCTTCTTCCAACTCTACCGACATGGCGGCCAAAGCAGCTTCGTCGATCTTCACCCCTTCGTATTCCATGTCAGCAAGCACAAAAGAGAGTGGCTCTTCCACGTCATGAAGTAAACTCTCTAGCTTTCGCTCTTTGATTTCCACCGCCAGCTTTTCTTTGAGCTGAAGCGTGATATCTGCATCTTCGCATGCATAATTTTTCACCTCCTCTTCGTCCACTTCTCTGAGCGACTTTTGTTTTTTACCAGTGCCCACGAGCTCTTGATATTTCACTGGTTTGTAGTTGAGGTAGTTCTCTGCCATCACATCCATGCCGTGCTGCGTCTCAGGATCAATGAGATAATGAGCCAACATGGTGTCAAAGATTTTACCCTGCACATTTACCCCATAATTGCGGAGTACTTGAATGTCATATTTCAGGTTTTGGCCAATCTTGAGGATCTCTTTGTTCTCTAGTATGGCCTTGAATTCATCAGCTATTGCTTGAGCCTCCTTGCGATCTTCGGGAATCCAAACGTAATACGCCTCACCCTTTTTCACGCTAAAAGAAATTCCTGCCAACTGCGCCTCTCTCGTATTCAAACTGTCTGTCTCTGTATCGAAGCAAAACTCTTTTTTGGCTTGAAGCATGGTGATGAGCTTTGCTCGCTCTTCAGCAGTTTTCACCAAATGGTATTTTGCTTTAGAGGTATCTAAGGTGTCTTTGGTCGTTTCCATTTCGAAGGCTTCACCATTGCCTCCAAAAAGACCGAGCTGCGCACTGTCTTTAGCTGGTTTTGAAGCTACCTGCTCCACAAAGATTCGTTTGGCGATGGTGCGCAATTCTAGCTCTTCAAAAATCGGAACCAGAATCTCCTTGCTAGGATCTTTCTTTTCCAATAGTTCCTCGTTCAATTCGATATCACAATCAATGCATATAGTGGCTAGCTTTTTGGACAATATACCTTGCTCTCCAAATTCCTTTACTTTCAGCCCGAGTGCTCCTTTGAGCTGATCGGCATTCGCCACGATGTTTTCTACGGTGCTAAATTCCTTCAGCAACTTCACTGCGGTCTTGTCACCCACACCTGGTATGCCAGGGATATTGTCCACCGCATCGCCTTTCAATCCCAAAAAATCAATCACCTGGTCTACGCGCTCAATATCAAACTTGGCCAAAACTTCTGGAATACCCAATACATCTACGGCATTGCCCATATAGGCGGGTTTGTATAAAAAAATATGATCTTCTACTAGCTGCGCATAGTCCTTGTCGGGCGTCATCATATAGACTTCATATCCCTTGCGAGCAGCCTTTTTTGGCCAGTGTGCCAATGATATCATCGGCCTCAAAACCATCCAATTCCAAGATAGGGATATTGAGACCCTCTAAAATCTTTTTGCAATAAGGAATCGCCACGCCAATTTCCTCTGGTTGTGCTTCGCGATGAGCCTTGTATTCTGGAAACTCTACATGCCTAAATGTAGGAGTGTGCGTATCGAAAGCTACTCCGATGTGGGTAGGGTTTTCCTTTTTCAAGATTTCTAAAACCGTATTGGTAAAACCCATAATTGCACCTGTATTCACTCCTTTGGAGGTAATACGTGGGTTTTTGCTCAAAGCAAAATGCGACCGATAAATCAGTGCAAAGGCATCAAGTAGGAATAGCTTCTTTTTTTCACTCATGGGGTAAAGGTAGCGGAAGGAGGAAAGAATTGATAATGGAAGATTGAAAATGACATAAGTAAACTACACCAAAGAGTTCTGTCATTTCTTCGCGGCAATCTTTCGAATTTTTAATAACAGCGAAAATTAAGATTTCAAATCCACCACCAACTGCCACCTAAAAGCCCAGCGCCATTTGAGCGTATAATTAGTAATGCCCGCCTGATCTAAGATGGAAACCAGTTCCGCCCTATTGAAACCACGAGCCACTGATACGGAGGCATCATTGCGCACCATGTAGGATCGAGAAAAAAATCTGGTAATCAACCTAATACTATGGTAAGCCAAATAATGACGGTGTAGGTCATTGACAATAATCGCCACTTTAGCCTGCGTTTTGAATCTGCTAAAAAGCTCCACCAACTGTGCCTCCGTGAAATGATGAAGAAACAAGCAGCAATGGATCACATCATAGCACTCAGCTTGAAAAGCCGCTCCAAAAATGTTTTCTGAGCTAAAGCTGATATTCGGCCATGCTGCACAATTGCCTTGTGCATACGCTACTATGTGGGGGTTGGCATCTATACCTATAAACTGAACTTCCTTTTTCTGAACTTGGGCAATTTTGGCCATGCCAATCAAAATGTCGCCTCCTCCACATCCCAGATCCGCCACCGTGCCAATCGCATGTGTTTTCAAAAGCGCCTTGAATGAAGAAAGACTAATCGCATTGCCGCCCAACCTACGGTTGATGACATCTAGCTCCTTCAATGTTTGATCGATCACCTCTCCACTGATGTTGAGGTCGTCCATGATTTCGACTTCTTCGGATCTTTTTTCTAGCATCGCTTTAACGACTGTGTGTTTTCAACAACATACTTTCCAATGTAAGGCCTGGGCCAAATGCAAAGCTGAGTACATTCTTCCCATGATCTTTTTCCGTTAAATGCTCCTTTAAACTTTTTAGGACGAATAACACAGTGGGTGAAGACATATTTCCATAAGCTTTAAGTACCTCGTAGGCATGAAGGTTATCCATCTTGCTGATACCCAACTCTTGTTCTATTACTTCCAAAATCCGTTTGCCGCCTGGGTGAATCGCATAGAAATCAATCTCAGTAGTACTTAGCCCAATCTTGTGGAGTAGTCTTTCAGTAAGTTCCCGTATTCCTTTTTTGATCGTCTCTGGAACTTGCGGGGACAGTTTCATTAAAAACCCATGATTACTCACTTTCCAAGACATCTCAGACTTGGCACTCAGCTCAAGATCGCTGTGAAATGCGCTCATTTCAAAACATCTTCCATTTTTCTGACCTTGAACCAAAACAGCCGCCGCTCCATCTGCAAATAGGGCTCCAGAAAGAAGGTTGTCTTCATCTTCGGCTTTTTGAAAGTGAATACTGCAAAGCTCCACACACACCACAAGCACGTTGGCATCAGGATCATTACACGCTATTTCGTGGGCAATTTTCAATCCATTGAACGCAGCATAGCAACCCATAAAATTGACGTTGGTGCGAGTCACTTCAGTAGCCAACCCTAATTTTTCTACCAAGTCAATGTCAATACCCGGAGCGTACATGCCCGTGCAGCTCACTGTAATCAAATGCGTGATATTGGATGCATTCACAGACGCAGCATCCAAGCACCGCTGCACAGAAACAGCGGCCAATTTAATGGCTTCACTTTCATACAATTTCATCCGTTTTTCGATATCGGGAAAGGGCTCCAGGTTTGGTGTATTCGGATAGAAAGAATACTCCGTGACATCACCACCATAATCAGGAATGACAGAATGTCGAGTCTTGATACCACTGGCCCTGTAAAGCACCTCTAGCATTTTTTGCTTTTCATCGCTCAGGGGAATATGTTTTTGCATAAAATGCAAAATCTCCTTTTGAGTAATCTTATTTTCAGGAACGGCCGTTCCTATCGATGAAATATATGATGGCATATACTGAAGGCTTTGGTAATATTAATTAACATTTGCGACGAGAAACAATCAATATGAAAAAATCGACGTTCCTTCATTTGCGCATCCCCTTTTCATTTTTTTTACTACCCATTTTTATTTTTGGGTGTGCTATTGCCCCCTACATGATTCTCTGGCAATTATTCCTCACCTTTTTCATTCTGCATTTTCTCGTATATCCAGCAAGTAACGGCTACAATAGCTATTTCGATAACGACAAAGGCAGCATTGGAGGTTTAAAAAATCCCCCCAAAGTGTCAAAAGAACTTTATTGGGTGTCACTCAGCATGGACATAATCGCTTTGGGGCTTGGATTGTTCATCTCACCCCTCTTTGTGTTCATGGTTTTCATTTATGGATTAGTTTCTAAGGCCTACAGCCATCCTGCCGTTCGACTCAAGGCTATGCCAATATTGGGATGGCTAGCTGCTGGCTTTTTCCAAGGTTATTTTACAGTGCTTATCACAGCGGTGGGGGTGGCAGGATTGACCATTGATCAACTTTGGACTTTCCAAATTCAATCTGCTGCGGTTCTTTCCTCTCTTATGCTTTTTGGATCTTACCCTATGACACAGGTTTATCAACATGAAGAAGATGCCGAGCGTGGCGATCAAACACTCAGTCTAAAGCTAGGCATTCTCAACACCTTTCACTTCACGGCAGCATTTTTTACTGTCGCCATGAGCCTCTTTTTTATTTTCTTTTGGGAAATAAAAAGCTTAACTACTGCACTCATTTTTGCGGCGGCTCTCGCTCCGGTTTTGATCTTTTTCGTAAAATGGTATTTTGAGGTAAGACAGAGTCATGCCAACGCCGATTATGATAGAACCATGCGCTTGAATATGCTTTCCGCGATCTGCTTGAATGGTTTCTTTCTTTATCTCTATTTTAGCTAAATGGCTGGCCATGCGTTTGAGTGATTAGAAAATTTGTCACTGGCTTTACATATTTGCCCATGGCCACTGCCAGCGCTGAGGTGGTTTGACTGCCGAAAAGCTCTTGAATTTTTCTCCCCGCCCAGAGCCGCACACCAAACAGTCCCTGCCATGCCTCGGCATAGCTTCTTTCCAGAACCTCACGATCGAATGTTTCTCCATCGTAATTTTTAATAATCAATTCAGAAAGAATTTTGGCAGAATGAATGGCCATGGCCATGCCATTTCCGCAAAGTGGCGTAATCATGCCTGCGGCATCTCCAGACATTAAGATGTGATTGACAACCGGCTCTTGCTTATCAAAAGTAATTTCATTGATCACTTCTGGTTTTTCGAATAGCCTCTCGCTATTATCGAATAGCTCAGAAAGCAAAGGGTTTTTTCGCATGACTTGCGACTCAAATGCTTCCACACTTCCCGAATTCCGAATTTGATCTCTATGCGTGAGGTAGCAAAGATTAAATTTACCATTTTCTATACGACTCACTCCGCAATAGCCCCCATCAAAATTGTGCAATGAAATTCTCGTTTCGGGAAGATCTCCTTTCACATGATATTTCACCCCAACGTAAGGACTCTTTTTTGATAAGAACCCTCTACTCAACGTTTGATCCAATTTAGAGCGCTTGCCATGTGCGCCTATCACAATTCTAGCCTCAAACTGTCGATCGATATTCGTATCTACTTTGAAAAAATTCTCTTCAAAACGAATGTCAGTGACTGTCGTTTGGTCATAAATAGTAACGCCAGCAGTTCTAGCCTCACCTGCCAGCCAATGATCATAGGCGTATCTGCTTACTCCAAACCCTCCAAGATCCAAAGGTCGTATGAAATGGCTGCCACCCACTGAGCTGATCTGTAATTCTTGGATTGTAGCTGGCTCCAAATGATAAGGAAATAGGCCATGTTTTTCCAGAAAGGGAATCGTCTCATTTGAAATATATTCTCCACAAACTCGGTGAAAAGGATAGGAATTCTTCTCAATCAAGATGACCTTCAGTCCTGCTCTACTTAGCAAGATACTATTCACAAGCCCTGCCAATCCTCCACCAACAATCAATATATCCACCATAACATTATCTAATCACAACACTATATCAGTCGCTTAAGTCTGAACTTTATTTTTTGCTTTTCTTCACCGCGCTTGATTGTCATTCGCACCCTTAAGCCATCTCTTTTTCTCAAAAGCATATGTACCTCTGAAATGTTTGAATTCCTGAGATTCAATCCATTAATTTTCAGAATCTCATCGCCCTCACAAATTCCAGCCAGATCAGCTGGTGTATTGCGCTTCACATGGTGTACTTTCAATACATCCAACTTTTCACCATCAGCCACCACCGTCATTCCACTCATATTAAATTCAAATGGATCGTTATAAAGCCTTCCTTTGGACAGATAAAGCTTCTGGTTTGGATAATCAAAAATCACATGAAATCTTGAAAGCAAATCTCCACCTAACGTACCATGCCGCGAGCCCCGTTTGATCGCCTTAATGTAAGCGCCTTGTTGAGGCACTGAAATTAGGACATTTTCAAAGTCAAAACAGCCTATCTCGCACTTCTCAATCCTTCCAATAAAACCTGGTATTTCTCCACCCAGCCCTTGTCCCAAGCGCGTAGAAAGCAGTTTTTCGGGTAACACAATGTGATCGGTAGCGGCTACATCTAGCAGCGCGGCATGACTTGCTCCTGTATCGATCATCAGCCGAACGGTATCAGAAACATCACCTTGATAAAAAACCGTGTTTAAGTAAGGTTTGGTCTGTTGAATGTCTATCGGAAACACAGAGAACTGCTTCTTTGGCTTGAAAGCGGCTGGGCGAATGATACTGAGTTTTTTGTTATCGTAATCAATCTCTACTACAAAGCGATGAAACAAATCATATCCGATGATGCCGTAAATTTCTTCCCCCAAGTTTTTGCTCAACTCCAAATAATCATTTTCCAACACCAAAAGGTTGAGTCCCTCACCAAGAATTGCTCCACTGTCCAAAGTCATAGATACGTCAGCCGCGACATACGCCTTGATAGAATCTATGACCCCTGGGCCATTTATGGTCAATTCTCGCACGTACTTGAGCTTGAGTACGTCAGCATAGAGTTTTTCAGTTAGAATAGCCGTTTCAGCACCTGTGTCAAGGATAAACTTAAGCGTAATAAAATTATTGATCCTAACAGGTATCACGATCAAGTTGCTGTACTTTTCAAAGGCCAACTCGGCACGATCCACTCCATCAGGCATATAAAATCCTATGCGCTGCTGGGCGTAAATATTAGCTCGCATCACAACCATCAAAAATACCAACAGGCAAAGTGCCGCAGTTTTGATTGGTGAAATTGTGTGAAGTACTCGCGCCATAGGTTGCATTCAATATAACGAGAAAATAGGAGACGGAGGGGATCGGAAAATGAAATTGGCGATTGTTCAAAATGATTTCAATTCTCTCTTTTAAAAATCACTCAAATCAAACTTGATTACCAAGTTGGTGAGTTTTTCGTACACATTCTGAGCGGTTTTCCTTTACAGAAAAGCCATTCTTCACAGTGCCTTAATGCTAATCAACCGACATTTATTTGATTAATTCCTACATTTACTTATCCAAACTTAAATATCCGCCATGAAAAAAATGCTGCTTTGATTGCTGGCAATACCAGCAACCTTTATCGCTTCTAGCCAAAAATCCTCGTTGCTCCAACAATAATGATGGAGCTCCAACAAGCACTCATGTTTACTCTTCGCTACAAGATGCTATTGATGCCACGGTCGCTGGCGACATCATTCATGTGATACCTAGCCCAAATGATTATGGCAATGTGACCATTGACGCAAATGACTCCATTAGTGTCTACGGTATCGGTTTCAAACCAGATAAAGATGGCCCAGCTCTTAGCGAGATATCCTCAGTTAATATTCAGGGAAGTGGTATCAAAATATCTGGATTAAATATCAGTTCGATTAACATAGGAGCAACTGGGCGAACAGTTTCGAATCTGGCCATTGAGAACTGCTCTATTAATAATATTGGGTCTATAACCTCAAGTACTTTTAATGGTTCGAATATTCTTATCCGTAATTGTATCATTAATAATGGTGGCAACTCCTCCTCCACCATTTCATTATCAGGAAGAATCAGCAACTCAGTAATTACAAATTGTATTGTTGTTGGCTACAATAGCACCTCTAATTTCAGTGGCACTGGAATATCAGCTTTTAACGGATGCATCATCAAAGACTAAAGAAGTTCCTTTTCATCTAGGCAATCATGAAGTAAATATTGACGTCTCTCACCTTCCAAGTGACGTTTATCACTTATTGATACACAGCACGAATGATGAAACTGTAAGTAATTTGAGGTTAATAGTAAAGTGATCTGAAAGTTGTTTTCTCTTCTCAGAAGCAAAAGACCTCAAGTGCTAACAAACTTGAGGTCTTTTGCCAATACAAAATGCTCATTTAATCCAAATCAGGAAGTATATTTTCAATACTCTTCCAGAATTTCTCATCAATTAATCGAGCTCCCCCTAAAATGAATGACTCATAGTTGCTATCTGGAACCATCAAATGTGGCCTCAAACTATTGTTCTCTAATTGTTTTTTTAATGCTTCCTCGAATAAGTGAAGCTCTGACCCTACTTCATCAGTAAAGACAACAGCATCCGCTCCAAATTTCTTGACTATGGGTGTTAAAAACTCTCCAAGTTTCTCTCCCATATCTGCAAAAAGTTCTTGTGCTGGTTTTTTGCTTTTTGCACTCGCCATCAAAGTTCTAATATTCAATGAAGATTCTCCCATAGCTTTATAGCGACTCATTAGGCCTCTCACAGAAAAATATTCCTCAGCAATTTTTCCTTCAAATGGCAAATTATAAACCACTCCTCTCGGTGGTACGCTAGAGCCAGAGATTACTGCAGTCCCATTATTCATAAACGCACTTCCAAAACCCTCACCAATCATAATTGATATAACCTTTTTGAAAGAATTTTGACTTTCACCCCAATCGCCTCCTATAGAGAACCCGATGGCGTCATTGATATATCTGATTGGAACAGGCTCTTTTAGGCCTAATCGCTTTGATATCTCTTCGGTGATATTTGTCCCTCCCAATTCCTCGTATTTAGGGACACCCTTAAAGTCGGCAATACCATTTGCATAGTCAAATGGCCCAGGAATAACTATTCCAATTCCAGCTAAATGATCGGGGTTGATCGCTGAAATTGATTTCTTGATTTGCATAGACCACATCGTTACTATGTGCCGAGCCTGAGCATCTTTGTCTACACCAGATTCAAAATGTGATCCTGCAATTATTTCCTTTGACTCCAGGTCTACTGCAGCGCACTTCACTCCTTTACCGCCTATATGCACTCCTATGGCAATATTCTTTTTTATCGCACTCATATCCGCTTTGGTTAATTGTTGTAAATATGTTAAACGATAGGGCGTAAAATTTTCCCGAAAACACAGTGGGTTAGACTGTTCAATCTTAATAAGCTGGAACTCAAACAGGCAACATAAAATGCACTTTTATAGTTGCAAGTTGATAATAACAAATGTGATCTTATAAGCTTAAGAAAGCAGATTTTTTTCGACGGAACAGTAGTTTTAATTGTCAGATAGACAAAGATGTATGGCAATCAGCAAATCGCAACGGCCAATGAAATAACGCAGCATAAGCGCATAACGGATTCATTAATAAAACCCGATATGTACTATGGCACGGAGATCGATAAACACACAATGGCCTGGCGAAGAGCTATTCAATTAATCAAACAGATTCGTAATATCTTCTTTGCTCAAGCTCTTGATAAAACTCTCTTCGATTGTAATGAGGTCTTTGGCTAATTTTAACTTTGACTCTTGTAGCTTCAATATTTTTTCCTCCACTGTATCTCTTCCGATAAACTTGTAAGTAAATACGGTATTCTTTTGTCCTATTCTGTGGGCTCTATCCACTGCCTGAGCTTCTGCTGCAGGATTCCACCATGGGTCTAGCAAAAAGACATAATCCGCACTTGTCAGGTTCAAGCCTACTCCACCGGCTTTTAAAGAAATTAGAAAGACGCGAACTTCCTCATTCTCTTGAAACTTCTCAACCTGCGCTTGACGATCTTTTACCGAGCCATCTAAATAAGCATATTTTATTCCCTCATCATTCAAGTACTTCTCGATGATTTTGAGGTGTTTCACAAATTGGCTGAAAACCAAAATTTTATGATCCTTGCCTAAGGCATTGGAAAGCATATAGGTGATGTCCTCAAACTTGCCCGAATCACCAGTATAGTCTTCATCTACCATCGATGGATGGTTGGCAATTTGTCGCAATCTGGTGAGCCCTTGCAAAAGCATCATTTGTGACTTCTGCACGCCCTCTGTCTCAATTATATCAATCAACTTGTTACGATAGAGGTTTTTCTCCTTGTCATAATACTCCCTTTGCTGAGGAGAAAGATCGCAATATTTGATGTTTTCAATTTTCTCAGGAAGGTCTTTAGCTACTTGAGATTTTTCGCGACGAAGGATAAATGGTTTTATGAGCGCATTCAACTTCTGAGTGCGAGCGATATCTCTGTGCTTTTCTATGGGGATCAAATACTTCTGTTTGAAAAAACGCTGCGTGCCTAAAAGACCTGGATTCACAAAAGACATCTGTGACCACAAGTCCATCGTGCTATTCTCGATAGGCGTACCAGTTAGAATCAATTTCCTACGTGACTTTAGTTTCTGCACCGCCTTGGCAATGATAGAATCCGGGTTTTTGATGGCCTGAGATTCATCCAAAATAATGTAATTGAAATAAAACTCACTCAAAATATCTGCATCAACACGAGTAATTCCGTAACTAGTGAGCACCAAATCATAGTTGGAAAACTTGGTGATATCCTTGTCTCGAAACGTGCCTGTATAATTCAGTATTTTCAAGTCTGGAGTGAACTTACTCGCCTCCATTTCCCAGTTATAAACCAAAGATGTAGGCATCACAAGCAAGCTCGTCATACCTGCATTGGTCTCTTTTTCCTTTTGTAACAAAGTCAGTGTCTGAACGGTTTTTCCTAGACCCATGTCATCCGCCAAGCATCCGCCAAAACCATATTCATTCAAAAACTCCATCCAGTTGTAGCCCGCCTTCTGATATGGACGCAGACTTCCTTTGAAACTACGTGGCTCACTGATGTCCTCGATATTATCAAAATCTAATAATCGCTCTAGCTTACGAGTCATGGAAACCTTGGCATTGCTTCCATTTTGCAAGTCTTTAATCAATGACAGGTGAATCTTTTGAATCTTGAGATTTTCTCCGTCCTGCTCAGAAAAAGCAAATAAATCACTATACTCTGTCATCCACGAATCAGGGATAATTGCATACTCTCCATTGGGCAGCTTGAACTCACGCTGGTCTTTCATCAGATATTTTCTGATAGCTGAAAAGGAGATTTCGTATTCCCCAAATTTGATAATCGCCTTGATATCAAACCAATCTATACCTTCTGATATCTCAAGGTTGATATTTGTTTCGCCTAGAAAATAGCGCTTAGTCTTGTCGTTTTTCTGTTTTACTTCTACGCCCAGTTCCTTTAGGTTTTGAAGGTTTAAATTGAGCCAAGAAATAGCGGTGTTTTTCTCTAAAGTGGAGCGAGAACTTTTCAGCGCAAGACCTCTTTTATTGAGTATATCAATGATTACCTTTTCTTGATCTGAGTCCCTTTTTACACGATGAAAAACATAGTTGTCTTCATGCTTTTCCACCGTCACGCTCACATTTTTCAACTTATCGGCACGATAGTTATAAGTTCCGTATTGAAAGCTCAACTCAAACAATACTTTGGTAGCTTCAGACGTGACCGCCTTGTCCTTTGGGTCAGCAAAAAGTGACGTTGGCGCGGCATTGGCCAACTCCGAAAAAGTCAGTACTGCAGATGGGCTTAGTTTTTCGGTCTTAATCTCAAAACCTTGCGCAAACACATCAAAAGAAGCGATCAATGGTGCTACGAACTTTTGATAGTATGTCTCCTCGACATTCTTTGGAATAAGGATAAATTTTTTGTTAAAAAAAGGCTTCAGTTTCGCTCCGTTCACCTCTTTTTCAAAAGTGAATAACACCCCTTCGGACACCATCCAACCTGGCTCTTTGCAGAGCAGATAACTGCCATTTTGGAAGAAGTGTACCTTTTCTTCGTTCAACTTGATGGTAGGATAATAGTGCGTGTTTTCCTCATTTCGTCTAAAATGAAAAAGCACGGCTGCCTTTTCATCCGATATGGTCAATTGCTTCCATGTAGGCTCACCGTCTTTGCCCATCTCAAAAAGCATCTTTCCTTTGATTCTGGCAAGTATTCGAGCTCTTCTTCGCTCCAAATAGCCTTCTATCTCTGCCTGAAGTAGCTTGTCTCCAGAAGTTTTATCATACGTTTTTAGAAAAAATTCTTCGGGTTTTATTTTCTTCTTTTGAAACTTATTCACCACAGCCACTTGCTGCATCTCATCCATGTTACGGATAAGCTCATAGTCACTCTCATCCAGACCAGCTCCAAACTCCTTGGCATTCTGCGACGAGATATTTTGATGCATATAACTGAGCGTTCCTTTATCGCTGAGCTGCACCACGAAGGATTCAAACAAATACCCAAGGTACTCGTGCTCAAACAAGGAATATACAATCTGAAACGGCTGCTCTGGAGAAACTTTCATCTAATCTAGATATAGGGCAAATTTCGAAGTTAATGAAAAGCATGGATATCTGCCATTGATAAAAACAAAATGATTTTGTCGCAACCGGATAGGGGTTTCTCGAATCCGATTGTTAATGAAAAAATTCCTTACTGAATTTCCTTCAAATCAACCCCTTTGGCCGCATTCAAGGCAGGCTTCACGGTAGCAGCTATGGTAATGGTAATAATGCAAAGAACAGTGAAAAAGACATCAGCCCAAAGTACTTTAATTGGATAGGCTTGCATGATGGTGGTCTGTGTTCCCGTAGATATAAGGCCAAAATATTGCTGCCCAAAGCTGATAGCCAGTCCCAAAACCAACCCAGTAAATGCTCCTGTGAAAGCAACAATAGCACCTTCTAGAAAGAATATATTTCTTATTAGCTTTTCAGTTGCTCCTTGAGCCATCAAAATAGCAATGTCTTTTCGTTTGTCTATGGCTAACATAGTGAGCGAGAAGAAAATGTTGATAGAGGCGATGGCCAATATGATGCTAAAAATCAAAAACACAAACAACTTCTCGATCTTCAAAATTTTATACAAATCTCCATGGAGTTCATCACTTGATTGTACGCTGAAATCAGCTCCCAGCACTTTCGCTAAATCTGCTTTTACTTCATTGACTTTCGCTTTGTCTACTAGTTTCAATTCGAGAGACGTTCTCTTACCCTGATACTTAAAAAGTTCTTCGGTAAATGCCAATGGCACAAACACGTAATTGTTGTCAAAGTAATTCTCAATAGCAAAAATGGCTCCTGGCAGAATATTCGCTGAGCGAAACATCCGGTCTGGATTTGTGACTCCTGGCCCAATATCCTCTGGATAATAAATCTGTATGGTATAAAAATCGCTGGCAGGATTTACCGAGAGGTCATATTGCACCCCTCTCCCTAAAATCATAAAATTCTTATTCCCTTCATGAAGTTTCAATTCTCCATATACAATATTGGCATCTAGCCGACCTTGCTCTATGAAGTTGTCGCTCACTCCTTTCACACGTGCTACACGTTGGGCATTGTTGTATTTGAGCAAGGCATTGTCCTCAATGACCTCAGTAATCACGGAGATACCATCAATAGAAGCCAATTTGGCTTTAATACTGTCCGTATATTTAAAAGATTTTCCGACCGAAGCACTTACCACCAGATTGGGGTCTACTGTTCCGTATATAGACCGAAGCAATCCCTCCAGTCCATTGAATACAGACAGCACAATAATTAGCGCCATAGTGCCTGTGGCCACCACGATCATAGAGATGATCGAAATCACATTGATGAAATTCTTTTTCTTTCGAGAAAGGAAATACCTTCTAGCTATGAAAAAAGGGAGGTTCACAATTTAGTCGTCGTGTGGCTCTGGAGTATGACCTTCGGGAGCTGGAGGAATATTTAGGCCTCTGATCAATTGATCCATGTGTGCTGCTTTCTCCTGCGTTTCGTCGTGCTTGAAAACCAAGTGAGGAACGATTCTCACACGTTTACCAATCTTATTGCCCAAAAGTTTTCTGACTTCACTTTTCATTTCTTCCAAACGGAAGAATACATTTTCTACATCGCTAATCGGAAAAACACTCAAATACAGTTTTGCTACACTCAAATCTGGCGAAACTTCTACACCAGTGAGCGTTACCAGACTGTTTCCAAAGAAATGTCTCGGGTCTTTTTGAAATATTTCTCCCATGTCCTTTTGGAGCTGTCGGGAGTACTTCTGTTGTCTTTGACTTTGCATATCGTACTGCAAATATCCACAAATATCGCCATTGAGATAAGCGATTGGAGAAATTCTATAAGAAAGACCAACACTTCACTTGAATAAAAACAAAATGATATTACTTTCTGTGGTCTCGCCTGTGCGCTACGATGGTAATATTCGTTAATTTCGAAGCGCAACTAAACTAGCTCTCAAAACATTTTGCTACGCTTTTTCCGTAAAAACGACCCGTATAAGATTATCCCGATCTTTTTCATCTTGATACTGATTCGCAGCGTCTGGATCATTTTTGGCCTCCCTCAATCTCTGGCGGAGTTCAAATGGCTTTTGTTAGGCGAAAGACTGGCAAATGGTTTTGTCATGTACAGTGAAACTTTTGACTACACTGGACCTCTGGCGGCTTTGGCCTACAAATGGCTTGATATTATTTTTGGATCATCCCGCTGGGTACACCTTGTGATTTCTTCGCTTCTGGTAATTTTACAAGCCAGCGCACTCAATACGATACTACTAAAAAACAAGGCTTACAACGAAAACAACTACCTGCCGGCCTTTCTCTATGTGATTTTGATGTGTTCAACAATGGACTTTTTTGCTCTTTCCCCACAGCTGATGAGCTTGAGTTTCATTATCCTATCACTCAATCAGATATTTAGGAGAATTGACAATGTGGTAAAAGACGACCTGTTTCTCTACGCTGGTCTTTTTACAGGGCTTGCCACATTTATATACCTGCCAGCCATCGTCTATTTCTTTGCGTTTCTACTGTCATTCGTCATGTTCAGCTCCGCAGTTCTTCGCCGATTGCTCCTCTTTGTTTACGGTTTCTCTATCGTGCTACTAATCATAGGTTGTTACTTTTTTTGGTTTGGTGCGGTACAGGATTTTTGGTACTCCTTTTTTGTTGCGGGATTTGCTAAGCCAAAATCCTTCTTTGTTGACTACAGTCAGTTATTTCAAATTTCGTATGTCTCTCTAGGAGTATTGGTGCTTTCAATGTCTGCATTCTTTACAGCTCGATTTACCAACTTTCAGCAGAATATGATGTGGGTGATGGTTTTTTTCATCCTCGCAGCTACGATAGCCTTGCTCATCTCTCCAGAACTTAGCCCTTCGGATTTACTCTTTTTCATCCCTCCAGGAGCATTCTTTTTAACTCACTATTTACTTAGTATCAAAAAGAGAATTCTGAGGGCAATATTGCCGATCACTATCATTTTAGGTTTACTCGTGTACCCATGGATAATTCGAAATTCTATAGCTGGATTAACCGTAGATCAAACCGACAAAACAAATGATTCAAAGCGAAAAATGATGGTAATTGGATCCGATTTAAGGAAATACAAAGGCCATGACATTGCGAGTCCATTTATAGACCCCTATCTAAGCCAAAAAAAACTTGAAAGCCTAAAGTACTATGCTGGTGCAGCCGAACTGCACGACAATATCATAAAATCTGATCCCGACATTATTTTGGATCAATGGGAAATAATTCCTGAAATGTTTGAGCGCTTTCCGATCATCGAAAAGCGCTATACAAAACTTCAAGAAGGAGAATATCGAAAAATCAACAACTAATTTTATCGACTCTTCTTTGGTGTCTTCCTCCTTCGAACTGGTGTAGTAAGAAACGTATCAAGCATACTTTCTGCTAGTTCATAAGCAATGAACCTTGCCGCAAAACAGATGACGTTAGCGTTATTGTGCTCACGCGTTACTTTAGCCAAATCTCTGTCCCAGCAAAGCGATGCTCTGATACCTTGATGTTTGTTGGCGGTAATGGTAACTCCTTGTCCAGAACCACAGATAAGCACCCCAAAATCACATTCACCGTTTTCAATAGCGGCACAAGCCGGATGCACAAAATCTGGATAATCTGCTGATTCCACAGAATATGGGCCAAAATCTTTCACTTCGTACCCATTGGACTCCAACCACTTTACCAGTTTTTCTTTGTAATAAAAACCTGCATGATCTCCTCCTATTGCTACTTTTTTGCTCATCTGAATTGTTGTTTTTTTGGGTAAAATATTTATGCGTCTGATTATTCAGACCTTGTTGTTAATTCGGAAGAAATGTCCTTTTTAACTACTCTTTTAGCAATAAAAATTCCCACCTGATAAAGTCCCATTAGTGGCACGGCTACCAACACCTGACTAAACGGGTCTGGAGGGGTGAGCATGGCTCCAACTATCAAAATTACGATAATGGCATGTTTGCGATAATGAATCATCAGCTGTGGAGAAACCAATCCTGCTTTGGCCAAGAAAAACACTACAACTGGGAGTTGAAACAAAAGCCCACATGAGATCACCAGCATCGTAACAGTGGTCACGTATGACACGATATCAAATTCGTTCAGAATGGTTGGGTCGAGCTGATAATTGGACAAAAAATTGATAGAAAGAGGCGCAACAATAAAGTAGCCAAAAAGCACTCCTGTGATAAAAAGAAAGCTCACATAAAAACTTGCTCCCCTCGATGCATTTCGTTCTTTAGGGTAAAGACCAGGCTTCACAAATCGCCATATTTCCCAAAAAGCATACGGAAAGGCCAAAATCAATCCAATAACAAACGACGCAGTAATATGCATCATAAATTGCCCAGTCATTTGTCTGCTTTGAATGATAAATGGCAATTCATCAATACATAATTGTGGCGTGTCCAAGCATATCGGCTAAGCACGCAAAGCTTGCTGATACGTCCAGAAGTCAATTCTGGAAGGCCCCAAAATAATCGTATGGAAAATAAGATTTTTGGAAGCGAACGCCGCTATTGAAAAAACGACGATGGCTATCAGCGATCTGATAATATGCCACCGGAGTTCCTCCAGATGATCCAAAAAGGTCATCTCCTCCTCTTCCTCGTATTGATCCAGTGGCATAGCTCAGATTATAAGTACAATGGAAATTCTTTCATCCAATTGTTCACTTCTGTTTTGATAGAAGCAATTTTTGATTCGTTTTCATGACCAGTGATTACTGCGTCCATGAATTCAACGATTTTCACCATATCGGTCTCTTTCATTCCTCTGGTAGTGATGGCTGAAGTACCTACACGAATACCTGATGTAACGAATGGAGATTCTGTATCGAACGGAACCATGTTTTTATTCACGGTAATGTCTGCTTTGATCAACGCATTCTCCGCATCTCTTCCGTTAAGTTTCTTCGCTCTTAGGTCGATCAACATCAAGTGGTTGTCCGTACCTCCAGAGATAATTTTATATCCTTTGTCCACAAAAGCCTGAGCCATCACGGATGCATTTTTCTTCACTTGAAGTGCATACTGCATATAGTCATCAGTAAGAGCCTCCCCGAAAGCAACAGCCTTAGCTGCGATCACGTGCTCCAACGGCCCACCTTGCATTCCTGGAAAAACACCTGAGTCTAAAATAGAACTCATCTTTCTGATTACCCCTTTGGCTGTAGTGATGCCAAATGGATTTTCTTCATCTTCACGCACCATGATGAGTCCTCCTCTTGGCCCTCTCAAAGTTTTGTGCGTAGTGGTAGTTACTATATGGCAAAAATCTAGTGGGTCATTCAACAAACCACGAGCAATCAAACCTGCTGGATGAGAAATGTCTGCAAGCAAAACGGCTCCCACTTCATCAGCGATGGCACGGAAACGCTCATAATCCCAATCTCTAGAATAAGCAGAAGCACCACAGATGATCATTTTTGGTTTGATCTCTAAAGCCTTGGCTTCCACTTTGTCCATATCTATCAAGCCAGTTTCTTCTTCTACTCCGTAGAAATTGGCATCAAAATATTTTCCTGAAAAATTCACAGGTGAACCATGAGAAAGGTGACCACCATGAGAAAGATCAAAACCTAAAATAGTGTCTCCCGGATTGAGACATGCCAAGAAAACAGCTGCATTGGCTTGGGCACCTGAATGTGGTTGCACGTTAGCCCAGTTTGCTCCGAAAAGCTCCTTTACTCTTTCGATAGCCAAAGTTTCCACTTCGTCTACCACTTCACACCCTCCGTAATATCTTTTGCCAGGGAGGCCTTCAGCGTATTTGTTGGTAAGCACACTGCCCTGAGCTTCCATCACTTGGCGTGAGGTGAAGTTTTCAGAAGCAATAAGCTCAATACCTTCTTCTTGTCTGTTTTTTTCTCTTTCAATTAGCTGAAATACCTGATTATCTCTAGTCATTATTCATTTGTTTGACCCACTGCAACGTACGAATGGGGGTGGTTTTGAATGCGGCAAAATTAGTTCTTCGCATTCACTTTAACAATCAGATTTTCCACAGTGATCGCAATACCATAATTTTAAGGCAAACTTGAGCATAGAGGCTATGTAGCCTTTCACTTGAGAACAACTTTATTGCTCCTGAAAATGAAGAAGCAAATGAGTCTTCTCTGTGCCAGAGAAGAAAAATAGACCTTATAGATAAGATAATTATACAATACCAATGCTAGACGAACTAAGAAAAGAAATAGATGCGCTGGATGATGAAATGATCAAACTGCTGAACAAAAGGATGGAAGTGGTGATGAAAGTGGGGTCATTGAAAAGGGGCAATCAAACGGCGATATATCGCCCAGAGCGTGAAAAAGCCATCATTGACAGGCTCACAGCTGCTAGCCAGGGGCATTTGACACGTGCGGCCATCGAGGCAATATTTTTGGAAATCTTTGCCGTGAGCAGAAATTTTGAACTTCCTGAGCGTGTGGCTTATCTTGGCCCTGAAGGAAGTTTCACCCATCAAGCCGCTGAAAGTAGATACGGTGCAATGAGTGATTATATCGCGTTAGAACCCATTTCGGCCGTTTTTGAAGCAGTAAAAACTTCTCGCGCACGCTTCGGAGTAGTGCCTATTGAAAATAATCAAGAAGGTACGGTGCAAGAAACCATCGATTTTCTGGCACGGGACAAACTGTCAATTGCCGCAGAGGTGGTCATGCCGATACATTTTGCTTTTGCTTCTAAAGAAGAAAATATCCAAAATATTAAAGTGGTGTATTCGAAGGACATTGCGTTTCGTCAATGCAAAAACTTTCTCCACGACTATTTCGACCATGAGATTAAGTTGATTCCAGTAAGCTCCACCAGCCGTGCATGTGTGCTGGCTCGTGAGGAAGAAGGGGCTGCAGCCGTTTGTGCGCCAATTGCGGCGAAGCAATATAAACTCCCGATTTTGTACAACAACATTCAGGACTCTGCGGACAACCACACGCGCTTTTTGATCATCAGCGACAACTTTGTGAATCAAATCAGTGGTGAGGACAAAACTTCTATCATCGCCACACTACCAGATGAGCCGGGAGCACTTGTGAGATTTTTGCAGCAGTTCCAAAATGCGGGCATCAACTTATGCAAAGTAGAGAGCCGTCCAGCAAAAGAAGGCACTACTTTCAAGTACGTTTTCTTCGTAGAATTTGAGGGTCATTTTCATGAAGAAAGAATACAAAACACCATCAAGCCATATTTGAGTAATATCACCTGGCTGGGTAGTTACGTGAAGATTTGTTAGGTGGGCGGCTGGGTTTTAGGTTGTTGGACTTTTGGGGACTTAAAGCCGTATAAAAAATTCAAACTAGATAAAGATCGTTCTTAATCGGAGCTTCCAAATTTAGAGTCCTTTCTCAATGATTTAGAAATTAACTTTGTCAAAAGATTGTCATTCCGTGAAATGGATTTGAGTAATCAGTATAAACTAAGCATGCTACTTTGAGTAACCTGTTTAGTTTAGCCCAAAAACCTGAGAACCCAAAAAAAACCCAAAAGAAATTGGCTAAAGCTCGTACCGTATTTTATTGCCAAAGTTGTGGCGCCAACTCTCCAAAATGGCTGGGAAAATGTCCGTCGTGTGGGGAGTGGAACACCTATGTGGAAGAGGTCGTGCTGGCGAAAAAGCATGGCTTGGACGATGCCTGGCTTGATCAGGGCGAGCGTAAAGTACCGCAGAAAATTCAGGACATCACGTATGATGAGCATAGCCGTCTGAACACCGGATCGGCAGAGCTCAACCGGACACTCGGTGGTGGAGTGGTGCCTGGCTCACTGGTGCTCGTAGGTGGCGAACCGGGCATTGGTAAGTCTACACTTATGCTCCAAATGACCATTAGGCTGCCGAAAATTACTTCGCTGTATGTGTCTGGTGAAGAGAGCTTACAGCAGATCAGAATGCGTGCGGAACGCATCGGCATAAAATCCGAAACGTGTTTTCTTCTGGCTGAAACGTCTCTTTCAGAGATTTTGAATCAGGCTCGAAATATGCGTCCCGACTTGATCATTATTGATTCGATACAGACTCTTTATACGGAGGAGATCGAGTCGTCTATTGGTTCTGTATCTCAAGTGCGCGAATGCACGGCCAAGCTGATGAAGTATGCCAAGCAGACCAATACGCCCATCATGCTTATTGGCCATGTAAACAAAGATGGGGCAATAGCCGGGCCGAAAGTGCTGGAACACATGGTGGACACGGTGCTGCAATTTGAAGGCGACAGACACATGACTTATCGCATTTTGCGCACGATCAAAAACCGTTTTGGTTCTACTTCAGAGATAGGTATTTTCGAAATGCGTGAGGTGGGTCTTCGCGAAGTGACCAACCCATCGGAGATTTTGATTTCTCCAAGAGAAGCTTTCCTCAGTGGTGTGGGCATAGGGGCAACCATGGAGGGCAACCGTCCGCTTTTGATAGAGGTGCAGTCACTTGTGAGTCCAGCCACTTATGGCACTCCGCAACGAAGCACCACGGGCTTTGATGCGAAGCGATTGAATATGCTTTTGGCCGTCTTGGAAAAGCGATTGGGTGTAAGACTGAGCACACTAGATGTCTTTTTAAATATCGCTGGAGGCATACGGGTAGAAGACCCTGCACTTGACCTTTCTATCTGTGCTTCCATTTTCTCCTCTCACGAGGATGTACCTATTCCAGAGAAAACTTGCTTTTCGGCAGAAGTTGGTCTCGGTGGAGAAATGCGGGCGGTAAATAGAATAGAATCACGAATAGGCGAAGCGGCCAAACTTGGCTTTGAAGAAATCTATGTTTCCAAACACAACATCAAAGGCCTTGACCTCAAAAAATTCGATATCAAAGTAAGTGCTTTCGGCAAGCTTTCGGAGGCCTTTGAGGCGATGTTTAGGTAGCGATTAATTCTTTTTGAATACGATGGATTCATTGAACTGTCGCACGATTTCATCCATGTACTTCTTTAGCATTTTGTATTGCGCTGCAGTGTAAACAGGCTGTTTAAAATCAATGATTCCGCTCACTGATATGAAGTTTCCCAATTGTCTGGCTTCATAAGAAATTTGTACCATTTCATCATTGATGTTCAAAGTTTCTGGCAGATATGAAGCTGCATATCCCTCTGGTATCTCGATAGTGGCATTGAAAAGATTTTTGCGCCGATAGATAAAATCTACATCATAAGCTCTCTCTGCTCGTTTGAGTTTGTTCTCTGATTGAGGAAAATACAAAAATGGTTTGACCACCAGCTGATCTCCGAAACTCTCCACTGGATAGCTGCCATTCACACTTATACGATAGTTTTTAGTCGGGTCTTCATAGTCGCGCGTACTTACAGATTTCACTTCCGTAAATCCATTATCCAAATATTCATCACTAATCTTGGAGGTATCATTGTCAAACTGTCTGCGCACATTCAGCGCCTGAAACTCTGATAGCACATTGGAAACGGTTACATCCGCACTCAGCTGGTCAGGGTCAATTTTCATGGAGATAAACTTTTGATCTGTGGCCAAAATACTGGAGTACAAGTCCACCCAATTTTCTTGCTTATCAATTACTACTAGTCCCTGTCCATTGATTGCTCGCGTGGGTATTCTATTATGCGCCAAACGGGGCTCAGTAGCATCTGCAAGATATAGGCCAGACCCAGTATCTACGAGTGCTATTACATAATTGAAAAAGCTGGAAAATGGGTACTGCTTCCAAACCTTTCCATGATTTCTAGTGCTTATGATTACTGGTTTCGCATCTATTCCCGCCTCTTGCAACATCCCTATCATTAGCAGGTTCAATTCGGCACTACTTCCTTCTTTACGCTTTATTATTTCTTTGGGGCTTTCTCTGGCATATTTTCCATAATAACCATCCCAACTCAAGTTGGATTTGACATATTCGATGATCTTTTGCGCTTTGGCGTCCACATCCAGACCGGAAATCAACAACTCTGTTTCAAAAAGCGACTTTCCTATCCCCTGTGACTTTTTAACATATTTACCAAATTCAGATTTGTCAGTAAGCTCTTCTGTGAGTTTTGGCCAAGTAGAAATAACGTCAATATTGCCTCCAGTTGGAGAATAGTATTTGGCCAATTGAAACCTTAGCTTGATGATATAATCATTGGCACTACTGATATAGGCTTCATCCCTATCGAAAGAAGGCACATCTTTGAGCGCATAGGTATAAACCATGTCTGAAAACTCTATTGTTCTCCATTTTCTGGATATCCCCCGATCTTCTTTGCTATCATATTCATCAAACTCAGAGGCGCCTTGCAAGAGCAGCTGATACGTATAAAATGGGATCATTTTGGCTTGGTACTTACTGTAGACGGTAGGTATTTCCGATTGAAACTCCCACTCTGGAAGGTTGAAATAAAATGGGCTCTCTAAGACATATTTAATCTCCACGATAGACCCCACTTTCACGTTGGGCATGGCAAAAACCTTCTGTTTCCAGTTATTATTAATCTCTTCCTCATACACGCTTGACTTTTGCAACTCGTCTTTTGTGATCGTCCAATTGTCAAGATTGTAAGTATAACCTGTGATGCTTTCGATAGATTCGGTTTTGCCATAACCATCTACGTAATACGGAATTTTGAATTCTGCAAAATCCAGCCCTTCGTTTGTCAATATCTTGATTCTTCTTGTGCGAGTAAACTGGACTTTGTACCAACCTTCATCATCAACAAACCTTGTTTGCCCGATATCAAAAAGCACGACTGCAGGTGCATCTGGCTCAAATTCAGGCAGGTAATCAAATTCCTCCTTTGATACTTTACCAAATTCTTGTGACAGCTGCGCCCGTAGTGAAACGTTTGCTACTAGTGTGAGTATTATTACTACGGCGAATTTTGACTTTGACATTAGTATTCAATTAAGATGTTGGATTTTTTTTCAAAAAGCTGGATTTCATCCAGAAACCCATAGAATTCTGGGTAAACTACAAGAGGATATTCTCCGCTATTCAAAACAAATTTTCTTATCACAAAAGCCTCATTTTCAGCTTCGGTACAGGATAGCGTATAGCTCCCAAATTTACTTTCTATACTGATTGGCTCAGGCAAGCTAATCGCCTTTGCCAAAGGACGGTGAGTATTGAAAATAATAGAATCTGATGTGGCAATGGGATAATTAATTCTAACGGGATGCACGCGCTTTTCTATGCGTTCAAAATCTGGCAAATCCAAGTTTGGTAATGGAAAAGCATACATATTGCCCAGCTTTCTTATTAGATTTTTAGGTTTGAAAGTAGCCTCAACATTTATTTCAGTTAATTTCTCTGAGTCCACAGTCTTCCATTCTATCAGATTGCAATTGCGGTAAGGAATTGTTTTGAGAACATAATCCTTGCGATTTTGATCAGACCCATTGTGTTTGTAATAAGACATACTCTCAAATTGCTTGCCTCGCAGCGTTGCTTCCATGCTAGCAGTTGGGTTCAGTATATCTTCGAAATCAATTTTGATTGTTCTTTCTTGTAAAACATCCACCTTTGATAAAGCAGGGGTTCTAATCAATTTGCTATTCGCCCCATCAGTGAGCAGCGCCAATCTGTTTTGTGTAAATGTTCCTAAATAATCCGCAGGAAAATAATTGACCGTATTTTCCAACCAAACCGTATCGGAATCCAACGGCACGCAAAGAATCACATGATTGGATTGATGACCTGGCATTTCCGCATTGACCCTCACTGGATTGTCCCCAGCATAGATCGTCGTATAATAGGACGGTATTCCTACGCTTGCCAAAGCAGATTTCATGTAATTAGTAAGCGCTTTGCAGTCGCCATACCTATTCCCAGTGACATAAGATGCCGGGTGTGGTTTCAAACCTCCAATATCTTCTCCCACATAAATGTACCTGTGGTTGTCTTGTAGATGCTTGTAGATCGTGCTTATGATTTCTCGCCTATCAGAGATTCCCTCAACGAGTGACTTAATTTTCGTCATTTCCTCTAGCGGCAAATCGGCAAGCCCTTCAATTAGATTGGTTTTCCATTGTCCAAAATTCTGCCAACTATCCAATGATCCTTCTACACCAAATCGAAACTTCTTAGGGTTGACAACAACCTTTGGAGCCATTTCTATAAATGAAGGGGACATCACATTCCTTTTTACGGCCACAGCACTGTCCATTTTCCAAATGTGTCGATCCACTCCGTCAATCACGTCGTGGGAATAGTCAAATTCTGAAGAAGCACTGAGGTTTACTTCTTGTCCACCTTCAATGTCCATAATGAGTTCTGCATGAAGCGTTGGTATGGAATAATAAGAAATGGGAGTCCATTTAGTAACAAAGAAAAACTCTTTATACGTTGTTCTATATCGATAATAAATCTGGTATGGATAGCTGTTATGTTTGAGACTGAAAGTATAGACGTAGCTATCTGAGTACAGCAGCGAAGCTTCTGAATCGCTTGAGTGGGTGATCTCCTTTTTACTTAGCTTTCTTACGATCTCCCCATTTTTGTCTTTGATGTAGGCTTCCAAAATCTGAACTTTTGAAAGCCCTGACTCAGGGATGGTAATTTCACCAAGCCATTCCCCATCCTTTCGATTGACTTGGATAAGGCGGGATTTTTCAATGATTAATTTCTCAGAGCCTAGCGTTATATGAGTGTGATACTCTAGCAAACTCCCCTCTTGTGCTTTTGCAACGAACGATAGACACAAGAAAGCAATGAATAATATGCGAGTCAAAATACGGTATAATTAGCTGGTGAATTTTCTGTGTTGAAAGTTTAATCCGTAGGTGCAGGCATCATATATTCTTGCTTGTCTCGACGCTTCTGTCTAGGAATGATGCCATAGATTCCATCATGCCCCTTGTTCTTGACCCTGCGTCCCATGAAACTCTGTTTCTGCGCATAGCCAGGTCCTGACTTTCTCACTTTTTCATTGCCAAAAGATGTTGTTGATCCGTGTCTGCTACTTGTCAGCCGAGCTGGTCTATTCCCAAAAACCAGATTTACTCCAGTGCGAATGTCAAAAGATTGAAACTTTGTGGCATCAAAGTTTATAAGTTGATCCACAGCAAGATAATACTGCACAGGGCCTCCCTTTATCGCTACACCTGCTCCCAAATTAAAAAACTGCTGTGGCAGTTTGGTCACATTGGCTGAAGCAATAAGATACCGACCTAATCCTACTCTATAACCAACACCAAGCATGGTTTTCAGCTTGCCTTGTACATATCTCATACCTATTGACGACACCACCTCTCCAGATCTACCAGGTGCCTTATAGGCCCAGTCCGCATATACCCTCGGACCTACAAGGGTGGAATAAGTCTCATAGTTCGTTCTTGCCCTGAAGTTGTTGAGCAAAGAGTCTTTAATGGTTGTCTCAATATTTCCGCCCTCCCTCAAATCAACACCTCCATAGGTAAATTCATTGTCTTCTAGGTAGCGGTTTTTAATATCTTCTTTCCACGAAATGAAACCTAAGTCATTAATAGAAAATGAGATTTGATTGTAGTCGTCCATCGCCCAACTGAAGCCTAGATCGATTGCTGCACCATAGTTTTGATTGAAAATAAAATGTCCAACATCTCCTGATTTTGCCATATCTACACCAGAAGAGCGCAACATCATATTTTTTATCTCAGTCTCCAAAGTGTAATTTTCTCCATTTGTAGAGATTGTAGCCTTTTGGTTCTCAGGGGTACTGTAGTTAACAAACCCTTGGAGATATTTTATTCTACCTCCCAATACTACATTTTGACTTGGGCCAGGCATGGTGAACCCTAAGCCTATCTCTCTAAAGTGTGTGGCAGCCAAACGGGTCTTTCCTACCTGTACTTTTTGATCAATAACGGAAGTAGAACCCTTGGCAACAAAATTCATGAAATCCTTATCATACAAAAAATCTCCCTCTATGCGCTCGTTAGCAAAAAGAGAAAAGGTCATCCCTTGGGTTGTTCTAAATCCGACATGAAGCAAGCTGATAGTGGCTTGTGTACTTATCATATTGTTCTGACGCATATTTGATAGCGCCTTTAGCAAATCCACCTTTGGATTGCCACTTTCGGGGTTTGTGACCACTGCCTCATCCCAACTCAGCCGATTATTATAATTTACGTGTACGCCAGAGAGTACGGGCAAGCCAAGAAAAAACTTGCCATCAGGCATATATGCAGGATTAAAAGAAGTGCTCTGATAGGTGGCATTGCCCATACTGTAGAATGAAAGGCTATTTTGCCCTAGAACAGTCAGCACAACACTTTGTAGCAAAACACAAATTACAGCAGTTATAAATTTCACCTATAAATCTACATTTAACGTACCACTAGCCGATACCTGAATATCAAAGGCATAGTTGGCTAAAATATTTACAAAAATAATCTCTGAATTCTGACTTCTTGGAGTGCTTATTGACAATCGAAAATTTAATTTCTTACCAATGTTCATTGCTTCTATACCTGCCTTTGATATCGGCACATCAATGACACTCTTAGTGGCTTTCTGAAAAGAGTTGTCCGGATTCAGTTTCGCACTACGTATTGATGGCACTTGAGGTGAAACAAATAAAATCGAGTCGTTTTCATCCCATATTTCTAACTCAAAATCAATATTGAAAGGAATTTCATTTACGGTAATGATACGTAAAGTAAGTGAATCAGCTTCATCAAATTTCAAGCCTCCTCCAAGGTTTAAACCCACGTTTTTCGTTACTTCATCTAGCTTTACAGAAAGTGGAATCGTAGCATCCACATAAGTTACAATACGACTCTCATCTGTAAAAAAATTACTTCCGTCTTTATTATCAACGTTTGTTTGAGCTTCTAAGCCAATTCCAATCTTGCCAGGGGATTTAGACAACAAATTCTGAATGGTGGAATTTGTGTTATTTACAGTTTGCTGTAGCTCTCCCGCCCCGCTTGTCTCATCCGCCGCAGGTATAACGCTAAGCGTCTTGGTAATTGCCCCCTCAATCCTGGTTGTATCTACCGATCCATCCGAAGTGCTAATACCAAAAAATGAACCGAAATCAATACCCAAAGGGACGCCAAATCCATTCACGAATCTGAAACTAAATTCTGGATCATTAAAATAGAGTCCAGATTTGCCTAACTCCTCAAAAAAGTCAATAGACATCAAGCGATCCCCTAGTTTGATAGTATCCTGCCCAAAATTTCCACGAACGAGAGAGAACTCTTGATTACTAAAGGCAACCACCATTTGCACCGATTCACCTTCACTGATTTCCTGACCTGCCGGCAGCACGATATTCATTGCCACGTCCACAGAAAATTCATTTTTCTCTGCGACGGAGTTATAAACGAAAGAGGTCTTATGGTTGGCTAAGTTCTGTGGTGCAGTGGAGCTTTCAGTAAATGAAATTGCCGCTCCAGAATTCACATTTGTAGTGCTATTGAGTGTAGCTGTATAAGTATTGGAATAACTGGATTCTATTGAGAATGAAACTTCCCCAGCCTTATAGAATATTTCTGTCAGGAGTTCATTATTTGTCGGCTGATAAGGTAAAGCTACTGTGGCCGAGAGTGGGATTGTTACATCTGATCCTGACACAGGAGTGGCTGGTAAAGCTATATTGAAGGTATCTGAAATGGTAGGTATATCAATAAGATCTCCTGCCGAAGAAAATTCAATTGTGTCTTTGTAATTGAAAATGAGTTTGGATTCACTGTCTTCCTGAACATTTAACTTCCCGTCATTGATTTCCGATATAAGTTCTCCCATTGTAAATGAGGCATGACCCAAAGGGACAGCACTATTACTCTTGATTGTTGGCTTTTCGAGGTTCGCCAAATCAATATCCTGCACATTGCAGCCAGAAAGCAATAGCAGCCCTAAAGAAAGGATACTGAAGAAATTTTTTACACTATACATAACACCTAAAGTAAAATTGTAGAAATTTAGTGAATTAAAGCAGGATTTGTCCGTGTTTATCGTTAAAACCCGCAATTCCCTGTAATCCACCAGTATGCAAAAGGATAATCCTTGATTGTTTTGGAAAGAATCCCTTTTGCATTAAGTCCTGAAACGCAAAAAACATCTTGCTGGTATATATTGGATCTAATGCTATTCGATGTGTTTTTTTAAAGTCATTGATGAAATTCAAAAGGCTTTCCGATACCTTGCCATATCCGCCAAAATGATAATTATCCAGAATCTTGTAATTATTTTCAACTGGAAAGTTTTCGACGAATAGATTTTTGCAACTTTCATGAATGAAGCTTCCCTTTAGCGAAGACACTCCTATAAGCTGCTTGTCTTTTGGTAGGGCGCTGAGCAAACCTGCCATAGTCCCTCCCGTGCCAATGGGGCATAAAATGTAATCAAAGCCCACTTCAATTTCTGAAATGACTTCTGCCGCTCCTTTTATTGCTAGACCATTCGTTCCTCCTTCTGGCAAAATATAGGCTTCAGGAAACTCGCTCTTGGCGAAAGCCCAATCGTCTTTCATTAGGCGATAGTCGCTTCTGGAAACAAATCGAAAATGCATTCCTTCATTTGCAGCCTCACGCAACGTAGGATTTGAGTTTTCATTCAGTTCATCTCCTCGAATGATTCCCACACTTTCAAATCCATATTCGTTGGCAGCTGCAGCCGTGGCAGCTATGTGATTGGAGTAAGCTCCTCCAAAGGTCAGCAACGACTTGAACCCTTGCTTTTTGGCCTCCAATAAGTTGTATTTGAGCTTTCTCCACTTATTGCCCATAATCTTAGGGTGCAGCAAATCATCTCGCTTTACCATGACGGTTAGTTCGTGCTCGACTATTTCTGAAGATATTATTGATTGGAGGGGGCTGGCTTGAGCTACCATAAGCGCAAGTTAGATAAATTTGCCCCATGCAAGAAGAGGACCATAGCCAAGACGAAGAAAAGCAAGACGAAGAATTGTTTGAATATCAGGTGATAAAAGCAGACCCAAAGCAAGCACTGTTGAGGGTAGATAAGTTTTTATTGGATCGATTACCAAACGTGACGCGTACCAAAATCCAAACAGGAATCAAGGAGGGTTTTGTTAAAGTAAATGGGGAAATGGTGAAGCCCAACTACAAAGTACATCCTGGCGATGAAGTGGCTGTGTATCTCTCTGAGCCTCCGCGAGACGAGGAAGTAGTGGCCGAAAATATCCCGCTGAACATCGTTTATGAAGACGACTACCTGTTGGTTGTAAACAAAGCGGCTGGCATGGTCGTGCATCCTGCTTATCAAAACTGGTCTGGTACTTTGGTAAATGCGCTGGCGTATCACTTTCAAAACTTGCCCGAAATGGAGGGCAATGAAGGCAGACCCGGCTTGGTGCATCGCATAGACAAAGACACCTCTGGGCTTTTGGTGATAGCCAAAACAGAAAAAGCGATGACCGGCTTGGCTAAACAGTTTTTCGACCACTCCATTGAGCGTACATACTACGCACTCGTTTGGGGCATTCCGTCAGAGCCTCAGGGCACGATAGATGTGAATGTTGGCAGGAGCTTAAAAGACCGACGAATCACGGCAGCTTTCCCAGAAGGAGATTGGGGCAAAAATGCAATTACACATTACGAAGTTTTGGAAGATCTGAGATATGTGAGTTTGGTGAAATGCAATCTAGAAACTGGACGAACGCACCAAATACGAGCGCACATGAAATATTTGGGGCATACGCTTTTCAATGATGCCACCTACGGTGGTGATTTGGTGCTGAAAGGAACGGTTTTTACCAAATACAAACAGTTTGTTCAAAACTGTTTCAAAATCATCCCGCGTCAGGCGCTGCATGCCAAGACTTTGGGCTTCATTCACCCAATCACAAAAGAAGAAATGAGATTTGATAGTGAGCTGCCAGAGGATTTTGCAACAGCACTAGAAAAGTGGAGAAGCTATGTAACGTTTACCGATGAGGTGAAAGAGGATTGAAAAATGTACCCTATTAATCTTCAATTGAACTAACCGCAGCTTTAATTCCAAATAGAATAGTAAACAAAGCATTCATTAGTCATGCGGTTATTTGAAATCAATTAGTTTTTGACTAATAATTAGTTTAAAACCCACAACCTCCGTCGTTGAACGGTCGTTATTTAATGCGCTTTGGTTTTACCAGTTTGCCATAGCACTGTGCCCGCAAGCACTCTAACTTCCTCAACTGGTGTCTACATCACCTGTAACTCTAATAGTCAGCTCCGTGGTATTTTATTGCCACGGCAACAGTATCGTTATAAACAAAATCTTTTGATAATGAAAAAAGAGCATAAGAACAGCAGCAAAGAACCCTCTACCAAGCAGGAGCAACTAGAGTCCTTTCAGACCAATCACACAGACAAGCCTATGACAACCAATCAAGGGCTAAAAATCAATGACACCAATAATTCTCTCAAGAGTGGGGAGAGAGGTTCCACCTTATTAGAGGACTTTCTGCTGCGTGAAAAAATCACCAGTTTTGATCATGAAAGAATCCCAGAACGCATTGTGCATGCTCGCGGTAGTGGCGCTCATGGTTTTTTTGAATTGTACAACACTATCCCAGAATTCACCAAAGCGGGAATTTTCAATGATACTAAACATAAAACTCCAGTCTTCGTCAGATTCTCAACTGTTGCAGGTTCCAAAGGGTCTACAGATCTAGCTCGTGATGTACGTGGATTTGCAGTGAAATTCTATACTCAAGAGGGTACATGGGATCTAGTAGGTAATAATATGCCTATATTTTTTATTCAGGATGCCATGAAGTTTCCTGACTTAATTCACGCAGTAAAACCTGAACCGAACAAAGAGATACCTCAAGCGGCATCTGCTCATGATACGTTTTACGATTTTGTGTCACATGCTACAGAAACATTGCACAATCAAATTTGGGTAATGAGTGATAGGGCCATTCCTCGCAGTTATCGTATGATGGAGGGTTTTGGAATTCATACCTTCCGCATGATCAACGATAAAGGGGAGTCTCATTTCGTAAAATTTCACTGGAAACCGCTCTTAGGTGTTCACTCGGTAACATGGGATGAAGCTGTGAAAATAAGTGGTGCAGACTCTGATTTTCATAGAAGAGATCTTTGGGACGCAATAGAGGATGGTCAGTATCCCGAATGGGAGCTTGGTCTACAGATCATTCCAGAAGCTGATGAGCACAAATTTGAATTTGATTTACTCGATCCTACTAAGCTCGTACCCGAAGAAATGGTGCCAGTGACAATCGTGGGAAAAATGACGCTCAACAAAAATCCAGAAAACTTTTTTGCAGAAACCGAACAAGTAGCCTTCCTGCCTGGTCACATTGTTCCCGGTCTGGATTTTAGCAACGACCCATTGCTACAAGGCAGGTTATTTTCCTATCGCGACACCCAACTTTCTAGGCTTGGAGGCCCTAACTTCCACCAGATTCCTATCAACCGGCCTATTGTGGATACTTATAATAACCAGAGAGATGGACACATGCAAATGGACATCCCTAAGGGCGAAACAGCATATTTTCCAAACACGATAAGTGGTGGATGTCCTCACATGAGCAAAATAGCCGAAGGCGCGTTTCATTCTCACGAAGAGCGAATAGACGCAAGGAAAATAAGAACACGTAGCGAGAGTTTCAGCGATCATTTCTCTCAACCAGCACTTTTCTATCGAAGTTTAGCAGAATGGGAAAAGGCTCATGTGGCAGATGCTTATACTTTTGAACTTGGTAAATGCAACCAAGAACATATTAAACAAAGAATGTTGTGGCTCATTAACCAGATTGATGAAGAGCTCGCAAAAAAAGTAGCAAAAGGGTTAGGATTGGAAATACCAAAAACGATAGACATGCCTGTGAATCAAGCAATAGGAGCTGATGCTGACGCGGAAAAACACCAACCTGGTAAAAAGAAAATTTATCTGGATAAATCAAAAGCATTAAGTCAAGCAAATACGGTATTTCCTGGTATAGCCACTAGAAAAATTGCGGTATTGGTCGCGGATGGCTTTAACATGCACGATTATAAAAAGTTGAAAGCTCTAGAAAAGGATGGGGCAACCCTGGTTCTTGTAGCGCCACACGGAGGAGAGGTCATATGTGATGAAAACATGAAACATGCTGTAAGTGCCTCTATTGCTACCACGGAAAGTGTATTGTACGATGCGGTCTATATACCAGGAGGAAAAAAATCTATTGAGGCTTTAAGTGAAGAAGCTAAATTTTTGAAATTCATCAATGAAGCTTTCAAACATTGCAAAGCAATTGCATGCGATCATGAGGGCGAAGACCTTCTCAAATTGACAGTGGTCAAAGACTATAAGTCTGATAAAACAGTTTTCATCAATGCCTCTGCAGACGATTTTAAAGCTGCCATTAGCAAACATAGAAACTGGGATAGAATGAAAATAGCAGAGAAAATTGCTGTATAAGCACTGTCTTTAAGCGTTGAAGCTATAGCTGAAAATGCTTCTCACAAGTAATAAAAAAATCCACCTTATGGGTGGATTTTTTTGCTCTCTAAAACAAAACCCCCATCGCAAGTTCTAAGCAATGGGGGTTTTCTATTATAGACTCAAAGAATTATGCTTTCGCTTCTTTCTCATCTTGCTTCAAATACAAATCCAATACAATTGGAGTTGCGATGAAGATAGAAGAATAAGTACCCACAAGAATACCTACTAGCAAAGCAAAAGAGAACCCTTTCAATACTGCTCCTCCAAACAAGAACAACACGATAACCACAATCAAAGTAGTTACCGAAGTGATCAAGGTTCTACTCAATGTGCTATTCAAAGAGTCGTTGAATACCTGCTTACGGTCAGTGCCTGGTTTCAGGCTGAGTGTTTCTCTGATTCTATCAAATACCACCACAGTATCATTGATAGAGTAACCAATGATGGTCAGGATAGCAGCTACGAATACTTGATCCACTTCAAATGGCATTCCCAACAATCCCGCAATAGCAAATGCAGAGAGCACAAACAAGGTATCGTGGAATAGGGCGGCAACCGCACCCAATCCAAATTGCCATTTCCTAAATCGGATAACGATATATAAGAAGATTAAAATCAAGGCGATGACCGCAGATTCATAAGACGAATTTTTGATGTCATCGGCGATTGTCGCACCTACTTTAGATGAGCTTGAGATCGTAAATTCTCCATTGGAGACATCCTTGTCTCCTGCTACATAAGACAAACTTTGACTCTCAGCAATACCTTTAACCAAAGCATCTTGTACTTTCTGATCAGCATCGTCAGACTCATCATCAATCAAATAACTGGTTGTGATTTTCAAGATGTTATTTGCTCCGAAAGTCTTTACTTCCGTACCCTCTTTGTCAAAGTAAGAAACTAATGCTGTTTTCAACTGAGATGGAGCTACTGCCTCATCAAAAGTAACAACGTAAGATCTACCTCCTTTGAAATCCACACCCAAAGTCAAGCCTTTAATCAACATAGCCACAATACCAACGGTGATAAAAGCAGAACTAAAGAGATAAGCCATCTTTCTTTTGCTCACAAAATCAAAATTCACTCGTGTCAAAGCATCTCTTGAGAACGCATTTGAGAACGAAAGCTTAGATTGATCACCTTTCTTGGAGAAAAACTCAACGATGACTCTCGTGATAAAGACCGCACTGAAGAAAGAAGAACCAATACCGATCATCAAGGTAATTGCAAATCCTTTGATTGGCCCTTGACCGAAAATGTAAAGAATCAAACCAACGATAAACGTAGTAACGTTCGCATCCAAAATAGAAGAATAAGCTTTACTGTAACCGCTAGAGATAGCAGATTTCAGACCTGCGCCATTTCTCAATTCTTCTTTGATACGCTCGAAAATAAGTACGTTGGCATCAATAGACATACCGATAGTAAGCACGATACCTGCGATACCTGGCAATGTAAGTGACGCGCTCAGCTGCGCCAAAATTCCTAAGATAAAGAAGACGTTAAAGAACAACGCGATGTTAGCAATGATACCACCCTTAGCATAGTACACAATCATGAAAATGATCACAATACCTAGACCAGCTAATACCGAGTAGATACCTTGCTCTTGAGCCACTTTACCCAATGTTGGCCCGATCACGACATCCTCCACAATCGTAGTAGGAGCTGGAAGCGCACCTGCTTTCAAGATGTTTGCTAAATCTTGAGCCTCTTCAAAAGTAAAGTTTCCTGAGATCGAAGAGTTACCGTTAGGGATTTCTCCTTGTACGTTTGGAGCCGAGTACACATAGTTGTCAAGCACGATAGCAATACGTCTTCCAACGTTATCAGCCGTCATTTTTTTCCATGCTTTTGCACCCGCTGCGCTCATTTGCATAGACACTGCAGGCTGAGCTCTTTCATCCAAATCCTGTCTTGCATCTGTGATCACTTCTCCAGTCAGTTTTGCTTTGCCCGTTCTAGAAGTTTTGATGGCATGAAGCTCGATCAATTCTATTTGGCTCACGCCTTCAGTTTTCACTCCTTTTACTTCCCAAAGGAATTTGATGTTTGAAGGAATGATTGCTTTCACTTCTTCTCTTTGTAAGATTCTGTTGATTGTAGATGTGTCGCGTACGTCATACACCAAACCGTATTGTGATTTGATCAAAGAAAACAATGGAGACACCTGCTCATTGAATACTGAATCTTGTGCCGCTAGCTCCGTACTGTCCGAAGCAATAGCTGTAGTGCTATCTGTGCTCTCACCGTCAGTAAGTAAAGAAGACAAATCTTCCGTTTCGGCCGCCTCTGTAGTACCGCTCTCGTCAGTAGTAGCTACTTCTGCTTTCTTAACTTTTTGCTCTTTGGCTATCAAATCATTGATGGCCTGAAGCGTAGGCATGATTTCATTGATGTTGTGTACTTCCCAGAACTCCAACTTTGCAACACCTTGAAGTAATTTTCTTACTCTCTCAGGATTGTCAACACCTGGTAGCTCGATCTGTATACGACCTGTGCCTTGTAATCTCTGGATGTTTGGTTGCGACGTGCCAAATCTGTCAATCCTTGTTCTTAGGATGTTGAAAGAACGCTCGATTGCACCTTCTACTTCAGCGTTGATCAAATCCTGGATTTCATCATCAGAAGACGTACGGCTGATTTTCCCTCTGTTTGTAGCAGTAGAAAATATTGATGCCAAATCCTTATTCGGAGCTGCCTTTTTGAATTCCGCATAAAACTCATCTACGAAGTTCTTTTGAGTTCCTCGGATGTTTTCTTTTGCTTGTGCAAGCGCTGCATTGAAATCCTGATCTGGATTGTCTCCACTCATGGCTTTCACGATCTCTACAGGCGAAACCTCTAGTGTCACGTGCATACCTCCTTGAAGGTCAAGACCAAGATTCAATTCTGTTTCCTTGATGTCTTGGTAGGTATATTCCATTCCTAACAGATTGTATACTGGCTCTCCCCAGATAGAATCTAGGTAGCGTTGTTTCTCCGTGAAATCAATATTTCCCGATGCATCAGTGGTTGCCTTGGTGGCTTCTTTCTGAATGTTTTTTGCTACAAATGTGAATGACAAATAGTACACACACAGTAAGGAAATGACGATGGTCAAGAAGACCACAAATCCTTTGTTTTTCATAATGGTTTTGGTTTGATTGAAAAAATTGTTGTTGGCGAAACTGTATTAAATGAATCTCATTCAATCAGAAATGCCTTTTACTGTTTTAGAAAAATTGTTGTTGAATAGAAAAATCAGGAAACAAAAGAGATGCTCCCGACTGATCAAATGCTAGGGTGCATTTGGAGAAATGATAAGCTGAAAAAGTACTTTCAGCGCTTTGCATGCATTGGAGATTCCAACCTTTTCTTTCAGCACCAAATCCAGCTCCAATTCCATTTCTGGAAGTTCTTCTAGCAGCACCACCGCGTGGGTTACCGTGATTTGAGAGGAATAAGTGATGGCGTCAAAAGCTTTGATGACCTGAGCATCAGACGGTGTGTTTTGGTCGGTAGCACCTTCCTCTATAGCATCTTTGTGAATCGATCCTGTCATCACCTCGGTATTCATGGCATAAAAGCCTACGAGGATACCGAAAATCAGTACGATCCTCTTCGCTTGGGTCAATATGGAGTTCTCTTCTTTTTTCAAAGCGTGACAAAACTAGTTATATAAAGTCTAATTAGAAAATCACATTCTTTATACATTCAAGATGCTTAGTGGACAATCAATGGTCTAATTGTCCGGACTCCATGTAAATCGCTTTAAACGAAAAGTTTAGTGGGGGAAATCTCGCACTAGCAGCAGGGTTGAGTCCTGTAGGGTTGGGCAAATAAGGAGATAGATCGTAATAGCCAATGTCCTTTTTTCCTAACACTTGCTGCCGACACTTGTTTATTCTCGCTTCGTGTTTACGCGACACGGTACTACGCGACCCGATCCCAGCGGAACACTTCGAAGAGAATGGACAAAGGTGCAGGGGGAGTGCTTGAAAGGACAACTCGGCATACATTTCGTTTGTCAAAATGAAATAGTTAAATTTGTTACACGAAAATAAACGGTCTTAGCAGAAGTACGTTGATAAAGTTCAGCCTTTATTGGGACAATGTCCTGACTCGGAAGCATTTGATAAGCTCAACGTCCTAGATACTTGGCTGATAGATTAAAATCTACACCTCTCAAAGGTTTCTTTAATTCAAGAATATGAAAACAGAAAATGCTTTTATTATCCATCCAGAGAGTATAGAGCAAGAAAATGCCTTGAAAGCTTTCGCTAAAGCACTCAAAATGAAGATTGAAGTAGCCAAAGAAAAGCCCTCCGACCCTGAATTTATAGCCAAAATCCAAGAGAGCAGACAGCAGTCCAAAGAAGGAAAAGTAACACGGGTGAAAAAGGAAAACCTGAAAGAGTTCTTGGGCTTGTAGTATGAGCTATCATCTGGATTTTACTGACAAGGCCAATGACGATATTGCCACACATAAAAAAGCTGGCAATAAAGCCGTTCTCAATAAATTACTTACCCTCTTAGAAGAACTAGAAGAGCACCCATTTACTGGAACGGGAAAACCTGAACTCCTAAAACATAGCCTCTCTGGCTGCTGGTCTCGAAGAATCAATCGTGAACACCGACTGGTCTATGAGGTTGCCGAGGATATTATCTTCATCCTTTCCGCTAAAGGACATTACTGAAAAAGCCCTGCATTTCTGCCAGGCTCTCTTCATAACCGTAGGACACGAGGCACAGCCTCGCGCTAGCGAGAGCTAGCGATATTTATGCTCGCGCCAACTAGGGGCTAGCAGAGGTATAAAGCGACAATAAAATTAATCACCGACTATCCAAATCATTCAAGTCCATTTTTCTGACTCTTTTCTCTCGATTCTCTGATCATCTCTAGTATTTCCTCTCGAGACATTCTTTTTTTCAGGGCAGTGTCCAGTCCATTTCCGCTTTCGTTGATATAGTATCCACAAGGAGCATAATCATCCCTTAAGCTTCTTGCATATTTGTCCACTTCAAATGAATCAGACTCGCATCTAAGCAGTTTCCAACTTGCGGGATGATAGAGAAAACTATCTTTTTGGGGATATTTTATACCAAACTGCTTTGAATACTTTTTTATTGCAGAATTGATTTGATCTTGGTTATTAATATACTTGGCCGCATTTGTATATATAAAAATGAGATGATCCTTAAATGATGATAAAAAATTCGGGTATTCATTGGACTCTGGATATAAATATCTCTCATGACTTAGATAAATGACTTCCCGATCTCCTATCGAATATATATGCAACATTAAATAAGTAGCTTTCGAATCAAGATTCGTTTGATCAACGTAATCTTGAATAATTGCGATTAGCTTTTGATCACTCAATTCAACCATCAAACCATAATCAGCAAACTCAGATCTTGGCTCTTCTATTTGACAAGCTGATAAACCAACGATTAGTAATAATATTGATATTCTCATAATCTATTAATAGAAACTTCCATTCTCACTGCTAAGTAATCCATTTGTTGAACTTGATTCTCCTTCATTAAGTCTTGGTTTTCTTGGATCAATAAATATTCCTCGCCTGTTAGGATATACGTATCAAAGTTCATAGCTCCTGCAAAAGATCACTACTGGCCTTTCTTAGCTATGGCATGGGATAAAGATAACGCCTCTTTTAAAATTGGCTATTCTCAGTCGATGAAATCTCTCATGGGGGTGAGGGAAAGAGGCTCAAAGCCTCATACATATTACTCACTCGGCCTGGCTGGCAGCACACAGCCGAGCGAGTGCGGGGGCAAATAAGGAGATAGATCGTAACAGCCAATGTTCTTTTTTCCTAACACTTGCTGGAGACACTTGTTTATTTTCGCTTCGTGTCTACGCGACCCGGTACTACGCGACCCGGTACTAGCAGAACACTTCGAAGATAATGGACAAAGGTGCAGTGGGAATGCTTGAAAGGACAACTCGGCATACATTTCGTTTGTCAAAATGAAATAGTTAAATTTGTTATACAAAAATAAACGGTCTTAGCAGAAGTACGTTGATAAAGTTCATCCCTTATTGGGACAATGTCCTGACTCGGAAGCATTTGATAAGCTCAACGTCCTAGATACTTGGCTGATAGATTAAAATCTACGCCACTAAAGGGTTTCTTTAATTCAAGAATATGAAAACAGAAAATGCTTTTATTATCCATCCAGAGAGCATAGAGCAAGAAAATGCCTTGAAAGCTTTCGCTAAAGCACTCAAAATGAAGATTGAAGTAGCCAAAGAAAAGCCCTACGATCCTGAATTTATAGCCAAAATCCAGGAGAGCAGACAGCAGTTCAAAGAAGGAAAAGTAACACGGGTGAAAAAAGAAAACCTGAAAGAGTTTTTGGGCTTGTAGTATGAGCTATCATCTGGATTTTACTGACAAGGCCAATAAAGACATTGACTTTCATAAAAAATCTGGCAACATAGCTTTACTCAAAAAGCTGCTTATCCTGCTTGAAGAACTCACCGAACACCCGACTACCGGAACTGCCATACCTTAACAGCTAAAACACAATCTTGCTGGCTATTGGTCTCGCAGGATCAATCAGGAGCATAGGCTCGTTTATAAAATCCTCGATGAGGATACAGTAAGCATTTATTCCGCTAAAGGACATTATTGAAAAAGCCCTGCATTTCTGCAAGGCTCTCTTTCATAACTTAGGACACGAGGCACAGCCTCGCGCTAGCGGGGCTCGTACCTTGTCTTTCGCCTTATTGCACAACAATGCTTCTATGACTTTCATACCGTAGGACACCAGCCGAAGGCGCTAGCGTAGGAGGGCTAGACTCTAAATTTCTTTGGGTTCTTTCGATTTGGTCTAAAACTCACAACTTCTATATGATCTTATTGGGAGCGGTAATAGATACTTGTTTGTTTACTGAATACACATTTTCTTAGTCCCTTCTGCTTTTTAGATGACCTGTACATGTCTGGCATTTCAGAGATTTGATCAAGAACTCTTTCTATCTTATCGTAGACCTCTTTTGCTTTTTCTTTTATGACTGTCCGTAATTAATACCAAGTTGTTTCAAGAGCAGCAATCATTAGCCGATCTGATAGTTTGTCCCCAAAATATCTCCTATTGAATTTGTAGCAGAATTCATCCAGATAGTTTTGGATGTATTGCTGATCTATCGCATTATGATGAACACCTAACATTACTTTCTTAGCGTTACTGATAGTTCTGTTCACCCAAGGGAATATTTTGGCTGATTTTGATTTGTTAGGCTCGATAACCACATGATGATGGGCTATTTTATCCTTCAATTTGGAATAGCCTCGGTATCCATCGGTGGTTATATGAGCCGTTTCTTTTACAGATGCTTCTACTGCTTTATTAATGCTCGCAGACTTCAAATCTTCCATTACCACCATTTTAAGATGACCAACTTTTCTATTAGGCTTGCCTTTCTTGGGTGCTCTTATACTTGGCTCAGACTCTACCATAACCAATACTTTTGCTTGTTTCTGGCTTCCTCTACCCCTTTTAGTCTCTTCTGGCTTTTGTGATTCGTCTCCTTCCTGTTGATCGCCTTCCAGCTTTTGATGGGTACTTTCAAAAAAACCTTCATCAAATTCTAGATAGCCATCCAATTGATATTTACTATCTCTTTTGCTCATCACTCTACGTATCTTATGCATCATCAACCAAATAGGCTCATAACGCTTATGACCTAACATTCTTTGCATTTCTAAAGCTGAAAAGCTCTTTTTCGATAGCGTCATTAACTCTATACAAAGCATCCAATAATAGAAAGGTAAATTGCTGTGTTCCATAACAGTGCCTGAACGTAAGCTTTGACGACTGCCACATTTCTTACATTGGAATTTCAAATCCGTCTTGCGGAAATAGTGCTCATTATGTTCACACTTCCTACAGAAAACTCCTAGTTCTAGTCGTTTCTGTTTGAAGCCTTCAATGCATGAAGATTCATCTGGGTATTTCTTGAAAAACTCATGTAAATTCATACCAATAACCTTTTTGATCCTTATACAAGTTAGCGATTTTTAGGGGTTGGTTCTAATTACGGATAGTCATATTTTCTTTTCCAAAATTCTCTACTATGTATTCCAACAATTTTATTTCTTCATGTCTGGCACGAAGAGAATAACGAACTTCTAAAGCCAACTTTAAAAGTTAAATTTATTCTTGATATCCTCACGAACAGATTGGCGAGACACATACTGTCCAGCATCCAATTGGGCTAACCCTTCATTGATAGCTTGCTGATCTTCTGCATTCAACTCATCCCAAAAATCTGTCTCATCTTCTATTTTAAGTAATGACTTAATCGAGTCCAAAATACGCTCATCCTTACTATTGATGATTTTAGATATCATTTTGTATTTAACTGCAATGTCCATCTGATGATATTCTGTTTATTCCATAAAATTAACGATTTATTTCATTGTTTGATATTAACCAAATGGATGATATTGATGGATTTCCTCTTTTAACACTTCCATATCATGCTGCAAATAGCTTTCGGTACTGCTCATGTAGCGGTGACCTGCTGGCTATTGGTCTCGCAGAATCAATCAGGAACATAGGCTCGTTTATAAAATCCTCGATGAGGATACAGTAAGAATTTATTCCGCCAAAGGACATTATTGAAAAAGCCCTGCATTTCTGCAAAGCTCTCTTTCATACCGCAGGACACGAGGCACAGCCTCGCGCTAGCGATATTTATGCTCGCGCCAACAGGGGAAGCCAGCCCTTCTATAGAAGCGGCCAAGAAGATCGCTGATGCTTTTGGGGTTTCTCTGGACTATCTAGTGGGGGAAGGTATCAATGCGGCTTTCGATAAAAAAACCTTACAGAGACTCAAAGATCTCGAAGATCTGGATGACACCAAAAAGCAAACACTTTTTGATTTAATAGATACGTACATTAGGGATTCTAAAACCCGCAAAACTTATTTGGCATAATGAATGGAAGAACAATAATCGTAATCTCAATCATCATTTTGATTGTTATTGTATTTATGGCTGAGCAAAATGCAAGGCTCATTGAGATGGAAAACAAGCTAGCTAATACGAATGACAATATCAGAAGCCTACACGCTAACACCGATCAGGTAAAACTTGTACTGGCTACCATGATTGAAGAGCAGCAGGAAACTGCCCAAGCTGATTTTACCAAGTTTGAGAGCAGACAGCCTATCGGGTTTAAGCAAGGACAGACGGTAGAAGGTTAAACATGAAAAAGCCCTCACAACAAATGCAAGGGCTTATTTTTCCGATTCCAAATATCTCTTCCTAGTGTATTTTCAGGGTATTAATCACTTGATCAAATTCTGATTGGTAAATATCAAAACTCTCGGGGGTAGTAATGAATGTGATAGTAAAGAGTTTCCCTCTTTTAACTGTACTTATAGTATAGCCTTTTAAAGATGTCCCTTTTTCTACCTTGGACATCTCATAGAGAACTCCTTTAAAGTGGGCATAACTTCCTTCTCGTTCTGCTGTTATTTCACAACCACAACCCCTTTTAAAATCATTTCGGTAATCTGCTGTAAACAAAGACTCGTAGGTATTATCTGCAATCAACTCCGCAATAGTAATGGCATACCACAACCCTTCCTTTTCTTCTTTCCGAACGAAAATATCCATACTCCCACTATTAATTTCCTTTCGCTGGATACTCGTCCCCTCTGCCAAAGAGATAGAGTAGCTGCCTGATGGACTGGTGTAATTTCTTAATTGTTGTACTGAAGCTGAACTAAGTAATCCTGACGTTAACACCGTCAATAAAAGAATTTTAGAGAGGTTCTCAACCAGTTTTTTTATGACCCTACTATTTACCCCCATTTTTTCCAATCAAGATTGCTTGAGTCCCTCCAAATACCTTTGCCAATATCCAAATTAATTGAAGAATAAATTGATTCATCAATCCCAAGTAGTGTTCCTAAAGGAACTACCCTCACTTCTTCTTTTGGAATGTCAGGGCCAGCCCCAGAGAAAATTTCCCAATAGTCTTCTTCCCATCTCATTACTTCAGTAATTAAACTTCCTCTAAGGGCATCCAAATTTGTTGTCGCCGAAGATTGTTTAGGTATTGGGAGTGTCCATTCCTCAGAGAGCCATCTCCAAACAGGTTCTTTGGTTGCATCCCATGCTTCGGTCATATTCGGAACATCTAGTGTAAAGTGTTCTATATCTGGATTTATTTGAAAAGCTGTGATTTTCTCTGTATTGTAGTAATCAAATACTCCGAGCATGGTTAATTTATTCCACGAATCATGTGCTTTTTTCAATGAAAAAGAACCCAGATCATCTACCAAAACTTTTAATTCTCCAACATCTCCCTTCTTTAGAAGTTCTCCAACAATTGATTTGAATATTATATACAAATCATCCTTCATGTAAAGGATTCCCCCTGCTAAAATTAACTCGAAACCTAATTTATCACTTAAGCCAATAGAATAAGCATAGCGCGGTTCAGCCCCATTACTTACAATGGTAATATGATAACCATATTCTTCAATATTAGATCTGATTAAATCCAGAAACTTTATTCTTTCATTCATTATTTACTATGTAAGTCTTTATGACAATCTGTACAAACAGCAGCCCCATTATCTTTTGTAGTTTGTCCACCATCAGCATGTCGTTGAACATGATGTCCTTGTACTTCATCAACCGTTTTGGATTCTCCACACTGTGCACAATTCCCTCCTTGATCATCCAGCATTTCTTGCTTTTCATTTTTAGAATAGACTCTTTTAGGATCTCGTTGATCTGGTGAAACAGACCCTTTTCCTGTTGGTGGTTTTGTTATATTATTAACCGCATTTGTAAGTGTAACTGCTCCATGACTAGTTACAGCAACACCTGCTGCTATCACTGGGACAGCAACAGGAGTGGCTCCACCAGCAGTTACAATTTCACCCGCACCACCAGCGGCCGCAGTTACAACACCTGCTGCGATCTCTACAATTCCTTGTGCGACACTAATCGCATCACCTACAGTTTGACCAGCTGCAAAAGCCCCTGTTCGACCAGTTTCTCTTTGAAAACCTACGGATTGACTCCCGGTCGCATTCGAAATTGAAAGCGTATTCGAAACCACAGCATTAGCAACTCCTGATGTAAACTCTATAGCTGCGCTTGTAATATCTGACAAACCCCAACCCATACCATTAACATCTACAAAGAGTATTGGATTATTTGCTGCATAGTGATAAGGACTCCATGCGTAATAATCTGATGCTAAGGGGTCAATCTTAGTAAACCTTGCAATCGCAGGATCAAAGTACCTAGCACCATAATCAAACAAGGCTAACTCTTTCTGCTCCTCTTTCCCATTGTACTTATAAAGATTTTCAGGGCTTTGACTATAGGAGTTAAAGGTAAGCCCAAAGGGATAGTAATTTATCGCGATTTTTCTGCTGTCCCCGTTTTTGGACTAGTCTCTTCCGAAAAAAACACGGTTGCACCCCAAGCCCTGTTCATCAAAATGTCAACAAAATTTTCTAAGGCCGTCTGCCTTAACGTGAAGATAGTAAAATTCGCCTACCATACGAGGGGTTTACATCTGTTGGAAGGATAAATGACCTTTGATAATCAGCCTTTTTTGCAGTAATCGTCTGGGCATTTAGCCTTTCAACTGATGCGCCAACCGAACTGATAAACTTGATCGGGGTAGGCTATTGATTGAGGGCGGCAGGTGGTGATGAACTTTCCTTTTTTTGCGCCATTGTGCGCTTTAGATAAAAGCCCCTGAGATCAGGGGTTGGGGTCAATTCCGCAGCGTAAAGGCTTTGAGCGGTTGGATTGTGGGGAGGTTGAGCGGTTGGCCGCACCCCATAGACCTGTGTACCAGTGGAGTGCAGGTCGCCGAAAATGATAAAAGCAAATTGGGTTTGTGGGTTGGCTAAATAGTGGAGCAAGAAAAAGGATATGGTGATACCAATTTCACGGCTGACGATCAGGAAGCGGTAATTTCATCAAAAACATATCACGGTTTCCTTTTTCTTGTGGAGCGGTTTACGGCGTGGGGATTTGCTTTTTTCATTTTTCGGATGCGTTAGCACCTGAACGGCTGGTGCTACAGGGCTATGGGCGGTAGATGCGGATAAACATGGCGACTCTGGTGACTGCCCAGATAAAAAAATCTGCCGAAGGCAATCCTATTTGGGTCTGGGCAGGCAGAGTAAGAGCGCGCCCGGAGGGCACCTATATTTCTAACCACGCTTTAGGCGTGGTGACCGTGCGTGACACGTATCCAATATTGTCCTTTTGGACATTTTTCAATCTAATTCTTTTAAGCTTCTTGCTATCTCTTCTGGACTAGGCAATAATCCTTTCAAATCCCTAGGAACAGTTTTACTCAAGGAATAATCTGCAACACCCATTGGTTTTGTTGCTGTTTTTAATGCGTATTCAACTACCGTCTTATTCTTCGACTTACAGATAATGATTCCTATGGATGGATTCTCGTCTTCCAACTTCATTTTGTCATCCAAAACTGATAAATAAAACTGCATCTTTCCTGCATATTCTGGCTTGAATGCGGTCGTCTTTAACTCAATGGCTAGCAAACATTTTAACCTCCTGTGGTACAATAACAGATCAATGAAAAACTCATCACCTTCTAATTCAATCCTGTGTTGATGGCCTATGAACGAATAATCCCCTCCCATTTCCATCAAAAAACTACGGATGTTATTGACCAAACCCAGCTCCAAGTCTCGTTCTTTATAATCTTCTGCCATTTCTAAAAAATCAAAACTGTAGCTGTCTTTTACTGCCAACTTCGCCTGATGCTTATATTTCTCCTCGAGTGTTTTGTCAAAATTGTTTTGGTTTAGCAAAAAACGTTGATATGACTGGCCTTCCACCTGATGGATCAATACATTCTTTGTCCATCCGTATTTCTTTGTCATTTTGATGTAAAACTCACGCTCCAAATCATCATGGCACTTTTCCAATACAATCAGATTGTGACTCCATCCGATTTCTCGCACCAGCAGTGCGAGTTTTTCCTTATCATGATAATGAAGGTAAAAACTCTTCATCCGCCATAAATTACTCTCCGAGAAGCCCTTCATCCCTGGAAATTCCTTCTGCAAATCCTTTGATAGATTATCAACTACTGATTTTCCCCAACCATATTTCTTCTGTCTTTCAACAATGAGCTGGCCTATCGACCAATAAAGGCCGATCAATTCCTTATTAACAGCCTTCAACGCCTCATGTTGTGACTGATAGACTTTCTCCTTTATTTCCGCTAAAAACCCACTGTACTCACTTGATAATTGACTCATATCGCTAAACTAATTTTCTTTTTCCTTTCTGGCTGCAAAATGTGATCTTAAAGCTATCCCAACGGATGGAACTGCTGCACTTCCTCTTTCAGTCCTTCCATGTCGTTTTGTAAATAGCTTTCTGTACTGCTAATGTATCTGTGTCCTGCTAGATATTGAACTTGTCTCAGGTTGTGCATTTTCAGCCATTTGGTAATCACTGAGGTTCTGATCTGCTTGGCGTTCAATACTTGCGGGTTTTGCTTTCTCAGTGGGATCATGAGTTGGGTTACAAAGTTGCTCACGCTGTAAAAGTTTCCACCATCTCCAATAAACAACTTCTCGGTTTTCTGCTGTTGCTGTGTCTTTCTCTTGGCTGGAAGGTCTAATATTAATTGCCTCACCCGCAGGGTGTAGTCGTACATATCCATGATCTGGTGAGCCTCCAAAGTCATTTCCCTGCTGTTGCTTTTGATCCCTCCTGGCACGTCTATTTTCCCTTCCCTTAGTTTGATGTCTTTTACTTCCAGTTTGGCTAGTTCTGCCGTCTGTAATCCCTGATAAACCAATAATCCCAACATCACTTTATTGCGCCGCTCATTGGGTGATTCCGCTTTGTATTGGTTGTAAAGCTGGTGCAACTCGTGAGGTTCTAAGGTGTGGTAAAGCACCTTTCTCTTCACTCCTTTCACCTTGATATCTGTGACTGGATTGATGCTGATCATTTGCTCTCGCTGCAAGTGATCGTAATAATGCCGAACAATGATCAAGTAATGCTTGATTGTCCTTTGACTGATTCCTTTGTGTTGGCAATGCTTCATGAAAAGCAGCAAGTCATTGTAGCTGACTTGCTCTATATCCAGATTCTCTTTCTCGATCCATTTTATGTACTGATCAAAAACCGTCAACCTGCTTTGTATGCTCTTGCTCGTGAACTGTTTGGACTTTAGATATTGTTCAAAATTCGTCTTCTGATAGTTTACCTGATTCATAAGCTTTGATGTTGTTAAATGCTTGCCCGCCATGGCGGGGTTGCTCTTGTTCTGCACCTGCCACACCCGCCACGGCGGGCAGGTGCGTATAAATCTGGGTGCTTTCTAAGCTTTCATGCCCCAAAAATCTGCTGATAGATTCTAGTTTCATTCCTGCTTGCAAAAAGTGTGTGGCTATGGAGTGGCGCAACGTGTGGAGTCCTATCTCTTTTTCTTGTGTGTCCAAGTCGCCTGTTTGATATTGCAGGATTTTTAGTCTTACTGCTAGGCTCTGGCCTTGCATTCTTCGGTTGTGTTGATAGCTGATAAAGATGGCCTCATTCTTACTGCCTTTGAGCAATTCTGGTCGGTGGTCGTAGATGTATTCTGTCAGATATTTTAGATTGGTTTTGCTGATGGGAACGAGTCTTTCTTTGTAGTTCTTTCCCTTTCTCACATGCAAGATTGAGCGGTCAAAGTTGATGTCTCCAACGTCTAAACAAACACCTTCATTTCTCCTAAGTCCACAACCGTAAAAGATCGCTAACATGGCTCTATCTCTGGCTTGGATGGCTTCTATTACTGCTTCCGTGGCGTTCAATTTCTTCTCGCTTTTCTGATAGGTGGCTTTGAACAGATGGTTAATTTCTTCTACTGTCAGGTATATGATCTTGGATTCTGTCTCTTCATTTTCCAGCTTGGGTTCTGGGATTTCCAGCCGTCCTACTTTTCGCAAGTATTCGGTAAACCGTCTTAGTGCTTGGATGTGCTTGTTTAAATGTCCGTTGCTTAATCCACCGCCTCGCCTTTGATTGCTTCGTTCCTTTAGCTGCTGGTAGTAATGCTCTATGTCCTTGATTGTAAGTTCTTTTATGTGGCTGATCCCCTGAGCTTCCAGATAGTGGAGTAATTCCCTGACGTGTGGCGGCAGTCTATAAACGGTGCTTTCTGCATAGCCTTGAACGTCTAGCCACTCGGTAAAGCTCTTTTCTAAGTATCGGAAGGATGGATTATTAAGGGCTAATTTTTTCACTTCAGTTGATGTTTCCGTTTTGAACTGAACTTCTTTGATTTTCTTGGATTCTGGATAGTAGCAGCACTTATGTGGTTCATTTTGGGCTATGAACTTCTTTTGGACTTTCGGTCCGACGTTTCGGTGAACTTCTGCACCATTTCGTCCAGTACCGATTGCACCCGTTTGTCTCTTTCCTGTAGATCATCGTAGGTGGCCACCTCGTAGGCATAGCCGTTCTTTTTGTCTCCCTTGGCTTTTTGTACCAATCCCCATTCCTGCAGAGCGATCATGTACCGCTTTTGGTTGCTGGCATTCACTCGCAAAGCTTGTCTGGCCGATACATTAGTGAAAGTGTTTTTATCCGCTGATTTCATCCATTCTTTGAGCAGCTCAAAGTAATTTCTGGTTGCGCCGTTCAGATCATCAGACTTGCGGATCAAGGCTTCTTTCATCAACTTGTTGGCTTCCTCTATGTCCTCTAATGTTGTTTCGATATACTCTTCTCCCGTGTCCTCATCATGCTGCTTTTCCCTTTGGTACTGGTGGTAAAAAGTCACCGCTTCAATGAAGGCCAGATAATGGGCGTTTGTCCTTCTGGGCTTAAATACCTCGTTCGGGATTCTCAAGGATTCAGCAAAGGGGTTGCGGATCTGGACAGCTTGTAACACTCTTTGCATATTCTGGAACTGCTCAATGAGCTTCCATTGTTCGGGTAAATCCACTTTTCCAGCACTCAACTTTCGTTGATATTCCATGATCTTTTCGTCCTGCTCTTTGCTCTCGTCTATGAAGACTAAAAATGACCTGTTGGCATTATCCTCATATAGTGATTCTTTGGTGGTGCATCCTGCTACACTTACAGGACCTTCTACAATCAAATTGACCGTTCTGGTTTCTCCTTTAGTGTTCTTGATCACTACTTGCTTGGTAATTCGCTTCTTTGATTTGATCTCTCTGAGTGGATACAACACTTCTTCTGCTCCGTCCATGTCTTCTATCAGGATCAGCTTGTGCCGTAGTTCCTGCTGTCCAAAATAGTAGAGTGCATTTCCTGACAGGGTCGTAATTTCCAGTTTGTCTTCTTCTGGTATCAATGCGCTGACTTTCTCTTGCAGGTGTGTTTTGCCTATTCCCGAACTGCCCAGACTGATCACATGGAGTGGACTTTCTCGTTTTCGGCTCGTGAAAATCAGATACATCAAAAGCCTGTTCTTTTCTTCTCCAATCACTCCCGCTCTGCCTATATCTTGGCCTGTACGCTCCATCAGGTTTGGGGCTGATAGATATTCTCTTGCTGCTTTTACTTCATTCTGATCTAGGAACTTCCTTTTGTCTTGCTGCTGGGTTTGTTTCTCAATTTCTTCTAGTCTGTATTTTTCCAGTTCATCGGTGAGGTCTGTAAGTGCTGCTGCTACTACACTCGTGCCTACTTCTAATCGTTCTGCTATTTTCCTGATCAGCTTCTCGGTCTGCGTGTCATTGTATAGATCAAGGTTGTGTCTTAGTGCCAAGTGTTCTACCTGCACTTTCAAGGTCACTCGCATTCTGTCAAGTCCTTCCAGCCTCACGCCTCCAAGGATTGCAATGTCTAGCGGTGGATGTTTGTAAAGGATGTGGTCGGAGTTGGTGGGGTCGAGTCTTCTTTCCATAGAAAAATATTTCAACTTTTTATTTAAGGAATTATTAGACCCAAAAGTAACTTTTAATTCCCGTCAAACAAAGAACTATTGTCTTTTAATACGTCCTATAATTACCTATTTTTGACCCTTATTAAGATTATCAGACTTAAAAGGGCTTATAATGAGTAATTACGCTAAGATTATCACGGATTTACGGAAGCAAAAGAATTGGTCACAGAGCGACCTTTCTAATAATAGTGGTGTTTCAAGGGAGATGATCGGTAAGTACGAAAGAGGCATTGCCATACCTTCTCTGGAGGCTGCCAAAAAGATAGCTGATGCTTTTGATGTGTCTTTAGATTATCTAGTAGGTGAAGGCCAGAATGCTGCCTTTGATAAAAAAACCGTTAAACGATTACAAGATATTGAACGGCTCACTGCTAAAGATAAAGAGCATGTATTTGCTATGCTGGATGCATTCATCATCAAATGTGATATTCAAAAGAACTTTGTAGGGTCTTAATGGACAAGAACTTTCTTTCTAAGAACTTCTTAACTGTCATTAATGACAGTACAGCTCTTGCACAAGTGTTTGTTGTAATCTTATTTTTTGAGAACTACCTAATCACATTTCAACAGTCTTCTCTTTTCCAATTAACCATTGATTTTGATAGTGTAGAACTTGCCCCCTTTCTCTGGTTCTTTGTCTTTATTGCTGGTTTCAAGGTGCTTTGGTGGATTTTTCACTTAATTGCCGTTTTGATAAGGAGCAAGTTGGATTGGCTTAATATGGATTTCCAGCTTAACAGTAAGATTCATTTCCTCGCCTTTTTACTTGTCTGTCTGATTAGCTTTTATTTCTACAACATCAATAAAGATGATCACGCTTTTGCTCCTTTCGATGTGGGAAAACACCCTTTCCTTTTTAACCTCTTTCAGATCCCTGGACTTGCAGCATTATTGCTCGGTGCATTAATTACGCTGTTCACTGATATAAAATATGCTGGAGATGAAAAGTAAAACCCCCAATCAGTTTCCTGATTGGGGGTTTCGTTTTAAAAATACATCTCTCAGTTACTTTATTTCTACTATTGCACCTTGATCAGGAGATAACTTCATATTGTAAAAGTCAAAAACTGCGCAATTCTCCGTCCTGAATTTTTTTTCTGTAGGTATTCCTCTATCATCTTCAGGCAACCATGCATTAAAGTTGAATCTTGTAGTATCAAGCCTATTTTCAACAATTATTGCTTTATGAACCACAACTTCCCATTCATACTGCCCATTGTCCCAACACACATGAAAACTATTTCCTAATTCTGGTATTTTATCCGTTCTCAATAAAATGTAATTTGTTTCAGGCACACTATTGTGTTTGCCATCAATTACGTAGCGTAACGTATCTCGATCAAATACTGTAATACATTGAGATTTATCCAAAGAATAAAAATACAGCGTTCTGTTACGCCCACAGCTTAATAAAACAAGACTTGAAATAATTAGGATTATTAGATGTTTCATTATTCAGTACTTTCTATAACCTCTGCTTGTTTGTCTTCCTTCAGTGTAGCGTATCTGACGCCCTTGATCATATCCTACTTGTTGGGCCTTCTGACTTGTTGGGCCTTCAGTACTCAGCTTGCCACTTTTGTATGACTGATAACCATCAAAACCTGCTCTGGTTTGCCCCCACGTTAAACCATTGCGCCCTGCAACAATACCTGCCCCTTGATTTCCAAAATCTCGAGCAGAACCAACTTTTCCATCTGATGCAACACTTCCTCTATATCTATATTGCTGTTTACTCACACCTTCTCCTCGGTTATTAACTCCTCTTTCCTTAAAGTCAAACGATTTACCATTTCCTGCATTCTGGGCATATTCCTGTACGCTTGGGTCTGCCTTCACAATTTCATTATCTATAAATTCTTGACCTTCTGTAGAGCTTAAATCAATATTAGCTCCGACTACCGCACTCCCATCATCATCAAAGAAAGAGTGAGTAGTTACTGATTCGCCAATACTCTCCCCTGTTCTTGTTGTAGTACCATCCTTATTTTGATTTACTACATAAATATTTTTATCTCCATCATTGGCATCCCCACCCACTACAGTGTAAGTATTATCTTCGTTTTTGATAACATCCGTTGATAATTGACCATCAGGATCAATAAACCTTAATGGATTATTCTCACCGTAATTATATGGAGAGAGATGGTAAAGTTCTTCACTTAATGGATCAATATGATTCCATCTACCTAGTGCTGGATCATACATCCTAGCTCCATAATCAATCCAATCGGTCTCCTCCTGCTCCTCTTTCCCATTATAGGTGTAAAGGTTTTTAGGACTGCCTTTCATTGAGTTAAAGGTTAAACCAAAGGGATAGTAATTTATGCGATTTTTCTGCTGTCCCCGTTTTTGGACTAGTCTCTTCCAGAAAAAAACACGGTTGCACCCCAAGCCCTGTTCATCAAAATGTCAACAAAATTTTCTGGCCGTCTGCCTTAATGTGAAGATAGTAAAATTCACCTACCATATGAAGGGTTTACATCGGTTGGAAGGATAAATGACCTTTGATAATCATCCTTTTTGCAGTAATCGTCTGGGCATTTAGCCTTTCAACTGATGCGCCAACCGAACTGATAAACTTGATCGGGGCAGGCTGTTGATTGAGGGCGGCAGGTGGTGATGAACTTTCCTTTTTTGCGCCACTAGCCGTGCGCCATTGTGCGCTTTAATCAAAAAGCCCCTGAGATCAGGGGTTGGGGTCGATTCCGCAGCGTAAAGGCTTTGAGCGGTTGGATTGTGGGAAGGTTGAGCGGTTGGCCGCACCCCATAGACCTGTGCACCAGTGGAGGGCAGGTTTGCCGAAAATGATAAAAGCAAATTGGGTTTGCGTGTTGGCTAAATATGCGCTGCACTCTGATACCGATTTCATGCTGTGAAGCTTGTCGGAACAGGATATCTATTTCAATTTATCATCAGTGTGGAGCGCATGTTTTACGGCGTGAAGATTTGCTTTTTTCATTTTTCGGATGCGTTAGCACCTGAACGGCTGGTGCTACAGGGCGATGGGCGGTAGATGCGGATAAACATGGCGACTCTGGTGACTGCCCAGATAAAAAACCTGCCGAAGGCAATCCTATTTGGGTCTGGGCAGGCAGAGTAAGAGCGCGCCCGGAGGGCACCTATATTTCTAACCACGCTTTAAGCGTGGTGACCGGGACGCGTAGTCCGTGACCCGAAGGGGCATTATTGGCACGCTCTTGATAAGTTAGCACAACCTACGCCAAAAGAGCAAGCTGGATTTAGAGTAACTCTAAACGATACTAACCTTAAGTTATCCCAACGGATGGAACTGCTGCACTTCTTCTCTCAGCCCTTCCATGTCATTTTGTAAATAGCTTTCCGTTGTGCTAATGTAACGATGGCCAGCCAAGTATTGAGCCTTTCTCAGATTGTACATTTTGACCCATTTAGTGATTACACTGGCTCTGATCTGCTTGGCGTTCTGAACGCTTGGGTTAATCTTTCTAACCTTGATCATCAGTTGGGTCATGAAGTTGCTAATACTGTAACAGTTGCCACCTTCTCCGATAAATAGCTGATCCGTTTCCTGTTTGGTTTGTGTCTTTCGTTTAGGATTCATTTGTAGGATTTCTGGCCTGATTTGTAGCACGTAATCATACATATCCATTACCTGATGGCTTTCTAATTGCAATAACCTTCCATTGTTCTTTCTACTTCCTAGCACGTCTATTTTGCCTTCTCTGAGCTTCACTTCTTTTGTGGTCAACCTTGCCAGTTCTTCGGTTCTGATTCCTTGATAAACCAATAGTCCTAATATCACTTTGTTTCGTCTGTCTTGGTGGGTTTCACTTGGATATTGATTGTAGAGCTTGTGTAGCTCGTGGGGTTCTATGATGTTGTAAAGTACTTGTCGTTTGATGCCTTTTATTTCGATTCCTAATGTCGGGTTGACGGTAACTCTTTTCTCTTCTTCTAGGTGATTGTAAAAGTGCTTAACTGTATTCAGATAATGTTGGATTGTCTTTTGTGATATTCCCTTTTTGCTACAAGATTTCATGAACTCTAGTAAGTCCTGATAGCTCACCTGTTCTGCTTCCATTCGCTCTTTTTCCACCCATTCCAGATAAAGTTTGATCACTCTTTTACTAGTGGTCAATGTCCCGTGGCTGAACTGCCTTTCCTTCAGGTATCCGATAAACCTTTCTATCTCATTCGTCTTCATGGAGCTTGCCGATTTCATAAGTTGGGATGTTTGGATAGTCCTGTTCTTGATGGTTTTCTAACCCTGCCAAGTGCGTGTAGATCTGTGTGCTTTCTAAGCTGGTATGTCCTAAAAACCTGCTGATCGATTCCAGTTTCATTCCTGCTATCATCAGGTGCGTAGCAATACTGTGTCTGAGCGTGTGGAGTCCAATTTCCTTTTCTAATAGATTTAGGTTTCCTGATCGCTGCTGCAATAATTTTAGTCTAATAAACAAACTCTGTCCTTGGACTCTGAACCCTCTTTGACTTAAAAAAAGTGCGTCTAATGAACTTTTACTTAGTTGTGGTCTGTGGTCATAAATGTATTCTTGCAAGTATTTAAGACTGGTTTTACTGATTGGGACAAACCTTTCTTTGTGGTTCTTTCCTTTGCGTACATGCAGGATGGATTTGTCAAAATTGATGTCCGATAGGTTCAGGTGTGCGCCTTCATTTCTTCTGAGTCCACAACCGTAGTAAATGGCTAACATTGCCCTGTCTCTGGCTTGAACTGCCGCTAAAACTACCTCTGGCATATTGGGCTTTCTTTCTCCTGTCAGATAACTGGCTTCAAAGAGCAACTTGATTTCTTCTTCTGTTAAAAATATGGTCTTGTGATTCTCTTCTTCGTTTCCCAGTTTGAGGGCTGGCAACTGGATTCTGCCTACTTTCCTTAGATAATCGGTGAACTTCCTAAGTGCTTGGATGTGCTTGTTTAAATGCCCGTTACTGAGTCCGCCACCTCGTTTTTGTCTTGTCCTTTCCTTTAGTTTTTCGTAGTGTGCATTGATGTGTTTTATTTCCAGTTCTTTGATATGGTTGATCCCCTGGCTCTCCAGATAGTGGAGTAATTCCCTGACGTGATTAGGAAGGTTGTAAACGGTCGTGTCTGCAAAGCCCTGTATGTCGAGCCATTCTTTAAAACTCTGCTCTAGGAAGCGGAACGAGGGGTTTTGTAGTGGTAATGATTTCATGATTAATTATCGGTCGGTTTCCCTTTCTGATTTCGGTGGCTTGCTCCGCTTAAGTTGCTGTCTTTCTTTTGCTTAGGTGAGCCATTTTGCAAGTGGCGCACGTCTGGCGTACTGGTGCACTGTTGGAGAACTTCATCCAATACGCTGGCAATGCTCTGTTTCAACTTCTCATATTCATCTGCGCTGATGATCTCATATTGATAGCCTGTTGCCTTCTTTCCGCTCTTGACCCTAATCAGTCCTACGTCCAATAAATGGTGGTGGTATCTTCTTAATGTCGTTCCCTTGATTCTCAGGTTTGAGCGTATTTCACGATTCATAAAGGTGTCCTTTTCTTCTTTCTTGACCCATGCTTTTAGTCCTTCAAAATAATCTCGTGTCGCTCCATTCAACTGGTCGGATTTTCTGAGCAATACTATCTTCATCAGCTTGTTGGCTTCTGCAATGTCCTCTAAAGTGGTTTCGATAAATTCCTCTCCTGTTTCCTGGTCATATTGCTTCTCTCTTTGATATTGATGGTAAAAGGTCACTACTTCGATAAAGGCCAGATAATGGGCGTTTGTCCTTCTCGGCTTAAAGACTTCATTGGGGATTTTCAACTGCTCTGCAAAGGGGTTTCTGATCGTGACGGGAACGAGTGTCCTTTGCATGTTTTGGAACTGCTCTTTTACTTGCTGCTCTGCTTCTAGGTCGATCTTTCCTGCTGCCAGTTTTCGCTGATAGTTCATGATCTTTTCGTCCTGCTCTGGTGATTCGTCTACATAGATCAAAAAGGATCTGTTGGCATTGTCTTCATAGATGCTTTCTCTGGTGGTGCATCCTGCAACGCATACTGGCCCTTCTACTACTAAGCTGATGGTTTTGGTTTCTCCTTTCGTGTTTTTGACTACTACTGTTTTTGTGATTCTCTTCTTGGATTTGATTTCTCTAAGTGGATAGAGGACGCTTTCTGCTCCGTCTAAATCTTCTATCAGGATGAGTTTGTTTTTGAGTTGGTGTTGACCGAAGTAGTAAAAGGCATTCTCTGACAGTGTCGTGATTTCTAACTTGTCTTCTTCGGGGATTAAGGCTGCTACGCTTTCTTGTAAGTGGGTCTTTCCATTTCCTGAACTGCCCAAGCTGATGACATGGAGTGGATTTTCTCGCTTTCTGCTTGTGAAGATCAGGTATTCAAGCAGTCGGTTTGTTTCCTCTCCTATTACGCCCGCTTTGCCAATATCTTCCATTGTCCTTTCCATTAGGTTGGGGGCTGATAGATATTGTTTGGCTGTTTTGATTTCTTCGGGTGTGAGCATCTTTCTTTTGTCCTGAGTGGTTAGTTCCTTTTCCTTTTCTTCCAGCCTGTAGACTTCCAGTAGATCAATTAAGTCCATCAATGCCGCTGCAATAATGCTCGTGCCGATCTCTAACCTTTCTGCTACCATTCTGATCAGCTTATCTACTTGCAAGCTGTTGTACAAGTCAAGATTGTGACGGATGGATAAGTGTTCCACTTTGATCTTTAGCGTGACCCGCATTCTGTCGAGTATGTCGGTTCTGATGCCACCGAGGATCGCTATTTCGATCATGTCGTAATTGTAGAGTATGTGTTCTGCGTTGGTGGTGTCGAGGTGGCGTTTGGTGGGTAGATTTTCCATAGATAATTATTTACTAGTCTTTTTGACTATCCCAAAATAAACTAATAGTTAATTATCTGACAACTTATTATAGTCTTAAAGTTTATAATATTGATAAAAATTCACTTTAAGACTATCTTTGATTCCTACATATGCTTCAAGTCGGTTTAAACATCAAAGAGATACGCTCTAAAAAAGGGCTTTTACAAAAGGACATTGCTGTTGCAGCTGGGTTACACCCTGCCAACTACAACAAAATGGAAAAGGGAGAACGAGAACCTTCTATTGAGGCTCTGAGCAAAATTGCCACTCTATTTGGCATGACTGTGGATCAGATCATACACTATGAAGGAGATCTCCCCAAAGATGTGACCATTAAAGATAAATCTGTTGTCGAGCGTATGAAGCTCATTGATCAACTAGAAGAAGAAGACAAGCAAGCTGTTTTTCGCATCATTGATGGTATGCTCACAAAAACTAAGTTCAAAGACTTCTTTCAACAGCAACTGGCACAATAAAAAAAGCCCACACAACAACTGCAAGGGCTTTCATTTATTATTGACTATTTAGCTTTTAGCTTTTGTCTTTTTGATCCCCAGAATCAAAATCATCAGGATGAATAAAGTCACTAAAAAACCTATCAAATATTGACTAAACTGTTCATTCTCTTCAGGGATATCAATACGGTTAAAAGTAGGCTCATTCCTGTCAAAATAGTATTTGACTCTTTTGTTCACGTAGCCTTTAAGCAAACTCGGATTCAATGAAGCTTTAATCACATAATCCGATCCCTCATAAGTGAAGTTAACTTCCAGTGATTTGCTGTCTGGTGATTCTCGAAAGTATCCCATTTCTGACGTGCAATTCTCACAATCTTCATGTAAGTAAAGTTTCTTCTCTAACTCTTTATAAGCAGAACTCCCCATCAAAATAACACCAGCAAATACCAAAGGAACACTGGTAAAAAAACCGATTCTAAGTATGATTCTTATCATAGACATTTTTATGTGAAAGTGTCCACAGTGCTACTGCTCCTCTTCCTTCTTATTGTGCGGATCATATCTGTTTCTTCTTTCAGGTTGGGTATTGTTATTCCCGTTAGATTCAGTTTTTATTTCAACTTCCACATCAAATCCAATACCTTCCTCACCTAAAAAACCAAGATGAACACCAGCACCAAAATTCATCCCACTTGACTTACTTTCAGATGTTTCACCGTCAGCACTTTCTGTTTTTTCATCAGTACTCGCTATACCAAATACAGATGTTTGCTCCTTTTGTTCCTTATTACCTTCTGAATCTGTCTTTTCTTCGCTGGTATACGATGCACCAAAGCCCACTTCGATTTTACTTGTCGTCCCTTTCTCTCCAACACTATTGGGCTGTGTTCCGCTTATCAAATTATACTTTCCATCTGCAACCACCTCATAATTGACGTTATCCAAAAATTTACCACTTGCAAATCGTCCAACCGAAACACCAATCTGCCCTGTACCAGTGTATTTTTTCACCGTCACACTTAATGTCTGGTTCATAGTTCCCTTATTCCTTTTGGTATTGTAAGGAGCCCCTTGCATGCCATCAGGGTCAATCATCAATATTGGATTGTTTTCAACATAAACGTAAGGGCTAATATTATAGAACTTTTCAGCCAAAGGATCAATAACTCCCCACCTTCCTAAATCAGGCATGTACATCCTAGCCCCATAGTCCAACCAACCCGTCTCTTTCTGTTCCTCTTTTCCATTGTATTTATAGAGGTTTTCAGTACCAGAGGTGTAACTATTAAACGTGCCACCAAAGGGATAGTAATTTATGCGATTTTTCTGCTGTCCCCGTTTTTGGACTAGTCTCTTCCAGAAAAAAACACGGTTGCACCCCAAGCCCTGTTCATCAAAATGTCAACAAAATTTTCTGGCCGTCTGCCTTAATGTGAAGATAGTAAAATTCACCTACCATATGAAGGGTTTACATCGGTTGGAAGGATAAATGACCTTTGATAATCATCCTTTTTGCAGTAATCGTCTGGGCATTTAGCCTTTCAACTGATGCGCCAACCGAACTGATAAACTTGATCGGGGCAGGCTGTTGATTGAGGGCGGCAGGTGGTGATGAACTTTCCTTTTTTGCGCCACTAGCCGTGCGCCATTGTGCGCTTTAATCGTATCCGTCCGACCAACCACGTAGGCTAAACTGATAAGTTGGCGGCCTTGTACTTTATCCAGTTATTTGGTAGTAGTTGGTAGAGGTCTTTTTGCTTGTGGGATTGGATTCTGGATAGCACATCGGTGAGCCATTCGAGTTCATTAACTTGGTTTTTCTTACAGGTAGCCATGAAGGAGTAAAATGCGGCAGTCATCTCTGCGGCTTCATGAGAGCCAGCGAACAGAAAATTCTTTCTACCAACAGCTACTGGCCTTATGGCATTTTCCACCAAATTATTATCTATTTCTATTTGTCCATGTTGCGCATAGGCGCATAGGCCTTTCCATCTAGGTAGGGTGTAGTCAATCGCTTTTCCCATTGGACTACTTGGTAGGTATTTCTGAGTTTTCATCCACACCTCTATTTGATTGAGTACTGGCACAGCTTGTTCTTGCCTTCTCTGCGTACGTTGCTCCCAGTCGAGATGCTCGTCACGCATATTTTGCTCTAGTTTGTAGAGGTGCCCCATAAGTTCTAGCACTTCAGTCGCTTTTGCCCGATCATAGCTAAGTGCGTCAACAAACTTGCGTCTGGCATGAGCCATGCAGTATACGAGCATGATTTTAGGATGGTTGGCATACAGGCTTTCATAGACTACATAGCCATCCGTTTGAATAATTCCTGAATATTCTTTGAGCATCGTCTTGGGCCGCTCTGGTCACGCCCTTTCTGATAATCAAATAGCACTAAGTTTTCCGTAGGCGCATTATACACCCACATATAACCTTTATGTATAGCCTTCTTGCTTGCAAGATCTTTTTCCTGCACTTTGATGGGTGTTTCATCTACCTGTAAGTACTTCTGGCTAACTACCAGCAGTTTTACCAACTCCCAAAGTGGGATCAGGTGCTTCCACCCTTTAATCAACCAATCGGAGGCCGTGGAGGCTGGAATATTAACCCCCATTCTGCGATACTTATCTATCTGACGATGCAGCGGTAGCCCATATACATATTTATCAAGAGTCATCTGAGCAATGATCCCATTTGAAGGAATCCCTTTTTCGATTACCCGTTCAGGAAGCTGTCCGATGATAATTTCTTTGCTTACTGAATGTAGGTATTTAGGGCGCACATAGCGTATAACATAAAACTCCGCTGGAATAAGGTCAAGCACTTCGCTCACTTCTTCACCAATTATCACACAGTCACTTACATCTTCTGTAGGTTCAATAATGATGGTTTCTCTGCGTAGATTTTCAGGTAATGCCATGCGACCTGTTCCTTTAGCGCGCTTCTTAGGTGCTTTCTTTTCGGCAGCAGCAGCTGCCTGCTCTGAAAGCTCTTCTTGCTGCTCAACGGCAGTACTTAAATCAAACAGGTTCATCTGAGAAAGATCCACTTGTTGAAGTGGGAGCTTTTCACTTTTACTACCGAAAAGATATCGACGAAATTTGTCTAATTCGAAACTGAGCTGGGTGATTTGCTCGTCTTTTTTGACGAGACTTTCTTCCTTTTTAGAAAGTGTCAACAGCGACTCTTCGTAGAGTTTTTTGTAGTCAATCGCTGTGTTTTTCATGCCTCTAAAGTAAGTATAAAAAGTTTGTTTTTACACACTTAAAAGCACTTTTTATACCTAAATTAAGTGATTTTTCATGCTGTTTTTAAGGCGTTATATCGCTTGCGTAAACGCACCGTTTTCACAACTATCCCCTCCATGAGAAGGGTGATTTGATGACTTGTAATAGCGGGGAGATCGCCTGTTGGCCACTCGAAGGTGCCTTGCTCTAGCTTTTTGATATAAAGCGCAAATCCATCTCTATCCCATTGCAATAAGCGCACTTGATTACCACGCTTACTCAAGAATACAAAAACATCTCCGCTAAGTGGGTCTTGTGCCAGTTCATTGCGAACCAGACCAGCAAGGGAGTAAATCCCAAAGCGCATATCGCAAGGCGATCGGTAAAGGAAATAGCGGCAGCTACGAGCTAGGGATAACATAGTAATTTAGAGTAGGGACTTGAGCAGGTTGATCGTTTCGGATGAACCATGCCATTCGACACTCACTCCCGAAGGGTAGCGAATCACAGCTATAGCCGATGGTAAAGGAGAGTCTATAGTTATTGTTTCAAATCCTTTGCCACGAGAAGGAACAAAAGAGTTGTCCAATTTTCTTAGCCAATAGTAAAAGGTAGAGGGTCGGATGCCATGATTCTTGGCGAAAACTTTTTGACTGAGTCCTGATGTTTTCCAGGCTTCACATAGCCCGAGCATATCTTCTTCGCTGTGTCTTTTCATGACACAAGGCTAGCGCCATCAGAGAAAATTTACAATATGCACTTGGTCGGACGGATACCTTTAATCAAAAAGCCCCTGAGATCAGGGGTTGGGGTCGATTCCGCAGCGTAAAGGCTTTGAGCGGTTGGATTGTGGGAAGGTTGAGCGGTTGGCCGCACCCCATAGACCTGTGCACCAGTGGAGGGCAGGTTTGCCGAAAATGATAAAAGCAAATTGGGTTTGCGTGTTGGCTAAATATGCGCTGCACTCTGATACCGATTTCATGCTGTGAAGCTTGTCGGAACAGGATATCTATTTCAATTTATCATCAGTGTGGAGCGCATGTTTTACGGCGTGAAGATTTGCTTTTTTCATTTTTCGGATGCGTTAGCACCTGAACGGCTGGTGCTACAGGGCGATGGGCGGTAGATGCGGATAAACATGGCGACTCTGGTGACTGCCCAGATAAAAAACCTGCCGAAGGCAATCCTATTTGGGTCTGGGCAGGCAGAGTAAGAGCGCGCCCGGAGGGCACCTATATTTCTAACCACGCTTTAAGCGTGGTGACCGGGACGCGTAGTCCGTGACCCGAAGGGGCATTATTGGCACGCTCTTGATAAGTTAGCACAACCTACGCCAAAAGAGCAAGCTGGATTTAGAGTAACTCTAAACGATACTAACCTTAAGTTATCCCAACGGATGGAACTGCTGCACTTCTTCTCTCAGCCCTTCCATGTCATTTTGTAAATAGCTTTCCGTTGTGCTAATGTAACGATGGCCAGCCAAGTATTGAGCCTTTCTCAGATTGTACATTTTGACCCATTTAGTGATTACACTGGCTCTGATCTGCTTGGCGTTCTGAACGCTTGGGTTAATCTTTCTAACCTTGATCATCAGTTGGGTCATGAAGTTGCTAATACTGTAACAGTTGCCACCTTCTCCGATAAATAGCTGATCCGTTTCCTGTTTGGTTTGTGTCTTTCGTTTAGGATTCATTTGTAGGATTTCTGGCCTGATTTGTAGCACGTAATCATACATATCCATTACCTGATGGCTTTCTAATTGCAATAACCTTCCATTGTTCTTTCTACTTCCTAGCACGTCTATTTTGCCTTCTCTGAGCTTCACTTCTTTTGTGGTCAACCTTGCCAGTTCTTCGGTTCTGATTCCTTGATAAACCAATAGTCCTAATATCACTTTGTTTCGTCTGTCTTGGTGGGTTTCACTTGGATATTGATTGTAGAGCTTGTGTAGCTCGTGGGGTTCTATGATGTTGTAAAGTACTTGTCGTTTGATGCCTTTTATTTCGATTCCTAATGTCGGGTTGACGGTAACTCTTTTCTCTTCTTCTAGGTGATTGTAAAAGTGCTTAACTGTATTCAGATAATGTTGGATTGTCTTTTGTGATATTCCCTTTTTGCTACAAGATTTCATGAACTCTAGTAAGTCCTGATAGCTCACCTGTTCTGCTTCCATTCGCTCTTTTTCCACCCATTCCAGATAAAGTTTGATCACTCTTTTACTAGTGGTCAATGTCCCGTGGCTGAACTGCCTTTCCTTCAGGTATCCGATAAACCTTTCTATCTCATTCGTCTTCATGGAGCTTGCCGATTTCATAAGTTGGGATGTTTGGATAGTCCTGTTCTTGATGGTTTTCTAACCCTGCCAAGTGCGTGTAGATCTGTGTGCTTTCTAAGCTGGTATGTCCTAAAAACCTGCTGATCGATTCCAGTTTCATTCCTGCTATCATCAGGTGCGTAGCAATACTGTGTCTGAGCGTGTGGAGTCCAATTTCCTTTTCTAATAGATTTAGGTTTCCTGATCGCTGCTGCAATAATTTTAGTCTAATAAACAAACTCTGTCCTTGGACTCTGAACCCTCTTTGACTTAAAAAAAGTGCGTCTAATGAACTTTTACTTAGTTGTGGTCTGTGGTCATAAATGTATTCTTGCAAGTATTTAAGACTGGTTTTACTGATTGGGACAAACCTTTCTTTGTGGTTCTTTCCTTTGCGTACATGCAGGATGGATTTGTCAAAATTGATGTCCGATAGGTTCAGGTGTGCGCCTTCATTTCTTCTGAGTCCACAACCGTAGTAAATGGCTAACATTGCCCTGTCTCTGGCTTGAACTGCCGCTAAAACTACCTCTGGCATATTGGGCTTTCTTTCTCCTGTCAGATAACTGGCTTCAAAGAGCAACTTGATTTCTTCTTCTGTTAAAAATATGGTCTTGTGATTCTCTTCTTCGTTTCCCAGTTTGAGGGCTGGCAACTGGATTCTGCCTACTTTCCTTAGATAATCGGTGAACTTCCTAAGTGCTTGGATGTGCTTGTTTAAATGCCCGTTACTGAGTCCGCCACCTCGTTTTTGTCTTGTCCTTTCCTTTAGTTTTTCGTAGTGTGCATTGATGTGTTTTATTTCCAGTTCTTTGATATGGTTGATCCCCTGGCTCTCCAGATAGTGGAGTAATTCCCTGACGTGATTAGGAAGGTTGTAAACGGTCGTGTCTGCAAAGCCCTGTATGTCGAGCCATTCTTTAAAACTCTGCTCTAGGAAGCGGAACGAGGGGTTTTGTAGTGGTAATGATTTCATGATTAATTATCGGTCGGTTTCCCTTTCTGATTTCGGTGGCTTGCTCCGCTTAAGTTGCTGTCTTTCTTTTGCTTAGGTGAGCCATTTTGCAAGTGGCGCACGTCTGGCGTACTGGTGCACTGTTGGAGAACTTCATCCAATACGCTGGCAATGCTCTGTTTCAACTTCTCATATTCATCTGCGCTGATGATCTCATATTGATAGCCTGTTGCCTTCTTTCCGCTCTTGACCCTAATCAGTCCTACGTCCAATAAATGGTGGTGGTATCTTCTTAATGTCGTTCCCTTGATTCTCAGGTTTGAGCGTATTTCACGATTCATAAAGGTGTCCTTTTCTTCTTTCTTGACCCATGCTTTTAGTCCTTCAAAATAATCTCGTGTCGCTCCATTCAACTGGTCGGATTTTCTGAGCAATACTATCTTCATCAGCTTGTTGGCTTCTGCAATGTCCTCTAAAGTGGTTTCGATAAATTCCTCTCCTGTTTCCTGGTCATATTGCTTCTCTCTTTGATATTGATGGTAAAAGGTCACTACTTCGATAAAGGCCAGATAATGGGCGTTTGTCCTTCTCGGCTTAAAGACTTCATTGGGGATTTTCAACTGCTCTGCAAAGGGGTTTCTGATCGTGACGGGAACGAGTGTCCTTTGCATGTTTTGGAACTGCTCTTTTACTTGCTGCTCTGCTTCTAGGTCGATCTTTCCTGCTGCCAGTTTTCGCTGATAGTTCATGATCTTTTCGTCCTGCTCTGGTGATTCGTCTACATAGATCAAAAAGGATCTGTTGGCATTGTCTTCATAGATGCTTTCTCTGGTGGTGCATCCTGCAACGCATACTGGCCCTTCTACTACTAAGCTGATGGTTTTGGTTTCTCCTTTCGTGTTTTTGACTACTACTGTTTTTGTGATTCTCTTCTTGGATTTGATTTCTCTAAGTGGATAGAGGACGCTTTCTGCTCCGTCTAAATCTTCTATCAGGATGAGTTTGTTTTTGAGTTGGTGTTGACCGAAGTAGTAAAAGGCATTCTCTGACAGTGTCGTGATTTCTAACTTGTCTTCTTCGGGGATTAAGGCTGCTACGCTTTCTTGTAAGTGGGTCTTTCCATTTCCTGAACTGCCCAAGCTGATGACATGGAGTGGATTTTCTCGCTTTCTGCTTGTGAAGATCAGGTATTCAAGCAGTCGGTTTGTTTCCTCTCCTATTACGCCCGCTTTGCCAATATCTTCCATTGTCCTTTCCATTAGGTTGGGGGCTGATAGATATTGTTTGGCTGTTTTGATTTCTTCGGGTGTGAGCATCTTTCTTTTGTCCTGAGTGGTTAGTTCCTTTTCCTTTTCTTCCAGCCTGTAGACTTCCAGTAGATCAATTAAGTCCATCAATGCCGCTGCAATAATGCTCGTGCCGATCTCTAACCTTTCTGCTACCATTCTGATCAGCTTATCTACTTGCAAGCTGTTGTACAAGTCAAGATTGTGACGGATGGATAAGTGTTCCACTTTGATCTTTAGCGTGACCCGCATTCTGTCGAGTATGTCGGTTCTGATGCCACCGAGGATCGCTATTTCGATCATGTCGTAATTGTAGAGTATGTGTTCTGCGTTGGTGGTGTCGAGGTGGCGTTTGGTGGGTAGATTTTCCATAGATAATTATTTACTAGTCTTTTTGACTATCCCAAAATAAACTAATAGTTAATTATCTGACAACTTATTATAGTCTTAAAGTTTATAATATTGATAAAAATTCACTTTAAGACTATCTTTGATTCCTACATATGCTTCAAGTCGGTTTAAACATCAAAGAGATACGCTCTAAAAAAGGGCTTTTACAAAAGGACATTGCTGTTGCAGCTGGGTTACACCCTGCCAACTACAACAAAATGGAAAAGGGAGAACGAGAACCTTCTATTGAGGCTCTGAGCAAAATTGCCACTCTATTTGGCATGACTGTGGATCAGATCATACACTATGAAGGAGATCTCCCCAAAGATGTGACCATTAAAGATAAATCTGTTGTCGAGCGTATGAAGCTCATTGATCAACTAGAAGAAGAAGACAAGCAAGCTGTTTTTCGCATCATTGATGGTATGCTCACAAAAACTAAGTTCAAAGACTTCTTTCAACAGCAACTGGCACAATAAAAAAAGCCCACACAACAACTGCAAGGGCTTTCATTTATTATTGACTATTTAGCTTTTAGCTTTTGTCTTTTTGATCCCCAGAATCAAAATCATCAGGATGAATAAAGTCACTAAAAAACCTATCAAATATTGACTAAACTGTTCATTCTCTTCAGGGATATCAATACGGTTAAAAGTAGGCTCATTCCTGTCAAAATAGTATTTGACTCTTTTGTTCACGTAGCCTTTAAGCAAACTCGGATTCAATGAAGCTTTAATCACATAATCCGATCCCTCATAAGTGAAGTTAACTTCCAGTGATTTGCTGTCTGGTGATTCTCGAAAGTATCCCATTTCTGACGTGCAATTCTCACAATCTTCATGTAAGTAAAGTTTCTTCTCTAACTCTTTATAAGCAGAACTCCCCATCAAAATAACACCAGCAAATACCAAAGGAACACTGGTAAAAAAACCGATTCTAAGTATGATTCTTATCATAGACATTTTTATGTGAAAGTGTCCACAGTGCTACTGCTCCTCTTCCTTCTTATTGTGCGGATCATATCTGTTTCTTCTTTCAGGTTGGGTATTGTTATTCCCGTTAGATTCAGTTTTTATTTCAACTTCCACATCAAATCCAATACCTTCCTCACCTAAAAAACCAAGATGAACACCAGCACCAAAATTCATCCCACTTGACTTACTTTCAGATGTTTCACCGTCAGCACTTTCTGTTTTTTCATCAGTACTCGCTATACCAAATACAGATGTTTGCTCCTTTTGTTCCTTATTACCTTCTGAATCTGTCTTTTCTTCGCTGGTATACGATGCACCAAAGCCCACTTCGATTTTACTTGTCGTCCCTTTCTCTCCAACACTATTGGGCTGTGTTCCGCTTATCAAATTATACTTTCCATCTGCAACCACCTCATAATTGACGTTATCCAAAAATTTACCACTTGCAAATCGTCCAACCGAAACACCAATCTGCCCTGTACCAGTGTATTTTTTCACCGTCACACTTAATGTCTGGTTCATAGTTCCCTTATTCCTTTTGGTATTGTAAGGAGCCCCTTGCATGCCATCAGGGTCAATCATCAATATTGGATTGTTTTCAACATAAACGTAAGGGCTAATATTATAGAACTTTTCAGCCAAAGGATCAATAACTCCCCACCTTCCTAAATCAGGCATGTACATCCTAGCCCCATAGTCCAACCAACCCGTCTCTTTCTGTTCCTCTTTTCCATTGTATTTATAGAGGTTTTCAGTACCAGAGGTGTAACTATTAAACGTGCCACCAAAGGGATAGTAATCGTCTCTTTGTACAATTGAAATATTAACATCCGCTTTGCTTAAAGTGATGTTTCTAACCGTCATTTGATTCCCGCTTTCATCATGAATATAAACATGCATCTCGCTGAGCTGAGCTCTTGTTAGCTTAAAACTATAAGAAAAGGAATGAAAATTAGAACCACTACCAAAAGGATCTTGGAAAACTTCGTATTGATAATCCCCTGACGCATCTAGTGCATATACCTCTACTGCTATGCCAGAACTTCCAGGTTTGGCTTCAAAACTAAGCGTTATTTCGTCTCCTTCCGCTATACTAGTGGTACTAAAAGAGATAGTGGATCCTAGCTGGGAGGAGGTATTGTTATATAACGAAACATTGCTGACTGAACCGCTAACTGTAGCTCGCACGTTACCCAAATGATCGGTCAAATTATATTGGTAGCCTGTACCAATGACATATCTACCTTCGGAGTGTTGAATGAATTCAAGTTGGGAATTTGATTCTGATACTTCCTTCTCGTAATGAATCCCTCCGATATAATCCCATACCTTTCCCGAACCATCAGTTTTGCGTAGTTTAGTTCCCGCTGCATCATAGATATAGCTCACAGTACCCTGTGGGGTCACTACACTCTCAGGTAGATTCAGATGATTATAGACAATATTTGTTATCCCTTTGTTTTTATCCAAAATCATATTCCCATTGGCATCATAGGTGTAGTCATCTCCAGAAGTATTTCCATCTTCAAATCCTTCCTGTTTTGCCAAGCGATTGTCCCCTCCAATGCTGTAGGCGTAAGAGCTACCTGTATCATCTACAGAGGTCAGCCAGTTACCTCCTAAGGTGTAGTTATAATTCAGCCTATCTATCATATAACTTCCCGGCAAATAACCCCCATTGCCATCTCTCAGTCTACCCATTCTCTCGAGATTCTTAATGTTACCGTTGAGGTCATATTGGATTCCATCGTCATTCCCGGTCACATTGAACTCTCCGTTATTATGGATCGCTTTCTTTAGCCGGTTTAGTTTATCATAAGTGTATTTATAGTTTTGCTCATTGTCATTCGTCAAGTCACTATCATCCACTCCTTTCCAGAGCATCTGGCCAATATTGCCATTGTACTGCTCATATTCTTCTGGTGCGTCGGTGTACTTGAGTTCCATGCCAAAGACGTCATTACCAGTAAGTGCTGTTCCGTCATTGATCTTGGTGAGCCAGCCTCGGATGTTATATTGGTAGTCCACTTCTTGAGCTCCATTCAAATCCTTCTTGATCAACTCACCTATTTCATTATAGGTATTGGTAATGATGGATTCGTTATTGTCGATGGTGGTCTTAGTAGTCAGTAGCCTGTCCATATGATCGTAGGTATATTCTTCTTTGATCTCTTTGGTGATGCTTCCCTGCTTATGAACTCGTGTAGTTTTCTTTACATTGGGAGAGACTACATCGAAGTATTCGGTAGTGATCTTCTCTGTGCCGCCCAGGTGGTTGCCCGATATGCTCTGGATAGGTCGGTAGCGACTGTCATAATAGGTCACAGATGGCAGCATGCCCCCACCCAAAATTCGTGTGAGTCCACCAGTGGACTGGCCTTTCAGATTGTCGTTTTTCAGGGTAGGATCTCCTGAATAGTTGTAAGCATCTGGAAACTCTGATAAGCTTAAGAAATTATGATTGTCATAATAGGTAATCGATAGCACCTGACTTGGGGTTATTTGGGGATAAGCACTGTTGCTGTAGCCAAAGACATTACCCGTGGTAGTTCCTACGTAAGTATCTATATATTCATAGTTGCCGTTACTCGCATCCAAATTGATCTCATCTTGTATCTCTTGCCTTGTGCCATTTATCGCAGTAATCCCACTCATCACAGGTCTATTAAGCGCATCATATTTGGTAAATGTCCATTTGCCGTCTGAAAGACTATTCACATCCGATGTGGCGGTAAATGTTCCTGAAGCATGAAAGCCCGGCAATAAAGTAAGAGAACCTGATTGGATATAATAATTGGAGGTAGGCGGAGTGTTTTTGGTGGTGTTTCCGGTGATTGTTTCAAATCCTTCACTCCTTTGGTTGCCATCATGGGTAAGCACCAGTCTGTCTCTATTGTCATAGATCATATACACCCATCCTGCACCGGGCACTTTCTTTTCGATCATGCGATTGCGGTCATCGTATTTGTATTGGAAAAGCCATCTATCTTGAAATTCAGAAGTACTCAAATCTGACCAATTGTAGTTTGAATCTTCTTCGATCAATCGAATGCCTTCAGGCTGAATTACATATCTCAAATTCCCAAAAACATCATAAACATAGTAGGTACTCGTATATGCAGTGGCTGTGAGTTGTGACTTTTTGCAGATCACTTGCCCTAGCTTGTCTTTAAACTCCAGCATCTTATTGCCATTTTCATCTGTGGTTTCTGTTGCCCAGAGCTCTCCAGGATCATAGCTTGCTCCAGAAGTGCTGATCTGGTCAGTATTATTGTCTATTGATATGACTTTAATCGAATCAGCCGAAGTATTTGGCCTGTAGTCATACTTTACTGGGCGGTCTGTTCGGTTAGTTCCATCACGCCACTCCGTGCCTGGAGAAAAGGACTCAGAAACACGATTGAGCGGAGAGGGTTCAAAAACTTGCTCACTATAAAAATAATCCGTTTCGTCCACGGTTTTATTTGAAGGCGTATTGTAAAAATTATCTATTTCAATCTCCCAACTGCCACGGTATTGTCCATTAGTGGAATTGTATTCATAAGGTAGGTAGGTCTTATTCTGTCTGCCAAAATCATCATAGCCAATAGCTTGGATGATGTCCTTCTTATTGGGTGACCCCTTTCTAATCACCGTTTGCTTGGGTCTGCCTAGGCCATCGAAAAACTTCGTGGTGACAATCACGTGCTCGTCATTATTTGTTGTAGACAAAGCTGATGTACGAGGCACTTTTGCCTGTCGCGTTTCAATATAATTCTCTGTTGTCTGAGCCTTCACTGAGATACAAACAATTAGAAATGCTCCGAGGATGGTGTTTCTTATTTTCATCTTAGTCTTCTCTTAATGTTTGTAGTTGTATTCGTTCTCATTCAAGATGTTCCCATCTTGATCCTTGACCTGATACAGCCTGCCAAAAGCATCATATTCATAGTATGTCGTCACGCCATTGGGATCAGTTTGAGAAGTTAACCCAATCAAAGGATCATAGGTATAAGTAGTGATCATAGCATTTAGAAGTCCTTGCTCAGTAAGTAGCTTTTCAAGTTCTATTCGTAATAAGTCTTCCTCGCATAATTCATCACCAGAGAAACAATGATCATAATCCAGATTTGATTGGGACTGTATTAATGAAATTAAAGATGCAGGGATCTGAGAATAACTAGCATTTTCAATTTTAGCAACAGGGTAAGACTCGTTATAACCCCATATATATGCCTTACTTACGCCACTATTGTCATACTCCTCTATAATGTTCCTGTTATTTGAATCATAGATTAAATTCACTTCGTTGGCTAGCAACCCAGAGTGACCATAATGTTTATAGCCATCCATTTGTAAAAACGAATTATAACTTAAATACTCATCCTTAATCTGTAAATCTCCCTGACGATGAAGTCTGCGAGTTACCAAACCGGTATTATCTAAATAAAAATAATCTCTAACGACTGACTGGTCATTTGTTGTTTGAGCAACACTATTCGGTTTACCGTGTAATGGATTATCATAAGAATACGTTGTGATAGTTGTAAGTGAATCCGTACCTTCTATTGAGTATTTTTTAATTGTCGAAGAAGTTTGACGTATCCATTCTGAGGTATAAAAATAGTTGTGAGCTTCATAGAAATTCAAAAGGGAATAATATGGGTTTGGTTCTCCCGTGTTGTAGCCGGTTGGAGGCTGATCCGCACTTCCATCTTGAAATATCACATAGGCTTTGGGTTTGGTTAGAAAACCAGGATGCGGTTCATACACATTATTTTCATGAACTATCAAATTGAAGTCATCAGCATTTTTTCTATATACTTTCTTATTTATGAGGTGCCCTCTTAGATACTGATTCGTCTGAACTATACCCTTGCCTATATGATCATCCAAGCTCACTGAGTATTCATACTCAGTATAACCATTTTCAATATTTTCGTTTTCATCCACATCGTACTCAGCGACATACTGATATGATACTGGAGATGAATATATCCCCGATACCGCATTGGAATACCAGAGCCATGTCTCGTTAGAAAGGTATCCTAGGTAATACAATGAGGCCATTGTAGGATCGGAGGGAATACAAATTTCTCTTGGCCTATATTGAGTGCGGTTCCCACTATAAAGAATCTCCGAGAAATCAGTTTTTGCATATCCGCTACTTCTCTCTGAGTTTGAAGGCAAGGTATAATCATACAGTTTTTTGGATACAAAGGAATCATCATTATCCAAATTGGTCATTGACTTTATTCTTAAACCTCCGATACTATGATTGGCCTTTTCATTAAGTATTTCTACGCTACTTTCATAATAGTCTATGGAAAGAGAGCCTTTTATATTACTACAATTGGTTCTTAGCCGAACAACATACATATTCCCCGCTTCTAAATTAATGTACTCTTCAACTACGGTGGAGACGTATCGAGAAGTTGATGAGAAGATCTCATCACCGGTAGTCGCATTAATGACTGTAAGTTCTATGTGATCATAATTGTTATGTCCAATTTGATGGGTGATTGCTTGAAAAGCTTGATATGTTAACTTTGCATTCTGGGTATAATTACAATCAAAAACTGCTTCTACCCATCCATATGGAATATCATCTCCACCTTCAGGAAATTCCAATTCCAACTCATCCAGAGTATGGGAGTGATTAAGGATTGTTGGAAATCTATCTATCACATCATTGTCAGATACACTTGCATCTTTCAATTCACCATCTACACCAACAAAGGTTGATAGATCAGTATATGCCTTATGACCTTCCCATTCAAAAATAGTACTACCACCAGTGGGGTAAGTGACCTTTTTCAATGTACCAGCAACAGAATGACTATCAGAAGACGATTTGTTTGCTCCTCCAATAAAGACCCAATTTACTATAGATTCATTTCCATTTGGATTGGGCTCCCAATGTCCTGATATAGGAGTGCTATTACTGGTTTTTCCATTATAATATCCCCAATGATCTGTCGCGAAACTATTTTTCTCTGGCAAACCAGTATAATACTCAAATTTAGCGATGGGCTTCTCAACGGAGGTGTCTGGAGATTTTTCATACACTTCCGTTAGCATCAGCCTATCAGACACTTCACTATACTCAAAATGGATGGTTCTCACCACTTCTTCATTATTGTTGCGAATGATAATTGCCTCTAGTTTTTTTAAAGGGTCTATAACTTCAATATTGTCAATATCTGCTCTTTCACTCAAAAAGAACTCCAAGGACCCTGTCGCAAAATTGATATACTTCACCTTCTTAGATTCAACTTCCATTACGTTTGCTGAGGGCGTATGGCTTATGACCTCATATTTCACACGCTTATGATTACCCACACAATTGGGGTCATTAAATTCAATCCTTCTATACCCTCTAAAATAACTGATGTTTTTTTGTTTCAGATGTCCGTCTGTCTGATATTCATAGGTAATTGCATCTTTCCCATCCCGTGAATCGATTTTGGAGATGCTCCACGATGATACGTACTTAGGGATGCGACGTGGTGTAGTTTCATTACACGCTGCAAAAGTGTATTTGGTTCCATCTGGCTGGGTAAGAGAAATCCCCCCAACGTCGATCATCTTTACTTTAAGTGGTTTGTATGGAATGAGAGCTGGACTACCATCATTGTTGATCACGAACATACCGTTCCCTTTAGGAAAATTATAGTGCCATTCATCTTGTTGATGGCTATGCCCTTGGGTGTGGTTGGCCTGGTCTTTGAACAATCCGTAACTGGGATACCACTTATTCTCCTCCATTTCCTCTAGCATATCTAAAAGATCAGGAACATTCGAAAACTGGTCGCTAAGATTATCGGCGCGTCCTTTCACGGTTCTAGTGATGCTACCTCCAATATTTAAATCCCATCCGAGACCTACCCAACTGGCTTCCTCGCTTACCTTAACTCCGCCACCATGATAGGAAAGTACGATAGGTACCGAAAGAGAGCCAGAATTCACCTCATAAAGGGTAAATGAAATTTGAGGTAACCCATTATGCAAGTCAACTTGATACGTTCCGTACCGTCCCAAAGAAGCCATGGATGGCTCTATTGGCTGAAAAACCATAGGGATAAGTGATTCGGAATCTACTGCACCAGTGGTGGGGTCAGGTGTTTCATATGCAGAATTCCGTAGCGGAATTTTGAAACCAAATAATGTGCATAAAGCAAAGACACACATCAGACCGATTATCGTTTTAGTCATTTTCATATCTATATTCTTTTGCACCTGCTTTATGATCTGTAACTCTTTTCATTTTTTGCTCACGGTTCTCTTTCTCCATATTAATCAAATGCAACTTAATCTCCTCCACTTCTTTGGCTAATTGGCTGTTGGCTTTAGGGCTTTCGCTCAGTTCAGTTTTGAGAATTCTATTTTCCTTTTCCAATTCTATTACGTGAAGAGTCAATTCTTCAAGCTCTCTAGAAAATTGGCTATTAGCCACTGGCAATTGTTTCACTTGCTCCTTTAGTTCCATATTTCCTCTATTTAGCTCTTGATTGTCCTTCTCTAGCTGAATCACGTGAAGCGTCAATTCCTCCACCTTCTCCACCAGCAAGCGATTCATCTCACCAAGAGCGATACCATTCTCTGCTACTTCTTCCGCAGAAGGCATGTTGGGTAAGCGGTGATTTTCTTGAATATAGGTTTCGGTTTCTTTGAGGGTAGGAAGTGCGTAATCGGTAGAGAATACATAGTCTGGCCAAGGGGCAGCTTCTACTTTAACTTCTTTGGAGCGGATGGTGCCGTTTACATTTAATTTAGCAGAAGAAATCGGAGAAGTACCCATACCAATATTTCCTTCCCAATCCGTCACTGTATGCTGTTTTAACCCAACCGGTCTTGAAGAAAAAGCTGTCAGCTGGTACAATTTGAAAAAATTAGTTGAATTCGCCCCAGTAATTAATGTTATTCTGACATACCTATCATCTGAAGCACTAAAGTCTGCCATAAAAACGTTAAGTCCAGCAGCGCCATTAGATGATGTTTCATCTAAGCCTGGATTCCAAATAGAGGGCGTTTTTGAATCTGCTGTTTCAACCTTAATGGTATAAGCAAGTTCCCCACCTCCCCAGTCTTGTCCTACTATATATGCTGACGGATAAACCCAAGCACCTCCCAAATCAATGATAAACCGTATGGTATCCCTATCTATATGCCAAGAAGTAGCATTATTGTTATCAAATGCTCCCTTCCAACTTTCCGTTTGCATTGTAATCCAATTGTAACCATCAAAATATTCAATGTTGGAAACGTTTTTATGGGCTAAAACATTTTGCTCAGGGTTAGACCTCAACGATACGGCGAGAAGTGATGATATTGATTTAATTATACTCGCATGATTGCCAACACCTATTCTATCAGGAAGCGTCTCATTTATTATATTGGTTACTTGCGCCTGAGAATTAAGGCCCACAAAGTGGAACAAAATCATACCAAATATTAACTTTTTCATTTTGCAATTATTAATTTTTCAAGTTCTTGGAATCTCTTTTCCATTTCTCGATTTTCCTTTTCCAGTTGTATCATATGCAGCGTCAGCTCCTCCACCTTCTCCACAAGCAAGCGATTCATCTCACCCAGAGCGATACCATTCTCCGCTACCTCCTCAGCAGAAGGCATATTGGGCAAGCGATGGTTTTTTTGGATGAAGGTTTCAGTTTCTTTGAGCGTAGGCAGTGCATAATCTGTAGCGAATACATAGTCTGGCCATGGGGCTGCTTCTACTTTTACTTCTTTGGAGCGGATGGTGCCGTTTACAGAGAGTTTTTCGGTAGGCGTGGTAGTGCCTATGCCTACGCTACCGCCTACCAGAAGTAGATGCCCTTTGTTTGTTTTGATTTGAGCATTGGTTCCATCATGCCCAAGGTCTAAGCTATTGACTCCTCCGTCTTCATGAATTCTCACTTGTGGAAAAGAATTATCAGCTCCAAATACATGCAGCTTTGACGCGGGAGTAGTTGTTGCAATTCCAACGTTACCATTAGTTAGAATAGTGAATTTCGGCGCTAAATTCCACATATCACCATATAGCCCCTTAGTGGTCGTTCCATATCCAATATCCAACCTATCATTTCTAATTGAACCTGTATGGTGAATATTCCAATGCTTATTTGGACCTATGTTTGAAGCTGGGACATTTGATAAAAACAACATAGCTGCTGCATTGTCAGAATCACGTGACAATATCTGGACTCTACCTTCACTATTTTCTACAATCAATCCTGCTTGCAATAAGTAATGACTGCTATCGAGTATACCTGCCCTAATATGAACGTTAGCTTTCGGATCTGAGGTCTTAATCCCCAGCCTGCCACTGATCTTTACATCATCAGTTGTTTTAATGGGATTGGAGCTTTCATCCCAACCAGACTGACCATATAAATTGACTACAGAAGTAAGTGTAATTGTGAGCAATAGGAGAACTTGTTTCATTTTTTCTTCCGAGTTTAACTGAGACTTAATAATTTGTATATGCCATGCAAGCATCATTCACGAGGACGATTGAACTAAATCCTATCAGAAAAGAAAAAGACAGCAAAAGAAAGCTTTTGGAGCAAATTGGCATTGCGGTGACAATTATGTGGGTGAACATCCAACAAAAAGCTTCTTGGACGTTAATTTATTTTAGTAGGTTTTTAAAAACCCGATCGCAAAATAATACTAGATCCCAATAAACGGAAGCAATTCTCTGAAAATTAATGATAAAATTATCGTCAAGTGAATTAATAACATCGACCAAACCTCGCAATTGATCGACTAAATTCATTTGCGCTACGGTTCCGCAAACACCAGTCAGTCATAAAAAAAAGGCTTCTCAAACCTAAGTCTAAGAAGCCTTTAATAATTTCTAAAATTCAATCTTATTAATTCCCAGCTGACAAAGCTTCAGCCCCACCTACAATCTCTAGGATCTCTTTGGTGATAGCCGCCTGACGCGTTCTGTTATATGTAAGTTTCAATGCTTTCAAAAGCTCTCCAGCATTGTCAGTTGCTTGACCCATGGCCGTCATCCTTGCTCCCTGCTCTCCAGCATTAGACTCTAGCAATGTCTTGTAAAACTGAATTTTCAATGACTTAGGAATGATCTCTGAGAAGATAAACTCCTGAGATGGCTCATAGATATAGTCTATTGCATTGCTGGCTTTCTGATTTATGTTTTCTTCAGCCACCTGTGCGATTGGCAAAAACTGCTCAGCTCTTACGATCTGCATCGCAACATTTTTGAACTCATTGTATACAATATCAACTTGATCGAAATCACCAAAGATGAAACCATCCATTGCATACTTAGCTGCATCCATTGCCTGACCAAACTCCAACTTTTGGAAAATCAAATGATAATTCGTTACCACGTTGAAACCACGTTTTTTGTAGTAGTCATGTGCCTTCTTGCCCATCGCCATGATGGTCAAGTTCCCAGCCTTTTCTACATCAGCGTACTTTTCGTTGATCAGGCTTCTAACGCCCTTAAAAACGTTGTTGTTAAACCCTCCGCAAAGACCTCTGTCAGAAGTTACTACCACGATGAGCACCTTGTTTACAGGACGTACTTCAGAATAAGGATTTTCAATTTGTGTAGTATCTACTCCACTAGAAACGTTCTCAATAATCTTGGAAAGCTTCTGCGAATAAGGACGCATTTGCGTGATTCTGTCTTGGGCTCTACGCAGTTTAGCTGCCGCCACCATTTTCATGGCTTTGGTTATCTGCTGTGTAGATGTAACCCCCTGAATCCTACCTTTTACTTCCTTTAGGTTTGCCATTTCGCTTTGTTATTATGCGTTATACCTTGAAGCCAATTCTTTAGCTACCGTACCCAAGGTATTGGTTATTTCATCTGTATACTTACCTGCTCTCAAGTCATTCAAAACCTGACTGTGCTGTGCTTTCAAAAGTGACAAGTATTCTTTCTCAAACTCTTTCACTCTCGTTTTCAGGTACTTTATCCAAGTATCCTTTAGTAGAAGCAAAGATGATAGCAACTTGATCTTCAACCGGACTTGGAGAAAACTGAGGCTGCTTCAAGATTTCTTGGTTTCTTCTACCTCTATCAATTGTTCTCTTAGTAGAAGCATCCAAGTCAGAACCGAACTTAGCAAATGCTTCAAGTTCACGGAACTGTGCTTGGTCAAGCTTCAACGTACCAGAAACTTTTTTCATCGACTTGATCTGAGCGTTACCACCCACACGAGATACCGAGATACCCACGTTGATCGCTGGTCTGATACCAGAGTTGAACAAGTTTGTCTCTAGGAATATCTGACCATCAGTGATAGAGATCACGTTTGTAGGGATATAAGCAGAAACGTCACCCGCCTGTGTTTCAATGATAGGAAGGGCTGTCAATGAACCACCACCTTTTACTTTTCCTTTCAAAGAAGGAGGAAGGTCATTCATGTTTGCTGCAATCTCATCGTTGTTGATGATTTTCGCTGCACGCTCCAGCAATCTTGAGTGAAGATAGAACACATCACCAGGATAAGCCTCACGCCCTGGAGGTCTTCTCAAAAGAAGAGATACCTCACGATAAGAAACTGCTTGCTTAGAAAGGTCATCATAAACAACCAAAGCAGGACGTCCAGTATCACGGAAGTACTCGCCAATGGCAGCACCTGTAAATGGAGCAAAGAACTGCATAGGAGCAGGATCTGATGCCGATGCATTCACGATTACTGTATATTTATCTGCACCTGCTTTTTCCAAAACAGCCACAATTCCAGCAACGGTAGAAGCCTTCTGACCTACAGCAACGTAGATACAGTAAACAGGCTCACCTCTGTCATAAAATTCTTTTTGGTTGATGATCGTATCAATTGCCACGGCAGTCTTACCTGTCTGACGGTCACCGATGATCAACTCTCTTTGTCCTCTACCTACTGGAATCATCGCATCAATAGCTTTGATACCTGTTTGCATTGGCTCACTTACAGGCTCTCTGTAGATAACGCCAGGTGCTTTTCTTTCAATAGGCATTTCGAAAAGTTCACCTTCTACAGCTCCTTTTCCATCTATTGGCTGACCAAGTGTGTTTACAACCCTTCCGCAAAGGCCATCTCCTACTTGTACAGAACCAATTTTACCCGTTCTTTTTACTGTATCTCCTTCTTTTACATCAGAAGAATCCCCAAGAAGTACCGCTCCCACGTTATCTTCCTCAAGGTTTAGAACCAAAGCTCTAAGACCGTTTTCAAATTCTAATAACTCACCAGCTTGAGCTTTTGACAAACCATAAATACGAGCTACACCGTCACCTACTTGTAGTACAGTACCAACTTCTTCAAGCTCAGCTTCCGATTTCTGGTTCGAGAGTTGCTCCCTTAGAATCGCTGACACCTCATCAGGTCGAACATCTGCCATAGTTTCTATTGTTTTGTGCCCTTCGGGCGAGTTAATTATATGTTTTCTTTTTGAAATCTAATTTTGAGATCCTTGAGTTTGCCACTTACGCTATCGTCTATCTGACGATCACCCAACTTCACGACATATCCTCCGATCAAATCTTTGTCCACTTTCTCTTTCAACAATGGCTTTTTACCCGTGAGGTCTGAAACCAACTTGGAGAAAGTAGCACGAGTAGCATCATCAAGTTCCACAGTCGTAACTACTGTTGCTTCTTGTAGACCCTTCTTCTCGTTATATATTTTTATGAATTGCTCCGCAATTTCTGGCAGAATGTTTTCACGACTCTTTTTAGCTACCAACTCAAAAAACTTTGCCGTAAGGTCATTCACCTTTCCTTTAAAAATCTTAGAAAGGATATCCGCCTTTTTCAAATTAGAAATAATCGGGCTACTCAGCATCAAAGACAAATCTCTGCTCTCTTTGCACAGCGCAATGAAATTGGTCAGATCAGCATGAACCTGCTCTAAGACGTTTTGCTCTTCAGCCAGCTCTAGCAAGGGTGTTGCGTACCTAACTGCTATTTTGGTTGTTGACATCTTAGTTTACTTTAACTTCTTTAAGGAACTTATCGATAAGGTCTTTTTGAGACTTGTCAGTAGAAAGCTTCTCTCTGATTACTTTTTCGGCAATATCAAGAGACAATTCCGCTACAAGATTTTTCACTTCAGCCAAAGCTGATTTCTTTTCACCTTCGATACTCACTTTAGCATCTGCAATCATCTTTTCAGAAATAGCAGCTGTTTCATTTTTAGCATCTTCCTTGATCTTGTTCGCTACTTCAAGCGCATCTTTCAACATGCGATCTCTTTCAGCGCGAGCTTCCTGCAATAAATACTCATTATCAGCTTTGATCTGAGCCATTTCTTCTTTGGCAAGCTCAGCAGATTTCAAAGCATCCTCGATTTGATTCTCTCTAGTCTTCAGTGCGCCAGCTACTGGTTTCCATACGAAAACCGCCAACACAATAAACGTGATAAGAAAGACAACAGTCTGCCAAAATATTAGTCCGATACCGGGAGTAAGAAGCTCCATATTTTTATTGATTGTATGTTTAATAACAAAAAAAGATTTGCTGCGGCCTAACGCGCGCAGCAAATCCTTACGACATTTTAATTAAGCCGCAGCATTGTTAGCGATGATGAAGCAAACAACACCCCCAAATAGGGCGATTACCTCGATCAAAGCAGCGATGATAAGCATAGCAGTTTGGATTTTCCCAGCAGCTTCTGGCTGACGAGCCATTGCTTCCATTGCGGATCCACCAATTCTACCAATACCTAGTCCTGCACCGATAGCAACTATACCTGCACCGATACCTGCACCCATTGCAGCTAAGCTCATGTCTAATAAAAGAGAAAGTAACATAATTATATATATTTAATTATTACAGATTAATGATGGTCGTCCGCTACAGCCAAACCAATGTAAAGCGATGAAAACATCGTAAATACATAAGCCTGAATAGTGGCAACCAAAAGTTCAATAAAATTGATAACAGTCACGACGATGGCTGATCCAATACCAACAGCCATTGATTCGAAAAATAAATGTAAGACTAAGCAAACTCAACACAACGATGTGACCCGCTGTGATCGCCACAAAAAGACGAATCATCAATGAGATAGGCTTAGTGAATATACCAATGATCTCCACTGGCACGATAATGATTTTCAAAGGAAGCGGCACACCTGGTGTCCAAAACACGTGTTTCCAATAGTTCTTATTACCGCTAAAGTTGGTAATGAGCATAGTACCTAGAGCCAAGACTGCCGTCACTGCTATATTTCCAGTAAGGTTGGCAGCACCCGGCATCAAACCTAGGATGTTTCCAAACCAAATGAAGAAAAACAATGTGAGCATGTATGGCAAATACTTTTCGTATTTAGGGCCAATGTTTGGCTTTACAACTTCGTCTCGTATAAATATGATGATAGGCTCAAAAAATGACTGGATTCCTTTCGGAGCTTTTCCTTTGTTTTTAATAAAACCTCTTCTTACTCCGAAGAATAACAAGATCATCAATAAAGCATTGATAAAAAGAAAAAACACGTTTTTGGTAATAGAAAAATCCATCACATGAGCTCCATCTACGGTGCTGATATGATCATGCACCATTACATATCCATTGTAAGGAACCACTTCATGATCTTCATTGTAAAAGTTAGAAGAAGAAAAAATATCCAAACCCCTTTCTTCCGAATAGAGAATTACTGGCAAGTGAACGCTGAAACCATGGTATATCTCCCAAGAATGAGAATCCATTATGTGATGATTGATCATCTCACCAGGATTAAATGACCCACTGCTTTCTGTATCGCCAGAAGCGAATACCGACCCCATTTGGGTCACCAGAAGCACTACAAACAAGATGCTGACTTTCAAAAACTTAGGTATCAATTTGCTTTTAGTTAAGTTCATCCACGAAAGGGTGGGGTATTCAATTTCGGCGCAAGTTAGCCAATACCACAATTAATTCAAATATTAAATAGGTCAAATAAACTCCCATAAACTGAATCAAGAGAGCGGTAAGTTCAGTGACTCCCGCTATCCAAAAAACGAGGATCATAAGAATGCCAGAAATAAACCTGAAAATAATACTACCAAGCGCATATAATGGAAAGTTTTCTTGGTCCTTCTCTGCGGATCTGAGCATCCATGAGATGATCAATGATTGAAAGAAGAAAAAACCAATCATAGTGGGAAATTGAGGGTGCAAATACCCTTGAAACAAACCCCCATTCAGCAGATAATAGCCTAAAAGAAAAACAGCAGTCAATATGACTGCTGTAATTAAATATCTTCTCACAAATTAATTGTTTAATCTTTTGAACAAGTAATAAATCGTCCCCGCGCTAGCCAAGACTGTGCATACCAATAATATCCAATGAGTGGAGGGGCTATACATTTGGCTTAACTTAAAACCTCCCCAAATACACACTACATTAAAAATGGATACCTCCAATGCGATACCAGAATATCGCATAATATCATTGCCGCCCTTAGGACTGGGCTTTGAGGAGGGGCTCTGTTGATTCTCCTCTTGCATTTTCATGTGTTCCTATTTTAATCTCTTTAGTTTTTACACCCATCTTGCAACTGCCGTTAAAAACAGCTCCGGCTTCTACAATCAGCTTATTCGCAACAATATCTCCATCCACCACTGCCGTAGGCTTCAACACCAAAAGTTCCGTCACTTCTACCAAGCCTTTGATATGCCCAGCTACTTCCGCATTTTGAGCCAATACACTACCGTCTATTTGAGACGAGTGACCAAAAGCTGCCTTTGATTTGGTCTTAAGATTGCCTACTAATTTTCCTTCGATTCTAATATTTCCAAATGTCTCAATATTACCTTCTAGAATCGTTCCCTTCCCAATAATATTGCTTGAATTGCTCAATTCTTGGGTCTCTTTTTGTTCTGATTTATTAAACATGGGGTTAAATTTTTGGTTAGAAAGCTATGTATTCTTGAGGGTTTACTGGGTTTCCACTGTGCCAAAGTTCAAAATGCAAGTGTGGCCCAGAGGTAAGTTCGCCAGTATTTCCAATGATGGCAATGATATCTCCTCCTTGAACAAAATTACCAACGTTTTTAAATAATTCCGAATTGTGCTTATATATGGAAATAAGATTGGCTCTGTGCTGAACACCTATAATATAGCCTCCATCCAGTGTCCAAGAAGATAAAATCACTACACCATCAGCCACACATTTCACTGGTTCCCCCTCTTTAGCCACTACATCTATTCCATAATGATCCTTCTTTGGATTAAACTGGTCAGATATAATACCGTCTATTGGAGTGAAAAGATATAACTCTCGAAACTCATCAGTACTTCCACTTTCGTACGATAAAAGATCAATCTCTTCATTTTCAAACTCGGCCCTAAACATAGAGTCTATCGACTTTTGAGATTGAGAAATAGATATCTCTCGTGGCGAGATTTGTTCGATAGATTGAGAATCCAATAGAGCAAAAGCATCTGCATCTCCGCTCATAATAAGACCGATATTATTTATATACTGATCGCGCAGCTCCATCTCGTATGCGAGTGAATCAAGTTTGACGGTAAGCTCCACTACCCTTCTATTGGTTCGCATCTGAGAGTACCGAGGATCAAGCCATTCTTCCAAAGTGAAAGTGACCAAGTAAATTGAAATTGCCAATGTCACAAAAAATGCAACGGACAACAACAACAAAACCCTCGCATAGTTGAAAGTAATGGTCTTTTTTTCAGCGAAATTCTCCTCATTACGGATAATGAGCAAATACCTATTCGTTAGCCAATTATATAAAGTCTTCTTTGGTCCCAATCGAGAATTTTTATTGAACATCAAATATATCTAAACCATATATCTTTACAAGATTAAAGACAGAACCACGTTACTAGTATTTCATCTATACGAACCAGTTTGAATACCCTTTCAAGAACCTCCTTATACATTTGGGTGACCGCCCTTTTTCTCTCCTGCTCCACGCAAGTAAGCGGGCCCATGAGCGCTGGTTATCACAATCTAACGGCCCATTACAACGCCTATTTCATTGCCTATGAGACAATTAAAGAAATAGAAAAGGGGGTCTATGACCAGTATAAGTGGAATTACAATAAAATTTTACCCGTTTTTGCCCAATTCGACACTACTGTTTCGGCTAGTTTTGAAACACAGATTGAAGACTGTATCGAAAAAGCCTCCATTGCTATCCAGCGACACAAGGGTTCCAAATGGGAAGACGATTCTTACTTCGTTGTAGGTAAGGCACGTTTCTATGCTTCCGAATTTGCCGATGCAGTGGAGACTTTTAAATATGTCAATAAAAAAGGCAAAGACGACAATACCCGTCACGCAGCGCTGGTACACCTGATTCGGGTTTTTGTAGAATCCAATGAAATCAACAATGCCATTGCTGTTTCAGACTTTTTAAAGAAAGAAAAACTCAATAAAACCAACCAATTTGAGCTTTACCTGAATCGAGCATATATCTATCAGTATAGAGGTGATAATGAAAGGCTAGTTGAGAACCTAGTCAAAGCTGAGAAGCTAATGCCACGCTCCAAAGACAAATCACGCATTCAATTTATCATTGGGCAAGTCTATCAATCACTTGGGTCAGAACCCGAATCTTTTAAGTATTACGCAAAAGCACTAAGGAGCAATCCAAGTTACGAACTCACTTTTTACACTAAACTCAACATGGCGCAGGTAACAGAACTAGCGCAAACAGATGACGTGAAAAAAGTACGAAAATATTTCAAAAAGCTACTTAAAGACCCCAAAAACACCGAGTACAAAGACAAGATCTATTATGAGATGGCCAACTTTGAACTCAAAAACGGAAACTTAGACAAGGCCATCGGCTTCTATAAAGAGTCTATCAGAACGAGCGTAAAGAATGACAGGCAAAAATCTTACAGTTACCTAAAACTTGGTTTGATCAATTATGATTCATTAAAAAACTTCAGGGTCGCCAAAAGCTATTATGATAGCACCATAGCCGTGATGCCTAAAGATGAAGATGACTATGAATTGATTAAGTTAAGATCTGAAATTCTCACGGATTTTGTTGAGCAATACGAAACTGTTCACAAAAGTGATAGTCTAATCGCACTTTCTTTTCTTCCTGAAGATTCTGTAAGAAGCATTGCAAAGGCTGTGGTAGTGCAGAGGTTGGAAGATGAAAAAGAAAGAAAGAAAAGGGAAAAAGAAAAAGCTAGAGCCCAACAAATTAATACTTCATTCGACCGTCAAGGGGGAGATTTGATTTCGGCAGATATCAATGCAGGAGGCTCGTGGTACTTTTACAACCCTACAGTAATGTCAAGAGGTATCAGTGAATTTAAAAGAGTTTGGGGTTCAAGACCACTGAGCGATGACTGGCGAAGAGCCGCAGCAATAACGGTTGATGCTTCAAAAGAAAATACAGAGACAGAAACAACTGTAGAGGAAGAGGCAAGTCCTGCCGATGAAGAAGCTACCATTGTAAAAGAGATAGAAGCATTAATGGCCAATGTGCCAAAAACCGATGAGGAGCGCGGTAAATTGCTAGATAAAGTAGAAATAGCGCTGTACAACCTCGGCAATATCTATCATTTCAAACTTCGAGAAGACCCAAATGCCATTGAGTCGTTCGAATCTCACTTAGTTCGCTTCCCCAATTCTGAGCACAAGCCTGAAATACTATATGAGCTTTATCTTATCTACCAGCAACGAGGAGCAGAGGAGCTCTCTGCCAATAAAGCCGACGCTTTAAAAAGTGAATTTCCACAATCTGTCTATGCCAAACTCATAGACAATCCAAACTACAGAGAAGAAAGTCAGCTAGCCACCCAAGAGCTACAGGTTGTTTACTCTCAAGCATACAGGCTTTATAAAGCTGAAAAATCCAAACTAGCTAAGAGCCTATTGGATAGTATGCTCATTGTATATCCCGAAAACGCATTTACCGACAATATCAAGCTCCTTCAAATTAAAACCATAGGAATGATAGATGGCATTTTTAAATATCAATTTGAGCTAACCAACTTTATTAAAAATTATCCTGAAAGCGACCTTTTAGAACACGCGCAGTTCCTACTTAAAAAATCCGAGGAATATCAAATTAATGTTGTCAATTCTTCAAAAGCACAATTCATTAAGTATTTTGATCAAAAACACTATTTGGTTGTTGCCTATCCAAACAAAGCAGAACTCTTTCAAAATATTCCTGGTGAAATCGAAAAACATCTAACCGATTCACCGTATAGATATACCTCTGCTAACTTAATTTTGAATGAAAACTTCGCCATGGTTCTGGTGAATGATATAGAATCAAAAACAAAGGCTTTAGAGATTCTAGATTATGTCAAGACGTTAGACGTACAAAATAAATACAAAGGCGAAAAAATCTATGAGTTTGTTATTACTCAAGACAACTTTGAAATTTTCTATCAAACAAAAGACCTAAACGCATATCTCAACTTTTACGACAGAATGTATCCATGATGAAAAAAAATCCTATCCGAACTGCGCTATTCATCCTTTGGTTCTTCTTTATTGCGGCTTTCATTGGAATTCCTACACTATTCCTCATAGTAAAAAATGATGTCAATGGATGGTTTGGCCCACTCCCTAGTCTTCAGGCTTTAGAGCGTCCAGATCCAGACCTTTCTTCAGAGCTAATGAGTGCCGATGGTGTCTCACTTGGAAAATACTGGAGAAAAAACAGAAGCCCTATTACTTACGATCAACTATCTACGGAACTAGTAAACACCCTACTAGTGACAGAGGATATAAGATTCAAAAAGCATTCAGGTATTGATTTAAAAGGTTTAAGCAGAGCTGCATTTGGAGTTTTAACATTCAACTTTAAAGGTGGGGGGTCTACACTCACGATGCAACTAGCAGAAAATCTCTATTGGACCTCAGCAGAAAATCAAGGGTCGTTATATCGCTTTCGCAAAATTGGCAGCTTAATCACAAAGATTAAAGAATGGATCGTTGCAGTACGCTTGGAGCAGTCTTATACAAAAGAAGAAATTCTTGCAATGTATCTTAACACGGTGGAGTATGGCAGTAATTCTTTTGGAATAAAAGTCGCTGCAGAAACTTTCTTCAACAAATTACCTTCCCAGCTAGACTATTTAGAATCCGCCGTATTGGTAGGAGCGATCAATGCCCCTACAAGATATAGTCCCATTCTCAACCCAGATTTAGCTATGAACAAGCGAACCGAGGTGTTATATAACGTTCACAAATATGGTTTGATTGATAAAGTAGCTTATGATACACTAAAAACTAAACCATTTGGACTCAACTATAAAGTTGATAACCATAATGAAGGTTTAGCCACCTATTTCCGTTCTGTAATTAAAGACGATCTAATTACTTGGGCTAAAGAAAATGGATATGACCTCTACGACGATGGCCTCAGGATTTTCACAACAATTGATAGTCGCATGCAGCAGTATGCAGAAAAGGCAGTTGAGGAACATATGAGCTCGCTACAGGGCATCTTCAATAATCATTGGAAAGGGCAAAACCCATGGATTGACAATGACGGCTATGAAATCATCGATTATTTAGAAAATGCCGTAAAATATACCAGCCAGTACAAATCATTAGCTAGGAAATACGGTAAAAACACTGATTCTATACAAATTAAATTAAATGGGAAAAAGCCTCTAAAAGTATTTTCATGGGAAGGAGAAAAAGATACATTATTCAGCGTATATGACTCCCTTGGGTATTACAAGAGATTTCTGCAAGCAGGGTTTATGTGCATGGAGCCAAAAACTGGTCACATCAAAGCATGGGTAGGCGGCATAAACCATAAGTATTTTCAGTTTGACCATGTGAAACAAGGCAAAAGACAACCCGGATCTACAATCAAACCCATTGTTTACACAGCAGCTATTGAAAACGGCTATTCTCCATGTTTTCCCGTAGTAGATGCCGCCGTTACCTTCCCACGTCCAGGGCAAGACCCTCCCACTTGGACTCCCGAAAATGCCAATGGTAAGTTCACAGGTGAGGTAATGACCATTCGCCAAGCGATGGCACGTTCGAAAAACAGTATTACTGCCTTTATTATGAAGGAGATTGGTCCAGAGATAGTTGTACAGAAGGCGAAACAATTAGGCATTAAAAGCCCCTTGGAGGCTGTTCCTGCACTGTGTCTTGGTGCGGGAGGTGATGTTAATGTGATGGAAATGGTTTCAGCATACGCCACGTTTGTAAACAAGGGAATCTATACCGAACCATACTATATCTCTCGCATCGAAGATCAAAATGGCAATGTATTGCAGCAGTTTGTGCCAAAGACAAGAGAAGCGATCAACGAGGAAACAGCCTATATTATGCTCCACATGCTTAAAGGTACGACAGAAGAATCAGGAGGAACCGCCACAGGCTTAGATCGTTCTTTAAGACTGAATAATGAAATTGGAGCAAAAACAGGAACAACGCAGAATGCCTCAGACGGATGGTTTATGGGTGTTACAAAAGATTTGTCTGCTGGTGTTTGGACAGGAGGAGACGATAGATCCATCCACTTCAAAAACTGGGCGCTAGGCCAAGGAGCCAAAACGGCCATGCCAATTTGGGAAAAATTCATGCTAGATGTGTATGCAGATCCTACACTGGGCTATGAAAAGGGCTCTTTTGATAAACCAATAAATGAAATAACCATTGAACTAGATTGTAGTAAATACAAGAATAAAACAAGCCCAACAGACTCAGTAAGGCAAAAGGTCATTCATAAATCGGATTTCTTATGATTCTCAAACAAAATGGAGACACATAGGCTTTCACATAATGAATACGCTCAACTCCCGAGAGACCCAGGAGTTTATAAATTCTTCAATTCGGAAAGTAAAATAATTTATGTTGGCAAGGCCAAAAACCTATTCAAAAGAGTTTCAAACTACTTTACCAACCTTCATGACGCCAGTAGAAAAACACAGCGACTAGTAAAGGAAATAGTCTTCATCGAATTTGTAATAGTCAATTCTGAATACGATGCTCTTCTTCTAGAGAATAACCTTATAAAAGAGAATCAGCCCAAGTACAACATTCTCTTAAAAGACGACAAAACATTCCCCAGCATCTGTATCACAAACGATCGATTTCCACTTGTTTACTCTACGCGCAAAATAGACAAAAGACGGGGGGAATATTTCGGCCCATATACTAGTGTAAAAGCAATGAATGGGGTTCTTGACCTTATCAGGAAACTGTATAAAATAAGAACTTGCAGTCTAAACTTGACCCGTGCGAACATTGAACAAACCAAGTTTAAAGTTTGCCTTGAGTATCACATCGGCAACTGCCTAGGGCCTTGTGAAGGGCTTCAAACCGAAACTAGTTATTTAGAAGAAATTGATAGTGTAAGACACATCCTTAGGGGGCAAATTGGAAACGTAAAAGCTGACTTTCAATTGCACATGTCACAAGCTGCCAAGAATCTCGAATATGAAAAAGCCCATACCTACAAAACCAAACTGGACTTTCTAGAGCAATTTCAAATTCGTTCGCAAATAGTAAATCCAAAAATTTCAGACTTAGAAGTCTTTGGTGTAGTTTCTGAAGAAGACCTATTTTTTATCAATTACATGAAAATAGATCAAGGAGCTATCAAGATATCAGAAACAGTAGAGGTCAGAAAAAAAACGGATCAAGCTAACGAAGAGTGTCTTCAACAAGTCCTTTTCACACTAAAATCCAAGTATAACAGTACAAGCCAAGAAGTAATTTCCAATGAAGAAATTGAACCTTGGATGGATTTAATTGTAACACAGCCACAAATAGGAGACAAAAAGAAACTCTTAGATCTTTCACTTAAGAATGCCCTTTATGCGAAGAACGATTTCATAAACAAACAGCATGCTCAAATTCAAAAGAAAAACAGCACGTTAATTCAACTACAAAAAGACCTTTCACTAAAAGAGCTTCCATACCACATCGAATGCTTCGACAACAGTAACATTCAAGGCACCAACCCAGTGGCATCCATGGTCTGCTTTAAGAATGCAAAACCATCCAAAAAGGATTATCGCAGATATAATATAAAAACAGTGATAGGCCCAGATGATTTTGCTTCTATGAATGAAGTGGTTGGCAGAAGATATGCTAAACTCCTAGAAGAAAAACTCCCTCTTCCTCAATTGATTGTTATAGATGGAGGAAAAGGGCAGTTACATTCCGCGTGCGACGCTCTAAAGTCACTTGGCATCTACGGTTCCATTCCTATTATTGGAATTGCTAAAAGACTCGAAGAAATCTATTATCCAGAAGATTCATTTCCGCTCTATATTAGTAAGAAATCGACCTCACTCAAACTCCTTCAACAATTACGTGATGAAGCTCACAGATTTGCCATTACATTCCATAGAGTCAAAAGAAGTCAAGAATTTACCAAATCAGATTTGGATCAAATACCCGGGATTGGCCCCATAACAAGAACTGACTTACTCGCTCATTTCAAGAGTTCCAAGCGCATCCAACTTGCGAGCTTAGCAGAACTTGAACCCATAGTTGGCTCTTCTAAAGCTGAGAAAATAACCAACTATTTTAAGCAAAAAAAAGGGGATCGTTAGATCCCCTGTGTACTTTAATATTCCCAGAGTTCACTTTCAAACTCCATAAGATCATATTCATATTTTTGCTGAAGTAGTATCGCTTCAAATGGATCAGAAACTATCTGTCTGATATCTAGATTCTCAGCGTTAGACACCTTCGTTATTGGAGCTTTAAACAATCTAAGTTCCAAAGCATCACCAATGTTTCTATGCTGGGCTTGGTTCTGATTATTAAACCAGATAGCCCTATCAGCGTATGGCCCTCTCACGAGATTAACAACATCTTCATACTTGAAGTGAGCCACCATCTTCTCAAATCCTGCAGGATTCCACGCAGCACCCGCGGATCCAGGAAGAGCCACTGAAATTGTTCTAATATACCAGTACATTCTAGAACGGTTGCGATCAAAAATCAACTCTTCCTTCAAATAAAGAACCGAAAAAAGCTCTTTAGGAATTGCATCAACCTGAGGGCCTGTAGCTGCTGGTGCAGCTGGTTCACCAAAACCACCACCAAAACCACCACCAAAACCGCCATCAAATCCACCACCGCCACCTTGACGTTCAATAGTTATATTTGATTGAAAGATATCATCTGGCATCAAGTTCAAGCATGAGTCAGTCATATAAGGCTTAATTAAACCTTCCTCCACTGCCGCCAATAACAACCTTGATAATTCATTATTACGTGAATTGAACGTTTTATTCTGCTTTTCATTTAGATCCATTCTTCGCCAGATTGTTTTCTTAAACATGATCTGTGCTTCTTGAACCTCGGCTTTAATAATCGGAATGTCAGATTCTTGTGCCAAAGCTGACACACTCATAACAAATCCTACTAATGCATAACAAATCTTCTTCATAACCTGTTCTTCTTAATTCAGAGGAATGTTGATAAATCGTTGGAAATTTCCAAAATTTTCAACTTCTTTTCTGAAATTTTGTCTTTGAACCCTTTTAATTTCTATAACTAATTGGTCTCCCTTTCTTGCTTGTGCAGCAATTGCCGACAAGTTAATTGTTTCACCAACTTGCATAGTATTCCTACCAATTCCTCCACTTACAAGCGTCACTTCCGCTTGAGCTACCCTAAATTTAGCATCTTCTGGAAGAAATTGCTGAAAGCTTTCATCCGGAACTGCCTTTAAATATAACCTTGGAGTCTTAGCGGAAATACCAGACTTCATATTTACCTCTCCTTGGTCAGTAAATGCTTTCAATGTAGGCTGTGGAATTCTTCTTACACCAAAAGATCTTGAACCCACTAATGCTCCATTACTAGACACATTAAGCTTTACTTCCTTCAATGATTTAGGTACGATTGTTACTTGACCCTTCTCACTTCCTTTTAATGCATCACCATTAGATGCGGTGAACGACGGATTGTAGCTCGTTCCTAATGCAGGTACTTGTACATCCAATTTGTTACCACAGTTTAAGTACAAAGCATTTACAGATTGAGATTGGATAGAGATCACAGGCTTTACAACGAAATACTCAATCTCGTCAACGAAAGTTGTGTCCCTTCCAGCTGTATTAATGGTAATAGCGGCTTTGTATGTTTGTCTGCTCAAACCATCTTTATCATAGTTGCTAGCGCTTGCTGTGAACTCAACTAAGCCTTGTCCACTGGCATCAACCTCCATGGCCTTATCATTGTAGGTCATTGTCGGCACTACTTTAGATGATGAAGCCGCAATGAACATTTTAGCTACATACTTTGCTCCCTGAGCCACATATTTCGACTCAGGCTTCACCATAGGTACAATAACGTCAAATTTCAAATCGCCAGCGCCCACTTTACTTGCAAGAAAATCCAAGCCTCGTGTTTCATAACCCAAAATCCTAGACTGAAATTCGCTAATGGTCGCCAAAGCAGCTGGTGTAGGAGAACTATGAAAGGCCAAGTCAGAAAATTTCTTTCCTTTTTGGTTAGGATCATTTTGATATATCGGATCTTGATCTGCATCAAGTGCAAAAGGTTTAATGGGTCCTAATACCGCCTCATCTGCACCCATTGATTTTAACTGCGCCTCAAGTTCAACTGCGTAACCATTGAGAAGCTCCTTTAGACGTTCGCCGTGACCATCACCACCTTCTTCCAAAGGCATCATGTAATTTCCGACTTTGTCATAATCCGTTTTTCCTTCCAGATTCTTCGAATCGCCTAAATAGTCAGGCTTATACTCATCAGTATAACCACCAGTCATGTTGATCATAGTATCCTTAAAAAGGATCAGTTCTTCAATGACAGCATCCGTTTTGGCTCGAAGTTCTACTGCCGCTTTTGAGAATTTCTTATCCTCATCACGTCCACCAGAATCTTGCACTGCCTTCTCAATGTTTTGAACTAGTGCTTCATTTCTCTCTTCCGTTTCCGCATTGGCTCGTACCAATGCTTCATTCAAAAAGACGAATTTATCAATGACAGTAGAACTTACATTGAGTGCTAGCAAAGCTGTTAGCACCAAGTACATCATACCGATCATTTTCTGTCTGCCTGTTTCTTTTCCTCCAGCCATATTATTTTCGTTTAAGCTTTAAAAATGGGAAAATTAACCTTGCTTCATTGCACTCAACATACTGCCGTAAACTTTGTTTAGGCTCGTAATGTTTGTAGTAAGTTGATTCAATTGTGTTTGGAACGCTGAAGTTTCTTTACCTGCTTCACCCATGCTCTCAAGAGCTTGGCTCACATTTGAATAAAATTTATTCATAGATTTCACATGACTGTGAGCATCTTTCAACTCCATCTCATATACAGCATTCAATGCACCCAAACTCTTCGTTACATTCTGAACTTGCGTGTGATATTCTTTTGTGTCCTTAGAAGCCTCAGCCATTGCTCCAATAGACTGTATTGAAGAGGCATAAGCTTTGTTCATTTCTACTAACGTACCAGAAGCAGTTTTCACATTTTTCGCGTACTCATTTGTAGTTAAAGCAGCATCTCCGAGAGTAGCCATTTTTTGAGCAGAGTCAGACAGTTTTTTCATACCATCACCAAGGCTTCTAATTAATTCTGGACCAACATTTGCATCAGCCATCATTTTATCCATAGAAGCTGATACTCCTGTATTATTTCCAGATGTAACACGTCTAGGTGCTGCTGCAGGCCCATCATAGTCATCTGCTAATTCTGGGTAAACTTTAGCCCAATCTGGCTCGTGATGAGGTGGTTCAAAGGCACTAAGTAGGAAAATGATAGCCTCTGTTGTCAAGCCGATACCAAGCATAACACCAGCTCCTGGTAAGTGAAGTATTTTAAACATCGCACCAACAATTACGATGGCTGCTCCAATACCATAAACCTTAGGCATTATGGTAGAGAAGAGAAGCTGTGAAAATCCGCCTTTTTTGCTCATTGTATGAAAATTTAGGTTAGTAGTATTCTTTTTTAGTAATTAAAATTCGTATCCTGATGATCTTCCGAGATAAGTCATTGCACATCTAAATCCAATAGACGCTCTTGCTGTATCTCTATGCTCATAAGTTCTTGTTCCTGTTTCCAAGTAATATGCTATGTCTTTCCATGATCCACCGCGAACGATTTTAAAATCAACTCGCTCATCATAATAAGTAGGGTTCAAATCCCATACTAGTGGCATAGCCGCTGGATTATAAGCATCTTCACACCACTCGGCAACATTTCCTGACATATCGAATAAACCATAGTCATTAGAAAAATATGTACCAACTGGAGATGTGTAAGCAAAACCATCATCGAAGTAGTTACCTCTTCCTGGCTTGAAATTCGCTAGTAGACAACCTTTCTGATTTCTGATGTAAGGATTACCCCAAGGATATTTATTCATATCTCTTCCACCACGTGCAGCATATTCCCACTCAGCCTCTGAAGGAAGTCTGAATGCTGGCATAACAGGCAACCCTACACTTTGTCTATACTCATTGAGGTACTGTGTCCTCCACTGACAAAAATATTGTGCCGCATTCCAATCAACACCAACGACAGGATAATCGTCAAATGCTGGGTGAGACCAGTAGTAAACCACCAATGGATCTCCCATGTGGTGAGTAAAATCTGTAACCCAAGTCGTAGTATCTGGCATCAAATCAGCTATTGAATAACCAGACGGCAAGTCTACTTCAGATCCCTCTGTAATAGCTTGAGTGAATTGTCGGTACTCATTATTAGTGATTTCTGTATCATCAAGGAAGAATGCCCCGATAGTTACTTGTTTATTGAAGTTAATTTGAGTTGCAGCAACATCCTCATCGGCTTGACCCATATGAAAAGTACCAGCAGGAATAGACATCATACCAAAAGGCCTAGTCATTTCCCACCCTTGTCTATCGGGAACTCCCAATAGCTCACCTTGATCGGAGGCACCTCCCCCGAAAAGGCCGCAACTCTGCAGCACAACACATAGTGATAGTGCTGTTAAAGAACTTAACGTTAATCCACGCATATTAATCATAACACCTAATTTGAACTTGCAAGTATGTAAAATAAACAAACTTTAACAAAAATTATTGCGTCTTATAGAACCTAAATATAAGACCTTCTATTAATTCAACACAACTTCAACAACTAAATTATCTATTTTAAGTCAGGAAAGTGCTTTTTCTTGAAATAAAAATCTAAAAAACAAATCTAGGGGTTTTTATTGTCTTCCTTCCACCTAATACAAATTCTGGTAAATTATATCGAATAAATATTTCATGCGAGGTATTACTCTTCGCATTTCTATTTTGAACAATGTAGTCAAAAGCATAGCCAACCTTCAACTTATTCTGTAATAATGCATAACCTAAATAAAGTGTTGCAGCCTCCTCCAATCGATAAGACAAACCCGACCATAGTCGTGATTTGTAGTAAAGTAATGCTCCCACATCGGCTGTTAAGGAGCTTAGGTTAGATCGCAGGTTAACATTGGGCATTAAAGAAAAGCTTGATCCAACATTATACTGAAGACCTCCATGCAGAACGAACGTTCTTTGTTCCAGATTATTTGATGATTGCACACCAAAGTCAAAATTTGGTTCGAGAGAATTGAGCACACCTAGCCCTAGATAAGAACCGTTTGCATGTTGGTAATAAATTCCGCCACCTAAACTGAATTTTACCTGAGACTCTCCCGCCACTGATGCCAGTGGTTCATTCTTGTTGTCATTGAAATCCAAATCAGAGCCAATAGATTTGAAATAGAGACCAGGCATAATTCCCAGCTGCAATGATCCGTATCTCAAATTAAATTTAATCGCTGTAGATGCTTGAACCTGAACATTGGTGACCGGACCTAGCCTGTCACTAGAAACATTGATTCCCAACCCTGCGATAGGTAAGCCCACTGCGGGCAAACTAAAATTGAGTAACTGGGTATTTGGAGCTCCGCCCTGAGTAGGGTCTGTAGGCACATACCCTACCCATTGGTTTCGGTAAACAAAAGAGACAGAGGCATTTTGGTCAATGCCCACAGTTGCAGGATTATAATAGGAAGGCATCAAAGCCTGATGGCTAAAGAACAGATCGTTCTGAGCGTAACAAAACCCAAAAACAAAATAAACGCTCAGAAATAGAAAAGACTTTTTCATAGTGTTTCGAAAGCTTATCCAACCAACTATCAAAAGTACCTTTCTGAACTCGCTTTATTATAAATTATTCGCCTTTTTTATGTACAACTCTAATGCACCAGTCATGGAAGGGGCATTTGGAAGAGGTGCCTGTATGTCGCAAATAAGACCAGCATCGGCCACCGCTTTAGCAGTTGTAGGGCCAAAAGCTGCAATTCGTGTTTTATTTTGCTTGAAATCAGGGAAATTATCAAATAGTGATTTTATCCCTGATGGGCTGAAAAATGCGATAACATCATAAGTGATGTCAGAAAGATCCGAAAGATCTGCTGCAACAGTTTTGTAAATGATGGCCTCCTTATAGGTGATTCCGTTCTTCTCTAAAAAGTCAGGAATATCATCTTTTCGAATGTCTGAACATGGAAACAAAAACTTTTCGGTTTTGTGTTTCTTTATCACCTCAAAAAGATCTGCAGCAGTTCGCTCACCTGTAAAAATCTTCCTTTTACGAATAACAATGTACTTCTGAAGATAATTGGCTGTTTGTTCTGAAATACAGAAATATTTCATGTCTGTCGGTATCTCCACTTTGCTTTCAGCTGCTAAACGAAAAAAGTGGTCTACCGCATTGCGACTGGTAAGGATAATGGCCGTATGATCTAATATAGTGACCTTCTGTCTACGAAAATCACGAATATCCACTGGATCTATGGCAATGAATTGACGAAAGTCAATTTGCACATCGTATTTTGCCGCCAATTTACCATAAGGCGAATTCTCGTCGCTTGGTTCTGGCTGAGAAACCAAAATAGAAGAAACTCTATTAAGTCTTTCTTTGTCTGTGATTAGCAATCCGTCGCTCATTCCAATCCTTATGTTAGTCCTTTGGTTCTATGCTATTTCAATAGCAAATAAATCAATACAAATCCCGGTATAAATTCGGTCGCGCAAAGGTATGAAAAAATCATGATTTTATTATGTGGTATATATCGCTGTAGCTTCAAATAAATACCTATTTGAAATATAATGATGGCAACTGCAGTGAAGACACTGGGGATTCCGATAGGGATCAAAACTGCATTGTAAGCAAACGAATAGTCTATAAGCGAAAAAACAAGTACAACATAAAAGACCAGTGTAAAGAAATTGATAAAGTCTTGATTGTGAATATTATTTGCCACACGGAAACCAAAAATAAGTGCGATAGCAGCACTCCATAGATATTTAATAATAAAAAACAGAATACTCGCGCCACTACTTAGCAACAACACTCCAAGCATGGAGAGCAGATCTACTGATTCAATGAATCCTACACCTGATTTTTGACGAAAATAGTGGATACAAAACGAGATAAGTAAGGAAAAGTATGCCAATGAAACCACATTGGCGGCATCAAAAAAATCGGAATAGAAATCTTCTGTTGAAGCTCCTCGGTATTTAAATGGATTGAAAAAAATCTTTTCAAATCTTTGGGCAAAATACCTTTTGAAAAAGGCAGTGAAAAACAGTAAAATGACCAGAACAATCACATAAAAAGTCATAAATGTTTGATCGCCAGTTGTCAAGAAAGAAATGGTCGAATCAACAGGATTTTCCAGCGTATATAAACCTGTTGACATTTGATCTACACCGGACTCTGACCTTACTTGAACATTGATTTCGTCTAAACCATAATTTGTCCGAATTGTAGCCAAATCAGCAGTAATACACCCAACAACAGCGGTTTCGTATAATTTGAGATTAATCCAAAGATCGAATGGTTCGTCATTACAAATTTTAAGAATTTCGTCAGACGTATTTTTTAGCGTAAATGACAGAAGGTTAACTTTTTCTGGATTTATTATGGGACGAGCTTCATTGTCTTCCATAGAAAGCCAACTGTATCGAAGATCCTCTACAAGCACCGTATCGGTATTAGCGAAAGCTTGAAGAATAAAAAAAGTAAGTAAAAAAGCTAAAATTGGCTTCATTTAGAATTTTGAAATGTATCCAAAATGGATTTTAATATTGGCTAAATCTAGTGGGTAATCTTTGGATTTTCCTAGAGCCATGGCGAAGTTAAACAAGCTTCGGTTTGAACTCAGCGAAAAACCTACACCAAAACCTAGCGGCCAATCTGTCTTGCCATCGTAACGGGTGTAAAGCTGATCGTAAAAGAGCATAAAATGTGAGCGACTTTCGAAATATTGACGTAGTTCTAAACGACTAAGTGCATACTGACTGCTATAAATGGATTGTTCATTAAACCCACGGAGTGTTCTTAGTCCGCCGAGTCTATAAACTTCATTGGAAAAAACGCGATCATTGACAATACTCCCGAACTCCATTTGATTGAAGAGCACAGTTCTTTTTGCGAGGATTCTTTGTGCTTTCAACTTTATATCCAGCATTAAAACCCGAGAATTTTGACTTAAACTGTCGTAAGCTTCTGAATTGATATTAGTATTTTCATTAATCTTTTTATCTCCAAAAGCCACGGAAACAAAAGACTTGAACTGGTTGCCATAATTCACGGGTTGAGCATATTGACCGTAATTAAAACTGACGCCATACAGGTTTCTTTCAAAATCTACAGCTCCTGTTTGCGTAAAAGTGGCACTATCCCCATCTATAAGTGTTCCTCCGGACTTGTGATAATTAAAATTTATAATGCCTTTATCTGTGAGGTATGTTCCCACGGCCAAATCAAAATTTCTGCTGATGAAACTGGTGTCCTGCTTGAGTAGCGCAAAATCGACACCTACGAGCAATTTAGTGCCTCCAATGAAAGGATGATGATAGGAAAAGTCTAACGATTGAGATTGTATATCGAATCGATTCCATTCGAGTGAAAGCGATTTTCCAGAGTAAAACAAATTGTCCAAATGTAGATTTACAAAACCTGTAAACATCAAGCCATTTGTGGATTGGTTGGGTAAAAGGCTCAAAACACCTTCAAACGAGTTGGATGACTGCTCTTTCAGTTCGAGATAAACGCTGGATTTTCCATTTTTGAAACTGATGTCTTTGGGGCCAACTTGCTCAAGAAAAGGCATTCGAGACATTCGCTGGTCAACCTTTCTGTAAGCGGATTCGCTATATGGCTCGCCTCTTTCTATGCCCAATGTACGCTCAATGAAAACTTGATTGGTACGAATTTTTTTACTTAGAACAAGCGAATCAAACTCTACGAATGGCCCTTGATCTATTTGCAAATTGACCGATAAGCTTGATCCGGTTTGGCGTGGGTCTGTCAATTGAACATTGCAAAAAGGAAATCCATGATTGTTGTGGTATTCCAGTTTTGAAGCCGCAAGTTGTAAAGGCTTATTATCTTCAAAACAAAGAGAGTCATTGATGCTTCTTACTTCAAATTCTCTCTTCTCTCCCTTATAAATATATGTCGCGGTATCTGACTGAGATTGCACTTGCGCAAACAAATAACCTTGTTTCCAAAGGTTGAGTAAAAATTTGTTTGCATCAATGGGGTGTCGGAGAGAGGTGGATACTAGCTGTGAATCCAGATATATCTTGTGACCCTCCGTCTGAGCCAAACAGGGAGTAGTTGAGAAAATCTCAAGTAGGGACAAAAAGATAAAAACGTAAAACCCTTGTTTGCTCATTACCTTCGTAAGTTAATGATAGACATTCAGCGTGTCATTATGAGGGGTAACCCCTTTTTATCAGGGGCACAAATCATGTTGACGCTCTTTTTTAAGTGTTTGAAAATTAATACTTTATATAAAAACGTCATCGGTAACTAAATCAAGCATTAGAAATTGGCTGGAATTTATATACATATCCCTTTTTGTAAGCAAGCATGTCATTATTGTGACTTTCACTTTAGCACAAACCTGAGTCTAATAGAACAAATGGGGCAGGCACTGTGCTCCGAAATCATACTGCGGAAAAATTACCTTGAAGGTGAGGCTGTTGAAACTATCTACTTCGGAGGGGGTACACCTTCGGTCTTCGAACCAACGTCACTCAAAAAAATTCTTGATACCATCTACGCGAATTTTGAAGTCTTAGGTGATGTGGAAATCACGCTTGAGGCCAATCCCGATGATCTCACATCCAAAAGACTTTCTGATTTAAAAACTATCGGAATCAATCGTTTGAGTATTGGTATACAAACATTTGATGATGCACGACTAAAAGCAATCAACAGGGCTCATAGCGCTGAAGAGGCTCGACATTGTGTCAAACAAGCGAAAAAAATCGGTTTTGATAACTTAACCGCTGACCTAATTTATGCCCTACCTCCTGCGGATATGAGCTATTGGCAGCAGGATTTGGCCGAGATGATTAACCTCGGACTACCTCATATTTCGCTGTATGGACTTACCATTGAAGAAAAAACCGTTTTTGGGCATTGGCTAGCCAAAGGAAAACTGACAGAAACACCGGAAGAGTTGGCAGCAGATCAGTATCGCTACGCAATTGAGACATTGGAAAAAGCTGGATACCAACAATATGAAGTATCTAATTTTGCCAAGCCCGGGTTTGAATCAAAACACAATGGTGCATATTGGGCAGGAAAAAAATACTTGGGTATAGGGCCAGCAGCGCATTCCTATAATCAAGATACTCGGGCGTTCAACGTTGCAAATAATGCACAGTACATCAAAGCAATAAGCAATGGAACTCTACTCGAAACAGTAGAGCAACTCTCGCCTATTCAGAGAATTAACGAATACATCCTAACAAGACTGAGAACAAAAGCGGGTATAAAATACTCTGAGATTAAAGAGCTTTTTCAGAGAAATTTTGAATCTGAAAAAAAACCAGTAATAGATTTAAGTATACGAGAAGGTCTTGTTTATTCGAATAAAGAAGGAATTGGACTCACTACAGATGGGTTTATGGTAGCTGATGAGGTCGCTCTACGGCTCTTTTATGAAGGTGAATAAAAAATGATTTGGATCATTTTGCCTAGTAACTGCTGAGAAAAAAGTAATTTTAAACATCCCACGAATCCTCTGTTAAACAAAAGGTTTCGCACCGCCATCCACTAGTTTTTAAGAATTGAATTAAATTGTGCGCACTCGATGGATGAAGAATTAAAAAAGGCAGTCATGTTACTAAAATCTTTGATCTTCCATTATCATGGACTAGATGATGACGAGATGGTGCTTCTAGAAAAAGCTGCGAACAAATACGATGCTCACAATGCCCTTACTTGGGCCAATGAATTTATCGCTCAGGATTATTTATCTGCATTCGAGCGCTCTGAGGGTTTTTTGCTGAAAGTTTTTTCGAAATTATCAGAAGAAGATCAATTGAAGCACTTAGCTGAAGTATGGGAAGAAAACCATCAAAAAGGCTATGTGACAGAAATGGAGACTACCGCCATGCTGAAACTGGCCAAAGACTGGCAAATAGAGCTGTCATTTTTACAACACATCAACCACTAATCAGATTTGACTTTAGCTTGCTGATTGAGACTCCATTTTACCCGAATGGGTCATAGGCTCATCCTTTCCTTAAATCTGGCAGCTTGTCTACGACTTACCTCGATTTTCTCACCTCCCCGCAACTGTAGTAGTAATCCACCATTGAACCATGTGTCTACTTTTTCTATCCAAGACAAATTAACAATGTGCTTTCTGCTTGCGCGAAAAAAAGCTTTACTATCCAATCGTTCGTCCAAGGCGTTGAGCGATTTATGAATCATTGGTTTGTTGTTTTCAAAAAACACCTTGATATAGTTGCCATCAGACTCGAAAAGACGAACCTCAGATAATCTTACAAACCAGCATTTGTCCCCGTCTTTTACGAATACCTGATCGTTTTGACCCAAAGATTTCTTATCATGTTGAGCATCCAGATAGTGCTCTTTCCGTATTCTATTCACAGCAGCTCCCAGACGTTCGGGCTGGATCGGCTTTAGCAAATAATCCAAGGCGTTCACTTCAAACGCTTTGGTTGCAAACTCATCAAAAGCAGTTGTAAAAATGACATCTGGGACTTTCTCCAATTTTTCCAATAAATCGAATCCTGATTCTCCCGGCATCTGAATATCCAAAAAAATCAAATCTGGGTTGAGCTTGGTTATTTGATCCAATGCCTCTTCCACATTGGTAGCCTCTCCCACGATTTCAATGTCTTTGTGCAGCTCTAGTAAGGATGCCAATTCTTTTCTGGCAAGTCTTTCATCATCAACAATAAGTGCTTTCATCTCTTTAGTTTTTAGAAATTTCAATCCATTTGCTTGCTGCTGGTTAGCATTCTTTCACCATTATGATAGAGGTTATCAACTCATTCTGCGTAATGAAAGTTTATTACTTGGCTATTTTATTCAATTTGTACGCCATCACAATGATTTCGGGATAATTATTTCTGTTAATACCACTCCGGTCTTTTCGTTGGAAATGAAAAATTGCCCCTCGGCTCCATATAGCAGCTCTAACCTCTTTTGAGTATTGCGCAAACCAAAGCCCCCCTCTGTATTCGTTTTATCCAAATCCAGTTTTCCACTATTCCTTATTTGAATTTGCAACCTGCTGCCATCCTCTTTAGTACAAATGCTGATTTGTCCACCAGTTTTCAATGTGGAGATACCATGTTTTATCGCATTTTCTACTAAAGTTTGTATCATTAGAGGGGGAATCAAATATTCTCTTGAGTGGGGGTCTATTTCAAAAAAAGTGCTCAGACGCTCCTCATATCGGATAGATTCCAAAGCCAAATAGTCCTTTATGGTTTCGAGTTCTTCGGAAAAAGGAATCAACTTCTGCCTATCAGTCATTAGTGAATTTCTTAAAATACTAGACAGTTGGGTGATGGCACTTTTTGATTTGGCTGGATCTTCATCTACCAACGCCCGAATACTATTAAGGGCATTGAAAATAAAATGAGGGTTGAGTTGAGCTCTCAGGTTTCTTAGCTCTATTTCCCTTGCTGCAGCTTCATATTTTAGGGACTTATTGTAATTCTCGAAATAATGGAAGGAAATGTAAAGTACCGTCCAAATGGTGTAAATGAACATTGGGCCAAAGACGTTGAGAATAACTGGCACAAGCATAAAATCTCTGGCAGCAAGCTCCCCCGTGAAATAGGTAAACCCAATCAACGCCCCATAATTGATAATGCTGAGCACAAAAATGACCAAAATCACTCGTGGAATTAGTTTAGAAAGACTAAGGTCTAGCCACCCAAAATGGATTAAAATAAATCTTATGGAGTGTGTGCCTCCTATATATACCCCCACAAAAAGAATCTCTCCGACAATATGTAAAAGGTCGGCAGTCTGAGCGATAGAATATAACACCACCTGAAGTAGACCATAGAGCGACCAACCAATAAGCTGACATAGCCAATAAATTTTCTTTTTACTCATGCTCAAATTTCATACTAAAGGAACACATGCGAATTGCGTTAAAATGTTATCAATCAGGCTAGTCCACCAAAAATGTCAATGCTATACCCATAGGAGTTTCAATCTAACAACAATTTGTCATTGCTAAAAAACAAGTGCAGATTTGACGCGTGAAGAATAACTATCAAAAAGCTTTTCTACTTATTTTTCTCTTAGTGGGCACGGCCATGATTTTTACTGAGAGATACGTAGAAATGTCAATGCTTACTTATATAACTGTGGGAATTGTGTTGACTTACATGATACGCATGGGTGAAGTGCTGGACAAGCGCATGTCTGTTACGTTTGGTTTCTTTGCTCTGCTTCATTGGATGCGACCAGCCAACGATTATATAGCCAACTTGCTAGGAGCAAATGTGGACGGCACTTATTTCATTTTTCCCATTCTGATATTTACAGCACTCCTTATCGCTCTTCCCAGCTTACGCAAAGATGTGGATTGGTGGAAAGTCGATCTGCTCAGCAATCAAATTTTAGTTCAGGCAGGAGTGGCCATTGTCTTGGGTTGTGGTGTCATGATGTTATACATCCACTTCAATCAAGAGTCTTTGGCGAGGTTCATTGATATGCTCCCTACTGGTGGTCTCCTAAAAATTGTTTTATTGGGCGTTGCATTCGCTTTGCTCAATGCGGTGGTAGAAGAGTACATCATCCGAGGCATGGTTTGGAATGGCCTGGCCAAAACCTTTTCAAAACCGCAATTGATCACCTTAATCCAAGCTGCGTTATTTGGTCTTTCCCACTATTGGGGACTTCCCGGAGGTCTTATGGGCGTCCTGATGGTTTTTATCTGGTCGCTAGCGATGGGCTATTTTAGAATCAAAACTGGAGGATTGATCATTGTCATTGTAGCACACTTTGCGCTGAATCTTTTTCAGTACTTCGTACTTTACGCTTACAAATAGCGCTGATTCTCATCCTTTCAACTCCTCCTTCAAGAATTTGGCGGTATAGCCTTCCTTACATTTGGCCACCTCCTCCGGCGTGCCCTCGGCAATAATATAGCCACCGCCTGAGCCTCCCTCTGGCCCCAAATCTATGACATGATCTGAAACTTTGATCACATCCAGATTGTGTTCTATAATCAAGACCGTGTTTCCTTTGCTTACTAACTTATTGAGCACCTCTAGCAAATGCTGAATATCCTGAAAGTGTAGCCCGGTAGTTGGCTCATCGAGAATGTAAAATGTCTGACCTGTATCTCTCTTAGAAAGTTCGGTAGCCAGTTTAACTCTTTGCGCCTCTCCACCCGAAAGCGTCGTAGCATGTTGGCCAAGAGAAACATAGCCTAATCCCACTTCGAGCAACGTCTCAATTTTCTTTAAAATTCTTGGCTGATTATCAAAAAACTCCACCGCCTGCTCCACGGTCATATCTAGCACATCAGAAATGGACTTGCCTTTGAAGCGAACTTCCAGCGTTTCTCGATTGTACCTCTTGCCTTTGCACGTTTCGCAAGGGATATGAACGTCGGGCAAAAAGTCCATTTCTATGACGCGCATCCCGCCACCTTCACAAGTTTCACAGCGGCCTCCCTTTACGTTGAAAGAAAATCGTCCTGGTTTGTAGCCTCGTATTTTAGCCTCAGGAAGTTCAGAAAACAAACTTCTGATATCAGTAAAGACTCCTGTATAGGTCGCTGGGTTAGACCTTGGCGTGCGACCAATAGGAGATTGATCCACTTCTATCACTTTATCGATGTGATCAAGCCCAGTGATTTTTTTGTATGGAAGCGCTTCAGCTCTGGATTTGTAATAATGCTTTCGCAAAACTGGATACAGTGTTTCGTGAATTAAACTTGACTTTCCGCTACCAGAAACGCCAGTGACACAAATCATTTTGCCCAAAGGCAAAGTCAAATCCACTCCTCGCAAATTGTGTCCTTTTGCCCCCGTGAGCTTTAGCGATTTACCATTTCCCTTGCGTCGCTCTTTAGGTACAGTTATTGTACTGATGCCATTGAGATAGCCCGCAGTAAGGGTGTTGTTTTTCAAAAATGCTTTTGGAGGCTCGGCAGCTACCACATTGCCTCCATGACGACCTGCGCCTGGCCCAATATCCACAATGAAATCAGACGCCAACATCATGTCTTTGTCATGCTCCACAACAATGACCGTATTACCCAAATCTCGAAGGTCTTTCAAAGCCTTAATCAACTTCACATTGTCTCGCTGGTGCAAACCAATACTTGGCTCATCCAGAATATAAAGCACATTTACCAATTGTGTCCCTATCTGAGTGGCCAGTCTAATACGCTGGGCTTCTCCTCCAGAAAGTGTCTTAAGCGAGCGGTTGAGGCTTAAATAATTGAGTCCAACGTCTAAAAGAAAACCAATACGCTTTCTCAATTCCTTGAGCACTTCTTGCGCAATGATATTCTGACGTTCGTTGAGGCGATCTTCTAAACCGACAAACCAATCAGCCAGCTCGTCGATATTCATCTCGGCCAAATGTCCAATGTGCTTTTGGTCAATTTTGATGTGCAGCGACTCCCTTTTTAGTCGATAGCCTTCACATTCAGGGCAGGCAGTGGTGTCCGTATATTCATTGACCCATTGTCTGATTTTTTCCGATCCTGTGTCCCTTTGCTTTTCTAGAAAATTAATAATGCCTTCGAACTTCGTATTCCAATCTGTCCCTGGATACTTCACTGAACTCACCGCCACAGGATCATCGTCACCAAACAGCAAAATATCAATGACCTCTTTCGGTATTTTACTGATAGGCGTAGTGAGACTTACTTTATGCTTCTTGAGAATAGCCTGTATTTTCTTGAAAATCCAGACATCTCGGTATTCTCCCAAAGGAGCAATACCTCCTCGGCTGATACTCAACTCAGGTTCTGGAATGATGGAATCACGAGAAATTTCTTCAATCACCCCAAGCCCTTTACACGAAGAGCACGCGCCATAAGGTGAATTAAAGGAAAAACTGTTGGGGGCAGGTTCGTCGTAAGAAAGCCCAGACTCAGGATCCATGAGATACCTGGAAAAATGCGCCACAGCTCCCACTTCATCCAGCACCATCAAGATGCCTTCTCCTTGCTTGAATGCAGTAACGAGAGATTGGCGAATGCGTTTTTCATCCTTTTCTTGTACAATCACCCGGTCGATAACAACTTCAATATCGTGGGTTTTGTACCTGTCCACCTGCATTTTGGGCGTGATCTCTTGAACCTCTCCGTCTATGCGGACTTTGGTAAATCCCAATTTGGCAATCTGAACGAAAAGCTCTCGATAATGCCCCTTTCTACCTTTCACTACTGGAGCCAAAATGGTCAATTTGCCTCCGTTGTAGGTTTTTAATATATGTTCCAGAATTTGCTCTTCCGTTTGGCGAACCATCTTATTGCCTGTGATGTAGGAAAAAGCTTCCCCTGCTCTCGCAAAAAGCAAACGCAAAAAGTCGTAAATCTCCGTCACCGTGCCCGCCGTAGAGCGAGGGTTCTTAGAAGTCGTTTTTTGCTCGATGGAAATCACCGGGCTCAACCCGTTGATTTTGTCTACATCTGGGCGCTCCATATTGCCAATGAAAGATCTGGCATACGCCGAAAAGCTCTCCATATACCTGCGCTGACCCTCGGCATAGATGGTGTCAAAGGCCAAAGAAGACTTTCCGCTTCCGCTGATCCCTGTAATCACCACCAATTTGTTTCTTGGAATCGTCAGGTTGATGTCCTTAAGATTGTGCTCGCGTGCTCCGAAGATTTCTATCACGGGCTCGGCGATTTTTTTCTTTTCGGCTTTCGCGACCATGGTTTCTGGTTGATCCTTCAATTGATTGGTATTATGGGTAGTAACTACTCTGCGACTAAAAATTCGGGCTGAGTAGGTATTTACTGTAAAATTCGTTGATTTTGGCTACAGCTTCATCAGCTGTTTCCACAACGCAAAATAACTCAAGATCCTCCTCACTGATGTTGTTTTCCTGTTTTAAAAGTACGTCTTTGATCCATTGGATAAGACCATCCCAAAAGCTGTGTCCCACCAATACAATTGGGAATTTTCCAATTTTGTGCGTTTGGATCAGCGTAATCGCTTCGAAAAGTTCATCGAGCGTACCAAACCCACCAGGCATCACCACAAAGCCTTGTGCATATTTAACAAACATCACTTTGCGCACGAAGAAATAATCAAAGTTGATCAGCTTATCTCTATCGATATACACGTTTTCGAATTGCTCGAAAGGTAAATCAATATTTAAACCTACAGATCTGCCTCCACGGCTGTGTGCTCCTTTGTTGCCTGCCTCCATAATACCAGGGCCTCCACCAGTGATGATCCCAAAGCCTTGATCGACCAACTTCGCTGCAATAGCTTCGGCTGTCTTGAAATATGGGCTTTCGGCAGGAGTACGTGCAGAACCGAAAATCGAAACACATGGGCCGATTTTAGCCATTTTTTCAAAGCCCTGTACAAACTCAGACATGACTTTAAATATCACCCAGGAGTCAGAAGTCTTGATTTCATTCCAGTCCTTTTCCTTGAAAGCTTGTCTTATTCTGTCTTCCTCGTCGTTTACCTCCCCTTCAAATTTATTCATAAAGCATAATTGTGTTTTTCAAAATCTAATCTAATTGATTCGTATCAAATGGAGGAAACGGATAAAGTAAATAATAAAATGTTGATCAATTCAATAGATCTTGAACTGCCTTTTCGCAATGTTTGAACTGGAATTTGAATCCCTGTGACTCGATTTTTTCGGAAGAAACACGTGTTCCGTCCAAAACCATGTCAGCCATTTCACCCAACATCAATTTCATGGCAAAGGGCGGGACATTTGGCAAAATCAATGGTTTGTTAAGTGTATGAGCAATGGCTTGAGTCAACTCCTTGTTAGTTACTGGATTGGGCGCTACTGCATTGTAAACGCCCTCTAGATTTTTGTCAATCACATACTGGAAGATGGCCACCAAATCATCTTGATGAATCCAGCTCATGTACTGTTTGCCACTGCCAAGCGGAGCTCCTGCATAAAACTTCACCGGTTTAGCCATGGCTTCTAGAGCACCACCCGTACTGCTGAGCACGACACCTATTCTCACTTTGGCCACTTTTGTAATGTCAGAGAAAGAGTCTGCACTGGCTTCCCACTCCTCCACCACATCCGCCAAAAAACCACTCCCTCTTTCTTTTTCTTCGTCCACCACACGATTGCCTGTGTTTCCATAGATTCCGATGGCGGATGCAGAGATGTAGGACTCTAGTTTGACATCCACTTTTTTACGTAGTCATGTGAGCAAGCTCGGCAGATGAATCCGACTATTTAGTATGACTTTTTTTCTCTCATCAGTCCAGCGCTCATCTGCTACACCAGCACCTGCCAGATGCACAATATGTGTGATCCCAGAAAAGGCCTTTTCATCAATAAAGCCCTTTTTGATGTCCCATTGATAGGTAGGATATACGTCCTTTTTAGAAGGGTTGCGACTAAGATGCACCACCTCATCACCTGCATCTTTCAATAATTTGCTTAGATGCATACCCACTGTACCCGTACCGCCCGTAATCAATATTCGCTTTGCCATAATCCTATAACGAACAAACGGCCAAACGTTCCCGAAAAGACATAAAAAAAGCCTCCGAGTGGAGGCTTAAAATGTTTTGCTTAAAACTTGTAACCGTATTTAATTGAGAATGTACGACCCGGATTCATTTGTCGATATACCGGAGATGAAGATTTATATGACTTATTAATATTCACCAGTTGTGAGTCCAAAATGTTGTTAACCCCAATTGTTACCCTTGAACTTCTATTTTGACCAAAATCCTTATAAATATTTGTGTTCAAACTATGAAAAGGCTTTGTATAAACATCTGGAAATGGCCCAGATCCTACAATACTTAATGTTTCTGACTGAACATTATAAGATAAATTTCCATTAATACTTTTGTCTGTACTTACAAAATTGACAAATGCATTAACAACAACAGGCGACTGACCAGACATTGGTCTTGTTTCCTTCAATGTTTGGCCTTCCCTCAAAGTCCCTTTTCTCGTATCATATTCATTAGCTCCTTGTTCATCCACAATTACTTCCTTCATTTCAATAGCCGATTTAACAAAAGAAGCGTTTGTCCCAAATGAAAAATTTGTTGTTATATTTTTTCTGAACTCTATTTCTGCTCCTAGCAAATTACTCTTTCCTGCATTTCTTGGCTTTATTGAGTTAGGATCTGTGCTGAATCTGGTCATTTCAATATGCCCATCAAATTCTTTGTAAAACCCAGATAAGGATATCATCTCTCCTGCTCCATAGAATAGCTCCCATCTCAAATCAAAATTGCTAATATTGGTTTGTTCTAGGTCGGGGTTTCCTATAAAAGAAAGACCTGTTGATTGATCCACAATTTGAGCATTTGATTTCTCTCTAAAAGTAGGTCTAGCAAGAGTGCGATTGGCAGAAGCTCGCAAATTCATATCATCAGTTAAAGAATAAATCAAATTTAAAGAAGGGAGAAGATTGATTTTATCCAAAGTCAACTCGCTGTTATAAACCCTTCCGTTTTGATTTTGACCAGTGAAATACATATCCACACTCTCTGCTCTTACACCAGTAATAGCACGTAAATGCTCTGTGAGGTTTAGTTCTGTCATAGCATACAGTCCAAATACATTTTGACTTGCGTTGAAGGACTTAGAAGGAATGGAGCCATCACCACGAACATAAGTTCCTGAGTCTTTCTCCACTGTCCAGATATTCTCTGGATTAAGTAACTCAGAAGGATTTCCAGAAATAGATGAAATTCCACTTACTCTAAGACGGTACTCTACAATTTCAAAATCACGTTGCTTGTAGGACGCCAAACCTCCCCATTTAATTTTATTTTTATCATTCAAATCATAGGTAAAATCTAATTTCGCACTAGAATTGATCTCATTTAAGTTTCTATAAAACCGGTCTATACCTGCCCCAACTCCTGTATTCAAATCATACTTTATTTCACCTTCATTATTTTTTTGTATTTGGAGTCTGCTCGACCTTAGATCTGGCTCATCCACTTTAGATTGGCTCAAAGCAGTTCTCCATTCAACTTTCAAATTGTTTAGTGCGTGCTTCCCGACCAACATACCGTTAGTAACAGAGCTCTCTAAGTAAAGCAAATTATTATTTTGCAATACTGAAGGATTATTCTCTAGATTTACGATGTTTCCAATGGTTGCGGTCGCGATACCATCTTGACTTCTCAGTATGCTAGCAGTGTAAGTACTTCTTTTATATTTCAACGACCCTGAGAGTAAGGCAGTCCACAGCGTTTCTGTTGAACCAATATCATATGTTCGCAACTCCTCCGTATTCAATTCGTAGGCCGCCGGATTTCTATCGCGAGAGTATCGACCTATTGTAATGTTTTCATTGAATGTTTCATTGTGACTATAATTTAGAATCGCATTATACCCGAAAGTCACCCCCTTCTTTTGAACTTGGTTTCCATGATTAAATGATAAACTATAGTTCATAAAATTACTCATTCTTTCTCCCGACAAGGTAGGATTGAAGCTTCTTGTAAGACCCTCTACTTGATCTTTATTTACTGAAGTTGTTGTTGGTATTGCAATCTTAGGAATAGGCAGTTCTCGAGTGCCATCATCAAATCCTAAGAAATCTGTTTTTCCACCCTCATATCCAACAAAATTCTCTTTTAAATGCATTGAAGGATTGTAACCTATTCCTACTGTTATCCCAGTTTGCTTCTCCTCTGGAAAACTTTTTGTAGCAATGTCTACCGTTCCCCCACTAAAGTCCCCAGATAAATCAGGAGAAAAGGTTTTATAAACAACAACATTCTCTATGGTACTTGTAGGAAAGATATCCATCTGAACCGCGTTCACATCAGGATTCAATCCAGGTATACTCATCTCGTTCATAGTTGTCTTTGTATATCGATCACCAAGACCTCTTACATAGACATATTTTCCATCCTGTACCGTCACACCTGTTACGCGCTTCATCGCTGCTCCAAGATCACTGTCACCAACTTTTTTGAACGTTTGAGACGATACTCCATCAACGAGATTAGCTGATTTCTTTTGCACAGTAAGCATAGCCGCTTCTGTATTTCTTACCACTTCGGCAGTGACTACTACGGCTTCCAACTCTTCCATGTCGGATTTCATTCGCATGTCAAGCAGAGTCGTTTCACCTGCTTTAATCACTATATCGTTCACCGTTACAGAGGCAAACGAGACAAATGAAAACACGATTGAGTGTGTACCTGGCTCCAACGACAAAGAGTAGTTTCCATCAAAGTCAGTAACCGTACCAATTGACGCACTACCTTGTTTTATCACCGTAGCACCTATCAGTCCATCACCGAATTCATCATCGATAACTTTACCTCTTAAGTAACCTTTTTGAGCTATTGCCCCGAAACTAATAAAGATGACTAGCGTTGTTGAAAAGAAAATCTTCATAATATCCATTCTAATTTGACGCGAAGTTAGAATGGGCAAATCATGGGAGTAGTAAGGCTAGATTACCAAATATTTATGGTTTGGAAATTTTCGTAGCGCTTTTTAATCTTTTGTTAACTCAACAAAAGATTCTTTGTCCCAAATATGTCCTATTTAGGAATAGGAGCAATTTACCTAGGGAGGGTAAATAACAATTAGATAATATTGATATTACAGCCCCTCATATTTTGAGGGGCTGTAATAAAATTTCTTGAGATTATAATTAATCCAAAAGACCGTCTTCTTTTGCTGCAGTCCAAGCGAAGACAGACAAGTCAGCACCAGTAGCAGTTGTACTTACAGAAGCTTCTGCATCAACCTTCACCTTATCTGCCGCAATTACAGCCGCATCACCGCAAAGTGGGTTCTTGTTATCATCTTCTTTAGAGTAAACTTTAAGAGAACCGTAGTTTGTGTTCTCCACCTTCAAAGTTCCAGCAATGAAGTTACCCAAAGCATCCACTTTAGATGCATCACGAACGCACTCAGTGTCATATTCTCCTTCAATTTTCAATTTAGCACCATCTTTATATCCGATGAACACCAAGTTATTGATTGTTCCTTGAGCATCTGATTTGAAATCAGCAGCAGAACCTTCTACTCCATCACTTTTCAACGTTCCATTTTTCAAAGTAAACAAACCATCTTTAGCGCTACTCTCAGGTCCGTCGATTTCAAGACCTTCGTCTGTACCAACTCCAGCTCCTTGAGTAACAAAAAAGTTATTCACTGTTCCTGAGTAGTTTTGATCGATATCTACACCGTCATCACCTTGCCATGCTACCAACAGGTTAGTTACATTCACGGTACCACCGAAAAATTCGATACCATCATCAAGTGTAGCAAATATCTCAACGTTATCAATTGTTGTTCCTGATCCTACACCACCAAGAGTTAAACCATTGATTTCGTTTCCAGCACCAATTGTGATACCACCATGACGGATTGAAACGTACTTCAATGTTCCAGAATTATCAGCAGCAACAGATCCTCCATAAACTGCATATGTTTCACTCGGAGGAAGACCTTCGATAGAAGAAGATGCATCACCCGCTTTTGCAGAAATTGGTGCCTTACCTAGCATGATGATACCACCCCAAAGCTCATTTTTTGTTTTGTCTAAGCTTGTTCCAATTTTTTCTCCAATTTTAATGTTGTCATCAACTGAAGTGAAGATAATTGGTTTAGCAGCGGTACCTACGGCATCAATCTTTCCTCCTTGGGCAATGATTAAAACTGACGCATTTGCTGCCTCACCAGCTTGACCTTTGATGATTGTCCCAGCCTCAATTTTCAAAGTAATTCCAGAAGGAACGATCACTCTTCCTTTCAATTCCCAGATTCTGTTTGCCGTCCAAGTTTCGTCAGCCGTTAAAACACCTGTTTTAACTTCTGTTGACAAGATTTCCACTTCAGGAGTTTCATCATCAGTACATGATACGATGAACAAAACACTAGATAGCATAAATGCTAATGCAAGTAAATTTTTCATAATTGTTTTTCCTTATTGTTTGAGTTTGATTTTTTTACTATTCAATACTTCCGCAAATGTGTATTACCAATGTTAACTCGCTAGCGAGCCGATGTTACGATATCATTAAACTAAAATGATGTTCGTTACGCTAGGTTTACCATTGTTACGCCAATATGAAGCAGGTTGGAAGAAAATGCCTTGAAAGCATTAAAAGCCCGTTTTGATTGGGTGCAAATGACAAAAGCCCACTTGCGCGGGCTTTTGTTAATTCAGATGATTGAATAAGATTATTTCGTGATTTGAACTTTGTTCAATATTGTTTTAATGATCTGGTGGGTGGTGACACCATCAGCTTCTGCTTCGTAGTTCAACAAAATTCTATGATTCAGCACGTCATCGGCTATCTCTTTGATATCCTCTGGCAATACATAGTCTCGCTGATCAAAGAAGGCGATGGCCTTGGCTGCCCTTAGCATGATAAATGCTCAGGGAGAGGAGATTTTTGAACTTTCATCTTGCTTACTCAGTCATATCTATAATTTCTGTTTCTGATTGGATCAGAATGTCCAGAGCATTCAGAATACTGGGCTTTATTAAATTCCACAGCGTTGAATTGTCACAGTTTCCAATTTTGATATTTATGAGTTTTGGAGGACTACCAAGTCTGCTAATTAGTTCTGGAAAATCTGCATCCTTAGACAATAAAATCACTTTTCCATGTGCTTTTGCCATTTTATAAATTGTCAGATCATCCAGCTCATTCATATCTAGAATATATGATGATTTGACAAGGTAACCAGTATAATCGGCCAGCCATTTCGCAATGGCCGGAGAAATATTGGTATCAACCCAAATCTCCCATTCAGGCCGCATGAATAATGACCGTATTTTTCGTTTTTAAAGATGCGTAAAGCAAAGCAGCCTTAATATCACCTTTTTGAAGAATTGGATGCTGATCTAGTATGACTTCTTCTGAAACCCCATTGGCCAGCAATTCCAAAATATCCCCAACTGGAAAACGCAATCCTCTTATTGTAGGCTTGCCTCCCATCAATCCTGGCGTAAGGGTAATTCGCTCTAAAAGTTCAGTCTGCTGTGCGTTCATCAGATAAAATTAAACAGAATTGATAAGGAATTCTCCCAATAATTCTATTTCGTGATTTGAACTTTGTTCAATATTGTTTTAATGATATCGTGGGTGGTGACACCATCAGCTTCTGCTTCGTAGTTCAACAGAATTCTATGATTCAGTACGTCATCAGCTATTTCTTTGATGTCTTCTGGCAAGACATAATCCCTCTGATCAAAGAAGGCAATGGCCTTGGCTGCCCTGTTCAGATTAATAGAAGCACGTGGAGATGCTCCAAACTGTATGTATTGTGCCTCCTCTGTAAGTTTATAGTCTTTCGGATTTCGCGTAGCAAAAATCAATTCTATTATATACTTCTCCAACGATTCGGAAATAGTCACTTGATTGATCTCATTTCTGATAGAGAAAATATCCTCTTTAGAAAGTAGCGTTCTGAGCTCAGGAGCAAAGGACAAGTTTGACATCCGTCTCATCACCTCTAGCTCTTCATCTTTGGTGGTGTAATCCACATGTACTTTGAGCATAAATCTATCTACTTGTGCCTCTGGTAGCGGATAAGTTCCCTCTTGATCTACTGGGTTTTGAGTAGCAAGAACCAAAAAAGGCTTATCGAGCGAGAAAGTATTTTCACCGATCGTCACTGTTTTCTCTTGCATGGCCTCCAAAAGTGCCGACTGTACTTTTGCTGGAGATCGGTTGATCTCATCGGCCAAAATAATATTGGCAAAAATTGGTCCTTTTTTTACTTCAAAATCAGCTTTCTGCTGATTGTAAATCATGGTACCAATCAAATCTGAAGGAAGCAAATCTGGAGTAAACTGAATTCTCTTAAAATCCAAATCCATGACATTAGAAAGTGTATTCACTGTTAATGTCTTCGCTAAACCTGGCACACCCTCCAACAATATATGCCCGTTGGTAAACATCCCAATCAAAAGTCTATTTACCATATAGCTCTGACCTACGACTACCTTGCCCACCTCGCTGATGACCTCATTGATTTTGGCCTGATGTTCTCTCTTTAAATCCTGATCAATTACTACGTCGCTCATATACTTGTGATTCTATTGATTTTAGCAAACAAAAATACCCTTTAGAGTTCAAAACCAAAAACGACATCCGGCAAGAGATGTTGGCTTAAGTGTTGAAAATTGTTAAGAATGGTTTTAAATGTTGAAAAAAGTTGAAAGTTGAAATAAATCATTTTCTTAAAACTCATTTCATACTTTCACTATTTCATCAATCGATTTATTGGAATAGCCAGCAAAGCTCCCGTACATGGCGCCAGTTATGTATATCCAGAGGTTTGGTCATATCTCCTGAAACTAGCGCAGGCCCGATAGATCGCGCTGGGTTCATAGAAGCTCCACATATTGGCCCTGCAAATAGCGCCAAAACCAGCACTGTAAAACCTACCGAAATGGCCGCATGCAAAATCACATCTCCTCCATCTTCAGGAATCCTTAAAATCACGAGCATCAAAATAAAAGTGATCATCACTTCCAATCCAAAAGACTGAATATCGGAATCCATTGAGGTTAGTTTGCCCCATCGTTTGTGCTTCTGGGAAAAGTGCTAATAGTATTAAACATGCCAATACTGCACCCAGTATTTGCGCCACCACATAATAGACGAGCTCAAGAAATGTATTTTTTTGATCACAAAAAAAGCCAAACTCACGGCTGGATTAATATGCGAACCAGAAACACTTCCAAATGAGATGATCATGGCAGCCACGATCATCCCAAAAAGAACTGCAACACCAAAGTGTGTAATCGCTCCAGTCATTTGATTGACTACTATCGCTCCCGCACCGCAGAAGACGAGCCCAAACGTTCCTAATAACTCAGAAAAAAACTTTGTTCTGACGTTTATCATCCGAGTTGTTTAGCTACTTCAGACATCATGTAATAAATCTCTCCTCCAATTTGCTTCAACCGCTCCTCATACCTCTCAGCCTCCCAAGGGGTATCGTCCGCTTCTTTAGGATCTTCATAATAAAGAGAAAACCGAGCTTCCGCACCTAGAACCACAGGACAGGCATCATCTGCTCCAGTACAAGTCATGACTGCTGCGAAATTTGCTTGTGGATTTTCTGAGGCATCATAAGTTTTGGAATAACATACCACAGGAATGGCCTCTGGGCTAAAAACAACTTCATATTTCGGATTTGTTCCCCCTGAGCTAATCACACCAAACCCGGCCTTGTGCAAAGCATTTACCACACGAATATTCATGGCTGTGACTTCTGTACCTCCAGAATAAGTAGCTATTCCATCAATGCCGAAATGATAAGCTAACGTACTTGCCCAGATTTGAGAAATGTGACTCCTGCGAGAGTTGTGCGTGCAGATAAAAACCAAATAAACTGCTTCATAGGCTTTCTTCTTATCTACGATGTACTTTGCCATTTCTTCCAGAAGCGATATCCTTTCTGAGGATATGCTTGCCTGCTCTCCAGGCAAGTCTTTAATATAATTCGCTAATGCTTGATTCATTCCTTGTTTATTTTTCCAATTGAAATTAGCAACACGTATGAGATTGTGCTTTTTGCTTGTCGCTCTTGGCATCTTCTATAAGATGATACACTTCCCACTCATAGCCATCAGGATCCTCTACCCAAAACTTGTTTTGAATGGCATAGCAGCAATTTGTCTGCTCTTCCTCCAGTTTAATTTCCATAAATTCCGACAAAGCCTTTTTGCGCTCAGCGAGTACTTCATCATCTGCAACTCTAAATCCTAAATGTCCAAAACCTGGCTGAGCCTGTTCTGCACGCTGCACAAAAGATATCACCAATCCGGGGTTGTCCAACTCGAATTTAGCATAGTCCGGCTCAATCTTTACGGGTTGATTACCAAATAAATTGGTGTAGAAAGTAATCGTCTTTTGAATGTCTGTGACGTTCAAACTAAGGTGAAATTTCATTTGATCTTGCATAATTATTAAGTTTAATTATCGAAACATCGCTTTATTACGATGGTTTTGTTCAAAAAATGGTTTAACAGCAGGTATTTCCTTTATATCCAGAAAATAGATCGTCGAATGCCTTTTTCACTTCCAACCATACTTGGCCATTGATACAATAGCTCATGGAAGCACCCTCTACTGTACCTTGAATCAATCCAAGGGATTTAAGTTCTTTTAGGTGTTGCGAAATTGTTGCTTGAGCAAGCCCGAGTTCCATTACCAAATCACCATTGATGCATGCATTGGACTTAACCAAATGCTCCAAAATTGCAATTCTGGCTGGGTGCGCAAATACCTTGGCCATTAAGGCCATCTGATTTTGCTTTTCCGTAAACAGGTTCGTCTTGGTGATTCCCATATTGCAATATTACGATGAATTACTATAAAAACAAACCCTAAGGATAAATTCCTCAGGGTTCCAACCAGCTATAGATAAAATTCTAACTTCCGTTAGAAAAGTTTTAAGCACTCTTTAGTGCCGTACGTGCAGCGTTCAATTCATTTACGATTTTCTCGGCAAGTCTTTTTGGCAATTCGTCTAACTCATATAATATAAGCATATCTTCAGGGTTAGGACAGTTAGCCTTTTCCACTTCAAATTCGAATTGTGTACCTACTATGTAAGAGAGAGATTGCGGGCTATACCAAATGAGACTCATGAGTTTGTCATTTTAATTTAGAATGCTAATTTCGGGTGGATTGTCAAAACATATCTGCCAAATCTCTTTACTATTCTGCCAAAACGGATTTAATCTGTTTTTTTAGCATATTTTGAGGAAATAAATTATTAAAAAATACCACATTTATGGTAGGAGCTATAATTCCTGTCTTCTCAATCCTTCCATTTCAATTCAGGTTTAACAGAAATAATTCCTGCTAATTCAGCGCTCTCTATTGTCTAAATTAGATCGATCAGCTATTTGAAACCATTTCAGGTTTCAACTACTACCTATGAAAATATGGCCGCCCCCAAAAAAATAGTGATAATAAGTGATAATAGTCGCCGCTAAAAGTTGGAAAAGAAAAACTGTCGTGGCTCGTCGAGCAATTGCATTGAATGATTCCCAATGCTTGATATACTCTATTAGTGGGTGTTGATTATTCTGGCGATGGATAAACATAATATAGATGATAAATTATTAACACAATTTAGTCTTTTCCTCTATCACGATCCTGCCAACTTGTTGGTGTAAACTGCCAAATGCAACGAACCAGCACACACAAAAAAACCTGTCTAGCGAACTAAACAGGTTTTATGTCTTAAATGGGGTGGAAGACCGGGCTCGAACCGGCGACCCTCGGTACCACAAACCGATGCTCTAACCAACTGAGCTACAACCACCGTTTTAAAAGGAATGCAAAGATATAAGCAATATTGAAAATAACAACTCTTACTGACGGTCAAACATTAATCTTTCCCCTTTTTTATTTTCATCAAACTGCCCTTCATTATAAGCTAAGTGTCCCGAGACAAATACCTTTTCTATTGATGATTGAAACTGATGTCCTTCGAATGGAGACCAATTACATTTTGACAGAATATTCTGCTCATTTACAATCCACTTCTTATTAAGATTCACCAATACCAAATCAGCATAATAGCCTTCCCTGATATATCCTCTTTCCTTCACTTCAAAACAAATCGCTGGGGCATGCGCCATTTTTTCTACTATTCTTTCTAATGATATCTTACCTTGGTGATAAAAATCCAACATGGCTACCAAGGAATGTTGCACTAATGGCCCTCCAGATGGAGCTGTTAGATAATTACCCAACTTCTCTTCTTTGGTATGCGGTGCATGATCCGTTGCAATCACGTCTATCTGGTCATCAAGAAGCGCTTGCCATATTTGATCGCGATCTTCAGCCGACTTTACCGCAGGATTCCACTTGATCCATCTACCCTTAGTTTTGTAATCTTCATCTGTAAACCATAAGTGATGAATGCACGCTTCGGCAGTTATGCGTTTCTTTCCAAGGGGTAGCGTGTTAGAAAACAACTCCGTTTCTTTACCAGTAGATATGTGCAATATGTGTAAACGAGTGTTGTGTTTCTTCGCAAGACCAACTGCGAAAGAAGATGAGAGGTAGCATGCCTCATGACTTCTAATTATCGGATGCGCCTCGAATGGAATGTCATTGCCATACTTATCCTTGAACTCAGCTAGATTGGATTGAACAGTGCCTTCATCCTCGCAATGAGTGGCTATGAGCATAGGCGCATAGGAGAATACTTTATCCAGAACCTTCTCATTATCCACGAGCATATTTCCAGTGGACGACCCCATAAATATCTTTAGTCCACATACCATTTTAGGATCGGTACGCATGACTTCATCATAATTGTCATTGGTAGTACCCATGAAAAATGAATAGTTGGCTAACGACTTCTGTCTCCCCAACTCATATTTCTGTGCCAATAAATCCTGCGTGACCGTCTGAGGAATTACATTCGGCATTTCCATAAAGGAAGTAACCCCACCGGCAACAGCAGCTTTAGCTTCAGTATATATCTCTGCCTTATGCGTGAGGCCAGGCTCTCTGAAATGCACTTGATCATCTATCGCGCCCGGCAAAAGATGCAAACCAGTCGCATCAATTTCTATACAGCTCCCATCAAAAGATATTGAAGGGGCTATTTTATCTATTCGCCCATCTCTAATCAATACATCTCCGCTAGTTATAGCTCCTTCATTCACAATTTGAGCATTGCGAATAAGATAATTTTGCTTCATAATTATATTTTTTTGGAAACCCAATATTCAATTTGTCGACTTTGAGACTTAGAAAAAAGCTAGAACGCTTTCAGAAAAACAGTTAAATTATTCATTAAATATACTTTTAGCCATTTTTTATTCTGCAAAATAAGAAATATCCTCTTGATTATTCGTTTTGTAAAATTTTTTATCCAGAACACGTAAGGAAACCCAGATAATCTATTTATAATTGCATGAGAAAGAAAGACTTAGTTCTTACTTTCCATAGCTGGTTGAAAAGATCTTGTGGGGGCTGGTTCTGCCACCCCCCAGATCACTTCCTTTAATCAACCAACAATTAATCAACCAACAATCTCTCCTCTCTGTTTGCGATTTCCCAAGTTGTCAAGAAAATCAAATCTGCAATTTTCTTCATTTTCTTAAAATTAATCTTTTCGATAGTATCCGTTGGGCGATGATAATCCTCATGAGTTCCATTGAAATAAAAAATGACTGGGATGCCATTTTTGGCAAAATTGTAATGGTCCGAACGGTAATAATATCTATTGGGATCGTCCTCAGAGTTATAAGTATAATCCAATTCCAATTTTGTGCTGTTGCTATTCACCGTCTCCGACAATTCATGCAACTCTTTAGAAAGCTTATCGGCTCCTATCAGATAAATATAGTTCGGGTTCTTTTCATGTTTTTCATCCACTCTCCCGACCATATCAATATTCAAATCAACAACGGTGTTGGCCAACGGAAAAAGCGGATTACTGACATAATACTTACTCCCCAATAGCCCTTTCTCTTCCCCACTCATAGCAATAAAAAGAATGCTTCTTTTAGGTCGGTTTCCTTCTTTGGTTGCTTTTGAAAAGGCCTCAGCTATTTCAAGCAAGGTGGAAGTACCCGAGGCATCATCGTCGGCACCATTGTAAATCTCTCCATTAATTATCCCGAGGTGGTCATAGTGTGAACTCACCACTACATATTCATTGGGTTTCTCTGATCCTTCAATGAAACCAAGCACATTTTCTGATCTTACTTCACGCCTGTGCATATCGGCATTGAAAATCACCTCAGCTGTTTCAAATAATCCAGAAGCTTTCATTTGAGCTATAGACTCATCAAAAATCCATTCTACAAGGTCGGTTTCCCGCCAATATTATCTTTGCCCCGTTATTGTCAAACTCGAAACTCATTTTGGTACTGCTCAGATAATTGGCATACCGATCCATTACGAATTCAAACTGAAGTTCTTCTTCAATGATTAAAATATAACCTTTGGCATTTCCAGCCTTGAGCTTGCAATAGTGTCTGCCGAAAATCTGACCACTCTTTATTTATAAAGGCTACATATTTATTGTCAACATCAATATTGGACAAAGAGTCACCATACCCAGCAAAGACTACTTCTATAATTTCCTCCCCATAAGTCTCATTACTGGTGTAAAGCAAGAAGTCTTCGAAATTATTCTTCTTTTCACGATCTTTTCGCAAATACACACTGTGATACTCCGACTGTTGCAAGGTGAATGACTGAAAATACGGATTATTCTCTTCTTCATAAGCCCCCTTAAGTTCAATGGTTTGAAAATAATTGGACACATAATCTGCAGCTTTTTTCTGTCCTTTTGTGCCAGTTTCCCTTCCTTCAAGGCTATCGGAAGCCAAAACGCTCAGATGGGAATAGAGGTCCTTTGTAGTAATAGTTTTGGCATATTTTCTAGCCGTTTTTGATTGAGTAAGCCCCTTGAACGTTGGCATAACTAGGAGTAGCGCGATGAATATTTTTATTTGCATAAGGTATATTATAGGTTCTTGTTCCAAAAATAACCGAACTCAGGAATCTTGCTTCGCCGTTTGTCAAACAATAATGCTAAATATTGATTTAGCCGTTAGATTTGCGCTTTTGTTTTCTACCACCACAATCTTCATTTTCGATGAAAGTCAACCTCAACGATAGGGTCTCATTTCAATCACGTCACAATAGTCCAAATAATACAGAAATTAGTCAAATGCTCGATGCTTTAGGTGTATCCAGCCTAGATGAGTTGATTGACGAGACGGTTCCTAAAAATATACGACTAGACAAGCCGTTGGTACTTTCTCCTGTCAAAAATGAATACGAATATCTCCTTGGTTTGAAAAAAACGGCTGCAAAAAATAAGGTTTACAAATCCTTTATCGGCCAAGGATACTATGGCACGATAGTGCCATCTGTGATCCAAAGAAATATTCTTGAAAACCCAGGATGGTATACGGCTTACACTCCTTATCAAGCCGAAATTGCTCAAGGCAGATTGGAGGCACTTATCAACTTCCAGTCTCTGGTCATCGACTTAACTGGCATGGAGATAGCCAATGGGTCGCTACTAGATGAAGGGACAGCCGCAGCTGAGGCTGCCACGATGCTCTTTAGCACGAGGAGCAAAATAAAAAAAGAATCTATGGTTTTTGTGGTAGACAAAAACCTATTTCCTCAAACACTAGCAGTACTTAGAACTCGACTTGAGCCATTAGACATTGAGCTTCGAGAAGAGAATGTAGATGAAACAGATTTCAATGACCCCACTATCTACGGGATCATGTTTCAATACCCTGACAACAATGGAGAAGTTTCTGACCGACAAGAATTAGTTAAAAAAGCGCAGGAAAACGGCATCAAAGTGGCCGTGGCATCTGATTTATTGGCTTTATGTCTGCTCACTCCTCCTGGAGAATGGGGAGCCGATGTGGTATTCGGGACGGCTCAAAGATTTGGTGTACCAATGGGTTTTGGGGGTCCGCATGCGGCATTTTTTGCCACTAGGGATGAATTCAAAAGATCAATGCCCGGACGTATTATTGGCGTTTCAAAGGATACCCACGGACATGTGGCTTACAGAATGGCACTGCAAACACGAGAGCAACATATTAAGCGAGAAAAAGCTACATCCAACATTTGTACGGCTCAAGTACTCTTGTCAGTTATGTCGTCAATGTATGCGGTATACCATGGGGCTTCTGGTTTGCAAGCCATAGCTATGCGGGTGCACGGACTTGCTCAAGCCACCTCCAACAAGCTTTCGGAACTTGGGTTCTCCAACCTAAACACCACATTTTTTGATACTATCAGGGTTGCCCTATCGAATGAACAAAATGAAGCTTTGACAGAAATTGCTCTCAAAAGGGAGTTAAACTTCCGCCATAATGAAGATGGCACAGTTTGCATCTCTTTCGATGAAACCCATATGCCTGCTGATGCCAACATTGTCTTGTCTACTTTTTGTGAGCTCATTGACAAACCTGCTATAGAAATAGATACAACGATAGACTTTCAATTGCCCCAATCACTTCTAAGAAGTTCTTCTTATTTGCAACACGATACTTTTCACAATTTTCAAACTGAGCACGAATTGCTCAGATATATGAAAAGATTGGAAAACAAGGATTTGTCTTTGGTGCACTCCATGATTTCCCTTGGGTCATGCACCATGAAACTGAATGCTACCACGGAAATGATTCCTGTGACTTGGCCTGAGTTCGGTGCATTGCATCCATTTACCCCAAAATCACAAACGAAGGGCTATCAACTACTTATCGAAGAGTTAGGAGACTGGCTCAAAGAGATTACAGGCTTTGCCGCCATTTCTTTTCAACCAAACTCAGGAGCGCAAGGAGAGTATGCAGGGCTGTTAGCAATCCGTTCTTTCCATCAAGCCAATGGACAATCCGCATAGAAATATCGCGTTAATACCTTCATCAGCTCACGGAACGAATCCAGCAAGTGCGGTGATGGCCGGCATGAAAGTGGTCATTGTGAAGTGTGATGATTTGGGCAATATAGATTTAGATGATTTACGAGAAAAAGCCGAAAACCATAAAGACAACCTGTCTTCGCTAATGGTGACCTATCCTTCTACGCATGGTGTTTTTGAAGAATCCATCATTGAAATTTGCGAGATCATTCATCAATTTGGTGGACAGGTTTATATGGATGGAGCAAACATGAATGCCCAAGTGGGGCTCACGTCACCAGCAAATATCGGAGCTGATGTATGTCATCTCAATCTTCATAAAACTTTCTGCATCCCTCACGGTGGCGGTGGCCCAGGAATGGGGCCTATCGGAGTGGCAGCACACCTTATTCCTTTCTTACCAGAAAATTGTGCGACGAGCGTATCTTCTGCTCCTCATAGCAGTGCGAGCATTCTCCCCATTTCTCACGCCTATATTGCCATGATGGGAGGCCAAGGTCTTACTGAGGCAACCAAAATTGCAATCCTCAATGCCAATTACATTGGACAGAGACTTTCAGAACATTATTCCATACTTTATACTAACAAAAATGGCCGCAATGCACATGAGCTTATTTTGGATTGCAGATCATTCAAAAAGGTGGGCATAGAAGTAGAGGACATTGCAAAACGCCTCATGGATTATGGCTATCACGCTCCTACAGTTTCTTTCCCAGTAGCTGGAACGCTCATGATCGAACCAACAGAGAGTGAAAGTAAACAAGAACTAGATAGATTTTGTGATGCCATGATATCCATCAAAAGAGAAATAGATCAAATAATCACTAGTGAATCGGATGATAGCGACAATGTTTTGAAAAATGCACCACACACTTTTAGAGAAGTGATGGCTACAAATTGGAATCACTCTTACAGCAGAGAAACTGCGGCTTTTCCAGTTGACTACTTACTTTCTAATAAATTTTGGCCTTCTGTATCTAGAATAGACAGTGCTTATGGTGATCGAAATCTTGTATGTAGCTGCCTTCCTACTGAAGCTTACGAAGAGGTCTAAATCAAATATATCAGGTGAGCACCACGGGTTGATTGTCAAGCGGCAATGTTATAAGAAACGTGGTGCCAACCGATTCCTCGCTTTCCATGCTAATTTCTCCTCCATATTTGGTCACGAGCGAATAGACAATATATAGACCTACTCCCGTGCCTTCTCCTGGGTCTTTAGTAGTGAAAAATGGATCAAATATCTTGCTATGGTTTTCCTTTGGAATACCCACTCCATTATCCTTAATAAGAATTGAACAGTGAGATCCTAAATCTTTCAGGTGCAGTTCAATCCGACCATTATCCATGTCACGAGTTGCATCCAAGCTATTTCTAATAAGATTGAGAATCATCTGATTAAACTCAACAGGTATCCCCGTAACTAGAATCTGATCTTTTGCATCCAAATAAATAGAGGTATTTGGGCTAGCATTTTGAACAAAATGGTACGTGTTTTTAATCAATTCAAGTAGATCGATAGAAGCTTTTGGATAACTCTCCTGCGCACTAGGTGTAATTTTTAACAAATTGTTTAGAATTCCACTTATATGGCGGGTACCATCTTCCACATTCTTTAGCAGCAGCTTGATCTCCTCAAAATTCTCTTGATGACGTTTTTTTGCTTCATCACTGAAATCCATCTCCAACTCACCAAGATTCATCAAAATTGGCTTAATACTGCCATTGACAAAATTCATAGGATTATTCAGCTCATGAGCAATACCCGAAGTAAAGTGCCCTATAGAAGCCATTTTTTCAGATTCAATCAATTGGTTTTGCGTCAATTTCAAGTTCTTAATGACCATTTCCTTTTCAGAAACAGTTGCTTGAAGAGCGTTATTTAGTTTTTCATGATCCACGTTTTGATCCACAACCAACTGCCGCTCATGATCGAAACTTCTCTTGAGATAAAAAAACATGAAAATAACTGCAACAGATACCATATAATAGTCAAAATAAATCCCTTTGTAAGGATTAGCTACCATAAGGCTCTCCGAAGAAATCTGCACCCAATCGGTATAATTCTGGGAACCTGTCAAAAAGCCAAGTAGTATACAAAAGCCTACGAAAACCTTCTTTTGTTGATTAATGGGGGATAAAAAAATAGAAACTGTAGCGACACCTAAAGCTCCAACTGAAGCAGGGCCAAACACGCCACTAAGCCAATACCAATAAAACACCAACATGGCATTGAGAATGATGATAAGAGGAATTGTAAGCTGCTTGTGCCAGCCCTTGAACCTACTCAGGTAGTAAAACAGAAGCCCCATCGAACAAATACTTCCATCAGCAACTAAGGTGACTATTCGAGACGGATGGATGAAATCTTGTAAAACTGAAATGAGCATGATCACGAAGAGAATGAAACTTATCAATTCGAAAAGTGTCTTCTCGATGCTAGAAGCCGATTTGCGATCTATGATCTTAATTGAATTCAAAATTTGATGATGAGTATCTCGTAAAAATTAATAAAATATAAGACATTTTGCTCTAATATGAAACAGTCTATGTTAGTACATGATGTTTTTACAAATTCATCTCAAATTTATAATAACTTTCACAAACACCGACTTGAAGTGCAAAACATAAAAAAAGTGTCACTCATTTGAGAATGACACTTTTCTATTCCTTGAATTAAAACATTTCGCTTATGCTTCCACTTCTTTCATTTCTGGCTTTTGAGGGAAAATCAGCGAAAGCACAATAGATGCAAACAGCACGAAGATGATCACAGAAAAAGATAGGAAGATAGGAATGTGTATATGATCTACACCAATTACATAGGCAATAGCATTCTGAATAATAGACCATTCCAAAAGCATTTTGACTCCAATGAAAATAAGTACAATAGACAGTCCTTTTTGAAGTAAGTAAAATTTGTCTAGTACATTGGCCAAGAGGAAGAACATCGCTCTCAAGCCCATAACTGCAAAAATATTGGACGTATAAATGACAAACTCATTTTGAGTAATAGCGAATGCTGCAGGAATGGAATCAACCGCAAAAATCAAATCCGTTGATTCAATAAGAACAATCACAAGAAACAGAGGTGTGAAAACACGCTTGCCATTTTCTATGGCAACAAACTTTCCTCCATGTTCCTGATCGGTCATTGGAAAGATTTTCTTCGCAAATTTCACAACTGGATTTTTTTCTGGCTCAATGTCCATATCATCATCCCCTCCGAAAATTTTCACTCCTGAGTAGACAAGGAATGCACCGAAGATGTAAAGAATCCAGTGGAACTGCGTGATAAGTAAAGCCCCTAAGAAAATAAATATCGCTCTAAAAACTATCGCTCCTAAAATTCCCCAAAACAGAATACTGTGAAAGTATTCTTCTTTAACCTGAAAGTATTTTAGGATAAGAATAATTACAAAAATATTGTCAACAGAAAGTGCCTTTTCGGTAACGTAAGCAGAGAAAAATTCCCACGTGGCTTCAGAGCCCTCACCATAAAAATAGATTAAGAAAGCATAGCCAATAGACACTGAGACCCAAAATAGCGTCTGTAGCAGAGCATCTCGTTGTGATATTTTTTGATCGGCTCGATGAAAAACTCCTAAATCTACCAGCAGAAATAGAATAATAACCGCGCCAAAAACGGTGAAGAGGATACCCTCATTTTGACCTGAAAACAGAGCTAGAAGCATCTTAAATGGGTTAATACCTTTTCGAATCGACAGATTCGTTGAAAGTGTGCAAAATAATCAAAATATCGGAACATTTTGAACATCGGGAATTCTATGTTTAAAAAATAAAGCTGTGATTAAACAAAACTCAAGGTTTATTCGTAACTATAGAAGCTCATGCAAGTAATCCTCATAAATATCGCACTCGGAATGATAATTTACACCATTTGTTTGATGGTGTTCCTTATTAAAGATAGGCGGTTTGATGATGAAACAGGACATAACAATGATGGTGAAGATGAAGGAGGAATCCCCGTATCTTTACCTCCTGATTTTGATTTGCCTCCAGGAGTGTGTCTTCCAGATGATCCTAGAGCACTCAAGCTCATGGAATCCGAAGAAGTATATGCATGAAGCCACTCCACGACTTAAAAAAAACCTTATCATTTTCCACCTTCTCAGTTCAAAAAAAACGTCCTAAAACAGGTTTAGCTCCAGGAAGTATTATATACACAGGAGAAATTCATACGGACAGGGTTGAAGTTGAAGTCATTGACTACAACGATGATCGTATTACCGAATTGAATATTCTTGATGTAGAAGAACTTGCCCAATACAACAATGAGAATAGTGTTACTTGGATCAATATCCAGGGGTTGCACGATATAGAGCTGATCACCCGCATCGGAGCAATCATGGGGCTGCACGACTTGACACTGGAAGATATCGTAGACACAGCACAAAGACCGAAAGTAGAAGAATTTGAGGGCTATTCTTACCTCACATTCAAGATGATCCATTACGATACACTCATTAAGAAAATTGAGGTTCAGCAGGTGAGTATTGTGATGTCGAAAAATTTCGTCATCTGCTTTCAGGAACGCCCAGGAGATGTATTTGATGATGTGCGAAAAAGGTTGAGAAATGGCAAAGGAAGAGCCCGCAAGCGAGGGAGTGATTATCTCACATATATGTTATTGGATGTTACCATTGATTTTTACTTCGAAACACTAGATGGCGTTTATGACCGCATAGAAAAATTAGAAGAACTGGTAATAAAGCGACCAGACAAGGTAAACATGGCTGCTATTCAACTACTCAAAAAAGACCTGATTCAGCTAAGGAAATTTATGAAACCCGTGCGAGATGCACTTTCTACTCTCGTCAATCGGGACACTGAGGTTTTTGCCGATCATACTATTATGTTCCTACGAGATTCTTTTGATCACGTAGAGCAAGCTTTGGAAAACCTCGATACTTATCGCGAGATGGTCACAAGTATCATGGATATCTACTTATCTCAATTGAGCAACAAGATGAATGAGGTAATGAAGGTTTTGACTTTAATTGCCACTATTTTCATTCCTCTCACGTTTGTAGCGGGCATCTACGGGATGAATTTTGAGAACATGCCTGAGCTCGGGTGGGAGTGGAGTTACCCTTATGGATTTTACGGAATCATTGGAGTGATTACAATTGCCATGCTAGGTTATATGAAAAGTAGACGTTGGCTTTAAGCCATCACCGAAGAATAACTTTTACCAGTTTGATTTTATAACCTTGAGTAATTCTGAATGCACAGGCCCTGCCGCAACGATTTGTCGACCGAATAGAAAGTCGTTTCCATTATTGAAATCTGTCACTTTTCCACCAGCTTCTTTTACTATGATGATTCCAGCAGCTATGTCCCAAGGCTTTAGGTTAAACTCAAAGAAACCTTCATATCTTCCGCAGGCCACATACGCCAGATCGGTAGCAGCACTTCCTACACGCCTCAGGCCATGACAATTTTTCATTAACGCATTGAGAATCGTTAGATAGTTATCTAGCTTTTCGAAATTGTGCGATGGAAAACCTGTAGCAAAGAGACTATCTTCAATTTTGTTTACAGCCGTAACGTTGATTTTTTCACCATTCAGATAAGCTCCTCCATCTTTCCAAGCGTAAAAAGATTCCTGACGATTCACCTCATGAACCACCCCCAAAATAATTTCACTTTCATACATCAGTCCCACACTCACCGCATACGTCGGCAGTCCATGCACAAAGTTGGTAGTGCCGTCCAAAGGATCAATGATCCAAGTGTACGCCTTTTCCGTGTCGTCAGGGGTATCTTCTTCCGTGATGAAGCCAGCTTCAGGTAAGATTGTTTTCAGTCCCGCTACCACAATCTTTTCAGCCTGCTTATCTACATAAGAAACCAAGTCGCTTTTACCTTTAAGCTCTACACGGCTCTGAGAAAAGCCTTTCGCTTCTGTAGCAATGAATTCGGCGGCCTCCAAACAAATGGTTCTAACCTGCTCAGTGATTAATTTCAAGTCCATCATTTTTCCTTTCCTTCTATAATGACTACAAACTCACCTTTTAGGGTGTTTTCATTGAAATGCTTGATAACCTCCAGCACATTGGCTGTTACGGTTTCCTCAAATTTTTTGGTCAGCTCTCGTGAAACTGAAACGGTGCGTTCCTCTCCCAAAAATTCCGCTATTTGAGTCAGTGTTTTAATTAGACGATGCGGAGATTCGTACAAGACAATCGTGCGCTTTTCCTCGGCTAGCATTTTAAATTTTGTTTGTCTTCCTTTTTTGTGAGGAAGAAACCCTTCAAAAACGAAACGATCACTCGGAAAGCCAGACTTTACAAGCGCAGGCACAAACGCAGTAGCTCCTGGCAGACACTCCACCTTTATACCTTGTTTCACAGCCTCTCTCACCAATAAAAACCCAGGGTCAGATATGCCAGGAGTTCCAGCATCGGTAATCAGCGCAAACTTCTCCCCTGATGCTGCACGCTCCAAAATCTGGTTGGTTCTATGATGCTCATTGAAGGCATGAAAACTCTCTGTAGATGTGGAGATACTGTAATGCTTTAGCAGCACTCCCGATGTACGGGTATCTTCGGCCAAAATCTTATCAACGCTCTTGAGGATCTCTACTGCGCGGTAAGTGATGTCACCAAGGTTTCCGATCGGAGTTGGAATTAGGTAAATGGAAGTTTGCTGGTCGTCCATATTTATTTAAAAAGGGAATCTATGGCTTTTGCCAAAGCTTTGTCTTTTTCGGTAACGATATTGCCAGCATCATGTGTGCTTAGCTCAATCTTCACCTTGTTATAGGTGTTTGTCCAAGTAGGATGATGATTTTGTTTCTCGGCGATTATTGCCACTTTGGTCATAAATCCAAATGCTCCGACAAAATCATCGAATTTGAATTCTTTCACCAATTTGTTGCTTTCTTCTTTCCACATTGTATTTACTGTTTATTTACAAAGACATGCAGCCAGGAATCTGGTGCGCCTTTAGATAAACGTCTAATACCGCTTGACTGTTATCCATAAGAGAAACTGCCGTAATACTCACATATTTCCCATTAGAACTTTGCTTGAAAGAGGTTTCTGATTTCGGCAAAATGGCTAATACACTTTCCTTTTTTTCTTGTGGCACAATGAATTTAAAACTGTACTCTCCAGGAAATTTGTGCTGCGATTCTATCTTTTCTCTAAACGATTCTATGTCCCAACTCATAGGCTTGAAGATAAAAAAAGCCGATTCGTGAAAATCGGCTTTTAATTATTTTAATAAAACTTATACCGATTGTCTTCTATATCGGCGAATTCTTTAATCGCATTGTCCACTCTCTGCGACACCATGATCGGGTAGAAAGAAAGCGGGAAGTTCGCGATAGTTGTATTTCGAGTGGCTCTTGTGCTTTGCACTTGTGACTTGTATTCAGTATAGCTTTCCTGAGTTTGTGCCTCGCTCTTCGATACGGATGACAATACGATCACACCATTGTCGATTGCAAATGGGGCTGTTTTTTCACCTTCTTTCAAAGAAAACGCAACGCCAACAGCTTCAGGGGCAAAACCTACATTTGGAAATGAGTTAGACGCTAATGTCAAATCAGCACTTCCTGTTCTTGCTTCTGAACCATAAGCTGACTTCAAAGCTTCAAAATCTTGTTCGTTTAGTGAATTCACTTTCGCAATGATCAAATCAGCCTTTTTAGCATTCGCGACTTTAGACTGAACTTCGCCTCTTACTTGATCAAGGTTAGCAGTACCCTTAGGTTGGATAGTAATCAACCCAGCAACTACATAACTGTTGTCCAATTCGAATACTTCTGAAACAGACCCTTGGTCTGCCTTATTGTATACCCAAGAAGCGATATTTCTTGAATTGTTCAATGAACCAACTCGTGTATCATTTTTGCCTATGTTGGCAGCCGTTTTAACAGCAAGGCCTTGTGCTTCAGCTTTCGCTTTTAAATCTTCAGCTGTTTCGCTTTCTGATGCAAGAATGTCTGCTTTTCGATAGATTTCATTCATTGTTTCGTCACCAGCAAAAAGCTCTTTCTCGATTTTTGCGATTTGGTAAGAAGTAGTGGTCTTAGGCTCATCTATTTTGATAATGTGGTAACCAAAAGAAGTTTCTACCGGATTAGGAATAAGTCCTTTGCCCTTGAACCCGAACGCAGCGTCCTTAAATTCTTGTACGAAACCCCCATTCTCTCCAAACCAACCTAAGTCTCCACCATTGTTGGCATTGCTTCTGTCTTCACTATTTTCCGCTGCAAGCTCCGCGAAATCAGCACCTCTTTTGAGTTTCGCGATAAGCTCTTGAGCTTTCTTTTTAGCAGCAGCTTTATCTTCCTCTGATTCACTTTCCCACTTGATCAAAATATGACTTCCTTTCACAAAAGCTTCTCCATCCTTATCAATGCCCGAAAGTTTAACGATGGTATATTTATTTCCAGCCAAAATAGGCTCTGTAACTGTACCCACAGGCGCAAGCTCACCATCAATCTTAAGTGCTTCAGGGATCAAATCAGGGTTAGAAACAGCCTGATATCCATTTGGCGTTTCTGAATTGATGCTCACGTACACTGAATCATTCTGTGCTTTGGCCAAACCATCACGCAAAGCCTTTATTTCTTCTAGCACATAGGCTGAATCAGCTGCCGATGCTTCAATATTGAATACAACATAGTTAATGCTCCTTGACTCTTCTCTCTGGTAGTCTTGAGAGTGATCTGAAAGATATGACTTGAGCTCTGAGTCTGTCACTTTGATAGCGCTATCAGCCATAGAAAAGAAAGGAACGTAGAAGTACTCAACCGTAGCGCTTGAGTTTTGTGCGTTGTAAAGCGCTTTGGCTTCTGCTTCAGTTACATACTCTGTCTTTGCAAAAAGTGCGTTGTATTTTTGAAGTTCTCTTCCAGGTCTCAATGTAGCCTCAAAAGAATACCATGCCTGTCTTTGCTGGGCTGGAGCCGTGCTCAAGTTTTGCAAAGTCGCAGATCACAGCATCTCTACTAAACTGCCCTGTATTAGGATCGGTGAAAAATTGCTTGATTTGAGGTGAAATATTATTTCCCTGTACCATGTCCACCACTTCTTCGTCAGTGACAGAGATACCCAATTTTTCTAATTCCGACTTGTATGCATTTTCTATAATCAATGCATTCCAAGCTTCTTTTCTAATGTTCGTCAAATCATCGGAACTAGGGCTCTTTCCGTAATTCAATGCAAAAGTTGTAGCGAGTTCATCTACTTTCTGATTGAATGATTCGTAAGAAATATCATTTCCAGATATTTCTGCGATGGTACGGTCAGATCCGCCAAGCAAAGCTGAATTGGACTGGAATAAATCTGTCAGTATGAACGCAAACATGGAGAAAGCGACAAATCCAACAACGATCTTGCCCATTCTCTTCCTTAGTGTACTTATTAGTGCCATTTTTGATTAAGCCATTTTTGGTAAAGAGGCCAAAAATAGCGAGATAGGTAGTAATTAAAAAATGTTTCTAAATCTTTGATTTACAGGGCCTCCTCTGAAGCCGTAAAGGTGAGTTTTACCTTGTCGATCCGTTTTTCGTCGATCGTGAGAATCGTAAACAAAAACGTCGAAATATCGATAATTTCGCCTACTTCTGGAATGTCTTCATGATAGTTGAGAATGAGACCGCCCAAAGTGTCGTATTCGCCCACTGGCAATTCCCAATTATATTTTTCATTGAGGTAATCCACTTCATGGCGCGCGCTTAAGATATAACTGTACTCGTCGATCTTTTCTTCTATCAAAAACTCGTCATCGTGCTCATCTCTGATTTCACCAAAAATCTCCTCAATCACATCTTCCATGGTCACGATACCAGAGGTGCCGCCGTATTCATCCACCACCAGGGCAATACTCTTATGCTCTGTAATAAATTGGATAAGCAATTCATTGGCAAGCATGGACTCAGGCACAATAGTGATGGGCGTGAGCATATTTTTGATATTGGTAGGCTTCTTAAACATGGCCAGAGAATGACAATATCCAATGACATCATCTATAGACTCCTTGTAAATGATGATTTTTGAATGCCCACTCTCTATGAACAAATCTCGGAGTTCATCAATATCGTCTTCCACATCTAGTGCTATGATCTCCGTACGGGGAATCATACATTCTCTTACTTTAACCGTCTTAAACTCTATGGCGTTGTTGAGAATTTTGGCATCAATTTCCGATTCTTCCTCAGCCTCTATATTAAGAATGTTCTTCTTTATGTAGTTATTTAAGTCTGTTAGCCCAAAAACGGGTTTATCCTCAGAATAATCAAATCTAAAAATCTTCGTGATCATCGTTCGAGAAAGCATTGCTATCACAATCACTGCCGGATAGAGAAAATAATAGACTACTACCATAGGCAAAGCCAAAATAGTGAGCATAAAGTCCGGATTGATCATGAAGAGACTTTTCGGAATAAATTCCGCAGTAATCAATACCAATATGGTACTCAACATCGATTGTAGGATCAATACCACTATGTCTCCACTCAACGCTGGTGGTAGGATATTGATAAGCCATGGCTCCAGTAGCTTAGCCATCAAAATACCATACAATACAATGGCCAGATTATTACCTACAAGCGTTGTTGCTAAAAATTGAGAGCGCTTATTTATGAAGATAGAAAGAATTTTTCCTGCGATTTCTCCTCTTTTGTTCATCAATTCAATGTGGAGCTTGTCAGCAGAAATAAATGCGATCTCCATGCCAGAGAAAAAGGCTGAAAACAGCAAGCAAACGAAAATGCCTAAAAACAGGGAGGGGTCTTCCATTCAGAAATTAATATTATTTGTCTTGATCACTTTTATAGCTTCTCTTTTTTCGGTAGTTGTATACGAACAGCAGACCTAAACTGATCATAAAAATACCGTATGCCTGTCCTATTCCCAAGACCATGGCCTCATATATTCCTATTACAAAGAATGCTAGCGCCAAAGTGAACAGCAGAATGTCAAGGAGTTTCATTTTCTTCGACTTTAATCGTCCCAGATGGGTTGGTAATGGTATAAGAGGAAAAATCCTCGTCAGCCACAAGGCCGTCTCCGGTATGCACTTCGTCATCTGACAAGATAGTGACAAAACGGTCGGTATAGAACTGCTCCTTGCCTGGTGCCCAGAAGAGCTCTTCTGTTGTGAGTTCATCTCCTGAATCTTTGTTGATAACCTCTACATTGCCTTCTCCTCTATAGACATCTTCCTCAGCCGTATAGTAGACATAGTCAGCTTTAAAAGTAGTTTCGACCTGACCAAAATCGTCGAGATATTGGAGATACATGCCTTTTGGCCACTCCCGATCGTCATTTTCAAAGTCATTTTGTTTTTTGGCTTGCAGGATCATCACCACTTTACCCGAATCGCTGAGCATGGTATACACACTATCCATAGAGATGATGGGCCCATCATAGAGCTTTTGATCCACCAATTCCTTTCTCGTTTCGCACGAAAATAGGGCCAACATCAGTATAGAAACTACTGTACCAAAAACAAAAAAACGATCACGGACAAACGCCATGATCGTTTCTATATTCTTTAAACTCAAATTAGTTTGCAGGTCTTCTTTCAAGAGTGACACTTTCGTTTATCCAGCAATTTACTTGAATTGTTTCACCTTCGTTTTTCCCTTCACCAAATATATCTTCAATAGACGGGAATTGCTCTTTGGCTCTAGCCATGGCCTCACCATCTCCTGCTCTCTGATACATTTTGTAGGCTGCTAAGAAAACCGCTCTGTCTTGCACTTTGCTTTCTCCTCCTTTACAATCATTGAAACTGGCCATATACAAGTCTCCAATAAACTTATATGCCTCTGCAAGCGATGAGTCAACACCCAAAGCTTTTCGAGCATACGACCTAGCAGAGTTTTTATCTCCTTTAGATAAGTATATTCTAGCAATGCTAACGTAAACGTCAGCCTTTTTACTTGGTTCTTCTGTTAGTTCAATGGCTTTGTTATAATATTCCATTGCCCTTTCCATGTTACCTTCGGCAGCATATCTCTGCGCAATAAACTTATTCACAGCATAATTTGGTTCATTCTCTGTAAGTACCACCGCTGCTTCTAAAGCCAATGGGCTGTCCAAGCATTTCTGCGTAAGCATTAACCCAAAGATTTTTTTAGCCATTTTTGGATCCTTTGTCTCTTTGAACTTTGGCCCAAGTTTGGTCTCCACAAATGCGCAATCTACCGTTACAATGGTCGTAAGAAGTTTATCAACATATTCCCTCACTTTTTCCATTCGATCAACATCTCCACCGTTCGCTACTTGATAGTCAATAACCTCAGTTATTCTGAAGTAGATTTCGAAGACCTCTTCGTCTGTAGTTTTTCCTCCTGTCAGTTTATATCTTCTAATAATATCCATGTAGGCAGTGAGATTGCTACTATAAAAGTCATTTCCATTTAGGTCAAATGCCTTTTGGTACAACGCCATCAACTCAGGATATTTGCTCTGTTCGTTTCTATAATACTTATAAGCTGCGCTCGCTTTTCGGTTTAGTACTTCAGCCTCTTCACCAAAATGAACAATTCTTTGATCGTACATTGATAAGGCCTTGTCTTGAAATTTCAAAACCTCAGCCGGATCAGTAGCTTTCTCAGATAAATTCTCATATATAGAAGCTCCATTGATATAAATGGACTTGTTCAAATCCGGTGTGTTTTTCAATAGCCATTCCAAATTTTTAAGATGCTCCTTTATAGTTTTCTGCTTTCATCAAGTCAGTATACAGTGCATTTTTTTCCTTCGCTTTGTCTATAGAATCTCCCCAATTCCAACCTGGTTGTGACATTGCCACGGAGGATAGTCCTAGGAATAAACATATCGTAAGTATGTGTTTCACTTGTGGTTTCATAAAATTGTTGGTTTTAGTCATATCTGCGTTTAATAAACCATCTATCATTGATGGTGGCTCCTAGCACAAATTGAAAATAGTTTTCTCTTATAAGGTTATTCTTTGTTGTTCCTCTTACCCCCACTTTGAAAGCCATTTCTAAACTTGATGCGCCAGTCATTGGTAGGGATGTACCAAAATTGATACCAAAGTCATTTATTTTTGTTGCGTTCACTAAATATGGCAGTTCTTTGTAGCTAAAACCAAGCCTGTAAGTTGCACGTGAAAAGTAATTGGTTAAGCTTTGATAATTTGGAATCCACTCTCCTCCGAGTGCAATGGCTGTAGAATTTTTATAAGTTTCGTCAGTCTCCAGCTCTGGGCTACTTCCCCAGTTTTGTCTTCTGACGTCCAATCCAATTTTATAATGTGCCCATTTTTCGAATGATACTCCCGCACCATAAGTCAATGGCAAACCAACGGTCACTTCTTCCTTTTTCATTAAGGCAGTACTTTCATCTAGGGGAGAGCCGCTGGGACTATTTGAGTTGTTGTGTTGTTTCTCTATTTCCTGTTAGATTTTGTGATAAAACAGTCGTAGCACCCAAGTTTAAAGATTTTTCTTCTCCCAATTTAATTCGATAAGCTGCTCCAAAAGCAAACCTAAAATCTGAGAAAGAGGTTTTTTGATCTCTCGATACCATGTATCTATCCAGTAACATCATTGCGACCTCTTAACGAATCTACTACCATCACAATATTCTCCGTTTCTAAAATAGATCCAAAAACATAGGATGCTTTGAAGCCAATATTCAATGACTTACCCAGTCGAAATCCATTGCCCCAAACAAAATGAGTAAGTCCACCAGTACCATAAAAATCCTTCTTAGAATCCAAACCTCCTGGGATATCATAATATGCCGTAGTATGATAATTCACTGAACTCAATGGCAAAAGCGCAAAAGCTGTAACCCATCTTCCTTTACTTATGATAGGCATACTCATCGCCAAAGATCTCAAGCTTATTCCAGCTTGGCCATTGGATTGATCTTCTGTACGAAACCTCCTCACGTCTCCTTCCAGTCCAACTTGAAAAGAACTTAAAGTGTTTTTCGTGAGTAGTGCAGGGTTCAACAAATTGACGTGCAAGGTAGAAGCCGTAGCAATGCCCAATTCACCCATCGCATAATTTTGAGGCAACCCCTGAAAAGCAATTTCACCAATTCCATTACCAGAATAAGGAGAATTTATAGATTGGGAAAATACAGAGGATCCACAGAATATGGCCAGTGCACACAGATACAGTTTACTGTAGTTCATTTATTGATTTAAAATTGTATTTATTCCCTTCAGTACTAAATTCGAGTCCGCAAAGATGGGTTCTTTTAGTTTGGATTCAAAGTGTATCGCATCTCCACCCGTTATCATCACCATTAAATTGGGATATATTGTTCGAAAATCAGAGATAAAACCACGAATTTCATAAATTATTGCCTGATGAGCTCCTCGTGCCAAGCAAGATTTGGTGCTTTTTCCTAAGCCAGATCCTTGATACATGACCCAGTCCCAGCTGATATCCGGCAAACTCTGAGTCTGATTATGCATCGCCTTCATTCTCATTTTTAGACCTGGAGCTATAACGCCACCTTGATACGTTCCTGTGTGATCCAAAACATCGTAGGTAATACATGTGCCAAGGTCAATAACCAATATTGAGCGATTCGGATAAATCCCTTGAGCGCCGATGCAGCCCACTATGCGATCTATGCCAAGTGTCTCTGGCGTATCATAATTGACACTTATTGGCAGCTTACTTCCAATAGAGATGACCTGAAACGGAAGTTTGTGAAGGGCTTTGGCTATTTCTTTTTCACTTTTTCCAACTGAAACAATCCCCATTTGATCAGGATTGATCTGTTTGGCGTATTTGGAGAGTTGTACCAAGTTGTCCCAAACTCTGGTTTCTGCCAAAACATCATCTTGAAAAAGACCCGATTTGATTCGGCTATTGCCAATATCTACGACTATGTGTTGTTTATTGCCCACTTTTGTAAGAAAAGAACCAAAAATAGCCAACCTAGCGTGAAGCAATATCAAGTAATCGGAATAATGTCAGGCTCATCACTCGATGGTCTAGATATTTGTTTGACAGCATTTGAAGAAAACAACAACGAATGGTCTTTTGAAATAAAAAAAGCTGACACTATCGATCTGCCTCCTTCTCTGATCGACCGTTTGCGCAAGTCGGATAAAATCTCTGATACAGATTTGAAAGCTTTGGATATCAGCTATGGCCAATGGATAGGAGAGCAGGTGAAGAGTTTTGTTACTCAAGAAGATGGAGTCATTGATTGTGTGGCGGTGCATGGGCATACGGTTTTTCATGAGCCAAGCCAAGGGGTAAGTCTACAAATAGGCTGTGGTAAAGAAATAGCAAAGGCCTGTGGTCTGCTTGTTGTTGACAATTTTAGGATTGACGACATAAAAAAAGGCGGTCAGGGCGCTCCGCTCGTTCCTGTAGGCGAATTTTATCTATTCCCTGAAATCACTGGATTTGTGAATCTAGGCGGAATTTCCAATGTGTCCATTTTATCCGAAAAAACCATAAAGGCATGGGACATTTGTCCTTGCAACCAAGTACTCAACTATTTTTCCTCTTTGCTAGGTCACTCTTATGACAGGGGAGGGCAGCTGGCCAAATCAGGAAGTTTTGACAAGAGCTGGTATGATAAGCTACGCAAACTCGACTATCTTGATAAAAAACCTCCAAAATCTCTGAGTAACCAATGGAGTCAAAACAACATTATCAAGCTTGAACACCCCGAGGCACTCGAAGGATTACATACCTACACTCATCTTTTGGCCGATTTGATTGTGAGAGATATTGTCCAATCGGCAGAAAAGGGAATAACCGTCATGTTTACCGGTGGTGGCGCTCACAACACCTATCTTATGCAGTTGATTGAGGAAAAAGCCAAAGGCACTTTTGATGTGATCATTCCCGACAAATCAATTGTTGAGTTCAAAGAAGCATTAATTTTCGCTTTTTTAGGGATCATGAGAGTCTTAGAACGTCCAAACGTTTTTGCTTCTGTCACTGGTGCGCGAGAAGATACCATCGCGGGTCATTTGCATTTGCCATAAATTTCTTACTTTAGCGCAACTAAGTAGAATTACTTAGATGTTTTTCAAAAGTTGACAAAACCTTAATAGTAAACCTAGCTCACTTGAAATAGGCATCCTTAATTTTGCCCTTTTTGTGAAATACTACTTGCATTATTAGGGCTTGTATTTGGCGGTGAATCGTCAATCGAGTAATTTGGTTTTCTTTACACCCTTTTAGTTTAAAAAAGACAATTTTTTCAATAGCCTCATTATCCCATATGAACCATATTTTCAAGATTCTACTGGTTGCAGCCTTCACGCTTGGATGGATATCTGATAGTGTTGCAAAAAGTGACTCGGATGTATCTGGAGATGGGGTAGAGCAGACGGATCACTTAAATCAAAGTGGTCATGAAAAGCATTCTTCAGCCAGCGGTGATCATGAAGCCGATGGAGCACATCATGCTAATGCCGCCGCACCTTGGAGTGTACTTCCCTTCGCCATATTGCTTATAATGATCGCAACCGGGCCGCTTTTTTACGAGCACTTCTGGCATAAAAACTATCCAAAAGTGGCGGTTTTGTTGGCCGCATTGGTTGTGGCCTACTATCTCTTTGTGCTACACAATGAACATAGCCCAGTACATGCGCTATTTGAATATGTTCAATTCATCGCGCTTCTGACTGGATTATTTGTAGCCTCTGGGGGGATTATGATTATTGTAGATAAGAAATCTACACCATTGACTAACGTAGCGATTTTGCTTCTAGGCGCGGTGATCGCCAATATCATTGGGACCACTGGAGCATCAATGCTTCTGATTCGTCCTTTTATTAGACTCAATAGAAACAGAATCAAGGCATACCATATCATATTTTTCATTTTCTTAGTGAGTAATATCGGTGGAAGTCTCACCCCGATCGGTGACCCTCCATTGTTTTTGGGCTTCCTAAAAGGTGTTCCGTTCTTCTGGACACTGAGCCACAACATCGTGCCGTGGGGTTTTGCGATCATTCTTCTTCTTGTGACCTTTTTCCTTTTTGACGTTCGAAACAAAGCAGATTATTCCTTTGGCGAACCACAACCAGAGCCCACAGATAAGGTAAGCTTACGTGGTTCCAGGAATTTCTTGTGGCTTGCAATTATCGTAGGTGCAGTATTCTTAGACCCAAATGTTTTTCCTTGGGTACCAGGCATACATTATCAAGGACAGACCTTCTCCTACCTACGAGAAATAATCATGTTGGCTTGTGCATTTCTTTCCTACAAATTTGCTGATGAGCAAGCCATTCATGGCAATGATTTTAGCTTTGAGCCCATCCGAGAAGTGGCATTTATCTTTATTGGCATCTTTGGCACCATGATGCCAGCGTTGGAGCTGGTTTCGGGATTTGCTCAGTCAGAGTATGGTGCCAGTTTGATTTCACACAATACACTTTATTGGGGCACAGGGCTTCTGTCTGGCTTTTTGGACAATGCTCCAACTTACATCAATTTCTTAACAGCAGCACTTGCCTCCCAGGGTGGAGACATCACTAATATCAAAGATGTGATTTCCTTTTCGGAAGGGGGATTTTATGATTCCGTTTTGGATTTAAAAGCGATTTCTATAGCTGCAGTATTTTTTGGTGCAATGACCTACATTGGCAATGGGCCTAACTTTATGGTAAAATCCATTGCTGAGCAAGTGGGTATTAAAATGCCTTCGTTTTTTGGCTACATCCTGCGCTTCTCTATCCCAATTCTATTGCCACTATTTGTGATTGTTTGGTTGGTGTTCTTTGCTTTTGCTTGAGAAGTCATGGTAATACATTTTCGTTAGGTTGCAATGAGCTCTGCAAAGTGACAAATAACACCAACGGCCAATCCTAGGATTAGCCGTTTGCATTAAAATTTGTTTTGATTCGCTTAAAACAGCGCCTCGTGCAACTTGATCAGCGTTTCGTTTTTATAGTCTTTGTGTACCAGCAATGAAATATTGTTTTTGCTACCGCCATAAGAAATCATGCGGAGAGGCACATCGGCTAGCGCTTTGAAAAGTTCAGAAGCCACGCCTTTCTTTTCTGCGATCAGGTCGCCCACCACGCAGATGATCGTCATGTCCTCATCTATTTCTACATGTCCGTACTCCGAAATTTCTTTTGTGATCTTTCTCAGATGCTTTGGATTGTCGATAGTTAATGAAACGGCAATCTCGGAGGTGGTAATCATATCGATTGGCGTTTGATAGTTTTCAAATACCTCAAACACACGCTTCAAGAAACCATAGGCCATCACCATTCGGCTAGATTTTATTTTGATGGCCGTGATGCCATCTTTAGCTGCGATCGCTTTCACAGCTAGTTGCTCACTTTCTGTAGAAATAAGTGTGCCGTAAGCCTCGGGATCCATTGTGTTTTTGATGCGCACGGGCACACCATACTGATGCGCTGGCACGATACAATGAGGGTGTAGCACTTTTGCTCCAAAGTAGGCCAACTCGCTTGCCTCCTCAAAACTCAATTTCGATATCGGACGTGTGGTTTTGATGATTCGTGGATCGTTGTTGTGCATGCCGTCAATGTCCGTCCATATCTGAACCTCCTCAGACCCGATAACCGAACCAATGATGGTAGCACTATAATCACTACCTCCTCTGGCCAGGTTGTCAGTACCTCCGGCATGATTGCGCGCAATAAACCCTTGAGTGATGATGATTTCTTGAGAAATCCCTTCAAGAACTTGCTCTAGTTTCTTCTGAGTTAGTTTTAAATCTGGTTCACCATTTTTTCCCAAAGACATAAAATCTTGGGCCATGATCATGGTGGCATCATCACCGATTTCTTGTAGATAGGTCGTAAAAAGGCGTGTCGAAATTAGTTCGCCTTGCACCACCATTACTTTACCCACTTGCTCAGTATATCGTTTGCCAATCAATTCATTGATGTCGGCAAACACCTGATCCACGAAAGCCAAAGACTCCTTTTGAGCAGCATCGGTTTTCAGCAACTCACCTACGAACACATGGTATTTGTCTTGCAACTCCTTGGAGGCTTTCAGTGCATCGTCCTTTTGCTTTTTATCGCACAAATCTCCGATAGCCACAAGTGAGTTGGTCGTTCCTGACACGGCGGAAAGCACCACCACTTTTTGACCGTCCACTGTTTTTATCAAATTGGCCACTTGCTTCATTCGCTCTGGTGAGCCTACAGAAGTACCTCCGAATTTTAAGACTTTCATTTTTATGTAGATATAGCAATCGAACAGAAGTTTAATGTTGCTTCAACCGATCGTCGTTGTATTGATTATTTCTAATGTAAGTTAGGGTCTGAATTGAAGCATTTTAATGGCTGTTATTGCCGCTTCATCTCCTTTGTTTCCATGTCTGCCTCCCGCACGATCAGTAGCTTGTTTCTGATCATTGGTCGTAAGTACTCCAAAAATCACAGGCTTGTCATATTTCAATCCAACATTGGTGATTCCATCGGCACATGCTTGACAGATAAAATCGAAGTGTTTGGTATCCCCCTGAATGACACACCCAAGGCAAATTACCGCATCTATTTGGTCTTGCTTGGCCATCCACTGAGCGCCAAGGCTGAGTTCAAAGCTTCCAGGAACGTTCATTCTTGTGACATTGTCTCGCTCTGCTCCCGAATCAAGAAGTGTTTGCATTGCTCCTGAATAGAGTGCCTCTGTCACTTCTTCATTCCATTCTGATACCACTATCCCAAACTTGAATTCTGAAATATCCTTGATCACAGAAAGTTTGTTGTCGCTTAAGTTTTTTAATGCTGTAGCCATAAAAAAAAGGGGATAAAGCGCTGCTGCCTTATCCCCGTATTCGTTATTGATTTTTGAATATTATTGGGCAGCTAGTCCTTCCAATCTTGCCTTCTGTTTCTTTCGCTTCTGGCAAGAAGTTAGATTTACTGTACTCATCTATGATGAGTGCATAAGCCTCTGCTGCCTTTTTCATCTCTCCGTTTGCCTCATACGCTGACGCCAATTTCATTGCATAAATTGGAGTAAACTCCTCATTTGGCTTTTCGTCCACAGCCTTTTTGTATGCCGAAATCGCTTTAGCATAATCTTTCAACTCACTATAAGCATCACCGGTAAGTGAATAAGCTCGTGCTTGAACTAGGTAAGTCGTTGCTACTAAAGTCTTCAAACTGAGTGCCGCACTGCTAAAGCTTCCTTTTTGCAAATAAGACGCTCCTGCATAGTACTTAGCCAAGATTTGCTGCATCAGTACCAGGGTAATCCTCGATGATTTGCAAGAAGCCTGGGTTGATACCATCACCATCCAAGGCTTTGTTCAAACTATCCGCTTCAAAGAAGAACACGGCTTGAAACATTTCCTGCTGCGCCACTTTGTTGTTGTTGTCTATATAAAACTTGTATCCAAGAAAACCGATTACCAAAAGGGCGATTACGCCACCTATGCCAAAAACAAGGTTTCTGTTTTTTGAATCATTGAAAAAAGCTTCCGCTTTGCCTGCCAACAACTCTGAATCTTCGAGTATTTCTACTCCGTCTTGCTTTTTAGTTTTCGTATTCGCCATTCTGAATTAAAATTTAGTGCGCAAAGATATATTTTTTGTATTAATCCATTACAAAAGGATAATTCTCTTCTGCATATACATCAGTGTATGCATCAGCGGCTGGAGGAAAGTCAGATTTTTCTGCAAATTCCACAGCCTCAAGCACTTTAGCCTTGAGTTTATCGTCTATTGCTTTGAGTTCTTTTTCGGTCGCGTATTTGTTTTTCAAAATTACCGCTCTCACCTGCTCGATTGGGTCACGCTCTTTGTACTCTTCCAATTCTTCTTTGGTACGATACTTTGCAGGATCGGACATTGAGTGACCTTTGTATCTATATGTTCTAAGCTCCAAAAGCGTAGGGCCGTCTCCACGTCGTGCTCTATCTGCTGCTTCGGCCATAGCATTGTGTACCGCCTCTACCGACATGGCGTCCACTGGGAAAGAAGGCATATCGTATGCATCGCCTAGTTTGTAAAGCTCAGTTACATTAGAGGTTCTCTTCACAGATGTACCCATGGCATAGCCATTATTTTCTATGGCAAAAATCACTGGGATTTTCAAAGTCATAGCCAAGTTCAACGCTTCGTGAAAAGCTCCTTGTCTGACAGCTCCATCTCCCATGTAGCATACGCAAAGGTTGTCGTTACCATTATACATATCTGCAAATGCGATACCTGCGCCTAGCGGAATTTGTGCTCCCACAATCCCGTGACCACCCATAAAGCCATTTTCCACATCGAAGATGTGCATAGAACCACCCTTTCCTTTGGATGCTCCCGTGACTTTACCAAATAGCTCGGCCATGATCGACTCAGGAGTAGTACCCAACATCAATGGAAGCGCGTGATCTCTGTAAGACGTAATATATTTATCCCCTTTTTTCAGGGCAGATACAGCTCCAGCAGCACAAGCCTCTTGACCTATGTACAAGTGGCAAAAGCCTTTGATTTTTTGCTGACCGTACAGTTGACCTGTTTTTTCTTCAAATCTTCTCATAAAGAGCATGGACTCGAACCAGTACATGTACATCTCTTTATCAAAAGTTTCTTTTTTCGTTTTAGCCGCCATCTTGAATTAACCTATGTTTCTTAATGTTTAATTTTGGGTCTCAGCCCAATAAGCCCTGCGAAATTAACCGAAAAAGGGTGCTCATCAAAATATATGATCCTTAACACTTTAAAACTTCAACATTTTAAGAATTATCAGGACGAGAAAGTCCAGTTTGGCGAAGGAATCAACTGTATTCTTGGGAAGAATGGTATGGGTAAAACCAATCTGCTGGATGCTATTCATTACCTCTCCATGACGAAAAGTGCGCTAAACACTACCGATCAGCAGGGTATTCATTTTGGAGAAGCTTTTTTTGCGATTAATGGCACTTTTCAAAAATGAGCAGGAAGAGCTAACGGTAAATTGTTATTTTGAGCGAGGCAAAAAAAAGATCATGAAAATAGGCGGGCAAGAGCCTGAGCGACTCAGCGATCATATTGGCAGAATTCCTTCTGTGCTCACTTCGCCCGACGATACGGAAATCATTAAGGAAGGAAGTGAGATCCGAAGAAAGCTTTTTGATAGTGTCATCTCCCAGTTTGATGGCGGCTATCTGCGCGACCTGATGGAATTGCAGCGCGTATTAAAACAGCGAAACAGTTTCTTGAAGCAAAACGATGGACGTAGAAATGTGAACCGCACGCTCTTGGCTGTCTACGATGAGAAAATTTTGCCTCTCAACAAAAAAATTTATGCCGTAAGAAAAGCTTTTGCTAAGCTTTTTGAGAGTTTTTTTGCCGAAAACTATCGTTTGATATTTGATGGATCCGAACAGCCCGGAATCTCATACAAGTCGGATTGCGAAGCAAAGGAATTTGAAAAGGAATATCTGGCCGCTTGGGAAAAGGATGTGATCCTGCAAAGAACCACGGTGGGCTGTCACAAAGATGACTATGTCTTTACGCTCAACGATCGACCCATCAAACGGATAGGTTCTCAGGGACAGCAAAAATCCTTTATCATCGCACTGAAATTGGCAGAATACGATTTTTTGAAAGATCAAAAAGGCTACAGTCCTGTGCTTTTGTTGGATGATATATTTGACAAGCTCGACGATGATAGGATTAGCCATTTGGTTACCTTGCTATCAGATTCAGCGCGATTTCCTCAGATTTTTATCACGGATGCTCGTATAGAACGTTCGAGAGGATTTTTTAAACATTTGGAAGGGGTCTCTTTTTTTGAGATACAAAACGGAACAATCTTATGAGCAAGCAAGACAGCACACAATCATTTGCGAATGCCTTCCAGCATTTTTTGAAGGCTCAAAAACTTGACAAGGTTTTTTTGGAAAAAAAGGTGGTTCAATCATGGGAGAAAATGATGGGCAACACCATCGCTTCTCGCACGACGAATGTCTATGTGAAAAACAAAGTATTGTATCTGCAAATGTCTTCCGCTCCCCTCAAGCAAGAGATGCTCAACTCCAAACAAAAAGTACTAGACATCATCGCCAAGGAAGTAGGTGAGGGAGTAGTAGAGGATATGAAGATTTATTGAGTGCTAATTTGACGATTCGGGAATGACCTCCTCTTTCTTAAAAGGTATCGCCCAGCCTATATAGTAGCTGAATCCCATATTCGACCCATTTTCAATACGGCCATAGCCGGGAGTATCGAAAGGATTGAGCTGCTCTACGCCTTTGAATTTTCTAAATGCTTTGTATCGAATGGTGTAGCCCATGTGCATGTTTTTCCATACTACTAGATTGAGTCCCGCGGTAAGCTCCATCCAAGCGAGGCTTGCACCATCATTTTTGTAGCTATAAGCATTGTCGCCAAAAGCATCTTGCCTAGAAAAATCGAGCTGATCAGAAAATGAACTGCGTGCATACCTCACGCCAAAAGTCAATGCGCCTCCCAGTGGGTTGATTTTTATCAAATTCACTTCTGGGCCAAGGCGGAAAAATGTGCCTGAGTTAGTGTATTTGTAAGAAGATAAACGGTTGAAGTTTTCCTCAAAAGAAGAACCCGTTCTGGTAAAATCTTGAAATCCCATTTCTACCATAAAAAAATACTTGTAGAAACTCGTGGATACTTGAAACTCTTGGCTTCTTTGATCTGGTTTGAGAAACATGCGCCCTGTAGGCATCACGTCGTAGCTAAACTTGACATAATTCAAACTCCAATCCCTCTTCTCCTGCTTGCGCAATTCACGAAGGTCTTTCATTGTCACTGCTGGAGCTTTTCCACCACCTTGATTCATCTTAGAGCCCATTTGCTGCAATACGCCACTCTGTGCGGAAGCAGTCAGAATAGTTATCGTAGAATCGCGATACTAAAAATATACTTCAACATTGATAGGGATGTTTTTATTGACGGATTCAAACGACACAGCGACCGAATCAAAATTGGTACTAGAAGGACTAAGATCGGTAGTAGTAGCACGAAGACTATCATAGGAAAAAGCCGCGCCACAGTCTAATGAGTAGAGCGATGCTTCACTGATTCTATAGTTTAAAACCAGATTATAGGTATCAGAGTCTGTTTCGAAAAGATAGGTAATTGATTAGAAGTCGGATCAAGCAAAACCGGGGCAATCTGTAAGACAGTATCTAAGCCCGAAAAGGAAATATTGCGAGAATTAATCACTTCATTAAAATTAACCGTTTTAGCAATTTTTTGTGCACCAAGACTATCAGGGATTTCATAGAATGCAATACCCACCAATTCAGTATTTGGATTCCAAGTCGCATTCGCGAATTTCATTGCAGGCAAAAACTGCCACACTCAGTATGATTATCAGCTGTCTCATCGTAATTAAGGCTCAAAGTTATATTAACCCAATTGAGTTGAACTTATTATCCCTTGTTATTTGTATTAGCTTTGCGTTTTATCAAATTAGACACGTGAAGGCCAAAGGACTAAAAAAAGACAAGGTAAACATCATCACAATGGGGTGCTCCAAAAATTTGGTGGATTCTGAAGTGATGCTTACTCAGCTCAGAGGAAACGAAATCAACGCAACTCATGAGTCGGTAAAAGATGATTCGAATATCATCATTATCAACACTTGCGGATTTATAGACAATGCCAAGCAAGAGTCGATAGACACGATTTTGCGTTATGCTGATGCCAAAGACGAAGGAATCGTTGACAAAGTTTACGTGACGGGCTGTCTTGTCGCAGCGCTATCGTGAAGATTTGATGAAAGAAATACCACAGATCGACGCGTGGTTTGGCACGATGGAACTGCCTTTATTGCTCAAAAAATTCAATGCTGACTACAAACATGAATTGGTCGGGGAGCGAATCATCACCACAAGCCAGCATTATGCTTACCTAAAAATCTCGGAAGGTTGTGACAGACCGTGTAGCTTTTGTGCCATTCCGCTGATGCGAGGCAAGCATGTGTCTAAGCCGATAGAAGAGATCATTACCGAAGCTAAATCTTTGGTAAAAAACGGGACAAAAGAAATTCTATTGATCGCTCAGGATTCTACTTATTACGGGTTGGATCTATACAATAAAAGAAATCTTGCCGAACTATTAGACAGGCTTTCGGATGTTGAAGGGTTGGATTGGATCAGGTTGCACTACGCTTTCCCAATGGGTTTTCCAGAAGACATTTTGGATATTATGGCCAGCAAACCAAACATTTGCAATTATCTAGATATCCCGCTACAGCATGCCTCTGACAATATGCTCAAAATCATGCGACGAGGAACGACTCGCGCCAAGACGGAGGCATTGTTGGACAAAATCCGCAGCAAAGTGCCCGGTATCGCCCTACGTACAACCATGATCGCAGGACATGCGGGAGAGACAGAAGACGATTTTCACCAAATGTTGGATTTCGTGGAAAAATCTCGATTTGAAAGACTCGGTGTTTTTCCTTACTCTCACGAGGAAAACACCCATGCCTATAAACTGGAGGACAATGTGCCCGAAGAAGTGAAACAAGAACGTGCCGAAGCAGTTATGGAACTTCAAGAGTCTATCTCCGAAGAGATCAATAATGAGAAAATTGGCAAGACGCTAAAAGTACTAATCGACCGTATGGAAGGTGGCAAATACATCGGCCGAACGGAACATGATTCGCCCGAGGTGGATAATGAAGTAATCATAGATGCCAATGACGCTTACTTACGCGTAGGGGATTTTGTAAATGTAGAAATAGAAGACGCAACAGCATTTGACCTTTATGGGAAACCCGTAATAGGATAAATAAATTACGCTCCGAAGAACCCCATCGGATAGAATGTTTAAATAATTAAGAATGAAATCAGAGAAAGTAACATTTGAGGAAACGGGGTGTTTCTCTCCGTTATTTCTAGACTATATCAACAAAAAGGACACGCTCGCTCCTTTTTACAATGCTTATCCAGCGGTTGAGAATTTTGATAAAATCATAAAAGAGCGCAATTTTCCTGAAGTGAAGCGCACGGCTTTGGTACAGGTTCTTCAAGCAGAATATGGCCCTCTGCGTATTTGTGATGCGGTAGATTTCAACATTCATAGCCTACAGCACGAGCGCACATTTACCGTTACCACAGGCCATCAACTCAATATTTTCACAGGGCCACTTTATTTTATTTATAAGATCATTTCGGTGATCAATACCTGTGTGGCGCTCAAAAAGGCCTATCCCGATTGTCATTTTGTACCAGTATATTGGCTAGCTAGTGAGGATCATGATTTGGCCGAAATCAATAATTTCAACCTTTTCGGAAAAAAATATACTTGGGAAACAAATCAGACTGGACCCGTCGGTAGAATAAAACCACACTCGCTTATCGAGGTGATGGATCAGCTGAAAGATCACGACATCAGTTTGTTCGAAAAGGCTTATCTCGATCACACCACCTTGGCCGATTCAGCCAGATCTTATGTCAACATGCTGTTTGGCGAATATGGTGTAGTGGTTGTAGATGGCGACCACCCTACGTTCAAAAGTCTTTTTGCACCGATAGTTGCCGAAGAAATCACCAATAGCACTTCGCATAGTTTGGTAGCTACTGCTTCAGCAAAACTCAAAGCCGCAGGCTACTCTGACCAGGCTTTTTCTCGTGAGATCAATTTCTTTTATATGGAAAATGGCGTGCGAGAAAGAATTGTAAAAGAAGAAGGTCAGTTTAAAGTCCTGAATACAGAGCTCTCTTTTACACCAGAAGAAATGCTGGATTTGACAGCATCCAATCCTGAAAAATTCAGCCCGAATGTAATTCTGCGTCCACTGTATCAGGAGACTATTCTTCCAAACTTAGCATATATAGGTGGTCCTGCCGAAATCGCCTATTGGTTACAACTTAAAGGCATCTTTGATCATTACGAAACACGATTCCCTGTGTTGATGCCAAGGGATTTTGCCATGCTGATCAATAAAAGTTTGCAGAAAAAGATTGAGAAACTGAAGCTCAAAGGAGCGGATCTCTTTAAGTCCGCACACGAATTGAAAGAAGCATATCTTGAAAACAATACTACCGCCGACTATGAGCTAGAGAAGGAAAAAGCGGCCATTGCTTTAGTTTATGAGCAATTGAAAACCAAAGCCGCGGAAATTGACGGCTCTCTCACTGGTTTTATAGGCGCTGAAAGTGCCAACACGTTCAAGTCCCTCGATAACATTGCGAAGCGTTTGAAAAAAGCTGAAATGCAAAACAATGATGTGGCGATGGGTCAGATAGACTCTATTAAAGAAAAACTTTTCCCAAATGGCACCTTGCAAGAGCGCCATGACAACTTTTTGAATTTCTATCTAAACAACCCAGACTTTATCAAGACCCTTTTGCAAAAATTCAAGCCGTTCAGTTATCATTTTCAGATTCTCAGAGACATGTAAGGATGATGAGCCCAAAAGCCAAAATACGAAAAGGCGCGCTTTATAATCGGCGATTGCTTTGTGAGACGGAATGGTCAGCGCGATGTGCTGCCATTCGTGCACGTGTTTTGGACTTGGTTTCAGAAAAGCAGGTTCGCACTTGTCATGTGTTTCTCCCAATTCTTCGAAATAGGGAACTTGACACTTGGCCTCTTGTCAAATCACTTGATGAGTTAGGCGTTGAAGTGGTGGTTTCGGTATCAGATTTTGAAACCTGTTTGATGAGCCATTTCGTTTATCACGAAAAGGTAGAATTCCAACTCAATCAATTTCAAATTCCTGAGCCTATAGACGCGCTTGCCGCCGACATTTCCAAAACAGAAATGGTGATCATCCCGCTTTTAGCTGCTGATAAAAAAGGCAATCGCATAGGCTATGGCAAAGGATTCTATGATCGGCTATTGGCCCAAATGCCTCCTCAAATAATAAAAGTAGGCGTAAATCTTGCTCCTCTTTTTGATGAATTTGATTTTGCAGAAACACATGATGTGAAACTGGACTTTTGCATCACGCCCTACCAAACAATAAAATGCCATGAGTGAAAAAATAGATGTACTAATTATCGGTGCTGGCCCCATTGGGTTAGCCTGTGGCATAGAGGCCAAAAGGGCTGGGAAAAGTCATGTCATCATTGACAAGGGTTGTCTGGTCAACTCCATTTATCACTATCCCAAAAACATGACTTTCTTTTCCACTTCGGAAAAGTTGGAAATAGGCGATGTTCCTTTTATTTCTCATAACCCAAAACCCGTACGCTCAGAGGCGTTGGAATATTTTCGCCGGGTGGCCATGCATTGGGAGCTGAATGTAAAACTCTACGAGAGTGTAGATGAAGTGAAAAAAAGTGGAAGCAACTACTCAGTGACCACCTCGAAGGGAAGCTATGAGGCCAAAGCCATTGTGATTGCCACGGGATTTTACGACTTGCCGTATAAACTGGGTGTGACAGGAGAAGACCTACCCAAAGTCAAGCACTATTATGATGAGCCACAGCCTTATTTTGGAATGGACGTGGCTGTGATCGGGGCGGCCAACTCGGCTGTGGATGTGGCGCTAGAGACGTATAGAAAGGGAGCAAAATCCGTGACCATGATCATCCGAGAGCGAGCCATCAACCCACGAGTGAAATATTGGGTGCTTCCGGATATTGAGAATCGAATCAAAGAAGGTTCTATCAAAGCACATTTTGGATCAATGTTGCATGAAATTCGTGAACATGAAATTGACATACTCAGCCCATCTGGCAAAGTGACGATCCCAAATGACTTTGTGCTGGCAATGACAGGCTACCAGCCCAACTTTTCATTTCTTGAAAAGATCGGTGTAAAAATCGGGGATGATATGTACAAAACTCCCGAATATGATGCAGAGACCATGGAGACCAATTTGCCAAACGTCTTTCTGGCTGGAGTGATTTGCGGAGGGTTGAAAACCAATATTTGGTTTATCGAAAACTCACGTGTACATGCTGAAATAATTATGAAAACATTGAAATCCAGAGACTGAATCCATTTCTACAAAAATTATCAAAATATTAATTCGATTTGGTAAACCCTTTGCGCAAAGCAAGTGTCTATATCTTCGTTTTGTCAAAATGACAACAAAATGAAGCATACTTTCAAACCAAAGCATGAAGGGATCGTTATTCCCTGAGATTTCAAAAATTTGAGTACTTAATTTTTAATAATGAAACATTTAATTGCCGGCCTATTGATTGCAGTAGGATTCACCGCCTTGGCACAGGAAAAATATACCTTAAGTGGGTATGTAAAAGACGCCACCAATGGCGAAACGCTCATCGGAGCAACTGTACTTGTGAAAGATCTCAACACGGGAAATGTCACCAATTTTTACGGGTTCTATTCACTCACCTTGCCAAAAGGCAACTATTCAGTGAGCTATACATACGTAGGATATGATCCAATTGAGAAAACTATCAATCTCACATCTAACCAACGTTCGGATATAGAATTGCAGCCTGCGAGCCAGCAGCTTGAGTCTGTGGTGGTCACTGGCAGGGCAGATGATGCCAATGTGTCCGACATTGAGATGAGTACCGCCGAGCTGAATATTAGCACCATAAAAAAAATCCCTGCATTTCTCGGAGAGGTTGACGTTGTGAAAAGTCTGCAGCTCTTACCGGGAGTAAGTACGGTGGGAGAAGGAGCTTCCGGTTTCAACGTACGTGGAGGTAGCGTAGGGCAAAATTTAGTGCTACTCGATGAAGCGCCAGTCTACAATTCTTCTCACATGTTTGGCTTCTTCTCTGTATTTAACCCAGATGCGGTGAAAGATGTGAAGCTATATAAAGGTGGAATTCCTGCTGAATATGGTGGACGACTATCCTCCATCTTGGATGTGAGAATGAAAGAAGGAAACGCTAAAGAATATGAAGTTAACGGAGGAGTAGGTACTATTTTTAGTCGTTTGGCAGTAGAGGGGCCAATTGTAAAAGACAAAGCCTCCTTTATCTTAGCAGGTCGTCGATCTTACATAGATGTTTTAGCCAAGCCCTTTCTTCAAGGGGATTTGAAAGATGTGGGTCTTTATTTTTATGACCTAACCTTCAAGACCAATTATAACATCAACGAAAAAAACAGGGTATATCTCTCAGGTTATCTTGGAAGGGATAATTTCAAGTTTGATGCCCGCCAAGGATTTGATTGGGGGAACAAAACGGCGACTCTAAGGTGGAATCACCTTTTTTCTGATAAAATTTTCTCAAATACAAGCTTCTTTTTAAGCGAGTATGATTATTCTTTTCAGTTTGGTGAAAGTGATCAGGATGAGTTTAAATGGAAATCCACTATTCTCACTTATGACATCAAACAGCAATTCAGCTATTTTGTCAATAGCAATAACGAACTATCATTTGGTGGAGAAGCTATTCTTTATCGTTTTCTTCCTGCGGATGTTCAGGGATCAAGCGACGGAGATAGAACAGACTTAAGTTTAGAGGAAAGGAAGAGCATTGAGTCTTCTATCTATGTTGGAAATAAACAAAAGATCAATTCTCGATTGACCCTACAGTACGGTTTAAGATTTTCTTCATTTTCTTATTTAGGAGATGGCACGATATATCTTCTTAATGATGCTCCTGCAGGAGAAAGACGAGATACACTAAGAACAGAACAGGCGGAAAATTTTGAGCGTATCAAAACTTACAATCGATTGGAACCAAGGTTTTCAGCCAATTATCAAATAAATTCTTCTACATCAGTAAAAGCCAGCTATCAGAGAATGGCTCAATACATCCATTTGGCGTCTAACACGGCGGCCTCACTTCCGACTGATGTGTGGCTACCTAGCACAAATAATATTTTGCCTCAATTAGGAGATCAAGTTGCAATAGGAGTCTTTAAAAACTTCTTTGGTAATAAGCTGGAAACATCTGTGGAGGCGTACTACAAATACAATCAAAATCAGGTGGATTACATTGATGGAGCTGAGTTACTAATAAACCCACAAGTGGAGGGAGACTTGCTTTTAGGTAGTGGACGGGCCTATGGACTGGAATTCTATGTGAAAAAGAATAATGGAAAATTTACAGGATGGATAAGTTATACGCTGGGTAGAACTGAGCTTCAAGTTGATGGTATTAACAATGGAAAATGGTACCCGACTAGGTACGATCAAACCCATAATGCCAAAATAACTGCTTCTTACGACCTAACGCCAAGATTTAGTTTGTCGTCAAATTTTACTTATATCACAGGTACACCTACTACACTTCCATCTTATCGATTTGAAAACCAAGGTTATACAATTCCTGGGGTTGAGGGAAGAAACAACAGTCGTATACCAGATTACCATAGACTCGACCTGTCTGCAACATGGTATATGAAAAAGGTAAAACCAAATGGAACTGTTAAGAAACTTGAAGACTATTGGGTATTTACTGTGTATAATGCTTACGGTCGCCGAAATCCATTTGCCCTCTATTTTGGACAAGGAGATGGACGGGTAGAGACTGGCGCACTAGCAGGTACCTCTGCCAATCAGGTTTCAATTCTTGGCTCTTTTGTTCCCGCTGTTTCTTACAATTTTAAGTTTTAATCCAATGAATAGATATAAATACCTATTTCTCAGTTTAGTGGCTGTCAGCCTGATTGCGTGCGATGATGTAGTGGATATTGATCTAAATAGCTCTGAACCAGTACTTGTAGTGGATGCTTGGCTCAATAACGAATCACAAGCTCAAGAGATCAAACTAACGCTTACACGTCCTTATTTTGATAACAGTGCTGCTCCAGTCATTGACAATGCCACTGTGACAGTTTTAAATAAGAATAAAGGGGTTTCTCTTAATTTTCAGTTTTCAAATTTCACTCAATCCTATCTGTGGACACCTGGCTTGGGTGAAACTATAGGGGATATTGGGGATAATTTTGAACTAGAAATCATTCATCAAGGAGTGACTTATACATCTTCTACGGAGCTTTTTCCTGCACCAGCGGTAGATAGCATCACGTTTGAATATTATAAGAAGGATATATTCACAGAACAAGACTACTACTTTGGTGAGTTTTGGGCTAGAGATTTGAAGGGTGAAGGGAATAGCTATTGGATAAAAACATGGAAAAATGATGTCTACTTAAACAAGCCCTCTGAAATAAATCTGGCCTACGATGCGGCATTTACGGGAGCATCTTTCGATTCGGCTATTTTTATACAGCCTATTCGCAATTTGATGAATCCTTTCGAGGAAATTGAAGGGAACAAAACAGCCCCGCCTTATCTTCCAGAACAAAAACATAAAATCGTCAACGGAGAAGTCTTGAACGTCACAGATCGTAAGGGCAAGCTCCGAAGTAAAGGGTTTATAACGAATGATGCTATTTACTTTGATCTTGCTAAAAATCCAGACAATAAAGATTTTGAGTTGCTAGATGGCAACCCTTTCTTTATCAGAAATGATTCATTGATTAGGAGCGCAGATGTGGCTCGTGTAGAAATACATTCTATATCAAATGAGGCTTTGTTCTTTATGATACGCGTAGCGGAAGAAACTAATGTAGATGGGGGTTTTGCTGCTCTTTTTGCCACTCCTTTGGCCAATGTCACTACTAACATTGAAGCTTCGGATGAGGGGGTAAGAGTAGTAGGATTTTTCAATGTAGCATCCATTACATCTCTCACGCAAGAAATAAACTCAGCCAGCATAAGAGACGAAGACCCTGATTGATAAGAAGAGCAAAACAGCACAACCACCAAATCGGGGATTAAAAAATCCCCGATTTTGTTTAAATTGAAGCTATGCGTACAGCCATCAAAGATCGATCGAAGGAATATACGGTGGAAGACTACCTGATTTTAGGTGAGGACTTTCGCGGTGAGCTGATACAAGGAGAAATTATTATGTCACCATCGCCCAACTTATCACACCAACGTATTACTAAAGTCTTAGAAAGAATTTTTGACTCCTTCGCAGCATCCGAGGGTGGTGAATACTTTCATGCACCATTTGATGTGTATTTGGATAGTCGCAACGTGTTGCAGCCAGATATTTTGCTTTTGACAAAAGGCAACCTCTCCAAAATAAAAGACAGAGGTATAGAAGGAGCTCCCGATTTAGTGGTAGAAATTCTCTCGCCTTCCAATAGTCATATCGACCGATACCATAAGAGGGCGTTGTATCAAGAGTTTGACGTTAAAGAGTATTGGATTGTAGACCCAAACAATAAGTCGCTTGAAATTTTAAATTTCCGACTGGATGCCGTCGAGCCAGTGCTTTATGTGGTGGACAAAGGGGAAGTGAAATCTGCAGAATACCCCACGCTCACTTTTGAGCTTTCTACTATCTTTTTATAGCCCGTACCATTTCTTTTTTGCCAAGAGCACCAGGCAAAATTTCAATCTCAAATCCTGCTTCTTTCAAATTTCTTTTAAACTGCCCCTGAGCGCAGTAGGTCGTCAAAATGCCACCGGTTTTCAAAAGCCCATAACATTTTCTGATATTGTCTATGGACCAAACCTCTGGCTGTTTGGAAGGCGCAAAAGCATCAAAGAAAATGATATCAAAATCACTAGCATCATCAAACACTTCAAGTGTAGTCTCATATTTTGCAAGTTGGAGTGTATCAGTGATCCGATGAGACTCCTGCCAATCACATCGGTGAATCTCAAGAAGCAACGATTTTCCAGCTTCATTTTGACCATAGTTAAGTTCCTTGTAAATCTCTTCTGGTACGGGGATAGGTTCTACACTATGAAAATCTATTGGTAAGTTGTTGGTCTCGGCAAATTGCGCAGAAAGTAGCACATTTAACCCCGTTCCCAGACCCACCTCAAAAACCTTAATAGAATTTGACCCAGAGGCTTTCAAATACTCCAAGCCCATTTGTATGAATACATATTGAGACTCACTCAGTGCCCCGCGAAACGAGTGATATGTTTCATGAATATCTTCTCTTAGCAAGCTATGTGATCCGTCTTCGGTAGTGATCAGTTTGATTGAGTGTTGTTTCATAGGTTATACAAAGTAAATAGCTTTGTACTCAACACTCTATGCAAAATCAAACAATGTTATTTTCTAAACTTAGCTTGACCATTTGAGCACTGTTGGTCACATTGAGCTTCTTCATAATATTTCTTCGGTGGGCATCCACGGTTCTCACACTTATAAAGCACTCCTGCGCTATTTCTTTATTTGTAAATCCATTTACGATCTGTTTCAATATCTCTTTTTCCCTAGTAGTGAGCATTGATCTGAGACTTTGCATTGGCTCTTTTCGAATAATAGCCGAACCTAAAATCTGCACAACTGACTGTGGATAATAAATGTCACCATTAGCCGCGCTATCTATCGCCTGTATGATCTCCTCGCCACTTGCACTTTTTGGTAAAAAGCACAATGCCCCTGCTTCAAACGAATCTAATATATGCGATTCATCATAAAAGGCCGAGAGTACAATTATGTTTACTTCAGGGTACTTGACTAAGGCCTTTTTGCATAATAGTAAGCCAGTCATTTTGGGCATAAATACATCCGTAACGATTACGTCAGGAATTACCTCCCCAATTAGATCAAAAGCCTCGTCACCATCAGAAGCCTCTCCGACCAATTCAATATGCTTACACTTAGCCAATATCATCCTTATGGCCTTTCTGATAAGACCATGATCGTCAACAAGTAGTACTTTAATCATATGCGGTCTGTGGGGTGAAAAGATAAATTACGTGCACGTAAAATTACGATTGTTCAATACGTAGATTCTCTGATTAAAGATATCTCAGCTTTAAGTTACAAATAATACATGAATGGAAGAGAATAACCCTTTGCAAATTAAACGGATTGCTCAAAATAGAAAGACTTGTCTGAGCAGCTAGGAGCTCAAACAAGTCTTTACTAAAATTTAGCTGGTTTTAATTAGGGAAAGGAAAATCGTTACTACCATTTGGCTCTACTTAGGCAACTTGCGCCTTGTACATTAGCCTATTGCAAATTGTAATTAATTGTTTGACTTCTATTGGTTTTACTAGATAGCCGCTGGCACCCATAGATTTCACTTTGTCAATCATACGTTGACTAGAAACCCCGCTTATCATAATAAATTTAGATTGAACGTTTTGCTCTTTGAGCGATTGCAGTATTTGAATGCCAAACATATCAGGCAATATATTATCTAAAGTAATAATGTCAGGCTTGAGCCTCATACACACTTCTAAGGCTGTTTCTCCATCACCCGCTTCTCCAATTACATCATAGCCTCCCTTTTTAAGTGCTAATTTTACTGATTCTCTTGTAAGAACTGAATCATCTACAACTACAACCGTTTTCATAAATACATTTTTTTAAAGGTGAACCATTTCATAAAGGTAAGATTAGTTTTACTTTATTTCCATAGTCCTTTTACCTATTTTTATTTAAGCAAAAACACCTAGATAAAAACCAGAATGTGATGAATGTCCAATTAATTATGTCATTAAAGAACATCTCAGCTATCACTTAAAAACAGCCTTTAATATTCATTAGAGCCAATTTTAACCCAATCATCCGACGGCTTAATACCACAATAGTATACTTCACAATAAGCGGTAAAATAGGTAAAATCACCTAATACAAATTAGGTGATTCTATGTATTGATCATGTATTTGTTACGTTGTATTTTACATTTCACAATACTCTGTTTAACTTATGTAGAGTAGTTGCACAAAAAGTCAACAAAACTAGCCTCGCATGTCTATTAAAAAAACAACTTCACAAAATGGCTCTTCCAACAAAAATCAAGGAGTAGCCAACGCAGAAATACTCACCCCTACAAATATGGAAACAACACTTACCAAGGACATTAGCCATCTTCAAACAGCAATCGATTCAAGTTGGGCTTCCATAGAGTTCAGTCCTGATGGAATCATATTATCCGCTAATGACATTTGGATCGAAACTCTTGGATATGATCGAGAAGAGATCGTTGGAAAACATCACAGAATGTTTTGCGATCCTAATTATGCTGGGTCATTAGAATATACAGAATTCTGGAAAAATCTAAAAAATGGAAAAATCCAATCAGGAGAATTCATGAGAATCAAGAAAGATGGTGATACGTTGTGGATTAACGCTAGTTATACTCCTGTCATGGATGAAAACAATGTGACGATCAAAATCATAAAAATTGCCATGGATATTACGGACATGGTCAATGCTAGAATGCGAGGTGATGCTGTAAAATCTGCTGTAGATACAGGTTGGGCATCCATAGAATTTGATCCCACAGGAATAATTTTAGATGTAAACGAAAACTGGGTCAAAACTTTGGGTTACACTAAAGACCAAATGATAGGTAAGCATCACCGCATTTTTTGTGATGAAATATATGCTTCTAGCTCTGAGTACCAATCCTTTTGGAGTGATTTAGCGGCTGGTCACATAAATTCAGGAGAATTCAAGCGAATAAAAAAAGGTGGCGAAGAGTTTTGGATCAATGCGAGCTATACTCCTATCAAAAATTCTTCAGGAAAAGTCTACAAAGTGATCAAGATTGCCAATGAAATCACACAACAAAAACTTAGAAACGCAGACTATAAGGGTCAGATAGACGCTGTTGACAAGGCGCAGGCTATTATTGAGTTTAATTTAGATGGAACGGTCATCAAAGCCAATACCAACTTTTTATCTGCAGTTGGTTACACGAGCGATGAAGTTAAAGGTAAGCATCACCGTATATTTTGTGAACTCACTTATGCCAATTCTGAAGAATATCGAGAATTTTGGAATAAGCTCAATCGAGGAGAATATGTAACTGGCGATTTTGAACGAAAACACAAAAATGGTAATAGTATATGGCTACAAGCTACATACAATCCAATTTTGGATTTAAATGGTAATGTCTACAAAGTAGTAAAATATGCAACGGACATCACCCAGCAAAAGCGAGCGCTCGAAGAGCTCAAAAGAGTGGTAAATGTCATTATCCAACATGGAAACCTCAATGAACGGGCACAGTTGAATGGAGCGAGTGGATCTGAGTTGATCCTATTAGAATCTATCAACCAGCTCATGGATGGTATTTCAGAACCTATACTAGCAGTTAGCAATGTGATCAAATCACTCTCTCAAGGAGATTTGACCGTTGATATCAGTTTGGAGACGAGAGGTGACATCAAGGCCATGGCCGAAGGACTTTCAACAGCCATGAACACACTCAATCATCTTCTGGGTGAAATCTCTGAAAGCAGTAACCTACTTGCAAGTAGTTCCGAAGAGATGCTGACCAAAAGTGATCAAATGCAAGGAACAACCGCTCAGGTGGCCTCAGCTATTGGCCAAATGGCCGAAGGCGTGGCAGATCAGGCGAGACAAATCGATGATTCATCAAAACTTATAGATGGAGTGCGGCAATCGGCCGAGCAGATGGGGCAACAAGCCACTACGATCAATGAAGCTGCAAAAAAGGGACAATCCAACGCCAAAAGAGGTCTGGAAAGAATTGAAAGTGTGGTTGAAAGCATGAGTCAAATAGCAAAATCTGCTAGTCTCACTTCTACTTCCATTGAGGTGCTCACCCAGCGCTCGGAAGAAATAGCTCAAACGCTAAATGTAATCAGAGATATCGCTGGTCAGACCAACCTACTGGCACTCAATGCTGCCATCGAGGCTGCAAGAGCTGGGGATGCTGGCCGGGGATTTGCAGTGGTGGCTGAAGAGATCCGAAAATTGGCTGAAGACTCAAAAAGCTCAGCTGGAGATATAGAGCGTGTAATAAAAGCTGTGGAAAAAGACATCCTTCAAGCTGGCAAAGCAATCAATGACATGGGTACAAGTGTCAACTCAGGAAATGAGGCTTCTCAAGAAGCAGAAAGTGTGTTCAAAGAAATAGACGCATCGATAGTAGAAACCCTGGGTCTTTCCGAAAAGGTACTTACCGCAACAGAAATTCAAAGGGTCAATATTGACGAAACAGTTAAGAACATAGAAAAAATAGTTGTGGTAGCCGAGGAAACCTCTTCTGGCACAGAGCAAATCGCGACCTCTTCGAAGGATCTGAGCAATGGAATGGAAGAGTTTAATGCCTCAAGTATAGGACTCGCTGATATTGCTAACCAATTAAGACTAGGTGTTTCAAAGTTTACCTTAAAGTCACTTAACTGAGTTTCACCCAATCACGAATAGTCATGGACAAAAATAACATTACCCTGAAAAAGGGCGAATCACCAGAAGATGCTGACGAGGAAAAAATTGATAAGGGGCGCAAAGTTCAACTGATTGTTTTCCAGCTAGGAGAAGAAGACTATGCTCTGTCTATTGACCAAGTCAAAGAAATTGTACTAACACCCAAAATTTCGGTAGTACCCCAAACTCCCGATTACGTAATGGGCATAGCCAATATTCGAGGTGAGGTGATTTGTGTAGTTGATCTAGAAAGAAAATTTGGTCTGAGAAGAAAAAGCCATCAAATAGATGGAGTACAAAGTCAAGGAAACTTTACGATGGTAATAGAAAGTGAAAATTTCAATATTGGCATTTTAGTCAACCTTGTACCCAATACGCTAGCTGTATACACCTCGCAAATAGAAAATTCCGGTAATGTCTTGCAGCACTCTAGCTTGGATGAAGCCTCCATCAAAGGGGTTGTCAAAAATCGTGAGCAAATCATCATTTTACTGGATGTCCTAGCCATGCTGAAAATCGGTGAGTTAAAAACAGATTTCAAGGCAGAAGTGAACTGATTTGAATGCGAACGAACACAATCAAAGTTCTAATTGCCGACGACTCAGGCTTCATACAACTGCTGATAAAGAGTATTTTAAGAAAAGATAAACAAATCACTGTAGTAGGAAATGCATACAATGGAATCGAAGCAATTGAGCAAACCGAAAAGCACCGACCAAATGTGGTATTGATGGATATGGTCATGCCTATCTTCGACGGACATTACGGAATCAAGGGGATTATGGAAAAATGCCCTACTCCGATTGTGATTCTAAGTGGATTAGGTGAGCAAAACATGAGTCTAATATTAGACGCGATCAAGCTAGGAGCCGTAGATTATCTAAATAAGCCGGATGGTGATAAATCAAGTTTACGGTTGTTAGAAACACAAATCATCAGCAAAATCCAAATCGCTTCAAAAATTGATGCGCAAAAATTACTCAACCCAACGATTGAGTCCATCAATTTGCCTCACGTTTTTTCGGCGAAAAGGCAATATGATATCATTGTCATAGGAGCATCTACCGGAGGGCCGTCTGCTCTGGAAAAAATATTGCGAAGAATTCCTCAAAACCTGCCCATTCCAATCTTGATCGCACAACACATGCCTAAAGATTTTATTGAATCTTTTGCAAAAAGGTTGAAACAAACCATCCCAATTCCAATACATGTAGCCAAAACGAATGATGAGGTTTTAAATGGTCACATTTACATTGCTCCAGGAAATACAAATACCATAATCAGAAAGAATAGAGTCAATGGCAAAATCATCTTTGACGAAGATAATTCAATATATAAAGAATTTAACAATCCGTCGATTAATGCGCTGATGAACTCCGTAGCGCAGGTTTATGCAGAACGATCTATTGCAGTAATACTTACCGGAATGGGAACAGATGGAATCAAAGGGATGGAAAACATCTATCTCAAAGGAGGATACACAATCGCTCAAGACAAAGAATCATCTGTAGTTTTTGGTATGCCAAAAGAGGCCATTTCAAAAGCCATTGTAAACAATGTCATTTCAATCGATGAAATGGGAGAATTTTTAGTTAGTTGCTTATAAACAAATTAAGACATGGACTTATCCTTAACCCCCGATGAAGAAAAAGAGCTCATGGAAATGTTCTCATTTGAAGCGCAGGAAATCCACCAGCAGCTCAACAAACAATTAACGGCCCTTGAGTCCAACCCTCAAGACCAAAAACTTATTGATGACCTTTTCAGGATCACACATACGCTAAAAGGTAGCGCCATGGGCATGGGTTTCAGAGCAATCGGAGAAATTGCCCATGTGATGGAGGATGTTTTCACCGAGATTAAGTCGGGTAATTTGACTATTGACAAAGAGCTTTTTAATGGACTATTTAGTGCTTGCGATAAGCTCAATGAATTAATCATCAATATCAAAGAAAAGAAAAAAGTTAGCCACAAAGGAGTTAAGACAAAACTGGAAGTTATTCTGCGCAATGCTGGAGTCTCTAAACATGCTCAGCCAACTCTTGATGATAGCGAAAAACAGCATGTTGAAGATGACGAAGAGCAATTTGAAAACGAGACAGTCTCTACTGAACTTAAAAATGAGCAGCTAGAAAATGAACCACAAAAATTCATTTTTCTCAGATGGTTGGACATAATATTATCCTTATTCAAATCAAAATCCGACAATAGTCTTGAGACAAAAGTCAATTCGTCGAATATCGAAACGCCTACTGTATCTTTCGAAGATCTTGGGCTCACGGTTGATTCAAATGGAGAAGAGGACTTCTTCTTTACCAATTTCACCCCAACACAGGATGATAATAGCTCTGAAATAGACTCTCTAGATGAAAGAAATCTGGAATTTGCCCCTCGGCCAACAATCGCCACAAACGACGAACAATCGGCTATTGAATTTTTTGAAAGCATTCATAATGAACCTGAAGATGATATAGAGCCAGCTGAAAACGATCTATTGAAAAACTTGCAGGATAAGGCATCCTTAACGGAATTGGTACAAGTACCCATCCGCAAGTTGGACAATTTAATGAATCAAGTCGGTCAATTAATCATTGAACGAGACCGACTCATGGCTGAAAATATCAAGCTTGGTGCTAGGAATACAAAATATGCTGGTTTACAGAGAATCACCTCGGATTTGCAATACAGCGTTATGGACGTTCGGCTTGTTCAAATCGGAGTGCTTTTTAATAAATTTCATAGAATAGCTAGAGACGTTGCTACTATTGAAGACAAGCCCGTGCAGCTTGAGCTGAAAGGCTTGGAAGTCGAAATCGACCGAAGTATCCTAAAAATCATGAGCGATTCCATGATTCACTTAGTAAGAAATTCCGTAGGCCATGGACTTGAATCCGCAGAAGAGAGAAAATTGGCCAACAAATCCGATTGCGGAACCATTACGTTGAGTGCCCAAAATGAAAAAGACTATGTGATCATTGAAGTTTCTGACGATGGTAAAGGAATAAATGCCAACGCTATCCGAGCCAAACTCATCAAAAACGGCATTGTTCCAAAAAGCCTCATTAATGAGCTTACCGATGAAGATGTTATCCAATACATTTTTGAGCCGGGTTTCTCTAACAGCGACACAATCAATGAGGTCTCTGGTAGAGGAGTTGGGATGGATGTTGTCAAGATATCAACAGAGTCAATAGGTGGTCAAGTTTCAATAAAAACAGAAGTAGGAATAGGCACCACTGTTCGTTTGAAGCTTCCATCATCCATGGCCGTCAAGGGTGTGCTGATGTTCCTTATGAAGGATCAGGAATTTGCCTTTCCACTAAGCCATACAGAAGCAGTTATTTCCCTTGAAAAGCAAAAGATTAGAAAGGCTGGCGTAGGACTTATTTCAAGTTATCTCAAAAAAACAATCTCCATAATTTTCTTTGAGGAACTAATCAAAATGAAAGACTTTTCTGAAATCTACGATTCCAATGTCTTTCAAAATGCTTTTGACAAACATAGTGACGATTCAAAATTTGATGTGATTGTCATATCGTATGCAGAAAAATACATCGGTGTTATTGTAGACAAACTTCTTTATCAAAAAGAGATCATTGAAAAGGCCATTCCAAGACCCTTGGAAAACACCAAACTACTGAGTGGAACTACCATATTGGGAAATGGGAATGTCTGTATGGTGGTAGATGTTGCAGCGATCACGGACTTATTGTTCAAATCCAAATTCAAAGTACACGACCAGCTCAGAGCCTCATAACAGAACAATAGACCATGCAAGAAGGTGGATTCAATATTGGTAAGGACATATTAACCGATGCGGTAAAAAATAGTATCTCGGCTTTTCAAAAAATGGCCAATACGAGCATTGTTGCTCAAGATCTCACTTTCGGTAAGTACAACCCCAGCCTTTTGAATCTAAGTAGAAATGAAAGATTTCTACTCCTGAAAACGGAATTGATCGGTGCTGTATCAGGGATCAATTATATAATGTTTAGTCAAAATGAAGCAAAAATCCTTTGCGAACATGCAGTAGAAGAACCTCTCACCAATCATGAATCCAGGGTTCAAGCAATCGACTTTCTTAAGGAACTCGAAAATGTAACTGCAGCATCTGCCGTTTCCATAATTTCGGAAAAACTTGATCTAGACCTATTTGGAGATATTCCTAAAGTACATGGTATTCAAGCTCAAAAAGTGAAACAGGTTTTTGAAAACGAGTTATTCGTATTACGTGCCCACTCCATGCTTTTTTGTCAATTTAAAATGCCAAAACTTGACATTGCTCCTCGCTCATTTTGGTTTTTCAATGACGCATTTATCACTCGTGTAAACAGCATGAAAAAAGAAATTAAAAGATATGCATAGCTCATAAATTATGATATCAGAAGAAGAAGTAAAAGCGCTTATGCTAGCCATGAACAAAAGATACAATCTTGATTTTACCAATTACGAATCAAAATCATTGAATAGAGGAGTCAAACGTTTGATGGCCAAACACAATATGCAGGGAATGACAGATCTCTGGAGAAAGATTTTGAGTGAAGATGATTTTTTTCTAAATGGAATCGATGAGCTTTTAGTCAACCTGACAGAATTATTTAGGAATCCTGATGCTTGGATCATGATCCGAGATGAAATACTTCCCAAGTTTAACTTGACCAAACAACTAGATGTTTGGCATGCAGGGTGCTCTACAGGCGAAGAGATTTACACAATGGCCATAGTCCTGAAAGAGTGCGGGCTACTGCCTAATTCCCGAATATTAGCAACTGATCTCAGCAAAACTGCATTAGATAAAGCCAAAAAGGGAAACTACTCACATACCGTACTTAAAAACTACCTTCGCCCATTTTTAAAATTTTACCCTGACAGAAAGCTCGAAGACTTTTTCATATTTCACGATAGCCATGCCGAAATACGTCCTACATTTAAAAAGAACGTCGAATTTCAAAAACACAACCTCGTCACAGGAGTAATGAACCGCCAGTTCGATATTATTTTTTGTAGAAACGTAATGATCTATTTCGATGAAGAGCTGAAAAGAAGGGTATTTAGGTTACTGAATAGTTGCCTAAAAGATGGTGGCTATTTGATCCTTGGATATTACGATACCATGCCTAACGAAAGTATAAATCTGTTTGATGTTCATAGTAACACCACTAGAATTTACAAAAAGAAAGAATCGCATAAACAAAAATCTCATGAGCAAAACAGTCTTAATTGTAGATGATTCCAGCTACACCAGAAAAGTGATCAGAATCGCTCTTACTAAAGTAGGATATCAGGTAATTGGAGAAGCTGAAAGTGGAGAAGCAGCAATAGATTTGGCCATAAAACTGGAACCAGATATTATCACCCTAGACAATATTCTTCCTGATATGCTCGGATTAGATATATTGAAAATTATTCGAGAAGAAAATCTCCATGCGATTGTTATTATGATCAGCGCCATAGGTCAACCTTCCACTGTTACGGATGGATTGAAGTTAGGTGCTTCCAAATACATCGTGAAACCATTCACCGTTTCTGATGTGGTCAAAGCTGTTCAACAGTTTTCACCGATTTCTACTTGACGGCTTTTCAAGGGTGTTTGGCAAATGATTGATAAAATATTCGTGTATCACCGGCACAGGTAAGAATCTTCTTTATTCTTCTTTTCAAAATAAAGCAATGCACAAGCCTTTAAATAAGCTTTGGTCCATACCTAATACGATTAAAGCATTCAAACAAAAGTCAATTGCGAACACTTCTCTTTTATAGACAAATCTAAAGGCATAAAAAAAGCGATCCATTTCTGAATCGCTTCTTGTACCCGGAGCGGGACTTGAACCCGCACGACCTTTAAGGGTCACAGGATTTTAAGTCCTGCGTGTCTACCAATTTCACCATCCGGGCGACAAACTACATTGTAGTCCTAATGTCATACTAAAAAAAAAGCCACAACTTGTGCGGCTCTTTTTGAGCGGGAGACGGGATTCGAACCCGCGACCCCGACCTTGGCAAGGTCGTGCTCTACCAGCTGAGCTACTCTCGCAATTCCCTCTGTCGTTTCAAAAGGAATGCAAATTTAATTGTTGTAAAGTAAAATACAACAGCTCTGCACAAATAATTTCAAAGAAAATTATCCACTACACTTTAGCTTTCGCTCTTCTTCCAAGCATCTCCAATTGTCAACACCCCCTACCAGTAATTGTAATAAGCCAAAATCGTGTGATCCCGAGATTAAGTGTGTTTTATTAAATCCGTATTCATATTATGTGATATTTTGACATCCGTCCTAATAAAGTTGATTATTTCATGAAAATGGTATTTTTTAAACTAATATTTTGTTTATAATTGAACATATTACATTATATTTCTTAATAAGTCATGTGGGTGGAAATGAACTAATACCTAAAAAGCGCTTGACTTTAAAAAAAAAGTGATAATTTTCATCAACCAATTTAACCAGCGAAACCATGAACACCAACACTAAGATTATTCTAGAAGACCACTATGAAGCGACAGGTCATCTCGAGCTATGACGAAAATCTAATGGCTATTGATTGCGCCAAAAAGGTTTTGAACCACTTGAAAAGGAGTAACTCATCTCGATATCTCTCAAACATTGAAGTAGTAGAGCAGATCATAGAAAACCACAAAAGACAACTTAACCAGACAGAGGGTTGGAGAGGAATAAGAGAGTCAGCTTAAGATTTCTGGCTCTTCAAAATTTCTTTCATTTCATTGATTTTAAGCAAAGCTTCCACTGGCGAAATCGTATTGACATCCACAGCCCGCAGTAGTTTCAATACGTTTTCGAATCGTGGATCCGCATCAAACAAATTAAGCTGAAATTGGCTGCTCGGAAGTTCGGCCAATTTTTGTTTGTCCCTGTCAGAAAGTTTGTCCGACTCCAATTGCTTTAAGATTGTATTAGCACGAATGACCACCTCGTTGGGCATTCCTGCCATTTGCGCCACATGAATACCAAAACTGTGTTCGCTACCACCTGCTCTCAATTTTCTTAAGAAAATCACCTTATTCTCCAGCTCCTTTACCGACACATTGAAGTTCTTCACCCTGGGCAAATCATTGGTAAGCTCATTCAATTCGTGATAGTGCGTAGCAAAAAGTGTTTTAGCCTTGCTCGTAGGGTGATTATGAAGAAACTCCACAATGGCCCAAGCGATAGAAATACCATCGTAGGTACTTGTTCCCCTACCAATTTCATCCATCAGCACAAGAGATCGATCACTCAAATTGTTGAGAATACTGGCCGTCTCAGTCATTTCCACCATAAAAGTGGATTCTCCTCTACTCAGGTTATCAGATGCTCCCACACGAGTGAAGACTTTATCAATCAATCCAACTCGGGCATATCCTGCTGGCACAAAGCTGCCCATTTGAGCCATCAGTGCGATGAGTGCTGTTTGTCTAAGTAGCGCCGACTTACCTGCCATATTGGGTCCCGTGATCACCATCACTTGCTGACTCACATTGTCCAGATACACATCATTAGGTACATAATCTTCCTCAGGAGGGAGATTTTGCTCAATCACTGGGTGTCTGCCTTCTTTTATATCCAAAACAAACTCATCACTAATGGACGGTTTTATGTATTTATTCTTACTCGCCAACTGCGCAAAGGATGTCAAACAATCCAGTGCCGCAATTGTCTGTGCATTTTGCTGAATAGCAGAAATATACTCTGCAGCAAAAGCTACCAGCTCCATGTAGATGCGGTATTCTATCACAAATATTTCGCTTTCCGCCTTGAGGATTTTTTCCTCATATACCTTTAGCTCCTCTGTGATATACCGTTCAGCATTCACTAGTGTTTGTTTTCTGATCCACTCCTGTGGCACCTTGTCACGATGCGTATTGCTCACCTCTAGGTAATAACCAAAAACCTTATTGTAGGAAATTTTCAGTGAATTGATTCCCGTTCGCTCTACTTCTCGTTCTTGAATTTCGCGCAGATAGTCTTTTCCTGAAAAGGAGATTTTTCGGTATTCATCCAAATCGGCATCTATACCATCGGCAATGATGTTTCCCTGCGTCGCATTTAGGGGCACCTCATTTTTTAGATTTTGCTCCAGTTTATTGATCAGCTCCTCGCAAGTGTTCAGCAAATCGCGGTATCGAGAAAGCGCAGGAGACTTCTCCGTTATCAGTGTTATGATTGGAGCAATATGGCTCAAACTCTTTTTCAGCTGTAGCAGCTCTCTAGGGTTGATCCGCGTGGTAGCCACTTTAGAAATCAGCCTTTCCAGATCATTGATTTGTTTCAAATGGCTTCTCACACCCGTAAGAAGCTCTTCGTCCTCCGAGAAAACCTCCACGGTATCCAATCGCGTCTGAATCTGCGCCGTATTTTTCAAAGGAAGCACCATCCACTTGCGAAGCAAGCGAGCGCCCATAGGCGTTTGCGTATCATCCAAAATATCTATAAGCGCCGTACCATCCGGCTGACTTGGCTGCACCAGTTCCAAATTGCGAATAGTGAATTTATCCAACCAAACGTACTGCTGTTCATCTATGCGAGACAAGTGGCCGATGTGACCGACTTCTTTGTGCTCCGTTTCTTCCAGATAAAAAAGCACCGCACCCGCTGCAATAATAGCCGCTGGCATTTCCTCTACCCCAAACCCCTTCAGGTTGGCCGTTTGAAAATGTCGTACCAGCTTATCATACCCATAATCATGGGTGAAAATCCAATCTTCCAGAGGATAGCTGTTAATTTCATCTTTGAAAGCCGCATCAAAGCGCTTCCTCTCTGTTTTAGAAAAAATAATCTCCGATGGCTGAAAGCCCTGAATGAGCTTATCTATATAGTCACTCGACCCTTGAGAAACCATAAACTCCCCAGTGGAGAGATCCAAAAACGCCACACCCACTTTTTCGTCAGAGTAATGGATAGCCGCCAAAAAGTTATTTCGTTTTTGATCGAGCACATTGTCATTGAGCGAAAGACCAGGTGTGACTAGCTCAGTAACCCCACGCTTCACAATCCCCTTGACAGATTTCGGATCCTCTAGCTGGTCGCAGATAGCCACCCGATTGCCTGCTCTTACCAGTTTAGGAAGATAAGTATCCAGCGAATGGTGTGGAAAACCTGCCAATTCGATATGAGACGCAGATCCATTCGCACGCTTCGTAAGCACAATGCCCAAGATTTTGCTGGCTTTCACTGCATCTTCCCCAAAAGTCTCATAAAAGTCACCTACCCTAAAAAGCAAGAGTGCTCCAGGATATCTGGCCTTAATGGCATTGTATTGCTTCATCAAAGGTGTTTCTGATGACGATTTGGTTTTAGACATCCTTAAAAATGGTGGTAGTTTTGGGGAATATATTTTCTGGCAACAATATTAAAGAAAGCACTTTGGATGAGAAAACTTAAAAATGAAGAGCTGAACAGAATCAGCGAAGACGAATACAAAAATGCACCAAAAATAAATGCTTGCATCGTGCTGGATGATATCAGAAGTATGAACAATGTAGGCAGTGCCTTTCGCACTTCAGATGCTTTTAGGGTAGAGAAAATCTACTTGTGCGGAATCACGGCCACACCTCCTCATCGCGAAATAAATAAAACCGCCCTTGGTGCCACCGAAACAGTAGACTGGGAGCATGCTCCGGATGCCATTGCGTTGGTAGAAAGACTCAAGGCAGAGGGTTACACAATTGTGAGTGTGGAGCAGGCAGACGACAGTGTGATGCTAGATAAATTTTCTCCTTCGAAGGATCAAAAATACGCTTTCGTATTCGGAAACGAAGTTTTTGGAGTCAATGATGCCATCATAGCCGCCTCCGATACCGTGCTCGAAATTCCACAGTTTGGCACCAAGCATTCGCTAAATATTTCAGTAAGCATGGGCATAGTCATTTGGGATTTTTTTGCGAAAGCAGGAGCAATTGATTAGAATGGCTCTTTGACTCATGGCAATTGCATTCACATTAGTCGTCTGTAGATGATTTACAAAAACTAAAAGCTCCTTTATTTGGAGAGAACACACATCATTTTGCTGAAAAAGTGCTCTGGCTGTCTGGAGTATCTTTTTCACCTGTCTACGCTTCTCTTCACCAACTCGAATTAAGGGCGAATAATCACACGAATCTTCCTCGCTCGAAATAAGAAAAAGGATACTCCTGCCCATCCAGTCTATATTGCAAGTTTAATTGCCATTGTTTATCTCACTGACGTTTTTGAGTGGATCAAACATGTTCCAGTTACTTCCTAATCTTTAACCAGTCATTCACTATGCGTGCCCCACTATGCGTGCCACCCGAAGGGAATCTTAGTCGTTATCCAGATCAATGATCGGGAATTGTATTCCCAATGTTATCGGTAGATGATTTGAAATCACTATCGCCGTTGCTGGTGTTATCACCAGCAATAAATAAAATTACAAGCAAGAGTAGCAATACAACCAAAAACCCCATCGAGACACAGCTCAATTAGCATAAAAATTGCCATTCAAAAGTCGAATCTTTTCATTTGCGTATCTCCATTGGCTGGCTCTTGTTACTTTTGCGACTTTAGTTGAGGAATATGAAAGAAAAAATCGAACAATACAGAGCGGAACTATCAAATGCTACGGCCAACTCACAGGATGAATTGGAAAATTTCCGTTTACGATACATCAGCAAAAAAGGAGTAGTTTCTGAACTGTTCGAAGAATTCAAAAAAGTGCCCAACGAGCAAAAAAAAGAATTGGGCGCGGCGCTCAATGTTTTCAAAACAGAAGCTCAGGAGCGTTTCAACGTATTGATAGAAGGCCTGAAAGAATCAAGCGATGGCAATGAAGGAGCTGGCCTTGACCTGACCCTGCCTGCACTGGACAGTGCAGGATCCATACATCCACTCACTCAGGTAAAAAATAGAATTATAGAAATTTTCGAGCGCCAAGGATTTAGCGTGGCAGACGGTCCTGAGATCGAAGATGACTTTCATAATTTCACCGCCCTCAACTTCCCAGAAAATCATCCAGCTCGTGAAATGCAAGACACGTATTTCATTGAAAAGAACCCGGACATGCTTTTGCGTACGCACACGTCCAACGTGCAAACACGATTGATGGAAAATGGCAAGCCGCCATTTCGATCCATTATGCCTGGCCGAGTTTATAGAAATGAAGCGATCTCCGCTCGCGCGCATTGCTTTTTCAATCAGATAGAAGGGCTATATGTAGACAAAGATGTGAGTTTCAAAGACCTGAAAAACACCATCTATCATTTTGCCAAAGAGTTTTTCGGCCCTAAAACCAAAATTCGTTTTAGACCTTCGTATTTTCCATTTACTGAGCCATCAGCAGAGATAGACATTAGCTGCTTTATATGCGGTGGTGAAGGATGCAAAATCTGTAAATACTCAGGGTGGGTTGAGATCGGCGGTGCGGGCATGGTAGATCCAAATGTGCTCGAAAGCTGTGGAATAGACCCAAAAGAATATAGTGGCTTTGCGTTCGGAATGGGTGTGGAGCGTATGACTATGCTCAAATATCAGATTGACGATATTCGTTTATTCTCAGAAAATGATGTGCGCTTCTTGAAGCAGTTTTAATTCAAGCTGTTTTTCATGCAAACACTTCCTATCACTGGTCTTGCTCGCACATAAACATTTTTTTGCCTGACGGGGTTAAACTCACGACTTTTTGCATAAGTATGCCGAGAGACTTGCTGAAATGCCAGTTTTGATGTTTATTTTTATTTATGTGAAGGTAAATAGCCCAATATGTGATAATTTGGTCAGTTCGGTGTGAGAGACCTATTACAAAATCTTTCGGATAGGATAAAATCACCTCATTCAAAAAATGAACTAGTGAGTAAAATATAAACTAACACAATATGAAATCCACGCTTAAACTTCTATCGGCACTTGGCTTAATTATATTTTCTGTTTCATGTGGAGATGATGAAAAAACCCCTGAAGCTAATCCTATTGTTGGCTCTTGGGTTATAGATACTTATCTCATAGAAAATGTACCTGATGCTTACAGCAATAATGAAGGTTCTGAGCTTTCTTCTCTCTTTGGAGAAGACAGTTATGTTCTAGAAGTTCTTGCAAACGGTACTTATAATCGTGCTCTTTCCTTCTCGTCTCCATCAGAAGTATTTGATGAGTCAGGTGAATGGCTTTTAGAAGAAAATAGTTTTTTGCTTGACCCTACAGGTAGTGGAATAGGTTTGGATAATGACTTTGAAGTATTGAAATCTACGAAAACCGATTTGCGCCTAAGTATTGAAGTAAACTTTTCGTTGGTTCCTGATATATATTTTGATACGGTAACAGACCAATATAGAAACTATTTACAAAACCTTAGTAATGAGGAATTTGATTCTGTATACTCCAATGTTCTGACCCGACCTACGTTAGTTGATTTGGTTTTTGACTTTGATTTGAAGAGATAATACAAACGTGAATGCTCTTAAAACAAGTCTTTCTTAGTTGGCTAGTCTACATTCTTTATATAGGTATAGTACTAGGTCAATCCCTCACTATCAAAGGAAAGGTCACAGACCCCAACGGTGAAACCCTGCCAGGGGTGACGGTGCAAATTCAAAATACCACCACTGGCACGGTCACGGACTTTGATGGTAACTTCACCATTACAGCTCAAAAGGGTGATCGCCTCACTTTCACTATGATCGGGATGGCGGAGGAAGTAGTCACAGTCACAGATAATAAATCCATTAAAATTCGATTAAAAGAGTCTGCCACGGAGCTTGAAGGAGTAGTTGTCACGGGTTTTCAGGAGATCAATAGAAAACTTTTCACCGGGGCTGCCGAAAGTCTCAAAATGGACGATATCAAACTGGCTGGTGCGACTGACATTAGCAGGATGCTAGAAGGCCAGTCTGCAGGAGTAAGCGTAGACAATGTATCGGGAACGTTCGGTTCTACCCCCAGAATCAGAATACGCGGTAGTGCCTCCATCAACGGAAACAACCAGCCACTCTTTGTGGTAGATGGGGTCATTCTGGAAGATCTTTCGAATATTGACACGGATGATTTTATTTCTGGAAATGCCAGTACCCTTACCAGCTCCTCCATTGCCAATATCAATCCTGACGATATTGCCTCCTTTCAAATCTTAAAAGATGCCTCCGCTACTGCCATCTATGGAGCCCGAGCCGCCAATGGCGTCATAGTCATTACCACCAAAAGAGGAAAAAGTGGCGATCTCAAAGTAAGCTACAGTTCCAACTACTCAGTAAAACTTCGACCTACTTACAACCAATTTTACTTGCTCAACTCTGCGCAAGAGATGTCCGTGTACCGCGAATTGGCTCAGGATGAGACCTCTACTAAAGGCAATATTTCCCTTACTACGGCTGTAAGGGCAAAAAATTATGGTGCAATAGGTAAAATGTATACGCTCATTGCCAATCACGAATTGGATTGGGGGCCAGGCGGCTCACTCAATGAAGATTTTCTTCACAAATATGAAAATGCTAATACAGATTGGTTCGATTTACTTTTCAATGATTTCGGAGTACAACAGCAGCATTCTTTAAGTTTCACGGCAGGAAATGAAAAATCAAACAGCTATTATTCTATAAGCTTCCTGGATGATCAGGGGCAAACCATAGCGGATAATGTAAAGCGCATCACGGCCACCGCGCGAAATACTTATTTCCTTTCAGACAAATTCACTTTTGGGCTAAAGCTCACCTCAAGCTACCGAAAGCAGCGAGTACCCGGAACCAGAAATCGAGACTTTGACCCCATAACAGGAAGGTATAGCCGGGGTTTTGACATCAACCCTTTCAGTTATTCACTCAACACCGCAAGATCAATCCGTCCGTATGATGACGATGGCAATCTCGAATATTTCCGAAGAAACTATGCCGATTTCAACATTCTGGAAGAACTGGCTCTTAACTTCATGGATATCCGTGTAGCTGATATTTCTGGTCAGACAGACTTTGAAATAGCCCCTACCAAAAATCTAAAAATCAAAGGCGTATTTCAAGCACGCTACGCCTCCACCCAGCAAGATCATACCGTGGATGAAAAGTCCAATCAAGCAGAGGCCTACCGTGCCAATGGGACACAGTTTATTCAGGAAGCCAACAATCTGTTATACAATGACCCAAATAGTCCAGGCTTAAATCCTGTGGTCGTCTTGCCGCAAGGCGGATTCAATTATCTCGATCAAAAGGATTTACTTAATTTCTTCAGTAGGATCAGTGCCGAATGGTCAAAAAATATAGGGCTACATCATGAAGTAAATGTGCTTGCTGGTCAGGAAATAAGATTTACCAATAGAACAGAGTCGAGTGCTACGGCCATGGGCGTGAACTATGGTAGTGGAGGAGTGGTGGTTACTGATCCTAACATTATTGAGTTTTTCAACCTTCAAAATATTGACTATTTCACCAAGGATCGAACTCAGGATCGTTTTCTTGGATCATTTGTAAATGCCGGATATGCCTACAAATCTAAATACATTGCCAACTTCACTGTACGATATGATGGCTCTAACCAATTGGGGAGAAGCCGACAAGCGAGATATCTACCGACATGGAATGTCAGTGGGGCGTGGAATATCACAAACGAACCTTTTATTAACCTCCCTTTTCTTGATGATTTGAAATTGAGAGCAACTTATGGCATTTCTGGAAACCTTCCTCCTGATTCCAGTGCTCTACTCAATCTTAGATCAGACGTTTCTATCAGACCAACAGACGTAGAGCCTTATCTATTTATCAAAGACCTCACAAACACAGAGCTCACTTGGGAAAAGCTACGAGAATTTAACGTAGGTCTGGACTATAGTGTCTCTAAAGGCAAAGTGTCAGGATCTTTCAATTATTACATAAGAGAAGGATTTGACCTTATTGGACCAGTGCAGACGAGCGGTATCGGTGGTGATGTATTGAAAACAGGAAATTTTGCCAATATGCAAATCAACGGTTTCGAGGTATTCTTTGCTACTAGTAATATACAACACACCAATTTTGAATGGTCGACCAATTTCAATATGGGCTATACCATTGATAGAATCACTAAGCTGGATTTTGGCCCAATTAGAGCAGATGCTGTTAGCCAAAATGGAGTCGCATTTATTGATAGAGCGAGAAGAAGTCTGTACTCAGTTCGATTTGCGGGGCTTTCTGAGCAGGGCTACCCGCTATTTTACAACGAAAACGATGAGGTCGTCAAGCAATTTGATTTGCAAGATAGATCTGATCTTGAAAAAATATTAACATACGAAGGCCCTACTGAACCTCGTGGTTCTGGAGGATTGACCAACAATTTTCGCTATAAAGATTTTACTTTAAGCTGTCTTCTTTCCTTCAAGTTTGATTACAAAATTCGTCTGAATGATGCCTATTATAGTGAATTTACTGATTTTGATGCCCTGCCAGGAGACCTAGCCAACAGATGGGCAGTGCCAGGAGATGAAAACATTACCAATATTCCCGTGTTGCTTGATAAGGGCGTGACTCAGGAGGACTATGATATAGGTCAAGCTTATGCTTTATATAACAAAAGCACCATTAGAGTGGCTGATGGTGGTTATGTGAGGTTGAGACAAATAAGTCTTGGCTACAATCTACCTAGCACACTTTTACAAAAAGCCAAAATTAATACGGCCTCTATATCCCTACAAGCGCAAAATCTGGCACTGCTTATATTCAGATAAAAAACTTAACGGCCAAGATCCAGAGTTTTTCAGCTCAGGTGGCGTGTCTTTACCGCAACCAAAAATGTTTACGGTGGCTTTAAATATTGGCTTTTAATGAAGACATTCATCAAACATAGCGCCCTCATTTTGCTCTTCACAGTTGGCTTACTCCTTTTAAGTGGTTGCGATCGATATTTGGACGAGATCACCTGACAATAGAGTGGAGTTGAATACGCTTGATAAAGCGGCTCAGCTTTTGACCAATGGGTATTCCGTTGCAAGCCCAGCTTTCACAGACTGGATGACAGACGATGTACAATTCACTATCAATACCACTATAGAAGTTTTTCATGCACAGATGTATAGTTGGGAAGACGTGACCAACATCGTTCCAGAAGATGATTGGGACAATCCAGACCATTTTTGGTACGAGACTTACAAGTCCATTGCCCATGCCAATGAAGTCCTTGCTGTTTTGGATGAACTACCAATAGTTTCAGAAGAAGATGAAGAAAAACGAGATGCCATAGAAGGTGAAGCCAAACTCATTCGTGCTTATGGTCATTTCATGCTGGTAAATATGTTTGGTGAGCATTACAACAGTCAAACTTCCGGTAGTGATTTGGGTGTGCCTTATGTGAAAGAACCCGAGACTGTTTTTATTGCGAAGTATGAGAGGAAGTCTGTACGAAGAGTGTATGCCGAAATAGAAGACGACTTGCTCGATGGTCTCAAGTTGGTGAACGACAACTTCTATCTAAACTCTGGAAAGTATCATTTCACAAAAAATGCCGCTTTGGCATTTGCTTCACGATTTTATCTTTATAAGAGAGATTTCACTCGGTGCTTGCAATATTCCAATGAATTATTAGGTTCCGATCCGCAAAACTATGTGCGAGACATGACGTCATTGGAGTTTCGTCAAGCAAAATCCTCTATTTTAGGTTTTCCACAACTCTACGCTTCACCCAAACTTGCGGCCAATTTGCTGCTCATGCGCAAGCTCTCTTTGGTTCAGCGTACAGATTACGCCTTTGCAATTCCCAATGATGTCTACAATGGCATTTTTAATGCCAACCCATTTAGAGGTACTACCGATGAAAGAGAAAACCCTGCGCTGGTAAAAGGTTTCTCGATAGACAATCAGCAAGGACTCTTTCCCCTTAGGTATGAAAGTCTGTTCGAGCGAACAAGTATTAATTCTAACATTGGCTATCCTTATCATATCGGTATTATGTTTCGAGGAGAGGAAGTACTTTTCAATAGAATTGAATGCAACATCATTTTTAATAATATCGATGCTGCCGTTAGCGATTTCAATGTGCTTTTTGCTAAAAGATATAGTGGTACTAACAACCAAGCTACGATGGAAAGTCTTCGAGCATTTATTGGAGCAGCTGATGAACCTTCATTTAGCAATCAAGATGTTTTGCTCAACGTTTTACTATTAGAAAAACGAAAAGAATTTCTCATGCAGGGACTCAGGTGGTTTGATGCCAAAAGATATGGCATCAGCTTCACACATGTTTACCGCAATGGATCTACGCAGACTTTGGAGTTTGAAGACCCACGATGGGTTTTGCAAATTCCCCTTTCTGCACAGCAAGTATCAGGCCTAGAACCAAATCCGCGATAACAGATGAAAAGCATTAAAATTTTATTCCCCTTTTTTGTTACTGGTCTGATGATTCTATCAGGGTGCTACCCTTCAGAAAAATTGGATGTGGCCAAAACCAGTGATCAAGAACTCCTGACAGAACTGGATATCTACATAGATAAGAATTTCACACAAAAATATGGAATGGCCATTCGCTACAAATATGTGGACAGCTTCCTCTCACCTGGCCAGCGCACCACCCCACCAAAGCTCGAAAACGTCAAGCCCATGCTGGACTTTTTGGAAGTCTATTGGATCCAGCCTTTTTTACAAGTAGAGAATGGTGAAGAATTCTTTTCCACACATGTCCCTGCCGAAACGGTTCTTTTTGGTGGTTTGATCTATCAAGGAAATACCGTTTTGCTTGGGGTGGCAGAAGCTGGAGCCCGCATTTCGCTTCTTGATGTCAACTCCGTAGATCCTGAAAATCAAGATTGGATACTTTTTCAATTAGGCACTATTTACCATGAGTTTGCACACGTGGTTCATCAGAGATACAAATTGCCTACGGCGTTTGAAACCATCACTTCCACAGGGTACACCAGCGCCGGTTCTTGGTACACTCTTACCGACAATGATGCACTTGTTAGAGGATTTGTTTCTCCTTATGCCACCAGCTCACCAAACGAAGATTTTGCGGAAACCATCGCATTTTATCTTTTCGATCCAGAATTTGCTGAGAACTACACGACCGACGAAGCAGATTGCACAACTCCAGAATGCGAAAACAGAAATATTGGACGGGCATTCATCAGACAGAAGATTGCATCAATCGCGGATCATTATGAAAAAGTGACGGGCATCAATTTGGAGGCCTTGCGTGCTGCCACTCAAGACAAAATTGTGAAATGATGAAGAAGCTGCTATTCTTTCTTTGTGTACTTAGCTCCGCGATCATGCTGTCTTGTCAAAATGATCGTGAACTATTGCCTTCTGCGGAGGAAAGAAGAGCAAAAGCTACGCAAGAACTGGTCAATGAACTCACCAGCCCAAAAGATGGATGGCGGATTAATTATAGACCCACTTCTGGCGCAGGCACTTTTTTAATCTTGCTTCAGTTCAATGAAGACCGCACAGTGCGCATTCAGTCTGATGTGACTGCCGATGATGGCGCCTATTTAGATCAAACCATAGGCTATAGAATTGACAATGAGCTGGAAACAGAACTTATCTTCGAAACATACGCAGTGTTTCATTACCTCTTTGAGCTTAATCAAAATACCTTCGGAGGAGAATATGAGATGTTTTACAAAGGTAAAACCGGTGACAATCTAATCTTCCGAAGCAAAACCGATGTTCCCGGAAATACCACTACGCTCACATTTATTCCAGCAGGTGCTGCAGATGCCAGCCTCATTTCCACCACAATTATTGGCCAGTTGGCTCAAGGAAGCTACAGACAGGGAGACCTACTCGGCATTCCCCCAAATACCATCTACCAATTCTATTATCCTGAAGACAACCTATCTATTTATGCTTTGATAGATGTCAACAGCCGATTGGCTCAAATTCAAGGTGCTGCCATTGGCCAATCAACAGAAGAGATTATTAATTCTGCTGAAAAAACAAATATCAATACGATCGTAGAACTGTCCTTTCTGAGTGAAAAAGTAAATTTTGACCGACCTGTAAGTTTTCAGATAGCAGGCAAAAGCTATTCCATTTCTGGATTTACAAACAGCAATTTCTCCAAAGTGGATACCACCTACTGCGATGGAGGATCAGCGATTCCGTTTGTCACTTTTGATAGCGAGGTGGGTGAGTTGAGTGATGTAAAAATGTCCAGTTCTTTATTTGCAAGTCATTCCACTTTCTTTGATCAAGAAAATGCCCTCTTCATTATCGACCCGCGCTTTCTTATCGATGATAACGATTCTTCATTAGCAGAGAAAATTGACAAAAACATCAAAGATGTAGCTGCCTTCGTACTCCTGAACAATAGCAGTTTCAATGGCTTCACAGGAGATGGCACCTTCACAGGCATGGGCTTTGCCGTATTTGATGAAGACGGCAATATCAGTTGGTATATGCGAGAAATGAACATCGTGCAGCAATCTGGCAATTTTGTAGAATTAGAATTGACCGACGGCACTTTTATCAATGTGGCGGATAGTTTGGATGAGCGAGATTTTCTTTTTGAAATCACCGATGAGATTTTTACCGGTGGAAAAATCTATGGATTTGAAGTGCAGGGACTGGAAGACCTCTATGAAATCTATAATCCTTGTAATGGCTACAAGTTGTTTTTGAATGAATTGTGATTTTTTTAAAAAGTCGAAACATCAATTCTAAAAGCTCAAACCGATTAGAAGTCCATACCAGCTAAAAACTAACACTAGTCATAGTAAAATTAGCAGCAAGCATCTTTGCTATTATTGTCTCGGCTTAGCCTAGTGGGTCACACCAGTCGAGCGACGTGCAGGCAAATTTTCAGGTTATGAATTGTTTTTAGTATAAAATACTTAAATTTAGTTTGGATGGGTAAGTACGATAAGTTGCTGATCAAAATACTAAGAGGGACTTCCGACAAGACTATTGATTTTGACGAACTTAGAAACTTACTATTTCGACTAGGCTTTGAAGAGAGAGTGAAAGGTAGCCATCATATCATGACAAAAGAAGGGATAGAGGAGATTCTCAATGTTCAACCAAAATCAGGAAATGCTAAGCCTTATCAAGTAAAACAAGTAAGAAACATTATTATAAAGTATCAATTAAGCGTGAGAGGAGATGAATAATCATAAATATGAAATCATCATTTATTGGAGTAAAGAAGATGATTCATTTATTGCAGAAGTGCCAGAGTTGGCAGGATGTGCTGCTGATGGGGAGACATATAAGGAAGCTTTGTCTAATGTTGAAATAGTGATTGAAGAGTGGCTTGAAACGGCCAAAGTGCAAGGAAGAGAAATCCCGCAATCCAAAGGAAAACTAGTTTACGCCTAATAAATCTTCAGGCTTGTGGAAATGATAGCTGCTTATTCTTACCCTCAAGCACGAGCAAAATGCTTTCGCTAGTGACAGGCAATTAACTATCAGGCTTTGAAAGCCTATTTGAAGTATATAGGATGCAAGGTGTTTTTGAGCGAATTGTGATTCTAATAACTTGCCACTATATGTCTGTTCAATTTGCTGAGAGTGCGATTATGGGCAACAGTAATAGCAACGCCTCCCAACGCCATTTCACAGGTTTCTGTGGTGCTTTTTCCTTGGCTCCATCAGGCTCGGCAATCAATATCTCAACAGGTATAAAATCCTCAAAACCTTCAATCCTCACTGCCAAACCAGAAAACTGAGGTTGAGAGTAAACAAGCGTAGTTTTTTCTTTCGTAAAAATATCTTCATCTATCTTCGAAGCAGTCAAATATTGCTTTTTCAAATGGATAACAGCATTGGCACATTGTTCGCTGGCTCGTGCTTTTAGATTTTCTAACAGCTCTTCGTTTTTTGTAGCAGGGCCACCTTTTACTTCTACCATGCCTATCACTTCATAATTGAAGTTGATTTCTTCATCTTCAAAAAATAGCGAGACATATTGAAGTTCACCTTCACAATTTATGTTTTTGCTGGCAGCAAAATCGGTATTGTACAATGCAGAACCCGCTTGCGAAACACAGCCTTGTAACAACCATAACATTGGCAACAAATAGTAAAATCGCAGTTTCATAGGTTGAGTATTTCGTGATACTACGTGATGATCAAATTTGATGCCTAATCTTCTGATTTATAAACGACACATCCACTCTATTCTTCGAAATTCATTTTTATTTGTGCCCAGATATCCGCAGTTTCGATCTTGTGAAAATTCTCTACATCCACCAATACTTCCGCACGCCCGACGAAGGGGGTTGCACGCGCTCCTATCACCTTGCCAAAGGGCTAGTGGATAGTGGCCATGAAGTAGAGATGATAACAGCACACCATGGTAGCAAGACTATAAAAAACATTGACGGGATTTCGGTAAGGTATCTGCCAATAGCCTACGCCAATCATTACGGGTTTATGCGAAGGGTTTATGCGTTTTTACGCTTTGCCTTTTTGGCAATCAAGGAGTCAAAACAAATCAAAAAAATAGATTTGGCTTATGTCATGACTACTCCGCTCACCACTGGTTTAGTAGCCCTGCATCTAAAAAAACATCGCAACATTCCGTTTTACTTTGAAGTGGGGGACTTGTGGCCTGAAGCCCCCGTAAAAATAGGAGCGATCAAAAATCGCTGGCTCAAATCCATTCTTTATAAATTTGAAAAGCGATGCTATTTCGAAGCAAAACGTGTCGTTGCACTCTCTCCAGCCATCCGCAACTATATTGAAGCAGCTTCTCCTCTGACTAAAGTTTATGTACTTCCGAACTTAGCTCATTGTTCATTTTTTGAGCCAAAAAAATATATCCGTCACTACAGTTCTATCAATCCCTTGAAAATTGGATATATCGGCGCGTTTGGCAAAGCCAACAGCTTAGAATATTTGATCAATGTGGCGCAAAAATGTTTAGAAAAAAGCGTTCCCGTCTCTTTTCATCTCATGGGTGAAGGAGCCGAAGCACAAAAACTAAAGCGACTAAGCAAACATCTTCCCAATGTTCGATTTCATGCCTTTGGTTCTTCAAAAGAGGTCAAAACATTGCTTGAGGACATGGATGCAGTCTATATTTCATTCAAAAACATACGTGTGCTCAACACTGGTAGTCCCAACAAATTTTTCGATGGGCTAGCAGCAGGCAAACTGATCATCATCAATTTTAGAGGGTGGATCAAAGATGTCATTGAGAAAAACGAGTGTGGATTCTACCATACTCCGCTGAGACCTGAAATGTTCATTGAGAAGATTGAGCAATATATTTCTGATCCAGCCAAGCTAATAGTGGCACAGAAGCAATCAAGAAAAATAGCAGAGCAATTTTATGACAAAGACTTGATGGTACAAAAGCTCAATCAAATCATCGACAATGAAAAACACATCAATTTGAGAGAAAAAAACATTCAAATGCTCACCGCCTAGCCCTTCGGTTTATAACCCGAAAGTCTAAATATCTTGTCATTGTCTCTTTCAGAAATCAATTCCTGAATGGATATTGAATTGTTATCCATATAAGATTCCACGATCTGCCAACCAACCCAGGCTCCTATTCGTCCAGGACAGTCCCTACTGATTTCATAGACATTCGGGCGCTCACCCAAAAACTTGCGTTTCGTGATGTGGCTCGTTTCATAAAGCACTTCATTTTCTACGAAATTCGCCCAGATGATGGCCTGATTTTTTCCTATCGTCTTCATTTCCTCGGGCGTATAGCTAATGATCAATGAATCGGGTGTGCACGGCATCAGTCTACTCAGCAAATAATATGTCTTACCAAAATCGATCATTTCAGAAAGCAATGTTTCCTTTTTTCCTTTGCTCACGTAACCACCACTCAAAAACTTGATAATCGTAACCGGAAGATTCTCTCGGTTATACTTTGACAAAATATATTCTGGTATATCTAGCGGTTTGTAAGTAGCATTTTCTCCGATGAAAAAGTCCAATCCAACGATTACCAAAGTATCCGAAATGTATAAATCACGATAGAGCCCTGTAACAGCAGTTTGCACTTTTGGCACGGGCATTTCTGGAAAAAGCGTTTTCATCCGACCGATAGCATCACCAACGGTAGTTTCAATGTCATCAAAATCATTGTAAGCAGCCTTGGCTTCACTATAGAGCGTGTCTATAAAAGGATCTTGCGTGAGTTTGAAAATTTTATCGGCTAGGATCGACGAATTTGGGTAGTCTTTCAGATCTAAAAATAAATCCGAGAAAGACGGATGTCTATTTATGAAAGTCACCACATCTTCTTGTGAGTCACTTTCGAATAGTTCGTTTTCCAAACGTTCTAATTTGATATCCACAGGTGTAATTTCCGGTGCTGAATCTCTACAAGCGTCCTTTCCACAGGATACCAAGAAAAGACCTACAATCATTGTGAATACTGCCTTCATAGTTTATAATTTTGAGCATTCAAAAATAGTATATCTAAAGATCGCATGAGAAAGATTATCGTAGTATTCGCCACATTGTTTGTCTTTGGAGCACAGGCACAATCCAAATTAGGATTAAAATTTTCTCCTACCATATCCACTAGTAGAATAACGCTCGTAGATACCACTTATGATGTGAACGCCTCAGCCAGTAAAGGTTCTGTTTCCATCGGACTCATCTACGACCACCAGCTCACTGATACATACTTTTTGAGCACAGGATTAATCTATGTGCCAAAAAGCATGGGCTATGCTGTGGTGAGAGAAGATGGCGCGAATCTATCAACTATCAACGATGGCAATCGCAATGCCTCTGAAGGTTACAAACTTCAATACTTGCAGGTACCAACCACTTTGAAACTATTTACAAACGAGATTTTACCTGACGGGAAAATTTTCTTCCAGGTAGGAACTGCCTTAGAATTTCTCGTGAATAGTGAGCCCAGAAATGAGGACTTTGATCAAGTTGAAGAATTTAGAAAATTTGACTTCTCCGTAATTTTAGGAACAGGATTTGAATATCGCGCTGGAATAAATACTACGCTGTTTGCGGAAGTTTCTTACCAGAGAGGCTTGGTAAATCAAATAAAAGCTCTTCAAAATGAGTATCAAGAAGAGCTTTTTATTCGAAGTAACGTAGTTTCTATTGATTTGGGGATTAAGTTTTAAATCTCAATCAGTTCCCCTCTTTCATTCAATAAGTTGTATTCTGTGATCGCCAAAGATGAATCCTCTATCAAAGTGATCCATTTTTGATACTTGAAATACCATTTCACACGTCGTGAAATTACGCCTTTAGTAAAATAACTATACAAGAACGGATGTAAGCTCAAAGTGAGTTTGCCTCCGTTTTGATTGTTCATTACCAACTCCACGGTATTTTCAATCTGCTCGGCAATCATGATCGAAGCTGTAATCTGACCAGAACCCGCACAAGTAGGGCATACTTCCCTAGTAGCGATGTTCAGCTCAGGTCTTACTCTTTGTCTAGTAATTTGGAGCAAACCAAATTTAGATAGTGGCAAGATCGTATGTTTAGATCGATCATCTTTCATCTCCGCCTTGATCCTATCGTATACCTTTTTGCGGTTTTCCGCTCTGCGCATATCAATAAAATCTACAACGATGATGCCACCCATATCTCTCAATCTCAATTGGCGTGCAACTTCTGCCTGCGGCTTCCAGATTGACTTTCAAGGCGGTTGTCTCCTGATCGTCCTCTCGGTTAGACTTATTGCCACTGTTCACATCCACCACATGTAGGGCTTCAGTATGCTCAATGATCAAGTAGCCACCACTTGGGATACTCACAGATTTGCCAAAAGACATTTTTAACTGCTTCTCTACTCCCAGTGCCTCAAAAATTTTGATTTTACTGTTGTAGTACTTGACAATCTTTTCTTTGTCCGGGGCAATTTCCTGTATAAATGTTTTGATCTCATTATAGAGATCTTTGTCATCTACAGTAATGCTATCGAAGGATTCATTCAGAACATCTCTCAATATTGAGTTGGCTCTGTTGATTTCTCCAATAACTTTATCTCTTGGATTGGCGGTTCTTAGATTTTTGACTCCATCCTCCCATATTTTAATGAGATTTCGCAAGTCATGATCTAGCTCTTTTACGTCTTTGCCTTGTGCAACTGTACGTATGATCACACCAAAATTTTCAGGCTTGATCGAGCTAATAAGCCTCGACAATCTTTTTCTTTCAGCCGAATCGGCTATTTTTTTCGATACACTTACAGCATTCGAAAAGGGAACAAGTACAATGTACCTACCCGCAATTGACAACTCACAAGATAATCTAGGGCCCTTCGTGGAAATTGGTTCTTTGACAACCTGAACCAGTATTTTCTGATTCTTGGTAAGAACCTGATTGATTTTACCAAGTTTATTGATATCTGGCTCACGTGTGAAACCAGTCAACTTCGCATTCACGTTCTTTCTATTAAGAACGAGCTTAGTAAACTTATTAAGCGATTGCATCTGCGGACCCAAATCTAAGTAGTGCAGGAACGCATCTTTTTCATAGCCTATGTCTATGAAAGCTGCATTAAGTCCCTGAACTACTTTTTTGACTGTCCCCAGATAAATATCTCCAACATTGAACACCTCACCGTCTTGTTCCTGGTGAAATTCAACAAGTTGTTTATTCTTTAAAAGGGCTATTCGACATCCTTTTTGAGTTGAGTTTAATATTAGTTCATTACTCACTCCTCAAAATTTAGATGTATAGATTACTTCTTCTTGTGTCTGTTTTTTCTAAGTCTTTTCTTTCTCTTGTGAGTAGCAATCTTATGTCTTTTTCTTTTTTTACCGCAAGGCATAGTTTTAATGTTTTAGTTACTTAAATTTTTTCTAAATCTTTTATGAAATTGGAGGCAGTAGCTCGCAATGCGGCATCTGTACCCTCAAACTCCAAATATTTTTTGAAAGCTTCAATGGCTTTTGCTGAATCTTTAGCATCGGCGTATGTCACTCCCAGATAAAATACTGCTTCATGATCCTCAGGATTTAGTTCTAGCAATCGAAGAAAACGCTCCTCAGCTTTGTCATACTGACCAGAGCGTATTGCCAACAAACCCAGATTGAAAATAGCTTCTCTATTTTCAGGATCACTTTCCAAAACCTCTCTGAGCATCATCACTCCTTGCATCGGAGTATCTGTGGTCATGAGGGTCATGGCCAATTTGTTTTTCAAAGCATTGTTGTCTGGCTGCCGAGCCAACAAACCTTCAAAAATCTCTCTTGCCGTGTTTGCATAAGCGATTGATTTTTCAGTATTTTTCGAGATTTGACTCGATCTGTAAAAAATCGTGGCTGCTTTGTATTTGGCCATAAAATGACGAATCCAAAGAAACCATCTGCTCTGCTACGCTGGCCGCACTATCTACAAATTGATATTTAAGATAGATGCTTGCCAAAGAGTCCGCAAAGTTAATACTTTTTTTGTTTTCAGGTAAAGCTTTTATTTGCTTGCGCAATGATATAATTACCTCATTATCAGCAGTACTAACTGTCAGATCATGAGGTTTTAGATCATTAACCTCCGAAAGCTGATCGTTTTCTATCATTACGCGAGGTAATTGATAGAGCAATACAACAACTGCTCCTCCTGCTAAGAGCAAAATGATTTGCATTTTTTTCATTCGCCCAAATTCTTGCTCGCTTTAATCTTATCCATAAAAATTTTGGAAGGCTTAAAGCTGGGGACATAGTGCTCTTCAATTACGATAGCAGTGTTTTTAGATATATTTCGCGCAATTTTCCTAGCGCGCTTCTTATTTACAAAACTGCCAAAACCTCTGACGTAAATGCTTTCTCCTGCGGCCATTGAATTTTTGACAACAGAGAAAAAAGCCTCCACACTCACCTGTACATCTGCCTTGTCAATCCCTGTCTTCTCGGCAATTTCACTTATTACGTCCTGCTTAGTCACAACTATTATTATTAAATTATTGAATACCTGGTTGATTTCCAGCGGCCAAATTTAAATTTGGGTTCGCGAAATAAAAAACAATCTAACCTTTAAATAAAGGAATTGGGAATAATAAAAAATCATTTTACCGAAACGCTAATTGATTGGTTTTCAAAAGCTAAGCGAGATCTTCCATGGAGGCGCACCAAGGATCCATATAAAATTTGGCTATCAGAGGTAATACTTCAACAGACGCGGGTAGACCAAGGCATGCCATACTATCATCGCTTTGTAGAATCCCACCCAAACGTTCATTCGTTGGCTGGGGCCTCAGAACAAGAAATCCTGAAGCTGTGGGAAGGGCTGGGGTATTACTCACGAGCAAGAAACTTGCATTCCGCGGCAAAATATGTGGCAAAAGAACTAAATGGCAATTTTCCCAACTGCTATGAGGAGTTGCTCAAATTAAAAGGGGTGGGGCCATACACAGCCGCTGCTATTGCGTCTATTGCTTTTGGAGAGGCGGTGCCTGTGGTAGACGGAAATGTTTTCCGTTTTATATCACGTCACTTTGGAGTAGAAGTGGATATTGCCAGTGCCTCTTCACGCAAGGTTTTTGAAAATTTATTAGAAGATTTTATCCCTGACGATCGCCCCGGCGATTTCAATCAGGCTCTGATGGAATTTGGTGCTACGATTTGTCGCCCTTCGCCCAATTGTGAAGAATGTATATTTAGAGAAAGCTGTTTTGCGTTCGAAAAAAATATGCAATCTCTGCTCCCACTAAAAATTAAAAAATTAAAAATACTGGAAGAAACTATGAATTACGTAGTTTTTGAATCCCATGAAAATGTACTTATGCAAGTGCGAGATCAAGGGATCTGGCAGGGGCTCTTTCAGTTTTATTTGTTACCAAAAAGCGTAAACCAAGACATGCTAAAAGGCTATTCTGGCCGAATACGCTATATTTCATCGCCGATCAGACACCTCCTCACCCATAGAAAACTCTGGGTAAAATTTATTCATTTTGAAGTGAATGACCAGACTCAATTTTATTCTATAGCCAAAGAATTGGGTCTGGAGATATTTACCCGCAAAGAAGTGTTAAATTTGCCCAGACCAAAAGTCATAGTTAACTATTTGCAAGAAACCGTGAATTGATTAATTTTAAAATATGTCAGGAGTAAATAAAGTAATTCTCGTAGGTAGATTGGGCAAAGACCCAGAAGTTAGACATCTTGAAAATGGCGCAGCAGTCGCTAATTTTCCTATTGCCACGTCTGAAGTTTACAAAGATAAAACGTCTGGTGAGCGTCGAGAACAGACGGAATGGCACAATATTGTGCTATGGAGAGGTTTGGCAGAAATCGCTGAGAAATACTTGAAAAAAGGAGACATGACTTACATAGAAGGTAAGCTCCGAACGAGATCATGGGAAAAGGATGGAATTACTCGCTACACTACGGAAGTAGTGGGGGACAATATGACCATGCTTGAGCCCCAAAGATAGTGGTGGGCAATCTTCTGGTGGCTACTCAGGTGGTGGTCAACAGATGGAAAATGCTCCGGCATCTACTTCTCAACCGGAGTCGACTTTCAATAACTCGGAAGAAGCCCCTACGGACGATCTTCCTTTTTGATTTTTAACTAATCAGCTAAATTTTTGGAGACCTCATTAGACGATCCTTATCCCACGGTGACCTTACTCAGCATTCTGGCTGAGATCCCCGTGTCATTCTTTCTACTGGAATGGGAGTGTTATCGTTTTTCTACTCATTTTATCAGGACTTATTTCAGGATCGGAAGTGGCCTTTTTTTCACTCAGCCATGAGCAGGTACAGCAAACCCGCACCTCAGATGACAAGACGTGATAAGTATATCAATGGCCTTATAGCAGATCCTAAACGGCTCTTAGCCAACATTCTGATTCTAAACAATCTTAGTGAATATTTTCATTGTTACATTCTCTACTTTTCTCACTTGGAAAATAGTGGGAAGCAAAGAAGCAGATGGCGTTGTAATTGTGATTCTTACGGCAATTATCACGGTACTCATCATATTTTTTGGAGAGATTGTGCCCAAAGTATATGCCAACCACAATAATTTAAGCTTTGCCCGATCCACTGCGGCTTACTTAGTTTTTCTGATAAAATACTTCGTCCTATCTCCTGGATATTGATGACGATGAGTGGGCTTATCGAATCAAGGATTTCGCGTAAAGGGATATAACCTCTCTGTGAATGAAATACATCATGCACTTGAACTCACCGCAGATAAAGAAGAGGTGACAGCAGAAGAAAAAGACATGCTGAGAGGTATTGTAAACTTCAGCACACTTTCTGTGAAGCAAGTGATGAAGTCACGAATGGACATTACGGCTGTAGAGGTCGAGACCGATTTTCATGAGTTGATGAATCAAATCAACAAAACCGGATATTCTAGAATCCCCGTTTATAATGAAACCATTGACAATATTGAGGGCATATCTATATATAAAGGATTTACTTCCGCATCTGCATAAAGAACGAAGAGTTTGAATGGCTGACACTGTTACGTTCTGGTTTTTTTATTCCCGAAAGCAAAAAAATTGATGGTTTACTAAAAGATTTTCAAGAGAAGCAAGTCCACATGGCCATAGTGGTAGACGAATATGGTGGTACCGCAGGACTGATTACACTCGAGGATGTCATTGAAGAAATTGTGGGTGAAATTAACGATGAGTTTGATGACGAACGTGATGTAGCCTATAGCAAACTAGACAATAATACCTTCATTTTCGAGGGAAAAACATCTCTCAACGATTTTTGTAAAATCATTGATACCGATGGTTCCATCTTTGAAAAAGTAAAAGGTGACAATGAATCACTTGGCGGTCTGCTTCTCGAGCTGCATACTAAGCTGCCAAATTCGGGAGAAAAAATTACTTATGATGCGTTCGTTTTTACGGTGGTGGCTGTGGATCAAAAACGAATCAAAAAAGTGAGGGTATTTATCAAACCTCAAAAGGATCCTGCGAATAAAGATTTTGAAGATTAAAAATGAGATTATTACTTACCATTCTAATCGTTATCGCTTTGGTTTCTTGCCAAAAAGATTATTTGCCAAAGCCTAAAGGTTACAATCGCATAGATCTGCCTGCGCATGAATATGTACACATTGCGGACACCATGCCCTATAGCTTTGATATTTCAAAGCATGCAAGATTGCTACCAAACGAATCTTGGATTACGGAAAGGTATTGGGTGGATATTCAGTATCCAGAGATGAATGCCAATGTACAAATTACCTATAAGCCTATTTCCGATGAGGGTAAGCTTACACGTGAATATGTGACCGACTCTTACCGACTAACAGCTCAGCATAATGTAAAAGCTTATGCCATAGAAGAAGTAATCATGGAACTGCCAAATGGCGATTTTGCTTCCGTGTCCACTTTGGAAGGAGAGATCCCAACGCCAATCCAGTTTCACGTGACTGACAGTATGAACCATTTTCTTCGTGGAGCACTTTATTTTGAAACTGCTACGAAAAATGATTCTCTGGCGCCAGTGATAGAATACTTGAAAGTAGACGTAATAGAAATGTTAAGAACCCTCAAGTGGAATCAGTGATTATAACTTGATATTTTCAGGAGATTCGAAATGCGCCTTTCGGCACCTCATCAAATACCGCTATTTCAGTAATGTCTTTCTCTCCTCGCTCTCCTGAAAGGAGCAGCCCGTCATAACTTTTATAATCCGTCCAAGGCAAAATGAAAACAGGCTCTTCATCGGCTTCATTCTTAAAGTATGCCCACTGCACAACCAATCTCGAGTCTATACTGACCCAAACTTCGTACGCATTCTGTGGGGTGTTGCCTACATTCTCAAATGTTAGATCCAATTACATCGCTCTTTTCGCCATTCATACTCGTATCTTCCCTTATATAGCTGAGCGTGACGCCACTATCTTTCAGTTTAAAAGGCATCACCAACCAATAGGCATCATTGATCCACATATCTTTGGCACTGGATAATAAATTTTCCAGGGTTGTGCTATCTGTTACTTCTTTTCCTGAAATCCACGCTCTCCCGGAGTGGTCGTTCATGTTGAGAACGACTACCGTTTCGCTTTCAAGAATGTCCACCCGCACCCAATTGTTTTTTTTGTCCCACAGCAACGTTCGTTTTCCAAAAAAATTCCAATGGATCACATCGGTAGCGTTCCACTTTTGCACGCTACCACCCATTGCATTCATCACCTGATCAGCTAAAAGTATGGCTATCGGATGCGAACCTTCTACGTCAAAACCCTCTGCGGGCGGATTATTATAGGTAATGAGCACCAGCGGTAGTGTCTTCAGCTACGGCTGTTTGTCACTGGGCCTTTGCAAGCGCTCACCAAATACAATATGATTAGAATGGAATAGAAAGGGAGATTTTTCATGACAGCATTTTTTTGAAATTGGATTTAAAGATACTGGTTGGGGGGGTAAATAAAATTGGGTGGACAATTCCGTTTATAGTGCCTTAAAAGCAGCGGTCTACAAATACCTCCCATTTCTTTCCATTATGTTTTAGCAAACACAGTTCATGGGCTTGCCAATGCATATCTATATTTCGATTTTTAAACTCCTCCCATGCTACAGGGAAAATATTTTTCTTCAAATCGCGAAAAGCAATAGTCATGTGGGGATAAAAGCCCATGTTTTTATAATCGGCAGTTGTCAATTTTACAGGATTTTCTGGTATTTGAGATAACACCTTTCTGCTTGTAGCGCAGTGAAGTTCTGCTGAGGGCCACATTGACAAATATTACCCTTGGCTCAAATGCTCCAAAGCCATCTTGATCAACCAAAAATGCTCATGATTTTGCGCGACTTGCCTAGTGCCTCCAAAATACTTCTTCTTTCCTTTCTGGAAATTTGAAAGGCATGTGCAAGGTGATATGCGGAGGTGAATTTAAAGAAGCTTTCGATTGAAAACGCTCAGCCATTTCTTCCTTGAGCTTTTGCACATCCACCAGATACTTCTCTGGGCGGTAGAAGTGCAATAAAATAGAGGCCGATTTCTTTATTGCTTTGCATAAAGCAAAAATGACGATCTCTATGGAAAAGATCGTCATTTTGTAAATTTTTATGGTTTAATTCCGAAAGACCATGAGATCTAAAATCAGCCAGACTTTGTGCTATCCTTGGTGCACATCTTCTAAAAGATCCGTCACTGACTTCACAGGATTGAAAGTAATCAAAGGCACATCCACAAACACTGTATTCCAATCGGCCATAGACCCATTCCATAAGCCAGGAAGTTCCATAGCTCTGAGGTCTTTACCGTCTTTTGATTTTTGAGACATGAAAGCTTGTGTCCATATCTCGGTGTTTCATCAGATCTATTTTATTGCCTTTGTAATCCTTTAGACTACAAACTACATCTACAGGGTTGAAGTGGGTGGCTGAGCTAAAAATTTCTTTTTGGTCTGGTTTTGTCAAATCAATTTGAGCAGTTTCCACTACTTGCAGGATACAGCACCATCTGGTGATTGTACCCAGAACGGACCACCACCAGTATCACCATCATTTTTTACCATTCCGCAGATACGAAGTGGTCGTTTCAGTTTGTTTAACACGAAACGTCTCGTTGTCCTCATCAGTCAAACCATTATAATTAGAGGCCGGCACATAGCCCAGTTCCAAAAGCAAGTTTAAAGCCGAGGACACGACTCTCCACCAGCTTCCAGGCCAAAGCAGCTTCTTTAATTTTTTTCTGATAGTCAAGCATTACACCTGCAATCACTTTTTTATAAAGAATGGTCTCAGGTTTCAAGCCGTCGGGAACTACATTATCGATGTTTTTCAAGGAAAATAATATCCGCATCAATGTCATTCAGATTAGAAAGCAATGCACCGTGACCCTGCAGGTCTGAACAACAAGAGACCCATCAGGAGTTTCTAAATGGCTCGTTGGCCAAGTCCACAGCTATTGTATCTGTAGATGGTTTTTGCTGGCTGTATGAAATATTGATTTTGACGTTGAATTTGGCCTCATACGCAGACTTTGATGGCAGCTACATGCTCCTCAAATTTTTGCTTGGTGTTCCGGCGAAACCGTAAAATGAATGTTCAACTCTCCTTTATCATTTTTCGCATATTCAGCACCTTCTACAATGTGCTCTTCCACGGGAGTTCGGGATCCTTTGTCGATAGTTATGAAACTGCAAAAGGCCTTTCGGCAAGACTGCCATAGTTTAGCCCATCTTCGCCAAGGAGTTTTTGCAGAATCTCAACATAATTCTTTTTTAGACAGTGTTTCTTCTAAAGAGATCTCACCCTTAAACTGGGATTTAAGCAATTCGTAAAAAGCGAAATTTTCAATCTCCTTAAAAAAAGCATAAATGCTCCCTTTCCCTGCTTGGAAGTAAATTTTTCGTAATCCTCAGGAGTGCCCTTATATTCATCTATAAAAGCAAAAAGGTTTTTGAACATTCTGGACGCTGCACCTGACGCAGGTACAAACTTTACAACTTTCAATGAAGCAAGAGTCTCTTCGTAGATACGACACAAATTTTTCAATTTGATCATCCGTAAATTTTACGATTCCATCACCGACAATAGCTGGTTTCTCCAGTTGGGACGGAGGAAAACCACTCTTGAATTTTCCAATCTGATAGTCGATTTGCTCACGTGTTAAACCATGTTCAGCGATTTGCTTTTCGTCTTTTTCAGTAAACATTTTACAGCTAATATTTTATAAATAAAAATTTGGTTTGTCATTAGAAATGCGCCTTGTGCAGCGCATTGTATTTGAGTTTCAATATTAGTGATTAATTTGAAGTCTCATTTCAATTTGACGCATGGATTCTGAAATAAATAATATTACTCCCGATATTTTATGGGATTTCGATGATACCAAAAAAGTATTGGCGCGAATACGGTTACATGCTTCTAACCATTGCAGGCTCAGACGGAATAGTGTCTGACCCAGAGCTAGAATGGTTAACAATGAAACTGGGCAGACCATGTGAATGTACCTTCAGAGATGTTGGAAGATTGGGAGACTTCGATTATGACATGAGCTGAACTTGATGACATTTTTGAGTCATCTCAATATCAAGAGAGGATCAAGTTTCAGCAAAGCTTCTGATTTATGACGCGATTCGGATGTGTGCCGCGGATGGAGAATATGCGCTCGAAGAAAAAGAGCAAGTTATGGAGGCCGCCAGAATTATGAATGTAAATATAGATTCTGTTGTGGCCATCGAGGCACTCGTGGATTTAGAGATGGCAGCTAATAAATTGCGCGTGACCATGTTCTAAAAAAAGAAAGGCGTTGCACCTCTGCAACGCCTAATTCACCAACCTAACCTAATTTTGAAAGCAATAAGAGAACGAAAGGTTTCGATCCTTATTTTACTTTCTATTCTCGTTATACTCTGATAATCTAGAAATGTTTCAATATTTATTTAAATAAGCTTTTGATTACGAATAAGTTAGAGTCATGAGCTTCACCTATTAATTGACAATATTGAGTGAGCAAAGTCTGCATTTTGTAGTTTTGCACTCTTAAAGAGAAACGTGGTAACATCCGATTTATTTGATAAGTATAGAGCAAGTCCTACAGTGGCGGCCATTGTGCAGTCTCTGACTAAGGGTGGAAATGTAAGACTGAAAGGTCTTTCAGGAAGTTCTGATGCACTCATCAGTGCGGCAGTCGTATCTCAGAATGACAAAACGCACGTTTTTCTTCTTCATGACAAAGAGGAAGCCGCCTATTTCTTAGACGATTTGCGAAATTTTGTTTCCGACACAGAATGCTTGCTTTTTCCTGGTTCGTACAAAAAGCCCTATCAGTTTGAAGAAACAGACAATGCGAATATTCTTCTCAGAGCAGAAGTGTTGAGTAAAATCAACGCGAAAGGTCATGATCGGTTGGTAGTGGTCACTTACCCTGATGCGCTTTATGAAAAAGTAATTAACAAAACTTCGCTCACAGAAAATACCTTTCAAATATCTAAAGGTGAAAAGTTAGATGTGGAGTTCGTCAATGAATTGCTGATAAGCTACGATTTTGAAAGAGTAGATTTCGTTTACGAGGCAGGTCAGTTTTCAGTTCGTGGAGGAATTATTGATGTTTTTTCCTTTGGAAACGAATATCCTTATAGACTTGAGCTTTTTGGTGACGAAATAGAAAGTCTCCGGGAATTTGACCCAGAAACTCAACTTAGTCGCAAGCCGCTCACACGAGTAAACCTGCTCCCAAATATTCAGACCAAATTGCTCAAAGAGCCGCGCCAATCATTTTTGGATTTTCTGCCTCAAGACAGTTGTATTTGGCTAAAGGACTATCGCGAGACATTAGACTTAATAGAAAAGGGCTATAATAAAGCCGAAGAGTCTTTTGCGGAAATGATGAGAAAAAGTGGTGATACTCAAGTAGTATTCAGCCCAAAAGATCTTTTTGATTCGGAAAAAACCTTTGATCCAATTCTAAGAAAATTCAACTTAATAGAATTTGGAAATCGCTTTTACCTCAAACCGAAAGAGGAATATAAGTTTGAAATCAAACCACAACCTCATTTCAACAAAAATTTTGAGCTACTTGCCAAAGATCTTTTTGAGTTCCAGAGCAAAGGCTATCAGACAGTAATAATTGCTGAATCCGTCAAGCAGATTCAGCGGCTTGGAGACGATTTTTGATAAAATCAATTCGCATATTTCTTACAATGGCATCAATGGGAGTCTGAGAGAAGGATTCATTGATGATGAAATGGAGTTGGTTTGCTACACGGATCATCAGATTTTTGATCGTTTTCACAACTACAAGAAGAAAGAAAAATTCTCCAATTCCAAGTCACTCACCATCAAGGAGCTGCAAACATTGTCTCCAGGAGATTATGTTGTTCACATAGATTATGGTGTGGGCAGATTCGCTGGATTAGACAAAGTAGATGTAGGCGGCAACAAGCAGGAGGCACTACGAGTCATTTACAGGGATGACGATTTGCTCTATGTGAGTATTCACTCTCTTCACAAAATATCTAAATATTCCAGCAAAGACAGTGAGCCACCGTCCATCAATAAGCTGGGAAATCAAGATTGGGAAAATAAAAAGAAGCGTGTCAAAAAACACGTTAAGGACATTGCCAAGGAGTTGATTAGCCTTTATGCCAAAAGAAAGGCTGCGCCAGGTTATACTTTTCCTCCAGATGATTATTTGCAGGCGGAGCTAGAGTCTTCCTTTTTATATCAAGACACACCTGACCAAGCTCTGGCCATTAGCGATGTAAAAGCCGACATGGAGCAAGCCCACCCAATGGATCGATTGGTTTGTGGTGATGTAGGTTTTGGAAAGACTGAAGTAGCCGTGCGTGCTGCATTTCAAATCTGTGAATAGTGGCAAACAGGTTGCCGTGCTAGTACCTACTACCATTCTGGCCATGCAGCACTTTCCGCACGTTTGCCGAAAGATTGGAGCAATTTCCCGTGACGGTAGATTATATCAACCGATTTCGCACCACAAAAGAAATCTACCGAGATCAAGAAAAAAGTAAAAGCGGGTCAAATTGATATACTTATTGGTACCCATAGAATCGTGAATAAGGATATTGAATTCAAGGATTTGGGTTTGATGATCATAGATGAAGAGCAAAAATTTGGGGTGACTGTAAAAGAGCGCCTCAAGGAAATGCGAATAAATGTGGATGCACTTACGCTCACGGCTACTCCGATTCCTCGTACCCTGCATTTTTCTTTGATGGGTGCACGGGATTTATCTATTATTTCCACGCCACCACCAAATAGAAGACCCGTAACAACGGAACTAGCCACTTTCGAAGAAGATGTGATTCGTGATGCTGTGAGCCATGAGCTCAGAAGGGGTGGACAGGTTTTTTTCGTTCATAATCGAGTAAACGACATTGAGTCCATTGGCAATACGATTCATAGATTGGTGCCAGATGCAAAAATAGGTTTGGCGCATGGTCAAATGGACGGTAAGCTTTTGGAAAAGGTAATGCTCAAATTCATCGAAGGTGACTATGATGTGTTGGTGTCTACCAATATCATCGAGTCTGGTTTGGACATTCCGAATGCCAATACTATCATCATCAACCGTGCGCACATGTTTGGGCTTTCGGATCTTCACCAGATGCGAGGGAGAGTAGGGCGATCCAATACCAAAGCCTATTGTTATTTACTTACTCCTCCTACAGCTTCCCTTTCGGCGGATGCCAGAAAACGCCTCACTACTTTGGAAGAATTTTCTGATCTGGGTGATGGGTTTAAAGTAGCCATGCGCGACTTGGACATTCGAGGAGCAGGGAATTTGCTTGGAAGTGAGCAAAGTGGGTTTATCAACGATATGGGTATGGAGGTTTATCACAAAATCTTGGATGAAGCCGTGTCGGAATTGAAAGAAACTGAATTTAAAGAACTATTCGAAAATGAAACGGATAGGAATCGCTTCGAAACCAGCACCGATGATTGTGTCATTGAAACAGATTTAGAAATATTAATTCCTGATAGCTATGTCTCCAATATTTCCGAACGACTTGGTCTTTACTCTGAGCTAGACAACCTCAAAAATGAAGAGCAGCTAAAGGCCTTTGGAGCAAGTATCAAAGACCGGTTTGGTTCTTTGCCAGAAGCTGTGCACAACCTATTAGAATCTGTAAGGGTGCGGTGGGCTGCTGAGCTTTTAGGCTTTGAAAAGGTTATGATCAAGGCCGAATTGATGAAATGTTATCTTTCTGAGAAGAAAACAGAAAAATATTTTCAATCGGCTACATTTGGGAAAATTCTTCAATATGTTCAAAAGCATCCAAATGCTTGCAATATGAAAGAACATCGAAAAAAACTCATTATTAGCATAAAAAACGTAGATTCTGTGCAACTTGCCCGTGAAATTCTAACAAACATTTCTTTGGATGATCCAAAAACAAATTAGGGTTCACACAATATTTAATGCTTTTTAGAATTAATAAACTAAACGAATGCACTAAATAATTGCCAATAAGGTCTATTTTTGGAATATTTGTATTTATTGCTACTTTGTGCATTTGAAATAAAGAAAAACAGGTTATGAAAAAATTAGTGAATGTGGCAGCTTATGCAGGCTCCCTCCTTTCCCTTGCCGTGATGGTATCGTCATGCGGTGGTCAGGGAAATCCAACTGGATCCAATCCTGGACCAATCAGTAATGCGACGGGACTGGAGTTCAACGAAGAAGGTGGTTTTCAGGTAAATGATTTTGCCGGACAGCCCGACGGACCCAACTTGATTTTTATCGAAGGTGGTCGTACAGTTCTAGGATCTTTTGAAGAAGATCTTTTGAATAGCAACAACAGTATTGAAAGAGCTGTGACTGTAGCGTCGTTCTATATGGACGAAACAGAAGTTGCTAACATCAACTGGTTAGAATATGAATATTATATCAAGCAAGACTCAGACGAGTACTTTTGGAAGAACAACCTACCAGATACTACGGTATGGGCAAAAGATCTTGCTTACAATGATCCTTATGTAGATCATTATTACAGATACCCTGGATTCAGATTTTTCCCTGTAGTAGGTGTAAACTGGAGACAAGCGGTGAACTACTGTAAATGGAGAACATCAGTGGTAAATCAGAAATTGGCTTTAGATGCTGGACTACTTGATCCATTAGAAAGTGGAGACGCTTTTGCTGGAGCTGAAGGTGGAGAAGTTGCTAGTACTGGTGGAAGCGGTAGAATTCCATTGGAATCTGGCGTAGTACTTCCAGACTATAGACTACCTACAGAAGCTGAGTGGGAATATGCCGCTCAAGCACTTATCGGTACTCAGTGGCTAGACGAAAACCAAACACACAGAAGACTTTATCCTTGGGATGGTCACGCTCTTAGAAATCCTTACGGAAAAAGCATGGGTTATTTCCTTGCTAACTTCAAAAGAGGTAAAGGTGATTATGCTGGTATCGCAGGTAAACTTAATGATGGAGCTATGATCCCTACTTATGTTTACGATTACCCACCAAATGACTTTGGTCTTTACAACATGGCTGGAAACGTGAACGAATGGGTACAAGACGTTTATCGTCCTTTGTCTTTCCAAGACATGGATGACATGAACCCTGCACGTAGAGATGCCATTGGTGATGGCGAAGAAGGCTATGATGCTTCTTACACCTTCATTGGTAATGAAAGATTATACACAGAAGAGGAATGGGTGCAAGTTTCAGGACTTCAAAAATCGTACAATGCGGATAACCCGCCAACAAAAAGAATGCGTGTATACAAAGGAGGATCATGGGCTGATGTAGCTTACTGGTTGTCTCCAGGTACTAGAAGAGCATTGTTTGAAGACTCTGCTACTTCTACCATTGGCTTTAGATGCGCAATGATCAGAGCTGGTGCAAACTTTTAATAATCTATATTTCTTTATTGAAGAAGGCTTCCCGAAACGGAAGCCTTTTTTTATCTCCCTGCCGCAATACCCAAAATCGAAACGGACTTAACTCCTGCGATTACGAGCACATCAACCAGCATGCCAATGGTGGCTCCAGTAGTAATCACATCATCAACAACCAATACATCTTTGTCTTCCAAACTTTGCGGGTCTACAACTTCAAACACATTCTCAACATTCATCCAACGATCAACTTTAGACTTTTTGGTTTGCGTTTTGGTATTGACTTTACGAATTACACTTTCTGTATTTATCGGAATTATGAGCGCATCGGAGAGACCTTGGGCAAAACTTTCACTTTGATTGAAGCCGCGACTGGCTAGTTTGCTTTTATGAATCGGAACTGGAATAATTAGATCCGCGTTCAATTTGGAACTCTTTAGATTGTATCCGTACCAAACACCCAGTAACTGACCAATTTCTGGTCTATTTTTGTACTTCATCGTGTGGATAAGGCGCTGCGCCAAGCCGTGCTGATGATAAAATAGGTATGCGGCGACAAATTTTACCTTATTTTCGTAGACAAACTTCTGCTGAAGGGCGTGAGAATGCTGTATATGGTACTGGGTCTGGGGCAGAGCCCATCTACAGCCTGTACAGAGCACTTCTTCTTGATGAATAAGTGCTTTTTTGCAGCCTACACATACCCTCGGCAGGAGTAGTGAGACGAACGAATTGAGAAAGTCATTTAGTTTGAAATTCTTCATGACAAATAAATATAGCACATTGCGTTAAATGGTATATAAAAAAGATCTGGATTTAGAAATAAAATGGCAAAAGCTTCTGCGTTTGTTAGAAGATTCGATTGAAAAAAAACCCAAGGATCTAAATGCCGTTCTGTTCCTAATTGGCGTTCAAGAATTAGGAAAAGGTATACGTGAATTTTCTAAGGAAGAGAAACAAGACCTCATGCACATTGCTACTTGTAAAGTACTGTCATACTCAGATTTTTATGAGTTGGAAGGACTCGATGAAGAAGGTTGGCCACATTGGAAGAAGAAATCAGACATACCAAAATTTGATTTATTGGAACAAGAGAAACTCTTGAAGATGCATGTACTGGAATACTTCTCTAAAGAACTTAAATTTGACGTATGAAGCCAAATTGCGTGAATATCAATTGAGCTATGTTATCTGAAGGAATTAAAGCGGGGCTAGACAAATACAAGCGAAAACTTTACTTAAGGCGACTGAGTAAGGGGGTTTTGCTGACGCTTTCCTTTTTCATCTTTTTGTTTATTCTCATCAATAGTCTAGAGGCTTTCTTTTGGTTCGATGAAAGCGTGAGGCTATTTCTATTTCTCACACTTGTCATAGCGTTCATTGTTCCATTTGCCTACATGGTTTTGATACCAATCTTTGAGCTGATTAAACTCAAACGAGGAATCACTGAGCATCAAATAGCCAAAGACATTGGAAAATTTTTCCCAGAAGTAAACGACAGACTACTTAACTTACTAGAGCTCAATGAGTTAAGCACTTCAAGACAAGCTCTTGTCGTTGCATCCATTGAGCAGAAGGAAAAAGAACTTCAAGTTATCGACTTTTCGCAAGCGATCAACTTGAACGTTAATTTCAAATATCTCTATTGGTTCGTCGCAGCTATGCTGCTGCTCGTTTCCATTAGCATACTAAGGCCTCAACTCATTAAGGAGAGTAGCAGTAGAATATTAAAATTCAACACGCAATTTGAAAGGCCAGCACCATTTCAATTTCTAATCAATAATGAAAGCCTGGAAGTTTTTCGCAATGAGGATTTTGAATTGAATGTTACTATTGATGGCAATCAAACTCCAGATGCTGTCTATGTGATTATTGACAATACTCGCAAAGTGAGGATAAATCAAGACCAAGAGGGTATTTACAGTTATATATTTAACAATATTCAAACCCCAATTCATTTTCAAATGGAGGGCGCGGGTTATCAATCCAAAGAGTATGAGCTCGTAGTGCTCAACCGGCCAGAAATCGATCGTTTCGATTTGATTCTGGATTATCCTTCCTACACCAATATGGAGGATGAGACTTTAGAAAATATTGGCAGTGCCATCGTGCCAGAAGGAACTGCTGTCACCTGGAAATTGAGAACAAGAAACACTTCCAAGGCTTTTATTCAAATAGATAGCACTAAATCACTATTTAAATCTCTTGATAATGAGCACTTTACGTTAGGAAAAACCGTGAGTTCTGCATTTCAATATGATCTGATCATTAACAATGAGCACGGGAATAACCTCCGTCCCATTTCTTATTCCATTGATATTATCAAAGACAATCATCCTCAAATTGAGGTTGCCTATCAAGTCCGATTCCATTCTCTTTTCTTCTGTTCTTATTTATGGAAAAATATCCGATGACTATGGGTTTAAAAGATTGACACTTTATCAACGCAATCCGATAAGCGAGAAAATCACTGCTATTCCTTTGAAATTCAACGAAAAAGCAAACGAGCAAAATTTCTATTACGAATGGTCTCTTGAAAATGCCGGACTTGAGGATGCAGACATATCGGTGGAACTATGGGTTGGGGTAACGGATAATGACCGTGTAAATGGCTATAAAGAAACGCTTTCGAAAAAATACTATTTTGAAAGACTGGCCAATGAAGAGATTGATCAAATACTTGAACAAGGCTCTAACAAAACCCAAAGCAAAATTCAGCAAGCAGAGAAAAAAGCTGAAAACCTCAATGAGAAGCTTAAAAGCCTCGAAGATCGTTTAAAAAGTAAAAAAGAGTTAGGGTGGCAAGAAGAAAAACAAATCAAAGACATTATCAATCAAAAAGAAGATCTTCAAAAATCTATTGAGGAGTTGAAGCAAAAACACGAAGAACTCATTGCTTCTCAGAAACAGTTTGACAAGCAAACGGAAAAACTACAAGAGAAATCACAAGAGCTCCAAAAACTCATGGATGAGCTTCTGGATGAAGAGACGAAAAAAATGTATGAGGAGCTCAAAAAACTATTGGATGAAAAAAAGGGTCTTGACGAAATAAACGAACAACTTTCAAAGATTAAACCAAGTGAAAAGAATCTAGAAAAGGAGTTAGAACGTGCACTGGAGCTTTTCAAAAGGTTAAAAATGGAGACTCAGCTTGAAAACGTAACCAACGATCTTGAAAAACTGAGCGAAGAACAGCAGGGATTGGCTGAAGAAAAAAAGGATACGAAAGAAGAGCAAAAAACCAAACAAGACGAGATCAAGGAAAAGTTTGAAAAGTTAAGCGAAGAGCTTGACGAAGTTGAAAAGCTGAACGAAGAACTGGAAAACCCCGAACCTTTGGACGATCTGGAAGAGGAAGAAAATGATATTCAAGAAAATCTGGATGAGCTCTCTGAAGAAATGGACAGCAAACCATCTAAGCAAAGCAAGCAAAAGCAAAGTGACACAGCCAAAAAGATGAAGCAAATGGCTCAAAAGATGAGCGCTATGCAAGCCGAAATGGAAATGGAATCCATGGAAGAGAACATGGAAAACCTTAGAGACATCCTTGATAATTTGATCAAAACTTCATTTGAACAAGAAAGGATCATTCAAGAACTTAGATCAGTATCACAGACCGATCCACGGTTTTTAAAGTTATCTCAAGACCAACTGACTTTGGTAGGCAACACCAAAATAATCGAGGACAGCTTATTGGCTCTAGCCTCTAGGGTAGCACAGATCAGCAACTTCGTAACGAGAGAAATTGACCAAATCAATAGGAGCTTGGACTTAGCGCTGAATGCCATCAAGGATAGAGAAAAAGGTAAGGCTGCCACTCACCAACAATTTGCCATGACTTCTATGAACAATTTAGCACTTTTGCTAGATGATGTGTTGCAGCAAATGCAGATGGCTATGAGCGAAGGAATGGGTAAACCGAAAAAAGGACAGAAACCTAAGTCCGGCCCTAGCATGAGTGAGCTCCAAAAGCAACTGAGTGAGCAGATTAAAGAATTGAAGAGCAGTGGTAAGACAGGAAGACCACTCTCTGAAGAACTAGCGAGACTAGCAGCTGAACAAGCCAAGATTCGTAAGGAGATGGAGTCGCTGCAAAAGAAGCTAGATGGTCAGAAAATGGACGGTGGAGACGGTGGATCTGAAGGTCTGAAAGAAGCTATTGAAAAGATGCTTCAGAATGAAGAAGATTTAGTGAATAAACGTTTATCTCAAAACCTGATCAACAGGCAGCAAGATATCATTTCGCGAATGCTTGAGTCTGAGAAATCTGAAAGAGAACAGGAACAAGATCCACAGCGTGAGTCAAAAACAGCAACTGAAACTGAAAGGAATATTCCTCCTGCATTTGAGGAGTATCTGAAAGCAAGAAAAAAGGAAATCGAATTATTAAACGCAATTCCATTAGATTTAAATCCTTTTTATAAAAAAGAAGTAAACGAATATTTTAGAAGACTAAGCACCCAAGATTAACGAATGGACACTATACAAATACAAATTCCATCGATTGCCGAAAACATTCGAATTGTAGAGAGTTTTATAGACAATGCAAAGGAGAAGTTTCATCTCAATGATGACATCTATGGCAATATAATGATTGCTGTGACTGAGGCTGTGAACAACGCGATTCAACATGGAAACAAATCCATGACTTCCAAAAATGTTTATTTGCAACTCGATCTGGAAAGCAACCACATCAAGTTTACCATTACTGATGAAGGCACAGGTTTCAACTACAAAAACCTACCAGATCCAACAGCTCCTGAAAACCTTGACAAGATTGGTGGTAGAGGCATATTCCTTATGAAAAATCTCGCTGATGAGGTTTCTTTCAACGAAACAGGCACGTCTACAGAACTCACTTTCTACTTCTAATGGAAGAGATTGAATTTTACTGTGAAGATATTAGTTATACTCTAGGGGAGGAAGAGGCAACCAAAAGCTGGCTCCTAAGCGTAGCAAAAGCTGAGAATCGCACTATAGAGGAGCTCAGTTACATTTTTTGCTCGGATGAATATCTACTTGAAATGAACAAAGTGCATTTGGATCATGACTACTTCACAGACATTATCACCTTTGACAATTCATTTGAAGAAAACGACATCATGGGTGATGTGTACATAAGCGTAGATCGTGTGAAAGAAAATGCCACTAGTTATGAGGTCTCATTCGATCAAGAAATGAATCGGGTACTCGTTCATGGGCTTACTTCATCTGTGCGGATACAACGACAAGACTGACGAAGAGCAAGAGGAAATGACCTCCAAAGAAAACCAACACTTACAGACAAGATAAATCAAGTGTTCCACGTGAAACACTTGGAAGACATAGAAAATACAAAATGAAACGTTCCACGTGGAACACCTAGAATTATGTTTCAAGAATATGATGTAATAGTTGTTGGCGCTGGTCATGCTGGATGTGAGGCTGCTGCCGCTGCTGCAAACATGGGCTCCAAAGTGCTACTTGCTACAATGAACATGAATACCATTGCACAAATGTCCTGCAACCCAGCTATGGGAGGTGTCGCTAAAGGTCAGATTGTTCGTGAAATAGATGCGCTTGGGGGCTACTCTGGTATCGTTACTGATAAAACGATGATCCAATTTCGTATGCTCAATAAGAGCAAAGGCCCTGCAATGTGGAGTCCAAGAGCACAATCCGATAGAATGCGCTTTGCAGAAGAATGGCGTTTGACACTAGAGTCTATCCCGAATGTGGACTTCTGGCAAGAAATGGTTACAGGCATACTTAGTAGAAGAGAATAAGATTTGTGGAGTGAAAACCAGCTTGGGTATTGAAATCAAAGCGAAATCTGTAGTACTTACCAATGGAACTTTTCTAAATGGGATCATTCACATAGGTGAAAAGAAGTTTGGTGGCGGCAGATCAGGCGAAAGAGAAGCCACAGGAATCACTGAACAACTGGTTCAACTAGGCTTTGAGTCAGGAAGGATGAAGACAGGAACACCGCCAAGAGTAGATGGTAGGTCTCTTGGACTACACGAAAATGGAAGAACAACAAGGGGATGAAATTCCAAGCAAGTTCTCCTATTTACCGACCACTCAAGCCTCTAGCCAAACAGAGAAGCTGCTATGTTACCTATACGAATAACGAAGTGCATGAAATGCTACAGACTGGATTTGATCGCTCTCCAATGTTCAATGGAAGAATAAAAGGATTAGGCCCAAGATACTGTCCATCCATTGAAGACAAAATCAATCGTTTTGCAGAAAGAGAACGACATCAAATATTCGTAGAACCAGAAGGATGGGACACAGTAGAAGTCTATGTCAATGGCTTTTCTACTTCATTACCAGAAGATGTTCAATACAAAGCCATCACCAAGATTCCAGGTTTTGAAAATGCCAAAATGTTTAGACCTGGTTATGCTATTGAGTACGATTTCTTTCCTCCAACTCAACTTAAAAACACCTTAGAAACTAAACTCATAGAAGGTCTCTACTTTGCTGGTCAAATCAATGGAACTACTGGATATGAAGAAGCTGCGTGTCAAGGCTTAATGGCAGGAATTAACGCCCATCTCAAAACAAAGCAACAAGAACCTCTTATACTTAAAAGATCAGAAGCCTACATAGGCGTACTGATTGACGATCTGATAAATAAAGGGACACAAGAACCTTACCGTATGTTCACTTCAAGAGCTGAATATCGCTTGCTATTGAGACAAGACAATGCAGATATTCGCCTAACACCATTAAGTTACAAACTTGGTTTGGCCAAAAAAGACCGCTATGATCTTACACTCGAAAAGATCAAACAGACATCATTACTCATTAATGATCTTAAGCAAAAAACATACAAGCAACAGGAGATCAATCCTAAACTAGAATTACTTAACACAGCTCCTATAAAAGACAGATCTTCTCTTCAGCAACTTCTAAAACGTCCAGATCTCTCAATCACACAAGTATTAGCTCTGGATGAAGACCAAGAATTTTCAAACAAATACTCAACAGAAGTACAAGAACAAGCAGAAATTCTAATAAAATACGAAACATATATAGAGCGCGAACAATTGAATTCGGAGAAAATGCTCAGTCTGGAAGAACATAAAATCAACCCAGACTATAACTATCATAGCATAACTTCACTATCATCAGAAGCCCGAGAGAAACTTACTACAATAAAACCTAGCACGTTGGGACAAGCTTCGAGAATAAGTGGTGTATCTCCATCTGATATTTCCATATTAATGGTTCATCTAGGAAAATAGCATGTACGAAAAGCTAGAAGAATGCCCGGCTTGTAAACATAGCCAATTCAACAATTTCATCATCTGCAAAGACCACTACATAAGTGGTGAGAGCTTTGCATTAGTAAAATGCAGCAAATGCCAACTAGTTTTCACCAACCCAAGACCAACAGAAGCAAGAGTAGCAGAGTACAACAAAACCCAATCCAACAACTCAAAACCTCAACTCTCGTCAGGATTAGTGAATACGATGGTCAAAAGAATCACTGGTAGATATAAGAAAGAGGTTATTACCAGACTTAAACATTCTGGTGCACTACTTGATTTTGGACTATACGATACAAAGTTCTTAGACAGCATGAGCAACTCTGGATGGAAAGTGGATGCCATAAGAACCCATTCCAATAATCCGCTAAAACCAAAAGCACAAATAACAATTCTAGACAGCCTTGATGACTCAACCTCCAATCAACAATATGATGTCATCACAGCTTGGCATACACTAGACCAGTCCTTCGGTTTAAAGTCGACCTTCAAACAACTGAAGAAATCATTGAAACCTGATGGTCTGATGTTCATCGCACTCACAAATCACAATAGTTTAGATGCCAAAAAATATAGAGAATACTGGGCCGCTTATGACCAACCAAGGGCTCTGTATCATTTCTCAGTAGATGCGTTTACAAGATTTGTGAAGCAAAATAGGATGAATGTTCTAGATGTACTACCAATGAAATTTTATTCATACTACGTTTCCATTCTCAGTGAGAACCTAATCAATTCTAAAAACACCTATGTCAATGCCATTACCTCAGGGTTAAAATCTAATAAAGCAGCTAAGCTAAACGACGATCAATATTCAAGCTTAATATACGTATTAACGAAATGAAACAATTTCTGATCCTTATCTCAATACTCCTATTTGCAGAATTGGCTCTACACAGATGCGCCAATCCAATGTCACCAACAGGAGGCCCTAAAGATACTATTCCACCGACTCTTCTATTATCAGACCCAAGGGATCAGACTCTCAACTTTGCGGGCAAAGAAGTAACACTATACTTTGATGAGTTTATTAATGCCGATAAACTCAAGCAGAACTTGATCATCACCCCAAACGCCGACATTAAGTATAAGCATGTTATAAAAAAGAGGGATTTAATATTAAAGTTCGATCAAGCATTTGAAGACAGTACGACCTATACTTTAAACTTCTTCGATGGAGTAACAGACATTACAGAGCGCAATCCTGTACCCAATCTTATCTTGGCATTCAGCACTGGCGATTTTATTGATTCTCTAACAGTCTACGGCTCGGTGACCGACTTGATGACTAACAAATACATACCAAAGTCTACAGTTGGACTTTATCCAATAACTGACTCTCTAGACATCTTCAAAAGCAAACCCTACTATTTTGTGACTACAGATGAATATGGCAAGTATCAGATACAAAACATTAAAGCTGGAAAGTACAGAATAATATCATTCAATGATGAAAACAAAAACCTTAAACTGGATGAGGCTACAGAATCTTATGGATTTTTAGCGGATACCATTAACGTACTAAAAGTACAAGACAGCATCAATTTAGTTAACATCAAAGTAGATGCATCACCATTAAAATTCATTTCAGCCAGACCAGCGGGCAAATATTTTGAGGCTAGATACAGCAAACCAATTAATAGACATGAAGTAGTGGCCATGGACTCTCTTCAAGCTACCATCCCAACATCACTTACTTTAGAAAAGGACGCGATTCGTTTCTACCAAACCAAAAGCTATCCTCAAAATGGTAAACCTAAATACATAATATCGGCTTACGACAGCCTCGGGAATACCACCATAGATACCGTAGAAGTTTCATTCATAGAATCTGCGAGGAAATATGCGGATTTCAAGGCTACCTTGGCAACCAACACCAAAAGCATCAACTAAAGATTATAATTATCAAATCTCATTTACAAAACCCATTACTTCAAGCTATTTGGATACAGTCAGCTACAGCATTGATTCCTTAATCAAAATATCACTTCCCGTTAATTCAATCCAATGGAACAAACATAAGACAGACGTTTTCTTTCAACTTCCATTCGCACCTGAACAATATCAAGACACATTGAAGTCACTTGTAGACTTCTACAAACCAGACAGCCTTGAAACAGACACAGCCAAACTGTTACTCTTTCAACGATATAGTAAAGTTGATCCAAACAAAGTGGTACTAACCATTCCACCAGCCACATTCATCTCAGCTGATCAAGACACCACTGTTCTACTTTCTCAAACGTTCAAACTTCTTGATAATAGAGAAAAAGGAATTATCAAGTTGCAAGTAACCACTGAAGAACCAAGCTATTTCATTCAACTAATGACAACTAAATCAGAAGTTTTCAAACAACTGTATAATTGTGAAACATGCACCTTTGATGAAGTACCTCCAGGAGAATATTTCATTAGAGTACTCATAGATAAAAACAATAATGGAAAGTGGGATATTGGAAATATCAGGAATTTAGTCGAGCCGGAACCCATAATTTATTTCATGGAAAAGTCAGCTCTCAGAGCCAATTGGCAGATAGATCTAGAGTATTCGTTTTAACAATTCATTCAATTGAAAACATCAATAATGTGTGTATAGCCTGTGGACAAACGAGGACAAAGTACCTAAGCTATACACACACCAATAACGAGATCATGGAATTCTAACTAACACACATTCTCCAAGACTTAATCCACAAAATGATCCACTCAAAACCTTACCAACTTAATCAACATGAACAAGTATCAGATATCCACATATTAAAATATATCATTCATTATCAGTAGATTAACAAATCAAAGGCTGTGCATAAACTAGAAGTAACTTTAACATATAAACATCTCGTAAATGCAACTAAAACTTTCGTCTAATTCTCCACAAATCCACAATCTAATAATAGAAGAAGTTTAATTTAAAATCTCTTTTTTTTAAAATATAACAGTGTCGATATGTTCATAAGTCTTGCCTCAAAAATAAAATTCGCAATCCTAGCAATGATTTTGAGCTTGTCGGTTTTCGCACAATCCGACAAGGCCAAACTAGCGAATGAATATTACCAACAAGGCGAATTGGAAAAGGCTCAATCCATCTATGAGGATATCGACAACAACAGGTCTGATGTTCCGCTCATATTTTCCAACTACGTGGATTTATTGCAGCAAAAAGGAGAAACAGCAAAAGCCGAAAAATTTATTCAATCGAGTATCAAGGATTTTCCTTCTCAAATTGATTACCGGATTGCGCTGCTGCATTTGTATGAATCTAGTGGAGACATGGACAAGCGTGACAAATATTTGAAGGTCTTAGAAAAGGATTACGGCCAACACCCGATGCAACTCAATCTGCTTGCTCGTTCGTTGCTCAATCAGCAGATGTACAATGAATCTTTGATGTTTTTTCTCAAAGCCCGAAAACTCTCGGGTGATCCTTCAGCTTTTGCACTGGATCTCGCCAATGTCTATCGGATGCAAGGGAATCAGGCTCAAATGACTGAGGAGTACCTACTGTATGCTGAATCTAATCCGAGAAATCTTTCATACGTCAAGAACATTTTACAAAATATATTGGTAGATTCTGAAGCACAAGATTTGTTGGAGCAAACCCTGATTTCAAAACTTCAAAAATCCCCTGACGAATCACTTTACGCTGAGCTGTTGATTTGGCTGGAGCTACAGCGAAAAAATTTTTACGGAGCGTTTATTCAATCACGAGCATTGGATCGAAGATTGAATACAGAAGGCGAAGAAACCATGCGGGTTGGTAATATTGCCATGGACAATGAAGCTTGGAAAGATGCCGTAGATATTTTCACCTATATCATAGACAAGTACCCGAACACTCGAAATTACTTCACTGCCAGAACGCTGCTTATTCGAGCCAAAGAAAATAAGATCAGAAATGAATTTCCTGTGGATACTCTGGCGATTAGAAACTTGGCCTTTGAATATCAAAACCTAGTCTCCGAAATGGGCGAGAACCCAAGTACTTTGGATGTTTTGCGCAGCAAAGCTAGACTCCATGCATTTTATTTAAATGAATTGGATTCTGCAATAGCCATCCTCAATCGCGTTATCACAAATCGCCGCGCTCCGCGCACATTGGTTTCTCAATCCAAACTCGATCTGGGTGATATTTATTTGCTTGATGAACAGCCTTGGGAATCCACCTTACTTTATTCACAAGTGGAAAAATCTGACAAAGAATCACCTATCGGTTATGAAGCCAAATTGCGAAATGCCAAACTCAATTATTACACTGGAAATTTCGCTTTGGCGAAAGAGCACTTGGATATTTTGAAATTGGCAACTACACGCGAGATTTCCAATGATGCTATTGCATTGAGTTTGTTGATTCAGGACAACACCGTATTCGATAGCACAGATCAGGTCATGCAGCAGTTTGCAAATATTGAATTGATGATCTACCGAAATTTGAAAGTGGAAGCAGAGCATGCTTTGAAAAAAATGCTGGAGACTTATCAAAATCATTCCCTTACAGACGAAATATATTGGCTACTTTCAAAACTGGCGTTGGAGCGAGCCGATTATGACACGTCTATCGAGTATTTGGATTTGATTGTGGAGAAATACGGAACCGACATCTTGGCCGATGATGCTTTTTATAAAAAAGCGGTCATCCTTTCTGATTACGTACTAGATAAAGAAAAGGCACTTAACGTGATGATTGAGTTTTTGAAACAATATCCCGGAAGTCTATACACGGCCGAAGCACGAACAAGAGTGCGAAAACTTCGTGGAGATTACGTCAATTAATTGAGAACCGAATTTTCTAAACCATAAAACATCGCCCAATTGACTTCACATCCTAAGTCTGCATTGATAATGGATATCGGAGATGAAAAGCAATTCGAGAAATTGTTTAAATCCGAATATTCGGGTTTGGTAAATTTCGCACGCCGTTATGTGGATAATTTGGAAATCAGCGGAAGAAATTGTCCAAGATGTCTTTATGAATGTTTGGTCAAAAACCGACTCGATTCAAATACAAACTACGATCACATCTTATCTTTTCGGTGCAGTGCGCAATGCCGCGATGAATTATCTGAAACACGAAAAGGTTCAACTGAAATATGCTGAAAGTCAAAAGGCATCAATGTCTGTTTCGGAATCTGTGGATATTTTGGAACTGGATGAATTGAAAGAAAAAATCGCTGACGCGATGAATCAAATTCCTGAAAAATGTCGAGAGATTTTTGAACTGAATCGGATGGAAGGGAAAAGATATAAGGAGATAGCTGAGCAACTGGGTCTTTCGCTGAAAACTGTGGAAAACCAGATGGGCAAAGCGCTGAAAATTTTGCGCGAAGAACTCGGAGAATATCTCCCGATCATAATTTTATTTTTAATGCATGGGGGTAAACTGTGATGATGTTGTCAATATAAATAGCAGATGGAAAATCTACCAGAACATATAACCGAAGATACACTAGCAAAATATTTTGCAGGAGAGGCTGATGCCTCTGTCAAAAATCTGGTGGAGCAATGGGTCGATGAAAATCCAGAGGATTTCCTGAAATACAAAATGCTTTGGGAGGACTTGGGGATTATTGGTCAGAATGCTCAAGGGGAAGAAGAAGTAAATGTGGATGCAGCGTGGAAAAAATTCAAAGCCAGGAAAGAAAAGCAGAAATCATTTTCCATAACATCTGTATGGAAATTCGCAGCGAGTTTGTTGCTACTAGGGTCATTGGCTTGGTACGTGAGCACTCAATATTTTTCTGAGAAGGAACTCTATGCAGAGACCAATTTCGAAACTTTGCAAGTCGCACTGTCGGATCATTCTGTGGTGACATTGAACCAAAAAAGTCAATTGACATACCCAGAGGAATTTTCTTCAGATACGAGAAAAGTATACCTGCGAGGAGAGGCTTTTTTTGAAATCTCTGAAAACAAGGACAAACCATTTGTAATTAATATAGGCGATGCGACCGTCACCGTTTTAGGTACTTCGTTCAATATCCGCGCAACAGCAAATTTTGATACCGTTTCGGTAAATGTGGAAACGGGAAAAGTGCGATTCGCCTACGGCGATAAGGAACTGATATTGGTAGCTGGCGAAAAGGGGATGCTCTATGCTGCGAATAACGAAATGATAAGGACTCCACGTGAAACAATCGGAGTGGATCAATTTTGGCGTACACAAAAATTGACTTTTTCGGGACAAACCTTGACAGAAATTACGTCGATCTTGGAAACGGTATTTGGCCGGAAATTTCAATTGCAGAATCTTGCGCTTGATCAGTGTCGATTGAATGTGAGTTTTGAAAAACAATCGCTGGATGAAATTTTGGCCATCATGGCACTTACGTTGGATCTGCAAATTGAGCAAACTCCATCCACCATTTATATAGACGGAAAAGGATGCGACGCGCAATAGTATTTTGCATGCTCTCGCTTTTGGCGATCGGGGTACATGGCCAAAATCCGCTCGGACAAAAATTTTCGATCGCTTTTGAAAACGAAACAGTGGTCGGTGCGCTGCGCGAACTGGAAATTCAATCAGGCTGTCGATTTTCCTTTAATCCAGACGCACTGCCCAAAACACATACTACTGAGACTTTCGAATCTGTTTCATTAGAACGCATTCTTAAAAATTTGCTTGGCGCAAATTATGACTTCAAAGTCCGTGGCTCTTATGTGGTGATCCGCCCGCAAGAAGTAAAATCAAATGCCCAAAAATCGATTGCCGTTTCGGGACAAATAGCCGATGCACAAACGGGAAAAAAAATCGAAAATGTGTCGGTCTATGAAGTGGACAACCTCACTGCGGCACTCAGCCAAAAGGATGGAACTTATGAACTGCGCACAGTCTCGCGATATCCGTATTCACTTTTGGCCATTTCGAAAGAGAACTACAAAGACACGATCATCGCCGTTTCAGATTTGCAAAAAGCCAACTTCACCATCCAGCTTTCGCCAATTCCAGAATCAGGCGAAGACAGCAGTTCAAATTCGAAAAAGGACGGCATTTTTAAATTCATAAAAAGTGACCCTGCCAAACAGCACGACAAAAATGTGGAACTACAAGAGGAGCGCTTGATGCAATTTTCGTTGCTGCCAGTATTGGGAACGAATGGTGTGCTCGGAGGAAAGGTGAGCAACAATTTTTCTTTGAATCTAATCGCCGGATATGGCCATAGCCTCAACGGAGTAGAAATCGGTGGAGTCCTCAACATGGAGCGTGCTAATATGCGGGGTACGCAGATTGCAGGGGTTTCCAATTTGATAGGAGAACGGATGACGGGTGTGCAGATCGCGGGAGTTTCCAACACCAATTTGCTCAATGGCAAAGGCGTGCAAATTTCAGGAGTAACAAACAGTAGTGGTGTTTTTGAAGGAACCCAGATTGCTGGAACCTACAATTATGTCAAGCATACCATGCGCGGATTTCAAGCTTCGGGCACAATCAACTATGCAGGAGAATTGAACGGAGTACAGCTTGGGGTGATCAACATTGCCAAAAAAGTAGATAAAGGCGTGATGATTGGCTTGTTGAATTTTGCCGGAAATGGGCTGCTGCGGCTTGAGGCCGAGCACAACGACCTGACTCAATATAACCTCACTTTCAAATCTGGCACGAAGGCATTTTACTCTATTTTCTCTTCGGGAATCAGCCCCCAAGCACCAACGCAACTTTGGTCTTATGGATTGGGCTTTGGTTCGCAGCTTGTCACACGAGAAAAAATCTATTTCGGTCTGGAGGCCACCTCCAACACCATCCAGCCTTTGGAAAAATACATTGACGGCATGACCATGGACAATCGGGTGAAGTTGCTATTTGGATTCAACTTCTTGGATCACCTATCGATCAGCGCTGGACCTATTGCCCATTATTATCTCTATGCCCGCAAGGCCACAGAAAATTTCGCTTTCTACGAAAGCATCGGCTACAAACCGCTGATCAGCTGGAAATGGCCAAAAAGTTTGGTTGGGATATCACGTGTCGGTGAGGTTTTGAGAATAACTTTTAGCATTTGGTTTATGTTTCTCTATACTCAAATGAATTATGCTTTTGAGGTGAGCCTTTGAGGTTCTTGAGATTGACGGTCTCTCTTATTGATCAAATAGAAAACTAGTACATACATTTTTTCAATTTCATAGAAATAGAAAATCCTATTGTATAATTTTAGTGTAACTATACTAACCCAATGGTCAATTTCATGCAGATTAGAAAAGCTTCTTTGCTAAGCAGGCATATGGATTTCAGGAGGATTAATTTTTCCAGTAAACTTGGCAATTTAGCTTTCGACTATTTTGATTAGATATTCATTCATAATAGCGTTCCTATTTTTCATATTGAGCCAACAAAGTGCTGCTCAATCAGAAAACTTATCTTTCCCATTCGGAGATATGTCATTTCTTGCTACACATGACTCTGTAGGATTGGAAGATGTTTTGAGTAAAAAATTCTATTCAAAAGAGGAGAATCAAAACTTGTTGGATAGAAATCGAGAAAAGGCTATATGGATCAAAATTCCATATAGAGTCGAAAAAAAGAATGTTCTGATTTTCGACTTTGTACGTCAGGATTTTGTGAACTTTTATCTATTCGCAGGAGATTCACTGGTTGATCAATCTAAGACAGGATTCTTACTGAAATCCAGTGAAAAAACGATGCACTACTGGAATGCCATTGACATGACATTTGAGCCGGGTGTAGACTACACGATATACATTCGATTGGAAAATCACATTAACGAGCCATCGATCCATTTCAATGTAGATCGTATTGTAGAGTGGAGAGAGTCTCTCTTGTATAGGATTATTGTTGACATTGTGTTTCTTTCTCTGATTCTCGCAATATCTCTATACACGCTGCTTATTTATTTTCAGAACAAAGAAAAATCCTTCCTATTTTTTGCTCTTTATCTGATGTCCATTTTTGGGTTTTATCTATATATACTGGACATTTTAAGAGATTTTATCATTCGAGAAAATCCGCTCCTTACCAGCTATTTCATTGGCCTAGTGCTCCTTGCAGCTTCTTTCTATTTGGGCTTTATGAGCCATTTTCTCAACACCAAAAAGATTATACCTAAGTATCATGGCTTCATGCGTCTCTTTGGCAATTTGAATCTGGTGCTATTTCTCCTCTTCATGCTGTATTATATGATAACTGGGGATTATTACGGCCTATCAGACACGACTAGGGGAGTTACATTTTTCAATGTTCTTTTAGGCATGTTTTTCACCTATCAACTTTGGCTCAAAAGAAATGAGCTGGTTATATATTTCATTGCAGGGTCGGCGGTCATGATGGTAGGTGCATTGATAGATATTATCTATTGGACTTCAAGTGAAACACTGGGAGAAGTGGCTCGGGTTGGGTTTATCATCGAAATCTTCTTGTTTTCTTTAGGTCTTGGTAAAAAGAGCCAGATAGCTGAGCAGGAAAAGGAGATTGCTCAGCGCGCTTATATAGAGCAGTTGGAAATTAACAAAAGGCAAACGGCGGATCAAAAGTTGAAGTTGGAGAAAAAAGTTGCTGACCGAACCAAGGCATTTAAGCAAGCCAAAGAAGAAGCGGAGAAAAATGCAAAAGCAAAAGAGGAATTTCTATCTATCATGAGTCATGAGATAAGGACTCCAATGAATGCGATAGTAGGACTCACACATATGCTCACATCTGAGGCTCATGATGATGAGTTTGATGAAAACTTGACAACCCTAAAGTATTCCGTTGATAATTTGATCTTACTGGTCAATAACATTCTGGATTATAATAAAATAAGTGGAGGCAATGTGCAGCTAGAGCACGTCAGTTTCAATCTCAGAAAGATCGTACATAGTATTTCGCATTTATTCAAAGCCAAGGCGGATTCCAAAGGACTAGTCTTTGACGTGTACTTAGATTCAGAAATACCTAATCACCTGATTGGTGATCCCTTTAGACTTTCTCAGGTACTGAACAACTTTCTGAGTAATGCGATCAAGTTCACTGAGCGGGGGCGGATTTCTTTGAATGTAAGTGTGGATCAAACTGTAGATGGGAAGGCGTATATGAAATTTGTCATTGAGGATACTGGAATAGGTATCCCATTAGATAAACAAATAGCAATTTTTGATTCCTTTACGCAAGCTGGAATGGATACCGCTAGAAAATTTGGCGGAACAGGTTTGGGCTTAGCCATTAGCAAAGATTTGATTGAGTTAATGCAAGGGAGCATGTCTGTTGAAAGCACTGAGCTTTCAGGTAGCACATTTACTTTTACCATTCCGTTTGAAGTCTCAGAAAACGAACTCAATGAATCTAACTCTGGTGTAGGGTTTGGAGGGACTAACGTAAATATTGACGATTTGACAATACTGATTGTTGATGACAATCAGATGAACCGAATAATCTTAAAAAAATTCCTAGATAAGTGGGGCGTATCGAATCAGCTTGCGGTCAATGGACTTGACGCTATTAAAAAGCTAAATGAAACACGCTTTGATTTGGTTTTGCTAGACTTACAGATGCCTGAAATGGATGGATATCAAGTGGCAACAATTATGCGCCATGACCAGAGCCTTTTTAGCATTCCTATTATTGCTATTTCGGCAGATACCATCTCAAACGTACATGATCAAGTAATAGCGGCAGGTATGGATGATTTTGTGGCCAAGCCTTTTAATCCCGATGACTTGAAGGCTAAAATATACACTTTAACATCTAGGTTTAGGAATTAATAAAGCCAGTCTGTGTTCAATGGCTCCATTTTGTCCAAATAACTTTTCTGAATAAAGCGGATAAAGAATGGCTATAATGTTGGAAAGGTTGTTACTCAATCAAACGCGCATGTATTATTTCCTTTATTCTGGCACATCTTTTCTCCACAATTCCATTTTCAATAATAGTCTCTTTTCCATCACTCGTGGTGAGTATGTACCGATAGGGTTTCTTCTGCAATTCGCAATGGACATAGCTGTAAAACGTTTCCGCAAAATGTTCCATTGGATGTGTTGCTCCGTACAGCGTGGGATAAGATGTGTCTTCTAGTCCCACCAACAATTCTCGATATTGCTCGAATGATAAAATGTCTTCTCGATAATATTGTAAAGACTCATAACGATCATCAAGTAAATTCTTTCTTTTCAACCAAATGTATCCTTGGTAATCCTCGTTGAAAAAATCCAATGAATTACATGGATTCATTTTTTCGTTCAGGTCAGTAGTTAGTCCTTTGACCACACCAAAAGCGTGTCCGATTTCATGTATGAGTATGTTTTCAAACGTCAGAATTGGATCATCCTGCATTTCGATTTGAAAAGTTAAAACTTCATCAGTCGGAGTATCATAGTAAAATGCGGTTTCTTCAGATTCTCTAATCCAGTCATTGGGGGATTGTTTCAAAACATGCTCATTTACTATGACAATAAATTTGTCACTGTTCTGTACAGCAAAGATGCGCGCACTGCTTTTCCTATTTTTCACTATGACTATTTGATAAATGTGATCTTCAGCAAAATTTTTAAGCGCTTGCGGCCATTGGTTGAAAATAGGCACAAATTCCGACGTTAGATATTCCACAGAATTGTCTGGAGGATCAAGTTGTCCGGACGTATATTTTGGAGAGAGAGCTAATCCTAGTTTATCAAATTTCATAGGTGAGATTCGTTCACAAAACTGCATAGGCTCATCTGTTGGCAACCTCAAATTGAGATTGTTATTAGTTCCCTGTGTCACCATACCAAGTGGCATGAGAAACTCCCACTGATGTAGCTGGATTGATTCCCAATTATTTCTGATCGAAATGTAGGATACGAATGTTGTTACAACAATCCAGAGTACTAATACGATGAGGCCAATAACTTTAATGGCTTTTTTCATATTGGATAGGTGTCAGAAATTAAATTATTACTAAATGGTTTTACACACAGAAAAGCGTACCCATCTATTATGTATTTCAAGTTTTTGCATTGAGATGAGCCTCAAAATACAAACGATAGTTCATATTAAGCACAAGCAATAAAAAAAATGACACATTTGATCGTTTTTGCTCATTCTACCTTAGTTCATAGTCAGGGAATATCTCTCTTCAATCAATTGTAAACTTTTTTCATTTCTCGCATAGGGGTAAAATCCCATTTGGTTTTCATCTAGGTATAAAACCAAAAAATCAGAAATGAAAAAGTTATTTATCGCCCTTTTCTCTTTAAGCGCCTTTGCGGCTCTCGCGCAGCAACAAACACAAACCATTCGTGGAGCTGTCATCGATCAAGACACGCAAGCCCCACTTATTGGCGCTACCATTCAAATCATTGATAGTAATCCTATTGCTGGAGATGTGACCGACTTAAACGGAAATTTTAAAATCCAAAATGTGCCATTGGGCAGGGTTTCACTCTCAGTGACCTACATTGGATATGAAAATCGTGTGTTGCCAAATATTTTGGTCACATCCGCCAAAGAAGTCATTCTAAATATTTCGCTCAGAGAATCTGTCGAGAAGCTTGATGAAATCACTGTCACTGCCACAAAGGACAAAGCTGAAGTGCTCAACGAAATGGCCATGATCAGCGCACGCAGTTTTTCAGTCGAAGAAACGCAGCGATATGCTGGCTCGCTCAATGACCCAGCCAGGATGGTGGCCTCTTTTGCAGGTGTATCTGGAAATGCCGAAGGCAACAATGACATTGTCGTTCGAGGAAATTCATCTAAAGGCATTTTGTGGAAACTGGAAGGCATAGAAATCCCCAACCCCAATCATTTTGCCAACGATGGTGCTACTGGAGGGCCAGTGAATGCACTGAATAGCAACATGCTTTCGAACTCTGATTTTTTCTCAGGTGCCTTCGCCCCAGAATATGGAAATGCCCTCTCGGGAGTTTTTGATATGAAATTCAAAAAAGGAAACAACGAGCAACGGGAGTACACGACCTCAGCAAGTATTTTCGGAATCGACTTTACCGCCGAAGGGCCATTTGCAAACGGATATCGTGGTTCGTACATAGCCAATTATCGCTACTCTTCTTTGCAGTTGCTTTCAGATGCGGGCATTTTGGATTTTGGTGGAGTACCCAAATATCAGGATGCTTCTTTCAAAGTGGATTTGCCTTTGGGCAAAAAACATTATTTGTCTTTGTTTGGCTTGGGAGGCTTGAGCAGCATCGCTGTGGAAGATGAAACCGATGAAGGAGTGCGCATCTATCGCGGCTCGCAAAATGCCAATTTGGGAGTGACGGGAATTACGCACACTTATCTTATTTCAGACAAATCGTATTTGAAGACTTTTTCTTCCGTTTCAGCTACTCAACTCAAAGAAGTTTCTGATCTGCCAGAAGGCGAAACGGGCTACTTCAATTATTACAACAGCAATATCACCAAAGCCACTTTGCGTTTGGGATCTACTTTCAATCACAAATTTAGTGCGAAGCATAAACTGGAAACTGGAGTTATTTTCTCTGGTTATCAGTACGACGGCATTTCCGATTATCTGGATTTTGAAACCAAAGAGATGCAGCGCATCCTTGACGACAAAGGAAGTACCAATAGTTTTCAAGCATTTACTAGTTGGAAATACCGCATGTCCGAAAGCTGGACAATGACCAGTGGTATGCATTACCTATATTTTGGATTGAATAATAGTCAATCCGTAGAACCACGATTGGGTTTGCGTTGGGAAGCGAACAGCAAAAATGCCTTCACTTTTGGTACAGGTATCCACAGCAGATTGGAAACTGTGTCAATATATCTTTCCAAACAATCAGATGATTTGGGCAACTTATCTACACCCAATAGAAATTTGGAACCGACAAAGGCCGCTCATTTCGTCGTGGGCTATGACCACAGCATCAATGCGAACACCCATCTTAAAATCGAGAGCTACTATCAATACTTGTATGATGTGCCAGTGGAACTAATGGCGGGAAGTACATTTTCATTGTTGAACCAAACCCAAAATTTTCTTCCAGAGCCGATGGTCAACCAAGGGACAGGCCGAAATTATGGAATGGAATTCACTCTAGAGCGGTTTTTCAACGAGGGATTTTACTATATGTCCACCCTTTCGCTCTACCAATCTTTTTACACACCACAAGACGGAGTTGAGCGGAAGACTGCATTCAATGGAAACTATGTTTTCAATGTAATCGGAGGAAAGGAGTTCAAGTTTGGCGCTGCGTCTAAAAGCAGAGTTTTGTTTTTCAACACGAAGTTGGCGCTCATTGGAGGGTCCCGATATACACCTATCGACTTGGAGGAATCAAGGCGCATAGGTACGGAAGTGAGAAAAGATGATGAACCTTTTTCGGTGAAAGGAGATGATATCTTTTTCTTAAACCTGGCCGTTGGCACCAGAAAAAACAAGAGAAATACCACACGCGAGCTTAAAATAGACATTTCTAATATTACCAACAATCAGGGAACAGTCAATCAGTATTTTGTAGAAGCTACTGGAGAAATCCAGAAGTCACCTCAATTGCCTTTCCTTCCAAACATTGTTTACACGTTCAAATTTTGATAGTTTCTCGCAAAGGTCTCAAAATGAGTACATTGTCAACAAATAGGTAAGTTTTTCCACAACCCAAAGCGTGTTAAACCCCGTATAAAGGGTTGTTGGGAGTTTGGAACAGTTTTTTCTTCTCTCAGCATGAAATCAATGTTGAACTAAAACTCAAGATTATGTCATTAGTATCAGAAGGAAATATCAACGTCCTAAAAGGAAAGTTGAAACAACAATATGCTGAAATCACAGATGATGATTTGAAATTCATCGAAGGAAAAGAAAATGAGCTGCTCGGCGTGGTTCAGCGCAAGCTGGGTAAGACCGAGGAAGAGGCCAGAGAAGTTCTAGTAGAGCTGAAAAGTAAAACGGTCATGTGATAATGCTGAGTAAATTAGCAAAAAGGCCATTATGGATATTTCCATAATGGCCTTTTTGCATTTTAATCTCTACAGAGATGACTCAGACTAAGAATGTAGTCCGATTATAATTTGTAAACAACACCTAGACCAATTACCCCTTGATCAAAATCACCAATGATATATTTCAACTCAAAAAAAGCATCTAAAGCATCAGTTAAGGCGTATTTAGCACCACCTCCAATGTTTAAACCTAATTCCGTAGTTGAATCGCGATTATCTCCAATCTTCACAGAGGCAGTGGTAAAATTAAGACCAACTAATGGATAAATAGTGAAATCATTCTCAACATTAAAGTTATAATGCCCATCAATATCAAACATCCAAAAATTCGACTTGATAGTGGTACCAAAGATGCTGGTACTTTCTCCAGTAAAAAAAGTAAATCCAGCAGATAGATCTATTTCTGGATTAATTGAATATTGTCCCCCTAAGTTAAGACCCAATTTTTCAATTTCCGTAGTATAAGCAAAACCACCTCTTAGTCCGATTTGTTGAGCCGAAACGGCAAACGATGACAATAGAGCAATTCCAAGTAAAATTTGAATTTTTTTCATAGCGTTATTAAATTTTTTACGCGAATTTATCTCAAAATCTGGAATTCAATATTTATCTCCTTAGTTATTATTACTATTTCAACTTCCGCCATGTTATTCCAAAATGACTGCTTGGCAATTGGAAGGAAAAGCGAATTAGATTTTTGCCTACTTCGTCCTCCAATCTCAGAGTAAGGGCTTTATAAATTATATGAAAGAATAAAGACGAGTATTGTTATATTATATTGAGAAAAAGCAGAGTTTGTTTCTTTTCCGTCTTCCTCTCATGGCGCAGCAATAATCCATGGATGGAAATCATTAGTTCTATACCAAAATCAATGTCCGACTCGGATCAGTGGAGAAAAGGTCTGGGTCGGGAGAAAAATGCTCGTCCAAAAATCCTCCCAAAACCTCTTTTGTTTCTTTCGAGAGTACATCCATGATCTCTTCCATTGCCTCTCCGCAAATCATATAAGGCGGATGATCAAGGATAATTTGATCGCCAATGCATTGTGCATAAAGCTGATATTCCCTGCTTTCATTTCTATCGGTATTTTTAATCAGGCATTTCCTTGTCAGTGAGGTCGGATCGTCCATTTGCACGGATTTTATTTTCGCCTGCATATCTACATGTTCAGCAAAATAAGCCTCTATTTTTCCCATCGACTCTTTCGAGAGCTGTTTGTGAACATCTTCGGCACAAGCCATACATATCGCATAGTCAAAGAGCGTGTCCTTGGCGTCATATCCAGGATATGTTTTGATGGCCTTTTCAATCAGGTATACCGTGCTGCCGTCCAGCACATTTACACCACAGGCGAGACAGCTGTCAAAGGGTGCATGAGTGGTGGCCGAGTAAAATTCCTTCGGAATAGCGGTAGTCTGCGGTTCGTTCATAATAGGATATAATCAAATTTAAAGCTACAAGATCATCTTGAAAAGACAACGCCCACAAGGATAAATATAGTATGCATGCATAACAAATTTTACTTATCTTTGGTTGAACAGGTCAAGAATGCGTTGATCTGGCATCAACCAATGAAATGAGACAAGTGAAACAACCGCAGAGGCTATGAAAAGAGAAGAAACAATCGACTACAATATAAAGATTGCATGGCATGCAATTTCGCGAATGTACAATCAATACGGTCAAGATTTTGATGTGACTGCTTCCACTGGATTCGTTTTACTAAATATTGATGTGGATAATGGCACAGCTGCCACTAAAATTGCCCCGATGATGGGCATGGAAGCACGTTCTCTTACGCGCATGCTCAAGACCATGGAAGAAAAAAAGTGGATTTATCGTGAGCCCGACCCAACGGACGGCCGATCTGTACGTATCTTCTTAACGGAAGAAGGGAAGAAGAAACGTGAGTTTTCGCGTAAAGCGGTAAAAGAGTTTAATTTGAGAATGCGCGAATTGGTCTCTGAAGAGAAAATCATGGTTTTTCTCGAAGTAACCAAAACCATTACCGAACTAATTGATGATAAAACATTATTGAATCAGATAGCTCAAGATTTTATTAATGAAGCACCCAAACAACATTAAAAACCAGAATGACGTGTGTCAGATTATTTTTCAATCTGAAAGAACGAATTGCTGGATATCTCTCACCTCAAGTAATTTAAGAAAATGAAAAGAACAATCAGGAAAGTAGCCGTGCTCGGATCTGGTATCATGGGATCACGAATCGCTTGCCATTTTGCTAATATCGGCTTGGAAGTTCTGCTTTTGGATATAGCCCCAAAGGAGCTTCTGGATGCGGAAAAAGCGAAAGGGCTTTCACTCGATTCCCCAGCAGTGAAAAACAGAATCGTCAATGGCTCATTAGAAAGTGCTATTAAATCAAAACCTGCTCCACTCTATGATCTGGAGAATGCGGCTTTAATCAAAACAGGAAATTTTGATGATGATCTGTCCAAAATCAAAGAGATGGATTGGGTCATAGAGGCCATCGTCGAAAACCTAGATATCAAAAAATCTCTTTTTGAAAAAGTAGAAACGCATCGAACACCCGGCACACTTATTACGAGTAATACTTCCGGTATTCCAATTAGCTTGATGATAGATGGGCGTAGCGAAGATTTTCAAAAACATTTCTGCGGAACTCACTTTTTTAACCCGCCGAGATACCTGCGACTTTTTGAGGTTATCCCTACCAAAAAGACAGATCTGGAAGTGGTCGAATTTTTCCTTCACTATGGGGACTTATTCTTAGGCAAGGAAACGGTGTTGTGCAAAGACACTCCAGCATTTATTGCCAACCGTGTAGGTATTTTCGCCATCATGTCGGGAATGCACACAGTAGAAAAAATGGGCTTGACCGTAAATGAAGTGGACAAGCTCACTGGGCCAGTGATTGGTCGTCAAAAATCTGCCACTTTCCGAACGCTCGATGTGGTTGGGCTGGATACAGCAGTGAAAGTGGCGCAAGGCTTATATCAAGGTTTGCCCAATGATGAATCGAGAGATACTTTCAAGCTTCCAAAAATTATTCAGGAACTCTACGACCGAAAATGGTGGGGAGATAAAACCAAGCAAGGCTATTACAAAAAAGTAGTAGAGAATGGCAAGAAAGACATCTTGGAGCTTAACCTTCAGACTTTCGAATATGAAACCAAAGGCAAAGTAAAACTCGAAGTTTTGGATAAAACCAAAAACGAGGAGGATTTGAAAAAACGCCTTCAGATTGCCATCACGGCAGACGGAAAAGAAGGGGAATTTTATCGTCAAACGTTTTTTGACCTTTTCAAATATTGCACCTTCAGAATTCCCGAAATCGCTGATGAGCTTTATCGCATAGATCAAGCTGTTGCTGCTGGTTTTGGTTGGGAGCTGGGGCCTTTTGCTACATGGGATGCCATGGGCGTGAAATCCTGTCTTGACAAAATGAAGGAAATGGGCATGACACCTGCGCCGTGGGTGGACGAAATGCTCGCCGCTGGCAATGAGACTTTCTATAAGTACCAAAATGGCAAAAAGCAGTATTACGACATTCCATCCAAATCATATAAAGTCATTCCAGGAACGGAAGGCCTGATTTATCTCGATGCTTTTAAAGAAAATAAAGTTGTTTGGTCTAATGCCGGTGCTACCGATTTATGACATTGGTGATGGAGTGCTCAATGTGGAGTTCCATACCAAAATGAATTCGCTAGGTGCGGAGGTGATCGAAGGAATCAACACGGCCATCAATATGGCAGAGAAAGATTTCCGAGGAGTGGTGATCGGAAATGAATCTGCCAATTTCTCGGCAGGAGCAAATCTGGCAATGCTATTTATGTATGCAGTAGATCAGGAGTTTGATGAGATCGATATGATGATTCGTCAATTTCAGAATGTGATGACTCGTGCACGTTTTTCTTCTATTCCAGTGGTGGCAGCTACTTCAGGCTTGGCCTTGGGTGGTGGTTGTGAGCTTTCTCTTCATTGTGATGCGATTCAGGCACATGCCGAAACCTATATTGGTTTGGTGGAAGTAGGTGTTGGTTTGATCCCTGGTGGAGGTGGTACGAAAGAAATGACCTTGCGAGCTTCTGATCAATATCGCGGAGCGAATGATCCAGAATACAATACACTACAGGATTATTTTATGAATATCGCCACGGCTAAAGTGGCCACTTCAGCAGCGGAAGCCAGAGGCATGGATATTCTTCAGCCATCCGATAGAATTACACTCAACAGAAATAGATTGATCGCAGATGCGAAAAAGCGTGTGCTCGAAATAGCCAACGCAGGTTACACACAGCCAGTCATGCGCAACGACATCAAAGTACAAGGACGCGGTGGCATGGCCATGTTTGAAGCTGGCGTGATCGGAATGAAATACGGAGCTTACATTTCAGAACACGACGCTAAAATCGCCAAGAAGCTTTCTTGGGTCATGAACGGTGGAGATTTATCTGCGCCAACACTGGTTTCAGAAAAATACCTTTTGGATTTAGAGCGTGAAGCATTTTTGAGTCTTTGCGGCGAACCGAAAACACTGGAACGAATTCAAAGCATTCTATTTCAAGGAAAACCATTAAGAAATTAATTTTAGACTAAATAGACTCAATAGGACAATATAATAGAAAACATGCACCATTTCAAAGAATTACAGATCTGGCAAAGGGCAATGAAGTTGGTAAAGAAGGTTTATGATATTACTGCATCATTTCCAAGTGAGGAAAAATATGGAATTGTTTCTCAAATAAGGCGATGTGCCGTTTCGATTCCTTCCAACATCGCAGAGGGTGCTGGTCGCAGAACTGAAAAGGATTTTGCAAGGTTTTTATCTATCTCGTTAGGGTCTCAGTTTGAGCTCGAAACTCAACTTATTTTGACGAAGGATTTGAGTCTAATTTCTGAATCTATTCTTGACTCGGTAACTAATGAATTGAATGAAATCCAGAAAATGACCAGATCACTAATCGACAAATTTTCAAAGGAGATAAACGAGTAACATAGTTTCTAAAATTACAGCTCTAGAGTCTAACGTCTTTAATCTAAAATCTCAAAAATAAACCCCAAAAAAATGAACGCATATATAGTAGCAGGATATAGATCGGCAGTAGGCCGAGCCAAAAAAGGAGGATTCAGATTTTACAGACCAGATGATCTGGCTGCAGATGTGATCAAACATTTGGTCAATTCCATCGATGGCTTTGATGCCAAAAGAGTGGATGATTTAATCGTGGGAAATGCCATTCCCGAGGCAGAGCAAGGGATGCAGATGGGTCGTATGATTTCACTGCTTTCTTTACCTATAGAAGTGCCAGGCATGATTATCAACAGATACTGTGGTTCTGGATTGGAAGCCATTCACTTGGCCTGTGCACGCGTACACTCAGGCACGGCCGATTGCATCATTGCAGGAGGTACAGAATCCATGTCTCTTGTACCAATGCTTGGTTATAAAACAGCGCTGAATTATAAGATTGCTGAAAATAACCCAGAGTATTATTTGAGCATGGGACTCACGGCAGAAGAAGTCGCCATTGATTTTAATATTTCGCAAGAAGATGCCAATAAGTTTGCAATGGAGTCGCACCAGAAAGCGGCCAAAGCAATAGCCGACGGAAAATTCAAGGATGAGATTGTGCCGATAGAAGTGGAAGAGATTTTCATGAGTGGAGATCAGCGGAAGAAAAAAACTTACACTGTGGATACAGATGAGTGCGTGAGACCAGAGACCAACATGGAATCTTTGATGGGTCTGCGACCAGCATTTAAGCAAGGAGGTCAGGTAACTGCAGGTAATTCCTCTCCTACTTCTGACGGAGCTGCTTTTGTCATGGTCATGTCTGAGAAAATGGTGAAAGAATACAAATTGGAGCCAATCGCACGAATGGTGAGCTATGCTGCGGCAGGAGTGAATCCACGAATCATGGGCATTGGGCCTGTGGAGGCTGTGCCGAAAGCTTTGAAACAAGCAGGTTTGAAACAGTCAGATATTGATTTGATTGAATTAAATGAGGCTTTTGCTGCACAATCTTTGGCTGTCATACGACAATTGGATTTGAATACCGATATTTTGAACGTGAATGGTGGTGCTATTGCATTAGGTCATCCTCTAGGTTGTACAGGAGCCAAGCTGAGTATTTCTCTTTTCAACGAAATGCGAAGAAGAAAAAGCAAATACGGAATGGTGACGGCCTGTGTCGGTGGAGGTCAGGGAGTAGCTGGAATTTACGAAATGCTGCGTTGAGTTTTTGAGTCTTGACAAGAGCAAAAAACAAGAAAGCCCTCTTTTAAGACAGGGCTTTTTTGAATATAAATGTACAAGCGATTACAAAAAACAAAAAAAGAAAGGGCTGGTTTGATTTATAGTGAGAGTAAGCGGTAAACCAAAGATTTTCAAACCAGCCTCTTTCGATTTAACCATCAACCTAAGAGGTGCCATTTACCAAATGGTGATGCTAAGGTAGGGCAGTGCCAAATGTGCCAGAGCCATTTTTGGTTATACGAAAATTATAGAAATTGATAATCATCTGGTTATCAATCAGATAACTCTTAGGAAAAATTGTGAAAATACCTAAAAAGTGGTATTTCTAAAAAGCGATGATTCGATGCTGGATCGCAAACTTTACCAGACCAACCGCATTCTTAGCTGTGGTTTTCTTCATTAGGTTCTTGCGGTGGGTATGAATGGTCTTTTCACTGATGCTGAGTTTCTCCCCTATTTCTCTCATCGTAAGCTCCTGGCAGATTAACCGAAGGATTTCAACCTCGCGTTTGGTGACATTGGCTCGCTCCTCGTCTATGTCTGAGTCTAAATGACTTTCTTTTAGCGCTTTAGCAATAATTTTATTGTAGTAAAAATCGTTATTGATGACAAAATCAATTGCGATTTGAACCTCTTCGGGTTTGGCACTTTTCAGTAAGTAGCTATGCACACCCATCTCTATCAATTCTGAAATGGTATTTAAGTCTTCATTCATGGAAACCATGATGATTCTCACATCAGGCCATCTCAAAAGGATTTTTTTTGCGGTATCCTTTCCATTGAGTACGGGCATATCTATATCCAGCAATACAATATCGGCCACTTCTTCTTTCAAAGCATCCAATACTTTCTGACCATTCTCCACATCTCGCACTTCTCCCACTTCGGGGAATGATTTCAAAAGCATGACCATTCCTTTTCTAAACAGAGTATGGTCATCTGCTATCAGAACTTTTACATCTTGACTCTTCATCGCTTACTGGTTTGCACCAAATTAAACTATTTTAAGTGAACGCTTCTCATAAGCTTTTCTAAATCATGTTTTCATCATATTTCAATTTGAATAGTGAAAGATTTGACTCAACATCAGATCACACAATGATTTTCAATATGACTAATTAACATCTTCAGAAAATAATCGCCTTTGGGCTTGAAATACCTACAAGAAATAGACAATCAGAATATGCACAAAATGACCTTTTTATATTAACATGACCCATGCAAGTCTTAATTTAGAAATTGGATTAGTTTTGCATACCTATATTTGAGACTTATTATAATCTGTAAATGAGCAAATTCCCGTTTATCACAAGAATCAAGTACAAATTTGACAATTTCGTATCTCGGGGTACGCTTGCCATGATCTCTGGCTTGGGCATTTTCACACTTATTTTTATTGTGGTTTTTGCCTTTGCGTTGCTCAGTATTGGTCTACACCCCAATGCAGATACAGATTTTACGATTTGGGAATCTATTTGGGTCAATTCCGTACACGTCTTAGATCCAGGTGTAGTCGGTAATCATGAGGACAACTGGCCATTCAGATTGTTCATGTTTATGGTCACCATTTTGGGTCTTGTGATTATTTCTACATTGATCGGTTTGATTTCAAACGGTATCCTAACCAAAATAGATGATCTTAGAAAGGGTCGTTCGTTTGTGATCGAAAAAGACCATGTATTGATTCTTGGATGGTCTTCGAAAATTTTCACCATTATCTCGGAGCTGGTTATTGCGAATGAAAATCAAAAAAGAGGTGTGATTGTGATTCTTGCAGACATGGACAAAGTGCTCATGGAAGATGAAATCCGTGATAAAGTAGGAAATACCCAAAACACTCAAGTGATTTGCCGAACAGGAAATCCAATTGACGTACACGATTTGCACATTGCCAATCCTTTTGATACCAAGTCCATTATCATATTGGACAAGGACAATGAAAATTCAGATTCTCAAATCATCAAAACAATCGTTGCGATTGTGACGAACCCTCACCGCAGAAAAGAGGATTATCACATCACTGCGGAGATGGAAGACAGAAAGAACTTCGAGGTGGCCAAAATGGTGGGAAAAAGCGAAGTAGAACTTATTCTTTCGGACGAAATTATTTCTAGAATCATGGTTCAGACTTCACGCCAGTCTGGTTTGAGCGTGGTTTATATCGAGCTGATGGATTTTGGTGGTGACGAAATCTACTTTGTCGAAGAGCCAACACTTGTTGGTAAAACCTTTAGAGAAATTCTATTCGCTTATGAAGACTCTGCCATCATGGGGATTCAATATGCTGATGAAACTGTGGAGATCAATCCTGCAATGGATACCATTTTCAAAGAAGGTGATCGTGTGATTGGAATTACAGAAGATGACGATACACTTGTACCTAATGCACAAGTGACTTATGCTTTTGAAGAAAATAAAATCATCTATACAGAGCCAGACCCAGAAGAACACGAACAAATTTTGATCGTTGGCTGGAACAATCGTGCCAGATATATTATCAAAGAACTTGACAACTATGTTCCAAAAGGATCACATGTCAAGATCGTTTCAAAATTCGGAGACCCAGAACCAATTGTGAAAAAGCTGGAATCGAAGATGGAGAATATCACTTTGGAATTTGAGGTGATGGACACCACCGATAGAGAGACTCTAGAGTCTATGCACCTTGGCAAGTATCACTATATCATTTTGCTTTGCTACCAAAACTATTTTCCAATACAGGAGGCAGATGCGCAAACGCTGATCACACTCTTGCACTTGAGAAATTTCACTGAGCGAAACGGTGAAAAATATAAGATCGTAAGTGAAATGCTGGATATCAGAAACAGACAGCTAGCAGATATCACAAGCGCTGATGACTTTATTGTAAGTGATAAGTTGATCAGTTTGTTGATGAGTCAGGTTTCGGAAAATAAATATCTGATGCGCGTATTCGAGGATTTATTCGATGCAGATGGTTCGGAGATTTACATCAAGCCTGCACAGGAATATGTGAAGGTAGGTGAGCCGATCAATTTTTACACAGTACTTGAGAGTGCCGCCCGTAAAAATGAAGTGGCCATTGGTTACAGAATAGTGAAGGAATCTAAGAATGCTGAAAGAGGATATGGCGTATACGTGAATCCTAAGAAGAGTGAAATGTTTACTCTTACTAAGGAGGATCGCCTAATCGTTCTTTCAGAAAGCTAATTTGTTATTATAAGTTGTCCAGAGCTTGACGTATTTGCTTCATCGCTTTTCTTCTGTAAATCTTCGTGTTGTGCCTTTCTTTTGGTAGTTCATCCAAATAATCCAACACATTGCTCTTTTGATTTTTGTTCAATGTCTTCACCTTGGTGAAGATCACCGATTCTAGGTTTTCTGTTTTCATAACTTTGGTGGTTAATACTTACTCTAATATTAACGTGCCAATGTGATCCCATGTTTAGCGACCTATTTTTTCTTGGTTAAGTAACAATCTTTTTAGATTATGCTTTCAGTCAAAAAAAGTATAACTTTCTAAATATCGAACATCGCGAAACCCCAAAGCTTATGTTACAAAATCAGAAGGAAATTGATGCTTTCGTAGCATCAGTGGCGCAGAGAAATCCACATGAAACCGAATTTCTACAAGCCGTAAAGGAAGTGGCTGAAACCATCGTGCCTTTTATGGAAGAGCATCCAAAGTACAAAGAGATGAAAGTTCTGGAAAGGATGTGCGAACCAGAGCGGGTCGATCATGTTTCGAGTACCATGGGTAGATGAAAAAGGGATCATTCAAATGAACCGTGGATATCGAGTGCAGATGAACTCTGCCATTGGCCCTTACAAAGGAGGTCTAAGATTTCACCCTTCGGTCAACTTGTCTATTCTCAAATTTCTAGCGTTTGAGCAGGTTTTCAAAAACAGCTTGACCACTCTGCCACTGGGAGGAGGAAAAGGTGGAAGCGATTTTGACCCAAAAGGGAAGTCTGACAATGAGGTGATGCGTTTTTGCCAAAGCTTCATGACGGAGCTATGTAAGCACATTGGTGGATATACAGATATTCCGGCTGGAGATATTGGCGTAGGTGCGCGGGAGATTGGCTATCTGTATGGTCAATACAAGCGAATCAGAAACGAATTCACAGGTGTGCTCACTGGAAAAGGCCTACAATACGGAGGGAGCTTAATACGAACCGAGGCTACAGGCTATGGTGTGGTTTATTTTAGCAATGAAATGCTAGAACTGCGAGGTGATGGACTGAAAGATAAAATCTGTGCGGTCTCTGGTAGCGGAAATGTAGCGCAATACACCATCGAAAAATTGATTGAACTTGGCGCAAAACCCGTGACTGCTTCAGACTCAGGCGGCACGATCTACGACAAAGAAGGTTTTGATCTGGAGAAGCTGGCGTTTATAAAAGATTTGAAAAATAATCGCAGAGGCAGAATAGAAGAGTATGTAGCTAAATATAAGTCCGCTGAATTTTTGAGAGGAGAAAATCCTTGGAACGTAAAAGTAGACTTTGCTTACCCATGTGCCACCCAAAATGAATTGCTGGAAGCAGACGCCAAAAGCTTATTGGCCAATGGCTGTCAAGGGGTTTTTGAAGGGGCGAATATGCCAACAACCGAAGGAGCATTGGCTCAGCTTCGTCAGGCAAAAATTCTTTTTAGTCCGGGAAAAGCTTCCAATGCAGGTGGTGTAGCTACTTCAGGTTTGGAAATGTCACAAAACGCCCAACGATTATATTGGACAAGGGACGAAGTGGATTACCGTCTCAAAATGATTATGAAAAGCATTCATACCAACTGTGAACATTACGGCCGTGTAGATGCCAATTATGTGGATTATGTAAAAGGAGCCAATATTGCTGGATTTGTGAAAGTGGCTGATACCATGATCGCCCAAGGCGTGGTTTGATTTTTAATTCAATTATTTGGGTGAAAACAGCCTTGTGTTTTTATCTTTACAAAAAAAAGACAGCACTATGATAATGCTCTATATTATTTTCTTCTTGTTCGTACTGGCCATCGTATGTCCATTTATCTTACCAAACGAGAAAGTAAGTAACCACAAGAAGGATCACGTTTGATATAAATCGTAGAATTAAAGACTTGTAAAAGGCATTTTAGAAATAGAATGCCTTTTTGTATTGATGCTCAACCCCTCCTACCCGCTACTATTCTATCTTTTCCTTGCAGGTCTTGCAATAATCTAGCATCCAAGTAACCAAGGTCTGATAAAAGCCTAGCTGTTTCTTTTCCAAAGGCATGGTGGATTTCAAAATAGATTTTCCCTCCAGATTTCAAACCTCCGATTGCCTGCTTGGCGATTTGTCTATAGAACAAAAGCGGATCATGGTCAGGAACAAAAAGCGCTATTTCAGGCTCAAACGCCACCACATTTTTTTCCATTTCCGTTTTTTCCTTTTCAGGAATATAGGGCGGATTGCTCACTACAATATCAAGATTCGTCATTGTCCAAACTTCCGTAAGCGTATTCAACTCCATAAAATCCACAACCGCACCAAGACGGCTTGCATTTTCTCTCGCTAGGTCAAGTGCATTTTTGGAAATATCCATTGACGACACTTTCGCATTTTTCAGTGCCAAGGCAAGTGAAATAGGAATGCATCCACTGCCCGTGCCTATGTCCAAAATGGTTAGGTTGTCTTGAGGATTTTCTTCAATAATCAAATGGACAAGTTCCTCCGTTTCTGGCCGTGGGATGAGCGTATGTTCGTTTACCAGGAATTCGTGTCCATAAAAAAACCCCTTGCCAGTGATGTGCTGGAGGGGTTCAGAATTGAGGAGGCGGCTTAGGGCAGATTTCCAAATTTGATATTGTGGCTCATTAAGTTCTAATCCTGCGTTGGTAAGTCGAGCCATTTTATCAATCGAAAATAACTCAGAAAACAGCAGCGAAGCAATGGAAGCCGCTTCATTTTCATCGTAGACCTGCAAGAGGCTTTGCACGGTTTCTTTGTAAATTGCCTGCACTTTATGATCCATCAGACGAAGTTACCAAATATGAGCGATGAGCAATATATGAGTCGAGCGTTGGACTTGGCTCAGCGCGGGTTACAAACCGTAAGTCCCAACCCGATGGTAGGGTGTGTGATCGTTCATGATGGCAATATCATTGGCGAAGGCTATCACGAGCGATATGGCGAAGGCCATGCTGAAGTCAATGCGATTAAATCCGTAACAGAAACCCATTTACTACCAGAGTCCACCGTTTACGTCACGCTGGAGCCATGCTCTCATTTTGGAAAAACACCGCCCTGTGCCGATTTACTCATAGAAAAGCGTGTAAGGCGGGTGGTCGTTTGCAACGTAGACCCCAACCCTCAAGTGGCAGGTCGTGGACTGCAAAAGCTACGCGATGCGGGTATTGAAGTTGAAACAGGCCTTTTGGAGGAATTAGGATCGGACCTGAACAAACGCTTTTTCACTTTTCACCAAAAGCATCGACCGTATGTGATTCTAAAATGGGCACAAACTACAGATGGTTTTGTGGCCAGAGAGAATTTTGATAGTAAGTGGATATCAGGCGCACGGTCTAGGCAACTCGTACACAAGTGGAGAGCCGAGGAGGATGCGATCATGGTAGGAACAAATACTACAAGATATGACAACCCCTCTTTGACCGTTCGTGATTGGGAAGGAAAAAATCCGATTAGGATCATTCTGGACCGAAGGCTTGAGTTAGCTGCCGATCTCAACATTTTTGACGGAAGTGTACCAACCTATGTTTTTACCGAAAGGAAAGAAAAACCACTTTCCTCCGTGCAGTATATCCAATTGGATCAACTCAATCCTGCCAATATTCTTCAAGCACTTTATGATTTGAAAATCCAATCCGTATTTATCGAAGGAGGCTCAAAGGTTTTGTCTTCATTCATTGATGCAAAGCTTTGGGACGAAGCAAGAATTTTTACCTCCGAGCAGTTGTTCCAAAAGGGAATTTCCGCGCCAACGATTTTTGGAAAACAATCCTCAGAAGAAATAATTGACCAAGATCGATTAACTATCATAAAACCAAATGAAAATGGCTGAAGAACTGAAAACCACCGCTGGATCGAAAGTAGAAAAATACCAAACGCTGATTCCACAAATAGAGGCATTGGTTTCTTCAGAGTCCAATCTTATTGCTAATCTGGCCAATGTATCCGCAGCACTGAACCAAACTTTTGATTTTTTGTGGGTGGGCTTTTATCTGGTAGACGGAGATGAACTGGTGCTCGGGCCTTTTCAAGGACCATTAGCCTGTACGCGCATCAAGAAAGGAAAAGGCGTATGTGGTACGGCTTGGGCGAAAAATCAAACAATTATTGTTGACGATGTGGATCAATTTCCGGGGCATATTGCCTGTAGTTCCGCCTCTCGCTCAGAGATTGTTTTGCCCTTGGCCAAAGACGCTGAATTATGGGGTGTTCTGGATATTGATAGTGATCAACTCGCCTCTTTTGACAAAGTAGATCAACAATACCTGCAGCAGATCATCGCGTTTCTTTCCGTATAGCTTACGTCTATTAGGCGATTACACCCTCGCACTATTTCGTGCATCATATACCCTCTCCACGGTATAGTAAAACCAGAATGCCTCAACTAATTTTCCATTAATATAAGAGCGCATTTACTCATACGACTGATGCATTGACCCCATTTTGAATTTATCCCTATGAATTTACTATCTTTCATGCGTAAAAGTGTGCTACCTGCAACTATGAAGATATTTTTGACTGATGACCATGCCGTGCTCATCGGGGGATTGACAAAGATTATTGAAGCCGAGCCCGAATTGGAAGTTGTGGGCACGGCCATGACCGTAAAAGACACCATGGATGCCCTCACCCATACCAAAGTAGATTTGCTCATCACAGACTACAACCTCCCAGATGAAGATGGCCTTACTTTGGTCAGAAAGGTGAAACGAAAATACCCTGCAATCAAGATCATCGTGCTCAGCATGCACGACGAAGCACATCTTGTGAAAGAAATTTTGAAAGAAGGAATCAACGGCTATGTGATGAAGAAGGATTCTCACACCGACCTGGTAGATGCCATCTACGCCACCAAAACAGACAAGACTTACCTCAGCTCTGAAATAAACTCCATCCTGATCAAAGGGCTCAATGGTGAAGAAGACCATCGCCTGCTTACTGAGCGCGAACGAGAAATTCTAAAACTGATTTCGCGCGAATTCACCAATAAGCAAATAGCCGAAGAGCTTTTCATCTCAGAGCGCACCGTAGAGACCCACCGCAAAAACATTTTCCGAAAAACCAGTACCAACAACCTCGTAGGCCTTATCAAATTCGCCTACGCAAACAATCTCATTTGATACAGCTTTTCTCCTTTACATTTTCGCCACTTCAGCTCGCCCTATTTTTCACCGTAGCAATGCTAGTAGGTATGGCCAAAGTCGGCATTCACGGCACGGGCATGGCAGCCGTACCACTCCTGGCGTTGGTTTTTGGTGGCAAATTGTCCACCGGCGTTATGCTTCCCATTCTTTGCATCGCAGATATTTTTGCCGTCATATATTACCACAAGCACGCCAATTGGAAATTTCTCCTTCGCCTTTTTCCGTGGGCAGCCGTCGGGATTCTACTAGGCACCTACATTGGCGATACCATCGATGATGCCACCTTCAAGATCATCATGGGCATCATCATTCTTTGCAGCCTCGGTATCATGATTTGGCGCGAACGGTCCAAAAGCGAGCACATCCCCACCAGCATGTGGTTCAGTGGCGTGCTCGGTGTTATCGGCGGCTTCACCTCCATGGTTGGCAATTTGGCAGGATCCGTCATGGCACTCTACCTGCTCACCATGCGCCTCCCAAAAAACGAATTCATCGGTACCGCCGCATGGTTTTTTATCATCGTCAACTGGTTCAAAATCCCCTTCCATGTCATCGTTTGGGAGACCATCACTTGGGACACCCTTTTCCTCGACCTCACCACCATTCCAGCAGTTGCCCTTGGCGCATTTTTGGGCATTGTCATCGTGAAAAAAATCCCCGAAAATTTCTACCGATGGTTCGTGATTGCCTCCGTATTAGTCAGCGCAGTAATGATGGTTTTTTGACCCACGTCCCAGCACATTCACTGGATTGGGAGTATAATAGCTTTTTTTGGAGAGAACAAACGTCATTTTGCTGAAAGGGCGCTCTGGCTGTCTGGAGTATCTTTTTCCCTGTCTACACCTCTCATCAGCAGCTCAAATTATTAGCGAATACAAAAGAAGCGTCCTCTCCAAAGTAAGAAAAAGGATACTCCTGCCCATCCAGTCTAATGTTGGAAATGTGCACTTCGTCGCAAGGAAAAAAACCCTGATGCTTGCGCCGATGAGGTTTCAAACCTCGTTGGCGCTTTTCTAAAACCTTTTGTATTGCTGGTGATAACACCAGCACAGGCTAGAGATCATAAGTGTATGCAAGTCTCTCGCACCACTGCTACAAGCTTTCCTTTCCTTATGCAAACCTGCTGCAAGTTGCAGGATCAAATTCTACTTTCAGGCAAGCTTCCTGCAATCGTGGGGAAGGTATCCTTCTTTCAGGCAACTCTTCCGCACCGCTGCGACAAGCTTTCCTTTCCTTATATAAGTCTGCTGCAAGTTGCAGGATCAAATACTACTTTCAGGCAAGTGTCCTGCAATCGTGGGGAGGGTATCCTTCTTTCAGGCAAGCCTCAAGCGAGTTGCAGCGAGCTTTCATATCCTTATGCACGGCCTGCGGCAAGCTGAAGCAACATTGCTAGAAAACTCCCGCTTGCAATAAGTGTAGTTTTAGAATTATACTACGCCTCTGGATCAATCGATTTGAGCACCTGAAGCTATAAACTTCTCCAATATACCCTGAAGACGGTATTACATCGGGTCAGTAGCACGATTAAATTTGGAGAAAAAAGACCATGAAAAAATTAATTCTTATGTTAGCTACGGCCATGACCGTAAGTACTTTCTCCTGTAGTGATGATCCAGATGATGTAAATGTGATTGAGTCCAAAGGGTCACTTACCGTAGATGTCTCAGGATCCTCAGAAGTCATGTTTGTGGATGATACATTGACAGCCTATACCCACTCAGGTTTATTGATCGTCAAAGCAACCGATACAGATGAAAACAATATTTGGATCATGATGGACACAAAGAAAATCACGACTATGGTAGGTACGCATACCGTGGCGCGCCTCGACGGGGACGTTCAGATCAATTTCAATGTGAAGGATGGTGATAAAACGAAATCTTTTAGCGCTGAAACAGGTACAGTCACCGTATCGGAGTATGACGGCAAAACGATCAAAGGCACATTTTCCTTCGAGGCAAAGAACTTCAGTAAGCAGTCTGAGGTGATCTCTGGAAAGGACGGAAAATTCACGGGAATCATGCTATAACCCACTAAGCAAAATTGGATTTTGCTATTTGCCGCCAAGTAAGATACCCGACTCGTTCGGGTATTTTTTTTTCTTCCTAGATGATCTACGCTTAAAAATATTCGATCAATTTTCTCTTTTGGAACCAAATATACCGTGAGCAGGGTATTACTACAGGTCTTGATACATCCTAGTTTTGAGTAAAAAAAACCATGAAAATAACATTATTTACCTTCCTACTATTTCTTTCAGCAGCACTATTTGCTCAGCAAGTGACGTACCAAATTTTGGAGGATAATCCAGAAAAGGCGTATACGAAATTTATTGCTCCAGAACTTGGGTCAGAATGGAATTCACCGGCTTTATCCATTTTTGTAGGAGCGAATGGGCGCTTCCAGTTTGTAGAAGCTTTTACAGTAGAAGCCGCAGCTCGCTATGATGTATACAAGTCAGCAGGCAAAGGGCCAGCGTTTCTTTTAGAAGGGGGTATATTTCTTCCTCTCACTACCAAAATCAAAAAGAAAGACGTGCCCGTAGTATTAAGTTACGACCCGTATGCTGGCGAGGTATACAAGGACGGCAGAAGCTATAATGTGGAGGAAACCAAGTCCATAAACATACCAAACGGACAGTACAAAAACCAATTGGGTATAAGAGGAGGTCTCCACACACGCAGAGTGGGTGCCTCTAATCTCTCAGAAACGATCAATTCGGGTATTATGCTTTCTGGAATCTACCTGGGCGGTCAGTTTGCTTCTCAAGCATACGTGAAAACGAAGATCAACAATGATGTAGAAAGGATTGGTGCTGGTTTCGGAAAGTACTTTTTCGATATAATGGTATTGCCAGTATCTAATTTGCAAGATCCATTGGCTAGTTATGATGTAAAAGCCGATGGCGTAATCGGCTGGAGAGCGGGGTTTCAGTGGTATGTGAGTCCACACGATGGAGAATATAAAATGCTAAGCAACTCAGTCTTCACAGCCGAGATAGGTAAAAGACCTCTTTCGGGTTTTATGTTTAATATGACTTGGGGTTTTGCGTTTATGCAATCAAGATAGACTTCCAAGTCATATTGAAGCCAATCATATCTAACAAAGCACTCTGTCCAAAATGCAGCTCATTTTGAGTGATTGGAGATCAATCCAATAATTTAATATCGTAATTATAAACCTAAACAGACCATGAAAAAGTCACTTTTATTTTTTGCGCTCGCCTTATTATTTGCAGTTGCGAGCATAGCACAAAACATCACCGACAAAGAGTTTTCGACCAAAGGAAGCTACGGAGAAAAGAAGTTGAAAAAGGCCCCTAAAAAGGTTTACATCGCCAATTTCCAAGTTTATTTCCATGTGATCGCTTCAGCTACGGCTAAGTCTACAGGAGGAACAACTTTTGGAGGAGGATCAGTAAAAGGGAATACTTCTACAACCATGACGGTGGCCGTAGAAGGTGTAGATGTTCCAGATTTTCAAAAAATCACGGACGAGACCTACAATAGATTTGTAGCGGATCTTAAAGCCAAAGGTTTTGAAATAATGGCGGTGGACGAAGCTGCCAAAATTCCTTTCTACGAGGATTGGCTATTGAAGGACGGAGGAACGGTGAATTATGCCAACGTACCAGGCTATGTATCTGTGACACCTACGGGCACCAAATATATGGTCAAAGCAGAGACACGAAAAGGCAGAGAAAAATCCACGTTCATTGATCGCACACCGCGTATCTCCAAAGAGCTCGATGATGCCATTGTGATTGAAGCTACTTTCGCCTTTCCTTTCATAGAGATGAAAACGAGCTCATCTAGTATGGCGGGTTTTTCGTCAGTAAAAGCTAAAACAAATTTTGAGCTTGGTTCTGCTGTGGGTTCAGATGGTATGACCAATCTTTTGGAAAATACACAGTTGAAATTTACTTCAGGTAGTGGGCCAGGAGCAGCTGCCGATGCTTATTTTCTTACCAATCTGAAAAAACCAGTGGCGCTTACAGGTGTTTTCAAGCAAGAAAAATTTAAAGAATTTAATGCCGCTAAGAGTAGCTCTTTTGGATCAACCGCTACACCAAGCTACTTTGGCGTTGTGTTCGCTGAAAACCGCACGCAGGATGTGACTAATATGGCCGAATGCGATGGAGAGAAATATGTAAAAGCAACCACAGCGGCTATCAACAACTACATAGATATGGCTCTAGAGCAATTCTATGACAATGCAATAAAATAAACCACGTCACCTGCACTTTTCATGGTCGATGAAAGGTGTATATGACGAGCCTCGGTTTCTGAAAAGGAGCCGAGGTATTTTTTTGTTATCTCCCCAAAATCAAGAGCACTAGTCCAGCGATAATTCCGAGTAGGAAAATGCCCTTTTTGGCAATGTTTTGCTCCTTGTAGAATATAGCTCCAAAGATAAAAATGATCACGACATTGGATCGGCGTACCAAGCTGATCACAGAGATCAGCGAATCGGGCAAGGAGATGCTGTAGAAATACAGATAATCCCCGATAAGCAAGAATATGCCAATAAGAGGGATACTCCACCTCCAATCGAAAGCCGTGTTTTTGGCACGACTAGGATACCAGATAAATGCCAGAATAGGAATCAAAAGCACGGTCTGATAAAATGTGAAGTATGCTTGCACCGCCATCACATTCATTTCGCGCAATAAATAGCGATCGTAAAGCGAGCTACACGACCCGAAAAGCGTCCCAGCGATTAGAAACCACACATATTTATTTCCAGTGAAGTTGATGCCTTCCAATTTGCCAACGGTGGAGAAGAGGTAGAAAAACGTGAAAATAACAGCCACGCCTGCCAGTTGATAGAAATTGAGATTTTCAGAAAATATCAAATAAGCTCCCAAAAGTGTCCATAGCGGCCCAGTAGATCGGATAGGTGCGAGTATGGTCAGGGGCAGGTTCTTCATCGCAAAGTAGGTGAATATCCAGCTGCTCAATACGATGATCGTTTTTATGATGATTTTGATATGCTCCAGCCCAGTGATGGGAGGCACGTACAGCATTTGATTTTCATTGATCGCACCCATAGACGACAATCCCGCCACGACAATCATAATGATAGAAGCCGATACGGTAGAGAGAAAGAGGGTCGGAAGTACGGCATTTTCATTAAGCGAAAGCTTTTTGAAGATGTCATAAAAACCAAGAAAGAATGCCGAACCAATGGCAAGGAATAACCACATGAGGGAGAAATAATTTTATGCAAAGGTAGGAGACTAGCGTATTCCACGTAGAATTTTTATTTTTAACTACTGTCGTCCGAGTAAAATGAGTGTGATTTATTAAAGTCTTAGAAAAGTACAAAATAAAAATGGGCGGCCTTGCAGCCCTCCCATCTTATAGGTAATGTTGAGTTCGACTAAAAACAAAACTTACCATGGACAAAGTTAACGCAAAGTTTCTTTCAGGTCAGCCAATTATAGCTCAGCTTCTATCCTTAATTCCAGAAGATATTTTCAAGAAAGCAGTTGACGATAATCAGGCGGACAAGTATTACAAACAAATGAAGAGCAAAGACCACTTTATCTGTTTGTTTTATGCTGTATTAACTCGCAATGGTAGTTTAAGGGAGGTTTGTAAAAACATTACCCTGATAGCTAAAAAGCTTATTTATGTAGGATTGAAGCAATTACCTCACCGTAGTACGCTTTCTGATGCTAATAGAGAAAGGAGTAGCGATTTTTTCGCCTCTCTCTACATGGGTCTTTACCTTCACTATCAAGTAGCACTAAAGACAAATTGGGGGCCAATCGGCGATGAAGTTGATCTGGCTCAAATTGAGGTGTTTGACTCCACTACAATAACCCTATTCAAAGAAATACTCAAGGGTACCGGCCGTAATCGAATAGATGGTAAGAATAAAGGTGGGATCAAGATTTTCACAAAAATGAACCTATCTGAAGGAGTACCCAATTTCATTTGCATGAAGGCCGCCTCTACCAACGAGAACACCTTTTTAAAAGTACTAAGCCTACCTGAAGGAGGAATTGTTGTCTTTGACAAAGGGTTCAACAGATACCGATACTTTGACATCTGGACAAAAAACAATCGCTTCTTTGTCACTCGTCTTAAGGATAATGCTAAATATGAGGTAGTCGAGGAAAACAACACAGCCCCCTTTCCAGATGTATTGAAAGATCAAACGATAATCCTCAAATACAAACATGAAAAACTTACTCGGACAGTCCAACTAAGACTGATAAGCTATCGTGATCCTATTTCAGGTGAAATCCTTCAGTTTCTTACTAACCTGATAGGTCTCACACTTCTATGACTATCGCATTGCTTTATAAGAACAGATGGGTAATAGAAGTGCTTTTCAAGCAGATTAAGCAGAACTTTGAACTGAAATATTTTTTATCGGACAGTGAGAACGGTATCAAATCACAAATTTGGGTGGCACTAATACTCAATTTATTATTCACCATACTCCATAGAAGAATCAAAGAAGCAGAGGACTTCTCAACCATGGTCATGGTAGCAGCTAAAAACCTGTGCTCTTACGTGAACTTGCACGCATTTTTAATCAACACCACAGCCTACTGCCAAAGCTGGTTTAAATCTGAAATTGGGAAAGTACAAATTGAAATTGACTGGTCTGGCTAGGGGGTGTTTTTGAGAATTGAAAATTTAACCTCATTATGGCCTAAATAAGAACTATTTTAGGCAAATTAGAAATTAGTCGGACGACAGTAATTTTTAACCAAAACCTATGACCATGGCCACACTCAAAACAACCCCAAGTGATTCGAATGTAATCGCCTATCTGCAAGCCATCGAGGATGAGGGCAAGCGCAAGGACGCATTACAAATATTGGAGATGATGCAAAGAATTTCTGACGAAAAACCCATGCTCTGGGGTGGAAGTATGATTGGCTTTGGCACGTATCATTACAAATATGCTAGCGGCAGAGAAGGAGATTGGTTTCTCACTGGATTCTCGCCACGCAAGCAAGCCTTGACACTGTACATTATGTCTGGTTTCAGTAGATATGATGACCTCATGCAGCAACTCGGAAAATTCAAAACGGGAAAATCGTGTCTATACGTAAAGCGTTTAGCAGATATAGATTTGACTATTTTAGAGCAGCTCATCCGTGAGTCAGTGGATCACATGCGCACTAAAAAATGGAATGAGTGCTGATCCCCGAGCAATCGCAACTTACTAACATTAGCAGAAGCGATTTTTAATTAAAGGGTATTAGAATCTTAACAGCGATATTAGAAATCCCACGTTGAAAGAAAGGAACCCCTAATTTTTAAAAAATCTCCACTCTATACTATGAAAGCTTGCCGTATGTTATCTGTTCATTAATTTTTCATTTAAATTCGAGCGATTTTCAGCAAACCAAAGAAATATGATAGTTGTTAGCAGTTACGATGAATTTGAGAAATATGTAGGACAAGAGATGGGCTTCTCAGAGTACACTCAAGTGACTCAAGAGCAAATCAATAAGTTTGCAGAGGCTACTCTTGATCATCAGTGGATCCATACCGATCCTGAAAAAGCAAAAGATGGCCCTTTTGGAACTACCATCGCTCACGGTTATTTGACATTGTCATTGGTGCCTTTCTTGTGGGGACAAATCTTGGAAGCGAAGAACCTCAAGATGATGATCAACTACGGAGTGGACAATCTGAAATTTGGCGCGCCTGTGCCAGTCGGTAGCGAAATACGTCTGCATGCCAAGTTGGATAAACTGACCAACCTTCGTGGCATCACAAAGGCAGAATTTGGTGCAAAAATGGAAATCAAAGACAGCAAGAAACCAGCTTTCACAGCGACGTTGATTTTGCTTTATCATTTTGAGGGTTGATTATCTTGATATGCAATGAGCCCTCTTTTTTTTTAGATGGGCTCTAAATCACAAATTAATTCCAATCTTTCCTTTTTCTTCCCTTTTTACTCAAAGTTCAAAAGAAGCCTGATCCTAATTTAGAAATAATCATATTATTCAATAACGATTTTTGACGAATAGCATAATTCCTATGTGTCAAAAAAATATTGAACGAACAAGTAGGCGTTATAGGTGTTGTTATTATATTACTATCAACAGAACTCTTGGGTCATGATATCAACTAAAACCTACCCTTCTAAATACTACCTCTTTTTAGGGCTCATTACCTTAACTATTTTCTGCAGTCAGTTTTTCCTTCAAAAAGCAATAAAAGAGAGTAAATCAGATGCTACTATTGTCAATATCTCAGGCCGTCAAAGGATGCTAAGCCAGAAGATATCGAAGCTTACTTTGAAAATGAAATTGGCCTCTTCCGAGGAAGAGACTCAAAAACATCTTCAAGAGTTAGGTGAAGCATTTCACCTATGGAGCAGTTCTCATTATGACCTTAAACGCGGGTTTGGGTTGAATGACAAGGAGATGACTCATAATCCCCAAATTATAGAGCTTTTTGAAAGGTTGAACCCCTATTTTTTGGAAATAGAAAAGGGAGTGTCTAATATTTTAGCTTCCAAGGCTGGAGATAGTGGGCATTCTCTGAATTTTTGGAACGACGATGCAAAACGCATTCTTGATAACGAGGAGGTCTATTTGGAGTTAATGAATGAAATAACATTCTACTTTGATGAGCTGGCTACAGCAAAAATCGAACTCCTTTCCAAAATTGAATTCCTTCTGCTTTTCATAACAATTTCGCTTATTGGCTTGGAAGTATATTTGATTTTTTGGCCAATGCTAGATGCCACCAAAAATCAAGCGGCAATTATCAAAGAATTGAATGCCATGATAGGTAACTATGATCAAAAAGAAGGTAAAATGACACTTCGGGAAGCTAATATTGAAGTCAAAAAATATTTGAAACTTGCTATCCGCCTTAAGGAGGAGCTTATTTTCAGTCAAGTAGAGTTGGCTGAAAATCAGGAACCTAAGAATGAACTACGGACTGCAAATTTAATTGGCTATCAGATCAAGGAATTTAGAGCGCTAAGAAAGAAATTGAAAGAATTGGGAGTAAAAGGGGTTATACAAAACTGATTTCAAATCGATTCTAGTCATTAGGTTTTCTCATTTAGACGAGTCCCAGAAACATTAATATTATTTGTAAAAATATTGAGTTAGAAAAATCTATACGCTCTTCTCCCAATACCTACAAAACTCCGTAATCTTACACTCTGTGCATTTTGGCTTGCGAGCGAGGCACACATAGCGTCCGTGTAAGATGAGCCAGTGGTGCGCTCGGTGAATGTGTTCATTAGGAATGTGCTTGACTAGTTGTTTTTCTACTTCAAGTGGCGTTTTGGCATTTTGGGTTACCAAACCTAGTCTTTTGCTTACACGAAAAACATGGGTGTCTACCGCCATAGCAGGCTGATTGTAAAGTACGGACACCACTACATTGGCCGTTTTTCTTCCCACACCTGGCAGTTTTTGCAAGTCTTCTATCGTGGCAGGAATTTCCCCACCAAAATCATTCATGATCATTTGCGATAAGCCGATCAAGTGTTTTGATTTATTATTAGGATAGGAGACGCTTCTGATGAGGGCAAAAATTTCGTCAAAAGTGGCATGAGACATGTGCTCGGCAGTAGGAAACTCGGCAAAAAGTGCTGGTGTCACCTTATTGATGCGCACATCCGTACATTGGGCACTGAGCACTACTGCTACCACGAGCTCAAACGGATTGGAATAATTCAGCTCCGTCTCTGCATCAGGAGCATTCTCTTTAAAATAATTGACAAATGCTTCGTAGCGCTCTTTTTTGGTCATGCTTGTTTTGAACTGAAATCAATCAATTCCTCAAATCTAAACCCAAAGTGCGCTAAATAAAATAAGGATTCTGCGTTTAGTCATTCACTAGATTGGCTCTTTGTGCCCCATGAACCTGTCAATCACCCTCCCAGAGGGTCTTAATCGCTATACAGAGATTAAGGCGAACCTAGATTATGGAGAAGATTCCCTGCGGGAATGACTGCAGGGTGAAAAAATTCAAATAATTAACAATATTCCATTTAGCATTGGTAGGCTACCCGTCGCGAATCCTAATCTCAGCGAACAGCAATCTTCGTAACAGATAGGATACCCTGCGGGCATGACTAGTTACCTCTTAAGTCAGTTTCAAATAAAGCACTACACTTAAACCAGATTGTATCTAAGCCGAGTGCATTTCATATCCTTTTGAAAAGTTGAGGATATTGTTCAAAACAGATTTTGACGGTTTGTAAACCACTTGGTTCAGCTCGTCTTTCACATTTTTCAGCTCATTGAGTTTTTCCTGTAGTGCAGGATTGGCAAATATGGCAGACTGTACTTCGGCCATTCTTTGTTCATTCAATTCATTGTAAAGAAATCTCAAGAGATCATTTTCGGTAGTCGTTCTTATCATAGGCATTTTCCGAAGGGGTTAGCTTTTTTCGTAAGTTGATCAAAGCATATCTCATTCTGCCAAGCGCCGTATTGATACTTACACCGGTAGCATCAGCTATCTCCTGAAAGCTCATCTCCATGTAATGTCTCATGATCAAGACCTCCTTCTGATTTTCAGGGAGCCCCTGTATATGTTGCTTGAGCAGGTTGTGAGTATCCTGCTTGATATATTCACTCTCTATCGGTGACTGTGAGAAGGCCAACGTATTGAAGACACTACTGCCGTCTTCCATGATGATGGTCGGATATCGCTTTGCTTTTCTAAAATGGTCAATAGCCAAATTATGTGCGATTCTTAGCATCCAAGGAAGGAACTTGCCTTCTTCGTTGTATTTACCAGATTTAATGGTTTTGATCGCTTTGATAAATGCGTCCTGAAGTAAGTCTTCAGCTACGTATCTGTCTTTTACTATCAAATAAATCGTGGTGTAAACCCTGTCCTTATGCCTTCCTAAAAGTTCTTCGAAAGCATTTTCATTACCGTCTTTGTAGCTGGACACCAATTGTCCATCCGTCAATTTTAAGTTACTCATGTAAGTCACCTTTTAGTTAACGTAGAGCTTCAAATCATATTGTCAGGGTCTAAATTTTTGTTGTGGAAAAAATCAAATGTATCAGAATCTTTGATTAGAAACAAATCTTCGGATGTAATTTCTACTTTTGTGCATTATTCAAATCCTTCTGGCAGTTACTTGGGTTAATAGAATAAATCTCAAACCATACCATGGCAAAATCTTTAGATTCGTACGATCCCAAAGACTATATTATCATAAAAGGCGCACGGGTAAACAACCTCAAAAACCTTGATGTAGCTATTCCAAGGGATAAATTGGTGGTGATCACGGGTTTGTCTGGCTCGGGAAAATCTTCACTTGCCTTCGACACACTTTTTGCCGAAGGGCAAAGAAAATATGTGGAAAGCTTGAGTTCCTATGCCCGACAATTTTTGGGTCGGATGGAAAAACCCGAAGTTGATTATATCAAGGGCGTTTCTCCTGCGATAGCCATCGAACAGAAAGTTTCTTCTCGAAATCCAAGATCTACTGTGGGTACTACCACGGAGATTTACGACTATATGAAATTGCTTTTTGCAAGAATTGGCGTGACCTACTCCCCTGTTTCGGGCGAACCAGTGAAAAAAGATTCGGTCACTGATGTGGTCAATTTTCTTTTTTCATTTGATGAAGGGGATAAAATAATCATAAGCACGCCGCTCAAAATCAAAGACAATCGAACCATAGACGAAGAACTGAAAGTGCTTTTGAGCAAAGGCTATACGCGCGTCTTGGCCGATGGAGAAATGCAGTACATAGAAGATGTACTCATGGCAAAAATCGAAAAAAAGACCTTATTCGAAATACTCATAGATCGTGCGGTAGTTAAAAATGATGAGGCCAACCAATTTCGCCTGTCAGACTCTGTACAAACAGCATTTTTTGAAGGAGAAGGCAGCTGTAAAGTGAGAATCGTAGGTAAAGAGGAAAGGGAATTTTCCGACTTGTTTGAGCTAGATGGGATCAGGTTTGAAGAGCCTTCGGCCAATTTTTTTAGCTTCAACAATCCTTATGGCGCTTGTCGCAGATGCGATGGTTTTGGGAGAATATTGGGAATAGACCCAGATTTGGTAATTCCCGATCCTAGCTTGTCTGTTTATGAAGGAGCCATAGCGCCATGGCGCGGAGATGTGATGCAAGAATGGGCTAGACCGTTGATTAAGAACGGAATACGATTTGACTTCCCGATCCATCGGCCAGTTTCTGAGTTGAGCAAAGCGCAAATAGATTTGCTTTGGACGGGTAATGAATATTTTGACGGACTGGATACTTTTTTCCAATTTCTGGAGGGTCAGACGCACAAAATTCAATATCGAGTGATGCTTTCGCGTTATCGCGGAAAAACCACCTGCCCGGATTGTCGCGGCACACGCCTGCGAAAAGATGCTTCTTATGTGAAGATTGGAGATCAATCCATTCAGGATTTGGTGCTGATGCCCGTCTCGGACTTAATACAGTTTTTCAATGATTTGCAGCTTTCGGATCATGATTTGGCTATAGCCAAAAGAATTTTGAATGAAATAGAAAGCCGACTCGAATATCTTGATCAAGTGGGCTTAGGTTATTTGACCCTCAATAGATTGACCAATACGCTTTCTGGGGGAGAATTTCAGCGGATCAAACTGGCTACTTCTCTAGGTAGTGCGCTGGTTGGTTCTATGTATATTTTGGATGAGCCGAGTATCGGCTTGCACCCACGTGATACGGACAAGCTGATTTCGGTTTTGATCACGCTACGAGATTTGGGTAACACCGTGATTGTGGTAGAGCATGAAGAGAAGGTGATGGAATCCGCCGATCAGATCATTGATATTGGCCCAGATGCGGGCATCCATGGCGGAGAGCTCGTTTTTCAGGGAAAAGTAAATGAGCTCAACGGAGACTCAAGGTCATATACGGCCAAATACTTGAAAGGCTTGGAATCGATTGCCTTGCCTACACGCAGGAGAAAATGGAACCAATCCATCATCATAGAAGGAGCGCGAGAAAATAATCTGAAAAATGTGACGGTGGAAATTCCATTGGGCATTTTGGCGGTGATTACAGGAGTAAGTGGCTCGGGAAAATCTACTTTGGTCAAGCGAATTTTGTATCCAGCTATCGGCAAGCCTTTGGGCATTACTGGAGAGCTTACGGGCAAGCATGAGAAAATTGGCGGAGATGTAAAAAAGATCACGCAAATAGAGTTTGTAGATCAAAATCCCATTGGGAAAAGCTCAAGATCTAATCCCGTGACGTATGTGAAAGCTTATGATGGCATTCGTCAACTATTTTCAGAACTGCCAACATCCAAAAAGAATGCTTTTAAACCAGCACATTTCTCTTTCAACGTAGATGGTGGACGCTGCGAGGTGTGCGAGGGAGAAGGCACGGTAACGGTAGAGATGCAATTTATGGCAGATTTGCACCTAGAGTGTGAAAACTGCAAAGGCAAGCGCTTCAAAAAGGAAATTCTAGAAGTGAAGTTCAAGGAAAAAGATATTTCTGAAGTTCTTGACCTGACGGTAGAGGAGGCGATCATGTTTTTTGAAGGCAAATCAGCGATAGTAAATAAAATTAAGCCCCTCTATGAAGTGGGCTTGGGCTATATCAAATTGGGGCAATCGTCTAGTTCTTTGAGTGGTGGCGAGGCGCAACGCGTCAAACTGGCTTCTTTTCTTGGAAAGGGATCGACCAAGAAAACCGATCATGTGCTGTTTATCTTTGATGAACCAACGACAGGCTTACATTTTCATGACATTAAAAAGCTTTTGGATGCCATCAATGCACTAGTCAATGCGGGAAATTCGGTTTTGATTATCGAGCATAATATGGAAATTGTGAAAAACGCTGATTGGATCATAGACATGGGGCCAGAAGGCGGTGAAGGAGGAGGAAACGTGTGTTTCACGGGAGTGCCAGAAGATATGATTAAATTAGCGGAAAATTACACGGCGCATTATTTGAAGGAGAAATTTTAGGTTCTCTATAGCATTATTAATGAAAGGCATAAAACCTTGCCTTATCGTTAAAAATCAAGTTTAATAGGGTGCTTTTAGAAGATTTGAAATTATAATTATTCGAAAATTACACGGCACACTATCTAAAAGAGAAGTTTGCGGCAGACACTAAAACAAGTAAGAATTAATAATTGATACGATGAGAAGAAAAATTGCAGCGGGAAACTGGAAAATGAATTTGAACCTTGAAGGCGGAAAACAACTGGCTTCTGAGGTAGTAAACATGGTGGCTGACGAAGTGTCTGGCGATGTGGATGTGATCTTGATCCCTCCTTTCACGCACTTGACAACAGTAAAGTCCCTAATTGGTGCTTCTAAAAAAGTGAAATTGGGAGCTCAAAACTGTCACGTAGAAGCGAGCGGAGCATACACTGGTGAGATTTCTCTTGAGATGTTGAAATCTGTAGGTGTAGAATACGTGGTGATTGGTCACAGTGAGCGAAGAGAATATTTTGGTGAGGACAATGCGCTATTGGCGGCAAAAACGAAAAAAGTTTTGGAAGCTGGATTGATTCCGATCTACTGCTGTGGTGAGAAGTTGGAAGTGCGTGAGGCAGACAAGCATCTAGACCTAAACAAAAAGCAAATAGAAGAAGGCCTTTTTGGTCTTTCAAAAGAAGAAATTTCAAAAGTAGTGATCGCTTACGAGCCAGTTTGGGCTATAGGAACAGGTGTGACTGCCTCTTCTGATCAGGCACAAGAAATGCATGCATTCATCCGTGGTGTGATCGCTGCGAAATACGACCAAGCTACGGCAGACGGCATTTCTATTCTTTATGGAGGTAGTGTGAAGCCAGACAATGCCAAAGACATCTTCTCAAAAGCGGATGTTGATGGTGGACTTGTAGGTGGTGCAAGCTTAAAATCAAGAGATTTCACGGATATAGCTAAAGCATTTTAATGGATTTTATTGGACTGCAGGTAAACTGCGACGAAGAAAAGGGAGAGCTCATCATTGCTGAGCTCTCTTTTTTAGCTTTTGACGCTTTCGAAGAAAATGAAAAAGGCGTGCTGGCCTCTTGCGATGCAGATGCTTGGAATGAGGAGGAAGTAAAAGAAATCATGGATCGCTATGATGTCACGTACTCATTCGAGACAATTGCGAAAGTGAACTGGAATGAGGAGTGGGAAAAGAACTACGATCCGGTAATTGTAGATGATCAGTGTGTGGTCAGAGCCACTTTTCATGAACCACGACCAGATGTTCCTTACGAAATCATTATTACTCCCAAAATGTCTTTCGGTACGGGGCATCATGCCACCACGGCGCAGATTTTGAAACACCAGATTTCGCTAGATCACCAAGGAAAACGTGTGTTGGATGTTGGCTGTGGCACTGGAGCTTTGGCTATCATGGCGCACAAACGTGGAGCAGCTTATGTGGCTGCAGTGGACATAGATGAGTGGTGTATAGAAAATAGTGAGGAAAATTTCGCGTTGAATAACTGTACCGATATTGTACCGTTATTGGGGGGCATAGACAAGATTGCGGCAAGTGATAAATACGACATCATTTTGGCCAATATCAACAAAAATGTGCTTTTGGATCAAATAGGACAATATGCCGAACGCATGGTTGCAGGGGCGTACATTGATCATGAGTGGATTTTATGCTTGGGATACTTCGGTGATTGTGGCGGAAGGCAAAAAGCATGGGTTGACGCATGAGGGGCAGTCCGAGCTCAACAATTGGTCAATGGTGATTTTGAAGAAGAAGTAAAATTTCAAGCATTTTCCTAACTTTAGAAGGATGATCAACAGGTTTTTAATTGTAATGTGTTTTTGCATGACGCTTTTTGGCGTTCAGGCACAGAAATCTTTTTCTGAAGAAAAACCTGTTTTTTTCAACCAAGCCGTGGCGAGCATTCGCTCGGTAGGAACGGAAGCAGCAAATAAAGTGGCTTTTGATTTTCAGAATGCTTGGAATGGCAACTTCTCCACTGCACAACAAGATAAAATACATGAGATAGCCCTGAAGATGGAAAGAAGGGGCTATCGCATTTATCCTCATTTTTATTATTATTTCACCTATTTGGCCTACACCATGGGTCAGGCTACAGCTCACTTCGGATGATCTCACAGGGCTGTTAAAAATCAATGAGTCGGTCTTACAAACCATGACTGGTGAGGAATACGAGAATTTTCTTCTTGGCCTCAATATTTTTATGGCGCGTAGGTACTTGGTTTATACCAAGAATGTCAAAATAATAACTGATGAAGGTTCTTTCTATTTCAAACATCTTGATGATCAAGGTGAGCTCGTGTCAGGTCAGGGTGCAGATTTAAAGCCAAAGACTCCTAAAGCCGAAGCTCCGAATGGAAGCAAAGCCAAGGAAGAAGAAGCTTGGGATCTGAAAACAGATAAAAATCCTTGGGATACTAATGGAGACCCTTGGGATGACGAAAAAACGAGTAGCAACCCTTGGGACGTAACAGGAGATCCTTGGGGAGCAGGGAATGTAGATCCTTGGGATGTCGATAGCGGTGAAGATCCTTGGATGGCGGGGTTGAATAGTCATGAAAGTACTAAGCAGGAGAGATTGATAGTGGAGACCTATTCCGAGAATTTTGTGAAATCCTTGGAGATGAAATATGTTCACCCGGAAATCAAGGGCCCAGTGATCGAACTGGTGAACAATACCATGCTCATAGGTACGCCGTATGATTCTTTTAAGATAAAAGAAAGCTCCGGAACGTATCTCCTGAATAGCCGGATATATGCAGGTTCTAAAGCCACCATCAACTGGCCTGAGCGCTATAAAAATCATTTGGGAGCTGTAGTGAACCTAGATAAATTTTTTATTGGAAAGGATCGATCTGATTTTTGGACACCTTATGCACGGCTTACTTTTTCTGGATTTTTCAGTGGGACTGTTGAAGGAGCCTTTCAATTTAAGAGTCCAAAAAGAAGACCAGGAGCGCCAAGTGCCTACCCTATTTTCACCTCGAATGAGGCAGATATCAAAGTAAAATTTCCTAATGACAATATGCGATATACTGGGGGCGTACAACTCACGGGTGATCAGTTTATCGGCACGGCTGTTTCTCGAAAGCTAGGCACACTCGAGCTTTTGGATGGTAGAGGAAATAGAGCTGTCTTGCGTGCGGAAAGGTTTGTGTTTAACAAGGAGAAAGTAACGACGGAGCGGGCTACTTTCACACTCTTTCATGAAGGTGACTCCATTACTCACCCCGGAGTACAAATGTGGTACGATTCTGAACTGAACCAACTCACAATAATACGGAACAAGCAATATGATACTCGCCCTTTTAATTCCACCTACTTTGATGTAAACATCAATGCTCGATTGGTGAAGTGGGATTTGAATACCGATTCTCTCAATTTTTCAGCTTTGAATGGAAAAGACCTGGTGCCAGTGACGGTAGAGTCGGATAAGTATTTCAGTGAAATTCACTTCAGGAAACTGGCTCTAGGTTTTGGTTTCAACCCTCTTGTAACGGGAGTTTTTTATGCAAAGAAATACAATACTAAAAAGTTTAATGTAGACGAACTGGTAGCTGAGTTTGGAATCTCACGTGCCCAAGCCATTGGCTCAATGCGTGTTTTATCACAATATGGATATGCTGATTTCAATCCGAAAAATGGTAGCGTCCAGCTTTTTGACAAGGCTTTTCATTACTACGAATCTTCAGCTAAGCGTGTCGATTTTGACAATTTTCTTATTCCCTCTATTGCTCCGAACCTTCCGAATGCCACTTTGAATTTGGACTCGGGAACATTAAAAGTACGGGGTGTCAAGACTTTTTACGTCACTTCAGATTTTAAGGTGAAAATGGAGCCAAAGGATGGAGAATTGAAAGTATTAAAAGGCAAGAATTTGTTGTTTGATGGATCCATTAGCACGGGTGATTTTGTCTACACTGGACGAGATAATTTATTTGATTACGAGGGATTTTTGATTGAAATGCCTTTGATTGATAGTATTAGAATAGAGCTGCATTCCAATGATTCTACTTCTACAGAAGAGCAAGAGAAAACAACGTTAACCAACGAGATCACACAAACATCAGGCACGCTATTTTTAGATAATCCTAAAAATAAATCGGGAGCCATTGTGTCTGCATCATATCCATATTTCACTACTACTTCAGATGCCATTGTATATTTTGATCAGAAGAATGTTTTGGGAGGAGCTTATGACAAATCAGTCAAGTTTCTTATTCCACCATTTGAGGAGGACAGTCTCTCTATAGATGCCGCTATTTCATTTGAAGGAACGTTCAATTCCGGGGGCATTTTTCCAGATTTTCAGGAGACGCTCAAAATTATGCCGGATCAGTCATTGGGCTTTATTCATCAAATACCAGCAGATGGCTACAATCTCTATGGAACGGAGGCCAAAACATACGAAAAGATTTATTTGAGCAATGATGGAATAAGAGGAGGTGGAAAAATCGATTTTATTACCTCCACTATTTACTCCAAGGACTTTGTTTATTACCCTGATTCGGTAGCAGCTTTTGGTAGCAATGGAATCATTAGACCTGGTACTGTGGGAGGGGCGAGTTATCCTTCGGCAGTATTGGGGCCTTTTAGAATGAAATGGAAACCACGAGTAGATAGCATGTATTTAAGGAACTTATACAAGCCATTCAAATTTTACAACGCTACAGCGGAGTTGAACGGAACAGTGAATATTACCTCCACAGGAGTGTTTGGCTCAGGAGTAATGTATACCCGAGGGTCAGTGGCCGAATCCGGTGAACTGACTTTTGAGGAACTATCCTATTCGGCACGTCATGCCAAGTTTGAAGTACTGTCAAATAACCCAGACAAGCCAGCGATGGCGGCAAATGATATTAGCCTGAGTTTTGATCTGGTACAAAACATCGCTGTGGCCCAACCAGAAAAGGCAGGAGTTGCGGCATTTTCTTTTCCTTATGCCCAGATGAAAACGTCCATCACCAAGGCGGTGTGGGATTTGGAAGATTCTGTAGTGACGATGACTAAGCAGCGAAACGTGCCAATTGAAAAATCATATTTCTATACAACTAGAAAAGAACTCGATTCTCTAGCGTTCAATGGTACACAAGCGATCTATGATTTTAACACCAGAGAACTTAATGTAAAGGGCATACCTTTTATTAAAGTAGCTGATGCCAAGATCATTCCTGAAAACAACGAAACCACTATTTTGGAGAATGCCGAGCTACAGACTTTTGAAAATGCCCAGATTATCATAGACACACTAAATGGCTTTCATTATCTCTATGATGGAAATATTAAAATTCTTTCGAGGAACAAGTTCTCAGGAAGCGCGAAATATCAGTTGGTAACAGGGTCAGATACTTTTGCTATTGAGTTCAATAGTTTCGTTTTAGAGAAAGTCGCTCTTTCAGAAAAGAAATCGAAGTTGATGACTGTATCAGGCGGGAATGTACTAGACAAAGAGAACCTATTGATATCCCCAGGTTTTTTCTATAAAGGAACTGTGAAGATGTACGCTTATAAAAAGGCTTTAGAGTTGGACGGGTTTGTAAAGTTAGATTTAAAGCAAAAGGACGATTACTGGATCAAGTACAGCAGGTCGGATTCGGATCCGAATGTTAAAATAGCCGTTTCGAAAGCTAGATATGAAGACGAAAGTCCGGTAATTGCGGGACTTCATTATGATCTTAGAGGCAGTCTATATACCTCTTTTGCATCTCAAAGAAATGCCCCTTCAGATGAAGACTTCTTTTTGGCAAAGGGAATTCTCTCCTATGATACATCAGCGCGCGCGTATAAAATCGACAATCCTCAAAAATCCCAAGGTCTTTCATATGAGGGTAATACGATGATATATGGAGTAGATTCAAAAGATGTAATATTTGAGGGAAAAACTAGCTTTTTTAGCCCTTATACAGAGAAAGTGAAAATAGATGCGTCTGTCTTAGGAAAAGGAAATAGTGATAAGAATGAATATAAAATAGATGCAATGATGGCCATTGACTTGCCTAATAGCTCATCTTTTATGTCTCTGATGGCGAAAGACTTTGTGGACATGGTGGAGCGTTTTGGTCCGGCACAAGCCAATGACTTGTCTATTGAAATGCTCTATAAGTTGGCCAACTTCACTTCCGATGAAATGACCAAACGCTACGAAAAATCAACATTGAAAAACTACATGCCGTTGGCTGATGTTTCTTCTTCTTTGAACAGGCCACTAGTTATTTCTGGTGTGAAAATGAACTGGTCTGAGTCGCATAGGGCTTGGTATAACACAACAAAAATTGGTTTATCCAATATTTTCTCAACCGATATTAATGCCAAATTCGATGGGTTTATCGAAATAAAAAAGGATGATGCAAACCATGATGTACTCAACCTTTTCATTCAAGCCGCACCAGGCACGTGGTATTTTATTTCTTATACAGAAAACAATCTTCTGCTTTTCTCCTCTAATTCTGAATTCAATTTTAAAGTGAATCAGAGTTCTAATTATGGAAAGGCTAAATCAGGTGAATTAGTAATCGTTGAAGGTGACGAAAATGAAACGTTAAGCTTCATCAACTCCTTTAGAGAGCGCTATTTTGGAATATCAGAACCATTTGATTTGGTCTTCCCAGATGAAGTACAATTGGGAGAAGAAGAAAATTTTGATACAATTGAAAAAGTCCCCGCAAAGCAGGCGGATGATGGCTTTTGATTTAAAATCACAAAAGAGATTATGGAGGCAATACAATATTTAGAGTCGAACAAAGATCGATTTCTGAACGAGTTAATTGATTTATTAAAAATACCTTCTGTAAGCGCAGATGCCAAGTTCAAAGGAGATGTGAGAAAGGCCGCTGAGTTTGTAAAATCAAAATTTGAAGAAGCGGGGGCAGATTTGGCGGAACTGCATGAAACAGGAGGACACCCCATTGTCTTTGCAGAGAAAATTGTAGACACAACCTTGCCTACGGTACTTGTGTATGGCCATTATGATGTGCAACCAGCAGATCCGTATGAGCTGTGGGACTCTCCCCCATTTGACCCAGTGATCAAAGATGAACGGATCTACGCCCGAGGTGCTTGTGATGACAAGGGGCAAATGTATATGCACATCAAAGCCTTTGAGGCCATGCTGAAAACCGATGGACTGCTTTGTAACGCCAAATTTATGATTGAAGGTGAGGAGGAAGTTGGTTCTTCGCACTTGGAGGCATTTGTAAAAGCAAATAAAGCCAAGCTCAAAGCGGACGTGATTCTTATTTCTGACACGTCCATTATCAATAATGAGACACCTTCTATTACCGTAGGCCTTAGAGGATTGAGCTATTTGGAAGTAGAAGTAACTGGCCCAAACAAAGATTTGCACTCTGGTGTATATGGCGGAGCAGTTGCAAATCCAGTGAATGTGCTTTGCGACATGATTCACAAGTTGCATGATGCAGATGGCAAAGTGGCCATTCCTGGTTTTTATGAAAAGGTAGAAGAACTGAGCCAGGGAAGAGCGAGAGGATATGGCTCGTGCGCCATTTGATTTAGACGAATACAAAAAAGAATTGGGCATACAGGATATCAAGGGAGAAAACGGATATTCTACCATTGAGAGGACTGGAATTCGTCCGGCATTGGACGTGAATGGAATTTGGGGAGGATATATTGGTGAAGGAGCAAAAACCGTTTTGCCATCCAAAGCCTTTGCAAAAATCTCTATGAGACTGGTGCCAAACCAAAAAAGCGATGAGATCACAAAATTGTTCGAAAAACACTTTGTGACGCTAGCTCCAGCGTCTGTTTCTGTAAAGGTAAAACCACATCACGGAGGGGAAGCAGCGGTAGTGTCTACAGACTCTGATGCATATCGGGCAGCAAGCAAAGCTTTTGAGCAGACGTGGGGTAAAACTCCTATCCCTACCAGAGAGGGAGGAAGTATTCCTATTGTAGCGCTTTTTCAAAAGGAACTGGGTCTTGATCCAATTCTTATGGGCTTTGGACTAGATTCGGATGCCATACATTCGCCTAACGAAAGCTATGGCCTGTTCAACTTTTTCAAAGGCATAGAAACGATTTCGTACTTTTATAAGTTCTTTTCTGAAATCAAGAAGTAATTCAAAAAGAAGCAATGAAGCAATTTTTTGGCATTCTAGCCTTTACCCTATCCTTTATATCTAGTACCACTGCGCAGGTTATCAAACCAATTTCTTGGGAGGTTTCGCTTTCACAAGAATCACCCAAAGTTGGAGATACGATCAATGTGGTTTTCGATGCGCAAATAGATGCTGACTGGTATTTGTATTCATCGGATTTTGATCCAAATCTGGGGCCTATGGTCACTCGGTTTCAGTTCGAAGACCAGCAGTCTTTTGACAGGTTGGGAGAAACTGCTCCGCTAGATGCCAAGCGTAAATATGATTCTCTTTGGGAGGGCGAATACACCTATTTTGTTGGTCATGCTCGGTTTGTACAGGAGATAGTTATTAAGAATGAAAACTATCAAATTTCAGGAAGCTATTCGTACCAAGTTTGCACGGATGTAGACGGTAAGTGTATTCCGTTTGAGGATGATTTTGAACTGGTTTCCAACAGCGAGAAGGGTACATCGAAACTATTCACCGACAAAAAAAAAGATGATGAGGGGTTGCTCAAAGAGCAATTGAGTACCGATCCGTATACCATTTTTTCTTTCATGATTGTGGCCTTTTTGGCAGGACTCACGGCATTGCTTACTCCGTGTGTTTTCCCGATGATTCCAATGACGGTAAGTTTTTTTACTGGCAAGAATAAAAGCAAAAAAGAGTCGATCTTTAAGAGCCTGTTTTACGGCTTTTCAATCATCTCTGATTTATGTTGTTATCGGTGCAGTGGTAGCTCCCTTTATGGGGCCCGAAACTGCCAATGATCTAGCTACAGGCTGGATTCCTAATGTGATTTTCTTCGTGGTTTTTGTACTTTTCGCCTTATCCTTTTTCGGACTTTTCGAAATTACGCTCCCACACTCTTGGGTAAATAAAGCAGACCGTATGGGTGATAAAGGAGGCTATATCGGCATCTTTTTCATGGCGCTCACATTGGCGTTGGTTTCATTTTCTTGTACAGGGCCAATTGTAGGGAGCATTTTGGTAGAATCAGCAGGCGGACTTTTTCTTAAGCCAATATTGGGAATGTTTGCTTTTTCACTGGCTTTTGCGCTACCCTTCGCCCTTTTTGCAATGTTTCCTGGATGGCTCAGTTCTCTGCCCAAATCTGGAGGCTGGCTCAATTCAGTGAAAGTTGTTTTAGGATTTTTGGAGCTTGCACTGGCGTTCAAATTTTTGAGCATTGCAGATCAGGCATACCATTGGCATTTGCTCGATCGTGAGATTTATTTGATTATTTGGATTGTGATTTTCGCTATGCTTGGGTTTTATCTTTTAGGAAAAATACATCTCAAGGGTGATAGCAAAGCCGAACATGTCTCGGTAAATAGGTTGATCCTGTCAATGGTGACGTTTTCATTTGTTTTATATCTTATTCCTGGATTGTTTGGCGCACCATTAAAAGCCCTAGCAGGATATTTACCCCCGCTTTCAACACACGATTTCAATCTTTTGTCTGCCAATCAAGAAGTACAAGAGCCGCTCTGCGAAGAACCACTTTATTCAGATCTACTTCATTGGCCACATGGCCTCAATGGTTATTTTGATTATGAGCAGGCATTGGCTTGTGCCAAAGCAGTAGACAAACCTATTTTCGTAGATTTTACTGGTCATGGTTGTGTGAATTGTCGGGAAATGGAGCAGCGTGTGTGGTCAGACCCTGCTGTCTTGAAGCGCTTGCAAGAGGACTTTGTGTTGTTGGCGCTGTACGTTGATGATAAGACCGAACTGCCTGAATCCTTATGGTACAAAAGCACGTATGACGGCAAAATGAAAAAATCAATTGGCAAACAAAATGCCGATTTTCAAATCGAAAAATTTGACAATAATGCACAGCCCTACTATGTTATTCTTGATGAAAAGGGAGAGCCGCTTGGAGCTGCTCATGCTTATGATCTAAATGTTAATAGCTTTGTGCAATTTTTGGAGGAGAGCAGTTCCAAATTTTGAAAAAATATCCTTTTTAATTCTGATTATCATCTATGTTTTTGAATAGCACCATTCGCTTTTTCTTTTTATCCCTCACATTCTTTTTCTTTTTTTCCTGTAACCAAAACAAACCTGAGAAAGGTTTGGCCATTGTGGATTATTCAATGGACTCGGTTGAGGTAGACTTGGTTTCGGTTGTGAAATTTGGTTTGGTGGTCGACTCATTAGAAGAATACCAAGATAAAGTCAAGTGGAATCAAAACCTGTCCGAAATTTTAGCAACCTTTAACATTAGTAATGAAACTATCTATGCTTTGGCGAAAGCCTCAAAAGAAGTTTTTGATGTCCGAAAATTGAAGGCGGGCTATCCTTATACTATTTTCCATAAGAAGGATTCTGGTAAGACGGCAACTCATTTTGTATTTGAACCAGATAAGACGGAGTATGTTGTTTTCCACCTAGGTGATAGTATTTATGTAGAGCGTCACAAGCGCCCAATGTCTACTGAGGAGCATACAATTGTTGCTGAAGTTTCATCTTCGGTTTATGAGGCAGTTTTGGCGCAGGGTGCTACACCTATTCTGGTCAATCGTTTGGTAGATGTTTTTGCTTGGCAGGTTGATTTTTTTAGGATTCAAAAGGGGGATCAATTCAAGGTAATCTACGAAGTTCAGAAGGTAGGTGATGATGTCGTGAATGTTGGTAAAATAAAGGCAGCTTATTTCAAGCATTTCAATGACGACTATTACGCCATCAATTATGACAATGGAGAGGTCGAGAGCTATTTTGACGAAAACGGGAATAGCTTACGGAAAACCTTTTTGCGAGCGCCTCTCAACTATTCCAGAATAAGTAGCAGATATACAGCCCGCAGATTTCATCCAGTTTTGAAGCGCTACAAGGCTCATTTGGGAACGGATTATGCCGCGCCTACAGGCACTCCTATTCGTACGGTGGGTGATGGAGTCGTATTGGAGGCGCGCTATCATGGCGGAAATGGAAACTATGTGAAGGTAAAACATAATAGCAACTACACCACTCAGTATCTTCACATGTCCAAAATTCAGTCAGGGATTAAGCCGGGAGTGAAAGTAAGACAAGGTGAGACTATTGGTTATGTGGGAAGTACAGGTCTTGCGAATGGTCCTCATTTGTGTTTTAGGTTTTGGAAAAATGGGGTTCAAGTAGATGCTCTCAAAGTTGAGCTTCCTCCGTCAGAACCTATCAATATTGATAAACGAGAAGATTTTATGCACGTGAAAAATGTGTTAGTTAATCGTCTAGAAAAGATTTCACCCCTGTCTGAGGAGGAGCCACTTGGAGATATTGCGGCTAGTCAAACTGGGAGCAAACCTAAAAACTTTTAGTTTTTGCGATTAATTACGTTATTTTGGTCGAAAATAAATTCGCCTATTATGCAAAAATTGTTATTAGCGACATTGCTACTCGTACTGGGGAGTAGCGTATTCGCTCAGGAGAACGAAGAAAAATTCGTCAAAGTTTTCGGGAAAATTTTAAATGAAAAGGACTCTACAGGGCTTTCCGCCTCTATTTTGTATGAAAAATTGCCTTACTATGATGACATGGGAATGGGCAAAAGCGGTACAGACGGGGGCTTTGAATTTTACTTGATCGAAGGTCTAACGTACAATTTTACCGCTACAAAAACTGATTTCGAAACATCCAAAATTGAAGTAGAAATTACCGATGAGGATGGAGACGGCTCTTTTAGTTTCGAAATGTTCGTTAAGATTTCTGATGAGAAAGAATTAATTACGCTCAATAACCTAATCTTCACCCGAGGAAGTGATCGTATTTCAGAGAGCTCGTTCACTGAACTGGATGAATTGGTATTATGGCTAGACTCTAGACCCAATACGATCATTCAGCTAGAAGGTCATACAGATTTTGCAGGTAATGCAGAGGCTAACATGAGACTTTCCCAAGCTCGTGTAGATGCGGTAAAGGAATACCTTTTGAGTAAGGGAGTAAAAAAGGGGCGAGTGTTGACGAAAGCTTTTGGAGGTACTCAACCACTTTATACAGAACGAACGGATAAAGCCAAGACCAAGAACAGAAGGGTTGAAGTTAGAGTCATACGTAAATAGAAAACACCAAATTTTATGAATAAATCATTAGCCTTAATTCTGACCTTGGGCCTAACTTTTGCGGCCAAGGCTCAGGAAACTGTAGTATGGGGTTCGCAGGTTGTGGATGTCTCATCTGAGTATGGACCATTAGAGTACTCCGCTATTCAAACGCTTCATAAGCCCAATGTCTTGCCCTCGGGTGGAGATAATCCCAATGCTTGGAGACCCAAGTCTAATAATAAAGAAGAATTTATTGTTGTTTCATTCGATAAGCCAATTCGTGCAAAGCAGGTTGCTATTGCTGAGACAGAGAATCCTGGAGCTGTGAAAGCGGTTTATGCTTACAACGAAAATTTTGAAGAATACCTGCTGTTTGAATTGCAGCCTAGGGCTTTGCCAATTGAGAGCAGGCTTTTGAATCTCTTCTTCGATGAGACACCTTATAAAATTCATGGACTTAAAGTTGTGATTGCAGGAGATGTAGTTCCTGGTTACAATGCTATTGATGCGATTGGTATTTCATCTTCCAATATCCCGATCAGTGTTTTGATCAATTTGGTTCCTGGAATAAATAAGACGGTGGAAACTGAAATGCTTGGCACCAATGTCAACAGCCAGTACATAGAGCATAGTCCGATCATTTCTCCTGATGGTAAGCGACTTTACTTTAGTCGTAGATATCACCCAGATAACATCGGAGGAACAGATGATAGTGAGGATATATGGATGTCCGAACTTGACGAAACGACTGGAGAGTGGAAGCCCGCTCAAAATCTAGGAGCTCCACTTAACACGGAAGGCCCAACTTTATAAGCTCAATAACAATAGTAGACGGCGAAGAGGTACTGATTTTGGGTAATAGATATGGAAAAAAAGGAAGAATGTATGCAGGAGTATCAATGTCCAAGAGACATGGAGACTCTTTCGATAAGCCTACTTCCATGGAAATCGAAAATGATTATAACTACTCGCCAAAAGCAGATTTCTTTTTAGTACCTACTGGCAATGCAGTAGTGCTATCTTCTGAACGTGATGACTCGTATGGAGCGAGAGACTTATATGTCTCTTTTAAAAATGGAAACTTATGGTCAGAACCATTGAATCTAGGAAATGACATCAATACTGCAGCGGAAGACTTTGCGCCGTTTCTTGGTCAAGATGGAAAAACACTCTATTACTCAACAAATGGTTTGAGTGGCTATGGTGGTTCAGACATTTACGTTTCCATAAGACTGGATGATAGCTGGACTAAATGGTCGGTTCCAGAAAACTTAGGTTCTGGGGTAAACAGTAAGTCAGATGACCAATATTTCAGCATCCCATCTTCTGGTAAGCACATTTACTTTGCACGAGGAGATCTCGATGAAAACACCGATATTTTTCGATTTAAAGCCAATGAACTGTTTGTAGACCCATCGGCGAGTCCTGTTGCTGCGAGTATTAGGCACCTTACTGAGTCTGACCCTAAAGTGGCAGGGGCTGAGCCTGTGATTGCTGCTGCTACTCCTGAACCTAAAGTAGAGGAGCCGGAGGAAATTTTTGTTACAGTGAAAGGCAATATTCTGGACTCTAAAACAGGAAAGCCTATTACCAATGCACGAGTTATCGTAGAGAGATTACCTGACGGCTTAGAAATAGGAAGTTTTGTGGCTAATACAGGCACCTACATTTTCACAGTTCGTTCGGGCGCGAGATATGGTCTTCTTGCCAAGTTGGATGGGTATCTTTCCCAAAATCAGAACTTTGATTTCAATTCAATTACCGAATCTGATACACTTGCTCAGGATTTAACTTTGACACCTATTGAGAAAGAAGCGATATTGGTGATCAACAATATTTTCTTTGATTTTGATAAGGATGTATTGAAAACCTCATCTTATGCAGAGCTCAATCGAATTTTGGAGTTGATGCAAACAGGAAAAATCAATAAAATTGAAATCTCTGGTCATACCGATTCTATGGGAGATGCAGCCTATAACCAAAACCTTTCTGAGCGACGAGCTAAATCGGTTTATGTTTATTTCCGCCAGAAGGGTATTGCCGCAGAGCGAATGGTATCTGTAGGGTATGGCGAAACCAGACCTGTAGCACCTAATGACATCATTGAAAATAAAAAGAAAAATAGGCGCGTAGAATTCAAAGTGATCGATTGATCACAGACTAGCAGAAGCAAACAGCAACATGGTGCTTCTGATTCTCTCGCTAGGATATAAAAGGTCAGCCTTCTTGATAAAGTCGCTGGCCTTTTTATATTCTCGGTTGTTATAAAAATTTACTGCGATGTTGAAGTATTGTAGGCCAGCTAAAGCTGTTAAGCTTATTTCATTTCTGATATAGGTTTTCTGCACTTCAGCATTTAACAAGTCCACACTCTGAATGTTACTGTCGATACGATTTTGAATTTCAATCGCATCCGTGACAAAACCATCCATTGGATCAGTAGCCTCTAAAAGCACCTGCCCATTGTCACTCTGCACAATTACAAATACATGAAAGTCAAACTCTAAAATTTGGTAAGCGTAACCTAGATCGTCAAGAATTAATGCAAACAATGCTGTGCCCGTTAGGCAATCGTATTTTTTGGAATCGAGTGTTTCACTTAGCGTGACATGGTTTTCATACCAACCCAGCTGTTTGCGGTGAATTTTATAAAAGGCTTTTTGTAAAAACCGGCTATCGTCTTTCACTTTTGTTTTTAGGTGGTCAATGTCTGCCACGAGTTGAGCATATTCGGAGGCGAAAGAATTATATTTATCATTAGTCATTGCTGGATCAGCAGCCATGAAAAGTTCGAATGCAGTTTTATTGGGGTTTTGAAATATTTTTTCTTCAAAATCAGAATGAAAATACAAAGAGGATTGCCCACTACAGAGATGAGTGAGGAAAATAGAAAGAATGAGAATAGGTACAAATTTTCGCATAGCCGAGATGCCTTTGTTTCATAAATACCACTTGTGTGTCCTTAATGTTACGTATAAGTTAACAAATTAGTTTAATGTTAACAAATTATTAAATTATTGTTCGATGAATGACTCATTTACAGCTAGAGAAATATTTGATATTCAAAATCGGGCGATTTTAGAAGAAGGAGCTCCTACGAAAGAAAGTAGGAAGGCGAAATTGAAATCTCTAAAAAAATGGATTCTCGAAAACCGACAGGAGATTCACAAGGCAGTGAAAACTGATTTGAGCAAATCATCTCAGGAAACTGACATAACAGAAGTTTACCCACTCATATCTGAGTTGAATAAAGCGACTAAAAATATTGGTAAATGGATGAGGCCGACTGCTTATCCATCTTCGCTGGCCTATTTAGGAACTTCTGCCAAGGTAGTTTGTGAGCCCAAAGGTGTTTGCCTGATCATCTCTCCGTGGAATTATCCATTTATGTTGGCAGTTGGGCCACTCATTTCTGCCATCGCAGCTGGAAACAAGATTATTCTTAAGCCTTCTGAACTGACCCCCTCCACATCCGCATTGATTTCAAGAATGACTACTGAGCTCTTTACTTCCTCTCATGTAGCCACGGTTGAAGGAGATGTGGAGATAGCGCAAGCGCTTTTGGCTCTGCCATTCAACCATATTTTCTTTACAGGCTCTCCGCAGGTGGGCAAGATTGTCATGCAAGCTGCCTCCAGATATTTGGTTTCTGTTACTTTAGAGTTGGGAGGAAAATCTCCAACTATTGTAGATGAAACTGCCAACATCAAGGATGCGGCTCGCAAGATCGCCTGGGGAAAGTGGCTCAATGCAGGGCAAACCTGTGTAGCACCAGATTACATTTTCGTGCATCACACAATTTTGACTGAATTTGTAGACGAATTGCAAAGTCAAGCAAATCTTTTATACGGAATGGCAAAAGATTATTCATCCATTGTGAATGAAAAGCATTTTAGGCGTTTGCAAGAAATGAAAAACGATGCACTGGATCGAGGTATAAAGCTGGTACTTAATACGGATGACGATATTGAAAATTTGCGAATGCCGCCTCAGATTTTTATTGACGTTCCAAGAGATGCGTTGTTGTTGAAGGAGGAGGTTTTTGGGCCTCTGGTTGCTGTGAATGAATATATGGATTTGGAAGAGGTAATTGGGTATATCAATGAAGGAGAGAAGCCACTGGCTCTCTATTTTTTTTCTAAAAGCAAGGCTAACATGCAAACAGTTGAAAGCAGAACTTCTTCAGGTACGCTGGTTCACAATGATTGTGTTTTGCAATTTGCTCACCCTTCACTTCCATTTGGCGGAGTAAACAACAGTGGCTTTGGCAAATCTCATGGGCTCCATGGGTTTAAGGCTTTCTCTAACGAAAAGTCTGTTTTGATTCAGCGAATTGGAACTACTTTAAGCTCACTACTTTATCCTCCACATAGCCATTGGAAAAATAAATTAATAGACGTGCTTATAAAGTATTTTTAGACTTATTTTTGGGCGATTCAAAAAATACCCATTATGAGAAAATTAACGTTTGTTTTTGTACTCTTTGCCGCTTTTGCTTGTACTCAATCCTCCAAAGAAAGTGAGAATGCTTGGAATGGAAAATGGAACGCCACTTGGGAAACTGATCCTGCGTCCTTTGAAGGTATCGAAGGAATAACAGATTATACCATGCCTGGAGAATTTATTTTTGATGGTTCTAATGTGAATATCAAGGCTTATGGTTTTGAGGGATGTGTTTTCAGCAAGGATACTTTAGATCACGTGCTGGCATGGAAAGTGTCTGGAGATTCCCTCATACTGATCAATGACGAAGATACCCCTGGCATGGTCTACACCATCAAAGAAAATACAGATAAGAAAATTAGACTTCAGCTAATGGAGGACATTTTTTTAACACTTGAAAAATAGTGTTGTAGACTTAATTTGATCAAGAAACTCGAAGCTTCTCTTTTATATTAAGAGAGGCTTTTTTTATGCTTGTTTGAAAAAAAGATTAAGCAACCTTGAAGCATTTGTATAGTATAAGGATGTAGCATAAACCGCTAAAAAAACTTATTTTGGTATACTACAATCTAAAACCCGTCCAATGAAAAAAGTACTAATTGCAATAGGCTCCCTAGTCGTTTTGCTGCTTTTAGCAGCAGTATTGATTCCGATTATTTTTAAAGATGATATCAAAGCCGCCGTAGATAAAGCGTTGGCCGAAAATCTCAATGCCAAAGTTTATTACGAGCCCGAGGGCATCAGTCTCTCGCTTTTCAAAAGCTTTCCTGATCTCACCCTGAGTATCGATAGGTTTGGAATATCGGGCAATGCCCCATTCGAGGGAGATACTCTTGTGAATGTGAAATCTTTTCAAGTCACAGTGGACATTATGTCTGCTATCAAAGGAGAAGAAATAGAAGTGGTCAAGGTGCTTTTGGATGAGCCGATCATCAATGTGATCGTGCTAGAAGACGGCCGAGCCAATTATGATATTGCAAAAAGCACGGAAACCGATCCTGCGGATACAACAACATCAGAATCGTCTATGAAAATCGAGTTTCAAGGTTGGGAGATTCGAAATGGACTCGTGATTTACGATGACCGTTCTACTCCAATGCTGGCTCTTGTAAGAGGACTTAATCATAAGGGATCTGGAGATTTTGGTTCGGAAGTATTTGATATGGAAACAAGTACAACTGTGGATCAATTGTCCTTTGGTTTTGATGGTGTTGAGTACATCACCAACAAAATTTTTAAAGCGGATGTGACCATGGCAATGGACTTAGCGGCCATGAAGTTTACTTTCAAAGAAAACACCTTCGCTCTGAATGATTTTGAAATGGGTATGGAGGGTTTTATAAGTATGCCTGACGAGAATATAGATATGGAAATTTTGGTAGGTGGAAAAGAAATCACGCTCAAGAGCATTTTGTCACTGGTACCAGGAGATTATAAGTCTTATTTGGATGGTGTTTCTGCCGAAGGTCTTGTAAGCTTTCAGGGAGAGGTGAAAGGCACTTACAATGAGAAGACAATGCCAAAAGTCAAATTTGATTTCGCTGTGGATAATGGAAGAATTGCCTATGCCGATTATCCTATACCAATGGAGAAAATCAATATCAAAGCGTCGTTTGATTATCCGTCGGCAGATTTGCGTGAGACGAGTATGATAGTGGAGAAATTCAATATGCTCGTGGATGGAGAGGCATTCAGTGCCTCATTGATTTTCAAAGATTTTGAAGATTATTACTGGGATTTGAAAGCCAATGGAGGACTAGACCTTGAAAAAATCACTAAGATCGTGCCGATGGAAGGAATGGAGCTTAAAGGTTTGATCACGACCAATTTGCAAACAAAAGGACGCATGTCAGATTTGAAAGCTGAGCGATATGAAGCATTGGCTACTTCTGGCGATATGAAGCTTCAAAATTTCCAATATATAAGTGCAGACCTACCTCAAGGCTTTGGTATATCTGAAGCCAATATGACTTTCAATAATAAGGAGATTGCTTTGACCTCTTTCAAAGGAAATGCCGGTAAGACCGATCTAAATATGGATGGTAAAGTGACCGACTACCTTCAATATGTGATGTCTGAAGAGGGAACACTCAAAGGAGAATTAAATTTCTATTCGGCGGGAGTGTATGTGGATGAATGGATGTCAGAAGAAGAAGCTGTAGAGGAAGATACCTCTGCAACGGAAGAGGTAAGAATCCCTGAAAATATTGATTTTGTGCTTGCCTCAAAAATTGATTTAATCAAATATGACAATCTTGACATGAAGGATTTCAAAGGTAAAGTCATTATCAGAGATGGATCCTTGACGATGGAGCGTGTAGGTTTCAACTTACTAGACGGTTATTTTGAATTGGATGGAGCGTACAATACGGCTGTTGAGTTGCCGAAACCTGTTTATGATTTTGATTTCAAAATAGAGCATCTCTCTATTCCGAGTGCTTTTGAGTCGTTTAATACCGTGAAGAAACTTGCACCCTTTGCGGAAAAGATGAAAGGAAAATTTTCTACTAATTTTAGTGTGACAGGCACAATGAATACTGATATGACTCCTGTGTATGAGGCCATGCAGGGAAAAGGGAACATTCTTGTAGAGGAGGCCTCATTGGAAGACGTAAAACTTTTGAAGGCGGCATCTAAAGTGACCAAACTGCAAAGCGATGACGGTTCACTCCAAATGGATGACGTACTACTCGTAACGGAGATAATAGATGGTCGTATTTATGTAGAGCCGTTTGATGTATCTCTGGGAGGCAAGAAAAGCACCATTTCTGGTAGCTCGGGTGTAGATGGCAGTTTGGATTTCAAAATGGCCAGCACCGTGCCTACTGGTAAAGCGGGAGATGCTGTGAACAGCGCCTTGTCTTCTTTGACTGGAGGAAAGGAGATAGTGGGTTCGGATGTAGAATTGGTGATGGGCATAGGTGGCACGTATAACGATATACAGGTAAAGCTACTCAGCGCCAATCCAGTGAAGGGAGCAGCTTCTAGTGCTAAAGCCGCATTGAAGGCAGAAGCCAAGCAGCAAGTAGATGAGGCCAAAGCTAAAGCCAAAGAAGTGGTGGAAGAGAAAAAGGAAGAGGTGAAAGCTGTAGTGGAAGAAAAGAAAGAGGAAGTAAAGAAAGAAGTGGACGAGAAAAAAGAAGAAGCCGTGGATAAAGCCAAGAAAAAATTGAAAGGCATATTTTAAGGTTTTAATTACTTTATAAAGAAACCGACTATTTGAGATTTTCAGATGGTCGGTTTTTTCGTTTTGTGATTTAGTGTACGATCAAGTGCCAACCATAAAAGAGGAGATTTTTATGAAATTTTCAAGTACGCATTTTCACAGAGCCAGCTTTTTTATTCTTTTTCATAAAATTGGTAGACTCAGTGCTGTTGATTTCGGTCATTATTTGACGGAATCGGCCTTTCTTTCTCGTTTTCAGATTTTAGTATAAATTCAAGGTTGGTTATCTGTATTTTTGGAGAGCCTAAATAATTATACCTTAAGAAGTCAATGCTGGGGTTCTCCCCAAATTTTAAATCCAATCTATATGAGAAGAAAAATTACCGCCTATCTCCTCGTCCTTTTCACGGTAGGATATGCCTCGGCACAGGAGCTGACCGTCAGCGGAAAAGTGACCAATGAAGAGGGACAGCCCGTAGTAGGAGCAATTGTAAAAGTCGCCGAAAGCTCGGCCGCTACCTATACCGATGCTCAAGGAAACTTCACTGTTCCCGTGCTCGATAGTTATGAAACTTTGATAATCTCAGGCGAAGGCTTGAGTACTGAGAAAATCTCTCTTGTTGGTCGCTCTAGCGTTTCCGTGAGCATGAAAAAAGGCAAGAAAACGGAAGAAATGCTCTCAACTGGTTTTGGCTCGCAGAGCAAGAAGGAAATGACGGGTAGTGTGTCGCAGATAGATGGAGGTACAATCGCTCAAAGCCCACTCATCAATCTTGAGCAAGCCAATCAAGGAAAAGCAGCCGGGCTTTTCATACAAAACTCAAGTGGTAAACTGGGGGGAAGTAGCTCCGTTCGCGTTCGTGGCGGTTCTTCACTTGCCAATAGCAATCAGCCGCTTTATGTTGTGGATGGAGTGCCTTTGGTTTCAGGAAATCAATCCAATATAAACCCTAGCAACATCGCGTCAATAGAAGTTCTTAAAGATGCATCTGCTGCGGCCATTTATGGATCTCGTGCAGCAAATGGGGTAATAATTATCACGACTAAATCCGGAGTAAGTGGTAAGATGAATGTGGATGTGGACTATCAGTTTGGGGTGAGCACTACTCCTAAATATTTGGACTTGATGTCAGGTAAGGAGTATAATAAATTGGTGATTGAAAATGCACTTCAACCGATTGTTGGAGCGGAAGGGGAGTATACTGGTGAAGAATTAGAAAATTGGGTCAACTCTGGGGTGACCGCCATCAAGATAAATGGGAATACCATCAACTTGCCTCCATTCTATTCCAATTTGGATAATGAAACAGACTGGCAAAAAGAGATTTTCCAAACTGGGATTTCTCATCGAGCGAATGTGGCGCTTCAAGGTGGAACCGAAAACCTCGGCTATTTTGCGTCAGTGGGGTACAATACACAGGAAGGGATACTAATCGGTAATCGGTTTGATCGACTGAATGGCTCACTTTCTTTGGATGGCAAATTGTCTAAAAAGCTAACGGCCATAGTCAATTTAAATTATATCTATACCAAAGATTGGAAGCTAAAAGAGGATCAAGATTTGGGGTCACCTCTTCAAGGCATTGCCCTCCCTCCTTCAGATACTTATGATCCGAATAATGATTATCGACTACAATCTTTCAAACTGATATATAATCCCTTAACGGAAGTATATAATTCAGATAATTTTGGATTCAACAATAGCGTAATCGGAAATTTGGGTCTTACTTATGCTATAACAAAGTCATTGAAATTTGATGTAAATGGAGGTGCGGACTTTAGTAACCTGCGTGATGAACTAAGACAAGGGCCGGCGACTCAAGAGGGAGGAACCACAGGTCAATCGCAACTTGCCGAGAGCGAGTTGAGAAACTACACTTACAATGCATGGGTAACTTTCAACCCTGAAATAGGTAGCAGCCACAATTTATCTACAGTTTTAGGAGCTTCCTATCAGAAATCTGAGAGAGTTTCCACTTTTAGAGAAGCGAACATCAATAGCGTCAGTGTTTTGGAGAATCTAGCTTCCGACGACCCCTCTGTGAGAATAGCTGATATTCCTGCAGGAGTCAATGTGATGATTTCGTCCTTCGCCAGGGTCAATTATGATTTTAAGAATAAATATATATTTCAACTCAGCGGAAGAGTGGATGGTTCATCTAAATTCGGAACTGAAAATAGATATGGTTTCTTTCCAGCAGCTTCAGCAGGCTGGGTTCTGTCGGAAGAAGATTTTATGTCTTCATTGAGCATTCTCAGCTTCTTAAAGATCAAAAGCAGTTACGGAATTATTGGTAATGTACCGAATGACGATTTCTTGTATAGGACTAATTACTTCCGTGCTTTGTATGGCAATAATCAGGCTCTCAGAATTGCAAATTTGAGCAATCCAGCATTGAAATGGGAAAGCACAAAGCAATTGGGTATAGGGCTAGAATTTGGCATAGCCGAACGGTTTACTGGGTCTGTAGATTATTACCAGAAGAAAACATCCGATTTATTATTTCCTGTGCCAGTAAGTATGACAAGTGGATTTAGTACGGTACTGAAGAATATTGGCTCTATGGAGAACAGTGGATTAGAATTTAATTTGAGTTCTACCAATGTTGCACAGAGGGATTTTACTTGGACAACTGATTTCAATATTTCTTTCAACAGAAATAAAATTACCAATCTCAATGGAAATCGCTTGATAGTAGGGGCAAGCTCATTTTTGGAGGGCGAAGCGGCTGGGTCTTTTTATTTGAGAGAATATGCTGGCGTGGATCCAGATTATGGTGATCCACTGTATTATTTGAATAGAGAACCTACGCCAGAAGAAGTATCAAGCCAGACAGATGTTTATACAATAGACGGAAAATTTGGAGGCCAATATGTAACTCATAAATGGGAGCTGGCAGAGCGTGTAGTTTCAGGAAACCCGAATCCTGGATATTTTGGTGGTATTACCAACACCATAGGTTATAAGAATTTCGACCTTTCCTTTATGTTTCAGTTTGTTGGAGATGTGGACATTTATTATGAAACAGGGGAATTTATGGCAAATCGAGGCTATCAATTGTTAAACCAATTTGCTGATCAGTCCGACAGATGGTTTTCACCTGCAGACGTGGATGCAGCGAATCCGAGATTTGATTTTGCAGAAGAAAATACCAATCCATCTACAAAATGGATAGAAGATGGAAGTTATATAAGGTTAAAAAATGTCACTTTCACATTCCACATGCCTCAGACTATTCTCGATGGTTGGGGTATATCCATGATGGATTTTTATGTTGGAGGATCTAACCTATTGACGTTTTCGGATTATAGAGGATATGATCCGGATGTGAATTATGTAGATCCATTGGATGGAGTGGTTGGACAAAATATCAGTCGAGGGATTGATAATTTTACTGCACCACAGCCAAGAATGTTTTTTACTGGAGTTAAAGTTGGGTTTTAAATCATGAGAAAGTCACTAAATATAATCACCGAAAAAATGAAATATTTAATTCAACTAATTGCAATTGTTGTGATGGCATTGAGCATTTCTTGTGATAGTCTGCTGGATGTAGAAGCCGATGGAGTCATTGGAGGAGAGATTTACAATTCTCAAGAGAATATTCAAAAAGCACTTAATGGAGCTTATTATAGCTTTGGAGGAATTTATGATGGGACTGATGGAGGCGAATTATTTGGAGGAGACTTTATTTTGATTCCAACCTTGATTGTGGCACAAAATGTATCTGAAGTTTCATGGGATGGGACTAATGGCCCTTTATACTCTGATTTTTTAGACAATAAAATCCTACCAACAAACTTAAGAATTGAGTCCAATTGGAGACGATCCTATGAAGTTATCAATATTCTAAATCACATTCTAAAGAATATTAACAATGTAACTACTGAAAAAGACCGTATTGAAGGTGAGGCGTTAGCCATGAGAGGGATGTTATATTTTGAAATGGTCAGGCTTTGGGGAGCTGAGTATGAAAGCACTACCATAAGCAGCCCAAGTATTCCATTATTAACAGAGCCGATTTCAACCGTAAAAGATATCGTGACACCAACGCTTGCGACCGTGGGCAAGGTATATGAGCAGGTACAAGAAGATCTGGAAGCGGCTTCTATCTTACTAGAGCCACTTGGAAAAAATGGAGCTAACCTGTCTCATTACGCATGCGAGGCGATACTCATGCGAGTGGCCATGCACAAAGGAGAATATAATCAGGCCGAAACCCATGCATCAAAAATCATAGGAACAAATGGCGTTTTTGATTTGACGGATACTCCGTTTGAAGCATTCAATAATTTTGAGAACAGTGTCGAAGATATTTTTGGTATCCAACAGACGGTGGCAAACAATACTGGCGATATTACCACGTCTACAGGATTGACATATTATTACTCTTCCGTAGTAGGAAAGGGAGTTGGTGCCTTACGTATACAAGGAGCTTCTTTTAACACCACTTCTTTAATTAATAGACCGAAGTTCGCTCCTGAAGATTTGAGAGGTATGATAATTTCTGATACTGATTCAATGTCCCTTGTTGGTAATATCGACGAGCTTTTTTATCGAAATATCAATAACACAAGTACGTTCTCATCAGGCAAATACTTGAGTGCAGATCGCGTCATTCCTGTGATTCGATTAGCAGAAATTCATCTGGCCAGAGCTGAAGCAATCGCTCGTCAAGATAATGCAGTTACTCAGGAGGCCATTGACGATTTGAATGAAACTCGTACACGAGCAGGTGTAGTAGCGTTACAAGTAGATGATTTTACCAATGGAGGATTTGATGCCTTAATAGATAGTATCAAAATTGAAAAGAAAAGAGAATTTCTCTACGAAGGGCTTATTTTTCATGATTTAAAAAGATGGAATGATGAAATCGGTATTCCTGGTACTCCAGCTACCGATCCAAAATTTATTTTACCAATACCTCAGTCTGAAACGGACACTTGGAAGTAGGGACTAGTGACGCCATAACAAGAAATGTTTATGGCGTTTAATTTTTATAATGCATTGAATGTGGTTTTTTGCACTGATTTTGACCAGTAAGTTTGGTTGTGCGAGAAGATCATTTGCTTACGAGCTAAAATATTAGTTAATTTATATTTTATATCAAAAAAATTTAATTCCGCCATGATACGTATTGTTTCTCTGATTTTTACCCTGGTGCTGCTTACAGCAGCTTTACCATCTTTTTCGCAATACAAGTTTGATAACAAGAAAGCTGAAAAGCTCTACAACAAACTGGAAACGTACTACGAAAATTATGAGTACGACAAGATTTTAAAGAATGAAGCTGCTATTACCAGTAGTTTCCTCAACAAAAAGGACACGCTTGCTGCATTGATGTATTCGTTTTTGGGCGAAGCTTACATGTATCAATTAAATGATATGCCTAAATCCCTCAGTTTCTATGATAAGGAATTGGCATTGAGAAGAGAGCTCGGCGATAAAAATATTCGTGAGCTTATATTCAATATCGGATATATCAAAGATGAACTCGGTCAATATAACGAAACGGAAGTCTTATTTTTAGAACTACTCCAGCTGGAAAGCAAAGAGTTTGGAGAAAAAAGCGAGGAGTATGCGTTTTCTGCGCTTTCGCTTTTGGATCATTATATGCGGGTAGAACAAACCGAGAAAGGCTTGGAGTTTGGTAAGCGCTTGAGTAAAATCGTTCAAAGAAACTCATTGAATGAAGCCATGACGCTTAAGCAGATGGGTGATCTCTATCAGATATCAGGCAATTTCAGCAAATCTGAAAAAAACCTAGCCGAGGCGCTAAGCATTCTAAACGATTTGGGCATGTATGCCTCCATTGAGTATGCCAGTACTTTGGTGAGTTTGGCGGGTCTTTACAATCAGATCGGCAAAATACCACAAGCCGAAGAAGTTTATACCGAAGCGAAATCTATTTTAGAAAGACTGCAAGGAGATCAGGATGAGTTTAAGATGATAGTGAGTGGTAACCTTGCTTTGAACTATACTTCCTTAGGAAATTTTGATAAAGCTGAGAAATTGTATCTGGAGGTAATGGCTTTTGACAAAGCCTATTATGGAGAGGGCACTTACCCTGTAGCGGTTGATGCTGGTAATCTTGCTGATAGTTACAAAAAATCGGGGAAATTATCGAAGGCAGAGGAATACTATAAAATCTCAGGTGATATTTATAAGTCTATTGTAGGTGAAGAGAGCACAGAATATGGTCGTATCCTTCAAAATTTGGCGTACATAAATATGAAAAAGGGTAATATCGCCATAGCCAAAACGTATGGACAACAGGCGCTGGCCACTTTTCAAAAAACAACTAAAAACAAAGTACAGCTGGCAGTGGCCAATTTCAATTTAGGAGAGGTTTATCTTGGTAATGATGAACTAGAAGAAGCAGAGAAGTATCACCTAGCAGCACTAGACCTAATTAAAAAGGGTGTAGGTGAAAACCATCCAGATTATGCAAAAAGCACCACACAGCTCGCTATCTTGAATTGGAGAAAGAAAGATTACAAAACAGCATTAAGCTATTACAAAGAAACCTTTGACAACTATTTCAAGCAGATAGACATGGTTTTTCCGATTTTGAGTGAAGAGGAAAAAACCAAGTTTTACTACAACAAACTGAAGCCTGCGTTTGAGCAATACAATTCATTTATCATTGAGACTAGCTCTGAAGACAAATCATTGATCGGTGAGATGTATAACAATCAACTGGCTACCAAAGGTCTGATCCTTTACGCTTCTGGCAAAGTGCGAAAGGCCATCATGTCAAGTGGGGATTCTCTGCTCATAGATAAATACAACACTTGGATTACTCAAAAGGAACAACTGGCTAAACTTTTCAGCTCCAGTACACTTCCTGTAGATGAGAGAAATAAATTAATAGATTCCCTGAATGTAGCATCCAATAATCTTGAGAAAGAGCTGAGCAAATCTAGTGATGCCTTTTCATCTACCTTGGCCAATAAAAACTTAACCTGGCAGGCAGTTCAAAAGAAATTGAAACCAGGAGAAGCTGCGGTTGAAACCATTAGATTTAGAGATTTCTCTACTGATTCAGCAGGTATTTTTACAGATGAAGTGTATTATGCTGCTCTAATAGTAACAGGGGCTACCACAGAAAATCCAGATCTTGTAGTGATGCGAAATGGTAAGCTGATGGAGACGAAATACCTATCCAACTATAGAAATGCGATCAAGTACAAAGTGGATGAAGATTATAGCTACCGTCTATTCTGGAAGCCAATTGCCAACAAGTTGGAAGGAATCAAAAAGGTCTATTTTTCTCCTGATGGCGTATTTAATCAAATCAGTATTTATACACTGAGAAATCCTGCCACTGGAAATTTCACTATTGACGAACTGGAAATCCAAGTTTTGAACAACACCAAAGATTTGCTTGCTGTGAATTCTGTAGGCAAGTCCTCAGGCATGTCATACCTCTACGGCTACCCGAATTACAACATGGGTGTGATAGATGAAGCCAAAGAGAGTGGTAAGGATTCGAATAAAGCTGCACAGGAAGCTGCTAAGGCCGCCAGTGAAAATAGAGGCCGTGGAATGAGCCGTGGCGGAGAACGAGGCGTACGCGGAGCTGATGACGACAACTCGTTGACTAGAGGCGGAGCAATACCAAGAGGTCTTCGTGGAAATATGCTCAGATACATGAGATCAAACCAATTGCTTTCACTACTGCCGGGTACTAAGAAGGAGGTTAATTTGATCGATAGCTTATATCAAAGGGAAAATGCGGAGGTCACCAAGATTTTGAGCAACGAGGCTTTAGAAGAAAGCATCAAGAAAGTGAACAGCCCTAAAACATTGCATATTGCTACACACGGTTTTTTCTTGGAGCATGACAAGACCGACGAAACGGCAGATTCTTATGTGGAGAATCCATTGTTGAGATCAGGCCTTATTTTGGCAGGAGCCAATAGCTTTATCTCCAGTGGCGTGGTTTCTGAGAAAAAGCAATTCGAAGAAGATGGTATTTTGACAGCTTATGAGGCAATGAACCTCAATTTAGAAAACACTGAGTTGGTTGTACTTTCGGCATGCGAAACGGGTCTTGGGGAAGTTAAAAACGGTGAGGGTGTTTATGGTCTTCAGCGAGCATTTCAAGTGGCAGGAGCACAAACCATGATCATGTCTATGTGGACAGTGGATGATGACGCTACTCAGGAGTTGATGACCGTATTTTACGAAGAATGGCTCAATGGAAAAACCAAACAAGAGGCATTTATAGCTGCCCAAAAGCGAATCAAAGACAAATGGAAATCTCCATATTATTGGGGAGCGTTTGTGATGGTGGGGCAATAAGCAGCTAAGATCAGAGATTAGAAAGGTGTCATTTGAAAAAAGTGACACCTTTTTTTGTCCCCTACTATCAGGATTTGAATTTCGAAAGTTCTCTGAGCTTGACGTGATAGAGAGCCCGAACTCTGGCTTACGTTGATTGTCGTTTGTCGTACTCCTTACATGTTATTTGCCTGACGAAACGCATGAAGTTGTAACTTACCCATGCAAACTGCACCCCTATGATTTTCATACTTTTAGCATCGCTCCTATTTCCTATTCAAACCTCGCATCTGCTTAATGTGGATAAAAATGGCTTGGCACTAGAGGGCTATGATCCAGTGGCTTATTTTGAGAGTCAGCCACAAAAGGGTGATGCTGCGCTACAAATAAAATATGAGGGTGCTATTTATTATTTCAGCTCGGAGAGCAACAAAGCACTTTTTGATGCGAACCCTTTGAAATACGTGCCCATGTATGGTGGCTGGTGTGCTTATGCCATGGGCTTAGGCCCTGACAAAGTGAAAATAAACCCTGAACGATTTAAAATTTTGAACGGGCGACTATATCTCTTTTACGATTTTAGATGGACAGACACTTTGGTGTTGTGGGAGGAAAACGAAGCGGAATTGAAAAGGTCCGCTGATAAGAATTGGAAAAAAATTCTACAGTAGGCATCCGATCACTCAGTTATTTTTAGTTATTTTATCTGTTATGTCAGTAAACGCTTGTGCAATAAATCTTCTAGAGCAGCTATCGATGGTTGTTTCGGAATTATCCTCAGAACAATTTCAAAAGAAGGTTCCGGTACTGAGTCACTCCACTATTGGTCAGCACGTGCGTCATACATTGGAGTTTTTCATTTGCCTGATGGATGCGAAAAATGATGGGCAGATCAACTACGATCAGCGCAAACACGATCAGTTCATAGAAAGCGATAAAAACTTAGCATTGAGTGTGATTGAATCTATAAAAGAGTTTTTGGCAAAACATACCAGTGATTTCTCGATCACAATGTTTGCAAATTATCAACTACATGACGGTGCTGATGAATGCATAGCGACTAATTTTTTCAGAGAACTGGCCTACAATATCGAGCATACGATCCATCACATGGCCTTGATCAAAATAGGTATCAATGAAACTGCTCCCAACGTAGTTCTTCCACCCCATTTTGGTGTGGCTAGCAGTACGGTGAGATTTCATAGTCAAATCTGAGTGCAGCACATGACCTCTTTTCAAAAGTGGTGGGTGAAGCTCACTCATTGGGAATACTGGCCGTTTGATGTGCTGTATTTTCCAGTGAAGGTGTACTTCGTTTGGCTTGCGATAAAAAACCGTTCCTTTTTTTTCTTTACTTCTGCCAACCCAAGCATTGATTTTGGCGGGATGCTTGGAGAAAGCAAATCAGAGATTTTTGAGTTAATCCCCAAGCAATTTTTACCAAAGATGGTTTTGATTGATCCAATGGACATTGGAAGGGCCATGTCCAGCGCCCAACAAATTGGTTATCCACTCATAGCCAAGCCAGATATTGGCGAGCGAGGAAATCTCGTAGAAAAGATCAACAACGAAAATGAGCTGAAATCATATTGTGAAAATTGTCGTGTTCCATTCTTGCTTCAAGAGTTTGTGAGCTATCCTATCGAGTTGGGCGTATTTTATATTTGTGATCCTGAAACTGGGGTTGGAAGAGTTACCTCTATCGTTCAAAAGGAATTTTTATCGGTTATTGGTGACGGGCGGTCTACTGTTAGAACGCTACTCATTCAAATGGACAGAGCCAATCTTCAACTTGATTTTGAGCACTCAAGATTTGCCTTGGTTATGGATCAAGTGCCTTTAGCGGGAGAAAAAGTCACGGTGGAAGGAATTGGCAACCATTGCCGCGGAACGATTTTCTTGAATAAGAACAACGAAATAGATGAACGCCTTCATCAGGCTATCCATGAATTGTCGAAACAAATTGATGGATTTTATTTTGGTAGATACGATCTCAGGTGTGCTTCATTTGAGGATCTTCGTAATCTTAAAAACTTCAAAATACTAGAGTTGAATGGCGCTGGAGCAGAACCTGGTCATATTTATCAACCAGGTTTTCCACTTTGGAAAGGATATGCCTCTTTGTTTTGGCACTTCAGTCAGCTATCGAAAGTCAGTGCGATCAATAGACGCAAAGGAGCTTCTCACTGGACATTTCGGCGAGGAATGACTAAGCTCAAAGCAATCAAAGCATATAACAAGCTTGCAAAGAATGGGTGATAGCATAAATTGCAAGCCGAATGGCACTGCAAGTTTTTATCATTTCTTTTGTCGTAAGTTATTTAGGCTCTATTCCGCCTGGCACGATCAACATCACCGTTGTGCAAATGAGCATCTTGGGCTTTAAAAGAGGAGCCTTGTTTTTTGCTATTGCTGCATCTGCTACTGAGTTTGTCTATGCTGGGGCTACAGTTAAATTTCAAATTTTTCTCAGCCAATCTCCATTTATCAATCAGTACTTTCAGCTTATTACGGGTTTGGCCATGCTTGGGCTAGGTGTCGCGAATCTTTTGGCCAAATCAAGTAACAGCAAATTTTCTACCGACAAGGAGTTCAAAGGTAGAAATGGCTTCAAAATGGGTGTGGTACTGGGCTTGCTCAATCCGCTCACCATTCCGTTTTGGTTGGCTGTCACGGCATACCTTCAAGGCAATAATTGGATTGCGTTGGATGGAGCAAATTTTTGGATTTACTTGACTGGCGTATCTACAGGCACGTTCGCCCTCCTATTGACGATCAGGCAAATCGGCGCAAAATTTATCGCCATCGCCAACAATCAATTTTTGGTTTATAAAATTCCCGGAATCACATTCCTTTGCTTGGGAGGCTACAATCTTTTCAACTGGTTTTTTTACTGAGTTTATTCACATCGTGATAGATGAGAAAACCTCTTAGTGCCATTACCAAAATAAGCGGAATCAACGCCATGTGAAGCGGCTGAGGGATGACTCCCCACAGCACAATCACCGCAACATATATGATGGAAACCACCAAAAAGTATTTCGAAACCCAGCCTTGATGCTTTTTGGATTTGAGCATGTAGACAAGCGGAATATGAAAAGGGATCGCCCATAGCAAATTAAAATTCATTTTGGAAAGGTGCGCTGTGCCAAACCATAGAAATGTACACCATAATCCGAAAACACCTACGAAAGTGAAGAGCACTACATCTATCCAATGAGTTCTCGTTTGCTTTTTATAATCTCGGTTTGTTATGAAACCTATGATAAAGAACACAATCACGAAGGTGTTGAACGGGGTGAATACGCCATTTTCATAAGCCTCTGGCACTGCTTTATAGACCTCCACCGTTTCGATTACAAGAGGAAGCTCTTCGCCATTTCTTGTGATAGTAGATTTTGCGAGTGATTTTTCTACATAATCAGGAAGAAAGAGATATTCCTTCGGCTCAGCCACTTTATCTATTTGATACCCCAACCCAATATCGATGATCCAATCGCCCCACGGCTGATAGGCTAAGTATCTGTCCATCAGATCGCGAATTGTTACACCCTCTTCCACATAGTCCGTATTGAAAGTCACGTTCGCTTCCACAGCGTTTTCGATTACATCACGCATTTTCGTTGCGCAATTATCATAAACATAGTTATAGAGATATTGACGATTTTCTGGTTGGTAGTTGACCATCAAAAAATCGTAGAAAGCCTCCTTTTCTTCAGGAGTGAGATTGAGATATTGTTCTGTGATGGTTCTATTCTCCTCGATGTAATGATTCTTAAATCGCTCATAATCCGATAGACCAAGCTGGTAAAGCATTTTGCCTCTTCCGAAATTCCAATAAAAGTTTTCTTGATTAAAATCAAAAACACCATAATTGAAAACCCAGTCAATTGCTCTAGTGGTATCAATCACACGGATGGCACTATGCCCGAATGCGGAGTAAAGTTCTGGTTGATAGGCTCCAAGGGTCATTATGGCAATGCTCATTTTTTCACCCTTGTTCTCAAAGGCTTTGGCATTTAAGCCTAAGTTGAGCAACAAAACCACGAGTAATAAACCTTTAAAAATCTTCATAGAAAGAGAATTCAATATTTTGCCAATGGAGTACGAGATAATCTACAGTGATATTGTATGTTTAAGCCATGTATATCAGTTTGCATGACATCCGTAACCTCGCCTCAAAACTAACTTTTAAAAGGGTAAATAACGCGATGAAGATATACTTGGGTTTTTTGCGTTCGAGAAAAACACATACTCCCAAGATGCTCGGCCTTCCCATTAGCATTTCTGTAGAACCTACCACCGCATGCAACCTGAGGTGTCCAGAGTGCCCGAGTGGTTTGCGGTCTTTTACCCGACCTACGGGAAAACTTCAAAACGAAGTTTTCACCAAGATCATTGACGAACTGCACGAAACGCTCTTTTACTTGATTTTTTATTTTCAGGGTGAACCTTACTTACATCCCCAGTTGCTAGAAATGGTCAATTACGCATCCGCGAAAAACATTTACACGGCGACTTCTACCAACGCACATTTTCTTTCGGATGAGGTAGCCAGGCACACGGTCGAATCTGGGCTGGATCGACTAATTATTTCTATAGATGGGGCTTCTCAAGAAACTTATGAGTCGTATCGAAAAGAAGGACAGCTCAGCAAAGTGCTGGAAGGCACGGCGAATATTATCAAGTGGAAAAAACAAATGAAGAGTCGTACTCCGCATGTTGTGTGGCAGTTTTTGGTGGTAAAACCAAATGAGCATGAAGTGGCGATGATCAAGCAAATGGCCAAGGAATACGGAGTGGATAAAGTGGCTTTTAAAACCGCACAGATTTATGACTTTGAGGATGGGAATGAGCTGATCCCAACTGAGGATAAATATTCACGCTATCGCAAAGATCAGAATGGAAAGTACCTCTTAAAAAACAAGGCTTTGGAGGAGTGCTGGAAGATGTGGCACTCATGTGTTTTCACTTGGGATGGACAGGTGGTGCCGTGCTGTTTTGATAAAGATGCCCAACACACGTTGGGCAATATCAACGAAAGGTCGTTTAAGGAAATATGGCAATCAGAACGATACAACGCTTTTAGAAAACAGCTCTTCTACTTCACGAAGTGAAATAGAAATGTGCAAAAACTGTACAGAGGGAGCTAAAGTCTGGGCTTGAGGCTTATTGTATTAGTTGCAATTATCAACGAAAAAAGCACCGTATTTAAGGGTGTTGTCATCGTTAAGCGTCACGTCAATAATACCATCTACAGAAAAATCATTGAGACTTACGATGTTGACAAAACCGGAAACCGCTGTAAGATTCTTTGCGGATGAAGAACCTTCATAAAATTTGACCAGCGCACTATTACTACCTGAAGCACTTGATACGTTGTAGTTTCCACGCTTAGCAGGAACGTATATTTTGGCGTAAGGTGTCGCAGGAACGCTAATGGCGCAGGGATTGGAATACTTCTTTTCGTCACTCATTAGGGTAATTTCTATGCCACTTACCGTATAAACCGTTCTTCCCGTGTCAAATGTCCAATCCTTACCCGCAATTTTTCCTTGCGTCACTTCCAAATCTTCAATAGACTGATCATTGCAGCCAATAAATATTAAAAGCGTGGTGAAAACGATCAAGTGTAGATACTTCATTTATATGCTGTATTAAATTCAAAATGGTTTTTACTCTCAAGCCGACCACCAACGGGTAGCGTTTTTTCGGTAAAGCTTACTTTTCCAAAACGATCTAATGTTAGAACGGTTGAAATGGTTGTGCCGTATGACTCGGTGCGAATACATATCGGAGAAAGCGCACGTTCCCATTTGGCAGAAACTCCTGTTTGGGGCAAAATTTGATTCTCAAAACAACTGTCATCCGAAAGCAATTTTAGTAAATCCTCATGACTGAAATCGGTGGCTATGGTCTCAGAAAAAAGATTTTTCAATTGTGTGACTTTCGGCCAATCGGTATCTAACAGAGCATTGCTCAATCCATGAATGCCTGGTGATACAGGATTCATTTTTCTTTCCTGATTGCTATAATGTAGCAAGTTCATGAAATCTCCTACGAGCACATTAAATCCATTATACTGGTTGGATTTGCTATGCAAAGTACTTAAATATGCTTCAGGCGTTTGATTGCTATTGAGGAAATTGGGAATGATCTCTCCGCGAGAGTGCACATCCGTACGAATATTGTTTGGATCGCGGAAGTTAGTGAGTGCACCAAATTTTCCACTCTTCGAAACAGCTATCCAAGTGCCTAGGGCTTCAAGATCTCGTCCTCCAAAAACGTTGGGGTAATCGTCCCAAAATTCGGCTTGCTTGGTAGGTCGATGATAGAACTCATCCCTATTTGCCGCCACAATCAATTTGTATTTGGGGTGTGTATCCCAAGCAAAAACAATTAGACACATATATATTTACCGAAAATTCGAAAAGCGCTCAACCTCTTCCGTCAATGAAAAAAGTATTCGGCTTTCTTTTGGACTACCAAAGAAAACATTTTGATCTCAGACTATATCTTTCCATTGCGGCTTTTCTTTCGCTTCTGCTGTTTATCAATTACAAATACGATTTTGAAAACTCGTATGTAGACAGTACCTACGGCACGCCTTGGCATTGGTTCAACATGTTTTGCTTTCAGGGCTTTCCATTTTTGATGGTCTGTTTCATCCTTTATGCATTCAACATAAAGCGGGAATGGCTGACCTCAGGAGAATTTTGGCTCAAGTTTGTCATTGGATTCAGCATCTTGGCATTAGATCGCTCTTTTTATGCTCATCAGGCGCTTAGCGACTATTTCTCAGGTGTTGATCTTTATTTTATCAAAAAATGCGTCCGTTGGGCATCTAGCATGTTCATAGTCGTGCTTCCGCTTGTACTCATAGCCATGGCGCTAGAAAAGGAGCGGCCGCAGCATTATTATGGATTGGCTATAATAAAATTTGATGCGAGACCATATTTTATTTTGCTCGGGATTGCGGTGTTTTTCATTGGCGTGGGCTCTTTTTTTGGAGACATTCAGGCTTATTACCCTCGATTTCTGCACAGTCAGGGCGTGGAATTTGCGCAGTTGCACGAGATACCTACTTGGCTCTCAGCGCTCATGTATGAATTGAGTTACGGCTCTGATTTCTTGGGAGTGGAAGTGTTCTTTAGAGGCTTTTTAATTTTTGCCTTTGCGCGTACGCTGGGTGGGTATGCTGTCTTGGCTATGATCACGACGTATTGCGTATTGCATTTTGGCAAACCCATGCCAGAAGCTATCAGTTCTATTTTCGGTGGCTTTATCCTAGGTGTGGTTTCTTATAATACACGCAATGTCTGGGGCGGAGTGATTATCCATATAGGAGTAGCCTGGTCTATGGAGCTGTTTGGGTATTTGCAGCGGATGATACAGTAGCTGTTTGGCAATTGACGAAAGCACAATTCACTCACTCTAAACGAGATAATCTCGTAATTTTACGACCATGGATTTATCTGTAGTATTGTTGACCCTGATAGGGGTGGTTTTAGGAGGAGGTATTGGATATTTGGTAGCCAAAAGCCAATCTAAAGGGAATGAAGAGGTAGAACAGAAACTTCGTTTGGAGTTGGATATGGAACAAAAAAACCTTGAACGCCAAACGCTTGAGTTTAAAGATTTGAATCAACAAATTATTCAGGAGCGCGAAAAGATTATCAGCCTTAGTGGCGATAAATCACGTTTGGAGGCCAATTACCGCAACCTTCAAGAACGATTGGATGAGCAGAAAAAAGAAGTAAACCAACTACAGGAAAAATTTTCGATCGAGTTTAAGAATCTTGCGAACGAGATTTTGGAGGAAAAGAGCAAAAAATTCACCGATCAGAATAAAACCAATATTGGTGAGCTACTCAATCCGCTAAAGGAAAAAATAGAGCTTTTTGAGAAAAAGGTGGAGCAAAGTAGCAAAGATACTTTGCAACAAAATACGGCTCTTGGAGAACAGCTCAAGCAACTTAAAGAACTGAATCAGCAGATTACCAAAGAGGCAGAAAGCTTGACAAAGGCGCTGAAAGGCGAATCGAAAACACAAGGAAGCTGGGGCGAAATGCAGTTGGAATCAATCTTAGAGAAGGTGGGTTTGCAGAAGGACGTACACTACTTCAAAGAAAAGAACTACAAAAACGAAGAAGGCTCCAACCAACGTCTCGATTACATCATCAAGATGCCGGATGATAAATATCTGGTACTAGACTCAAAAGTTTCTCTTACGTCCTATAGCAACTATTTCGATCAGGAAGACCCTGCCAATCAGGCCAAATATCTCAAACAACATATAGAGAGTGTGAACAATCACATCAAGATTTTGGGAGAGAAAAATTATCAAAATCTGTATGAAATCCAGCAGCCAGATTTTGTACTCATGTTTGTAGCAAACGAACCGGCACTAACTATTGCTTTGAAGGAAGACCATTCGCTCTACGAAAAAGCGCTAGATAAAAACATTGTGTTGGTATCTACCAGTACGCTGTTGGCCACCATGCGTACCGTGTCCTATATCTGGAAGCAAGACTTGCAAAACAAAAATGCGATAGAGATTGCGCGACAGGCTGGCGCGCTTTATGATAAATTTGAAGGCTTTACTGTTGACCTTCTCAAAGTGGGCAATACGCTCAAGCAGACCAAAGATAACTATGACTCTGCTATGAAGAAGCTCTCTGAAGGTTCGGGAAACTTGATCAGAAGAACGGAAAACCTGAAAGAGCTCGGGGCTAAAGCCAGCAAGCAGATAGATGCCAGACTGCTGGATAGGTCGGGAGAGTAACGGTTGGATCGCACCCAAACTGTTTTTTCATGACCGTTTCAAAGCAAAGTTGTCGCTATCCAACATTACCAATCTCGTAGTGGCGCCTTTTTTTTATATAATCCAGTATTTTTTACTTTCTCAAATCTTTCATTTCCCTCTATTTAGCTCATAAAAATAATGATTATAGCTCAAAATGGGTGCATATTGAGCCGTAACACATTATATAATTGAGCCGAAAAGTCTTTAGAGCTCATTCCACTTCTCTAATCCTTTTATTATTTTAACCCAATATTTAGAAATGCGATAGAGATTGCGCGACAGGACAGGCTGGCGCGCTTTATGATAAATTTGAATACTTTACTGTTGACCTCCTTAAAGTGGTCAATACGCTCAAGCAAACCAAAGACAACTATGACTCTGCCATGAAGAAGCTCTCTGAAGTTTCGGGAAACCTGATCGGAAGAATGGAAAACCACAAAGTGCTCAGGGCTAAAGCAAGCAGATAGATGCTAGATTAGTGGATCGGGCCTTAGAATAATGATGAGGAGAAGAAATTCTAATTTCAGTCGCTTAAAGAGAATTTAGAACCTTGATGGCTACTATCGTTGCAAACTTAAAAGATGTGTTAGTTTAACGATTTTTTTTATTTTTCCTCAAAAAACTAGTTAGATGCCGAGTGGGAATAGAAGGTCAATTAAGAAAGGTTGATTCTAGGAACCAACCCTTCACGCTGGTTAAGTTAATTCATCATTTTTTTATAACTTTTCTTCTAAAAATAACGCCTTCAGATTCCACAATAAGGAAGTAGATGCCCGAATGCTTATCATTAATATGAAGTGAAGTTGACCCATCAGCATTCACTTTTATTTTCACTGGAATTTGTTGACCAGCTGGGTTGAATATTGAAATCTGTTCAATTTTATTGCCAGTACTAACAACCAAATTATCAGTAAATGGATTAGGTCCAAAGAACAACTGAGGTTTGATATCTTCTGTTAAATTTAATAAGGTAGTATTACCTGAACCATCGAGATTGAGCCATCGAAATCCATTTTTAAGTGTTACTTCCGATTTGTGAATCTCTTCGTTAAGGTTTCGCAATGTGTTCGGCACACCGCTCTTGGCATAGCCCACCGCTCCTTTAGTGGATTCCATTCCTTTTGTTAAGTGAATTTGTGCATTACCCAATTCAGGGTGATTCAAGCCAATTATCATTTCATCTCCATCTTTAAAACTTACTTCCAGCATCTTCTTTCCTTTATCAAAGCCATGGATGATATGTAAGAAATACTCTTCTTCTGTTTGGGCATTTGTCTCTACTTCAAGTCGCCACAGGTTTTCATAATTTTTTTTCCTGAATACACCCTCCTCTACGAGCTTGAATGAAGCATCCACAGGAAGGAGAGTGGTTATTTCAATGGACTGGTCGTAATGAGTAGCGGTATGTTTGTCACCATTTAATGCAACTGGTTTTCCCCATGTATGAAAGAGGAAAGTTTTTCCCTGATTCCCTTTAGCATTGGATTTCATGCGGTCAAACACTATTAGAGTCTCTAGCTCACGAATGAAGATAAATTCCCGAATGACTTGATCAATATTTAGGTTATTATAGCGATCATCTCCCTCAATTTGTGATTTGTACGCATTGGTGCCATCAACAGCTGCAAAAAAGTAATGATCACTGCTTTCCATTCGAAGAACTTCTGACTTTTTCATTTTCGTATTCGATTGCCCTTCACCACCAAAAAGCAATGTATTGTGTGCCAGACTGTGATGGACATCCAATGGCTTTTCATTGTTTTCATAATCTGGAATCTGCCAACCACTTCCAAATCCCCGACCGGCTACTTCCATACTCAAAAACCTTCCATTCCTCCAGAATTGAAAATTCATTCCGTCCATATGCTCATGTCCACCGATCTCTGGTGAGACCAGTTGCATATGGATTCCTGTTGATTTGCTGGACCAATTACTCATAGACATTGCCTGACCCATAGTACCATCTTCAGGTGGATAATAGTCCAAAGGCAGGTCATCCATATTAGCAGGGTTGCGCCAATCGACGTAATCAAAAAGAATACTTTCTGTCTGAGCATTGGTTTTGTCAAACCATCCATTAACATGATTTGAGAGTTTATTATCTCCAAAATAGTATGAGGCATAGGCCATGAAATCTGAATACTCAAGTAAAATGACTTTGCGACCGTCAAAAAAGGCTGACGCATCGCCAAAAGGATAAGACATATAAAAAGGATTATCATCCTTATTGGGGTAATATGTAGGGCCAGGAGTTGTATGGTATATGGTGAAGTATACTGCTCTTTTGAAGAACTCCTGATTAAATAAAGGAATTTTGATATTTCTAGCGGTCTCAAACATGATGAGCATATAATTGAGCATCGTCACGCCATATGAAGTACCCTCCGTTGGAATACCTGATAAGTTTTCTTCTTCGAAGTATTCAATAAATTTGTTCCACCGTATATCCAAAGCGTTGCTAATGAATTCTTCATCTTGTTCTATTTCACCGTATGCCGCCACTCCCCAGAGGAAGCTATTTCTCATATAGCCTTGATTGTAATTACTAGCGGGCTCATCTGGGGTTCCCCAGCGAGTTTCATTATTCCATCTTGTAACAACAGCTGAGATATTTGATTGAAAGAAAGCCTTGTCTTCCGCATTGATCTGGTCGTGACACCAATCATAAACCAACACAATTTCCTGTAACCACCATCGGCATCCATCACAAGTGATACCATTACCCATGTATTTATCGAGAATGTATTGTAAGTTGTATTTGGACCATGCTATGGCCGTTGCGGCTGATTCTTTATCTCCTGTATATAAATAAAACAAGGCATTTTGAACAGCCACTTCATTATTCCACATCCAGCCGCCTTTGGCTATTTCAGATAAATCCCCTTTTGCTCTGGGTTGAAATGGCTTTGATTCGAATTTCAACTTCGCTTTTGCAAGAGACTCGGCATTCCACCAAATGCGCGGATGACTGTTTTGTATTTGATAATTCCATTCTTTTTGTGCCAAAATATCGAAATGGCACAATAGAAAAATTGATCCTATATAAAGGACTTTTAAAATAGTAGAAATTTTCATTGTTTCATTACATGGTTGATCGAAACAAAGAAATGGGATCGGATTACTGCGGACTGGTAATTTCTTTTCAATAAATGGTGCTTTTCTACCAGTATTATAAAAACTACTATCTAGGCATCTAAATGCCTTTCATTAGGTTTGTAGTGTTCATTACTTATTCTGCAAATGCATGTGCATCTGATCACTTTTTTATTTTTGTCTGTTTTTTCCACTTCGTTTTTACATTCACAAACCACTATCGGCTCAAGTGACTGGGTACCTTTGGTGATAAATTATGATGTTGGTCAGTCTTTTTTTGTTTGTAAAGATTCCAGTGGTTTGGTTTATTCATCAGGAGCTACCGGAGTAAATGTATTTGATGGAGAGAACTGGCGCAACTATAAGCTCCCTCAAGGGGATGTGGCATATTCACTAAAATTGTTGCCAGATAATAGTATAGCCGTGGGATCTCAATCTGATTTTGGTTATTTAGATCCAATGGATGATGATGGAACTGCTTTTCATTCTTTGAAGCCATTCACCGATAGTTCTTTTTCCCAATCTGCCATTTGGAATATTACTTACGCTCAGGGACAGATTTACTTCATGGCATCTGATAAAATAATCACTTGGGATGGAGAACGGATAGGTTATGTACACCCTAAAAGCACATTTACCTGGAGTGGTTTGTTTCACGGTTGTGCTATTATTCATGATAAGAAGCAAGGACTTCTAATTCAGCAAAGCGATTCGTTAAAGTTGATGCCAGTTGGTAAGCAATTGGTCAATAAATCTGTATCATTTTTTTCTCAAATCTCTCAAAGTGAATTATTGATCGGTACCAATGATCAATTATTTATTTATAGCGATCAGAGACCCTATAAGTTGGAAAGTGATCTGTATGATTTACTAACTGATGATATTATCCGGCATGGTGTGGTTTTATCTAATGGGAATATTGCGATAGCGACAAGAAGAAATGGCGTTGTTTGTATTGATCAAAAAGGAAAGATTCAATGGCAGCTGAATGAAGATTCAGGATTAGGTAATAATGAAATAAACCGGCTATTTGTGGATCAGCAAGGAGATTTGTGGGGTGCTACTGGATCGGGAGTTTCCAGGATATTATTGAGTTCAGGTCTCACCTATAGTCAATCTTTAAAAGAAATAAATGCTGGAGTGGTAGATATAGCAAAGCATCAGGGCAAGGTTTTTTTGGCCACTCAAAAGGGACTTTTCTATGTTGAAAAGGGAGTACTACACGCAACAAAGATAGATGCGCCATGCTGGTCATTGCTGTCTAAGGGAGACGATTTATTGGTAGTGTCCGATCATGTCTATTCGTATTCGGACAAAGGACTGGAGAGAATAAGTGATGCGCCATCACCCTATCATCTATGGTCTGACCCCTCTGACTCAAACAAGATATTCCTTGCTCATGATGGAGTTTCTTTATTGGTGAATAAAAATGGCAAATGGGTGGATGAGGGGAGAATGGCAAAGAATAATCAGGTTTTTCTCACAGGTATTTCTGAGAGTGAGGGATCTCACTGGCTTCAAACCTACACTAAATCCGTTTATCAACTGGCTCGAGGACAACACGATTGGTCTCTAACAAGGTATGACCAGAAGAATGGTTTACCAGATGCCCAACTTAGACCTCTGGTCTGCAATGGAGAATTACTTATTCTGGCAGATGATTTCGGTATTTATAGATTTGATAATAATGAAAAAAGGTTTTCCCAAATAAAGAATTCTATTGAAGGATATGATCAGGTAATCCCTATAAAATCAAATTTATATGGGACAGTTTTTGTTCACAAAGCTGGAAGAAGAGATTTAATGGTTAAAAAAGGAGACTTTGATATTAAACTCTACGCCGTAGATCATGATGCAGCGGATATGGTGTTTGATCCTATTAGTTCATGGAAGGAAGCCTCTTTGATGGATGATCATTATTTATGGTTGGGAGGGGAACAAACAGTAGTAAAGTACGACCTAAATCTAAAAAACAATAGTACCTCTACTCAGAAAACTTATATACGAGAGATCATACTTAGTGACTCTTTGATTTTTGATGGTCTATCCCTCGTTTTCGAAGAAATAAGGCTCCATACGCCGTTTGAAGATTTAAAAATTTCCTTTGCCACCCCACAAGCCCACGGAGTAGAGTATCAGTATAGATTGCTTGGCTATGACGAAGGTTGGACAGAATTTAACAAGCAAAGCTTTAAGAGTTACTCTAATTTATGGGAAGGGAATTATGAGTTTCAGGTTCGTTCCAAAAACCGATTTCAGCAAATAGGTCAAACAGCTATTCTCAGAATGACAATAGTGCCTCCTCTTTACCGATCATGGTGGGCATATTCGTTTTATTGTGCATTAGTCATTAGCGCGGTGCTGCTCTTCGTTCGGTGGAAAAATCAAAAGCTACTCCGGATCAATAAAAAATTGGAGTATCTGGTTGAGCAAAAAACGATTGAGATGCAAAATCAGACGGAAAAATTGAAAGAGCTGGATGCCTATAAATCTCGATTTTTTACAAATGTATCCCATGAGTTTAGAACACCTTTATCATTGCTGATTGCACCATTAGAGGAGCAAATGAGAAAACAAGAGGTAGGTACAAGAGAATATCAGGAGACGAATCTCATGCTCAGAAATGCACGACTATTGCTAAGACTGGTAAATGAGTTATTGAACCTCTCACAACTACAGTCTTCGAAGATGTCCTTAAATAATAAGGTTGGTGATATTCTTGGTTTTGCAAGGGAGCTGGCAGCTTCTTTTGAAAGTGCTGCTCACGTGAAAAAATTAGATTTCAATGTGGAAATAAATGGTTGCCTGCATGCAGAATTTGATCATGACAAGCTGGAGAAAATTGTATCTAATTTGCTTTCGAATGCGATAAAATATACTCAAAATGGTACTGTGACCATCAAAATGAATTTACGCGAGGATATTGAATTGCTCATACTTGAGATAATTGATAGTGGAATAGGTATTCCTAAACACAAACAAGAATCTATTTTTGATTATTTTTCTGTAAGCAGTGATGGATATGGAATCGGATTGGCACTGGCAAGGCAGTTGGCAGAGCTAATGGGCGGAACATTAAAAGTATCATCAACTGAAGGCAAAGGGAGTATTTTCCGTCTTGAGCTTCCTCTGGTGTCGGTAGATAACCACGCACCAATTGAATATAGCTTTCAACAGATCGAGATTTCTGAACCGGAAGTATTGATTCAAAATGAAACTACAGAGAAGAAACCTCAGCTTCTAATCGTAGAAGACAATCTAGACTTACAGTTTATGATGGCATCTTCGCTACAAGACACATACAGTATTCACATTGCGAATGATGGCAGAGCAGGATTTGATCTGGCTTTAGAACATGTGCCTGACCTGATCTTGACCGACGTGATGATGCCCAATGAAGATGGGTTGATGTTAACCCGTCGCTTAAAAAACGATGATTTAACATTACATATTCCAATTATTTTGATCACTGCCAGAGGCCTGTTAGAGGATAAAATAATGGGATGGAAATCTGGTGCGGACGATTACATTGTTAAACCATTTGTACTTCAAGAACTGAAGGTGAGATTATCAAATCTCTTAGAGCAGCGAAAAAAACTTGCCACTTATTACTCACATAAACATCTTTCGATTGGAGCTGTTCAGTCAGCAAGTAAGGATGATATCTTCTTAGGAAATCTCAAAAGGTTTGTAGAACAAAACCTCTCGAATGAGGAATTTGGCGTGGAAGAGATAGTAAAATATGCTGGAATAAGTAGAACCCAACTACATCGAAAGCTTGCTGCATTGATTGCCCAAACACCTGGTGAATTTATTAAAGCGGTTAAAATGAGTAAAGCCAGTAAAATGCTATTGGCTGATGGTTTGAATATTGCTCAAGTTGGCTACCAACTCGGATATAATGACCCATCATATTTCACCAAAGCATTTAAGGCATATTATGGCTTGACTCCAAAGGAATATATCCAGAACCATATAATAAATTAAGATATGCAGAAAATTTTTCTAAGAAAGACGTTGTTGTTACCAAGCCCACGGTTGAATGCTAGAGCGACAAGATGATTTGTTTTAACAGAGAAGTTAGAGATTAGCCCTCCAGTTACTGATTTCAAGAAATTACCATTACTCAAACCGTGTTTCCAACATGATTGCCATCAGGCACATGAAGGGCTAAGATCTCACATTCTACTAACCAATTATCTTTGCACTATTAAATCGTGCTGTTATACAGCTATAGGAAGATGATCTATATAGAGGTTGTCAAACACCTTTGACTTGGCCTCAGGAATTTTTGTTTCTAGAAAGTTTCTAACCATCAGCAGCCTGCTGATTTTTTCCCTATCGTTACCGCATCGCTCTAATCCGCGATCGATATTTTTTAAAATGTTTTCGATGCACTCCTTATAAGCTTGCTCTTCCTCGAAGATTCCACTTACAAATTTTTGAATGTTGAAGTCTGGGTTCATGCTGATCAGGTTTTGTTACTATTAAGCTACATAACCATTCTCAAACTTTCTAAAAATTTAGACCGAACCAATAATATTGTCGATAAACGGGAATATTTTCAATCCAATTGTTTTAAGCACTTTCGGATTACGAGATTCATAATTTGCTTGCAATGGCAAACTCTTTGGCAAAGTAGGTTAGGATGATATCGGCTCCTGCCCTTTTGATAGATAGAAGTGCCTCATCTCTCGCACGATCGGCATCTAACCAGCCTTGAATTCCTGCAGCTTTGATCATGGCATATTCACCTGAGACATTATAAGCTGCGATAGGCAAATCGCTAGCTGCTTTCAAGTCCGAAATAATGTCTAGGTAGCTCAACGCTGGTTTTACCATTAGTACGTCTGCACCTTCTTGCATATCGAGTTCAGCTTCTACCAGCGCCTCTCGCCTATTAGCAGGATCCATCTGATAGGTTTTTTTATCACCAAATTTCGGAGCAGAGTCCAGTGCGTCTCTGAAAGGGCCATAAAAGGCAGAGGCATATTTTGCGGTATAGGACATGATGCCTACGTTGGTGAAACCATTTTCATCCAGAAGATCTCTTAGATAGCCCACTCTTCCATCCATCATATCTGATGGCCCTACCATGTCTATTCCTGTTTCGGCTTGTGCCAAAGTCATTTTCCCAAGTACCTCCAGTGTCTCATCATTGATGATTTGGCCATTTTCTACGATACCATCGTGCCCGTCTGAGCTATACGGATCCATCGCTACGTCTGTGATGATATGCGCTTCAGGAAAAGTCGTCTTAATTTTTTTTAGTGCGGCTAGATAGAAAAAAGTAGGATCATAGCTTTTGGTGGCATACTTGTCTTTGTGATGCTCCTCTACCACAGGAAATACATCGAAAGACTTGATGCCCAACTTTAGACACTCTTCTATTTCTTTCAACATCAAATCAAGGCTGTATCTAAAAATGCCCGGCATGGAGCTGACCTCAGACTTTTTATTATTGCCTTCCAGCAAAAACAAAGGGAAAACAAAGTCATTTACAGTGACTAAAGTTTCTCTGGTAATATCTCGGATTGCAGCGGAATTGCGATTTCTTCTAGGCCTTCTATTCATCTGGCTAAATTACCATGCATTGCCCACTTTGGGAAAAAAAGCAAGCCTGAGTAGTCTCAGTTCAATGAAAGAAATAGGAATCTTTGGTGAAACGAAAGACGACTTTCGAATATAACACCTCATCAAATGCTTCCAATCATAAATCCTGTTTTTGTAGGTCACTAATGCTTGATAATGGAGGCGTTTCACATTAAATTGGAATATCTTAATAAGACCAACACCCGTTAGGATATTTACCAAAAGGATTTATTTTGATATTATCCAAAAACCAAAAAAGATGAAAATTAAGAATAACAACTTGCCTTTCAGTCACATCCACCAATAGGTAGTCCACTTCCTTATCTGTCTGCTGATAACAATAACCACTTTGGGGCATTACCTTCATTTTGATCAGAGACGCTTCTAGAACAGGCAATAAATAGCTGACCCATTCACTTACTTTGCTCTGGCTCATATCAAACATTTCTCCGTGATAGCACTGGTTGGGGTTTTCTTTGAGATAGGTCAAGATGAAATCTAATTTTGCCTTGCTACCATATAAACTGCTCAGTGGTGATTCTTCTTCAAGAGGAAATAATCGCATCTGACCTTTGAGAATGTAATGAGATAATTTCTTGGTAATCAAAGGTGCAAAAACAGTTAGCAAATCATCATACTCTATTTGATTTAGACTAAGCAGTGACCTAAGTTTACCCTCGGTTGGCGTAGGTCTGTATTTATTTTGTTTCACAGCAGTAAAACAAACCAATGCCAACCAAACTTTCCTCCATAATCAATCAACCGTGATAACCTTTACTCGTTCCAATAGATTTCACCGAATGTTCAAAAAATGCGTTGCGTTTTGCCATTCATTTGGCTAAGCTTTTTGATGCTAAAATACACATGGTGAATGCCGTACATGTGCACACCCCCCACCCCAACATTGCAGGAGGTAGCGTTGTAGCTTCTGTAATTGCGGATTATGAATCGCAAGTAAAAGAATCATTTGAAGAGCTGGAAAGAGAAGTGATCGAACTCAAAGATGTACCACATGAGTCCGATCGATTTTTATCCTACCTTATAGATGCCATTTACACGGAGACAGTCAATAAAAATATTGACTTGATAGTGATGGGAACAAAAGCGAATCTTACTGGTTTAGAGCAGCTCTTAGGAAGTAGAGCAGCAGATGTGCTAGAAAGCGCGACGGTACCTATTTTGGTCATTCCTGAGCAATGGAAGCATGAAAGTATTGGCAAAATTGGTTTTGCGTTTCAAACCGATGAGATAAAAAATCCAAAAAGACTTAAGTTGCTAAACAAAATGGCCGTGGCATTGAACGCACAGGTTTTGGGTTTTACGATCAAAGAAGATACCTCTTTTGTGCCGGCACAAGAGCAGAAACTTTACCAGAAGTTTATCCAGCATTTCGACGAGGATGTGGCATCTATGCGTACGATTGAAGCCAAATCTATATTGTCAGGGATCAAGGAATTTAGTGACGTTCAAAAGCTCGACATCATTGCACTTATTCCTAAGGAGCATAATTTCCTCGAAAGGATATTTAAAAAATCAATCTCAAAAAACCTTCTTATTGAAACTAATATCCCACTTTTGGCTTTCAGAGAATAAGAGCGAATGGCATATAGTTTTAAAACCTTCGAAGAAAAAGATCTACAAACTTTGTATGGTGTTTTTGTCAAGGCCTTTTCGGGCAATTCCGTGACCTTCAGTCCATCGGCGGCTCAGTTTGAGCGCAGGATGCTTAACAAATTGAAAATGTACGCCAGACATATCGTCGCTGATGCTTTGCGACGATGAGGTGGTGGGTTTTGTTTTGCATACATTAGGCATGCATGAAAACAAATTTACGGCCTACAATGGTGGAACAGGGCTCATTCCTGAGCATAGAGGCTCAAAGAGATCCTATCTTTTTTATGAACGACTTTTTCCTACCATTCAGGCATCCGGTGCTCAACGCATTTTGCTGGAGGTAATCTCCACTAATGACTCTGCAATTAGGCTTTATGACGCTTTGGGATTCAATCAGAAAAGGCTTTTGAAATGTTTCAAACTTCCTGATGAGCAGGAAGACGAAAGTCCCGATGTGGTGTTCAAAGCAGTGAAAAATTTCGATACCAAATACGAAAGCTATTGGGATTACAACCCAACTTTTCTGGATAGCAGCAGACAACTTGCTTTCAATATTGAAAATGAGGTGATCCTAGAAGCTCGAATCAATAAAATAAGCGCAGGGTACATCATTTTTCAACCTGCCCTTGGTCGCATTTCTCAGTTCGGTGTTGCTCCGCAATGGAGAAACCAAGGCATAGGCAGGGCTTTGATCTATGGCGCACAGACACGGAGCTACCAAAAGAAGCTTACGATCATGAATGTGCCCGAAAAACAAACCGATACGATCGAGGCGCTGGAGGCCGTGGGATTTATAAACGAGGTAGATCAGTTTGAGATGGAATTGATACTTTAGCGCATGCGTTTAAGTGAAATAGCCAGCGTACTGCAGATAGACAGTGTGCAGATTGGGCAAGATGTAGAGATTAAGCACATTTCTTTTGATACAAGAAAACTCATTGGGAGTGTAGATACGCTTTTTATAGCCATTCCAGGTAAACAACACAATGGGCACAACTACTTGTTGGATGCCTATAAAAAAGGAGTTAGAAATTTCATTGTTTCTCAGCGGATCAAAGAAAAAGCTATTTTCGGCGCTAATGTGCTGAGGGTGCCAGATAGTCTGCGGGCTTTACAATCCATCGTGAAATACCACCGTGGGGCGTTTGATATTCCTGTGGTGGGTATCACGGGGAGCAATGGCAAAACGATGGTAAAGGAATGGCTCTCGGATATGCTGGGAGAAAAATACCGCGTGGTAAAAAGCCCAAAGAGCTATAATTCTCAGCTTGGCGTGCCTATTTCCATTTGGGCCATGGAGTCAGCACATGAAGTGGGTGTTTTCGAAGCGGGGATTTCTCGAAGAAATGAGATGCAGCGATTGGAGGGCATGATTCAACCTTCTATTGGAATTTTCACCAATATCGGCAATGCGCACGATGAAGGCTTTGCCACTTGGGAGGAAAAAATTGAAGAAAAAGCGATGCTTTTTGCCGAGACACATCAGATCATCTGCTGTCAGGATCACGAAATTCTTTACCCCATCCTGAAACATCAATTTGAGGATGCGCTAATTTCATGGAGCACTTCCGATGATTCGGCAGACTTTTATTTTCATAAAGAAGGGAAGGTTTATCTGTGCGAATTTGATGGAGCTACTTACGAAATCGCTCCACAATTTTCGGGTGCGCAGTATCTGGAAAATCTACTACATGCGGTGTGTGTATGCATATTGCTAGACCTGACTCCAGAGCAAATCGCCAAGGGCATCAAGAGGCTCAGACCTGTGTCTATGCGTTTGGAGCTCAAAAGAGGACTAAATGATTGCTACCTGGTAGATGACACCTACAACAACGATTTGGTAGGGCTGTCTATAGCGCTAGACTATCTCAAGCAGCAACCTCAAAAGCAGAAGAAAACGGCGATAATATCTGATATAGAGCAATCGGGCATGGCAGATAGCCAGCTGTATATGAAAGTGGCCAAACTGCTGGAGGAAAATGGGATTACGCGTCTGATCGCCATCGGGCCAAAAATTGGTGCCAACAAAGACTGCTTTGGTCATCACGCAGATTTCTATGAAGATACGGAAACATTCTTCAAAAATTTCCCTGCCTTTGACAGTGAATTGATTTTAGTAAAAGGTGCTAGGACTTTCTCTTTGGAGAAAGTGGTGTCCATGTTAGAAGAAAAAAATCATGGCACCTTGCTGGAAGTCAATTTTGAAGCACTCAGTCACAACCTGAACGTATATCGAGATAAGCTTGCCCCTAAGACCAAAACCATGGTGATGGTGAAAGCATTTGCTTATGGAGGAGGATTAGGCGAGATCGCCAGTTTGCTACAGTACCAAAAGGTGGATTATCTGGGAGTGGCATATCTCGATGAAGGAATTGAACTTAGAAAGAAAGGAATCACCCTTCCGATCATGGTGATGAACCTTGACTGGAATCATTTTGCCATGCTCAAGCTTTTGGCCTAGAGCCAGAAATATATAGTCTACCCATGCTGCGCAAATACCTGGTGGATTGTGATGCGATGGCACCTGTTCATTTAAAAATCGAATCGGGAATGAATCGATTGGGATTTGATGAGGCAGATTTGCCGGAACTCATCCAGCTGCTTGGCGAACACCCTGAGTTGAAGGTAGCAGGTGTATTTACGCATTTTTGTGCGAGTGAAGATGCTGAGCACGATGACTTTACGCGACAGCAAGCAGAGACTTTTGAGCGAGCCTATCAGATGATCGCCGATAGCTTAGGGTATCTTCCGGTTAAGCACGCGTTGAATTCTTCAGGAATTGTGCGATGGCCGCAATATCAATATGACATGGTGCGTCTGGGCATTGGGCTCTATGGTTATGATTCTAGTGAGTCAAACGAAAATTTACAACCTGTGAGCAAGCTCAAAACACATATTTCTCAAATCAAGCATATTGTGAGTGGAGAGAGTGTGGGCTACTCTCGCAAAGGAGTGGCGGCTCAGGATAGCACCATAGCTATAGTGGCCATTGGGTATGCAGACGGATATTTGAGAAAATTTAGCAATGGCAATGCTTATATGACCATCAATGGGCAGAAAGCTTATACTATCGGAAATGTGTGTATGGATATGACGATGCTAGATGTAACGAACCTCAATGTGAGTGAGGGTGATGAGGTCATCGTTTTTGGCGAAAGCCCAAGTATAGAAGAATTGGCGGCCTGGGGAGAGACCATTCCTTATGAGATTTTGACGAATGTCAGTCAGCGAGTGAAACGCGTTTTTGTGAGCGAGTAATCACCCTCCACATCCCAGAAATTTTTTCATATCTACTATCAGGGAAGCCTCCATGTGGATTTTCGCTAGGCTCTTCTTTCTCCTTTTTTTCCTTCTCTTCTTTTTTTGAAGGCTTGGCGGCTTTCTTTTTGTTGGGCATGTCACTTGCTTTAGTCATAGAGGTTTCAACGCTCCACGCAACCAGAAAGTTTTTGGCGGTTCATGGCCGCCAGAGAGATGTTGTGACTAATTTTTCTTGAAAAATGCGCCTCTATTCTCTTTTCGCTCTTGAGATTGCTTCACGATCAAATAGGCCGTAGTGATCAAATTACGCAGTTCAATCAAGGCTTGCGAAACCTTGGCTTTCTTGTATAGCCGCTCAGTTTCGTTGTAGAGGAGGTCGAGTCTCTTGGAAGTACGATCCAGTCGCTCATCCGTGCGGATGATGCCCACATAGTGACTCATAAGCGCTTGCAGCTCGCTGCGGTTGTGCGTGATCAAAATCAATTCTTCTGGATGTACCGTGCCATCGTCATTCCAATCTGGAATGTTGTTCGGCACAGACATTTCTGGCAAAATATCGCCTGCTTTCACAAAACTACGATGGGCGTATACTAGCGCTTCAAGGAGCGAGTTGGAAGCGAGACGATTGGCGCCATGCAGACCTGTGTGTGAACATTCTCCACATGCAAAAAGCCCTTTAACGGAAGTCTGTCCATCGTGATTGACTACCACGCCACCGCACAGGTAGTGAGCGGCTGGCACTACTGGTATCATGTCCTTGCTGGGGTCGATACCATCCAGCTGCACCCGTCTCATAATAGTCGGAAAATGCTTTTCAAAGCCCTCCATATCCAAATGCCTACAATCCAAGTAGACAAAGTTAGCTCCAGTCTTTTTGAGTTCACTGTCTATCGCTCTAGACACAATATCTCTTGGCGCAAGATCCTTTTGAGGGTGATAATGCTCCATAAAAGCATTTCCTTTTTCATCTCGCAGGATCGCTCCAAAGCCTCTGACCGCTTCGGAAATCAAAAAGGTGGGTTTATCGCTTACGTCATAAAATGCCGTAGGGTGAAATTGGATAAACTCCATGTTCTGGATTTTGGCTTGGGCGCGGTAAGCCATCGCTATGCCATCGCCTGTAGCTATGCTCGGGTTGGTCGTGTTTTTATACACTTGGCCAATACCCCCAGATGCGAGCATCGTTATTTTAGCTGTGAAAGTGCCTATTTTTCCGTTGGTGGTATTGAGAATATACGCACCATAGCAGCGATTTTCTCCTTTGATTTTTAGCTGATGGTTGGTGATTAAGTCTATGGCCAAATGCTGCGGGTGTATTTGTATGTTGGGCATGGCGTGTATCTGCTGTAGCAGCTTTCGCTCAATCTCAAAACCCGTAATGTCTTTGTGGTGGAGGATTCGATTTTTGGAGTGTCCGCCTTCCAATCCAAGATTGTAATCTCCATTGCCATCTTTGTCAAAAGCCGCTCCCCAGTTCACCAATTCGCGAAAGCGCTCTGGTCCTTCCGTCACTACTAGCCTCACCACTTCCTCGTCGCAGAGTCCATCGCCAGCCACTAGGGTGTCTTCTATATGACCTTCATACGAATCAGCAATTTCGTCTAGCACCACAGCTATGCCACCCTGAGCATATTTGGTGTTAGATTCATTTTCATCCGATTTGGTCACTATCGCGATAGATGCTTCTGGGAATTTGTATGCCAGTTTCAAGGCATAAGTCAGCCCTGCGATACCCGAGCCAATGATCAGAAAATCGTTTTGTTGATTCATTTATTTTGACAATTCCAGCATTCTGTTGATTGGCAATACTGCCCTTTCTCTTATTTTTTCATCCACATCTACCTCTGGCGACTCATTTTTGAGGCAGTTGTAGAGCTTTTCCAAGGTATTCATTTTCATGTAAAAACATTCGCTGCAAGCGCAGGTATTGTCCTCTTTAGACGGAGCAGGAATCAATTTCTTATTAGGCACTTCTTTTTGCATTTCGTGCAAAATGCCCGCCTCTGTGCCCACGATGAAAGACTGGTTAGGGTCTGTCTTCACAAAGTTGATCATGCCAGAAGTAGAACCCACGTAGGTGGCCACTTTCAGCACCTCAGGGCTAGACTCTGGGTGTGCGATGAACTTCGCTTCTGGGTGCTTTTTGTGCAAATCCAATATTTTCTCAATCGCAAAAGCCTCATGCACCATACATGTGCCGTCCCAAAGCAGCATGTCTCTTCCCGTTTCTTTGATGATATAAGCTCCAAGATTTTTGTCCGGAGCGAAAATGATTTTTTGATCTTTAGGCACGGAATTCACGATCTTCAGTGCATTGGATGAAGTCACCACTATATCGCTGAGCGCCTTGATACCAGCAGAGCAATTCACATAAGTGATCACAATATGGTCTGGATGCTTTTTTACGAAAGCCTCAAAAAGATCAGGCGGGCAAGAATCTGCCAGGGAACAACCAGCATCCATATCTGGCACCAATACTTTTTTTGTGGGGCTGAGAAGTTTAGCTGTTTCAGCCATGAAATGCACGCCTGCAAAGACAATGATGTCCGCATTCGTTTCCGCGGCTTGCTGAGAAAGCGCCAAACTGTCCCCTACGAAATCTGCAATTTCTTGAATAATGGGCTCCTGATAGTAATGGGCTAAAATCACCGCATTTTTCTCTTTTTTGAGCAGGGCTATATGCGCTATCAACTCCGAATCTGTCAGTTTTTTCGAACTTTTCACTGGCTCAGATGTGGCTATCATATTTCTTAATTTTATGCTTGTTTTAACCTCTTGCTCGCATGATTGTTCTCTACTAGCGCAGGGCATCTTTTGGAACGCTGGATACGCGGCTGAGTATTAAAACAACAGCCGCAGGTTTTCCGATCCAAAATTCGCAAATTATTCTAGTATTAGCATGATATTATGTAAATACTAAGTGACGAGCCACCCAATTAGAAATAACCTCTCGTATCCAGTATCATGCAATAAGGCAAGTTTACCAATTGCCAATACAAAATTAACTTCTTGGAGAGAACACCCATCACTATGCTGAAAAAGTGTTCTGGCTGTCTGGAGTATCTTTTTCCTTGCCACCTCATTACTTGCCACCTCATTACTTATCCCCCGCTGGCGCTCGGCTAAGGGGCAGATTAAACACTCAGTAATTCCGACTTCTAATCCTTGGCACACATTATTTCTTTTCCACCATTCCTTCCACGCCGCTCTTTGATACTAATTGACTATTTTGATGGCGCAAGGCCAGACCAAGTTGTGTACTACTAACCGTGTGCCAACGCTTATACTTGTCTAAAGCTTTGATTATTAAAGAATTAAAACAAAATGCTATAACCGAAATAACAACCCTTTTGAGTATATAGCGGGTTGTTGAGCGCAATTGGCGCAACTCGAATCTGATTATGAACTATCCAACTTTATCTCTTGTCATCAACTTCGGGTTAATTCTAACCTTTGCATTCCTACTGCTTCGATACAACAATTTTAAGTATGTAACTTTTCTGCTGATTGCGATTGGACTTGCTTACTATGGATATACTGAACGACTGAACCCCGAACTTCAACAAGCAAGGGGTCACGCCAGTACATACTTTTACTTACCCATACTAATGCTCCTCTATTGGCAAATATTTCGAGCCATTTACAAAGCGTTCTATAGACAGGAACCATCAATCACATGGCCTGGAGCAACAACCAAGAGCATGGACATTTTGAACGAACGGAGAATAACATATGGAGACGGCTTCTTTACAATTGGGATATTTGTAGCCCCAATCCTAACCGTAATCCTATCGGGTTAACGACTAAAACTGCGCTCAACAGACGCTGATCGGGCATATGTCTGAGTGCTTTCTGGCTGGTTTTCGTGCAACTCGACCGTGAATCTGCCGCTGGGAAACGGCAGTGCTTTCTACAGACTTTTGCTCGCAGGAGATTTTGATTTTCACAAGGCAGTGCCACTCTGAACCGTTGTGAGCTTCGGCAGATTTCACTACTTTAGTGCTATTCACCAGCTGAGGACATACGCCCGATAGCTGGTCGTTACCAGCAAAACCGTAATTACAACATTTCATCATATGAATAAACTTATGAGCGTTTTGATCTGTATGATTTTGATCTCTTGTGAAAACAAAAGATCATCCAGTAAAATATCAGAAGAACTAAATCATGAACTTTTAAGTCTCTCAGAATCAGGATCAATTAAGGGCTTTTCCGTAGCAATTGTAAATGATACAGAAGTCTTGTATCAAAATGGATTTGGATTTGAGGACGTAGAAAATAACAAATCATACTCAGCGCAAACCATTCAGAATATCGGCTCAGTTTCTAAGGTAATAATAGGAATAGCCCTTTTAAAAGCACAGGAACTAGGGAAACTAAACCTGAATGATCCAATTAACAATTATCTACCTTACGAAGTGTATAATCCATTATACCCTAATGAGGAGATCACGCTGAAGCATCTAGCAAATCACAAATCATCTATTAGAGATAAGAAGTTTTATCATGAAAAAGTTTATGTTTTAAAAGAAGGTCAGGAATTCAATGAAATCAAAGATTTAGAAGGAGTATTTAACTCTTCCGAATCTCTTATCTCTATGAAAGATTTTCTTAAGAAATTGCTTTCAAAAGATGGTGAATGGTATTCAAGAGAACGATTCGCTCAATTCATACCAGGTGAGAAATTTTCATACTCAAATGTCGGAGCAGCACTCGCAGCGCATGTTTTAGAAATAGCCACAGGAGAATCTTATCCAGACTTTACACAGAAGTATATTTTTGACCCTCTCAATATGACATCAACTGGATGGTCCTTTGAGACTATAGATTTTTCAAGACATTCAAATCTCTATTACCATGATGGAATTAAACTCCCTTTCTATAGACTTCAGAGTTATCCAGATGGAGGACTTTTGACATCCAGTAGTGATCTTGCCTTGCTCCTTAGGGAACTTATAAGAGGCCAATCAGAAATGGGGACACTCTTGAAAAAGGATAGTTATTTAAAACTCTTTGGAGAAGAAACATCATTTAATGCTTCTTCTGATAGTCTGAAAAATGAAAATCCTGTTCTTTCGGTGAAATATGACACATGCTTATTTATGGGTAGAACTGCTTCAGGATACTACGGTCATACTGGAGGTGATCCGGGAATAGTATGTCTCATGTTTTTTAACTCTAAAAATAAACTTGGAAGAATTTTAATTGTAAATACGCACATCGACGGAAGTGAGGAAAAAATCCTTACCGAGCTTTGGGATATTTGGGGAAAGCTGGATGAATACAAAATGAAACTTAATGAACTAAAAAGCTGGTAACAAGCACTATCATCCATAAGCTTACAGAGCTATTTGCAAAGGCTCGTACTATCCGATTCTTTTATAGAAATTTGAAAAGTCCAGCTTACGGATGATAGTTGGGCGTTAAGTTATACCTCATTAGAACTTATTCGAATTAAACGAATGACGTTTCGATTGTTTCGTATATTTGCAATACAAAGCAAATTGATATGAACAACATCGATAACATAGAAAGACCGACTAAAGAAGAGCAAAAATCAGCCATGGAATCCTATGATGCCCTCGCTGCGGCATTGGATCAAATTCATTCGGATTACCCCGAAATTGAAATCGAAGAAACTAACGAGAGAATTAAGATTCCTAGAAAGGCCCTGCAACTTCTAGCTAAAATTCTGAAGGAAACCAGCCTAGGTAAACCGGTATCAATCGTTCCAATTGGAACAGAAATCACTACTCAAGCAGCTGCGGAACTTATTGGATGCTCAAGACCACATTTGATAAAGTTGCTTGAAACAGGAGAAATCAGCTATACAAAAATTGGTAAGCACAGAAGAATTAAATATCAAGACATAATCGAGTACAAAAGAAAAATGAAAGTCGAACAACGCAGGCGACTGATAGAAATAATGAAAGCGGACGAAGAATCTGGGCTGTATGATACATAGTGTCAGATTCACATGTGTTCTTGATACCAATGTGATTTATCCCATTGATATCAGAGACCTTCTGTTTTGGTTTGCTTCATACGATCTTTACACCCCAAAGTGGAGTAAGCATATATTTTCTGAATGGGAGAATGTGATGAAAAGAAAGGGGATTCCCGATGAGGAGGTTAAAAAGAGAGTGAGCAAAGCTCAACTTGCTTTGGTGGATAATTATGAGCCTCTTGTTACCTCGCTAGAGTTGCCTGACGACAAAGATAGACATGTATTAGCAGCAGCAATTAAAACCAATGCGAACATCATTGTCACAAATAACATGAAAGACTTTCCTAAAGAATACTTAGCAAGCTTCGGACTAACAGCAAAGACCGCTGATGACTTTATAACAGACACCATAGACCTTAATACAGGTCTTGCATTGGAAGCTTTTCGAGCTTTGGTGTTAAATAGAACCAATCCCAATTTAGATGAATTTGAGATATTGGATCGATTTCGTAAAAATGGATTGATTGATTCGGCTAATTATTTACATTCTCTGATTTGAAATGGAAAAACAAAAGCAAGGTTGTGTAAACGACCAGTGAACCAATGACGAACTGATGCACCTAGACCAGCCACCCATTCTTGTCTACCGCAGCAGCGAACCGTTCCAAGAATAAGCCCATGCCTTGTTCTCTGCCTAATTGCATCAGATTTTTACGTTTCCGCTCCAACTTCTAAACGTCTACACGACCTAATCCTGCCAAATACAGTATCTCAAATCGAAACTTTACGGTAGTGGCTGATCTTGTCAAGTTGCACGACTGTGGCGGTCTCGCTCGCAGGGTCAAACATCGGCTCAAATTCAGAGTTGAAGACCACTTCCGTATAGTTATAGTCATGAACCTGATGCACATATTGGTTAAACGTGCCATCAAAACCTTTGACAATGACTAGAAACTCTGCGCGCTCTTGACTAAGTTCTTCGGCGTTTTTGCCATATAGTGGGCTGTTTTCGTCTATGGGATGTACAATCGTCCAAGGCAGGGGAAACATGTTGATGAAACTCACTTGCAAATCCAGACTGAGATAACGGCGCTTCATCTCTCCATTGTCATCTTCCAAAAACGAATACATCAGACGAGCTTCCATGTCTATAAGCTCATTTTTGCGAGAATTAGCTATTCGAAATTTCAGTCCCTTGCCCGACTGAAAGGGTGCTACCAAGATCTTTTTGCTGAAAAGGATTTTAGATTTTGCTTTGGAGAAGCGCCCGTACAGAATCCCGGTGGCAAAGGCAAAACTCAGCAGCCCTATCATGGCTTCAAATGCTGCTACCAAGTTGGTGGCCGGGCCTGTGGGGCTTATCCACCCATAACCGACGGTAGTGAGCGTTTGGCACGAAAAAAAGAAGCAATGCCAAAATGCATCCATCCTCTGACCATAATATTCTGAAAGATGATCTACTCCGATCAGCAGATAAATACTCGCAAAAAAGGTGTTGATAAGGATGTAACCGAGCGTGACGAAAAAGAAAAATGAAGACCAAGACAAGTTGATCATCCAATGGTACATGGAAAACCCCTTGAGGCCTACGCCTTTTCGGATCACATTGAAGCGCCCGTCTTTGTCTATCAATCTGTCATTGGACAGACGCTTGCTGCCTAGGCCAAGCTCTTTGAATTTTTCCTTTAGTATATTCGTGCTACCGCTAACTTTTGCCACCTTTCGCCGTTTTGCAGGTGAAATTAATCCATAAATTCCTTTTGCGCTATGCCCAAACGTTCAGACTCTTTCAAAGTACATTTAAGAAGATGGAGTCGAGAAATATTCTTGATGATCTTAGGCGTAGCAGCTGCTGCATTTGGTTTAGAGAGCTTTCTACTTCCCAACGACATACTCGATGGTGGCGTCACGGGGATTTCTCTTTTGCTTACCTTCCTTACCCACGGCAAGCTCTCTCTTTTTATTCTTTTTCTCAATATCCCCTTTCTGATCTTAGGCTGGGTACATATCGGAAAGACCTTTGCCATTAAAAGCCTCTTGAGTATCGCCTTATTGGCAGTAGTTATTCATGAATTTGACTTCCCTATTATCACGTCTGACCCATTGTTAGTAGCCGTGTTTGGTGGCTTTTTTCTAGGAGTGGGTATAGGGTTTTCCATTCGTGGGGGTGCCATCATAGATGGCACGGAGGTTTTGGCTATTTATTTAGGAAAGAAAACGGGCTTTTCCGTGGGCGAGCTGATCATGATTTTCAATGTGGTTATCTTCTCTGTAGCTGCATACGTCCTGTCCATGGAAACAGCGCTTTATTCCATCATCACCTATTTCGCCGCTTCGCGTACCGTGGATTTTGTGCTAGAAGGTTTTGATGAATACATTGGCGTAACGATCATTTCTGACAAGCATATAGAAATCCGAGAAATGATTTTGACCAAACTCCGTCGTGGAACGACCATCTATCATGGAAGCAAGGGCTTCAGCTTACAGCAAAACGAAGCGTCCAACACCCACATTCTCTATACGGTTATCACTCGATTGGAACTTGCGCGCTTTGAAACCCAGGTAGAGTTAATAGATCCCAATGTCTTTCTCGTCATGTCCAAAGTAAAGGATATCAAGGGAGGAATGATCAAAAAGTTGCCTTTAAAAAACCTGAAGAATAAAGAGTGATTGAAACTACTCTTCTCAATAATCCCTAAGTCAATCCAACAGTTTGTTTTTTGAGAGTACCAATGTTCTTCCTCTTAGTTGCCCAAATCGAAACCTAAAACAGAAAATGTTGTGATATTTGCGCCTACAAATCGGGGATGCCTCTTGCATTGCCAAAAATCAAACTAGACAAATGGAAATTACCGACTTGCAAATAGGTGTGCTGGGTGGCGGTCAGCTTGGCCGTATGATGATCCAGTCCGCCATAGACCTCAACCTCAACATCCATTGCATAGACCCTGATGCCAATGCGCCTTGCAAAAATCTGGCTCAGACTTTCACCCATGGCAGTCTCAAGGATTATGATGCCGTGATGGCTTTTGGTCAAGACAAGGATGTGATCACCATAGAAATAGAGGCCGTAAATACCGATGCGCTCAAAGCACTTCGCGACATGGGAAAAAGGGTTTTTCCTCAGCCTGAGATCATTGAAATGATTCAGGATAAGCGCAAGCAAAAGACTTTTTATAAAGCCAATCGCATCCCAACGGCCGATTTTATCCTTACAGAAAACAAGGCGGACGTAAAGCAACACGCCAAATTTTTGCCCGCAGTAAACAAACTGGGAAAGGAAGGTTATGACGGACGTGGTGTTACCGTAATTCGTAGCGAGGCAGATTTGGAAAAAGCTTTTGATGCGCCTGGACTGCTAGAGAAACTGATAGATTTCAAAAAAGAATTGAGCGTGATCGTAGCGCGCAATGAAGCTGGTGAGGTCAAGTGCTTTCCCGTAGTGGAATTGGCCTTTCACCCGGAAGCTAACCTCGTGGAGTTTCTTTTTGCGCCAGCGCAAATCAGCAAGGCAATAGAAGAGAAAGCCAACGCGGTGGCTATAGACGTAGTAGAAAAACTAGGCATGGTCGGCCTTTTGGCAGTAGAGATGTTTTTGACTCAAGACGATGAGATTCTCGTCAACGAAATTGCACCACGTACTCACAATAGCGGCCACCACACCATTGAAGCCAACATTACTTCCCAGTTTGAGCAGCATTTGAGAGCAGTTTTGGGATTGCCTCTTGGTGCAACGGATTTGATTATTCCTGCGGCTATGGTCAACGTACTGGGCGAGGAAGGATATACGGGTTCTGCCAAATACGAAGGGCTCAACGATTTGCTCTCAGAGCCAGGTGTACACATTCACCTATACGGAAAAAAAGACACTAAGCCTTTTCGCAAGATGGGGCACGTGACCATTACGGACACGGACGCCACACAATTGGAAACCCGGGCGCGAGCCATCAAAGAATTATTGAAAGTAAAAGCCTGACCCTAATTATTGGGGAGATCAATATTGATAAATCTGAGGGATCAGTTTCTTATCATAACAAAAAAATAAGCTCGTAGGTTGACAGATAGACTTAGGAGTCAAAGCCAGAATAATAACTAAGATTATGAGTACGCCACAAGTAGGAATCATCATGGGGAGTCAGTCGGATCTGCCGATCATGGCACAAGCCGCAGAAATATTGGAAGAGCTCGGTGTGAGCATCGAGGTGACGATTGTATCGGCACACCGCACACCGCAGCGCATGATTGAGTATGCAGAAAAAGCCGCTGACCGTGGAATCAAAGTGATCGTGGCAGGAGCAGGAGGCGCAGCACACCTTCCCGGAATGGTCGCGTCACTTACTACGCTACCTGTAATCGGTGTACCCGTGAAGTCTAGCAACTCCATCGACGGCTGGGATTCTATTCTTTCTATTCTTCAAATGCCAGGCGGCATACCCGTGGCTACTGTAGCGCTAGATGGTGGAAAAAATGCGGGCATCTTGGCGGCAGAGATCATCGGCGCATTTGTGCCAGAGATTTCTAAAAATCTTGCTGATTACAAAAAATCACTCAGAGACAAAGTGCTGGACTCAGCCGAGCAACTGGAGAAAAGCGGGTGGAAGAGTAGAAGGATAGGGTTTTAATTGCGCCGAAGAGGTTTCAAACCTCGTCGGCGCTTGATGAACCAGTGCGCCTTTTGCCCTTATGCGTACACGCTTTAAATCCTATGCCTATCGGTTGGGAATCTTATAAGCATAGGAATTTTTTTTATAGGCATAGAAAAAATTTCTATGCGCATCGGTTTTAAGTCAATTAACCAGATTACTTGAAGTAATCTGGTTAATCACAGCCCCTTCACCACTTTCCACACTAGCTCACTTTCAAACCCTTTGCGCATCAGGTAGTCCGCGACTTTTCCTCTTTGTTGGAAGTCGTCTCCTTTGTCTTTGATCAGCGCCCATTTCTTCTGTGCCAGATCCAAGATAGTTGCTTGATATCTGGATGTGTCGATAGCGGCCATGCCATCCTCAATGGTATTAGATGAGAGTTCATACTGCGAAAGTTCCAGACGGATTTTGATCTTTCCCCAGTGGTTAAACTCAAATTTGTCGTGGCAGAAAGCACGTGCAAAACGTGCTTCGTCTAGGAATCGCTCTGATTTGAGCGATGCTATAATTTGCAAAGCCTCCTCCTCGGAAAAATCCCAAGAGAGGAGTTTGTCAAAAACTTGTTTGGGTGCTCGCTCCCGAAAGGCGCAGTACTTGGCAGCACTGGCAAATCCTCGTTTCAGGCGATCACCCGGCATCTTACTTAATCAAGCCTTTTCTTTTCAAAACGGTATCAAAAAACTTGATCTCGTTTTCACTATTGAAAATTTTGTGAGGAAAATGCATCAATTGTGCTTTGCTTACCCAAAGGATAAAAGCATCGTTTTTATGCTCGGCTTTTTGGATTTGCTCCCACTTCATCGGCATGCCTTGCTTGGCATTGAGCTTCAACAAAATCTGCTGACTCGAAAGTTCGTAGGACATTTTCTGAAACATAAACTTGCCTTGCTCCAGTTGTGTCACTCCTACAAATTGGATCAACCAAAAGAGTATATAAAGTACCAAAGCAATAGTGGCACCTATGATCCACCACCAGCTTGGTAATACAAAATACAATGCACAAATCGCCAAGTAAATAAGGCCAACCCACCATTGCTTCTTCAATATTGATTTGAAGGCTATTCCGATATACGTCTTGGTTGGTAATTGGTATTTTTTCGTTCTTACTATCATTGTTCTATCGTTCAGCCTTAAGGCTTATATCTAAACTTTTATATGAATGGGTCAATGCACCGACAGAGATAAAATTGACTCCCGTCTCGGCTATTTCCCTAATATTCTTTTCTGTAATACCTCCTGAAGCCTCCGTTTCTATGGTGCCATTCACCATTTGTACGGCTTGCTTTAATTGTGAGGGCAGCATATTGTCTAGCAATACCCGGAAGACATGACCCGTTTCCAGTACTTCTTCCAGTTCCTCAAGGTTGCGCACCTCCACTTCAATATTTAGTGCCAAGCCCTTTTCTTGTTGATATGCCACGTTGGCCAAGATGGCTTCTTTCACACCACCAGCATAATCCACATGGTTGTCTTTAAGCATTACCATGTCATATAGTCCAAAGCGGTGGTTGACTCCTCCGCCTATCGCCACAGCCCATTTTTCAGCTAAGCGAAAATTCGGTGTGGTTTTCCGAGTATCTAGGAGCTTTGCACCACTGCCCTTGATAAGGTCATTCATTTCGCAGGTATAGGTGGCAATACCACTCATCCTTTGCAGGCAGTTCAATACCAGGCGTTCGCCACTCAAGATCACACGAGATTTGGCTTTGATATGAAAACCGATATCCCCAAACACCGCCAGATCTCCATCTTTCATTAGAAAATCAATCTCTACCGTGGGGTCGAGATGACGAAAAATTCTTTCGGCCATTTCCATACCAGCAAGCATTCCATCTCCTTTGATGATCAGCTGTGCTTGGCTTTCTTGATCTGCGGAGATAGCACCCAAGGTACTATGATCCCCATTGCCAATGTCTTCGGATAAAGCACTGGTAATAAATTGAGTAAGATTCGCCTCGGTGAGGTATGGTAGCGACATAGGCGGCAAAATTATGCAACGCACCTATTATACCATACACGATTGTGGAATTATTCTCTGCTAAAGTTGATTTGATCAATCTTGAATCCAGCAGCTTGCTTTTTGATCACCATTACTACACGATAGCTTCCCCCATCTACGGCCAGCGAACCAATGGTATATTTGAGACCTTCAGGAGAAGATCCTTGATGGATATATGAGAAACTTTTGACGGGATTATTCAAAAAGAAATTTTTCAAAATCACCTCTGCTTGGGCTATGCTGTAGTTTGAGCTCTTTCCGTCGATCTTTATTTCTACATTTTGCCCGCAAAACTTAATGAGTTCTTTGGAGCTACCTGCACCCATGGCAGTACTAATGTTATTGAGCACAGCATCTTGCTCAGGGGAGTTGAATCCAAAAAAGAGGAAAGCAATTAGAATCGAGATTTTCATATTTTCAATGTTGTAGAAATAGCGTCTTGACCTTTCAGCGGTGCAAAGGAGCAAGTGACTGGGTCGTGAAACTCATTTCTTTAATTAAAGATATCCAAAATAATGCCAGATAAGTACAAAACAAATCATTATTGAATGGCAAAACCCTCATACCCTCTCCGTTTAGCAAAACTTGGCACTTTTTGCATCCCCCTGTTTACAAAGCAATCGCGAATTATTGTTCTTCAAAGAATAAAACTATAAGAGAGCTAATGGCTTAGTGAAAATCGGGAATCCAAGGCTTCCTTTCCGCTCCTTTGCAATTTCAATGTTTTCTTGATGAAAATAGGTAATTAGCCTCTACCAAGTGAAGGAAATTGTCATTTTTGATGTAGCGTCTCTTCAACCTCGTCGGGCTTCATTACGTTTATTTCAAATCGAATGAAGAAATTATGGCAAAGACAAATATAGATTTATCAGCATACTGCCCTACAAACCAATTCCAATTTGCGGGCACTTGTTATGCGTATGCGGCAGTGTACTCGGGTATGAGCACTGAATTTAACATTATCAACAAAATCTCGGATCGAGCACAAATCGAATCTCGATATTATTCAGCGGGAGTGGTTGCCAGCTGTCACAACTCCTCTTTGATCTTCTACAAGCGAAGCAAAACCTGTGACCAGTTGGGCACTGTGCAAAAAGCGCTGGATATCCTCAGAAAAACAGGAACCGTTTTCATCACTGATTTTGATTGTAATTGCATGAGATTTTCGGACGTCAAACGCCAGATTTCCAAGCACGTACATTGGCAGAGAATTAGAGACTACAAACGCCTTAAAGTCCACAACAGACATTCCGATAAAAATGTGAAATGGATCAAGAATGCCCTTGAAAAAGACCACCCCGTAATGATTGGTATTTGGCAAAACGATTTTGTCCGACAATTCGTGGGGAAGTTTATCAACTTTGAGCTACCTGATCAGGCTACCTTAGATCATGTAAAGAAATTTAGGAAAGGCATTTCTAATCACGCCGCATGCATTCTAGGGTATGACGACCACTACAATGGGGGAGATGTGGGACATTTCCTAATCAAGAATAATTTTGAAAATTGGGGGGATGGCCGTGGATTCTGTTGGATTCCTTATACCTATCTGCTGCCTTTAATTTACGAAGCTTATTTTATCACCGCATTTACTAAATAAATCCCTCATACTATCAGTCGCCACTAAGAATGTAAGAATAATTAATGGCTTCAATAGACTAGATATGATCGCTGTACACTGTAATTAGAGTAATCTATGCTCTATGTGTAAAGTTGAATGGTGGATGTTGTACCACGTGATTCTCCCAACCTCTGAGGATAACTTCCCACGCTTTTCCACCCTGACGAAGCTCAAATAATATTCTGAGAGATACGAATGTACTGCCGCCGTTCGCTTAAAATTAAGCTTTCACTCAGGAGAATGAAGTCCTTACATCTGGCGTTAGATTCACCATCTAGATAAAACAAATCATTAATACGTCACTAGGTTTAATATCCCTAGCTCTGATGATTATATTTGCGGCGCGGTACACATCGTACAGTGGCGCAAGTGATAACTTAACCATCCAAAGTGTCTTCAATCGCCAATTGGAAGCAAAAAATTAACACTGAACATACCAAACATGAACAAAAAAGTCATACTTCTCATATTGGACGGCTGGGGTATAGCCACCAACAAACAAGTTTCGGCCATTGATGCTGCAAACACACCTTTCGTAGACAGCCTTTACAATAAATATCCTCACAGCACGCTAGAGGCTTCAGGTCTGGCGGTGGGTTTGCCAGAAGGGCAAATGGGTAACTCCGAAGTAGGTCACATGAATATAGGTGCTGGTCGTGTGGTTTATCAGGATTTGGTAAAAATCAACTTAGCAGCTGAAAGTGGCACTTTGGCTAAAGAACAAGAGCTCGTTGCAGCTTTTGATTATGCCAAGAAAAACAATAAGAAAGTACACTTCATTGGTTTGCTTTCGAACGGGGGCGTTCACTCGCATATCAATCACCTCAAAGGGTTGATAAGCGCAGCAAAAACCAATGATTGCAAAGACGTATTTGTTCATGCCTTTACGGATGGTAGAGATTGCGATCCAAAAAGTGGATTGGGTTTCGTAGAAGAATTGGAAAAGCATCTTGCGTGAAAACGTGGGTCAGTTGGCATCTATCACGGGTCGTTACTTTGCTATGGACAGAGACAAACGTTGGGAGCGTGTGAAGCTGGCTTATGATGCGATGGTGAATGGCACTGGCGAAGCTGTCGCAGATATGAAAGCTGCCGTGATGGAGTCTTATGCCAAGGACGTAACGGACGAGTTTATCAAGCCTTTGATCAAGTCTGTGGGTGGCAAGCCTGTTGGAAAAATAGAAGAAGGCGATGTAGTGATGTGCTTCAACTTCCGTACGGATAGAGGCCGTGAGATCACAGAAGTATTGACTCAAAACGACATGCCTGACTTTGGTATGAAAAAATTGGATCTGTACTACCTCACCATGACCAACTATGACGATACCTTTAAAGGTGTGAAGGTGGTTTTCGATAAGGATAATTTGAAAATGACCTTAGGTGAGGTTTTGGCGAATGCCGGCAAAAAACAAATCCGTATCGCGGAAACAGAAAAATACCCTCACGTGACGTTCTTCTTCTCCGGAGGAAGAGAAGCGGAGTTTGAAGGCGAAACGAGATTGCTTTGCCCATCGCCAAAGGTGGCTACTTACGATCTACAACCAGAGATGAGTGCCAATGAGATCAAAGACAAGATCATTGCAGAGTTGAAAAAGCAGGATGCGGATTTCATCTGTCTCAACTTTGCCAATCCAGACATGGTAGGTCACACGGGCGTTTTTGAAGCTGCGGTGAAAGCTTGCGAGACCGTAGATGCTTGTGCTCATGCCGTGGTGGATGTGGCTTTGGAAAATGGCTATACGTCTATTTTGATCGCCGATCACGGAAACTCTGACATGATGGTCAACCCTGATGGTTCGCCAAACACGGCGCACACGACCAACTTGGTGCCATTTATCGTGGTAGATAAAGACTTGAAAGGCCCATTGAAGCCAGGTAAATTGGGTGACTTTGCTCCAACGATTCTTGAAAATGATCGGAGTTGCGAAACCAGCAGAAATGACTGGCGAAGAGCTTATCTAATCAAATGCAAAAAACGCTCTATATCCTACTTCTTATTTCTGCCTTTGGTTGTGTAAAACCAAAGGCAGAGCTGGAAGTATATTTTGATTTGAAAAGCCTGCTGGCGGCTCAAGCTCAGCAGTTGGCAGAGGGAAATTTTGCGCTGCAAAAATCCGTGAAGGTGGCGGACAGCAGTGAAACCAAAACCCTGACATTAGACTCTGCCGAGTGGATGGATCAGTTTGGCTTGCTATTGGATTTTTCATTGACCGAGCCATCTCTTACAGGCGCTTTCGATGTTTCGAAAACTGATACCGAAACTACTTACACGCTAAAAGCCGATCAGCGAGCCGCCATCAAGCGGTTTGCTATCATTGATGAAAATCAAGATCAAATAATGAATGGCTATTTGGAGGAAACGAAAACCATCTATTCCAACGCCAAAAGAATGACATTGCAACTCTCTGAAGGAACACTATCGAGTTTCGAAGTTGCCGGATGGCAAAAAATGATCACCAGAGACACATTAAAATATTCCATTGAAGCCAAGGTAATCGCACAATGAGCAAAAACGAGAAGGAAGAAAAAAAGCGCCTCAACAAAGAGGGGATGATGAAGTTGGCGGGAATCTTCTCTTACGTACTGCCGTATAAGTGGACTTTTATTGCCGGATTAGTTTTGCTGCTGCTTTCGAGCAGCGTTTTTATGGCATTTCCCTATGTTTCTGGCAAGCTGATAGATATTGCCTCTGGCAATGATAGCTGGGTGGTAAACAATATCGGTCAGGCTACATTGATTCTGGTTGCGGTGCTACTCTTCCAAAGTTTGGTTTCATTTTTCAGAGTGGTGCTTTTTGCTCAGGTGACTGAAAAAGCCATCGCCAATATCCGCACGGATCTCTACCAGAAAATGATCATGCTCCCGATGAGTTTTTTTGATAAAAACCGTTCGGGTGATTTGATCAGTAGGATTTCCAACGACGTGTCGGTGCTGCAAAGCGCCATGTCTACCACTTTGGCGGAGCTCATTCGCCAGTTGATCACGCTTTTGGTGGGTGTGGTAATCATCTTTTTTGTGACCCCATCGCTCAGTCTATTTATGATTGGCACGTTTCCGATCATCGTTATTATCGCCTTTGTCTTTGGAAAATTCATCCGCAAGCTTTCTAAAAAAACCCAAGCACAGCTTGCTGACACCAATGTGATTGTGGAGGAGACGATCCAATCTATCCATTCGGTAAAAAGTTTTACTTCTGAGATTTTTGAAATTGATCGCTACAAAAAGTCGATGAAAGATGTGGTGATCACCGCGCTGAAAGTAGCCAACTTCAGAGCGGCGTTTATCTCCTTTATCATTTTTGCTATTTTCGGAGCAATAGTGGCCATCATGTGGTACGGTGCAGTACTGGTGCAGTCGGGCGAAATGACCGTAGGAGATTTGATTTCATTTATCCTTTACACCACATTTATTGGGGCTTCTATCGCAGGATTGGGCGACCTTTTTGGTCAGCTTACAAAAGGCTGTAGGTGCTTCAGAGCGCATTCTTGAAGTGCAAAATGAATTGGGTGAAATGACTACCGACAAAAAGGACGTGGTTCGCATCTCTGGGGACATTCAGTTTAGCAACGTGCAGTTTGAGTACCCGACCCGACTGGAAATGCCTGTGCTCAAAGGTGTGTCGCTCACAATCAAAGAAGGACAAAAAGCGGCACTCGTTGGTCATAGTGGCGCAGGAAAATCTACCATTGCACAGCTGCTGATGAGGTTTTATCCGATTACTAAAGGTGAAATTACCATTGCAGGCAAAAACATAGCGGATCTAGATATCTCTCAGCTTCGCGCCAATATTGGTATCGTACCTCAAGAAGTGATCCTTTTTGGGGGCACAATAGAAGAAAACATCAAATACGGAAAGCCAGATGCCACTCACGAGGAGGTAGCCGAAGCAGCCAAAAAAGCTTACGCTTTGGATTTTATTCAGTCTTTCCCTGAAGGTTTTCATACACTTGTGGGCGAACGTGGAGTGAAACTATCTGGCGGTCAGCGTCAGAGAATAGCCATAGCCAGAGCGGTGCTGAAAAATCCTTCGATTCTTATCCTCGATGAAGCGACGAGCTCACTCGATGCAGAATCTGAGCATCTGGTGCAGCAAGCGCTGAGCGAATTGATGAAAGGCCGAACCACGCTTATCATCGCTCACCGACTAGCCACTATCCAATCTGCAGATGTGATTTATGTACTGGAAGATGGTCAAGTAAAGGAATCGGGCTCACACTCTGAGCTGATTGCTCAAGGTGGTGCTTACAAAAACTTTGTGAATCTGCAGGTGATGGGTAGCTAAGCAGAGACTCTTGCGCCGATGAGGTTTCAAACCTCGCTGACGCTATTGGGAATAGCACCTGCTTTTGTGATTCACCGACATTGTTGGTGTTATCACCAACGATTAGTGAAAGTGAATTAAAGATGCTCTGCAAGAGGGTTTTGGATTTCAAATTACCCACGGTTGGCATTGGGAATACAAATGCTAATTGGCATCTTTCGTTGTGACCTTTTGTTGAACACCGAAAGGGGCGAGACCTGTCAACAGCAGGTATTAGTAAGTAATACGACATAAAGATCAAAAGCTCCTAAGAGCAATGGAAAGAACCGTTGTTTCCGAGTGACAGGCTCACGGTCGAGGTGCAGTAAAGTGGGTAGAATGCACATTGGCATATGCCTATTCAGTGTTAGGCACAGATTTTTTCATTATTGCTTAACAACCTCCATAATATATGGGGACTCATATATAATGAAAAATGTTTTGCCATCCTTCGTTCCAACGATAATTCCCATGGTGTTGTAGTTATCTTCTTCCGTTCCAACACCTATCATTTACCCATCTTTGATACGCCATTTTGTGTTGTCCAGAAATCTAAGCTCTTTCATGAATTCTGGAATTGTTTGCGGAAATTTCATAGAAAATTTGCCATTTGAATCGAAGTTTAAGACACTTCAGATCAATCCTATTCTCATTTGCTCCATTTTCGTCAAGCCTTCTTCGTCAAGTCCCATTTCCATTTCTGGAATTAGTTGAGAGTTTACCACCTTCCATGTTCCTAGGAAGACATCTTTTGTTAGTTGTTGGCTTAAAAGCTCTGTCGTTCCACATAAAAGGACTAGCGAGAAAAGGATTGATTTCATATTCAGTGTGTTAATGCGTTGTGCAAATTTGTGTCTAACGGCTAGTGTAAGAACAGTAAGGGAATTAAATGTACTTACTGTTCGGTTTAGCACTTAGCCAAATTTACAATTTTTCCTTAAATAAAAAATCCGCAAAATTTATAATTTTGCGGATTAAATAAAATGTAATTAACTTTAAATTAAGCACTAACCCCTTATTGTTTTTACACATTGTTAGCGGTTCGTTTTTATTTATCAGCCTAATTTGTTCTTTGCAAAATAACTCATTGCATTATTCATAAATTTAGCGAGTTCAGGTTGAGGGCTTCCGTCAATCTCTGTAAAACGCTCATCAGTTGTAAATAGCTCTCCTAGTCCTGAGTATTGCTCTGATTGTGGGTTCTTTGAGTTGTGAGTTCCCCAAAATTTCCGTGTAACTACATAATGCCTAGCAATTACGTTCTGAACTTTATCACTATCATAGCTTTCATTTATAAGTGAAGAAAGTTGATTAGTAATTTCAATTTGTTCTTCTCTTAAATCAACTATCTGCTCTTTAGTAAGTTTTTGTAAACTTTTCTCAGAGGTTTCAACTGCTTTTTTGCCATATTTTTTAATGGCTTCTGCACGATAGGTTTCAGCAGTTTCTTTTGATAAACCTACGTACAATTCTTCTGGTTTTAACATTTTCTTTTTGTTTTTAAATTGATTAAAAATTGTTTTGTCAATCGTATCTATTAAAGTTTCTATTCTTTTTTGCCTTTTTTTTAGTTCCACTTTATGATTTGAAAGAGCTACTAACAAATCAAATTCGGGGTTATCCATAATTTCACAAATCTCTTTTAAGGAAAAATCTAGTTCCTTATAAAAAAGAATTTGTTGCAAACGTAGTAACTCCTCTTTACCATAAAATCGATACTTAGCCTCAGTACGAATTGATGGTTTTAGTAAACCAATTTGGTCATAGTAGTGCAACGTTCTTGCACTTATTCCAGCCAATTTAGAAAGCTTTTTAACAGAATAATTTTCCATTTAGCAATAGATTATTGATTAACGATACAAAAGTAGGCTATGACGTAACGTAAGAGTCAAATAATTTTCAATGTATTTTTTAAGATACTTTTTATATGTCTGATTTATAGTTGGATATAGTTTATTTTTTTGATGTTTTTTCTTTTGGAAAGAAGGAATTAAATGATGAACATATTCTCGCCTCAGATTGGTAATGACCGCTAACGACTAGCTAAACACAGTAGCGAGCAAATGCGAGCTATTGATGTTTTAGCGTTTGTTGGCAATCGTTATTTTTCCATTCTGCCATCCTTTGGGTAGGTGTAGATCCATTCCTGTTTCATTTTCAACATCTATTAAATTATTCCTAAGGTCAATGCTCCTTAGCCCAATCTCAGTTCTATTCTTATTGACAATATCTAAAGCTGAATCGTCTGGAATGGTTCCTAGAAATCCATAAGATGTTAATTCATGATCATTTAAAGCTGCAATTCGCCAGTCTTCTATTTGAGCTAATTCATAAGGCGATATTTCACCTTGTTTCAGTGCATTTAATAACTTTGGCTTCAAGTGAGCATATAGAGTGTCTTTAGAATTGTAGCTCACTGATATTGAATTATGATGACTTAAAATCACTGAGCCCCATAAGTTATTCCCAATAAGTTGTTCACCTGGATAGCCATATTCATTTAAAATTTGCTCTAGTTTCTCTAACTGATGTTCGCTATGGGGAGCAAATTTTTTTTCCGCATACTTTCTTTTGGATTTTTGCCCAATTCTAATAAACCATCCAAATGCTTTTTTCTGGTCATCCTTAAACATTTCGTGGACTTGTTCTTTAAGTTGAAAGTTTAGCCTTGATAAGTAGATTTCATGGAGCGAATCATACTCTAATACAACCTTTGTCCATTCCGAATATTCTTTTAATGACTGAAAATTGTCAAGTTTTATGATGCTTTTTAGTGTCCAACCAGCCATGACCCCTAGCCTTATGAACTTCAATGCTGATTTATAATCATTATCATATGCACTGAGTTCAGTAGCAACTTTGACATCTCTTAGAAATAAGAAATCAAACTGGTTAAAGAGAGAATCTAACAAAGTAATTGCAGAAGTGTGTTTTCCTTCAACAATTAGTTGTTCGCATTCGGTTACTTTCGAATGGTAGTTCAGGAAGTTTTCTTGGGCTGTGCTTCTGGTAGAAGCAAAGAGGCAGCCTATTAGAACAAGGGTGAGGGAAAATTTTGACATCAAACAGAAAAAATTTTGGTATATATACTGACTAACGTCAAATTAAGTATTGATTATCAGGTAGTTACAAAAGTGCTTTTTCGGATAATTTTCTATCATATTCAAGCAGTTCAATTTGACGTTAGCTTCTGAAATCAATGTGGAAAAGCTGAAATTGGTACCTTTTTCTCACCAATTCCAGCTCCAAATCTCCCCAATGGTTGCCAACGCCTGGCTATGATGAGTGGGGCTTAAAAACTACTAAGCTTGCCAATTGCACACAGCCACAGCAATTAATAAATTTACTAATTGTGGCTGACTTTCCAAGTACTGCAAAACTTTCCTGACTTATGAAACCCCATTCATTCATAGGTGTTGTTAGCTTTCCGTTGTTTATCCCATTCTTCCACTGCTCTGTCAAAGAATTTCCAAGTTTGAATGCTATCAGCATCTACATAAACCTTGAACTTTTCTCCATTTGTTTGATGGACTTCTAGGTATGATGCCATCGTCCACGCATTAAATTTGGGATATCTCCATATTGTGTCAACTTCAGAATAATAAGCACTTTTTACGGTAGTTAGCGTTGAATCATTATCATCAATCCAGTATGCAGATATTCTCTTATCAGAAAAAAAATTGCCTGACTTTTTCCAACCTTCAAGACCTCCCCCTTGTGAGTCAAATAGAATAATTTTCTCCTCATTATCTATCAAGCCAAGTTGGATAAGGTAGTTCTTTTGTTTGCTCGAAAGTTGATCTCCCGTTTTCAATTCAGAACTGCAACTGGTCAGAAATAGAGCTATGAAGATTAAGTGAATTATTATGTTGGTTCTCTTTTTCATTGTGCAGATATGAAAGCTAACAACCCGCTATATACTCAAAAGGGTTGTTATTTCTGTTATAGCATTTTGTTTTAATTCTTTAATAATCAAAGCTTTAGTCGTTTATAAGCGGTGGCACACGGCTAGTGGTACATACCATGTTATGGATTTGCGCCCTCAAAATAATCAAATAGTTCCAAGAAGCGGTATAGAATGAATATAAGAAAAGGAAAATATTCAAGCGGCGAATGAATTGGGTCGCCAATATCGTGTTTCAAAGATCGGGTCGCGCAAATCTTGCAACCTAGACTGGATGGGCAGGAGTATCCTTTTTCTTCTTTCGGAGGGTGAGAAGGTCTCAGGGTCATTGCTCATGCTCGAATCATCAAAGAATATGCTAGACAGAGAAAAAGATACTCCAGACAGCCAGAGCACTTTTTCAGCAAAATGATGTGCGTTCTCTCCAAAAAACCTTGAGCTTTACGAAATGGCTTTGCTAAACTTCATTGGCATCTCATCGTTTATTGACCCACATCACCCAAACTATTCCATGAGTATTCAAAAAGATCTGGAAGAATTAGTTGCCGCAAGCATTATTTCTGAGGAAACGTCAGACAAGATCGCCCAATATTATGCCACCAAAAATGGCGGTGGGGGTCACCGGCTGATCATTGCTTTTTCGATTCTTGGAGCACTTTTAGTGGGGATGGGCGTCATCCTGATCATCGCCCACAATTGGGATGATTTATCCAAAATCACTAAATCTATACTGGCCTTTTTGCCGCTGGGTATAGCACAATTGCTCTGCATTTATGCATTCCTGAAAAAGAAGGAGAGTGTGGCCTGGCGGGAGGGAAGCAGTATTTTGCTGGTCTTTGCCGTGGGGGCTTGTATCGCGCTTATCAGCCAGATTTATAATATTAAGGGTGAGCTAAGTGGGTTTTTGCTTACTTGGACGCTGCTCGTGCTCCCGTTGATCTACGTGATGCGCTCGTCTTTCACTTCGATTTTATATCTGGCTGGAATCACATTCTACGCTTGTAGTCTCGGCTATTGGACGTATCCTAATGACATGCCGTGGATGTATTGGCCTTTGCTTTTGGCTGCCGCGCCTCATTATTATCTGCTCATTCGGCATGCTCCCAAAGGTAATTTTACTACTTATCATCATTGGCTGTGGCCTCTGTCGGTAGTCACCGTGCTGGGTGCTTTCGCAAAAACACATGAATATTGGATGTTGCCGGCCTACATGGGCTTATTTGGTGTGTTTGCGACTTTGGGAGCATCGGGAAGTTTATCGGCCATGAGAAACTGGAACAGCTACAAATGGATAGCCTCACTTGGCAGTATTTCCATATTGCTCGCGTTGAGTTATCCCTGGTTTTGGAAGGAATTGAGCCATGAAAAAAATCTGATTGAAGGATTGATGTCTATTTCGTTTCTATTCGCTAGCCTTTTCACTGTAGTCGCATTGATTTTGCTTTGGTTTAATAGAAAAATTTTTCAGGCTTATGATTGGCTCACGAAAACGACCTTTCTTCCTTTTCTGCTCATTTTTTGTGTTGGATTTTGGTCTCCTATTTCTGTTTGGTTGATCAATTTGCTTGTATTGGTATTGGGCATTTTGACAATTTCGGAAGGAGCAAAAAGGACTCATTTAGGTTTACTCAATTATGGATTGCTTATTGTGAGCGCGCTGGTAATCTGCAGGTTTTTCGATACCAATATCAGTTTTGTAATTCGAGGCATTGGCTTCTTATTGATAGGAGCGGGATTTTTTCTTGCCAATTTTTGGGTACTAAAAAAGAGAAATCATGAACAATAAGAAGCTCTTCATCCTGCTATTAGTGGTGGTATTGATTCAATGGTTTGTACCAGTAAAAATGATTCTGGATCAGGAAGATGTTCTCACCGATGGTCAACTTTTTGAATTCAAAATCATACCAATTGATCCGAATGATCCTTTTCGGGGAAAATATATTATCCTCAATCTGGAAGAAGACAATGTGCTGGTAGATGATCCTGAAAACTGGGTCTCTGGCGAAAACATCTATGTGTATCTAGCAGAAAATGAAGCTGGATTGGCTTTCCCTGTGGGAATTGCAAAAGAGCAACCCAAGGACAATGATTATATCAAGGCGAAAATAAATTATGTAATAGATGAGCGACCGGGCATGGTCTACATAGAATATCCTTTTGATAGATATTATATGGAAGAGACCAAAGCGCCAAGGGCTGAGAGGATCTTGACTTATGACAGCATTTTATCCACGGTCAAGGTAAGGGTGTTGCATGGTGAATCGGTCATAGAATCGGTGCAAATAGATGGAATGAAGATAGAAGAGTGGATGGTAAGAAACCCTGATGAAGAGATGCCAATGGAATAAAATGGCTACTGGAAAGTTTTATCGGCAAATTGATTCCTGCTCATAGTTCTGAAAGTCACTTATTCAAATGAGATCTGTTATATCAATTTTCAACTCGGTTTGTACCATTTCAAACATGCCTATAAACAACAAAGGCTCATCCGCAGATTTTAACGGATGAGCCTTTGTTGTATGAATATCAAATTGTCAGCGACGAATGATTTCTATCTCCTTTTCAAAACCACTGGCCAGCTCATCGAAGGGCATGTGAATGACTATTTCGCCATCTTCATATTCCGCATAGATTTGCTCTTGATCTATCTTACTAGTGAGATTGAGCATTTCTATCATATAAGGGAGTTCCATTTCGGCATCTTCCATTTGTAGATTTTGGAAGACAAACAAAAAGCCTTCCTTCACTTCTATTTTAATGCTTTCAATACTTACACCAGGCACTTTCATACGCTCCACCCATTCCGAGTCTGATTTCTCGAGCCTCACATGTGGCTGAGCCATTCCTCCGTTGATTGCATTCACCAACTGAGCTGTGGTTGCCAAATTTTTTATCAATAATTGATCTTCAACTTTCATCTCGCTCCTAATTTATTGCTGCTCACAGTGACTTACAATTCCTATGCCACCTACATTTTGTATATTAACCGTGTCAGATTGGCTTTTATTATATCAGCCCTACAGACAATTTGGCACTAAGCCTTTACTTCTACCCCTTTCCAAAAGGCGACATAACCTTTGATGTTTTTTGCTAATTCTGAGGTTTCGGGGTAGTACCACGCCGCATCCTTGTTGTCCTTACCGTCTACTGACACAGTATAATAGCTGGCAGTTCCTTTCCACGGACACACGGTATGTGTTTGGCTCGGCTCATAAAACTCCTCTTTGATCGCTGAAGAAGGAAAATAATGATTCCCTTCAATTACAATTGTCTCGTTACTTTCTGCTATCACTTTTCCGTTCCAAATTGCCTTCATTGCTTTTGTATTTGATTGTATTGGGGTGAAACACCTATTCCATCAATAAGGTTGGTGAGATTGATCGAGGTGTCGTTTTATTGACCTTTGTGCCACTCGAAAAGTGCGTCGGATGCTCCAGCTCCAAGCGTGATTTCACCTAAAGTGATGTCTCTATCAAACGCTCCACCTAGCACACGCACGGACGTAGGAGCCAATAGACCATGAAAACTTTTATACTTGTTAAAACGCTTTTCTAATATCAGATCGGGGTTATCTTTCATTTCTATCCTTTCCAGGTAAAGTCTGTAATCATCTTTACCCAGATAGAAAAAATGTTTCTCTGACTCATTTTCATACCTCAACTTAATCATGAGCTCCCCTTCCACACTTTCTAAACCCTCTAAAACAAGCTGAGATGCGTATCGTGCAAGGGGGCTACCTAATTGATATAGGTGGGTCAGAAACAAAAGCTCGTCAGTAGGCATAGTGCGCATTTCCAAATCGGGACTCCAAGGAACTACTTCCCAAGCCACCAACCCATTCGAAGCTTGTACAAATCGCTGGCCCTTCCATGAGCCCTCTAATCTTATTTTGGAAGGAGACTTATAGGTGAGCTTTATCGGATTTTTACGAAAATCCTCCGAAACCCAATATCCATCCACCACCACAGTATTCATTTGATCCCAAAGCGACTGACCATAGTCTCGAAAATGTTTTTCTAAGATGGTATTAAGTTCTTGTGCTGGAGCAATCCACCCCAAAAACAATAAAAGTACCACTGAAATAAATCGTTGCATGATTGCGATTTGCCTAATTTTATGTTTGCCAAGTTAACGAATGGGACTAGATGATGTTTTAAATAGGATCAAAATTGCAGGAATGGCCTTTGTGGCCGTTTTCCTGATTGGGTTCTTTGGGTTTTCCTCGATCGACTCAGGAGGTTCTCTTTTGGATGCCTTCTATATGACCGCTTTGATCATTACCACAATCGGTTTTCATGAAGTCATAGACCTTTCCAATTCGCCGGGAGGACGTATTTTTACTGTGTGCATTGCTTTTGGGGGAATCGGGATACTTACTTACCTACTGTCGAATCTTTCGGCGTTGTTTATAGAAGGCGACCTGCGAAAAACATTTTATCGTAAAAAAATGATTAAGAAAATCAATAGAATGGAAGGGCATTACATCATCTGTGGGTGCGGGCGTGTGGGTAAAAATATCGCCACGGAGCTGTACCAAACCCAGCGACCTTTTATCATGACGGATAAATCTGGTGAAGTGCTTGATGAGTTTCACCCAGAATTGCCAGAGAGCATTTTCATTTCTGGGGACAGTACAGAAGACTCCTTTTTAGAAAGCCTGGGTATTACTAAAGCAGCTGGTATTTTCGCGACTGCCGCTGATGATAATACCAATCTGGTCATTTGCCTTACGGCAAGACAGCTGAACCCAGCGATAAAAATCGTTGCTAGGCTCAACGATATGACTCGGGTCAATAAAATGAAAAGAGCAGGTGCAGACAAAGTGATTTCGCCCAATTTCATAGGAGGTTTGCAGATGGCCTCTGAAATGGTGCGCCCCGTGGCTGCCTCTTTTATGGACGACATCATGCGGAGCTCAGATATGAATTTGCGTATGGAAGAGATAAGAATAAACACAAGCAAGGAAAAGATGGTTTTGGAAGACCTGTCCCTTTCGGACTGTGAAAACACGATTATCTTGGCCTTGAAAACAAATAATGATTGGATTTACAACCCTTCGAAAAGTGAAAAGTTAAAATCAGGGAGTTTTTTAGTAGCACTAACCACCCCAGAAGAAAGACAAATCATAGAACATCGTTTAAAATAATGGATAGAAGAAAATTTTTACTCAACTCGTCAATACTCAGCCTTGGAGCTCCATTGATTCCAAGCAAAATTCATTTTGAATCGAAATCGCTAATAAAACCAGTAGCGCTCCCTAAAAACCCGACGGTGAAACTGGTGACTCCTGCTAGCGCCATCACACGAGGAGCGTTTGAAAAGACCCTTGCCAACATGGAGGAGCTAGGCTTCAATGCGAAGTATTCTGACAACCTGAGAGTGCGAAGTGGCTTCCTGGCAGGCACAGATAAGCAAAGACTCGATGATATGATGTCAGGTTTTACAGATGATTCTGTAGATGCTGTCATCTGCGCACGCGGCGGCTATGGCAGTGCTCGACTGCTTCGTCAGATTGATTTTGATGTGATCCGTAATAACCCAAAAATTTTCCTCGGGTTCAGTGATATCACTGCATTGCTCAACGCTTTTTACACCAAAGCAGGATTAGTTGGCTTTCATGGACCAGTAGGTGCTTCTGAATACAACGACTTCACCAAAGACTGTCTGATGGACATCATACAGAAAGGCAAAAAGGTGAAAATAAAAAATGACGAATCGGAGGCGGTGTATGAAGGAACTGCCACTGGGAAGATGATTGGAGGCAATCTTTCTCTGATTTCAGCACTGATCGGTACGCCTTACGACATCAGCTATGATGGACATATCTTGTTTTTAGAAGAAGTAGGAGAATCTACCTATCGCGTGGATCGCATGCTTACCCATTTGCTCAATGCGGGTAAACTCGACAATGTCAAGGGAATCGTTCTGGGTTATTTCAGCGATTGTGATACCAAAGAGGAAGACAAGGGCTATGATTTTTCGCTCTCATTGGATGAAGTGTTTCAAGATCGGTTTGAAGGATTGGGCATCCCTGTAGCCAAAGGTTTCCCAATCGGTCATGAGTCTCACAATGCCACCGTACCAATGGGCATAGAAGCGGAGCTGAATGCTGACAAAGGCACTTTAAAATTTTTGGAAAGCGCTGTATCTTGAGTTCTCTAGATTTTATGCATCGGCAGGCGGGCATTCAGGACTCGCTATTGCAATCGTACCGTGCATATTTTTTCGCCATACAATCCATACTTCTAGCGGCGGGTGCTGTGGTTGCAACGCTTGGCCTTCTAGACCATTCGCTGGATGAGCAACTCGTGTTATTGCTAATTTTAATTGCTGTTTTTGGTCTTTCGCTTTACAGCGGAATAAAATTCAGAAACGTGATTTTGTCAAGACAAAAGGATGTGGACTATTGGCAAAAGGCCATTTTGGAAGGAGAAAAGCTGCTTTTATATGATCAGCGTGTTTTTACAGCTTTCAAAATTCATCAGAAACTGAAAAGACAAACTCTGGATCAAAGCGCCCTTTATCAAAAAATGGATGACCCTGCCTTTTTTGCTTCTTTGATCCAAAAAGACAAAGGCCACACACGAGCAGTTGTTGATAGTTTTGTCCCTATGGCATTTTTGTTCGCTTGGCAAGTCATTTTGGGAGTTGCTGCTGCATGCTTTTTCTTTTAACCCTTTGAAAAATAATTGATTCTCAAATTGTGAGACTCAATCTGCTGATTCCAATCATATTGAAGGTCTTCGTGAAGCTTCTCAATGGTCTTTTCGATTTTTATCAGCTGCCTTTCATAGAGATTCAATAGTGTGGTGCTAGATAAAAAATCAATGCGCAAAGCCTTCATTTTGATACAGAAATAGATCAGCAGCTCCACTTCCAATTCTTTTGATCCCGCGTATTTGATATGTTTATTGACCATGCGCAAAATCTTTCTTATCGTCTTTTTGGCCAAATAAAGTCGGTAGACATTCACATCTTCAAAAAGCGCATCCATTTCTTCTTTGACTAGCGCGCCATAGCCTTCCACGTCATTTTCATGAAAAATCAGGAAGCTGAGCAATTCCTTATTTTCTACTTTGTATTTGGTAAGCCTCAAACAAATTTCCAGGAGCTCTTCCGTGGATTTGTGTTTCAATTCTCGCTTGAGGGTTGCCAGAGATTCTGCTTTCATGTGTATAGTGTTTATCTCAATCGGTCACCGGTTCGCCGGCGCGATGGAATTCGCCATAAACTTATTCATCCCGTTCCACGTCGGTTCGGTTGGTATAATAAGGATTCTAAGTTTATGCTCATTTCATGCTTTTGATTTATCGTTTTTTCGTACGCCTGATGATTACCACTCCGAAATCATATTTCACTAATAGTTTTTGTAACAAATGATAGCGTCCAAAATTGAAATAATCGTTTTCCAGAACGACTTTTCTATCGCCTATTTCGCCAACGTTCTGAGTTTTCGGATAGTTGATTCTCGTCCCAATTCCCCTTCCTGAAATATGTCACGAATGTGCCAATTATTCGGCAAATAATTGTAACGGCTTTCGATATTCTCCAACTGTCAACCTTAGAAATATTTCGAGAAAGACTCGGTTTTTCGGTAATAATCTCGAATTAATACTAAGATTTTATAGGTGTTTTAGGGTTCGCCATTGACCAACAGCCATACTCCTAACTATTTCCTTCGCGTTAAAATCCTAGAAGTTTTAAAAAATAACTTCCTATTCAATGGCGTTAAAAATGCACTTTCGAACCCTTTATCTGTTTTCGGTGTTTAGACTCACGCACAAGAATTGAGCGTTCAAACAGTTTAGATATGAGGAGATCGCTGATAAATATCAGTAAGCCTCTGACATCCATCGATTTATTCTAAATTTGCGTGCGCAATGGGTCTATTAGGATAGGATCACATTTTTATTAAACAAAAGAATGATAGTAAAACCAAAATTTCAACCAAGAGAAAAGTCTGAGTTTTCTCGGGTTTTGAGGGAGCGTGTGAATAGCTACTTTAGTGAAAAAGGCATTTCTACCTATGCCAATACTGCGATGGGCATCAGAAGCTTCCTCCTCATCGCAGGCTGGCTTGGTGTATATGCAGTGCTTGTGTTTGGCGGTCTACCACTTTGGGCGAGCTACATCTTGTGGCCGCTGCTTGGCGCTATGATCGCTTTGGTTTCCGTAAATATCAGCCATGATGCCATACATGGAGCGTATACCAAAAAGAAATGGCTTAAAAATCTATTGACGCTGACATTTAATATCAATGGTGCAAGCGCATACATGTGGAAGATTTCTCACAATCATGCGCACCACAACTATACCAACATCCACGGTCATGATGAAGATATCAACCCTGGAGACGTGATGCGGATTGCGCCAAATGCTCCATTGCTACCTGCACATAAGTATCAGCATATCTATGGTTTTTTCTTGTACACACTGGCCACTTTGAGCTGGGTGCTGATGAAAGACTACAAGCAGTTTTTTGAAAATAAAATCAACAACTACGAAAACAAGAAGCATCCAAAGCGTGAGTACTTCTTCCTTTTCTTCTACAAATTCATCAACTACACCATGTATATCGCTATTCCTATCATCGTGATGCCTTACTCTTGGGGGCACATCGTGGCGGGATATCTGATGATGCATGCGGTATCTGGTTTTTACTTGGCCATCATATTTATGCTGGCTCATGCAGTGGAAGAAGTGCATTTTCCATTGCCAAACGAAGAAGGTGTGGTCGAATGATGACTGGGTCATCCATCAGATGCATACCACAGCCAATTTTTCTACGCAAAGTAAGCTGGCGAGCATCCTTACTGGCGGACTCAATCAGCAAATAGAACACCATCTATTCGCAAACATCTGTAGCGTGCACTATATAGCGCTCAGCAAAATTGTAAAGCAGACGGCTGCTGAATTTGGTGTGCCTTATTATGACATTCCTTCGTTTTGGGCGGCCATCAAATCGCACCATCGCTTCTTACTGAAAATGGGTTCACAGCAAGAGTACACGCCAAAAGAGTATAAAAACCCAACCGAAGAGCTCACACTTGCGACTGCCTAAAGCAGTCCAATGTATGGTCATTGACTAAGCCAGTGGCCTGCATGTGGGCATAGATAGTGGTAGACCCAAGAAATTTGAACCCGCGCTTTTTTAAATCCTTGGCCAGCGCATCAGATTGCGGAGTAGTGGCGGGCACTTCGTCCTTGGTTTTCCAATTGCCAGCGAGGGTTTTTCCTCCTACGAAAGACCAGATATAAGCATCGAAACTGCCAAATTCGTTTTGGATTTTGATGAACTGGCGGGCATTGTTGATGGCCGATTGTATTTTGAGCCTGTTGCGAATGATGCCTTTGTCCAGCAGTAGGGCTTCTACCTTGCGCTCATCGAATTGGGCTACTTCCTGAACATCAAAATCGGCAAAGGCGGCTCGGTAGCCGTCACGCTTTTTGAGAATAGTGCTCCAGCTAAGTCCAGCCTGAGCACTTTCCAAAATCAAAAACTCAAAATGCGTACGATCATCATGCACGGGCACTCCCCATTCATGATCATGGTATCGCTCATAGGCTTCAAAAGTATCGGCTGCCCACTGGCATCTTTTTTTGTCCATGGATAATACGCTTGCGCTTTAGGGGTTAATATATAAATTTAGCGTTTCAAACCTTACAATGAATACGATCAAAGCATATCCAACTCTCTTTCTTCTCTTTTTTCTTGGTCAACTGACGCCCATATCTGCTCAGGATGTGCCTGAGAGCCTCACTTCTGAGAGGTCTGCCATCGTGCTCGAGATGCCATATGTCGAAAAAGGTGGATTTGAAATCCGTGGCGATTGGAAAAAAGTAGCCAAAGAAGCACACGGTAGTTTTCGGAAAATCGGTGTAGATGCCATTATCTACCTCTACAAAGATGATTTGACTGCCAGCCCTGAGATCACAAAGGCATACACCGAAATGCTAAAGCAACGTCAAATCAAACACTTGGTTGTGCTCTCCACCGAAGGAAAAGACTATGACGTTTCTTATCGACTGAGTATTTATTTGATCAAAGATGGCCTCAACCTGAATAAACCAGTCTACGAAATATCCAATTCCTCTCTTCCCGAGCTGATGCTTGTGCTTGGCCGTCAGGTTCTTCGTCAGGATATCGAACGGTCCAACTTTTTGATACCCGAGCAGACCGGAATTTCTGGACGATTTACCTCTATATGAAGGCACCAGATACGAAAATGTTCCTACCAGATTACAATCTATGAAATTGGCTGTAGCCAAGTTTGATACGCTGGTATTCCGAAAGGCGCTTCTGAAATGGAAAGAGCGGAAATTAAACGGCAAAATGCCATAATCGCACAGAAGAATGAACAACTGGCAATGCTCATGAAGCGGTATCCTTATAAGTACGAATTGGTGGACTATACGAGCACAGATGACCTGTACGAACGGGGGTTTCAATATGTGCTCATGCCGCTGATCAGCTCTGGACGCACCATCAGGCAGATGCTCAATTATAAAACGGATCCGATCGAAACGGTCTATATCTCAGAAGTAAGGCGAGAAGGAGAAAAGGCGGAATTGAAAAAATTGCCCGCGGATGCGAATATGACAAAGTATTATGTAAAACAGACGATATTGCTGGATATGCACGTGGGCAAGGTTTGGGATGCTGATATCACTTGGCAGCAGGCATTAGACAATTTCATAACCAATTTGAAATTCGATTTGAAATAGCTATTATGTCGTGAACAATTACTCCGATGCTTCCAACAAATCGAAACTGAAACAGATTGATGTCTCGTCCTATCTGGAGAGACTCAATGGGGCACAACCCCAGACTTTGGGATTCCTAAAAAAAATCCACAAGGCGCATTTGGTCCACGTTCCTTTCGAAAATCTGGATATTCACTACGGACGCAAGATCACACTAGATGCAGATCATATGTTCAAAAAATAGTGATAGACCAACGAGGGGGGATTTGCTACGAGCTCAACATCTCTGTTTTATCACCTTCTGACGCAGCTTGGGGTACAACTGCCATTTGGTTTCTGCACGGTTTTCAAGAACAACACATGGACTCCTGATTTTGATCATGCGATGATTGTAGTCAAATTGGGGAGAATCAATGGCTGGTAGATGTAGGTTTCGGACAACACTTTGTAGATCCTAAAAAATTACGTTCTTCAAACTCCCCAGCTGGACTATACCCAATATTACAAGTTTGATCAGATCGAAGATGGACAATGGGTCTTAAAAAGTCCAAAAATAATGGGCAGTACGAATCTATTTATAGATTTGACCTTAGCGCCAAAGCCATGATCGAATTCATTCCCCGATGCAATTATCATCAGGAGTCTCCAGACTCTTTTCTCACAAATACTAAAATCATTACCAAGCTTTTCAGGTCCGGCAGGATCACGCTTACCGACAAAAAACTAATCACTGAGCTACTAGGGGAGCGAGAATGAGTTATTAATTTTGAACGAAGATGCTTTTTTTTCCAAGCTGGAATACTATTTTGGTATTGACAGCCACAAACTCGTCTTACAGCGCTTTAAGTAGGCATCAAATAGGACCGCCAGCTAAAAAAACTTAAATGCTAGAATTAATTGCCATGTTTTCTCTGGGACAAACGATCCGAGCTATCGCTATGGAAAAAGGTCTTAAGCCTTTGCGGTACATTCTAAACATGATTTTTCTCTGGGTCGGATTCGAGTTGCTTTTTGCTTTCATCGGGTTGAGCCTCTTTAGCAATATGATGGGTGCGTACTTTTTCGCGCTTGCAGGTGCCGTTTTTGGTGGTTATTTGGGGTATCGCGGAGTAGTAAATGCGCCAGACGCTTCTGAGTTTTAACCTCCGCATCGAACGAACGCAAATAAATGAGCACACAATCAAATAACGTTCAACATAGACAGCCAGAGCGCTTTTTCATCAAAATGATATGTGTGATCTCCAACCTGAGTTCGATTGATAAGTTCGCTTTATTAGCCTCAATCCGTCTGTGTGAAATACGAACTGAAGTTTTTATTGAAGCAACCTCAATATTCAATGAGATTGCTTCAAGATTTAAACCTTTTCAAGCTTTTAATCTTTACCGATGACGTATTTTCGTAAGTCTTGATGTGAAGATGATTACAAAATTTCGTCAACTCGATTTGTGCCCCTGATAAAAAGGGGTTACCCCTCGCAAGGACGCTGAAACGTAGATTTCATAATCGAACTCACGTTCCAAAGAAAAATCTAGGTCGCTAAAAGGGTTTTTGCTCGGGGATTACCCGAATAGGAATGTTGATGATGAGGGTGCTGCGCTGAGTGCCTGGCGTGGTGTCGAGTTCCAAATCTCCCTTCAGAAGGTTGGCGCGAGATTGGATGTTTTTCCAGCCATTACCACTGCTCTGCCGAAGCAGGTTGGAATCGAAACCCGCTCCATTGTCCTCTATCAGGAGTGTGATTTCTTCTTCGTCGCGTGTGAGCGAAACGGTGATACGCGTGGCGTTGGCATACTTCAAAATATTATTGACCCACTCCTGAGTGATGCGATAGATGGAAATCTCCTGAAGGTCTGTGAGCCGTTCGTTTATGCCAAAAGCGTCGATATAAATATGGAGCTGGCCGGTGTTGTTTATCCGAGAGGAGAATTCCTGAAGCGCGGCTACTACGCCTTGCTTGATGAGCGTCTCGGGCATGAGGTTGAAGCAGATGCCTTTGAGTTCTTTGTACATTTCCTCTAAGATGTGAGAGGATTTTTCGAAAACTTCTTCTCTCGTGGAATCGCCCTTTTCCAATGATTTCAGGTTTAGATTGAGGACGGAGATCATCTGGCCGAATCCATCATGAAGATCACGGGCAAAACGCTTTCGCTCGGTCTCCTGCGAGTTGAGTGCTGCTTCTAATTGGGACTGGCGCAGGGTTATTTCCACTTCTTGTTGTAAGAGAGCTTGTTTTTTTCTGGCTCTGCTGCGGATCAAAATAGAGATGACGAGAAGAAGTAAAATCACAATAATGAGCGAAGTAATGATAAGGTAGTTGCGCTGGTTTCGTGCGTTTTGTTCTGAGATTTCGGCGCTCTGTAAAGCTATTTGCTGTTCTTTCTTTTCAGTCTCGTATTTGGTGTTGATCTCGGCGATGTTCTTGCGGGTATTTTCGTTGAAAATGGAGTCTGACGTTTGATGAAAATCCCGATAAAATTGTAGTGCTTGCTGAAAATCTCCCTTTGTGGCATAGGCGTCTGAAAGTGCCTTGGAGGCTTGCTGAATCAAAAATGGTTCTTTGATCTCTCTGGCTATTTGTATCCCTTTGGTGAGGTGTACGATGGCTTGCGCAATGGCATTTTTACCTAAATGTAACTGCCCTAAGTTGACATGGCTTTCGGCTAAACCAGAGTTATTTCCTAGCATTTGGTAACGTGTGATAGCCCTGTCATAGTTGACGATGGCCGAATCTGTACGCCCGGATTCTAAAAAATTGGAAGCGATATTCTGATAGGCATTTGCCTCTCCATAGCCACTATTGAGAGAGGAATGAATGTAAAGCGCCTTTTTATAAGCTGCTACGGCGGAATCAAAGGCATGAAGCTTGGTGTGTGCCGAGCCCAGGTTGTTCCATCCACTGGCCATCTCCAGGCTGTCTCCTGCGTCTTGTGCATGAGCAAGATATTTGGCAAAATAGATTTTGGCCTTTTGATAGTCTTCATTGAAAAAGAATACCTGACCAATGATATTAAGAGATATGCCAATCCCTTTGGCGTCTCCCAACTCCTCAAAGAGGGTGAGGGCATGAGAAGCTTGTTCAAAAGTTTTTTCGAAATCACCAAGTCTGTTGTGCGCCATGGACATGTTGATATATATTTTGGCCATATCCAATTCTGACGGAATGAACGCATAGATGCTCAGCGCATTTTGATAATGAACAATGGCAGAATCATAGAGGCTTTTACGGTAGAGATACATCGCCCTCACTTTTTCGTATTCTGCCTTTTGGAAGGGATTGTGCTGGCGATGGCTTACTAATCTTTGGATGGAATCCAAGGTCGTGGTGCTTTTCTCAGCGTCGAGGTTAAGTTGAGTTTTGACGCGTGCTAGCATTTCGCTCACCTCAAGGCTATCTGCAGGTTGTGCCTGGGACAAAAAGGAGAAAAGAACAGAAAGGAGCAATAAAGTGAAATATTTCATACTCAGAGACTTAAATGAGGGATCGTATGTGAAATTACGAGATTTGATGGATTCTTGATTGAGAGAGGGCCAAAAGAGCGAGAATCGATTATATGGGTATGCCCAAGACTGGCCTAAAACGGATAAGATCACTTTCGTGATGCAAGCCAATCAAAAGCAGGTGTATTTGCAAACGAAAGCCGTATATACTTTGAATCCCAACGATGATCTGCTGATCGTAATAAGCGATACTACTGCGGTGGTGAATCCGTGAGTTCGGTTATAACTGGGAGTGTTCCCTTCCCTATACCCGCGATTAATTCCATCGATTTTATACATTTTGCTACGTGATGTGAAGCCATGTTTTAGGACGGGTCATGATGTATTACAACGATCAGCTAAAATGAGTATGTTACCCACGGTTAAGCTATGTTCAGTTCGTTGTTCAGAAGTTCAACTTTGAAGTTGACTTTTGCCTTCAAAGCTTCGAAAACCTTCAGCATGGTTTCTAGTGTGATATTGAAGAACTACCATTACCGAAGTTCGCCTAAAGAAAAGAGGGTACGAAAGACTGGGCGTCCCCGTTTGCTGGACTACTACCAAAAAGTGAAAGTCTGATTTAATGAACGGGGACGCCTAGTCCGCCCAGTACCTGCCTGCGGCTGGCAGGCGAGACCCGTACGCTGGGTGGTATGAGGGGCACGCCTAGTGAGGCGCACCGTGGGCTTATGGGGCACGCCCAGTGGCTCACGGCCGTCTACTCGATTAGGTTTTCGTGCATATCTCCGTCTAGTTTCTGCGTTCGTTTTAGTTCGTTCGGTGCGGCAGGAGCAGCCATACTCTTTGTCAGGTTTTGGTTTGTGGGTTGGCATAGTGTGACCTGGCAATGTGTATGGATGCAGTGTTGGGGAAGTTAATTTTAAGTATTACATTTGGCAAAAATCACCAAGTTTAATTTAGCAAGTTAAAAAATGGAAAGTTTCGGGGAGTACATTCGCAAACTTCGTATTGAAAAGGGGTTAAATCAGACAGAACTAGCCGCAAAAGTTGGTTTAGACAGTGGTGGTTTAAGCAAGGTAGAGAATGGTAAAAAAAGCTTAAAGGAAGATAAGTTAGTAAAATTGGCTAATGCACTTGGTAAGGATGAAACCTTAATTAAAAATCAGTATTACAGTGAGAAGTTTGCAGATGAATACCATCGCTATCAGTGTTCCGATGAAGTATTCTACCTAGCTGAGGAAAAAGCTAAATACCTAAAGTCAAAGCATCAGGTACAGGGAAAATTAGATTTAGAGTAATGCTGAGTACAGAAAGTCTATATACAAGAGTAGAAAGAAAAACTAATGGTGTTTTTTATACCCCTCGATTTCTTTCCGATTATTTGTCTTTCAAGGTTTTTGAAATCATTAGAAAAGAAGGAGAGTTAAATATTCTTGACCCAGCATGTGGTGATAGTGTGTTATTGAATTCATTTTGTGAGCTACTTAAAGAAAGGGATTCCAATACTCATAATGTTGTTGGTGTTGATATCGACGATAATTCCATTTCTCGCTCTTCAGGTGAATTGAAAAGTACTTTTCCAAAATTCACATTTTCATTTGTTGAGACGGATTCATTAAAACCCTTCAATAGTCAAAGTTGTGAAACTGGTTGGACCGAATTGAGAGATAAAATTGGATCACCAAAATTTGATGTTGCTTTAAGCAATCCGCCGTGGGGGTCAGATTTAAGTGGATATTCAAGAAATTATCTATCCTCAAATTTCAATGTAGCAAAAGGGCAATTTGATACTTACAATTTGTTTGTTGAGTTAATTCTTAAGAATTTAAATGATGGTGGAGTTTATGGGCTTATACTGCCAGATTCGATCTTTAGCCAAGAGCATTCAAGATTGCGATCTTTACTCGCTACAGAAACATCCATTTGCTTAATTTCTAGACTGGGAGAAAAGATTTTCCCTGACATAAATAGAGCCTGTGTAGTAATAGTTGGGAGAAATGAAAGACCTGACAAAAGCCAGGTTGTTGATTGTTTTAGATTGGATTCTAGGAATAAAAAGGATGTTCTAAGTAATACGAATACACTTTGGGAACTTGAAAAATCCTATAGTCACAAAGTAGCACAATCAAGATTTCAGAAGAATAAAAATTTCTTATTTGATATTGATGTAAAATCAAATGACCTATCTACAATTCATAGGATAACTCATCAAGGAAAGTTTTTAGGAGATTACACAACCAGTACCCGCGGAGCAGAAATTTCAAAGAAAGGAGAGATTGTACAATGTCCATCATGTAATAAATGGATGCCTATTCCAAAGGCTAAAGTTCATAAATGCAATTCTTGCGGTATTGAATTTCATTTAAGCGATGCTTTACGAGAAAACATAGTTTTAAATCATAATGGACAAGGGAATATTCCTTTAAAAGTTGGTGAAGACCTTTTTAGGTTTACGTCAAGAACCAAGAGCTGGCTTAATACAACTAAGGACGGAATAAACTATAAGGCTCTTTCAATATATGAAGGCAAAAAGATTTTAGTCCGTAAAACGGGAGTTGGTGTAACTGCAAGTTTAGATTATGATAATTCTATTACGAATCAGGTTGTTTACATACTAAAACTGAAACCACAATGGGAAAATGTAATTACCCTTGAATTTGTTCTTGCAGTATTAAATTCTAGGGTGATGACCTATTTCCTGATTAAGAAGTATGGTGAAAATGAATGGAAAAGTCATCCATATTTAACTCAGTCAATGTTAGCCAATTTACCATTTCCCGAGATTAATTTGAATTCTGTTGAGTTGATCACAGAAATTGTGAGAAATGAAGTCCGAAAAAGTAAGGGTCAAAATATTTCCAAAGAATCGGATATATACATTGAATATTTGATTGCCCAATTATACAGGCTTTCGGAACAAGACTATTCTATAATATTTGAGGCTTTACAATCATGTCAACAACTTAAGCCTATAAGTAGACTTCTTAATTGTCAATCTAGAGAAATATTTGAAAAGCATGGGATATAGATATATTGGTTCAAAGGATAAGCTTTCGGATATCGTTATTGATCATATTCAACGAATAAAGCCTGATGCCACACATATTATTGATTTGATGGCGGGAACAGGTCTTTTTTCATTGGCACTTCGCGAGAAAGGATTTCAGGTATCTGCTGTAGATGTGATGACTTATTCATATCATCATCTGAATGTCCATTTACATTTATATAAAGCGCCATTATTTAAAGGACTTGAAAAGAAAGAATTCAATACTTCAGATACAATAAGTCTCTTTAATCATGAAGACCAATATGAAAAGGTTCTTAACCATTTGAATAAATTAACTCCTATTGAGGGTTATTTTCATAGAGAGTTTAGTCTTGAAGGAAGACCTGCTAACAGTAATAAACCTAGAAATTATTTTACTGCTGCAAATGCTTCAAAAATTGATTCAATCCGTAAGGAAATTAAGAGTTGGAAAGAGAATAATTTAATTACAGAATTTGAGCATTCTCTTTTGCTACATGACCTAATTATGGCGGTAAATGATATTGCAAACATTGCTGGTACTTATGGGCACTATTTGTCGAAAACAATAAAGAGAGCGAAGGATCCTATTCAGCTTAGGAGAACTACATTCTCAAGTGTTGGTAGGCTTTCCGATCATAAGGTCTATAAGGGATATGCAGAGGAAGTCGCCCCATCATTGGAAGCTGATTTTTGCTATATAGACCCTCCTTACATTAAGCGGCAATATGCTGCTAATTATCACGTTTTGGAGACTATTGCTCGAGGAGATGAGCCGGAAGCAATTGGGGATAGTGGATTAAGGCCTTGGCGGGATCAATATTCTAACTTTTGTTCTAAGGTAAAAATTAGAGATTCCTTTGAACAGATTCTAAGGTCTGTATCTGTCGAAGATTTCTTAATAAGCTATAGTGAAGATGGATTACTTTCTCTAGAGGACTTACGTTCGTTCTTATCTGAATTCGGAGAGGTGTCAGTGAATAAGATTCCATATAAGAGGTTCAAAAGTAATAATAGCAGTAAGAGTCCTATTTTAAATGAATACCTTATTCATCTTACAAAATCTAGTCAGCTAGAGACTCATCAACAACTCGCATATGATCTGGATGCCAAGTAATTTCGAAGTTTCGATTGTTAATGCTGATAGTCAATTTATTGTCCTGAATAAGGCTTAAATCAATTTCTGATACCTTTGCATAATGAAGCATCCTGTGAATCAATGGACTAACAACTATTGCATTCGCATATGAATCAGAACCGTTTTCCCCGAGAGGAATTAAATGATGCACCTCAGAGTAATATTCGCCGTTTTGTTTGACAAATGTGTATTGATCCCCTGTGATCTGGCAAAGCCCGTTATACAACTGCTTTAGATTTTTAACTAATCTGTTGTTTCGTTTCTTAATTCTAAATATTCGTTCCACTGTTTGAGGTTGAGTACCAGATGGATATTACACTTCGAAATATGCCACTCATTTCAGTTTTTGTGTGCCAGTGGTTTCACTTCAAAATGTGCCACTCTCGATGATTGATTTCGGTTCGATTTGTGCCATTTATTTGGCTATGTCAAGTCTGATATCATTTCGATTTGTGCCAGCATGGCTCCACCACTTTAAGAGTTCTTATACTGTTAACATCGCCATTAAAAACGATGGCGAACAAACTGGATATAATGGACTTGAAGCAAATTATCAACTTACATCTTGACGGTACGAGTAACCGTCCGGATTAGTCGCACCCTCGGCCTACACAGAAACACTATCAATGAGTATATCCGTTCCTTTCAGTCGTCGGACTTATCGATGGAGGAACTCCAAGCGTTGAGTCAAGCTGATCTTGAAGAGTTGGTATCTTCTGAAACGACCATCAATAACGAGCGTTTTTCGGCTCTCATGTCGTTTTTTGAAACGATGCATGCACATCGTAATCACCCAGGGTTTACGCTGCTCTACCATTACCTGCTCTATGCAGAGCAGAATGAAAATCCATACGGGTATACCCAGTTTACCACTCATTATCAGCGCAAATACAAACAGCCCAAAGGCTCGATGAAGCTGGATCACCAGCCCGCTAAAGAGCTCTACGTGGATTTTGCTGGTAAAAAACTGGAGGTGATAGACCCCACTTCTGGTGAGGTGATTCAGATGGAAGTATTTGTAGCCACCTTGCCTTTCAGCCAATATACCTACGTAGAGGCCTGTTTCAGTCAAAAACGAGAAGACTTCATCTCATGCCTAAACAATGCGCTTGCTTATTTTGGAGGTGTCCCTCAAGCCATCGTCTCAGATAACCTCAAGGCTGCCGTCACCCGGGCTAGCAAATACGAGGCAGTGATCAACAAGACCTTCAAAGACTTTGCGCTGCACTATAGTTGTGCCATCAACCCTACACGCAGCTATGCCCCACAGGACAAAGCATTGGTTGAAAACGCAGTTCACCTGACTTATCAGCGGATATTTATCCGATGCGCAATATGCAGTTCTTCTCCTTACAAGCGCTTAATGCAGAGATCAAAAAGCATCTGGAATCATACAATGATGTTTTGTTCCAAAGGAAGGAGTCGTCAAGAAGAGAGCTGTTCCAAACCTTTGAAAAACCCTTGCTCAAGCCACTAGCACCAACTATTTATCAGACAAAGGATTACGCCCAAGCCAAAGTTCAAAAGATGGGATATGTATATCTATCAGCAGACAAAACCTATTATAGTGTCCCTTATCGATTTATCGGCAGTCAGACGCAAATTCAATTCAGTGCTCAGCGCGTGGAAATCTACCACAAACATGAGCGTGTCGCAGTTGATGAGCGCATCGAAAGACAAGGCAGTTATGTCACCAATAAAGAGCATTACCAGCACACGCCAGTTTTGCAATGATTGGATTCCCAATTGTTGACCGATCAGGCCCGCAAAGTGGGTATCAAAGTCAAACTCTTATTACTCGACTTTTCCAACGAGCAGATTACCCTGAAATCAATTATAAGCGCGCCAACGGCATCTTGCAACTAGCCAAAACCTACGGAAATCAGCGTGTAGACAAAGCCTGTCTGCGGGCGGTTTACTATGATGCATATAGCTATCAAATGATCAAAAACATCCTCAAAAACAATATGGATGATCATGATATTGAGAAGTCACAAAATGAGACATCACATATCCCTGACCATGAAAACATCAGAGGGGCAAACAATTATCATTAAACAATTACAGACATGAATAATCAAACTATTGAAAAATTAACCAGTATGAGGCTAAGTGCCATGGCGAATATGCACCGTCAAAACTTGGCCAATAACCTGTGCAGTAAGTACACCATCGACGAGTACCTAACTTTACTCACAGACTGTGAGTCGGAGCCGAGAAAACAAGTAAACAGCTCGCTTGATGCAAAAAGCCAGTTTTGAGCAGCAGGCTAGTGTAGAAGATATCATCTTCTCAGAGAACAGAAACTTGGATAAAAATATGTTCGGTCGGCTGATCACCCTACAGTTTATCGAACAAAAAGAGAACCTTATCATCACTGGGTCTTCTGGAGTAGGAAAGAGCTATTTGAGTGAGGCTACTTGCAGACAAGCCTCTTTGCGGGGCTATAGTGCCAATTTGTACGTACGGCAAGGCTCTTAGCAAATGAAATTAGCCAAAGTAGACGGTACCTATATCAAGGAGCTTAAAAAGATCTCTTCGGCAAAACTGTTACTCCTTGATGATTTTGGTCTTCAATCCATGGATAACACATCTAGAGAGGTACTCATGGATATTATAGATGAGCGACATACCAAATCATCAACAATAATCTCTTCTCAGATACCAGTATCGGCATGGTACGACATCATAGGTGAAAGCACTATAGCAGATGCGATCTTGACCGGTTACGTCAACTCTTCGCACAGGATAAATCTCTCCGGAGAATCATTAAGAAAAGGAATGATCAAACAATAATTTTTACTAAAATTACAGGACTCTTAAAGTGGCACACTTACACTGAAACGGGTGGCACAGTCTGACCGAAATAGCGACCAGATTCTACTAATTTTTGTAGAGCAGGCGAGGTGTCCTCAAGTTCCAAATCCGTCTCGATATCTTCAGAGGTAGGGATATCATTGGAAATCGATTCTGCTGTAAATGGAATGGCCATATTCGGTTGTTAGTATCAATAAAAAGCTTTCTTTTGAATTTTAAGTATCCTGCAGAATCTTCGGTAAACATTCGTTCCAAGCTTCTATCGCTTCCCAAGTTGAAGGAACTTGATCTTGTAAGAACCATCCAGCGTAATAAAGATCATCGTATGTTTTAACAATATAAATTACTAGGTTTTCGCTTGCAGGATTATAGTCTTCTGGAAACCCATTATCAGGGTGCCAGGCTGGAACTCTATTTGCCTGACGACTATGAATTTTTTGTGACGCAATACTTACTGATGCTGTTCTTCGCTGTAAATCGGTACCATTCTTCGTTCCATTTATTCCGAAACTATTTATTTCAAATCCCCATACAGGTCTTCCACCTGCGCCAGTGTCTGTATTATTCCCTAAGAATTCAAACCATTTCTCAAGTCTAATTTCAGCGGGAGGAAAATCAATGTATGACTGGCCACCACCACCAACTTCTTCTCCTCCAACTTTATTGATGTGTCGGAAGTCAGCATATGTCATTCTTCTAAAGACAAGGCTTTTTACTCGTTTTTCCATTAGAACAATTCTTTTAAGCTCACATTGAGTGCATTAGCAATTTTTTCAATGTTTAATAGACTTATATTTTTCTCAGCTCTTTCCACCATGCCAATATAGGTTCTGTGCACGCCTGCTCTGTAGGCTAATTCCTCTTGAGATAAACCTCTCTCAGTCCGAAATTTTCTAATTGTATTTCCAAATTCAATTAATAAGGTAGACTTCATATGTTGTGGAATATGCTACTTATAGTGTTCACAAAGCTATTGTTTGAAATAGCCTAAGTCTACATACTATAGTTAGCACCACGACTTGACAGTCTTGTATTCAGAAGTTGTTTATCGATTGGGGATGGATAGATGATAGCTCTTTTGGTTTTTCTGGGTTGGTGTTGCGGTGGCAAAAACCAAATAGCTATAGACCATTAAGTTTTTAAGAGAAAACAGTAAACTTTTCCAACTAAAAAGTAAGAAAAAGCTACCTAAGATTGGTGATATACTATCAGAGTATGCTGCTTCACTACAATCTTGTACGACTTAACTATCATAGCTTGCGTTTTTCTTTCATAGTATCCGTTTTTACTATTTATGCTTTCATTTTAGCCATCAGAGATTAAGTAATAGCCGAGTTGTATGATGTTTTTACGCATAGAGATTATTATATAGCCAAATAGAGTTAGTGTTTTGCCAACTTGTGTTTGGTTTTAGCTAAAATTTTGTGCGTTTTTGCTTTGGCGAGTTACGTTTTTACTGAGTTCGCTTATGTTTTTCCACACTGGAGTTACCTTTTATCCGCGATGGGGTACTTCGGAAGTGGGGTCTGCGACTATTTTGAGAGAAAATTATTAGACGTGAGAGATGCATGGGAAAACCTTAACGTGGCTCTAAGCCACATCAAGGTGCTTGCGCCGATGAGGTTTCAAACCTCGTTGGCGCTTAATTCACATCTCTTCTTATTTTATTCTGAGTAACTATTCAGAGCTTAATCCTTGATGCAATCATGGTTTTGTCATGAATTTTGCGAAAAAATGCAAAACTAACGCCAAAACCAGCATGTCCTTACTTAACAATCACGGGTTAAAACCCGTGCCTATTGATATTTCACCCCGATAGCTCGGGGCTTGGATGCAATTTTTAGACGCTGAATAGTAACTATGCTGAAGCGTTTTTCAATAACAAATATTACTTCTTCTCCGCTACCACTTCTACCCATTTACCAGCCGTACTTGCAAACACGCTGTTGTCGTACATGGCCTCTACTTTCACTGCCGGCAGATAGAATCTACCCTGATAGCTGGCATTGAGCAACACGGTAAACACAACTTCCTTATTCGGATTCAAATCAAAATAATGCATCACACGATCGTCGCGGATGTCCATATAATCGATGGCTTTGTTTTGATCTTGCGAGCCATCTAGACGGGTGTTGATGATCTCCCAACCAGAAGGGAAAATCTGTGTCAAGGCCAGTTCGTCCAGTCTGCCCTTCAAGCCAGGATTTACAATGCGTACTTCCGCTTTGAGGTTTGTTCCCTGAGGCAGTGCGTCGATATTGAGAGGTGTGCCGTTGAGGTCGGTATATTTCACCGTCATTTTGATGTTGCGCTCGCTTGCTACTTCCGTGCCTGTGAGCGGCACACCCGTTCTCACCAATCGGACAAAGGCTGGAGCCACTCCATCGTTATTCAATTTGATGGCCGCACTCTTATCTGGGTTTTTGAGCTGAATCTGGTTGATAAACGCTTTGCCTTCAACCTTGGAAGCTTCTCCTCCGATATTTACAGACACGTTAGATTCTGCTTCCACTCCATATTCTTTGGCAAATTTCGCGATTGCCACGAAGCAATAAGCAGTGGTTTGTGTGCTCATCCAGTTGTCTTTTTTGCCCATCTCTCTAGCTATGTCCAGCAATACGCCGAAAGCCTTTTGTCTCTCGCCCACACCCAGCAATGTTTCCAAAATCATGGCTTGATCTCGCGTAGCAGAACCAAACGAATAGCGATAGTCACGCAAGGTAGAATCTGCCGTGATGGGTAGCCCTTCGATGATGCTTTTGGCCTGTGAGGCATATCCTGCTTCGGCATACGCCGATGCCAATCTCCATTTGGCCGAGCGCCGAACCTTCGTACTTTCTTTCATTCTGTTCATAGCACCCAGTGCTGGGCTGCCCGCCAAAGCAAGTGTATACAGCCTGTATGCTTGAATAAGGTCATTGTCGTCTTCAGTGCTGAGCGAACCCCAGTTTTCGGCCTTAGCCGTTTGGAAGCTCGTCCAGTTGGTGAGCAAGCCTTCTGGCACGGCATAACCTTCTTTCTTGGCTGCAATCAAGAAATGTCCGGCATAGTTTGATCCCCAGTTGTCAGGATAATGATTGCCCGGCCAATAGCTAAACCCGCCCGTGCTCAGCTGAAAGGATTTCAAGCGCTTGATGCCAGCATCTACATTTCGCTGTATTTCGTTTTGGCGCTTTTCATCTACACTGGTCAAACCTCTGAGGTATAGCTGAGGGAAAACCGACGAGGTGGTCTGCTCGATACATCCATGCGGATATTGGATGAGGTATTTCATTCGTTGTGCTAGATTGAGCGGAGGCATAGAACTGATTTCTAGCGTCCCAGTATTTTCACCCAAAAGCCCCAGCGGTTCGTAGCTCAGGTCTAGACTTTGGCGATTGACCAAGATTTTTTCCGTTACAGCCGTGGTGATAGGATTTCTGCTGATCACGTTCATTTCAATGTCATAACTGGCCTCTAGCCCTGCAGCTTTGGCCGTCACTTTCACCTTGCCTACCCCCAATGTTTCTTTGGCATTGATATCGAAATAAATGACTTTGTCACCAGACTTAGAGAAGGTGATGTTGGCTGATTTCTGAGCGCCAAGCGTCAGCGCTCCTGAAGCTTGTACTGTCACAGTCACGTCACGGATATTGTCTTGCAAGGCAAATACATTCACGGGCAATTTTCATGGTTTCCCCTGGCCCAGCTACTCGCGGCAAGGTGGCCAATACCATTAAAGGCTGTTTTACAGGGGTGTTGGTTTCGGCTTTGCCATAAGCGCCATCTGATGCGGCGATCACCATCGTCTTCACACTTCCGATATATTGTGCCATCTGTAGGTTGTGTTTTGCTGTTTTGCCTTTGTCAAGGAAAAACGGCCCCAAAAACCTGACTACAGGCTTGAAACGGTTGGCTTCTTTTTCTTCTTTTGGTTTGAGTTCACCATCACCTCCCACGGCCAGTAGATGATCCATCTTGCCACTGAAAGCTCCCATCACATCGTCATAAACATCCCAAGTTTTGATGCCCAGTGCTTCCCGAGCATAAAAGCTAGACCAAGGGTCTGGGGTTTTGTAGTTGGTAATGTCCAGCAAACCTTCTTCCACCACCGCAATGGTATAGGCCAAGGCTTTGCCTGATTTCTCTGAGATTTCAATGGTATATGCTTGCTCTGGGCGCAGCTCCTTCGGCATTTTGATCTGTGGTGCAAGTACCGTTTGCGGGTCTACCACTTTCACCGACTGCACACCATACAATCTTATCGGCAAATCGTTTTTGTCCTGACCATGCGGTTGTACCATGGTGAGGTGCACATAGATATTGGGCGACATATCGGGTGTGGCATCAAAAGCGATATTGGTATTTTGATCTTTCGTTTCTACCCAAAAAGTCTGGAGGATTTCACTGCCGGTCTCCAGGCTCACAAGAATCCTGTTACCCGCCGTAGAGGGGATCGAAAGGGCGATTTTCTCGCCAGTTTTATATTCTTCTTTTTCTACCGAAAAGTCCAACATGCTTGCGCCATCCATGCCACCACGTTTGGCTTTTCCTGCCCAGCCCGGCCAGTCGAGGTAAACTACCTGCCCAGCGGAATGCCCAGAAACAGGGTCGGTCATTTTCACATAATAGCGTCCCCATTCTGGTTCGTCTATGCGCAAAGTGTATGTGCCTTTACCATTGGAGGTGCTGATTTCTGTGGTGCTGATCGGATCTCTGTACGATCTACCCACGTAGTTGCTGATATTGTCATAAGAGGCATCCCACCACCAGCGCCAGTTGAGTTTATACAGTTCCACGGTCAGTCCTTTTCTGCTTACAGGGTTGCCATAAGCATCTAGCGTCACCACATTTACTGTGTGGTTTTTGTCTGTCAGCAGCATGCCCCCTTTGTCTCCTTCGGGGGTTTGGAGTCCGACAAAACTGGTATATGGATAATAAGGAATGGTGGTGTTGCTGATGCTGAAGTCACCGCCTTCTTCAAACACTTTGCCATACAATGAGGCCGTGAGCGCACCCGGCGCATCATTGTTTTCCCCCAAATCAATATTCACTTTGGTGTAGCCAGCATCGTTTACTCTTCCTTGAAAAACCACTTCTCTATTGCTATAAAAGTCCTTCGACTCATCGTCGAAAGTATAATTGGCGTAATCCTTAAATGTGGTTTTGGTGGGTGTCAATTTCAGTTCGTATTCCGCTTTCAGGTTGGAGGCTTTGGCTCCACTCAGCCAGCGCACATTCAGATCGGCGGAGATATTTCTATCGTTGGCACTAAACCTTTCTTTGTCAAAAGACAGGTCTATCTTCAGACGGTTGGGCTTGATGGTTTCTATTTTTACCGTTTTGCTAAATGTGGCGCCACCTACCTTGGCCGTGGCTGTCCAATTGCCGGTGGGTGCATCCGTGGCAGTCACAAAATCGAATCGGTAGATATCTCCGACAGGCTCGCTGCTCACTTTTCTAAATGCGAGCTGATTGTTGGGGTTGGTCAGTTCCATCACCACTGGGTGATTGTTGGGCAATGCGTGAGCAATATCCTCAACTATAAGCGCCAGATGCACTGTGTCGGCTGGTCGCCAAACGCCACGCTCGCCGTAGATAAATCCCTTGAGGCCATTTTTGATTTTCGTTCCCGAAACATCAAAATTGCTGAGCGAAAGAGAAGAACCATCATCAACTTTCAAATAGCCTACTTGTGCCTCTTTTTCGCTGTAATGACAAAAGGCTTTTCTTTGAGCGCTATCACGGCCTTGCCCTGATCATCCGTTTTGCCTTTGGCAATGAGCTGTTGTTGATAGTCAAAAACTTGGATCTCCACGCCTGCCATCAGTCGGGTATCCACGAGGTTGGTGGTGAAAACGATCAGCTCGCCTCCGTCTCGGCGTTTGGCAATGATGCCCAAATCCGAAGCGAAAAGCATTTTGCTCACGGTTCGGCGCTTGCCGTAGTAGGAACTAGCGCACGGATTGTCACGATCTTCCCAATTGTAGTCCTCGTAATAATAATCTTCGTAGTTGTCCCAATAGGAAGTTTCGCTTTCATCTCCCCATTCCTCCATAGGAGCAATGTCTTCATTCACGTCACCTTCGCTACAGAAATAAGTGGACTGGCTTTGGCGAAAGCCAATTTGAATTTGATACAATGCGCCCTTTTCTGCTTTCAGGATTTCCTCCAAATCCAAAGTGAATTGATTCCAGACATTCAAATCTGTGACCCCACTCTTTTTAAGAGAAATGGTTTTTTTAGCCACAGGTCGCCCTACTCGGTTGAGTTGAGATCGATTCCCCATACTATTCACCTGTAAGTACTGAAGTACATTTTCTTCAAAAATCTTGGTGACAGTTACATCCACTTCATTGAGTCCCACAGCCTCAAAAGGCAAAACGATTCCTTGCGTGCTCGGCAAAATCATTTTGTTGTCATTCGACAAAAGCCTCACCTCAGGCTTTGATTGACTAAATTCTAACTTGGTTTTGTAGGCTTTCTTCAGTTTAAAACCCGCCGTGTTCTTTATGCCTTCATTGATAACCACCTCTGTGGTGCTGTTGATTTCTTGGGTAGGATATACTTTCAATTCGTTGGCATTGATCACCAAACGCGGAGCGGTGGATGTAGCAGAAAGTGTCACTAAGCCGGTGAGATTTTGGCGTGTGTCAAGTGGGTCGGAGAAAAGCACAGAAATGTAATTTTCTTTCCCTCTCACAATCGCACTATTCAAGACCTTGTAATCATCCAAAGCTGGGACTTCAATGGTGCGTTTTTCTGATTTCTCTACGCCTATGCCTGCTCCATCTATTAGCAGGGTCACTTCGTTTTCGGACTTGCCACGCTTCACTTGCTCCACAGCAAAATCATACGCATTGTTCTCTACAGAAAGCTTCCATGTGACTTCTAGGGTATTTCCATTCTGCTTTGCAGTCAGCATGCGTTTAATGTCGTCCAGATTGGCGTCATTTGCCGTCTTCAGCGTTCCCTCCACTTTCATTTTGGTGAGATCGGAAACATTATAAAGTTTCAAACCCAGTACTGTCACATCAAAGTTTTGAGCAAGTGTTTGAAAAACGAAATTGAATTTTTCCTTTTTAGAATCAATGTTGGGGATGACCTTGTCCAACATGGCAGTAGCCTGATATTGTTGATTGGGTTTCAAAGGCTCTTTTGGCAGGAAAGTAATGGTGCGATTGTCCGACCAAAGGGCTTCTCCTTCGATAGCTGGATCAAACTTGAAAAAACCAGAAACCTGCGTGCCTATGATGGAGTCAGGAACTGTTTTGGTCAAGCGCAAACGAATATCCGAGGAAACAGAAACCACTCCTCCCGTGAAAGAAGCTACATGATCTACAAAAAGATTTCGCGGACTACTGAAGTCGTCTTTTCGCTGGGTTTCAGAAGATTTTTTGTCGGAGCATGAAAATAGCACTCCGGAAAGGAATAGGAGGGAAAGGAATCGCTGCATGTTGTTAGGTGCTTTTTTATGAAAGTTAAGACAAGTAACGCTGTTATTTGAAGTTGGATAAAGGAATCTTGTTTGACGCAATTGTGGACAAATGTTTTAGTCGAGCATTTTCTTATGTAAATGTGGATAAAATCGTTTAATCGCCTTTTTTAGGTGTTGATCTAAAAATTCAGTGACTTGATCGAATGATTTATTGAAATGCGCAGCTCCTGCGTAAATTGTCTACAGATGCATCACATAGATGCACCGCTGGTTAGTAAAAAAGGGGGCGTTCATCCCCCTTTTTTTATGCTTCTCGCTTTTTCCAGTATCTGATCAGCCCAGCCACACTCATCCAGCTGGGGTTTGCAGCTTCATACTGTTGCAGACCATGTGCATTTACTCCTTTGTCTTTGAGCTGCTGCATGGTATAGTCTTTAAATAATGGGGTGATCTCTTCGGCATTCATCCCCCTTTCCCATTTTTCTTTGATCCAAAAAGCCCAGTCATTGAGTATTTCTTTCAGCTCTGTCAGGTGCGCTTTTTTATCTTTTATCAAACCAAAGTGTGTGAGGTAGAGCGAATCTGCATCTGCTTTTAGTAAGAGATCAATCGAATCATTCCAATCTTCTAGATTGATATCAGGAGGAGGACATGGTGGCACCACAGGCCCATCTCCGATTTTCACGCCAGCCACATCTCCCGTGAAAATTACCTCTCCCACTTGCCACGCGATATGATGTTTGGCATGGCCAGGTGTGTAGAGCGCCCTGAAGCTGGTCTCTCCTATGGTGATGACCTGATTGTCTTCTGGACTAACCAATAAGGAAGCGTCAATATTTTCCATTGCTCCCCAGAGGCGCTCCATTTCATTGCCGTAGATCTGCTTGGCAGAGTTGTACAGCTTGAATGGTTCGGCCAGATGTGGTGCTCCGAAGGGATGTACATAGATTTTCGTTCCTGTTTTGGCGAATGCCCAGGCCGCCCCAGCATGGTCAAAATGGATGTGAGTAAGAAAAACATGCTTGATATCGGCAGGGGCATATTTATGTTTTTTCAAAGCTGCTTTCAAAGCCTCGAAGGTAGAGTAAGGTCCAGTTTCGATAAGAACAGGCCCGTCGGAAGTTTCGATAAGAAAGGCGGCAATGGCATGGTCTATTGCTAAAAACTGAAGATCGAGTGTGTGGATCATGAGAAGTTTGATTATGTCGTTATCTTAGACGAGAGCATCTGGTTCAAAGAAAAATGCTATTCAAAGTAACGCAGAAAAGCCATGAACAAAAAAGACTATTTTCAAGATCACATGCCCGAAAACGTATGTTTTGGCTGTGGCCAAAATCATGATGGGCTTCAAATCAAAAGCTACTGGGAAGGTGAGGAGGCCGTATGCCATTGGCAGTCGCAAGAGAAATATCATGGCTGGGCTAAGCTGCTGAATGGTGGCATCATGGCCACATTGATCGATTGTCATTGTATGGGCACGGCCATTGCTCATGCATACAAACTGGAAGGACGTGATTTGGATTCCAAACCGATTTATCGCTATGCCACGGGCACGCTTACTGTGAAATACCTGAAGCCAACCCCCAATGACCGTGTCGAATTACGCGCGCAAGTGGTGGAGGTGAAAGGCAGAAAAACCGTGCTTAAATGCTCGCTACTTGCTAATGGAGAGGTTACCGCAGAAGCGGATGTTGTCGCGATCAGAGTATATGATAGTAGTAAAGACGAGGGAGGAAGTGCTTTTAAGTAAAACAGCAAATCGCATTTTGAACCCTATCATTTTGACAGAAGGTATTCATCTACCCAAAGAGGTATTTCAGTAGATTTTATAGTGACATCATGTCCATTGGTCACTTCTAAAATTAGTTTGGGTTTTCTCCCCGAATTATCCCAAACGAACGTTCTGAAAGTTTCAGTCACAGCCTCTTTTAATAGATTAAGACTGTTGTAATATCTCTTTACGATGAGCTCCGTGTCAACGTGATGACCTCCTCTTTTCACTCTTAGATCGACTCTTTCTACATTGATCTCTGGTGACGATGTGCAAATGAAATACAGGTAATTCTTATATCCATTTTTTCTCGCCATTCTCAAGGTTTCAACTTTAGATGGGTGAGACATGACCGTCTCAAAAGTTATTTTTTTGCCTTGTCGAATAAGCATTGATCGTATATAATCCGCAATCAATGCAGACTCATAAGACAGTTGTTGGTTGAGAGGTAAAATGCTGATTTCGTTGTTACTTACCTTCAATTGAATATCAAACCCTCGCGATCTAGCCTTGGCTGTCAAGCTGTGATTCTCAATGAATTTAGTAAAGTCTTTTGAGTCAGGAGCTATTTTGAAAGTGGAAATATTTATACTCCTTTTGGAAAGAAGTGTCTTCTCGATATCATCGGCATTCACGTAATGACCTATATCGAAACTAGATTTTATCAACTCAATAATCGTGGTTTTTCCAGATCGATTCGGGCCTCCAAAAACTCTTAATCTCTGGCCATCAAGATAAGGTTAGTTTGGCATTTTGAGGTAGCGTTTTTGAGGTAGCGTCCAAGTGTCCAATTACCTCTATTTCACCATTTGGGTACTCTCTTACAATTTGTGCCCCTTGAGCATAGGTAATATAAAGACCTTCTTTTTTTGCTGATTCAATACCATTCAATACACCTTGAATTGCAGCATCCACCAGCAAATGATGGTGTTTTGGCGTTTCTTCAATGTACGACAAACGATGTGATCTATCTCTTGGCATAATTGTAAATATAAAGCATATTGACGGATAGTACCTTTTGCAATTGCGTTTAAATCGGGTTTTGAATAATGAGTGTACACCATGAAAAATTACTACTAATACCGTCTATGTGCATAACGACATTGAATTATAAGGCAGAAAACCAATATGATTTTACCAATCTTTGCCTACGCTCAAAAATCCTTTTCATAAATTCACGTTCAGTTAAGACAAACTCAGAAAAACATGCATCCAGAATTTATAACTATCGGTAGCGTCACCATCCACATGTATGGCCTCATGATCATGCTAGGAGCCATTACCGGATATTTTTATATGTCTCGCACTTCCGAAAAGGAGTTAGGCATAGCCCCTGAAAAAATTCAAAACCTGGCCATTATTATTATTGTGGCAGCATTTGTAGGTGGCAAATTGCTTTTCTACTTTGAAAAACCGAGCTACTATTTTTCTTCTTGGGACAATATGGCGCGTAATTTCCGCACAGGATTCGTGTTTTATGGTTCTCTGCTTTTCGCCTTGCCAGCCATCGTTTGGTATTTCCGCAAGCAAAAATTTCCCGTTTGGCCTATGCTCGACAGAATTGCCATTACGGGCGCCATCATCCATGCGTTTGGCCGTATGGGCTGCTTTTTCGCTGGTTGCTGCTCACGGAAAACCTACAGACAGCTTTCTCGGCCTCACATTTACCGACCCACTTTCAAAAGCCGAACCGCTCCACACGCCTTTGCACCCCACACAGATTTATGAAGTAGTCAATATCCTCATTATTTTGGTCGTGCTCCTGATGCTCAAGCGTCACAAGCGCCTAGAAGGCAGGCTCATCTTCGTCTATGTGACTTTGTATGCCGTTGGCCGTTCCATTGTCGAGATTTTCAGAGGCGATATCGCCCGCGGCTTCATTATCGACGGAATGCTCTCACATTCTCAATTTATCTCCATTCTCATTGTTGCTGTGGCACTTTTGGCCTATTATTTTGGTTACAAAAAGAAAGCCTAAGGTTAGCAATCAAACCGTGGCTTAATTTTCTGTGAACTTTAAAAATGACTTAATTTTTTGAGGAGAGAACGCTCATCACCTTGCAGAAAAAGTGCTCTGGCTGTCTGGAGTATTTTTTTCTCTGTCTAGCATATCCTTTGATGATTGGAGCATGAGCCATGACCCTGAAACCTTCTCACCCTCCCAAAGAAGAAAAAGGATACTCCTGCCCATCCAGTCTATTTTGAAAGTGCTGTGACCTAGGATTTAAAGTTTAGTTTGTACGACCTGATCAATTCTAGTAAACCATCCAACAATAAAAAACCCCCTCGATTAGAATTTCCAAACGAGGGGGTTTTTTATTTATCTTCTTTTCAAAAACTATCTGCTATAGTTCGGAGCTTCTCTAGTGATCGTGATATCGTGTGGATGGCTTTCGGTAAAGCCAGCCGCAGAAATTTTCACAAATTTCGCGTCGTGGAGCTTTTCAATCGTGCTTGTGCCACAGTACCCCATGCCCGCTTTTAGTCCTCCTATCAGTTGGTAAAGGACTTCTTGCACTCTTCCCTTGTAAGGTACACGACCTACGATACCCTCTGGTACCAATTTTTTGATGTCATCCTCCGCATCTTGGAAGTAGCGATCTTTAGATCCGTCTTCCATTGCTTCCACCGAGCCCATGCCACGGTAAGTTTTGAATTTCCTTCCTTCAAAGATGATCATCTCGCCAGGAGCTTCTTCTGTACCTGCGAGTAGCGAACCGATCATCACACTACTAGCACCGCCAGCAATCGCTTTTACCACATCCCCGGAGAACCTAACGCCCCCATCAGCGATGATTGGTACGTTTCTGCCCTTCAAGGCTTTTGCGGCTTCATATACAGCTGAGAGTTGTGGCATACCTACGCCCGCTACAATACGTGTAGTACAGATACTCCCAGGTCCTACACCAACTTTGATGGCATCTGCGCCAGCATCAGCCAGTGCCACAGCAGCATCATAAGTGGCAATATTTCCTACGATCAAATCCAAATCAGGAAATTCCTTTTTCATTTTTTTAGCCGCCTCGATTACTCCTTTGGAGTGACCATGAGCCGTGTCGATACTGATGACATCAACACCCGCAGTTTTCAGCGCAGTTATACGATCCATGATATCTGGAGTCACGCCCACAGCAGCACCTACACGCAATCTTCCATAAGCATCTTTGCAAGCATTAGGACGGTTGCGATTTTTTAAAATGTCTTTGTAAGTAATCAAACCTGTCAGTTTGCCCTCTTTATCGATTATGGGAAGTTTTTCGATTTTGTACTCTTGAAGGATTTCCTCTGCTTCTTTCAAGCCCACTTCCGCATCCGCAGTAATGATGTTGTCCTTAGTCATGATCTCGATGATCGGACGCTTCATCATTTTCTGAAAGCGCAAATCTCTATTGGTGATGATCCCAATGAGCTTGTTGTCTTTGTCAACTACAGGGATGCCTCCGATCTTATTCTCACGCATGATTTTCTCAGCATCACCCGCGGTGCTGTCCACATCCAAAGTGATCGGATCGAGAATCATTCCGCTTTGTGATCTTTTCACTTTTCTCACTTCTATGGCCTGACGCTCGATAGACATGTTTTTGTGAATAAAACCTAAACCACCTTCCAGAGCCATAGCTATCGCCATTTGGATTCCGTTACCGTGTCCATAGCGGCAGAAACCAAAGGGATGTTCAAACTGATGTTTCGAGTAAGTTTTGTGGTAGTGTCTGTGCTCTAGGGAGAATGTCAGAATAACCGGGGGAGAAGTAGCACGTCATCATATGTGAGTGCTTCAAAGAGGAATTTATCTGTGTCCAAATTCATGCAAATAACAGGTTATTATTTGCGGTGCAAAGCTATCGTGTTAGGGCTAAAATCTGAACATTAAATGGGAAATTAATTTTGATGTTTTAAAGAAGGGAGTTATTGGCTCGTAATGCCTATGCTTAATATTTCAATTCTTCTATTTTTTTAAAGCATCACCAAAGAAGGCAACCATTTCTTTGAATTTATTTAATCCAGTGATATTGTGGTTGTTTTCTTTCATGTTGCTATGAAAGATAATAATTTCACGGCATGGTGAAAAAGATAGCCGTGGTGGGACCTGAATCTACTGGCAAAAGTGAGCTATGCCAGCATCTGGCGCGTGATTACAATACCGAATGGGTGCCAGAGTATGCCCGTGTGCATCTCGATAGGCTGGAGCGTCCTTACGAAAAGGAAGACCTCACCCTGATGGCGCAAGGTCAACTCGCATGGGAAGATGACAAAGCAGAATACGCCAATAAATACCTTTTTTGCGACACCACTTTGCTGACTATCAAAATCTGGAGTGACCATAAATATGGCAGCACCGATCCATGGATTGAGGAGGAGCTCAAGCGGCGAAAGTATGATTTCTATATCATCGGAAACATTGATTTGATCTGGCGACCAGACCCGCAAAGAGAGCACCCGAAGCTCAGAAAGCATTTTTTAGACATTTTCGAAAATTACCTGAAAGACAACCATTTGCCCTATGCGATAGTGTCTGGAATAGAGGATGATCGCACAGCAAATGCCGCTAAAGCGATAGACGCTTTTTTCGGGGAATAATGATTGACTATACGTCTGTGTAAAGGCACAAAATTCTGATTGCGTTGAACTAAACGCAATCAGAACGTTGAGTGTCCAAATAACAAAGTGCCGTTTTATTTCCTAATTACTTTAACTACTTGAGAGTAAAGCCCACTATTATCGGTGACTGTCAGGTAGTACGTTCCGGAGGGGTAGTTTCCTAAATTTACAGTTTCAGAATTCAACCCTTCCTGATGTTCCAGCAATTGATTTAATATCACCACACCGTGAGCATTGGTTACCCGCAGATTTAGATTGATATACTTTTTTGTAATGTTGTACTGAAAGTGTAAGTAATCACTAGTAGGGTTTGGAAAGAGCTCGATATCCTCAAGTTGAAACTGGTTGCCTGAAAGTACTGAGGACGAGGATATCTCATTTTGAGTCACTTCAATACCCGTTTCTTTAATCAATACATCTACTTCTATCACCTGATTTCTTTTACCTTCTCCGATAATAAATTCTACTTGAGCGTTTGGGTCTAGTGGAACACCTGGGAACTCAATACCTAAAAGGTATCGTCCATCTTCCACTCCCTCAAAGTTAAAATATCCTTCGTCATTCGTTTCTATGTAATATGAAATGTTTTCTTCCAATTCAGGTAAGAGACCCAATGTACGCCCAGTGCTCTTAAATTTTCTCATGGAACATGCCGCCTTTCTTACTTTTCGTCGAGCCAGGGTTCTGGACGTTTCTTCATTCACAGGGTCGGAGGCTTCACGAAAGATTTCACCGCGGATCGTAGCTCCATCCGTAGCAATGGGTGATGGTTCAATAGTCAATAATTCGATATTCACTTCAGAGGTGGCTCCAGTGAGAAACAGCGTGTCTGCTTTTTGATAGGTCTCGTGGCTAGTATAATAGGTTTGGATAGCTCTGGCATATTGAGCCCTAGATCGATTTGGCTTAGCCACAAGTACAAAATTGCCCAAAGTCACGTCTTTAAGTGTAGTTTCCAGAGGAAGAGACGGTAGTGCTATCCTCCTTAGAAAAAGAACCTTTAAGGGTTTGACGATATAACACAATTTCTGCATCGTCTACGGCTATAAAAGCGCCATTTTTCTTTATTTGCACTACTGTAAAGTTCAGTATGTGCTAGAATGCTCCATATTGAACTCTCCATTGTTAGTCCATAAATTCAGGATGGTGGCAGATTGATGGTAGGTGCCTGGATTATTGGCACCAACTGGAGCAAGGATGCATATGTGAGCAATAGCTGAAACTTTTCTATATTCTCTTACATCATCATTCAAACTTGTAACCCGGCTCTTAGTTCAACCAAACTTCCATCCACAACTTTTATCTGATATAAAGTTGGGGTTAGCACACACTCACATCTGTGCCCACCCTCAACTAGGTTAAATATGGTTGTTCCGTATCCTCTTTTGGCTGAAGCAACTAAACTGATGACTTCTATTTGGTAGTAAATCTTTGAATGAAGTCTGGGTTTTGACTCAGTTTAGACTGTGGTTATAGTCTTGTCAATTGTGCTCATGTCTAGGAAGCGACTGAGAGGCTCTATTTTGAAAGGTCAGAACCTGTATTGCAGACAGGGTAACCAAATATCATTGGTACGTTACTAATTGGAATCCCGTTGTCAGGAGTTCTAGATGTGTGACCCTACCATTGGGGGTGATTTTACTCCATACCATCTTGTTTAATGGGAAAGAGAGGTACTTCCAGCTCAGCTCTGATTTTTCCAATCCAGCCATTTGTTTCTGTATAAAATTCTATTAAAGCTGCTTTATCTACTTGAGAGGATTATCAATATCAAAGAGATCTGGGTGGAAGCATTCTCTCACTGTAAATATTGTTGTTATGGTGAAAATACAAAATCTTTTATGTTGGTTTGTCTATGTAAAAGTTGCTTGTGTAGGAGGCATCATCATCATGTTCTCTGTGCGTGGAGAATAGTAGTGTACTACTTCCTGAGTTCCAGTTCTGCTTCTAATAATGGAGCCAACTACTCCATCCCTTCAGCATTGGTGGTAGTGGAACCATCATGGCTTCCTCTAAAACTGCGATAATTGCTATTCACCTGAGCCTAAAGCCATGGTCAGAGTAGTCTCTACTTAAATAAACTCCCTTTATTACAAAGAGACTGGTTCGCTATTAATTGACTTTTGTACTATGTAAAATACTTCTAATTGTGTAGATTAGTCATTGTCATCTCCAGGTGAAATATAGTTTCTATTATAGCTTCAGTACTGACGAGGCATCGGGATGGACGAAGTGAAAACGTTATAGCGCCGTAAATCCAGCATATTTTGTATATCGCACTACGCTTATACATCGACGGATAGGTTCGAATATAGTCATTGTCGTCATTGATATCAAAGTCTATCGCTGGCAATAGCGTCGTTGCCTTTATCATGTATTGGATGGCTGAGTTGATCTCTTTACCTCCACTAATGGAATGCTGATAGGAGGTACCCGATCCGACATTTTAAATGGTAATAATCCTTGAAATCTAAAGAAAGTGCTTGAGAATTTAGACTGGATGCAGAAAGAACTATTCCTATCGAATGTCCCATTAAATTATAGTTGGAAGTAACTGAAATGATCCCATCCTCTTTCGTGATATCATTTTTCCATTACCAGTGAATATACAAGTTGGCACAGTTACAGTTCCTTGATATTTAGCCCACTGATATCTTCTTCTCGAACTATTGTTGATGATGGCAATCATCGAGATTTCGAGGATGATGGAACCCACAGCAGTAGCCCGCCGATGCTTGGTCGAATTATTCCTGGGAATGTGCAATTGAAATTCTCACTATTCCGTTTTTCTCAAATAGGCCTCCTCCATCACTTTTGAATTCGATTCTCTCGAATGTGCAGTTCATGGAGATCAGCTTTTCGGACAATATAAACAAAGCTCCTTCCTTGCCTGAGAGAAGCTCTCACCTTTTTTGAAATAAATTTCCAGTGTATTTAAGCTTCCTGTGTCAGTCACGAATATTGTTTCCTCCATTTGCTCCTATTTCAGTAATAGCCTTCTTTACTAATAATGTTCTGATCTCTCAACTTCTACAAGTTGTATGTGAGTTTGGGTTCCAGAAGTTTGAAGTTCTTTGTCTGTATGTATTGAAACTTTGTTAGCGCCAGGGCCTTGAATGACGACATTTTCAGACACCAGTATTTCACTTTGTGTTAGTTAAATAAATTTAGTCTCGTCCAAATCTACGTCGATGGTGATATAATCCTTATCTAGATCTGTATTGGTTTGGGCAATTGCGGCTCGTATCGTGCCAGTACCTTCATCTCCATTACTGGTAACTCTATATAGCCATTGAGTGCCATTCTTTAAAACCCCATCCCCAGTTCCAGGCAAGTTATTCGCAATTCGTGCATTTTCAACCTCTATATCATCATCAAATCTCAATACCCGACTAAATCAGAGTCATTATTGCTTTTCATTGCGATATTTTGCTTGATCTGTCCTAGGGAGAGAGAGCTCTTCAATATCTTAACCTCATCCATGTCTCCTTAAAAAAATGAACTAAGCCTTCACTTCCACCACTTGCACATTTTCTCAACGAATCACCAGTCGAGCCAAATTCTTTAAAATCAACATCTATAGCCCCTTCCTTACTTCCATCAATAGTAGAATTGTATTTTTTTCCATCAAATGCTACTGATGCATGTACCCATTTTTATTAAGTTCTACGGGCTTATCAGAAAAGAAATCGCATGTGAGGGGTGGCTGATGCCTAAATATCCTTGAGCGTTAACGTAGAAGATGAATATAGAAGATTGTCGATTTTTCCAATTAGAGACAATTACTTTAGTCTCTTCAAAAACTTCGGGTCTGATCGATGCGGAAATTGTAAAATGGTCACTAGAGTGCGCTAGCAATTGAAGGAATATCGTTATCTGCACCTATATTCACGTATGACTTAGGCGATAAAATGGAGCGGTATTCCGGAGGCAGCTGAGAAAAAGCGTTATGTAAGATTATGCAATGAGCACAAGATAAAAGTAAACTTCTTCATAGTCTGAGATTATTATCTTTGTAATCAATTGTGGTAAAAATTAGAGGGATTCTTCTGATAGGGTTAGATAACCGTGGGGCTTGAATTCAATGGTTTTTCAAAAAACTGTGATTCGACTATCACGCGATATTTAATGGTAACCACGATTCCAGGTCGCCTTGATTCCAGCTTGAGAGGAAAAAATTGATTCTTTGAGCAGCCAGACATCCCTTATGAGGAACGCATTTTTCATAGTGTCAAATCTTAACCCCTTTAAATTCTTCTAATAAAACTAGTTTTGAAAATTTACATTATAACAAATAACTCATTTTCTTTAAGCTTCATGACTTTATGCAGTAGCAAATGGGGGTGGATGAATGCTGCTTCACAATTCTCATATTCATCCAAGCCTCTTCATTACCTTTGTGCTATTAAAAGGGGTGCTAATTTTTCTAAAAGGAGGTATCTAGGCTGAAATTATACCCATAGACCTGAATCCCGGGTATGCTGTAGGGAAGGTCGGGGACCCAGCAATCATAACTCATTCAGGAGAATTCCCCTCCCCTGGTGTGAGGTTAAACTTATTATCAACAAAAAAATGAGAAGTTTTGAAATGGCCTTAATGGGCATTCTGGGTTCATGTGACTGTGCATGGCCAATATCTATCAAAGGAAAAGTGAAAATGAACTGGTGAAGCATTGCCGGGAGTGACTGTTGTGATCAAGGAATATTCCAATGGGCTCTGTAGCTGATGGAGATGGTAATTATGCAAATCACTGAGTTTAGAAATGTGGTGAGTATGTAGGCAAAACCAGTTCTCAGGTTTTGATGAGCAACAGCAAAACGTAACCGTCAGGACTCAGTATGAAAAAATACTTCTGGTTGGAAGGATAATGTTATTTTGAATGATGCTGTGACGGTTCACGCCATGAGGGCAAATGAACGAAGATCTACTACCTATGAGAATGTATCGAAAGAGGAAATCTCAGAGTGAGAATTTGGCAACGAGATTTACCTGACTATTCAGTAATGACTTGATCGATTAACCGTTTAACTCAGACGCGGGAGCAGGGTAGGTTACATGGTGATGCGCATACGCGGAAGTGATGGCAAGCCGTATCAATGTGACGGTGAATGGTATACTGATCAATGACTCAGAATCTCACAGGCACTTCTGGCCAATGATGCCTGATTTTGCTTCTTCGGTGAACAATCTGCAGATTCAGCGAGGAGTCGGGACATCTACGAATGGGGCAGGAGCCGTTGGAGCTACTATCAGTATGCAGACCGGACAGCCATCCGAAGAAGCATTTGGCCAAATTGACAATTCCTATGGTTCTTCAATACGCGCAAGCACACGGTGATGTTCAATAGTGGCTTGATTCAGGATCGATGGGGTTTGAAGGAAGGTTGTCGCAGATAGGCTCTGATGGATTTATTGATCGTTCTGTGTCGGATTTGAAATCCTATTATTTGTCTGGCGGGTATTATGGCGAAAAGACTACCGTGAAAGCCATCACCTTTGGGGGCAGAGGAAGTCACACAGCAGCGTGGTACGGCACACCAGAGGCCGAACTCGAGGAGATTCTGCCGGAATTTCGGATGAAGGACAGCATGGGGAGGTGAGACTACATTCAGGACAAATTGATAATTCTAAAAATAGCAATCGCAAGTTTAATTATTACACTTATGACAATGAAGTGGACAACTACCAGCAAGACCATTATCAACTTCACCTGAGCCATTTTTCAGCGAAGCGCTGAATATCAATGCGTCAGGTCATTATACTTATGGGCGTGGGTATTTTGAGCAGTATCGAAATCAGGACGATTTTGAGAGTTATGGACTTGAAAATGTCTTGATTGGAGATTCAACTATCGAAACAACAGACTGATCCGCAGAAGGTGGCTGATAATCATTTTTACGGTGTTACGGGATCCATTAATTATCGTGGATCGAACTGGTCTACTACCTTGGGTGGAGCTTACAATTTCTATGATGGAGATCATTTGGTGAAATCATTTGGGCGCAATATGCGAGTAATCGAATATCCGAGAACGGTACTATGACAACTATGGACAAAAGAGTGATTTGAATGTGTATTCTAAAACAAACTATCAGGCCACAAGTAGTCTAAATTTGTTTGTGGATTTGCAGGTGCGCAGAATCGACTATAAAACCAAGGGAATGGACAATGATCGTTCTATGATAGATACGGGAGGAGATTACTTCTTTTTCAATCCAAAACTTGGAGCTACTTATGACCTCTCTCCAATACAAGCCTTTACGCCTCTTATGCAGTGGCCAATCGTGAGCCCGTAAGGACGGACTTTATAGACGCTCCTGCAGGAAGACACCTAAGCACGAAACGCTTCGAAACTTAGAGGCTGGTATTCGCACGGCTTCTTCTATGTTCAGCTTTTCAGCTAATTATTTTCTGATGAGCTACGAAAATGAATTGGTGGCAACTGGTGCGGTTAATGATGTGGGTTCTTCTATTCGCGTGAACGTGGACAATAGCTATCGTACAGGTATAGAGCTTGTGGGAGGAGTAAAGTTTTCTGAGCTTTTAGAATGGCAAGGGAATATTGCCTATAGCGAAAACAAAATCGAAGAGTTTAATGAAGTGGTTTATGATTATGCTTTTGAATTTGGGACGGAAGGTTACGAAGTAACCAATACGCATAACGATACGGACATTGCATTTTCTCCTAATCTAGTGGCAGGAAGTATTTTTACAGTTACGCCTGTCAAAGGCCTTTCTATGCAATTATTGAGCAAATATGTCAGTGAGCAATATTTGGACAACACGAGCAATAATAATAGAAAACTGGATGCCTATCTAGTTAATGACGTACAATTGAGCTACAGCTTTTCTGTGAAGACCGTAAAAAACATCACTGCATCATTACTGATCAATAATGTACTGGATCATAAATACGAAGCAAATGGATACACATGGGGCTATATGTATGATGGCTTTTTGTACCAACAAAACAATTATTACCCGCAAGCGGGAACGAATTTCCTATTAGGGCTTTCACTAAAATTTTAGATAAGAACCATCTATTATTCGGAGGAGCGATAGTTAGTCGCTCCTCTATTCTTTGCCAAAACCTACAGCCATGCTTGATTCTTTAAATTTTGAATTGACCCTTGAGATCATTTCTGTGATATGCGGATTGATCTATCTGGTACTCATCATCAAACAAAATATTTGGGGATGGCCATTTGGGGTTATAGGTTCGGCTATCGCGATCATACTTTTTGTTGAGACCAAGCTTTACTCTGAGGCCATACTTCATGGCTACTATGTGATCATAGGAATCTACGGCTGGTGGCTGTGGAGCGCACCAAAGAAGCCACTAAAAATCACTACTTGGCAATGGTGGCATCACCTTATCGCGATTGTCTCCTGCTTCAGCCTTACCGTAGGAACTGGCTATCTCTTCGATACTTATACAGATGCCGATAAACCTTATTTTGACGCTACTACTTCTATTTTCAGCTACTTTGCAAGCTATCTGGAAGCCAAAAAAATCTTGTCTTCGTGGATTTATTGGATCGTTATTAATCTTTTCACCATTGGGCTTTATCATACCAAAGACCTTTCGTTCTACTCAGGCTTGATGGTCGTATATCTGGGGATGTCCGTATTTGGCTATATGAAGTGGAAGAAGGAATTTCAGCTACAGTAGCTGTTCCAGTAGGGGTCATTTATCTTCACTCCGGTGCAGAAAATAGAGAAACGGAATAATCGGAACAGATCCGTGTACTATGCTGACCGTGACCCGGGACTACGGTCTTGATATCGGAAATCGATTATTTACTTTCGCACGGTTCCAGACCAGTCATGCACACTTGCTTCTGCTCATAGCCTTTGTACCGTTTACTCCCGAGATCAGGCATCCGCTAAAGAGCACTTCTCTGCAGGGATGTAGCTCACAACACCGTCTTTAGCATGGCTGTGCAAGGAAGACGCAATGTATGCTACCTCCTCCCACATAAGACACGAATTCAACACCAAAACCTATCATTGGTAAGTTATCTTATCCTCCTTCTTGAGCTAATTCTTTGGTGAGTTCATTGGCAAATGAAGGAATGTGGCAACCATGACAACTTTGAGTCGACCAAGACAATCATCATGGGAATGGCCTATGATCACCGCTCTCAACTTCAAGTCTGAATTCGACTGCACCCAATTCAGCAATCTCAACAGAACAGAATCGTTCTGAGGTGTATCGAAAAAAATCGCCTCTTTCCCACCTACGAATGGATCCATCGCAAGGGACAAGCCCAAAACTCTGCCTTTGCAAACAGGATTCATGAGATAGAAATTTCTGGAAATGGGGATGATCTGGAAGCTATCAGAGACAAGACACTTTGGGTTTTCTTCACATTGTTCAAAAAACAGGACAAGCAGAGAAACACTACACATGCTCTGCTCGATTTCTGAGACAGTTTCATAGACCATGCATTCCTGTTGAATTATTTCTGAATCTGGTTATAAGCCAGCAAGCGGTATTGGTTGAGAATCGTGCGAACAGCGTATTTGGCATCTTTGCTGAACATGGTAGCATCATCAAACAGCCCACTGGCATACCCTTGCCAGATTACGCTGTGTGTTTTTCTGTCGATAAAATCAATAACTAGGTGCCTTTTCGAAGTGCAATTTGACGTTCATTATATTTAGCTTCTTTTATTTGAGACAGATCTTGATCTTCGGTATCTTCTAGGCCAAAAGTTTGTTCCCAATTTTCCAAGTCTAGCTGTTCATATCCTTGCAGTTCAAAATCCGCATCGAAAACTTTATATGCGACCAGATATCGAAGGCTTCTGCTCATCGAATTCATATCCCTGAGAACTCCAATCTCCTCACAATCTCATCCCGAATGAGCATGTCGCTCATGCCGTTGTAATTCACAGTGTCCCTGGTGTCTAAAAAACAGAAGGTTTTGTACTTTCTAAAATTGCCTCGGTAGCTATAATCATAATCCACTACATACTCGCGCTCCGCAACACATCCTGTGAAGAGAATAACTAGAAGAATTAGTAAGGTTCTTGTCATATTTGGTAAAATTTAGATGAGACCAAATGACAATAACAAGCTTGTGCATTTTTAATCACGCAAGTTTTGGGATAGCTATTAAGTCATGTTAATAAACAAGGTCTGTCATATTCAATTGATGATTCGAGTGATCTCAGAGTCGAATCATATATTTTTGGTTCTTATAAATATACTACACAGAACAGTCAGAAGAAAATGTCCTCTCACCACATTGTCAGGGATGAGCAAGAGCCAGCCTTGATCATCGAAAGTATTAACCAGCAACAATGGCCAATGGTTTTACAACTTTTGGAATGGTCTCCTACGGTGGTTGCCTCCGAGGAAGTGGTGGAAGAAATTGTGGACATAGGTCATAAAGTTGACATTGCGATCGTAGCATCAAGTGCCGTAACACGCTGGTCGGATTTTTTGCAGATTCAAAAACCAGTGGAAGTTGTGGGACTAAATAATGACAATTTCGTCCTCAAGGCCATTTCATCTCTAAAGATGCGAAATCACCGGGCGATAAATATTATTACCTCCAATACGCAGCTTTTTGAACTTATCTCCATCTTAATCACTCATAAGGAGGCAGTAGATACGGTTATCTTCACTGAAGATCAGAAACATATTTTGTGTAAAAGCATGGTTTTTAAGAAGTGGCTGCCAGATTTCAGTATGCTTTCCGTGATGCCTCTTCAGGACAAAACATTTGTAAAAACCAATGGCTTTGATCATGATCTGGATAATGAGTATTTGCCAGAGGGCATCTCTCTACATCGCAAAATGGAAGGTGAGATCACTATTAAAGCCACCAAAGTGCCTTTTTTGATCTCTGAAACTTTGGTTTGAAAGATGAATACAAATCGAAAGGTTAATTTGATAGTTGGTCTTCTGCTATTGTTGTGTTTATCCTGTCTGGACAATACATGAAGCATGTGTTCTTGCCAGAAAATACTGATGAACTGGTAATGAGAATGCAAATACGCGCGAGTCACATTTACATCCCTTTTGTGGCAGCATTGAATGTTATGGCTGTCGGTGTGCTTAAAGCGGATCACGCAAGTAAGCTCCACAGAGTTTTGGAAGTGATATTTGGTAGTAACATTGATCGCCAGTGCGGTATTTGCTTTTGTCTCTTTTGGCACGAACATACTGGTGATTTGATGATCGAGGATTTACCAAGTGGATGGGTGAAGTCATTGTTGGTGGGAATGGGAGCATATGGTTCTGTCCAAAATATTTGAGAAATCGGGCAGTTAAGCAAAGAAGAATTGGAGTAAAAGGCTTAATTCTAATATAACCAGCAAATTCTGGCAGTTTATATGTCGAAGTTTCGACAATCTTCGTGATTTATGCCGATTCATTCGTGTCAATTCATTGTTATTCCTTCCGGAAAAACTTAAATTGAGGATAAAATCCTTCAATTACCTTTGTTATGACGCTTTTACGAATGGATCCTAAAACAATCAAAAGGTAAAAAGATGCACTAACATCAGAAAAATGTCCCAAATGCCTTTTCGCCTGGTGCTTTTAAAAGCGCTTTTTTTTGCGATCGTTATGTGCTCGAACACAGTAGTTTTTTCCCAAGAATTTAATTTGGATTGGACGCCGGTAGACTCTGTTAACAAGGAAATAAGTTCAGTCGGTCAAAGTGTATCAAACCACCACGCCTAATCCCAAAGGTTCGCCATTCAAGGCGTTTTATGCCGAAATAGATGCAACCGATGACAATATTCGGTTCAAAGCGGCCTTGGCTACAGGTACGAGCCTCACTCCGCAGGCTTTTAGCACCAGAGAAGAAGATGAAGTTTACGTAGCGATCAATGCGGGATTTTTTGGAGGAAATGTTTCCTACAGTTTGGTGATGGAGGAAGGCAAGAGCTTATACCAAATATCAGGCTTGTCGCGACCTTACAATGGTGGTAGTCACAATATTATCCTACTCGTGGTGCATTTGGCATCCTTAGCAATGGTCAGCCAGATGTAGCGTGGGTTTACAATCGAAATGGGCAACCAAGCCCCTTACGCATATCCAAGTTCCAAGTCCAAATGCTTTCAATACTGCTCCACAGCCAGTGCCCAATGCAAGATTTTCCTGCGGGCGGAAGTTTATGGGATGTAGCTACAGCCGTTGGGGGCTCACCTGTCTTGGTAGAAAATGGAGCAATCAATGTAACTGACGATGAAGAACTAATTGATGTTGGAAATAACACCTACCAGCCAAGAACGGCGATTGGCTATACGGCGGATCAAAAAGTGATCTTATTGGTGGTAGATGGTCGGGCTACTTCGTGAGCGTTGGGGCTACTTTACCAGAGATGGCTCAAATCATGATCGAACTGGGTGCGGTAGAAGCCCTCAATCTTGACGGAGGAGGTTCTTCAGCCATGGTTGCCAATGATCAATTGATCAACAAACCTAGTGATGGGAGCATGCGTGCGGTTCCATCGGCATTTTTAGTTATGCAAAAAAGAAAAACACTTGATACGGACAATGCACAGGCTATGCGGAAGTGAATGGAAGTTGGTTGGAGACGGCCAACAATGGTTTTTATGGAGACTTCAAAGGCACGATACAAGTCTCCAGGCGATGGCAGTAGCTATGCTGCCTATAGTTTCAAGGATTTGACGCCTGCTCAGTATGAGGTCACGGCATGGTGGGTGCCATCAAGCAATAGATCTAAAGAAACACCCTATATCATTGCTAGAGCTGGCTTGCCAAATGATACCATCAGAGTGGATCAGTCGGTTGCGGCTGGAGCCAATAAATTCAATGTCATTGGAACTTTTCATCTAGGACCAAATGATTCGCTATTTGTCTCGGATATGGTGTCGGATGGAGGCCTGGTGACTGTAGATGCGATACAGTTAAAAAAAGTCGCTGAGAGCAAACCGTCTCTTTCTTTTGACAGGATCAAGCCACGGGAAATTTTTTGAGAGGACAAACATTGGAACTTCAACTTACAGCTAAATCTCCAAATTCAGGAATCAATCTTGAGAATCTGACTATCACTGTTTCTGATGGTACTCAATCCGACTCAGCAAATTTCATTTGATGATTAATGGATGCTCTTTCTTTTACTAAGGACTTTTCTTATGATTTGCAATAGCAATAGCGAACAGTTGGTTTTCACTTTTACCGTTACCGATGATGAAGGCAATGAAGCCATTCAAACGTACACTGCCAATCTGCGTCCTTTCACTATTACTTTTTCTCCAGACGTAGACGCTTTGGATGTGGTTACAGGCCAAGAGGTGGTTCTTAATATCTCCGCAGTTTTACCAGAGAATGCGACAAGCTACGTTTGCGTACTTTGACGACTTTTCAAAACCAATGAAGGAGAAGAAGTGCAGGTTGGAGAAGTGGTGGAGCTGTCAGGAGCTGCCATGAATGAGCTGGTGACTTACACTGTGGTGGATCGTGCCAATCAGGAAGTGACGTTGAGACTAGAAATAGAAACCAGCGAAGGTGAAAAAGGAGATCGTGAGATTGTGCTCAAAACCTCCGCTGCAAAAGGTGATTTGAGAATAGCCGTAATCAGTGATTTTAACGGAAGCTTTGGTGAAGTGAAATATGAAAAGCGTGTGACTGATTTGATTACAAGTATGCCAGATTATGCACCTGACTTTGTGATTTGTGGTGGTGACATGATCGCTGGTCAGTCGAGTTCGCTTACTGCAGCTCAGGTAGATGCTATGTGGGCAGGTTTTGAGGAGGCTATCGCCGCACCATTGCGAGCTGCCAATATTCCTTTTGCCTTTACTATGGGAAACCACGATGCGGCCATTGATGTGGACAAACAAGCTGCAGAAAGATATTGGAATGTGAAAGCACATTTTCCAGGGTACTATCCAGTAGACACAACGCATTACCCTTTTTATCAGTCATTTTTGGAGAAAGAAAACGGTGACATCTTCATGGTGGCGTGGGATGCTTCGGATGCAAATCTTTCTCAAAGCGAGCTAGACTGGGTGCGGGCACAGTTTGAGAGTACTACTGCTCAAAATGCAAAATATAGATTTATTATTGGTCACTTGCCACTTTATGCTGTAGCGGCAGAGCGCAATGGGTCAGGCAATGTACTCAGCAATGCAGACGCTTTGCATGAAATGATGGAGGAGCTGGACGTACACACATACTTCAGTGGCCACCATCATGCATATTATCCTGCTAAGCGCGGAACTGTGGACTTGATGAATGCTGGAGCCACTGGCCCAGGGGCAAGACAATTGCTCAGCACCAACGATCCAGCTTTTAACACATTTACACTAATTGATGTGTTTTTAGATCAAGACACACTCATCTACAATACTTTTGAATTGCCTACGACCTTGCCCGAAAAACTGCCATTGGTAGACGAAAATATTCTTCCTCAGATCATAGAAGGCTTCAATGGCTTTTTGATCAGAAGAGACCTTCCTACTAACAATGCAGGTTCTGGAAACCTTTCGCCTTTGCATCTCAACAGAGGACTTAGCTCAGAGGCCAGTGGTCTGGTAAGTACTGAGCATTTGTCCAATGACCAACTAAAGGTTTCTGGAAGTTATGAAGCACTCGAAGGCGCATTGGCAAGCGGAGAAAATGCTATTGGGATTTACCAAGGTCAGCACTACGGTCAAGGGGAATTGGCATTTGAAGTAAATGTAGTTGCGAGCACTACGAAATCAGGAACTTTTGAAACGACCATTCCGCTAGACGGTAAAGCCAGAGATTTATTTGCAGTAGGTGCTTACTATGTTTTGATCAAAACAGATAAATATCCCGAAGGTGAGCTAAGAGGCCAGATATATGCCAAAGGCAATCAACCGCCTAATGCCCCAGCCTTTTTGACTCAGAGCAGTGCTGAAGAGATTTTAATCAGAGACAATCAAGGGGTTTTCCCTGTAAAGTGGGAAGAAGCCCAAGACCCAGAGCGAAATCCCCTCACTTACACCTATCAATTGTCATTAGATGAAAACTTTGAAGATATTTTAGTGAATGAGGCTACCGGACGAACAAATTTCTATCAGTTGCTGACAGAAGGTAAACTAATAGAATATTTGAAGCAATCGGATGCCAATGCCACAGGAGGCACTTTCTACCAGCGAGTGGTCACCAGCGATGGTAGTAACGTGACCGTAGGCTCGGCAAATCCTGTTTTTGTGAAAATCACGGATGAACCTGCCGAAGGTCCAATACAGATTTTGGCACCAGATTATACCTTCAATGAAAATTTTGAAGTTTTCACTACGGCCTCAAACGGTCATGGAATAGCAGTGGACAAAAACGGAAGAATCTGGCATGGATCTTTTGCCTCTGGCGGTGGTTTTAGGGTTACCAACCCCGATGGAACGGCTCACCAACTTGCCTCTCAGGCCTTGACTTACTCCAGTGCCGATTTACCTGCCGTTAGCAGTTTCAAGTACAAAGAAGAAACCATATCGGTCGGAAACATTCGCGGTATGGGCGCAGATGAGGAAGGCTTTGTGCTAATTGTTATATCAGATTCCCATCTTTATTGTTTTGATCCGGATTCGGGACAGCCTGTAGCTCGATGGAAAGGGCCACTCAGTTTCACAAACCCCACCGTGGATGCGCAAGGGCGTGTTTTTGTAGCATCAGTTGTTGGCAACAAACAATATCTTTTGCAGAGAAACGGAGACACCTACGAAGTGGTCGTTGGTGGTCAAGACGCTGACAAGGATGAGAAACCTGACGGGTTCGGCTTGGATGGACGAGAACTTTCCAGAAGTTCGGCCATTGCTAAAAATGGAAAATGGATTTTGATGCCAGCCAATTCTGGAAACAAAATATATGTTTATAAAAGTGAAAACGGTGTGGACTTTGAAGCTCATGAAACCATCGAATCTGTATCACAAGGAGGCACTAACTCGATTACTTCTGGAGACAATGGACAGTTTTGGTATCTCAACAATCGCTCTTCGCTACCGCCAATGCTTGTTTTCAGAGATTTTGAAAATCAGTTGTCATGGTCTCTTCCGCTTAATGAAATAACCAGTTCAGATCAGCGAGGCTTGGCATTTTCCTCGGATCGCAAAAATCTGTACACGGTAAGTTCTGCCGATGGGTCAGTGATCAATTATCGTCTGCCGAGCGAAGGAATGGGCATGATACCTACGTACTCCGTGGATCAACTTGCCACGCGAAGTAGCACTGGCACACCAGACTCATTGGGAGTATATGCACGGGTGACGGGCTTGGTACAGAGTATCAACTTCAATGAAAATGGAGTAGATGTTTCTTTCGGTACCAATGGCAAAGGAATGGTTGCCTATCGCCAAAAGTCAAAGCAGAGTGTGTCCATAGGTGATGCTGTAGCAGTAGTTGGTTCCGTTTCTGAAGCATCGGGTTTGATCACAATAGTTTATGACTCATTGAGGATCACAAATGTGGGTGCGCAAATCACCTACAAACCCATAACGACCCTAGACAAAACATTGGAATCATTACCAGTGACCCTTGCGGGTCTAAAGTTGAAAAATGTTGCAGACTGGACAAATACTGGAAACGAAATAGGTTTTGAGGTACTGACCGAAAACAATACCCGTCTATATATAGATGCGCAAGCTCCTGCATTTGCAGAAAACCCTCCTAATGCGACTTTCGAGGTGTATGGTGTGGTGAGAAAATCGACAGTGAATTCAGACGAATGGGCTTTGTGGGTAGAAGGTATTGGTTCGGGTTCGCTCAGCCTTTCGGAGATCAAGTCCCAGTTTGTTTTTAGTCCAAACCCTGTCACAGCAGCGGAAGGGTTTAAACTCAACGTTTCATCTACTCTCCTAGCAGGCAATGCTACAACATTTCAAAATGAGAGATGTGGCAGGCAAGCAGGTAGCAACTAAATGTGGAAAGAAAGAGCAGTGAAGACTGGGCCGTAAATATGGAAAATCTTCCAAAAGGGATTTACTTTTTGACGGTGTCTGGTGATGGTTTTTCTATCACTGAGCGTCTTATTAAATAAGATAGAGCAAATCTGCCGGGTGTAAAAGCGCACTCGGCAGATTTTATTTACTCTCAGTCTGTGCCTTCTTCAGCTTCTCCAAAAATTTCTCATTGTTTTCACGAGCATCTTTAAAAGCCACAAATTTACCTTCACATCGCAAAGTCAGCTTTTCGCCAAATTCTATTTTCAGCTCTGAATAGGGCATCACCCAGGCGTATGCTTCCAATTTCAAGCGAAAGTGTAACAAAATCCCCTTGGGTCGTAGCTCAATGTTGGCATAGGTGCGGTAGTGGTTTGGGTTTAAGTATTCTTCATACTCCTTGCTGATGCTTTCAATTACCATTCGCTTTGAGCCGATACCACCCATTTTCCATCGCTGACGAAAGCTATAGGGCTTTCCTGTCAGCAAATCAATCTGGCGGATGGTTTCCTTATTGTTATAGGTCGTTTCGAGGATCATATTGTTTTAACAAAAACGGAAGATAATCTGTTTCGCCGTTTGTTTAAAAGATTTATTTGTGATTGACTTCCCCAGATTTTAGTAACATCATAAAAACACGCTCACATGTTCGGCTCGCGATCTGATGCAGTTGATCCTTGGCATACTTGGCTTTACTGTGATTTATGTAACTATTGACCAAGCTTGTGTAACACATCAGGGTTCAATTAGAACAACATTTGCATTTAGGATTGGCCATAGACTTCCGGCCAACTCCATCTCTAAGAATTATGAAATCAAATTATCTATTATTAATTGCCGTTTTATTTATTACCAGTTTTGCACAGGCGCAACATGCCAACATTGGTATCAAAGGAGGCTTGAATGCCTATACCATTGATGGAGACAATGTCGGTAATAATGACATCAAATACAGCTATCATTTTGGGTTGCTCAGTCATTTTCACATGACATCAAAATTTGCGCTTCAACCAGAAATCGTTTATTCTGTGCAGGGAAGCCAAAACGATAAAATTGATTCAAAGCTCAATTTGAATTATGTCAATATCCCGTTGCTTTTTCAATACATGTTTGACAATGGCTTCAGACTTCAGGCTGGACCTCAGCTTGGGATTTTGGTCAATGCCAAATCTGAGTCTGGTAGTACCAGTACAGATGTTACGGACAATTTCAAAAGCACTGATATTTCTCTGACGGCAGGTCTGAGCTATGTGAAGCCTTCTACCGGTTTTGGTTTTGATCTTCGCTACAATCATGGATTGACCCAAATCAATGACGGCACACCAGGCAGTGCCTACAATAGAGGTGTGCAATTGGGATTATTCTATCTTTTTCAGCACAAATCGTAATCCCTGAAGCAATTCGATAGCGCTGCTGTCGAATTGCCTAATTACATATCGCTACAAATTCTCTTTCCTTTATCAACTTAAAACTTTATTTTATGAAATCACCTTCTGCTCCTAATAGAATGATTTGGATTATCGGTTTGATCAGTGGCATCTTGGGCATTATTGGCCACTATGTGCATGTTGAGATTCTGTCCGAATACAATTACATATTATTGCTGATTGGCTTTGTGTTGTTGGCCGTGGGTACAACATTCCGAGGGGTATAGCATCTTATACCTTCTCTGAAGGGATAGCAATTTCATCCCCAGAGGTTTTAACAAGTCTACATCCTCAGGATGTAGATGTTTTAACCCAGAGTTGTCATAGTGCAGTGCCTGTCTGATACTTTGAATGCACCGGCAGAAAAGCTACTTTTATCATCATCAAAAAAGCTCGGAGGCAACAGCATCTGGTTAGGCAAAATTGGAGTAAATGATAGAACAACCATCAGCTGTTCGAGCAAGGATTCTTTCCTCAGTTTTACCTTCACATATTACACTACTCCACCACTTCAAATCGCTGTTTCACTTCATTGCCTTGATGATCTATGAGCGTGATCGTATGTTTTCCTTGTGTCGTGCTGATGCCCATTTGGTGCTGTCCAGACGTAGTGCCGAGATATTCCTGATCCAGATGCCAATGTAGCTGTGCATTGGGGTCTTCATGTGTCGCCTCAAAGATCGTCTGCCCTAGAAGGCCATCCTGCTCAAGAGGGATCTGCACGCGACTGTATTGACTTGGGTATATGAGCGCAAACATGGATTTGCTGTCTTTGGCCTCACAGTTATCACGAAATGTTGGCAAAGGCGCGTACTGTGGATGATACATTTGATAATACCACGACTGCACAGGTGGTAGGGCAAACCACGAGACGGTTTTGATTTTTCCCATCGGATAGCAACTGCTATTCACTTGATAACGTTCGGTTTCATCCAGATGAATAAGCGTATGAAGTGTACAGCTTGTGTTTTGCAGCATATAGCTTGGTAGTGAAATGATGTTGGTTTCAGGGCAAATTTTACTGGCTAGCATGCCGCTCTTAGTACATATATTTTGTGGCGTACCAAAGGATTCCTGTAGGATAGAAGCTCCACCAACAAGACTAAAAAGATCGAATAGTAAAGGAGCTGCTGCTCTTACACCCGTGAGCCCCGGACGGCCTTCTCCATCGGCATTTCCTAGCCAAACACCGATCAAATATTGATCATTAAGCCCGATTGCCCATGCATCACGAAAACCAAAACTCGTCCCTGTTTTCCATGCAATTTCGCGTGAAGAAATAAACTGCTCCCAACCCTGTTCCTCTTCAGGTCGCTGGAGTGTTTGCAGTGCTTCGAATGTAAAACCAATGGAAGGGACTTTGAGATAACCGTCCGCTTGGATCTCTGTAGATGGTGGTTCTTCGCGATGAGCGAGATAGTGATTTTCATGATAATCACTTCTGGAATAACCAGCATTTACAGGTCGGAATAAAAATTGCTGATAGGCACGAGCCATGCCAGCGTAAGCCGCACTCATTTCCCAAAGCGTACTCTCGGCACCTCCTAGCACAATAGATAAACCATAGTGCCCAGCTGGCTTGTCGAAGGAAGCAAAACCAATGGCCTTCATGTTTTGATGAAATTGCTCATAGCCATACTCCGTCAGGAGGTGAACAAAAGGCACATTGAGACTACTGGATAGCGCTTCATTGGCAGGTACAGCTCCACGGTATTTCTTGTCAAAATTTTTGGGAGCAAAGCCATTGTAAAAAATGGGGATATCAGGGATGAGCTGCTGCGGATAGATCAGTGCCGCATCAAGCGACATGGCATAGAGGAACGGTTTGAGCAAACTACCTGGGCTTCTCCGAGCTGTGATAATGTCTACGTGCTGGCCATGATCCCCAGCATTTTGAGAGTTGCCAATGTACGCCAACGCATTTCCCGAACGTAGATCCAGAATGATTGCAGCGGCATTGTTCACCTGGTTGGCAGCTTGCTCCTTGCTGTATTTATTCACCATCCTTGCGGCACGCACCTGCAGTTGAGCATCTAGTGTGGAAGATATGTTTGTGCCAATGTGGCCATCCCTCATGCCACGATGCAGCAGGTGGTAGGCCTGATCGGGCAGGTCTTTGGTCTTTTGCGGTAAGGGTTCGGCTTGCGCCAAAACCAAATCTTCGGCAGACAAGTAGCCATGCTGATGAATTTTTTGGAGTAGCTTATTTCTTTTAATCAAAAGTGCTTCCTGATTTTTTCCTGGAAAAATCGCTGAAGGGTTATTTGGTAAAATTGCCAAAGTGCAGATTTCTGCCCACGAAAGCAACGCGGGAGGTCTGCCGTAGTAGCGCCATGCCGCTGCACTCAACCCCACGATGTTGCCACCGAAGGGCGCATGATTGGCATGAGCGAGCAAAATTTCTCTTTTGCTGTATAAGGTTTCCATTTTCACGGCAGCAGCCAATTCTATGATTTTTTGAAGATAGGTCCGTGACTGATTGCCATAAGCCATCCGCACCGTCTGCATAGTGAGCGTACTTCCACCACTGACTATTTTCCCTTTCTTGATGTTTTGGTAAGATGCTCTTATGAGGCTGATAGGATTTATTCCCAAGTGAAAGTGAAAATATTCATCCTCAAATAGTTGAAGCGCAACTTTGAATTTGTCAGGAAGGCTGTCGGCTGGAGCAAAGCGCCACTGATGGTCTGCCGCGATGGCCGTACTCAGTAGTTGCCCATCACGAGACCATAGCGTGGTAGCATAAGGCACATCGAACAGTGGTTTGGGTAAGGGGATCAGCCAAAAAAGCAAAAGGAAAGCGCCCATCACAATGATGATCACTTTCCTTTTCTCTGTCCATTTTTCTTTCAACATCTTTGGCACTTTTGACTTGGAGCGAAATTAAGGCATTGCCAAATCAAAAACCTTACTGTACCATGTTGGAAGCAAGCCGCACCAGCTGGATAAACTCACTACGGTAACCATATTCATCTGCACCCTTGCTCGCTCTGGCCATCGCAATGACATTGCTATAAGTCAGTGTTCCTTTAAACTCCGAATCTCGTAGCAGCATTCCGAAACCAGCTACGGCAGCAGACCACTGGATGTTAGGGTCATTTTTTACTTGATCTTTTTCCAAGAGCACTTTAGTGATGAGCTTGCTCTTCGTGCCTTGAGGTTCTTTGTATCTAAATTTTACCGTTAGTAGCTCATCTGTGGAGGAGGCCTCTGCGTTTACTTTTGTTTCGATCTGCTTTTGGTATTTCAATGGATCCACGCTCATGGAAAACTCACTTTTTACACCTACTGGAATGATTTCATAAAGAGCCGTCACGGTATGTCCGCTACCTAGTTCTCCAGCATCTTTTTTGTCATTGTTGAAATCTTCATCATTCAGCTTTCGGTTTTCATACCCAATCAGTCTGTATGCTTGCACTTTGGCTGGGTTGAATTCTACTTGTATTTTCACGTCTTTGGCAATGGTAAAAAGTGTGCCGCCAAACTCCGTCACCAGCACCTTTTTGGCTTCCTGCATATTATCAATATATGCGTAGTTTCCATTACCCTTATCAGCCAATAATTCCATTTTGGAGTCTTTGTAGTTGCCCATGCCAAAACCTAAAACCGTCAGGAAAATGCCCTCATCTCGTTTTTCCTCGATCAGTTTTTCCATTTCTTTATTGCTGGAGGCTCCCACATTGAAATCTCCATCTGTTGCCAGAATTACCCGATTGTTTCCACCTTCTACAAACTGTTTTTTGGCAATGTGGTAGGCTAAATTGATTCCGGCTCCTCCTGCTGTGGAGCCTCCCGCCTGAAGGTTATCCAAAGCCTCAATGATGGCAAGTTTGTCATCTCCGTTGGTAGGCGGTAATACTAGCCCTGCTGCCCCTGCATATACCACGATGGATACTTTGTCTTTGCTGCGCATTTCATTCACGAGCATTTTGAGGGAAGCTTTCAACAGGGGCAGTTTATTGGCATCACTCATAGAACCAGACACGTCAAGCAGAAAGACTAAGTTGGCAGCTGGCAGTTCTTCGCTGGCTATTTTTTTCCCTTGTAAACCTATTTGCACCAACTGATGTTTTTCATTCCACGGAGCAGCCATGTAGTTGGTGGTGATGGAAAATGGGTCTTCACTTTTAGGCTGAGGATAGTCATAAGTGAAATAGTTGATCATTTCTTCTATGCGCACGGCATCTACAGGAGGCTTTTGCCCACTATTGAGAAAGCGGCGCATGTTGCTGTAGGAGGCAGCATCGACATCTATCGAAAAAGTAGATAGCGGCTTGTCGATAGGTCTGAAGAAATTTGTTTTCCTCGACTCCTTCATAATCTTCTCCTTGCCATTGAGGTGGAGCATAATCATAGCTGTCCATGGGCACAGAGATGGCTCTGGAAACTGCCCCAGTAGCATTGAGTCTGCTTCTTACTTCCGCTTCTGCACGAGGTTTGGATCGTTTGGTTGAGGAGACGGATCCCGTGACAGATTTCATTTCTGTCGTGCTATAGCCAGTCACTACGATTTCATCTAAGGACTGTACATCCATTTCAAGTACAACGTCTATTTGTCGTCTTGAGCCCACGGTCACTTCTTTGGTGAGATAACCAATAAATGAATATTCAAGGATGCTGCTTTCACTGCTTACAGTGATGGAGTAAAAGCCATCGACATCCGTGACTGTGCCATTAGTAGTTTCTTTTTCATTGACAGTTGCACCGGGAAGTACATCGCCAGATGAGTCATAGATAGTCCCTGAAATGATGATTACAGGTTTTTGGGAAGTAATGATCCCAAGGAGAGCGAATAATAAAATAAATCTTTGCATATCGGTATCGTTTTGTTTCGTACCGTTGAGATGCAGGAAATTTTAGGATTCCATAAACTTTTTTTATCCGAGCGCACATTTTTCATACTTTCTTACGTCTAGAGAAGCATGAAACATGTGTGCGCCGGCTTTCCTACAGCTCAGAAAGTAGGAAACATTGGTGTTTTAAATTATTTTGAGAGTAGGATTTATAAACCGAGTGTATTTTTAGAACTTTTTATATTGACAGAAGGGTCTGACCTGCCTTGATAATTGATTTTAGTAATAATTTGCTGCTTTACAAATCAGTAAGTGCCGAGAGTTTGTTATTTTGTAAAAAAGTTGAAAACATGACCGAGATTATTTTTATCGTAGAAGAATCTTTAGAAGGCGGTTTCGAAGCAAAAGCACTAGGTGAATCTATATTCACCGATGGCGATACCATGGATGAATTGAAACAAAATATCAAAGATGCTATCCAATGTCACTTTGCTGAAAATGCTCCGAAAATGGTTCGGCTTCACTATGTTCGTGAAGAAGTATTTGCGGCATGAGTTTGCCTCGCAATCTAACCGGAATCGAGTTAATCAAATTGCTAACAAAGCTAGGTTATGAACCAACACGTCAGTCTGGAAGTCATATCCGGCTCACAACCTCCAAAAATGGTGTTCATCATATTACCGTTCCGAATCATAAGCCTGTCAAACTTGGTACACTTTCAGGTATTATTAAAGATGTGGGTGAGCATTTCTCGATGAGCAAAGATGAGGTTTGGTCATTCTTAAAAGAAAAATAGCATTGGCATAGCCTCTACTTCTATGTTTATATAAAGTCCATTTGATAATTACACAAACATTGGCTGTTTGATGCTTATTATCAGATAGTTACAAAAATTTCTCGTGTAAAAGGCTCATAGCCTCTATGTAAAATCTCTGGCCAATCAAACCTAGTAACTAAAGTTAACTCACCCTACTCCAATTCACCTGAGTCTTGCTTTGAGCATCCACCTGTCGTTTGATCAGTTGGTTTTGCAGCGCACTGAGGTCAGGGTCGTTATTGAGCACTTCGGTAGCTACTGACCTTGCCAATTTCAGGATTTCGCCATCTGTACCTAAGTCTGATATTTTCAAATCCATGATACCGCTTTGCTGTGTGCCCATCAGATCGCCAGGTCCACGCAGCTGCAAATCCACTTCTGAGATCACAAAACCATCCGTGGTGTCCACCATCGTTTTGATGCGGGCTTTGCCATCATTTGTGAGCTTATCTCCCGTCATCAAAATGCAATGCGACTGCTCTGCGCCTCGCCCCACTCGCCCGCGCAGCTGGTGCAATTGCGAAAGTCCAAAACGTTCGGCATTTTCTATCACCATGATTGAAGCGTTGGGCACATTTACCCCCACTTCAATAACCGTAGTAGCCACCATGATTTTGGTTTCTCCCTTCACAAAGCGCGCCATCTCCCAGTCTTTGTCTTCCGCTTTCATTTTGCCATGTACGATGGACAAAGGGTAATTAGGAAAACGCCGAGAAATACTCTCATAGCCATCCATCAAGTCTTTATAATCGAGCGTGGAAGACTCTTCAATCAGCGGATAGACAATGTATACCTGCCGTCCTTTTTCTACTTCCTTTTCTATGAAACCAAACATTTTCAGTCTGTGCGTGTCCCGCATGTGATATGTTTTGATGGGTTTTCGCCCAGCCGGCATTTCGTCAATTACCGAAATATCCAGATCGCCGTAGAGCGTCATTGCAAGCGTTCTCGGGATGGGAGTAGCCGTCATCACGAGCACATGCGGGTGTTTTCCTTTGTTTTTGTTCCAAAGCTTGGCTCGCTGCGCCACACCAAACCGATGTTGTTCATCGATGATAGCCAGACCCAGCGTTTTGAATTTTACTTTGTCCTCTATGAGCGCATGTGTGCCCACTATGATTTGAATCTCTCCAGACTCCAAGCCTTCATGGATCACTTTCCGTTCGGCCTTTTTGCTAGAGCCTGTCAGCTTTGCAATTTTGATTCCGATAGCTTCAGCCTGCTCTTTCAATCCTTTGTAATGCTGATCTGCCAAAATCTCTGTGGGTGCCATAAACGCACACTGCGTTTCATTGCTAATGGCTATAAGCATACACAGGAAGGCCACCATCGTCTTGCCACTTCCTACATCGCCCTGCACGAGCCTGTTCATCTGCTTTCCCGAACGGAAATCACCATAAATCTCCTTGACCACACGCTTCTGCGCACCCGTAAGCTCGAAGGGCAAATGATCTGCATAAAATGCATTCAGCAAATCACTATTGGTAAACTGAATACCCGGAAAAGTATTGACCCGAGCAATTTTCAATTTGATCAACCGAAGCTGGATATAGAAAAGCTCTTCGAATTTGAGTCGATAACGCGCATGCTGTAGCGCACGGTTGTCTCGCGGAAAATGAATCCCGATCAACGCCGTTTTCTTGTCTATCAATCGGTATTGCTGGATCATTTCCTGAGGCAAAGTTTCATTGATATGGTTGACCGCCTCAGTGAGCAACGACTTCATCATCTGCATGATCGCCTTGCTATCAATGAATTTGCGTTTGAGTTTTTCACTCGTATGATAGACCGGACGAAGAAAAGCGGCTTTTTTGCTGCTCTCGGTAAGTAAGTCAAGTTCAGGGTGTGCAATGTTGAAAACCGCGCCAAACCGCGCAGGCTTTCCAAAAGCCACATAATCCACACCCATTCGGAGTTTACTCTGAATCCACTTGGCTCCCTGAAACCATACGAGCTCCATCACTCCCGTATCATCTACAAACTGCCCAACCAAACGCTGCTTGTTGCCAGCACCCACCATTTGCACACTTCTTAGCTTTCCAATGATCTGCACGAAAGGCAGGTTTTCATCTATCTGATTGATTTTGTAAAATTTGGTGCGGTCTTCATATCGGAAAGGGAAGTTTTCGATGAGATCCGCAAAAGTGAAAATATTCAGTTCTTTCTTCAGAAGTTCTGCGCGCTGCGGCCCTACTCCTTTGAGGAATTCTATACTTCGTTCGAAAAATCCTGACATGTCATCTCAAATAAACAATAAGCTAAGTTAAACGACCAATTTGTGAGGAAAAAAGGTTTTTCATTTTCACACATCTATACATGCTATGTATCGTATACCTTAGAGCGTATCAATTATGAAAATAGCACTATAATGAGTTTTATTTTTCAAATTAAGTAGCGGAACAGATATATTATTAAATTTATACTTATGGAATTCGATTGGATAGATCAAATTGGCAATATGTCGTTCCCGATATTCAGGCTAGCTTCTGGAGTATTGGCCGCCATAATTTGCGTCTGGTTCGTGCGCATTTCTCTTCGTGCTGCTATTAAAAAAACACAGTCTAGCTTATTAATTGCATTAAAGAAACACGGCGCGAAAGCTTTCAATCTATTTGTGCCTCTCCTTTTTATTTTCATTGCCTTAAGGAGTGGTGAGCCATTGGCAGATGCATGGTATGTCGTCTCCAAAGTACTCCTAATTCTTAGTTCGAGTTTCCTTTTGATCAAATCTATTTCTGTGGCCGAGGAGATCATTTTAGAGCAATACGATCTCAACACAGAAGACAACCGTGATGCACGGAAGATTATCACCCAATTGGTTTTTATCAAAAAAGCAGCCATTGTCATGATCGTATTGATGACGCTTGGAGTCTTGCTGTTGAGCTTCGAAGCAGGTAGAAAATACGGTGCGGGCTTGCTTACCTCCGCCGGAGTGGCCAGTATTATTATTGGTTTTGCTGCGCAAAAGTCCATCGCCAACTTTTTAGCAGGAATTCAAATTGCCTTCACTCAGCCCATCAAAATAGACGATGCTGTACTCGTGGAAAACGAATGGGGCTGGATAGAGGAAATTAACCTGACTTATGTAGTGGTGCGCCTGTGGGATTGGAGGAGGCTAGTACTGCCCATTACCTATTTCATAGAAAAACCCTTTCAAAACTGGACTAGAAATAAAGGGGAGTTGATTGGTGCTGTCTATTGGCATTTGGACTACCGTGCTCCAATTGAAAAGATTCGTGAGAAACTCACAGAGATCGTGCAAGCAGACCCGCTTTGGGATGGACAAGTAATCGCCTTGCAGGTAGTTGAAACCCAAGAGTTTACAATAAAGGTGAGGGGTCTGATGTCTGCTAAGACAAGCCCGACTGCATTTGATTTAAGATGTCACGCACGAGAGCAGATTATTACCTTTTTACAAAAGGAATACCCGGAAAGTCTTCCAACACACAGATTTATTATGGAGAATAAAAATGAAAAATTGAACGCTTCGCAAAAATAATATTTGGTGTAATTCCTAATTCGATCTTTAAAAAATCGAAAATCGAAATATTATTTTGAATACTTGGTAAATAGGGGGATATTTCTAACCTTGCACTACAATTATCCGTAGGAAGTACTCAAAATAAGAATTCTGAAAACACTTACTCACATATCGTTTGCCTTGTGCTTGCTTTTGTCCCTGAATGGGATAAGTGCGTCAAAAAGGCCAAATGACCCCAATAGGAGCAATAAAACGCCGACAACCCGGGTTAATGAGAGTGAAACGCCAAAAGCTTCCAATAACACCAAAACAGAATATAATTCCGCAGAACAAGTTAAAACAGAAGAAATAGAAAGTAGTGAGCAAAATGAAAACTCCTCTACCAACTATAATTCTAGCTGCAAATTCAACTTTTTGTTTTACTTCATTTACAAAATGAAATATGACGAGCAAGAAGAAGTAGACACCAAGGGTTTGTTCTTCGAATTTTAGACTTGTTTACTCACGAAAGTCTCGATTTCCTCTAGTGAAATTTTTCCTTCATAATAAGCTTTTCCAAAAATCACTCCGCTCAAACCCATGTCCTCCAATTTCTTGATATCGTCCATGTGACGAACGCCCCCACTGGCAAAAATGTGAAGTTCTGGAAAGCGTCGTTTTAGTGATTGATACAAATCAAAAGAAGGTCCAGACAATAGCCCATCCTTAGAGATGTCTGTAGTTTTCAGGTATTTTAACCCACGATCGTAGAAATATTCTACATGTTCAAATAAATCAATTTTTGTATCCTTATTCCATCCACCCACACGCAAAAATCCATCGAGGGTATCAGCGGCCAAAACAATTTTGCCTCGTCCATAAGACATGATCCAATCCGAAAACAAAGGTTTGTTATAAGCTGCAATGGTAGCGGCCGTTACGCTCTGCGCTCCAGCTTCAAATGCCTTTACCAATGCTCCGTCTGTATGAAGTCCTCCAGAGAAATTGACTTTAAGGTCGGTATATGAAGTAAGTAGTTCCAGCGTGGGGATGTTTTTAGGCTGTCCTTTGGAGGCTCCATCCAAATCCACGAGGTGAATGCGGGTGATGCCATGATCCAAAAAATTCTGAGCCACATCGAGTGGACTGGCAGTATACTGCTTCTCTGTATTAGGATCGCCTTGCGCCAATTTGATGGTGCGACCGTTTTTTACCGTGATTGAAGGGACTAACCACATTTTGGGGCTTTTTTAAATTGTTTTGTAGCCAAATCGGCTCTTAACAAATATAAGAAACAAAAAGACAAAAGGCGAAGTAGTCATTATCCCTGATTCCATTTAATTCGGTCGAGCCTTCGAGCTCAAGCTATTTGGCACTATGTCCCTTAGGATTTCAGGCACTAGCCCTTATTCCACGTGGATGAGCTTGAACCCTTCGCCGTGAACGGTAAGTAGTTTTAGGGATTCTTCTTCTTTAAGAAATTTTCGAAGCTTCGTGATATATACATCCATACTGCGGGCATTGAAATACGAATCGTCATTCCAAATCTTCTTTAGTGCCACGGTTCGACTAACTGGCTGGTTTAGGTTTTCTAAAAAGAGTTTAAAAAGCTCATTTTCTTTAGTCGTAAGTTTCACCTCTCCACTTGGTAGGTTCAGTCTGTTTTCGGAGTATCTGTAGGTGAGTTTCCCGATTTTCACCTCTTCAGAAAGACTTCTATCGGCAGTCGTCATGCTACGTTTCAGCACCGCTTTCACACGAAGCATCAGTACCTCCATACTGAAGGGTTTAGTGATGTAATCATCTGCTCCAATCTGAAAGCCTTCTATCATATCCTCCTTCATTGATTTGGCAGTGAGAAAAATCACAGGCATCTCCGGCTCAATGTCTTTTATTTCTTTGGCCAGCTCAAACCCATCTTTTTTGGGCATCATCAAGTCTAATATGCACAAATCAAACTTACCTGGCTTGAAGGCGTCCGCCCCAGCTTGTCCGTCTTTGCAAAGAGTGGTTTCAAACCCTTTGAGGTCGAGGTATTCACTCAGTATTTGTCCCAAGTTGGGATCGTCCTCTGCCAGAAGTATTCTAGGCTTTTCCATTATATAGTGGTAAAGTGATAATAAACGTACTGCCTCGACCCAATTCACTCTCAACATCAATCGATCCGCCTTGAGCTTCGATCATTGTGCGTACATAAGCCAAGCCTAGGCCAAAACCTTTCACGTTGTGAACATTGCCAGTATGAACACGATAAAATTTTTGAAATACATGCTTTTGCGCTTCACGCGAAATCCCAATTCCATGATCTTGAATGGCTAAATGAACCTTGGTGTTACTATTGTGCGTCCGTACCGTAATCAACGGCGTTTCTGGCGAATATTTATTCGCATTGTCAAGCAGATTGAGGATGATATTGGTCATGTGCGTTTTGTCTACATACACAGCCGTATTCGGAGCGCCCAATACCGCTTTTACCTGCCCTCCACGAGCTTCAATCTGAATCATTGTCTTATCCACTGCGGAACGAACCAAATCGTGTAAGTCGAGTACGTCTTCTTTTAAGTTAAAGTCTTTTTTGTCGAGAGCGGCCATTTGGAGCACACGCTCCACTTGTTCTCCCAGCCTACTGTTTTCTTCGGCAATCATACCCAAATACCGTTCCCTCATACCCGGCAACTGCTGTATCTCTTGGTCGTTCAGCGCTTCTGCCGCAAGCGAAATGGTAGATATGGGTGTTTTCAGCTCGTGAGTCATGTTGTTGATAAAATCACTTTTCATCTCAGAAAGCTTCTTTTGCCGCATGATGGTATGGATAGAATAGCCAAAAGTTCCAGCGATAATCAAAATCAAAAACCCCGAACTGGCCATGGTCAGCCACATCTTTTTGAGTAGATATTGTTCCTTTTCAGGAAAATCTACCACCAGCCAATTCACATCTCCAATGAGGTCATTGGGAAAAAGGCTCGCTTTCAAATCACTGGCTATCAATTGTTCTTTCGCATCGACATTTGGGAGATGTACAAACCTGCTTTGCATAGGGGAGATCACTCCATATTCGTATTTTATGTCGATTCCTTTCTGCGCAAACGCCCTTTGCAGCAAGGAGTCAAGTTGCTTCGGGTTGAATCGTGAGTTGATAGATCGGCCATTCGACATCATATTTTCCAAAATCTCAAAAACCATTTCAGATTTTCTACTCATTTTGGCCACCTGCTCTTCCGCATGTTTGCGCTGTTCGGCTTGGTGCTTTTTTTCCTTTTCTGTGAGCGGTGTAGCTATCTGAAAATCAAACACAATATTGAATCCGTCTCCACTGAAAAGCGTATCGGTGATCACTTGCACATTGGGGGCATTAGCACTAGAAAATGGATCTTGAAAGAATGGGTCTAATGCCTGAAACTGCTGAAAGGCACTGTTTGAAAACTGAAACTGATTTTGAAAAGCATAAAGCGCCTCTTGCTTTTCAAGCTTATTAGAAACTTTGTGCAGTGCGTCGATTACATCCCTGCGAAAATTTTCGTCATTTACACGTACCACGCTATCGATCCAATAAAGCTGAAAGCCAATCAAACCCAACAGCCCCAGCGCCATCACGGCAATAATCAATCTTATGGTGTTGCTTTTCACAAATCAAATTTACGCTGAAAAAAGCCCTAGGGTGCTGGTTTAACCATTTTTAACAGCCTGAGTAATGTTCCTTTACCGATTTAAAAGTGGGACCGAATCAAGGGGTCATGACAAATATTCCCATCTTATAGGTCATGAATATTGTGGATTAAGGCCTTATTGTAGTCTTGTTTCTGGCTAAAAAGATCGACTATATTTGCTGCAATGGGAAGTTAGCTCAGTTGGTTTAGAGCATCGCCTCGACAAGGCGAGGGTCGCTGGTTCGAATCCAGTACTTCCCACTTTTGCTTTCTCGTCATCCAAAAAGCCGAAAGAAAAAATCTTCACAATGGGCGAGGGTCGCTGAACTAGGCGTTCCCGACTAGGCGTCCCCGATCAAATCCAGTACTTCCCACTATTTTACTCACACTTCATTTTCCCCACTCTTGCAACCGATCCAAGTAGAGATAGCTTTCCACGAATAGCCGATGTTCACGATTTGTCATTTTTTCCACTAGCTCTAATGCAGAAATATAGCTAGCCAAATTGCCGTTGGATGAGCTGAACTTCCCATCCTCCACATAGGTCACCAGACTATCATCCTGAACTTTCAACTCTGGATAATCTTTTTGCAATTGCTCGCCTCCACCTATCCACGTCACGATTTTCTTCCCATCGGCTATTCCCGAAGCTCCTATCAGCTGAGCGCCAGCACAGTTGCTCACTGTGTATTTGGTCTCTTCATTCTTTTCTTGGATGAACGCCACTATCGCTTCATTGTGAACCTGCGAGTACATATCGTAAGCACTGGGCACAAAAAGTACGGTTAATGGCGGACAATTGTCAAACGTATAATCTGGAACAAGCTTTAACCCCTCCTCCGAAACAATCGCTTGTGCCGTCTGTGCTATGGTCACCACATTGAATAGCTGCACGCCATCCTCTGTAGGTTTAGTGAAAACATCTGCCGCCGCAGTGACCTCAGTGGTCAAAACTCCATCATACATCAACAATCCTATCGTAGGCAAATCCTCTTTGAAAGCTTTAATGTGCTTTGTGTTGAGCGTGTCTCTATAATTTTCCTCCTCCGCCAATTTCTTTGCAGTCCGTTTGGTTTGAATTGCAGCCAAAAGAAAGTGCCAGAATGGTGAAAGTGATAAAGAGCGATATGTTTTTCATTGGTTTGTAGCTTTAACTCCCCGCCAAGATTGTCGGAATTGATTTTGTGAATAAAGCTAAATCAACGGGATGACTTGGTTTTAGTTTATGCAAACACAAGCTTGCAGCCAATACAGGACTTCTTGTTTAAATTTCAACACAGGGACCACTCTCTAATCGAAAAAAGCAGACAGTCACTTGATTATCTGCTTTTTACACAATTATCTCTCTGCTTCGGCATACCAGTCATTCAAGAAAAAATGGTGTTTTTCCATCAGAAAAGTGAGGTCGGCCTCCATTTCCTTTTCTTCCCTCAAGGCGATATGTAAGGCATTCATTTCGTCCCAATATTTTAGTGCTTTGGCATGTACGTAGAGCGTACTATAAGAAGCTATTTTGTAGTGAATGATATGTAGCAAAGCCAAAATTGCTTCCTCTTCCATGATCATTTCGTCTGGTGTACGATTGACCGATCCGTGATAGTCCTCAATGATCTGCTGCATCATGTGGTCTTCCTCCGTATCATCAATCGTGAGAAACAAGCGATAAAAAAGCTTTTCCAGTATCCCCACTCTATTTACCGAAAGGGTACGATAAAGCATCAATAGGTCTTTGAGCGGCTGGTAGCTGGTACTGCGGTGCAAATCGTCCAAAAAACTTAATAAGCGCTTTTCAGAATGGTAAACATGTTGGAGTTCTTCCTCCATCAGGTCACTAAGGTCCAGTAAGTGTTTCATTGTAATGTTGTTTAGATAAAGTTTAGGTGATCAGCTGCTGAGAGGTGAATATGCCATGCTCATCACGATTTGGGTTTCGGTATAGAAGTTCATAAAATAATTTCACTAAAAATATGACGGAGGTCAGGAGTAAATCATTTTTACAGCTTACTTGCAGCTGAGAATGAACGGATATCTACTTTTCTCAAAGGAAAGAGAATGAACGAGAACGCAATGAAGAAAATCAGCATTTTGGGATGTGGGTGGCTGGGAATGCCACTGGGTGAATTTTTGGTAGACCATGATTATGAAGTAAGCGGAAGTACTACCCGTTTGGAAAAGCTTTATGAAATAGAAGTTCGCGGCATGCAGAGCTATCAAATTGATCTAAAAAATGAATCCTCAGATGTAGGCGATTTTTTCTTTACAGATTTCCTCATTGTCACGATTCCGCCGAGCAACAGCAAAGATCCAAAGGACTATTTTTCCCAATTAGAAAAAATTAAGTCCCTGGCCGCTGACGGGTTTTGCAAAAACATCTTGATGATAAGTTCCACCAGCGTGTATCCCGATCTCAACGGAGAAGTCACCGAGCAAGATGCCTCAGAAACAGCGCTTACCAGATCAGGCATCAGCCTGCTGCAAGCAGAAGAAATACTACGTGCACCTAATAATACGATCCTGCGCTTCAGTGGACTTTTCGGAGGCAATCGCCAACCCGGCAGATGGTTTGCCGGCAAAAAAGACTTGAAAGGTGGCAATCTGCCCGTGAATATGATCCACTTAGAAGATTGCATCCATGTGATCCATACGATCATTTCGGGTGAGCATTGGGGCGAAACTTTCACCGCATGCGCGGAGCAACATCCCGAAAAACGAGATTATTACACCAATATGGCCGAGCGCTTAGGATTGGAAGCGCCACAATATTTGGAAGAAAAATTAGGTGATTGGAAAATCGTTTCCTCCGCTCACCTTATCGAGCAAACAGGCTATACCTTTCGGCGCGATGTGTATGGGATGATGGTGTGAGGTCGCTACCCCAATTGATTTCGGAGGGGAAGAAAAAATACATTGGAATTGAGTGATAAAAAGCCGGCTTCAATAAAAAGCGAGGGATGGAAGAAAATTGAACTAGCGTATATGATTGTTTATAAAGAAAATCTTCTTAAGTTTGGAAACTTAACTTATAAGTGAAGCGTTATAAAATCACATTATTCAAGCAATTCGAGAAAGTCAGTTTCTATACTGTGCATGAATACAATCAGCGTTTATCAGAAACAGACTTGTTCTTTTCACGATTTAAAGATGATTCAAATTATGTCACGGATATTCAGGTCATCAAATATTGGTTGGAGAAAATTGGCAATGAATATGGCGCTCAGGAGCGCCACTTCCGCCCTGAAAAACTGGCTTCAGCTATCCCAATTCCTCCGCCACAGTCCAAACTTAGGCTGTATTGCTATCACGTCAATGAGCAGATTGTCATTCTCGGAAATGGGGGAATAAAATTATCTAAAAAAGCACAAGGAAGTCCAGAAACGAAACCACACTTCGATTTGGCTAACGATTTAGCTTACCTATTCGCCTTAAAAATTAATAACGGGAAAATCAAGATTAAAGGAGATACGTTATCTGGAGACCTGACATTTTTTATAAAATAAATTCAAAACCATGAGTGCAATTTTTGATTCAATTTCAGTCCCCAACGAAGTAAAAAGGTTTGTAGATCATTCCTTTGATATCGTGGACCAGATTTTTGATATATTGGAACGTCAAGGTAAAACACAAAGAGACCTAGCCAGTATGCTTTGTAAAAAGGAGTCCGAAATCTCTAAGTGGATGCAAGGCACGCACAACTTCACCATCAAGAGCATTGCTAAGATAGAGTCGGCACTTGGTGAGAGTATCATGACCACACCATCGAAAGCCAAAGTGACCTATGTGAATACGAAAATGATTCCAGTGCGAGTGTCTAAAGCTATTCCTGTTGAAATGGTTCGTGCCAATAGCATTGCGCGGCAGGCAATGCCCGCAAATCCAATTTATGACAATGGCTTAAAAGTAGCATGATAGAGAACGCCAAAGTAGATCCCTCGAAAATCTCATTAGTGGGCTTACGTGTATTAAAAGCACATTTTGAGTCGGGAATTACCGATATCAACGAGGTTGCCCTTGCGAGTTTCAATGTAGGGGTAAAATCTGAGTCAGACTTCAATTTGCAAGAAAACTATCAGCGTCTGATCATTTTCGTAAAGATCAAGGCAATTGGCGCGACTGAAGCAGTCTTAGATGCCGTAGCAGAATATCAAATAGCGTTTGATTTCATTATTGATAATTTGAATGACTTTGTAGAATTTGAAAAGAATAAAGAGCATTTTAATGTTTCACCGGCCATAGGTGCTACCGTGGCAGGTATTGCTTATTCTACTTGTAGAGGCATTGTATTTGATCGAACGCAAGGCACTGATTTTAATGGTGTGATTTTGCCTGTCATCAATCCGTATCAATTATTGAGTGAGGATTCATTTTCAGATTTGTAATTTGACATTTTTCAGGTCATTTTTTTAGTGTCTCCAATTGCTAAGCGTGCTACGCATAGGATGATTTGAAAGCCCCTACCTAAACCTCCCCTCCCAATCTCTCGCTCTCTTCTGTGTAGCCACATAGCCGCTTTCGATTTTTTCTCGAAGAAAATCATTCATCTCTCCTTGGGAAGTAAAATGATAGCGACCACAGTCATTGCACTGATAGATGGCTCTTGGGCCGCTTCCTTCACGGTAATCGTTTCTGATCCATGCCGCAAGAAGTGCCTCCTCTGCATCATATTCCGTTTCGTAAATTATTTTTCCTGTGACACAAGGAGCTTCCATCTTAGTTACTTTTTTTGTAAACCAAGGCTACAGCATGTGCCGCCACGCCTTCTTTTTTTCCTACAAACCCGAGCCATTCGGTGGTGGTAGCCTTTACAGAAACATCTTCCACATCTAAGTCCATCACGCCGGCCAGAGTCTTGCGCATCTCCTCTATGTATGAGCCAATTTTTGGCTCCTGCAAGCACATCGTGGCATCAATATTCACAATACCATAGCCCTTCTCGTCAATAAGACGAACAACCTCCTTCAGCAAGATTTTGCTATCAATGCCTTTGTATTTCGGGTCTTTGTCAGAAAAATGAAAGCCAATGTCACGCAGACTGGTTGCCCCCAGCAACGCGTCACAAATCACATGAATCAGCACATCCGCATCCGAATGACCATAAGCACCATGCGTATGCGGCACTTTGATGCCACCTAGCCAAAAGTCAACCCCCTCAGCCAGAGCATGCACATCGTATCCATATCCTATTCTTATATTCGGCTTCATGGGTATTAGTTTTCAGGTAAATAATAAACTGTGGTGCAATTAGTCGGTTTCAAAATTGCCTCGCCTGCCGCCAAAATATCATCAGACGTCACAGCCTGGATCATTTTCAATTCTTCATTCACCAAATTGGTGTTTCCCAGAAAAGACGCATAAGCCAAGCCCATTGCACGATTCAGCACTTCGGTTTCACTAAAAATCACGACTGCCTCTGCCTGATTTTTGATTTTTTGTAGCTCTCGCTCACTTATCGGTTGCTTCAGCACCTGCTCAATGATCCTGTTGATTTCTTCATCTACTTGCTCGATTGAAACCCCGTCGTTGATCCTACCTGAAACAGTTAGAAGTCCCGCATCGTAACTGCCGCTGACATAAGCAGACACGTTACTCATCCATTGCAGTTCATTCACAAGTCGCTGGTTGAAGTACGACGATTTTCCTCGTACCCAAAATATCACTCAGCAAATCTGCCGCGTGGTAAGTCGCATCTACTCGCGCTGGCATGTGATAAACTTTATAAATGGCCGCAGCTGGCACATCGCTTTTAATTTCTAAAAAGCGTGCCTCCGTTTGTTTTGGCTCTGCGGGGATCTCTTGTTTCACCGTTCCCTTGGTCGGAATAGCCCCAAACCATTTCTCGGTAAGTTCCAGAGCCTTAGATTCTGTAATGTCTCCCGCCACCACGAGTATTGCATTGCTAGGGTCATAGAATTTGTCAAAGAATGCCTTCACATCGTCCATCGTAGCATCTTCGATATGACTTATTTCCTTTCCGATAGTTGCCCATTGATAAGGATGCACTTTGTACGCCTCAGGTCGCAACTTCAACCATATATCGCCATACGGCTGATTGAGATATCGCTGCTTAAATTCTTCTATCACCACTTTTCGCTGAACCTCAAGCACCTCAGGATCAAAAGACAAACTGAGCATCCGGTCAGATTCCAGCCAAAAGGCCGTTTCCACATTGTTGGAAGGAATCGTGATGTAATAATTGGTAATATCCGGGCTTGTAAAAGCATTGTTGTCACCACCCACCTTTTGCAGAGGCTCATCAAAAGTTTCAATGTTTTTGGAGCCGCCAAACATCAGGTGTTCAAATAAATGAGCAAATCCCGTTTTATCAGGCTGCTCGTTTCGAGAGCCGACTTTATAAAGGATATTCAGACATACAATTGGAGACTGATGGTCTTCATGTACAATGAGTTGTAGGCCGTTGGATAGTTGATGTTCTTTGTATTCAATCATAAGCAGTCGCGAAATTAAATAATCTGTGCTGCTTATACTTGACTACACTGCTTTTACCTTTGCGTCCAAATGCCAAAAATGACTTTTGATAGAAAAAATCGCTCCGATGAAGCCCTAATTGCGATCTACGAAGCGCTTCTTTTTCCGAGACTGATCGAAGAGCGAATGCTTCTTTTGCTCCGTCAAGGCAAAATCACTAAGTGGTTTTCTGGTTGGGGACAAGAAGCCACGTCGGTAGGAGCGGCATTGGCGCTAGCTCCAGATGAATATATCCTCCCAATGCACCGCAATCTTGGCGTTTTCACTGCCAAAGGTGTAGATCTGGTTCGGCTCGTGGAACAATTTCAGGGAATAGGTGAAGGATTTACCAAGGGCAGAGATCGATCCTTTCATTTTGGTAGTAAGGCACATGCAATCGTGGGCATGATTTCTCATCTCGGCCCACAAATGGGTGTGGCAGATGGTATTGCCCTAGCCAGACTTTTGAAAAAAGAACCAAAGGCAACACTTGTAATCACGGGTGATGGAGGTGCCAGCGAGGGAGATTTTCATGAGGCACTCAATGTCGCATCTGTGTGGAAACTTCCAGTGATTTTTTTGGTGGAAAACAATGGCTATGGCCTCTCTACACCAAGCCACGAGCAATTCAACTTTGATTCCTTTACAGTGAAAGGCCCTGCTTATGGCATGGAGGCACACAGTGTAGATGGCAACAATATTCTAGAAGTGCTAAATGCCCTTGAGCCACTGGTGGAAAGCATTCGAAGCAATCCCAGACCCATTATTTTTGAAGCGTGCACCTTCCGAATGCGGGGGCATGAAGAAGCATCAGGCACTAAATACGTACCCGCGGACTTGTTGACTTTTTGGGGTGAAAAAGACCCTATTGATAATTACGAGGCATTTTTGCTTGAAACAGGCGTTTTATCAGAAAATCAGGTTTTAGAAATTAGGGAGGCGCAGAAAAACGAAATTGCTTTCGCTGTAAAAAAGGCGTTAGAAGCTGAGCCAATTGTTTCCTCTGCCGAACAAGAACTCGCAGATGTCTATTTCCCTTTTGAGCAAAAGGTTTGTAATCCAAAGACCGATGCACTCTCCGAAAAACGTTTCGTGAATGCCATAACGGATGGGTTGACACAAAGCATGGAGCGCTTTCCCGAACTCGTCCTGATGGGACAAGACATTGCGGAGTACGGCGGTGTTTTTAAAGTCACAGAAGGCTTAGTAGAGAAATTCGGAAAAAGTAGGGTACGCAATACGCCTATTTCTGAGTCAGCCATTATAGGGGCTGGTTTGGGGCTTTCCATAATGGGGCAAAAATCGGTTATAGAAATGCAGTTTGCCGACTTTGTGACCTGTGGGTTTAATCAGATTGTGAACAACCTAGCCAAATCGCATTACCGCTGGGGTCAAAATGCTGATGTGGTGATCAGAATGCCTACAGGAGCTGGAGTTGGCGCAGGGCCATTTCATTCTCAATCCAATGAGGCGTGGTTTTTTCATACACCAGGACTCAAAATTGTCTATCCTTCCAACTCCTATGATGCCAAGGGTCTACTCAATGCTGCTATAGGAGACCCCAACCCTTATCTCTATTTTGAGCACAAAGCCTTCTACCGCTCACAGAGCCAAACTATTCCCAGATGATTATTATACCGTGGAAGTAGGAAAAGCCAATTTGGTAAAACAGGGATCGGCGCTTTCAATTATTACTTATGGAATGGGAATAATTTGGGCGAAGGAAATTATCGATGAACTATCACTGGATGCGGATATCTTAGATTTACGCACCCTATTGCCGTGGGATAAGGAGGCGGTACAACTTACTGTCAAAAAGACGGGTCGAGTGTTGGTGCTACACGAAGATTGTATCACGGGGGGCATAGGCGGTGAAATAGCTTCTTGGATCGGAGAAAATTGCTTTAACTCTCTTGATGCTCCAGTGATGAGGTTAGGTGCGCTGGATACGCCCGTTCCATTTGCTGCTCATCTTGAAGGGCAGTTTTTGCCAAAAGAGAGGTTAAAAAGTAAGATTCTTGAATTATTGCGTTACTAATACCTATATATGCGTAAGGTTCATTGGCTTTATGCTATAAAATTTAAATCTTTGGTGTTGCGTGAACACAGGTGTTTGAAAAAGTCATTTGCAATAGGTCTTATAGTTTTTGCTTGGTCATTTTTGATGGTCGGAGAGACGTATGCCCAGTTGATTACAGACTCTGATCGTAAACTGAAAAGTCAGGATCAAAAAACACAAAGGTCTAATAGCAAGGCGGCCAAAAAGCCGTCGGAATCGCCCTTTAAATCTTTTAAGAATTATGGGTTATTTTCCAAGAAACTATCCGCTTCCTCGGACAGGGATTTTGGAAGCGCACGTGTAGCACCAAAATATTCGGCAGGCTCGCCATTTAGAAGAGATAAATACACAACTAAAACTCCTAGGTATACTAAAAGCGACCCCTATACTTATGTGCTCAATATGTCCCCAAAATACTCCAAACATCAAGTTTGGTCCAAGAAAGACTTAGCTGTTGGTCCAAGATATTCCGACACCAAAACTTTTAGATCATCAAGCATCCAAATGATGCCTCGATATTCTAGACATCAGGTCTGGTCAAAAGGAGACATTGCTGTATCGCCAAGATATTCCGTAAAAAAAGAAGCCAAACGCCCTTTGTTTGAAAAAACACCTAGGTACTCTAAGAGCGATCCATATACCTATGTTCTCAATATGTCACCACGATATTCTAAGCATCAAGTGTGGTCTAAAGATGATTTAACAAAATCCCCTCGCTACTCTATTCAAAATATTTGGTCTAAAGATGATGTCTATGTGAGTCCAAGATATTCTGTCGGTAGGCCTTTTCAAGGAGAGAAGTATTCGCCAGCACCACGATATTCTACGCATCAGGTGTGGTCTAAAGATGATTTAACAAAATCTCCTCGCTACTCTATTCAAAATATTTGGTCTAAAGATGACGTATATGTAAGCCCCAGATATTCCATTGGTAGGCCATTTCAAGGAGAAAAGTATTCACCAGCGCCACGATATTCTCTAGACCAAATTTGGTCAAAAGATGATCTGGTCAAAACCCCGCGATATTCAGTAGGAAACCCATACGAAGGGTATAAATACCTCAACATCCCACCTAGATATTCTGAGAACAAACACCGATTTGATATAAACAAACGAGCAACCAAAGAGAATGCTATCATTGAGTACGAGACGCCCTTTTACACAGGAAATTACAAGGTAAGGTGGAAGAATAATGCAGACATGCACCCTAGCTTCAACCATCACAAAGCCACTTCGTCCATGAAAATCGTGCGTGAGAGCATGCGTGAGTGGAATATTTTTTGGGTAAATATAAACGGGAACAAAGAAGACTCAGAGGGTGTTAAGCAGAAAGTGCCTAAACCAAAATTTGATCGGAAAGAGGCGGAAATTTGGAATGACTAAAATTATGAATTGGGAAAAACTAACGTCACAAGAACAACTAAATCAAATCGACACACTCTCTAAGGAGTCACCAGTTGTGATTTTCAAACACAGTACTCGATGCAGCATCAGTTCAGCAGCCCTAGATAGAATCGAACGTAAGTGGGATCAAAACAATCACCCAGACGTAAAACCTTTTTATTTGGATTTGGTCCAATACAGAGAAGTCTCAAATGCCGTTGCTGCACATTATGGTGTGGAACATCAATCACCACAGATTTTGATCATTGCTGATGGCAAAAGTGTTTATGACAATTCTCACTTTGCTATCAATTACGACGAACTTCGATCTCAATTACAACCGATTCTAGATTGATTAGCTGCCAGCTATGAGCTATCTTTATAAAAACCTCGCTTCTATGAAATGGATTATGCTGGTTAGTCTCTCTCTGCTTTCTCTTGGTGCATTTGCACAAGATGATGATGAGCGCGACTATAGACGTGAGTTCACCTGGGGTTTGAATAAAAACACTTACAGCAAGATAGTAGGTGGAGTGGTTTTTAAATTGGCTTTACCGGTTGACGAGAACCTCTCTAATACCTTCGGATTGGAGTTTTTTAATGTTTCCCACCCAAAAGAATTTAAGTATCAAAGCCAAAGAAAATTTGTTTGGGGTAAAAAGAATAACCTTTATTCTATTCGATTGCTTTATGGAAGAGAAAAACTGCTTTACAAAAAAGCGCCTCAGCAGGGTGTACAAATAAGCTCTCTTTTTTCGGCAGGGCCAACTGTGGGTTTTGTGGCTCCATATTATATTTTTAACTATACGGATAACGAGTATCAAAAATTTGGGGACGGACAAGGCATGGTTCTTGGCAACATTTTGGGTTCTGGAAAAAAATTCGCTGCGCTTGGCGAGGCAAAAGCAGAATTAGGGTTCAATGCGAAAACAGGTCTTTCTTTTGAATTTGGTTCGTTCAAAAACTCTGTAGTGGGAGTAGAAACGGGTGTAGCTGTAGAAGCCTTCACCAAAAAAATTCCAATAATGGCCTCTAGTAGTAATATCCAGAACCGAGCCGTTTACACTTCTATCTATTTCAGTTTATTCTGGGGCAGCAGGAGATAATCACTCCTTGACTGGGAAGTTCAACTTTCCAACGTTTTCTTTGCACTTCAATAGCGCTTACTTATGATTGAATTACCTACTATCTCTCAAAACACCCCCGAAAGAGCCAAAAAACCAAATTGGCTTAGGGTAAAATTGCCCGTTGGACAAGCTTATGCCAACGTAAGAAAGATTGTAGATGAGCATAAGCTGCATACGATCTGCGAAAGTGGCAATTGTCCAAATATGGGCGAATGCTGGGGAGCAGGCACAGCGACCTTTATGATTTTGGGCAATGTCTGCACGCGTAGTTGCACATTTTGTGCGGTGGCAACAGGTAGACCTCCAGAATATGACGAAGCAGAACCACAACGCGTGGCAGAGGCGATCAAAACCATGGGAGTAAAACATGCCGTACTCACTTCGGTAAATAGAGACGAACTAAAAGATAAAGGGGCAGAGATTTGGTATCAAACAGTGGTGAAAACCAAGGAACTCAGCCCGACTACCACCATCGAAACTTTGATCCCCGATGTGAAGAGCAAATGGGATGCATTATATCGTATGATAGAGGGGGGGCAAGAAGTAGTTTCTCACAATATGGAAACTATAGAGCGGCTATACAGACGTGTACGTCCTCAGGCACAATACGCTAGAAGTTTAGAACAAACTCGATTGACAAAAGAAGCCGGTATGCGCACAAAATCTGGTATCATGCTAGGACTAGGCGAGACTCAGGACGAAGTGCATAAAGCAATGGATGACTTGGTGGCTAATGGATTAGATATTCTAACACTTGGGCAATACTTGCAGCCAACCAAAATGCACATAGAAGTGGCTGAGTTTATCCACCCAGATCAGTTCGAAGCATATAAAGAAGAAGGACTGAAAAGAGGTTTGAAGTACGTAGAATCTGGGCCATTGGTCAGAAGCTCGTACCACGCAGAGCGTCACGTAAATGTGCCTATCTAAAATCAAATAATCATCTCTAGCCATCGACTCAAAAACGATGGCTTTTTTATTCCAAGTGTCCCACCTAATTTTGGGGCTGCTTACATGTTGTCGACAAAACTCAAAATAAGGTTCAGTTTACTTGCAGGTCTCCTTTCTTGGTTGGCCTTTATGTTCTTTGATATCCATTTGATTTTTGTTGAAAAGTATAAAATGAAGGTAGAGATGTCCGAGGTATTGCCGGAGATTTTCTTTACGGGTTCTATTATCAGTGCATTTTTCTACTTTCGATATCTAATCTCCAAAGCCGACACTGTCAATTTCATAGACCTACTATGGAGGGTCTTTATCACAGGCTTGGTCACCACTTTGGCCTCTTTGGGTATTAGACTTTTTTTCTCGGTCTTTGCTAATAATGCCATTAGTCAAAACCCTGTTACAATCAACTTTTTCTACAATATCCTCATCGGATTAATTGTGATTTTCATGGTTTCCACCTTTGTGGTATGGAAAAGACTGATTCTTTATCAGAAATCAAAAACGCTCGTCAAAACCTGGGCTTTCTTTGAGTACCTCCTACTGGCGGCCATGATTTTCGATTTTCTTGGGCATAAAATGCTCAGTGCCTATTTCAATATCGCTACAATCGTCATTTTAAGTTTTGCCGTATTTCTATCCTTCAATCTTAAGTGGATTGCTTACCTCAATTTCAAACAAAAGTGGAAAAGCATACTTTTCATCCTTTTGAGCGGTGTGTACGTCTATCATTTTTTATTGACTCTAGATAGTTTTTCTTCTACTGGGCAGCTCAGCATCGATCTCATGGATCGGGTGTTCATGGTTGGTCTTTTTGCCTTTATCATTTTCTATGCGGGGGTTTCAGTGCTCGTCACTCTTTTCAACTTACCTACATCCTCCGTTTTTGAAAAGAAGCTTCAAGAGGCGATGGATTTTCAAAAACTCAGCCATGTCCCTCGCGGCGACAGTACGGTGGAAGAAACTGCCGAACTTCTCCTTGAAAGCAGCATGAGCGCCGTTTTTGCAGATGCCGCATGGATAGAGCTGCGCAACGAACCGCCAGTTTTGATCCGCCGAAATATCTCTGGCGAGCAGATCAAGGTTGTAAGCGACAAAATTAAATCGCAGTATGCAAAAGACGTAATTCGCTATGATACCAGTGAAGAAGTAAATTCTCACAAAGTTATCAGCGCTATTAATCATTCGGAGTTTAAATCAGTGATCGCCCTGCCCATCTTTGTGAAAGACGAGCAGCAAGGAGTTTTAGTGCTGATGCAAGAGGCCATTGATGCCTTTGACAGGGAGACAGTAGATATCATCGTCACCTTCGTGAATCAAGCGAGCATCTCCATTGAAAATGCAACGCTTGATCCGCGAGGCTATAGAAAACGAACGGTACAAGGAACAACTGAGCATTGCCAAGAGTGTACAAAAAAGCCTTTTGCCACAGACCCTGAGTCACAATGACAACTTTGACATTTTGGCTTACAGTGCGGCAGCTGATGAAGTAGGGGGCGATTATTATGACATTGTAGAATCAAAGAAGGGCGTTTTTAACTTGATCATTGCCGATGTGTCTGGAAAGGGCACTTCTGCAGCTTTCAACATGGCTCAGCTCAAGGGTGTTTTTCATAGTTTGGCTTACCTCAAAGGGACATCCAAAGATTTTATGACCCGAGCCAACAAAGCCTTAAGTAAATGCCTGGAGAGGTCGTCCTTTATCACGGCCTCATATTTTAAGATAGATACCACATCCAACGAAATTTGTTATAGTCGTGCAGGTCATTGTCCAGCGATCTTTTACTCGGCTCAGTGTAACCAAACCGACTTTCTCGAAAGTAATGGGCTTGGGTTAGGCATTCTGAGAAACTCTGAGTTTAATCAATACGTTGAAGAGAAAACACTCGCCTACCAACCTAACGATTTATTGCTTTTGTATACCGATGGGATCACAGAAGCCAAAAATTTGAAAGGTGAACAATATGGAGCCGAAGGGCTGAAAAACTCTCTCGCAAAACATATATCTAAGCCCTTGAAAGAAATCAAACAGGGTTTAATTCAAGATTTGATTGATTTTTTAGAAGGGGAAAAACTTGATGATGATTACACACTCACCATCGTCAAATTTGAAAAGTAAAATATGGTAGACATAGCGATCACAGAAGAAGAAAATTATCACATCCTTACGGTAAAGGGAGAAGTGGATGCCAGTTCGTCAATAGACCTTGACAATGGGTTGGAGCAAGCTGCTGATAGTGCTAAAAACATTCTAGTGGACTTAACAGAGCTCAGCTATATTTCCTCTGCAGGTTTAGGTGTATTTATTTCCTATTTGGATGAGTTGAAAACTAAAAATGTAGAACTGGTGCTTTTTGGTTTGAACCAAAATGTCCTTGAAGTATTTCACATTTTAGGCTTACAAAATTTGATTCATATCACTCAAAATAAAGAAGAAGCCGTAAGGCTATTGGGATGAAGCACAAAATGACCATAACGTGCATCAAGGAAAATCTCCTGAAAATACGCCACTTCGTAGGTGACGTACTTTCTGGTATTGACATTCCTGATATTGAAGCCCAAAAAATGGTGCTCGCGGTGGATGAAATATGTGCCAATTTGATCATTCATTCCAACGATTGCAATCCCGATCATCGTATTGATATCACCATAGACTATTCCCTTCACGAAAAAATTGTATTTCAAATAAGTGATAGGGGTCTTACTTTTGACTACAGCCTATATAAAGAACCTACCTTGGACGAAATCATTTCCTCCAAACGCAAAGGAGGCGTAGGACTCATTCTAGTCAAAAGAATTATGGACAAAGTTGAGTTTTCCCATGAGAAGAATCGCAATATTTGCAGATTGACCAAGAAAATTGGATCATGAGACTTTACATCTTCCTAATTGCATTCATAGCGTTTGGCTGTGAGTATTTTAAACCCAAAGAAATCAACGCGGAAACTCCCATCGCTCAAGTGGGAGAGGTGTACTTGTACCCATCAGATTTAGAAGGACTTTTCTCTAAAAATGGTTCTTCAAACGACAGCATGCAGCTAGCAGAAAAATATGCTATTGACTGGGTGAAAAAGCAACTGATGATTGCAAAGTCTGAGGAGAATATAGATGTGAACGAAGCTGAGATAGAAAGAAAAGTACTCGACTATCGATATGCGCTCATCGTGCATTCTTACGTAAAAAAATACATCGACGAAAATCTTGACTATCAAGTCCCTGAGCGGGAAATACTAAAATATTACAACGAAAAGGCTGACAACTTTCTTCTGAAACAGAATATTGTTAAGTGCTTTTTTGTGCAAGTACCAACGAGCGCTCCAAACCTTAGACGTTTCAAAAGAGACATTACAGATTTTCCTAACAAAAACGTGGACGAAGTAAAGTCTTATATTAGCCAATTTGCAACGAAATCCTACTTGGAAGATTCGGTTTGGGTTATTTTTGATGATGTGACTGTGGGCACTCCGCTAGAGGGGATTAAAGACAAAAAGCAGTTCCTAGAGGTGAATACTTTTTCGGAAACCTCAAATGACGAGTATGTTTACTTTTTGAAAATACTAGCTTACAAAGCCACTGATGAGGCGTCTCCTTTAGAGTTTATTAGAGAGGATATCAAAAACATCATAATTAATAAGAGGAAGATCACGTTAAAGAAAGAATTAGAAGAGAGAATTTATGACGAAGCGAAAGAAAGTGGCCTTTTTGAGGTTTATCGCAACTAGTATTTTATTGATCACATCGCTTGCCACCAGCGTCCGTGCGCAAGAATCTACATCGGTTAATGTTGATAAAATCATTGCCAAAGTGGACAATTACATTGTACTGAAATCTGATTTAGAGAAAGCCTATTTGGACTACTTGAGCAGAGGTGAGTTTAGTGCGGGCAATGTAAAGTGCGGCATTTTGCAACAATTGGTACAAGAAAAGATGTTCCTCGCAAAATCTGTGATTGACTCCATATTAGTAGAAGATGCGCTGGTAGAGGCTCAGCTATCTAGCCGAATGGAATCTGTGATCGCCCGTGTAGGCTCGGTGGAAGAACTTGAGAAGTTTTATGGCAAAACTAGAGAGCAGCTAGAGGAAGAACTTTTTGATGATATCAGAGAGCAAATGATCATACAAAAGATGCAACAAGAGATCACCTCTGGGTTGAAAGTGTCCCCTGCTGAAGTGAAAAAGTTTTTTAATAAAATACCGAAAGATTCTCTCCCGTATTTCTCCACAGAGGTTTCTGCATCGCAAATAGTGATCGTGCCAGAAGCAGGTAAGAAACAAAAAGAGGAAGTGCGCAAGAAAATGTATGAGATCAAAGGTCGCATTATAGCTGGTGCTTCTTTTGGCCAAATGGCTCGTGAATATTCCGATGATCCGGGCTCAGCAGCTCAGGGCGGACAATTGCCTTTTTTCAAAAGGGGAGATTTGGCTCCAGAGTTTGAAGCTACGGCCATGAGTCAAAAACCGGGCGAACTGTCTGATCCTATAGAAACTCAATTCGGGTATCACCTAATAGAAGTTCAAGAAAAACGTGGAAATACGTTCCGATCCAGACACATTTTAATGATGCCTCAGCCTTCCGCTTCTGACGTGGAAAGTTCCAGATTGTTTTTAGATAGTTTGCGTACAGCCATCCTCAACGATAGCATCTCCTTCCAGCAAGCAGCCAAAGACCATAGCGACGATCAGGCTACTTCGTCTAACGGTGGTTTTTTCGCGGATGGAAATGGCTCGCTACGTGTTTCTGTAGAGCAGCTCGATCCAACCATTTTCTTTACTTTGGATACCATGACCATTGGTGACATAACCAAACCTGAAAAATTTCAGCAACCTGACGGGTCTTACGCTTTCCGCATTCTTTATTTCAAGGAAAAGGTGGCTCCTCACCAAGCAAATTTGAAACAAGATTATCAGAAAATCGCTACTGCCACTCTGAACGAGAAGCGAAGTAAAATTTTAAATAAATACTTTCTAGAAGCCAAAGACAAGGTATATATAGATATAGATTCAGAGTACGATTTTTGTGACCTAGTAGATTAGCCCCAACATGAACGAAGAAAATAACGACGTTGAAATAGCAAATCAATTGAATGCCTCATTTAAGGCATTGGAACAAGAAATAGGCAAAGTTGTCATAGGACAAAACGAGGTGGTGCGATTGTTGATCACCTCCGTGTTTTGCGGTGGGCACTCGCTACTCGTGGGTGTGCCAGGCCTTGCGAAAACGCTTTTGATCTCAACTATTTCCAAGTGTTTGGGACTCGATTTCAACAGGATTCAATTTACCCCAGACTTGATGCCCAGTGATGTGCTCGGCGCTGAAACGCTCGATCAGGAAAGAAATTACCGATTCATTAAAGGGCCGATTTTTTCCAACGTGATCTTGGCGGATGAAATCAACCGCACGCCTCCTAAAACTCAATCGGCACTATTAGAAGCCATGCAAGAAGGAGCTGTGACTATCGGCGGGAAAAACTATTTGCTTGACAAGCCTTTCTTCGTTTTGGCGACTCAAAATCCAATCGAACAAGAGGGAACCTACCCACTACCAGAGGCACAGTTAGACCGATTCATGTTTATGGTGAAACTGGATTATCCATCTTTTGCTGAAGAAGTGGAGATCGTGAAACGTACCACATCTTCAGAAAAGCCAATCCTAAACGAGGTGATTTCTAAAGGGCAAATATTGGAATATCAGCAGCTAGTGCGCAAAGTGCCTGTAACAGACAATGTGTTTGAATATGCTGTGAATCTGGTTCATAAGACGCGACCAGAAAGTCCGTTGGCTCCTGAAGTGACCAAAAATTATATCGAATGGGGTGCGGGCCCACGAGCCAGTCAGTATCTGATCTTGGCAGCCAAGTGCAATGCCTTACTTAGTGGTAAATACTCACCAGATATAGAAGACGTGCAAGCCGTAGCAAAAGCCGTACTCAGCCACAGAATCGTGCGAAACTTCCGTGCGGAAGCCGATGGTAAGAGCGAGGCAGTGCTTATTGATGGGTTGCTTTGATTTCTATAAATAATTAAATCTAAGTTTTTGAGCATACCTGTCGTGACCCAATTTCAGGTGAAATCCTTCAGTTTCTTACTGATCTGGTAGGTCAACTTCTATGACCATTGCATTGTTTTATAAGAACAAACGGGTGATAGAGGTGCTTTACAAGCAGAGTTAAACAGAACTATTTTTTGTGCCAAGTTTGATTGGCTTATGATTTGAAACCGCAAAGGGCTTAACACCATTTTGGGAGGGTGTGAGCTGGATATGACTTCCAGACTGATGTGTTGTTCAATAATAAACTCTCGGCACTTACTGATTCGTAATCCTGCAAATTATTACTGAATGTATCCCGTAAGCGTGTCAACACCAAAAAAGCACCAAAACTAGATTGATAGAAACTAACCGCAAAAAATGGTGAATCACAGACGTTTCGACCTTCCTGTATCTTAGGAAGCCCCACACACGCATGTTTCAGCCTTTCTGAGTGGTAGGAATACTGGTGTTCCCATGTTTCACTTTTCCTGAAGTCCAGAAATGAAGAAAAACACACAATTCATTTTTCTTTGATTAGCGCTTAAGCTTATTATCACCACGAATCTGATGATCGTCAATACCAGATTTTAGAGCTGTTTGTATTACAAATTGCAATTCCTCTAGTAAACCAGTGTATATAATTATTTTGTTTATCTTACAACGTAAATGCTTATCAGAACTCTCGTCAAAAAAACGTTATTTTTTAAAAACTGTTATCAATTATGAAAAAAAATCTATCTATTTCGTCTATTTTATTATTTTTTGTTCTAATGGCCTCAGCTCAAAGTCCCATTACCGTTTCAATTTCTGGGCCTAGTTCTGCATCCAATAATCAAACGGTAACCTATACTCTAAATACCCCTTATGGCACATCTGGAGGTGTTTATTACTGGTCTGCTAATGGGGGCACATTTAGCAATGGTCAAAATTCAATCACAACCACTGGTAAAACAGTTTCTATTACTTGGGCTGCAAATTGTAGCGGACAAGGAAATATATCAGGGTCACTTTTTTATTCTTGGCCTCCAAGTGGACCGCCCTCATATACTGGATACAAGACCGTGTCTCTTCCTAAATTAGGAAAAACTCCAGCACAGCTTCAGTCGCAAATTAATGACGCAAATGCCTATGCTCCACCTGCATATCGTTGCTCAGCTATCATGGGTCTTTATAACGATGCTGTGAATAATAACCCATGTAATTACAATTACAGCGGAATCAATCTTCACGGTTGCAACTAAATTAATTATCGAGTTCTAGTAAGCATTCCATTCGACTCCAAACATTTTTTGTTTGGAGTTTTTTTTGGAAAACGCGAATACAACTAATTCTCTGCAGAGTTAACCGTAGAAAATGAACAATCGGAACTCAGTCTCTTTAAATCCGAAATCCATTAAACCAGAGTCATTAAAAAACGAGGTGAATCAAGTAAATTTGGTTAAAGTTGATATTCAGCTGTTATGATCTCGCAAGCTTTCATATAGTAATTGACTCACCCCTATTCCCCCCAAGCCGTAATCACCAGCCTTCTCGACCCACCATAGTCACGGTGTTCGCAGAGGTAGATGCCCAGCCACGTGCCCAAACCAAAATCACCATTAGAAACGGGGATCATCACCGATGCACCTAGAAGAGAAGATTTGATATGGGCTGGCATATCGTCAGAACCTTCGTAGGTGTGTTGATAATAAGGAGCATTTTCCGGCACCATTTTATTGAAATGCGATTCAAAATCTGTGCGTACCGTGGGGTCGGCATTCTCGTTGATGGTGAGAGAAGCCGATGTGTGTTGTATAAACACCTGACACATTCCCTTTTTGATTTTTCGTAATTCAGGAATGGCCGCTAGCACTTCATTCGTGATCAGGTGAAACCCCCTGCGACGTGCATTCAGGCCGATATTTTCTTGAATAAAAATCATTTTCATCCGGTAACCATTTTAATCTTTGTGCGCCCAAGAGGGATGGCCAGAGGATTTTTGGGGTGGGGATAGCCCTGAGGGTAAAGGCTTTTAAATCCTCTTGATTTTTTTGTTACTTTTTTCATCAAGGAAAAAAGTAAAGTGAATAAGTCTGAATTTGATTTATTAAGGGCGGAGTACGGCCTTTTAAAGGCTAATAGAAAATTCACGATTTGAGTTTTAAATGGCATAATTGAGCAATAAAATTATGAGTCGCTTTTAAATCGCTAATTATTTTCTATTCTTTCATAAGCTCCAATATCCGGTTTGCTGTCTCGCGGCAATCCACGCAAGTCCGTGGCATAGTTGAGCTGTAGGCCTTTGTCTTTGGCATTGGAGAGGGTATCTAAACTAAAGTCAAACTCAAATGGATCATAAAAGCCCGGATAACCGCTTTTGATCGAAGTAAAATTATTCTCTATTTCTTCTTTGGAACGGATGATGTTGTTTTCTAAAGTGAGTGTCACATTACCATCTTCTGAAACTTGGCCTGCGAATTCTTCATCATTACTTCCCCATATGATACAGTTGCGTACGCTCATGTTCAAGTCCTCTCCAATAAATTTGCCTTCTTCTACTTCAAAAAAATCTGAAAAAAAGAATGACGGGTCTTTAGTATTAAAGAAACTGGGAGAATTTGAAAACGTGCAATGCTCGTATTTATAATTACCTCCTGCCAGATTTAGTACCACCGCTGTTCCACAATTGAAAATTTCTGTATTAGAAGCAAAAATGTCGGAGGAGAATGACAAAATTCCAGCAGTTGACATGTGCCTGATGCTAGAGTTCGATATCCGAACATCATAGTCTGAATCTAAATCTGGTGAACCAACCCTTAAACCCACCGATCCGTTTTCAATTTCTGCAAAATGTATTTCATTTGATTTACTTCCTTCAAGAAAATAGATCGCGTCCCATTGGCCTGGTGCTTGAATATAGTTTGCATCAAACCGAGTGTTTCTGATTAATACCTTATTGGCAGAATCACCTTGAATTTTCAATATTCCTTTTACGAAAAGAGCAGCGTCATTATCTAAATAAATACGAGTACCTTTCTCCACGGTCAGCATACATAAGGAATCTACTAAGGCAAAGTTATAAATCACATAAGGTCGCGCAGAAGTCCAAGTTTCATTACAGATCTCATCACCATTCAAATAATTTGCATCCTGTCCCCAAGCCACGAGTTTGGCATTCGCCGATTTTCCATTCCATTCCACAACGACCGAATCCTTCACCAAATACGGCAAATCTTGATCTTTGGGGTCTATCTCTACATCCACAAGCACCAACAGACTATCCCCACCAAAGAGCACCTCGTCGCGTACATTCGTCCCAAATTTCCCATTGACAATGATCGAATACGGTGAAGCACTTCCTTTTCCCAATCGGATGCTGGAGATATTTACTGCTTTTTTAGAAGTATTGAATATTCTTAATCTTTTGGTGATGCTCGTTCTCGCCGTAAGCAGCGTATCAAAAAGCACCGTATCCGTGCTGAAAGTCAGGCTGATGTCGCCCGCAGAAGAAACTTGCTCTTCAGAAGGTTCGCACGCAATGATCAACGCCGAAACGCTTGCTATCAGGAAGAAAAGAAAAAGGTGCTTCATGTATTATTGTTTTGAAATAGGACAAGCCTACTGCGCAGAAGTTTGTTATAGCTTGATGAGATTACATTTAATATTTGGGCGCCTAATCAAGCTCTCCGCTATATCTTTTTTGCCTAAAAGGGCAAAAAAGGATGCCGCTGCGATCTTGGGCGCACTTCCATCGCTCATTTTATACCCGAATTCTAAATGCAATTGTCCTGATTTATAGAGCTACTAACGCAGCATTTTCAATATTATTCGTTTTCTTCCGAGTTCATCATCTGAGAATTTTCCGCAATTCTTAGTCTTTCAATGAAATCTTCCAATTCGCCTCCCAAGATCGTGGGTAAATTATATACCGTATGACCTATCCTGTGATCCGTCACCCTTCCCTGTGGAAAATTGTACGTTCTGATTTTTTCTGATCTATCGCCAGAACCCACGAGCGTTTTTCGCTGTGAGCTGATGGCGTCATTGTGCTTTTTCAATTCCGCTTCGTAGAGTCTGGATCGCAATACTTTCAGCGCTTTGTCATAGTTGGCGTGCTGCGATCGTCCGTCTTGGCACTCTACCACAATCCCAGAAGGTGCGTGTGTCAATCGGATAGCCGAATCCGTCTTGTTGATGTGCTGTCCACCAGCACCCGATGCTCTAAAAGTATCTCTTCTCACATCGCCCATGTTCAGCTCAATGTCCACTTCTTCTGCCTCGGGCATCACCACCACCGTAGCGGCAGAGGTATGTACCCGTCCTTGAGATTCAGTACTAGGCACACGCTGCACGCGGTGTGCACCCGACTCAAATTTGAGTTTGCCATACACGTCTTCACCCGTTACGGAGGAGACGATCTCCTTAAAACCACCCACAGAGCCTTCCGTCAAACTTACCACAGAGAAGCTCCAACCTTGTGATTCCGCGTAGCTTTTGTACATACCATACAAATCTCCAGCAAAAAGCGCCGCTTCATCTCCTCCCGTTCCAGCACGTATTTCAAGAATCACATCCTTGCTATCGTTAGGGTCTTTTGGGATCAACATGATTTTAAGCGCTTCCTCTAGCTCCTCCCTTTGGGGCACGAGCTCTTCTAGCTCTTCTTTGGCCATCTCCCGAAACTCAGGGTCTTTCTCCGTTTCCAGCACTTTCTTCGCACTGGCTATATTGCCTTTGATCAGGCAGTATTCGTCGTATTTATTAACTATTTTCTCAAGATCACGATATTCTTTGTTCAGCTTGGTGTACTTATCCATATCCGACATGGCATCTGGCTGTACTATTAGCTGACTTACTTCCTCAAACCGTTTTTTGATCGCTTCTAACTTATCAATCATCTCTCTCTACTTGGAAATTTCAATCTGCAAAGCTATAAAAGGTAGCACACTTTTATTGGTTCATTATTGGCGATAGCGGGCAGCCACTTTTTACTCTGTGCTATTATTAACCCGGCGGCAATTAAACGCAAAAAATGTTCTTGCAACTTGCTGATGACCAAGATGATCTAAAATTTGGAATCCCAATAAATTCAACTTTAGTTGATAATTGGAATGATGTGGTTCGAGATGGGCCAGTAACTCTTGAGTGATAGTGAAAGAATAGCAAATTTTTCAGAAGAGTAGATAACTGATGCACTTACGACTTGGTCAAGATACAATTGACAGAGGTTAAATATACTTCTGCTAGTTTAGAACTCACGGTCACATTATCGCAACCACCTTATCTTCACCTGTCATTCCCAAAGGGAATCTTATCCATTATCCAAGGCATGCCTGCCACCAAGTCCTCAAGCAGCCATTGCCAAAGGAGATTTTAATCGCGCAACATAGGCGTTGGAAATAAATTATTTGGTGAGTAAGGAGGTGCTGTGGACTATCATTGGATCTTCATGCCTATTCTAAATCCTGTCTAAAAGCTCGATAAATTCTTCAGGTGTAATGTCAATTTGTCTAAGGATTTCTCTGATCAATGAGCGGCCTAAATCTCTATTTTTATGATGAGGCAATGTGGTATATCGGCCATCTGGGTGGCGGTAAAAAACATGGCTTCCCTTTTGACGCTTGATTTCAAAACCCAGATGTAAAAGCAGCGTCTCAAAAACTTTAGACGATATGAGTGGTAATTTACTCATGCCCCAACCGAGACTTGCTGGAAGCCAATAAATTCAGGAATTAAGTTGAGCTCTTCTTCTGTACACTCTTGTAAACACAATTCTGCGACATCTCGCAGGTTGATATATAATTCATCCAACGTTTCTCCTTGAGTATGAGCCCCTGGTAGATCAGGGATCATGCCAATATACAACCCTGTTTCCTTGTCCTTTTCGATGCGTGCTGTGAACTGACGTTTCATAAGCTTTATGTTTATCACAAAATAACGATTTATTCCCGTATTTGTGTTCGTTTGAAAGGATGAAGTTTGCTGGTGACTGCTTTGAACTCCCGCTATTTTAGTATTGGATGGTAATGATGAGTCTATAAGGGATCATAAAATTTGTATGCTGAGATACCAGTAAAGATTATACTCCACTTCAAATTCTGTGTCTGGAGACATTCGTTTTTAACTTGTTCTTTTCAAGTGTAGCTAGGGCAACTTTTAAAACAACATTCTAGTTTTTGGATAGGATTCCCTTCGGGAATGACTAGAATGGGTAAAAATTAATTCCTCTAGCCTATTCTCTCTAAAAATTCCCCAAACCAAAAATTCTACTGATATTGGCAACTGAATAAAGGAGGCTACACAAGCCACCGAAACATCGCACAGCCATTGGGTTTATTTTCAAATAAAAAGAACTGGACAGACGAACAACTCCTACAAGCCTATCAGCAAGATGCTGATCAGGAGAGCTTGGGGCTGCTTTACGATCGGTATTTGCATTTGGTGTATGGACTGTGTTTGAAATTCTTAAAATCTCGTGATCAGGCACAAGATGCCGTCATGGATATCTACGAAACGCTCTCCAAGAAGCTTCCAAATCAGGAAGTGACGTATTTTAAAAGCTGGCTCTATATGGTCAGCAAAAATCACTGTCTCATGCTTTTGCGTAAGCAAAATAAAGAAGTTCCATTGGACGATGTGCTTATGGAATCAGGTGGTCATGTGCATCCCAATGCTGAGGAGGAAACGATGGAAGGCGACTTGAAAGCGCTAGAAGATTGTATAGAGCACCTCGTGGACGAACAGAAGCTGTGTGTAAGTGCTTTTTATCTGAGAAGAGAGAGCTACCTGCACATTGCGGAGCAGAGAAAAATGGAGTTGAAAAAAGTAAAAAGTTATATTCAAAACGGAAAACGAAATCTAAAAATTTGCCTGGAAGGGAAAAATGTCAGACGATAAAAAGACATATCACACCATTAGTGAGCAGGAGCTAAAAAGCTATTTGCAGGGTGAGCTATCTCCAAGTCAGCAGCATGATTTGGAGCGGAAAGCACTGCATTCTGATTTTGAAGGAGAGGCGCTGCAAGGGTTGGGAGGCTCATGATGTGGAGGCTCTTTCTGCCGATATGGAACTTTTGCGAAAGCGCCTGTCTCAAACTCGCTCTAGAAAAACGGGCATCTGGCTGGCTGTAGCCGCGGTGATACTTTTGATAATAGGTATAGGATATGTTTTTCAATTTTTTACTACCGCTCAGAAGAGTAATGAACAATCCATTGCCATCAAAGAATCACGCGATTCTACCTCTATCGATTCGCTTATGGCAGATGAAAAAATCGCTATGAACGAAGTGCAAGCTATAGAGCAAGAGACAGAACCTGAGCCAAAAGTAGCAGCCAAGAAAAAAGCTCAACCAATTCAAAAAGCCGACAAGAAAGAAGAACTCATTGCTCTGAATACTATTCCAGAACCTGCGCCAGTGGCAGTACCTCAAGAGGAGGAAGTGACTGAAGATTTTGAGTTGGCAGAAATAGTGATGGATGAAATGATTGTGCTAGAAGAAGCTCCTATGCCACGAGCCAAAAAATCCGAAACGGACGCGCGCAGCAGGTTGAATGCAACTGGTGCGGTATCCAGAGCAGCTTCTGCGCCACTCCGTGATGGGGAATCTCGAATGATTTATGGGCTAGTGTTTGATGAAAATGAGGAAGTACTGCCTGGCGCGAGTGTGGTAGTCAAAGGCTCTAATCAAGGAACTGTTACGGATATCAATGGATATTTTGAGCTCCCGGTAAAAGGGGAAAAAAGCACTTTAATATTTTATTATATAGGATTTGCGACTGCCGAGCGAGAGATCACAACGGAAGAAACCATCAAAGTGGAGATGCAACAAGACCTGATGGCTTTGGAAGAGGTAGTGGTGATTGGATATGGGACACAAAGTAAATCCGACGTTACAGGTTCAATCAGCACCGTGGAGGACGAATCTTTTTCAAATAATTATGAAAAGGCTCGACCATCATTAGGTTGGGAAGCATTTGAGCAAGCGATTAAGAAAAATAAGCAGATGCCAGAGAAGGCACAGCGCACAGGCATTTCAGGAAAAGTAAAATTGAAGCTGACCATTTCCGCTTCGGGAGTTGTTACGGATATTGAAGTAAAAAAGGGCTTGGGTTATGGCTGTGATGAGGAGGCCATCAGGATAGTAAAGGCTGCAGGCACTTGGATTCCCGCTAAGCAAAATGAACTGTCCGTAGAGAGTACTCAGATTGTAAAAGTGGAGTTTCCGTAAAGGCCAAAAAATCACCATTTACATAAAACAACAAAAGCCAACGGAATCATATTTTCCCATTGGCTACCGATAGTTTCTCGCGGAAGAAGCTTATTCTTCGCTAGATTTTTTTGCGTCGATCAGCGATACGGCAGTTACAAACCCTATAAGGATTACAACGATATTTACAAAAAGATTAACTCCGTCCGTTACTGCTGGGTTAGTGATATCCATGATTATAATATTATGTCAGTTTATAAAATCCATAAAAGTTGTAGCCTCTTTGCGTTGTGAAGATTACTAGCATCTTTACAGGGATAGGCTCAAATCCTCTATGTAATTTTGAGACCGCTAAGATAGTAAATATCCATTTTTGTGACACAAATGACCAGAACTAAATCGCATGGCAGAGGAAATTATCTTGATGGAAGGATTAACCAAAATCGCTGAGACGTTCCCTATCGGAAAGATCCATCTCTTTAAGATTGGGCAGAAACGTGTGGCTGTGGTACAGACCAAAGAAGGATTCCATGCTTTTGATCAGGCATGTCCTCATTTGGGTTACCCGCTCTCACAGGGGCATCTCAATTTCCGCAACGAGATTGTATGTCCGTGGCACAACATGATGTTTAGTTTGAGCAACGGAAATGAAATTCAGAATCGCTGCGGCTCACTGGAAATGCTGTCCGTTGGCATAAATGCTGCAGAGCAATTGGTGTTGAATTTAGCTTAATCCTACTTTGTCAAGTTAGAATAACTGTCCCGTTCTAGGATATCGAAACGGTAAAAGAGAGGAAATTTCGACAAGCCTGCCTTGCCGGCAGACAGGCTAGAGGACGCCAAGTCAATCTGACACTCCGTGGTTAAAAGCCATTATGACAAAGTAGGATTAATCTAAAAAAAAATTAGCACTGACACGATCCAGCTCACTGCTTTTCGATGGGATTACCAAGATCTTTATTCTGGCCTGAGAAGTTCAAACAAACGAATTTTAGATTGCGGCTTTTCTTTTTTGTCTCAATTCAAGAGGTGAAAAGAAGCGTACAAATCAGAGTTGAAAATTCGTTTATTAAAATCAGAACTCATTGCAAGCTCCTGAGCAGGAATACAAATTGAGCATTTTGACGATCTTTACGAAGAGCGAAAACATAACTTTTAATCAGAAAATAGCAGATGCCTACTGAGGAAGTTTTCACACGAACGTTGAAATGATAATACAGATAAAGTAATGACGAAAAAAATGGTGTCAAAGATCAAGGAAGAAACATTCTGTCCAACCAATAGGGAGGATTGGCGTGAGTGGTTGCGCCAAAATCATGATTCCTGTCAATCCATTTGGCTAGTTTACTATAAAGCTTCCTCTGTTCAGTTCAATCTAAGTTGGAGTGAAGCAGTCGAAGAGGCGTTATGTTTTGGTTGGATCGATAGTGTGAAAAGGACAATTGATGCAGAAAGATTTATGCAATTCTTTAGTAAAAGGAAATCAAATAGCACTTGGTCGAGAATTAATAAAGAGAAGGTACGGCAACTCATTGAGAACAACCGTATGGCTGAATCAGGGTTCGAAAGTATCGAAATAGCGAGACAAAATGGGTCTTGGACTATTTTGGATCAAGTCGAGCAACTAATCATACCCGATGATCTTGAAATCGCATTTCAGAATAAAATCGGGGCGAAGGAATATTTTCTAGGTTTAAGCAAATCCGATAAAAAGGCAATATTGCAATGGCTTGTTTTGGCTAAAAAGGAAGAAACAAGAGCAAAGAGAGTGGAAGAAGTAGCTGACCTTGCCTATTCTAAAATGAAACCCAAACAGTTCAGAAAGCTCTGAGTGATATACAAAATTTCATGTAAAGATGCGTTAAGATGGCTATGCAACCTCGTTTTGAGTTAAGGTGTCTGTTACAAATTTGAATTCATTACCAGTTTTTATGAGTTTCGCTGTAAAATGAGACATTGGCTTTTTGTTCATGAACATACTTGAGTCCCGCGAAGTAATTTTTCCTTTAACTCAAACTAAAAAGATTAACTACCGACACTAGCCAGTCCGCAATGCTTTGGGCGATTGGATTACCCATGCCCCTACCTACTACATAGAGGACGAAAAGAAAGTAAAGACCAAGAAGTAAAAATCCTTTGCTTTTGCCCATGGTTTTGGTACTCACAAAAACGAATAGCACTGCAAGTGTAAGCAACCAGAGCAAAAACCTCAGTTCGCTACTCAAGGCCACCATTTCATCCGGCATTGGAATAGGCCCATGTATCAGCGTGAAAATAAAAAGCGGAAAACCGAGCGCAAAACAAATATCAAAAATGTTGCTGCCCAGTGCATTGGAGATCGCATCATCATATTTGCCATTTTGTGCGTCTTTTATTGAGATAATCGTGTCAGGAAAGCTGGAGGCGGCAGAGGCTAAGATCAGAGCGACAAACATCACTGGAATATTTAACCCCTGAAATTCTCCAAGAAACGGAACCGTATAACTATCCGCTCCGATCCACTCGCAAGCCAGCACTAGCAAGTAACAAACCGAGGCAATGGCCGCTGTGGCAAAGAAGAGTAGACTCCATGCACGTGCTGGAGTGATTTTGTTTCTTCCGATAAAAACCCGCTCTAAGTCCAATGTGATTAATGCCAAAATGAAAGAAGATTCTTTACTTTCTACTGCGAAATCGTCTTCAGAAATGTGGCTTTCAGTAAGCATTTCTTCTCTTTTGGATTTGTCCATAGACCAAAACATATACACGATATAAGCCACATACACGAGCATCAGCAAAAATCCGTGATACCAATCTAGCTGCGAACCACTCACTAGTATGATGAAAATCATTTCTGCGGTGAGAAGTGAAATACCATCGCGGTACATTACTTTCTTAGAAACTTTAATGTTTTTCACAATCCCAGCACCTACCACCGCGAGGATGACTACTGCGGGTATCACCATGCTATTGAATATGGCAGAGCCGGCGGTAGTACCTATCCCTCCGGAAAAACCTTCGGCATCTTTCATCACAAAAAGGAAAAAGAAAGAGGTGAACACCTCAGGCATGGAGCTGGCAATGGCATTTATCGTGGCTCCTCTCACTCCATCCGAGAGGTTTCTTCCTACATATTCTGAAGCTGTCATAAATCCATCTCCAGTTCTCCAGATGACAAGGCAGCATATAGTAATCAAAATTAAAGGGAGAATAATACCCATAATTGTATTTGGTGTTAGATGAAAATAGCGCTTATTGATACTACTGCTGGAAGGAATACGAAGTTAACCATATTAAGGTCACAGAAGCGTTAATTTGCTGTGGGAATTTGATAAAAAGAGCTTTTTTAGGCAATGTCAGTTAGCATAAATATTCTTCCTATAGCCTCTTACTTCCTTATCTTGCAGAGGTATAAACGGTTGGTCGTGTTAGTGACCTAGCCTCTTTAAAGTATTGAAAAGTAAAATTCAGCGAGTTTTGAAGTATTGGTAATCCGTATGGGATAATAATTTCCAGATGAGAGGTCGCACTACGTGTGATATTCATTAATTTTCACAGCGCAAAACACAACTATATGTATATCAATCTGTCTGGACTCACCATTTTAGTAACGGGAGCTAGTCGTGGCATAGGTAAGGCATTGGCAACAAAACTTGCGGAAGCAGGCGCCACAATAGCTGTTCATTACAATAAGAGCGTACGGGAAGCGGAAAATTTGTGTCATATTTTAGGAAACGAGTCACGCGCATTTCAAGCAGATTTATCCAAGCCTGGCGAAGCAGGGAAGCTTTTTGAGCGAGTGATATTAGAGATGGGCTCTGTAGAAGTGTTGATTAACAATGCCGGGATTGCAAAGTCTTCTCCTATTGAAGCCCCAGAAGATAGTTGGACGGAGATTTGGAATGAAACCCTTCAGGTGAATTTGACGTCTTCGGCTGTGCTTTGTAAAAAGGCCGTTGAGCATTTTTTGCAAAGAAAAAGTGCTGGAAGGATTATCAATATTAGTTCCAGAGCAGCTTTTAAAGGTGAGAAAGGGGATTTTATGGCATATGCAGCGTCAAAAGCTGGTCTGGTAGCGCTCACCAAATCTATTGCTTATGCCTTTGGAAAAGATGGAGTCAAAGCATTTGTAATTGCTCCAGGTTTTGTGCGCACAGATATGGCCAAGGAATTTATGGAAAAGTATGGAGAGGAGCACACCAAGGGCGATTTGGCGTTGGAACGAATGACTGAACCCAAGGATTTGGCACCACTTGTCACCTTCATAGCCAGTGGCATGGCCGATCATTCTACGGGTGCTACTTTCGATATTAATGCAGGAAGCTATATGCATTAGCAACAAGTAGATTTAAAATTTTTATATTTATAAAAAAATTACTGATTACTAACCATGGAAAAGCACCGCGACCAACTTAAAGCGCTCATTCAATTGGCTTTATCTGATCAAAATTTTTCAGATGAAGAAAAAATACACATCTACAGTTTAGCTGCGGCTAATAATTTTTCTAAAGCTGATGTCGATCAATTGGTGGACGAAGATTTAAAAAAGAAAGGTCAGGTGGATATGGATTTCAAATCACTGTCTTTTGAAGATCGCTTTGAATTTTTATTTAACATTGTCCAACTCATGAAAATAGATCGCGAAATCTATTTGAGTGAAATTAAATATTGTGAAAAAATAGCTCAAATTTTGGGGTTCGATACTGGGGTGATAAAATCGCTCTCTAGTAAGATTTTTTCTGATCCATCTATCACAGGCGACAAGGAAAAATTGAAAAAAGAAGTAAAAAAATATGAGCGATAACCATCTTTAGAATAAAATCTGCTTTTTTTAACCTAATAAAATTTAAAAGACATGAGTATACAATCCCAACTAAGCGCTTTGATACAGCTTGCGAACATAGATGGCGAATTTGCTGGAGAAGAGAAAACAATGATTATGATGATTGGCAAGGCCAATGGACTTTCTGAAACCGAAATCATGGAGTTGGTAGCTAACCCTATTCCATTGCCCCCACTTTCTACTATGTCTTCAGAAGATCGTTTTGAATATTTATACAACATCGTACAATTGATGAAAATAGATAGTCAAGTATATCTAAGTGAGATTAAGTACTGCGAAGAGCTTGCTGAGAAAATCGGATATAAGAAAAGTGTTATTTCTGCGCTTTCCTCACGAATTTTCAGTGATCCAGGTATTACTTCTAATCGAGAAGCCTTAAAAAAGGCGGTGCAGAAGTACCAACACTAATTAGGTGCCCCGCTAGTCGGGGTTTTTTTATGAGTCTATTTATTTAGATTTTTATGCAAAAGTTTCATTGGAGAGATTTTAGGCCAGTTGATATCGATGAGCTTGCCATGGTGAGAAATCAGTACCATCAAGCGGTACAGTCTGTGGCAGCCGTGGGGAGGAAATTTCTTCCAGAAGTGAAGAATGATAAAAATGGGTCTTTGATCTGGGTGCCAGGACTCACGAGGCTAGCGGGTCAGTGGGTCAAAGGATCACAGTCATTCAGATCTTCTATAAGCTTTGAAGACTTTTGCGTGTATTTAGTGGACGATAAGGTCAATACCATTTCTAAATTTGAATTGGAAGGAAAGACACAAAGTCAAATGCTGATATGGCTTGAAGAGCAGATTGGTAAGCTTGGCTTAGATGCTTCGGATCTTACCATGAATTTGCCCTATAAAATCCCGCAATATCCTACACAATCAGGAGAGCCCTTTTCTGTGGATTTAAGAATGGCGCAAGAGCTTTCTAAATATTACCACAATGCCTTCGTGTCTATAAGAGAATTGGCCATTGATTTTGGGATTAAAAAGCCAGAAATCGTTATTTGGCCGCATCATTTTGATTTGGCCATTTCCATCGTTTTGAAGGATACGGGAGATGAGGACACGAACACTACTATCCAAATGGGTATCTCACCAGGAGATCATGAGTTTGACCAGCCATATTTCTATATCAATACATGGCCACATGTAGACACTTCTCATTTTGAAAAACTGACTAACGGAGCACTATGGCATGAGGACGAATGGACGGGTGCAGTCCTTTTGATCAAACACGTGATGGTGACAACAAACCAAAAAGAAATTGTGGACGATTTTTTTAAAACTACCAGCGAAAAACTAATTGCGACCTTAAAAGCTTAAATCCTTGAGAAGTTGCGACCAAAACATTGATGCCGATAATAACACGATCAATTCTAAACATTGAAAATTTCTGAGACGTTGCTTTTTATCTTGAGGCTGATATGATTCAGCGGGAGGTCATTGACGTCATTCCCAAACGGGTCTTCGATTTCTTCAGAGATCAACTCCACACTTACTAGAAAATAGAATGCCAGCATCACTACTGGAGCTGTCCAATAGCCAAACTCCCACATAAAGCTCAGGGGCAAAGTGATGGAGTAGATAAATAAGAATTTCTTGATAAACATGCTGAAAGAGTAGGGAATCGGAGTGGTTTTGATTCTTTCACATGCTCCCACAATGTCAGTAAACCCTTTAATTTCCAGGTCAAGAATTATTAGCTGTTCGTCGCTTATTAAGCCTTCTTTATTGAGTTTCACTATTCGCGAATAAAGAATTTTGTTTACACAATTGGGGCGGTGTTTGCTTTTGATAATCTCGTTTTGATAGGTCTCGTTGATAGTATCCATCTCACCAATAAGAATACTATCACGCAGGTGCTCTTTCATGGCAAAGGCTACATTTGGTATCATGCGTCGAAAAAACATGCGATCATCTTCTCTTTCTACAGGGATATAGGTTGCCAATTTGATGGCCAGTTGTCGAGTGTCGTTTACAAGCTTGCCCCAAAGTTTTCGTCCTTCCCACCACCTATCGTAAGCTGTATTTATCCTAAATACAAGGAACAAACCAAGAATAACTCCTAGAATGGAATGAAACCCAAGTGTACCTCCGTATCGAAACTGAAAAGTGTCCACGATCAGAAAAACCATGAGTGTAGTAAAAACGCCTATGAATAGAAGCAGAGGAAAAAGCAGACGCATTACGTATCTGCTATAAACATCAAAAATAAGCGAGAACCACGTTTTGGGATTGTATTGAATCATAGGTAGGTGAGTAGGTACTTGGCGCTGATTTTAATAGAAGCTATGAGCCTTTTACACGAGAAATTTTTATAACTATCTGATAATAGCAGCAAACAGCCAATGTTTGTGTAATTATCAAATGGACTTTATATAATAGAGGGTCAAAGGTAATTCAATATTCAGGACCGCAGAGAAGACCGAGTTGCTTTTTCAGTTTCATGATCCTTTCGTATGACTCTTCTATTCTTTCTCGATCAATAGCACCGCTTAGTACATGCGCTTTGATGATAGCATGAATTTTTTCGGCGTAGCTATTTTCAGAACCTGGCACATTGTTGCAATACATGATCATATCTACCCCAGCATTTACCGATAGTTTAATCGCCTCTTCTACTCCATATTCTTTGCTGATGGCACGCATTTGCATGTCGTCACTGGTCACTACACCATCATAACCCAAAATATTTCTAAGTAGCTCCGTGACGATAGGGTAAGAAAGCGTGGCAGGAAGTTTTGATGGATCTAGTGTGCGATTGACGATATGAGCCGTCATGACCATGCGCACAAGCCCCGAATCGATGAGTGCTTTGAATGGATAAAGCTCATCTATTTGCCATGTATTGGATACGTCAGTAACTCCCAAGTGCGTATCTGTCTTAGAGCTTCCGTGACCGGGAAAATGTTTGATGGCAGTGGCCACTTGCACTATGTCGTGCATTTGGATTACTGCCCCAGCATGTTTGGCTACCATTTTATAATCTGCGGAATATGAACGCCCAATTTTTCCAATAATAGGATTGAGCGGATTTACATTGAGATCAACTGAAGGAGCATAGTTTAGATTGAAGCCAAGGTACTTAAGCGTTTCTGCCGTTTTCAGTGCATAATCTCGGGTCATTTCTATGCTGTCTGTTTCGCCAAGGTATTGTGCTCTGACAGTTTTGGGAAAGCCGTATTTGGGAGCAAGGCGGTTCACTCTGCCGCCTTCTTCATCTATGCTCACAAAAAGCGGAATATCCGCTTTGGCTTGAGCTGTGGAGATCATTTTTTTCAAATACTCTCTAGGGTTGGTTGGCGAAATATTCTTTTCGAAGAAAATAATGCCTCCCACTTTTCCGCTGGCTATGGATTTGTATATGGCCTCCGTGCTGTCTGGCGCATTGAATGTACCAATCCCGACCATGATCATCTGGCCGATCATCCGATCCAAGGAGTTGAGCGGTTGTGCAAACGACTGTAGATGGCTTGCCAGCACAAACAAAAGAAGAAGCTTTTTCATGGAGTAAGACTTTTTTGCTTTGAAGGGTAAAGATAAGAGGCGATAAGGATAGTGCTGGTGGATTATTATGATTTAAGAAGTTTTGATCGAAGTTCTGTAAAGTGATGAAGGTTTTTAGTGCTATCAATGCGTTGAAACGTCTCTTGGCTCGTGCCAATATTTTCTTTTCGCGGAATTGGGTAACATGCCGCTACTTATTGTAGAAAATTTTTCACAGCACTACTTTCCATGTTCTATCTATTTGGCGTTTTTCAGCATGTTGAGGGCTTGGCATCTGCTTTGTAATTCTCTTTATCCAAACAAATTATATGTATCATGACTGCTCAAGACGAAAATGTAATTTATACAGATGGGCACGGGGTAACGATTACACCGACTAAATTCCATGCTGATAAAAAGGAATATCTGTTGAAAGGAATTACCCATATCAACCTTCATAACAAGCCAGCAAACCGTGCCCCTGGTATTATTCTACTGGTATTAGGCTTGGTAGGCCTGATCATTGGCGCGTTGCGCTTGTTGAATACGCTCGAATACAATGCAGGAGACACGCTTTATATCATAGACATGAATTTATGGAGTATGATACTCGGAGCTGTTTTTCTTATAGTAGGCATTATATTGTTGGCGGTGGCCAAGGATCATTATGCCGTAGAGATAGGAACAGCAGAAGGTAGCAAAACGCCAATAATCAACAAAGACAAACAGTATGTGGCGCAGATCGTGAAGTCTCTCAATGAGGCTTATTACACCAGACCTGTGCACCATGAGGTGGAGGTAGTAATTTGACGAAAAATCAGATTACTAATAATAACCACATAAAACAGTCAAAATGGGCAAGAGGAACATTCCTCTAGCCCATTTTGACTTTTAAGCCTACCCAGCCCAGCCATCACGATCTAAGCTTCTGTATTGGATGGCTTCCGCCAAATGCTCTATTTTGATCTCTTCAGATTCGGCTAGATCCGCGATTGTGCGAGAGACTTTCAAAATACGATCGTATGCACGCGCCGACAAACCCAATTTTTCCATCGCGGTTTTTAGTAGGACTTTTCCCGCTGCATTGATTTTGCAATGTTGCTTGGTCACGGAGGAGCTCATCATCGCATTATTATGTATTTCTGGAGATTCTTGGAAACGCAATTTCTGAATTTCGCGAGCTTTAATCACTCGTGCTCGAATGTCTTTGCTCGATTCAGATTTTCTTTCTGCCGTCATTTGATCAAATGATACAGGAGTCACTTCCACATGTAAATCTATCCGATCTAGAAGCGGCCCACTCACTTTGTTGAGATAACGTTGCACGATTCCTGGCCCGCAGACACATTCCTTTTCTGGGTGATTGTAATATCCACACGGGCATGGGTTCATACTGGCGATCAGCATAAAATTGGCAGGATAGTCTATGGAGATTTTGGCACGAGAGATGGTTACCCTGCGTTCTTCCAATGGTTGTCTCATCACCTCTAGTACCGTGCGTTTAAACTCCGGAAGTTCATCCATAAATAGCACTCCATTGTTGGCGAGAGAAATCTCACCAGGTTGTGGTATTCCACCGCCTCCCACTAAAGCCACATCGCTGATTGTGTGATGTGGCGCTCTAAACGGTCTGGTAGCGATGAGTTTTCCATTCGCTCCTAGCTTACCAGCTACCGAATGAATTTTTGTTGTTTCTAGTGCCTCATGCAGTGAAAATGGTGGTAAAATAGACGGCAGACGTTTGGCAAGCATGGTTTTTCCAGCTCCGGGCGGGCCGATCATGATCACATTATGTCCACCAGCAGCCGCTATCTCCATCGCACGTTTGATGTTTTCCTGACCCTGCACATCGGCAAAATCAGAGTCTATATTTTCACTATCCACCTCAAAAAGTGCGCGTGTATCGCATTCCAAAGGCTCAATAGGAGTTGTGCCATTCAGGTGCTCGATGGCTTCTTGTAGCGTTTCCGCACCGAAAATTTTGATATTGTCTACTATCGCCGCTTCAGAAGCATTTTCCTTTGGCAGGATAAAGCCTTTAAACCCTCTTTTTCGGGCTTCAATGGCGATGGGCAATGCCCCACGAATAGGTCTAAGCACACCATCTAGTGCCAACTCTCCCATGATCACATAGTCTTCCAGCTCTGGAAATACGGTTTGCTCCGAACCTTGCAATATGCCAAGGGCGATGGGCAAATCGTAAGATGATCCTTCTTTCTTGATGTCGGCAGGTGCAAGGTTGATAACCACCTTTTGGCGAGGCATGCGATAGCCAAGATGTTTCAAAGCGGACTCTACACGCTGTTCGCTTTCTTTCACAGCTGAGTCGGGCAGGCCTACCATAAAAAATTTAGTGCCTTGACTAACATTCACTTCTATGGTGATGGTATGGGCATTCACGCCGTATACGGCACTTCCGTAAGTTTTTGCAAGCATGAGCCTAAGTTATCAATTTCTTGAGTAACTGTGCAAGCAACTTTTAGCAAGATGTTCGGGAGACTAAATTTCTTCTTTGCTTTCTTCCTCGTTATTTTCTTCTAGAGGCTGTTCATTTTCGGAAGAAGCATCCTCCTGCTTCACTTCGTCACCCCATCCGTCCAAAGTGGGTGTTTGTTGTGAAGCATCATACAGTTTCGCTTTCAGTACCAGCACTTCTTTTTCAGCTTTTTGGGCACGTTTAATTAATGAAACGATGTGGATGTTTTCAAGGGTAATTTCGATGATCATCAGAGATCCCAAGGTAAGGAAAATGCTCAAAGTATATTTCGGCACTTGACTAATGCTTTTGAAGAGGCGACTGAGGTATTCGTCCATATTCGACAGCATATCTATACTATAATAGAATACAATGCCGATTACTATGATGTAGATCGGGTAAAAGATCAGTTTAAACTTCTTCATTGAATGTTTTAATACAATACTATATTGGAAAGTTAGCCAATTTTAAATGCCTTGATTCTCCAAGAAAAGCCATTTTCGACCAATGTCCTAAAACCAGTAGTTTCTATTTGAAAAATTATACCTGATAGTTAAGGAAACGATTCTGTTACTAGAATTGATATTTCCCGACTCTGACTTTTCGTTACGTTGAATAACGTCCAGTTCTGTAAACAAGTTGTGCGCCCATTGGTAAGACACATTGCCATGAAGGAGCGTCAAATCAGTTTTATCGCCTTGGAGCAAATCAATTCCCGGCTCATTTTCTCCGCCTAAATGAGTGTCATATGATTTAAGAATATTACCGCCGTAATTCAATCCATCTTTGTCTTTTCCTGATTGAGCCAAAAGGACATCAGCCATAAAAGTGAGTCTTGGCAAGGCTCGATATTTTGCAGAAAAGAGTATCTCCTTGAAATTAGCACCCAAAGGATGCGTTAATGGCATATTGTAGTGACTATAGGCCGTAAAATGATTGGTATGAGAATACGTATAAGGCCGCACTTGATTCCACTCTCCTTGGAGCGAAAGGTTTTTAAGTCCAAACGCGTTGATGTACTTCAATCCGAATTGAAAAGCCTGTTTGTTTTCCCAATAGCCATCACCAGAGAGTGCTTTGCTGATTACCAGTTCGTCTATGACCAGCTGTCCATAAAGAGACACTGTTCGGAATAAATTCCATTTGAAATCCATACCCAATACCGCATTGGCTGAGCTGCCATCTTGCTGCTCCAGAGAGCGATAGAAAATCATCGGGTTGAGGTACTCTAAGCGAAGACCATTATTTCCTAAAGAATCTGGTCGTCCGTATATAATTGATTCGAACAAGCCCACATTAAATCGATCGGTGATATTGACACTCAAGTGATGAAAAGCCAAGAATTTTTTTGGAAATTCTTTAGTGCCCAAAGTTCCAAAATCGCCACCTTCGGTTTTAGCAGTCAGCTGGGCAAAAATATTGGTGTATTGCAGTTTCCAAACCTGCGTTTTCAGTTTCAAATAAGGGTAATTATTACTAAAATCTGTGAGTATCAACGAGCGATTTCCATTTCCAACGAAATGTTTTCCATAACCAAATTGCGCTTCGATGTGCTTCGTAAGGCTTACATCTATATAAGCTTGTGCTCGGAGAAAGTCCACACCATCCGTTTGGTATTGTTTCCAAAATCCTTCGTAGGGTACACCCAAAGTATTGGCTGTCCGTTGCTGTACATACGTAGGGTAGCGAGCCTGATTGTCGGTGAGTAGTGAGTAAAAAGAAACTTTATTATCTATACTCCCACGCAATTCTACACCACGATAGTTTTGGAAAAGCTTATCATCAGTGAGCGTTTCCCTCCCCACACCGAAATAGACCACTGGGTTCATGTGAAAATCAAAATCGGGCGTGCTGATAGAGATCATATCAGAATTATATTCATATAAGCGCCCAAGAAAAGCTTTTCGATCTGGTGCTATGCTATCGAGATATTCTCTTGTTTCTTTTTCAATATAGCTTTGGTCGAAAGCTTCTGCTTTGGACTTATCCGCTTTTGATTTTTGAGACACCTGAGCCATTTCTTTCCTAGAAATAGGTTTTATGGTCGTGAAAAGCGATTTTTCGGATTCTATATCCCATTCGTCGTACGTAGAATATGCAGGGCTATTGAGAGGGATGTCAGTAGACTGTGCCAGCGCCAAAGTGGTACTTAACAAGAAGGTAAAAGAGAGGAAGTTTTTCACACCTTAAAAATATTAAATCCTAGCTTTTAATATCATACTTTTTATTCTATCTTTGCAGTCCTTTTTAAAGAAAGACAGGAATTATGAGAAAGGACATCCATCCAGAATATAATAATGTTGTATTTTTTGATACAACAGGCGACTTTAAGTTCATGACTAAGTCAACTATGACTAGTGAGGAAACTATCAAATGGGAAGATGGTAACGAATACCCTTTAATCAAGATAGAGGTTAGCTCGGCATCACATCCATTCTACACAGGAAAGAATATCCTTTTGGATACTGCTGGACGTGTGGAGAAGTTCAACAAGAAGTACAAAAGCAAGTAAGCTTTTTTTTTTCATAAGAGACTTGAGAGTCTTCGGGGTATTCCTGAAGACTTTTCTATTTTTGCCCTATGCGTATCGTACTATTTGATTGCCCAGAGGATCGAATCAAATTATATCCACTCACACTCACAAGACCTATCGGTCATCTTCGCGTAGGCATTCTTCGAATTTTCGAAAAATGGCAACTGCTATATCCTGACGCGGAAATCACTATAAGCACGGATGCTTATCTTTCAGAGAAATACGGAGAACCCACTAAAGAGGAAGCTTTGTGGATCAGAGCTGGGTTTTTACCATCTGAGAGACTTATCAATCGACTCGAACAGTTGGATTCTGGGCAGAGACTAAGCCTTGATGGTGAGATAGTCGCATTCTACGGAACTTCCTTATCTGCGAATTATGATGTGAAAGACGCAACTGGAGATGGTGTTTTTCAAATCGAGCATACGTGGGATATTTTTCGGCTGAATGGTCTAGAAATACGTGCTGATTATCAGCTACTCACCAAAGACCGCACGAGTGCTCCAATCACAGATCCGCATACGATCACTTATGGTTCCGAGATTTATTTGGAAGAAGGAGCCACTACAAAAGCCGCGGTGTTGAATGCTGAAAGTGGCCCGATCTATATTGGCAAAAATGCGGAGATACAGGAAGGAAGCGTGATAAGAGGGCCTTTTGCGCTCGGTGAAAGCTCGGTGATTAGCCTAGGGTCAAAAATTCGGCCTGATACTACGGTGGGGCCATTTTGCAAGGTTGGGGGAGAAGTCTCCAACAGTGTGATCTTTGGCTATTCTAGCAAAGGACATGATGGGTATTTGGGTAATGCGGTGATCGGAGAGTGGTGCAACTTGGGAGCAAATACCAACAATTCAAACCTAAAGAATAACTACGCCAACGTAAAAATGTGGGATTTTGAGCAAGAATCTATGGCAGATTCTGGACTTCAATTCTGTGGGCTGATCATGGGAGATCATTGCAAGAGCGGCATCAATACCATGTTTAATACAGGTACAACTGTGGGTGCTTGTTCCAACGTCTTTGGGTCGGGATATCCTAAAACTTATATCCCTCCTTTTTCTTGGGGTGGCGCTGCGGGTTTCACTCTTTATAATATTGATAAAGCGTTTGAAACGGCTGACCTCATGATGACGAGGAAAAAATTGTCTCTTTCGGATAAAGATAAAGCCATCCTAAAACATATCTTTGAGCACTTTTCTACTCATTGAAAGTCACAATAAAAAGCCTCTATGCAGTTTGCAGAAATTCCAGGACTGACCGAAATTAAGCAATCGCTCATTGCATCTTTTGAGAAGAATCATATTGCACACGCCCAGTTATTCAATAGTGTGGAGGGAGGAGGCGCTTTGCCTTTGGCTTTGGCTTTTACCACTTTTTTGCTTTGTGCCGATAAGCAGGGGGAAGACTCATGTGGCAAGTGTGCCAACTGTCAGAAAATGAGCAAGCTCATTCACCCTGATGTACATTTCTTTTTTCCTAAGCTCACCTTTTCTAAATCCAGTGATATAGAAAAACATCATGCCAGCACCCAAAAGAACTGGCGAGAGTTTGCTGCAAAAACACCTTTTGGCACTTTGCCAAACTGGGTGGCTTTGAATGGGTTTGATAATAAAAATATGCTCATCAATCGAGAGGAGAGCCGTAGGATTACCAAGACAGTGAGCATGAAATCCTTTGAAGGGGATTTTAAGATTTTATTGATTTGGTGTCCAGAATACATGAATGCTACTTCTGCCAATGGTATTCTGAAAGCATTGGAGGAACCACCTACACAGACCATCTATATTTTGATGAGTCATTCGTATGAAAGTCTACTGCCTACGATCAAGTCTCGGGTACAGTTATTCAATATTCCGCCGCATAGCGAAGAGGAGATACAGCAATATTTAGTAAAAAACATGGAAGCTGATGCTGCAAAAGCCCGGCAGGTGAGCAGGATGGTAGGCGGAAGTCTCGGCAAAGCCATGACGGAATTGGAGGCAATTGGTGAAGTGGCATATCAGTCGTTTCAAAGCTGGATGAGGCTGTGTTTGTCTCGCGATTATACCGCGTTGATAACATTGAGCGAAGACTTTGCCAAAAGCTCTAAACCAGATCAGCGTAATACGCTGGAGTTTGGTTTGACTCTGGTACGAGAGGCGATCCTTTCGCAATCGGGAGATGAATCTTTGATTTCCAGAGAAGGAGCCGAAAAAGAGTTTATTGTCAAATTTGGCAATGCCATTCCTTTGGAAGGGCTTGAGGGAGTATATATTAAGTTGAATGAGGCGTTGGGATATTTGGCAAGAAACGCCAGTCCGAAAATTACTTTCATGAGTTTGTCACTCCAAATAAGTGAGTTTTTGGCCAAAAGAAATACATAATGGATAAGATCAGGATAGGGACGAGGAAGAGTAAATTGGCCTTGTGGCAGGCGGAGTGGGTAGCAAAAACCCTTAATGATGGAGGCGTGCCAACGGAACTAGTCCTGATGGAGACCATTGGAGACAAAGTTTTGGATGTAGCCATTTCTAAGATTGGTAGCAAAGGGGTTTTTACAGAAGAGCTAGAAGAAAAATTAGTCAATGGCGAAATTGATATAGCAGTACATTCAGCAAAAGACATGCAGTCTACACTTGAGTCAGGTTTCGAATTAATTGCCTTTAGCGAGCGAGAAGTAGTGAATGATGTGATTGCTGCGGATAAAGAAATCGATCTACAGTCGGAGGTTGTTCTCGGCACATCATCTACCAGACGTATTGCGACACTGAAGCATTTTTATCCTAATGTAAAAACGGTGGAAGTACGTGGAAATCTGCAGACGCGTATAGAGAAAATGCGCAGTGGCTTGTGCGATGGTTTACTTTTGGCGTATGCCGGCGTACACCGCATGGGCTATGACGATATGATACGTCACAAATTGTCGCTGGATGAATTTACCCCAGCCGTGGGACAAGGAAGTATTGCCATCGAATCGCACCTTTCTTTGTCATCAGAAAAAAGAAACAAGATTCGCGAGCTCATCAATCACACCGCAACGGAATCGAGATTGTTAGCAGAACGAGCTTTCTTAAAGCGTTTGGAAGGCGGCTGCAGTATTCCAGTTTTTGCTTTAGCTCAAAACGAAGGAGATCAGGTGTCAATCAATGGAGGTATCGTGAGCCTCGATGGAAAAGTACGCATCGTGAAGTCGGCCAAAGGGTCAGACCCAGTAACTATAGGCGATGAACTGGCCAATATGCTCCTCAGCGCTGGTGGTGATAAAATATTGAAAGAAATAAAATCTCAACTCAACAAATAACCCAATAATGAAGAAATTAATGATTGTGGCATTGGTGCTACTTGTAGGTCTTACGGCTTGTGACAAAAACAAAGATTATATCGTGATCATTCATACTGAGTTTGGTGACATGAAGGTGCTTCTGTATGACGAAACCCCACTTCACAAGAAAAACTTCTTGGAATTGGCCAAAGAAGGTCGATATGATAGTACGACTTGGCATAGGATCATCAAAGGATTTATGGTGCAAGGTGGGGATGTGAGTGCAAAAGAAGGAACTCCTGAACTTCCCGAAGATCGTGTACCTGCGGAAATCCTTCCAGGATTTTATCATGTAAAAGGTGCATTGGCAGCTGCTAGGCAAGGCGATAATGTGAACCCCGAGAAGAAATCATCCTCTACACAATTTTATATCGTGCATGGCAAGCCGTTTACGAAAGACGAGCTGACTACTGATCAAGCCAAATTGAGCAATGGAATTAGTAAGCTATTTAATATGCCAGAGTATGATTCTCTTGTGCAGGAATACATCGCGCTACAAAGAGCCAAAGATTATGACGGGTTGAATAACTTTATATATAAGTATAAGGGACTGGCTGAAGAAGTAACTGGGGAGGAAATGGATATGGAGATAGATCCTGCCAAAGTGGAGGCTTATACCAAAAACGGAGGAGCACCACATTTGGATGGTGAATACACAGTATTTGGGCGTGTGGTAGAGGGATTGGATGTAGTTGATAAGATAGCAGAAGTGGAAACTGGCCGCATGGACAAACCTTCAAAACCTACTTACATGACCATGGAAGTGGAAATGATGCGCAAAAAGGACATCACAAAGCTTTATGGCTATGAATATCCGGAAACAGAGAAAAAATGAAAATTTTAGTGACAGGTGCCAATGGCCTGCTTGGTAAAAAGTTGGTGTCGCTGTTAAGCAAAAATGACAACATTGTATTAATAGCCACTGGAAAGGGAGCCAATAGAAACCCTACCAGTGGCTATTCTTATTTTACTTGTGATCTCACCGATCAAGAAAGTGTGTCCAACTTATTCATAAGAACGCAACCAGATGCGGTTATTCATGCAGCAGCCATGACACAGGTAGATGATTGTGAAAAGGACAGAACAGCATGCTGGCGGAACAATGTGCATGCCACCGAGCATGTAATCAAAGGCTGCCAATCACACCAATCATTTTTGCTATACATCTCCACAGATTTTGTATTTGATGGCGAAGGAGGACCGTATAGCGAGGAGGACGTTCCGAATCCTATAAGCTACTATGGTGAGAGTAAACTTGCGGCTGAAAAACTGGTGCAGCAAAGTGGATTGAAATGGGCTACTGCTCGAACGGTTCTCGTATATGGAGTTACCCCAGATATGAGCCGCTCCAATATTGTGCTTTGGGTGAAACAGAGCCTTGAGGATAAAAAGCCAATAAGAGTAGTGAATGATCAATGGCGAACACCAACATTGGTTGAGGATTTAGCAATCGGATGTCAGTCTATCATTGAGAAAAGAGCTGAGGGTGTTTATCACATTTCGGGAGCGGAGACTTATACACCATACAAACTGGCGTTAGTTGTGGCTGAATATTTCAATCTCGATTCCAATTTAATCACACCAGTAGACCACACTACTTTTTCTCAATTAGGAAAAAGACCCCCTCGAACAGGTTTCTCGATAGACAAGACGGTCAGAGATTTCAATTATGCTCCTCGTACTTTAGTAGAAGGACTTAATATTGTGGAAAAACAGCTTTTTGAGGTCAAAAATACCAAGTGAGTTTCAAAGAAACTTTTCAAATTCGGTTAGATACGGCATATAAAGCGTGTATCTCTTACACGTTAATTTGTGCTCGAACACCTTTGGTCTATAAATAGTTTTCAGTGAGCGGATTCCAAAAAAAGTGCTATATATTCCTGTTTATCGACAATATTTCCCGTTTGGTCGATATCTTTTTTGACATAAGAAAATACGGTGCACATTTGCTTTATAAATTTAAATAAAAGCAAGGATGAACACAGTAATGAATCAAATTGAGACCCCAGTTTTGATGAGTGAAATGGAACTTGCAGAAATACTTCTTTTCCCAAGCTGTGCCAGAAATATCCTCAAAAATATTGACAGAAGCTTAGACGATGGCAACATCGATCATGGGTAAGTCACAAGATTATTAGCATTCAGGTGGATGATAATACAAGGGTTAAAATAGTGAATTGAGTTTAAGTTGTTTGGTCAAATAAGGGTGTCGCTTTCTAAGTGTGCACCCTTTTTGTTTTACTGAGTATTTTTTTCACTTGAAGCCGCTTGCCTCTTAGTCCATAGTCCCTTTTGAATTTAAGATTTTCTTTTGTTGTCACTACTACTAGTGAGTATTTTGGCTATGCGTAGGTATTGCCCACGCGCGCTCCTCGTCACACTTTTGCATTATTAAGAATTATTCTAAATAACAATTAAGAAAAGTGAAAACACAGCGTATTTATAATTATCTCTCGGTTTTAGTATTTGGTTCAGTGCTTGTATTTTCATCTTGTACAGATGGTGACGGTGGAGAAGAACCTATTACTTATGAAGTGCCAACGAACTATATATTTTCCAGAAATGGGGAGTCTTCCGTTTCAACCCAAGGTCAGATTGATCGTCTAGATATGCTCTCTGAGATCAAAAATTATTTGAAAACTGGTGATGCAGGCGAGGAGTTGGATGCTGATCTCTTGCTCAATATGTTTGCAAATAACAATGAGCCGTTTCAGTCAGAGGACTTAAATGCTTCTACCAAGCAGATTGAAGACAAAACTGCATCAGGTGATGTGCAGTTTTATACTGATCTATTTGAGGAGGCAGAAGCAGTAAGTAGAGAGGTAAAAGAAAATGGCATTACGGCAACTAAAGGTACGGGTGGTCAGATTGAGCGAGTAGCAAAAGAGACCTTTGTAAACGTGAACGCCAAGGGCTGGGAATTTACCCAAATGATAGAAAAAGGATTGATGGGTGCTTTGATTTATAATCAAATCCTAAATACCTACCTCACGGGCGAAAAAGTGGGTATTGGTGTAGAGAACACGGCGTTAGAAGATGGTAAGAATTACACTGCCATGGAGCACCATTGGGATGAGGCTTTTGGCTACTTTGGCGTGCCATTGGATTTTCCAAATGGAGAACCAGTATTGCCAGGCAATTACGGTAGGTTTTGGGCAGAATATACGCTCGCAAGAGATGAGGATTTAGGTGTTGCCAAATCATTAATGACTGCATATATCACAGGAAGAGCAGCTATCGTAGCAAAGGATTACGAAACTAGAAATGCTCAAATCTATAAAATCAGAGAGCTTCATGAGCTCGTGGCTGCTGCCACTGCAGTGCATTATATCAATGCCGCAATGATGAATATTGAAGAAAACGACCAAGGCAGTCTTTTACACCATCTTTCTGAGGCTTATGGTTTTGTAAATGCCATCAAATACTGTCACGATCCCGTGCTCACAGCCGAGGAGATCAACACAATTTTGAATAAAAATTTTGGAACAGATGGGGATTTCTGGACGGTAACGAAAGAAGGGCTCATAGCGGCCAAGGTTACCTTCGCAACTAATTACACTGAACTGAGCGACAAAATAAATAGCCTGTAATTAACAAAATTGGCTTGTTGGCTCAATGTTGAAGGAAAGATTCATATCACAAAAAGTATCCAATGCACCCGTCATTATTTTTCGGGTGCTTTTTGGCTTTATGATGGCCATAAGCATTATTCGCTTTTGGGCTAATGGATGGATCTCGGAGTTTTACATTGAGCCGAAATTTCATTTTACCTATTATGGTTTTGAATGGGTAAAAGCCCTTGACGGAAATGGTATGTATTGGCTTTTTGGCGCAATGCTTTTCAGTGCCATTTTGGTCACATTAGGTCTATTTTATCGTGCGGCTATTATTACCTTTTTCTTTCTTTTCACTTACGTGGAATTGATCGACAAAACGACCTACCTTAATCATTATTACTTCGTAAGCCTAGTGGCTTTCTTGATGATATTCATTTCTGCAAATACGCGCTTGGCGTTAGATACTAAAGTTTTTAAGCATATTTCCTCTGCTTTCACTCAAGCTTGGACGGTTAACATTTTGAAATTTCAGCTGTTTGTGGTTTACTTCTATGCTGGCTTGGCCAAGCTCAATGCCGATTGGCTGCTAGAGGCTATGCCACTAAAAATCTGGCTTCCTGCCAAATCTCATCTACCATTTATTGGTTCGCTATTGCGATACCAAGAAACCGCCTACCTCTTCAGCTGGTTTGGTGCGGCTTATGATCTCACGATTCCTTTTTTGCTTTTGTATAAGCGCACGAGGCTTTTTGCATTTGCAATGGTAGTGGTTTTTCATGTGAGCACGGGTATTCTGTTTCCTATCGGGATGTTTCCTTACATCATGATTCTTTCCATGCTTATCTTCTTCTCTGCCACTTACCACGAGCAGGTTGTTACGTATTTCGAGCGGATTTTCGGGTCAGAAAGAAATTTCTCAGCATCCAAGTCAGAAAATATTGGGCGTATCTCCACCATTTTCCTCATGCTTTATGTGTGTTTTCAATTGGTTTTTCCTTTTAGGTTTTTGGCCTACCCGGGCAAGCTTTTTTGGCACGAGCAGGGCTATCGCTTTTCGTGGCGAGTAATGCTTATGGAGAAAATGGGATATGTCAATTTCACAGTAAACGACGAAGCGACTGGCCAAGTGCTACGACTCAACAATGCGGACTACCTCACCCCTTTTCAGGAAAAGGAAATGAGCACGCAACCCGACATGATTTTACAGTTTGCACATTATGTCGCCAAAAAATTTCAGACAGATGGCTGCCTACCTGAAGTGTATGCGGAAGGGTATGTGACCCTCAATGGAGCAAGAAGCAAAGCCTTTATTAATAGCCAAATCAACCTGACCAACGAAACGGAAAGCTGGTCTCATAAAAATTGGATTTTACCATATTCAGAAAAGTGAAATATTTAAAATACGTCATTCTCCTTTTTACTATATCCTATGGGCAATTGCTTTCAGGGCAATACCGCATTGAGGGGAAAGTAAAAGCTGATGGCAAGTTGAGTGAAAAGGCCACTTTGATTTTGGATCAAATTCAGGTTTTTGTAGAAACGGATTTGGAGGGCACATTTCTTTTCACGAATGTGAAAAAAGGCAGCTATACCCTCACAGTATTTTTATCTGGTTTCCAGACTCAAAACGTAGCTATCACCGTGCCTACGAGCTCGTCTATAGAGGTGAATATGGTGGAGCTGGAAACGCAATTGGAAGAGGTCACCATAAAGGCGGAAAAGGACAATGTGTTTGGTATTTCACGGCTCAAGGCCATAGATGGAGCAGGGATTTACGAGGCAAAAAAGACGGAAGTGATTTTGCTAGAAGATGTGGTGGCCAATAAAGCGGCAAACAATACGCGACAGGTTTTTGCCAAAATCCCAGGAGCTAATATTTGGGAAAGCGACTGTGCAGGACTGCAAATAGGAGTGGCCACACGAGGCTTGAGCCCAAATAGAAATGCCAATTTCAACACACGTCAAAATGGTTATGACATCTCTGCCGATGCGCTGGGCTATCCTGAGAGCTACTATACACCGCCTATTCAAGCATTAGAAAAAATTGAGTTGGTGCGCGGAGCAGCCTCTCTTCAGTACGGAACGCAGTTTGGCGGCTTAGTCAATTTTGTCATCAAAAAACCTCCTACAGATAAAGTAGTGGAGGTTTCCACGGAGCAAACGTACAATTCTTTGGGTTTTTACAATAGCTATGTAGATGCGGGTGGTTCGGCAGGGAAAATGAGTTATTTCTTCTTTAACCGTACAGTAGCTGGTGACTGCTGGCGATGTAATACCGATTTCAATTCCATGACTTCTTATCTTGATATTCATTACGAATTTTCGGATGCCTTCAAAGTTGGCGTGGAATACACACGCATGAATTACCTGAGCAAGCAGCCAGGAGGACTTACAGATTTGGAGTTTGCGCAAGATGCCAAGCAGTCTAATCGTGAGCGCAACTGGTTTGATGTAGACTGGAATTTGATTGCAGCTCATTTAGAATATACTTTCAGTCCCAACCTTAGAGTGGATAGCAAATTTGTGACTCTTCTGGCAAGTAAGAAGGCTTTAGGAAATCTTGGAAGAATAGACCGAATAGATGACCCCACGCAAGAGCGAGACCTTTTGGCAGATGAATTTAGAAATTTCACCAATGAGACTCGCTTGATCTATACATACAATTTGGGACATGAGCAGTCGGCTTTTCTGATTGGAGCGCGATTTTATCATGGCTTCACGCATCGTAGACAAGGCTTGGGGCCTGCAGGTGATAAGCCTACCTTTAGATATAATAATCCGGATCGTTTGGAGGACTCAGATTTTGACCTACCAGGAAAGAACTATTCTGCATTTATTGAGAATATTTTTACGATTACTCCGAGGTTTAGCATCACTCCAGGGCTGAGATATGAGTATATCAAAACCGAAGCGAGAGGCTACTACAACCCGACGAGCGCTGGAAATGGATTAAAGGATACGCTAGTGTTTGAGAGCAACGAACGCACGAGAGACTTTCTCTTTGGTGGTGTAGGGCTCAGCTTTAAGATGAATCCAAATGTGGAGTTTTACGGTAATTTCTCTCAGAATTATCGCTCGATCAACTTCAATGACATCCGTGTGAATAACCCTTCTCTTATCGTTGATCCCAATATCAATGATGAGTTTGGCAGCAATGTAGACGCTGGAGCCAGAGGGAATATCCGCGAAGTGCTCAACTACGATGTGAGTTTGTTTCTTCTGCAATACAATGATCGAATCGGAACTCGGCTGGTGGTAGGGCAAGATCCGAGATATGATTTCCCAATAGAACGAACATTTCGTTTGCGCACCAATATTGCAGATGCACGCATGTATGGGTTAGAGGCGTTTGTAGAGGCCAATGTTTTTAGAATGTTTTCTGTTTTTGCTTCACGCAATGACAATCTTTCTTTGTTTATGAACCTTGGCGTAATTGAGTCGGAATATACCCGATCCAACGAACGGGTGATTAATGGCAACAAAGTAGAATTGGTGCCGCAGCTCAATGTCAAAACAGGTGTTACCTACCAAGGTTCTCGTTTATCTGCATCCGTTTTATGGTCGGGGCTTTCTGAGCAATACTCGGATGCAACCAATGCGGAAGGACCCGTGGCAGGCGCTATCGAAGGAGTAATTCCAGCATATTCTGTCATGGATTTAGCAGTCAAATACCGCGTAGGTAAAGGTTTCAATGTACAGGCGGGGATCAACAATTTGCTAGATGCACGCTACTTCACCCGCCGTGCAGCAGGGTATCCCGGCCCAGGCATCATGCCTTCTGATGGACGCAGCTTCAATGTGACTTTGGGGTATTATTTTGGGAAGGACAAGTAAGGCTCTTAGAGTTAGCGCAGCGCTCTAAGAAGGATGAATATTCGAGAGTCTCCGACTCGGTTGAAAGATTGAACTACAGAAGGCAGAATCCCATTTATTATTCTTTCGAAAGACTCAGATTCAGTACCACACGAAAGACTTTTTACCCTATCGCAGGGCGGATTTTTTTCAACACAAGCTGTATTGAGGTACTCTTACATTTCCTGCTTTACCAATTTTTTCTCACTTGTTCTGGCGGGATGGAGCATACAATTTCAAATTTGCCCGGATCAATGAATCCATATTTATCGAGCGTACAAGCATTGTATCCAATTTTAAATTATCAATATCAAGTCGATAACCACAAGGCACATAATCTTCAAATAATTCTCCACCACCTCTCTTTTCAATTATAAAAGTATCTGAATTACATTTCGTCAGTTTCCAAGTCTCAGAATGATATGATGGAACAAAAGAATCAGGGTCATATTCATTCAATCTAATCCCGAACTCTTCTATATACTTAGAAAGATCTCTTTTCAAGTACCTATCAATATTTGAATAAACAAAAATTAACTGCCCCTCTATTGAGGACAAATAGGTTGGGTAACCGGTGACGTTGTATAATAATTGCTTCGCATGACTTACATAAATAACTTCTCTTTCACCAACAGTGAAGACAGTTAATGTTATAATGGTAGAATTAGGGTCAATTACGTTTTCTCTCATATAATCTTTGATCACATTTATCAAATTCTGATTATTGAGTTCTACCATTAACACTGACTCAAAGTCCGTAGTATTTTTGGTACTACATCCCATGCAATAAAGGCATATAATTAAACCTACTAATCCCATAAATCTCTTATCCCTGATCATATATATAATACTTCATCAAGCGCTTTGTCTGACTGTTCATACACCGAAGCATAATGATCAAGCACTTCCTGAAAAACCTCTTCGTATTTGAAGGGCCTTTTAATCAAATGATCTGAGATTTGTTGCAGTTCGGTTTTGGAGATGGGTTTCATAGGGGTTATGCTATCGCTGGGCGGATTTTCTTTAAGATTAGTTGTGCCGTGGTACTTAATAGAAGAAATCCCAAAAATAAAACACAGGTCGTTACTATTGGTGAGTAATCAAGAAGCGTTTTGCCGTCTACTTTGAAAAATTTATATGTCAAAGTGCATAATTGTAAATAGATCATAGAAATATTGAAAATCACCCAGAGATAACGAAAATGAACATTCTCTAGTGTCCATGGAATGAGCCCTTTTTTACGAAGAATTTTTGCACCAAAGTATGCCACAGACAAAAGGGGAATTGCAGCGACTGAATAAACTAATGCTGATTTAAGCCAATTGATAGGTTGTATGAATTGGCTTGCGAGAAACAGAAGTCCAGTAATGGAGAGTGTACTTAGAATTTGCGGCCATCTGAAATGTCTTATGAAGATATTGAAATGTGCAGTTTCCAGTTTGTTAGTGACATCTTTTTTGAACTGTTCATTCATTTTCACTATCCGAGAGTTTAAAAACTCTTCGTCCAATTCTTCTAATACTTCGCGAAGTGTTTTATCGGATTGTTCATAAGCTGAAGCGTAGTGGTCAAGCACTTCCTGAAAAACTTCATCTTATTTAAACGGCCTTTGGATCAAGTGATCTGAGATTTGTTGAAGTTCAGTTTTGGAGATGGGTTTCATAAGGCAGGTTTAAGGTTTAGTAGCAACTTAATCTGTTCTAGAAATGCATTGGCTTCTGCTATTAGCGGCAAGGCCACTTTATGCCCTTCATCCGTGAGCATGTAGTACTTTCGGGTGCGGCCATTCACTTCCCTACTTTCAGAATTGATGATTCCTTCGTTTTCCAGTTTATGCAGCGCAGGATACAGTGCACCCTCCGTGATCTGCACGCCTCCTTTGGTGAGCTCTTTTACTTGTTGGCAGATTTCGTATCCATACATGGATTCCTCTCGGCTGAGTAACTTGAGAATAATCACATTGAGGCTGCCTTTAATAAGTTGCTTGTTTTCCACAAAGTGAAGATAATACATACCTAAGATAATTAGGTATGTGAGAAGGGAAAATTCAGAATTTCCTCAATCCCCATCATTATCACTATAGGTAACAATCAAGCCCAAGCGGGACATCATATCCGTTTTCATCATCACGGTTAGGTTTTGTGTCTTCACAAAAAGGTCTTGCACTTTTTCTCTTTGGCTGTCAATGGCCATTTGTAACGGATCGGTAATGGCCGCTGCAGCTGCTAAGCATGCATCTATCTGTGAAGTAATGTCAGCGGAAAGGTTTGCGCTTTCATCGCCCTTCACATTCAGCGCGTCCAGATAGTCATCAAAACCACTGCCATCTTGGCCAGTAAAGACTTCTCTTACCACGTATAAATTTGCAGTGATCATCTCCATTGATTTTTCTGCATAATAGGACTCCACCGCTTTAGGGTTTTTTAGGCTTCCTTTTTGTAATCCAGCGGGGGCATCTACTTTCTTGTTCTTGATCGTTTCCACGAGTATGATCATATTATTAGCCAAGAGCGTAGCACTGGATCCTGCATCATTGCCTGTATTGGCTATGAAGGCCGTTTTATAATCTCCTTCCCAAGCAGCTAGAATCTCACTGGCTTGGTTGGCAAGTTTTGAACTTAGTGCTTTTAGATACCCTTGTCTTTTTTCATCTGCAAAAGCCTCGATCACATTTTCATCCGTTTCAGCGAAAAGAAGGTATTCTATAGCTGGTAAACCTTTTTTATTGCTGCCCACGCCATCAAGGTAGGTTTCAGAAGCATCATAGCTTTTGGTTTCATTCTCAATGCCCACGGCGCTGGTAGGCCAAAAATCCAGAGAAGTTTCATAAGAAAGGTCATCTACTGAGCCGAAGCGAAACATTTCCGCGCGCTTCCAAGCCGTTTTTGCTTCCAGCCATGTGGCCTTTACATTGGTGAGCGTCTCAGTATTAGGGTTGGCAATAAATGAAGCAATGCTTGTGTCAAGACTTATGCTTTTATCTGCAAAGTCTTTGAAGGCAGGGATAGCAATATTTTCAGCAACATTTTTTAATATAAAACTGCGATCGTAATTGTAGGTAATACCCGGCGAATCGCTGCAGTTGGTCAATAAAATAATTGTGCAAAAGGCAATAGAGCTAAGAAGGGCTTTCATAAAAGTCATGTGTCAAATTGTGTTTACTAAATCTTCAGTTTCAACCCTCAAGCAGTGTTGGTTGTTTAGACTCTTTCTAAATAAGGCAAAGAACATACATCCACATTTGAAAAGCAATGAAACGTTTGAATCAGTGGAAAATTCCCTATAAGTAGCCAATGGGTATCCCCAATCCTAGGGAGTAGCTGATAAAAGTGTGTTTAGAAAATGCCCTTTATCAGCATTTAGCATCTTCTACTTGTTATATTAGCGGCGCAAATCTTTTTAGCAAATCATCATTATGGACTACCGAATAGAACACGATACCATGGGCGAGGTGCAAGTGCCTGCCGAAAAATACTGGGGAGCACAAACGCAGCGCTCAAGAGACAACTTTAAAATAGGCGGTGACAACATGCACATGCCTATGGAAATCATCAGGGCGTTTGCCATTTTGAAGAAATCTGCAGCTCAAGCCAACACGGAGTTGGGCGTTTTAGCAGCTGAAAAGTCAGACTTGATTGGTAAAGTGTGTGATGAGATTTTAGCTGGAAAATTAGATGATCAGTTTCCGCTAGTGATTTGGCAAACAGGTTCGGGTACACAGTCCAACATGAATTGCAATGAAGTGATTGCAAATCGCGCACACGTACTCGCAGGAGGTAAACTGAGCGACGACAAGAAAGCCATTCATCCAAATGACGATGTAAATAAGAGCCAGTCGTCTAATGATACATTTCCGACGGCCATGCACATTGCAGGTTATAAAATCATTATCGAGAATACTATTCCTAAGGTCACAAAACTTCGTGATACTTTAAAAGCCAAATCAGAGGCTTATATGGATGTAGTGAAAATTGGTCGTACGCACTTCATGGATGCTACTCCATTGAGTTTGGGACAAGAGTTTTCAGGATATGTGGCTCAACTCAATTTTGGATTGAAGGCTCTAAATAACACATTGGAGCACCTTTCCGAATTGGCCCTGGGCGGAACGGCCGTAGGTACCGGCCTCAACACGCCGGCGGGATATGATGTTTTAGTGGCTAAGAAGATCGCCGAAAACTCTGGGTTGCCTTTTGTGACGGCAGAAAACAAATACGAGGCACTTGCCGCTCACGATGCGATTGTGGAAACACACGGCGCGCTAAAGCAATTGGCCGTGAGCTTGATGAAAATCGCCAACGATATCCGCATGCTCAGCTCAGGGCCAAGAAGTGGCATTGGTGAAATCATCATTCCTGAAAACGAGCCAGGGTCTTCCATTATGCCAGGCAAAGTGAATCCAACACAATGTGAGGCGCTCACGATGGTTTGTGCACAGGTGATGGGTAACGACGTAGCAGTGACCGCTGGAGGCATGTACGGGCAGTTTGAGTTGAATGTGTTTAAACCAATGATGGTTTACAATTTGCTCACATCCGCCAGATTAATTGGTGATGCATGCGAGTCATTCAATGATAATTGTGCAATTGGAATTGAGCCAAATCATCCAGTGATTAAGGAAAAACTGGAAAATTCGCTGATGTTGGTCACAGCACTCAATCCTCACATTGGATATGAAAAAGCGGCCAAAATCGCTAAAAAAGCACATAAGGAAGGAACTACTTTGAGGAAAGCGGCCATTGATCTGGGTTATTTGACCAGTGAGCAGTTTGACGAATGGGTAAAGCCAGAAGACATGATTGGCTCTCTAAAGAAATAAATTTTGTTTTTTTAGAAGTTATTTTAGTACTTTAGTGATAGATATCTAAATATTTAATAATCAATCGTTTAAAAGATGAAAAGAATATTAACACTTGTAGCCCTGATAGCCTTTGTGTTTGTTGGTTTTGATGCGTCAGCTCAAATGTCTAAAAAGGAAAAAAAAGAATGGAAAAAGAGAATCAAGGCACTTGATCCTGACCAATATAAGACGCTCATAGAAGAGAACAAATCGTTGAAAGGTCAAGTGACAAGTTTGAAGTCTGAACTTGGAAGCGTGGATGACAAAATTGCGGACAAGGATGATCAAATTGCTCAGTATCAGGATCAGATTGCAGATTTGAGAAGTCAATTAGCAAATGCGAAAAAAGCTCCACAACCAGTAGCCCCAGCAGAAAGAGGTGGATCTATCAACGAAGAAGTTGGTGTAGTATTCAAAGTTCAAATTGGTGCTTTCACGAATAAAGACTTAACAAAATATCTGAATGCTTCGGATAATTTCTCAGGTGACACTGGAGATGATGGCATGAAAAAATATTCTTTGGGTGTGTTCAGAGACTATTGGGAAGCTGATACCTTTAAAAAGTATCTAAGAGAAATGGGCGTGAAAGACGCATGGATCGTATCTTATAAGGATGGCCAAAGAGTGCCAATCAAAGAAGTGCTAGAAGGTGTTTCCAAGTCATAAAAATTTCTTTTCATAAAAATATAAGCCCTCCGATTTATTGGGGGGTTTTTTGTTTATGGTTAGTTTTGCATTTTTTCAGATATTCTAAGCCATGATTCATTATAAGACCAGAGAAGAGATTGAGTTGATGCGTGAAAGCGCTCAGATTGTGTCAAAAACACTTGGTCTTATGGCTGAAGAGATCAAGCCGGGTGTCACGCCACTTCAATTGGACAAGATCGCTGAAGAGTTTATTCGAGATCAAGGAGCCGTCCCAGGCTTTTTAGGACTTTACGATTACCCAAACACCATTATTACCTCTGTCAACGAGCAGGTCGTGCATGGCCTCCCTACAAATAGAGCTTTGGAAGAAGGAGATATTGTAGGGCTAGATTGCGGAGCACTCAAGAACGGCTTCTATGGTGATCATGCCTACACTTTTGCCGTTGGTGAAATTTCTGAAGAGGTAAGGCAGCTTTTGACTGTCACAAAAAAGAGTTTGTATTTGGGTATTGAACAAATTAGAGCAGGCAACCGCATGGGCGATGTGAGCTATGCCGTGCAGCAATACACAGAAAGTTTCGGCTATGGCGTAGTGAGAGAACTTGTAGGTCATGGTCTGGGTCGCAAGATGCACGAGTCTCCAGAAGTACCTAACTACGGAAAGCGAGGAAGAGGGCCATTACTAAAAGAAGGATTAGTGCTCGCCATCGAACCGATGATTAATCTCGGTACGAGAAAGGTGATTCAAAAATCTGACGGTTGGACAATTGTCACTGCAGATGGGCAACCATCGGCTCATTTTGAGCATAATGTGGCAATTGTTGATGGGAAACCGGATATCTTGTCCACCTTTGATTTTATAGAAGAAGCACTCAAAAAAGTCAATGGTGTTTTTATCTAACGTCTTTTAAAGAGTAAATTTCAAAAGGGAGATTCCCTGTAGAAAATGAATACTTCAAATGTGATAATGAAATTTTTAGTCTGGCGACTAAAACATATCAGCGACAATAATTTTTTACTGATCGTTGCGGGAATAGTCGGACTTATTGCAGGACTAGCTGCAGTTACACTCAAAAGTAGCGTTCATTATATTCAGCACCTCCTTCAGCATAGCATAGATGTCACCGACATCAATTATCTCTACCTGATTTATCCTGCCATTGGTATCGCTCTGACTGTAGCCGTGCGCCAGTACATCGTGAAGGATACTCCAGGACATGGAATTACACGAATTTTGAGATCTATATCCGTAAATTCTAGTCGGATCAGAAAACGATACATGTTTTCAAATATGCTAAAAAGCGCCATTACTGTCGGTTTTGGTGGGTCTGTCGGGCTGGAGGCACCCATCGTGGTGACGGGTTCGGCTATTGGATCCAATGTAGGCCAGTTTGTTCATTTGGATTACAAAAAAAGGACATTGCTTATCGGCTGTGGTGCGGCAGGTGCTATTGCAGCTATCTTCAACTCACCTATAGCAGGAGTAATATTTGCTATAGAGGTGATACTAAATGAAGTAAAAATCAGCAAGTTCATTCCTATACTCCTTGCTTCGGTTTGTGGTCAACTTGTGAGTATTGTCCTCTTAGGAGATGACATACTTTTTTCCTTTAAGTTGACGGATGCGTTCGTAGCAAAAGATACATTCTATTATATCTTGCTTGGTATCTTGTGTGGATTGGTATCCTATTATTTCACAAAAACCCTCTTCAAAACAGAAGGGGTTATCGGTAAAATTTCAAATAATTACTTGCGTGCACTATTTGGCGGTATTGCTCTGGCGATGGTGATCTTTGTATTTCCTCCGGTATATGGTGAGGGGTATGACGCCATCAAAAATTTACTATCAGGCAAGGAGCTGTCCATATTTGAGCAGAGCCCATTTCTCAATTGGACAACCAAGGAGCATGTGGTGATCCTTTTTCTTCTTTCGATTTTAATTATCAAGCCTATTGCCACAGGACTGACTATTGGTTCTGGAGGCAGTGGAGGAGTTTTTGCGCCATCGCTGTTTATGGGTGGCGTTACTGGTTATTTACTTTCTCATACCATCAACTTTATTCATCCGAGTGCGAATATTAGCTTGAGCAATTTTACGTTGGTAGGTATGTGTGGTGTGCTAAGTGGAGTAATGCATGCGCCACTTACGGGAATATTTCTGATTGCAGAGATCACTAGTGGCTACATGCTATTTGTACCGTTAATGCTCGTTTCGGCCATTGCCTACATCACAATATCTTATTTTGAGAAGCACTCCATCTATACGAAACGATTGATTGAAACAGGTCAGATGATCCAGCATGACAGTGATCGAATGATCCTCAATCAAATCAATATCAAGAAGATGGTGGAGAAGGACTTGCTGACTATCAGCCCTAATGCAACGCTGGGAGAGCTGGTGAAATTGGTCAAAAAGAGCAAGCGTAATATTTTCCCTGTCGTGAATGATAAACTGGGATTAGAAGGAATTGTGACCCTGGATGACATTCGTGAGATCATGTTTGATCCTACCAAGCAGTCAACTGTAATGGTTAAAACCGTTATGCAAGTGCCGCCTGCATTTGTTAGTCCTCAGGAAAAAATGCAATCCGTGATGAATAAGTTTGAGTTGACACAAGCTTGGAATTTACCTGTAATCGAGGATGGTACTTATTTAGGGTTTGTTTCTAAGTCAAGAATATTCAATGCCTACCGCACAAAATTGATCAGACAATCTAAGGAATGATTTCTTATTGACTTGTTTCTGCATTAGACGATCATTTTCATCTCATTTAAAAAAGTTTTGAATTATCCACAATGAGATCATTGAAATGACACGTATTAACTATAAGTAAATCAGTAAGTTATCAGTTTTTTTGTCGTTGTTGTGGATAAGTGAGGTCAATTGTGAATAAGTGTTGATATCGCTTGATGATTAAGATATTCTTAATTTAATCCTATAATATTGAGTATTTTAAATTCGAAAAAAATTATTTTTTGAAAATATGAAAAACCCAAATCCATCTGCATGGAAATTGAAATTATTTTTATTGCCACGGTGTTAAGGAAGACGCTGATGGGTTATAGCTATTTCATAATTTTATTAAAATAGTCATATTCGCCATGAAGAAAACTTATCAAATGAATATTCGTTATTGAACATTACATGAAATTTGTCTTAGCATTTTTAATTTGTGGTTTTGGATTTAGTTCTTATTCGCAAGACGTAACAGAGATTTCTTTACAGGAACTTGAGCAAAAGTTGAATAAGACTGATGAGAACTTGCAGGTGTTTAATTTCTGGGCAAGTTGGTGCGGGCCTTGCATGAAAGAATTGCCTTTTTTTGCGGAAGCAAATACTCGTGACAATGTTGATGTGACTTTGGTAAGTTTAGATTTCATCCAAGATATTGATAGAGCGAAATTAGCATTACAAAAGCGGGGAGTGACAATGGACTCATATCTTCTTGATGCCAAGGATTATATTCAGAAAATAGATGCGAGTTGGTCCGGAGCGATACCTGCCACAGTGATTATTGACAATAAAGGGAATAGATATTTTTACGAACGATCATTTGGTCGTCAGGAATTGAAAGAGTTGATAGATAGTATTTTATTAAAATGACACAATCGATGAAAAAAACAATGCTAATCATTGCGGGGCTAGTAGTGGTTGTAGTGGTACTTTTTGTAAACGCTTTGGAAACCACATCTGATGGGTATTCTATTGGAAGTGTAGTAGCTGATTTTAAACTACCTAGCACTTCTGGCAAGCAAGTGTCTTTAGCGGATTACGGAGATGCTAAGGGTTACATAGTGGTTTTTACATGCAATACTTGCCCTTATGCAAAATTGTATGAACAACGAATCATTGAATTGGACAAGAAATACAAGGCGAAGGGATTTCCTGTAGTTGCGATAAATCCCAATGATGTGAATAAACAACCTGGGGATTCGATGAAGGAGATGTCGGAGTTGGCTCAGAAGAAGTCTTATTCATTTCCTTATCTAAGAGATGATGCGCAGGTGGTTACCAAGACTTTCGGTGCGACCAAAACTCCACATGTGTATGTTTTGAATAAAACCAATGGTAAAATTTTAGTAGAATATATTGGCGCAATAGATGATAGCCCGAGAGAGGAAGCAGATGTTCAAGCAAGATATGTGGAGCAGGCGGTAGAGGCACTTTTAGCAGGGCGTAAGCCTGAGATAACAGAGCAGCGCGCAATAGGTTGTACAATTAAGTGGAAAGACATTTAAATTGGGTTAAACCAATGGTAAAAAGCCCGGTGATTATCAATCATCGGGCTTTTTTGTGACTGCAGTGATTTAAATGCCATAACCTCAACGTTTGAATTTGATCATGACAGCCTATTGTGCGGTCACTTTTTCACCTGAGTTGTAAAATCTTTATCAGCGTCTAGATGCGTCATCGGTAGGGGTAACCCCTTTATCAGGGGCACAAATCAAGCTGACGAAATTTTGTAATCATCTTCACTTCAAGACTTACGAAAATACGTCATCGGTAAATAGGGGCTGATTGAAAAGGTTTAAATCGTTCGCAATGAAGCTGAAACATAAGTTTCAAGATCGAACGGAGATTTTTAGGATGCTTTGTTAAAAAAAACCGCCAATCGAATTTCAGGCTTGATTGGCGGTTTGGAATTTTACCCTCCTCTTTTTTATTTTCTACCCACCTTCACATGTTGGGAGAATGTGCCTGCCTCGTCGGTGAAGACGATGAAGTAAACGCCAACGCTATATGGCGTCAGATCCAAGGCTTGATTATAGGTGGCCTTGCGGTAACCTACTTCGTGCTCTTCCAAGAGCACGCCCTGAGCGTTGATCAGCTGTACTTTCAGGTCGTTTAGTCTGCGATGTACGGTATAATCAAACGAGAGTGCGCCTTCTGTAGGATTAGGATAGAACTTGATATCCTTGATGTAAGGCTTCAGACTGTAGAGCACTTCGTTTTGTTTTACAGTAATTCCGCTTTGTTCTACTACCGCATCTACACTGAAAACTTGGTTTTCCTTATCTCCACCAATCACAAACTCTACCGCAGCATCAGGATCCATAGGTACCCCCGGAAACTCAATGTTGAGCAGATATTTGCCTTCGGCTACTCCCGTGAAGTTGAAATACCCTTCATCATCAGTCTCGATGTAATAAGCAATACCGTCTTCTAGCTCGTCCTCTTCTTGATCGGTACGTCCAGTACTCTTGAACTTACGCATAGAGCAGGCTGCCTTACGCACCTTACGTCTGGCCTGCGTTCTACTTTCTTCGTCTTTTTCTGCTATATATTCCTGAAACAAAGTCCCCGAAATCTGTGCACCCTTAGTTACTGGTGCTGGAGTATAGCTCAGCAAGTCAATATCTACCTTTTCTTTCATTGCATCAAGCAGTAGTGTATCCGCCTTGTTATAGGTCAGCTGGCTGGTGTAGTAGGTCTGAAGGGTATTCTTATAAACTTCTTTTTCTCTATCGGGTTTGGCGACTACCACAAATGAGCCTAAGACGATATCTTTTAATTCATAGTCTCCTGCGCTATTCGTCTTTGTACTGTCTTCTTTCACAAAGGATCCCTCTGGAGTTTGGCGCCATACAAATACTTCTGCATCGTTCACTACTGATTCATTAAAACTCACAGTGCCATAGAAGTCTGTCTGTGCCATGATGTTGCGGTTGCGGCTCTCGATGGTCAGGTTAGGAAGCGCTGGGTTCGTAACTGACACACGGTATGTTCCCTGACTATTGATATCAATATTCTCCAAAGTATACATTCTGCTCGTAGCGCCTACAACAGTGTCTACTTCATTATTGAAGGACCGACCTGGCTTCAGCTTGCCAAATCTCCATTGATACTGAGAGCCTGCTCCCAGATCTTCTATGCTGAGCAAATAGTTAGTGCCTGCGTCTATGGTGTCATACAAGGTCTGGCCAAAGCGTTTTTGCTTGGCGTAGCTCAGGCCTGATACATCTTTATTTGGAAGCAGGTCTCTGAACACGAGTCTGTTCTCTGACACATCAAGTGCTGTCAGTGGAAGAGAACTTACATCTGGGAATGACCGTAGATCATTCTTAGACAAGTCGATGGTTTTCAAACTAGCGATATCTGCAAGGGAGGCTGGCACATTGCCATCTAGCCCATTGCTAGGCAGAGCGAGTTTGGTCACACGGCTGTTTTCTACTGTTACCCCAAACCAGCTGTTAGACACTGTGGCAGTGTTCCAGCCTGAGCTGTTTATCCACTGTGCACCTTTGGTGGCTGTATACAGCTCCATCAGCGCTACTCTGTCTCGCTCTAGTGAAGAGACCTTCACCTGAATTGGCTGAGTGGTCAGGGTAAGGTTCGACACTTTGCTGCTGGTTACTTTTGCAAAGTAGAATCCTTCATTGGCAAAACTGGTGACATTCAAACTTATGGTAGGGTTTGATCCAGATACTGGTGTTTCTACCCCTGCATTGTCTTTCTTAAACCATTGATAGGTATTTGCTGATCCTGTGACTGTTCTATCCAGTGTGTAAGCTTTGCCTTTCTCATAGAGTGTAGAGACTTCTGTGAGCACGTTTGCTTGTGGAGCATAGGTGAGTCCTGATATACTGATGTTCGATTCCAGCGAAGCAAAACCTAATCTGTTGCCTTCTAGCTTCAATGACGTTAAATTGGAAAGGTTGGTCAAGTTGTTTACTCCTGTGAGTTCATTGTCACTCAAATCAAGCGTTTTCAACTCTTCTAATCCTTGGGTGATCGCAGGGAAGGTGCCAGTGAGGTCTAGTCCTTTTAAGTCAACGCTTGTTACGCGCACTCCCGTCAAGTTCACTTTTGCCCATTCGGTAATGGGCTTATCAATGCTCCAATTAAGTGCTGGAATGGAAGCGGCATTCGTGGTTTGATAAATAGTCAAAAGTGCTTTGGCATCACCATCCACAATCGTGATAGAAGCTCCAACAAAGTTTATCAGGTAATTTGCGCCTGCTGTTAATGTTCCAATCTCAATAGCGTAAGTCCCTGCGTTTTCTCCTGATACTCTAGTTAAACTTCCTGACAGATCATCTCCTATTTCAAGAGCTCCTACAGTAATTTGATAAGTGAAAACAGGGTCGGTATCACCATATACTTTGCTTTTTGTATCGGCAGAGATTTCAAGAGGTTTTGGCGTGATTGATAAAGAATCGTTGATGAAACTTAAATTGTAGTTACTTCCAGCTGTAACTGACCCCATGTTAATGGCATAAGTACCTACTGCCTCACCAGCATCTCTTGCCAAATTTCCACTGAAACTATCACCACTTTCTAATGTACCTCCACTCGTAATTTGATAGGTCAAGGATGGGTCAGTCGCACCATATACTTTGCTTTTTGCCTCAATAGTGATTTCAAGGGCTTTCGGGCTCACAGTCAATGTCTGATTTATATCAACCGCAGCATTGTAATCACCATCACCTGCCTGACTCGCAGTAATGGTGGCAGTGCCCGCTCCTAATATTGTCAAGGTATTTCCTGAGATCGTTGCAACGGCAGTATTTGAACTTGTGTATGTGACGGTGAGCTCCGAAGAGGCTGTAGCGCCGAGCGTAACATCTCCATCTGCATAAGTCTGACCAGAAAAAGCACTGAAGCTAATTGTTTGATCTGCTTTTGTGGTTGTGAAAGTCTCCGTACTACCGTATGAAGTTCCAACTGCATTCATCCCATAAGCCTTAAAAGTATAAGAAGTAACAGGGCTCAATGACGAAACCAACCGTGTGAATGTTCCTAAACTAACTCCTCCCGCAAGTATCTTAGTGACCCCAGCTCCACCAATTTCGGGGTTCGAATTTATAGCCGTACTTGAATATACCCAACCTCTTTCTATTACTGCCTGACTTCCAATGTCTGTTAATTCTCCATTCAGAGTAACAGAATTTCCTGTTATATCACTAGTAGCCACAGTAAGCACAGTTGGCGAAAGTATAGCTGGAAAAGAACCAGAAGCAATCCATTGAGCATCATTATTAGCAATAAAATCAATTAGTGCCCCATCATTCTCGCTAATCGTAGCATCCTGTGCTACCAATCCAGTACCCTCGTCAAATGGATAGTAGGCAATCAGACCGGATTCATTTCCAACTAGCACTTCTGTTTGATTTGCAAAATCTGTTTTCGCAAAATTCCAAACCTTGAGTTCATCGTAAATTCCCGCTTCAGTGATCTCACTTACATCGTTAGAGTCAAATACAATATCTCCGGTAAACCCTCCAGTATCTGTAGCGCCTAATGCCCCGTCAATAAATATTTTTAGTGTGCCTCCCTCTCGGGTATAAGCCAGATGATGCCAAGTATCATCATCTACTCTACTTGAGGCTGTAATAAAAGCAGTTGGTCCGCTAATCGCTTGTCGGGTAAAAAAATATGGCTTCCCATCTAAAAGAGCAGCTAGGATGATTGGAGGTGAGCCGCCTGCTGCGTCTGGCCTCATTGTAAACAGATTTTTCTGACCACTTCCTATAGGTAATTTCACCCACATTTCAATAGTATAATCTGACCAAGTTTCTTGTATGGGAGCTCCAAATCTTAAACGGTTATTTAATTGAGAAAACTCCAGTGCATATCCAGGAAAAGGCAAGGCTTCTAGTCCTTCATCTATAATTACCCAGCTGTTGGGTGTATTGGTAAGTGTGGCTACAGCAGCTTTGGCGCTTAAAGAATAGCTTAATCCTAAAGCACCTAGTGTTACACCCGTCTGCAAACCAGGTTCAGGATCTAAAAAAGCCCAACCGTTTAGCGTGGCGTCATAATTGGATACAGAAAGTCCAGAATTATTCAGCATGTTGACCATATTGGAAACATTGGACACATCCCACGAACCTAAGGCTTGATTGAAGTTTGTAGCATCTTGAAACATACTATCCATCGCACTCACGCCTGAAAGTTTGTTTGCCCAAGCATTTAGAGGTTGTTCGCCATTGTTGTAGCTAGAGGCTGCATGAAACATCCCTCCCATAAACTCTGCACTTGACACATCCCACATACTCAAGTCTTGGTTAAAAACAATATTGGCCTCAAACATCTGAGCGAAATTTTCAATATTGCTAACATCCCAGCTGTCAAGCGGTTGATTAAGAGCTGTAGCCGAGAACATCCCAAAAAGGTCATAAACCGAACTCAAATTTGGAGACGCTGTTGGTATAGTAGTGAGGTTGCTGCATCCCATAAAGGATCCTTCCATAGAGGCCCAAACGATATCCCCCCATGCCTCAATCGTTCGAATTTTGTCCGTGTCTTGTCCACTCGTTCCATTATTAAAATAGATTCGAGGAAATGTCCCAGAGATGGTTATTTCATAAGTATCACCATTATTCAAACCAGTTATCGTAAAATCATCCAGTTGATTGAATGAACTTCCATCTCCTTCTCCTGCGGTTGTTTGATTTGTCCATATTATATCATAATCATAACTAGCATCAGAAAAAGTGGGTATAGTAATGCTATTATCTGAAGTAACCCAAGTGGTAATAAATGGTGAAGTGGTTATTAAGACCGCATTATCAGCAGAGCGAAAATTCCCTCCTATTACGGTGCTACTTACAAAATTCTCAGCAACAGGAGACACATCTGCCACCAAATTAGAAAAGAGGCCATTAGTCGGTGTTCCTCCAATTTCAAAATCAGTAGGAATGCCTTTGTTGTGAAAAATATGTACAGAACCATTACCAATAGGCCCCAAAGTTGAGATAGTTGCACTTGATGAGTTAGAAGCAGTAAATGAGCCTGTGCCAACAATATTTCCACTTGGCGCACTTAATCTCACGGAACCTCCATCTTGTCCATTAATTGGATCCGTAGCTTCTGTTGTAATAGATGTAAATGAAACATCACCAGACTTTGAACTCAGTTTAACTACGCCACCTGAGCCATTATTACCAGACGCATTAATCGTACCCGTAGTAATTCTAGTGGTTGCTTGAAGATCAATATCTCCACCGTTTACAATCCCTGAGGAGTTCAGCCCTGTAGCAGTAAGGCTTCCTGTAGTGGTAATTTTTATAATCCCTCCATGGGTATCCCCACTTGAACTGTTAACATCTTGCATATTGATATTTCCTCCTGCGCTAATAATACAATTTGGGCTAGAGTCTATATTTCCTATATTAAATAAGTCACTTTGGATTGTAAGCGCGCCTGCTACGTCAATATCAATGCTTCCACCAACAGCAGAACCACTATTACTCAAATTTTGAATAGTTGTTAATCCTGTCCCTTGAGCAGTGATTGAAACATTTCCGCCTGCGCCAGCTCCTCCTACCAATTGAATGTCAAGAGTGGGTACAATATTGCCACCGATATTTAATGATAGTGATCCACCTCCTTGATCTTGCGAAGAAATTGAAAGCAAAGAAGCACCTTCCAGATTACCTCCTGTAGTAATATCTATATCGCCTGGTCCTGTACCGCCTCCACTCGCCTCTATGCCTCCATTAATGGTTGTTTTTCCAAACGTATTGACGGTAATATTACCACCAGCACTAGAGCCACCATTACTGGATAAATTGTTAATAGAAAAATCTCCAGCCCCAGTAGTAGTCACGTCGATATCACCACCTCCAGTTATAATATCTTGTGATCCTCCAACTATATCACCCTTGGCATTGAGCACTACATTCAGTTTCTCAAAATCTCCAGTAGTACTATCAAATATTTTTCCGTTTAGGAAAATGCTTCCTTCTGCATTTAGTGTGAGTGTCCTGCCTGTCCCTGTGCCATTATAGTCCAAATCTACATCTATCGTTATATCACCATTTTGACTTCCGCCAGTATTTGTATTGATTACTACATCTCCAGAGCCAAGGGCAGTTAAAATCAAATCAACACCGAGCTGAGAATCGTCAGCAGAAGGATTAAAGGGTGAAGAGCCGTTGATTCCGGTATTACCAGTTCCTGATACAATAGTTACATTATAAGGATCGAGCAACCACTGCCCACCCACACCTGAACTCGCAGATACGTCTGGTGCTGTAGTGATGTCGATTTTTTTCTTACCACTTGTCTCTACGAAACCACCTTTTCCATCTCCAGAACCTTTTGCACTGATTGTGCCATATATTTTTGCTTGTTCATTAGCCCAAACAATCACTTGCCCACCATCTCCATTTTCTGTAGCATTGGCTGAAATAATTGCTCCATCTTCCACGGTTACATTCATAGCTTGATATGCTCCCGAACCTTGATAATCACCCCCAATCAAAATCTCTCCGCCAGAATAAGGCGATGAACTATCAATAATCACATTTTTCTTGATGACAATTTCGCCCTCACCAAAAAGATGAATGTTGCCACTCGCTGAAAAGAGGTTGTCTGAAACGATCAAGATGGATTCTGAGTAAATGTCAATATTTGGCGCAATAATTTCCGATTGAATTAATACTTCCCCTAATTGATCACCCACATCGTATGCTTTTAGCCTTATTGGGTTAGATGAGATAAGTTTTTCTGTGATCATTATTTTAGAAGCACTAATACTGATGGAGTGCTTAAAACTCACTGAACGATCCAAAATAATTGTAGTACTTGATGTTCCCAACGCAAGTCCATCGATTACAACATCTTTGTTCACCGATTTGAGCCATTCATCAAGATCGATGGTTGTGTTTTTGGCGCCAGCAAAAACTGTTATCGAAGTTTCACCCTCTACAATTTGAACATGCTCGGGAAAGCCGTCCTTATGGTTTATGCCGTAAAGGTTAAAAACGCTGAATGTCAGAATAAGCAAAAGCTGGGTACAGCGAAGTGTGATAGAGAGTAGTCGTGATTTCATAGTGATTAAGGGAAAGTCTGGTTGAAGGCAAATAGCTTGGTTTGCGGATTAAAATCTTGAATGTCTATTTCTGTAGATAAATACCGCATTTCGGGTACTTATACATTGTTGCCTTTTATCGAATTACAAAAGAACGGAATTAAAATCGTCAACAAGAAAGTAGCTTGCTCTTATCTTCAAAAAATTGATTTGAATGGCATTTTTATTCCTGAACGCCATTAAAAAGATATTTTGCAAAGAAAAAGGAGGAAACTCATTGTTCGGTTGCATGCAGCAGGTGGTGATAGTTTGTTGTCAAAATATAAAAATACAGGTTTTTTATATCAATGTTAGAAGAAGGCCTGCCATTCAAATCGCACCCTTACTTATCAACAAACATCAATTGTTCGATCTCAGCCTGCCGTCAAAGAAAAACCACGACCTATCCGCGATGGCTATTTTCAAATCAGAATGTCTTGGATTGAGGAGGTAGTTGTGCTCAAGAGGATTGAGCACGGAAGGCACTTTGAGTACAGGGGATTCTAAAGACTTGAGCCAGTCACTACCTATACGCCGAGTCATTGGTATTTGATCAAGTTCAGCCCAATTTTTGGGTAGATCTATTTTAAGGTCTTCCAGTGTAGAGATGGTATTGTCGGCAATGTTAATAGTAACCAGTTCATAGCGCATTCCCATGGTCGCTCCATTGAGATGAACGAGAGATTCCAGAATACTGAGCGAAGAAGTTTGTGCGGTGTAGAGCAGATATTCACCAGGAAAATTCCATCGTCCTCCAGCTATTGATGCGCCAAACCCAGAGAGATCATCCGCAAATTCTGCCCTCGACAAGCGAAAGACTTTCATGAAAGCACACCGTATTTGGTGCGAATGATTTCTGCGTGAACGGCCTGTGCGCCATTTAGACTTTCCATTAGCTTGATAGGTGGGTGGTTGTTTAGGCTTGGGTGCGGCTGATAAAGCCAAGTTTTGAAATTGGCTTTAGAACCAAAAGTATATTCTCCCTCATCGAATATTTTGGAGATGAACAGAAAGCGATCGGAGCGATCTCTATCTAATTTGGGCTTTGCGATAGCGTTGTAGTAGGTTTTTTCTGAGACGCCTATCAGGTGTGCCATCTGAGGTTTGGGGATACCATAAACGGCCTCCATTTCTTTCACGACATTGGTATCTAAGCCAAGATTGGCCATATCGTACATTTTCAATTGAGTCTCATCTTTCCTCATTCGTAAATATACAAAAATAATCCGTAAATTTACAATTTCTTCGCAAGATTCCAATATTCATCCATTTCGGCTAGGGTCATGGTATCCAGAGATTTTCCATCCTTTTTCGATTCGGATTCCAGATAGTTGAAGCGCTTGATGAATTTCTTATTGGTACGTTCCAAAGCTTCTTCTGGGTTGATATTGATAAAGCGTGAGTAGTTAATCAAAGAGAAAAGCAGGTCGCCAAACTCGTCTTGAGCTTTTTCCTCATCAATTTTACCAGAGACGTTGAACTCTGCCTTGAATTCGGCCAATTCTTCTTCCACTTTTGCCCAGACCTGTTCTTTTTCGTCCCAATCGAAACCAGCACCCTTGGCCTTTTCTTGTATTCGCATGGCTTTCACCATAGCGGGCAAAGATTTTGGTACACCACCAAGTACGGATTTATTTCCCTTTTCTTGGAGCTTGATTTTTTCCCAGTTGGCTTTTACAGCCTGTTCATCTTCTGCTTTCACGTCACCGTAGATATGTGGGTGACGTCTGATTAGTTTTTCACAAACGCCATTTAGCACATCAGCCATATCGAAAGCCTTCTTTTCTGAGCCTATTCGAGCATAAAAAGCCATGTGCAGCATCAAATCACCCAATTCATTTTTTACTTCTTGAAGGTCATTATCCAAGATCGCATCTCCGAGTTCATAGGTCTCTTCGATGGTCAGGTGACGCAGCGTTTCCATAGTTTGCTTTTTGTCCCAAGGGCAATTTTCGCGCAGCTCATCCATGATTGTGAGCAATCTATCAAAGGCTTCTAGCTTCTTGGTGCGTAGCGGGTCTGGTTGCGAAAGTGGTTGGCTCATTATTGAATCTTTTGAGGTTTGTTCGTGTTGGCGTAGGTAGAACACAAAGATTCTTTATTTTTGCATCAAATTGTAAGCTATGCCTACTGTATTACTTGGAATTGGATTTATTGCCTTCTTTTTTATTCTTATGTCAGTCCGACTGATATTCAAGAAAAATGGAGAATTTAAAGGCACGTGTGCATCTCAGAGCCCTTTTTTGAACAAAGAAGGAGCGAGCTGTGGTTATTGTGGAAAAACAATGACTGGCGATGAAACCTGTGGTAATCCTGACAATGAAGTAGATAAGGTAATGAGCAAATTCAAATAATTGATTCGACATCACGCCAAAATGGTTTAAGGGTCAATTAAAATAAACCGCCAAACTGTAGGGAGAGGTAGCGGCTCTTCTTCTAAACATCATCACTAAATTTTAAAACTTGTCACTAATTAAATCAATCTCTGGACTGAGAGGTACAATAGGAGGAAAAGTGGGCGAAACGCTCACTCCAATAGATGTTGCCAAATTCACCGCTGGATTTGGGATGTGGATCAAAGAAACATTCGATGAGCCCAAAGTAGTCATTGGTAGAGATGCACGGCCGTCAGGGATTGTGTTCAGATCCATTGTAGAGAGCACGCTTCGTGCTCAGGGCATAGACGTCATAGATCTTGGGCTTTCCACCACACCAACAGTGGAAATGGCCGTAGTAGCTGAAAAAGCTCACGGGGGTATTATCCTCACTGCCAGCCACAATCCTGCTGGATGGAATGCGCTGAAGCTTCTCAACGAAAAGGGAGAGTTTATTTCTGCGGCAGATGGCCAAAAAGTTTTAGAATGGGCAGAATCAACAGATTTGACTTTTGTGGAACCGAAGAAATTTGGAAGCTTCAAAGAAGATGATACCTACATAGACTGGCACATCGATCAAATACTGGCGCTGGACTTAGTAGATGTGGAAGCTGTAAAAGCTTGCAAATTTAAAGTCGCTGTGGATGCTGTAAATAGCACCGGTGGCATTGCTGTTCCTAGATTACTTAAAAAATTAGGCGTAGAAGTAACCGAACTTTATTGCGAGCCTAACGGGGCTTTTCCTCATAATCCAGAACCACTTCCTGAGAACATTCAACATATCTGCAGCGAGATCAAAGGCGGTGAATACGATCTTGGGTTCGTAGTAGATCCTGATGTAGATCGTCTGGTGATGGTCAGCGAAGATGGTGAACCCTTTGGCGAAGAATACACCTTGGTGGCTATAGCAGATTATGTTTTGGGAAAAAAGAAAGGGAATACCGTTTCTAACCTTTCTTCAACACGAGCACTTAGAGATGTGACCGAAAAGCATGGATGCACTTATAAGGCTGCAGCTGTTGGAGAGGTGAATGTGGTTACCAAGATGAAAGATACCAATGCCGTAATAGGTGGAGAAGGCAATGGAGGAGTGATTTTGCCAGAACTGCATTACGGCCGAGATGCACTTGTGGGGATCGCATTGTTTTTAACTCATCTGGCCGAATTTGGTAAAAGCTGCTCTATGCTCAGAGCAAAATATCCGAGTTATCACATTTCGAAAAATAAAATTGAGCTCGATCCAAACTTAGATTTGAAGACTGTCTTAGCAAAACTTCAGACCAAATACGCTAAAAATCCGTCTTCTACTATTGATGGGTTGAAAATTGAATTTGGAAATGAATGGGTGCATTTGCGAAGCTCCAACACTGAGCCAATTATTCGTATCTATGCCGAATCTGACAGTGAGTCTACCGCAGAGCATTTGGCTAAAAAACTGATGATGGACATCAGCGAATTGATCAAAGGATAAAATAATTGAGGTATGAAGGTATATTTTGACAATGCGGCCACTACTCCTCTGGACGAGGCTGTGTTTGAAGAAATGAAGCCTTACATGCTTCAGTATTTTGGCAATCCGTCTTCCATCCATGCGCACGGGAGGCAAGTACGTGCGGCCATAGAAAGTGCGAGAAAGAAAGTAGCAGATTTACTCAATACTTCGCCTTCTGAGATTTTTTTCACTTCTGGAGGCACGGAGGCCGATAATACTGCGATCCAGTGCACAGTAGCTACTCACGGAGTTAAAAACATCATCACCTCACCGCTAGAGCATCATGCTGTTTTGCACACCGTTGAGCATCTTGCCAGATCGGGTCAGGTTACCATGCAATTGTTGGATGTGGATCATAAAGGCCAATATGATCTTGCGCAATTGGAGTCCCTTCTAAAAGATGAGCCCAATTCTTTGGTCAGTCTGATGCATGCCAATAATGAAATAGGGAATATCTATGACATTGCGCAAATAGGAAATCTGTGCAAAGAACATGGAGCGTTTTTTCATTCTGACACGGTGCAGACCATGGGGCATTTCAAGCATGACTTGCAGCAGTTGAACGCCAATTTCATGGTAGGAGCGGCGCATAAATTTCATGGCCCGAAAGGGGTTGGGTTTCTATATGTGAGCCACGAAAAGAAGATCACACCCTTTCTACACGGTGGGGCGCAAGAGCGCAACATGCGAGGAGGCACGGAAAATGTTTATGGGATTATTGGCCTAGCGAAAGCGCTGGAGCTGGCTTATCAAAACATGGACGAGCACCGCAAGCACATCGAAGGGGTGAAGCAATACATGATAGATCAGCTTACGGCCAATATTCCCGGTGCAGGTTTTTATGGTCTGTCAAACGAGATGGACAGTAGCTTATATACAGTACTCAACGTCTCGCTACCACCAAACGACATCAATGACATGTTACTTTTCAATTTGGATATCGATGGTATATCTGTATCGGGTGGCAGTGCGTGTAGCAGTGGTTCTAATATTGGCTCTCACGTGCTCACGGCGATAGGCGCAGATCCAGAGCACGGAGCAATCCGCTTTTCTTTCAACCGCCACAACACCACTGACGAGGTGGATTATGTGGTGGGAAAGTTGAAAAGGTTGTTTGATTAATACTAGCTACAGTCAATTAACGCTTATAGCTCCTGAAATAGTCACTTCTCCAATTGTCTCATAATAATCGTATGGATCATCTGGATCTGAACTCCTCAATACACTATAGTCAGCTCTAACATCCTTGTACGATACGGATTTCAGTTGGCCTAAGCTTGAGAAACCAATTTCTGCATCCTCGGTGAAAGCATCTATCAATTGCTTATTGGTGAAAAGGCTTAATGAAACGTAATTTCTGCTGAAGGTCTGGGCAACATAAACAAGTCCTATATCATCATTGTAAGTGTACGATTGATTTCTCTTACATTGTTGGCAATTAGGAATTGGAAATAATAGGTAGTACCATTTTCCCCGATAAAACTGTTTTCGAAATACTGAACATGTCGAAAGTTCATAACTTGAGAATTGATAATTCTAATTGAGGCACTTCCTGAAACGGGGAAGATTTAAGGTTACTTGTTTTCTAGGGAAAACAATTTTTCTTGAAGTTCACTCCAAGACTTTGGCTGATGCTCAACAAAAGCCTTCAAATTCATCAATAGCAAATTCCTTTTCAGACTCTTGCAAAAGCTCCCCCTCTGAGCAGCCCATTAGAACGCTCATAAGTAGTATTGAAAATATCTTTCGCATGCTTTAGAAAACGAAACCGAGTCTTATTGAACTATTGAAGTTTGGTCCAATCTGGAATGTGCTGCCACCTTTTCTTGTGTCATCGTTGGCTTCATCATTGCTCACTTTGATGTCAGCTGCTTGTAGTAAATTCAAACCATAACCAATCTCTGTACCGAGGTAGAGATTTTTTATCAAGTATACATCAGCTCCAACACCAGGTTCATTCCAAATCGGAAATATCCTCGTTCTTGACCCGTCTCACTCCAAGCACCCGTTATTTTTATTTCGTCGGTAGTAGCTTAAGGATAGAACTACGCTAGTCTTTACTGCGAAATCTAATTCACCACCTATATATGGTGATATGCGATTAGTTCCTGCAAAGTGATTTTCAAAACCTGGTTTGATGTTTAAAGTAAAGGTCGAATTTGTAAAATCTTCTATTGGTGATTGAGATTTTCCCAGATGCAGAAACACCCAGCCTGAATAGCAGTACTTTCAGATATAAATGTTCTCAATCGGATATAATTGATATTAATAGGTGATTGTGCAAACGGAGCAAAGTTCACTTCCAGATTCCAATTCCCAATTTCGGGTTTGTAAGTTTTTTCTTCTTGAGCAAAGCAAAGGCTCGTGATGATCATTAGAAAAGAGGCAATAGCTAGGGTTTTTTTCATGTTGTTACGTTTAACGGTGTTAAAATTTTGGCAATAATAGTCGAATTAGATAAAGAGTTAATAGCGAAAATTTTAAAGTTCAAAGAATTATTTAGGGAGTCGTGTTAGGGCTTGAACCTATCTAGAAACTCATTTTTTCGATAAAAAATGCTCCATTTGTTTCAAATCTCAAAATATATGCTTAAAATTGAATTGTGTACGTGCACACTTAATAAGTGTTCGTGCACAATGAGTAGATAGATACGTCTTTAAAATGTGCTGATATGGCATTGTGGCGTATATTTAAACCCAACCTAAAGAATACAATATGCAGTTGGCAACCCTAGACATAGTCATTGTTCTGACCTATCTTGGCAGTTTCGATTGGTATTGGTTTTTACATTTCTAAAAAAGCATCTGAAAATCTTCAGTCCTATTTTCTCGGAGGAAATGAAATTCCGTGGTATGTCTTGGGTGTTTCAAATGCCTCTGGTATGTTTGATATCTCTGGTGTCATGTGGACAGTGGCTATATGTTTTGTGTACGGACTCAAGAGTGCGTGGATTCCTTGGTTGTGGCCTGTGTGGAATCAGGTTTTTGTGATGGTCTTTTTGGCTGTTTGGCTGAGGCGATCAGGCGCAATGACAGGCGCAGAATGGCTTTCAACACGTTTTGGTAATAATCGAGGAAAAGAGCTTTCCCATTTGGTGGTAGTTGTTTTTGCGGTGATCAGCGTTATCGGTTTTATCGCTTACGGTTTCAAAGGAGTGGGCAAGTTTGCTACGACCTTCTTTACCTATGACCTTTCATTTTCAGCGCTCGGCATGGCCATCACTTCGGCAGATGCTTATGCCCTTATCATCATCGCTGTGACCACCCTTTATGTAGTAAAAGGTGGAATGTACAGTGTGGTGGGTACGGAGTTGATGCAGTTTTTCCTAATGACGTTTGCCTGCTTTGCCATAGGCTATGTAGTGCTTATGGAAACTACAGCAGATCAAATAGCTGCGGCTGTTCCTAATGGATGGAGCGACCTCTGGTTTGGTTGGAAACTTGATTTGGACTGGTCGCAAGTGCTGCCAGCAGTGGATACGTATATCGCCAATGATGATTTCAATGTCTTTGGTTTGGTGGTGATGCTTATGGTTTTCAAAGGAATCAATGCTTCGCTCGCAGGGCCAGTGCCTAGCTATGATATGCAGCGAATTTTGGCGACCAAAAGCCCCAGAGAAGCGGCTCAAATGAGTGGGTTTACCATTGCGGTGCTATACATGCCACGTTACCTTATGATAGCAGGTCTGGCGGTCTTGGGGCTAGTCTATTTCAAACCACAGCTGGTGGCCATGGGTGGCGATATCGATTTTGAGATGATTTTGCCGTACGTGATCAGCAATTTCATTCCTACAGGAGTTCTCGGTTTGATTCTCGCAGGTTTGGTGGCGGCATTTATGTCCACGTTCGCAGCTTTTGTGAATTCAGCACCAGCCTATCTGGTCAATGATATTTACAAACGATACATTAATCCTGATGCACCCTCTCAGAGATATATCAACTTGAGTTATGCCGCTTCTGTACTCATAGTGGTAGTCGGTGTTTTTGTTGGATTCTTTATCGAATCTATTGATTCCGTGACCAAATGGATTGTTGCCTCACTATATGGTGGATACACTGCCGCCAACGTCCTTAAGTGGATTTGGTGGAGATTCAATGGTTATGGATATTTCTGGGGAATGCTCTCTGGGTTGGTTGCATCTATTGATTTTCCCTAAGATATTCGTCGGGGTTTTTGATCTTTATTTATACCCACTCATTCTGACCATTTCTCTGATAGGCTGCTTCCTCGGAACCTTCCTTACTCCAGCTGATGATGAAGAGACACTCAAGAACTTTTACAAAAAAGTACGACCATGGGGATTTTGGAAGCCAATACACGACAAGGTGCAAGCTGAGGATCCATCATTCGTGGGCAACAAAGAATTTAAGCGCGATGCTTTCAACGTGATTGTGGGGGTAGCATGGCAAATGAGCATGGTGGTGATTCCAATTTACTTGGTGATCAGGGATTATATGCCGCTTGGGATCAGCATTGGTGTGCTATTGTTGAGCACCTTTTTGCTGAAGAAATACTGGTGGAATACGCTACCAAACGACTAATAAGATTTAGAATATAATGATAGCCACGAGATGGACTTGAATAACGAGAAGAAGGCAATAAAAGTAACGGGAACGTTTCTTGATGAAATAAGCCATGACATCCCTCACCAAAACTGGGGAGCAAAAGATTGGGACAAGGATTTTGCAGCCATGCAAGCCATGGGCATAGATACTGTGATTATGATCAGATCTGGCTATCGCAATTGGATTACCTACCCATCCAGTATTTTGATCAATCAACAAAACTGCTTCACTCCACCAGTGGATTATGTGGAACTGTATCTCCGTTTGAGCGAGAAGTATGGAATGAACTTCTATTTTGGGCTATATGATTCGGGCAAGTATTGGGTCAATGGCGACTACCAAAAGGAGTCAGATTTGAACCGTTCCTTGATCGACGAAGTATGGGCTAAATACGGAAAATCTCCTGCTTTCAAAGGCTGGTATTTTTCACATGAAATAAGCCACAATATTCAAGGGGTTGTAGATACCTATGTGCAGCTTGGAGAGCATTGCAAAGGCATCTCAGGTTTGCCTATTTTGATTTCTCCATACATAGACGGATCGAAAGCTGTGATGGCAAGTAGCTCGACGATCAGCAAGAAAAACGATGCTCCACTTATCCAGTACGAAGCAGAGTGGAGCGAAGTGTTTGACGGGATCAAAGATGCCGTAGACATTGTGGCGTTTCAAGATGGTCATGTGGATTTTCATGAGCTTCAGGATTATTTGGAAATCAATAAAAAAATGGCAGACAAATTCGGCCTTCAGTGCTGGAGCAATTGCGAGTCGTTTGATAGAGATATGCCTATTAAGTTTTTGCCAATCAAGTGGGAAAAAATGCTTTTGAAGCTACAAGCAGCAAAGAATGCACGGGTCGAAAAGGCCATTACATTTGAGTTTTCACACTTTATGAGCCCAAATAGCAGCTATATCCAAGCACACCACCTTTACAACAGATACAATGAATATTTTGGTATTGAAGTAGACTCAGAAATACTTCAATTGTTGAAACAAGCAGATTAATATTAAGAATGAAATGACACCTGAGCAATACGCAGGAATGTACCGTTCGTCTCTGATGGAGGACGTGCTTCCTTTTTGGGAAAAATATAGCATCGATACCGAGCATGGTGGGTTTTTCACATGTCTCGATGCAGATGGCAATCGCTTTGATACCGACAAATTTGTGTGGCTACAAGCACGCCAAGTTTGGATGTTTTCCAAGCTTTATAATGACAAAGAGCAAAAGGCAGAATGGCTTGAGATAGCTAAGAATGGAGCAGTTTTCCTTGACAAACATGCATTTGATGAAAATGGAGATTGCTACTTTTCACTCACACGAGAAGGCAAGCCATTGGTGCAGGCTTACAATATTTTCTCCGATTGCTTTATCGTGATGGCTTTTGCGCAATATGGCATTGCGGCCAAAGACGATTATTTTATTGAAAAGGCAAAAACTTCTTTTCAGAGAATTTTGGCCAGAAAAGACAATCCGAAAGGAAAGTACACCAAGACGATTGGAGAAAATCGCCCTTTGAAAAACTTCGCACTGCCAATGATTTTGAGCAATCTGGTCATGGAGTTGAAAACCGTACTCAGCAAGGAGGAAGTAGACAATGCGATTGACCTTTGTGTCAATGAAATCACTACAGATTTTCTCACTGCAGATCTTAAATTGATCTACGAAAACGTAACGCCTGAAGGCGAATTGCACGATTCTTTTGAAGGTCGATTGATCAACCCAGGGCATGGAATCGAGGCATGTTGGTTTTTGATGGATATCGCTCATGAGCGCAATGATCAGGCGCTGATGAAAAAAATGATCGATGTTTGTCTTAACTTAATCGAGTATGGTTGGGATGAAAAATACGGTGGCATCTTCTATTTTCTAGATGCAAAGGGTTATCCACCACAGCAGTTGGAGTGGGATCAAAAACTCTGGTGGGTACACCTCGAAACATTGGTGGCACTTGCCAAAGGATTTCGCTACACGGGTGATCAGCGATGCATGGAATGGTTCGAAAAAGTTCATAATTACGCATGGTCACACTTTCGTGACGAGAGAGGTGGGCTTGAGTGGTATGGCTACCTCAACCGTCAGGGAGAGGTTTTGCTTCCGCTAAAAGGTGGAAAGTGGAAAGGCTGTTTCCATGTGCCGAGAGCACTGTTTGCCGTATCTGAGGCTTTTGATTTTGTCGCTACCAAAAAAAATAAATAAAATAAGATGAGACATTTAGGGATTTACATATCGACATTTTTCGCGATGGTTTTGATGGCGTCCTGCGCACAGCAAGAGCCAGAAACGCGTGATATATTGAGCTATGTAGATCCTTTCATAGGCACGGGCGGTCACGGGCACACTTTTCCGGGGGCTACCACGCCGTTTGGTATGGTGCAGCTGAGCCCTGATACGAAGTTGCTCGGCTGGGATTCTTCGGCTGGCTATCACGACTCGGACAGTACGATTTACGGTTTTTCGCATACCCATTTGAGTGGCACAGGAATCGGAGATTTGGGTGATATCTTGATTTTGCCCTATACAGGAAATGATGATCCAGAGCAGCCCATTGCGATTTATGATAAAAGAAAACCAAAGCGCTTCACCAGGTTATTATCAGGTTTCCTTTGACAATTATCAGGTAAAAACGGAGCTCACAGCCACACCTCGGGTGGGCGTTCATAAATATACTTTTGCCGCTGGGGCGGAAAAGAAAATCTTTATAGACCTGAGCCATGTACTTCAGTCCAATTGGGGTCACAAAAGCACAGGTGGTTCTATTGAAATTCTCAACGAAAGAGAAATTCGTGGGGCTCAACTGTCCTCTGGATGGGCTTATGACCATCGTGCTTATTTTCATGCTCAATTTTCTGCGCCTTTTGAAGTCATTGCCATCAAAGACTCGGGAGTGGTAGTTTCAGATAATATTGCCAAAGGCAAAAACCTGAGAACTTATCTGAAATTTGATTCCCAAGAACCTATTTACTTAAAAGTGGGAATTTCTCCAGTAAGTGAGGCTGGAGCGTTGGCGAACCTACAGGCAGAGATGCCCACATGGGATTTTGACCAAACCAAAAATAAAGCGGAGAAGCTTTGGCGCGAAGCACTGTCAGTGATAGATGTACAGTCTCAGGACGAAGACCTTTTGAAAATATTCTATACTTCGCTGTATCACACCCATATTGCTCCTATGCTCTATCAAGACGTAGATGGCCAATATCGCGGTATGGATAAGCAAGTACATCAAGCGGAAGAGGGCTTTACCAACTACACAGCTTACTCGCTTTGGGATACTTTCCGAGCGTGGAATCCACTGATGACCATTATCAATCCAGACTTTTCTACGGTGCTGATTAAATCCTTGCTGCGCAAATATGAGCAAGGCGGAGTATTGCCGAAATGGCCATTGGCGGGTAACTATACTGGTACGATGGTGGGCTATCCGGGAGTTGCCGTCATTGCGGATGCGCTCTCAAAAAACATCACTGGTTTTGATCAAGAACTGGCATTGGAAGCTTCCGTTCATGCTTCGCTATATCATGACGATTTGAATTTGGTAGAGCCTAGAGGCGCTCAAGTGTCTCCAAAGCATTTGGATTTTATCGAACGAATGGGGTTTATCCCTGCCGATTCTTTGCCTTGGTCGGTGAGCTACGGTTTGGAGTGTGCGTACTATGATTGGTGCATCGCACAAACGGCATTGTCTTTAGGAGATTCGGCAACAGCCAAAAAGTATTTAGCACGATCGGCGTATTATCAAAACTATTATAGTCAGGAAGCTGGTTTCATGAGAGGAAAAGTAAGCGAAACTGCTTGGAGAACGCCTTTCTCTCCTGCGGAATCAGATTTCAATGGAGATTTTATCGAAGGAAATTCTTGGCAGTGGTCATGGTTTGCACCGCATGACATCTCTGGTATGTCCAAAATGATTGGAGGAGAGGCTGCTTTCGTTCAGAAACTTAACGATCTTTTTGCCGCTGATTCGCAGCTAGAAGGTGAGGAAATTCCTGAGGATATTTCGGGGTTGATCGGGCAATATGCCCATGGCAATGAGCCGAGTCATCATGTCACGCATTTGTATAATTATCTCGGACAGCCACCTTTGGCGCAGGAGAAAATCAACGATATTTTGCTCGACCTTTATACTACAAAAGTGGATGGAGTGCCAGGAAATGAAGATTGTGGGCAAATGTCGGCATGGTATGTAATGAACGCCATTGGCTTTTACCAAGTGTGTCCGGGTAAGCCTGAGTATTCTATCGGAAGGCCACTTTTTGATGAGGTGAAAATGAACTTGGGCAATGGAAAAGCTTTTACCGTAAGGGTGAAAAATCAAAGCAAAGAAAATAAATACGTGAGTGCCATGCGCATGAATGGAGAAACGTTGGAGACGCCATTATTCACGCATGAGGACATTGTGAGTGGGGGATTATTAGAAATTGAAATGAGTGCAAAGCCATGATGAAAGCGACAAGAATTTTTGTGAAAATTAATTTTTATGCCCTAATTGTTTTGGGTTTGGTGAGCTGTACGGACTCACAAAAGAAGGCCGTAGATCAGATAGACGTGCTCGTAGTGGGTGGCGGTGCAAGTGGTATTGCCGCGGGTATTCAGTCGGCAAGATTGGGTGCGCAAACCGTGGTGGTAGAGGAAACGCCGTGGCTCGGCGGTATGCTCACAGCAGCTGGAGTGAGCGCTACTGATGGTAATCACAGATTGCCTTCTGGTCTTTGGGGAGAGTTTCGGGAGAAACTGTATCAGCATTATGGTAGCCCTGCAGCTCTGGAAACTGGCTGGGTCAGCAACACACAGTTTGAGCCTCATATTGGTAATAAAATCTGGAATGAACTGGCTGATAAGGAATCTAATTTGAAGCGAATTCATGGTTACTTTTTCACGAAAGTATTGAAAGAAGGAAATCGTGTGACTGGAGCTGTTTTTCAAAATGACAAAGGTGAAGAACTGGAAATTTTGGCGAGAGTGACCATTGATGGTACTGAGCTGGGAGATGTGATCGGAGATGCTGGCGCTGGATTTTTTCAAGGTCAAGATCCTCAATCGCTCACGGGAGAAGCGGCCGCACCTCTGGAGCGCACGCCATACATTCAGGATTTGACTTATGTAGCGATATTGAAAGACTATGGTGTGGGTGCTAACAAGACCATAGCGAAACCTGCGAATTATGACCCATCTGAGTTTGAGTGCATGTGCGCAGCGGTATGCAGTGATTCTACAAAAAATCCTCTGCCATGTGACAAAATGCTGACTTATGGAAAACTGCCAAATGGCAAGTACATGATCAATTGGCCAAATGAAGGCAATGACTACTATGTAAATGCCATTGATATGACACAGAGCGGAACGTCAGGCGGCCTATCAAAAAGCCAAAGAATATACATTGGCGTGGGTTTATTTCTTGCAAACTGAGGCAGGTTATCCGCATTTTGGCTTGGTAGAAGATGAGTTTCCTACAGAAGATGATCTGGCACTGATTCCTTACCACAGAGAAAGCAGAAGGCTAGATGCTCAGTCTTTTGTAACATTGGACGATTTAGAAAAACCTTATGCAAATGCTGAAAAGCCACTTTTCAAGGAAGCAATTGCAGTTGGCGATTATCCTATTGATCATCATCATGAGAAAAATTCGGTGGAAATTGAAGAGGAATTTCCGTCTATACCTTCTTTCTCCATTCCTTATGGATCTTGCTTCCAAAGGACGTTGAGGGACTTTTGAGTGCAGAAAAAAATATTGGGGTCAGCCACTTGGCGAATGGATCTACACGTTTGCAGCCAGTCGTGATTTTGATTGGTCAGGCAGCAGGAGCTGCGGCCGCTATGGCAGCTCAGCAGAATATCACTCCAAGTAAGCTTTCACTACGCCAGCTTCAGCAGCAGTTGCTTGATGCCAATGCATGGTTGTTGCCTTATCTAGACATTACTCCAGAAAGCCCGTATTTTCAAAGTTTGCAAAAAATGGGTGTGACCGGAGTGATGCAAGGCAAGGGTATATCTTATAAATGGGCGAACCAAACGTGGATTTATCCAGACACAACAATTGCTCAGGATGATTTCGCGCAGATGTTGGCCATTGCGACAGGAAAGGATTTGACTGAGATCGCAGTTGAGACGAGTGCGGAAGTTACTTGGGAAGAAGCGCTTCGCTATGTCATTATGCTTCAAGATGAAAAGTTGGGTTCCGCGGATTTAGTACAAACCGTAAAATCTCAAAAATGGACTCCTGAAACTGTCATTTTCTTGAAGAAGACTTGAAAAGAGCGATGATCAAAAAGGAATTGGCTTATTTGTTGGATAAGGCTTTTGATTCGTTCACTCGTAGATCACACAGCTGACATTTGTTAGCAATTTTTCTTACAGCTTACATAGTCTCACTCTGATTAATAATACAACCTCTGTTAATGAGAAACTCTAAACATCAAAAGAGAGTACAGAGTATTTCTTAACTGCATAGTTCCAACCTAGTTTTCACATGGTGGGTTGAGATCTCAAGAATTAAAAAAAATTAGGCCTCCCTTGTAATTATATAAATAGCAGGTTGTTAGATAGTTATCTAATTTTTTTATAAAAAATAAACCCCAAAATCGGTTTTTTATAGCCTTTTTTGGGGTTTGGTGTTAAATTACAGTTGTTCGCAAATAATTTACACCTGAAAGATAACATGCAACAAACTCTTTTCCAACCAAAGGATTACCTCCACCCAAAATTGCATTTATTCAAGCAGACCAAACTTGGTCGTATCCATACCACCATTCCGTGGGAAGAGTTGGAGGAGTGTTTACCTACACACCTCACCAACAAGCCAGGCCCAAAGCCTTGGTTCTCCAATAGAGGGATGTTTGGGTTGATGTTCCTCAAACATTTGGTGGATACCAGTGACGAAAAACTCATAGATCGTTTCAATACCGATTGGTCTTTACAATTGTTCTGTGGCAAATTGCTGGCAGAAGGAGAGATGGTCAGAGATCAGGCGATGGTCTCTAGGGTTCGAGGATATTTGGCAGAGCATGCAACTGGGAAGCTATCCAGCAGGTGCTTTTGGAGCACTGGAAAAAGGATATGGATACTTCTCACATTCTGTTTATGGATGCTACCTGTTATGAGAGTTACATTCGCTTTCCCACAGACATAAAACTGTTATGGGAATGCTGTCAATGGATTTATGACCTTATTTTCAAGTTTTGCAACCTTTTGGCATCAAGCGTCCACGCAACAAATTCATTGATCAGAAAAGGAAACAGCAGGCGTATTCAAAAATGCGTCGGAAGAGCTATAAAAAAGGAAGAAAACGCCATCGGTCATTAGTGTACCTACTTGATAAAGATCTGGGTCAACTGCAAGGACTGTCAGATGAACACCCAATGGTACTTACTGAAAAACACACCGTTTATTTAAAGACCATCAAGGCAATTTTGTCACAGCAAAAAATAATCCAGCAAGACTCCTCAGCCAAGATACCCGACCGCATCGTTTCTTTGCACAAGCCTTATATACGCCCTATCGTAAGAGGGAAAGAAAACAAGCCAGTCGAGTTTGGAATGAAGGCGCATATGCTGCAGTCGGGAGGAGTGGTCTGGTTCGCTATTTCGGTCAGACCGTGCCACCCGTTTCAGTGTAAGTGTGCCACTTTAAGAGTCCTGTAATTTTAGTAAAAATTATTGTTTGATCATTCCTTTTCTTAATGATTCTCCGGAGAGATTTATCCTGTGCGAAGAGTTGACTAACCGGTCTAAGATCGCATCTGCTATAGTGCTTTCACCTATGATGTCGTACCATGCCGATACTGGTATCTGAGAAGAGATTATTGTTGATGATTTGGTATGTCGCTCATCTATAATATCCATGAGTACCTCTCTAGATGTGTTATCCATGGATTGAAGACCAAAATCATCAAGGAGTAACAGTTTTGCCGAAGAAATCTTTTTAAGCTCCTTGATATAGGTACCGTCTACTTTGGCTAATTTCATTTTGTTAAAGAGCCTTGCTGTGACATGATAAATGGCACTATAGCCCCGCAAACAGGCTTGTCTGCCAATAGCTTCACTCAAGTAGCTCTTTCCTACACCAGAAGACCCAGTGATGATAAGGTTCTCTTTTTGTTCGATAAACTGTAGGGTGATCAGCCGACCGAACATATTTTTATCCAAGTTTCTGTTCTCTGAGAAGATGATATCTTCTACACTAGCCTGCTGCTTAAAACTGGCTTTTTGCATCAAGCGAGCTGTTTTCTTGTTTTCTCGGTCTTCCCACTCACAGTCTGTGAGTAAAGTTAGGTACTCGTCGATGGTGTACTTACTGCACAGGTTATTGGCCAAGTTTTGACGGTGCATATTCGCCATGGCACTTAGCCTCATACTGGTTAATTTTTCAATAGTTTGATTATTCATGTCTGTAATTGTTTAATGATAATTGTTTGCCCCTCTGATGTTTTCATGGTCAGGGATATGTGATGTCTCATTTTGTGACTTCTCAATATCATGATCATCCATATTGTTTTTGAGGATGTTTTTGATCATTTGATAGCTATATGCATCATAGTAAACCGCCCGCAGACAGGCTTTGTCTACACGCTGATTTCCGTAGGTTTTGGCTAGTTGCAAGATGCCGTTGGCGCGCTTATAATTGATTTCAGGGTAATCTGCTCGTTGGAAAAGTCCAGTCATAAAGAGTTCGACATTGATACCCACTTTGCGGGCCTGATTGGTGAAGAATTGGGGACTCCAATCATTGTAAAACTGGTGTGTGCTGCTTAAATGCTCTTTATTGGTGATATAACTGCCTTGTCTTTTGATGCGCTCATGAAAGGCGATACGCTCATGTTTGTGGTAGATTTCCACGTGCTTAGCACTGAATTGAATTTGCGTCTGACTGCCGATAAATCGATAAGGGACACTATAATAGGTTTTGTCTGCTGATAGATATACATATCCCATCTTTTGAACTTTGGCTTGGGCGTAATCCTTTGTCTGATAAATAGTTGGTGCTAGTGGCTTGAGCAAGGGTTTTTCAAAGGTTTGGAACAGCTCTCTTCTTGACGACTCCTTCCTTTGGAACAAAACATCATTGTATGATTCCAGATGCTTTTTGATCTCTGCATTAAGCGCTTGTAAGGAGAAGAACTGCATATTGCGCATCGGATAATATATCCGCTGATAAGTCAGGTGAACTGCGTTTTCAACCAATGCTTTGTCCTGTGGGGCATAGCTGCGTGTAGGGTTGATGGCACAACTATAGTGCAGCGCAAAGTCTTTGAAGGTCTTGTTGATCACTGCCTCGTATTTGCTAGCCCGGGTGACGGCAGCCTTGAGGTTATCTGAGACGATGGCTTGAGGGACACCTCCAAAATAAGCAAGCGCATTGTTTAGGCATGAGATGAAGTCTTCTCGTTTTTGACTGAAACAGGCCTCTACGTAGGTATATTGGCTGAAAGGCAAGGTGGCTACAAATACTTCCATCTGAATCACCTCACCAGAAGTGGGGTCTATCACCTCCAGTTTTTTACCAGCAAAATCCACGTAGAGCTCTTTAGCGGGCTGGTGATCCAGCTTCATCGAGCCTTTGGGCTGTTTGTATTTGCGCTGATAATGAGTGGTAAACTGGGTATACCCGTATGGATTTTCATTCTGCTCTGCATAGAGCAGGTAATGGTAGAGCAGCGTAAACCCTGGGTGATTACGATGTGCATGCATCGTTTCAAAAAACGACATGAGAGCCGAAAAACGCTCGTTATTGATGGTCGTTTTAGAAGATACCAACTCTTCAAGATCAGCTTGACTCAACGCTTGGAGTTCCTCCATCGATAAGTCCGACGACTGAAAAGAACGGATATACTCATTGATAGTGTTTCTGTGTAGGCCGAGGGTGCGACTAATCTGACGGTTACTCGTACCGTCAAGATGTAAGTTGATAATTTGCTTCAAGTCCATTATATCCAGTTTGTTCGCCATCGTTTTTAATGGCGATGTTAACAGTATAAGAACTCTTAAAGTGGTGGAGCCATGCTGGCACAAATCGAAATGATATCAGCCAAATAAATGGCACAAATCGAACCGAAATCAATTCATCCAGAGTGGCACATTTTGAAGTGAAACCACTGGCACACAAAAACTGAAATGAGTGGCATATTTCGAAGTGTAATATCCACTGGTTTGATAAGATGGAGTTCAAAGCTTTTAATGAATGTAAATCGCTTAAAACCAGCTTCTTCAAACACACCAAGCAATTTGGAACGTGTTTTCAATTAGCCGCTGACAGGATATATGCCACTAATGAGAACCGCAATTTCCTGAAAGATAAAGGAGTTTTTCAAAGCTTTTCCCCAAAGGGAAGGGCTTTGAAGGATACCAAACAAGCCAAACAGCAAGCTGTGCTCAGGCAAGAACTCAATAAGGTCAAATCCACACACCTTGAAGGCGCTTTTGGCAACCACAAGAACCATTACGGGCTAAGGAAAATCAAGGCTCTCAGCGAAAAGACTGAACGAATCTGGGTCTTTTTTGGAGTCATGTCAGCCAATGCTTCAAACATCGCCAACAGGAAGTTTAAATCAAATAACAAAGAGTCAGTCTTTCCATTGGCAGCATAAAAGTTTCTACCGCTTTGGACAAAAGAGGATACGTGGGATGAGTGTGCCCATACGTGACAAGCCATCATATTTCATCCAAACCCCGCATTAAAATTGTACTTTTCAAAGAGGAAAAACCAATCAGCTATCCATGGGTAAAGCCCGTCCAGCTAGAAAAGGCTAACAAATAATTATTACATTTAACGACTTTGTAAGATTATTATTAATTTCAAGAGAGGCCAAATTATCGGCTTCAAATTTTTCTGAATTATTAAAGTAATGTTCTAGGATAGTTTCAATTTTATTCTGTCCATTTTATTCTAGAGTTTCACTAATTTGAGTTATTTCAATTTTTTCAGTTGAGCATTGAAAAGGAAAGAGTGAATACAAACTAAAATAGTTGTGAATACTTTCACTTGCTAAAAATTCTGTTTTTGCATAGTCAAATAGAATAGAGAGGTGGACGTTTTAAACTAGAAAACAAATAATCAAATAGAATGAACCACTCAGGTTTTCATGCCCATAGTGGTTCATTTTATCGTCTTTACAGGGGCATCATGATCTAATTGGAGGTTATTAGTGACAATTACTCTTTTGTCAGGCAATAGACCTTCAGTTATTTCAACTTCTTTACCGTTTTCTAATCCTGTATCTACATAATTCCACTTGGCAAGACCATTTTCTTCTGTAAAAATGACTTTTCGTCCTGATCTAATTACAATTGCTTCTTTTGGGACAATTACATTTTCATTTTTAGGCACCATAATGGTTATAGAAGCGTTCATCCCAGGCAATAAACTGCCACTATTATGAATATCTAGCTTCAAATCAACCAGACCATTTTTATTGATCTTAGGGTTTATTTCCGAAATTTGGGCTACAAATACCTTATTTAGATAACTTAAAACAGATAATTCTGCCTTTTGACCAATCTGCAATTCGCTAAGATCCACTTCCAATACTTGTATTTTACATTGCAAATTAGTCTTGTCATAAATTTGGCAAAGAGCATCACCAGATGCAACCAATTCATACTGAGCGAAAGAAACATCCGCCACAATTCCCGAGAATGGTGCTTTTATTACCGAATATTTTAAATCCATTTCTGCTTCTTTCAGTGCAACTTCCGCACTTAACAAACCACTTTTAGCTTTCATCCTTTGAGATATTTCTTCACTTAGTGTTGAGGTATCAGTTCCTGAGTATTGGAGTAGCAAATCTTCAAATGCTATTGTCTTTTCAAAAAGGGAAGCTTTTGCCTTTTCAAAAGCGAGCTCTTTTCTTCCCCTCTCGACAGACATGAGTATTGCACCTTTTTGTACGAAATCCCCAGATTTTATCTGTAGACTCTCAAGGATTCCAGTCGTCTGAGCGATAATAGCTATTTGTTTTTTTGCACTTATCTCACCTTGAGTGTGGATAAGATAATCGAATGTTTTTTTTTCAGCTATTACGGTTTTGACCTCTGTCAGATGTTCAGCACTTGAGGAGGAAGCTTTGGTGCTCTGATTTTCTTCTTCTTTGGAGTCAGTTTTGCACGAAGAAAAGAAAGCAAGGATAAAAACAAAATTCAAAATTTGATAAAGTTCTTTCATTGGTATTTGGACAAATAACGAAACTTCAAAAATTAAAGTTTTTCCTCATTTTCTAAAGTTAATATTGCGTAAACAGAATAAGTTTGTGTGAAAACAGAACCTTTATTTGAAATCAAATTTATTGTTTTCTTCCTCTAAATTATAACTAGTGCTGGATTTTTTACTCAAGCGCCCTATAGGAGTTTTAATGACGTTTTTTGCAGCGTTTGTTTTTAGTATTCTGGCATTTACAAAATTGCCAGTTTCTTTATTACCTAATATTGAAGTTCCACAAATAGTTATCACAGTTTCATATCCTAATGCCTCCCCTGAAGAAATTGAAACTAATGTTCTTCGCCCGATGCGCGAGAGTATGGCAACATTAAACGCTATAAAAAGTGTTGAAAGTGAGGCCATTAGTGAAGCGGGGAAAATTCAGTTATTTTTCGAACATGAAACCGCTATGGATTTAGCATATATAGCCGTCAATGAAAAGATAGATCGTCTTAGCAATGTGCTTCCGTCAAATATTGAGAGACCACAAGTTAATCGCATCAATACCTCCGACATACCCCTAGTACATATTCAGGTAGTTCCAAAAAGTGAAGAAGATATTCTTAGCATTAGCAAGCTTGTTGATCGTGTGGTTAAAAAGAGGCTTGAATCTTTAGAGGGCGTCTCCTTGATTGATATAAATGGGTTACAAAGAGATGCTATATATCTAATTCCTGATGATGATAAACTAAGGGCTTTAGGAATTGAATTAAATCAGTTTTTGGATGCCGTGCGACAGCAAAATGTGCAGATGGGAGCATTGACTATAAAAGATGGAAATTATAGGTATTTTCTTAAAATTAAAAGAGAGGCTCTGAATAGTGTGGAAGCTGTCGGTAATATACCAATTAGAAACCCCGAAGGAAGGATTTTTAGACTAAGTGAAATGGCTAGAGTAGAGCGAAGACAAGACAATGTACGCTCGTATCATTTTTTTAATAATAAACAAGCTTTGCTTATCAATGTGCATAAACAGGATCAAGCCCAGATGAATAAGCTTGTTCCTCTTATTCACTCCAGTGTAGATGAACTCAACCAGGAGTTTGACAATATCTCTTTCAAAATCATTCGAGATCAGTCTGAACTATTGGATGCAAGCATTAATAACCTAACTACCTCGTTGCTATTTGGAGGTTTTTTTGCTTTTGTTGTTCTTTTCGTTTTTATGGCCAATTTTCGAATCCCGTTGATTATCGGCATCACCTTACCTGCATCAGTTTTGCTTAGCTTTTCGTTATTATATCTTTTTGATATATCCCTAAATATTATTTCAATAAGTGGAATAGCATTGGGGTTGGGTATGTTGATTGACAATTCTATCATTGTATTGGATAACATTAGCAGAAATCTAAGTGTAAGTAAAGTTGCTGACGGAGAGTCGCTCTTAAGAGCTTGTTTAAATGGCACAAATGAGGTAATAACACCCTTAATCAGTTCTGTTTTGACTACTTTATCTGTTTTTGTTCCTCTTGTTTTTTTAAATGGTTTAACAGGTTCGCTATTTTATGATCAGGCAATTGCTGTTTCTGCGATTCTTGGATTTTCATTACTAGTTGCCTTCATTCTTCTTCCACTTTGTTATTTACTTTTTTTTACAAAAAGGATTACTGAAGCAAAAAGCAATTTGTCGGATGAATTAAATAAAGAAAATAAAATTTACAAACTCGTGTTGCGAGGCTATGAGCAAGCATTGAGTTGGACATTTAATCATAAGTGGATTTCGGGACTTGTTATTGCCTCAATTATCCCGCTAAGCCTCCTGATAGTTACTAAGATTCCTATGGGAAGACTTCCAGAAATTGAAAAGACGGAATTGCTTTTGAATATTGATTGGAATGAACCCATCAGTGTTGAAGAAAATAAAAAGAGGGTTACAAATTTTGTAAATTCTCTAGAAGCTTTTTATTCATATACAGAATGTGAGATTGGTAGTAGCCAACTGCTCACAGGGAATCATCAAAACAATCTTGATCATGCCGAAGTGTATTTCAAATCATCTGATGCGCACATGCGAAAGGACTTGATGAAACAAATCGAGGTTAAGCTAGAACATCGGTATCCCCAAGCTCAGTTTTCATTGAAAGATGCGCCCAATGCATTTAATCAATTATTTACTTCCAATAAACCCTATTTTGAAATTCGTTTCAAAAGTAACACCGATGATGGAACCCTACCCATCCAAACGCTAAATGAGGCCTTATCATCCTTTACGGGTGAATACAATCAGGGGAAAGGGTTTTCCGGTGAAACCAGTGTTTTGATATACTTAAATAGCAGAAAGCTAGCACAGCATAGTCTTGATCACAATGTAGTGGTCAAGCAGCTTGAAGAAATATTTGCGGGGATTTCAATTACCAAAATCCAGCGATTTGGAGAGATATTACCCATTAGGCTTGCCAGTAAGACAGGTGATTTTGAACATACACTAAAGACGTCTTATATAAGTGTGCCTGCTGTCAACCATACCAATCAGTACGTCCCACTGGCCTCTTTATTGAGTTATGAGTTTGTTCAGGATTATAAAACCATCGCAGCTGATTTGGGAGGAATCTACCACTCTGTGTTTCTCGATGAGTCATTTGACTATGATAAAACGGTGAAGGAGATTGGAACAAAAGCAACAGAAAAAAATGCGTATACTTTGGACTTTTCTGGGGAATATTTCGAGATAAGGGAAAACCTTGGCCAGTTGTACTTTATTCTCATACTATCCATGATGTTGTTGTTTTTCATTCTCTCAATCCAGTTTGAATCATTTATGCAGCCGTTCATCGTAGTACTTACCTTGCCTTTAGGTATCGCTGGGTGTTTTATTCTTCTGTGGTTGTTTGGTGAAACCATCAATATTATGTCTGGGATTGGCATTGTGGTCATGCTGGGAATCATGGTAAATGATGCTATATTAAAAATAGATACAATGAACAGGCTTTGGAGAGAGGAGTCGTTAAAATCCAATAACGCTTTGCGTGAGGTTATTTTTCAAGCCGGGCACATGAGGCTAAAACCTATATTGATGACCTCAATCACAACCATTCTGGCACTTTTACCAGTATTGTTTGGGGAAGGGTTGGGTGCTGATTTGCAACGCCCTCTTGTACTGGCGGTGATTGGTGGACTCACAGTTGGTACGGTTACCGCATTGTTTTTTATCCCACTAGCTTATTGGAAAATAGAGAGTTTCAGGCTAAACAAGAAAAAAACCAATGCACATTAATAGCAAATCAATTTTAAGCATTATTTATAAAATTTTAAAATGGGGTGTAGGCTTGCTATTAATCCTATCTCTGGCCACTTCCATAAAAATATTTGTGCTGGATACTTATCTAGTGCCTACCGGCTCCATGCAGACCACCATCACGCCAGGAGACTATGTCATGGTAAACAAACTGTCATATGGCCCGCGTTGGCCGCAGAGTCCAATGACTATATCATGGTTCAATTTACTGGCGCTGAATAAACATTTATATCCTTGGTTTCGTGACACAAAATGGGACTATAAAAGATGGCCCAGACGAAATCCAGTCTCAAGAGACGATGTAGTAATTTTTGAGGAGCCTTCGAAAAACAGGACGGTACTTGTGAAGCGATGCAAGGGATTGCCAGGAGAGGTGCTGGCATTGAGAGGAGATACACTTTTTGTTAATGGAATTAGTTTGAAAGAGCCAACAACTGTTTCTTATCACTATCTAATTAAGAAAAATACAAAGGCGTTGTTGGATTCTGTAGGAACTAGTTTTATAGATGAAAATCGTTTTTTTTTGAGCGATTATAAACATGATATTTATAAAATTCATCCTGATATAGTCCACGAACTTTCATATAAGATAAGTGCAGTAATAGATGTAGCTCCATATCTAGATAAAGGCGTTGATCAATTTCGAGAAATTGTAATTCCATCAAAAGGTATGGAGTTGAACATAAAACGTAATATCAACAGATCCGATTACTATATCAAGATAATTAATGAATTTGAACAACATCAGGCAAGGCGTAGTGGAGATACAATATGGGTTGATGGAAGACAAGACTCGCTATTTACTTTTCAGCATGATTATTATTTTATGATGGGAGATAATAGACATGGCTCTTTGGACTCTAGAAAGTGGGGATTGGTACCAGAAGAAAATATTATTGGCAAGGTTACCTCTATTCTATGCTCAACCGGAAAAAATGAGAGCAGTATGTTCAGTCGCATCTTAAAGAAGGTGAATTAGTTTTATTCAAAAGACTATGCCTAGAATTAATTCAATGACTTACAAAAAAAGGAAAAGATTTTATCGCATAGAGAGAGGCTATACGAGGTGTATTGATTTCATTGCCAGATTCAAAAAATCTTTTTTGGTTTTCGTGTTACTTCTTTTCGGGCTTCCCATCTTTTACCTTCCAAAGGAAGTTGAAGGATGGGATTTTTACAATGAGATCCTGGGTGATGAATATTATCTTGAAGAAATCAGACCACACATAGATAAGTGGCTTGGTGGAAGCTTACGCATGTTTGTGAGAGATGTGTTCGAGAAATCTGGTTACCGGGATAATGAAAATACGGTACTCCATATACGTGCCGAGTTGCCAATAGGGCATACACTTGAGCAAATGGATGATATCATTCAGAAAGTAGAAGCGTATTTATCTGGAATTGATGGTTTGGACAAGTTCGTTACCAATGTACATTCCGGTCAAAATGCGCAGATTGCTATTTACTTTCAGCCAGCATACGAAACATCATCACTGCCCTATACTCTTAAAAACCGGATCATTGCCCGCTCTTTGGATTGGGGAGGTGTAGAGTGGGATGTATATGGAGTAGGCAAAGGCTTTAGCAATAGCTCCGTTGCGGATATTCCGCACTTTCGGGTAGAAATGAAGGGGTATAATTATGATGAGCTGGAGAAGCAGGCCGTAGTACTCGCTGAGAAATTGCTTGTGCACAAACGTGTTCAAGCTGTGAATACCAGCGAAGTGCAAAACTATGGAGATAAAAAGACAGACGAATTGGTGCTTGGATTTGAGAATAGAAACATCACTTCTGGAAATATAAGTATTGGGAGAATCATTCAATCAATGAAGAAACGTTCACTCCCCACTAGTCCCGACATGTATTTGCACATTCATAATCAACTCACACCAGTGGTTGTTATTGATCAAAAAGCAGAGACATTCTCAGGACATGATCTCATGTATGATCCCATCTATTCAAGAAAAGAGGAAGGAATAAGAACTGCAAAGATAGCCGCCATTGGAACTATACAGCTCGAACCAACCGTAAACACAATCTACAAGAAGAATCGCCTCTACATCAGACAGCTAGCATTTGACTACTTTGGCAGCCAGCATTTTGGAGATAAATACCTTGACGAAAAACTTGCTGAAATGATAAACGAAATGCCTCCAGGGTATTCAGTAGAAAAGCGTAGTTTCAATTGGAACTTAGAGAAACTTAAAAGACAGTACAGCTTATTAGTGTTATTAATTGTAGCCATTTATTTCATATGTGCTATATTATTCGAGAATTTGAAATTACCTTTTGTTGTCATTTCCACTATTCCTGTGTCTTTTATCGGCTTGTTTCTGGTGTTTGCGCTCTTTGATTTTTATTTTGATCAAGGTGGATATGCTGCTTTCTTACTGCTAGGTGGGCTGGTAGTCAACGCAAGTATATTTGTACTCAGTGATTATAAAAATCTTGGCCACATCCCCGACCCAAACAAACGATTGATCAGGGCACTATCCGGTAAAGCAAGGCCAATAATGCTTACTGTACTATCTACCATTTGTGGATTGATCCCTTTTTTGATCGAAGGGGAAGATGAAGTATTTTGGTTTTCATTGGCCATAGGAACTATCGGAGGGCTTGTGTTTTCTCTTTTTTCGATATTCTGCTTTCTTCCTGTAGTTATGTGGAAACGTAAGAATGGCATATCATGAAAACATTAATCACTATGCCATAGAGACCGTTCTTTAAAAAGAAACCATTTATTTTGGTCAGTATCCAGTTTTAGGCTATTTTGGTCTAAATTATTAATCACTTTAAAATTTTTTCAAATGAAAAAAATCATTTCAAGTAAAAAGTCATTGCTTAAGATAGCTGTGGCTAGTGTTTTTATGTTTGCGATGGCGTTTAGCCTATCCTCTTCTTTGGTCATCGAAGAAAATGCTGATCAGGCTGTAGCTGTTGATTTGGTGGGATTAACTTCTCAGACAGCTCATGGGGAAGTAGGTTTTGATACGCCATGGTGGTTTACTAGTTGTAGTGATTGGGATATACCTTGCCCTATGTGATTTTAAAGTAATGCGAGAGGATGCCGAAAAGGTATCCTCTCCTTTTTACGACAGATGTTTGGGTTTACACCTTTTAATATAATTTTGGTAAGGTAATAAAGTCGAAATAATAAAACTTTCAGTCAATACCCTATTGATTAAGTAATAATTTTTATTTTCAATGAAGCATAATTTAACTATCCTAAGCGTACTTTTGATTCTAGTGGGTTGCTCGAAAAGTAATGACGGAAAAATTAAACCAAATACAATTTCTTATGATTATGAGATGATAAAGTCAAGTGTCAATATAAGAGTTCCAATTGACAGCACTAATTCCACTCAAACAGATTGTGTTAGATATTTTGAAGATCAGGGATGTGAGTATTTATCGTTTCTTAATAGCAATGCTAATGCTATTAAAATCTACGACTTGACTACAAATATGTACGCTCATACAATCGTTTTAGAAGAAGAAGGTCCAAATGGAATTGGACATGCATATGGATTTTATGTAGAAAATCTAGATTCAATTTATGTAGCATCGAATACTAAAAGATTATTCATAATTGACAGAACAGGGGTTGTTTATCGGAAATTTAAATATTCTGATAATAATTCTGATAATAACTATTTTATAGGGAATTCTCATTTGTCGACTATGTTTTACAGCAACTTGGGAATTAGGGGATCGGTTCTCTATTTTCCTGTACGCGTTCAAAACTGGACTAATGTGAACTCCAGCAATTTGGACAAAAATGTGATTGAATTGCAAATCGATTTAAATGACAATTCTATTAAGCCTCTTCCCCTTCGGTATCCAACTGATTACTTTGACGATGGTGCAAAATTGTTAGAGTATAGCAGAACCTATAATAATGGTGTATATGTACACTCATATGCCTGTGATCATAACCTTTACGTATCTACTTCAGTAGAAAATGAGACTATAACTGAGAAGGTCAATGCCAAAAGTAAATATTTTGAAGATACCTTTAATCCGGCCTCTTCAAAGTTCTCCAAATTCGAATGGATAGAATATATAATAGAAAACCCTAAATACAGATCGATTATGTTTGACCAATATAGAAACGTATATTATAGATTTTGTGACATGGGGTATGAGCTTGCTGGTGACGAAGATAATTATATGTTATTTGATTATGTGAGGAATCCTCCAAGGCAAAGCATTATAATATTAGATAGTGCTTTTAATGTAATTGGCGAGACTTTAATGCCAACAAAAAAATTTAAGTTGGATAATAGTTTTATAACGAAAGATGGTTTGTTTGTTTCATGCAATACTCCATTTAATGCTGGGGCAGGAGAAAATAACATACAATTCTCACTATTCAAGCTGACAAGAAAGTAAATTTTGCCCATGTAAAAGAAACTACATAATCTTATAAAAGATGAGATCAATTATCTAAAAACATTAAACTTGAAAATACTTGTTAAAATAACACCAAATACTGTGTCAGGCTGCCCCGTGAATGAATAACCCGCAATAAATGGAGCAAGATGCTAACTAGTGTTTCTATGGGTAGATGACTTTGCTGATATTTATAAATATACGACTACATTTATGCCTGCAATTCTAAATTCACTGGAGATAATCACAGCTTGATCATTGAGAGCATTACTAATATTTTACAAGCAGATAACTAGTTTCAATGTCCCATTCTCAATTTTGATGGGAATTTTAGCGTTATTACAAGGGATGAATTTTTTCCATGCTTTTTTTAGTTGCCTTACAACCTCAGGCTTTGTCCTTTCTGTCTATTTCTTTCATCTGCGATATGCTTATCAGTACACATTTTATTTTAACCTTGGGTTGAGCAAAATGAGATTAATAAGTTTTTCGTTTCTTCTAAATTTTGTCATTTCATCGTTATATTATTTCTTTTTTTAATCATGACGGAACGAATTCTTGAAGTAGACAGTCTGATAAAGAACTTTGGCACAAATATGTTATTGTCGGATATCTATTTGAAATGTAAAACGAGTGAGGTGGTAGGTATTCTTGGAAGAAATGGCAGTGGAAAATCTACTTTGTTGAAAATAATTTTTGGTTCCGTAGGTGCAGACAATAAAAGTATAAGATTTGATCAGGTACCCTGCCAGAACCCGTTCCTAAACGGGAAGCTGATAGCCTATCTGGATCAAAAAAGCTTTCTACCTAGAACCCAATCAGTAAAACAGATAATAAGAACCTTTTTATCCGATAAAAGCATTCGGGAATATGTGTCTAATCACCATCGAATAGCACCTCATTTATTTAAGAAAATTAAAGAGCTTTCTGGAGGGGAAAGACGGTATTTAGAAGTATTGTTAATCCTGAGCCTCCCTGTTCCTTTCGTCTTACTTGACGAACCCTTTTCGGCAATTGAGCCAATCTACAAAGTCGAAATCCAAGAGATGATTAATTCTAGCAGAAAGGAGAAAGGAGTAATTCTAGCCGATCATGATTACAATTGTCTTATGGATGTCAGTGATCGTGTTGTTCTGTTAGACAAAGGAGTTTGCCGATGGATTACAGAAAAGTATCAATTAATTGAATTCAACTATCTTCCACCCACATCAAAATGTTGAAACCAAGTGAGGTTGGAAAGAATTTATCCTTTATTTTCAGAAAAATATTGGGAAGAATGTATTAGCAAATCTAGCATCGATTTCTTTACCGTAAACTAGGAGAATTAATTAGGGCTTGCTGAGAAACTTGGCGCTTAAATCTTCTAAAAACCGCTTTTTTGAGGTCAAAATCGCAAGCTGGCATAGGTCAGCTTGCTTTGTGCTACCCTCATGAACGAAAGTCGGTCATTCAACCAGGTTACATCATTTGAGAAAGTAAAAAGGCTTAGACAATATGATGCCACCCTTGTCATATTGACAAGGTTAAGCACCAGTACGATAGAGGCGATCCACGACTCACTAGTAAGCTGTAGTTTAGCACGAATTCTGCTCATCCCATAAGCGATTTTTGCTTGTCCAAACCGAACGTCGGCCCGGTTCCCCTCAATCGGGTTTCTCTCCCCAGGTCTTACGTGGTTTTCCACTGCCCTTGCCGAAGGTCTTCCCAATGGTTTTGTAGCAAGCTTAATATGTCTTTCCTTGAGCCATTTTCGATTAGTTCGTGTCCAGTATATTTTATCAACGAGTACTTTTTCAGGATAGTAGCCAAAGTGCTTCTTGTAGTTTTCGACATACTCGGGCAGATGTACGCCTTCGTTAAAAGCATCCCAAGAAATATCATCAAGAAAGGAGTAACCCTCTATGAGGGAAAGGTGGATTTTTGCTCCAAACTCCACTTTTGCTTTGGCTTTTCCTCTTACAATAGGTCTGACATAGGGTTGGTGGATACTTACAAGACGATTGTCCACCTGATGCTTACCTTCATTATACATCTCTTTCTGTTGATCATAAAGCAACTGGATGATCCAATAGTAGCGTTGTAGTGAGTGATCTAGTGGAAAATACCTAGCCGAAAAATGACTCAATAAATTATCGATATGCTTGAAGTCCATCTGTAGATAGCGTAGCTGTTTGCCTATAGCTCGGCGGATCGCTTTCTTACCAGGCTTTTTACTCTTGGCTACTTTGAGGTAATCCTTTCTTGCCGACTCTCGATAGGTTCTTGGCTTGTTGATCTTATTCAATTCAATGATCTCGCTCTTAAGTTTGGCTATCTCTGCTTCAGGGTTTAAATCATGAGTAAAAACACTATCTGGTCTTTGTAATATTTCCAACTCCATGAGTCGATTTTTTCTTCTTTCTTTGATGAGTGCATATAACTCATCTATGAGCTTTTCACTCATCATTCTTGCGTCATTGAGTAGGTTTAAGTCCGTAGGATAGGCAATTCCTTGGGGCGCTACGTTTGCATCCATGAGCAATTGGCCTTTGTGGGTAGGTGAACTACTGAGATCCCGCAAGTCATTCTCAATAACAGCAGGATCTGCTTGATCACCGTCAGTGGGTAACTGGTCAGATGGAGGAGGTTTTTTCTTATCCTCATTCATATCTGTTGACTTGGGTAACAACGTTTCATGAGTGATCTGCATGAGCCTTTCACTGATCATTTGCAGCTGGATATTCTGGTGATGTTGACCCCCGTACTGGCTATACTGACCCCCCTAATAATGATTGGTTTTTCAGATTACACTAAAGTCTGCCAATATTACAGTTTTTTTCTTTGACTCTCTCCTTTGATTTCGATTCTGTAAGAAGAGTGGAGCAGTCGGTCTAAAATAGCATCAGCAATGGTTGCTTCTCCAATAACGTCATACCAGCTACCTACTGGAAGTTGAGATGCGATGATGGTCGCCATTTTCCCATGCCTATCCTCGATAATTTCCATAGATCCATCTGATGTTGTTTTTCAAGATGAGTAAGTCCAAAGTCGTCGAGTATGAGAAGGTTGGTCTTGGCTATTTTATCAAAGAATTTGTAAATGCTTCCCTCAACACGAGCCATCTTAGTTTTGATCATCAGCTTCTGGGTGTTGAAGTAAGCAACCTTATAGCCCTGAGCGCAAGCTTGGTGTCCGAATGCAGACGCTAGAAAGCTTTTGCCACCACCTGTAGCTCCAGTAATCAAGATTGATTCTCCTTTATCAATGTACTCACTTGTAGCCAGTAGGTTAAGTAAAGATTGGTCAATACCTCTAGTGGCATTGATCCGGATTTCCTCAAGAGAGGCTTTGTATCTAAAGCCAGCGTTATGCTCTAGCCGCTTAAACCTTCTATTGCTTCTGTCTTGCTGCTCTGCCTGTAGAAGTAGCTCCATGCCATCACTAAGGCTAAGTTCATGGAGTTGTCGGGTTTCTTGTAAGCTCGTCCAACTACGCAGCATGCCTTGTAGTTTTAACTTGTTCATTTGTGTTTCAATTTGATTCATTATTTATTGAATTTTAGTGGTAATGATTGTTGGTAATAAGCTTTGCCTCGAACATTGTCATGCTCAGGCAAGGACTGGTCGGGTATTGTCTCTTCTTGTTCTGCCATTTTATTTTCAAGGATGTTTTTCACGAAAGTGTAGCTGTAGTTTTGGTATTCGATGGCTATCCGACAGGCCTTATCAAAGAGAAGAGCTTCTGTTTTTCGGTGCAAGCCAAACAAGCCGTCACAGGTCCTATAGAGCTGTTCGGGGTATCTATTTTGATCAAAAACTAGGGTAATCAAATCATAAAGGCTAGTAGATTTTCGTCTTGCCTGATCCTTGTAGTAAGTAGGACTTCTGTCTCTGTAATGCTGATGCTGTGAGCAGAGATGGTCTTTGGTTGTTGTATAACTCCCATGTTTGTAGCTTCTTATATGCAGGGCTACTTGCTCACCTTTAGAGAAGACGTAAACCATGTTTATGGTATAGATCACTTTTACTTTGCTGCCGATCAGATGAAAAGGGACGCTGTAATAATTCTTATCCTCAGATAGGTAAACGTGATTATTCTTGGCCACTGTAAGCGTGGTATAGCTCTTTAGCTCGAACCTCTCTTTGGGTAGCGGACAGAGCAGAGGTTTTTCTTCGCCTAAGAATTTTTCTTCTCTACAGTATCCCTTTTGCTGCATACGAGTCTGGTTATGGGCTTTTACCTTTGCCTTAATGCTAGTATTGAGGCTATGAAGGTCAAAGAATTGCATGTTGCGTAGCTTAGCATACACCCTGCTATAGATGAGCTTTACTTGATTCTCTACCAAGGCTTTGTCCTGTGGCTTCCTTGCTCTGGTTGGCAGTACTGTGGCTTGGTAATGATTGGCAAAGTCTTCCATGGCTGTATTGATGGTCGGCTCATAGCGATTGGCTTTAACTACCGCAGCTTTAAGGTTGTCAGGTACTAGTGCTTTGGGCACACCACCAAGGTCTTGTAAGCAACAGGATAAGGCATATAAAAAGTCTTCGGTAGATTGGCTTTTAACAGCCATTGCAAAGCAATAATCTGAATACGGAAGGCAGGCCACAAATACCTGACATGAGACTTCTTCTCCGGTATCCTTGTCGATATAACTGAGTTTTTTACCTGCAAAGTCTATAAAAAGCTTCTCCGCTGGCTTATGCTCCAGTACCATCGAGGGTTTAGCTGCTAATCGGTGCTGATTGATATGAAAGCAAAACTGTGAGTAACTATAGCTGTCCTTGTTTTCTTCTCGGTACTCCTGCCAAAGTATCTGTTTGGTAACGCCCACACGGGTCAATTCTTCAAGATAATAGTCTGCTTTGATCTTGAAGCGTTCAAAACGCTCGTCCTTATAAGCAGCATTGCCTGGATGAAACTTGGCTTCTAATATGGGAAGCTCCAAGTTCAGAAGCTCTTGCTCACTCAGATGCCCACTGTCCTTGTCTTGAGTCAAAGCCTCCAGTTTGTCCAAGTAGACCTTTACCGTATTCTTACTCATGCCCAACAAGCGAGCGATGGTCTTTTTGCCTTTGCCTTGTTGGCGAAAGAGGATTAATTGTTTGATCTGGTTCATAGATTTTGGTTTTCCTGACATAGGGTAATCTTTGCGATTTTATCGATCGCAAAACCAAAATCATTATTTTAAAGGGGTCAACCTGACTGCCGTCTGGCAGGCATGATCCGGAATCAGAAACCACAGGGGTCAATATCCTCCAGAATATTTTGTCAACATTTCTTTAGGGGGGTCAACATACGCCAGAATGGCACGCGTTTAAACAACACTAGGCCACTTCACCTTTCAGTTTTACCGCTAGATTTAGGGGGGCAATATGTTCCAGTGTATCCACAGCAGTTCAGGGGTAAGCTTTTTACGGATAGAAACAAAAACTGAGGCATCAAATGGGACTTCTTTGGTGAAAGACGAAAAACCAAGAAAATACTGCAAATACACATTTTCACGTATCTGTTCTATCGTTTCCCTATCATCATAATCGTTGAGATGTTTAATGATTACTGAGCCTATCAAAATCCTTGGGTTTAAACCAGGACGTCCTGTAGATTTTACTGGATGATACGTGTAATACAGGTTTACCAATTCATCCCACGGTAATTTTTCCGAGAGCTTCACCCATCTGTTTGAATTATCGAACTCCCGAGCAAATGGGGCTTCAAACCCAAAATCTAGCTGGCTCTCAGGGATGTATTGACGAAGTGATGCACGCTTTTTGGAGGGGGCTTTTCGTTTTCTTTGCATGTGAATGAATCTAGGTGACTAAAAATAGCCACTCACGATCTCTATTCCAAACAAATACACTTTCTCAGCAAGCCCTAATTAAATCGATTGGCTGTCGTGATGGTGAATTTGCCCACAGAAAGGAATTTGCTCATAAATTTAGGAGATGACGCTGGATTTTTTCATTTTGATCATCAAGGGAGTGTATGAGTATGGTTACTATTATAATTTTATTAGGCGTTAGATCTGGCATATCCGTCCGATAAACTGCATGTTCCAAATTTAGTCCAGTGCCGCTAAGCTTGTGGCGTGAAAAAGCAACGAATCCATGGTTTAGATTATTTGATAAAGAAACTGCAATTGGAGTCCATCATGCTTCATAGTGCGTTCATCTATTGTCTTCTTGTTGCGAATTATTGACTCATCAAGGCGGTTCAGAAAAAAAATGGATTAGCCCCATTATAGGAATCTGGATACACTTTTATAGAGTTGTAAACAAGATATTTCAGATCGAGCGAGATGCCCTTCTATATAATAATTGATAAACCGAAGGTGTATAAACCTGAGCTATCAGTAACGAAATAACAAGATTTATAGAAATCACTAATGAGAACTCAGTTAAGTTTTGTTTGTCTTCTTCAGGAAGCAGGAAAATAACCAATAGTGCAGCAATGGTGGTTAAAGATGCGGCAAGTAACGGAATGAATATCGTTTTGTTTTTTCTTTTATGCAAGTGATCAAGCATTACAATCGCATTGTCCATAATCAAACCTAGTGAAACCGTAAGTCCAGCAAGCGTGTATAAATGCACGTTGATGCTCAATACATAGATCAGCCCACCAGTGAAGCATAGGTTGATCACAATTCCAGAGAAAAGCACCGTGAGGTATCTAATGCTTCTGTGTAGGATCAGAATAAAAATCAAAAGAATAAGAGCGGAGAGTCCACTTCTGTAGTAAATTTTATAGAGTTCCGCGCTAATGAATTCAGTTTCATCATAATTGATATTCAGACTATAGCCCTCGGGAAATCTATCTTTTCCCATAGTGATAACTGCTTTCACTCTTTCAGCAACGAGTAGGCTATTGACCCCATCTTCGGTCAAGATTTGTAGTCGCACGGCATTTTTGCCGTTAATTCGAAAGTGACTAGTTGGGGGTTGAGGCTCTAAATAGACATTAGCAATTTCCCTAATTGTGAGTGTATTGGTCTTCCCTTCCTCGTTGGAATCAAGTGAAATAATCGTGTTTTCAATTTCTGAGATACTATTTATAGCACCAGGTACTTTTACGAAAATTTGCTGTCCAGCTTTAGTAATGGTCATTCCAAGATTTTGCTGTTCGGACTTCTCACGAATAGCACTTAAAATATCTTCCTTTGATATATTATATAGATCAAGTGTTTTATAATTAGTCTCTATAACTATTTGCATCTCTCTGGCACCTGTGATGATTACTTCAGATACGCCAGGCAATTGAACTAAGGTAGCTTTAATGATATTTTCAATTTGCCGTTTAATTTCCAATGGACTAAATGGTGCATTCACATCATAAATAAGTAAGGGGTTTCTTTCATTTCTACCATCTTTGTTTCCAGAGATCACGGGGTAGCTGAGCCCTTTAATGAGTTTGGGGTACGTCCTTCTTATCATAGAGGTTACCTCAAACCTTTTGAACTCAATGTCAGCATGCTTATCGAATGTAAGAGTAACGCTACCTGAATTGTATCTGGATATGGAAGAAATGGTCTTGATATTGCTAATTTGTGATAACACATTTTCAAGAGGTGCAGTGGCTTCTTGTTCTAATATTTCTGGTGAGGCATTTGCCAGAGAGTATTTGATTGTGAGTGCAGGTGTATCATAATCAGGGTTGAGGTTTACAGAGACCAGCGGTAACACAGCCACGCCGATGAGAGCCAATACAACAAAAGTGAGTACAACACGGAATGGGGTCACAGCTCTAGTATTGAGGTTTTAGTAAGGATTCGTCGTTGACAAAATCGTACAACGTTAGATACCTAAGATTATAATAAGCGATCCAGAAACTGCTAAGAGATGTTAGGTAGTCTCTAATTGCTCGATCCTTTTGATCCAATGCCAAATTAAGATCGTTAAGGCTTAGACTTCCAGAAATATACCTCTCTTTCGTAATGTCATAACTCTCTTTAGCCAATGATTCACTCTCTTTGGCTGTTTCCAATTGATTTCTCAGTGTTTTTAGCTGTCGGACTTGTTTAAAGATTTCTTGACGGAAGTTCTGCTTTTCTTGGGCTACTGAATAATTGATGAGTTTTTGATTGACTGTTGCTTTTTGTGTAAGCGCCTTTCTGCGCCCCCCGTCAAATACGGGAATACTTAGCCCAAGTCTGAAGGTTTCTCTATCTGCGACATTATTATAAAGATTTGACAATTCGTCTGCTCGATTGGATACACCCACTGTTGCAGACAAGTTCATGCTTAATCCACTCTCACCATTCGCCTTGGCCAAATCTCTTTCAGCTTCCAGTCGTCTTCGTTCCATCGCTACAATGTCCTGACGACTAGCCATAGCATAATCCAACGCTTGCTCTTCTTCAACATCAAATAGAGGAATATCCCATGGGGTATCGAGTATTATTTGCTGCTCTTCCGGAATTCCCAAATAAGCCGTTAGTGCCTGTATTGCATTTTGTCTATCCAGTTCGGCTTGCCAGAGTGCTTTTTGTGCAGATTGTCTTGCTAGTTTAAGCATAAGAAATTCATTTTTATAAATACTAGCATTCTTGTATCGAATTTCCCCAATTTCCAGAAGTTTATCAGCGTTTTTCAAATTGATGGTCTCAACCTTATAACTTTCTTGGGCTAAAAGCACATCGAAAAAAAGAATGGCACTTTGCTTTGATATATTCTCTAAATCTGAGGCATACTGTTTTTTCGCCTCTTCAAACTTCATTGGCTCTATTCTTTTATCCCATTTTAATTGGTTATACGCAAACAAGGATTGTCTTATTCCGACAATAAATGGGTTACCATTATATCGAACCAAATTCGACGAGAAATCATCAAAGCGCTGAATTTGCGATTGTACAAAAAGTTCCGTTCCAGTAATACTAATTGGTTGGTAAACACCAAGGTTGATACTGGTAGAATTGTTGGATATTGGTTGAAAAAGGATATTTCCATCTGGTTGAGTCACAGATTGAAAGGTTCTGTTAAAATCTATAAGAGTACCATCGATACTTAACTGAGGATTGTAACCCGACTTAAATATGCGCCAGTTCCAGTAACTATTATCTTTCTGCGTTTCTGCTGTGAGTTTAGCAATGGATTTGGTCTGTGCCAGTAGTATGACATCATTCAGCTTAAGTGAAGTACTCAATTGTGCAAGAGTCATAAATGGTGCGTATAGAGTAAGAACGCAAGTTAAAAGAGCAGTTTTTTGAAGCATAAATCGAATTTAAACCGTTATTCAGATCTTTCTAATCGAATAAGTAAATTTTTCATCTCTGTTTTCATTTCTACAATTGCTGTCGATTGAATTTTTACCTCTTTTTTCAAGAGTCTCTTGGCTATGGCTGTCGCTTCTTCATTGTCTCCCATTTCTTCATAGAGCTTGGCTAAAAGATATAACGGATAAAATTTGTGGGGAATTAGATAATAGGCGTGCCAATATGCCTTTTCTGATTGATCATATTTTCCTAACGCTTTATAACTATCTCCTAACGCATTAAATAAGTATGGATCGGAGGTGTATTTTTGAGCTTGTTCTAGAATAAAAACGGCCTTTTTATGATTCTCATTTAACGCTAGCGTTTGTCCGTATTCAAAAAGGAAATCTCCATTATACCATAGATTATTCTCCAATTTCTCCATTTCTTCAATCGCTCTTTCATAATCGTGATATTGCTTAAATCTTGAGGCTGTTTCCCAGTGTTCATATGTTGAGTAAATATTCTTGAGATGCAAAAGAGATAATATTGAGAGCGCAACGAAAATAATTGTTAGACTAATTCCAGGAAACGATTTGAAATCTACTAAATAAGATTTTCCAGGATTCATGGAAGATAACAGAGCAAGTATTAAGAAGAAGTTCAAAAGCAAAGGAGCCATTGAAAATGGGTATGAGAAAAATGCAAAAACCAACTGAGAGATTAATGTTCCTAGGATACCAACTTTAATCGGATCAAAGTCCTTAAAAAGGGATGTTATATTTTGTAAGGCAATGACTAAAACTCCGCCAAAGAAAATTAAAAACACAATTACCCCTTGCTCAACTCCAATATGGAAAAACTCATTGAAGGCATATTCTCCTTTGCCAGCCACCATTGTTTCCGCTCGATTAAACTCTGATTCTTGAAAATATGCTGCCTGATGTTTTCCAAAAGCTGCTCGATACTGTCCGAAACCAACACCAGTCCAAAGATTCTCTTTGAAAATTTTGGTAGATACTTTCCACATTAGTAATCTACCATCCGCAGAATCTTTTTTTAAATGATAAAGTCCAAACAGACTCGAACCAATCAAAAATAAAGTACTTATAAGGAATACACCTTTTGCTATACGAGTTTTAAAATGTTTATTGAAAATGGAAAGTATTTGAGGTCGCAACATGAGAACAACCGCACACCCCGAAACTGCTGCAATCCAAGCCGCTCTGCTCCAAGTTCCAGGTAGAACTAGCGATATAATCATGAAAACGGTAATGGAAAAGTACCTTACAGCACTGTGACACTTGTTCGCTCTGAGGTATATCGATAGACTCAAAGGAATAATTGAAACAACGTACCCAGCAAAAGGTGCAGAATGAAAAAATGTTCCAGTTGGTTGGTTTAAAGATGAGTTTCCGGTGAAAATGCCATAAAATTGAAGAAGTCCAAGTAAAGCCTGGAAACCAGCTGAGAGCAACAAAAAGAGTAGAACTGAGTTTAGGTAGAATTTTGAATTAGTCGAAATGATTTGCTTTAAAAATAAGTATAAAGCAGAGCATGAAACCCACATTAGAATTTCAAGATTAATCCAAAGTCCAGTTTTCACATAAGAGTTTATTAAGAGGTATCCAATAAATATGAGAATGGTATAATCCAATATATTTATCGAAATTTTAAATTTCTTATTGAAGAAGATTAAAATAGCAAAACCTATAGCAATGATAGAAGTAATGCCTGAAAGGTAGATTCTTTTACTTTCGATTATTCCATTCTTGAGTATAGGCCATTCAGTCAAGGGGACAAAAAATAGGGATATGAGAACTGCTAAAAACAAAACTTTTTTAAAAGTTACCCAATCGAAAATCAAGACTCTTACCGCCGGCATTATTTTTGGAATTATTATTCGATTTGACTGTACTTTATGATAAAAGTCAAGTTGAATATGTGTTAATTATGGAATTATGTTGAGAAGGAATTTTTCGTAATTTGGCTTATTGGATAAAAAAATACTGCTTTGACAAATGTAAATGTTTTCTGTTATTTGGTCTACCTTTTTCGATCCTCGAGATTGAACAGGTGTTTGGTAATAACTGAGTCCATGACAATACGAGTGTTTAGTGTTGGACGACCTGTTGATTTGCTAGTATTTTTCTTCAGATAAAGTATGGCTAGATCGTCCTTCGGAATTCTATTGGCGGCACTAACCCACCTATTTGACGGATCTAAATCTTATGAAAATGGCGTGTCAAATCCTATTAGGGTCACTTGGTTTTGACTGCCATATCCTTGATTTGATGCACGTTTTTTTGATCGTCTCTTCATAAAACATTGTATTTGATTCAATGACAATCAATAATGATTTGGCTTGATTGTAAATAAAATCAGAATTTAGGGTTTTTCAAAAGACCAGATTTAGGGTTATTGTACAAACACCCTTCATCATCTTGGTGGTTTGAATCTGGTAGTTCATAAATACCCTTCTTAGCCGTTTATATAACATTTTATGATTTTCTTGTCAGCTTGCTGCTTTCTAGTGCAAGTAATAATAACAGTTATTCACATATGTTTCTATCTCGTGATAAAGTTTTAAGAATGTCTTTTGAGACCCCACTAACCCCAGGCCAGTGTTGGTTTCCTGCCTTATCGAGAAGAAAAAGATGTTCTTCATTACTAACCTCAGACAGGTTTCGTATCCAGAAAACGGCATCAGCTGGAACATTTGCAAAACTCATTAATGTATCCTCAGCTTTTTTTCTCTCGAATAGTCTCCAATCATTATTGTCCCAATAAAGTAATTCATAAGTGTTCCCTGTTTTTATACTATTATCATCATTTGTAGCCTGTATTAAAAATTGACTTACCATTGTCGGTTTTGTATATTCGAACATAATTTTTTGATCATCAACTATTAAGTATGATAGAGGATCAGAATCAGTTAAAACTTTGAGTTGTTTTTGAATTATTTCATTTTCGTGAAGCAGTTTCCATCCACCACCTACGGGTTTAAATGCCGCCAGAAGGAGGGATTTGGAATTTGTGTTTTTAAGGAAATAGTATTTGTAAGGTTTGGGGTTTGGAATCTCCAGAATTTGTTCATGATAAGAGTTCAAGGATTCTAATTTGTATAACACTGTTGCCTCTTCGAGGTTAGGATTATTTGAGCCCATTATTTGCATTCCCTGAAGGTCATCCAAGCGCGCCTTTCTGTAAGCATAATCCCTTAAAGAGTATGGCTGATATTTTCTAGTAACTAAAGCGTTTCGCTTGTTTTGTGAGTTTGTAGAGAGCATTTCACCGCCCCCAGTAATATAGACGACATTAGATATGAACTGATTATTGAATCTATAGTTCAGTCTATAAATTATTCCAAGCCCGATATTATTAAAAGTGGCGTAATCATCACTTACAAAGGTGGGTGTTGCAATAGAGACCCATTGACCTCCTGAATGAAAAACCTGTAAACTAATATCTGAAGCACCTTTTTGTATCTGGAAATTAAACTGGTTAGCAGGTTTATATTCACTAGTTACGTCCTCAAAACCAGCAGACATAAAATTATCTTTCTGGAATGTTGATACTTTTCTGAAAATTTTGGGAATACTAGCATATTTATATAAAGAATCTAGCATGTTGCCATTTACCGCGTCAATTGCGCACGTGTTTCCATCCTCAACAAATACAAGCCAGTCATGACCATAGAAAGGGTGATTACCCCAATGTGGTAGGTAATCATTACTAGCAGGAATTCCTAAACTTCGTAATATATGAACCATCAATGTTACTAAGTCTGAGCAGACACTAAATTTCATATTATTCACGTAACTAGTTGGTATAACTCCAGGAAAGCGAATCTTTCCAAAAGTTCCCATGTTTAAGCTGTCAATCAAATGACAAACACCTACTTGTATTGAATTGTTTTCCCGTATTATTTTGTATACCCAAGAATACTGATGGTGCAAATTCTTTTTTAAATCAAGTTCTCTCGGTTCGTCTTTGTTGAAGTCAGGAATTACGTATTTTATAAAGGAGCTATTATCGGGACGAAGATTTTTTGGTAAGGAATCAACTGCCTGATAGGAAAGATTGATAGATTCAATTAGATACTTCGAATCTATTGATTCATACCTGAATTCTTTATTTCTAATAAGAGCATTTGGAGTAACTCTCACTATACTGTCTACTAAATGGGTAAAGAGGTTTTTCCTCAACTGTAAATCCGTCACAGTCGTCAATCTTCGTGGAATAATATCGAAAGCCGTGTCTGGCATATGCCAAGCTTCAGCATTTAGAGATATTATCAAAGCGTACAAAGCATCTAGCTTACTACTATCATTTTTTTGAAAAAAGTGGATAGCATCAATGATTTCATCTTTAGGTGCTTTTTTGGAATTCAAAACTTCATACACTCCTTCAGGGTATTTGTCCAGTTCGTCACAACTCAATATACTTAGAATCAAAAATGATAAAAGCAGAAAATGGTACTTTACATTAGACATGTTTATACTTGAATTAAGTTTAAGTGTTAGTCTTAACAGATTTCGAATCTGTCAGGTCTTAATCAGGCTAAATTATGATAACAAAATAGATCTAGAGCCTATTTTACACAACTTGACCCAACAAAGATTATTTATAACTACTAGCCGGCTAAGTTAACGGGGATAGAGAAAAAAACACAAGGATCAATTGTTCAACTTTTTTTGCTGTAGAAGAACTTAAAATAAGGACAACAAAGCTAGTCAGAACAAGCTGTATTAATCATCGCATTTGGAAATATTGGAATATATGATCTTAAGAAGGATCATTAAAAAACCTATCGATTTACAGAGCTTCACACTTTCAAAATTGAGGGCACTAGCTTGAATGAATTGTTTACACTTGTGTGATTCTCTTATAAATAACAATCCAAATTCTCTGACATTACTATATCCAAGGGCAAATAAACTGTTTTGGGCATCTCCTTCTTATAGAGCAAAAAGTCACTTAGAGACGTAATTCCATTATAGCCTTGTAAGTTTGGGTTCTGGTGGATCAACATGTTGATTTGACCTGACTTCAGATACTTAACATTTGCAGGGATCAAATCATATCCAACAACCTTGATGTCGGAGTTGTCTTCAAGAATTTCTGCGATCAGGTGTGTTTGCGATGAGGTCATAAACACTCCAGAAGCTTCTGGTAATATTTCTTTGATTCTATTTAAGTCTTTTGCATCGGCAAACTTCAATATCTCAATTTCATCAAAGGTTTTCTTTTCTTGAAAGTATGCGATGAACCCTTCTTCCTTTTGATGGAGGTGAGTGGAGTTTTCAAAATCCTTTTCAACATGCACAATCAACACTTTTTTACCTGGTGCTATGAGTGTGTCCATAAGTTGCGCCGCTACCCGACCACTTTTTATATAGTCTTGACCTATAAATGTCTTGTTACCAATATTTTCAATGGGTGTATTGATCAAGCCAAATGGAATTTTAGCGGCTTCCATTTTCTCAAAAAGCCCCAATGAGTCTTCATAATACATGGGTACTACTAAAGAGGCATCTGGCTGAGCTGCTATAGCTGCATTGAATTGCTCTTCATACTGCTGGCGCGTATTTCCGTACTCAAAATATTGCAAAGAGATTCCAAATTGTCTATATTCCTTTTCTGCTTTGCGAATACCGTAAACGCATTGCCTCCAGTAGTTGTCTTCGCTATAATCTGGGATGATTACTGCTATTATATTGTTTTTATGCGCCTTTAAAGATCTCGCAATGAGGTTGGGCTCGTAGTTTATTTGCTCCAATACTTCTTTTACTTTTTTGCGAGCTTCATCAGAGACAACACCGCGCTCATGTATTACCCTGTCAACAGTTCCGCGGGAGACATTGGCAAGTTTGGCGATATCCCTGATTGTGTAGCGTTGTTTTTGCATCGTACAAAGTTATGTTGAGTGTCTTGAATACACAATATAAGCAATTGTGCACGAACAAATATCAATTGTGCACGAGAACAATTTGTTTTTTGCATAATTTAGTTTAGTTTTATTGTATGGAAATTTTGAATTATTCAATCAGCACAATTTTTCAGTAAGAGATGAAAGTATTTATACACTTAATTTTTGCGTCATTCTTAGCTATAAATGTCTATGGCCAAGGTGATACGCAGATCTCGGGGACAGTAACTTCCTTCGAGGATGACGAACCACTTCCAGGAGTGAGTATTTATGTGAAAGGAACCACGATTGGTACGATCACAGATTTGGATGGAGAATACAATTTTACTGTTCCAGCCAATACGAGCACTTTGGTTTTTTCCTTTATTGGTTTTGCAACGGAGGAAATTGACATAACAGGTAAAACTCAAGTGAATCTATCCATGGTGCCAGACATCATTAGTCTTGGGGAAATCGTGGTAACCGCTCTTGGTATTAAGAAAGAAGAGCGCGCACTTGGTTATGCTTCACAGCAAGTAAAGGGCGAAGACCTTACCCAAGCAAAAGAAATCAATGTGATCAACTCTCTATCTGGAAAGGTGGCAGGTGTGTCCATCAATCAGGCAGGAACTGGTCCTGGTGGTACTTCTAAGATTGTAATTAGGGGGTACTCATCTATTTCTGGAGATAACTCTCCTTTAATAGTCTTAGATGGTGTACCAATGAATAACCCACAAGGTGGAGGAGAAAGGACTGGAGATGGAGGACGAGATTACGGAGATGGGTTGTCCAATATCAATGCAGATGATATAGAATCTATGAGTGTACTGAAGGGTGCAAGTGCAACAGCACTTTATGGATCAAGAGGACAAAACGGGGTGATTATGATCACCACCAAGAAAGGAACATCTCGCAAGGGCATTGGTGTAAGTGTAAATACAAGTTTTGTACTTGAAACGCCTCAAGTTTTACCTGACTTTCAAAACACTTATGGAAGAGGAACTCAAGGAAGGTTGCCTTTAACTAATGCTGGTGATTTTGCGGATGACGTACGAACTAGCTGGGGCGCGCCTTTGCAAGGTCAAACGGAAGCCAATGGCAACCCATTGGTGAATTGGACTGGAAATCCAACTGCTTATAGCCCTCAGCCTGATAATATCAAAGATTTTTTTGAAACAGGTAAAACTTTTACAACTGGTGTGACCATGACAGGGGGCACAGAAAAATCCCAAGGTTTGCTATCTATTTCAAGAATGGAAAATGATGGGATTATGCCAAATAGCTCATTAGAGCGGACGACAGTAAACTTGAGAATAAATCATCAATTAACCGATAAATTTTCTTTTGATGGAAAGGTGAACTATGTAAACCAAGAGGCATTCAATAGGCCGAATTTGACGCTTAATCCGGATAACCCAATGAATAGTTTGATTCAAATGCCAAGATCGATTCGCTTGGAAGATTTGAAAAACTACAGAAATGCAGATGGATCGCCACGGCTTTACACCAATGCTAAAGGTACCGATAACTGGCAAAATCCATACTGGGCAGTCAATCTGAATACTAACAATGATAGAAGAGACCGTGTAATTGGCTTTGTTTCATTAAAATATGATTTTACTAAATGGGCAAGTTTGATGGTACGGTCGGGTAGCGACTTATACTACGATAGGCTTCAAGATAGAAGAGCTAATGGAACAATTTACATTACCCCACCGAATAAGTCACTTTATATGATAACAGATCAGCGGATTGAGGAAAGGAACTCTGACTTCTTACTAATGTTGACACCACAAGTCACGGATAACATTGGATTGGATATAAATATTGGAGGTAATATCCGAAAGAATTATCGTGAATCTTTGTCTAGTCAAGGTCAGGCTTTGAATGTTCCAAATCACTTTGTTATCGATAATGTCACTGGGGCTCAGACAAGTGAAGGACTATCTGAAAAAGAAGTTCAATCATTGTATGGAACTATGTCCTTAGATTTTAAAAGAATCTTTTTTGTTGAACTTTCAGGAAGAAATGATTGGTCATCTACTCTTCCCGCGAATAACAGGTCATACTTTTATCCATCTGTATCATCAAGTTTCGTTTTTACGGATGCCTTTGGTATTGATAGTGATGTTTTAAGCTATGGTAAAATAAGAGGATCACTAGCGGCGGTCGGTAGTGATGCTGACCCATACCAGCTTCAAACTTTGTATTCAATTAATGCAGGCTATTTTCATGGCGGCCAGCAACTTGGTCAGATTGTTAGTGTTCAAGCACCTGTTGATTTAAAGCCGGAACGTACTACTTCATTTGAAACTGGTTTTATTTTAGATTTTTTTAACACACGACTATATCTAGATGCGACTTACTACAATGCAGGCACTCGTGACCAGATTTTCAATGCAGAGACATCAAAAGCATCAGGTTTTACGGCAAAAAAAATAAATGGGGGACTTGTTCGTAACCAAGGGGTAGAAGTACTACTCAAAGGCAAGATAATAGAAGGCCAAAACTTTGGATGGGACGCTACTTTGAACTTTTCTAAAAACGTATCAAAGATTGTAGAGTTGTCGGAAGGAGTGAATGTGATTACTCAGGGAAAATATGATCAATTTGGAGTTACAATACAATCTGAAGTTGGTGAGCCTTTTGGTAATATCTATGCTAATAAAACGTATTTGAGAGATCCTGAAACAGGTCAACGTATTATCCGTGAGGGGCTTCCTGTGAGTGATCCTGAAGGAGGTCTTCAAAAGATTGGTAATTTTCAACCTGATTGGCTTGCTGGTTTGAAGAATAATTTTTCTTATAAAAATTTCACCCTAGGTGTATTAATAGACATGAAAAAAGGAGGAGACATCTTCTCGTATTCAAATGCCATAGCTGCATGGAATGGTAATGCGGCATACACAGAAGATCAGCGAGCCGAGTGGTATGCAGGAGCAGGTGGATACGTAGCTGAGGGGGTAACAGCGGATGGTACTCCTAATACCAAGGAAGTGGATCCACAGGCCTATTGGCAAACCGTAGGTGGTGTTAGTGCCAATTTTGCCGAAGAGTTTATCTATGACGGCACTTTTGTTAAGCTGAGAGAATTGACAGTGGCTTACAATATGCCTAAAGCAATGCTTGAAAGGCTGCCATTTACTAGAATGACCTTTTCACTGGTAGGAAGAAACTTGTTTTTTATTCATAAAAATACTCCAGGTTTTGATCCTGAAGCGACCTTCAACTCTGGAAATAATCAAGGTATTGAGGCCTTTGCCTTTCCTAGTACACGCAGCTATGGTTTCAATCTAAATTTCTCATTATGATCATGCCAGCTTTTAATAACATGAAAAAATATATTCTTGGTATACTCTTGGCCATTGGTGTTAGTGCTTGTACCGACAAATTCGATGAAATGAATATTAGTCCTACTGCTTTGCAAGAGGACAGGATCAATGAAAACATTCTTTTTACACGATCGCAGCTTTATGGCATGCTTCGATATACAGAGTTTCAGCGAGCTCAGCATCTTTATGCTAATCACTATATTCAATACTACGCCATGTCTGTTGCTAAGTTTGAAACTGGTCGTTATTAAACAGTAAACAGTTGGTTAACTGATTATTGGACATCAGCTTATTCTAACTCTGGTAAGCAATGTTATGAAGTAATCAAATTGACTGAGGATGAGCCTGAAAAAATTAATAAAACCGCGATTGCAAAAATTTGGCAGGTGTTTATCATGCACCGTATTACTGATTTTTGGGGTGATGTGCCTTATTCTGAGGCTTTTGGAGGAAACCTCTTTCCAAAATATGATTCACAAGAGTCTATATATCTAAGTATGATTGCTCAGCTTGAAGATGCTGTAAAAAGCTTCGACCCATCTGCTAGTGAGGGGTTTGGTTCAACGGACATAATTTACCAAGGCGATATTGACCTATGGAAGCGCTTTGCAAACTCACTACGGTTAAGACTGGCAATGAGGATTTCAGATGTTAATCCTATTTTGGCAGAATCACAAGTAAAGGCTTTACTTGCAGAAAATATGCTTTTTGAAGAGAATAGTCAATCAGCAATAGTGAATTATGGTGTTGATCAAGGGGTTCGTTTCGAAAACTTTCAGCCAATGTCATTGATCAAAAGCTTCAACGAATACCGAGCGAGCAATACGCTTGTAGATATGTTGCAAGACAGCAATGACCCTCGTCTGGCACTGTACATTGAACCTGTGGGGGGCAATTATGTAGGACTTAGAAACGGCTTGAACCCTACAGAGATTGCGGACATTGTCCCAAATGAATATTCTAGAGATAGTGATATCATCTCCAACTCTTACAGCCCGAGTGCTGCAATGCAGTATTCTGAAGTTTGCTTTCTAAAAGCTGAGGCAGCTCTGAAAGGGTGGGGTGGTGACGCTAAAACAGAATATGATAAGGGCATAGAAGCTTCAATCAAATATTGGTTGGACGTACATGCTTATTTGCTTGAGCGTGTGGATGAATCTTCACTTCCTACCATCGACATTACAGATCAGGACATAGCCGATTACATCGCTCAGACCGAAATTGCTTATGATGCTGCTAAAGGTTTAGAGCAAATCATTACGCAAAAGTGGATTGCGAATATCAACAATGGTTTTGAATCTTGGGCGGAATACAGAAGAACAGGATTCCCTGTACTCAACCCTATACCAGATACCGATGGTCTAAGTGAGACTGGAGGCTCAGACGTGCCTAAAAGAGTAAAATACCCAATAGAGGAACAATCTCTTAACCGAGACAGTTACTTAGAGGCCATAAAAACTCAACCTGACATGGTTACTGAGGCTGTATGGTGGGACGTCAACTAAAGAATCAAATTTTAATCCTTCAATAATTGTTTAAACAAACTCAACTAACATGAAAACGAAAAACTATTTCAATTTATTAGGAGGCCTGAAGATGCTAAGTCTTCTTGCTGCGGTTTCTTTCCTTATCTCTTGCGGGGATGATGAAGATCCGAAAGAAGATCCAAAAAGTGATGCAAAAGAAATATTGAGCTTTGTATTTGCAGAACTTGATCCAGCTGTTACAGCGACGATTAGCGGAACAGATATTTCTGCAACAGTTCCTTTTGGAACAGATTTAACTGCATTAAAACCAACTGTTTCAATTCCTTCTACTGCCACAGTGAATCCATCTAGTCTTGAAGTTCAAGACTTCTCTACTGCTCTTACTTACACGGTAACTGCTGAAGATGGAACTACCAAAGCTTACACCGTAACAGTGACTGATGAGCCAGGTTCGGATGAGAAGGAAATTACTTCTTTCAAATTTGCGGGACTTGACCCTGTAGTAGAAGGTGTGATGGATGGAATGAACATTTCGGCGAATGTACCTTTCGGAACAGATTTGACTGCTTTGGTTCCTACTATCGAAGTTTCCGATTTTGCTACAGTGAACCCAGCGAGTGGTGCAGCAGCTGATTTTTCTTCAGCTATTAGCTTCACGGTAACTGCTCAAGACGGTACTACTGCTGTTTACGAAGTAACTGTAACAGAATTGCCTAAGCCAGGGATTACTGTGACTGCAGTTTGGGAAAAAACAACAAAAGCAGGAACGCGTCCTACATGGTTTACAGCTAACAACGAGCGAGATTTAGCCATGTATGGTGACTATGTGTATGTTCATAATAATAATGATAAAATACGAGTTTTATCAATAACTGATGGCTCAGATGTATCAGCTGGTGTAGATGGAGACGAAGCGAATCCCAACAAAGAGTTTATTAATGCAAAACAAAATTCTGCTGGAGGAACATTGACTCTAGTAAACGTTGCTACGGATGTGAATGGTGTTATTTTGGGATCTAATCTGCGACTTGGCAATGGTGTGAACACTTGGTCTGTATACAAGTGGGACAATAAGGACGCTTCACAGGAAGTATTTTTGTCTTATATACCACCTACAGGTTATAGATTAGGTGATAACATGAGTGTAAAAGGTGATGTAAAGGGCACAGGATATATTTGGGCTGCCACAAACAATTCTGCTCCGGCAACTGCTGACGTTCTAAGATTCTCAATTACTGATGGTGTGGCTAACGTAGTACCAAAAGTAATTACTTTGGCTGGTTTGGATAAATTAGGAAACTCTCCAAGTGTATGGGCAATCTCTGCTGACGAAAATACAAATTTCTTAGTTGCTGGTACTGATATTGGAGGTATCTCTGAGTTCGCTCAAGACGGATCACTTGTTGGCAAGCTACCTGCTTCCTTAAATGCTGGGGATAATGCTAAACTTTTTACTCATTCTCTGGATGTGGCATATTTCGCGCTTGGAGTTCAAAAATTTGTTGCAGCAACAACATCAAATTTGATATTGGGCGGAGATAAATCAGGTAATCTGTCAATCATTGATATCACCAATGGTTGGGAAAATATAACGGCTGGTGATGTTACCTATTTCGCTTTAACACCAACAGTTAATCCAGATTCTAATGGAAATGCAACAGGTGGTATTGATGTTACTGTGAAAGATGGTGTTGCTACTGTTGCAGCAATGATTAGCAACTTCGGTGTGGCGTTAGTCGACGTAACTCTAGCTGATCAATAAGATTCTTTTAAGAACTCAGAAGGAACTTTCTTCTTCTGAGTTCTTTTATATTTTCAGATTCAATAATAAACGGACACAACTATGAAGGACATTTTGAAAAACGGATTATTGCTTTTTGCAGTCGTAGTAGCCAGCCTACTCGTTTCCTGCGGTGCAGAGGAAGACAATCCCTCAGACTTGAAGAGCAAAAGAAATGACATAACCTCTTTTTCTATAGAGGGGGGATGCTTGGGTGGTAATATCACCGGCGATATCAACAATGACAATAACACAATTAGAATCACAGTGCCATTTGGTACTGATGTAAAAACATTGGCTCCAGTCGTGGAGATCTCTGACAAGGCCGTACGTGACGCCAGCATCAGAGAGCGAGCAAAATTTTACTACACCCGGTGACTTATACTGTCACTGCTGAAAATGGCGCTACACAAGATTGGATCGTGATTGCACGAGTAGCTGCTGCAGGCTCAGAACCAAAGCTTACTTTGAGTGAGTCGGTTTGGGAGTTTAGCGTCGTAAATGGAGGTATTCCAACGTGGTTTACTGCGAATGGTGAAGATGGACTAGCGTTTGGGAATGGTCATTTTTATGTAGGTAACAATCAGGACAAAGTGATCATCTTAGATCCTGTAGATGGCTCCATTTTAGATACCCTTTCATTTGTCGGAATAGACGGGGGAAACTTGAAACTGTCAGATGTTGAGACCAGCGCTGATGGCTCTATTTTGGCGAGTAATGTGGTGGACAACAATGGAACGGCCACTTTCAAAGTATACCGTTGGGCAGATGAGAGCAGTGCCCTGAGGTATTTATTGAGTATACTTTTACTGATAAAATCAGACTTGGGAGATAATCTTTCAGTGGTTGGAGACGTAACTGGAGACGCAGATATTTATACAGCTTTTGGAAGAAATTTCACTGCGGGAGTAAGAGGTACTGCTGCATACAAATGGGAAGTGCGAGGAGGAGTTTTAGACGGAAACACCGAAGGTAATCACCGGTCAGGGCTTTGGTATTTCTGGTTTTGGTTCAAGAGCACATGCTACTGCACTGAGTGTTGATGATGAGACTGTATGGGTCAATGGAAATGATATTGATGTTGCTCAAATATCACGTGCAGACAGGAGCAATAGTCGCTCAAGCTTCCTAATGGAGATAAAACCTTATTTGATGGTTTTCACAATCAGTTTACGCTATTCACTCTTTGTGACAGGACGATCATGGCAGCAGCTTTCCCAAGAAGCTCGAAAGGAAAGCCGCCTTGTAGTGATAGATGTGACCAAGGGATTAGATAAGGTAACTAAGGCTGATGTGTTGTCCTCAGCCGATTTTGTGGGAGGTACAGATACTGCCAATGCTGATGCCAGTGGAAATGCTGCTGTGAACGTAGTAAGCGAGGCAGAAGCAGAAATTTATGTATTGGTGACGAACCAAGCGCTAGCCAAGTTTAAGTTGACGCTGGAAATCCCATCAAACTAAAAGACATTTCATTTTAGAGTTGTTGAAAAAGAAGAATGGGCGTCCCGAATAGTGTTGGACGCCTATTTTTTTTGACTTGTGAAATTGATCATCGTCAAGCTCATTCCCGCAGGGAATCTTTTTCATCTTGTATCATGCGCCCCTTAGAGGCAAAACAGATATTAAAAATCAAAAAAATGAATTTGCTCCAAAACAGATTTGTATCACAAATGCTATTGATAGTGATACTTGGTTTTTTTGTTTGCTCCTGCAATCAAAGCACTAAGAATACAGCCGTAGCTACCGAAAAACAGGAAGAAGCCATTCGAGGCGTTTGGCTCACCAATGTGGCTAGTGAAGCTTTGCTATCGAAGGAAAATATTGAGGAGGCGGTAGCACTTTTAGATTCCCTCGGATTCAATACCATTTTTATGGTCACTTGGAATCGTGGCTATACGTTGTATCCAAGTGCTAGCAGCCAAGGCTGTGACGGGTTTTGAAATCGCCCCGGTTTTTGAAGGGCGCGATCCGCTAAAAGAAATGATTGAGGCAGCTCATGCCAGAGATATCAAGGTGTTTGCTTGGTTTGAGTTTGGCTTTGCCTCTTCCTATGGGCAAAAAGATGGAGGGCACATTTTAAGAACTAAACCTGAGTGGATTTCGCTGGATACCAATGGTGAAATCACGTCCAAAAATAATTTTCAATGGATGAATGGCTATCATCCAGAAGTGCAACAGTGGTTGACTGATATGGTCACTGAAGTGGTACAAAATTATGACATTGACGGAATACAGGGAGATGATCGCCTGCCAGCCATGCCGGTGAACAGTGGCTATGATGAATATACCAAGGCGCAGTATAGAGCAGAGCACAGTGATAATGATCCTCCCGCCAATGAAAAGGATTTTGATTGGGTAGAATGGCGAGCCAAGCGCATGACTTTGTTTTTACAGAACCTTTATCGGAAAGGTAAAAGCCATCGACAGCACGTGCATTGTTTCTATGGCGCCAAGCATTTACCCATGGAGCAAGGAAAACTATTTGCAAGACTGGCCTACATGGTTGCGTCAGGGTTATGTGGATGTTGTTTGTCCTCAGGTGTATCGCTATGATATGGAGGCATATTCAAGAGCACTCAAAGAAATCGTAGATTGGCAAGTAGCTCCATCCGACAGAGCGAAACTCTTTCCTGGCGTCTTGCTGCAAGTGGATAAGTACAATCCTTCTACAGAATATTTGAAAGCGATGATCGATGAAAATCGATCCTATGGACTGAATGGTGAGGTTTTCTTCTTTTATGAAGGCATCAAACCTTTTAAGTCTTTTTTTAAAGAGACCTATAAGGAGAAGGTCGCTTTCCCGAAGTTTTAACGAGCAAAAAATCAGTATAGACGATGAAAAATTTCACAAAAAAACTAGCCAGGATCAGCACATTGTGTGTGCTGATGGTGTGCACGCTTATTTGGAGTGGCTGCACGGAAGATGTGGCTGAAGAAAAAAGTAGCGAAAATGATATTCTCTCTTTCACATTCGAAGGGGTAACAGGCAATACAGGAGCGGTCATAGACAATGAAAAACAGAACTTGTGATAGATACACTGGCTGAAGGATCGAGTGTAAAGAAGCTCGATACCTATCATAGAAGTGTCCGAAGGCGCGACGATTTCACCTGCATCGGGCGAGGAAAAGGACTTTACCAATGTGCAGGTCTATGTGGTGACGGCAGCAGATGGAACCAACAAGGTTTATACGGTGCAGGTCGCAGTAAGAGAAAAAGTGGTAGTGGTCACCAACTAGTGCCGATAATAAATTCAAGAACTTTGTGCTATCGGATATCTTTATCAGGGGAGAGTTGGATGGAAATACAATCAATGCCTCTGTGCCTTATGGTACAGATATTTCAGATCTAAAAGCGACTTTTTTAATTCATCCAAAGGCATCAGTGACCCTTGCTTCTGGTGAGACTCAGGATTTTTCTAGTCCAGTGGTCTATGAAGTCACTGCCGAGAATGGTGATAAAGCCAGCTACACAGTGAATGTGACAGTTCAACCTCAAGATGTAGGAGTTCGCGGTGTATGGCTGACCAACGTAGATAGCAATGCGCTCAATTCTAAGGAAAATATTCAAGATGCTGTCGATTTGTGTGCGGAGCTAAATATCAACACTATTTTCGTAGTGACATGGAACAAAGCATTGACCATGTATCCAAGCAAAGTGGCAGAGTCGATCACAGGGAAGTTGATTGACCCACTATACACAGGTCGTGATCCACTACGTGAACTGATAGATGCGGCACATGCCAAAGACATCAAGGTACTTGCATGGTATGAATATGGGTTTACGGCCTACAATGGTAGTCCAGGGCCAATACTCACAGCAAAACCTGAATGGGCAGCAAAGAATAAGGACGGTGAGCAGTTGGTAAAGAATGGATTTTATTGGCTAAATGCATTTCTACCAGAAGTACAGCAGTTTATGATTGACCTGATGACTGAGGTGGTGGAGGAATATCCTGACATTGACGGTGTACAGGGCGATGACCGTTTGCCGGCCATGCCATCCGAAGGTGGATATGATGATTATACTGTTCGGCTTTATAAAGCATGATCATGGCGGACAAGTCTCCTCCAGAAACGGCAAAGAATATTGCTTGGTTGCGATGGAGAGCGGATTTGATTAATGAGTTCGGGAAGGCACTTTACGACTCTGTAAAGGCCGTAAATCCAAATGCAATTGTAGCCATGTCTCCAAGTCCTGGGAGTTTTGGATATGACGAGTATCTTCAGGATTATGCGTCATGGGTCAATGATGGCTATTCAGATATAGTGAGCCCTCAGCTTTATAGAAGAGAAAATCAAGGGCTGAATATTTACAAAAATTTACTTTCCTCGCAACTCAATTTAATTGATGCGGATAAGCGAAAGACGTTTTTTCCTGGCTTGCTGCTTATACCTGGGGGTTACTTACCGAGCCAGCAGTTTATAGCTGATATGATCCAGGCCAATAGGGCAGAAGGTGTACAAGGAGAAGTATATTTCTTTTATACAGGATTTACAGATACCAGGGCACAAAAAGTTTTGAAGGCCATGTACCCCGCCAAAGCCATTTATCCAGACTTTTTGTAATCATAGTTGTTTAATTGTTTTAGTTGTTTAGTGTGTGCCCATCCGTTGTTTACGGGTGGGCTTTTTTGTGTTTCTTAAATATTATATTTCTCATGACTAAGTATAATGTGCTCGTGCACATACAAAATATTTTACTATATTTGGAGTTCAATTCTGTCGATCTATTCAAACATTAGAAATATGACCATCATTGATCATCCCCAAACCAAATTCGAAAAAATTCCTGTAAGCGTATTTGAAAAGAGCGCAGAAGGAGCACGTTTTGTTGCAGAGCAAATTGCCACATTGATTCGAGACAAAGCCAGTCGCGGAGAAAATGCCGTTCTGGGATTAGCTACTGGAGCTACACCTCTTTCTGTATATGCAGAGCTTATTCGCATGCACAAAGAAGAAGGCCTCAGTTTCGAAAATGTGATTACTTTCAACCTAGATGAATATTTGCCTATCGCAAGGGATTCTAAGCAAGGGTACAACTATTATATGCATCATCATCTTTTTGATCATATCAATGTACCAAAGGAGAACATCCATATTCCAGATGGTGAATTGAAAAAAGAAGATGTTACTAAGTTTTGTGAGGCTTATGATGCGAAGATAGATGCTGTCGGAGGTATTGATATTCAACTTTTGGGTATTGGTCGTACTGGGCACATTGGTTTCAACGAACCAGGCTCTCAATATCATTCTACAACCAGAGCGGTGAAGCTTGACCCGATGACCATTAGCGATGCGACTCGAGAATTTATAAAAGAAGAGTATGTGCCTCGTATGGCCATCACCATGGGCATTAAGAGTATTTTCAAGTCAAGAAAAGTCTTTTTGCTGGCTTGGGGAGAGAAGAAAGCTGAAATCGTAGCAAAAGCTGTAGAAGGTGAAATTACGAGCGATATTCCAGCGTCATACTTGCAAGAGCACTCCAATGTGAAGTTTGTTTTAGACGAATGGGCAGCAGAAGACCTAACACGTTTTAAGCACCCTTGGTTGACAGGCTTTTGTGAATGGACAGATGCGCTAAGAAAGCGTGCTGTTATTTGGCTGAGCCTAAAGCTAGAAAAGCCAATTCTCAAATTGACTGATGCCGATTATAAAGAAAATGGTTTGGATGAGCTTCTGCTTTATCCTAATTATTCTCAGCAGCTCAATGTTGAGATTTTCAATAAGCTACAAAGAACAATCACAGGCTGGCCGGGCGGTAAGCCTAATGCGGATGATACTAACAGGCCTGAGCGTGCAGAGCCTGCTCGCAAGCGTGTGATCGTCTTCAGCCCCCACCCAGACGATGATGTGATCTCTATGGGTGGCACATTGCTGAAGCTCGTAGAGCAAGGTCATGATGTGCATGTAGCCTACCAAACTTCAGGAAACATTGCTGTGTTTGATGATGATGCTCTGCGTTTTGCAGAGTTCGGAATGCATTTGGAAGCTGCTTTAGGAGGTGGAAATACTGTTTTGGCGGAAGCCTATGAAAAAACAGTTGGTGCTTTGAAGGATAAGAAGCAGGGAGACGTTGATCATGAAGTCGTGCGCAAAATCAAAGGTTTGATTCGTCGAGGAGAGGCAGCTGCTGGTTGTAGATTCTGTGGTGTGCCTGAATCAAATGTCCATTTCCTTGACCTTCCGTTCTACGAAACAGGTGGTGTAGAAAAGAATGGATTGAGTCAAGCGGATACAGACATTATTATCAAGCTATTCCGTGAGGTAGAGCCACATCAGATTTTTGCTGCAGGTGATTTAAGAGACCCTCATGGTACACACAAAGTTTGCTTGGATGCCATTTTCGCTGCTTTGAAAGAAGTGAAATCAGATAAATGGACGGCAGATTGTAACCTGTGGCTATACCGTGGGGCTTGGCAAGAGTGGGACATTGAAGAAATCGAAATGGCGATTCCTTTGAGTCCAATGGATGTGATGAAAAAGCGCAAGGCCATCTTCAAGCACCAGTCACAAAAAGATCATCCAGTATTCCCAGGTGAGGACAGTCGAGAATTTTGGCAAAGGGCTGAAGACCGAAATAGTACCACAGCCAAAATATATGATAAGCTAGGACTTACGGAGTATGAAGGGATCGAAGCTTTTGTCAAATACCCTTTTTGAGCGTAAGTTTGATGCAATGGAATAAGTGATTACAATCAGTAGTATTGTTTACTCACAAAAAAAATAGCTCAACCAGCTATAGAGCCTGTTTGGATGGTAGCACCATCTGGCAGGCTCTTAAAATTTTCACTGGATTGTCTTAACTCCTCGCCATCTCCGCCAGACACTCAATCCAAAGCGGGTCGTCGTTTAGACTTTCGACCAAATCCCAGCGTTCGCCACCTGCTTCTGTAAAAGCATGCTGATATTCCTGCCCTACCTCAATAGTTGTTTCCAGACAATCCGAAACAAACGCAGGAGAAAACGCCAGTACCTTCTTCTTCCCATCTTTAGCCAATTGAACGAGCACTTCATCGGTGTATGGTTTGATCCAAGGGTCTTTTCCCAGTCGCGACTGAAAGCAAGATGAGTATTGGTCTTCTCGCAAACCCAATTTGGCTACAACCAAACGAGTGGTCTGGAAGCACTGAGCACGATAGCAGTATCGGTTTTTATCATGAAAATGTTCACAACAGCTACCCAACTGGCATTGATTGCCGACAGAACCTTTGAGAATTTGTCTCTCGGGTAAACCGTGGTAGCTAAATAGATAATGGTCATAATCACACTGATCCATCCAGATTTTAGCTTTCTTAACTATCGTGTCGATGAACAATTCGGACTCCAAAAACTGGGAAGTAAATTTTATTTCAGGGATGATTTGCCAAGTCTTGGTGATGTCCATCACCTGCTCTATCACAGATCCTGTACTAGCTGAGGCATACTGCGGAAAGAGTGGAATCACATGAATGCTACTTACATTCTTTGACCTGAAGTACTCTAAACCCTTTTCAATCGAAGGATTTTGGTAGCGCATGGCATAAGTCACTTCATACTGATCGCCCAATGCCTCGGCTAAAGGAGCCAGAATGTCTTCCGTATAATATTTTAATGGAGAACCCCTCTCGTTGAAAAGTTTGCGGTATTCCGCAGCGGACTTTGGCCCACGAAAGGGCGCAATGATTAAGTTGACCAAAAGCCAACGAGGGATGGTTGGAATATCAATTACTCGTTTATCAAATAAAAATTCTCGGAGGTATTTGCGTACATCTGAGACACTCGTAGAATCTGGAGTGCCCAAGTTGACAAGTAAAATGCCTTTTTTGCTCATTGTAAAATATTGGTTTCCCAGACAATGAATGCATAAGTAGCGAAACGAAGAAATCTGGTACTAGTAAAAAGTAAAAATCTGGTGAATGGATACTTGACCGCACCGGTAAGCATACATACTCCTGCAAAAGGAATGGGAGTAAGCGCCGCTACGATGATGAGGAAACCTCCGAACCGAACGAAATGTTTTTCCGCCTTTTTGAGGTAGTTTTTTCTAACTGTTTGATATAGGGGAGTTTCGCTGAATCTGCTGCCAATGAAGTATCCAATGATCCCAGCCAAATATGAAAGAATGGCCAGAGCCGCTACATTTTGTACATAAATGCCAACTTCTCCCGCTCGCAAGCTCCAAATCATAAAGAGCTCTGGAGGAATAATTCCAAAAATCACTTCCGACCCGAAGAACACTGAAAAGATAATCCCTGGTCTTTCGTAGTAGCTGCCAAGGAGTCGTTCGAGAGTAAAATCAAAATGACTGGAAAGATAAAAGTAGCCTCCCACGATCACAGTCATCCACATCAAGCCTTTCAAAAGATTGATCAGTAAAAACTTGATTCTCCCCGTCTTCAATTTTTTTTCTAAAGGGGCACTGTGGTTTGACATGTTCGCTGGTTTTCCGTGGATTTAAACCCGAAATTAACTGGATTTGTTGCCCTCAAAAAATAAAACTAGTCCTTTTCGATGGGCGACTCTGTTTTGGCTTGTTTATTTAGTGTGGAAGCGTTGTTCTTCACATTATTGGCAAGTACCACTTCCCAATATGGATCTTGTAGATCGGTATATTTTCCGTGTAGATCGGTAATCATGATTTTCACCGCGTAGTTCAGCCTATTGATGGCATCTTGATGGTAGTCCTTTCTGTTTTTTGGGTGTGAAATAAAAAACTTCACAATAGGAAAAGTCATCGTTCTGAATTGGCCTAGTGCTGGGCTGGCTATTACTTTTTTCTTTTCCAAAGCTGCTATAGTCCTATCACTGGCAAGTGCCACTTGTTCTAAAAGTTGAGCATAAATCAGTTTATGCCCTATTTTCGTGGCTCTATATTTTTCTGCGTCCTCATTGCATTGAGAAGACAGCACCCGTAGACTGGGCAAACACATGCTAGCTTCTGTATATACATCTGGTTGCCAAAGAATTTCTCTGAAAGTGAAAATGGAAGGGAGTAGCTCCGTGTCATAGTCGCTATCTGAGCGTAATGCCTCTATGGTGGGTTTGTCTATTTCCGCTATACGAGCCGTACCAGCAACTAGCGTGAAAGCTAGCGAGCGCTCCTCTCCCTGATCGAGAATGTCGGTAAAATTCCAAATTTCATTTAAAGGAATGCGCATTGTTTGTCTCTGTCGCTAGTGAAAACGACAAATTAATCAAACATCAGGGAATGGGGAAAATTCGGGTATAGAAGAAATGTAAAAATTGACTTAAGAGCTCTTAAGAATTGAGCTTAAGCATATCTAGGAAGCTATCGTCGAGCATCCAGATGAAATAGGGAGCCACATTCACCACTACTCCAGAAAGAGTAGAACTTACATGAAAAGCAGTATTGAGGCGAGTGTTCTCTTCTTTCATGTATTCGTTTACATCGCGACCAGAAATGATTTCCACTTTTGGCACTTCACCAATGATTTGGACACCTAAATACTCGGAGATTTTTGCCGCTGATTGAGAAGCAATAATATTTTCAATCTCAGACATGAATCCGTGTTGCATCATTTTAGATTCGGTGCGCTTGCCTGGGTTCATTTCTTCTGGTAAACAAACTCGATTGATCAATTCCACTTCGTGGCTGTTGATGATGAAATAAAAAGCTCCTTTGATGTCACCTTCGAAAGAAACTTTAACCAAGTGCACTTTGAAGCGACCAAGTGCATCAAACTCCGAAATAGTGCCTAAAGGGCCACTTCCATAGTTGATGTGGTCTGCATTGATTCTGATCTTCAACATACGCTCCATCAGCTTTACAGCCTCTGAGAGGGTGTTGTTCACCAGCTCATCAATAATTTCATTCTGAAAGGCATTCAAATCCTTTTCCACAGGGCTTCTGAGTCGCGTTTTGTCGGAAATTACGTTTGGCATGAATCCTATCATAAGGACAAATTTAAGCCAAAACTTTAAGCATTCTATAACCCGAATATACTATATAAGTTCAAATAATGTGTACAAGATTAATACCCGTATGAATTGGTATTTTGAACGGATGAACTGTGCACATCTGTAGAGTAAAAAATCGGCGTTTCGATCAATTTGGCTAATTTCATCTTATGGAAAAGAGATGGGTATATAGCGAGGAGAGAAATAAGGAGGTAATAGCGGAGCTTTCCAAGAGCTTAAAAGTAAGTGAGCCTCTCGGTGAATTGCTCGTTCAGCGCGGCATTCACACTTTCGATGAGGCTAAGACTTTCTTTCGTCCCTCCTTAGAAGACTTGCACGATCCTTTCTTGATGAAAGACATGGAAAAGGCCGTGAATAGACTCTGTGATGCCATTTTCAGTGGAGAGAGAATTCTGATTTATGGGGATTATGATGTGGATGGAACTACTTCGGTGAGTCTAGCTTTTGGTTTCCTAAAGGGGTTTACGGAAAATATTGAATATTATATACCTGACCGCTACACAGAAGGATATGGTATTTCAACTAAAGGAATTGAGTATGCCAAAGCGACTGAGGTCAATCTGATCATTAGTTTGGATTGCGGAATTAGGGCAGTGGACAAGGCGGCAATGGCCAAAGAATTTGGGATCGATTTGATCATCTGTGATCACCATTTGCCTGGCGATGAGCTACCAGATGCAATTGCCATTCTCGACCCGAAACAAAAAAACTGCCCATATCCATTCAAGGAACTTTCAGGATGTGGGGTTGGCTTTAAGCTACTTCAGGGTTTTTGCCAGCAAAACACCATTCCCATTACCAAGCTTTATCAATTTCTGGATTTGGTAGCCGTGAGTATCGCTTCGGACATAGTGCCTATTGTAGGAGAAAATAGAATTTTGGCTTATTTCGGATTGAGAAAACTCAATCAGGCTCCATCCAAGGGTCTGGCTTCTTTAAAAGAAATTAGTGGCCTTTCGGGCAATCTCACGATCTCTGATGTGGTTTTCTACATGGGGCCGAGAATCAATGCGGCGGGCAGGATCACTCACGCAAAAGAATCTGTAAAACTACTTTTGGCTGAAACGGAAGAAGACTTGTTGCTGTTTGCCGATCATCTAAATGCAAAAAATTCTGAGCGAAAAACGTTTGACCAAAATATTACCAAAGAAGCGTTGGAAATGATCGAGCAAGACAGCACTTTGCTCACCGCAAAAAGTACGGTTTTGTTCAAAAAAGATTGGCACAAAGGTGTGATTGGCATAGTGGCATCTCGTTGTATTGAGAATTATTACCGTCCTACGATCATCCTTACCGAATCGAAAAATAAGGCCACAGGCTCTGCACGGTCGGTCAATGGTTTTGATATTCATGAAGCCATAGGGGCATGTAGCGATCTTCTTGAGCAATTTGGAGGACACACACATGCAGCAGGTCTTACTATGAGTTTAGACAAAGTCGCCGATTTTCAAAAGCGTTTTGAGGAGGTGGTGTCTGCCACGATCGACCCTGAGGTGCTTATTCCGAAGTTGCACATAGACATGGCCATCGATTTGGATTTTATCACTGAAAAGTCTTTTAGCATAATTAGTCAAATGGCACCCTTTGGGCCGTGCAATATGCAGCCTGTATTTTCCACATCTAATTTGAAATGTAGAAACCAAGCGCGCATCTTAAAAGAACAACATCTCAAATTGAGTGTTTACCAAGAGGGCTCAAAGCAGACTTTTGATGCCATCGGCTTTGGTATGGCAGAGCATCACGCTCGGATTGTGGCCGGCGAGCCGTTCAGCTTGGCTTATTGCATTGAAGAAAACAATTTTCGTGGTAACAAGACCTTGCAGCTTTTCATCAAAGACATCAAGTTTGATGCGTAAAGGAACAAGAACCGACAGCAGACATTCACAATAAGATTATTACCTCGTCCACAGACCCGAATTATTCGTGTTGATTGATAAATTGCGTTGGAATAGCATTCGTTAGAACTTGACAGGGCTTTGAGCGTTGGGGTAGATCAGGTTTAGATTCAAAGAGAAACAAAATATGGAACTGAGAGCGGAACAATTAATCAAGAAATACGGGAAGCGCACCGTGGTAAAGGGCGTGTCGGTTTCGGTAAACCAAGGTGAGATTGTTGGTCTTTTGGGGCCAAATGGAGCAGGAAAGACTACCTCGTTTTATATGATGGTGGGTTTGATCAAGCCCAACGAAGGACAAATATTTTTGGATGAAGAGGATATTACGGGCTTGCCGATGTATCGCCGAGCCAAAAAAGGAATTGGATATCTGGCTCAAGAAGCTTCTGTTTTCCGCAAGCTCTCGGTAGAGGATAATATTACTGCGGTGCTCGAAATGACCAAATTGAGCAAAGCCGATCAGAAAAATAAGATGGAGGAGCTCCTAGAAGAGTTTAGTTTGACTCACGTACGTAAGAACTTGGGTATGGTGCTTTCGGGAGGTGAGCGACGAAGAACGGAGATAGCTCGGGCGCTCGCTGTGGATCCTAAATTTGTGCTCCTGGATGAGCCTTTCGCAGGTGTCGATCCTATTGCTGTAGAGGAAATTCAGTCCATCGTGGCTAAGCTCAAGGATAAAAACATTGGTATTTTGATCACTGACCACAATGTGAATGAAACACTTTCTATCACGGATCGGGCTTATTTGATGTTTGAAGGAAGTTTGCTGAAAGCAGGAACAGCAGAGGAGCTGGCTGCCGATGAGCAAGTAAGACGTGTTTACCTAGGAAAACATTTTGAACTGAAACGAAAGATTTAAATGGAATTCATCAATTCGATCCTCACTTGGGTAATGAAAAAGCGGATACATGATATCGAGCTTTTTATGAAATACCCACATGATGTGCAACGTGAGGTTTTTGACGGACTTGTTCGTAAAGGCACACATACAGAGTATGGAAAGAAATATGGATTTGGAGATATAAAAAACCTTGCCGATTTTAAGAAAAATGTACCTGTAGTTTCATACGAAGATATTTTTCCATTGGTGGAGCGTCTCATGCAAGGAGAACAAAACATCCTTTGGCCATCTGAGATTACATGGTTTGCCAAATCCTCTGGCACCACAAATGCTAGGAGCAAATTCATCCCTGTTTCCCCAGAAGCATTAGAAGATTGTCATTTTAAAGGGGGCAAAGATTTACTTTCAGTTTATGTGAATAACTATCCCGAAACGCAGTTTTTTTCTGGTAAAAATCTTGTGATCGGCGGCAGCCAGCAGGTGAACCAATTTGACAGAAATGCAAAGTCTTATTATGGTGATGTCTCTGCTGTTATTTTGAAAAACCTACCCCTATGGGCACAGTTTGTGAGCACGCCCACCATGGAGATTGCCTTGATGGAGGAGTGGGAGGCCAAAATCGAAAAAATGGCTCAATACACTGCCAATGAAAATGTGACGAGTATTTCGGGTGTCCCTACTTGGACGATTGTGCTTTTAGAGCGTATCGTGGAGATCAAAGGCGCTAAAAATATCTTGGAGGTGTGGCCTAATTTGGAAGCTTTTATCCATGGGGCGGTTTCGTTTACGCCTTACAGAAGTTTATTCAAGAAGTTGATTCCATCTAGTCAGATGAACTACATGGAAACCTACAACGCGTCGGAAGGATTTTTTGGAATACAAGACCGCACCGACTCTCACGATATGCTGCTGATGCTGGACTATGGCATCTATTATGAGTTTATCCCAATGGAGGATTGGGAAAGTGACAACCCTCGAACACTCTCGCTAGGTGAAGTGGAGGTTGGCAAGGCATACGCTACTGTGATCACAACCAATGCAGGGCTGTGGAGATACAAGATCGGAGATACGGTACGTTTCACTTCCCTCGACCCATATAGAATCAAAATTGCAGGCCGCACCAAGCATTTTATCAATGCCTTTGGTGAGGAGCTTATGATCGAGAATGCCACTGAAGCCATTGCTTTTGCTTGTAACAGAACGGATGCTGAGGTCACGAACTTTACAGCAGCACCAAGATTTATTGAAGTAGGTAAAAAAGGTGGACATGAGTGGGCGATTGAGTTTGCCAAAGACCCTGACGATTTGGAGCGATTCTGTACGCTCTTGGATGAGAAGCTCCGAGAAGTTAACTCCGATTATGATGCCAAGCGCTACAAAGACATTGCTCTAGAAGCTCCCTTAGTGCATACTCTGCCCAAAGGCATTTTTTACAATTGGATGAAAAAGAGAGGCAAGCTTGGTGGGCAGCATAAAGTGCCTCGTCTAGCAAATCACAGAGAATATTTTGATGACTTGATGGGGCTGGTGAGAGCTAGCTTGTAGGAGAAATGATAATGCTGGGGAGAATTTTACCTCATTCTAAACAAACTCCAACCATACTGTGAACTAGAGGTATTCCATCAGGTGGTAATGTAGAGAGATACGGGCCAGAACATTATCTCCTTGGAATGCAATTGCGCTGAGTTTGCGTGTTGAAACTCCACGTTACAGTGGGCTTTCCAGTAATAATGCTAAATTTAACTCCCTAAGCACTTCCGAAAATGATAACAGAAGGTACCAACAAGTTTACTAGATACGCAATATTCTCTCTGTGCGTATGTGCGACCATGTTTGCCGTAGATCAATATTTGGTATTGCACCCTACCACAGAGGTGAGTCATGAGACCAGACCGATGAAGAGCTACAGCGTAGATGGGAAGGTTATCTCTAAAAAGAATGCCGCTAATGTGGAGAAGTGGGCGGTGGCTCAAGTATCGGAAGGACAAAAGCCAAAGTTCAAAAAGCAGGTGAAGCTGGAGTCAAAATTCAAAACCACTGCTAAAGAGCCGCTAAAAGATTCTGTACAAGAAAAAAACGAGGAAATTGTATTAAGCAAGAGTTCTATAAATGAACCACAAAAAGACCTTGGCTTCTTTGAAGCTTTGGCTGAGAGCTATCAAAAACGTGTGATTGATCAACTTGGCAATGACAAGCATAGGCGTGACATAATCATCCGCTACTACACTCATTCTCCAGATGGTCAAAAGGTGTATTCTTTGAGAAAATTGGGTTTTTATATCCATGAGCGCCCAGTAGACGACCCACTTGACGACTATGAGTCAAACGCGATTTTTTACGGAGATGAAGTAAGCAAGGAAGATCTCCAATTAGTGATTTATACTTTGCTAAAACAAGGCTTGCCAATCAAGCATATCAGTCCTTCTCAGTTTCATGATAGTTGGAAATCTTCTTCGATTGAAATTGGCACAGACACCACTGCCAATGATAAATCCATCATTACTTTCAGCCAAGTTCAACGTTTGACACTTTAGACTAAAAGACAATAAAAAAGGCTGCCGAAGCAGCCTTACATCTTTTTGCGATTAGCTTCCACAGCCCACACAATCTATTTCAGTATTCACGGGTTTCACACCATCTCTTTCCAATTTGAGGTTGTGAATTTTGTCGCGGATTTCCATGTCAGCAAACATGTCTCCAGAGAGTTTTGATTCTTGTTCTGCTATTTGTACGTTGTATTCTTCTGTTGTCATGGTATTTGGTTTTAGGGGGTAAAAACAGATTGGAAGATAAAAAAGTGCGCCTAGAATTAAAAATATTTTAGTTGTCTGATAGAATCACTATTGCTTTCTGCAAAACGAGGTTGTTGGGATACGTGACAATTTGGCCTTCCTCATTTTTAATTAGAATGGAAAACAAACTCAAGTCTATAATCAAGCCTTGTACACTATTGTCTCCATCCATGATTCTTATTTGTGTTCCTATCTTATAGGGAAAGTAGAAGAAAAGTAGGATGGCCGCCGTGATATTGCTAAGAATGGACCAAGAGGCAAACAACCCAATTCCCGCTACGGTAAAAAACGAAAGAAAATAGACAGACAACCCTTGAAATGATATATCCCAGATCAGCCCTATAAACATCAGAAAGACCACAAAGAAAACGAAGTGGATATACTTTACTGTGTATTTGACTCGTGGGAGAGTAAAGCCTTTTTTTCTGCCATATCTGCGGGTAAGTGTGGAGGTAAGCTTTCGGCTTATCAAGTACAGCACTACAAATAATACTGAAAGCAGAATTTGTATTGTTTGGTTATCAGTATTTTTCAGGTATTCAAATATGGTCATAAAAGTGTTTTTAAATCATGTGGTCGTTAACCACCGCAAAGATACGTTTTAGGATATACGATCTGGGTAGAAATTGTTTTACAAAAGAGAAGGTGATATGGTCGTTTAGGCGGCAGTCGGTTGAAATAATGAACTGACTATTGAATTTTTCAATAGTGGTAGCATTTTCTTAAATTACATAAAGAAGATTATGCACTTTTGCTCGTTTAGGCA